>CAXXHO010000001.1:0-98361 GCA_963667725.2 Treponemataceae bacterium
CAAGAAGTCTTAAAGCCTCAGTCCCATACCCTTTGCCCCAATACGCTTGATTCCCAATGAAGATTCCTACTTCTGCCGTTTTATGAATATGATTGAGACTCATAAGCCCAACATTGCCAATCAAAGTATCAGTCTCTTTATCTATAATGCCATACACATGTTCTTTTGATAACCTAATCAAGGCTTCTTTCTCAGTTTCATACGTAAGAACGCTTGTTCCTACAAGGAGATATTTATAAACATCCTCACAGTTGAGCCATTCGAGATAGAGATTAGTGTCTTCGAGATCAATTGGAGAAAGATAGCATTTGTCACCAATGATTTTCTTGATATGCATGGTACGCTCCAATGTAGATTCTTCATCCCCGGCGCCGGAGGCGTCCTTCTAACATTAGCTTAACCCTTAACGCGTACATTGGCGCGGTTTGTGCTTACGAGCGAAGCGAGTTGCACAAACCGTGACAATAGCGTTATAGGGTTGAAGCAGGTGTTGGACGTCTTCACCTCTGATTCGTTTTGATCTTCTCTTCAACAATTCTATAGATCTCTTCGTTCTTCTCTTTTCCTAACCCCAATAGTATCTTCTCTGATTTCCCTACTATCATAACATAAGGCTTCTCTTTCTTTATCTCAAACAATCGTACCTTTCCTAATTCCTTATACGTAAACATTCCTATATTCATAAACCCTAGATTTATTCCATTCGTCTTCAAGCCCCACATTGGTATTGAATCTAGTTTTCTTATTTCTTCTATATCTTTATATTCTATTTCTGTCCCATATAATCCATTAATCTTAATAGTATCTTCTAAAGCATCTACAGTTATTCCTTTGCCAAGAAGTACTGAAGAAAGAATAATGAATGCGGTAATGACTAGGGCGAGTATAATAGACTGTGGATTGTTTTTCTTCATAGGATATCAGCCTTACTTTTACTAGAATAATCAATATTATATATATTGAAGCAACGAATATGACTATCTTATTTGCGCGCGTAAAGCGCGTCCGTCCAACATTAGCTTAACCCTTAACGCCTGTTCCTGAGCGAAGCGAAGGATTGGCGTGGTTTTTGCGTGATTTTGTCGCAAAAACCATGACAAAAGGCGTTATAGGGTTGAAGCAGTTGTTAGATGCTCCCACTTTCCCAATACAGTATACCTTCTTCATTGATTTCTTTCTGTTTTTCTATTATGCCATCAGCATTTACAACAATTGCTCCACCAAAGAAACTATCTTTCTCATTGATATAGTTTGTCATCAATACTCTTGTTTTAAGCTTTTTTACTTGATCCAAATAGTAGGGCTTTTCTTCATTATCCCATAATTCTTGTGAGAACAATTCATTATCACTACTTCGAGCTATAGGAACAATAACAACATCAGGATTACTTTCTTTAACAGCAGTAATAAGTTTGTCATCAAATAGATCACCACACACCAAATAGCCGTATGAACAATTTTCTATACTAAATTTAGATACCTTGTTTCCTTCTCGATAAATGCCTTTATCTGCATTCCTACCATGCCAACCTGGACTTTGCCTGCGATAATGTCCTATTACCTTTCCCAATGGACTAATACAGACTACTGAATCGTAAATATGTTTGTTATCTCTTTCAATAAACCCTAATGATACATAAACTCCTTTTCTACAAGCGATCTCTTTAATTTGCTGCAAGCAGGACGAATCTAATAAAACTGCATATTTGTAATCATGCTCAGGATTATCATCAGTAACAAATCCAGTTAAGCATGCTTCAGGGAATATTATGAACTTGGCACTGTTTTTAGCTGCACTATCAATTTAGGAGATAATACTATCTATATTTCGTTGGACATCATCACAAAGGGTTGGCACTATTAATGCATGTTTCATTCATTCTTCCGCAGGATGCACCTAACATTGGCTTAACCCTTAACGCGTACATTGGCGTGGTTTGTGCTTCGCGAACGGAGTGAGCTGCACAAACCGTGACAATAGCGTTATAGGGTTGAAGCAGGTGTTAGGCGCTTTTCTTTTCTATAACTATAGTTACTTACACTTTTCACTTTGCGGTAAAGAAAACTCTTGACTTTTCACTAATATTGTACATACTTTGTAGGCATGAAGGACATCTCCTTCGTTTGGGACCCCAGAAAGAACCTCATCAATCAAACCAAACATGATGGTGTTGATTTTGATGAAGCTAAAACAGTCTTCTATGATGAATATGCTCGAGTGATTTATGACCCTGAGCATTCTGACGAAGAAGACCGTTTTATTATATTGGGCCTAAGTATCAAGCTTAGGCTTTTAGTCGTTTGCCATTGCTATCGCGAATCGGATTCCATCATCCGTTTGATTTCGGCAAGAAAAGCCACGAAGAAGGAGGAAACCTCCTATGAAGAATACCGAAATGCGTGAGAACTACGATTTCGCTAAATCGGTTAAGAACCCTTACCTTACGAGACTCAAGAAGTCTATTACGATTAGGCTTGATGAAGACACTATTTCATACTTTAAGGATTTGGCCAAAGAATCCGGCATACCCTATCAGACTTTGATCAATTATTTCTTATCTCAATGTGCTAAAGAGAAGAAGAAACCAGAAGTCATTTGGGGATAGGCCGTAATCTACTCAAGATAATTGCTTTTAAGACTCAGAATAGATCAAATTCCTATGCGCGCGCGTTTAGCGCGTCCGCCTAACATTGGCTTAACCCTTAACGCGTACATTGGCGCGGTTTGTGCCTACGAGCGAAGCGAGTTGCACAAACCGTGACAATAGCGTTATAGGGTTGAAGCAGGTGTTAGGTATCTTTTTTAATACTATTGTACCTTTATCAAAGTCAGAAATACCATGTCCCCAATATTTTATGAATAAAACGATTTTCGATTCCCTCATCATATATAGTACCACTATATAGCAAATAATACATACCAGGTTGTGCTAGATATAACTCAATCCTTCCTCCACTTTTTAGTATTACAGAACCATATGAACAGTCTTGCGTTACGTCTTTATACGATGCGGTTGTTGAAACAGTGCCAGTCCACATTAGGCTGCGACCACAAAAATATATATTAGTGGTAATGCTATTATCTTCATTATTTTCTGATATCGCATTTGTATTTGGAGTAAGCCATATTGATTGTGGCCTTGAAACCTTCAGATTGGTATTATTATTTTCTAGACTGCAACTGTAGAATAGCATAAAAAATAAAACACCAACTACTAAAGGCTTAACCACTCTTCTCATAAAAATCCTCCTTGAAGTCATAATTTGCTCTAAACTATTTATTTTCAAATTAATGCTTTTTACCAGTGTAATAATGCATAGTACTATTTACACTTATATTTATTTAAAACTATACCATTATATCTCAAGAACACCTATAGCTTAACTTTTTCTATAGATCATTTTTTATCCGCGCCCGCAGGGTCTACCTAACATTGGCTTAACCTTTAAATCCGCGCCTGAGCTACTGCGAAGGCTTGGCGTGGTTTGTGCATTGTTGTTCCTGCACAAACCATGACAAAGGATTTACAAGGTTGAAGCAGGTGTTAGGTGTCTCGTTTCAATGATTAGCCTCAATCACTTTATTTAGTATTTCCCTGTCTTGATAAGTATTACTTAGTTCTTTTATTCTTTCTTTAACCATTCCATTGGTATCTTCATACTCTTCAAAACTATATACCTTGTTATTCCCTTTTGAGAACAAAGTATAAATGTCTTCAGTATTCTCCAGTACCTTTAAAAAGTACCAATAATTCCTTCGTTTCAAGTAATGATAAAGCAAGTGCCCATTAGGATGTATTGAACCATCCATTACCATATACCGCCAAAGTTCAATCTTAAATCCTAACGGTAAGTCTTCTCTTATGAGATCTTCTTTATGAAAGCCTTTAATGACTTCTTTATATCGAGCTATCGCTTGATCAAACGCTGACTCTACATCACTAAGCACTTTCACTTTATCTTGTTCATACCACACTTTATTTGCTTTTCTAAAGTCGTCGACATCATTAAAAGGAACCTTATCTAGAATACTTTGAAGCTTATCTGATGAAAATGATATCCATCGCGTTATATGTGCAACAGCGTCTTTATAACTCCAATCTTGATAAGAACTATCCTCAAGCTTTTCAGACTTACATGTTTCAATGAACTCTTTGATATTTCTACTAGTTTTATCGATCTCGACACTAATACTTTCAACATCAAAAAGCATGTGGCATCTCCCTATTTATCTGCGCGATAGCGTCCACCTAACATTGGCTTAACCCTTAACGCCTGCTCCTGAGCGAAGCGAAGGATTGGCATGGTTTTTGCGTCATCTTCTAGCAAAAACCATGACAAAAGGCGTTATAGGGTTGAAGCTTTTGTTATGTGTCTTTTATGTACACATCAGGGACATCGTTTACAAAACCTCAAGGACATCGTTTACACATTAAACTATGCTTTTCCTAGGGGGAAAGCATATGCCTTGGAGGAATACAACGATTATGGACGAGAAATACTTCTTCATCAATGAGTACCTGGCTCACAGACATACAATAACAGAACTCTGTAAGCAGTTTGGAATATCCCGAACCCTGGGGTACAAATACATTGAACGCTTTAACCACATGGGTTTTACCGGGCTTAATGAGCTTTCAAGAAAGCCTAAATCATGCCCTACTAAAACACCCGTAAGAATTGCCAAGAACATAATTTCAATACGAAACAAGCATCCTCGATACGGTGCTGATAAAATCAAAACCATACTCGAAAGGGATATGCCAGATATGCAGTGGCCATCTCAAACGACAATTCATACAATCTTAAAAATCGAAGGGCTAATACCCGAGAGGAAAACCAACCGCCATATCTATCCCTGTAATCCAAAGTTTGACCCCAAAGAAATAAACGATATGTGGGGCATTGATTACAAGGGAAAAATGCGATTGATTAATGCAGTATATTCATATCCCCTTACTATTACCGATTCATTTTCCCGTTTTATTTTGGCTGCTGATGCTCTTGCAAGTCCCACTACAGAAGCTACAAAAGCAGTATTTATAAGGGTTTTCGAGGACTTTGGCTTGCCGAATTATATTCACAGCGATAATGGAGTGCCTTTTGCAGGATCAACATCATTGGCTCGCTTATCAAGTCTCTCTGTATGGTTCATTGAACTTGGTATTATGCCTGTGTACTCGGATCCTGCTAAGCCCGGTCAAAATGGCAGACATGAACGAATGCATAAAGAATTAAAAGCAGAAACGGCAAGTCCATTACCAAGATCTCATAATGAGTTACAGAAACGCTTAAATGCTTTTATTAAAGAGTACAATGAATACCGTCCTCATCAAGCGCTTAATAATAACACACCAGCAAGCATCTATAAACGATCAGAACGTGTATATCCTCAAAGTATTGAACCGTGGGATTATCCTGGAGCGTTCGAAGTTAAAAGAGTTCTGAAGAATGGTGCTATACGCTGGGGTAATCATAACTGGATAATGGTTGCTACACCGCTTATTGGCAAAGACATTGGTCTCGAAGAAATCAGCGATGGCCTTTTTCGCGTCTATTTTAGGTTCAAGCTCCTTGGATATCTTGACGCCAGAAAACTAAGAATACAAGATATACAAGGACGCTTGAAGCGACAATAAAAGTGTAAACGATGTCCTTGTAGTTTTGTAAACTATGTCCTAGTTAGTACATTTAAAAATATTTTTCACCAATTTTTATAGTTTCATTATCACTATCAAATATTAATGTTACGTAAGTTTCTGTTTCATATGCTTTATTATTACTATTCTCAATTGCAGCAAAAGATATACTTTGAGGATAACTAATAACATCATCACTCAAGCCAAGCAAAGTGTCTTCGCCATATTTTAAATCCTTATAATCATATATAATATTATAGCTTTTATTATAGACATATTTATCTGTAACCAAGCCCCATATCTGCTTAACATTATTTTCCACTGAGTAAATATAATAGCATTCTACAACCTTTTTATTAATCCTTTCATTTGGATCAAAATACTCTTTCCCCCCCAATTTTACTGCTATAAAAAATTCTCCATACTTTCTTATAAGTTCATCTTTATTTTTTTCTCTTAATCCAAAATTGAATCTATATATAACGAGACCCTTCGGTTCTTCAAGACATCCAATGCTTTGTGGAAATAATTCAAATAGAATACATGTTAATAGTATAAGTATAGCTATGAGTATTCTTCTCTTTATGCTATAAATATTCAATTTGATACCATTAATTTTCATATTATCATCCACTTTAACATACTAATGTTCTCATCTACTGCCCGTAGGGTCCACATAACATTAGCTTAACCTTTAAATCCGCGCCTGAGCGGAGCGAAGGCTTGGCGTGGTTTGTGCATTGTTGTTCTTGCACAAACCATGACAAAGGATTTATAAGGTTGAAGCAGTTGTTAGGCGTAAGTTACTTTCTAATACTACATTTACTAGTATTTTCATAAAATTGCATTGTATTTTCGTACATATCCTTTATATGATCACTACTTTCAATAGATACATTTTTCGCATAATCTTTATAAAGTAACTGAAAACCTAAAGGAAAAACACCAATCGTCCAATCTATAGCATATTCAGCGTTAATAGCTTCTTTTTTTAATGGAATTTTGTACTTTGTTATCATTTTTGAATAATTTACTTCCCAAATTGGCTCTTGGCTAATTCTTTTTATTGCCATATCATCAAGAGCACCACCTGTCCAATTTTGATATTCTTGTAATTTATTAGCAATAACAATAGGTAATCCCCATAAAAGATTGTTTTCCATATCATAACTTATTTCGCCATATGAAACTCCTACTCTAGCTTTCATATTCCCTTCATATAAAGAATAAAATATTAGATGTTGAATAAATTGAATCAATTCTACTATGTTCTTTTGCCTATCTTCTTTTGTAAAAATCAATATTGTATCGGAAAACCATATTAAGTTCAAATACTCGTTTTTTTTAAAATCATTTATTGTTGGTAAAGATTCATTATTAATTTTAATACCTAAGCTTAAAGCAAGTACTTTTTTAAACCATGAAATATGTTTACTTTCAATTTCCTCAAGGCTTTTTTCCTTTAGCAGATTTGAAAAGCCCATAACATCACAAACAGCTATCATTTGATTGCTCATCTTCACTACCTTTTTTGCGCCGAAGGCGTCCGCCTAACATTGGCTTAACCCTTAACGCGTACATTGGCGCGGTTTGTGCTTGCGAGCGAAGCGAGTTGCACAAACCGTGACAATAGCGTTATAGGGTTGAAGCAGGTGTTGGACGATTCCCTTGTACTTAATACTTAACTTCACTTTTTGTTACTAGCTTGATCACCTTGAACTATCTTCACTTATTAGTATTTTTTATCTTCTCTTCAACAATTCTATAGATCTCTTCGTTCTTCTCTTTTCCTAACCCAATTATTATCTTCTCTGTCTTTCCTACTATCATTACATAAGGCTTCTCTTTCTTTATCTCAAACAATCGTACTTTTCCTAGGTCTTTATAAGTAAACATTCCTATATTTATAAACCCTAAGTTTATTCCATTCGTCTTCAAGCCCCATAATGGTATTGTATCTAGTTCTTTTATACCTTCTATATCTTTATATGCTATCTCCGTCCCATATAACCCATTAATCTTAAGTGTGTTTTCTGAAGCATCGACAGATATTCCTTTACTGAGGAAGAGAGAAGAAAGCATGATGATTGCTGTTATGACCAAAGCGAGTATTATGGACTGCAGATTGCTTTTCTTCATAGCATCAGCCTTTCTATTACTCAGAGCATTTAAATTTCGCAGATAAAAGCATTTGAATAGCCTATCTTCTTTTGCGCGCGCGGAGCGCGTCCGTCCAACATTAGCTTAACCCTTAACGCGTACATTGGCGCGGTTTGTGCTTATGAGCGAAGCGAATTGCACAAACCGTGACAATAGCGTTATAGGGTTGAAGCAGGTGTTGGACGATTTCCTTTAAATAAAATCACTAATCTGCTATCTGCCATCAACTTATTCATCTTTATAAAGTATCAGCCTATCTTCACCTATTAGTATTTCTTATCTTCTCTTCAACAATTCTATAGATCTCTTCGTTCTTCTCTCTTCCTAACCCTATTACTATCTTCTCTGTCTTTCCTACTATAATAACATAAGGCTTCTCTTTCTTGATCTCAAATAATCTTACCTTTCCTAATTCCTTATACGTAAACATTCCTATATTCATAAACCCTAAGTTTATTCCATTCGTCTTTAGGCCCCAGATTGGTATCGTTTCAAGCTCTTGTACATCTTCTATATCTTTATATGCTATTTCAGTTCCATATAATCCATTAATCTTAAGAGTATTTTCTAAAGTCTCTACAGATATTCCTTTACTAAGAAAGATTGAAAAAAGCATAATGACTGCAGTTATTACTAACGCGAGTATAATAGAATGCAGATTGTTTTTCTTCATGGTATAAGCCTTACAATTACTCTGAATATTTCGAATTTGCAGATGACAGTATCAGAATAGCCTATCTTTTTTGCGCGCGCGAAGCGCGTCCGTCCAACATTGGCTTAACCGGTAATTCCGCGCCCGAAGGGCTTGGCGCGCAGTTTGCTAACGAGCGCAGCGAGCGCAAACTGCGTGACAAAGGAATTATCCGGTTGAAGCAGTTGTTAGGTCAATTTTCGTTTTTTGCCTTAACACCTTTGCAGCTATCAAGATACATGCCATGGCAAAAGCAATACTTATGCTAAAGGCTCTGTCTTTCATCGTGCATAGAACATATTTCTTCAGACATAAGCTTCTATTATCTTGATCTTCAATCTTGACCTATTTCTCTTTTCCACTGCTTCAATCTTTCTTAAACAATATTTACCTTTATTTTCTTCGTTTTTTGAAGCAAGAAATATTCTCTTCTCCGTATACTTTGTATAATGAAGAATACAAGAACAGATCGCAATCGTAAGCAAGCTTACATTTTATCTGTTCTTGTATTCTTCAATAGTACATTGTGTATGGTTTGCCCATTTTTCTTGGATCAATGCTTTAAGAAAATATTCCAAAATTGTTCTTTCTGTAGAATTTAGACAGGATACTATTCAGGATAATTGAAAGCCATACTAAGTTTGCCGTTGAAGTAAGCACCATGAAAGCTGGTATCAAGCACGGGATTATGATCTTCCATGCCAATCACACGTTGCCGTAGTGCGCCGCGTCAGCGGCGTCGACCTAACATTGGCTTAACCCTTAACGCGTACATTGGCGTGGTTTGTGCTTCGCGAACGCAGTGAGCTGCACAAACCATGACAATAGCGTTATAGGGTTGAAGCATGTGTTGGGTGTCTTATCTTATCTTTCTTTAATAAATACATTTATTCTAAATCTCTTTTCTCATACACACACTATATTCCATTCCCTTATATTGCCAATAATTATCTATTATTACATACATCAAACTTTTGTAAAGGCTTATTGCTGGTATAAATGTTTTACTTGTCTCTAGTAGTAATGTCTTTATATTTTTCTCTTTCGCTATGGCTTCTATTTTTTTCATCATTATTCTTGCTATCCCTGCTTTTCTATATTCTTTCTTTACATATACTCTTTTTACTTCAAAAACATTCTCTTCAAGCTTTTTTATTGAAGCACAACCAATTGGCTTCATATTATCATAAGCAATAATTATATCTCTAATTCCATCAAGCTTATTATATCTATTATATTGATTTTGAATTGACCCATTTTTTTCAAGAAACTCTAAATCCAATTCATTTGTTAACGAAATGAAATCTTCATTTACTTCAGTAAAGTATTTATAAGTTATGTTCATTATGATCTTCCTATCCGCGCGCGCAGCGTCCACCCAACATTGGCTTAACCCTTAACGCGTACATTGGCGCGGTTTGTGCTTGCGAGCGAAGCAAGCTGCACAAACCGTGACAATAGCGTTATAGGGTTGAAGCAGGTGTTAGAAATCTTCTTTTACCATTATTACTACATGCTGCATTTCATCAAAACATGAGTAAACTATTCTCTTGATAAGCTTTAATTCTCTTAACAATAGTACTTTCTTACATTCTCTTTATCTTTCTTAACCAAAATCCTTTCCCTCTTCTCTTTCTTAACTAAAGAACATCTTCTTTCCTAACATATTGTAGATAATCATCTCTTCTTGGACTAAATACTTCTAATGCTACTGAGTCTTCAAGTATTTCTGCCTTATGCCTTACATTCGATTCAATATTCCAACTATCTCCTGGTTTTAGGTCTTTTGGCCTTCCATCAATAAAAAGCCGTATTGATCCTTTTACCAAGTAGCCTGTTTGTTCAGGAACATGATTATGTTCTGGAAGTACAGCACCTTTAGTAAGCATAAATTCTACCATTATTGAATTTGTGCCATAATTGAGAGACTTTATGCTTATTCCAGGTAGTATCTCTTTATAACCAGCATCTGAAGAAACACCAAACATATGAACTCCACTAAATTGAACTTATTGAAACGAGATCTTATCTTCCTGCGCGGGAGCGTCTTTCTAACATTGGCTTAACCTTTAAATCCGCGCCTGAGCTACTGCGAGGGCTTGGCGTGGTTTGTGCTCTTCGTTTCTTGCACAAACCATGACAAAGGATTTATAAGGTTGAAGCATTTGTTAGACTTGACATTTGACTTTTACACACATACTATATACATATATTATATATTTACTCTATCAGGAGGTTCTTATGCTTGCACTTTATAATCGTAACGCTCCCAAAAAACCCACGAACCTTACTATTAACAGTGATTTACTCATTAAGGCAAAAGAACTTAAGATAAATATATCATCGGTCCTAGAACAAGCTCTTGCTGAAAGACTTAAGCAGACTCAAAAAGATGAATGGCTAATGGAAAATTCTGAATCTATCGCAAGCTATAACGAGCATATTGAGCAATTTGGTATTTTTAGCGATACAGTAAGGACATTCTAATGGCACAATTCGATCTCTATTCAAACACTAACCACGTAACTAAAGCCATATATCCTTATCTTCTTGATGTTCAATCACCTTTGCTTGATTCTCTAGACACAAGGCTTGTAATACCATTAGCCCTAACTTCAAGATTTAAGGAAAAGGCTATAAAAAACTTGACTCCAGAAATTACAATCAAAGGGCATACTTATCTAGTTTTGACGCCACAAATGGCAGCTATTAGTAAGAAAAGCCTTGGAATCTTTATCATGGATCTAGCAAGCAGCCGTACCACTATTATCTCGGCGATTGATTTCCTAATTACGGGATTTTAACTTTCTAAGTCTAACATTGGCTTAACCCTTAACGCGTACATTGGCGCGGTTTGTGCTTGCGAGCGAAGCGAGCTGCACAAACCGTGACAATAGCGTTATAGGGTTGAAGCAGGTGTTAGGATTCTTTTCTTAAGGTAATCTTCAATACTATAGAACTGTACTTCTTTAGCATCTTTAAGCAACGTAAAGAATATTGATCTATGCTCTACTCCAGCCAATACTACAGTAACAGCACCATCAACAGCTAACTTCTTGATATTTTCACACATACCTAGGTTTCTTGTATCCCAAAACTCAAGATACTTTCTACAAAACTCACTAAACTGAACTAGCTTGTCATTATTTGGCACAACTTCTGTGTAAAGTCGCTTAAGCAATTTCTCTTTATGTTCATTTACCCTATCAAAACGCGTACTATTGATATCATTCCATTTGCCATTATCTAATATCTCATCTCTCATGCCAAAGTACTTATTACTTTTTTCAATGATTACCCTTTGCCTATATGTTAAGTCTTTACTTTTAATAAGGTTATCTATAGACAAAAATAGCGTATCTTCATTCTCTACAAGGTTCAAATCATGAACATACTTTTGCCTATCATGAATATCATACGGTACTACTTTTATTCCATATTCCTTTGAATATGAATCAACGGCATACTCTTCCTGGCTTTCATAGTTACGCTGGATAATTCTCTTTCCAAACTCATCATAAAAGCTATCAGGAAGCTCCTCTAGTATTAATGCTGGCTTTACTTCTTTTATAATGCTCAACAAATCATACTTTGAGTATGCTTTAGTAGGTCTATGAATAGTCCCAATAATTACTACTGTTTTCATTTTTTTTTGCGCCGCGCTAGCGGCGTCATCCTAACATTAGCTTAACCCTTAACGCGTACATTGGCGCGGTTTGTGCTTGCGAGCGAAGCGAGTTGCACAAACCGTGACAATAGCGTTATAGGGTTGAAGCAGGTGTTAGAAATCTTCTTTTACCATTATTACTACATGCTGCATTGCTTCAAAACATGAGTAAATTATTCTCTTGATAAGCCTTAAGCAATCTTAGTTTCTCTTAACAATTGAACCTTCTTACATTCTCTTCATCTTTCTTAACCAAAATCCTTTTCGTCTTCTCTTTCTTAACTAAAGAACATCTTCTTTCCTAACATATTGTAGATAATCATCTCTTCTTGGGCTAAACACTTCTATCGCTATTGAATCTTCAAGTATTTCTGCCCTATGCCTTATATTTGATTCAATATTCCAACTATCTCCAATTTTGAGGTCTTGTGACTTTCCATCAATAAAAAGCCGTATTGATCCATTTACCAAGTAGCCTGTTTGTTCAGGAACATGATTATGTTCTGGAAGTATGGCACCTTTAATAAGCCTAAATTCTACCATTATTGAGTTTGTGCCATAATTAAGAGACTTTATGCTTATTCCAGGGATAATTTCTTTATAACCAGCATCTGAAGAAACGCCAAACATATGAACTCCATCCTACTGAACTTATGAAAACGAGATTCTTATTATCTTCTCTTCCTGCGCGGGAGCGTCTTTCTAACATTAGCTTAACCCTTAACGCGTACATTGGCGCGGTTTGTGCTTGCGAGCGAAGCGAGTTGCACAAACCGTGACAATAGCGTTATAGGGTTGAAGCATGTGTTAGATTTCTTCTTTTATAACTACTTACAATAACTTCTCATATGCTACAAAGTCTGTATCGTAAGCATGAACTACACCTAAGTCTTTATATCCCATTCTTTTATAAAGTCTATTTGCAGCCTTGTTTACTTCGGCAGCTAAATGATGTGTTGCTTTATATCCTTTCTCTTTTGCTACAATACTAATACTCTTCATCATCTTTTCCCCAATACCTTCGCCCTGGTATTCAGGAGCAACACACAATCTTACAAGAAAACATGATCTTACTCTTTCCCAACCAAGATCCTTTATTTCTTCTGGTTCATCTTCAACTATAGATATTGAAGCTATGATTTTATCTTGATCTTCAAGTACGTATAATCCTTTATTCTTAATGTCTTCTGATATGATTTCTTTATTTGGATAGTCTTCATCCCAATCTGAAGTATCATCAATCTTTCCTTTAGCCTTTGCAGCATCGAACATGCTATTGATGTAATTGATGTCTTCAATTGATGCTAATCTAAAACTTTGCACTTTTAATCCTTATATTACAGCAAAACTCAATCAGTAATCTTATTTCCTGCCCGGAGGGTCAATCTAACATTAGCTTAACCCTTAACGCGTACATTGGCGCGGTTTGTGCTTGCGAGCGAAGCGAGCTGCACAAACCGTGACAATAGCGTTATAGGGTTGAAGCAGGTGTTGGGCAGGTTATTTAAAATTGATTACTGTAACAATTTTTACAAAGTGGTTTATTCATACTGGTTTCTTTCGTTTGCCCACAAATATGACAGTACTTTTCTACAAAATCAGGATTACTCCAATAACTATAGCTTTGGTAACATTCTTTACAGTATGGTGCATTAGGATTTAAATCGATTTCTATACCACATCTTATACAGTATCCTGCAATACTTTTCTTATATACATTTTTACTACTTTTAACGTCATTTTTAACTTTTTCGTTTTTTCTACTTTTAGCATATCTTCCGGGTATCGATATTTCAGAGTTGATGCCAAATATGTCTTTATCAATAACAATTTCTTTTATCTTATTTACCTCATCTTTTCTATTAATCTTATACCCAATTTCATAATTAAACTCTTTTGATGAATCGTACAAGTTCATCGATGATATAATGGCAGACTTTTCATTTAGATACAATTTTGTATGTAATCTATCCACAAAATGGATATCAAAACCACTTTCTTTCAATCTGTCTATTTGATCTATACTTACATCATTAGTTCGAAATACAAATATGATTTTTTTTTCTAGCTTTGCAGCTTTATCAAGAGCTCTTTGTAGTATTGGCCAAGGTTTATAATATGGGGTAATTAAAAAGCAATACTCTTTTGCATCTTCAATTAAATTTATTATTTCACCTGTTATTTGATGAATCGTTAATACATTGTATAGTTCCACTTTGTACTCCAATGTAGGTAAAAAATTCACGCTTAGCCTTTACTCTGCCCAACATTGGCTTAACCTTTAAATCCGCGCCTGAGCGTAGCGAAGGCTTGGCGTGGTTTGTGCATTGTTGTTCCTGCACAAACCATGACAAAGGATTTATAAGGTTGAAGCAGTTGTTCTATGTCTTTTCTTACTAAATACTTTTAAATAATTTAAGTAATGATTTTTTCAAGCAACCTGAATTTGTAGCTCTAATATACTTATTTGTTTTTACTGCTTTTTCCAACCCTATAATCTTTAAATTTCTTTCTGGTGACCAAATGCCTGGTATATTGTGGTCAATACAAAATAATGGGCTACCACTAATTCCTTCTAAAGTAGGTACTTTTTCAAGTTTTCCATTTACCATTATTTCTTCTTTATATTCAAATACTATATCAACACTCTTATTATAATTATCAACTATTGAAAAATCACCTTTATATATTTTTGTAATAAATTCCAAAGAGCCAATTCTAATATTCGGATCTCCGTATAAATCTTTTTGCATTTCCCTTGGGAATCCATTAACAAACACTGCTTGATTATCATATATTGTCTTGCCATCGTAGAAAGAATCAATGTAAAATGGTTTCCAAAACATTCTATTTAGTAATTCTTCTTCATATAACAACGGAACTACTGCAAAATCAGCACCTGAATCGTCTTTTGAAAAGTATGGAAAATATGGTAATGAATAAGCTTCTTTATTTTGACCAAATATTGGAAAAGCAAATTTTTTGTATTCTATGTCTTTAGTTTCTTCCAAGACATGCCTGGCAGTAATAAGATAATTTACATTATTATAATATATAATGAAACCTGTTCCCCTTACGAAAGCACTTTCCTGAGATATCATATACATAATCGGGAAAACTCTTTCATTTATATAGTGATGGCATGCCTCAAGCATTATAGAATCTTCATAGTATAGCATCAATATTCCTCCGCCCGAAGGGTCCATAGAACATTGGCTTAACCTTTAAATCCGCGCCTGAGCGTAGCGAAGGCTTGGCGTGGTTTGTGCATTGTTGTTCTGCACAAACCATGACAAAGGATTTATAAGGTTGAAGCTTTTGTTAGATTTCTGACTTTCTCTTTTATTGTTTGATCTATTATATTATCGATAAGCCACTTGATTTGAGTCTCATTCATCTTTTTAGAAGCATTTACTATATCTTTACAATCTTTATCATTAAGCTCTTTTGTCTTATACAGTAAGACTGCTTCAGGACATAAATAAGGAATACGCTCTTCAGTAAACTGTATCACTTTTTTTTCATCAAGCTTGATCTCTTTATCCCGCCTATAAATCCAATTATCTTCATCTCTCTCATTCAATAGTATTTCTAGTTCCAATCCTTTATATTCAACATATATTTCATGTATTGGCAGCTGAAGATACTCTTTATTCCATTCTTTCTTTTCATGCTTCCCAATTCTGCTCTTGTTATTAATAAAGTATTTCTTACTACTTTCAAAGTACCGATATAGATGCATTTGATGCTTCCTATATATCCCAATTTCAATATCACTATGAACTCGTGTTTCCTTATCCAGGAATAGATCAATTGCCCAACCACCAGCAATGAACCAAGGATAACCGAATTTATCCATTATACTTTTAACTTTTATACATTGATCAAACATACACGCTCCTAAACTCTCACTTCAAACTTTGCATGTCATTAAAGATACTATTTCTCCCTGGCGCGGAGCGCTCAATCTAACATTGGCTTAACCGGTAATTCCGCGCCCGAAGGGCTTGGCGCGCAGTTTGCTAACGAGCGCAGCGAGCGCAAACTGCGTGACAAAGGAATTATCCGGTTGAAGCAGTTGTTAGGTCAATTTTCGTTTTTTGCCTTAACACCTTTGCAGCTATCAAGATACATGCCATGGCAAAAGCAATACTTATGCTAAAGGCTCTGTCTTTCATCGTGCATAGAACATATTTCTTCAGACATAAGCTTCTATTATCTTGATCTTCAATCTTGACCTATTTCTCTTTTCCACTGCTTCAATCTTTCTTAAACAATATTTACCTTTATTTTCTTCGTTTTTTGAAGCAAGAAATATTCTCTTCTCCGTATACTTTGTATAATGAAGAATACAAGAACAGATCGCAATCGTAAGCAAGCTTACATTTTATCTGTTCTTGTATTCTTCAATAGTACATTGTGTATGGTTTGCCCATTTTTCTTGGATCAATGCTTTAAGAAAATATTCCAAAATTGTTCTTTCTGTAGAATTTAGACAGGATACTATTCAGGATAATTGAAAGCCATACTAAGTTTGCCGTTGAAGTAAGCACCATGAAAGCTGCTATCAAGCACGGGATTATGATCTTTTCTGCCAATCACACGTTGCCGTAGTGCGCCGCGCTAGCGGCGTCGACCTAACATTGGCTTAACCCTTAACGCGTACATTGGCGTGGTTTGTGCCTACGAGTGAAGCGAGTTGCACAAACCATGACAATAGCGTTATAGGGTTGAAGCAGGTGTTAGAAATCTTCTTTTACCATTATTACAATATGCTGCATTGCTTCAAAAAATGAGTAAACTATTCTCTTGATAAGCTTTAGTTCTCTTAACAATAGTACTTTCTTACATTCCCTTTATCTTTCTTAACCAAAATCCTTTCCCTCTTCTCTTTCTTAACTAAAGAACATCTTCTTCCCTAACATACTTAAGGTAATCATCTCTTCTTGGGCTAAACACTTCTATCGCTATTGAGTCTTCAAGTATTTCTGCCCTATGCCTTACATTCGATTCAATATTCCAACTATCTCCAGGTTTTAAGTCTTTTGGCTTTCCATCAATAAAAAGCCGTATTGATCCTTTTACCAAGTAGCCTGTTTGTTCAGGAACATGAGTATGTTCTGGAAGTACAGCACATTTAGTAAGCATAAATTCTACCATAATTGAGTTAGTGCCATAATTAAGGGACTTTATACATATTCCAGAGATAATCTCTTTATAACCAGCATCTGAAGAAACGCCAAACATATGAATTCCATCCTATTGAACTTAAGAAAACGAGATTCTTATTTTCTTCTCTTCCTGCGCGGGAGCGTCTTTCTAACATTAGCTTAACCTTTAAATCCGCGCCTGAGCAAAGCGAAGGCTTGGCGTGGTTTGTGCATTGTTGTTCCTGCACAAACCATGACAAAGGATTTATAAGGTTGAAGCATGTGTTAGATGCCACTATTGTACACATCAGGGACATCGTTTACAAAACCTCAAGGACATCGTTTACACATTAAACTATGCTTTTCCTAGGGGGAAAGCATATGCCTTGGAGGAATACAACGATTATGGACGAGAAATACTTCTTCATCAATGAGTACCTGGCTCACAGACATACAATAACAGAACTCTGTAAGCAGTTTGGAATATCCCGAACCCTGGGGTACAAATACATTGAACGCTTTAACCACATGGGTTTTACCGGGCTTAATGAGCTTTCAAGAAAGCCTAAATCATGCCCTACTAAAACACCCGTAAGAATTGCCAAGAACATAATTTCAATACGAAACAAGCATCCTCGATACGGTGCTGATAAAATCAAAACCATACTCGAAAGGGATATGCCAGATATGCAGTGGCCATCTCAAACGACAATTCATACAATCTTAAAAATCGAAGGGCTAATACCCGAGAGGAAAACCAACCGCCATATCTATCCCTGTAATCCAAAGTTTGACCCCAAAGAAATAAACGATATGTGGGGCATTGATTACAAGGGAAAAATGCGATTGATTAATGCAGTATATTCATATCCCCTTACTATTACCGATTCATTTTCCCGTTTTATTTTGGCTGCTGATGCTCTTGCAAGTCCCACTACAGAAGCTACAAAAGCAGTATTTATAAGGGTTTTCGAGGACTTTGGCTTGCCGAATTATATTCACAGCGATAATGGAGTGCCTTTTGCAGGATCAACATCATTGGCTCGCTTATCAAGTCTCTCTGTATGGTTCATTGAACTTGGTATTATGCCTGTGTACTCGGATCCTGCTAAGCCCGGTCAAAATGGCAGACATGAACGAATGCATAAAGAATTAAAAGCAGAAACGGCAAGTCCATTACCAAGATCTCATAATGAGTTACAGAAACGCTTAAATGCTTTTATTAAAGAGTACAATGAATACCGTCCTCATCAAGCGCTTAATAATAACACACCAGCAAGCATCTATAAACGATCAGAACGTGTATATCCTCAAAGTATTGAACCGTGGGATTATCCTGGAGCGTTCGAAGTTAAAAGAGTTCTGAAGAATGGTGCTATACGCTGGGGTAATCATAACTGGATAATGGTTGCTACACCGCTTATTGGCAAAGACATTGGTCTCGAAGAAATCAGCGATGGCCTTTTTCGCGTCTATTTTAGGTTCAAGCTCCTTGGATATCTTGACGCCAGAAAACTAAGAATACAAGATATACAAGGACGCTTGAAGCGACAATAAAAGTGTAAACGATGTCCTTGTAGTTTTGTAAACTATGTCCTAGTTAGTACACTATTTATTCTTTGCCGTATTAGTCTTTAAAATGTACTTATCAATACCATACACTAGGTGGCTTATACACACCATAAATAGTACCAATCCTAATATAAAGGGTATCGTTTTAAGCCCTAGCCTATCATAATCCATAAAGAAGTATGGGAAATGTACTGGATTCCCCGTTCTATCAACGTAATACGTATATCCTAACAAGCCAATAACAGAATTCATTATAATATATAGCATTGGAAAGATAAGCGAAAAGTAAACAGTCCGATATTTCAACCTATCGTTTTGATAATATAGAATGTAATCAACAATGCATAACAAAGGTGCTATCCCATGAACTGCAATATTTGAAAACTTCCACACGTTAGTCATAGTTGGTGCCAGCATTGTCCAGTACACAAAGAATGTCAAAAATATGTCAATCATACATACCATTTCAAAGTCTTTTGTCTGATCGATTGATTCTGAGCCGGCCTTAATGTTTAGGATTGTCTTTATTATCAAATAGCCGAACAGCAAGAGTACGAGTGTATTGCTCTGTATTGTATAGTACATGAACAATGACCAATCCCATGTACCTTTGAAACCGCCACATATAGATACTATACCTAACAAGACTAGGATGAATGAGGCGATTCGAGTTGTAAGGATGACAGATTTATTCTTTACCATTCGCAATTGCCCTATAGCGCGCGTCAAGCGCGTCCATCTAACATTGGCTTAACCTGTAATTGCGACCTGAGCGAAGCGAAGGATTGGCGCACTTTTTGCTAAGGAGCAAGGCGACGACTGCAAAAAGTGTGATAAGAGCAATTATCAGGTTGAAGCATGTGTTAGGTTTTTGTACTAAACTTTATTGTAATACTTTTACCTTGATCATCATCATAAAATGTAATTGAACTCGCATCAGTATTTATTGGAGAAAAAACAAAAGTCCCATCTGCTGAATCATTACCACTAAATCCATAACTATCATATGCTATTCCTGTTGTTAGTATATGATTATACTTATTTCCAAAATTATCTTTTATATACATATCATAATTCTTATCATCAGATTTTTTTAGAATATATCCAATTTTACCTGGTGTATATGTCGATACCCAAGTACAAAATATTTCTGTTGAATAATCTTCATATACTGCAATTTTGTGTACTTTTAGGCTTATAGTCATATTATATATACTTTTTGTATACATATTTTTATCAACTATATAATATCCAGGAAGAAGTGGCCTATCGATTATGTAAATATTGCATGATTCAATACAGACAATAAATAGTAAAGCAGCCAATTTCATTATTAACACTCTTAAATTTTTGCTATTCATAGTTTTACTTGCCTTCTTACAGATTCGTGTTTTAATACTCTGTTATTTTAATTACAGTGTAATCACATTTGACTGAAGTCGAAGATTCGCCACCACACAAGAACCCTATTCTACCTTGATTATTCGATCCAAATTGATAAGTTGGATATTCATTATCATTTATATATATTTTCATATAACAACACCCATCATACCTAAGTTTTATTCTATTTTGTTTACCCAATCCCTTACGTACCCCTGGACACTCTCCAATACTCATTGCATTCCATGTATGCTTTCCATTTTGAATCAAATCAAATCCAGCATATCCATTTTTATTTAAAATTAGATAGCTATAATTATATCTATCTTTATAGTTATAAACTACTCCGAATATTGTGTTTTCTGAACCACTTCTCAGGTTTACATCTACATCGAATTCTTTTATTGAATATTCTCTTGTGTCATATATTTTTATATATGAATACTTATCAGAAATATTACTTTCAAATTCATATGAGCCGCTACCAAGATCTATCCAATCAAATTCCATTTGCTCATTGTCAATTAAACCAAACGAACATGAATATAATATTAATGTGCAAAAAACAAACCTAATAAGGTACCTGTAGATTATTTTAATTCTAGTCATATTTCTATATCCATAGTGCTTAACTTTCCTTAAGCCATTTTTTCAATTATAGAAGCGCGCATATGCGCGTCAACCTAACATTGGCTTAACCCTTAACGCGTACATTGGCGCGGTTTGTGCTTGCGAGCGAAGCGAGCTTCACAAACCGTGACAATAGCGTTATAGGGTTGAAGCAGGTGTTAGGCAATTTTTTCTATTATCAGTATTTAATCTAGCATAATACATATCATTTACTGCAAACTCTATTTAAGTACTAAATGAGTTATTCTATGCTATTTAATAATACTAACTTACTTTATCTCAATACATTAGGATTTCATGAGTACTAGATTCTTTATCCCATTACGATCAAATTCTTCTCTATATTTCTCTTCAGCAATTTCATGCTTCTCTTCAAGCTCTTCTTCAGCCATCTTCCTATACTCTTTTTCTCCAATCTCTTGAATAATGTCTCTTTGTCCTAACCTAAAAAGTAGTTCTTGCCAAAATGTTTCCTCAACAAAGTCATCAAAATCATCTCCAAATGCCTTCTCTGCAGCTTCTGTTAACTCATACTCATTTGTTGATTGATTGAATTCAATACCTCGAAAAGCCTTTGCCATTTTCGTAGTAAGTAATACTTTCTGAATAAGGCTATTTATAGTTTTATCTTCTACATCATCTTTTGGCACAACAATAAATGTACCGGAGTACAACAACTTGAGGAAAAGCCCAACTTCTTCTTTAGCGAAAGTAATACTTATTTCGTTTGCCATTTTCATAACTCCATTTGCAGCTATTTTGTTTGCGCGCGCGAAGCGCGTCTGCCTAACATTGGCTTAAGCTGGGAGCTTCGACCGCGAAGCGGTTGGCGCGCTTTTTGCGTAAAGGAGCGTAGCGACACGCAAAAAGCGTGACAAAGAAGCGACTCAGCTTGAAGCAGTTGTTAGGTTTCTGCTTTTTTTATGAAACATGTAATAGCTTCAATTAATAATCCTAAGAAAACTAAAGTTATTAAGTTTTGAACAATGATAAGAATTCTTGCTATACTTGTTATTGGCAGAATATCACCAAATGTCATTGTTGTTGCAATACCTGCACTTAGGTACAGCATTCTAAAAAACTCGCCAGATAAGTTTTTAGGGAAACCTTTATAGGCATCACCTAATCCGATTATCTTTGTATAAATCTTTTTATCGATTTCTATAAATCCATTTGGTTTGCTATCAAATACTGAATTGTAATTGAAGATCTGCAAAACATTGTTAGTAATAAACACATTATTATTTTCATGTGATTTAAGTAGGAATAATTTATTATCTGTTATTAAATAAGTTTTTAGATTTAATACTAAAGAATCATTAAAGCCCATACCATTAATTAAACCTGCTTCATTCTTGTATTCAAATGAGAAGAAATACTTTAGAATTATTTCGTTTGGATACTTGGTTAAAGATATGTCATTAACCCGAAAATCAACAATCTTAATATTGTTAGGAAGATTCTTTAATAAAACATCCGATAACTGTTTCGTTAATACTGTTGTTATTTCAATAACATCCTTATTAAAACTACTATTTTCATATTGCACTGTTGAATGGTAAAAACTTTCTTGTGGTAGTATCCTATAGATTGCTGCAAACAGAACAATGCTACAAATATATAAAAATAATATTATCAAAATTTTGTTTCTAAAGAGATATATAATATTTTTCAACATCTTATCCTCTGCGCGAAGCGTCAACCTAACATTGGCTTAACCCTTAACGCCTGCTCCTGAGCGTAGCGAAGGATTGGCGTGGTTTTTGCATTGTTGTTCTGCAAAAACCATGACAAAAGGCGTTATAGGGTTGAAGCAGTTGTTAGAGTGTTCTTTTGTACACATCAGGGACATCGTTTACAAAACCTCAAGGACATCGTTTACACATTAAACTATGCTTTTCCTAGGGGGAAAGCATATGCCTTGGAGGAATACAACGATTATGGACGAGAAATACTTCTTCATCAATGAGTACCTGGCTCACAGACATACAATAACAGAACTCTGTAAGCAGTTTGGAATATCCCGAACCCTGGGGTACAAATACATTGAACGCTTTAACCACATGGGTTTTACCGGGCTTAATGAGCTTTCAAGAAAGCCTAAATCATGCCCTACTAAAACACCCGTAAGAATTGCCAAGAACATAATTTCAATACGAAACAAGCATCCTCGATACGGTGCTGATAAAATCAAAACCATAC
Source organism: Treponemataceae bacterium (assembly GCA_963667725.2). Classification (GTDB taxonomy): domain Bacteria; phylum Spirochaetota; class Spirochaetia; order Treponematales; family Rectinemataceae; genus UBA11090. The sequence goes on from CAXXHO010000001.1 coordinate 23,095, forward strand.
TCGAAAGGGATATGCCAGATATGCAGTGGCCATCTCAAACGACAATTCATACAATCTTAAAAATCGAAGGGCTAATACCCGAGAGGAAAACCAACCGCCATATCTATCCCTGTAATCCAAAGTTTGACCCCAAAGAAATAAACGATATGTGGGGCATTGATTACAAGGGAAAAATGCGATTGATTAATGCAGTATATTCATATCCCCTTACTATTACCGATTCATTTTCCCGTTTTATTTTGGCTGCTGATGCTCTTGCAAGTCCCACTACAGAAGCTACAAAAGCAGTATTTATAAGGGTTTTCGAGGACTTTGGCTTGCCGAATTATATTCACAGCGATAATGGAGTGCCTTTTGCAGGATCAACATCATTGGCTCGCTTATCAAGTCTCTCTGTATGGTTCATTGAACTTGGTATTATGCCTGTGTACTCGGATCCTGCTAAGCCCGGTCAAAATGGCAGACATGAACGAATGCATAAAGAATTAAAAGCAGAAACGGCAAGTCCATTACCAAGATCTCATAATGAGTTACAGAAACGCTTAAATGCTTTTATTAAAGAGTACAATGAATACCGTCCTCATCAAGCGCTTAATAATAACACACCAGCAAGCATCTATAAACGATCAGAACGTGTATATCCTCAAAGTATTGAACCGTGGGATTATCCTGGAGCGTTCGAAGTTAAAAGAGTTCTGAAGAATGGTGCTATACGCTGGGGTAATCATAACTGGATAATGGTTGCTACACCGCTTATTGGCAAAGACATTGGTCTCGAAGAAATCAGCGATGGCCTTTTTCGCGTCTATTTTAGGTTCAAGCTCCTTGGATATCTTGACGCCAGAAAACTAAGAATACAAGATATACAAGGACGCTTGAAGCGACAATAAAAGTGTAAACGATGTCCTTGTAGTTTTGTAAACTATGTCCTAGTTAGTACACTTTTTTATAAGAACATTTTGTAACTCAATGATTTTAAAATCAAGAATTTTAAGTGCTACTTTGCTAATATGAATGCAACTATAATCTCTTTCCAATAATATTTTAAGATACTTGCCTTTATTTTCAAGTTTCGAATAAAATACTGCCCAGGATAGATTTTGTGTACTTATCTTTTTATCATTAAAGTAGCTTAAGAAATTATTTTCACTTAATGCTAAACCTAATGTTTCACTAAATCTTTTATAATTAATCGCTTTACTTTTAATTTTTGATTCTGCCCATTTTTGTAAATCAGCATTTTCATCTGGATATCTAAGAACCCTGTTCAGTACTAATTCATTTTTATCAGAATTATCTATAAGCCATTGAATCTGATCTTTAGATAGTATCAAATCTTTAATATATTTTGATACCCTCCATACTTCATTTGTTTCTTTAAGAACATACTTTTGATAGACACAAAAAAGAAGATTTATTATTTTTATATCTCTAATCTTTTCGGTTGAATTATTAATAATTTTATATAAGATTTTCTTTGCTAAGTCTTTTTTATTTCTACTTTTTGAAAGTATATAATTACATACTATTTCTATTAGCTTATCTCTATTAACTACATCATAGCTTATTAATGATAAAAGTAGATAGTTATCAAACAGGTCATCTATTGTTTTTATGTATTTTGGGAGATATTTGCTTGAATTTGCCTGAAGTAATAAGCTTTCAATTTCAGTGACTTTCATATATTAAATCTTCCTTAAATCACTCTAACATTGGCTTAACCCTTAACGCGTACATTGGCGCGGTTTGTGCTTGCGAGCGAAGCGAGTTGCACAAACCGTGACAATAGCGTTATAGGGTTGAAGCAGGTGTTAGATTTCTTTTCCTATAATTGCTTACAAAATCTTCTCATACGCTACAAAGTCTGTTTCGTAGGCATGAACTAGACCTAAGTCTTTATACCCCATTCTTCTATAAAGCCTGTTTGCAGCCTTGTTTGCATCGGCAGCCAAATGATGTGTTGCTTTATATCCTTTCTCTTTTGCTACAATACTAATACTCTTCATCATCTGTTCTCCTATACCTTTGCCCTGATATTCAGGAGCGACACACAATCTTACAAGAAAACATGAACTCACTCTTTCCCAACCAAGATCTTTTATTTCTTCTGGTTCATCTTCAACAATGGATATTGAAGCTATTACTTTGCCCTGATCTTCAAGTACGTATAAACCTTTATTCTTAATGTCTTCTGCTATTATATCTATATTTGGATAGTCTTCATCCCAATCTGAAGTACCATCAATCTTCCCCTTAACCTTTACAGCATCGAACATGCTATTGATGTAATTGATTTCTTCTGTTGATGCTAATCTAAAACGCTGCACAATTAATCCTTATATTGCCGTAATACTCGAGCATAACTCTTATTTCCTGCCCGGAGGGTCAATCTAACATTAGCTTAACCCTTAACGCGTACATTGGCGCGGTTTGTGCTTGCGAGCGAAGCGAGTTGCACAAACCGTGACAATAGCGTTATAGGGTTGAAGCAGTTGTTAGGTCAATTTTCGTTTTTTGCCTTAACACCTTTGCAGCTATCAAGATACATGCCATGGCAAAAGCAATACTTACGCTAAAGGCTCTGTCTTTCATCGTGCATAGAACATATTTCTTCAGACATAGGCTTCTATTATCTTGATCTTCAATCTTTACCTATTTCTCTTTTCCACTGCTTCAATCTTTCTTAAACAATATTTACCTTTATTTTCTTCGTTTTTTGAAGCAAGAAATATTCTCTTCTCCGTATACTTTGTATAATGAAGAATACAAGAACAGATCGCAATCGTAAGCAAGCTTACATTTTATCTGTTCTTGTATTCTTCAATAGTACATTGTGTATGGTTTGCCCATTTTTCTTGGATCAATGCTTTAAGAAAATATTCCCAAATTGTTCTTTCTGTAGAATTTAGACAGGATACTATTCAGGATAATTGAAAGCCATACAAAGTTTGCCGTTGAAATAAGCACTATGAAAGCTGCTATCAAGCACGGGATTATGATCTTCCATGCCAATCACACGTTGCCGTAGTGCACCGCGTCAGCGGCGTCGACCTAACATTAGCTTAACCTTTAAATCCGCGCCTGAGCTACTGCGAAGGCTTGGCATGGTTCTTGCATAAAGGAGCGCCGCCACGAAGTGGCGAAGCGACGTGCAAGAACCATGACAAAGGATTTATAAGGTTGAAGCGTTTGTTAGCTGTATTATTCTTGAATATTAATTACAGTTACCATTCTGTTTAACAAATCACCATTTTTACCATTTCCTAATACAATTTGTTGATCAACATCGTATTCTGTCATATTAGGAAATAATTCAACAACATCTTTTGGTATCTCATAATTTGCGTAAGGATTAAGAAATATACCTAAACCATCTTCAAGTTCTTCTTGATACTCAGCTTTAGAACAACTTTTAATAATTGGCTTAAGTCCGTACTTATTATACTTTGCATAAGAAAATATCATATCTCTATCATCATTATCTTTAATCATTGCTCGAACTTTCCCCATTGTTGCAACATTGGAAAATATTACTGCGCTGATTTCTGGCATCATATTTTCGCTAAAAAATCCTAAAGGAATGTCAGCGCCATTATCTTTTGTTATACTGCTTATGTATTCTTGTCCTAAATATATTCTTCTATTTTCACTTTCAATATCTTCATAGATTGTTCTTTTATAGCCATAAAGAACTTGTCCTATTGCCCTTTGGGTTTGTTCCCAGAAAAACGGTTGTTCAAAGGGAGCAACAGCAATGATAAATGGCTTCCTTTTAACTTGTGGACTATTACTATAATGCTCTTTAAATTTTCTATACTTGCTAATTAAAGCATTTGCTAATCTAATTGTTGCAATTCTTACAACTTCTTCAATATCTACCTTTCCATCAAGAAATTTCTTATAATCTCTTTCCCATTCTGCTTTTTCATCTATTGCATTACTTGCAGTTACTGCTTCTATACAAATTTCATATGGCTTTTGAATAATAAAATCAGGATATTGATGGTCAAAGCTAATTGTAAATGACCATTTTTTCATTACATTGTATAGATACAATTCCCAAAATGTGGAATTGAAAGTTGTCTGGAATTCAATTCGTAGCTTTCCATCTCTATCAATAAACCCTTCGGTCCAACTAGATATATATTTTCTAGCTATATCACTTTTTTCTTCCAAGATATTTATAAAGTTTTTATGCATCTTTTCTTTAGGAACACATACTTCAAACAAGTCAATCATAATAGCATTTCCTCTGCCCGAAGGGTCCAGCTAACATTGGCTTAACCCTTAACGCGTACATTGGCGCGGTTTGTGCTTTGCGAACGCAGTGAGCTGCACAAACCGTGACAATAGCGTTATAGGGTTGAAGCAGGTGTTAGGCGTTTTTTCTTCCATACTTAACTCAAAAGTATATAAAATTCTTATTATTAATGACATTACTTTATATCCAATAACACAAATGTATCATAAGTTAATAATATTAATTAAGAATTATTTCAATAAAACTCGATGTTAGTTTTCTCTAGATAATCAACCACTTTCCCTGTGTGCAACGCATAATCGATTTCACTTCTCGTTGAAGTGCCGATATATCCTCCAACGTTTATTACGAATATTCCGTCTGACATATCTATCTTTCGCTTGTGCATATCATCAAGCATAATTTTTTGTTCTTTATTAATAACTTCATTATCATTATCAAAAAAATCAACAGACAAAACAATTTTCCCTTCTAGCGTCAAACGTTTCTGTTGTTCTATAAAATGCTTACCAAACTTCATACTTCCACAAAGTGTTATTACCGCATATTTACCAATCATGTTTCCTTCTTACGTATGCTATTTTCAATCTTGCTATAGACCATTTTTTTCTCAATTTGATGCTTTTCAAGCTGATTTTAACACTCTAGCTTTCAAAATAATTCCAAAATTATCGACTTACTAAGTATATTTTTCTCTTCCTCAAGATTGTTCAGCTAATTTCAATCTTTACATTTTTCCTCGAATTTTGCATACGACAATTTCAGAATGAAAAATACTAATTGCGCCCGCAGGGTCCGCCTAACATTAGCTTAACCCTTAACGCGTACATTGGCGCGGTTTGTGCTTGCGAGCGAAGCGAGTTGCACAAACCGTGACAATAGCGTTATAGGGTTGAAGCAGGTGTTAGGCGTTTCCCTTTATCCTAAATATGCTCTTTATATTTTTATCGGTATTTACTGTTTTAATTACATAGGCCTTCGATTAATTGCAACAACACTTACAAGCTATACAAATATTACTATACATAGCAGCACGCGCAGTGTATCTTTTTAGCATCCATCTTGACCTATGCCGATCGAAGGACGGCGCCATGATCTAAACGGGCTTTAGGCTCTTCTGCAATCAAACTCACTAAGTGCTTGCAGGTGAGTACTACATCAACACATTAGGGTGAGTAACTTATTTTAAAACCATATAAAAAGATTACCTGAAATTCTATATCTCTCTTAGAGGAAAGCACAACAGAAATTTCTTTTTCAGTGAGCCAGTTTACATCAATGATATTATCATATTTTGCAGTATAAAATGGTACTGTATTTCTCTTCAGTTTTAAATCAGTTCGTAATAGATATAGTTTCACAATCTGGCTAGTTGCAGTTCCAGCCCCTGTAGAAACCTTTATAATCTTAAACATACCAGATGGAGAGAACTGTGTATCAATAATACTAGTCTCAACAACAGAACATCCACTAGTGATAATCAAGAATAGCATAAGTATTCTAATAACCACTTTATTTATGTTTTGCATATTAATTCCTTGTATTATCCAATATGCATCTTAGGGGTCATTACCATAGGATAGATTTTTACTTAATGGTCCTCAATAAAAACTTTCACGTGTTGGATCTGCATCTACACTGGCCTAACCAGTTCCACGTAATAGAACCTATACTAGTATACAAAGAGTTGTATCTTTTATTAATTACAAGTTTAATACTTCTATAAAAAGCTTTATTAATATAACTATAATCGTTTAATAATTATAGCGCGATAGCGCCCGCCTAACATTGGCTTAACCGGTAATTCCGCGCCCAAAGGGCTTGGCGCGCAGTTTGCTAACGAGCGCAGCGAGCGCAAACTGCGTGACAAAGGAATTATCCGGTTGAAGCAGTTGTTAGGTCAAACTTCGTTTTTTGCCTTAACACCTTTGCAGCTATCAAGATACATGCCCTGGTAAAAGCAATACTTACGCTAAAGGCTCTGTCTTTCATCGTGCATAGAACATATTTCTTCAGACATAGGCTTCTATTATCTTGATCTTCAATCTTTACCTATTTCTCTTTTCCACTGCTTCAATCTTTCTTAAACAATATTTACCTTTATTTTCTTCGTTTTTTGAAGCAAGAAATATTCTCTTCTCCGTATACTTTGTATAATGAAGAATACAAGAACAGATCGCAATCGTAAGCAAGCTTACATTTTATCTGTTCTTGTATTCTTCAATAGTACATTGTGTATGGTTTGCCCATTTTTCTTGGATCAATGCTTTAAGAAAATATTCCCAAATTGTTCTTTATAAAGAATTTAGACAGGATACTATTCAGGATAATTGAAAGCCATACTAAGTTTGCCGTTGAAATAAGCACCATGAAAGCTGCTATCAAGCACGGGATTATGATCTTTTCTGCCAATCACACGTTGCCGTAGTGCGCCGCGCCAGCGGCGTCAACCTAACATTAGCTTAACCCTTAACGCGTACATTGGCGCGGTTTGTGCTTGCGAGCGAAGCGAGTTGCACAAACCGTGACAATAGCGTTATAGGGTTGAAGCAGGTGTTAGCTTTCTTCTCCTATGGCTCAAACCTTTTGATCTCTATATTTGGTATATATTTATAATGCTTATCATTCGCAGTTAATAACGTCTCTCCCATCTGTACAATTGTAGCTGCTATCAATGCATCCCCAAGCATCATCGAATGACTCAATGAATACTCTTGTATATAGAATATGGCCCTTGATGAAATCTCGCGATCTATCTGTACTATTTCGGTTTCCCACCGCTGCATCTGTTTCTGAAATATTCGATACTCTTCTTTATTCTTCATCCCCTGCAATAGTTCCATATACGTAACAGCAGACATTTTAAAAGGAACAGAACTCTCGACTACTTTTTTAGCTTTTTCATTGCCACGTAAGTACCATATTAGGACATCAGTATCGATAATCAAAATGTCCTCCCTTTTCTTAACCCCCGTACAACATCTTCGACACTTTTATCTTCTTTATGTTCTTTCCACATTCCAAAGATACTTTCTTCGTTTTCTACCATCTTTCGTCTCTTTTCCAAAGGTACAATCTTAGCTAATTCTTTCCCACGGAATGTAATAGTTACCTCTTGCCCGCCAACAACATGATCAATGATCTTACCGGGTTGTATCCTTAACTCTTTAGTAGTCACTTTCATAATCAGCTCCTTGTAGTGTACACTCTACAGTATACACTACAAACCTATACAATGCAAGGTTACTACTTTTCTTCCTGCGCGGGAGCGTCAAGCTAACATTGGCTTAACCCTTAACGCGTACATTGGCGCGGTTTGTGCTTGCGAGCGAAGCGAGTTGCACAAACCGTGACAATAGCGTTATAGGGTTGAAGCATGTGTTAGGTTTCTTCTTGCTTAACAATGGAATAATATTTTTCTAGTTTAACTTTTTGCATATTGTATAAATTATTCATATACTTCACACTAAGCCATCCAAATATTATAACAGTAATTAATTCCATATAATATATGATATTTATTGAAGGCATGTTGATGTTTTTTATTATATTCACAATCCCTAATACTATATTTACTATAAATAATGTATCATATAGTATCACAAAGATTACTAAATAAACATTTCTTTTCGGATTTACTTCGCTTGAATACTCTTTTAGCAAATCACCTAGAAATCTATATGGGTAAATCAAATTAGCTATAGGGGTTATCAGCGAAATAATAAAAAACTCAGGATAATATTGTGTCTTTACTAATAATGTTTTTTCTAAGTGATAATATGATAGATATATATATCGTAATCCATCTCTAATCATGAAAGCTGATGTAATAATTATCGTAAATATTCCAATTAATAAGAAGACAGAATCACGAATACTATTGGCATCATGTATTTGATTAATGTTATCTGTAGCATTTCCAATAATTGATAAAATAGTTATTAATGCTGATATACCAACAAGTAGTAAATAAGCATAATTTATTCTTTTTCGTATACGCCTTAACACTTCAAGTAGAATTATCATGTATTTCTCCATTTTTTACTGATTACTATTATAAGAGCAGCTTCGCATTACCAGAAAACTATAATAAAACCTATCTTATTTGCGCCGAAGGCGTCAACCTAACATTAGCTTAACCCTTAACGCGTACATTGGCGCGGTTTGTGCTTACGAGCGAAGCGAGTTGCACAAACCGTGACAATAGCGTTATAGGGTTGAAGCAGGTGTTAGGCAATTTTTTCATTTATCAGCATTTACCCTATTTCCATACATATGGCATATTACACACTATCATAAAGCATTATTTATTTTTAATATAATATATTTCGTTATACTAAAACTTTTTAAAACAATACATTAGGACTTCATAAGAACTAGATTCTTAATCCCATTAATATCGAATTCTTCTCTATACTTTTCTTCAGCTATTTCATGCTTTACTTCCAACTCTTCTTCAGGCATCTTCCTATACTCTTTTTCTCCAATCTCTTGAATAATGTCTCTTTGGCCTAACCTAAAAAGAAGTTCTTGCCAAAATGTTTCTTCAACAAAGTCATCAAAATCATCTCCAAATGCCTTTTCTGCAGCTTCTGTTAACTCATACTCATTTGTTGATTGATTGAATTCAATACCTCTAAAAGCCTTTGCCATCTTTGTAGAAAGTAATACTTTCTGAACAAGGCTATTTATAACTTTATCTTCAGCATCATCCTTGGGGACAACAATAAAAGTACCTGAGTACAACAACTTAAGGAAAAGCCCAACCTCTTCTTTAGCGAAAGTAATGCTAATATCGTTTGCCATTTCAATACTCCATTTGCAGTAATTATGATTGCGCGCGCGAAGCGCGTCTGCCTAACATTGGCTTAACCCTTAACGCGTACATTGGCGCGGTTTGTGCTTGCGCGCGATGCGAGCTGCACAAACCGTGACAATAGCGTTATAGGGTTGAAGCAGGTGTTGGGCGTATTTTCTGATAAAAACATATAACTTATTTCACTTTGCCTAAGTTACTACCTTTAACTCTCTTTCTACATAAGAATTGTACCCATTCTTATAATAAAAGCTTTTTGCCTTTTCATTAAAACTATACACTGGTATTTCTATACTACTAATATTCTTTATCTTTGCTTCTTCTTCTATTAACTCAAGCATTTTCTTTCCTATACCATGATTCCTATATTCTTCTTTGATTATTAAATCTGTTAACATTATCATATCTCTTTCTTTTACAAATAATGACTCTTCAATATTCTTATATCGTCCTTTCATATACCCAATGACTTTTTTATCAATAGTAACAACATAAAAGTAATCGAATTCACATATATCATTTTTGATTTCATCTAAATCTACTTTTTTCTCACTCGTAAATATATTTGGTAGCTTTACAGCATGAAGATTCATTAGTTCAAGATAAAGTGGTTCTATCTCTTTCGCATCATCAGCTTCAGCTTTTCTAATTTGAATGTCTACTTCAGCCTTTGCCATTACTATTCTTTGTCCCCCGCGCGCGTAAAGCGCGTCCGCCCAACATTAGCTTAACCCTTAACGCGTACATTGGCGCGGTTTGTGCTTACGAGCGAAGCGAGTTGCACAAACCGTGACAATAGCGTTATAGGGTTGAAGCAGGTGTTGGGCGTTCTTGCAATATTTCTTTGCCAATTAAAGCTTAATAATCAATTTGTCTTCTTATTGTAAGTATATTAAAACCATCTACTCTATTACACGAATATTGAATATCCCTTTGCAATAAATATCTTGCCGTTTAAAGAATAGTATTTCCAATTATCGTTTCCTGCAGAAGTTGATATAATTTGTAGAATAAATTGATCTTCAAACTCTATATCAATATCTCCTGTACTTTCTAGAATTTTACACTTTACTATCTTTAAACCTACTAATTCACTTAATGCTTTAATACCATCGAATTGTCTTTCTAAATAAAATACTTTTCCATGATCTTCACTAGTTGAACAAAGGTTATCATCATCAATAAGTCTCCACAGTCCTAATATTTCAAGTCTTGAATTATCAACAAATTGAATTTCCCATGTATTACAATTATCACATTTTACTCTACAAATAGTTGTAGCTTCAATGCTTTTTGAAATTTCTATATAAGCAGCTTCATCCCACATATAATACCTCAATATATAATACTATCTCACATTTGAATAATTACTTAACGCCAAAGGCGTCCGCCCAACATTGGCTTAACCGGTAATTCCGCGCCCAAAGGGCTTGGCGCGCAGTTTGCTAACGAGCGCAGCGAGCGCAAACTGCGTGACAAAGGAATTATCCGGTTGAAGCAGTTGTTAGGTCAATCTTCGTTTTTTGCCTTAACACCTTTGCAGCTATCAAGCTATATGCCATGGCAAAAGCAATACTTACGCTAAAGGCTCTGTCTTTCATCGTGCATAGAACATATTTCTTCAGACATAGGCTTCTATTATCTTGATCTTCAATCTTTACCTATTTCTCTTTTCCACTGCTTCAATCTTTCTTAAACAATATTTACCTTTATTTTCTTCGTTTTTTGAAGCAAGAAATATTCTCTTCTCCGTATACTTTGTATAATGAAGAATACAAGAACAGATCGCAATCGTAAGCAAGCTTACATTTTATCTGTTCTTGTATTCTTCAATAGTACATTGTGTATGGTTTGCCCATTTTTCTTGGATCAATGCTTTAAGAAAATATTCCCAAATTGTTCTTTCTATAGAATTTAGACAGGATACTATTTAGGATGATTGAAAGCCATACAAAGTTTGCCGTTGAAATAAGCACTATGAAAGCTGGTATCAAGCACGGGATTATGATCTTCCATGCCAATCATACGTTGCCGTAGTGCGCCGCGTCAGCGGCGTCGACCTAACATTTATTGGACAGTTCAAGAGAAGAGAGAGATTTAAGTGAAGACCGAACCATATAATAGTGCAGATAAAATGAAATGACAAACTAAATCACAGAGTAATCAGGAGTTGTGGATTTCTTTATAATCATAATAAGGAATTTAGGCGGAACATTCATAAATTACTGGCGAGCTAGAGTCCATCAGCTGGGCTGCGGACGCCGTTTGGACCGCGGTTAAGGACATGCGTGTAGATCATCGTTGTCTTGACATCGCTATGACCAAGAAGCTCCTGGACAGTGCGAATATCGTAGCCGTTTTCGAGCAGATGGGTTGCGAATGAATGCCGAAAGGTATGGCAGCTCGCGCGCTTCGCGATGCCCGATTTCACTATCGCCTCGTGGACAGCGGTCTGGAGAATGCTCGGATCCATATGATAGCGGCCTTCATTGCCAGTGCGGGGATCTTTCCATCGCCGCTCTTGCGGGAAGATCCATTGCCATGCCCATTCGGATGCGGCCTTTGGATATTTTTTCCCGAGAGCCTCAGGGACGGGAACGCGCCCCCACCCTTCGGCGATATCCTTGCTATGAATAGCCTTTACGGCGATGAGATGCTCTTGCAGAGCAGTCTTGAGCGTCCCGGGAAGCATGGTGCGCCGATCCTTTCCTCCTTTCCCGTTGTGGACGATTATCTCATTCTGAGTGAAGTCGATATCCTGCACGCGAAGCTCGAGGCACTCCATGATTCTAAGGCCGGTGCCATACATGAGCGAGGCGATGAGCCATTTGTCGCCAGAGAGTTCGGAGAGAACCGCTCGGACCTCCTGGCGGCTCATGACGACCGGAAGCCGCTTCGGCTTTTTTGCGCGGATGACTTCGCCAATATCGCCGACAGGATTGTTCATTATGGTGCGAAAGAAGAAGAGCAAGGCGGCGAGGGCCTGGTTCTGCGTCGACGCGCTCACATTTTCACCGGTGGCCAGGCGGCTTAGAAAAGCGTTGATGTCGGCGCCGCCCATCGCGGCGGGATTTTTCCCTTTATTGGCGGCGATGAATCGCGACAGCCACTTCGAGTAGGATTCTTTCGTCCTATTGCTGTAGTGGCGCGCGCTGAGAGCGGCCAGGTATCGCCGCATGTACGGGGAGCCTTGATCCGGCGCCGCTGGCTTATAGGGCTCGAGAGGCTGCGGATCATCCTCGAAGAAGTCAGCGGGCCCCAGTTTGATCGGGGCGTGGGCAAGGGCGGGTGATCTGCCTTTCGCCTGCGATAGAGCGTCGACCTTCGAGGGGACAGCGCGTCCTGAGTCGCCTAACGCCGCACGCACCAAGTCAAGGGAAGCTTTCGTTTTAGGGAAAAGCCATAATCTCCGTTCGGGATCCCAGCGTCGCCCGGGAATCCGCTGAAAGGCGGCGATTATGCTTCTATCGGTGCAATCCATCGATACGGCGAACCAGAGATCCCCATCGGCCGACACGGACACCTTCATGCTGCCAATCTCCTTAACGACATTCCGCAAAGGAAGCACATGGACACAAACATTACGCGCGGAATGCGCATGATGGCTTCAACGGGGAGGATGATGGTGCGCGGCTCCTTTCTTCGCCGAAACAGAATGAAAAGGGCCGGATCGTACCTTTTTTAATCATTCTAAACGCAGTATTTATCATACCCTCATTGACGGAGAAGTCAATTGTGAAACCAAGGAGCGAGAGCGGCCATCGCGGCGAAGGGGAGGAGAATTGCAGATGCCAGAGGTCGGCTCTACGCGAGCATGGAACGAATGACGGTTTCGAGCGCGGAGGCGTCGAGGACGATGGGCACGGGATAGGGCGTGCCGTGAGCCTCCTTGAGCGCGGCGACGGCGATGGCGGGAATGTCGTCCGCGACGAGGAAGGCCGCCTTGGCGGGGATGCCGATGTCGGAGGCAAGCGAGCGGACCGCGTCGACGAAGGCTTGCGCGGCCGAGGCGACATCGCCGGCCGCGGCGGCTCGGTCGCGGATGCCGGCCGCGGCGGCCAGGTCGGCCAGACGCTCGGGGCAAGCATCGCGGTAGAGGTCGAGGAAATACGGCAGGGCAATGGCGTTCGCGAGGCCATGCGGCACATGGTAGCGCTCGCCGAAGCGATGCGCGACCGCGTGGACGTAGCCGACGAAGCCGCGCGTAAAGGCTCGCCCGGCGAGATGGGAGGCTCTGAGCATGGCTTCGCGGGCTTCGACTTTACCGCCGTCGGCGCAGGCGGCGCGCAGATTGGAGAAGATGAGCCGCACCGCCTCGATCGCCTGGACGTCAACGTCGGAGTAATGGAGAGTATTCGTGTAGGCTTCAACAGCGTGCGTGAGGGCATCCATGCCGGTGGCGGCAGTCATGGCGGGGGGCAGGCCGATGGTTATGAGAGGATCGAGGATAGCGGTGTTGGGGGGCAGGCGCGGATCAAGAACGGTCTGCTTGCGGTGGCGCGCCGCATCGGTGAGGACGGCGGCGGCCGTTGCCTCGCTGCCGGTGCCGGCCGTGGAGGGGGCGCAGATAAAGGGAAGCCCGCCGTTGCGGAAGGGCAGCAGGCCGACGAACTTGGCGATGCTCTTGCGATGCGTCGCGCCCATGCGGATGAGTTTGGCCGCATCGATCACGGAGCCGCCGCCGACGGCGATCACCGCGTCGCAGGCGCCCGCGCGCAGGGCCGCCAGGCCCTGCGCGCAGACTTCGTACGTGGGATCGGGAAGGATCTTGTCGAAGACTGCATAGGGGATGTCGGCGGCCTCGAGTATCTCGGTGACGCGCGCCACGACTCCGGTCTTTACCAGAACGGCATCGGTGACGATGAGGGGTTTCTTGGCGCCGAGAACCTCGAGTTCGGAGGGGATGAGCTTGAGGCTGCCCGCGCCCGTCAGCAGGGTCGGGACTTTCTGCGGCAGGATAGTGAGCGCCCGGGCTGCGATATTGAACCAGATACGCTTTCCTGCATGCTTCATCGTCCCTCCTAAAGTGGCGGGACCTTGCTGGGCACAGAATGCCGGCAGGTTCCGCCCCGGCCTGCTAGCGTTTCAGACAGCGGAGAAAGCCGCCTTTGTCGATATAGTTGCTCTCGCGGGCGAAGGCGCCATCGCGATAATAGCGCACGTAAGGAATTTCATGGTTTCCAAAGGAATCTTCCTTGAAGGCGCGGAAATCGTCGAAGAAGGCCTCGCGATCGTACTCGATCCAATAGACATCGACGCCTTCTTCCTCGGCGATGGATCCGAGGTAGGACTTCATCCAAAGCCATTGCGGGCACCAGCTCTGGGTGAGGACGACGGCGACGTTCGGCGCGGAAGCGATCAGCGAGGCGGGAAATTCGCCGTCGCGCATCGCCGCCCTGCAGTCATCCTCGCTAAGCTTCAATTTCATGGCTGAATGATACCTGCGGAGAGAGCGCGGCGCAAGCGCTAGACCGTGATGTGCACCCAACGCCCTCTTCGGTAGCGGATGGCGATAAGGAAGAAGCGGACAATGACGTCCGTCATGAGGGCGATCCAGGCGCCGAAGAGGCCAAGCGAGAAGAATTTGATCATAATGACGGCCAGAAGAGGCCGGATGCCGAGCGTGCCGAGCGCCATGGAGAGCGCCGGATAGAGAGAATCGCCGGCTCCGCGGAGGGCGCCCGAGTAGATCTGGAAGGAGGACGAGAAGGGCTGGTTGATTGCGGCGAGGATCATCACGCTCGCGCCAAGCTCGATGATGATCGATTCCTGGGTGAAACAGCCGATCAACTGGCGGCGGAACACGAACATGACGATGCCCATGAGGGTCGAGATGAGGGCGCCGATTCGCTGGCAGGCTGCGGATGCTGTCCTGGCTCCATTGGGATCGCCGCGGCCGAGCGCCTGGCCTGTGAGGCTGGTGGCGGCGATGCCGAATGCCTGGCCGTTCACGAAGGACAGGTTGAGGATCGTAAGTACGATCTGATGCGCGGCGAACACGTCGGTGCCGAGCGCTGCGACGGAGAGCGTGTAGAGCAGGAGGCCGAGGCGGAGGGCGACCTGCTCGCCCGCCGAGGGGAGGCCGATCCGGAATATGCGCTTGAGCATGGCGAAATCGGGCTTGATGTTGGCGCGGCTGAAATGAAGTTCGATAAATTCGGACGCAGCCTTGCCCGGTTTTCGGAAAGGTCGGCCGAGGATAGCCCAGAAGGCCATGGCGCATCCGACGGTATTGCCGATGACGGTGGCGACGGCTGCGCCGGCGACCCCGAGGCGGGGAAAGCCGAACTTGCCGTAGATGAGGAGGTAGTTGAAGAAGATGTTCACGAGGTTGGCGGTGAGGTTGTACCGCATGGAGAGCTTGGTGTCGCCGACGCCCCGCAGAAGGGCCGAGATGGAAATCGGCAGCACGGTCGGAATGAAGCCGAGCATCAGGATCTGGAAATAGACGGTGCCCGCCTCGATGGTATCGGGGCCGGCGCCCATGAACGTCACCATGGGCCGTGCGAACACGATACCGGGGATGGTGAGAAGGAAGCCAAGAATAAGGGTGAGAAGGATCGACTGGGTCGTGACGATCCCGGCGTCGGCCTTGTTTTTCTGGCCTTTGAAACGGGCGACGAGGGCGGTGGTGCCCACGTTGAGCGCGACGAAGGTGGCGAGCATGATCAGGCGGGGCTGGTTGGTGAGTCCGACCGCCGAGATGGCATAGGCGCCGAGCTGGCCTACCATGATCGTATCGGCGAGGGATGTGGCCGAAGTGAGGACAAGTTCGACGACGGCGGGGGCGGCGATGACCAGGACGTTGCGGTACAGGGGACTGAGCTTCATGTGCTTCCACTATACCGAGATGAGCTGGAGATGCTCAAGAAAGGGAGCGAAGGCAACGGTAAAAAATGCAAAAAAAGTGGAACGGCAGAGGGGGCGCGGCCGGCAGGCCGCGCCCCCTCTGCCGCGAGGTCGGCGAAACAGGGCAGCGGCGCGCGGCGAGCCGCGCGCCGCTGCCCGCCGATACGGCCGCTACAGGTGCTTGCGGACCACTTCGAGGACCTCGGGTAGGTCGATGCCGATAGCCGCGAGGTGTTCGGGTGTCGGCACGCCCTCGTCCGTCCATCCGCGGCGCTTGAAGACGGCATCCACGAGGCTTTCGTACTGCGCCTCGCGGTATTTGCGCGTGGCCGCCACCTTGGCCTCCAGCGTCATCGAGGCGGGATCGAGCCCTACCTTCTCGCGAAGCTGCTTGTCGTAGCGCTCCTGGCGGGAAAGGTATTCCTTTTCGGTGACGGGACCCATGGCGCGGTAGGGCGGATAGTCGTCGGCGCGCTTGCCGTGGCCGCAGCGCAGGTTGAAGACCCGTTGGAAGTTGTAGACCCTTTCCGACTGGACGATGAGCTCGGGCCAGGACAGGGTTTCGCCGGTGATGGCCGTGTAGAGCAGCCGATAGTTGTCGACATGCTCCGGCACCTTGTTGGGCTCGGACCAGCGGGCGTTGTCCGCCGGCTCGATGTCGTTCCAGGGCAGCTTGCAGATTCCCTGCAGCCCGAACCAGGTGCGGAACATCGGGAAGTAGTGCAGCGCCTCGGCCTTGTCTTCAAAAGAGGGAATTCGGTTGTTCACCATATCCATGAAGATGAGCCAGGCTTCGTCGTGCTGGGGGCCTTTGTTGGTGAGATAGTAGCCGCCCTGCTGAGCCAGCGACTCCTTGGAGATGTACTGGCTCTGCTCGAGGCCCTTGCCCTGGAGGGCGATGTCCTTCATCAGCCGCGGGTCGGCGCCGTACTGCTCGACGAAGTAGTCGGCGAGGAACCGCACGCCGCGCCCGACGAGCATGCCGAAGCCGCGGCCTTCCGCCATCTGGTGCATGAGCTCGCAGACGGACTTCCAATTGCCCCAGCTCAGGTCGACGCCGCCGGTGCGGGCTTCGTTCAGGATGCCGTACTCCCAGCATTCCATGAGGAAGCTGGAGATAGTGCCGACGCTGATCGTATCGATGCCGTAGGTGTCGCAGTAGAAATTGATTTCGAGGACGCCCTCGGGATCCCAGACGGCGATGTTGGAGCCGCAGCCGGCGGCGGTCTCGTATTCGGGGCCGTCCACGCAGACTTTCTGGCCGGCATAGGGACCGGTCTTGAGCTCGAACTGATCCACGGCGTGGGCGCAGGCGAGGGTGCAGCCGTACCAGCAACCGTCGGGGAGGCCCTGGGAGAAGAGCTTCTCCCAGACCCAGGATGCCAGCTCGGGGCCGCGCGGATCCTGGCCGTAACGGTGGTTCTGCACGGGCAGGAGGTCGTAGTCGTTCATGACTTCCATGAGGTGGGCGGTGCCGATGCGGCGCATCTTGCACTGCTTGTCGTCTTCCTTGACGATTTCGCGATGGAGCTTGAGGCCGAGGCGCTGGACGGCGGCCGGGTCGGCGGCGCCGTTGGAGTCTTGCGCGAGTGTGGAGAAGCGGCAGACGAGGGCTTTAATCTTCTTGTCGCGGAAAACGGTGCCTATGCCGCCGCGGCCGGCCTGCTTGACGCGGCAGCCTTTGCGCCTGCGGTCGTAGAGGCTGAAGTTGAGGAGGCCGAGGACGGTGTGCTCGGCGCCCCGCCCCGCCGACACGATCGAGACGGCGGCCAGATCGGCCTCGTCCTGGGATGCCGCGAAAGCGTGGGTGAGCTTTTCGGCGAGGATGTGCGTATCCGACTCGAGGCCTTCAGGCGATTCGTAGAGTTCGATAGTGCCGGCGTCGCCGTTGATGAAGACGATGACGTCGCGGTCGGCCTTGCCGGTCAACTCGAGAGCGTCGAAGCCGGAGAACTTGAGGAAAGGACCGAAGTATCCGCCGACGTTCGAGTCGATGGGGATGCCGGTCATGGGCGAGAGGCTGACGACGAGGCTCTTGCCGGAGCCGGGGTAGTTGGTGTTGCCGCAAACAGGACCCATGGCGATGACGATCTCGTTTTCGGGGTCGTCCCATTTTGTGGAAGGTTTCGTGCCGTCCCAGAGGAGCCTGAGGCCGAAACCCTTGCCGCCGACGAAGCGCTTCTTCATTTCGGCGCTGACGGGCTTTTCGAGGAAGCCGGGAGTCGCGGAACCAGCGGCCGATGCGCCCGGATGGCCGCCCGAGGCGGCGCCGACGTCCAGGGCGAGAGTGCGGTTGTTGTAGCCGCGTTTGAGCGGGCGCTTTTCATACTCCCATCGGGCGATCCGCTTGAGTTCGTTCATGTTCAGGGTCATTCGGCCGCCTCCTTGGTGAGGATTTCAAGGGCTCCCTTGGGGCAGGCTCGGGCGCAGGCTCCGCAGGCGACGCATTTGAAGGTCGTCGGATAGCCGGGAAACCAGCGCATGGCGCCGATGGGGCAGACGGCGACGCAGGCGAGGCAGCCCACGCAGCGTTTTTTGTCGATGACGATGGCGCCCGCCTTGTTGCGGGAAATCGCCCGTGTCGGACATTCACGGACGCAGGCCATGCATTCCTGGTCGCAGGCGACGAGATGGAAAGCGTTGGCCGCCGCTTCGTTCACCTGGATGCAGGATTTCGCGGGGTTGTCTTCCTTAAAATAGAGCTTTGAGCAGACCGAGGCGCAGGTCATGCAGCCGACGCATTTGGCGTCGTTCATCGCAAGGTATTTGATCACGGGGGAGGCTCCTCCTTGTACCGCCAGGGCTTGGGGGCAGTCGAGCGTCATTATAGTACGAATCCGGGCGGGGAGCAACGAAAGACGGAGAGGAATGGAAGCCCGGGGCGCCGGCTTCGCTGCCAAACGCCCCGGAATTGTTCAGTATCGTTTATTTTTTAAGGGAAGCGGCGGCGTTCGTGCCCGCGATGCGTCCAAAGACGGTGATGTCGGCGACGGCATTGCCGCCCAGGCGGTTGCCGCCATGGACGCCGCCGGTGACTTCGCCCGCGGCCCAGAGGCCGGCGATGGGCTTGCCCGCTGCGGAGATGACGCGCGCCGAAGTGTCGATCTTGACGCCGCCCATGGTGTGGTGGACGGCGGGCGTGATCTCGATGCTGTAGAAGGGGCCGGCCGCCAGCGCGCGCGGCATGTCGGCGCGCTTGAAGTCGGGGTCGGCCTTGGCGGCGACGGCCGCGTTATAGCGGTCGAGGGTCGCCGCGAGCGCGTCGGCGGGAACGCCGATCTTGGCGGCGAGTTCGGCGGGCGTGGCGCCTTCGGCGACGATGCCCATCCTCACGTAATCCTCGATGGCCTTGAGGCTCTTACGGACGGACTGGTCGAAGACGATATAGGCTGTCTTGCCTTTCTGGGCGAGGACGGCGGCGGAGACGACGTCGCGGGTCTCGAGTTCGTTGATGAAGCGTTTGCCTTCGTGGCCCACCAGAATGGCGCCGTTGCCGCGGACGGCTTCGGTGATCATTTCCTTTCCGGGGGCGTAGGTCGGGTGGGTCTGTATTTCCTTCATGTCGACGAGGGCGGCGCCGATCTTCTCAGCCATGGCGATGCCGTCGCCCATGGCGCCCGAATGGTTGGTCGTGGCGAAACCGCGGAGCGAGGGTTGGTAGGAGGCGACCATCTCATTGTTGGCCGCGAAGCCTCCGGCCGCCAGGATGACCGCCTTGGCGGCGACTTTGTAGTCCTTGCCACCGATGGTCACGCGGATGCCGGATGCCGCGCCGGCTTTGTCGAGGAGGATCTCCTGGACCTTGGCGCTTGTGAAGATGGCGATGCCGGTCTGTTTGTCGGCGGCGCCTTTCAGGGTTTTGACCACCTCGGGGCCGACGGGGGCGCCGCCGACCGGCCGATGGGCGCGGTTGACCGAGGCGCCGGCAAGCCTGCCCACGTCGGAAAGGTTGGCGCCGAGGGACTCAAGCCAGGCGACCGTCGCCGCGCCCTGCTCCGCGAGGGTGCGCACGAGTGCGGGGTCGTTCTTGTTGTAGCCGCCCTTCATGGTGTCCTGGAAGAAGAGCTCGGCGCTGTCCTTGATGCCCGCGGCGGCCTGTTCCTTCGTGCCCGCGGCGTTGAGGCCGCCCGTGGCGCGGAGGGTGTTGCCGCCGACGAGGCCCATCTTCTCGAAGACCGCGACGGAAACGCCCGCTTCGGCGGCCGCGTTGGCCGCGGAGAGGCCGGCGCCGCCCGCCCCGATGATCACGATATCATAGGACTTCGCCGGCGCCTTGGCCGAGGCGGAAGCCGCGGCCGCCACGGGCGCGCCCTTGAAGCCGGCCTGGTTCAAGGCGTCCTTGATGGCCTCGAGAATGCCGCCCGAGGATTCGGACGCGCCGGCCACGACGTCGACGTTGGCGCTGTTCGCCTTCATGACGCGGTCCGAAAGTTCCTTGAATGCGGCGTCGCCGATGCCGGCGGTCTCGCCGCTCTGCAGCAGCTCGATTTTCAGCACTTTGGCCGCGCTCACCGTAACCGCGACCTTGATGTCGCCGCCGTGGCCCTTGCCGGTGCCGATGTAGGTGCCGGCGGTGAATACCGGCGTCGTGGCGCAGGCTACAAGCGACAGCGCCGCCACTATGCCCAGAAGGGCGGACCATAGAGTTCGTTTCTTCATTTCATGCTCCTGAAATTGGGGTTGAATATATAGATAACAAATTATCTATATTATGTCTAGCCCCGCGCGGCATGGGGCGAGAGTAGACTGGATACGACAGGATACAACAGGATCACTGGATACAACAGGATCACAGGACCTTGCAGGATTTACAGGATTTACAGGATTTACAGGATGTGCTCCAGGAAGCGGCGCGTGCGGTCCTCGCGGGGCGAGGTGAAGAAGGTCTCGGGCGGCGCTTCCTCGACGATCTGGCCGGCGTCCATGAAGATGATCCGGTGCGCGGCCGCCCTCGCGAAGCCCATCTCGTGGGAGACGACCAGCATGGTCATGCCTTCCTTGGCCAGGTCGGTCATGACGTCGAGGACTTCCTTGATCATTTCAGGATCGAGGGCGCTTGTCGGCTCGTCGAAGAGCATCACCTTGGGGTTCATGGCGAGGGCGCGGGCGATGGCGACGCGCTGCTGCTGGCCGCCGGAGAGCTGCTCGGGCCAGGCGCCCTCCTTTTCGGAGAGGCCGACCTTGGCCAGGAGCCTGCGCGCCGTGGCCGCAGCCTCTTCCTTGCCCTGCTTGAGCACGAGGGTCGGGGAGAGCGTTATGTTGTCCAGCACGCTCAAGTGGGGAAAGAGGTTGAAGCTCTGGAAAACCATGCCCACTTCCTCGCGGATGTGGCGGATATCGGACTTCTCGTCGGTGACGCACTCGCCGTCGATGAAGATGCTGCCTGAATCGAGGGCCTCGAGCCGGTTGACCGAGCGGAGGAGGGTGCTCTTGCCCGAGCCCGAGGGCCCGATGATGAGGACGACCTCGCCCTTCCTGACGCTCAGGTCCACCCCGCGAAGGGCCTGGACGGTGCCGCCAAAGGTTTTGACGGCGTTCTTTATCTCAATGTACGTTTCCACGGTGCCTCAGCTTTTCTTCCATAAATGCGACGACGCGCGAGAAGAAGAGGGTCATCACGAGGTAGATCAGCGCGATGATCGTGTAGCTTTCAAAATAGCGGAAGGAGGTCGACGCGTACTCGCGCCCGCGCCGGAGAAGGTCCGAGACCGCGAGTATGGAGACGAGCGACGAGTCCTTGAGCAGGGCGATGAATTCGTTCCCGATCGGGGGCAGGATAACCTTGACCGTCTGGGGAATGATGATCTTGCGCAGGGCCTGGCCCCGCGACATGCCGAGGGCGAGCGCGGCTTCCATCTGCCCCTTGGGGATGGACTGGATGCCGGCGCGGAAAATCTCCGCCATGTAGGCGCCGTAGCAGATCGACATGGCGAGGATGGCCGCGGGCGGTCCCTGCAGCTTCAGGAGCGGGCCCAGCGCGTAGTAGATGTAGAAAAGCTGGACCAGGAGGGGTATGCCGCGGATCACCTCGACATAGATCGTCGCGATGCGGTTGATGGTCTTGTTCTGCGAGATGCGCCCGAGCCCCGCGAAGAGGCCGATCATGAGCGCGAAGGCGATCGAAATGAGCGTGACGGCGAAGGTCGCCACGAGGCCGTCGGGGACGAAGGAAAGTATTCGCAGGTAGGGATCGGGACTCACCAGGGGCAGCACGACCAGGAGGCCGATCGCCCCGAAGAATGCGATGTTCCAGGCGGAAAGCAAGCCGCCCTCATCCTTTGAGGGGATGAGGGTGCCGTCGGTGACATTAATCGTCGTCCGGCCGGTAGTGTGATCCTCCCGGCCGCGACTCTGAGAGCCTTTGTTCATGGTGCTATTTGAGCCATTTCGCAATGAGTTCGTCAAGCTTGCCGGAGGCCTTTACCTTGGCGAGGCCGTCGGCGAAGAGCTTGGCGGTCTTGGCGTCGCCCTTCTTGAAGGCGAAGCCGAGCCACTCGTCGGTGAAGGGCTGGCCGACGATCATGAGCTTGTCCTTGTAGGCGGGGTTCTGGAGGGCGAAGTTGGCGGCGATGGGGGAGTCGGCGACGACGCCGTCGATATTGCCGTTCGCGAGATCCTGATAGGCGAGCCCCACTTCGTCGTAGGTCTTGAGCTCGACGCCGGCGACTTTGCCGATTTCCATCACGCCGGTGGTGCCGATCTGTCCGCCCACCTTCTTGCCAACGAGGTCGGCGAGCGTGGTTACTCCAGCGGTTTCCTTGCGCACGACGAGGACCTGGCCGGCGTTGACGTAGCCTTCCGAGAAGTCCATGGTGGCCTTGCGCTCGTCGGTGATGGTGACAGAGGAGGCGACTGCCTGATAGTTGCCCGCGGCGAGGCCGGCGAAGATGCCGTCCCAGGCGGTGTTCTTGATTTCGACTTCGAAGCCGGCGGCCTTGGCGATCTCGTTGACGAGGTCGACGTCGAAGCCGACGACGTTCTTGTTCTCGTCGACGAACTCCATGGGAGGCCAGGTGGCGTCCGAGGCGACGACGATCTTGGAGGGTTTCTTGGCGCAGGAAGAGAGGCTCGCCGAGCCGATGACGACGAGGGCTGCGAGCAGCACGAAGGCGACGGGAGCGGACCAGGATTTCTTCATTGCGTTACTCCTTGGGTTCCGGCGGGCTGGCGCCATTCTGGTGCATGCCGCCGCGGCTGGGACGCCTCGCTGGCGTCGGCGCCGTTATTTCTTTGCGAAGATACGATATTTAGCATACAGTGTCAATGACGGCATTCGATCATCTGCAATAGTTATGCACTATTTATGCATAATAATGCAGAATATGCCCTGCTTTGAGCCCCTGCAGCGCATATTTGCAGCGCGGGCGGCCGAGGCGCCCCTCCACGCTTGCGTCTGGAGGGGCGCCGGGAGTAGGATCGGCCATGGTCGTTACGGTCAATTTCGAGAAGGAAGAATATCCGGAAGCTGAACTCAGCGTAGCCGAGATCATCAAGCGCCGCCGATACTCCTTTCCCCATATCATCACCACGCTGAACGGCAAGCTGGTCGAGCGCGACCATCGCGAGACCACGCTGGTTTCGCACGGCGACGATCTCGAAATCTTCCATTTGATAAGCGGGGGCTGAACCCTGGCGACGGCCGAGAAGCCAACATCCGGCTGCCTCGCGGTGCGTGTAGCCAAATCCTCAAGCCGTGATATACTTCACCCAGAATTCTAAAAGCGAAAGGGAGTTCCAAACATGAAGAAAATTGCGCTGCTTGCCCTCGCGCTCTGCCTGCTGGCCTCTGTGGTGCCGGCCGCCGAGAACGCGAACAACCTGCAGAAGATCTATCCGGTGAATTCCGACGTCTACAAGGCGATCACCTATCTCTTCATCGACCAGGGACTGGCGCTGCCCTCCACGTCCGGTCCATGGAGCGGCGACGAGCTCTTGGGCATGCTGGACAAGGTGAGTCCCGACAAGCTCGCTTCGGGCGCGCGAGCCACTTACGACTACGCGCTGGCCGAGCTCGCCCAGCACCGCAAGGCGGTGAAGTTCACGCTGGCCACCTCGCTCGAGGGGTACTACCACACCAACACGACCGACTTCACCAAGGACAGCCAGTGGATCCGCGGCTTCGACGAGCGTAATCCCGTCCTCGACATCATCCTCGAGACCTGGCCCTCGGAGCATTTCTACGGCTACAGCTCGCTGCCCGTGCAGAACAACCGCTACAACGGCGAGAGCGCGGCCGATGGCTACACGTCGACCCTCTGGGGATCGAGCGCTCTGACGACGAACATCCCGATGGTGGCCCCCGCCGTGATCGGCGACCTCAACATGAACGTGCCGTACCGGGCTTTCGGCGCCATCGGCGGCACGGGCTGGAGCGCCCAGATCGGCCGTGACAAGCTCTCCTGGGGTCCCGGCGAGTCGGGCAACTTCGTGCTCGGCGACCACCTGCTTTACCACAACGTGGGCAGGCTGGCGACTTACGGTAAAAACTTCAAGTACACCTTCCTGACTTCGTTCTTTCCCTACCCGACCGACTACTACCCGATCATCGATGGTTCGGGCAATTTCATCAACGAGGGCAGCCAGGATACCATCCAGAGCGGCATCAACATGTTCATCGGCCACAGGGTCGAGGGACGGCTCTTCAACAACAAGGTCGGCATCGCGCTCAACGAGGCGATCATGTACCAGTCGGCGGACAACGCCATCGACCTCCAGGTTCTGAGCCCCACGGCTATCTTCCACGACTATTACATCAGGGGCAACGCCAACTCCATCATATCCCTTGAAGTGGACTATAACCCGATCAGGTATGTCGATCTTTACGGCCAGGTGGTGGTGGACGAGTTCTACCTGCCCGGCGAGCCGGTTCCCGGCGTCGACGCTGACGCCCTGCCGAATGCTTTCGGATATATGGCCGGCGCCAAGGCGTCCTATCCGCTGGGAAAGGGAATGCTTTTCGGCTCGGCCGAGTGGGCCAAGACCGATCCCTACCTCTACTTGAGGGACGGCGGCGACCGCGACCAGGATCAGGGCGAGTACGGCATCAATTGGGTGGTGGCGCTCCGCGAATTCAACTCCAGTTCGGGCATCACCTACACTGAGGACTTTATCGGCTACCAGTACGGCTGCGACGCCATCGTCTACAACGCCAACCTTGGCTACAAGGTCTTTGGCAAGTGGTCCCTGGAAGGCAATATCTTCTATATGATACACGGCACGCATGACAAGTGGACGACCTGGGGCGGCCAAGGCGACGCTGCCCAGGACACCGAAACCACGCCAACCACGACCCATGTGACGGATAACAACGGCGACCTCAACGCCGACGAGCGCAACGCGGCGAGCTACACCTTCGTGGTGGGCGCCCATGGCGGCTACACGATCCTGAAGGGGCTCGAGGTTTACGGCCAGGTGGACTACATCCACATCACGAACCCGGGCAACATCAGCACGAACGCGCCGATCAGCGACGTGCAGATCACGGCGGGAGTCAAGTACTCGCTGTAGGCGGAAGGCCGCTGCGAAAAAAATAAAGCGGGGCCGCCCGCGCTCCCCGGCCGGGGAGCGCGGGCGGCCCCTTCTTATGCGCAGCCTGCCAAAATGCCTAAACGACCTTTCCGGACAGCCTTAAGGCGTCGCGCCCACGCCGAAGCGCCTGACGAAGCCAAACGAGAGAGAGATTGCCGGATCCTCGCCCTCGGCCTTTTCAAGGCCGGCGCTCACCGTAGCCAGGGACCTGCGTCCGATGAGGATCTCGGCGCGAAGGGCGGCGTCCCAACGCGTTGTAATAGGCTCCTGCGGTCCGAGCCAGTCGATTTCGTGATCGGCAGGCGTGGTGTAGGTCCATTGGCCCGACTCGTTGCCGAGAAAGGAGAGGCGCGCCTCGCCGCTCAGAGCCAAACCGGGAAAGTCGTAGCCAAGCTTAGCCCGCGCCACGATCCGGTCGGGTCCCAACGGATAGGCGAACCATGAGTCGATAGTGTGCCAGGCGCTGTCGGTCTGCATGAAATAGCGCGTGTAATAAGCCTGGCCGGAGCTGCCGGCGCTGCGCCTGTATAAGTAGGTCGAGGCCCAATAACCGTCCAGTGTCAGGACGAGGCCGCCTTCAAGGGGTTTGCCGACCATGGCGAGGCGGAAATCGTTGCGGAAATGCTTGGGCCGCTCCATCCTGCGCCCATCCAGAATCTTCCATTGCATTCCCGCCGAAAAGCCGAAGGCGCTGGGATTGGAACCTGTGCCCTCGCTGCCGAGCTGGAAGTCGTCCATCAAGGTTTCACCGTAGAGGCGGAACACGGGCGCGGGCCTCCACTCGCCGTCCACGTGGAACATGACGTTCGAACCATCGGCGAAAAGATGATGGTAGACGAGAAAGGGCGCGAAGTCCTGGAAGTCGAGGTCCACGCCCGTGGACAGGTTGTACTCGGCGAAGCCCAAGGAGAATGCCGGAAACTCGATGCCGAGGCGATGGTAGAAAAGATGTTTGCCGTCGTCCGCGGCGTCCGAGGTGCGAGGCACGCTGACGGCCAGAAAGTCGTAGTCCAGGCTGCCCTTTCCCAGGGAAGCCGAAAGGCCGGCGGTGGCGTGGTCGTAGCGGGGGTTGTCGCCGGAGAGCAGGAGTGAACCCATTCCGCGGCCCAGATTGATCGCCCGCCGCCCCAGGCTCGCGCGCCACCAGTCGCCCTTCCCTTCCAGGTACCCAGCGTTGGGGTAATTATTCGAAAAGATAATGCCGGTAAAGTCGCGGTTCACGATGAGGTTCGTGATTTCGCCGCCCTTGAGCATTTCACCCATGTCCTGCTGCAGCTCGAGCACCATGACGGCGTTGAAGGGGCCGGCTGCGAGGGAAAAGCCGCCCGATAGTATCGCCGGCCTGGAAAAATACCGCACGAGCTCGTCGATGCCCACGGCATCGGAGTCGGTATACGCGATCCGGTTGGAGAGCGTCGCCAGCGGCGCGATGTCGAACCACAAGCCGGCGCCAAGACCGCTTCCCTGCGCGAAAGACGGCGCCGCGGACATGACGAAAAGCGCGGCCAGGGCCGCGAGAAATGACTTTTTCAAATTCGCATTCCTCTAGCGCTTGGCCATGGAATCGTGAAAATCGATGTCCTTGGCGTCCCAGGGATAGACGATCCAGACGTCGTCCAGCTCCTCGCCGACGACGTAGTGCTTGACTTCCTGCGGGATGACGCCCCGTTTGTGCTTGTTCTTGTTGTGGAGGACGGACACGGCGATCTCGGCCGGCTTGTGCTTGAGCAGCTCCCGGATGCAGTACTCGAGGGTCGTGCGCGAGTCGTCCACCTCGTCGATCAGGAGGATCTTTTTGCCGGCCAGCTTGCGCTCGGCTTCCTCGATCCACTGGACCTTGCGGGGGAATTCGGTGGGCTTGTCGTTGGCGTCGTAGTAGGCGATGCCGACCGCGAGGATCGGGGCGCCCAGGAAGGTCCTGATGATGCGGGCGGGGATGAAGCCCCCCGTGCCGATCGCCACGATGACGTCGGGCTCGAAGCCCGCGGCGGCGATGCGCTCCGCCATGCTCTTGGCCGTTTTGTGTATTTCCTGATAGGAGAAATAGCGCTTTTCCATGGAAGGATTGTAAAGCAAGCTTTCAGATTGGGCAATGGCAATGACCCCGCGCCCTGGATTCGCCGGTTTCCCGAAATCGGGAAATAGTCTAGAATTCCATGCATGCGAGGTCAGCGATGGGAAAATTCCTGCTTCCGCTCTGCTTGATTGCATTCATGGCCCTTCCCGCCCACATTTTCGCCCTGCCAAGCCTGGGTCCCGCCGAGATCTCCCAGGAGATGATTCCCCTCTCCTCGCCGATTTACGATGAAATGGATGCGCTCTATCTGGTCCTCGGCGCGGGAACGCCCTCGAATGACCGGCCGTGGAGCAAGACCGAAGCGAACCTGATTCTGTCGCGCATCGAGAGGGCGGCGCTGAGTCCGTCGGAATCGCGGCTTTACGACACGCTGAGGGCGGAGATCGCGCCTGGCCTGAAATTCGCCTTCAGGGACGGCTTCGGTTTCGGCGCCGCGCTGACTGCCAGTTTCGAGGCTTACTCGCACAGCAACACCGAGTACGACCTGGAGTCGGACTGGATCTACGGCTTCGAGCAGCGCGCGCCCATGGCGAAGGTTTCGCTCGACTTCTCGATAAAGGATTTCTTCTACACCTACTGCGACATGCAGTACGGGCGCAACCGCTTCAACATAGCGGACGACCTGTTCGTGGCCACGACGCGCTACGGCGCCGGAATCGGCGCGATCATAGACCCCACGGACGTAAACGCGATCCTCGGCGCCCATTCGTCCATCTACAGCCAGCCCTTCCTGACCAACATCCTCGAACACAGCATCGATTTCGATTTCCAGTGGCCCAAGAGGGCGGTGTCGGCCATCGGCGGGGCGAACTGGAACATTTCCCTCTCCCGCGACAAGCTGAGCTGGGGAAACGGCCACTCGGGCAACTTCGTGGTGGATGACCACGTCGACTATCAGGAGTTCGCCAGACTCGTCGCCTTCACCGATGCCTTCAAATACGATTTTCTCAACATTTTCCTCGACACGAACACTTCGCCTGGCGAGACTCCCGACAGCGAGTTCAAGCTGCTCATGGCGCATCGGCTGGAATTCAGGATCCTCAAGGGGCTTTCCTTCGCGATCTCGGAAAACGTGATGTACCAGAACACGGTCTTCGACTTCAGGTACCTCAATCCGGCCTTCATCTACCACAATTTGAACAACAGCAGCATCTTCAACGCGATCGCGCACGCGGAGCTCGATTACAGCTTCGCGAAAGGCTTCAATCTCTACGCGCAATTCGTGATGGATCAAGCGAGAGCGCCGAACGAGGGAACCGCCCAAGCCGACGCCAAGGGCTATATGGGCGGCATCGAATACGCCTCCCTGATCGGCCCCGGCATCTTCACCTCGTCACTCGAGCTGGTGTCCACCGATCCAGTGCTCTACCGCCGCGAAAAAGTGGATTTCCTGATGTTCCGGAAATATTTCACCAACGGCAACCCCGGCGGTCCGGGCTATGTCCTAAGCCTGGACTATATCGGCTACCAGTACGGCGGAGACGCCCAGGTGCTGCAGTGGGATGCCGCCTACCGCCATCCCGGCAGGGGAACCGTGGGCCTGAGGCTCTTCGGGATGCGCCACGGCGAGATGAATTTCTTCAAGTCGCACAACTCCGGCGGCAATAACGCCGGCTACGCGGACTACGCGGGAACGACCCCGTCCGGCGACCTGATCGCCGAGACCATAGCCGCGAGCCTGATGGGAGAATTGCAGGCGCCGAGGTTGCTTTCCTGGGCCGAGGCCAAGCTCTGGGCGGAGCTGGATTGGATCAACCGCAGAACCTGGACGAAATCGACCGACAGCCGCACGGCCTGGAGCGCCGATCTGCAGCTGAGCGCCGGCTGCTCGCTGACGCTCTAGCCCGACGCCCCGCCGACGCCCCGCGACCACCTCAATACCTCCAGAGGACGCCGCCGGAATAGAGGAAGAACTGCTGGGAGTTCCCTAAAACATTCCGGTAATTCGCGTGATTCCAGTACTGGACGCTGGCGTTCACCTCGAAGCCCTTGGGAAGGGGCCATGTCCCTTTCAGGGAGACGCAATGGCTCAGCTGGTCGGGAAGCGCTCGGATGGCCGCGAGCGTGGTGGACTGCGTGATGTCCGTCCGCGTGTCGTAGTCGTAGTAGATGGGATTCCCGTTCGCGTCCATCATGCCGAGGTAGATCGGCCCCTTGATCAGGTACTCATAGCCCAGCTCGGCGGTCGCCCCCGTGGGCAGGCTCGCGCTCACGAAGACGCCCAGATGCTTGGCGTCGGGACCGTAGGCGAAACCGAGCGGCCAGTCCGTCGCCCAGCTCGGGCCCTGGATATGGCGGTCGTACATGGTGAGGTAGGGCTGCCACCGGCAATAGGCCCACTCGTTCGCGTAGGTATATTCGCCTCCCACGGTCAGGATGAGGCCGTCCGCCGGCTTGAACGAATAGCGGCCTCCCGCCTGCCAGGCGAACTGGGCGGGCTTGCCGCCGCTCCCCGCCTCGTCGCCGACGAGAAAGTCGTCCACGGTGACTTCGCCGAAAAGCTGCAGCCCGTCGAGAGGCACGGCCGCGGCGCTCAGCGTCAGCATGACATTGGTGAAGCCCGCCGAATAGGCGTTGTGGAAAAAAGAGGTCGGAAGGATGTCGAGGAGGCCGGGAACCTTGCCTCCGATCATGGCCATCTCGGCCACGCCGAAGCGGAACCTGTCCCAGAACCGCGCCTCGACCTGGTGATAGGCGTACACCTTGACCGCTTCCATCTCGGGGACGAAGTCGTGGTCGTTGATGGGATCCCAGGGGTTGATGCTGTTGTTCGCGGCGTCGTAGTCGTCCCTGAGCCGGTATTGGATGGCCGCCTCGGATTGATCGAGGAAGGTCGACGATGTCCCGATGATCGAGGTGAAGCGGAAATTCTCATTGCCGAGGGCGCCCTGGACGTGGTCGTAATACTCGGACTTCGAGCTAAGCAGGGTGTTGCTGAAATGCCCGTCGCCCAGGCCCGACTTGAAGCGCCCCGCCGCGATCCAGGCATTCTTGCCGCCCGCGGAAACCCAGCCTTCCTGCGGAAATTTCCAGAACATCAGGTATCGGAGCATCGCGTCAAGGTTCCAGGGGGCGATGAGGGAGAGATCATTGGCTCCCACGTAATTCTGCCGCATCGAGAGGTCGATCTTGACCTTGCCGGCAAAGGAATCGCCGAGCGACATATCCGCCCCAAGCTCAAGGAAGAGCGGCAGGCCGTCGAGGAAATACAGGAGGGTGGGATCGGAATCCGGGGACAGGCCATAGGTCTGGATGCCGGTGACGCCGGTCACGGCGGCGGGGTCGAGGGAAAAAAGGAGGCGGCTCCTGAATTCGGGGGATTTCGCCAGGCGGCTTTCGCAGCCGAGGATTTCCGCCGCCTCGTTGCCCGAGAAGACGAAGCCGTTGGTGACGGGGACTTTGCCCGCCATGATGTATTCCGCGATAGCCCTGGCGATGTCGGGATCGTCCCGAAAAGCCAGCTGGGCGCCTTGGGCTCCAAGGCGGCAGACCAGACCAAGCAGCAGGAAAAAGCCATAGAGCAAGCGCTTCATTGTTTCCTCCCTCTCGATTCGGTAAGTGTCGGCCTTTCTTCCGATTCCGTCAAACGGGGAATCCCCTTATGCGGAAGGCGCCAAAGCGCTAAAGTAGGGCGCATGAGCATCTTCGAAATCATCATGCTGGTTTGCTTCGGGGCCGCTTGGCCTTTCTCGATCTATCGCTCCTACCGATCGCGAGCGACGGGCGGCAAGAGCGTGTTCTTCCTGCTCGTCATCCTGGCCGGCTATGTCGCGGGCATCGCCAACAAGCTTTTCTACCGCTTCGACAATGTCGTCTACCTGTACGTCCTCAACTTCGCCATGGTGAGCGTCGACACCGCGCTCTGGTTCCGCAACAGGAAGCTCGAGAAGAAGTCCTAGCGTACTTTTGCGCGCTTTCGGCCGGACTGACCGCTTGACAGGTTTATTGATAATGATTATCAATATCAATACCAAGGAGCGGACATGAACGAAGAGCGCGACCTGTTCGAGCGTTACCTGCGGACCAAGGATCTGAAGATGACCTCCCCGCGGGAGACGGTGCTCCAGGCTTTCCTGGCCACTGAAGGCCACTTGAGCGCCGAGGACGTTCTCGCGGCGGCGCGGCGGATCGATCCGGGCATCGGCCAGGCGACGGTTTTCCGCACGCTGAAATTGCTGCAGGAGGCCGGTCTGGCGCGCGACGCCTGCGCCTGCACCGACGAGGGGCCGCGGCGCTACGAGCACGCCTACCACCACAGCCATCACGACCACCTCCTCTGCATCCGCTGCGGGAAGCTCGTCGAATTCTTCGATCCGGCGATCGAGAAGGCGCAGGAGAAGGTCTTCAAGAAATATGGGTTCAAGGCGATCGGACACATGATGGAGCTCAAGGGGCTCTGCGCCGAATGCACCGATGCGGTGCGCGATTCCCTCGGCAAGTGATCGGGCGACGATTGGATAGGAGCCAACAAATGCAGCTTTCGGAGTTGAGGCCCGGCGCCTCGTTTCGGGTGGGAAGGGTTATGGTGGGTGGAGAGATCGGCAAGCGCCTCGCCGATATGGGATTCACCGAGGGCGCCGAGGGCGAGCTGATCCGCAGCGCCTTTTTGCGCGGGCCGGTGCAGATCCGCATAAGGGGCTATGATCTTTTGATTCGGCGCTGCGAGGCGCGGCTCATAGAGGTCGAGGCTGCGGGCGGCGGCGCCACACAGACAGGACAAGACAGGATCGGCCGGGACGGCGGCCAGGGAAGGCCCGAATGAGGACGATCAGCGTAGCCCTGGCGGGCAATCCCAACGCGGGCAAGACCAGCCTTTTCAACGCCATCACCGGCGCGCACCACAAGGTGGGGAACTACCCCGGCGTTACGGTGGAGAAGCGCGAGGGCATCCACGACTTCCGCGACACGCGCTTCAGGATCATCGATCTGCCGGGCATCTACAGCCTGACCGCCTATTCGCTGGACGAGGTCGTGGCGCGCGATTTCCTCCTGGAGGAGAAGCCGGACATCGTCGTCGACGTGATCGATTCGACGAATCTGGAGCGCAACCTCTACCTCTGCCTGCAGTTCCAGGAGCTGGGGATTCCGGTGGTCGGCGCGCTCAACATGTCGGACGAGGCCGAGGCGAAAGGCCTGCGCATCGACGCGGCCCTGCTCTCGAAGACGCTGGGCATTCCCCTCGTCAAGACGGTCGGGACGAACGGCGAGGGCGTCGAGGGCCTCCTCGAGGCGGTGCTCGCCGCGATTGCGTCGCCCGCGGTAGCGGCGCCCGCGGCAGCGGCGGCCGGGGCAGGGAATGTCCAGGGCGACGCCTCCGCCGCCGGGGCGGCGCCGCTGAAGATGCCCCACTATGGCGACGAGATCGAGTCGCGGCTTGGCCCGCTGACGGAGGTTATCGCCTCGGACAAAGCCTTCGCCGGGCGCTATCCCGCGCGCTGGCTGGCAATCAAGCTGCTGGAGAACGATACGAACGCCGCGGAAAAGCTGGCCTCCCACACGCGGGGAGCCGAAATCGGCGTACAAGCCGCAGCCGACCGAGTGTGGTTGGCGAAGCATTTCGGCAGGGAAGCGGAGATCATCGTGACCGAGCAGCGCTACGGCTACATCCGCGGCGCGATCAGGGAAGCGGTGAGACAGACGCCCGTCAGCCGCGTGCCGCTGACCGAGCGCATCGACCGCATTCTGATGAACCGGGTCCTCGGCCTGCCGATCTTCTTCCTGATCATCTGGGGCATTTTCAAGCTGACCTTCGCGCTGGGCGAGTACCCCGCCGCTCTGCTCGACCGCTTTTTCACGCTGGTGGCGGAAGGCGCGGAGCGGATCATCCCCGCGGGGCTTCTGCGCTCCCTGGTCGTCGACGGCATCATCCAGGGCGTGGGCGGCGTCTTCTCCTTCGTGCCCCTCATCGTCCTACTCTTCCTCGCCATCTCGATCCTCGAGGATACCGGCTACATGTCGAGGGCGGCCTTCCTGACGGACAAGATCCTGCACGCCTTCGGGCTCCACGGGCAGTCCTTCATGCCGCTGATGCTCGGCTTCGGCTGCAGCGTGCCGGCGATCATGGCCACGCGCACGGTGAAGAGCCCCAAGGACCGCATCGCGACGATCCTTGCCGTGCCCTTCATGAGCTGCGGCGCCAAGCTGCCGGTCTACGTGCTGCTGGCGGGCACCTTCTTCCCCGAGCACGCCGACAACGCCGTCATGCTCATCTACCTGGCGGGCGTCCTCCTTTCGCTGGCGTCCACGATATTTCTCCGCAAGACGGTGCTCAGGGGTGAGACGACCCCCTTCGTGATGGAGCTGCCGCCCTACCGCAGGCCGACCTGGCGCGGCGTGTTCTGGCATGTCTGGGGCAAGACGCTCAATTATATAAAGAAGGCGGGCACGGTGATCCTGGCGGCCTCGGTCCTGATATGGGCGCTCACCACCTTCCCGGCGCCCAGGGACGAACCCGCCAAGGCCGAGGCGCTCCGCGCCGAGCTTTCGGCGGGCATGGCGGAGGCCGAGGCGAACGCCTCTACTGAGGCGAGCGCCTCTATTGAGGCGAGTGTCCAGGCGGCGGTCGACGCGGCCCTCAGGGAGTACCGCCTCGAGTCGAGCGCGGCGGGAGCGATCGGCAAGATGATGACGCCGATCCTGAGGCCGCTGGGATTGAACTGGAAAGTGGGCATCGCCCTGATCCCGGGCTTCGCCGCCAAGGAGCTCGTCGTATCGACGCTCGGCATCCTCTACGGCACGGACACGACGGACGTGGAGGAGACCGCCTCGCTGAAGGCGGCGCTCAGGCGCGATCCGGGCATGTCGCCGCTCGCGGCGGCGGTGCTGATGGCGATCATCCTGATCATGCCGCCATGCTTCGCGAGCCTGGCGACGATCAGGGCCGAGGCTGGGGACAAGTGGATGATCTTCCAGGTGTTCTACGCGCTGGCTCTGGCCTGGGTGGTGGGCTTTATCGTGAAGCTCGTGGGCGGCGCGATCGCCTAGGCTGGCGATGGCGGCGGGTGCGAGGGGGGCGGCGGGAGCCGCCCCCCTCGCCGCATTCAGCGGCAGTGCGCCGCGATGCCGCTGCCGCCGTCGTTTTCGCGGCAGGACGCGCAGCAGCCGCTCGCGTAGAGCGTATGGCTGCGGATCGCCACGCCCGTGTCGTCTTCCATTTCGCGGAGGATCGGCTCGACCCTGCAGGCACCCAGGTCCACGAAGCGGTGGCAGCGCTCGCAGTGGAACCAATGCCGATGCTGGGCTTTGCCCGAAACGTAGTAGCGCTCGGTGCCGTGGGCCTCGCAGTGGAGGACGAAGGACTCCGCGAGCCCCCGCTCCTCGAGGTAATGCAGGGAACGGTAAATAGTAGCAGGGTCGCAGAGGCTCCCAGCGCGTTCCTCAACGTCGAGGGCGCAGAGCGGCGTTCCCGCCGCGTCGAGAATATCCTGGACAGCCTGTCTCGCCTTGGTCATGCGCCGCCTCCTCAAGCCTTCCGCCCGGCGCGGAGCGCCGAGACGGCGAGGAAGGTGGCCCCCGCCACCAGGACGACGATGGCTCCCGAGGGAAGGTCCAGCCCCCAGCTTATCGCGAGGCCGGCAACGGAGAAGGCCACCGAGAAAAGCGTGCCTATGGCCATCATGCCGGCGAGGTTGCGGGCGAAATAGCCCGAAGTTCCCGCCGGGAGGGTGAGCATGGCGATGACCATGACGATGCCGACGTAGGTCTGGAGGAGGACCACCGCGATGGCGGTGACTCCCAGAATGACGAGGAATACGGCGTCGGTGGAGACGCCCCGCGTGCGCGCGAACTCCTCGTCGAAGGCACTGGCCTCGATCTGGGGGTAATAGCGCCAGGCGAGGAAGATGACGGCAATGTCGAGGACCGCCAGCATGATGAGGTCGCGGGTCGACACCAGGAGGATGTTGCCGAAGAGGTAGCTCATGGGGTCGGCGTAGCCGGGGGTCTTGGCGATGAAGACGATGCCGAGGCTCATGCCGATAGCCCAGAGCGCGTTGATGACGGTGTCCTCGCGCTGCTTGGCCTTGAGCGAGACCAGGCCGATGAGGGCCGCCGATATCAGCGCGAAGACGAGGGCGCCAACGATGGGCGGCAGGCCGGGCACTATCTTTTTCGCCGACAGGTAGAGCGCCAGTCCTATGCCGCCGAGCACCGCGTGGGATATGGCTCCGGCGAGGCCTGCGATGCGCTTCACGGTGACGACCGAGCCCAGGACGCCGAAGAGGATGCTCGAGAGGATGCCGGCGATCAGGGCGTTGCGCACGAAGGGCATGGCGGGATCGAAGATGGCGGAGAAGAAGCTCATCGCTCGCCTCCTTGCGGCTCGGCATCGGTGTCGACGGGGGCGCAGCTCGCGCAGCGCGCGTCGTCGGGCAGGTCGGTGTCGTGGAGGACCTGGAGGACGGCGCCGCCGTAGTGGCCCGAGGAGACATGTTCCACCGGGCCCGAGGCGTGGCGCGTGACGCCGCCGGGAGCTTCCTCGCCGCCCCGGCCGTTGACGCAGAGCACCACGTCGGTGAGCGCGGAGACGAAATCCATATCGTGCGTGGCGATGATAACCGTGGTGGAACCCTTGAGGGAGCCGAGGACGGCGTAGAGGCGGCGCTCGCTCTCCTCATCCATGTTCGCCGTGGGCTCATCGAGGACGAGAAGGCGGGGCCTGGAGGCGAGGGCGCGCGCCACGAGGACGCGGCGGCGCTGCCCGCCCGAGAGGGCCGCGTAAGGCCGGTCGCGGAGATCGGCGACGTCGGCCATAGCCAGGGCGTCGTCGACGTCGGAGCAGCCGCCCTTCAGGCAATCGCGCCCCGTCCCGCTCAAGCGCCCCATGCGCACGACCTCCTCCACCGAGATGGGAAAGGCGCGGTCGAAGCTCATCGATTGGGGGACATAGCCCACGGCGCCGCGGGCAAGCTCGGGCGGCGCGCCGAAGACTTCGATCGATCCCGCGCCCGGCCGGGCGAGCCCGAGGATGAGGCGGAGTATCGTGGTCTTCCCCGAGCCGTTGGGGCCGATCAGGGCGACGAACTCGCCTTCGTGAACGTGGAAGGAGGCGTTCTTGAGCACCTCCGCCTCGCGGTGCGCGAAGTCGACGCCCAAAAAACGCACCGCGACGCGATGAGCGTCGCGAGCGGCACGATGAGCGTCGCGAGCGACCCGATGAGCGTCGCGAGCGGCGGCTTCGGAGGCGCCAGCCTCGGCCTGCCGCGCTCTATCGATTTCCAGGTTCATCACCGATCTCCTTCCATTATAAACGCGCCTATTTTATGGCGCGCTTCAGCGCGGCGCCCATTGCCTTGATGTTGGCGAGCCAGTCGGGCGCCAGCGGATCGACTTCCACCACCACGCCGCCGATCGCGGCCGCGACAGTCCTGGCCGCGTTGGTCGAGAACTGCTTCTGCACGAAAACCACCTTGGCGCCGTCAGCCTTGGCCTCGGCGATCAGCGAGGCGAGGGACTTCTGCGTCGGCTCCTTGCCGCCGAGCTCGACCGCCTCCTGAAGAATGCCGAAGCTGTCGAGGAAGTACCCGAAGGAAGGATGGTAGACGAAAACTTTCCTGCCCTTGAGCGGGGCCAGGTCCTTCGCGAGCGAGGCGAAGGCGGCGTCGATCTCCGCGACGTAGGCGTCGCGGTTCTTCCTGAACAGGGCTGCGTCCGCGGGCAGGAGGGCGCAGAGCGCGTCGGTCGCGGCCGAGAGCTGGACCTTCACCGCGTCGCGGCCGAGCCAGACATGGGGGTCGGGACCGCCTTCCTCATCATGATCGCCCTCGCCCGCTGCGGCGGGAGCGGCGCCAGAAGCCGCGGCCTCGCCCTCGTGGCTGTGGGATTCGAGCGTCCGAAACTTTACGCCCGCCGCGGTGTCGACGATCCCGAGGCGCGGGTAGAGGGCTTTCACCTTCGGCATGAGCGCCTTCTCGAATTCGACGCCGCCGATGGTGAGCCAGAGCGAGGCGCCGCTCAGGTCGGCCATCTGACGGGGCGTGGGCTCGTAGCTGTGGGGAGAGGCGCCGGGACCGACGAGCGTGAGAATCTTTACCTTGCTTCCCGCGATGCGCGCGACAAACTCGGACTGGGGGAGAATGCTGACGACCACGGTCGGCGCCTGGGCGGGAGCGGCCGCGGGCGTCCCGGCCCAGACGCCCGCGAGCGCCGCGAGGGCGAAAACGGCCGCGAGCGGGAATTCGGCCCGATGTGACAAAACTGTTTTCTGCATAGTCTTGGTACGTTCCTTTTGCGAATGATTCGCAAAATTAAGTATAGCGAAACAGACCACTATTTGCAAGCCATTCGCAAATCATCCCGGCAGGCAGCTTTCAGCCAGGCGCTCAGCTTAGGCGCTGCGTCAAGCGCCCGACGAGGTACACCGAGACGACGGAGGCGGCGAAGGCCAGCGCGGTGCCGAACCAGGGGCCGATCGTCGGATAGAGGATACCGACGCAGGTCGTGTAGACGATGATGTTGACGTTGGAAAGGATGAGGATCTTGCCCGTGGCGCGGGCGAAATCGACGCCCTGGCTCCTCACGAGGATGATCATCGTCGTGGTGAGAACCGCCGGGAAAGTGGCCAGCACGCCGGTCATGTAGGGAGGCGCCACCTGGGCGACAGCCACCGCGCCGGCGACGATGGTGCCGGCGAAGAAGGCGCGCAGGATCATGACTTTCCAGGAGAAAACGACCGGCTTTTTCTCGACCTTTTCCCTGCCCAGTCTGGTGTCAGCCAGGAAGAAGAGGGAAAGGGCGGCCGCGGCGAAAAGGGCGAGGGAGGCGGCGTAGCCCAGCGGAGGCAGAACGGCCACGGCGATCGTGGCGACAACAGCCCAGGCGGTCAGCGCGAGCCCGAGGGCGGCGGCCAGTCCCTTGCCGAGGGCGAAGATGAGGACGGCGACGAAGATCGAATCGATGGCCATGCCAATGGGGACGCCCGCCGTAGCCGCCGCCGCGTAGCCAGGCCCCTTGGTCAGCGCCATGAAAAGCAGGGAGATGAGGATATTGGACGGCAGATTCCCGATGAGGCCGGCTTTGCGGCTGCCGAGCCGCTCGCCGATGAAGGTTGCGGCGGCGATCCAGACGCCGGCGATGACGAAGGAGAGCGCAATGCGGAAGACGAGGATGCCCATGGGCGCAGTATAGCCCGGCCTTTGCCCGGGGGAAAAGGCCGTGGTAGAATTAAGCCCGGATCGGCTTAAGGAGGCTTTCATGGACTATGTTCGCTGGGGCGTTCTCTCGGTCTCCACTCATTTCAGGCTCAGGGTGTGGAACGAGCTCAGGGAAGCTCCGCTCTCCAGAATCGTGGGCATCGCCTCGCGCGACGGCGAGAAGGCCGCCGCCGAAGCCGCGCGGCTGGACATTCCCCGCGCCTACGCATCCTACGAAGCCCTGCTGGCCGACCCCGATATCGACGCGGTCTACATACCGCTGCCCAACCACCTCCACGCGCCGTGGGTGAAGGCCGCGGCCGCGGCCGGCAAGCACGTCCTCTGTGAAAAGCCTTTCGCCATGAACGCCGACGAAGCCGAGGAGGCGATCGCCTTCGCGCGGGCGAAGGGCGTCCGCGTCATGGAAGCCTTCATGTACCGCTACCACCCCCAGTGGCAGCGGGCGAGGCAGATCGTCAGGACCGGGGAACTGGGCAAGGTGGTCATGGTGCAAGCGGCCTTCGCCTACAACAACAAGGACCCGAAGAACATCCGCAATATAAAGGAAGCCGGCGGCGGCGGAATCATGGACATCGGCTGCTACGCGGTGTCCTGCGCGCGCTTCATCCTCGGGGAGGAACCGCGCCGCGCCCTCGCCCTGGTGAACCGCGACTCCCAGCTCGGCACCGACACGCTGAGCTCGGGACTCCTCGACTTCAGCGGAGCCCACGCGGGCTTCACCGTGTCAACGCAGGCATTCCCCTTCCAGCGCGTGCAGGTGGTCGGAACCTCGGGCCGCCTCGAGCTGCGGATTCCCTACAACATGTACCCTGACGTCCCCGCCGAGCTGGAAGTGACGACTGGCGTAGGCGCGAGGACAGTGGCCTGCGGTCCCGCCGGCCAATACCGAGCCATGTTCGAGGCCTATTCAAAGCGCATTCTCGAAGGTGCGCCCGAACCGACCCCTCCTGAGGATGCCGTCGCGAACATGAAAGCCCTGGACGCGCTCTTCCGCTCGGAACGCTCCGGGAGCTGGGAGGAGCTGCGGTAGGGCGCGGCAGCGTGCCGGCTCGCCGCCGGAAGGCGGCGAGCCGCGACCATGCCAGCATCGGCATCAAAGGCGGAAGCGTCCAGCTTCCGCCTTTGCATTTTCCTCACTTTTTTCATTGACAGATCCGGAAAGCCGTTCAACAATACAACCGTCGAATGTAAACGTGTACATTCATGAAAATGCGTATGGTAATCGTATACATTCGGCTAGCAACCCTCTTAAAAGGAGCGCGTCCTTGGCAGAACCCCTGATCGTCGTCAAGAACCTGAACAAGTCCTTTCCGGGCGTCCACGCGCTCAAGGATGTTCGCTTCGACCTCTGCCCGGGCGAAGTGCACACGCTGGTCGGGGAAAACGGAGCGGGCAAGTCCACCCTCATGAAGGTGATTTCGGGCGTCTACCAGAAAGACTCCGGCGAGATCCTCCTCGATGGCAAGCCGGTCGCCATTCCC
Source organism: Treponemataceae bacterium (assembly GCA_963667725.2). GTDB lineage: Bacteria > Spirochaetota > Spirochaetia > Treponematales > Rectinemataceae > UBA11090. Next base: position 63,257 of record CAXXHO010000001.1, read on the forward strand.
AACCCCAAGGCGGCCCAAAAGCTCGGCATCGCGATCATCCACCAGGAACTCAACCTGATGAACCACCTGACCGCCGCCCAGAACATCTTCATCGGCAGGGAGTCCAAGGACAGGACGGGCATCTTCCTGGACGAGAAGACGATGAACCGGAAAGCGCAGGAGCTTTTCGGCCTCCTGAAGATCGACATCGATCCGCGCGTCAAGATCGGCGAGCTGACCATCGCCAAGCAGCAGATGGTCGAAATCGTGAAAGCCCTCTCCTACGACGCGCGCGTCCTCATCATGGACGAGCCCACCTCGCCCCTGAACGACGCGGAGATCGAGGAGCTGTTCGGCATAATCCGCGACCTGCGGAGCAAGGGCGTCGCCATCATCTACATCTCGCACCGCATGGACGAGCTTTTTCGCATCTCGGATCGCATCACGGTGATGCGCGACGGCCAGTACGTCGCCACGCTCAAAGTGAGTGAGACCAACCTCGACCACGTCATCTCCCTGATGGTCGGCAGGTCGATCGAAGTGACCACCCCGCAGGTGGACCTGGGAGCGAACCGCCCCGTAATGCTCGAAGTGAAGGGGCTGAACCGCGGCAAGGCGCTGAGGGACATCAGCTTCAACGCCAAGAAGGGCGAGATCCTCGGCTTCGCGGGGCTCATGGGAGCGGGGCGGACCGAGGCCGCGCGGGCGATTTTCGGCGCCGACCCCATCGATTCGGGCGAGATCTGGATCAACGGCGCCAAGGTGAGCATCCGCCACCCCTGCGACGCCGTGCGCCACGGCATCGGCTATCTCTCCGAGGACCGCAAGCGCTTCGGCATCGCGATAAGCATGGACGTGGAGACGAACTCGGCCATGGCCTCGATGCAGCGCTTCACCGGCTTCGCGGGATTCGTCAGGCGCAAGGACATAAGAAAAGCGGCCGAGGACCATGTCGCGAAGCTGTCGATAAAGACGCCGAGCCTGCAGCAGAAGCTCAAGTTCCTGTCGGGCGGCAACCAGCAGAAGGTGGTCATCGCCAAATGGCTGATCCGCAACTGCGACATCCTCTTCTTCGACGAGCCGACCCGCGGCATCGACATCGGCGCCAAGCAGGAGATCTACTCGCTGCTGAACGAGCTGGCCGACGCCGGCAAGACCATCATCATGATTTCGTCGGAGCTGCCGGAGATCCTGAGGCTGAGCCACCGCATCATCGTGATGTGCGAGGGCAGGATCACCGGGGAGCTTTCCGCCTCCGAAGCGACGCAGGAAAGGATCATGAAGCTCGCCACGCAGCGCGAGACCATGGTCAAAGCGGCCGCGAAACAAACCGTGAAGGAATGACTATGGCAACAGCAGCAACCATGAAGACCGAAGGCGCCGCGAAGGACGCCTTCAAATCATCGCAGGCGAAGCAGAAGATCCTGGCCTTCTCCAGCCTGGTCATCCTGATCGTGGGATTCTCGCTGGCGTCGCCCAACTTCTTCCAGCCGGCCAACCTGATCGCCATCATGCTGGCGACGGCGGTGAACGGCGTGCTGGCCGTGGGCGTCAACTTCATCATCATCACCGGCGGCATCGACCTGTCGATCGGCACGCTGATGACGCTGACCGCGGTGATGTCGGCCCAGGCCGTCGTCAACTGGCATCTGCCCATCTGGGTCGGCCTGGCCGTCGCCATCCTGACCGGCGTAGTCTGCGGCGGGCTTTCGGGCGTGATGGTGGCCAAGCTCAAGCTGCCGCCCTTTATCGCCACCCTCGGCATGAACCTGTTCACCAAGGGGCTCTCGCTGATCATCGCCCACTCCAAGCCGATCTACTTCTCGGAGTACCCGGCCTACAACCAGATTTCGATGGGATCGCTCTTCACCTTCACCGAGGATTTCCAGATACCGAACGCGGTGCTGATCTTTTTCGCCGTGGCCATCGTGGCGGCGATCATCCTGACCAAGACGACCTTCGGCCGCTACACCTTCGCCATCGGCTCCAACGAGGAGGCTGTGCGCCTGTCGGGCATCAACACCGACAAGTGGAAGATCGCCGTGTACGCCTTCTGCGGCGCCATCGTCGGCATCGCCGGCATCCTGATCGGTTCGCGGCTCAGCTCGGCGCAGCCGGCCCTGGGCCAGGGCTACGAGCTGGACGCCATCGCGGCGGTCGTGATCGGCGGCACGTCGATGTCGGGCGGCGAGGGCACGATCCTGGGCACCATCATCGGCGCCTTCATCATCAGCACGCTGACGAACGGCCTGCGCATCCTGTCGGTGCCCCAGGAGTGGCAGATCGTGACGACGGGCGCCATCATCATCTTCGCCGTCTACCTCGACATCCTGCGACGCAGGAAATGAGGCGGCGGCGCTGCAGGAAGTGAGGCGGAAGCGCCGGGCCGCATGAGGCCAAGCCCGAGGGCGCGCCGGCAAGGGGCGCATCGATATTGTTTCTACCCGGTCCCATCGGGGAACCGGAGAGTAAAAAGAGGAGGTTGCTATGAAGAATAAGAAGCTCGTCGCGAGCCTTATCGTAGCAATGCTATTGGTCACGGTGTCCGGGGTGTTCGCCCAGCAGCAGCTGTACATTCCCCTGATCTCCAAGGGCTTCCAGCATCAGTTCTGGCAGGCCGTCAAGCAGGGCGCCGAACAGGCGGCCAAGGATTACAAGGTCACGATCACTTTCGAAGGCCCCGAGTCCGAAACCATGGTCGACAAGCAGATCGACATGTTGTCCGCCGCGCTGGCCAAGAAGCCGGCCGCCCTCGGATTCGCCGCCCTCGACAGCAAGGCCGCCCTGCCCCTGCTCCAGAAGGCCAAAGCCGCCAACATCCCCGTCATCGCCTTCGACTCCGGCGTCGACAGCGACATCCCCCTGACCACCTGCGCGACCGACAACGTTGCCGCGGCCGCCTATGCCGCCGACATGATGGCCAAGCTCATCAACAACGAAGGCGAAGTCGCCGTCATCGTCCACGACCAGACCAGCCGCACCGGCATCGACCGCCGCGACGGTTTCGTCAACAGGATCAAGGCGAAGTATCCCAAGATCAAGGTCGTCGCCGTGCAGTACGGCGAGGGCGACCACCTGAAGTCCACCGACCTGGCCAAGGCCATCATCCAGTCCCACCCGAACCTCAAGGGATTCTTCGGCGCCAACGAAGGCTCCGCCATCGGCGTGATGAACGGCGTCAAGGAAATGAAGAAGATCGGCAAGATCGTGGTGATCGGCTACGACTCCGGCGCCCAGCAGATCGCGGCCATCAAGGCCGGCGAGATGAACGGCGCCATCACCCAGAACCCGGTCGGCATCGGCTACAAGACCGTCGAGTGCGCCGTGAAGGCCCTCAAGGGCGAGAAGTTCCCGAAAGTCGTCGACACCGGTTTCTACTACTACGACAAGACCAACATCGACGATCCCAAGATCAAGGCCGTCTTGTATCAGTGAGCCTTTCTCCGGTAAGGTAATTTGACTATGGCGCCCCGCGGCCCGCGCGGCGGCGGGGCGCCCGCTTTTAAACCCATCATACGGAATACATTCGGAGCTGCGCGATGATCATCTGCTGCGGGGAAAACTTGATCGACATGGTGCCGGCCGAAACCGGCGAGAAGACGCCCTATGGAAGCTTCCGGGTCGCCCCCGGCGGCTGCCCCTACAACAGCGCCATCGCCGCGGCGCGCCTCGGCGCCGACGTGCAGTTCCTGGGGGCCATGGCCTCCGATTTCCTCGGCGACAAGCTCTTTTCGCGGCTCGCCGAGAACAAGGTCGGCACCGACCTCCTCGTGCGCGCCGACCGGCCCGTGCTCCTGGCTTTCGTCGAGAAGAACGCAGCCGGCGAGGCGCGCTACGCGTTCTACGCCGAGGGCGCGGCCGACCGCTCCCTCTCCTGGGCCGACATCCCGCCCGCCCTGCCGTCCGCGGCGCGCTTCCTCCTGGCGGGATCGATCTCCATCGTCATGGAGCCGGAAGCGGGCACCATCCTCAGGCTGGTCGAGCGCGAGAAAAACCGGCTCATCGTCAGCTTCGACCCGAACATCAGGCCCTCCCTCATCCCCGACCGGGCGGCCTATCTCAAGAAATTCGAAGCCTTCTGCGGCGCCTGCGGCATCGTGAAGGCTTCCGACACCGACCTCGAATGGCTCTACGGTCCCATCCCCGAGGAGGAGATCGTATCGAAACTATTGAAACTGGGACCCGAGCTCGTCTTCGTGACTCGGGGCGAGAAGGGCAGCGCGGCCTATACCAGAATGGCCAAAGTCAGCCTGCCGGCATTCAAGGTTCCCGTCGCGGACACGATCGGCGCGGGCGACACCTTCCACGCCGCGGTGCTCGCCGCCCTGGACCGCAAGGGCGCGGACAGCCGCGAAAAACTGGCCGGGCTCAAAGCCGCCGACCTCGAGGCGCTCCTGCGCTTCGCGGCCGCGGCGGCCGCCCTGAACTGCACGAAGGAGGGGGCCAATCCCCCCACCCTCGCCGAACTCGAACGGGCGTATCCCGGCTGCGGCCTTTAAAGCAGCAGGAACCTTAGGAGGCACTAGTGCTGATCGGCATCAAACCCTGCATTTCCGCGGAGCTGCTTTCCGTGCTCTACCGCATGGGACACGGCGACGAGATCGTCCTCGCCGACGCCTTCTTCACCGGCGACGCCCTCAACGCTAGGGTGGTCCGCGCCGACGGCATCAAGATCGCCGACCTGCTGGACGGGATCCTGCGCCTCATCAACCTGGACGCCTACGACAAGGCGCCGGTCGTCATGATGCAGCCCACGGCCGGCGACGCCATCGACCCGTCCGTCGAGCGGCGCTACCGCGAGGCGATCGACCGCTACTGGCCCGACACCCCGCCCATCGCGCGCATGGAGCGCTTCGCCTTCTACGAGCGCACGAGGAAGGCCTTCGCCGTCGTGATGACGGGCGAAACCGCCCCCTACGGCAACATCATCCTCAAGAAGGGCGTTCCGCCCATCACGGTAGCGTGAGGAAAAGCCCGCCATGACCAAGCGCAGCGTGACCATCCGCGACGTGGCGAGGTACGCCCTCGTGTCCACGGCCACGGTGTCGCGCGTGCTCAACGACGACGACCGAGTGGCCCAGGCGACCCGCGACAAGGTGCACGAGGCCATGGACCGGCTGGGCTACAAGGTCAACTTCGTCGCGCGCAGCCTCAAGACCTCGCGCACCAAGACCATAGGCATCATGGCGCCCGACCTGTCGGGCGACTACTTCATGTACATCGCCGAGAGCATGGACCGCGAGCTTCAGGCGAATGGCTACTCCCTCGTCGTCTGCGTGTCCCACGACTCGATCGACGAGGAGTCGAAGCGCCTCAGGCACCTGGCCGAGCGCCTGGTGGACGGCGTCGTCATGATTCCGGCCACCGACCGCGGCTCCCACTTCGCTTTTTTGAAGGAGTGCGGCATTCCGGTGGTCTGCGTCGACCGCATGGTCAAGGACATCGGCATCGACAGCGTGCTGACCGAGAACGAAGAGGGCGCCTACGAGGCTACGAGCGCCCTGATCAAGGACGGCTGCGCGCGCATCGGCTTTATCGGCGGCAAGCCCGAGATCTCGACCTCTATCGAGCGCTTCGCCGGCTACAAGCGGGCAATGGAGGAAGCGGGCTTGCCGATCGAGCCCGACTTCGTCCGATTCGGCCCCCCGACCCTCCCCTTCGGCTACCACGCCATGGAGGAGATGGTCAAACGCGAGGATTCGCCGGACGCATGGTTCCTGGTGAATGCCTTTACGCACATCGGCGCGACGAACTACCTGTTGACCGAGGGCAGGGCGCGCGCCACGCGCACGGTGTTCGCCGCCTTTGACGAGATGCCCTACTCGCCCCTGCTGCGCTTCTGCCGCTACTCGGTGCAGCAGCCCATCGCCGAACTGGGCAAAACGGCGGCCAGGCTCATCATCAAGCGGATCAGGGAGCCCGACGAAAGCGCGGCCCAGATAATCAGGCTAAAAACGCGGCTCATACGGCACGCGGTCAGACAATAGACGAACAAAATTCCATCAGGAGGATCGATATGGCAGAATTCGAAGTGAAGGCGCCGACGATGAGGCTGCAGGGCGGACTACCCAAGGTCGGCATCAGGCCGGCGATCGACGGGCGCCGCCGCGGCGTGCGCGAGAGCCTTGAAGACGTGACCATGGGCATGGCGGCCGCGGCTGCCAAGCTCATTTCCGAAAACTTGCGCCACGCGTCCGGCCAGCCGGTCGAGTGCGTGATCGCCGATACGACGATCGGCGGCGTCGCCGAGGCGGCGGCCTGCCAGGCAAAGTTCGAGCGCGAGGGCGTGGCCGTGACGCTCACCGTGACGCCCTGCTGGTGCTACGGCTCCGAGACCATGGACATGGACCGCTCGACCATCAAAGCCGTGTGGGGCTTCAACGGCACGGACAGGCCCGGCGCCGTCTACCTGGCCGCCGTCCTGGCCGCGCACAGCCAGAAAGGCCTGCCCGCCTTCGGCATCTACGGCCGCGACGTCCAGGACATGAACGACATCGGCAGCATCCCCGCCGACGTCGCCGACAAGATCCTGCGCTTCGCCCGCGCGGCCATCGCCGCCGCCGCCATGCGCGGCAAGAGCTACCTCTCCCTCGGCTCGGTCTCCATGGGCATCGCCGGTTCCACCGTCGACCCGGACTTCTTCCAGGACTACCTGGGCATGCGGAACGAGTACGTGGACATGAGCGAGATCACCCGCCGCCTGGAGGAGAAGATCTATTCCGACGCCGAATTCAGGCGCGCCCTGGCCTGGACCAAGGAGCACTGCAAGGAAGGCCCTGACAACAACCCGCCCGAGATCCAGCACTCCCGCGCCAAGAAGGACAAGGTCTGGGAAACCTGCGTCAAAATGACGATGATCATGCGCGACCTGATGGTCGGCAATCCCGATCTGCGCCGCAAGGGACTGGACGAGGAGGCCCTCGGCCACAACGCCATCCTGGCCGGATTCCAGGGCCAGCGCCACTGGGACGACCACTCGCCCAACGGCGACTTCCTCGAGACCCTGCTCAACACCAGCTTCGACTGGAACGGCATCCGCGAGCCCTACATCGTCGCCACCGAGAACGACTCCCTGAACGGCGTGGCCATGCTCTTCGGCCACCTGCTCACCGGCCGCGCGCAGATATTCTCCGACGTGCGCACCTACTGGAGCCCCGAGGCGGTCGAGCGCGTCACCGGCTGGAAGCCCACGGGCGTGGCCAAGGACGGCTTCATCCACCTGATCAACTCCGGCGCCACCACCATGGACGGCACCGGCGCCCAGCGCGACGCCGAGGGCAAGCCGACGATGAAGCAGTGGTGGGAGGTGACCGAGAAGGACGCCAAGGCCTGCCTGGACGCCACGAGCTGGCGCTACGCCTCCCTGGGCTACTTCCGCGGCGGCGGCTATTCCTCAGACTTCCTGACCGAGGGCGGTATGCCCGTGACGATGATGCGCGTCAACCTGGTGAAAGGCCTGGGGCCCATGCTCCAGATCGCCGAGGGCTGGACCGCCACCCTGCCGGCCAACGTCCACGACAAGCTCGACCTCCGCACCGACCCGACCTGGCCGACCACCTGGTTCGTGCCCAGGACGACCGGCGAGGGCGCCTTCAAGGACGTGTACTCGGTGATGGCCAACTGGGGCGCCAACCACGGCGCGATCTCCTACGGCCACGTCGGCGCCGACCTCGTCACCCTGGCCTCGATGCTGCGCATCCCCGTGGCGATGCACAACGTGCCCGCCGACGAGATCTTCAGGCCGAGCTACTGGCGCGCCTTCGGGATGGACGCCGAGGGTTCGGACTACCGCGCCTGCGCCGCCCTGGGGCCGATGTACAAGTAAATCTCAACGATACTGAACATTTCCCTCATTAAAAAAGGCCGCCCCGCGAGGGACGGCCTTTTTTTTCCGCGAGGAGGCGGCGGGGCGCGCGGGTCGTTCCGGCGCGCCCTCGCGCCTCACTCCGCGAGCCGGTAGATCTTCTCGATGTCGGCGGAGGTCAGTTTGACGAACTGGCCCGTGGTGAAGGCGTCACCCTCGGTGCACTTGCGCGCCATCTCGGCCGCGCGGTCCAGGTTGATGCCGAGGCCGGAGAGGCGGACCGGCAAGCCGAGCCCCTTCCAGAACGCCTCCAGGCGAGCGATGCCCTCGCGGGCGACCGCCTCCTGGTCGAAGTAGCCGGCCTCGACACCCCAGACGCGCACGGCGAGCTGGGCGAAACGGGCGACGTCGTGGGAGAGCGTGTACTTCATCCAGGCGGGGAAGATGACGGCGAGGCCCGCGCCGTGGGCGACGTCGTAGATGCCGGAGAGTTCGTGCTCGATCATGTGGGATGCCCAGTCGCCGATCCGCCCGCGGTCGAGGAGGTTGTTGTGCGCCAGGCAGCCGGCCCACATCAGCTCGGCCCAGGCGTCGTAGTCGGTCTTGTCCGCGAGGATCAGCGGGGCTGCGGCGATCACGGCGCGCAGGGTGGCCTCGATGAGGCGGTCGGAGAAATCGACGTGCCGGACGTTCGTGAAATAGCGCTCGAAGAGGTGGGCCATGATGTCGGCCGCGCCGTTGGCGATCTGGCCGGCGGGAAGGGTCATGGCCAGCTCGGGGTTCAGGATCGAGAAGCGCGGCACGATGCAGTCCGCGTTGAGGGCGCGCTTGAGGGCGCCCTCCTCGTTGGTGAGGACCGAGCCGCCCGAGGACTCGCTGCCGGCGGCCGGGATGGTGAGGACGGTGCCGACGGGCAGGGCGTCCTTAGGTTCAGGCGCGGCGCCCGAGTAGTAATCCCAAATGTCGCGGTCCGCCAGCGCGCCCACGGCGATGGCCTTGGCCGAGTCGATGACGGAGCCGCCGCCCACGGCGAGGACGATGCCGACCTTCTCCGCCTTGGCGAGGGCGATGCCCCGGCGGACTAGGCTCAGCGCGGGGTTCGGCTTGACGCCGCCCAGCTCGACCCATTCGACGCCGGCGGCGGCCAGGGAGGCGCGCACGCGGGCAAGGAGACCGGATTTCTCGGCGCTGGAACCGCCGAAGTGGAGAAGAGCTTTCTTGGAATAGCGGACGGCTTCGGCGCCGACGCCGACCTCCGTGCCGCGCCCGAAGATGATCTTGGTGGGAAGCTGCGAAACGAAATTTTCCATGGCGAACTCCTGCCGCCCATTATAGCCGAGGTCGGGGGCTCGCGGAACGGGCTTGCCTTGACAGCGGCGGAAAGAGGCGGCTATTGTCTCGGCATGCCGAAAAAATTCCTCGCCGTCTGCCTCAATCCCGTCATCCAGAAAACCCTCGTGTTCGACGGCCTCGCCATCGACCACGTGAACCGCGCGCGCATCGCGCAGACCGACGCCTCCGGAAAGGGCATCAACGTTGCGCGCGTGCTCTCGCAGCGCGGTGCGGAAGTCGCCCACCTCACGCACGCTGGCGGCGCCAACCGCGAATGGTTCCTCTCCCTCTGCGCCGCCGACGGCCTCGACATCCGCTGGGTGGACTCGGGCTCGGAGGCGCGCATCTGCACCACCGTGATCGACGCAGCGGCGCATACCGCCACCGAGCTCGTCGAGGAAGCCTCGCCCATAGGGCCGGGCACCGAGGAAAGGCTGCTCGACCTTTACAGCGCCACGATACCCGGGTTCGACGTCCTCGTCGTGTCGGGAACGAAGGCGACCGGCTACTCCGACCGGGTGATTCCCGCCATGGTGGAGAGGGCGGCCGCGCATGGCGCCCTCATCGTCCTCGATATCAAGGGCAAGGATCTCCTCGCCTGCCTGCCGTTCAGGCCCGCCGTCGTGAAGCCCAACCTGAGCGAGTTCCTGGGCACCTTCCCCGCCCCCGCCGGCTCCGGCGAGGGAGAGGCGCTGCGCGAGCATGTGCGCGCCGCCGCCGCCTCGCTCAAGGAGCGCTACGGCACCGAGCTGGTGATCACGCGCGGAGGCAAGCCGATCTGGTTCAACGTGGGCGGCGCGGCGGCGGAAGAGCCGATCGTGCCGGCCAAGGCGATCAACCCGACGGGATCGGGCGACTCCTTCACCGCGGGTCTGGCCTTCGCCCTGGCGAACGGCGCCACCCTGCGCGAGGCGATCGCGGACGGCGCGCGGATGGGCGCCCTCAACGCGGAAAACCTCAAGCCCGGCTCGATCCGCTGAAGACGCGGGCGCCTGGCGATTGATCCGCCGCGCCCTTCCCGGCCTTCCCCCCCTCGACGAAGTCCACCTTCTGGAGAAACCTGTCCCTGTAATCGCTCGGCGAAATGCCTATGGCCTTGTGAAAGGCCCTGCTGAAGGAGAACTGGCTTTCAAAACCCAACTTGTCCGAAATCTCGCCGATGCGGAGATTCGTGCTCGACAGCATAGCGCAGGCCGCCTCGATTTTCAGGCGCGCGTAGTAGCGCATCGGGGGCATGCCCATTCCCGCCGAGAAGAGCCGCACGAAATGCTCGCGCGACACGTCCAGAATGCCGCAGAGTTCACCGAGGTCTATGTCCCGCTCGATGCGCGACTGCATTATTGCGATGGACTTTTCGATATGGGCGTTGTCCGCCGCTCCCCAGCCCGACTGGCCTTTGCCGGCGGCGATCTGGTAAAGCAGCGAGATCAGGCTATGCCGCGCCGAGTATTCGAGTTCCTCTTCGGTTGAAAGATGCTTCTCGAGGATGTCGGCGAAGAAGAAGCGATAGCCCGTTCCCACGATCCGCCCCTCCCCCTTGCCCACCAGGCGTTCGAGGAGGGCCGCCACTTCGCCGTCGTCGGCGACATCGATGAGGAGGGCGTAGTAGGTGATGGGCTTTTCGGGAACGGTGGCCAGGATTTGGTGGCGCATGCCGGGCGAGCTGAAATAGAGGCTCCCCTTCTGAATCGCATAACGCGTCGACGCGTTCCGGAAGCTCCCCTCGCCCGAGACGAAGTAGTGCATCTCGTAGAGGCAGGCGCCGTGGGCGTGGTCCCTGCCGTGCCACGCGATCTGCCCGGGGTCGCTCAAGTGGTATACGAAGACGATATCCTCGAAACGCATCGCCGCTCCTCCCGGAGACGATACCCCACATTCGCGCTGGGCGCCAGAATAAAAATATCACTTTAGGATATATACTATCAATTCGCGCCATTCCGATCCGCCAAAAGTGGAACATTATATATACAAAGGCTTTAGGTCTCTGTCCTTGCCGAAAAAAGGCAAAAGGGGGATGTGGGAATGAAAAAATTACTGCTAGTGTTTCTCGGGGTGGCCATCGTCGTTTCCGGCGTATGGGCGCAGAAAGGAGCGCTGATCGGCGTCGCCATGCCGACCCAGTCGCTGCAGCGCTGGAACCAGGACGGCGCGAACATGAAGGCGAAGCTCGAGGCCAAGGGCTACAAGGTCGTGCTCCAGTACGCGAACAACGATGTGAACACCCAGGTCCAGCAGCTCGAGAATATGATCACCCAGGGTTGCAAGGTCCTCGTGATCGCCTCGATCGACGGCTCGGTGCTGAGCGATGTCCTGAAGCAGGCCAAGGAGTTCGACATCAAGGTGATCGCCTACGACAGGCTGATCATGAACACGCCCGACGTCGACTACTACGCCACGTTCGACAACTTCAAGGTCGGCGTGATCCAGGGCCAGTACATCGAAAAAGCCCTCGGACTCAAGGAAGGCAAGGGCCCCTACAATCTCGAGCTCTTCGCCGGATCTCCCGACGACAACAACGCCGTGTTCTTCTTCAACGGCGCCATGAGTATCCTGAATCCGTACATCGCCGCGAAGAAATTCGCCATCCCCTCGGGCCAGAAGGACTTCACCGTCATCGCCACCCAGAGCTGGGATTCCGCCAAGGCGCAGGCCAGGATGGACAATCTCATCACCGCCAACTACGCCAAGGGCGCTAAGCTGGACGTCATCCTGTCGCCCAACGACTCGGTGGCCATCGGCGTGATCGCCTCCCTCAAGAACGCGGGATACGGCGCCGGAAAACCCTACCCCGTGCTGACGGGCCAGGACTGCGACAAGGCGAACGTGAAGGCCATGATTTCCGGACAGCAGTCCATGTCGATCTTCAAGGACACGAGAACGCTCGCCGCCCAGGTCGTCGACATGGTCGAGTCGCTGATGGCGGGCAAGTACGCCAAGGTGAACGACACCAAGACCTACTTCAACGGCGTCAAGACCGTGCCGTCCTTCCTCTGCGACCCCGTGTACGCGGACAAGAACAACTACAAGGCCCTGCTCGTCGACAGCGGCTATTATAAGGAAGCCGACCTCAAGTAATTCTGGCCCTCGGCCATGGCGAAAGGGCTGGCCCGCAAAGGCGGGCCAGCCCTTTCGCGTCCGCGCCGGAACAGGGCAAGGAGCGAGCAACGTTGAGCGATATCATCCTTGAAATGCGGGACATCTCGAAAACTTTCCCGGGCGTGACGGCGCTGAGCCACGTGAACCTTTCGATACGCCGCGGAGAGATCCACGCGCTCGTGGGGGAGAACGGCGCGGGAAAGTCGACGCTCATGAACATCCTGAGCGGCGTCCTCCCCCACGGAACCTACACGGGGAAAATCATCTTCGAGAACGCCGAATGCGCCTTCCACGATGTCAGGGACAGCGAGAAAAAGGGCATAGGAATCATCCACCAGGAGCTCGCGCTCATTCCCTACCTCTCCATCGGCGAGAATGTCTTCCTGAGGAACGAGCGGGCGAAACGAAATATCATCAACTGGGATGTCACCTACCGGGAGGCGAAGAAATATCTCGACCTCGTCGGGCTCCGGGAAAATCCCAGAACCGCGGTCAAGGACATCGGCGTCGGCAAGCAGCAGCTCGTCGAGATAGCCAAGGCGCTGTCGCGCCAGGCCAAGCTCCTCATCCTGGACGAGCCGACGGCGTCGCTCAACGAGGACGATTCGCGGCACCTGCTCGAACTGCTCCTCGACCTCAAGTCGAAAGGGCTCACCTCGATCCTCATATCGCACAAGCTCAACGAGATTTCGCAGGTGGCCGACTCCATCTCGATCCTGCGCGACGGCCTCACCGTGGAGACCTTGCTGAAAGGAACCGACGCCATCGACGAGAACCGGATCATCAAAGGCATGGTGGGCCGCGAGCTGGTGGACCGCTTCCCCAAGCGGACCCCGAATATCGGCGGCGTCGCCTTCGAGATCAAGAACTGGAATGTCTTCAGCCCCATCAATCCGGACCGCCAGATAATCAAGAATGTCAGCATCCATGTGCGCGAAGGCGAAGTCATCGGCTTGGCGGGCCTGATGGGGGCGGGGCGCACGGAATTGGCGATGAGCATTTTCGGGCGTTCCTTCGGCACGAAGATCAGCGGCCGCGCAATCAAGCGGGCTAAGGAAATCAGCATCGGCAGCGTCCAGCAGGCGATCGAGCAGGGCATTTCCTACGCGACGGAGGACCGGAAGACGGCCGGCCTCAATCTCATCGGCGACATCAAGGAAAACATAACGATAGCGGGCCTGAAAAAATTGTCCAAGCGTTGGGTGATCGACGCGGACCGCGAGATCGGCGTCGCCGAGGAATACAGGGCGAAGCTCAATATCCGGTCGTCCAGCATCCTTCAGAAGGCGGGCAATCTGTCCGGCGGGAACCAGCAGAAGATCGTCCTCTCGAAATGGATCTTCACCGAGCCGGACGTCCTCATTCTTGACGAGCCTACGCGCGGCATCGACGTGGGCGCCAAATTCGAAATCTACACCATCATCAACAAGCTCGCGGACGAGGGCAAATCGGTCATCTTCATCTCGTCCGAGCTTCCGGAGATCTTGGGCATCTCCGACCGGATATACGTGATGAACGAAGGCCAGATCGTCGGCGAGTTCCCCCGCGGGGAAGCGACGCAGGAAGGCATCATGAAGTGCATCATGCAGAGCTCAAGGGAGAGCGGCAATGGAAAACATTAAAACCATACTGAAAAACAACCTCCGGCAATACGCGATGCTCATCGCCCTCGTCTTCATCATGGGGCTCTTCCAGATTCTCACGAAAGGCATCCTCCTTGTCCCGATGAACGTGACGAACCTGATCCTGCAGAACGCGTACGTGTTCATCCTGGCGATCGGCATGACGCTCTGCATCCTGACCGGCGGCAATATCGACCTTTCGGTCGGCTCCATAGTCGCCTTCATCGGCGCGCTTTGCGGCAATTTCATCATCACCATGAACATGAATCCGGCCGCGTCGCTCGTGCTGGTCCTGCTCATCGGCCTTGTGATCGGCGTCTGGCAGGGCTTCTGGATCGCCTACGTGCGCATTCCGGCCTTCATCGTCACGCTGGCGGGGCAGCTGCTTTTCCGCGGCCTCACGCTCTTCATGCTGAAGGGCCTGACGCTGGGACCCTTCCCCGAACAATTCCAGCGGATCAGCTCGGGGTTCGTTCCCGACATTCTGGGGATGCCCAAGGGCGCGCTGAACGGCACCACGCTCATCGCGGGAGGGCTCGCGGTCGCCTTCTACTGCGTCTCGCAGATCGCCCGGCGGGCCTCGCACAAGCGCAACGGTTTCGAGGTTCCGCCCCTCGCCGCCTTCGTCGCCAAAATGGCGCTCATGACGCTCGTCATCGTCCTGGCCACCTTCTGGCTCGCGCGGTACAAGGGCTTGCCGATCATTTTCGTGATCATCTGCGTGCTGATCGCGGGGTACTCGTTCTTCACGATGCGCACGGTGCCGGGAAGGTATCTCTACGCCATGGGCGGCAACGAGAAGGCCGCCCAGTTGTCGGGGATCAACACCAACAAGGTCCTTTTCCTGGCCTATGTGAACATGAGCGTGATGGCGGCCATAGCGGGCATAGCGTTCACGTCCCGCCTCAACGCTGCCTCGCCGCAGTCCGGGCAGAACTTTGAGCTGGACGCGATCGCCGCCTGCTTCATCGGCGGAGCCTCGGCCTACGGAGGCGTGGGCACGATCATCGGCGCCATCATCGGCGCGCTGGTCATGGGCGTCCTGAACAACGGAATGTCGATCCTGGGCATGGGCAGCGACGTGCAGCAGATCGTCAAAGGGCTCGTGCTGCTCCTCGCCGTCGCCTTCGACGTGATCTCCAAGAAAAAGGCGCGCTGAGGGTTTTTGCGGGGAATAGGACAGGACAACAGGACAAGCAGGATTCACGGGAGTCAGCGGCGCCCAAGCAGCCCCCGCGGCGCCGCCCCTCCTCCACGCCCGAGACGATCGTGAAATAATTCCTTATCGTGTTTCAAGTTGACAAGGCAAAAATTCTCGATACTATGGGCGCAGTGGATAAAAAACCATCCATTCGCTGGATGGTCAAGGAGGATGTGCTATGCGAAAGAGACTGGCGCTCACGGCGGCTATCCTGGCGCTCGCGGTTCTCGCGGCCGGCGCCGCGGACTTCTCCCAATACGCTTCTCCGGACCTGGAGCCCGGCGAATGCACGGCCCTCATCATCGGCAAGCTCGCCTCGACGGACGGCTCGGTGATGACCTCGCACACCTGCGACGGCAACTACGACTCGCGGCTCACCGTTGTGCCCGGCAAGAGCTTCAAGCCCGGCGAAACGGTGAAAATTCTCAAGGATCTCCTCTACTCCGACAATCCCAGCGTCAAGGTGACGGTGCTGGGCGAGATCCCCCAGGTCGAGAAGACCTACACCTATTTCCAGATCGCCTATCCCTTCATGAACGAGAACCAGGTCATGATCGGCGAGACGACGATCGGCAACAAGAAGGAACTCAACAACCCCAGCGGCATGTTCTACATCGAGCAGCTCGAGGCTATCGCCCTGCAGCGCGCCAAGACCGCCCGCGAGGCCGTCAAGATCATGGGCGAGCTGGCCGAGAAATACGGCTACGCCGACGGCGGCGAGTGCCTGACCGTGACCGACGCGAACGAAGGCTGGGTCTTCGAGTGCCTGGGCGCGGGTCCGCTCTGGACCAAGGATTCCGGACAGCCCGGCGCCGTCTGGGCCGCTGTCCGCGTTCCCGACGACAAGATCTTCGTGTCCGCCAACCGCTCGCGCATCGGCGAGCTCGACCTGTCCAAGCCGGACTGGTACATGGCCTCCCCCAACGTCTTCAGCCTGGCCCAGGACATGGGCTTCTGGGACGGCAAATCGACCTTCCGCTTCCGGGAAGCCTACGCGCCCAAGGACAATCCCTACAACTCCAGGCGCGAGTGGCGCGTCTACTCGGCCTTCGCCCCCTCCAGGAACTTCGATCCCTTCGCCCGCCGCTATCCCTTCGCCGTGACCCCCGACAAGAAGATCAGCGTGCAGGACGTGATGGCGATCTACCGCGACCACTACGAAGGCACGCAGTTCGACCTGACCAAGGGCGTCGAGGCGGGCCCCTTCGGGAACCCGAACCGCTGGGCCACCAAGTCGGCGCCCGGCTCCGGCGGCTGGGAACGCGCGATTTCCATGTTCCGCTGTTCCTACTGCTTCGTCTCACAGGCCAGAAGCTGGCTGCCCGACGCCATCGGCGGCGTGCTCTGGTTCGGCGAGGACGCCCCGCACGCCACGGTGTACATGCCGATCTACGCCGGCGTCACCGCGGTGCCCAAGTCCCTCGGGATCCAGAACCGCTACGCCTTCAGCCGCGACTCGGCGTGGTGGGCCTTCGACTTCGTCGAGAACTGGGCCAACCTCTCCTACTCCTACATCATCAAGGACATCAAGGCCAAGCAGGCCCAGTATGAGGGCGAGTTCTTCGCCATGCAGGGCCCCGTCGAGGCGGCCGCCGCGGCGATGTACAAGACCGACCCGGCACTGGCCAAGTCCTTCCTGACCCGCTACTCGAACGACGCGATCAACCGCGTGGTCGGCGAGTGGTGGAACTTCGCGGACGAGCTCGTGGCCAAGTACAACGACGGCTACCTCTGGTACAAGACCAAGGGCTACCCCGACGAGTGGCTCGCCGCGGTCAAGTACGGCGATTCCGCCAAGTTCGACAAGTACAAAGACCTCATCTACCCGGACGAAAAGTAAGCAGACTATCGGGGGCGGCCGCCGCCCCCGGTTTTTCCCCAGGAGGAGAACTCACCGTGCGAAGCATCACCATAATCAATAAAGGCTCGAAAGCCGGAAACGCCTCGGCTTCGGCGATCGTCATCGCCCTTCTCGCGGCGTTCGTCTTCTGCGCGGCCGCCGGCGCCCAGCAGGCACCCTTGCCCAAGGGGCTTCCCGAACTGAGGGCGCCCATACTCATCACCGCCTGCGGCCAGAGCCCCGGCGGCGTCTACGTCAAGGTCGTATGCCGCCAGGTCAAGCTCGACGCCGATCTGGACGAGATGGCCACCGTCCAGACCCTGGGCGCCCGCGCCTACAAGACTCTGGTCATCATCACCGGTACCAGTCTCAAGGGCATGGGCTCGGCGGGCGTCGAGCTTCCCGACGAGATCAAGCGCTGCACCGAGCTTATCAAGAAAGCCAAGGCCGCCGGTATGAAAGTGATCGTCGCCCAGGTCGAGGGCGCCTCGCGCCGCGTCGACGAGTCCGACGAGCAGTCCATCCGCTCGATGACGCCGCTCGCCGACCTCCTCGTCACCCACAACCAGGCGAACAAGGACGGCTACTTCACCAAGACGGCGGCGGAGAAGAAGATTCCGCAAATCTTCATCGACCAGCAGCTCGATCTCGTGAAGATATTCCCGCAGATTTTCTCCAAATAGCGCCAAGGAGGTCGCCATGCTCAACCATGCGCTGCTCGTCCTGGGGGTGATGGTCGCCGCGTTCGCCATCGCCAGCCGGCTCAAGGTGAGCGTGGAGCTCTCCATGCTTCTGGCCGCCGTCGCCGGTGGCCTGGCCCATGGCTCGGGCTTCTCCGCCCGCCATATTGTGGACGGATCTTTCACCTATTTCGACGTTACGCTGATCTTCCTCAGCGCGACCTTCTTCATGAACATCGTGAAGGAGTCGGGCGGGGTGGATTACATCGTCGGCGGCATCGTCAAGCGCTTCCACGCGAACCGCTTCCTCTGCCTCCTCTTCCTCACCTTCATCCTCCTGATCCCGGGCGCCCTCACGGGTTCGGGGAGCGTCACGGTCCTGGTCGTGGGCGCTTTGGCGGCCAAGGTGCTTTCCGAGATGGGCATACCCAAGGAGAAGGTCACGGCGATCGTCTTCCTCTGCGCCGCGATGAGCGCCGCCGCGCCGCCCGTGAACCTTTGGGCGATGATGGCGGCCGCCGGCTCCAACATGCCCTACGTGGGATTCGTCGGGCCGCTCGGCGCGCTTTCGATCGCGGGAGCGCTCTTCAGCATGTTCTGGCTCGGCTGGAAGGGCACGCCCATCGACGCGCCCAAAGTTCTCGCCGAGATCAAGGTCGACGCGAGGATGCGCGGATGGCGGGTCGGAATTCCCTTCGCCGCGCTGATCGCGCTTATCGCGCTGTCCAGGATCTTCCCGCATTCCTTCCCGATCCTCGGCCTGCCCCTCTGCTTCATGATCGCGGCGGCAGCAGCCGCCGCGACGAGCGCCAAGAGGCTGCCGCTGCTCAAGATCGCGCGCGACACGGTGGACAGCCTCCTGCCCCTGATAGGGATGATGGTTGTCGTGGGCATCCTGGTCCAGGCGATGAGCCTGAGCGGCGTGCGCGGGCTGATATCGCTGAGCGTCGTCACCCTGCCCCTGGCTGTTATCATCGGCGCCCTCTTCGTCATCCTGCCCCTGTCCGAGGGGCTCGTGCAGTACGCCTCGGCGCCCCTGCTCGGCGTCCCCCTCATCCTGCTTTTCAACATGAAGGGCATCGATCCCGTGGTGGCGCTCTCGGCCATGGCGATGATGTGGCCCCTCGGCGACATGCTGCCGCCGACCCTCGTGGTCGGCCGCGCGGCGGTCATGGTCACCGGCTACGACGGCGCCTATTACCGGGGCTTCGTCAAGGCGACGCTCGTGCCGGCCCTCTTCATTCTGGCCCTCTCGACCCTCGCCGTGGTCTTCAACGGCCAGCTCACTTTCCTCAAGGCCTTGGGATAAGGAGGCGGCGCGATGAACGAAGCGGTGATGGCGCTCTATTACGCCACGACGGCATTTTTCGCCGCCATGATGGCATGGAATTTCGTCCGCGCGAAGGACGCGCAGAAAGCCCTCCTCTACCTGGTCGTGCTGATGCCCTTCGTCATGCGGCTCCTCAGGCTCAAGTGACGGAAGGGAGGCTTGGTATGAATAAAGCCGAACAGGGCAAGGCCCTGATCGCGATCAAAGCCCTCGGACTGGCCTCCTGGGCCGTAGTGATGATCTTCGCGGGCGTCGCCTTCCGCCAGCACCGGACGTGGCGGGAGCCCGTCGTTCTCGGGCCGGGCGTCACGGAGGTGCGGTCGCTGCACGAGTGGTTCCCACCGCTCGAGGGCACCGAGAACGACTGCAACGTCTACGTCCTCGACTCCGGCGTGCCGGGCTCGACCATCCTCGTCCTCGGCGGCACCCACCCCGAGGAGCCGGCGACGAACCTCGCGGCCGAGCTCCTGGTGGAGAAGGCCAAGCCGACGGCCGGGAAGCTGCTGGTGGCCATCCACACGAACCGCAGCGCCTCCACGGTGACGCGCCCGGGCGAGGCCTATCCGCAGTTCTATTCGATCAAGACGGACTGGGGCCAGAAAAAGTACCGCATGGGCGACCGCTCGGCCAACCCGCTGGATTCCTGGCCCGATCCGGAAACCTACGTCCACTTCCCGAGCGGCCAGATGCTCGCCTATATGGATATCAGGAACATCAACAGGACCTGGCCGGGCAGGCCGAACGGGCTGCTCTGCGAGCGCACGTCCTATGCTTTCATGCAGATGATCAGGCGGGAAAAGGTCGACCTCGTGATCGACTACCACGAGGCCGAGCTGGAGTATCCCGTGATCGGGACGATCGTCGCCCACCAGAAGGCGCAGGAAGTGGCCGCCATGGTCTCGATGGATCTCTCGGCCAGCCAGTTCCGCATCGGGATGGAAGTGTCGCCCAAGACGCTGCACGGCCTGACGCACCGCGAGATCGGCGATTTCTCCGACGCCACCGCCCTGCTCTTCGAGTCGCCCGAGCCCTTCCTGGACCGCGTGCGCGGGGCCACGAACGAGGCGCTGCTGCTGACGGGCAAGGACGAGTTCGTGCTGCGGGCGGGAAAGGCCGGCCTGCTCTACTGGCCGATCGACGAGAACGGCTGGCCCATCGAAGTGCGCGTGGGGCGGCATGTCGCGACGACGTCCAAGGTTTTCGAGGTCTGGAATCTCCTCTATCCGGATAAGCCGATCATGGTCGAAGGCATGCCCGGCTACGAAGACTTGGCGGCCAAGGGCGTCGGCGCGTATTTCGCCGATCCGTCAGCGCTGCCCAAGGATCGTGTCGCGTTCGAATGAGGACAGGATCCCAGGACTGGCGGGATTTACAGGAATCCGCTGCGCGGGGTCCCGCCGCACCGTTCCCCGCCGCAGCCTCGGCGCCCAGCCTCCCCGCTCCCGCGCCTACAGCGCGGAGCAGCGGTTCTTGCCCAGGCGCTTGGCCTCGCGCAGGGCGCGTTCGGCGCGCTCCACGAAAGCCTCGCCGGATTCCTTCCCGTCGAATTCAGCGATGCCGATGCTCAGCGTAAGCTCCCAATCGATCGTGGGCTCGGGTTCCGCGCCTTCTCCCGCCTCGGGATCGGCGCCCGAAACAAAGTCGGCGCCTGGCGTCGAGTCAGGCGAAGGCACGGCGCGGACCGACTCGGCCGCGAAACGGGCGCGTACGCGCTCGGCGACGGCGGCTGCCGACTTCGCCGCGATGCCCGCGACGATCACCGCGAACTCGTCGCCGCCGAAGCGGCAGAGTATGTCCCCGTCCCTCGTGCAGCGCTTGAGCACGTCCGCGGCGCCGATCAGGATCTCGTCGCCCTCGGTGCGCCCCACCTCGTCGTTGAAGCGCTCGAAGTCGTCCACATCGAGGATGAGGATGGAGAGCGGCGCAGGAAGCTCCCGCGCGCGCTCGAGCGCCTTATCCAGCTCGAGCATGAAATAGCGCCTGTTATTGAGCCCGGTGAGCATATCGGTATAGTTGAGCTCGCGGTAGCGCGCCTCGATCGCGGCCATCTTCTCCGATTCGGCGGCCAGGCTCTTGAAGCGGTCGCTCAGGGCCATCGCCAGCAGGACCGACTGGACGGCCATGCCGAAGGAAACGGCATTGACGGTGAAGAAATTGACGGGCAGAGCCTTGAGCCCCATGAGCGAGAAGATGATGCCCGACAGGGCGAGGGCCGACCAGCCGATGAGGTAGTAGAGGGCCGAGCGGAACCCCTGGCGCAGGCGCGCCACCGCGCAGATCATGACGGCCACGGGCAGGATCAGCGCCATATAGTGCGAAAGCGAGAAGGCTACCTCATTCCAGCCGGCAAGGCCCGTTATCGAGACGACGGCGCCGAGGCAGGCGAGGATGGAGACGATCGTGTGGAGCGCCGGGCTCCCGTCTTTGAGCCTGAGGAAAAGGAGGGTGAAGACGGCGCCCCAGGTGAGCATCCCGCCCGCGTTGAACCAGAGCATGAGCTGGTCGAAGCCGGCGTGCGGTCCGAAGAAATACTTGGCGTGCCCCTGCACGTAGAAGATCCAGAGCCCTGTGGCGCCGATGTAGAGGATATAGAAAAGATAGGCGAAATCGCGCAGCGAGAAGAGGAGGAAGGTGCCGTAGAGCAGCATCGCCACGAGGATGCCGTAGAGAATGCAATAAACGGCGATTTCGACGCCCTCGGCGCGGGTGTAGCCGATGGCCGGCGCCAGAGACACCTCGAAGCTCACGTCCGTCTGGCTGGCGAGGCGCAGGAAGCAGGGCGCGCCGGATGCGGCGCCTGAGGGCAGCTCGAAGGCGTAGTTGCGCGAGCGGAGTTCGCCGCCGCGCTCGGCGGCCAGGGCGCCCGAATCGAGCTCGATGTAGCCGCCGCCGGCTTTAGGGACGTAGAGGTCCGCATGGTCCAGAATGATGGAGAAGCTCGGCTTGACGACGAGGAGCCGCTGGCGCTGAGCGTCGCCCTCGCCCGGAGTCTCGGGAATGGCGAAGCGGAGCCATGCGGCGGGCGCGTCGCGGCCCACCCACAGGAGGCGGCCCGAAACCGGCGTGAAGCGTTCGTCGAGCCTTCCTGAGGCGAAGTCGGCGATGGCGAGCGCGGGATCGGCGTTGAAGTAGATATCGGCGCCCGCTCCGAGATCGATGGCCGCGGGCAGGGCCCAGGCCGCCGCCGCGGCGACAAGCGAGGCGAAAAAGAAGGCAACAAGCTTTTTTGCGATCATTTCAAGGCGAGTATACCCTAAAGAAACCTCCGCATAAACCGTTCAAGCAAGAAAAAACCCCGGGCTCGCGCCGCGGGGCTCCACTTTTGCGCGATCGGAAACGCGCCGGCTAGATCGAGGGCGCGTGCGCGAGGAGATAGTCTTCGGCAGCCTTGCACCAGAGCCCGTCGTTGGCCGCGGTCAGGCGGGCCAGCTCGGCGTAGAAGGGATCGGCCTTGCCGCGCTCGGCGAAATCGGCTATCGCGACCAGGTCCAGCTTCTTATGCGTGTAGATCAGCTTCTTGGCGCCGGGAATCTTGTCCAGGTTGATCGTGGTTTCAGCCACGGCGTTGAGCCCGCCGATATGGGTGATCATCACCTCGGGCTTGAGCGCGCGGGAGGCCATCATGGCCAGCGACTCGACGATGTCGTCCGTGTTGCCGCCCGAGGTGCCCACGAGGTGGTGCGCCGCGTAGTGCACGTCGTAGAAGTTGAGCGATGCCGAGAAAGCCGGATCGTTGGGGCCGGCGAAGAAGTTGAGGCAGCCGTCCTGGCCGAGGAGCTTGTCGGCGAGCTCGACGACGGGCTTGACCGGCGCGAAGCAGAAGACGTCATCGAACTTTTTGCCGCCGTTGAGCGACACCAGGTGGGAGACCGGGTCGGGGATGTCCTTGGTGTTCACGTAGATCAGCTCGATGCCATTCTTCCGGGCCTCCTCCACGGTGATCAGGGAGGCGGCGCGCTTGAGCCGGGCGTCGTCGATGTCGGTGACGACGATGCGTCCGGGCTTGCGTCCGGCGTGGATGGCGTAGTCGATGGCGCCCATGCCCATGGGGCCGACGGAAGCCAGGAGGGCCAGGCTGCCGCCGGGTACGATGCCCATGGCATGCTCATAGGAGCCCGGCGTAGTGTGGTACTGGGCGTGGTAGGCGCCGACGATGCAGGACATCGGCTCGGAGAGCGAGCCCATGAAGAAGGCGTCGGCCTGGTAGGGCAGGAGGCAGCCCATCTCCATAACCTCGGCGGGAATGACGATATAGGTGGCGTCGCCGCCGATGTGCTTATAGGAGTAGCCGGGCGCCCAGAGCGTGCCCTGGTAGTTGATGGCCGGCTGGATGGCGAACTTGTCGCCCGCCTTGAATTGGTCCGTCCATTTGGCGCCGATTTTGACGAGCCTGCCGCAGAACTCGTGGCCGATGATCGCCGGCTCCTGGGCCAGCGGGCCGCGGACGCGCTTGTGCGCGTCGCCCTGCATGGCGAGCTTGTGGCTGGACATGCAGATCGAGTCGGAGACGACCTCCGCGAGGATTTCGTCGTCCTTGATTTCGGGGAGCTCGAACTCTTCGAGCCTGAGATCGTTGACGCCATATATGCGGACCGCTTTCGTCTTCATTCGCAAATCTCCTTTAATTCAAATCTCGATATATAACATACTCAACAAGGGTGCGGGAGGCCAAGGCGGCGCGTGCGCGGCGCGGCGGGGGGCGCTCATAGCGGCTCCGGCCGCGGCCCCGCCGCCCCTCACTTCGCCTCGGCGATCAGCGCGAGCCACTTCTCGCGGTAGGCCGCGAAATCCGCGAGGCCGGGCATCGGCTCGGCGGGGATTCGGGCGATCGAGAAGAGCCCGCCGAGGGCCGAGGGCGTCGTGCCTTCGAGGGCGGCCAGGCCCGTGAGCGCCGCGCCGAAGGAAGTCGCCTCGCTCATGTCCGTGAGACGGACGGGGTTGGCCGGCAGGGCGGCCGCGAGGATGGCGTTGTAGTCGCGGTTGTTGCGGAAGCCGCCCTCGGTGAAGATCGTCTGCCCCGGCGCGAGCCCGGCGCGCTCGAGGGCGACCATGGTCTGCAGGGCCAGGGAAAGGTTGAGGACGGCCTCGGCCGCGGCCTGATCCGCCATGAAGGCAGGCCGGGCGCGCCCCGACTCGATGTCGGCGAGCCTGAAGCGTCGCCCGCCCTCGACGGCCTGGGGTATGGAGCCGGGGAATTGTCCCGACCCGGGCACGATCTCAGGGAGAATGAAGGCCGAACGCTTGGCCAGGATCTTCGCGTAGAGGGCGGGGCTCGGCGAGGCCGTTGCCGCGGCAGGGGCGGCCGCGTGGGCCGAGCCGCCGGGCTTGGCGCCGAAGAGGCCCGTCCAGACCTCGTATTCCTTGCCGCCCAGGAAAATGGCGGTCTTGACCGGCTTGTTGTAGGCTGAGCGGTTGAAGAAGACCACCTTGCCCAGCTCGTCGGGCGCGAATCCGTATTCCTCCTGCGGATGCATGAGGACGCACCAGGTGCCGGTCGAGTTCACGATGAAGTCGGTTCCCGAATCCTTGACCAGGTAGGGCAGGAGGGAGGCGTTGGAGTCGTGGATCCCCATGGTGACGACTGTGTCCGGTTTGAGCCCGGTGGCCGCGGCGACCTCGGGCTTAATGGCGCCCAATATTTCCCAGGAATCCTTGAGGGGGAATGGAAGCTTTTTTTCGATGCCGAGCTTTTCGGCCACCGATGAATAGCCGCCGCGCTTCCAGTCGTAGAGGTAGGTGTGGCAGCCGATGAAGGTGCCCTCGACGCCCGCCTTGCCGGTGAGCCTCATGCCCCAGTACTGGGGATAGGGCAGGACGAGGGCCGCCGAGGCGAATTCCGACGGATACAGCTCCTTGAGGAGGAAGAGCCCCTTGGCGGGGTTGATGAGGGCGGAGAAGTTGGGCGTTCCCGTGGCGGCCTGGAGCTCGCGCGGATCGCCGGCCATGGCGTAGAAACGCTTCTGGAATTCGCCGCCCGGCTCGTGCGTGTAGAAGAGGCAGGGCGCCACGGGGTTCCCCGCAGCGTCGGCGCACACGAAGGTGGCGCCGTGCGTGGTCACCGCGATGGCGCCGATGTCCGAATCGCGAGCGAAATCGCGCAACGTTTCTAGGAACCACGCCTCCATGCCGGCGAGGTCGTGGGCTTCGATTCCTCCGGCGATCTTCGGCTCGAAGACCTTCTTCCTTATGCCGACGAGGCCGAGACTCCCGTCGTAGACGGCCACTTTCTTGTTCGTCATCCCGATGTCGATGACGGCGATAGTCCTATCCATTCTGCCTCCAAAATCGCGCAACGCTTAAGGGCGTATAGCGCCGCGCGGCGCCATTGCCGACTCAGCGCCGCCGCGGCGAAACGTTGTGCGATCTAGTTGAGCATCACCTGGCCGCCGGCTACCGGCAGGGCCTGGCCCGTCTCGTATTCCTGCTCCACGATGTAGTAGAGGGCCCGCATGACATCGGCGCCGGTGGCGCCCCGCCCCATCGGGACCTTGGCCTCGTAGAACGCCCGCACGTCGGCGACCGTTTTTGCGCCGGGCACTTTGCCCGAGTTGAGGTACTGCACGAAAAGGCCTTTCACGGGGTCGGACCAGAGCGGACCGTCCAGAAAGTTACCAGGGCAGATGGCGTTCACCTTGATGCCGTGCGCGACCAGTTCCAGCGCGAAGCTCTGCACGAGGCCGAGGCCGCCGAACTTGGATCCCGCGTAGGCGCCGTTCTTGTTGGAGCCCTCGAGGCCGGACTTTGAGTTGATCTGCACGATGTCCGTGAGCCAGCGGGGCGCCGTGCGGCGCTGGCGCGCGAGGAGGCGCCCGCCGTGCTTGGCGATGAGGAAGAAGGCGACGTAGTTGACGTCGGTGACGAGGCGGAAGCTCTTCTCATCCTGCTCGAGAACGGAGCCGGCTCGGACGATACCGGCGTTCGACACGATGAGGTCGAGGCCGCCCGTCGACGCGGCGATCTGGTCGAACATCGCGGCCACGGAAGTCTCGTCCGAGACGTTGACCGCCACCGCTTGGGCGCGGACGCCGCCCGGGGCCGCGTTCAGCTCGCCCGCGAGCTGCTCGGCGCCGGCGAGGTTCATGTCGGCGATGAAGACGAAGGCGCCCGAGGCCGCGAGGCCGCGGACGATCTCGGCGCCGAAGCCCTGGGCGCCGCCGGTGACGAGGGCGACCTTGCCCGCCACCACGGCCGCGCGGCCGAGTGCGGAGTTGGCCGCGGCGGCCGCGTGGGCGGCGGGAGAAATGCCGGGGATCGATTCGAGACGTGAGACGGCGTACGCCAGCTTCTCGCGGCCGAGGGACACCTCCACCAGCGCGGGAAGCGCGGCCTCCGCGCCGCCAGCCCGGACGGCATTGAACGCGGCCTTGAGCGCGGCGGCGGCCGCCGCCTCGTCCGGCCGGCCCTCCGTATCGAGGACGGAATCGGGCAACGCGAGGGAGAAACGCGCGGCGGCCTCGGGCGCCGCGGCAACGTTGCGCGGCGCGTCAACGTTGTGCGGCGCGACGATCACGGGCGCCTTCGCCGCGTCGAGGAAGAGGCCCCGAACCAGCGGGGCGATCAGGGCATCGTTCAAAACGCTCATCATTCGTACCTTCCTTTCAAGAGCCGTTCGGCGGCGACACGCGCGTCGATGCCGGCGCGGCCGAGATCGGCGCCCGCCTTGGCGTAGAGGGCTATCCTCTCCTCGAGGCCCAGGGCCGCGTAGGGGTTGGCCTTGGCGAAAAGCCCCAGGTCGGGATTCGCGGCCGAAAGAGCCTCGTGGGCGACCATGGCCCAGGTCGCCGCGTTGAGGTGGGCGAACTCCGGACGGCGCAGCTCGGGGCAGTTGAAGGACTGCCGCGGCTGGTTGATGTCCACGCCGGAAATTTCCATAAAGCCGTATTCGCGGCAGAGCTCCCGCATGCGGGCGAGCTGGGCCGCGGTGTTGCGCGGCGGCATGTAGGTCACCGCCAGAAAGCCGATCTCCTTCAGCTCCACGAAAAGCTCGGGGAGGAAATCGTCCTCGAACTTTTCGGCCTTCTTGTCGCCGGTGGGCGACTCGCCCACGTCGCCCAGGTAGGCGTAGGCGGGGATGGCGCCGATCGACCGCGCGAAGGCGCAGGCGTCCCGGGCCAGAACGCATTCGTCCGCGGGCTGGATGAAGAAGCTGGGCAGGAATTCGGCCTTGAGGAGGCCGAGGAGGTCATAGACAAGGTAGGGATTGGCGGGGTCGGAGAGCGTAGCGCTGGTTTTGGGTTTGAGGGCCAGGCCCAGCTTCGATTCCAGGCCGGCAGCGAGGGCCTCGCCGAGGCCGAACCCGGCGATCAGAGCCTCCGCCATGGCGGCGAGAAGGTGCCGTTCCGTCACGGTGCCGCCCTGGGCGTACTTGGAGCGCCCGACGACGTCCCGCTCGAAATCGAAGGGTGCGAGGCCGGCGGCTTCGAGAATGCCGTTCGCCCTCCCCGCCATCGCGGCGGTGCGCGCGAGCCTGCGCTCCCTGACCGGGGCCAGGAACGCCGCGACCTTTTCGGCCGCCTGGACGGGAACGCCCTGGACGGTCATGTAGATGATGCCGGCGGAATCGGGGTTGTTGATCTTGCGCGAGGCGAAGGCCGCCGCCGCGCCGCCCGCCGCCACTTCCTCCGGCGAGTGCAGGAAGGCGCGGATCTCGAAGCCCGTCACCGCGCCCAGGCCGAGGAGGGCGCAGGCCGCGCGCATTTCGGCCGCGCCTGCCAGGGAGTCGTGGTCGACCGAGCCGGCCACGGTGAGGCCGGCCTTCCACGCCCCGAGCGCGGCCGCTGCCGGCGCGTAGGGGCTGAAGCTGTAGATCGTGTGGATATGGTTGTTGGATTCCTCGGCAACGGTCCGGCCAGCGGCGTTTGCCGCAGCGTTGGCCGCAACGCTGGCCGCGGCGCCGCCGTCGGCGGCCGCGCCCGCAGCAACCGCCCTTCCGGCCGGGGCGAACCCCGGCGCCGAGGCGAAGGCCGCGAGGGCGGCGAGCCTCTCTTCGGGGCTGGCCGCGAAATCGTTGATCGCTTCGTGCATAGGTTCGCTCCGGTATCGGGCCGCGGCCTAGACGCCGAGCCGCGCCCTGCGGACGAGCTCGCCGTCGGTCTGGACCGTGGTGGGAACGTGGCCGGCCAAGGGCAGCACGCGCTCGTGGATGGCGTCGATGATCCACTCCTTCTGCGGGAAGAAGAGGGCTTCCTGCTCGGCGGCCGGCGTGATCCAGTTGCGGGAGCCGACAACGGCGACCGGCGCGTCCAGATAATCGAAGGCCAAGGCCTGGACGTTGGAGGCGACCGTGTGGAGGAAGGAGCCCCGCTCGACGGCGTCGGAGGCCAGGATCATGCGGCCCGTCTTCTTGACCGAGTCGAGGAGGACGCCGTAGTTGAGCGGCGCCACGAAGCGGAGGTCGATGACCTCGGCGGAAAGCCCGTATTTCTCCTCGAGGACCTTGGCGGCGTCCATGGCGCGGTAGAGGGTGGCGCCCAGGGTGACGATCGTGATGTCCTTGCCCTGCTTCCTGACCGCGGGCTCGCCCTCGGGGATCTCGTAGTAGCCTTCCGGCACGCCCTCGGGGGCGAACTGCTCGCCGATATCGTACAAAAGCTGGCTTTCGAAGAAGATGACGGGGTCGGTGCCGCGCAGGGCCATGTTGAGCATGCCCTTGGCGTCGTAGGGCGTGGCGGGGAAATAGGCCTTGAGCCCGGGAATGTGCGCCACGAGGGCGGCCCAATCCTGGCTGTGCTGGGCTCCGTACTTGTTGCCCACCGACACGCGGACCGTGAGCGGCATCTTGAGGATGCCCGCCGACATGGACTGCCACTTGGACACCTGGTTGAAGATCTCGTCGCCGGCGCGCCCGAGGAAGTCGCAGTACATCAGCTCGACCACGGCGCGGCCGCCGGAGAGGGCGTAGCCTACGCCGGAACCGACAATGGCGCCCTCGGAGATCGAGGAGTTGAAGAGCCTGTTGTAGGGGAGCGCCTCGGTGAGTCCGCGGTAGACGGCGAAGGCGCCGCCCCAGTCGCGGTTCTCCTCGCCCCAGGCGGCGAGCGTCGGGTCGATCGCGAAGCGATGCGCGAGGGCCTCGAAGAGGGCGTCGCGGTACTGGTACATCTTGTTCTTGGAAACGGGCTTGCCCTCGGCGTCGGTGGCCTTGCGGACCTTGCCGGCGATCGACTTGACGCGGGCGTTCTCGGCGAAGGGCTGGAGCAGCTCGGGCTCGCGGTCGTCGAACTTCTCGACTTTGCCGTTGGAGAACATCACCGACTCGATGAAGGCGCCGTCGACGCGCGGGCAGGCCGCCTCGTCCGTGGCCAGCCTGAGCACGGCGGTGAGCTTTTCGTCGAAGGCGGCGCGCATGGCGTCGACATCGGCCGCGCCCAGGACCTTGTTGGCGACGAGGTAGGCCGAGAAGTCCTCGATGGAGTCGTTCTTCTGCCAGAGCTCAACCTCGTCCTTGGTGCGGTAGCTGGAGGCGTCGGAGGGCGAATGGCCGGAGAAGCGGTAGGTGATGGTGTCGAGGAGGACGGGGCCGCGGCCTTCCAGGAGGAGCTTCTTCTTGCGGGCGACAGCCTCGGCCACCGCCAGGGGGTCGTAGCCGTCCACGCGCTCGGCGTGCATGGATTCGGCATTGACGCCGGCGCCGACGCGGGCCAGGACGCCGTAGCCCATGGTTTCGCCGAGGGTCTGGCCGCCCATGCCGTAGAAGTTGTTGAAGAAGTTGAAGAGGATCGGGGGCGAGCCGCCGGCCGACTCGGGCCAGAGGGTCCGGTACTGGTCCATGGCGGCCAGGGTCATGGCCTCCCACACGGGGCCGCAGCCCATGGCCGCGTCGCCGATGTTGGATATGACGATGCCGGGTTTCTTGTTGATGCGCTTGTAGAGGGCCGCGCCGGTGGCGATGTCAGCCGAGCCGCCGACGATGGCGTTGTTCGGCATGGAGCCGAAGGGCGTGAAGAAGGCGTGCATGGATCCGCCGAGGCCCCTGGTGAAGCCCGCCTTGCGGGCGAAGATCTCGGCCAGGGTGCCGAAGAGGATGAAGTTCTCGGACAGCGCGGAGAGGTCGCCGTAGGCGATCTTCTCGGCGTGGCGGAGGGTCTCGCCGTCGAGAAAGCCCTTCATCGTCGCCTCGAGGGCGGCGGGGGCCATCTTGCGCGCGGCGGAGAAGCACTTGGCGAGGATCTCGCCGTGGCTGCGGTGCGAGCCGAAGATGAAGTCCTCGGGATCGAGGGCGGCGGCCTGGCCGACGGAGGCGGCCTCCTGGCCCATCGAGAGGTGGGCGGGGCCCTTGTGGTTGTAGGCGATCCCGTTCCAGGCGCCGGTCGTCTTGATCGAGTTCAGCATGTTCTCGAATTCCCGGATCGCGATCATGTCGTGGAGCATGGCCGTGAGCCCCGCCTTGCCGAACGCCGCCGACTCCTTCTTGAAGTCGCGCTTGTACTGGTTGAGGGGGATGGGGGCTATCTTGAGGGTTCCGCTTTTCCGCAGGTCGGCGGGATTCACTATCATCGATTTGGGCATCGTCTATCTCCTTGTACTATGACTTAGTCTTTCATGGCCCAGGCGGCTTCGCGGATGGCCTCGGAAACCGTGGGATGGGGGAATACGAGCTGGCGCAGGTCGGACACGCGCAGCTCCTGCTCGATCACGGCGGAGGCGCCCCAGATAGTCTCGGAGGCGTAGGCGCCGACGATGTGGACGCCGATGATCCTGCCCGAGGCGGCCTCGGCGATGAGCTTGGCCGTGCCGGGGGCGGCGAAGCCGTTCTCGGCGGCGAAGCGGCCGGAGACGCGCAGGGGCACGCTCGAGGTCTTGACCGCGATGCCGCGCCGCTCGGCTTCCTGCTGGGTGAGGCCGATGCCCGCCGCTTCGGGGATGGAGTAGACGGCCCAGGGGATCGCGTCCCAGCGGAGCGTCTCGCCGCGGGCGGCGGCGGCTTCGCCGTCGACGATGTTGGCGGCGGCCACTTCGGCCATGCGGTAGGCGGTGTGCGCCAGGAGGCTGCGCCCCGTGACGTCGCCCACGGCCCAGACCTTGGGTAGGTTGGTGCGCATGCGGTCGTCCACGACGACGCCCTTGGGCGAGACGTCGAGCCCCGCTTCCTTGGCGCCCCAGCCTTCGACGTTGGGCTTGCGGCCGACGGCCATCAGGACGAGGTCGGCTTCGGACTTGGCCTCGGATCCGTCTTTCTTCCTATAAAATACCGTGGCGCCCTCGATCTTCTCGACCTTGCAGCCGAGGTTGAAGGTGACGCCTTTCAGGCCGCGGCGCAGGATCGGCGCCGCTTCCCTGTCCATGAAGGGGACGATCTCGTCGAGCATCTCGACGACCTCGACCTCGGCGCCGAGGGCCGAGAAGAGGCTGGCGAACTCGACGCCGATGACGCCGCCGCCGATCACGCAGAGGCGCTTGGGCACCTCGGGGACCGAGAGGAGGCCGGTCGAATCCACGACTTTGGGGTTGCCGCGGCAGCCGGGGATCGGCGGCATCACGGGAAGGGAGCCCGTGGCGACGATAATGTGTTCAGTATCGTACACTTTTTCGCCGATCTGGACCTTGCCAGGGCCGAGGAGCTTGGCTTCGGCGGCGATCACGTCCACGCCGAGCTTCTTCTCGGTCAGGCCGATGGCGCCGACGAGCTTGGAGACGACCTCTTCCTTCCAGGCTTGCATGGCCTTCCAGTCGTAGCGGACGTTGTCCGCGGAGACGCCGAACTTGGCGCCTTCCCTGGCATGGACATAGAGCTTGGCCGAGTTGAGGAGGGTTTTGGTGGGTATGCAGCCGACGTTGAGGCAGGTGCCCCCGAGGGCGCTCTTCTCGGCCAGGGCGACTTTCTTTCCGGCGTGGGCGAGGCGCTCCGCGGCCAGGTAGCCGCCAGGTCCGCCGCCCATCACGATGACATCGTACTTGTCCATTTTTTTGTACATCCTCCCGTTTAGGCGAGCATCACTATGTCGATGTTCGCGATGTAGTCGGCCAGGTCCTTGAGGTAGCGGGCCGCGTCCGCGCCGTCCACGATGCGGTGGTCGACGGTGAGCGAGAAGCCGATGCGCATCTCGACGCCCGGTTTTCCGTCGGGGCCGATGGCCGCGCGCGGCGCGATGTTGTCCACGCCCAGGATGCCGGTCTCGGGCTCGTTCAGGATCGGGGTGAAGCTCTCGATGCCGAAGGCGCCGAGGTTGGTCACGGTGAAGGTGGAGCCGGAGAGGCTGTCGGGGTTGGCGGCGCCGTCCAGGCAGGCTTTAGCGAGGCTCTTGGACTGCTCGGAGAACTGGCGCAGCGAAAGCGCGTTGGCGTTCCGGATCACGGGGACCATGAGGGCCGCGCGGCGTGTCGACCGCCAGGCCGAGGTGGACGTTCTTCCAGGCGCGCACCGTTCCGTCCACGACGTGGGCGTTGATCTTGGGATACTTGGCCAGGACGCGGCTCGCGGCGAAGGCGACCATGTCGCCGATCGTCACGGCGGAGAGGCCGAGGGCAGGGTCGGAATTCTTGAGGCGGTTGCGCATGGCCAGGAGCTTTTCCGCGGGGGCGCTGGCGTTGAAGGTGAGCTGGGCGCTGGCCTGCAACGAGTGCATCATGCGGTCCGCGATGATCTTGCGGATGCTCCTGATGGGCGTGTCCTCGTAGGGGCCGGGGAAGGAGGCTGCTGCTTGCGCAGCGGGGGCGGCGGGCTGGGGCGCGGCGGAGGCCGGGGCTGCCGCGGGGGCGGCCTTGGCGGCGTCGAGGTCGGCGGCGGTGAGCCTTCCGCCCAGGCCGGAGCCGGTCTTGGCGGCGTCGTAGAGGCCGCGCAGGACGGCGAGGTCCTTGGCCGAGGCGGTCATGCCGGCGCCGGCGGAAAGGGCGGCCTGCACATCGCGCTCGATGATCCGGCCGCCGGGGCCGGTGCCAGCCGCGACAGCCTCGATGGGGAGGCCTTCCTCGCGGGCGAGGGCCTTGGCGCGGGGGCTGGCGTGGACGGGTCCTGCGGGGACAGCCGCAGCTGCGGCTGCAGTGGCGGCCGGAGCGGCGGCGACTGCCGCGGGGGCGGCTTCGTCGGCCGGTGACGCGGCAGCCTCGGCTGCGGGAGCTGCGGCGGCCGGGCTTGCTCCCCGGATTCCCAACGCGGCCAGATCCACCGCCTCGCCGGCCTGCCCGACCACGGCGATCGGCGCCAGCACGGGGACATCGTCGCCCTCGGCGGCCAGGCGCTTGAGAAGCACGCCCGCGGCGCCGGCGGGGACGTCCATCGTCGCCTTGTCGGTTTCGATCTCGCAGAGGACGGCGTCGGCCGCCACGGCCTGCCCTTCCTCGATGTTCCATTTCACGATGATGCACGACTCCACGGTATTCCCGAGCTTCGGCATGACCACGACTTGAGCCATAATGCCTCCCTAGACGACGCGCACGTTGAGCGCGTTTTCCTGCATCGCCGCAAGGGCGTTCTTTTCAATTCCGGAATCGGTGATGATGCCGTCCACCTCGGACAGCGCGAGCACGTTGACGAAGCCCGACTCTCCGTATTTGGACGAGTCGGCGACCAGCCAGGTCTCCTTGGCCCGCGAGCGCATGGCCTTGACCACCTCCGAGCCCTCGACGAGCTGGGTGGTGAGGCCGCGCTCCACGCTGAAGCCGTCCGTGCCGACGAAGGCCAGGCGCACGTTGAACTCGGAGATGGCCTTGAGGGTGACGGGTCCGACGAGGGACTCGGTTTCCTTCCGGAAGACGCCTCCCGTCAGGATGATGTTGAGGGCGGGGTTGAGCCGCGCGTAGGAGAAGACGAGGGTGGAGTTGGTGACGACCTGGACGCCGCGCCTTCCGGCGAGGTAGCGCGCGATGAGGGCGGTGGTCGTGCCCGCCTCGATCATGATGGAGTCGCCGTCGCGGACAAATTCCGCCGCCGCGCGGGCGATGCGGTTCTTCTCCTCCACGCGGAGGCGCTGCCGGTCGATGATGTCCTTGTAGAAGGCGGGATAGGCGCCGCCCCGCGTGCGGTTTATGTAGCCCTTTTCTTCCAGGGCCTTGAGGTCGGAGCGGATCGTGACTTCGGAGACGGCGAGCTCGCGAGCGAGCGAGGCCACCGAGAGCGAGCCTTCGTTCGCAAGCTTGTCGAGCATAAAGGATTCGCGCTCGTTCAGGTCGAAGTTCATCCGGGCCCCCAATGGATAAATTTCGAATTACTTTCTTTGTAGTTTCGAAACTCTTTCGTTTCACTTATATCATACGGCGAGTTCCGAAAATCATCAAGGGGGAAAGCTGGGATGCCCGGCGCTTTTCCGGTAACGCGGAGGCCGGCCGCGGGTTATCCTCATTGAAGGCGCGTCACGCGCGCCCTATCATGGGAACCAGGAGCGAACGATGAAAAAGACCATAGCGATATTCGCGGCGATCCTCGCCTTCGCGGCGGCGGCCGGCGCCGCGGCCCAGGCGGCCCAGCCGGGCCCGCCCGCGCGCTACGTGCGGGTGACCGGCGAGGCGACGGCGACCGTGGACGCCGACCTGGCAATCCTGAGCCTGGGCATCGTGCAGCAGGCCAAGACCACCCTCGCCGCGCGCGAGGCGGTGACGGCCATCGCCGACAAGGCCATTGCCGCGGTGGCCGCGCTGGGCGTCGACCGCAAGGACATCCGCACGAGCGGCTTCAGCATTACGCCGGTCTACGACGAGCGCGCCGGCAAGCAGAACCAGATCGTCGGCTACAGGGCCGACTGCTCCATCACCCTGCGCCTCGAAGACACCGGCCTCGTGGCCGAGGCGGTCGACGCCGCCACGGGCGCGGGCGCGAACGAGGTGAGAAACCTGGATTACCGGAAGAAGAACGAAGACGAGCTGCGCATCGAAACGCTGAAGCGCGCCGTGGCGAACGCGGCGGCCAAGGCTTCCGCCATCGCGGCCACCCTGGGCGGGACCCTCGGGCCGGCGATCAGCGTCGAAGAGCAGGGCTACTCGCTGCGCGCCCCCGACTCGCGGCTTTACCTGGCCAAGGCGGCGATGGGGAGCGTCGCGGCATCACCGCGCGAGGCCTTTTCTCCCGGCTCCATCGAGGTGAGCGCCTCGGTAGCCGCCGTCTTCGAGCTGCGCTAGGCCCTCTTATCACGAAGCCGCCCAAGGGCTATAGTGGCCGCACAGAACGCGATGAATAACTACCACACCCACACCTACCGCTGCCATCACGCCCAGGGCGACGTTGCCGACTATGTGGCCGAAGCCGCCCGCGCGGGCTTGGGCGAACTCGGCTTCAGCGAGCACTGCCCC
>CAXXHO010000002.1:0-48194 GCA_963667725.2 Treponemataceae bacterium
GCGCGACGTTGGGCGATATCGATTGGCTGTGGCGGCTCTACGGCGAGGCGGGCCTCCGCGTGGCCTCGCTCACGCACAACGACGACAACCCCTTCGGCGGCGGGGCGCTCGGCTCGGGGGCCGGCCTTTCCGAAAAGGGCCGCGAGGCCCTGGCCGCCATGAACAAGCTCGGCATCCTCGTGGACATGGCCCACGCGAGCGCGGCCGCCAGGCGCGACATCCTCGCCGCCTCGTCCAGGCCCGTCATGCTCTCCCACACCTCGTGCGCGGCGGTGTACGACAACGGCCGAAACCTCTCCGATGAAGCGTTGCGCGATATCGCCGATGCGGGCGGCCTCGTCGGCTGCATGACCAGCCCCGCGGCCATCGCGCCCGCCGCCGACCGCGCCAATCACAGCCTCGAGCGCTACATGGAGCACCTGAACCACATGATCGGGGCCGCCGGCGTCGACAATGTCGGCCTCGGCCTCCACTTCTGCGAATACCTCTACACGCGCGAGGAATATCCCCTGGTCTCGGGCCTCGAGGACGCCTCGCGATCCCAGGCGATAATCGACGCCCTCTTCGCCTCGGGCTATTCCCGGAACGAGGTGGAGAAAATCGCCTGGCGCAACTTCGCGCGCGTCTTCGAGGACGCGGTGGGCTAGGCGCCGGATTATCCGAGGAAATAAGCGGCGTGCAGCGCTGTTATGTCCGCTGAAATCGATTTAGTCTCCATATCGTTCGAAAGGATAAAGCTGTGCAGGAGCGGCTTGTCGAGAAAATCGGCCAACCCGCGAAGATGCCGCGCGTCGCTGGCTGAAACCTTCTCGGCCATCTTTATCTCGAAGGCAAAATAGCCTTGCGCCACCTCGACGAGGACATCCACCTCGCGGCCGTCCACAGTCCTGAGATAGTAGAAATTCGCATCGATCGCAAGGCACCGCGCCTGCTTGTAGAGTTCCGCCACGACGAGGCTTTCGAATTCCTCGCCAGTCGTGCCGCCGCGCTTTTGCAGCACCGCCTGAAGCACGCCGCTATCGAGGAAATGCAGCTTGGGGGATTTAACGAGGCGCTTCCCTTCGTTCCTGTGCCAGGCTGGTATAGTGAGCGCTTGGTAGCTGATTTCGAGATATCGCAGGTAACGTTGCGCGGTCTTCGACGATACGCCCACTTGGCCCGCGAGGGTGGCCACATTGAGAATGTCCGCCGTGTGCAAGGCCGCATAGCGCTGAAGCCTCACGAAGGGATCGAGATCCCTGAGCGCGGCAAGATCGCGCACATCGCGCTCAAGATAGGTCCGCACATAATTCCTGAGCCAGGAGAACCGGTCTTCGTCGGACAGTTCTGGCGCGCTGAGGGCCGGATAGCCTCCGAATCGCGCATAATGATCCCATGCCCTTTGCCTTATCGCCTGGCGCGGATCCAGGAGAAAGCTGGGCAGGAAGTTGGGCAATTCCATTGGCTGCCTGAGGAGGCATTGGAACATCGAATCCTCGACGGCTTCGTCCCATCGCCCGGTCTCGAGTTCCGGAACCGTCAATGGAAAGAGATCGATGATCGTGCAGCGGCCGGCCAGGCTCTCCCGCACTTTTTCCAGAAGCAGCAGCTGACTCGAACCGAATATTGGCGTAATTTTTGGACTTGTGCGCCTGAAATCAGCGTAATTTCTGGACTTTCGTGACGACGGCTTCAAAAAACCGCCCGCGGCGCGCCGGCAGCGTGGCTTAAGCGATCGGGTCGGTGTACTCGCCGCGGCGAAGCCTGCCTATGTACTCCAGGTTTTTTTCGAGCAGCATGGCGTAGAGCTTCTCGCCCTTTTCGCGGGTGGCGGCGGTGGCGTCGCCGTTCATCGCCTCGGGGTAGCGGGCCTTGGTCTGCGTCGGGCCCGAGAGCGGCGCGCAGAATGCCTTGTGCATGTGCACGCCCCGCGCCGCGTCGTCGACGAGGGAGCCGCCCGCGGCGCCGGCCGCGTTGGCTGAAGCCGCGGCGCCCGCGATGTCGAGCGCGAGCACCGCCGAAGTCTCGTCCTCGCCCGCGTGCCCCTGCGTGCCGCAGATCTTCAGGATCTCGGCCGAGTAGGTCGCCCACCAGCTGATCACGAGCGCCGTGCCGCCCGCGGCCGCGATCCTGTCGCAGGCCAGGGTGAGCGCCGCGATATTCCCGCCGTGCCCGTTCATGAAGACGATGTTTTTCGCGCCCCAGCGGACGAAGCAGGAGCCGATCTCCGCGTAGAGGCTGATGAGGGTCTCGGCGGGGATCGTCACCGTGCCGGGGAAGCCGGCCAGGGTCGGCGTGTAGCCGTAGTTCACCGTCGGCGCGATGAGGAAGTCGCCGCCCGCGGCCGCCTCCAGGTCGCGGCACATGCGCTCGGGGATCAGGATATCGGTGCCCAGCGGACAGTGCATCCCGTGGGCCTCGAAGCTTCCCGTGGGGACGATGACTGTGTCGACCTTTCCGGCCAGTTCCGCATAACGTTTCGAAGTGAGATTGATCGCGTACAAGAAAAGCCTCCCGGCATCGGGCGCATAACGTCACGCAGAGCGGCGCGGCCGCGATGCCGGGTCAGTATAAAATGGGCCGCCGCGGCCGTAAAGCCGGGCGGCGCGAGGGGCGGAGAGTCGCCTGAGAACATGCAAACTGAAAGTTCAGCTTCCAATCTGCATGTTTTTTATGCCTTACTCCCCCACCGCCGGCAGGGACATCCGCTCGATCGGGGCGCCGATAAAGCGCTCGATCTGGCGCAGAACGGACGAATCCTCGGGCGTCACGAAGGTCAGGGCCACGCCCTTGCGCTCCATGCGTCCCGTGCGGCCGATCCGGTGCGTGTAGGCCTCGGGCGTGTCGGGAATATCGAAGTTGATCACGCGCGAAATCTTGGAGATATCGATGCCGCGGGCGGCGATGTCCGTGGCCACCATGATCGCGGCGCGGCCGGAGCGGAAATTCGCCATAGCCTTCTCGCGCTGGCCCTGGGACAGGTTGCCCTGCAGGGACGTGGCCGCGAAGCCCGAGTTGGCCAGCTGCTGCGCGAGCCTCTTGGCCCGGTGCTTCGTGCGCGTGAAAACCAGGGTCTGCCCGCCTGAGCCGGTCGAGCCCCAGTCCTCCACCAGCACCGAGCGCAGCGCCTCGTACTTGTCGTTCTGGCCCATCGAGCTCACGTAGTGGCTCACCGTCTCCACCGGCTTGGAATTGCCGATCTCGATGCGGACGGGGTCGCGCTGGTACTGCTTGGCCAGGGCTCGGATCTCCTGGGGGAGGGTGGCGGAGAAGAGCAGGGTCTGGTGCGCGCGGGGCAGGGCCGCGATGATCTTCTTGATCGAGGGCATGAAGCCCATGTCGAACATCTGGTCGGCCTCGTCCAGCACCAGCGTCTCGACCGAGCGCAGGTCGACGAAGCCCTGGCCCATCAGGTCGAGGAGGCGGCCCGGGCAGGCCACCACGATCTCGGGCATGCGCGCCTTGAGCGTCTTTACCTGCGACTTCACCGTGACGCCGCCGTACATGCTCATGCTGCGGAAGCCCGTGTCTTTGCCCAGCATCTCGAAGGCCTGGTGCGTCTGCTCGGCCAGCTCCCGCGTCGGGGAGATGACGAGGGCGCGGATGGCGCAGCGCTCGCCTCCCAAAAGGCGCTGGAAGATCGGCAGCGCGAAGGCCGCCGTCTTGCCCGTGCCCGTCTGGGCGAGCCCGAGCACGTCCTTGCCCGCCAAAGTCGCGGGAATCGTCTTTTCCTGGATGGGCGTGGGGGTTTCGTAGCCCGCGGCGGCGATGGCCGCGGTGATCCGCTGGTCGAATCCGAATGAGGAGAAATTCAAGAGAGTATCCTAGTGGTTTGCTTGAACAGCATGAATCTGGTCAATCAAGGCTGAGGCCGCACGGGGGCGGCGGAGGGCGAGTTCAGGCAAGCGGCGTTCGAAAATGTTACAAATTCGATTCATGCAGCGCCGTTCGATGAATTTCTTGTAATATAGCGCATTGGCTAACCTTTTTCAACTGGTCGGGATTTCAGCCAAACCTGCCTCGGCCGCGGCGCTTTTTCGAATCCTCAATATAATAACTTTATGATATAATCGTTTGTTGTAGCTTTACGCTTTCCGCGGCGGTTGTGATGAATATTTGATGCTGATAGAGTGTATGAAACCGCCTGCGCTTGCCGACTTATGGTTCACAAGACAGGATATTGCTGAAATTGCGGCTTTCTTATCCTGGTAATTATTTGTTATAACTGTGAGGGTCCAGCAAATCGAGAAGGGAAGAACATGACTTTTGATGAGTTCAAATATAAAAACAAGCATAAAAGGCTTTTCAAGCTCCTTCCAACCGTCGTGATATTCATCGTCGCGGACTTTCTGGCGGTGATGGCCAGTTTTGGGGTGGGATTCTTCTTGGTGAACACCTACAACCTGGATATCATCGACTTCAAATCCTTTGTGACCTATTGGCCCTATCTCCCCGTCTTCCTCGTCGTTTTCTACATTTTTCGGCTGTATCCGGGGCTCAGCCTCGCCCATGCGGAAGAACTCCGCCGCTTCACGACGAGTTCCCTGCTGACCCATGCCGGCATAATCTTCTCCCGGATGATCATCGGGAAACTGCTCAAGCTGGATGCTTATTCGGTCGCCTTCATTCTCTCCTGGCTCGCGAGCATTATCGCCTTTCCCCTTTCCCGCGGCGTCGTCCGGAAGATTTTTCAAAACGCCCCCTGGTGGGGAGTCCCTGTCGTGATCTTCGGCGCGGGCCAGACGGGCCGCCTCATGGTCGATCGCCTCAGGAAAAAGCCCTGGCTCGGATATCGCCCCGTCCTGCTTCTGGACGACGATCCCAGCCATGGCTCCGAGTACTCGGGGATACCCATTCTCAATGGGATCGCCCTCGGCCCCAAAGTGGCGGAGGAATGCAATATCGACACGGCGATCGTGGCGATGCCCGGCATCAACCGCAGGCAGCTGGCCGTCATCGTCGCCGAGTACGTGAGGTCTTTCCGATACTACACGCTGATCCCGGATTATATCGGAGTTACCAACCTATGGATGTCGGTGAGGGATTTCGACGGAGTGCTCGGGCTGTACACGGTGCAGAGCCTCCTGCTGCCGCTCAACCACAACCTGAAACGCCTGATCGATATCACGATTTGCATCGTCGGCGGATTGCTCATTCTTCCCCTGGTGGGGGTTTTGGCCCTTCTCATAAAACTTGACTCGCCGGGACCGGTCTTCTACGGGCACCATCGTTTGGGCAAGGACGGGAAGCGCTTCACCGCATGGAAATTCCGATCCATGGTTATGAATTCCCGCGAGGTCCTGGAGAAACTGCTCGATTCCGACCCCGCGATCCGCTCGGAATGGGAGGCCAGCCACAAGCTCCATGACGATCCGCGCATCACGAGGATGGGGAGATTCCTTCGAAAAACGAGCCTGGACGAGCTGCCGCAGATCTGGAACGTGCTCAAGGGCGAGATGAGCCTGGTGGGGCCCCGCCCGATCGTGGAGGATGAGGTGGCCAAGTACGGGCACCACTATGCCCTTTTTGCCAGCGTCAAGCCGGGGATGTCGGGGCTCTGGCAGGTCTCGGGCCGCTCTGAGACCGATTACGAGGAAAGGGTCGCGCTGGACATCCTCTATATTCAGAGCTGGTCGCTCTGGCTGGACATGTACATATTGTTCAAGACTTTGGGGGTTGTGCTCGGAGGCAAAGGTGCATATTGATTCTCGCCGCATCTGCCCGCTCTTCGTCGCCTGCTTTTTAGCCGCGGCCTCCGCGTTTTCCCTGCCCCTCGATCAGGCCGTTCCCAGCCTCGCCAAGGCGGACCTGACGGAGCTCAAAACGGGGGCGACGCTTCTCGCGTGGCCGACGGGGGCGGCGGACCTGCGGTTTCCCCCCCTCGGGCCGGCCGGGCTCGCGCTTCGGGCGCTTCCCGAGCGTTTCAAGGTGCCCGTATATGTTGAAAGCGCTTTTTTCCTCAAGGGAATCCAGCTCGATTCCCGGAGAAGGCTGGAAGTCGTCAACGCCCTGCTGGAAGTAGATTCCCTTTCGGGGGTCACGTACTATTCCGAGCGGAAGAACGGCATCGCCGTGCTTTTCGACAATGTCTACAGGGTTGAAAGTCCCGGCGCGACCAAGCGTCTCCCTCCCTTGGTCCTTCAAGCGCTGCCGACTTCTTTGGAGACCTCCATTCATCTGCGCGACTCCAATTTTGGGGCTTCGTGGTACGCGCTCGGCTTCGAGTGGATCGGGGACGGACTGCTGCTCAGCCTGGAAAACCGCCGGCCGCTGAACTTCATGATGATCCGGGCCTTCCCCGTCGATGGCGTGCGGATGCGCGTCGTGATCCTCCCCGTCGAGGAGGGGGTCTATGTTGCGGCGATCTGCGCCGCCGATCCTGAGAAGGTCGTCGCATCCATGGTGGACATGTACTCCGCGATGGAAAAACGGCTGCGGGCGGTGCAGGGATGGGTGGTTGGAAAAATACGGGAGGCCTCGCGATGAAGACGGTCGGCGATGGGGGCAATGGCCTCGCGACGGCGGAATGACCATGGGTAGCTTGCCTTCTTCAGCGGCGGACGGCGATGGAGGGGTTCCTCTTTTTACCGTATTGACGCCTGCGTATAATCGCGCCCGGATGCTGCCGGCCCTGAAAGCCTCCCTGGATTCCCAGAGTTTTTCCGATTTTGAGTGGCTTGTCGTGGATGATGGATCCGCCGACGACACGGCGGAGCTCGTGGCGACCTGGGTGGCGGGGAGCGCCTACCCCATTCGCGTCCTGTCCTTCCCCAATGGCGGCAAGCACCGGGCGCTGAATCGGGGGATGCCGGAGGCCGCCGGAAGCTGGATCTTCATCGTCGATTCCGACGATCGCCTGCCCTCCGACGCCCTCGAGAAAATAGCGGCCCTGGTGCCGGAAGCCGACGCCGATCCCGGGATCGGCGGAATCATGGGCCTGCGGTACGACGGAGGAGGGCGCCGGATCGGCGAGAGTTTCCCGTCCGGCCTGTGCCGAAGGGACGCGGCCACCCTGACATTTGTCGATGGATTGCGGGGCGACAAGGCCGAAGTCTTCAAGGCGAGCGTCCTCCGCCGCTTTCCCTTCCCCGAGTTCCAGGGGGAAAAATTCATCACGGAGTGCGTCGTCTGGTTCCGGATCGCGGCAGCCGGCTTCGACCTCCTCCTCCTCGACGAGCCGATCTATATCTGCGAATACCAGAAAGACGGACTTTCGGCGAAAAGCTTGGAGCTGCGCCTCTCGAACCCTTGCGGAACCCTGCTTTTCTACGCGGAAGAACTCGCCTTGCCCTATTCCCCTTTCAGCCTCTTCCGGGAAGCGGTAAATTACGTCCGCTTTTCCCTGTCCGGCCGGAAGAGATGCCGGGCCCGCCCGCCAAAACTGCCCTTGAAAGCCAAATTCCTCGTCGCCTTGGCGGCTCCCGCCGGCCTGGCGGCCGCGGTCCGCGACAGCATCTCCATGGCCGCGGGAAAAAAGAGAAGCCGATGAAAGTACTGCATGTCATCAATTCGCTCGCCCTGGGCGGAGCTGAGCGGTTCGCCAGCGACCTCCTGCCCCGCCTTGCCGAAGGCGGCATCGATGCGGAACTCTATGTGCTCGATGGCAGCGGAGACGCATTCTCCGACAGGCTTCAGTCCCGGGGCGTCAAGGTGGTTTTCGCGCACCGGGAGGGAGCGAATATCTATTCTCCCCTCCGGCTGGCGGAACTCCGCCGCGCCATCGCCGTCTCGAAGCCCGATGTCCTGCACTCGCACTTGGGCCCCAGTTTCCATTGGTGCGCGCTGGCCATCCCCTCCGCCGGCTCGGGCCGCCCCCGCCCGCGGCTGGTGACGACGGAGCACGCTGTGCACAACCGCAGGATGCGGATGCCGCTTCTCCGCGGGTTCGAAAGGTTTTGCTACGGCCGCTGCGACCGGATCGTCTGCGTGAGCGCGGAGGTGGCCGATGCCGTCCAGGGGTGGCTCGGCCTGCCTCCCGGGCGGCTCTCCGTCATTCTGAACGGGATCGAGCCGGAGAAGTTCGGGCCGGACGTTGAGCCGGACCCATCGCTCCTTTCCTGGGCGGCGGGGCGCACCATCGTCGCCATGACGGCGCGTTTCATCCCCGCCAAGGACCACGGCACCGCCCTGCGCGCCTTGAGGCTTTTGCCCGCCGACTATGCGGCCGTTTTCATAGGCGATGGGCCCGAAAAGGCGGCGGCGCAAGGGCTCGCCGAGGAGCTTGGCCTGGCGGAACGCTGTCTTTTCGCCGGAGCCCGCGACGACGTGCAGGCTTTGCTCGCGGCTTCGGACCTGTATATGCAGACATCGG
This sequence comes from Treponemataceae bacterium, assembly GCA_963667725.2. GTDB lineage: Bacteria > Spirochaetota > Spirochaetia > Treponematales > Rectinemataceae > UBA11090. The sequence continues at coordinate 8,291 of CAXXHO010000002.1, forward strand.
TCACCGAAGGGTTCGGGATCGCCTGTCTTGAGGCGATGGCCTCCGGGCTTCCCGTGGCGGCATCGGCTGTGGGCGGGCTTCAGACTCTGGTCGAGGGCGCCGGCCTGCTGTTTCCCCCCCGCGACGCCGAAGCCTGCGCCGCCGCCCTCTGCCGGCTCGCCGAAGACGCCGGGACACGAGAGAAGGTGTTGGCCGCCCAGGCTTCGCGCGTGGCCCAGCATTCCATGAAGGTTTCCGCCGAGGCATACATCGCCCTCTACGCGGAATTGACCAAACAGGGAGCGTGAATATCAGCGCGATCGACATGCCGGGCACCGCCGGCGCGGATTGGAGCCATGAAGGGCAGCCTGAGTTCGTCAGGGCCGTGGCCTACCACCATACGGGCCTGATGACGGCAGCCAGCCTCCGGCGCCAATTCGAATACTTCAGGCGGCACTGCCGCGGGCTCGCCGAAGACGGCTTGGATGCCTTTTTCGCCCGCGGAGGGCGGGGAAAGGGGCGGAAACCGGACGAATCGCGCGGCGGGAAGCCCGGGCTCGTCATAAGCTTCGACGATGGGCTTGTGGACCATTACAGAGTCGCGGCGCCGCTGCTGGAGGAATATGGTTTCCGGGGCTGGTTTTTCGTGCCGGCCGCGCTGCCCGCGATGGCGGCGGCGGAGCAGAGGGCTTTTTGCGAGGCCAACGGGCTCTTCTTGCCGCCGGATTCCGGCGAACGGATAGGGATGAACCGCGAGGAGCTCCTCGATCTCGCGCGCCGCGGCCATGTCGTCGGATGCCACACCATGAACCACCGGCGTTTCAGCGGCCATGTCGACGCGGGGCTCATCGACCGCGAGCTGATGCTTGCCAGGGACACTCTCGGGACGATCCTGGGCGCCGCGCCGCGCAGCTTCGCGTGGGTGGGCGGAGAGCCCGGCACCTATCATCCGCTCGTTCAAAAGGCTTTGGAGAGGGAGGGCTTTTCCTACGCCTTCACCACCATGTCGGCGAAAATCCGGCCGGATGCCGATCCTCTGATGCTGCACCGCACCGTGCTGGACGCCGATATGCCTTATCCGCTCTTCCTCGCCAAGGTGGAGGGTTTGTCCGACCTGACCCACCTAGGCAGGAGAAGGGCCCTGGAAGCCCGCCTCGCTCGCAGCGGAGAGAGGGGGTCGCGAGGTTCTTCGACGGAGGAGAAAGCATGAAAAGACAGTTCCATGTCGGTTTTCTGCTGCTGGCGGCGACCTTGGGACTATGCGCGCAGACTCCCGCGCCGCCGCCTTCCGGCGCGAACTCGACTCCGGGCTCGGGCGTCGATTTTCGCCTGGAACTGGATCTTGAGTACCAGTACCGCTTCAGGACGGAAGAGCATCTGATCGAGGCTTCCACGATCAAAAACGGAATCGACCTCGCGCGCTCGTTCTTCGACCGGCCGCCTTTCGTCCGCCTTCTCCTGCAGGGAACGACGCCTTTCGGATTGGGGGCCGTGGCCGAGATCGCGCTCCGCGACCAGTGGACGGGCGACTATTTCCGGACCGATAACCTGCCCGTGATCGGCGTGGAGGGCGATCCTGTCCGCTTCGAGAACTTCTTCATTTCCAAGGCCGCGGTCTATTACGACAGTCCTCTCTTCAATTTTCATTTTGGCCGCGAAAAACCGGACTACAACGGCATTTTGTACGGCGGTCTCCTGCCCGGGACCCGCCTGCCCTATCTGGACGCCGTCAAAGCCTCCGGCAAGATCGGACGCATGAAGATCGATTGGCTGGTGGCCACCATCCCGGCGATCAAATCCTGGGATGGCCAGGATGTCGATCCGAACAAAGGCACGCTGCCCGCGGGTTCGTCGTATTACGGCTTCGAATCGGAGCCCGGCTCGACCAATCCAAACCCCACCACCATCGTAGAAGGCATGAATCGGTTCAGCTGGGACCTCGGGAGGCTCAGCCTCGGCGTCACCGACCACGCCATGATGGCCCGGCGGAACAACCGCTTCTACATCACCGACTTCATCCCCGTGATTTCGCGGCACCAGGCGGCCGTGTCCCAGACCAACAACTCGATGGTGTTCGATCTCGCCTGGGAGCCTCTGGACGGCCTGCGCCTGGCCGCCCAGGCCGGCTTCGACGACATCAACGCCAGCTTCCTGGGCGTGGACGACACCGGCAGTCCAACCATAGACGCCTACGTCGCCGGCCTGGACTACGGTTCTTCGACCGCCCTCGGCCCGCTGAAGATCAAGGCGGAGGCCGGCTACACCCAATGGCTCTGGGGCAACTACGACGGCGCGGAAATCTGGCCCAACGACCAGAACCCCTTCCTGCGCTTCCAGTACCGCTACCTCGCCGACTCGGGCGGCCTCCTTTTGCCGCTCACCAGCCCCTACGGCCCTGGAGCCTTATGGGCGAACCTCTCGGGCCGCCTCGAACTGAAGGGGCTTGGTCTCGAGCTCGGCCTGGACTGCCTGTATCTCGCCAAGAACGACGAGGCCAATCTGATCGACACCGCCGTGCTCAACAACGCGACCACCGCCGGAGCCCATGATACGCAGTTTGTATCCATCGCATTGCCGCTGCGCTGGAAAACCGGGTTTTGGGAATTTTCGGTCCGGCCAGAACTGGCAATGCTGGACGGTGATCCCTGGTTCGAACTATGGTTCGGCTCGGCGTTCCGGCTCCGCTGAAAAGGATGGTGTGAATGGCTGCGTATCTTTTGGCTTTTATCGCCCCTCTGGCGCTGTTCCCTCTCAGAAAGAAAAGCCGCACCGCCTACGTTTTCATCCTCGCGGGCCTATGGTCGGTTTTCGCGGGCCTGCGGCTCGATATAGGTGGATACGACTATCTGGCATACAAGGATGCATATAGCTCGGCGGCGGGGTTCAACGACATCGCCGCGCGATTCGAGCCGTTTTTTCGCCTGTTGATTCAATGTTCCCAAAGCCTGGGCTTGCCCTATCACGGCTTTCTGCTCATCGTCGCCATTCTTGGGATATTGCCGGCGGTCTATGTCATTGAGCGCCGTTCGGGCGAAACGCCGATCGGCCTCTATGTCTATGGAATCGAGTTCATGCTCTACAATAGTTTCATATTCCTCAGGCAGGGCGTCGCGATCGGCGTCGCTTTTCTGGTCATCGACGCCGTCATGGACCGGAAACCGATCAAGGCTTTGGTTTTTTCGATCCTCGCCGCCGGTTTTCATTACTCGGCCCTGATCCTTTTGCTCTATCCGCTTCTATCGAAAGAGCTTTCGCCGCGGGCGCGAAGTGCCTTGTTCGCCCTAGCCGCGGCGGCTGGGGCGGCGCTCTTCATCGTCGCTTCCTCCGGTCTCGGATCCGCCAGTTCAATTAGGTTTGTCAATCAGTTTATCAACTACATCTATGGCGGCGGCGGGATGCAGATCAATCCCCTCAATTTCATCGAGGTCGCCGTCCTCTTTTTCCTCATCTATCGCTATGCCTGGAACGCGGCGCCGGTCCTTGGGAACGCCTTCCTCGCATTTCTGGTTTTTACGCTCTATGGAACCATCGAAGCGGTGTTCATCCGTTTCGGCAGCTACTTCAAGATCGCAGTCGTTTTGCTTCTTCCGCTCATGGTCACGGGCGAGGCGTTGGAAAAGCGGAAGCGGCACCAGTTTGAAACGAACATTCTCCAGTTTGGGATTTTTTGTTATTATCTCGCCAAAATCACGCGATGGCTAATCCTTAACCTGAATGACATCGCGGTATTCCTTCCCTACCGGACGATTTTTGGCTAAAAGGGAGAGAGGTGGAGTCAATGCGAATCTTGATTGTGTCATACTACTTCCCTCCCTACATGAACGTGGGCGGATTCAGGGCCATGTCCTGGGCGCGCCGCTTTTTCGATCGGGGCCACGACGTCACGGTGATCTGCGGCGACGGGCAGGAAGCGGAATCGTGCAGCTTTTTTTACGAGAGCCTGGACCGCGACCTTTTGACCCTCCGGATCCACAACCCTCTTCTCGAGGAGGCTCCGGCTCCAGGCAGCCGCGCTCCCGAGGCCGGTTTCGTAGACAAGCTCAAGACTATGCTGAAACCCTACCTGCCGATGGTGGACAGTTACCTGCTCTGGTCCAGGGCCGCGGTTTCCGCGGCGCTCGCGGAGGCGGAGAGAGGTGGACGCTTCGACGCCGTCATTTCGACCTCCTTTCCCCTTTCCGCCCACGAAGTGGCGAGACAGGTGAAGAAAGCGACCCGCTGCGCATGGATCGCCGATTTCAGGGACTTTTTCGGGCAGTTCGCGTCGAACACTTTGGCGGACTCTCCCCGGAGCCGATTCCTCGCGCGGCGCTTCCGCGCTTATGGCGGCGAGGCCGACCTCGTCCTCACTACAACCACAAAACTTGAGCGCCTGGTCGACAAAGCCTTGGGGATAGGCGCTCCCGAACCGCCGAAAGCAGCCGATACGAGGCCGGCCGACGCCGAATCCAAGGGCGGGGCGATGGTTCTCTACAACGGCTATTTCGCCGAGCACCTTCCCCCCGCGGTTTCCGGGACGCCCGCCCCGCCGCAGTGGCGCATCCTCTACACTGGCTCCTACAACGAAAGCGAATTCACTGTGGAGCCTCTGGCAAAAGCTCTTTCGGCCTGGCCCGCGGAGGCCGGGAGGAAGCCGGAGATTTGTTTTACTGGAAGCCCGGTCGAATCGGTTGAAAAGGCTTTGCTAGAAGCCGGCGCAGCGCTTACTTTTATCGGCCCGGTCGACAACAGGGAAGCCTTGCGCCTGCAGGCGGATTCCGCCTTTCTCCTGCTCTGCGACTCCATGAGCGGACCCGGCGCCCTCCTGACCAAGACTTTCGAGTACCTCGCGGTTCGCAGGCCCATAATCGGCATAAGCCGCCCGGGTTCGGAACTCCGCACGAGCCTCTTCGCGGAGAAGGCGGAGGGATACTGTCTTTCGATGGAGCCGGACGAGATCCTTTCATTCTTGCTTGATTGGCGCGGGCGTTTTGAGCGCGGCGAAATCGGCGACGCTTTTTACCCGAACGAAAACGTCCGCCGGTATTCGAGGGAATATCAGGCCGACGCGCTCGTCGACCGGATCGAAGCCCTCTTGAAATCTGGCAAAAAAAGGTCGGCCGAATGAGCGGTTTCACCGGCATCGTTTCAAACGGGGGCAAAATCCCTCTCGACCCTGCGATTGCGGGCAAGAAGGATGGACGAACAGCCCACCGCGGAGACCTGCGCATCGCCGAAAAATTCCTGGACAAGTTCGCCGGCGACAAGTGCTTCGACGATAGAGGAAACTATTTTATCTGCCTGGACGGCGTCACGCTGAATTCGCGCGAGCTCGTCCGATCATTCGCGGCGACCGATATTGGTTCGGCGGTGGCGGCGGCGGCGAAAGATCCGTCGGGATTTCCGGCCGCCCTGCGCGGCGGCTTCGGCGGCTTTGTCTGGGACCTGGCTGAAAATAATGGCGTTCTTTTTACCAACCATTTCGGTTCCCGATATTTGTATTATGCATACGACGAGGCCGCGGGCGCCACTTTTTTCTCCGCATCGCTCGCTGACATGGCCGCGATGCTGCGCTCAGCCGGAAAGACGACGCGCCTGGACGAGACGGCCGGCTACTACATGCTCAGCTTCGGCTACATGGCCGACGACAGGACCCTGATCGAGGGGGTGCGCAAGCTCGAGCCTGGCTGCTGCCTGCGAATCGCCGCCGGCCAGGCTCCGCGGATAGGGCGCTACTTCGTCTACGACAACGAAAACATCCTCGACGAAAGCTTCGATGACATCGTGGATGGATTTTACGAGCGCATGTCCCTCGCCGTGCGGCAGGGGTTCGAGAAGGACCTCGAGTACGGATACGGGCACCTTTCCCTGCTTTCCGGCGGCCTCGATTCCCGGATGATCCTTTTCTTCGCGCGGAAACTGGGATTCTCCGACATCCTCACCCTGACCTTCGGCCAATCGGGCTGCGCGGACGAAAAAATCGCCGCGGCGATATCCCGCGACTTGGGCTGCGAGCATCTGTTCAGGCACCTCGACGGCGGGAACTTTCTCGCCGCCTCTATCGACGACTGCGTTGAAGCCAACGATGGGATGATCATCTACGCCGGTTCCGCGCACGCCCTTAGTACTTACCAGATGATCGACTGGCGGCGATACGGACTTCTGCACAACGGCAACCTCGCCGACGCCAGCCAGGGCGACTATGTCGAAACCGATGAGCACGCACCGCCCTCCGCCGAGGAGTGGGCCTACTCGAAGCGCTTCCTGCCTCGCGTCGAAGAAGCGATCCACGAGGTTCTCCGTCGCTACCCCAATCAGGAAGCTTTCGCGATCGCGACCCGGGGCGCCAACGCGATCCTGAACGGAAGCGTGTCGGCGCAGGGAATCACCGAGACCGACGAGCCGTTCCTGCACCCCGATCTCGCCTCCTGGGCGGCCCGGATCCCGCCGCAATACAAGAGAGGCGAACATGTATTCCTCGCGATGATCAACAAGCACTTTCCCGAGGCGGCGGCCTACCCTTGGCAGCGCTGGCGCCTGAACCCCACGCTCGCCAACATGGAGCGCCTGAAAACGCCCGCTTTCCGCTTCGTCCACCGGGGGAGGAAGGCTATCGGCTATGCCGTGGACGGAATCCTGGGCAGGCCCAGCGCGCACGACATGAATCCCTTCAATTATTGGTACAAAAACAATTCCGAACTGCGCGCCGAATTCGAGCGCCGCCGCGCTTCGATGGGCGACGCGCTTTCCGGGCATGGGAGTTTGGCGGAGGATTGCGTCCGGCTTTTCGACGAGGGAGGCGAACTGGAAAAAACTCAGGCGATCACCCTCGCGGCCGCCGCGGAAAGGCTGGAACTGGCATGAAGGCACGTCTGCGCGACCGGCTTTTCTCGCGCCGCGAATCGACCGTTTCCTCATCGGCGGAAATGGCGGTATTCACTATCCTGAATACCGCCCTCAATTTCCTGCGAAGCGTGATCGTGGCGGCCCGGTACGGAGCTGGCGTGCTGAGCGACGCCTACTACGCCACGGTGAGCCTTCTCTACACCCCTGCCGGCCTCCTCTCGGATTCGCTCACCGCCCTGGTGCCGCCCAGGAGCCAGGCGCACCGGGCGCAGGGCCGCGAACCCGACTTTCTCGCCTCCTACCTTTCGGTCACGGCGGCGGCTTTCCTCATCCTGGCGGGGCTCTTCGCGCTTTTCGGCCGCACTATCGCCGGCGCCGTCCTCGGCGGCCTGGATCGGGAAACTATCGGAACCGTGCAATTCCTTCTTCTGCTTTCCCTGCCGGCCATCGTGCTCTCGCCGCTCTGCGTGATTCTGGACAGTGTCCTCAAATCGGACAGGTATTTCATATTCGGAAACTCAGGGAGCCTCCTCAACTCGGTTTTGTCCACCGGCCTCCTCTTCTTCATCGCAAAGATGGGTGTGGCGGGCATCGTAGTCTCAACCCTCGCAGGCCTGGCGGCGAACTTCGCGATCCTTCTCGTCGCCGTGTTCAGGAAGAAAATCCTGCCCGGCCGGATCGACTTTCTGTTCGGATTGCGAGAGGCGAAGAAGGCCTTGCCGCTCTTTGTCGGGGGGCTTCTGGGCATCGCGGCCGGATACGTCGAAAAAGGCCTCGCCTCCTATCTCCCGGCAGGCTCCATCACCCTGCTCAGCATGAGTTCCTCCTTGCTGGGCGTGGCGCGGAGCCTCCTCGTGGGAACCTTCATCTCCGTTTATTACCCCTTCATCGCGGAAGCGGTGATCGCGCGCGACAAGGCCAAATTCGCCGAGCTCATGGCTGAAGCAAAGCGGATTGTCTTCGGAATCTTCGGCCTCGGCGCCATCTGCATGATGGTCTTCGCCAAACCGCTCTTTGGCTTGCTCTTTGGACACGGGCGCTTCAACGCCGGGGATGTGGCGTCGCTCGCCGCCATCTTCGGCGCGGGATCGTTCGGGGTCGTGCAGGCCGGACTCGCGAATTTGATCAATTATTCTTATTATTCCGAAGGCGACACAAAAACCCCCGTCGCGGTGAGCATCGTCGCGGGAACCGCCGGCGCGATTCTTCTGCAGTTCGCCGTGGTCCGATTTTTCGGAGCGGTGGGCTTAAGCGCCGCGACCGCGATCGCAGGGATGGCGACGCTTCTGCTCGGTGCCGCGTTGCTTTCAAAACGCCACAGCCTCGACATTCTGGATGCCCAGGATATTTTCCTCGCTTTTGTCATTCTCGCCCTGGGTGGCGCCTCCGGCTTTATCGCGTGGACCCCCTGGGAGATGGGACTGCCGGCGGTATATTATTATTTCATTACGCTGAAAAAATATGGGCTCAGTCCGCGCAAGCTCGCGGATATGGCGTCCCGCGCCTTCGGCCATTCCGGCGGCGGGGATAAGGGGGAAGCGCCGTGATATCCGTCATAATCCCCTGCTTCAACACGCCGAAGGAGTGGCTCGCGGAGTGTTTGAAAAGCATCGCCGACCAAACCCGCACCGACTGGGAGGCCCTCATCGTCGACGACGCCTCTCCTTCTCCGGTTCTGGCTTCCGATCTCCCCGGCGCGGGCGCCGATCCTCGTTTTCGGATAGTGAGACACGATCGGAACAGGGGCCCGGCCGCCGCAAGAAACACGGCGGTCGCCCATTCCCGCGGCGAACTGCTTTTCATGATGGATTCGGACGATCTACTTGCGCCGAAGACATTAGAAATTCTTGCTGCAAAACTTTTATCGAAAGCAAACATAGATTGTGTATATCCACAATTTCAGACCTTTGGCGGCGCTGCTCTCCTTTGGGAAATGCCGACGCGAAGTGCTGCCGATATGATCAGCGATCAGTGGGTGCCTGGTCCCGGAGTGCTCATGAAGCGTGAATTTTATTATAAAATCGGGGGCTATTGCGAAGAAGAAATCTTCCGTGCCGGCAATGAAGACTGGGATTTTTGGCTTGGCGCCGCTTCTGCTAGCTTTGCGGTCGAAAGAATTCCTCAGGATCTGTACCATTACCGAATTTCAAGCGGTAGTCTCTCAAATTCCACGACCAAGCGCCGGCATTACCGAACGATCGAAAGGATGTACGAGCGGCATAAAGCCTTTATTGACGGGCAGGGCATGGCTGACAGATTCCTCTACGACGGCTACTATTTTTCGGTCCGGCGCTGCCCCGCCGCTGAACTCTCGGCAGTTATGCGGTCAGGTTTTGCGCACGCAAAATCCGCACGGGACAAACTGCGTCTCTGCCTGTTATTTTTAAAACGCGTTGCCGCCGACGCTATTGGAAGCGTGCGGCGCGCCATCTCCGGTTCTGCCGAGAGAGGAGAAAAAGAGAAATGACTCGCGAAAGGATTTCCGCTCTATCGATTGGCAAAGAATGCACGCTTATCGAGGCGCTCAAGCGGATGGACGAGACTGAATCCAAGCTCCTCATGGTGACCGATGGCGGTCACCTCGTCGGACTGCTCAGCATCGGCGACGTACAGCGCGGCATCCTCGCCCGCCTTCCGATGAGCACTCCCGCGGGCAAAATCCTCCGCAAGGATTTTCTGTACTGCGGCGCCAACGATGACCCGCAGAAGATACGCGAGCTCATGCTGGAAAACCGCTGCGAATACATGCCCCTCGTCGGGGATGGTTTTGCGCTTGTGGATGTCATGGCCTGGGAAGAACTCTTCGACGGGCGCAAGCCAATCAGCAAAAGGCGCGCGCCGGTCGCCATCATGGCCGGCGGGCTCGGCCTGCGCATGAAACCACTCACGAACGTCATTCCCAAACCGCTTATCCCAGTCGGCGACAAGAGCATCCTCGAGCGCATCATCTCGAATTTCGCCGATTCCGGCTGCGACGAGTTTTTCCTCTGCGTCAATTATAAAGCGGCGATGATAGAGTACTACCTTTCCACCGTCGACTTGGGGAATGTGGCTCTCTCAATGGTACCGGAGGATAAGCCTCTCGGCACGGCGGGCGCGCTCAGGCTCCTTCGGGGCAAGGTCAAGGAGCCATTTTACGTCACGAACTGCGACATTCTCGTCGATACGGACTATGCCGAACTGCTCGCCCACCACGAAAAAACCGGCGACATGATAACCATCGTCTCCGCCCTCAAGACAATGGACATTCCCTACGGCGTTCTGCATTTCCTGGAGGGGGGAGTCCTCGACCGGATCGAGGAGAAACCCGTTCAATCCATTTCGGTCAACACAGGCATGTATGTCGTAGACCCCTCGGTGCTCGACTTGATCGACGATGACGAGTCGATAGGATTCCCCGACCTCGTCAATCGCGTCAGGGACGGAGGCGGCAAGGTGGGTGTTTTCCCCGTCAGCGAAAAAAGCTGGTACGACATCGGCAATTGGGACGAATATGTGGCGACGCTGCGGGCCAACGGGAGAGGGTGAGTGAAGACAGTTCTTTTCGGCGATCACGGCTCTCCCCACGTTCATCGGTGGGTGAAGTTTCTCGAAACCGCGGGAGCCGAGGTCGTCACCGTGGGATATGGAGAGGGGCCAGCTCCCGACAGCTACGCCTACCGCAGGCTCATAAGCCGGAGCGCCATGGTCGGATCGCCTTGGGGGAAACTCCGCTCCTTCCTCGCGGATCTATTCCTCATCCGAAAGGAGAAGCCCGATTTCGTCTGCGTCCATTTCCTCACCGCGCGCTACGCCGTTCTGATGCTTCTTCTGTCGAGGCCCTGCGTCCTCACCTGCTGGGGCTCCGATATCCTCGTCGACCTGCCGGCCTCGCGGGGCTTGGGCCTCGCCCTCCGCCGCGCGGCCCTGGCCAAGGCCGCGCGCATCACCTGCGACTCGGACGAGGTCCTCCGCGCCGTCGCTTCGGCGTCTCCCGCCGCGGCCGGGAAAACCCAGCTCATCTTTTGGGGTATCGATACCGGATTCTTCCGTCTGCCGGAGCCGGAGCGGAGGGCCGGGCTCGCCATCCGGGAAGAGCTGGGGGTCCCCGCGGACGCGGTCCTCCTCCTCAGCAATCGCCTGGCGGCTCCCAACTATAGGATCAAGGAAATAATCGAGCGCTTCGCGGACGGGGTTCGGGACGAGGGCACCCATCTGCTCGTGCGGCTCCAGCCGGGGGCCGATCGCGGCTATGTCCGAGACTGCAAAGCCAGCGTGGCCGGGAACGGGCGCATCCATTGCCTTGAGCGCCCTCTCGCCGACGCCGAAATGCCCGCGCTCTACGCCGCGTGCGATATGGTCCTGCATTTTCCCCGCAGCGACGCCACTCCGGTGAGCATGCTGGAAGCCCTCGCCTCGGGCTGTTCCGTGCTATGCTCGGACGCCCTGGACGCCTATCGGGTTCTGTCGGGCGACTATGAAATCCTGAGGCTCCCCCTGGAGAATCTCGACGACGCCGCGGTCGGCGCCGCGCTCAGCCTCCGCTCTCGGTACGCCGCGTCGAACGCCGCGACGGTCCGCCGCCTGCACTCCAGGGAAAGGACGGTGGGCGAGCTGCGATCCATGATGGAAAGCCTCGTTCATGACTCCGCGGAGCGCGGCTCTTCGCGTGGGGATTTCGGCCGGCCGGGGGTGGGCGCATGAGGATCCTCCATATCGTCACCCGATCGGAGTTCGGCGGAGCGCAGAGCGTCGTGCGGACTCTCGCCGAAGCCCAGGCCGCCGCGGGGCACGATGCCGCCGTGGCCGCTGGCCCGGAGGGCGCCTGGGAAGCTTTTCAGGGCATGGACGAAAGGGTGGCCACCTTCCCGCTCCCCGACCTTCTTCGCGCCATCAGCCCAAAGCGGGAAATGAAGGCGCTCCATTCTATCGCCGCCCTCAACCGTTCATGGACTCCCGACATTGTCCATCTCCACACCTCCAAGGCGGGGGCCTTGGGGCGCCTGGCGCCGGGTGTTCCGAGACGGCATATCGTATACACGATGCATGGGTACGACCAAATCCGCGTCGAGAACAGGGCGATGCTGGGCATCGATGCATTGCTCCGCCCCCTCTGCGGGGCCATTGTCGCGGTCTCGGGCAGGGATGCGGAGGCGATGGGGAAGGATGGCTACGACGTCGAATACATACCCAATGGCGTGCCCGACGCCTCCCTCCTTCCCGTCGACGGGGAGACGGCTGAACGAATAAGAATTCTGGAAGGAATGAGGGGATCGACCTCGCCCCTCGTCATAATCGTAGCCAGGGAGGCGCGGCCCAAACGGATCGACATCGCCCGCGCGGTAGCCCAAAGACTTCGGGGCCGCATTCAGGTCGCCTGGATAGGCGGCCGGCCCCGGCCGGACGATCCGGACAATTTCCTTGCCCTCGGAGCCTTCCCGGACGCCGCCGCTTTGTTCGCCCACGCCGATATCTTCTTTCTGCCCTCCGACCACGAGGGGATGCCGCTCGCCGTGCTCGAAGCCATGGCCGCGGGACTGCCCATCGTCGCCTCGGCGACGGGGGGAATCCCCGAGATCCTCCAGGCGGATGCCGCCGGCCGATCGCGCTGCGGATTCGCGCTGCCCAACGAGGTCGATGAGATCGCAAACGCCTTCTCGCTTCTGGCCGATGATGGGGGACTCCGGAGAAAAATGGGGGAAGCGGCCCGCCGCGCCTGGGAGGAGCGCTATTCCGCTAAGATCATGTCGGCTGCCTATGAAAATCTTTACAGGAAGCTTTTATTCAGCTAGAATAACACCGCATAAACGGTTCCAAATACCGCATATAGGTCCATTTTGCAAAACATATCTAAATCAGTGGTGGAATTTGCCATCATATAGGAATAGCGGCGTGATAAAAGTGCGATATCGTACGGTGATGCTCCTGCTTTCTATCGTAATGACCATTTTCGCAGTCCTGCCGGCCGCTGCCCAGGATGCCCCTCGCCCGGCGCCGCTCTACCGCATTGCCGAAGTCGATTACCGCATCGCCGGGCTCACGCTCAAGCCCTTTCTCGAGGAATACCTCGATATCAAGATAGGAAGGCCCTTTCCCAACAGAGAGTCTCTCGAAGAATATGTCGCCTCCCTCAACCGGAAAATTCTCAACAACAGGGTCTTCACGGAAAAATCCTCGGTGGGGTTCGAAATCATAGGCGAGGAGGAGCCGCGCCCGGTCCGCGTCATCGTGACGACATTCAACTCATGGTCGGCTCTCGCCGTGCCCCTTCTCAAGTACTCCTCGTCGGACGGCATATCGCTCGCCCTCCGCTATAAGGATTTCAACTTCCTCGGCACGCTGGAGCCCCTCAGCCTCAACCTGGATTATTATGCGCAGACGGGCGAAGCGGAGGCGGCGGCCTACTTCACCGCCTTTTTCAACGCCCTGAAAGCTCGCTGGACCCTCGCCGTGGCGGAGGACATCCTCTACGTGCCCGGCACCGGCGTGACGCCCAATGGAACGGTTTCCCTCTCCGCTTCATATAGGTTTCGCGCTTTGGGTCAGAGGTGGTACCTAAACCCGCTCCTCTCCCATCTGTACGAGCGCGATTACCTGCGGCATACCCTGACCGGGGGCTTTTCCACAGGCTTCGGCTTCCATGCGGGGCTCGATTGGTCGTTTTCCGCGTACACCTACCTCAACGATCAGTACGTCACCTCGCACTATCCCTATATGACGAACGGAATCGGGATCGCCACTTCGGTTCCGCTCGCGAATCTGCCGTATTTCGGCGCGCTCACGCTCTCCCCTTCTGCCGGGATCTTCGGTACTTTCGGCCTCGAGGTAGGCGCCTACACGGACGCCGGCTATTCTTTGGGGGCGGGCCTTTCCTTCGGGCGGGTGGACCTCATCCGCAATATGAGGAAGGGGGCGACCGCCAGTTTCTCCGTATCGTACGCGAACCACCTGATCGCGCCCCTCCCGACCGATGCTTTCGACCTGACGCTCAGCGGCCAAATCACCGCGTTCACCCCCTTCAATCCCATCTTTGGATTCGATTTTCGGCTTTTAGGCTATTGGTTCGGCACCTGGACCTACCTCGGCGAAAATCCATCCTTCGATTGGGAAGACTATATCCGCGGGATCAAGGAAAGCCGATACGGCGATGTCGGCGCCGTCGCGAATATCGAGTTCCCCATCAACTTCGCCCAGGGCCGATTCTTCGGGTCCGAACGTTTCGAGGCTGAAGTCTTCATCATTCCCTTCGTCGACGCGGGGTACATCCGGAGCAGCCCGGACGCGGAGTTCCCGACGATCGACGATGCCATTCTCTGCGCGGGCATGGATTTCGTCGTTTACCCCGAGTACGCCCGGGCTTTCACGTACCGCCTGTCCCTGGGCTACGATGTGAAGGATTACATCGCAAAAAGGGAGTTCAACCTTAGGGGAGTCGAAGTGTGGCTGGGGATAGGGCTGCATTTCTGAAAAAACCGCGAAATAGGGAGCTTAAGTTGAACAAGAGATACATCGAACTCGCGGTCCGCGGGGCGGCCCTCCTCGTCCTGTCCTTCATGGCGGCGGCGGCCCCGCTGGCGCAGGAGAAAAGCGCCCCTTGGGTGGAAGTGGACGGAACGGCCGTCTATGAAGCCGGCAGCTACGGCGAAGAGATCACGAAACGCGGTTTCAGCCCCAATGCCAGCCTTTCATTCGGCATCGACGCGGGATATTTCGGCCTCGCGGGCAAACTCAGGGGAGACACCAACCAGAAATATGGACCTGAACTGGCCGACATTCCCGGAGGCGAATTCTTCGGTGTTTACGCATTCATGGAAGAAGGCGGCCTTTTCTCAAAAATCGGCCCCCTCTCCCTCAAGGCCGGCCGGTTTCGGCACTACGATGTCGTCGATTCGCCCTATTCGCTGTTCGTAAATTCCAACGGCATTTCCTCCAATATAATGGATATCGCCTGGGACGACGGGTTTTTCAGCTACGAGAGCCGCTGGATCGAGCTCAATCACGATTCATCGCAGACCACCGACGCCTGGGGCTCGAGCCACATCACGGGACTGGCCGGCTTCCCCGAACGCGGCGCCAACATCAAGACCTACGCCTTCAGGATCGGCGAAACGCGCTTCGGATTCCAGGACGCCGCCGTCTACACGGGCAAGAATTTCGATCCCGAATACTTTCTCAACCCGCTTCCCCAATACTTCATCCAGTATGCCAAATCCACCGGCGGCCGGCCCTGGGCCACGGGACGGGATGAGAACAATATCGTGGGATTTTTCTGGACCTTCAATCGCCCCGGGTCGTTCAGCCTCCTGGCGCAGGTCCTCATCGACGACTTCAACCTCCATTTCCTCTTTCCGGACACGGTCTGGAATCCCTGGCAGGCCGCCTTCACCCTCGGCGGCAGGCTCGAGACAGGCGCCGGATCTTTCGGCCTCAACATCGCCGGCGCCACGAAATATACCTTCGAACCGACCGAAATGACTCATGGGGTTCCGAACGAACAACAGATAGCCTGTTCCTACGGCTACTCCTACTACCCTGAGACCCGATTCGATTACGATTGGCAGACTTCGGGCTTCCAGCCCGCGGCGATAGCCGTGGAAGACAACATGATCGGCTACAAATATGGGGAGAACAACCTCGCGATCCAGGTCGACTGGAAGGGGAAAAGCTCCGGTTTCGACCTCGCCGCGAACGCCGAATTCCGCCTCGCCGGCGCGAACAGCCCCGCCAACCCCTGGCACGATCTCCTGGAAAACCCCGTGGACGGCACCCATTGGCTGGATGACGCCGTGCTCGAGAAGCGCGTCATGGTCGGTTTCTCGGCATCCCGCGGCTTGGGCGCCTGGACCTTGGGATTGTCGGTTCTGGGGGGCGTCGCCTTCGACGCGATGGAGCTCAGAAAACCGACCGTGGCGGCTTCGTCGACGATCCCCCTCGCCGACTCCGATATCTGGATTTACGAACCCGTGGCCGGCAACACCAAGATGCTGCTCAAGCTGAGCCTCGGGGCGAAGTATCGATGGAAGCTTCGTTGAACGGCTCGCAGGGAACCCGCGCCGAGGCCGGAGAATCCGCCGACATCGCCGAGACGCTTTTTGCGGATTTCCCCTCCGCCCGCGAAACCTGGCTCGCGCTGGAAAAGGAAGCCGACTTCTACCCATTCCAAACCTATGCCTGGCTGGAAACCTGGTACGGGACCATAGGCGCCGCGCATGGCTGGTCCCCGGCCATTTTGCTGCTCGAGCGCGCCGACGGGAAAGGCCGGGCCCTGCTTCCGCTCGGAGTCGCGCGCGGTGCGGGATTCCGCCGCCTGTCGTGGCTTGGGGAAGGCGTCTCCGATTACAGCGGAGCCCTGATCGCCCCGGCCGGAAGCTTTTCGGCGGCTGAGCTGCTCGCGGCTATCCGCAAGCTCGCGGCCCAGAAGGGCTGCCAAGTCATCGACCTCGATCGAAACCCCGCCGATTCCCCTTCGGGCGCCAACCCCCTCGTCGGGGAGGGCTTTCGCCTTCTCCACTACAAAGCGCATTCGACGGCCGTGCCCGGCGACATTGAAAGCTTTTTAGCCGATCGCCTCACATCGAAGGAGCGCTACAACCTCAGGCGCGCCGCGAAGCGGCTGGCGGCGGCGGGGCGGCTTCGCTTCGCCGTGGCGGAAGACGAGGCGGGCCGCGCCGACCTGACCGACAGGATGATCGCCCTCAAGCGGGAACGGTACAGGGCCATCGGGGCGGCCGACAATTTCGCCGACCCCTCATTCGCCGAATTTTACCGGGCGGCCGCCCGTCGTTCCGATCTTGGAGTCCACATCAGCGCCCTGTATCTCGATGAGACCGCGATAGCCCTCCACTGGGGGCTGCGCGCTGATTCGACCATGTACTATCTGATGCCGGCATTCGCCGCGGGCGCTTACGAACGCTACTCGCCGGGGGCGGTCTTCCTCCGCGAGTTCATCGAGCAGTGCGGCAGGGAGGGGCTGGAGCGCCTCGACTTCACCATCGGCGACGAGGAGTACAAGAGCAAATGGCGCGACCGGAGCATGGACCTCTTCCGCTTCCGGGAAGGGCGCGGCCTGGCGGGGAAGTTTATTGCGATGCTTGGGAAACTTGCCGATATTGTACGCAGAAGCGGCTTTCGGGCTTCTCTTGTTCGGGTACGCGCTGCATGCAGACGGAAGTGGTGCGTTGCCAAGGAAAAGTGCATATAATATTATATATAATAAGTATTTGCTTGCTATTTTATGCTTTGATCTGCCGTAATATGCTGATTAGGGCTGTGTGGCCGATGCAGAATCATGTTAAAATACTGAACGAGATAGGATGGAGGAAACAAGGTTATTGTCATGGAAAAAAAGAAAGAAAAATTGCTATCAATCTGCATTACCTCTTACAATAGGGTTGATGAGCTTTCTCGATGTATTAAAAGCATAGATACAAGATATGTAGATGATATCGATATTATTGTTAGCGAGGATCATTCTGAACAGCGAGAAAAAATCAAGTCCGCTGTTGCGGACTTAAGAAAAACAGTTGCCGCGGAAATTGTTTTCAATAGCAATGATAAAAATCTTGGATATGACAGGAATCTCCAGAAGTTAATCTCTTTATCAACTAGTAAGTATGTTTTGTTTTTGAGCGACGACGACTCTTTAATCGAACACTCTCTTGATGAATTCGTGAATTTGTTGAAGAAAAAAGAATATAGCATGATTTTCTCTCCATTCATATTCGGGAATGAAAAGAAGAGATATTATAGGCATTCGTTTACTATCGATAAAGGGATCAAAAACACCGCATTGTATCTGTACGACTCTATTCTCTTTTCTGGATTAATATTCCGCAGGGAATTGGTTTCAGCAATCTCAGCCGATAGGTTCTTGAACTGCAATTATTTCCAAGTCTACTTATTTATGCATGTGATATTGATGCATAATGCTGACTATATTGAAATCCCATTAGTGCGGTGCAATGGCGATGGAGAAAATGCGTTTGGCAAATCAGCCTCATCAGACGGGAATGATTTGTTGGCAGATCGAAAATCGGTTTTCTCAAATTTGGAGTTTCATAAGGGATTAATCAAAGTAATACGACTCTTTGAGAAAGATAATTCTGTCGACATTATTATTGTTTTCAAAAAAGAATACTGTTTGCGGGCATTCCCGGGGATGTCGATTGCGCGAGCTCAAGGTTTGGCGACTTATCGATCTTATTGGAAGCGTTTGAAATCACTAGATTTGCCTTTGACAAGGACGATATATATATACCACTTAATGTTAATGCTTCTAGGGGCAAGATTGTCTAATAAAATTTTGTCAATTCCCAAGACGATTCTTATTCGCAGTAGAACGAGCAATAGAAGCTTGATTGAGAATAGAACATGATGCAAAGAATAGCTGCCGGAATAGTCGCGTTCAATCCAGATATCAAAAGGCTTGAGAAAAATATTAGCGCTATACTTCCACAGGTTGAGGCACTATACATAATTGACAACAACTCAGACAATATTCAGGCAATAGAAAACTACATTCAGAAGAAAAATAAGATAGTAATTAAGAAAAATGAAAAAAACCTTGGGATTGCCAAGGCGCTAAATCAGATGTGCGATTTGGCGATTTCGAATGGCTTTGATTGGGTATTAACATTGGATCAGGATACCATATGCCCATCAGACATGATTAATAAATATTTACCATTTTGTATTGATTCTCAAAATGCAATTATTTGTCCTCAATTTGCAATAAAAAGCCAAAGCAATCGACTTGTCAATTACGAAAAACATCCAACTGAATCCATAAGGCTATGCATCACAAGCGCAAGCCTTACGAGACTAGCAACCTGGGAAAAGATGCAAGGATTCAATGAGTGGTTGTTTATAGATGGAGTTGATTATGATTATTGTCTGCGAGCAAGGAGACTGGGGGGGAGGATACTTCGTGTCAATGATGTAGTCATCGACCATCAAGTTGGAATTCCTCAGGAAATTCACTTTCCATTAGGAATTGCCGTAAAAATCTATAATCATTCCCCATTTAGAAATTACTATATTGTAAGAAATAATATCTATTTGCTAAGGCATTACTGGAAAGATTTAAATGGGTTTTTGTGGCTATTAAAATTTATCTATTTTGAAGTTACTAAGCTGCTGTTTGAGAGCAATCGAGGCAAGATTATTTATTCACTATGCAAGGGGGTTAAAGATGGGCTTTTTATATAGCCAATGCTAGCAAAATGGGTCTATAGGCTGTGTTGTTGATAGCAACTAAATAGGTGTTTCAATTTTCGAAACTCGAATATTATATATCATGGAGTATTTACCATGGTTTCAAAATCAGCAAAAATAATATCAATATTTGAAAGCACTTTGTTTTTTGCATTTTTAGCTATTATAGTTGACTGCGTTTTTACGGGATATGGTCATTGGTTGATGCTTGGGCCATTTAGCATCAGAATTTTGCTTTGGGGATATTGTGTGGCTGGATGCATACCGCTTATTGTCATTAAGTGGAAGCAGGCGGTGTTCCCAAATTCTGTAATTTTTGCAGTGCTATGTTTCGGATTGTATTTCATATCGCAAGCAGTAAGAGGATACCTGCGAGGGAATGATAGCCAAATACTGGTTAACGATGTAAGGGCTTACTCTTGGATTGCTCTAGCGCCTGTAGCTTGTGTTGTGTTCGGCAAAAAAAGTCGCATAGAAATATTATTGAGAGCCATGACAATTTCTTCGCTGTCTTTTGCTGTCTTGATTTTGGCGACATTTTTATCAGCAAATATCGCGAGAGATGGGGATACTGCGCTAATTGGCTTTATTATGAATAGCCAGCTATGTTCAATTAGCAGGATATCAAAATCAATTATTAGGTTTTCATACGGAAATTCGATTTATATAGTACCTACGATAATTTATTTGTTTTTTCAATATATCACTTCTTTAAAAATATTGTTTCCATCGGCGCTTTTGGTTGGTTTTGGCCTAATTGTACTACTGTTTACTTACACTCGTTCGTACTACTTGGGAGCAATGCTTGCACTGCTAATTACGATAGCATTTGCTTATAGGGTTTTTTCTGTAAAAACTAAAAATATTTCTATTTACATTTCCCTTGTCGCCGTATGCTCAATTATAATTATTTTGATATTTAATTTGTCATTTAAAGAGGACTATTTCCTATTTTCAATAAAGAGAATTTTCCCAGGATTTGAAATCTCAAAAATTGTAGCAACCCCTGTCCAATCTAAAGATATCGAAAATTATATCGAATTGACGAAGAGTAGTGACACTGTACGAAAGCAGACAATGGACGAACTTAGTAAATTGATAAAAAACAACTATCTTTTTGGCAATGGTTTGGGATCGGGGGTGGCGTTCAGGGAATGTGGAAGAGTGGAATACTTTTATCAAGATTTGCTGCAAAAACTAGGTATTTTTGGAATGGCATTGTTTTTGTATCCGATTATATTGATGGTGAAAAGTTCAATATGGTATTTTAAGAAGAAAGTGTTTTCGTTGGATTTGGTTATTTATCTTGGTCTCGTTGCTTTTCTGGTAGCCAGTTATTTTAATCCAATTATGAATAGCTCGATCGGCTTATGTTATTACAGTGTATGTATCGCCGTGCTATACAATTCTCAGAAAGAAAAACGAAAAGCTTTATAATTTCCAGAATGATTAATGGAGGTGGTAATGAAAGGAATTATCTTGGCGGGTGGAGCAGGAACCCGTCTTTATCCATTGACTATGGTCACCAGCAAGCAGCTTTTACCCATCTATGACAAGCCAATGATTTACTATCCTTTGTCGACTTTGATGCTTGCTGGTATAAAAGACATCCTAATTATATCGACGCCGGAAGATACTCCGCGATTCGAGCATCTTCTAGGCAATGGCAATCAGTTCGGCGTGAATCTTTCCTACAAGGTGCAGCCATCTCCTGATGGGCTTGCCCAGGCTTTCCTGTTGGGTAGCGATTTTATAAACACCGACACCTGCGCCATGGTGCTGGGGGACAATATCTTTTATGGCAATGGATTCACCTCGTTGCTGAGTAAGGCAGTTGCCGATGCTTCCAACGGGAAAGCGACCGTCTTTGGTTACTATGTGTCAGATCCCGAACGGTTTGGTGTTGTCGAGTTCGACACTTTGGACAATGTTGTTTCTGTCGAAGAGAAGCCAAAACAGCCAAAGAGCAACTATGCCATAACGGGTTTGTACTTCTATGACAATAGGGTGTCGGAATTTGCTAGACATGTAAAACCCTCCGCGCGGGGTGAGCTGGAAATAACTGACTTGAATCGTTTGTATCTTGAGGCGGGGGATTTGAAGGTTCAGCTTTTAGGAAGAGGTTTTGCTTGGCTCGATACAGGAACGATGGACAGCCTAGTCGATGCCGCCGATTTTGTACGCATGATTGAGAAACGGCAAAGTATCAAGATTTCGGCCCCAGAGGAAATTGCTTTTCGGAATGGATGGATCACCAAAAACCAATTGCTGGAAAGTGCCATCAGATATGGGAAAAGCCCCTATGGGGAACATCTCAAACAAGTTGCAGAAATGAAAATTCACTATTAGGATAGTATTGTGAATATTCTTATTACAGGCGCCAAGGGTCAACTTGGCAGTGAACTGGTGAAGATATTGGGGGAAGGGCGATCCGAAAAGAGGGAGCTTCCTCCTTTATATTTGGGGAATAATATCGTTGCAGTTGATGTGGATGAACTCGACATCACCTCTGCTGAATCCGTTGACTCCTACTTTGCCCTAAGCAAGCCAAGCCTAGTCTTCAACTGCGCCGCGATGACTAACGTAGATGGCTGTGAGAGTAATGAGAAAGCAGCCAATCAGGTTAATGCAATTGGACCTAAGAACCTTGCCGTGGCTTCTAGTAGGTACGGTTCACGCCTGATCCATGTATCAACCGATTATGTGTTTTCAGGCGACAGTGCAAAGCCTTATGAAGAGACTGACGAACCATCTCCCAAAACAGTCTACGGCAGGACCAAGCTTGATGGGGAACGTTTCGTATTAGAGAATTGTAGAAACAGCTGCGTCTGTCGCACAGCTTGGTTGTACGGGTACGTCGGCAACAATTTTGTGAAAACAATACTCAGGCTTTCCAGGGAGAAAAAGGAGCTGACCGTAGTATCTGACCAAGTGGGGAATCCTACCAGTGCGGTTGATCTAGCCTTTCAATTGGTTCTTTTAGCAGCTTCCAACGAGACTGGCATCTTCCATTGCACATGCAATGGTGAGGCAGTGAGTTGGAATGCTTTTGCAAAAAGGATAGTAGAAAAGTCTGGACTTGATGTCCCGGTTAAAGCATGTCTGACCGACGAGTTCCCAAGACCCGCAAGAAGACCCGCATATTCCGCCTTGGACAACAGGCACCTGAGAGAAACAATTGGGGACAGCATGCGGGACTGGCGGGAGGCATTGGATAGTTTCCTTGAGCAGTATTTGAGGCAAGCAAGAGAGCAATGAGAAAAGCGTACTTTAATAATAGCGTAATTGCCCACGGCGCATGTCAGCGCTACTGCCAAGGGACTTCCGCAACCATATAAAAAGGGAGCATAAATGGAACAGTTCATATTCACTAAGACGGAAATAGACGGGGTGCTCATTATTGAGCCAAAATTATTCGGCGATGAGCGAGGATACTTCATGGAGACCTACAACAAAGCCGAATTTTGCAAAGCGGGAATAACAAACGAGTTCGTTCAGGACAATCAAAGCAAATCACGCAAGGGGGTGCTTAGGGGCTTGCACTTCCAAAAGCAATTCCCTCAGGCAAAGCTGGTGCGAGTCACCAGGGGTGCGGTGTATGACGTAGCAATCGATTTGAGAAAGGGTAGCCTGACCCTCGGCAAGCATGTGGGAGTAGTGCTTACTGCTGAAAAGAAAAACATGTTCTTCATTCCTAAAGGGTTTGCGCATGGCTTTCTGGTGCTTTCTGAGGAAGCCGAATTCGTTTACAAATGCGATGAATTCTACCATCCCGAGGATGAGGGGGGAGTCAGATGGGATGACCCCACCATTGCGATACAGTGGCCTGATACAGGGATACTGCCTTGTTTGAGTGAGAAGGATAAAGCATACCCACCATTTCATTTCCTGCGTGATGGAAGTGACGAACTGTGAAAGATTCTGTCAAGGGCATTATATGGAAACTATACTACTCTATTTCGGCAAATTTGGTCAATTTTATTATATCCTTGGTCATTTCATTCGTAGTTCCTAAATTTCTTGGAATAGAGCAGTACAGCTATTGGCAACTCTATGTGTTTTATATTGGGTATGTAGGGGTCTTCCATTTGGGGCACGCAGACGGCATTTACCTCCGATATGGAGGTAAATATTATGATGAACTTAATAAGCCGTTGATGCACTCGCAGTACTGGCTTCTTGCACTCCTTGAGGTTTTTGTTTTCATTGGCTTTGCGATTTTGGCATTTACTAAGTCTAGCGAGCTGAGTCGAGCATTTATTCTTCTTGCAACCGGCCTTAATTGTGTGTTGGTTTTGCCAAGGACTCTTTTGCAGTTCATTCTTCAAGGAACAGGGAGAATTCGTGAATACGGGAGAAACTTCATAATTGAAAGATTAATATGCATATTCCTGATTGTAGTATTCTTGATAGTTGGTTTGCGGCAGTTTGAATATATGATCATTGCAGATATCGGCGCTAAGCTGGTGGCAATGATTGAATTAGCATGGATTTGCAGAGATATTATTGCGGCAAAAGGGGTGCCGATAAAGATTGCGCTCAAGGAGTTCTGGGAGAATATTGCAGCTGGAATTAATGTGGTGTTAGCTAATATTGCTAGTTTTTTGATTATTGGAATCGTTCGCTTTGGTATAGAGAAAGGATGGGATGTTGTAACGTTTGGGAAAGTATCTTTTACGCTGAGTATTTCGAATTTTATAATCGTCTTCATATATGCTGTAGGCATAGTAATATTCCCGACGATTAAAAGGAGCAATCAGGAAAAATTGCCAATAGTATATGAGACATTGGGATCCTTGCTGTCTGAGGTGATGATCATTTTTCTTGTTGTATATTTCCCAATACAAAAGATATTGCTTCTTTGGCTGCCTGACTATTACGAAGCAATACAATATTTCGCGATACTCTTCCCCATCTCCATATTTGAGGCACGTAGCTCTTTACTGATCAATACTTTTTTGAAGGCTCTGAGGGAAGAGAAAGCGATGCTGGTTCTCAACTGCATTTCAGTTATTATTTCCATAATTACCACAGTCATAATAGTGTTTTTGCTGAAGAACTTGACCTTGGCTGTTTTTTCTATTGCAGCGCTCGTCATTATTAAGTGCTATCTTCCGGATATATATCTTCAAAAAAAGATGAATATGCATTTACCTATAGATATGATATGGAATATTGCGGCAACATCAACCTTTATCATTTGTAGTTGGTATGTAGGTGGGGTTAAGGGCTGGCTGGTTTATATCGTTTTTTTGCTTGCACAATTTGCTATAAGAAGGAATAAGTTTTCACAGCAAATCAAAAGCATGAAAGAATTGCTGGGCGCTATGTAAATTTGCGCTGAGGGTTTAAGGAGGTTGTTTTAATGTTCAAGGACAAGACCCTGCTTATAACCGGAGGGACCGGATCTTTTGGGAACGCGGTATTGGACAGGTTCATCGATACCGATGTGAAGGAAATACGGATTTTCTCCCGGGATGAAAAAAAGCAGGAAGACATGCGTCTTCGCTATAAAAACGATAAGATCAAGTTCTACATCGGCGACGTGCGGGACCTTGCCAGCATCTCGGGCGCCATGCACGGCGTGGATTACGTGTTTTCTGCCGCCGCGCTCAAGCAGGTGCCTTCCTGCGAGTTCTTTCCGATGGAAGCGGTTCGGACCAATGTCATCGGCACCGACAACACCCTCACTGCGGCGGCGCAGAATGGCGTAAAAAGGGTTATCTGCCTTTCCACCGACAAGGCGGTCTACCCCATCAATGCCATGGGCCTGTCGAAGGCCATGATGGAAAAGGTCATGGTCGCCAAGTCGCGGAACCTGGATCCGGCGAAGACGCTTTTTGCGGGAACCCGCTATGGCAACGTCATGGCCTCGCGCGGATCGGTGATTCCGCTATTCATCAGGCAGATCAAAGCGGATCAATCCATTACCGTGACCGATCCGGAGATGACTCGTTTCATGATGTCTTTGCCTCAAGCGGTGGAACTCGTTTTATTCGCTTACGCGCATGCGCATCAGGGCGATCTTTTCGTGCAAAAAGCGGCCGCCGCCACGATCGCGGACCTGGCAGAGGTGCTGCAGGATATATTCGGCGGCACCAGGCCGATCCACGTGATCGGGACCCGCCATGGCGAAAAACTGTACGAGACGCTGCTATCCACGGAGGAAGCGGCGAAGGCTCAGGACCTGGGCGATTACTACCGCATTCCCGCCGACACGCGCGACCTCAATTATCACAAGTATTTCGATCAGGGCGATAAAAGCATCGCCTTGGCGGAGGCCTATACCTCGCACAACACGCGGCGCCTGGACCGCGCCGGCCTCAAGGAAATGCTGTTGAAGTTGGATTACGTGCAGCGAGCGCTTGCCGGCACCGAGGATCAGGGCGTATGAAGTGCGTCATAGGTAGGTTCAAATGTATCAAAAGATAGTTCACCAGAAGCGCCTTTACATGGCCTTCATAGTTACGTTCCTCTTTCTGTTTCAGTTCGTCTACGCCGACCGGTTCACGAATCTGAGAATGCTGCAGTTTATCATCGTTGATTTTTCCATTGTCGCTTTCATTTTTGCCTTTCATGGCTTTGAGCTGAATACCTTGAAAAGCAAGCACGTGATTTTTATCTCGACGGCCATTGGTTCGTTCCTTGGCGTCCTGCTTGGCATGTTTTTGGTCATCCTGATATTCGGAGCCCAGCGGGACATCTATCGAAATGAGTTCATCGCGACCAATATTGCGGCAATCGTCGGTATCCCCATTTTTTCATGGACATATTATAAAATCATAATGAAGGTGATTCCCCCTACTCTTTGCGTGGCGATCGGGAATCCTCTAAAATATGAGTCCCTGATGGATGAAGTGCGCATTTCCTCCCATGGGAAGGTCATAGTCGATACCTGGATTGCTTCTGAAGAAGAAGCCAATGAAATTGCCGCCAAACTGGAGAATAGGTCAATCTTGGTCGCGGACCTGGCGCTTTATCGAAAGTTGTCCTGTGCGCTGGAGGATCTGGAGAAGCAAGGGGTGCAGAAGTACTTCATCACCGATGTCGTCGAGAACTGGCTCTATAGGATCCCTCTGCAGCTAGTGGAGGAATATCGTGACCACTATGAGATTTTATTGAACAAGGCGCCGATTTCCCAGGAAAAACGGGTCCTGGACATAGCTTTTGGCTTGGTGATGATGCTTGTCACGGTACCCTTTATTGTGGTGTTCGCCATTCTGATCGTACTGGATTCCGGATTCCCGATTGTTTTCAAGCAAGCCCGCGTAGGTTTATATGAACAGCTCTTCATGTTTTACAAGCTGAGAAGCCTCAAGGTTGACAAGGAGGCGGAAAATTCGGAGAATCCCAATAAAACGATCAAGCAGCGGATAACGCTTGTGGGCAAGATCCTGAGAAAAACCCGCATCGATGAGTTCCCGCAATTCGTGAACATTCTCGACGGCACTATGTCCGTGGTTGGGCCGAGGCCCGAGATGAAGGTCTACCACGACAAGTGGATTGAAGAGATTCCGTTCTATGGGTATCGCAATATGGTCCGCCCCGGCGTCACGGGTTGGGCTCAAATCAATTATGGACATACCACTTCAAAGGAAGAATATATCCGGAAGACGGAGTATGACCTGTATTACGTGATTCACAAATCAATTCTCTTTGACATTCAAATAGTCATGCAGACGTTTGAAACTTTCTTGGGCATGAAGGGCGGCAGGTAGGAATTTCATGCACATTCTTGTCGAATCACAGTTTTTCTATCCCGAGCAGATGCGCATCAATGACATCTGTGTTTCTCTGGCGGAGCGCGGTCACGCGGTGACGGTCGTCACAAGCGTTCCAAATTACCCGCAAGGCAAATTCTATCCAGGATATGGGTTTTTTAGGCGACGGAAAGAGTGTTTCAAAGGTGTCTCGATAATTCATCTCCCAGTAGTCCCCAGGGGCAGGGGGTTCATCGGCTTGACGTTGAATTATATTTCTTTCGTTCTGTCGGGGTGGTTCTTCGCTTCTTTCACAAGCCTCAAGCCAGATATCATATTCATGAACATGAGTTCTCCGATGACTCAAAGCCTTGTGGGAACCTGGCTCGCAAAAAGAAGGCGCATCCCTAGCGTGATTTACATCATGGATCTCTGGCCCGAGAGCTTCCAGGCGATAACCGGCATTTCTTCCGCTTTGATCCTCAAGCCTCTGGGGCGAATGGTCGATCACATCTATTCGCGGGTCGATCATATCCTGACCTCGTCTTATGGTTTTCTGGATGTCATCGAGGCGCGGGGCGTTCCAAAAGCGAAACTTGAGTATTGGCCCCAGTATGCCGAGGATTTTTATATTCCACAGGAAGCGTCTTGGGGCTGCGATTCGAAGATACCTTCAGATGATCGACTTAAAATCATATTTACTGGGAATGTCGGCTTGGCCCAAGGCTTGGACCTGCTCATTCCCGCCGCCGAGGCAATTCAGAAGCTGCAATTGCCCATTTGTTTCATCATTGTCGGCGATGGAAGCTATAAAGAAACATTGCTCTCCCTCGTAGACCGGCGCGGCCTAGGGAACTTCTTCGTATTTATCGATCGACAGCCCGCTCTCGCGATACCCGGCCTCCTGGCGCAAGCGGATGCAGGTTTGGTAGTTCTAAAGAAGAGCGGGATTTTTTCTAAGACCCTTCCCGCCAAAGTGCAATCGTACATGGCTTGTTCGCTTCCGCTAATTGTTTCTGCCGATGGGGAAGCCCAGCGCGTGGTGCGGGAGTCGGGGGCGGGGGCGGCCGCGCCAGCTGAAGATGTCGAAGCGTTCGTCGACGCCATTGCTTCCTTTGCGGCATTGGGCGAGGAACGGAGAAAACAGATGGGAGAGGCCGCGAAAATATACTCCGAGAGAATGTTTCAAAAAAAAGAGCTTATCGATCGATTGGAGACGGTCCTGGATTCTTTCTGCAAAGAAAATCGAAATGTTCGCCCTAAAAAACATCCTGGGCGCAGACAGGAGAGCTGTGTATGAAAATACTTATCACCGGTTCAGACGGCTTTGTGGGGAAGAATCTGGTGTGTGAGCTTAGAAGCAAGGGATATGGCGATCTCTATCTCTATGATCTGGACACCGACCCCTCCCTTCTTGATGTTTTTACGAGGGACTGCGAGTTCGTCTTCCACTTGGCGGGCGTGAACCGGCCCAAGGACCAAGAGGAATACATGCGGGGCAACTTCGGATTCACTGATGTCCTTCTTGCTTCCTTGAAAAAGAACGGGAACACCTGTCCCATACTCATTACTTCGTCCATCCAGGCGGCCCTCGACAATCCCTACGGCAAAAGCAAAAAGGCGGGGGAGGATTTGCTGTTTTCCCATGGGACCCAGACTGGTTCCATCGTATACGTCTTTCGTCTTCCCAACGTTTTCGGCAAGTGGTGCAAGCCCAATTACAACAGCGCGGTCGCCACCTTCTGCCACAACATCGCCAGGGATCTTCCTGTCACGGTCAACGATCCCGAGGTTGTCATGAGCCTCGTGTATATCGATGATGTCCTGGAAGCCTTCCTGGGCGCCCTCGTGGGCGAAGTGCTCAAGGAGGATGGGTTCTGCAAAGTGGCCACTGTTCATACGGTGAAGCTGGGCAGGATTGTGGAACTGCTGAAGGGTTTTCGAGACGGCAGGGCCAACCTTTCCGTGCCGGACATGTCCTCCAGCTTCGAGAAGGTGCTGTACAGCACCTATCTGAGCTATCTCCCGGAAAACCAGTTCAGTTACCCATTGAAGATGAATATTGACACCCGAGGATCCTTCACCGAAATCATCCGCACGGCTGAGCGGGGGCAGTTCTCGGTGAACATCTCCAAGCCCGGGATTACCAAAGGCAACCACTGGCATCATACCAAGAATGAGAAGTTCCTGGTGGTGGCAGGGAAGGCTTTGATACAGTTTCGAAGGATTGGCTCGGAGGAAGTGATCGACTACCATGTGACGGGAGAGAGGCTGGAGGTTGTGGACATACCCCCCGGATACACCCACAACATCATCAACGAGGGAGAGGGCGACCTGGTGACCTTCATGTGGGCCAGCGAGTCGTACGACCCCGACAGACCCGATACTATATTCGAGAAGGTTTGAGAACTATGGAAAAGATGAAGGTGATGACCATTCTGGGAACGAGGCCCGAAATCATCCGCTTGAGCGCGGTCATCCAGAAGTGCGACCAGTACTTCAACCACATACTGGTGCATACGGGCCAGAACTGGGACTACACGCTCAATCAGGTGTTCTTCGAGGATCTGGGGCTGCGGGCTCCCGACTACTACCTTGAGAGCGTCGGCAAGGATCTGGGGCAGACTATGGGCAACATCATAGCCAAGAGCTATGAGGTGATCCAGAAGGAGAAGCCCGACGCCCTGTTGGTGTTGGGGGACACCAACAGCGCCCTGTCGGCCATCAGCGCGAAGCGGCTGAAAGTCCCCATCTTCCATATGGAGGCCGGCAACCGCTGCTGGGACTGGAACGTGAGCGAGATGATCAACCGCAAGATCGTGGACCACATCAGCGACATCAACCTGCCATATACCGAGCACTCGAGACGCTATCTGCTCTCGGAGGGGCTGGACGGCAAGACCATCTTCGTCACTGGTTCCCCTATGCGCGAAGTCTTGGACAGCCATCGGGAGGGGATTCTAAAGAGCGATGTCCTGGAGAGGCTGGGCCTTGTGAAGAACCGCTACCTCCTCGTTTCGGCCCACAGAGAGGAGAATATCGACGACGAAGAGCATTTCATGTCCCTGATGATGGCAATCAACGACATGGCGGAACTGTACCAGATGCCAGTCATCTACAGCACCCACCCGAGAAGCAGGAAATTCATCGAGCAGAGGAACTTCCAGTTCCATCCCTTGGTGCGGAGTCTCAAGCCCTTCGGTTTCCTGGACTACAACAAGCTGCAGATGAATGCCTATTGCGTGCTCAGCGACAGCGGAACGCTCAGCGAGGAGTCGGCGATGCTGGGCTTCGCGGGAGTGCTCATCCGGACCAGCACGGAGAGACCGGAGGTCCTGGACAAGGGGACGATCGTGATCGGCGGCATCACGACCAAGGACATCGCCCAGGCTCTCGAGATGGCGGTCTCGATGAGAGATGGCCAGGAAGGGACGGAGATGCCCGACGACTACCATGACGGGAATATATCGGTGAAGGTAGTCAAGCTTATACAGAGCTATGCGAAGATTGTGAATGAGACGGTGTGGGCGAAATGAAAGTCAAAGAATGATTTTTGCTGCGTGTCCCAAGACAAAACCATCCGAAATTTTATAGGAGAGAACGATGTCGAGAGAATTTTCAAACGTACTGGTGACCGGTGGTTCAGGTTTTATCGGCACGAACTTCATACGGCATCTTTTTGCGGACAAGGGTTTCTCGGGACGGATCGTCAATTTCGACGCGCTCACCTATGCGGGCAATCCGGAAAACCTCGCTGATATAGACGCCTCGCATGGAAAGAACGGCGACGGGCGCTATGTGTTTGTCCACGCCGACATCTGCGACCGCGCGGCCGTCGAGAAGGCCTTCGCCGATCATGGAATCGACGCCGTCGTTCATTTCGCCGCGGAGAGCCATGTGGACCGGTCCATTCTCGGTCCGGAAGCCTTCATCCGGACCAACGTCATGGGAACCTACACTCTGCTCGATGTGGCGCGCAACGTCTGGGCGGGGCGGAACGACGTCCTGTTCCACCACATAAGCACCGACGAAGTCTTCGGATCGCTCGGCGACTCCGGGTATTTCACCGAGACCACCCCTTACGATCCCCGCTCGCCTTACTCCGCGAGCAAGGCTTCGAGCGATCATCTCGTGCTCGCCTATCACCACACCTATGGCCTTCCCGTGACCTTGTCCAACTGTTCCAACAACTATGGCCCGTGGCAGTTCCCCGAAAAGCTCGTTCCGCTCATGATCCTGAACATGCTGGAGGGGAAGCCCCTGCCGGTATACGGCGACGGGAAGAATATCCGCGACTGGCTTTTCGTCGAGGACCACAACGAGGCCGTGTGGACCATCATGAAGTCCGGCGCGGCGGGCAGGACTTACAATATCGGCGGCGAAAACGAGTGGGAGAACATCGAACTGCTCAATTGCCTCATCGACTTGGTCGCCGAGGAAACGGGCAAGCCGGCCGCGGAATACAGGGCCCTCATCGCATACGTGAAGGACAGGCCCGGCCACGACCGCCGCTACGCCATCGACTGCAATCGCCTTAAAACCGAGCTTGGATGGACGCGGAGCTTGAGTTTTGAGGAAGGACTGCGCGCCACGGTGCGCTGGTATCTCTCCCACAGGGATTGGTGCGCCAGGGTGCGATCGGGCGAATACAAGGCGTGGGTGGATAAAAACTATCTGAAGCGTTGATCCCGATCGACCGAAAACGCTGCCGATACTATAATCTCCATCGCAAGTCTTGAATGCGCGATTTCTTGCGGATGTCATTTTGAAAAGGAACGCCCCATGGATTGGAAAGTTCAGCTTTTTCAGCTCAATTACGATCAGCGCGAGTATGACGCGGTGATGGCGACCCTCAAGTCCAACTGGATCACCATGGGCCAGCGGACCATCGACTTCGAGGCCGCGTATGCCGCGGAGTTGGGCCAGGGAAGCAAGTGCCTGGCGGTGGCGAACGGCACCGCGGCTCTGCATATCGCTGTGCTCGCGGCGGGCGTGAGGCCCGGCGACGAAGTGATCGTGCCTGCCCTCACCTTCATCGCCGATCTCAACTCCGTGCGCGTATCGGGCGCGAACGTCGTGCTCGCGGACGTGACATCCAGGACGGATTGGGCGATGGACCCCGCCGATATCGAGGCGAAGATCACGCCGAAAACGAAGGCGGTGATGATTGTCCACTATGCGGGCTATGCCTGCGACATGGACGCCATTGTCGGCATCTGCAAACGGCATGGCGTCAAATTGATAGAGGATTGCGCCCACTCCAACGGCGGCACCTACAGAGACCGCAAGCTGGGCACCTTCGGGGATCTCTCGGCCTGGAGTTTTTTCTCCAACAAAAACTTGGCGGTGGGCGAGGGCGGCATGGTGGCCACCCGCGACCCGGAGCTTTTCCAGAAGTGCAAGAATCTCCGTTCCCACGGAATGACGGTCGCCAGCTTCGACCGCCTGCAGGGCAGGGCCGCAACCTACGATGTGCGGGAGCCTGGTTTCAATTATCGCATCGACGAAATCCGGGCCTCGCTGGGGTTGGTGCAGCTGGCCAAACTGCCCGAAGCCAACGCAAGCCGCGTTCGACTGGTGCAGCGCTATTTCTCCCGCCTCGACAAGGTCCCCGGCCTTGTACTTCCCTTCCGGCACTACGACCGCGGCACGCCCACCTACCACATCATGCCTGTTCTGCTTCCGGAAAACGCGGACCGGGGCAGCCTGATCGAATTCATGAAGGAGGACGGGATTCAGACCAGCGTCCATTATCCTTCGATACAGAGTTTTACCGCCTACAAGGATGTCGTCGGGCCCACGCCCATCGCCGAATATATCAGCGAGCACGAACTCACGCTGCCTCTCTATCCCACCATGAAGGAGGCGGAAGTGGACCTTGTCTGCGATTCGATTGAAAAGAACTTGCCCAGAGCCGTGCGATGACGCTTTCGAACAAGGCTCGGATGAGACTGCATAAGGAATAAGCCATGGACCCAATCCTTGACCTGATCGGCCGCGAGCAGGAATTATTCGCCGCTGATATCGGCGCCCATGAGCGCGAACTGTCTTCTCTCGTGAATGAGTCGCGCTTTCTCGTAATCGGGGGCGCCGGGAGCATCGGGCAGGCGGTGACGCGGGAGATTTTCCGCCGATCGCCCCGCCTCCTCCATGTCGTGGATATCAGCGAGAACAACATGGTGGAGCTCGTGCGGGATCTGCGCTCCTCCCTGGGCTATATAAGGGGCGAGTTCGCCACCTTCGCGATCGACGCGGGAAGCGATATCTTCGACGCGTTCATGGAATCAGGTCCGGGCTACGATTACGTCCTCAACCTCTCCGCGCTGAAGCACGTGCGCAGCGAAAAAGATCCCTACACGCTGATGCGCATGGTCGATGTCAATATTTTCAACACCGACAAGACCATGCGTCAGGCGGCCGAGCGCGGCGCCCGCAAGTACTTCTGCGTGTCGACCGACAAGGCCGCCAATCCCGTCAACATGATGGGAGCGTCCAAGCGCATCATGGAGTATTTTCTCATGCGCCGGAGCCTCGAGCTGCCCGTCTCGACCGCGCGGTTCGCCAACGTGGCTTTTTCGGATGGGAGCCTGCTCTATGGCTTCAATAGGCGGATGGAGAAAGAGCAGCCTTTGGCTGCGCCCAACGATGTGCGCCGTTACTTTGTCACGCCGAAAGAGGCGGGCGAGCTTTGCTTGATGTCCACCCTGCTCGGCGCGAACCGCGATCTGTTTTTCCCGAATCTGGATGCGAAAAACAACCTTGTCACGTTCTCCGAAATCGCGGACCGGTATTTGAAATATCGCGGCTATGAGCCTGTGGAGTGCGCCAGCGAGGAGGAAGCCCGGGCGCGCGTGCCCGAGCTGAGGGCGAAAGGCAAGTGGCCCGTCTATTATTTCCCCAGCGATACGACCGGCGAGAAGGATTTTGAAGAGTTCTATACCTCGGGTGAAACGCTCGACATGGACAGGTTTGCCTCGGTCGGCATCATAAAGAACGCGCCTGGTCATGACGCGGCGGCACTGGGACATTTCGAGTCCGCGATCCGCTCGATGCGTGCCCGGGGGCGATGGACGAGGGGTGAACTTATCGAACTCTTCAATATGACAATTCCGGAATTTGAACACAAGGAAAAAGGCAAATTCCTGGACGAGAAAATGTAAAAACGCTTTCCCCTTGATTTGCTGACTCAAAACGGTCGGTTCAGGGCGCGTCGTTGATTCTTGGACTGATGAACGCGCGCCCAGCCGCTCAATCCTTCTTCGAGCCCTTCCCCTTGCCATTGTTTTCCTGGGTTTTCTTCTCTTTGTCGGCGTCGTTCGATTTTTCGGAGGGCGCGGCGCTGGGGGATTTGTCCTTGGTGGCCTTGGCCAGGGATTCCTCGATCGCCTTGGACGGGGGAAGGCCTTTGCCGATCGCGGACTTGACCGAGGCGACCAGGGCGTTGAGCTTGCCGTCGGCGAGGTCGCAGTCGACGAGGCCTGTCGCGAGGGCGAGGACTTCGGCTTCGGTGAGGGAGTGCTCGGCTTCGACGGTGACGACGACGGAGAGCGCGGCCAGGGCGCGGTCGATGGCGGCCTGTTTTGCGCCCAGTTTGGCCGCGGCGGCGTCCAGGGCCGCCTGAAGGGCGCGCTCGGAGATCCCCGCGCGGAGGAGGAGGGAAGCCTGCTCGACCGCCGCCGAGGCTTTTCTTGAATCGGAGGGCAGGAGTCCGAGGCTCTTGAGCGAGGCGGCCACCGCCAGGTAGCGCTGGGTGTCCTCGCGGAGGGTGGCGGCGAGGGTCGGCGCCGGCACGCGTTTTTTGGCCGCCTCCACCAGGCGGTCGGCGATGAGGGCGTCGGAGAGGCCGGCCCGCTTGAGCGAGGCGGCCAATTCCCCGGCTTCCGACGCCAGGGCCCCGTACGCGGCCTGGTTCGCCGGCGCGGCGAACCAGGCCGCCAGATTCTGGGCCGCGGCGAACGAAGGGATGGCCGCCGCCAACAGCAGCGCCGCGAGGAGCCGAAAGACCCTGCGCCTGGGGGCGCGGGGCGGAGCGCCATCGATAGGCGCCACTTTGACGGCCCGTTCCGGAGCCGAGTGCGGGGCGCGCAAGGTCAGAGCCTCAGGAGGCTGCCCGAGCCCCCGAAACCGTCGTCGATCCTTGCCGGCACGGCCGGGTCGGCGATCCAGGTTTGGCCGTCGATCACGAAGTTGTAGACGTAGGCCTTGCCCCGCTTGAGCGGCACCTTGATCTCCCAGGCGCCCGTCCCGCCGGCGCGGCGCAGCTGGTAAGCCTCGCCCGACCAGCCGTTGAAGTCGCCGGCCAGGGAAACCGTGGAAGCCTGGGGCGCCTCGAGCGCGAAGCTCACGGTCACCGTGTCGTTCCCCAAACGGGCGAAATGGATGCCCAGGCTCAAGCCCAGGGCGAAGATCGCCGCCGCGGCCGCCGTCAGAACGCGCGCCGATGCGGCGCGCGCCGGTATGGCGGGCGCGAAGGGCAAAAGGCGCCGCCTCGGCGAATCGAGCGAGGACATGACTTTGTCGCCCAGCGCCGAATTCCGCTCTGGGCGGGGGGCGGCGCTTCCGTCCTCGCGGCGCGTATCCTCGCGGCAGTCCCGCTCGACAAGCGGCAATAGCACGCCGTAGCGCTCGTCGCAGTCGACGCAGGAGGCGAGGTGGGCCGCCAAATCCTCCGGGCTCCGGGAGGGCGTCTCGCCGGCTTCCCATGCGCCGACGAAAGCGCGCGTATCGTCGCAGTTCATCACAACCTTATACCTCTGGAACCCCCGCGGGGTTGCCTGCCTTCGAGCGCGACCCGCAGCGCCTTGCGCGCGCGGAAAAGCCTCGTCTTGACGGCCTCTTCGCTCAAGCCCAGGGCGCGGGCGGTGTCCGCCACCGACAGCTCGCCGAAATAGTAGAGTTCCACCGGCAGCCGCTGGTCGCGGGGCAGGGCGGACACCGCCCTCCTGAGCGCCTGGGCCCTGATGGCTGCCGCCGCCTCCTCCGCGGGATCGGGGGGCGCGGCGGCGGCGGCCTCGGAGCCCGCCGCCTCGATTTTGTGCCGGTCCGAGGCGAAAACGCGGAATCTGGTGCGCAGGTGATTGGCGGCAATGGCGAAAAGCCAGGCGGGGAAGCTCTCGCCGCGGCGGAAGGTGTTCAGCGAGCGGTAGGCGCGGACAAAGACATCCTGCGCGGCGTCGCGCGCGTCGTCGTCAGACCGCAGCCTCGCCCCGCAGAAAGCCACGATTCGCTGCTCGTAGCGGTCCACGAGGGCGCGGAATGCCTCTCGGTCCCCCGAGAGCACCCGCGTAACAGCGTCGTTGTCGGCCGCATCACCTTTCATGCTTTCAAATATAACGGTCGGCTCGCGCTTTGGCCATTCTGCCGGAGGTGTCCTTTATCGGGCGTGCTTGCGGCGCTTTTCCTCGAACATCAGCACGTCGGCTTCGCGGTAGAGGGTCTCGAACGAGGAGCCGGGACCGCCCCGCCGCGTGACCGAACCCAGGGAGAATCCCAGGGCGGAGCGCCTGGGGGCCTTCCGCCAGGCCGCGATCCGTGCGGCGAGCCTGGACTCGACGTCGGATGCCCAGGCGGCGCCGCCCCTTGCGAGGACGACGAACTCGTCTCCGCCGTAGCGGGCCGCGAGAGGGCCATCGCCCAGAGTTCCCGCGAGGATCGCGGCGAACTCCCTCAGGGCCTCGTCGCCCTCGGGGTGCCCGAATTCGTCGTTGACGAGCTTGAAGTCGTCGAGATCCATCACCATGAGCGTGTACTCCGAGGTCTCGGCGCCCGCGGCGGCGAGCATCGCCTCCGCGTCGCGGTCGAATCCCGCGCGGTTGTACAGGCCCGTGAGCGGATCGCGGGTCGAGCGCTCGTAAATTTCCCTGAACATGTGCTCATAGGGTCGATCGAGCCCTTCTTCGATCACGATCGTCCAAAAGAAGGCGTACGAGAAGAAGTTCATGAGGTGGGCGATGGCGTCGATGAGCCCCTGGGGCTCGGTCCTGAAGGCGAACAGCAGCCCAGAGATTCCGAAGGCGCCGATGCCTGCCTTTGTCAGCATGGCGGCCTTGCGCCCCACCCGGGCGGGAGTTCGCACCATCATGACGAGGCTCGCGGCCGCGGCGGCAGCGAAGGTGAGCTCGGCCAAGCGCTTGAAGAGGGTGTAGCCCGCGCCTGCGACGTAGCAAGTGGGGAATATCCCTGCGAGGATCGAGGCGATCACCAGGGCGGTGGCCGCGAAGAAGCCGGCGTGGAGCCCCCGCAGGGAGAGTTTGTGGTGGAGAAGGAAGGGCACCGAGCATATGGCGCCGATCTCCGTCGCCCGGGACGCCGTCCAAAATTTGGAGGCCAGGTCCGCCGAGGCGCCGGGGAAGAGTCCTATGTCTTGGTAGCAGAAGAGGTGCAGGATATCCAAGGTCCCGACGTAGAAGAAGGCGACGCTGATGTAGAGGAGCATGGAATTGTTCGAAAAACGATAGGTGCGGGTGCCGGTGACATAGAGGGAAAAGGCGGCGAGAAGGCACAGGGCGTCCATCGCCACGTGGAAGGCCCTGAATCCCCCCAGCGCCCCTATGGAGGCGAGCGTCGCCAAAATCAGAATCACTTTGCCAATATTTCTTACATTCACGCCTTCAGAATACTACGGGCCTCCTTTCCTCACAATCCACAGGCTGGCAAAGCCGCCGCATTCGGGCTACCATCGTCGGCATGGCGGCGATCCGCGGACAATATTCCTTTCTTACCCGATGGGCGGCGGCGCTCTGCCTCGCCGTTTTGGCGCTCGCGGCGCCGTCTTCCGCTTGGGCTATCGATCCCGCCTCGATCGCCTGGCGCCCTTTGGGCGGGGAGCAGGGGCTCGCGGGCGGGGCTGTCCGCTCCATAGCCCAGGACAGCAGGGGTTTGATATGGGTCGGCGCCGGCGACGGCCTTTACCGCTACGACGGCCAGGGATTCGCCTTCTTCAGGCCCGATACTTGGGGAGGGGTCCTGGGCGCGCCCTCGATCTACCGGATTCTGGCCGATGGCAGGAACGGGATCTGGATCGCCGCCTCGAACGGCGTCCTGCGCTACGACACGCTCGCGGGCGAGTTCAGGAGGGCGAGGCTCGCGGACCCGCCGGGGGAGCGATCGACCCGGATAGCCGCCTTGGCCATCGACCAGGGCGGGCGGGTTTTTGCCGGCGCGGCCGACGGCACTGTCTGGGCGATCGACCCCGAGGGGCTCTCCGGCGCGGTGTTCGCGGGTCCGGGGGAGGTGGGGGCCGCGGTGTCGTCCCTTGAGGCCGATACCGCGGGGCGGGTCTGGGTCGGCACCGACGGGGCGGGGATAGCCCTCCTCGACGGCGCGGGGCGGCTCCTGGCCCGCCACAGGGCGGGAGGTCCCGGCGGCCCCGCCTCGAACCGCGTGGGCGCCATCATGGAGGACTCGCTCGGCTTCCTCTGGATAGGCTACGCCGACGGCGGCGTCGACTTGTACGAGGCGGGGCGCTTCAGGCACGCCCGCGCGGCCGCCCCGGGGCGCGGCGCCCCGCCGGCCGTGTCGGCCATGGCCGAGGACCAGCAGGGCCAGATCTGGGTCGGCCTCAGGGATGGCGGCGTGGGCATCCTGGACCCTTCGAGCATGGAACTTTCGATCTACCCCTTCGCGGAAGGCCGCGAAGTCTCGGCCCTCCTGCGCGACCGGCGGGGCCTGCTCTGGGCGGGAATGCGGTCGGGGGGCCTGATGACCGGCGATTTCCGCTCGGCGGGCTTCCAGCGCCTGACGGCCCTGCCGGGCGGCGCCCGGATCGGCGCGGCGACCGCCCTGGCCGCCGCGCCCTCGGGGCGGCTCCTGGCCGCGGGCTCTTCCGCGGGACTTTTAGCCTTCGACGCGGTGGCCGGGAGCTTCGCGCAGGCCGCGTCGGCTGCGTCGGCCGCGCCGACAGCGCAGGCCGCGCCGCTGAACCCGGGTGGAGAGGCAGGGCCGGGGGCGCCCGCCCTCGGCAAGATTCAGGCGATCCTTCCCCTCGACGACGGGACCATCTGGCTGGGCACGAGCGGCGGCGGCCTCCTCGGGCTTAGCCCAGGCGGCGCGCGGCTTTCCCGCGCCCCCGGCTCCCGCCTCGCCTCGCCCTACGTCCTCTGCTTGCTCAGGGCCGAGGACGGCAAGATCTGGGTGGGCACGGAGGGCGGCGGCCTCGACCTTTTCGATCCCCGCACGGGAAGCGTGCGGCACTGGGGATACGCCGCGGGATCGTCCCCGCCCCTGCCCGCCACCGCCGTTACCTGCCTGCGCCGCGACGCCTCGGGCAGAACCTGGGCCGGCACGGCCGACGCGGGCCTCTTTGTCCGCGAGCCGGGAGGAGCGCGCTTCCGCCCCTTCGGCAGGGGCGGCCGCAGCAGGGAAGGCCTGGGCAGCCTGCGCGTCAACGCAGTCCTGGAAGATTCCCGGGGCAGGCTCTGGGTGGGCATGGGCGGCGGCGGGCTCGCGGCCATCGACCCCTGGACCGAGGCCGTCGTCGCGCGCGCCGCCTCGGCAGGGCTGGACGACGAAACGATCTACGGCCTGGCCGAAGACGGCCAGGGCATCCTCTGGGTGGCAGGCTCCAAGGGCTTCTACGGCTACGATCCCCAGCGGGGCGACCTTTTCCGCTTCGGCCCCGAGGACGGCCTGGCCCCCGGCGGCTACGGCGCGGTGCTCGCCTCGGGCGACGGCCGTATCTGGCTTGGCGGCGAGGGCGGCTTCACCCGCTTCGACCCCGCCCGCGTGTCGCGCTACGGACTGGCGCCCGACGTGATCGTGGCCGACGTCGAGACCCCCGGCGGCCCGGACAGCTTCCGGCGCTCCCCCGAGCGGGACGAGATACGGCTGGGACACGACAACGCCGGCCTGCGTTTCGCCATCGCGGCGATCGATTTTTCCTCCGCGGGCAGGAACCGTTACGCCATGATGCTCGAAGGGCACCAATCCGCCTGGTCGGACATGGGCTCCATGAACGCGGGCTACATAGCCCCCCTCGCCCCGGGGCGCTACATGCTGCGCGTCCGCGCCGCCAACGGCAACGGCGTCTGGAACCCCTACGGCGCCTCCTTGGCCATCGTCGTCAGCCCGCCCTGGTGGGGCACCTGGTGGTTCCGCGCCGCGGCGGCCGCTGCGATCGCCCTCCTGGCCGCGGGCGGGGCCGCGGCGACGCTGGGCGGCCTCAGGCGCCGCAACGAACTCCTGGCGCGGTTCGCGCGCCACATCGAGGA
>CAXXHO010000003.1:0-2361765 GCA_963667725.2 Treponemataceae bacterium
TACCAGAGGGCTCCATCGGCGTCGGCGGCCGATGGAGCGCTGTCGGTGAGCGCCAGGAAGAGAATGGCGGCATTCTGCGAACGGTCAGCTGAAAGCCAAAGCCTGGCGAGATAGTAGGCGGCTACCCAGAGCCTTTCCTCGGATTTTTTCGCAGCGAGCGCGGAAACGATAGCCTCGGGACTGTCCGGCGTCTGTACATCAGGGAAAAACGACATGAAGAAAGCGATGCCTTCATCCTTGGCGCCGGCGTTAACGTAAGCCTTGCCTGCCTCTGAGATGAGGAAACGCGCCGTTCCCGGCTCGTGCAGAAGCCTGCCCGCGCCCGTGGCGTGCGCGGCAGCCTGGATATATTCTTTTTCCCGGAAATCCGCGCGCATGAGGACGAGTTCTATCGTCTCGACATCCAGATCGGGCGCCGTCGCGGCGAGGCGAAGTATTTTCGCGCCCCAGGAATCGAGCGAAGCGGTTTTGAGATAGGCTAAGCTCGCCTTGCTCCAGGAAAAATCGCCAAGCGCGGCGCGAGCCGAATATTCATAGAAAGCGAGTTCGCCGATTTTGGTTTTCGCGATCGAAGGAGAGACCGCGCGCAGCGTCTCTATCGTTTCAATCGCGCATGCGGGATCTCCGGATTCCATGCAGGTGGTGATGAGGGTTTTGAAGATTTCCCAATCCGGCCCGAAATAATCCAGCCAGAAGGAGGCGATATTCTTTATCGGGGCGGGCGCCGTGGCCTTTACCGCGCGCTGGAGCAGGGCTTTGCCCGCTTCCCTCGCCGCCACTTTCTCGCCGAAATGGAAGGCGAGGGTATACATAGCCTCTATCGAGGCCTGCTGTTCCGGATCGGCCGCTCCGTCCTGCTCTAGCTTCTTGGCCTCGTAATACCAGGCCTCCGCCCCCATGCCTTCCTGGGTCAGGGGCAAAACGTCGAAAATCGGGACCTGCGCTTCCTCGACGCCAGTCGACGAGATCGCGACGCTGTCCTGGACCGGAGCGACATCCTGTGCCGGAACGCCCTCCTGAACCGGAACGCCCTCCTGAACCGGAACGCCCTCCTGAACCGGAACGCCCTCCTGGGCCGACAGCCCAAGGACGCCCATCCCCGATGACAGAAAGACAAGGAGCATAGTCGTGGAGAAAAGCCGTTTCATGACGGCTGCCTTTGCGTAAGCTGTCTGGATCATCATATTCAGCGGCGCGCTACCGCTACCAGGCTTTCGGCTTTTTCATCGTAGGGCCTTCCGTCCAAGCCGCCGAAAATCTCCACGGAAGCAAAGCCCGCTTCCTTAATGGCTTTTTTCATCTCATACCCCGAATAGAGCCGGAGAACGAAGGATCGGTCTATGCAGGTAGTTCCCCGCCGCAATATCCATCGGTTCCTTTCGCCCTCCCAGTCGCCCACCACCTCGTATTCGGTCTTTACGTTCCAGCCGGCGCGCTCGAATTCCTCTCCCTTCATGAAATCCCTGGCGGCTAATTCCTTGCCGATGGTCTCCACGATGAGACAGCCTCCGAGGGCGAGGTTTTTAGCGCAGTTGCCCAGCATGAGAAGATCGTCCTCACGTCTGGCGAAATAGCCGAAACTCGTGAACAGATTGATGCAGAGATCGTAACTGCCGGTCCTCAGGAAGTGCCTGACATCCTCCCTGACGAATTCCGGGGAGACGCCGACGGCTTCGGCGGTTTCTTTCGCCGCGTCGAGGTACGCCTTCGTCAGATCGACACCGGTAACTTCGAAACCACGGCTCGCGAATTCCACCGCGTGCCGGCCTACGCCGCAGCAGAGATCCAGAATTTTGGCGACCTTGGCCGGGGAGGCAAGCTTTAGAATATTGTCGACGACGGTGGGCACCTCGGCCCAATGGGCTTCGTCGAACATGAGAGGAGCGTAGGTTATCCAGAAATCTTCATCCTCGAACCATTCGGGTATGCTCAAAGCGCTTTATGCTCCATGACGAGGGACATGGCATAGGTTAGGACTTCCATATCCAGCTCGCCCGCGTCGGCGGAAAGCATATCGCGCAGTCCCTTCCATTCATCATCGGAGAGAGGGGTTTCGTCATAATCCTGGAGAAAGATGCCTGCCATGGCGACGAGCCACTCCGATGCGTGGACGGCGTCGACCTGCCGCTTGCTCTCGAAGGTGGAGAATAGTTCCTCCCTGGAGGATTGGGGGAGAAAGCCGAAATAACGGTCGATGCAGGAGCCGTACGGCGCGGCGCGGGCGTTTGCCGGCAGCCTGTCCGCTTCCGCGAGAGAACGGAGAAGATCACTTCTTGTTTTTTCCGAGGGTTTCATCCTTACGAATATCGGCAGGAGAAGGGCGGCACTTGACCGCGATCAGCCCCGTAAAAGCATTGCCGCCAGATTCAGGTTACGGCCAGCAGAATAACGAAATCATAGAGCGCGTGGCCAAGGGCCAAGGCATGGAGACTTTTGCCCCTCATCATGAAAAACGAGAAAAGCAAGGCGAGAATGGCGGCGCTTATCATGCCGAAGACGCCCTGGGAACCGTGGGAAGCGCCGAAAAGCAGGGCCGACGCGAGAACCGCGCTCGAGAGGGGAAAACCAGACTTTTCAAAGGCCTTCACCGCGAAAAACCTGAAGAAGAGTTCTTCGGAATAACCGATGCCGAGGCTTGAGAGGATCATGAGAAATACGGATAACAGCTGGCGAGAGCTGCCGCCAAAGGGATAAAGCAGGGGATTCCGGGCGCCGGAGAAAAGGGCTAGCAGAGCGAAGATGAGGGCCACCGCGATGGCCGCCGCGGCGATGAGAATTCCGTTCGCCATATCCTTCGCCTGGGGAAAGAGGCTGGAGCGGGTGAAACCTGTGGTCTCGAATCCAAACCATGCTCTCGTTAAAAAAACGACGAAAACGAAGCGCAGCACGCTTTTCGCGGCCGAAAAGGCATACCAGGATGCGGAAAAAAGCGCTATCTGGGGCTGAGGCAGAAAGAGGTCGATCCACGTAAGCCCATAAGCGGCGAGGAGGAGAAGAATGGGCTTCAGCCTGTCGATGCGTTGGTTTTCCATGGGGCTGCAGACAATTCTACACCAATCGCGAGGCGCTGTCATTTGAGTCGGACATCTATGCGGCCTTGAATCAGGATGAATCTTCGCGGGCGGTATAGGGGCGATGGAAATGAGAGTATCTCATAAAGCCGACGAGAGGCAGGTCAACAAGCTCGCGCGCGGACTGGCGGCAGTCCTTTCGTACGCCCTGCTCCGGCAGGCCCCCGTGCTCTGGACGGCTCTAAGCGCCGCTCTCGTCTTCTATGGATCTCCGCCGCGGCCCCTCGCCGTTCTGCCGTTTGCCCTCGCGGTTGCCGGCGCCGCTCTCACCTTGAGCCAAAGCGGCTCCTCGCGGACCCGCCGCGTCGCAGGTATCGGCCTCGCCCTCTCCCTCGGGCTTGTCTGGGGAGCGGCCGCCACCCTTGCCGAGACAGCGCGCGCCCAGCCCGGCGAACTAACCCGCTTTCCCCTCGGCAGCCTTTCGGGCATCGTCGCCTCAGACGGACGCCGCACCGCCAAGGGGAACAGCATCATGACCATCCAGCTGGAGGAGATAACCATCGCCTCGCCGGGCTGGCGCGCTCGGATCTCCTGGCCGCGCGGCCGCTCCCTCGTCCTCCTCGTCACCGACGGCGCCGGGGAATTCCCCGCCGGACGCCGAATCAAAGCGGGCAGAGCCTCGGCCATCGACGCCGGCCAAGCCCTCTACTACGCCTCGGCGAAGGATATCGCGCAGGGCGGCTTTGTCTCGAACACCGCCCGCTTCAGAAGCAAAATAAGAAGTGCCTTCTCCTCGCGCATAGCCGCCGTGTCGGGAAGGGCCTTTCCCCTTGCCCAAGCCCTGCTTCTCGGCATCAAAGACGAAATAGACGACGAGGAATCGTCGCTCTTCCGCGAGGCAGGCTGCGCCCACATACTCTCGCTCTCTGGCCAGCATCTCTCCATCCTCTGCTCCCTCATGACCCTGCTCTTCGCCAAAATGCTGAAGCGCGCCGATATCGCCGATTTCGCGGCCCTGCTGTTTGCCGTCGTCTTCACCTGGCTTGCCGGCGCGGGACCATCGCTTCTGCGTTCCATGCTCATGACACTATGCGGCCTCCTTCTGCGGAAGGCGGACAGGCCCCAGCGGGGCATGACGATACTCGCCCTCGTGTTCTGCCTCGCGCTCGGATGGAAACCCGCCGACGCGCGCAGCCTTTCTTTCACGCTATCGTACGCCGCGATGGCCGGCCTCATCCTCCTGTCCGCGCGATGGGAAAACCTGCTCTGGCGCATTCCCGCCTTCCTCGCGAAGCCGCTTTCCGCAT
Source organism: Treponemataceae bacterium (assembly GCA_963667725.2). Taxonomy (GTDB): domain Bacteria; phylum Spirochaetota; class Spirochaetia; order Treponematales; family Rectinemataceae; genus UBA11090. Next base: position 4,319 of record CAXXHO010000003.1, read on the forward strand.
CCTTGGCTGCGTTGTGCGCCACCGCCAGCATTTCCCTTTCCTCATTCGGTTTCTTCGCGTTGGGCGGCATCGTCGCGGCCACCCTCTCGGGGCCGGTCGTTCTCCTCTTCATGTGGTCGCTGCTCGGAGGAACGCTCGTCGGCAGCCTTTTCCCCTTCCTCGGCGGCATCCTCTCCCGCTGGCACGAACTCATCCACGAAGTCATCCTCTTCATCATGGGAATCGGCGCCGCCCTCCCCTCGATCCGGCCGGAAGGCGAGGCCGCGAAGCTCCTTCTTTTCCTGACGATTGTCGCTTTGTCACTCTTCGTGTATGCTTATCCCTACGGCGAATACGCGATGAACCTGATGATCAAGACGCGGCGCCGGAGAGCTTTTTCCCCAGGAAAACCATGACGATAGCCTACGATTCCCCGGCCGCCATAAAAACCTTTCTCGAAGCCGAAGGGCTGGCCATGTCCAAACGCTTCGGACAAAATTTCCTCGTCGACCCCAACGCGAGGGAAAAGCTCTATTCGGCGCTCGGGACAACGGAACCGGTCCATGTCTGGGAGATAGGCCCGGGCATCGGCGCGATGACGGCCCTCCTGCTCGAGCGAGGCCACCGTGTCACCGCCTTCGAGATCGACCATGGCTTCGCGCGCATCCTGCGCGGCCTGTTCGGCGACAACCCGCGTTTCAGCCTCGTCGAAGGCGACTTCCTCAAAACCTGGAAGGGCGCCCTAAGCGATAAGCCCGACATCATCTTCGGCAACCTGCCCTACAACGTCGCCCTGGCCATCATCGCCGATCTTTTGGAGAACAAAGGCGTGCCCAGACGGATGATCTTCACGGTCCAGAAGGAAGCGGCGCGCCGGATAGCCTCAGGGCCAGGCACCAAGGATTATTCAGCGTTTTCCGTCCTCTGCGCCTCTGTATGCAGGACGAAAATCCTCTACGACATCGGAGCCTCGGCCTTCTGGCCCAGACCCCGCGTCACGAGTTCCGTCGTAAGCCTCTCGCCGCGGCCCGATCCCATCGCCGCCGACGACCGATCGGGCTTCTCCCGCTTCGTGAGAAGCGCCTTTTCCTCGCGAAGGAAAACTTTGAGGAACAACGTCCAGGCCATGGACAATGACTTCGCGGCCAACTTCGACGAAACCTTGGAGCGGCTGGGAATCCAGGCCGACATCCGCGCCGAAGCGCTTCAGCCCGAACAGCTGGCGGCGGTCTATTTTGCCCTCTCTTCCCCCAGGAACTGAGCATTCGATGCCTTGCCCCTTTATAGGCAAATCTTTATGATATCGCCATGCCCACCGTCCAGAAGAGCGTCGTAGCCGAAGACGAAATCGATACCGTCATCGGAAGAGATATACAATTCACCGGCGCCATCAACACCGACAAGTCCCTCCTGATCAAAGGCGAAGTATCGGGCAGCATCGTCTGCGGCGAGGATCTCTACCTCTCCCACGAAGCCATCGTCGATGCGGATATCCACGCGGGCAGACTGAGCGTGCGCGGCACGCTGAAAGGCAGAGCCGTCGCGGCGGAGAGCGTTCAAGTCCTTGCCGAAAGTTCGGTTGATGCTGCCCTTGCGGCGCCCGAAGTCATCATAGAAAACGAAGAGCGGTTCAAGGGAACCTTCACGATAACGGGGAATCGAGAAATTGACTGACATCCGTCGCGCCTCCCGCGGACTTCTGGCTCTCGCCAGTCTCGCCCTTCTCCTCTCGGCCGGCGCCGCGTCTCGTGTTTTCGCCCAGGCGACCCAGAATTATTCCGTCTCGTCCGGCGAATCGATGCCCGGCTCCGAAATACTCAAGCTGACGACGGCCGGCAAACACGATGAGGCGCGAACCAGGGCCATGGCCAGGATCAAGGAAAGCAAGGACGACATAGACGCCTATGTCAGCCTCTCCTGGAGCCTCGTCGCCTTGCGCAAATATCAGGAAGCCGAACTTTACGCGCTGCGCGGCTACGAAATCCGCAAAGATCCCCGGCTCGCCCAGGCCATTGGCGAGGCTTCTTATTATCTCGGAAAAAACGACCTCGCCCTCGCGATGCTGAGGGAATACATCGCCAGCTATCCCGAAGGCCCGAGAGCCGGACTGTCCTTCTACCTCTGCGGCGAACTCTATATCCGCATGGCCCAATACATGCACGCCGACATCGCCTTCAGCACCGCCGTCCAGCACAATCCCAACAATCCGGGATGGTGGGCCAGACTCGGCTGGGCGAGGGAAAACGCGCGTAAGGTCCTCCAGGCTCTCGATGCCTACGAAAAAGCGCTTTCCCTGAACCCGAATCTCGTCGACGCGCTCGAGGGCAAGAAGCGCATACAGGAACGGATGCAGGGATGACAGTCTTGAGGGTCGCTTTCAGAACGCTTGGATGCAAACTCAACCAGCTCGAGACGGAATCGGTGGCCGATGCTTTTTCGAACGGCGGAGCTCTGCTCTGTTCTTTTGAGGAAATAGCCGATCTCTATGTCGTCAACACCTGCACGGTGACGAGCAAGGCCGAACAGAAGGCGAGGCGAGTGATGCGCCAGGCTCTGGTCCAGAATCCCCAGGCTGTCGTCCTCGTCACCGGCTGCTACGCGCAGATGGATCCCGAAGGCCTGGCTCTCGTCCAGCCCCGCACGATCGTCCTTCCTGGCGAAGAAAAATCGACGCTGCTTTCCCTCGCCGCATGGCTGCAGGACAACTGGCAGGGCCACGGCGACCTCCAGGACGCCGTCATCGAGTGGAAAAGCGGCCGCGAGGCTCCGGGGAAAGCGCCGGCCGACAAAGCGTCCCCCGATCGCTTCGCCTATCATCCTAAAACCTTCGCTTTCCATTCGCGGCCTTCCCTTAAGATTGAAGACGGCTGCAACAACCGCTGCGCTTACTGCCGCGTCTGCCTGGCCCGCGGACCGGCCGTCTCGCTCGCCCCCGAACGCGTCCTTGAACGCCTTCGCGAACTCGAGGGCGCTGGCAAGGCCGAAGTGGTCCTCACCGGCATCAACCTCGCGCAGTATCGCGACGGCGCCATGAAATTTCCCGAACTTCTTTCCTATATGATAGAAGGCACCGAACGAATCCGCTTCCGCATATCGAGCTATGAGCCGGAACTGATCGACGAAACCTTCCTCCGCGCCTTCGCGAATCCTCGCGTGCAGCCTCATGTCCACCTCTCGGTCCAGTCCGGCTCCAGCGCCGTCCTGCGCAGGATGGCCCGCCCCTATACGGCCGAAAAAGTCGCCGAGGCAATCCGCGCCCTCAGGGCGACACGCGACGATCCCTTTCTCGCCGCCGACATAATCGCCGGTTTTCCCGGCGAGACCGACGCGGAGTTCGAGGAAACCTTCGCCTTCTGTCGCGACATGGATTTCGCCTGGATACATGCCTTTCCCTTCTCCGCCCGACCCGGCACGAAAGCCTTCGACATGAAGCCCAAGGTACCGGAACGCGTCGCCGGAGAAAGAGTGGCCAGGCTCACGGAGCTAGCCAAAGAGGGGAAAGCGCGCTATATTGATCGCTGGAAAGGAAATATCGTCGATGCTATTCTGGAAAGAAGTTGCAACCCCGATGCCATTGACGAGGTATCCTTGACAAGCGGGGAAATCAATGGTGAACTGACCCCAGCCGCCGAAAGGGCGAGTGCTGGGCGGGCGGGGACTTCTTCGAACTACCTGAAGCTTTGGATCGAAGATGTTCCGCAGACCTTGCTTCCGGGCAGCACTGTAAGGGCAAAGATTCTGGGACCCGAGGGCGCTTCCGGCATGGAAGCGCGGGCACTTTTTCAGGTTCTGCGGACGACGGGAAAATAGATTTCCCACATTCCTGTCTTTTGCAGTATACTTCTGTATAAGAAATGTAGTCAGGAGGCCGAAATGAAGCGAAATCACACGATGCTTTTTATTGGTGCCGCCTTGATCGCCCTTCTCATGGGATCTTGCGACACGCTATTCACGAATCAGTTTGAAACATTAGGGCTTGGCCAGGTAAGCCTCCAGATGATCGAGGACGCCGTCGCCGGCGGTACCGACGCGATCATCGCCGAATCGGGGCTCGAGGAAGGCGGCATTTCCCCCAGCTTCCTCGCCGCGGCCACAGCCACGCCCGAGACGGCAAATGAGGTTAAGGCTGTGCTGCAGGCGACCGTCAACGACCCTGCCGCCCTTCCCGAAGAAAAACAGGCCGCGCAAGTCCTTCTTATCGAGATAGAGCTCGAGATGAACGGCGGCAACGACCTCATCGACAATATCGTCGTGGCCATCGGCGGCATCGATTTCAACAATTTCAACATGGGCGATCCCTCTGATCTCGCCAACCTTCTTGCCTCCCTCTTCCCGCCCAAGGGCGCCAAGGTTCTTCCCGAAGGGTGGACGGTAGAACAAGTGGCTGCCGTCCTGGATGGCCTTGCCGAATCTCAGGACCGTTTTGCCGATCTTGCCCAGTACCTCGTGGACGGCGGCTACAGCGTGCCCGGAATCGACGCGGGCAGGATAGCCCAGGTGGGCACCATCGCGAACATCTTGTCCCGGATAGATTACGTAGATACCACTTTTACTTTTACGTCAATCGGCGAGGCTCTCGCCAATCTCATCAACGATGTCACGGATTCTCTCGATCCTGAGCATTTCCCCTATCAAACCTATATTCAGGTACCCCCCACGCTCATCGATGACATCAAAGCCGATACCGCGCTCCAGGATCTTTTCTCCGCCGCGGGTTTGGATCTCGTGGCGCTGCTGGATACCTTCGGGGCATGAGCGTCCGAGCGCTCGCATAAATAAGGAGTAGAACGATGAAAAAATCCATTTGCTTGGTTTTAATACTCGCGCTCGGCGGCCTGGCTTTCGCGCAGACGGCCACATCGAGCGTATCCCCCAAAACCGCCAAGGTCATGGGCATGGGTGGCACCTTCCGCGTGTTCAGCACGGGCTATGACACCTTCTTCGGCAATCCGGCGGGCTTCGCCACGAAAAACGGTTCGCTCACCATAGCCGATCTGGCCACCTGGGCCTATTTCAAGCCGACCCAGGACAATATCGACAAGGCCATGGCCATCGCCGACGGCACGGCCACCGAATCCGAGACGGCTTCGTATATAGCCGACTGGGTCATCAACAACGGCCTCGGCGTCGGCGCCTCCCTCGGCCTCGGCTGGGCGGGCAAAGGCTTCGGCCTCGGCGCCACCCTCGTCACCGACGAAGTCGCCTCCGGCAACTCCCTGTTGGGATCGGTCATGACGAGCAGGACACAGGCCACGGCCGTCGCCGGCGTGGGATTCCCTATCAATCTCGGCCCCATAAGCATCAGGCTGGGAGCCGATGCCCGCGCCTATTATCTTCTCGATAATTCGCCGGCTTCGGGCTGGCCCTTCGCCAACATCGCCACGGAAGCCACCAGTGACGGCGGTGACCCCATGACCGCCATCCGCGATCTCGACGCCATTGGCGGCTACGGATTCGCATTCGACGCCGGAGCGACCATCGGTTTCGGACCGCTCATGATCGGCGCCATGGTCAGGGATTACGGCCTGGAATTCAACAGAGGCGTCACCAAGATCGGTACCATCATGGATACGATGACCCTTCCCACGGACGGAACCGATGCCTATATCCTCATGCCCGAGGTTTCCGTGGGCGCCGGACTCCAGTTCAACCTGGGAAAGGTACTCGCCCCCTCCTTCTATATCGAAACGGAAGACCCCCTCACCTTTGTCGAAGAGGGCATGAACGGCATGTGGAACAAGATCCACGCCGGCGCCGAAGTCAAGCTTTTCAACTTCCTCGCTCTTCGCGCCGGCCTCAACAAGGGCTGGGTATCGCTAGGCGCGGGGCTTGACCTCATTATTTTCGAAGTGGACGCGGCTTTGTTCACCGAAGAATTGGGCGATATCCCCGGAGACTTCGGCAGGACAGGCATAGCGATTCAGGCCGCCTTTAGGTTCTGAACCTAAGGCGCGCGGCGGGCAGCCGACCTTTTGACTGCCCGCCTCTTCTTTCTTTATTTTGAAGTCCGCCCTTCTGGGCGGACTTTTTATCGGTCCGCTTTCTTCCGGACTGTGTTATCTATTATAGGCTATGTGCCGATATACATACTTTGCGCATTCAATTGAGTCGTGAACTATAGTACAACATATATATGGCGCTGACGCCAAATTTTCGGGGAGGAAGTAGTGATGAAGAGGGCTTTTCTGGCGGCGGTATGCGCCATGTTTCTTCTGGTAAACGCATCCGCGCAAACCAGCCTTTCCGGCCTCTCCCCAAAAGACGCGCGCTCCATGGGTATGGGTGGGTTATTCGGTGTTTTCGCCACGGGATACCAGGCGTTTTTCGGCAATCCCGCGGGATTCTCGGGGCCGGGCACACTTACCTTGGCCGATGTAGCCACCTGGGCATACCTGAAACCCACCCCCCTCAACATCAGGGATCTGGTCAGGATAAGCCAGCGGCAGCAGACGCAGGCCGAAACCGAGGCGACGCTCGGGAACCTCATAGCGGAGAACGGTTTCGGGGGCGGGGCCAGCATAGGCATGGGCTGGTCCGGCAAAGGCTTCGGCCTCGGCTTCACCATGATTTCCGACACGCTGGCCACCGGCACTTCCTATACCGATTCCCTGACGACGGTGCGCAACCAGGCCAACGCCATTTTCGGTATGTCCTATCCGCTCGAACTCGGTCCATTCAAATTCAATTTTGGCGCCGATATCCGACTTTTCTACCGTCTCGATTCCACGGGCGACTGGCCGTTCTCCACGCTGATGTCGACACTCCTGTTCGGCCAAAACTACGATAGCTTCGCGGCGCTGTCGGTGAACGGCGGCTACGGCCTCGCGGTGGACACCGGGGCGACGCTCAGCATTGGGCCCTTTTCGGCGGGCGTGATGATCCGCGACTATGGGTATAAATTCTATATGGAGAATTCCACAGTCGGCGACATCGTGGATACCTTCTCCGTGCCCATCGGCGGCAGCGACGCCTATGCCCTTCTCCCCGTCTACACCGCGGGGATCGCCCTGAACATTAAAAACGGAAGCCCCCTGGCTTCTTCCTTCTATATTGAAGCGGACGATCCGATGAACTTCATCACCGAAGCGCAGGCTGATTTCGAAGGCTCCCTGGACCTTCTCCATGCCGGCGCTGAGCTGAAAATCCTCAACTTCATAGCCCTGCGCGCCGGATTCAACGAAGGCCTGCTGTCCTTTGGCGCCGGCGTCGATTTCGCCCTTATCGAACTCGACATAGCGGCATTTTCCGAAACGATATCAGGCGTTACCGGCGGATCGGGACGGAGCGGGGTCGCGCTTCAGGCTGCCGTCCGTTTCTGATCATCCTTGAACTGAAATTCGCATAACGCCGACGACGAGGGCGGCCCTTCCCAGGGCCGCCCTCGTTCATTTTTACGCAAAATGTACTAAAATCATACTCATTTTCCTTGACAACCAAGTTCCTCTACCTAGACTTAACTATGAACGCGAATTGTTCCCAAATGTGGAGCGTTGAAAAGTGAGGAGGTAGTATGAAAAAGCGGCTTCCATTGCTCGCCCTTGCGCTTCTTCTGTGCATAGGCAGCGCCGTCGCGCAGACGGAGGATACGGAATTCGCCCTATTCAAAAGGACAATAGCGCCTGTGATGCGTTGGGGCGAAAATGGAATAATGACAGTTCCCAAGGCAACTACGCTTGGCAAAGCCAATTTCTTCATTGGTGCCATGGGGCAAGAGGCGGGAACGCTTGAGGGATTGAAGCTGTACTTGACTTCGGTAAGTCTGATGGCGGGCACATCGGATGATGTCGAATTCGGCTACACGCGGCGACAATTGATCTGGGAGGATCTGTACTTCTCCAACTTATCGATGGATACCTTCCATCTCAAGGCAAGATTCCTGAACATAGCCGACTACTTCATCCCCCAGGCTTCAATCGGCGTCAATGCGGTGTCACTCGTGGACAATCAGTTTTCTGACCGCAATGACATTCTCTTTAACCCCTACCTGGCAGTAACGTCCACAATCCCCATCTTCACCCCTAAGATACTTTTCTCAGTAACTGCCGTAGCCGAAACCATCATGAACGAGAACCAACTGGGGCAGTACCAGTTCTCCGGCGGTGCGGACCTCAACCTTTTTAATTTCCTCTATGGTTTTGGCGAAATCCAAGGCTTTGATCCTAATTCCACTTCCAGTGAAGTTCTCAATGTAGGAGTAAAACTCCGGCTTGGTTTCCTTTCAGCAGGCATAGGCATGTTCAATATCAGCCTTACTCCCGGGGAAGGCGGTAACCTGATCGACCAGTATTCCTCGTCGATTCTGGACCTTGCCAATGCCAACTATATGGCTACTGTGGCTATAGATATCAAGCTGGGCAAAAAAGCCCCGGCGAAGAAATAAGGAGCGCGCCATGAAAAAGCACAGAATATCCGCTATCCTTCTTGTGTTGTTCACGGTGATGGCTCTTGCTTCCTGCGACATGATCAACAACCTCATTGCCAGCAGGATGAGGAACATCGCCGTCATCCAGATATACAACTCAAATCATGAAAAGACCAACAAGCTTCAACCCAACGATACGCTCTACGTCGAAGTCCAAGGGCTAGCGCCTTTGGGTTACTACAATATTGAAGCTCTAGATCCATCCAATAATGTCATCACCATGCTGACCGCTCAGGCGGACGAGAATGGCGTTATCGCGCCTACGCCACTATGGTACGATGTTGGATTCAAAAAGGTAACAGACAGTGATGGAAATATTAAAGCAGTCCTTCCGACTGATTCGGAACTTGGGCTCAATGCCTTCAATATCCATGTAGTGAGCCTGGATGACAGCGCCAAGGCGCTTACCATGACAGATTTCAAGCTGCCTTTCTTTGTCGTCTTTAAGACAGACATTAGCAGACCGCAACCCATCGTCATGGCGGGAAAAATGGCAACTGTTGATTCGGCATCTGAGTTTGTACTGGAAAATGCGTATGACTCTGGAGAAGAGCTCTGGATTAAGGTAGCCAATCTGGAAACTTTGCTGGAATCGGACGATCCAGAAACCACCGATATGTCCGTCTACATAGTACCCTTTGACGCCGGACACTATGAAGACAGCTACCTTCTCACATCGAATTTTGTTGCGAGACAGATCTTCACGGTTAAGCAGCTTCGGGACGGCGTGAAGTTCTCCGCAGCATCCGAAGCCTGGTCCGGCATCGGAGGCTGGGACCCGATTCCCCTTGCCGCCCGTGGCAAATCCTTCAGCGTTTTCCTGGATGTTGACAACAATGGCATTTATGATATTTTGAAGGATGGCACCGACGACTTCTACCTGGACGGTTTGGATGGCAACGGAGTGCCTGGATTTATCGTCAAGCAGGTTGATCCCGACCCCACTGTCGATTATGTCCCAGCGAATATTGCTTCCGGCGGAGTTACTTGGGGACATTATTGGTTCGAAGACTGGCCCGACCATGACTACAGAGACGAGTTTTACGCCGATGGCTACGATACCAAGTATGGATATGACTGGCAGTTTGGAGGCTATGGCGTTAAAGCACTTTGGAATCCTTACGTCGATAAGGATATTGATCATGATCCCAACACTGCCAATACCCTTTATTATGGAAGGTATGTGTATGTCTATATCGTGAAGACAGCTGAGTTGGATCTGACAGTCCCTACCGACCCGCTTATTCCTGCTACCGGTACTCAGAGGCTATATATGCCTGTACAGTACGCCTGCAACAATGGAGCCAATCTCCAGACAATATGGCGCGCCCCGATGATAGTAGGTGATTACTGTGTTGTCGTCGATATTGATCTGGATGGCAAGGTTTCCAAGGGGGACCTAGTCGATAATGTGGATGAAGCTGGGGCAAACCGCTTGCTGGGTGGTTTCTCGGTGATCAATCGACCCTAATAAAGGCTAAGCATATACTGGTTTCCAATTAGGGCCGCCCGCGCAACGCGGGCGGCCCTTTCAATGACCTGCTGCAACTTTCCAGGGTTGACAGAGCAACGCCTTTTGGGTACTGTGTTTCCTCGCGGGCCGCTAGCTCAGTTGGCAGAGCAACGCCCTTTTAAGGCGTGGGTCACGTGTTCGAATCACGTGCGGCTCAAAAAACTCCGGAGAAATCCGGAGTTTTTTTTGATCGATCGCAAATTATCACCCTTTACATTTCCGGAAAATCCAATAAAAATAATTGAAAATAACAGTAAAAATTTGACATATGCCCTAACTTGCACGAAGGTCATAGTAATGCGTAATTGTGAAGAGAAAAAAAGTGATGGCAAAATTCCACGCCACATGTTTCTTCGATCACCTCGCTGAAAATAATTGTCATGTCGCCAGAGGAGGCTGCTGTATGAACCGTGCCCTCATGTTGGTCCATTCCAAGTTTTTTAGAAGATTTATGCTCTTTACGCTCGTCCTGTTTCTGGGCGCCGTATCGCCGGTATTCAGCCAGGTCCGAAGCGCCAGAGCCCGTGTCCTGGAACAGCCTGGCGACATAATGACGACGCGCAAGGCCAATTTTCAGCCTGGCGACATACTCAGCACCTCGTTGATCTCCATCAATATCAAAAACGGGGAGGGCGCGGCTTTCCTCCTTTTAAAGATGAAAATCCAGTTCGGCGGGGAATGGCGGGATGAATATGTCGAAGCGAGCTTCGTGAAAAAGCTTGCCACAAACGAATCCTTCACGTTCACCAACAAAGACTTGCTGAACTATCTCGGCAACATCCGTTCGAACGACTTCAAATACAGCGAAACGCTCATTTCCAAGACGGGTATAAGCGATGTCAGCCAGATAGCGAATATCGGCAATATCCGCATTCCCGAAGGCACTGTCTCGATCACCCTTACCGTATCGGAAATCACTCTGTCGGACCCGAACGATATCAACTCCTCGTATACCGTTGTGAAAGAATGGATAAAGGAGACCGATGCCAACGCCAAGGTCGAGTTCAACGTCGTTACGATCAGTAATCTCGAGCTTGTGAAGTCACCAACCTTCGACAGCCTTACGCTTAGCTTTAAAGTCCCGGAAATCCCCGTCTACAACGACGCCAAGGGAACATCGACCTCTTCGACGAAAGTCAAGATTACCGGGGCGAATGGGTACAGCTATACGATGGGAAAAGACCACTTGAAATCCACGGCCGGTTCGCTGAGCTTTAAAGGCTATCCCGGGGACCTAAAAGCAGATAGCGGAGAAGTAACCTATGATTTGAGCGGCGCGAGATTCCGCGCCGGCGAGACTTATTCGATGGAAATGAGCTTCATCGACTGGAACGGCGATACCATCGTCTCGCTCACGAAAATCATTACTTTCCCTACTCCTTCGCTAACGCAGAGCGCGACGGTCAATAAGGACGATCCTTTCCGGCCATCGTTCTCATGGAGTTTCAGGACGAACGATTACTCGTCCTGGGTGAAGGAATATCGCGTTTTTGTAAATGACAGCTATGTGGGAACGACGAATGACACCTCGTATACCTTGACCGATCCCCTGACCCCCTCCTCGACCAATTCCTGGTATATCATGCCCTACAACAAGGATGGGACAGCGTTCTTCTCCTCGACATCGGGCATCCTGCAAACCCTCACGGCCAAGAGCCACACGGAGCTGGCCGTGACCACGAGCGCGCCGGAGAACAGATCGGTGCTCTTCAAGGGCGAAACCTACGATTTCAAGGGAGCGGCGACGTTCTATGATGGAGCCACCGAAAAAACCTCGACTTGGAAAATCGGCAACGACAGCAAAAGCGGACTCGAGATCAGCTATGTTCCCCAGACGAGATATACGAACAATTCCCTTTCGGCGACGCTTTCAGTCACCGACAGTCTGGGACTGACTAAGGCTTCCCCTGCGCTCCAGCTCACCGTTCTCGATCCGGCCATAGCCATGCCGGGAGCCGCCGCGGTCACGGTCGACAAGGGGTCATCGATGACCTTCAGCCTGGACGGATCCAAGACAAGGGACCTATCTACCTACGAATGGTTCGTCGGGGGATCCAGCGCGGGCACTGGGACTGGGCCGAAGAGCGTCACCTTCGATGAGAAAGGAAAGTATGAAGTCTATGTTCAGGGAACAACGGTCGCTGACCTGAAGGGAGATATTAAAACCCTCCAATCCTCCAAGATTATCGTAACGGTGGCAGGTACGGCTCCTGTGGTTTCCATTTCCCAGCCGGCTTCGGGCTCCGGCCTCATCCTGAGGAATACGGTAAGGGTAAAAGCTTCTATCGAGAGCGAAAATGTTCTAAAAAGCACTACCTGGACAGTCTCCGGTCCTGACGTTTCCCAGACCGGCGCGACTGGTGCCGAACTTGCGTTCAAGCCTTTGAAGGTCGGGGAGTACACTTTGACCTGCGTGGCGGCTGATGAATTCCAGAAGAGCGGCCAGGCTCAGATACGCATTCTCGTGAGCGACCCTTCCATTACGATCGCCAAGCCCGCCCAGGGCGATGTCTATGCCCTTACCGCGACGCTCATTCCGAGCATAAGCGCGCCCAACGCCTCGCGTATCGCATGGTATATAGACGATGTCGAGATTTCCGGCTCTTCATATGCGCTTGCAAAAGGCGGCACCGGGGAGTTTACGCTCAAAGCGACGGGATTCTGGAGAACCGTGGATATAGACGGCAAAGATGCCGAATACAGCGAGAGCGCGTCGACTACCTTCAAGGTAAAGGACCTGACTCCGCCGAGAGTCACCATTTCTTTCCCTGAGAACGCGATGGTACTGAAGGCTGGGGAGAGCTACCGGTTCGATGGCACGGCGGAATCCGACTCCTCCATCGCCGGAACCTGGTGGGATGTCGATGGCACAAAACTGGCTTCCGATTCCTATACCATACCGGCGAACACGACCAAGAAATCGATGACGGTGACCTTCTCGGCCAAGAATGATGATGGAATAGTCAACGCGAAATCCGTGACTCTGCGGATCGTAAACCCTTCCGTCTTTCTTTCGGCGCCTTCGATCGTACAGTACCCCGTGCGCGGGGCCGTACCTATCAGCGCCACGGCCATCGACGCCACTCTTTTCTGGCTTATCGACGATGTCGAAGCCACGACATGGAGTAAGACTTTCGATCAGGCTGGCGTTCATACCGTTCAAGCCGGATGGAGGGTGACGGCGGTAGACGGTTCGAGGAGCACAAAGGAATATTCTGGTCTCTCGGATAAGATCAGCTTTACCATCTACGATACCCAAATCCCCGTGATAAACAGTTTCTCCCCAGCGAGCCTGACCCTAAAAGAAGTTTTGGGAACCAACATCGCTTTTAGCCTTTCCGCATCCAGCGAGAATCCCCTTAAAGCCACACAGTGGCGCATAACGAGTGGGCAGGGTGTTGTACTCGAGTGGAGCGGGGCTTCCGTTCTCTACAGCTTCGGCGATCCGGGGCAGTACGCCGTGCTCGCGTCGGCATCCGACACATTCGGCTACTCCGCTTCGGCGGAATGGACGGTGAAGATCATCAAACCGAGCATTTCCGCAGGATTCGCGACGAGCGAAAGGACTTTTGGCTTGAACACCGTTCCGACGCCCTCGGTGACTTCTCAGGATATCGCTTCCTATGCCTTTGTCCTCGATGGACAGACGCTGCCTAAGGATTTCAACTGGAGCACCGTGAGCGTGGGCGTGCACCAGCTAAAAGCCATCGGCTACTATTCGGTTTCCAGCCAGACAGGTTTGCAGGAAATCCAGAGTAATCCCGTCACTTTCGAAGTGGTCGATACAAGGCCGCCGACGTTTACGGTCGAAGGATTGGCCGACGGTGACAGGATTATCGCCGGGCAACGATACACTTACAGGATTGTCAGTTCCCAGAGCCCGCTTTTCATTGAATGGCTAATGAATGGGTCTATTGTAGAGAATCCCGACGCGGCGACAAACCCGAAGGCCTATAGCTTCACGGCTGCCGCGGACAGCGCCGACCTGAATTTGACAGCCCGCGTGCGCGGCAGCTCTAAAGGCGTGGCAGCGGAGAAAAGCGTCAAACTTAGAGTCATAACGCCTTCGATCAGGATTGTCCTGCCCGCCTCGATGGCGCGCAACGGTCTGTATCCGGCCCAGACGGCCCTGCCTTTGCAGGCCGAGATTTCACAGGTGGATCGTGTGGCTTGGACTGTGGACAACCAGGCCAGCGCTGGTCAGACGGTGAGCCTTACCCCAGGCAATCACACGCTCGCGGTGAAGGGATTCGCCACAGGTGTCAGATTGTCCGGCGGATCATATGGCGAGTATGAAGTGACGCCCAGGGAATTCCCCAATGGCGTCACGATCACGGTAGCCGAACCCCTGACGCTCGCGACGCTCTCCGCCACTCCCGCGTCGATCTATTCGGGCGAGACGGTGAATGTAGCGGTAACCACGGCGGGCAACGGTACCCTGCTCGACTCCTTTGTCTTCAGCGTGGACGGCAGCGTGCTCGCTCAGGGAAAGTCGGCTTCGATAAGCATCCCCAATCTCTCCGTTGGAACGCACAAGATAAGCGCGAAAGTAACCGATCTTTTCGGGACAAGTTCCGAGAAAGACGTTGCCGTCACGGTCTACCAACCTCTCACTTTGACGATCACGCAACCGGCGAACGGCTTTAGATTGGCTCCCGACTCCAACCTCTTTGTCGCGATGACAGCTTCGGGGCAGTATTCCAAGCTCTTCTGGACTATCGACGCGGCGCAAGTGCCTAATTCGGGATTTGCTTCAGGTTCTTTGGGGAAGCTCAAGCCAGGGATCCATACCATAGGCGTCAGCGCCACCGATTCGCTCAACAAGGTCGTCAGCGCCTCGGTAAGCGTTGAAGTCCAGAGCGATTTCCTGCTTAACATTCTGTACCCGTCTGGCAGCCTCGAGGCAATTCTGGGAACGACGGTCGTCTGCGCCGCTGGCATCGAAAAAGTGGCCGGCGCCGATATCCCCCTAGCCGACGCGGCGGGATATATAACCTGGTACGTGAACGGCAGCCCGAAAGGGAAAGGCTTGTCATATTCCTTCGTCGCCGATGCTTTGGGGAATCAAGTCATCCAAGCCAAATATGAAAAGGGCGCCATGATACGAGCGACAGCCGAGCGAACGGTCATCGTAAGGGATATAGCCGAGCCTGCGATCTTGAAACCGGCTAATGGAGCCAGCCTGGTCTATGCCTTGGGCGATACGATAGAGCTCCAGGCGACCGGCGAACCCGGCGCTTCCTTTGTATGGAGCATCGATGGCGCGGCCGTGGCCTATGGCAGCCAAGGGGCTTTCGCTCCAAACGGACTGGCCGGACAGAAGCAGCTGAGTCTGACCGCGAACGCGTTCGGGAGGACCAAGGAGACCTTGGCCACGGTGAACCTGGGGGTGGACGCTCCGCCTATTTTAACCTTGACGGCGCCTCCTCTGCTGTTCACTGGTCAGCGCCTTTCATGGACAGCCAGCGCTTTCGACGTGGAGGATCAGGAATCGCCCGCGATCGAGATATACCTGGACGGGGTGCTCCAGGACAGCGCGAATCCGAAAATGCTGACCGTTGAGGATGTGGGGCAGCATGTGCTCTCCGCCAGAAGCAAGGATAAGCGAAACTTGATTGCTACGCGACAAGTCAGCATAAAGGTAGAACCCGGCGAGTTGCCATTGGAGATTCAGTCTCCGCTTCCCGGCAAGGTTTATTATAGCGGCTTCGATATCCCCTTGATCGCTTCGGTCGATACGGGCGCGGCGGAATCGGCGGCTCAAGGTACTTTTGCCTGGACCATACAATATCTGGACGATACGACAGGTCAGGAAGGAACCGCTTCGGGACAATCCACTTCGATACGGCCTTCATCCCTTGGCGAGGTTGCCGTCACGCTTCGTTATATAGATGCGGCGGGAAGGGAACGCGGGAAAAAACAGATCAGCTTGCGCGTGGATCCCGAGCCGCTGCAGCTCAGCATAGAATGGCCCCACGGAGCGATGGTAAACGCGGGTACGGCCCTGAAACCCAAGTTGATAGGACTGCCCGCGGGCGCCGACCCGGGAACGGCGGTCTGGAGCTTGAACGGTCTGCCGGTGAACGACATCAATGCTCTCGTCGCGTCGTCGATCGCTGGACAGTACACCCTCGCCGCCGAGTATTTCGCCAACGGATCTCGTGATCGGGCGGAACTGCTCTTCTTGGTAAACGGGGCGCCTACAGTCAGAATCGAGACGCCGGCATCGGGCCAGCGCTTCACTTTTGGCAGCGCTGTCGTTCTTTCGGCTAAAATCGAAGATGACCAACCCTTCAATGGATCCATCACATGGAAAAGCGGCGACCGGATTATGGGAACCGAAAATCCCGCGGTGGCGCTGAGTCTTGAGCCCGGCCAATACAATATCGCCATAGATGTAGCCGATCGTTTTGGTGCGGCCGCTAGCGCCCAAGGTTCTTTCTTGGTGTACCGGCCGGCTTCCGTCCTTTCGGCCGCCGTCAACGGCGGGCAGCCTGTTTATCTGCTATCCGAACAGGGAAGTCCCCTTGCCGCGAAACTAAGCCTCGAGGGAGGCATCGCGCCAGCGGTCTCATGGACCTTGGCGCAGGGAGATCTCAGCAGAGTAAAAACAGGCAACGAAGCGAGTTTCGGCTATGATGACCTGCGGCAATTCTTGGAAGGCCAGGCTGTCGTAACCGCGATTGTTGTGGACAAAGGCCTGACTGATGAGGGTACGGGGGAAGTGTACAGGAAAGATTTCCCCGTCGAATTTGTCCTGAATGCCGCGGCTACTTTGATCAGCCCGATACAGGGCGACATGTTCAGGGTCGGCGAGCCAGTTCCGCTTATGGTGGGTGTGGCAGGCTTCAATCAGCCAAGCTTCTCCCTGAGCTTGGATGGGCAATCCATCGAGACGAAGTGGACGAAAACGGAAGGGGTCGCCACCTACCAGGCCAGCATCCCCGCCGACACCCTCTCGTCCGATGGGGTCTTTGAACTAGCCATCCAGGCCAGCGAAAACGGAATGATGAGCTCGATTGCCTATACGCTCAATGTATACAAGCCGAGGGTCGGCATCTTCGTCGACAGCCCGCCAGAAAAGGTGGATTTGACGGGGCAGCCGGGCACCGTGCGCGCGGTAGTCGCGGGGCTGCAGGGAGTGGATTCGATCCTCTGGCGCAGCGATCTTTCGGCCAATCCCATAGGCACTGGCGAGACTCTGGACCTTGCCGCCGCGGGTCTGAAGCCTGGCGATCGCTCTATCACGGTGGAAGCCCGCGCGGGGAGCCAGACTTTGTCGACGGCCACATTCCTCCTCAAGGTGTATGGCGCCATGGAGCTGCAAGTGCTTCCGGCCGAGGCACCGCTCATCTTCCAGCGCGGGACGGCCATGACCATGGACGCGGCGGCCAAAGACAGGGACGGTTCGGCATTGACCGGCGATTCCATTACCTGGACCTCCCATATCGATGGGTTGCTCGGCAGGGGAAATAGTTTGAATCTCGGTTCCTTGGCCAACCTCACCGGTGGCGACCATATCATCACCATCGAGGCGATCGGCGTCAGCGGTACGAAAATAGCCATCTTGAAGCAAATCCAGGTAAAAGTGCCGCAAGCGAAGGGTCAGGAAGGCTCGGGCGGTTCCGGAGACCAGGGCGGAGGAAGCGGAGAGGGCGGAGGATCGGGAGATCTTGACGATGGCGAGGAGATGCAAGGCGGACAGAAAAGAACGAATGCCCCAACCTATGCCCAGCAAGCCTTAGGCGCAGCGATTGAGGTGACCATAGCGCTGCAGCAATCCATACTGTCGTTTGACCAGGCGAATAGGATGGTGGCGGAAATGACGCAGAGAAATTCCGCCGTCTATGGAAACGGCGGTCCCTTCGCTCCGAAAATTACCTCTTCAATGGTATTGCTGAGAGGGATCAGCTCAGCCCGCGATAGGTTGATTCGGTTAAGGGGCAACGCGGATGTTGCGGCGAGGCAAGCCGTGCAGGCCGAGCTTCGCAGTGACCAAGCGGGGGCCAAGGCAGCGATGGAGAGGGCGATAGCTATTGCCGGGGAGGCGGAGAGTACAGTTCTCATGCAGAATGGAGACTTTGCCATGTTAAAGATCATCTATGACGAAGTCATGGCGGCGTTGGCGAATAATCCTTGAAAGGCCGGAATCCGGAAAAGGGAAAACCATGAAAAAGCTAACCTTTATCGCGCTCTTTCTCTGCGTTTCGACCTTGGCGATCTTCGGATACGATGTCACCATTCCGAACGAAGTCCCCTCATACAAAGACCTGGTCGTCACCCTTAATGTGGAATCGGGACTTAAAATCGCCGAGGCGAGATTCTACCTCCTTCCCGAACGCAGCGATGTGCCACAGTACGCCAAATTCACCGAGAAGAATGGCAAGTGGACAACGGTGATTCCCTTCGAATACCTGCGCGGCGAAGAGCTTATCTACTACGTGCAAGTAAAAACGGCGGGAGGGTCGGTCAGCAGGTTTCCCGCCATGGGAACCCGTAAAGCCAGACTCGTGCCCGATACGATTCCCCCTAAGTTTACGCTTAAATCCCCCGAAACGAAAATTCTTATCAGGGGAAAGGAGCAGATGGTTGTCTTCCAGATAATCGAGGACAGCGAGATAAAGACAAGCGAGGTTCGATACAAGGGTAAAGCTCTCGACAAGGTTATGGTATATCAGGACTATCTCACGTTCTTCATAACACCGGTCAACGATAAGGCCGCGGAGGCCTCGGTGGACCTCTCTGTCTCCGATATCTACGGGAACGCGGCCAAGGAGACGGTCACCTTCGCGCTCGAAAAGGGCGTCGAGCCCTTCTTCTCCGCCGAGGCGGATTATATCGCCACACTGGAGGCGGAATACAGTCTGACCATGGGAGAAACCGCCAACACGACGGATCTCGCCACGTTCTTCGGCGATATGCGGCATGATGTCAACCTGACCTATGAAATTGGAGGCGGAACCAAACTCAGGGCCGGACCGCTAAAGCTGGAGTTGGCGGGGACGCTGGCCGATGATATTTCTATTTTCGACATCCCGGCTGCCTATCCGAATGCGCTCATCGCCGATTACCAGAACATCATGAACCTCTGGAATCCTTGGGCTTTCGACAACGAGTTCGACTACGGCGGCGAAGTGGCAAGGAAGTTCTACAACGACAACAAGATGCTGGCGAGATTGTCGCTCTTCGATCCTTACCTCTCCTACGCGTTCGGCGATCAGAAGCTGAGTTTCCAGAAGGAAACGATAAAGGATTTCGAGTTCCGCGGCTCATCGATTTCCCTCAACACACCCTTCCTGGACCTTACCGTCGCGAAAGGGCTCTCCGACCTGGGACTCTACCAGACCGCCTGGCCTCAGAACTTCTTCGGACTGCAGGCGGGCATCAGCGTGTTTGACTACTGGTGGCTGCAGACGAACGTCTCCTTTATCAGCTCCCTGCAGGGACGATACGACGATATAGCGGCGTCCGGCGTCTCGCCGATCGGGATACTCTACGACCTGGCCGACGTGAAACCCGAGGAAAGTCTGGTATTCGGTTTGGATATGGGCACGAAGAACAAGCTCTTCAACCTCTCGGGAGGGCTCGGCCTCACGCTCTATACCGATGACGCCGGCAGTATCCTGGATAAGGATAAGCTCGCTTCGGACATCAACGATGGATTTGGCTTCGATATCAGCCCCTATTTGAGCTATGTGGACATGGTGACCAACATTTTCCCCGTTTTCGATTACTTCCCCCTCACCACTGGCCTCACCGCGGCGGCGGTGAACCGAAGCCTTTGGGGCATTACCTACGGCGGCGACCTCGAGATACCTACCCTGGGATTGGAGGGCTGGTATCATAAAACGGACAGCTCGTACAAGAGCCTTGCCGCCGCCGTGGATACCGACGTGCTGGACTGGGGCGCCGCGTGGAAAAAGACGGTGTGGGATTACGATGTATTCCTGAGCTATGCCTGGCAGCAGGATAATGTCCCCGATATTCTCTTCAACGATATATTACCTCTCCTTGGCATGGCCTCGACCGCGGATCCTTCGGAATATGACATTTCAAATATAAGCAACACGGTCGATATCGCCATCGGCACGCCGGCTAAAGGCGCTTTCGGGAGCCTCCTCTTTCTCTACACCTTCGAGTGGGTAGATACGAACGCGACAAAACTCGCGGCCCTCATAACGGATGACGCGGCAGCGGCAGCGGCCATCGTCAATTCCAGTTATAATGACTCATCGTTGACGCATACGGGCGGCTTGAAATGGAAGAGCGGCAGGATCAAGTCCGGCAATTTCATATTTACGTTGGGCGCTTCCACCGAGGACTCCTATGTCACCTATCTTAGGGTGGACGGCGTGGAGGGCAACACGAGCGTCTGGGAGCTGGAATTTGCGTTGGACGGCGGTTTCCAATACGACCGTTACAAACTGAATCTCGGCTTTGAGCATGGATGGAGCACCGAGGCTTCCTCCGAGAGCACCTACGGCTATGACGCCAAATTCACGCTTCTGAAGAGTTTCTTCGATACGCTGACACTGGCTGGATCATTTGACCAGACCTATGAGGACGGTCTTGCGCAGGATTACGCCATCGGGGGAATCTTCACGCTTGGCAAACGGTTCGGCGTGTTGAGCATGGGCGCGTCGGTGGAAGTGGATTACACCGATTCGCTCGTCGATAATGCCGATGACGCGCTGACTGCCGCCGTAACGGTTACGGGAGGCATATCGCTCTAGCGAATGATCGCTAGCGATTATTCGCTGGCGATCATTCGTGGAAGAAGTCTTCCGCGAGCGTCTTCTCGATCAGGTTTTTCGCCCGTACGCTTTCCGGTACGGGCGCGGCCTGGCTGTTCACGGTTGCGAGAATGAGATCGAATTTCTTTTTCAGTAATTTCTTTTCCATCGCCCATACCTGGATCACGCGATAGAGCTCCTTGTCCGGCTTCGCGTCCGCCGCGTAGGTCTGGATTTTTACCCACCAATCGGCTTTTTTCGTGAAATCCTCGTAGATCGCCTCTTCCACGCCGCTTAGGAAGCGCTCGCTATAGGCGGAGAAACTCAAAAAATCCTGGGCGGGTACTTTCGCGTTCTTGAGCGCATCCCCAACCCGGACGGAAAGAAAGTAGCCCATTTCGGTCTGAGGACGCACTTTTCCCGCGAGCTCATTGGCGCGTTCCAGATTCTGCGCCTCGGACACCGTCGTGACGACTATCATGCCGGCGAAGTCGGGCATCTTTTCCAGGCTTAAGGTGTCGCCCAGCATCGCGGCTGGTACCCAAAGCGGCATAGTGATTTTTCCCGACATTCCCTTGTCTTCGATGATGACATCGCTCTTCTTTGGTGCCGCCGAGGTGGCGCAGGATGAGATCAGCGCGAGCGCGCCTACGGATAGCGCAAATACTGTAATGGCGATTTTTCTTTTCATCCTGCCCTCCTGGATGGTTTGTCGTATCGTTTATCCGGTCCGAAAGCTGTCATCGGCGAGGTTGTATCGGCGCTGTCGCCGCGTGTTCATTGAAATCAAGTATAGTAGCATTATCGCGAAATCAAAAGGGCATATTGGCGAATACTTCCGCCGAACAGCGCGGTTCAAGGCTAGTGGCATGCAAAGTAATTATGTGCATGCTTTTTTATGCGCTCAGAGCTTCCACTTGACGCCTATCATGCCTGTATACCCAACATCGAGGCCGAAAAAGTATGGGATGCTGATGTCAGCGTGGATAGCGAGATTGGGATTGATGAAGTAGGAAATGCCGCTCGCCGCCAAGGGCCCAGCGCCGAAATACGCTCCGACGCAACCGCCAAGGCCAAGACCCCAGTACCAGTCGAAATTGCGCAGGAAACGGGGAAGTGACATAAAGGTGTTCAGGCCGAAGTGCATGGTCGCCATCGCGCCGAGGTCGAGCATAAGGCCGGGGTAGCCGAAGCTTGCCTTGGCTGCCGCGCCGAAAGTCAGGGGCACGGTCTTGGCGATATCCCACCTGGCGAAAATGTACTCGGCGCCGCCTCCTATCCCGAAACCATAATAGCCGAAAAGCGCTCCCGCGTTGACGATGAGTTCCCCCTTATTCGCGTGGGGAAGGGCTGCCGCTTCCGGGGCTTCGGCAAAAGCGAAGACGCACATGAGACAGAGAATTGCCGCGAACGCCGCATATTTCTTCATGTCGCTCTCCTTTATAGCAGGCATGTCCCGTCATCAGACGCGACATGCGCTTCAAGGCTTGAGCTTATCACTCATCGGTTAGCCTTTCCATTCGGTTTTTACCATGTTAAATTTCCGGAATCTATTGAAGCGCCGAATAGGAGGCTGCCATGCCTGGCAGTATGGAATTGAGCGGGAAGCCGGTATCGGAATCCCTTGTGGAAATGGACGACGTGGTGCAGCCCTCGGATGTGAATCTCTACGGCACGATTTTTGGCGGTCATCTCATGTCCTTGGTGGACAAGGCCGCCGGAATCGCCGCGTTCAAGCATTCGGGCGAGAGCGTGGTCACCGTATCGGTGGATCAGCTCATATTCAAGAATCCGGCGCCTGTGGGCACTGTCTTGATGATCAGGGCATCGGTGAATCGCGTCTTCAATACCTCGATGGAGGTCGGCGTCCGGGTTACGGGCTGGCGGCCGGGTTCCCGGGAAGAAGTGCTGATCTGCCCCGCCTATCTGACTTTCGTGGCTGTCGGTCCCGATAAAAGACCCATTCAGGTCCGGCCTATCCTTCCCGAGACGCCCGAACAGCTACGCCGTTACCAGCAGGCGGGCATCCGCCGCGAAGCCCGTCTCTCACTCGCGCGGAGACTTAAGGACCATCGCTAGCCCGGGGCGGTCGAGATGTCTCATTCACCCTGAGCGCGAGGGAGGCGAAGATGGTCAGCCCCCCGAGGATGAGGAGGGCGGCGTTGAGTGAGAGATCGGCGATCATGCCCACCAGAGGGTAGAGCAGGGCTATAAGGACCCGTTCCAGCATCGAAATGCCCGAAAGCACTGTGGCGCGGTTGGAATCCTCGATATGGTCGTTCATGAGGGCTGAAAGCATCGGCGCCCTGAAAAGCCTCAGGTTCGTCACGCCGAACATGACGATGAGATCGACGACGATATTCGGGAACAGCCCGGCGCCGATATAGAGCAGGCCAGGCATCAGGGAGGAGAGGAAGAGCGCTCGGGCTATGCCCATCTTTTTCTGGATGAAGGGCGTCGTCTGCAGGAGCAGCATGGCGCTGAGGTTGAAGGCCGAGCCGACGAAGCCGAACCAGGCCACGGGCAAGGCGTTCCGCGTGAGCATGGACTGGTAAAACCAGAACATGAAAAACGTGAGGGCTGAGATGGCCGCGTAATTGAGGCCGAAACCGCGCAGCTCCTTCGTTCTGAATATCTGGAGGAAGCCGTCGATTCCATGCCTCAGGAAGTTCTCGCCGCCGCGTTTTTCCATGGTTTCCCTGACGCCGAGGACGATGAGGCCGGATATCCCCAGCGCCGCGGCCGTGAATACGAACACCAGACCCAGGGCTTCCTTATAGGGAACGATGCCGCTGCCCGCGAACAGGGAGCCCAGGGGAAAGCTTATGAATAGCCCCGCCGTGCCGGCCGACTCATAGCGGGCGAACACGTTGGCGGTATTTTCGGCGTTCCTGTCGCGCTTTATTACCTCGTAGAGCAGGGCTTTGTCCGCGCCGCTGACGAGCGTCATGCCCAGGGCGCAGATAAGCTCCGCCACGAGAAGAATCCCGAATGAATGGAATATGCCGAACATGAGGAAGCCTGCCGCGAGAAAAAGCGATCCCAGGCAGAGGGAGATTTTCCTGCCCCATCGGTCGGCGACGACGCCCGCGGGCACCTCGAGGATCATCATGGCGGCGGAAAACACCATCTCGAGCGTGAACATCCGGGCATAGCCCATTTCGAGGCGGTGGATATAAAAGGGAACGGCCACCGCCCCGAAAAACTGCAGGTTCTTGAAAAAACTGAAAGCATAGAGCGCGATTATGCCTTTATTATCCCGCTTCATCCCCAAGCTCTCCATGGCGATCACTTAGCGATGGACGATGAGGTTGCTGGAATAGGGAATGGCGAGATTCGCGATCTTTTTCTTACGGCGCTCGCTGAGCAGCAGAGCCCCGACCACGGAAGCTAAGAGGCTTCCGCTGAATATGCCCATGAATGCCAATGGCAGGTTCTGGAAGGGCAGATCGACGTTCATGCCGAAGAAACTCGAGATGAGGGTCGGTATCATGAGCACGATAGAAACAATGGTGAGTCGGCGCATCACCCTGTTGAGATTGTTCGAGATGACGCTCGCGAAGGCATCCATCGTGCCCGTAAGAATCGAGGAATAGATATTGGCCATCTCGATGGCCTGCTTGTTGTCGGTGAGGACGTCCTCCAGAAGCTCCTGCTCATCTTCCTTGAAATGGATGAAGGGAGATTTCTGCAGCTTTTCGAGGAGAAGTTCGTTGGTCTTGAGGCTCGTCGTGAAGTAGACGAGGGATTTCTGGACGGAGAGGAGCTGGACGAGTTCGTTGTTCTTGACTGACTCCTGCAGTTCTCTCTCGATGATGGCCGTCTTCTTGTTGAGCTCTTTCAGGGCGCGCAGATAGCTCAACGCCGCTCTCCCCATGAGGTTGAGCACGAAGGCGCTTTTGTTTTTCACGCTGAAGTCGCGGATTCTGTGCCCCGTCAGATCGTCGAGCACGTCGCTGGAACGCTGGCATATGGTGACGATTTTGTCGCCGAAAAGGATGATGCCCACAGGCACGGCGGAATATGTCACTTCCGAATTCTGGTCGAAGACGGGCAGGCGGACGATGATGGCGGTATATTCGTCTTCCTTTTCGATGCGCGCCTGTTCGTCCTGGTCCATGATGTCGGCGATGAGTTCAGCCTGGATGCCGAAATCTTTTTCCAGCTTGGCGAGGTCTTCCCTTGTGACATTGCGGGCGTCGACCCAGCAGTCCTTCACGATTTCGCTGCTCTGGGAAAGCTTCTTGTCGTCTTGAGTCCTGATCGTGATCATTTTGGTTTCTCCTTGGGCGGTAAAAACCTGGAGAAACCGGTGGGAAGGCTTAGAGCCGGAACCGGTCGCCCGCAGGAAGTGCCGCGAGAGTCATTTTAGTGCTGCAACTATGATAGGGGGTGCTACTACCCCCACCGTCCGGATCGGACATGGCGCTTCCTCCTTGGCTCGTTATATGGTCCCCGGAAGGGGATCGGTTCTAGGCACAGTAATAGCAGAAAACCGTCCATCTATCAAGGACAGATCGTCAACTTCCCCTCCAGAAAATAAAATACGGTACCGAGGTCCTGGAATTTGAGGCTGGCCGCCCTATCGAGGTGAGTGATCATGTCGTTGACGATCACCAGTTTCCCGCCGTTCTCGATGGTATGCTGGGGCAGGGCAGCCGCGGGGTACACGAGGAGGCTGGATCCCAGCATGATAAGGAGGTCAGCGGCTTCGGCTTCGTCGCGCGCCGCCTTCAGCGCGTCGGCCGGAAGGTTTTCGCCGAAGAAGGTGATATCGGGCTTGACCGCGGCGCCGCATCTTTCGCAGAGGGGGATGGAGCCGGCGCGGACTATCCGTGCCGCCTTCTCGAAGGACATCGACCATCCGCAGGCAGGGCAATGGTGGAGGGATGGCGAACCGTGCACTTCGATGACGCGCCGGCTGCCCGCTTTCTGATGGAGAAGGTCGATGTTCTGCGTGATGATGGCGGCCAGCAGTCCCCTTCGTTCCAGTTCCGCGAGCGTTCTGTGGACGACCGAAGGCTTTTTCTCGTCCAGGTTGTATATGAAATCGCGGGTTGCTTCGTAATAAAAGAAGGGATCGCGGCGAAAAATTTCGATGTCGAAGATTTTTTCCGCGTCGACCGTCTTGTAGAGGCCGTTTTTCCCGCGAAAATCGCTGATGCCGGAGAGGGTACTGACGCCCGCGCCGGTGAAGGCCACGCAGTGGCGGGCAGCCTGGATCATTTCGAAGAATGCCTCCAGGTTTTCGGTCGAGTCGGAATCGATGGAAGATGCGTTCATGGGCTGATTATAGTGAAATGGTCAGGGCGAAAAAAGCGGACGCGGGAATGGCGTATGCGTATGGCGAAAAAAATATCGGATTCCTTTCCTTCCTTCTTTGTTTTCCCCTCTGCCGGTGTTATATTCCAGGAAAACGTCCCTGCGGAGGCGAGCCTTTGATCACAGTCCAAAACGTCACCAAATCCTATTCGAACGTGCTGGCGGTGGATGGCCTCTCTTTCGAAGCCAGACCGGGCGAAATTTTCGGGCTCATCGGTCCCAACGGGGCGGGCAAGTCGACGACGATACGCATGATCATGAATATCATCGCCCCCGACTCGGGGCTTATCAGTTTCGACGGCAAGGCGCTCACGGAGGCTGATAAGTCGCGGATAGGCTATCTGCCCGAAGAGCGAGGCCTGTATAGGAAGGCGAAGCTCGGCGAAGTGCTCGAATACCTGGCCGCCATCAAGGGCGCCGAAAAGGCCGCGGCCCGCGCCTCCATCGAAGGCTGGCTCGAGCGTTTCGGCCTGACCGAGTGGAAAAACCGGAAGATTTCGGAGCTGTCGAAGGGCATGGCGCAGAAGGCCCAGTTCATCGGCGCTCTCGCGCACAATCCTTCCGTCATTTTTTTCGACGAACCTTTTTCCGGCCTCGATCCTTTGGCGCAGGACGAGTTTTTAGCCGTCATGGTCGAGTTGAAGAAAAAGGGCTCGACGGTGCTTTTCTCCACCCACATCATGGAACACGCCGAGAAGATATGCGAGCGGATCCTCCTCATGGACAAGGGGCGGGAAGTTTTCTACGGATCGATGGCCGAGATCAAGGCCAAGTACGGCCGCAACGCGGTACAGCTGGAATTCGACGGCGATGGATCTTTCGTGAAGGATCTCGACTTCGTGGCTTCGGTCAACGCCTATCCGCGATGGATCGAAGTGGAGATGAAGGAAGGGGTCGATCCGGATCGTCTCTACACGGCGCTGGCCGGTCGTCTGCGCATGCGCCGTTTCCAGACGATTTCCCCCTCCCTGCACAAGATATTCGTAAGGCTGGTGGGAGGAGGGGAGGCGCTTGGCACGGAAGCGGAGGGCGCTGAAGGCGCTGCGGGCGTGGGACAGGCGGCGGGCGCGGAGGTGGACCATGACTAGGCTGTTCAATGTCATAAAGCACGAATTCAGGCTCACGGCGGCGAACAAAGCCTATGTCATCCTCACGATTCTCGGACCCTTTCTCATCTTCGCCATCACCGTCCTGCCTTCCCTGCTGACCCAGGATCCCGGGAAAATGGCCGGCGGCAAGCCCCTGGCCCTGATCGGCGCTTCCGCTCCCGTGCGGAAGGCCGTGGACGCGGCTTTTTCAGGCATGGGCATAGAGGTGGCGAGCGTCGCCGAAGACGCATCGTCTCTGGCCGCGACCAAGGAAGCTGTCCTCGCGGGCGACTATGTGGCCTTGCTCTCCATCGAGGCCGGCTGGCCCGGCTCAGGCAGCGCGGTATGGTACTCCAAGAGCGGCTCCGAGATAGCCCTCTACGGCAGCGCCTCCGCCGTCCTGGAAGCCGCCGCGCGCGAAATCCGCATCGTCGAGAGCGGCATCGCTCCCGACCTCGTGGCGAAAGTCCTTGCGGTACCCGGCTTCGAGGTGGTCAAGCTCGACGCAGGCGGAAAAGAAGAGAAGCGCGGCAACGAATCCTTTTTCGAAGTCCTCATGACAGCCCTCACCTTCGTCATGCTGATCTACATGACCGTCCTCCTCTACGGCCAGATGATAGGGCGCTCCGTCGTCACCGAGAAGACATCCAAAACCGTCGAGATCATGCTCTCGAGCGTCACGAGCCGCGACCTCATGTTCGGGAAGATCCTGGGCCTCGGCCTGGCGGGGCTCCTGCAGTACGGAATCTGGGTTGCGATGGCCATGCTGCTTACGAAGCTCATAGGCCCGGTCTTCAACCTTTCGATGCCCGCTGGCGTTTCCACTGGGAACATGCTCTGGCTCGTCATATTCTTCGTGTTCGCCTTTTTCCTCTACGCCTCGGCCTACGCGGCCCTGGGCGCCGCGAGCGAGGACGAACAGCACCTCGGCCAGGTGGCCTGGCCTCTCCTCATGTTCCTCATGTTTCCCCTCGTGATGATCAGCAGCCTCGTTACCAATCCCGATTCGACGGTTTCGGTCTTCCTCTCGCTCTTTCCCATGACGAGCCCCATCGTGATGCTCGTCCGCATCCTAGTGTCGGAACCGCCCGCGTGGCAGATCGCGCTCTGCCTCGCCCTGCTCGCGGCTAGCGTGGCCGGCATGGCCTTTCTGGCCGCCAAGATTTTCCGGATCGGCATCCTCATGACGGGCAAAAAGCCCAAGCTCAAGGAAGTCCTGCGCTGGATAACGGTCAAGTAAAATTTACGGCGAATTTATAGGGAACGTTCCCAATTAGCTATTGCGCGATTTTTAAAGTCGTGTTAGGGTGTTTTTAGGGAACGTTCCCATTATGAATAAACCCAAGATAAGCATTCACGAGGTTGCCCGTCTCGCCGGCGTCTCGAAAAGCACAGTGTCGCGCGTCGTCTCCGACCGGGGCGGTTCGGTGAGCCCGAAGGCCCTCGAAGCCGTCAACAAGGCCATCGAACAGCTCGGCTACACCAAGAACCTGATGGCGGCCTGCCTGCGAACCCAGAAAACCTACATGGTGCTCGTGATGGTTCCCGACATAGCCAACCATTTCTGGTCGGAAATCGCCCGAGCCATCCAGGACAGGCTGGAGCCCGAGGGCTATTCGGTCGTCATTGGTTCCACCGACTGGAGCGAGACGCGGGAGGCGCGCTACTACGAGCTCGCGCGCTCATCGCGTTTCGACGGGCTCATCCTCAACAGCGTCACCGACAATATCAGCCTCATCAAGGACATAGGCGTTCCGAGCGTCATGATCGGCGAACGCAGCGCCACCCAGGACATCGACACGGTGGGCACCGACACGATGTCAGCCGCCCGCCTGGCTCTCGATTATCTCTACGGCACCGGACACCGCCGCATAGCCCTGGCCACGAGCGACCACGGCGGCGAGCGCTATCTCTCGCTGCGAAGCAGGGCATACAAGGATTTTCTGCGCGATAAAGGGCTCCCCTACGATCCCGACCTCGTCTTTTCGGTAAATCTCGACGAGGAAGGCGGCAGGACCCTGGCTAGGCATTGCCTGGCCCTGCCCGATTGGCGCCGCCGCGTCGATTCGCTTTTCTGCGGCAACGACATCGTGGCCATAGCCGCGATGGGCGAATTCAGGAAATTCGGGATCATTCCCGGCATAGACATTTCGATCGTCGGCATGGACGACGTGCCGGCGGCCGCGCAGACCTATCCCCCGCTCACGACGGTGAGGAAGCCCAGGGGACGGATCGGGGCGGCGGCCGCCGAGCTTTTACTCGCGAAAATGAAAGACCCCGGCAGACCCGCCGAAAAGCACCTGTTCCCCGGCGAACTCATCGTCAGGGACAGCGTCGTACAAAGGAAGGAAGAAGCATGAAAACCAGAGCTGAAGTTGTCGCCGACCGCGCCGGCTATGAATCCAGGGCCGCGGGCGCCCTGATAGGGCTTGCCGTGGGCGACGCCGTGGGCGATCTCGGCAGGAGCCAGGAACACAGGAACCGTTACGGCCTTATCGTGCGCCTTCTCGACGACGGCAAGAGCACTGACGACACGGAATTCGGCGTGCTGACCGCGCGCGCCCTCCTGGATTGCCGCGGCGCGCTGACGCCCGCGAAGACGGCGGAAGCCTGGCGGAAGTACATTATCGGCCGCGGCGGCGCGAAGAAGCGCGCGGGCCGGCCCCTCTATGGCGCCATCGAGAACCTCGGCCGCGGCATGGAGCCTCCCTTCACCGGCAAATACAACGTGATGAACATAGACGACGGCGCCGCGATGCGCGCCACGCCCCACGGAATTCTGAGAGCGGGCGATCCCGACGGGGCCGCCGAACTCGCGGCCGCCGACGCCTGCGTGAGCCATGACGCCGACGGCATATGGGCGGCCCAGGCTCTCGCCGCGAGCGTCGCCGTGGCCATCGCCGGCGGGTTCGTGGACGAGATCGTCGCCGCCGGCCGGGCCAGGTTTCCCGCAGGCAGTTGGATCGGCCACGCCATGGATACCGCCATGGATATCTGCGACCGCTTCCCCGATATCGAGGAAGCCTACGAGGAACTCCACACGAAGCTTTGGACGCCCGAACACGCCACGTCGCCCGAGGCCATCCCCCAGGTATATGCCATCTTCAGACTCACCGCCGGCGATCCCCGCCGCGGCCTTCTCTGGAGCGCCAATTTCGGCAGGGACGCGGATACGATCAGCGGCCTCGTCTGCTCCCTCGCGGGCGCCATGCACGGCCTCGCCGCCTTCCCCGACGCCTGGACGGCGCGCCTTCGCAAACCCTCCGGCACCTGCCTCGATTTCGCCGCGGAGGAAGACATCGTCACGCTCGCGAAAGAACTTGTGGCGCTCTCCTGCGGGATGAAGGCCTGAAAATGAGCGGAATCAATGCCCCAGCGCGGACGCTGACGGCGCGCCGGCCAGGGACTGGCCTGCGGAAGCAGGAATGGTCGCTTCTCCTCCTCCTCGCACCCGCCCTTGTCTATTTTCTCGTCTATCACATCGTCCCGCTCTTTGGGATGGTTATGGCTTTCCAGGATTTCCGAATCATCGGGAAAAGCCCTTTCGTCGGGCTCAAGCATTTTAAGGCGCTCTTCAGCTCGCCTTCCTTCATGCAGGTCCTGGCCAACACCCTGATCATCAGCTTCATGAAGATCGTGCTTTTCTTCCCCCTGCCCATCGCCTTCGCCCTCATGCTGAACGAAGTGCGCGCCTCCTTCATGAGGAAATTCATCCAGTCGACCACCTACCTGCCTCACTTCCTTTCCTGGGTGGTCATCGCCGGCGTGTGGATCGCCTTCCTCTCGCCCAGCACGGGAGGCATGAACCAGCTGCGCAGCATTTTCGGCCTCCCGGCCATCGATTACATGACGGATAAGGGTTCCATCCGCTGGGTGCTCTTTGCCTCCGAGACATGGCGCAGCCTCGGATGGGACTCGATCATCTACATGGCCGCCCTGGCGAGCATCAGTCCCAGCCTCTACGAATCGGCCGACCTGGACGGTGCGGGGCCGCTGCAGAAAATGCGTTTCATCACCCTGCCCGAGCTCACCTCGACCATGGTGACGGTCTTCATCCTGAACATGGGATTCTTCCTCAACGCGGGTTTCGACCAGGTCTTCAACATGATGAACGACTCGGTGATCAGCGTGGTGGATATTCTCGACACCTACGTCTACAGGATAGGCCTCCTGAACATGCAGTACTCGATCTCCACGGCGGCCAGCCTCTTCAAAGGCGTCATCGGCCTCGTCCTCATCCTCGCGGCCCATAAGGGCTCCCTCAAGGTGACGGGGAAGGGGATGTGGTGATGCGCAAAGTAAGAACGACCACAGTCGAGATAATCTGGCGCAGCGCCATCGCGATCTTTCTTCTCGGTATCAGCGTGGTGGTTATCGTCCCCCTGCTCAACCTCCTCGCCCTCTCCCTCTCCGACCCGGCGAGGGTGTCGGAGGTGCGCGGCCTCACCATCGTGCCCAAGGGGCTTTCCCTCATCAATTACCGCGTTCTGGCGGCTAATCCGCTCTTCGTCAGAAGCATCATGAACTCAGTCTACATCACCTTCGTGGGCACGGCCCTGAACCTCCTCGTCACCGCGATGGCCGCCTTCGCCATGACACGGCCCAGGCTGCCCTTCAAGCGCTTCTTTCAGGTTCTCATCGTTGTGGTGATGATCTTCGAACCCGGGCTCATCCCCGAATACCTCGTCGTCAAGAAGATAGGCCTCATGGGAAGCCTCTGGGCCGTCATCCTCTACAAGACCGTGAACGTTTATTACCTCATCATCATGATGCGCTACTTCGAGGAAATCCCCTCCTCCTTCATCGAGGCCGCCCAGGTGGACGGGGCCAGCTACATGAAAATCCTGGCGAAAATCGTTCTCCCCCTGTCCAAGCCAGCCCTCGCGACGCTCGGACTTTTCTACGGCGTGTTCCACTGGAACGAATACTTCAGGGCGAGCATCTATCTCACCGACCCCAACAAGTATCCGCTCCAGCTGATCCTGAGACAGTTCGTCGTTCTCGACGACACCGCCTCGCTCATCGGATCGGGCGCGCTCTTCAGCTACGATGAAGCCGCCCGCCTCAGCTACGACGCGCTGCAGGCGAGCACCATCATCGTGGCCATGCTGCCGGTTCTCGTTATCTACCCTCTGATCCTCAAGTATTACGCGAGAGGAGTGATGGAAGGTGGAGTCAAGGAATAGGACAAGGAATAGGAGGTTATCGTGAAAAAGCACAGTATCGTGTCTTTGCTGATGGCGGTTCTTCTCGTCTGCGGAGTCGCCTTCGTGGGCGCGGCCACACCCAAGGTGAGGCTCGTGCTCAAGGATCTGGATACCGATCCCAATTCGGCCCAGTTCATCCAGCTTATCGAAAAGGGCATGGCCGCGGTCGGGACGCCCGTCGATATCGAGATCGTCAAGGTGCCGGCGGGCAACTACGCCGAGAAAATCAGCCTGATGATCATGTCGGGCGACATCCCCGATCTCATCTACTTCCAGGGCGGCGACGACAAGATCGCCATGCAGGACCTGCTCGTGGACCTTCGCCCCTACGTCAACACATCGAAGAGCCTGAAAACTGTCCTGGACCAGCACAGCAAGCTGCGCCTCGAGAGCTATCCCTACCTCGTGTGGGTCGCTCCTCCCCGCGTCCGCGCTCCCGTTATCAGGCAGGACTGGTACGATTCGCTGCCCTCCGCCAAAGCGGTGGCCGCCAAGCCGACCGTCGACAACTACTACGCCCTCTTCAAAGATCTCGTCCAGAAAAAAGGAGCGAAGTTCGGCATCTCCGTGACCGGCGCCACCAACGGCGTCGAGGAACTCGACTCGATATTCGACGCGGCTTTCGGCATCACCTCGACTTGGATGAAGGGCGCCGACGGCCAGTGGACCTACGCGCGCGTCACGCCGAACGAGAAGACCAAGCTCGAATTCTACGCTAAACTCTACAAGGAAGGCCTTCTCGATCCCGAATACCTGACTAAGAAATGGGATTCCAAGGAGCAGGTGTTCTATGAGGGCAAGGCTGGCATGGTGGCGGGCGTGGCGCCCGGCAGCCTCGATGTCTACGCGAACAAGATGCTGAAGACCCAGGGCACGAGCATCGTTCCTCTTCCTCCCCCCGCCGGGATCGCCCAGGGCCTCGGCCCCTTCGTGGACGTCACCAAGGAAGCGCGCGGTTTCGCGATTCCCACGACCTCCAAGGTCAAGGATGCCGCCTTCGCCGTGATCGACTTCATGTGGAGCCCGGCCGGTCTCAAGATTGCCAAGCTCGGCATGCCCGGCCTCCACGTCGTTGAGGAAGCCAACCGCTATGTCCTCACCGACAAGTATTCCGAATGGTACAACGGCTGGTTCGGCGATTCCTTCAACGGCTTCAACCCCGACAAGCCTCTCTCGAGGCCGATCATGACCGACGCCGCCGTGGCATCGGCCAAACTGGCGACGAAGTACATGATGGCGGACAAGACCTTCCTCATTCCCGAGCAGTACGTCACCAACTGGGACGCCATGACAAACCTGTACAAGGAATATATCGCCGACATCGTCACCGGCAAGAAACCCCTCTCCGCCTTCGATGAATACGTGCAGAAGTGGTACAAGGCTGGCGGCACCGAGCTGTCCAAGTACGCGGCCACCAAGCTGAAATAAGCGACGGGTTCTCTGGAGGCGCCGCTGACGCGGCGCCTCATTATCTTCACTTTTGGAGTAAACCAATGTCTTCCATACCTAGCGATTATCTCGAACGTGTCTACGCGGGCTTTCTGGGCAAGAATGTGGGAATCAGGCTCGGCGCGCCCGTGGAGCCCGCCATCTGGACCTACGAACGTATCCGCGAGGTGTATGGAGACGTAAAATCGTATCTGAAGCCCTATAGGAATTTCGCCGCCGACGACGACGCCAACGGCCCCGTGTATTTCGTGCGTCCCCTGCTCGAGGCGGCGGAGAAGGCCGCGCCGAAGGCGATGCCGGGAGCGACTCCTGAGGCTGTTCCTGGGGTGGTGCCGGCAACGACGCCCGCCGATGTCGGCAGGGCCTGGCTGGACTACGCGCGGGAAGGCGTCGGAATGTTCTGGTGGGGCGGCTACGGCCGAAGCACCGAGCATACGGCCTACCTGAACCTCAAGAACGGGATCCAGGCGCCCGAATCCGGCTCCATCGAGCGGAACGGGCAGGTGCCGGCCGAGCAAATCGGCGGGCAGATTTTTATCGACACCTGGGGCCTTGTCTGGCCGGGAAATCCCGAAAAGGCGGCGGATTACGCGGCCGCCGCCGCTTCCGTGTCCCACGACGGAGAGGGACTGCTCGGCGCGCGCTTCATCGCGGGCTGCATAGCCGCCGCCTTCGTCGAGAAGAATATCCGTTCGGTGGTCGAGATCGGCCTCGGGCTGCTTCCCGCCGATTCGAAATACGCCGAGGTGGTGAGAGCCGTCATGGATTTCCACGACGCCCATCCCGAGGACTGGCGCCCCTGCCAGGAATACCTCATCGCGTCCTGGGGCTACGACAAATGGCCAGGGCTATGCCACATCATCCCGAACGCGGGTGTCTGCGCCCTCGCTCTCCTCTATGGAGCCGGCGATTTCGCCCGCACGGTGGAAATCGCCACGATGTGCGGATGGGATACCGACTGCAACGCCGGCAATGTGGGCACCATCGCGGGCGTGCTGTACGGGCTGGACTCGATTCCGGCGCATTACCGGGCGCCCATCAATGACGGCATCGTCCTGTCGGGTCTGCCGGGCGCGCTGAACATTCTCGACCTTCCGACTTTTTCCAGGCGACTTTGCGCCGTCGGGTACAAGCTGGCGGGAGAGCCTGTTCCCGCGCCGATCACGGCAGCCCTCGAGCGGGGCGACGGGGAGAAGGCGCTGGACTTCGATTTCCTTCTGCCGGGCTCGACGCACGGCATGAGGGTTTCCGATCCCGTGGGCTTCGCTGCCGTGCATAGGGAAGGCATGGGGCTGGAGGGCGGCGGGGCGCTGGAGTTCCGCTTCGAGCGCCTGACGAGGGAGATGAACGGGAAACTGTTCTTCAAACCATTCTACCGACGGGCTGATTTCGACGATGAGCGATACAGCCCGGTATTTTCGCCGATCGCGAGAGCAGGACAGATCGTGAAGATCCGTTTCCGCCACGAACGCTGGGAAGGGCAGAGCGTCGGCGTGGAAGGTTATGTGCGCGATACCTTCTCCAAGGCGGAAATCATCGCTTCCCCGATGATATTTCCCGAAGAGAAAAAGCCTTATTGGATCGAGTTCGCGATTCCGGAGACGGGCGGCGCCTCGGTGGACGAGATCGGCCTCAAGCTCACGAGTTTTTCCGGCAAGGGGAAACGCGATTCGGGCAGGCTCCTCGTCGACAGGTTCTCGGTGAGCGGCAAGGCTCGTTATGCGATTGATATAGGAAAACAGGCCGTCGAGTTCGGATGCGTGACGCCTTTTTCCCACGAAGGCGGCTGCTGGTCCATCGACGACGGCAATCTCCATCTCATGACGCCGGTGCCCGCCGCTTCCTATACGGGCGGATACAAGGTTGGCGATCAGAGAATCAGCGCTCAGGTTAGGCCTTTGGCCGGCGACAGTCACCTGCTCATCGCGAGAGCGGGCGGTGCCATGCGCGGCTATATGGGCGGGTTCGACAGTAAGAACGGCATCTCCATTTTCAGGAAGGATTTCGGCGTAACGTTGCTCGCTCATGCCGATTTCGAATGGAGGCACGGAGTATCGTACGTTCTCTGTCTCGAGGTTATTGGAGATCGCATAACTTTGCTCGTGGACGGCCGCGCCGTCCTGGAAGTACGCGACGGTACCTTCTCGAGCGGAATGGTGGGCTGCGGCTCCCTCAGGGCGGCCAGGACTATGTACGGAGCCTTCGAAATTGAGGAGCTGTGATGAGCAAGGATCTGTTCCGCGCCGGCTCGCGGGCGAAATCGGATTGTTCGGTCACGTATGAAAGGAACGGAGCGCCCCTTACGGCTACCGTCAGCTCGAGCGTGGGTTCCTTGTTCGGCAAAGCCATCGCCGCGGCGGCGCTGCGCGTCGCCGCCGAATTCGGTGTCATGACGGGCTCCTTTACCATCGACGACGACGGCGCCCTCGACGACACCGTGGCGGCGCGCGCCGAGGCCTCTTTAAGGCTGGCCGGCTTCTCCCGAATCCCGGAAGCGGTCCCCGCCCAAGCTCCGCTCGCCGACGCCCCGGCCGCGGCTCGGCCAGCCAACGCGCGCGCCGCTTCCCCTCGGGGCAGACCTCGCCGCGCTCGCCTGTACCTGCCCGGCGACCAGCCCCATCTGGCGGTCAACGCCGGCCTATTCGGCGCCGATTGCCTCGTCTTCGACCTCGAAGACGCTGTCGTCGCCGAGTGCAAGTTCGAGACCCGCATCCTCGTGCGCCGCGTCCTCGAAGAGAGCCTCATGCTCGGGGACTGCGAGATCGCCGTCCGCGTCAATCCGCTTTCGGGGCCGTGGGGAAAGGGCGACCTCGCCGAGATCGTAAAGGCCAGGCCACACGCTATCGTTTTCCCGAAATGCGAATCAGCCGCCGACGTGGAAGAAGCCGACAGGGAAATCTCAATTCTGGAAGAAGCCGCGGGCGTTCCCGCGGGCTCGATATATCTCATGCCCCTCATCGAAACCGCCGCGGGCGCGCTCAACGCGAAAGAGATAGCCAAGGCTTCGCCGCGCAACGTCGCCCTCCTTTTCGGGCGCGAGGATTTTTCGCGCGACATCGGAGCGGTCCCCGTCGCGGCGTTGCCCGGCGCCGAGAGCCTCCTGGCCAGGCAGATGATCGTGCTCGCGGCCAGAGCCGCCAGAATCGATCCGTTGGATTCAACCTACGCCGATGTCGGCGACGAGGAGGGCTTGAAAGCCTCCTGCGAGGAAGCGAGGGCCCTCGGTTTCGCCGGCAAGGGCGTCCTCCATCCCGCCCAGATACCCATCGTCATGAAAGCCTTCCACCCCACGGAGGAAGAAGCCACGCGCGCCGAAAAAATCGTCGCGGCCTTCGACGCGGCCGCGGCCGAAGGCCGGGGCGCCATATCGGTGGACGGGGCCATGGTCGACGCGCCGGTCGCGGAAAAAGCCCGCGGCATTCTTCGCGATTACAGGGGAGCGCTCTGATATGGAATGGAACACCACCTCGCTCGGACGTGTCGTCCCGGCCGAAATCGACGGTAAAAAGCTGACCCCCTTCGCCGGCGCCTTCGCCGATCCACGCGCCGCGGCCGTCAGTTCTGAGCGGTCCGACCAGCGCGCCGCGGCCGCAGCCGCCCCCTCCATGCGGCAAACCCTTCGCCCCATTCCCTCGCGCGGCCGGCCGGTTAAGCTCGTCTCCGGCTGGAACGACCTTTTCGACCGCCTGGAGCTTCGCGACGGAGCCACCATTTCCTTTCATCACCATCTTCGCGACGGCGACCGAATCGTGCTGGAAGTGGTTTCCCGGCTCGCGGCCCGGGGGCTTCGCGGCCTCAGGATCGCGCCCACGGCCCTCTTTCCCGTCCACGAAGGCCTTCTGCCCTTCATCCGCTCGGGCGTTGTCGCCAGGGTCGAAGGATCGATGTATGGCGCGATAGGGGCCGCCTGCTCCAAGGGCGAAATCCCGGAACTCTGCGTCCTGCGCTCCCACGGAGGCCGGCAGAGGGCTGTCCAGGAAGGCGAACTCGTCATCGACGCGGCCTTCATCGCCGCGCCCTGCGCCGATCCCTTCGGCAACGCCAACGGTCTCTCCGGAAAATCCGCCTGCGGCCCCTTGGGCTATGCCTTGCCCGATTCGCAGAACGCCCGAAAGGTGGCCGTCATCACCGACGGCCTCGTGCCCTATCCCTGCCATCACTGGTCGATCAAGGGCGCCAACGTCGATTATGTGCTCGAAGTGGAGAGCATCGGCGACAGCGCGAAGATCGTCTCCGGCAGCACGAAGCTGACGAGAAGCCCGACCCAGCTGCTGATAGCTGACATGACCGCCCGTTTCATAGAAGCCGCAGGCATCATGAAGGAAGGCTTTTCCTTCCAGGCGGGAGCGGGGGGCATTTCCCTCGCGGCGACCGTCTTCCTCGCCGAACGGATGCGCAAGGCAGGAGTGAAAGCTTCCTTCGCCCACGG
The DNA here is from genome assembly GCA_963667725.2 of Treponemataceae bacterium. GTDB lineage: Bacteria > Spirochaetota > Spirochaetia > Treponematales > Rectinemataceae > UBA11090. The sequence continues at coordinate 42,461 of CAXXHO010000003.1, forward strand.
CGGCGCCACGAAAGTCCTCGTCGACCTTCTCGAGGAAGGCCTTCTCGGCTCCATCGTTGATCTCCAGAGTTTCGACCTGGACGCCGCGCTCTCATGCGCCCGGGATCCGCGCCACATCGAATCCGATCCCTTTTCCTCCTACGGACCGCGGTCGGCGGGCTGCGTCGCGAACATGCTCGACGTGGCAATCCTAGGCGCCACCGAAGTGGACCTCGACTTCAACGTCAACGTGAACACCCATTCGGACGGCCTGCTTCTCCACGGCATCGGCGGCCACACCGACGCAGCCTCGGGCGCTGGCTGCACGATCATCACCGCGCCTTCTTTCAGAAAGCGCATCCCCATCGTGCGGGAAAGGGTGACGACGCTGACCTGCCCGGGCGAAGTGGTCGACGTGATCGTCACCGAGCGCGGCATCGCCATCAATCCCGCCCGCCCTGACCTGATCGAGCGCTCATGTCGTGCTGGATTGCCCCTGGTGGACCTGCCTCGGCTCATGGAGGATGTCCGCAAAATCACCGGCATTCCCGAAGCGCCTCGCTTCAAGGACAGGCCGGTCGCCCTCATCGAATGGCGCGACGGGACGGTCATCGATGTCGTGAGAGAGTTGGATCTCTAAATAGTCCTATTTATACCGATACCCCCTATACATAAAACCCGAAATTCTGTATGTTAACAGTGTTAACATGCCTGACTGAAAAAGGGGATTTCATGCTTGAGGCGGAAAAAGGCACGAGCCGGCGAATTCGCGAGGCCGCCAAGAAGATCATCTCCGAAGAAGGCATGGAAGCCCTCTCGATGAGGAAGCTCGGCAAAGCCGTGGGCTTGAGCCAGGCGGCTGTGTATCGCCACTACAGGGACAAGGAAGCGCTCATACTGGCAGTCGTGGGCGAAGGTTATTCAGGCATCGTCGCGACCCTGGAATCGATCGCGGCTTCCGCTTCCTCCACCGAGGACTTTTTCCGGAAGTCGCTGAGAGGCTACGTGGAGTGGGCGTTATCCGACCCTGCCATGTTCAAGGCTCTGGCCCTGCGCGACGCTGGGCCGGCGGCTCGCCAGGTCAATTCTCTTTCGCCGGGCGTCTCGGCAAAACGAGAGACCTTCCAGATCCTCGTGGCGAAACTTGTGGAAGGGATGGCCGATGGCTCAGTGGCGAAGGTCGATCCGGAACTTTTGGCGCAGGTTCTTTGGATGTGGGTATTCGGCATCGCCGCCCGCCTTGTCCTGGAGCCGGAAATTCCGCCCCAGCACAGGGAAAAACTGATCGTAAACGCGGGGATAATGATATCCCGCAGCCTCAGGCCCGAAAGGGCTGAGGAAGATAGCCGCGACGCGGCCAAGGAGAAAGGACAATGAAACTATTGGTCCTGTATGACACGAAACATGGAACGACAGCCGAGGTGGCCAGGGCCATAGCCTCGGCGTCGGGCGGAACCGCCGTCCCGCTGGCGGACTGTCCGGCATCGCTCGCCGGCTACGACAAGGTCGTGCTGGGCGCCCCCGTCTATTTCGGCCAATGGTCGAAAGCGCTCGGCGCCCTCGCCCTCGAGCGCCAAAACGAGCTTTCCGGCCCGAAGCTCTATGCCTTCGCGCTGGGCATGATGCCGAACGACCATGCCGGGGTAGTGAAGGCGACTCTGCCGGCCACTCTCGCCGATAAAATCGGGGGCATCCAGTGTTTCGGCGGACGCATCGATCCGGCGAAGCTGGGTTTCGCCGAACGCTTTATAACGAAAATGGTGTCGAAGGCTTCGGCCAAGCAGGGGCAGGCAACGGTCGAACTCGATCTCGCCGCCGCGGCGGAATTCGGAAGGAGGCTTCGCGATGAAGCCTAAGGCGAGTCCCTTCCTCATCGCCCTCATGCTGGTGTCTCTTGGGTTGGCTTCTTCCTGCGCCATGGATCCCGTGCCCGTGGCGGTGATGCCTGATATCTCGGCCAAGACCGACGGTGTCTACACAGGCGGCTACGATGGCGGCCTCGTCAAGGCCACCGTCGCGGTCACGCTGAGAGCCGGGCGGATCGACGCCATAAAAATCGTGAGTCACGACTGCAGTCCCGTCGGGAAAAAGGGCGAAGCGGTGGTCGACCGCGTCGTCGAGAGGCAGACCCTCGCGGTGGATGTCGTGTCGGGAGCCACCGGTTCCAGCATGGTGCTTCTCAAAGCTATCGAAATCGCCATTTCAGGAGAACCCGGTACTTGACAAATTTCACAGACTTTATTAGTGTATTAGCTATCTAATACACTAGGAGTGTGTGATGGTAAAGATTCAGTCCATGACCTTCGGGTATGGTAAGAGACCGCTCTTCGAGGGTCTCGATCTGAGGCTCGAACCGGGTACGGTATTCGGCCTCTTGGGCCTTAACGGGGCCGGCAAGACGAGTTTGTTGAAGCTTCTCGCCGGCGCCCTCAGCCCTCAGTCGGGCTCGATAAGCGTCTTCGACGCCGAGCCCCGGCGGAGGGAAGCGGCTTTTCTGGCGGACACGGTCTTCGTGCCCGAGGACCCCTGGCTGCCGGCCATAAAGCCCTCGGCCTGGCTGGAACGCTACGCTGTGTTCCGCCCTGCCTTCAACAGGAAGGCCTTCCTCGAACTGGCCCACGAATTCGCGCTGGACGAGGACAAGCTTCTCACCCGATATTCCTACGGCCAGCGAAAGAAATTCGCTCTCGCCGCCGCCCTGTCGAGCGGTTCACGGCTCATCCTTCTCGACGAGCCGACCAACGGTCTCGACATCCCTTCCAAATCCCAATTCAGGCGCGCCCTCGCGTCCTCAGCCGAGGCGGACAGGATCATCGTCGTATCCACCCATCAGGTCCGCGACCTCGAGCGCCTGATCGATCCCGCTGTCATAGTCCATGGAGGGAAGATACTCTTCAGCCTCGGCTCGGAAATGATGGCCGCGAGACTAGGCTCCGGCCATGTGCGGGAGCTGGGTCCCGATGTCGTCTACGCCGAAAAGGACAGGGTGGGGTACTCCGTCCTCCTCAAGCGTTCCTCCGACAATACCGGCTCCGGCGAAATCCAGACCGCCGATCTCGAACTCGTTTTCAACGCGGCGATCGCCGCGCCGCGGCGCCTCGAAGCCGCTCTCCGCGGCGAATCGCTGCGCCCTCTCGATCCCGCGGACGCGGCCCAGGCGGCTGACGCGGCACGAACGGCGGATCGGACCTCTTCCGGCGCGGCGAAAGACTATGCCGAGGAGGCCTCGAAATGACCAACGCGACGTTGAATAAAACATTCAGCTTTGAGAGGCTGGCCCTCCTCGTGAGGAATCGCGCCTTTGAGGATTTCCCGTCCATCGCCATCGTCGCCGGAATTCTGGCGGGGATCAATCTCCTGTCCATTCTCATTGTCGGAAAGGCTGTCATGAACGATCCCGACGGCCAGTCCTGGATCTTCACGATAAGCCTCGCGGGACTCATCCTGGCTGGCTCCGCGTTCAAGGGCATGCACGACGGGCGTTCGGGCACCGACTGGCTTCTTCTTCCCGCCACAAGCCTCGAAAAGTACGCCGCCGCCCTGGTTTCCTATCTGATCCTCCTCCCCGTCGCCGCGGCGATCGGAGCCACCGGACTTTCGGCTATTCTCTCCCTCATCGAGCTGATAGCCGGAGGGCAGGGGGGGAGAATCCTGAACCCCATCCAGGCTTTTGGCTTCAAGGGATGGATCGATTTCGCGACGGGAGCCCTTGTCCTCGCCGCAGGATCGGCCACGTTCAGGAAGAGGGCGCTGATCAAGACCCTCGGCATCGTCATCGTCACCGTCCTCGTCGCCTCCGGACTTCTCTTCGTCGCCTTCATCGGCGTCAGGGGAATCCAAGGTCTTCCCGTTCCCTTCGTCAGGATGTCCGACGGCGGCTGGAATATCAACGGCGACATGTCGATGAAGGCCTCGCCGGCCCTCGATGTGCTGCTGGGCATCGTCCGTTATGCCTTCGTCCCGCTTTTTGCCCTGCTCTACGGCTACTTCCGCGTCGCGGAAAAGGAAGCGCGCGATGAGGTTCAATGACGAGAAACCGATTTTCGCCCAGATCGCCGAGCTTTTCGCCGACGACATCGTGGCGGGCAGAATACCGGCGGGGGAGAGGCTGCCTTCGGCGAGGGACATAGCCTCATCGCTTGAAGTGAACCCCAACACCGCCGCCCGCGCCCTGCAGTCTCTGGCCGAATCGGGCATAGCCCGTGTCGAGCGGGGCACCGGCTATTACGTGTCCGAAACGGGCGCGAGCAAAGCCAGGGAAATCAAGCGCGCCCGCTTCCTCGACGAGGAGCTGCCGCGATTTTTCAGATCGATGGCTGACCTCGAGATTGCGTTCGAGGAAATAGAATCGCGGTGGACCGGCCTCGCGGCCGCCGCCGCCGCAGCGACCCCCGCAGCCTCAGCGGCCCCAGCGGCCGATGACAAGGATGGAATAGCATGAAAACAAGCAACCGGCTTTTATTGATTTTCGGTATCGCGGCGCTCGTCCTCATCGTCGCGGCGGCGATCATCGCCGGCACGACGATAGCCTGATCCGCCAATGGGTTACATACCCCGCGGCTTGCCGCGGGGTTGTTGATTTTTCCGCGGCGCTCTTGTCCTCTCCGATCATTTCCTGTACTTTTTAATTGAGGTTCCGGGAAAAGCGCGATAAAACCCTTTTTCCGGAACCTACAATATTTTTGGAGACGCCCCGTGGACGTCCACGTTCTTCCCAAGCCGGTAAACGCCCTCATGGCCACCCGGCTCGTTCAGCAAACGACATTCTGGAGCCGGGTCAAGAGAAGCCTCGGCTGGAAAGTCCTCGCCTTCGATATAAAAGCCGATGGTTCGCCCTCCGGCGATGTCCTCCTCCTCCTGCGCGACGTGGGCGGAGGCATGAGCATCGCCTATTCCCCCTTCGGTCCCGAAAAACTCCCGGACGATGACAATCGTGGTCTCTACCTCTCCGCCCTGTCCTCCGAACTCTGCCGGTACCTGGGACCGGGCTGCCTCTTCGTGCGTTGGGATCTGCCCTGGACTTCTCCCTATGCCGAGGAGGAGGATCGCTACGACAGCGCCGGCTACTGGCTCGGTCCGCCCGAAACGCGCCTGGCGGAACTCAGGATGAACTGGGGCGTGCCCGACGTGGGCCTGCGCAAATCGCCCAGCGATATTCTCCCTCCCGACACCATTCTCGTGGATCTGCGGGGCGGCGATTCGGCTCTCCTGGCACGGATGAAGCCCAAGACTCGCTACAATATACGCCTCTCGGCGAAAAAGGGCGTGTCGGTGCGGGAAGGAAGCTTGACCGACTTGGGGCTCTGGCAGAGACTCTATTCCGCGACCGCCCGACGAAATGGCATCGTTCCCCACGAGCAACGCTTCTTCCAGGCTCTTTCGCAGGGCGAGAATTCCGATGCCAAGGTAAGGCTCCTCATAGCGGAGAGGGATGAAAAACCCTTGGCTGCGATGTTCCTCTCCATGTCAGCCGACAGGGCCACCTACCTGTACGGCGCTTCGTCGGGGGAGGAGAGGAACCTGATGGCGCCCTACGCGCTGCAATGGGCCGCCATGGGTCTGGCCAGGCGGGAAGGATGCGCGAGCTACGATCTGTTCGGCGTTGCTCCCCGCCCCGATCCCGATCACCCGATGTACGGGCTCTTCGTTTTCAAGAGCGGATTCGGCGGCTCGATGCTTCACCGCCAGGGCTCGTGGGATTACCCCTACGATGAAAAAGCCTATGAAATGTACCTGGCCCGGGAATCGATGAGCTCGGGATTCCATCTCTAGAGGAGAGACCTTTGCTGCTGACCGGAGCCATTATCCTTATCTTTCTCGCCCTCAGCGCCGCCTTCTTCCGGCGCTTCAACGTTCCCATGATAATCCTGGCCCTGGCGGTCGGCATATTTTTCGGTAGCGACGTTACGGGCATCATCTATTTCGACGATGCCTTCCTCACCCGGAGGCTGGCAGACATAGCCCTGGTCTTCGTCCTTTTCGCGGGCGGCTACAGCATCAAACGCTCCGATCTCAAACCAATCTTGCTTCCGACCATGACGCTGGCGACCCTCGGCGTCCTCCTCACCATGATCGTAAGTACCGTCATATTCCATTTTCTGAGCGGCTGGACCTTCTCCCGATCCCTGCTCGTCTCGGCCGTCATATCGTCGACCGACGCCGCGGCCGTCTTCTCCATTCTGCGAAACAGGTCCCTGCGGAAACGTCCTTCGGCGATCACGGAGATAGAGTCGGCGGCGAACGATCCCATGGCCATCATCTCGACGACCTTCATCGTCAGGGTAGTCGCCGGCTCCGACATTGAAGTGGGGCGCACGATCCTTCTCTTTCTGTGGCAGTTGGCGGGAGGCGTGGGGATAGGCCTAGCCATAGGCTGGGCGGGAGTCTGGCTCTTCAGGAAAATCAAGGAAGTCGAAAGCGGATACTATTACATCCTCCTCATCGGCCTCATCCTCGCGAGCTACGGAGCCGCCGATCTCGTCGGGGCGAGCGGCATGCTCTCGGCCTTTTTCGCGGGCTATCTCTTGGGCAACAGCAAGCTGCCGCTCAAGCAGGCCATTTCATCCTTCACCGCGACGCTTTCCTTCGTCGCCAACGCCGGTCTCTTCATCCTCCTCGGCCTCCTTATGTTCCCCAGGAGCCTGGGGCTGGTCTGGAACCAGGGACTTCTCATCTTCATCATCCTTTCCTTCATAGCGCGACCAGTCGCCGTCTTCCTGTGTACGATGTTCATGAAAATTCCCTTCAAGGAAAAAATCTTCCTGAGTTGGAGCGGCATCCGCGGCTCAGTCCCCATCGTCCTCGCGACCTACCCGGCCGCGGCAGGCCTGGACCCGGATCGCCAGATCTTGAACATCATCTTTCTGGCCGTAACCCTGTCGATTCTCATCCAGGGCACGACGATCGGCAAGCTCGCCGAACTTCTCGGGCTCAGCGCGAAGGAACAGCCGAAGGCCAAGCAGAAAATGGAGCTCGTGACGGTCCACGATACGAAATACGAACTGGTGGAGCTCTTCATCGACGGCGACCTTTATAGGGGCGAAGCCTCGCTCTCGAAACTGGAGCTGCCCTCCGATGTCGCCATCACGATGATCGCGCGCAAGGAAAGGATCATCGCTCCCCGCGGAAACACGGTCATAAGGCCGGGCGATATCCTCACGATCCTGGTCGAGGAAGAGAAGGTGAGAGAGGTTGCCGACAGCATTCTTTCGCGTTTCCAGAAGCATTGAAGCCTCGTGGAGCACATTACAGCTAAACCTATATAAAGAGACGCCCTCTATATCTCCGTAATAGTAGTTTTTAATATGAGTTTATCTATAGAATATTATTGGTAGGATGACTTGACAACCTATCAAAAGGATTTAATAATACCTTATCCCACAGTATTACAGGAGGGTTTGCTATGGTGTAGTAAACAATTTTCAAGGTAATCGTACATGTCTTTTACGACAGTTCGTTCAAGCTTAACCATAGGCTTGAAGGATTTAAGTGTAAGTAATTGCTAATGATTATCGCTGGAAAAAAGGAAGGCAGGGCATGAAAAATAGATTTCTTTCAAACTCAAGGTATTGGCTAGTTATTTCTTTTGTTTTTGCTCTTAATCTCATCGTCACAAATAGCGTATTCGCTCAAAAAGCATGGGGATGCAGTCCCGAAATGAGCGACATAATGTTGATCAATGGGAACATCCGAACGATGGATTCACAGAACTCTGTCGTTTCGACCTTGTGGATCAAAGACGGGAAAATCGCAGGCACGAGCGCTATCCCGCAGAAGCCGGGTGTGGCCACCAAAGTCATCGACCTTATGGGGCATACGGTAATTCCAGGCTTGATTGATGACCATATGCATTTCGTTCGGACAGGTTTACTGCCTGGCCACGATACCCGGGAGCTCGAGACTGCGTTCACCATTGCTGATGCCCAAACAATCATCAAAAAAGAAGCCGCGGCCCTGTCGAAGGGAACCTTCATCTCTGCTGTCGGTGGCGTTCACCCGACCCAGTTCGCCGAAAAGCGTTGGCCTAATCTGACAGAACTGGACGAAGCCGCGCCTGATAATCCCGTCTATCTATCCCAGTCAAACACAGGCCCCGGACAGGTGAATACTCGGGCGAAAGAATACTTCGCGAGTCTAGGAGTCAATGTTGCGGCGGACGGTGTGATCAGCACGGCCGAAACCGTAAACATCTGGTATAAACTTCTCGCGCAGCAAAACGCCGCCGACACGAAGGTTCAGCTTCAAAACAACATGGCTTTCGCCGCGAGCAAAGGGATGACCACAATCGTGGATCTCGGCGGCGCTATTCCCGACGGTGGCTGGCTCGATCCGGCAACGGGTTATGATCCTTTACTCGAGTTGATGAGGGCGGGGGAGGTACCCATCCGGCTACGCCTCAATTTGCGGAACCTCGATACCACAGCGGATCTATCTGAACTGAAGGGCACGCTCGATCACGTATGGAAAGAATTCGGAAACGACCAGGTGAAGGTCGTCGGCGTGGGTGAATGGCTGATCGCCATGAGCCTCCAGCCTAAAAGTCCTCTTCCCGAATTCTACGAAGACGCGGTTCGGATGGTCGCTCAGCGAGGGTGGATCTATGACCAACATATGATCAACCTTAGCCAACAGAAAGCTCATCTGGATATATGGGAGAAAGTGAACAAGGATATCCCGCTCGCCAACCTTCATTGGATGCTCGCGCACGCCTATGGTATCGATCAAGAGACAATCCTGAGGGCAAAAGCGCTGGGCGTCGGTATCGGCGCGCATAGTACCGCTTACTACGGCGGAAAACCAGCAGTAAATGGTAATCCTCCCTTCCGTAAGATTATCGATAGCGGTATCCAGGTCGGAGGAGGTTCTGACGGAGCCCGAATCGGTGTCATGAATCCCTGGTTAAGTATCTACTACATGGTCACTGGCAAGAATTGCGGTGGCGACCTTATCAACCCCGGCCAAACCATCTCCAGAGAGGAAGCCATCCGTCTGTGGACGGCGAACCAGGGTTGGTTCACAAAGGAAGAGGACAAGCTGGGTTCGCTCGAGGTAGGCAAGTTCGCCGACATCGCTGTTCTGAGTGAGGATTTCTTTGATCAGAACAAGGTGTCGGACCAGGATATCAGAAACCTCAAGTCCGTTCTCACGATTGTCGGAGGCAAGATAGTCCATAACGAGTGTTTCTGATTCAATAAAATCGCTTATCGCTTCCTGCCGGCATTATGTCGGCAAGACACTGCACCTGCCATATAAACGGCTAAGTGGGTGAAAAAGAACGTTGGGGAATGAAGCATTCGTGTGTATTTGATACGGATCTATGGATCGCTTGATGCGATACCTGGGAAAATTGCATTTCGAAAAGGAGAGCTGTTATGAAACGCAGATTTCATTCAGGCATACGAGTTAAATTAATTTTTTGTTGTTTCCTTTTTGCTGGTATCTGTGCAGTAAATAGCGCATTTGCGCAAAAAACCTGGGGTTGCAGCCCTGAGATGAGCGATATAATGCTGATCAACGGAAAGATCTGGACGATGGATTCCCAGAATTCAATTGTATCGACTCTCTGGATCAAAGACGGGAAGATAGCCGGCACAAGCGCGAGCCCGCAGAAACCGGGCATCGCCACCAAGGTTATCGATTTGATGGGGCACACCGCAATTCCTGGGCTGATAGATGATCATATGCACTTTGTCCGGACGGGCCTCCTTCCTGGGCACGACACGAGAAAACTCGAGACTGCCTTCTCGATAGCCGACGTCCAGCGTATAATCAAGGCAGAAGCCGTCAGCCTGCCCAAGGGGACCTTTATAACGGCTATCGGCGGCATCCATCCCACCCAGTTCGCCGAAAAACGTCTGCCTAACCTGAAGGAGTTGGATGAGGCTGCCTTCGACAACCCCGTCTACCTATCCCTATCCAATACCGGCCCCGGACAGGTGAACAGCAAGGCCAAGGAGTACTTCGCCAGCCAGGGGATCAACGTCGCGGAGAACGGAGTGATCAGCGCGGCCGAAACGGTCAGCATCTGGTACAAGCTCCTCGCTCAACATACCGCTGCGGACACGAAGCTCCAGCTCGAAAACAACATGGATTTCGCAGCCAGTAAAGGGCTCACCACGATCATGGACCTCGGCGGCGCTATCCCCGACGGCGGCTGGCTAGACCCAGCCTCAGGCTACGATCCTCTCCTCGATCTGATGAGGGAGGATAAGATGCCCATACGGCTCCGCCTTAGCCTCAGGAACCTCGACACAACCGCGGACCTCTCCGAGCTGAAGGGTACTCTCGACCATGTATGGAAGGAGTTCGGAAACGATCAGCTGAAGGTAATCGGTGCAGGTGAATGGCTTGTGGGGATAACACTGCACTCGCAGATACCCCTTCCTTCATTTTATGAGGACGCGGTCCGGATGGTGGCGCAGCGCGGATGGGTCTACGACCAGCACATGATCAACAAAGCTCAGGCGGACGCTCATCTGGATATCTGGGAGAAGGTAAACAAGGATATCCCCATTGCCGATCTGCACTGGAAAATCGCCCATGGTAACGGCATGGATCCAGAGCTTATCGCGAGGGCAAAGGCGTTGGGCGTCGGCGTCGGCGCGCACAGCTGGACATATCTCGGCGGGAAGCCGACGGGAACGGGCAATCCTCCCTTCCGCACGTTGATCGATAGCGGTATCCAGGTTGGAGGCGGTTCGGATGGGGCACGAATTGGTGTTATGAACCCATGGCTCAACATCTACTACATGGTAACCGGCAAGAATTGCGGTGGCGACCTTATCAACCCCGGCCAAACCATCTCCAGAGAGGAAGCCATCCGTCTGTGGACGGCGAACCAGGGTTGGTTCACAAAGGAAGAGGACAAGCTGGGTTCGCTCGAGGTAGGCAAGTTCGCCGACATCGCTGTTCTGAGTGAGGATTTCTTTGATCAGAACAAGGTGTCGGACCAGGATATCAGAAACCTCAAGTCCGTTCTCACGATTGTCGGAGGCAAGATCATCCACAACGAGAGCTTCTAATTCCTGGAAACGCAAGTCGCGTCTCACCGGACTCTTTAACAGCGAGGCGCGGCTCGCCTAATGAGCCGTTCGATTGAAACATCAGTGGTAGGATGACTTGACATTGATGGAAGATGGTTTGTAAAATATGATATATTCTTGAGGAGGTATTGCGTGAAAAAGCTTGTAGTAATCGCTATAATCGTTGCGTTCATTGCTTCGCCGACGTTCGGCCAGAAAAAGACCGAACTTCTCATGGGCACGGCCAGCATGGGCGGCGCTTTCTACCCGGTAGGGCAGGGCATCGCCAACCTGGTTTCCAAATATTCGGGCAGTTACGCCATGGTTCCCGTCGTAACCGGCGGCGCGGTTGAAAATCCCCGGCTTATCGCCTCGGGCGATGTCGATATCGCCATCACCAACGCGAATATCGCCTATTTCGCCTATGCGGGCACCGATCCTTTCACCAAGAAACTCGACATCGCTTGCGTGGCGAGCCTCTATCCGAGCGTCCTGCATATGGCGGTCCCCGCGAAGTCGTCCATCAACGATTTCGGCGACCTCAAGGGCAAGCGCGTCGCGGTTGGCCCAGCCGGCGGCGGCACTCTCGATATCCTGAAAGTCCTCCTCGAGGAATACGGCATGACCATGAAGGACATCACGCCGAGCTACCTCGCCTATGGCGACGGCTTCAGCGAAATGTCCGACGGCAACGTGGACGCGGCCTTCGCCCTCTCCGGCTATCCCGCCTCCGCCGTCATGCAGACCGTGGCGACCAGCGAGATCAAGTTCATCGAGATCCAGCCAGCCAAATTCGCTTCCATCATGAAGAAATACCCCTATTACACCGATATCACGGTTAGCAAGGAAACCTACAAGACCAAGAAAGACACGGTGATGGTGGGCGTGCAGAACGTGCTCATCGTGAAGAAGAATTTCTCCGAGGACGCCGTCTACAAGATCACCAAGGCGCTGTTCGACAATCTGCCCGAATTCGCCGCGGCCAACGCCAACGCCAAGCAGATTGACATCAAGAAGGCCGCCCAGGTGCCGGTGCCTCTCCATGCCGGCGCCGAAAAGTACTTCGCCGGAAAATAGCCGAACCGACTCAATCCTTCGGATGAGCGACCGGCGAGACTATGCTTAGTTTTGCCGATCGCCTTTCGAGCTGGTCCTCCCGCGGAACGGCAGGCCTAGTGCCCGTTCCGCACTCTTTCAAAAATCGCTTTCAGGAGTCTTTCATGCAAGAAGCTTCAGGATTCAAGAAGACCTTGAGTACTGTGGTGGCGGCGCTCTGCGTCGTCATCGGAGCATTCCACGTGCTCAACGTGTCCGGGCTTATCGTCCTTTCGACAATGATAGTGAGAATCGTCCATATCGCCTTTATGATGACGATCGCCTTCCTCAGTTTTCCCATCGGGAAAAAGAGTTCGGGCAGCAAGCTCGACCACGCCTCCAGGCTGGTGATGGCCGCGCTGACCATAGCGGGAAGCCTCTACATGCTCCTGCGCTGGGAAGATATCGCCAACACGGGGGGCATGACCTCCTCGGCTGACGCGATAATCGGCCTCATCATGATCCTCGTCGTGCTGGAAGCCACCCGCCGCAGCGTAGGCATGGCGCTGGCGATCATCTGCACGGTCTTTCTCGTCTATCCCTTTGTCGGCCCATTCCTCCCTGGGATGCTGCATACGAGAGCGATCAGCCTCCAGAGAATTTTCACCTTCCTGTTCACCACGAGCGAAGGCATCTACGGCATTCCCATCGGCGTCTCGGCCACCTACATCGTGCTGTTCTGCGTATACGGCTCGTTTCTCAGCGAGTTCGGAGCGGGCGATTTCTTCTATGCCGTCGCCAAGAAAGTAACGAAGAACCTTCTCGCCGCCTCAGCCAAGACAGCGGTTATTTTCTCCACGCTGATCGGCATGATCTCCGGCTCGGCAGCCGGAAACGTGGCCGTGGCCGGCGTCTTCACGATTCCTTGGATGAAGAAGGAAGGCTATAAGGACTACGAAGCGGGAGCCATAGAAGCCCTCGTGTCCACCGGCGGACAGATAATGCCTCCTGTCATGGGCGCCGCCGCCTTCATCATGGCCGAAATCCTCGGCCTCCCCTATACGAATATCATGAAGGCGGCCATCATACCCGCTCTTCTTTTCTTCGCTTCCACCTTCATCATCGTCCATCTTCTCGCGAAGAAATACGGGCTTCAGGCTAAAAAGGAAGAAGAGCTGGCCGCCGACGCGAAAAAAGAGAAAGTAAGTCTTCTTGAGGGCGGCATTCACTTCCTCATTCCCTTCACCACCCTCCTTGTCATGATGTTCATGAACTTCTCGCCCTTCAAGGCCGCGTTCTGGTCCATCCTCGCCCTTCTCGCGGTGAACATCGTCTGGAACCGAAAGATCGACAGGAAATTCGTGGATAAAATCATTCGATCGCTGAAGGACGGCGCCAAGGCCACCGTGCCTCTCGCCATCGCATGCGCGGCCGCCGGCATCATCTCTGGCGTGCTCTCTGTCACAGGTCTCGGCTCCAAGCTCTCCACCATGATCGTGACGCTGTCCATGGGCGTGCCCTTCCTCGCCCTGTTGTTCACGGCGATCGTGGCGATCATCCTGGGCATGGGCCTTCCTACCACTGCCGCCTACCTCATCCTGGCCACGGTCGTCACGCCCGCGCTTACCCAGATGGGCATTTCTCCGCTCACGGCTCATATGTTCGTTTTCTTCTATGGCTGCCTTTCCACGATCACGCCGCCGGTGGCGCTTGCCTCCTATGTGGCGGCGGGCATCGCTGGCGCCGATATCAATAAAGTGGGCTGGACCGCCTTCCGCTATGGCCTCACTACCTTTATTCTTCCCTTCATGTTCGTGTACGGACCAGCTCTGTTGATGGAAGGTTCGGCCATGGAGATAATCTGGACGGTCATCATCAGCCTCTTTGGCGTCTACGTCATCGCCTCGGGGCTCGTGGGATACCTCAAGGGACCCATCTCTGTCTGGATGCGCGTCTTGCTCTTCGTTGGAGGCGCCTGTATGGTGGCCGAAGGCTTGGTCACCGATGTGATCGGCGCCGCGATTTTCGCCGCCTGTCTGCTGTTCGTAAACCTGCAGACAAAGAAACGAAAGATAGCATAAGCTATTCAAGAAGTTCGGCGGTGAAGCAAGGAGGGGCTGTGCGTATTGAGCCAATTGTTAGAGTATCGGTTGTAGAGCAAGCTCTTGATAAGATATATGATCTCATCATAGCCCAGGACCTGAAGACAAACGATCGCTTGCCGCCTGAACGCGAGCTTGCAGAGATGCTCGGAATCTCTAGAAATTCTCTGCGCGAGGCCATCAGAGTCCTGGACGTGTTGGGCATCATCAGGGTGGACCAGGGCAGCGGCATGGTGATCGATGCCACCAAGGTTTCTAACGCCGTGACTATGCATCTGTCCTTCGCCCTCATGCTCAACAGGGATAAATTCAGGGAACTCTTCGAAGCCCGCCTCATTTTCGAAACCGAATGCGCAGGACTCGCCGCCGAACGGGCCACTGATGAAGAGATAGCCGAACTAAAGGAAGCTTACAGCAAGCTCGTGGCGAACAGGGCGGATAGGGCGAAAGGCATCGAATACGAGCTTTCGCTGCACGCGATAACAGCCAGGGCTGCCCACAACACGGTGCTGGAGAAGATCCTTTCTTCATTGCGCCAAGTCCTCAGGGAAAGCCGCGAACAAACCGTGCCTTCGAGCGGCGTAACGCCGACGACCGTGGAACTGCAGGAGAAAATCGTCGACGCGATAAGTAAACATGATAAGGTATTGGCACGAGCGCTGATGTACGAGCATATCGCGGCGGTGGCGGAGCGCGTCAAGACAGGCGTTGAAAATGCGGCTACAAAAAAGGGCGGCTGAATATATCAATTTACTGGTTTTTAGTATGGCAATATTAGGAGAAATCTCATGAGCGAGCGATATAAAAGCGAAGGAAAATATTGGGTGAGTCCCTACAACTTCAAGCCTGAAGTGATGGCCAAGCGCGAACAGCCGGCCAAGGTGCTCATCCACGACGCGACGTTGCGCGACGGCGAGCAGACGCCGGGCGTCGTCTTCCGCAAGGAAGACAAGGTCCGCATAGCCAAGGCCCTCGATCTCGTGGGCGTCGACAGGATAGAAGCGGGCATGCCCGCCGTTTCGGAAGAAGATTTCGAGGCTATCGGCGAAATCGTCTCCCTAGGGCTCAAGGCGAAAATATTCACCTTCGCCAGAGCCATGAAGGAAGACGTGGACAAGGCCGTGGCCTGCGGCGCCGACGGCGTCGTCATCGAGGTGCCGATCGGGTATCCCAAGCTCGTGCACCAGTTCCATTGGACCTGGGAAGACGTCGTGCGCAAGTCGGCGCCCGTCATCAACTACGCCAAGTCTAAGGGGCTCTACGCGACATTCTTTCCTTACGACACGACGAGGGCTCGGGAAGAAGACCTGGATGCCATGCTCGACGCCATCATGAGGGAATCGCCTCCCGATTCCATCGGCCTCGTGGACACGATGGGCTGCGCGACGCCCGAAGCCATCGCCTACCTGACGCGTAAATTCAGGGACATCACCCATCTGCCCGTGGAAATCCATACCCACAACGATTTCGGCATGGCTGTGGCCACCGAGCTGGCCGCCGTGGGGGCCGGCGCCGCCGTCGTCCATTCCTGCGTGAACGGCCTGGGCGAGAGGACGGGAAACGCCGCCCTCGAAGAACTGATTCTCAGCCTGGACCTTCTCTATGGCGCCAACACCGGCTGCGACATCGGTGCCATCAAGGATCTTTCGGAACTCGTGGAAGAACTGAGCGGCATCAGGATCGCGCAGAACAAGCCTGTCGTGGGCTCGGAGAACTTCACGCGCGAATCGGGCATCGGCGTAAATCTTGTCGTCGAACAGCCCCTCGCCATGTTCGCCACCCATCCGGCCCTCACCGGCAGGAAGGGCAAGATCGTTCTCGGGAAGAAGAGCGGCAAACCCTCTATTCAGTACAAGCTTAAGGAACTCGAGCTCGGCGATCTGGACGACGCGCAGACCGCTGCCGTACTCGCCGAAGTAAAGCATCAGGGCAACGAAAAACGCGGCCTTGTCGACGATGAAACGTTCAAGGCGATAGTCGCGGCCGTCCGCGGCGCAAAGTGAGGTTCGCATGAGAATAATCGATCTGAGCCAGGAAATTTACGCGGGAATGCCGGTCTTCAACGGCCATCCGCAAGTCACCATGAAACCCGCCGTCACCCACGAGCAGAGGGACGGCATCGAGAATCCCACGACGGTTTCTCCCGTCGTCCACGAAATCACCCTGGGCGAGCATTCGAGCACCCACGTGGACGCCATCAACCATTTCGCGCGCATTCACGTCGGGAAATCCATAGACAAAATGCCTCTGGAGACCTTCTACACGGAAGGCATCTGCCTCGACTTCTCGAAAAAGAAGCCCCTGGAGCTCATCGACGTGGACGAAATCAAAGCCGAGCTCGTCCGCGAGGGAAAGGAAATCCGCAAGGGAGACACCGTCCTCATCTATACCGACCATTACCGCCGTTACTACGAAACCGACCAGTGGAACAATGGTCCCGGGGTGACGCCTGCCGTGGCGCGCTGGCTCGGGGAATTGGGCGTTGCCGCCTTCGGCGTCGAAACCAGATCGCCAGGCGTGCTGGGGAAGGGCAACAAGGAAATCCACACCATCTGCGGCGAGATGAACTATCCGCACTACGAGAATGTGATCAACATGCAGGAGCTGCTTCCCTACAAGCGCTTCAGGTTCATCGCCTTCCCGCTCAAGATTCGCGGCGGCACCGGTTCCCCGGTGCGCGCCGTGGCCATCGTGGAAGAGTAAGCCATGGAACAGGCGCGGGAAAAAAGAAAACGCTTCGCTGCTCAGGTTTGCGGGGGGCTGGCGGGTCCAACTATGGGGGGCGCCGAGCCCGCGCCGCGGTTTGCGGCGGTAGAGCCGGCGTCAAGACCGGCGGCCCGGGAGACTGACGAGCCGCCGGCCTCGGCTCGGTTTCTCTTTGAGGCGACGCGCCGCGCCGCCGAGGCTGAAGGGCTGGAAATCATTCCAACCTGCTGTTTTTCCTGCAATACCGCCTGCGAAGTCCTGGCCTTCCGGGAAAAGGCGACGGGCCGGATCGTTAAAATAGAAGGCGATCCCTCCTCTCCCGTCACCCATGGGGTCGCCTGCGCCAAAGGCCTGGCCGCTGCTGATCTTCTTTATAACCCCGGCCGAATAAAGCGACCCCTCAAGCGCATAGAGCCGCGCGGCGCAAAGCCGGCGGCTTGCCCTGCATCTCCGGCTTCTCCTACTTCCCAAGATTTTTCGGGCGAAGCGGTTCCTCCCGGCTGGAAGGAAATCTCCTGGGACGAAGCGCTGGAAGAAATCACCTCCAGGCTGCTCAAGTACAGGGAGACAGACGGCGCGAAAAGCATAGCCTTCCTCGAAGGCACGAGGCGAGGGTGGAGCAGGGTGTATTCGCGCCTCGCCAATGCCTTCGGAGCGCCGAATCACGGGGCGGCGGGCTGGGCTCAATGCCTCTGGCCCCGCCTCGTGGACTGCAAGGTTACGTTCGGCGGCGCCCAGTACCCCGAGTCCTGCGACTTCGCGAACACGAACTGCGTCATAGTCTGGGGATCCAACCCCGCGGCTACCTGGCCTCTCCAGGGCGCGGCCATCATGGATGCCGCGGAACGCGGCGCCAAACTCATCGTCATCGATCCCAGGCTTTCGGAAACCGCCGCCAAGGCCGATACCTGGCTGCGGCTGAAACCGGGCAGCGATACCGACCTGGCCTTGGGATTCCTCCATGTGATCATAGCCGAAAACCTCTACGACCGCGATTTCGTCGAAAACTGGACCGTCGGTTTTGAGGAACTGCGTTCCCATGTGGCATGGAGGACGCCGGAAATCACCGAGAAGCTCACCGAAGTCTCGGCGGCGGCGATCCGCGAAGCCGCGATCGCTTTTGCCTCGACAAAACACGCGTGTATCTCCCGCTGCGTCTCGGTTGACCAGACCGCTGACTCGGTACAGACCTGCCGGGCCCTCTCGATCCTCATCGCCGTGACGGGCAACCTGGATGTTCCAGGCGGCAATATCCTCGTCTCCGGAAGGGGCGAACGCTCCCAGAACAGCCATGAATTCATCCTTGCGGACAAGATTCCCCTGGAAATCCAGCGCGAGCGATGCGGCTACGAACGTTTTCCCCTCCTCTGCGGGGAACTGAGCTCAGTTCCGAGCGCGCACATGCCCAGCCTCTGGCGGACCGTGCTCACGGGCGAACCATATCCCATCAAAGCGGCGCTCATATTCGGCAGCAACGCCGCCGTTTCCTACACCAATACGAATGTGGTGACCCAAGCGATGGAGAAACTGGAATTCCTGGCCGTCTGCGACCTCTTCATGACGCCTACGGCCCAGATGGCCGACATCGTCCTCCCGGCCTCGTCCTGGCTCGAACGCGACAACGTCATCTCTTCCTTCCAGACATCCCTAGACTACAGCGTCATTCAACGGAAATGTTCCGAACCGATCGGCGAATCGCGATCCGACGTCGATATCGTCTGCGAACTCGCGAGGCGGATGGGCCTGGGCGACCTATTCTGGAAAGATTCGGAAGCGCTTTACGACTACCTGCTGGCGCCCACCGGATTGGGCCTGAGGCAAGCCATCGAAAAACGGCGCCTCTATGCTCCGCTCAAATACGGCAACTATCTCAAATCGGGCTTCAAGACACCTTCGGGCAAGGTGGAATTATTCTCGTCGGTGCTGGCCTCCAAGAACTGCGCCCCCTTGCCTCTAGGATCGCCTCGACCCAAGGAAGCAGGAAAACCCGAGGTAGAGGGGCAATCCAAAGAAGCAGGCAAACTCGGCGATGCGGAATACCCCCTGGACTTCAGTACGGGCGCGAGAAGCATCTTTTTCCGCCATACCGAGAACAGAAGAAATCCATGGCTCCTTTCCCAGAACCCCCATCCAACCGTCTATATCAACACCGAAATGGCGGCTTCCCTCGGAATCGCCGAGGGAGACCTTGTCGAAGTGCAGACGCCGGCGGGCAGCGCGCGCCTCCATGCCAAGCTCGAGCGCGACCTGGCCCTGAATTTCGTGGAAGCCGTGCCCGGCTGGGATGGGGAGGGGAACATCAACCGCGCCCTGGGATGGGAACGTTTCGCCGAGGGAATCGGAACCGTGCCCATGCGAGGCCTAAAATGCCGGATAAAGAAGGTGAGCGATGCCATCTAATACAACATTCGCCATAGATTTGGATCGCTGCTGGGGATGCGGCACCTGCGAGGTCGCCTGCGCCCTTGAGAAAAAAAGCGGCCCCGGCACTGGCCGCGTAAAAATCGAGGAAATCTGGGGAAAGAATGGCGAAGCCATCCCCGGATCGCTCCAGGGGCGCGGCTTCGTCCCCGTTCTCTGCCAGCAATGCGAGGACCCCGCCTGCGCGGCCGCCTGCCCTGCGGGCGCTTTGTCCAGAGACGCCGCCGGGCTTCTGGCCTTCGACGCCGAACTCTGCCTTTCCTGCGGATTATGCGAATCAGCCTGCCCCTATGGCGCGATCCAGCTCGCCGCCGATTCAGGACAGCCGTTGAGGTGCGATCAGTGCGCTTCGCGCCAGAGCGCGGGGCTTCTGCCCGCCTGCGTCCAGCACTGCCCGGGCAAGGCTCTCGCCATCGTGGCGGAGGGCAAGGAAGCCGACCGCGGCGCAGAAACCGGCCGCGGTCCCAAACGCGCTTGGTCGATCGGCAGGGTTGACTATTTATCGCGCGGTATAGGGCTTAGCGATCGTTCTCCCGATTGAACCGCCTGAACTCTCGATTGATGCTCCGCCAACGCGCCCGCTCGGCCGCCGCCAGCAGGGGATCCTGCCGCCGTTCCAGGGCCTCGATTTCGCGGCGCAGCTTTCTCCAGGCGGCGACGCGATCGTCAGCGATAGCGCCCGATTCGATAGCCTCGCGCACCGCGCATCCTGGCTCGTTCTCGTGAGTACAGTCCCTGAATTTACATGAGGCAGCCAGAGCCTCGATTTCGGGGAAGGTCGCGTCCACATCCTCTTCCGAAGTCCAGAGCTGAATCTCCCTCAATCCTGGCGTATCGATGAGAAGGGCGCCCGAAGGCAGGCGGAAAAGCGTCCGAACGCTCGTCGTGTGCCGTCCCTTGTGGTCGTCGGCGCGAATGTCCTGGACGCGCTGGAGGTCTCGCCCCGCTAAACGGTTGAGCAGAGTGCTCTTCCCCGCGCCCGAGGAACCGACGAGGACGGCGGTGACTCCAGGCAGGAGAAATTCATCGAATTTTTCCAAGCCTTGACCGGTGAGAGCGCTCACCGCGAAGACGGGGAGGGCAGGCGCCAGGCTTCTCGTCCTGTGGATAAGCTCATCGATATTCTCGGCCAGATCAACCTTCGTTATGACAACGACCGGACGCGCGCCCGAATCGATAGCGAGGGCTATATAACGTTCGATCCGCCGCGCGTTCCAGTCCTGGCCCGCGGCGGCGACGATTATGGCCGTGTCGATGTTCGCGACGAGAACCTGCTCCTCGACCTTGTCGTAGGCTGTATCGCCCTTAGCCTTGCGCGAAAACCTGCTCACGCGCGGCAGGACGGCATGGATCACAGCCGGCGAATCTTTGTATTGCCCCTGGCGTATGAGGACCCAGTCGCCCGTCACGGGCATTTCGGCGGAAAGGCCGACTCCATGCATGAACTTTCCCGAGACGACAGCGTCGAGTTCCTCGACTGCATCCCCAACGCCCTCTGTGGCTTCGGCCACTACGCGCCATGAATCCCTGCCGGTTTCCGCGACGCGCGCCGGCGACAGGTTCAGATCAGCATAGACGTGGGCGGCGCCCTCGAAAGTGGCGTTCCATCCGTATGATTCTAGTGAATTGTGCATTGCTTTGTTTCTCCGGTTAAATTTTGCTAACATCCCGACATACCGTTCGCGGGAGGAAGCCCGGAGAATGACTCGAAGATTCCAAAAGGGAAAGCTAGGCGAGTATCCTCCGAGGTTCCTTTTCGCGAACAATCACCCTGTAGTTTTTCATATGGACCTCCTCGTGGATATTTTTGAGGGAGCCTTAAGGCTCTTCTTGATCATAATAAAAGTTTGCGATTAAAAAATCAATAGTAGTTTTACATCATCTCAGCGTGTTGTTCTGCAGTCATGTGGCAGATCGAAAATACGCTTGCGCGAGCGACCTTAGCCGTCTTGCGATCGATGGAGGCAGGGCTTCCTTCATCCGCCAAGTCCAGTAGCCATCCTGCCTACCCGGATAATTCATGCGCGCCTCGCTTCCCAACCCGAGCAGATCCTGGACAGGCGCGATGGCGATACAGGCGGGGCTGGCCCAGGCTGCTTTTATCATGTTCCAGGCAAAGGCAGCGCGGCGCCCGCCTACAAACCCCAGCCCCCGCCTGGCCGCGGCAGGCGCCGCTTCCCCGATCCACCCCATGCACGTGTTGTTGTCGTGAGTGCCCGTATACACCACCGCGTTCCTCTCATAGTTGTACGGGTAATCGGCGTTGTCCCCTTCGGGCTCGAAGGCGAACTGCAGAATCTTCATGCCCGGAAAACCCAGACGCGTCCGCAGTTCCTGCACCTCGGAAGTCATGAAGCCCAGATCCTCGGCGATGATCGGCAGATCGCCCAGCTCGGCTTCGATCGCCTCGAACAAGGCAAGCCCCGGCCCCTTCTCCCATCGCCCGGCAGCAGCCGTATCGTCGCCCGCCGGTACCGCCCAGTAATCCACGAACCCCCTGAAATGGTCGATACGCAGAATATCCACAAGCTCGAGCGATGCCCTTATCCTTGAAATCCACCAGGCATAGCCTTCTTTCTCGTTAGCCTTCCAGTCGTAGAGAGGATTTCCCCAGAGCTGGCCAGTCTCGGTGAAATAATCCGGCGGAACCCCGGCGACTTTCTCGGGCTTACCCGATTCGTCCAGGAGGAAAAGTTCGGGATGGGCCCATGTGTCGGCGCTGTCGTAGGCCGCGAAAATCGGAATGTCGCCGATGATTCTCACGCGCCGTTCGTTCGCGTAGGCGCGCAGCGCGCCCCACTGGCCGTAAAAAAGAAATTGGGCGAATTTGTGCCTTTGCATCCTGTCGGCGTTTGCTCTCCTGAAATCGGCCAACGTTTTTTCTTCTCTCTTTCTCAGGGAAGCCGGCCACCGGTCCCATGATGAGAAGTTGCGCGATTCCTTTATGGCCGAGAACAGGGCGAAATCGTCGAGCCAAAAGGCTTTTTGCTGCGAAAAGGTCGCGAATTCCGCCGCCAGGTCAGGGTTCCCGGCGCCGATTTTCCCGCCGGTCCCGGAGGCGGCCTCGGAGCCGCCTCCAAGGCCGCTGCCTGCCTTAAAATTCTCCCAAGCCCTGTCGATAAGCCGGTTCTTTTCCAGAAAAAGCCTGCCGAAATCGATCCGTCCCGTGTTCGGCGTCCTGCATGCTGCCGCCTCTTCGGGACTCAGCAGCCCCAGCGCCGCCAGCTCATCGGGATCGATGAAGTAGAGATTGCCGGCGAAAGCGGACAGGCATTGGTATGGTGAATCGCCGTAGCCCGTCGGTCCCAGCGGAAGAATCTGCCAGAGCCCCACGCCTGCTCCGGCCAGGAAATCTATGAAATTTCTCGCTTCCCTCCCAAGCGTTCCTATGCCGAAAGGTCCCGGCAGGGAACTGGGGTGGAGGAGAACGCCCGCGCTTCGCTGAAAATTCATGTCGCCTAACCTTTTACGGCGCCGGCCGCGATGCCCTTGATTATGTATTTCTGCAGGGACAAGTAGAAAATGATGATCGGTGTCGCCGATAGCACGAGGGAAGCCGTGAGAGGGCCGTATTCCTTCAGGAACTGTCCGTAGAACTGCATCTGCGCCAGCTGTATCGTCCCCTGCTTTATCACGAGGAGGGGCAGGAGGAAGTCGTTCCATATCCAGAGCGCGTCCAGAATCGCGATGGTCGCCGTTATCGGCTTCAGCAGCGGGAACACGATCCTGAAGAAAATGTAGCTCGTCCCCGCCCCGTCGATGGCCGCCGATTCCTCCAGCTCCCTCGGCACGCCCTTGATGAAACCGTGGTACATGAAGACGGCCATCGGCGCGCCCAAGCCCCAATACAGGACGACAATGCCCGCCGGATTCGTGAGGTGAAGGTCGGAGGCTAAAACGGCCAGCGGCACCATGATGATCTGGAAGGGGATCACGAGGGCGAAGGCGAACAGCGAATAGATAAGCCATGAATAGCGTTTTTCCGTCCGCGCCAGCATCCAGGCCGCCATAGAGCTCGTCAACACTATCCCCGCCACGCCGGCAGCGGAAATCAGGAAGGTGGTCGCTACCACCCTGGGGAATTCCATAACCTTCCATGCCTTGATGAAGTTGTCGAGAAACAGCTTCGAAGGCAGGGCGAGCGGCTTGAGCATGATTTCCGCGTCCGGTTTCAGGGCGCTCATCAGCACGAAGAGCGCGGGATAGATGTAGAGGAAACCGAAGATGATCATGAAGGCTTCCAGGAAGTGCAGCGGCCGCAAACGCCACCGAGGCCGCTGCGGCTGCCAAGACCGCCGTCGCAGTCGAGCCTCCAGCGTGGATTTCACAGCTGCACCTCCTTTCGCTTCATGATGATGAGCTGAGCGCCCGTCAGGAGGAGAATGGCCAGGAAGAGCAGGGTGGCCTTGGCTGTGGCCAGCCCGGCTAACTTGCGCGCGAAGGCGTCGAAGAAGATGTCCATGACGAAGGGGACGGTTCCCACCGCGTAGCCCGAGGTTCCCACCATGGCATAGACGAGATCGAAGCATTTGAGGGCGTTGGCGATGGAAATGAAGAAGCACACGGTGAAGGCCGGCATGAGGAGAGGTAGCGTTATGCGTTTTAGTCTGTTCCAGAAACCCGCGCCGTCAATCATCGCCGCCTCTATCACGTCGGGCGGAATGTTCTGCAGACCCGCGAGGTACACGACCATGTAATAGCCAGCGGCCTGCCACACAGAAACGCCGACCAGAAGCCAGGGAGCCTTGGACGAATCGCTCATCCACGTCTGAATGCCCGTCAGCCTCGGCAGGAGATGAAAAAAAATAAAGGACCATATCAAGGCGACTACGATCATGGACAGAACGTTGGGCAGAAAGAACACCGAGCGCAGTACGTTGCGCGATTTTATCTTCCTGTCCAGCGCCATCGCTATCCAGAAGGCGAGGAGGTTGGCGAGGACGACGTTGCCCACGGCAAAGAAAATCGTGAAGCCGATGACGCCGAGGTCGAATTTCTTAGCCGTCCATGTCGAGGCGAGGAGGGTCTTGAACCTGCCTATCTCGAAGAGCCTGTCGGCGTTCCGGTCGATGCCCGCTTTCTCAATATCCGAAAAGGGCGCCATAACCGCGAGCGCCTTCGCCACGAAAGCCTGAACGGCGGCCTCGAGAGCCGCCCTGTCCTGGGCGAGGCCCGCCTTCTTGGCCGATGCGAGGAAATCGTCCACGGCTCCCGAATCGAGATCGCCCGACTCCACCTGGGGCAGGGTCCAGAAAGCGTCCTCCACGACGAATTCGTCCATATCCGGCGCAAGACGGTACGCGCCGCCATCCGCCACGTAAAATTTGGCCGCCAAAGCCGCGCTCTGAGCATTCAGCTTGGCGAGGAAATTCTTCTCGTAGCTTGCGGTTTCCACTTCGGCGGGCAGGGCTGAATTGGCGTTGAAGTAATTCTCCTGAAAGGCTCGCGGGTAAAAACGTTGATCGACTTCGCCCGTAAAGATGGACCTGTAATTCTCGACGCCCACATCCCTGTATTTATCGGGCGCGTATCCCGCGGCTTTGAGGATTCCCTCTAGCCTGTAGCGCTTCAGACCCGAAATCGACAGCCGCGCGTACTGTTCCCCGGCCGCGTCCAGCTCGTACAGCGAAAGCAGAAATTCGCGGTCAGGCGCCCTTTTAACCTTGCTAAGGATCTTGGCCTCGAACTCGGCCTTGTCCATGCTTATCGGCGTTTTCGGCGTCAGCCCATCCCAGTTCGTCGTGGATATCCGCAAGCCCTGGCCGAAAGGCAGGAGAAAGAAGAGGGCATAGAGCAATAGAGCCGGCGCGACGAATAGAATGAAATTCATCCGTCGCGCGGAAGATTTTTGAACCATCGGTGTTCGGCTACTTTTTTCTGTTCGCCGCCCACTGCTTGTCGATGTCGGCGATCACGGCCTCGGCTGTCTTCTTGTTGAAAACATACTGCTGGGCGCCGTTCTTGCACGCGTCCTCGAACACCGCGGTCGGATAGGAGGCGAATGCCCAGGGATAGGCGCCGTTCTTCTCGACGCCGCTCATCAAATCGACGAAGGGACCGCCGAGCTTGGACACATCGGCGCCCTTGAACGACAGCGTGAGCTTGTAGTCTTCCACCCATATCTTCTGAGCCTGGGGCGTGGCCAGCCACTCGAGGAACTTGAGGGCCGCCGCCTTCTTGTCGGCGGGGGACTGGGCGGACACTCCGAAGCAGGAATCCACGTCGGCGTAGAACTTGTTCATCTTGGCATCGTTGAAAACGGGGAAGGGCGCGAAGCCGCAGTTGAGTTTGGGGTTCGTTCCTATGGCGGCGCCATAGGACCAAAGTCCCTGCACCATAATCGCCGCCTTGCCTTCGGCGAAAGCCGCCTGCTGCTCGTTCCAGTTCCATTCCTCGGCGTTCTTGTCCATGTTCGCTCGATAGAAGTCGATCACGGAGAAGAGCTTGTCGGTGTCCACGACGCCATAGCTTGTCTTTCCGGCGTTCATGTCGGCCACGAATTTGGCTGGCGCGATCTTCTTTTCGGCGAGGAGATTGGTATGGACGAGGGTGATGAAGTGTCCCATCGACCAGTTTTCCTTCAGAAGACCGGCGAAGGGCGTCACATTGTTCGTCCGCAGCGTCCGGGCGATCCTCTCCAGATCGCGGTAGGTGGCGGGAGGCTGGAGCCCGAATTTCGCGAAAATGTCCTTGTTGTAGATGATGCCGATCCCGGCGAAATCCATCGGCAGACCCCATAGTTTGCCGTTCCAGGTGACCGATGGTTTCGCGCTGTCGACTACTTTGCCCAGCACAGGCTGTTTGCCAAGGTCAACCAAATAGCCCTTCTCCGCGTATTCGGCGACGCGGGAATAAGATTGCATCTGCAGGATATCGGGCAGCTTGCCCTGGGCGGCGCGCGCCGACATCGTGGCGTCGGCGTCGTTCGGCACGATCAGCATATCGATCGATATGCCCGGATTTTCCTTCACGAACTGGGCCACGAGCTTCTTGAGCCCTTCCTGATTTTCCTGTTTATAGTAGTACAGCTCGAGTTTCTGGGCCTGTACCATTCCGGCCAAAGCGAAGAGCACGAGGAGAAGGGATAGGATTCTCTTCATAAATTCCTCCATGTAAACCGATTTACATAAAGTGTATCATGAAGGCTAAGGTTGTCAAGTGAGAAAAATTAAAGTGGCGGTTACTGCGCGGTCACCGTAAAGGAGATGGAATCCGAATACTGGCCGGCTGTGTAATCTTGGATGTTCCCTACAGTGATCGACGCCGCGTACTCACGTGTGCCTGTTCCAGTGGGGCGTTCCATCGATGCGACCGTGTAGGGAGCGCTACTCACCGTGATCGGCGATCCGCCGATAGTAAAAGTGTAGGGGATTGTCTCGGTGACATTGGCGTTAACATGTTTGAGTTCGCCGCCATGTCCGGTCGGGGAACTCACGCTCAGCGAGTAGCGGAAATTGGATTTTACGCTCACCCTGAAGCTGCTGGTCGTCGTCGACGCCACATCGTTGAAGACTACCGATGAGATTGTCGTGCTTCCGGATGTGCCTGAAAGGAAGCCAATCGTCGCCGAGGGGGCCACGACGAATTTGATATAGACCGTCTGCGTATCAACGGGCTGCGTACTAGGATTTCTGTAAGATCTGAAGCGCTCGTTTCGGACTCGGAAGGTGATCGGAAGTTGATAAGTCCCCGCCGACAGCGAGGAATTGTTCCAGAAGACCGCGTAATACTGGAATGATGTGGTGGAACCGACAGTCGCGGATCCATTTGGAAATGCGTAGGTATACACATTGCTGCTACCGACGCCGATGTCCGATCCCCACATTTTTATGACATTCCCGCTGGTGGATTGGCTAAAGAAGACTTCAGAGTTGTCTATATACGTCGAGCTGTCACTACTCGTCCCTATATAAATCCAATCGGAGTTGCGAGGGTAGGGAGAGTCGGCTTTCGGGGAGAGGTCCACGGTGATATTCGTTACCGTGGAATAGTTTTTAGTCACGGTGATAGTACCCGTGACCCAGGTTGGGGTTCCCGCGTTGTCGTAGATGACGATGGCTGGGCTCTCTGCCGAAAGCAGAACGGTCTGCGCCCCCGCTGTCCAGGTCGCTGTCGCGATCATCATCGCGATTAGCAAATACTTTTTATATATGGTCATAACAGCTCCTTGCCCGCATTTCATACTTAAAATAAGCCCATTCCCCCAAATAGACAATATGCTTGCCCATCGGTTCACCCTCCCGAACCGATGGTCGCGACGACGTCGCCCAATTCAAGTGTTCCATCGGGCGCATCCGTGAGCGTGAGAACCGTCGTACCAATGGCGTCCGGCCAGAGTATCTTGTACTCGCCTGGAGAAAGTCCGTAGATTTGGAAATAGCCGGTATCGTCGGTGAAGGTCTGATCCGAGAACGATCCATCCGATTTCTCGACATCACCCGCCGTGTAGGTAATCGGGTCGCCTGCTTCGTTGACCAGCCTGCCTGTCACATAGAATCGTTTCTCGAGTCCCGCCTTGAAGAGGAAGCCAGTTCGATACCCCGAGGAAAGGGCGATTTGCGGTATCGTCGCCGATACGTCGGCATCGGCTTCCGGGAAGTCCATGGAGGCACGCGCTTGATGATAGGAACTGAGCGGGGATGCCACTGGCGTTCCATAGCTCATGAACTTTGTTCCCGAATCGACGGCGAAGGCTACCGCCATGCCTTTTGTGGACTTGTCCGGATTGAAGATGATGAAGGAATCATAGATAGGTTTCGAAATCGCGAAAGACCCGTCAGCGAACGCGAGCGCCGTTGCCAAGCCCAGGTTAACGGTGCCCATCGGAGACGCGAGCTTGGAGCCGTAGCTTATGCCGCTGCCTCCCGAAACTGAGAAATAGGGCGTACTGAAACCGGAACTGATAGAGATCGAGGATGGGTCGTCCACGCCTCCCGCCAGATTGGTTCCCTGTATCCCAAATCCTATACCCCCGAGCGGTGGATAGACATCGCTATAGGTAACCGTATTGCCCCCTTCCGCCGACTGAGTCAGCCCGATCTGTCTTCCGGATTTCTGCGGATCCGAGGCGGTGAGGGAGAACGACGCTGTCAACGCGGGGCTTTTGCCTGTGGCAAATTCCATACCTGAACTGATGCTGAATGACGCGTTCTTGGCGGTGGAGAACCCAAGATTGAGAGAAGCGACTCCTCTGTCGGCTACGGTGCCCGTCAGCGTACGATTCCATTGGCCCGAGAGCCCAAAGGAGATATTCTTTGAAATTGATCCGCCGATGCTGCCCGACACGTTCACGTAGGCTTCGGGCAGGACGACCGTGGAGAGAGGTTGCGGCGCGGTGAATCCCTCCGAAGCGTAGGCGAAGGAGAGCCCGAAGGCTGGGGTGCTGGTCTTCCCTGGTTTGGAAAAATGATATTCCATATTCGCGGCGAAGGCTATCGGCTTCGATCGTCCATCCCAGGCGTAGAGGGAATTGGCGCCCAGTATGAACCCGCCAATATCGGTGCCTACCACAGCGCCCAGCCCTGCAAGCAGCGAGCGGCGGTCCGCTTGGAGGTTGGTAGAGAGGGTGAGTGCCGAGGCAAGGCCGTATCGGAAATAGACTGAAGCGATAGGTTGGTCAATTTCGGAACGTCCCACGCCCGCGGAAAGGCCGTAATCCCATTTACCGCCGACGAGGAGGCCGGTTTCCGCTGTGATGTATTTGGTTACTGGCTTATAAATCGCGACCCCGTCGTTAGTCTCTCCGTCCTGCACCTCGAGTTCGAACTGATTGAGGCCATACGCGAAAGGAAGATCGTATATCCTGTAATTGCCCCTATCCAGTTTCAGAACTCTTATGACCGACCCGTTTATCCTGAATCTCACCGTCGAGGGTTTCTGCAGCGTGAAAGCCACAGAAGGCGAATAATTTCTGTCATAGCGGCTGAAGGTTTCAACATTATGCAGTGATACGCCGTAGATTTCCGGTCTCGATTGCTGGGCGGTACCTTCGCCCGATATCATTCCGGCATAAAGCCGGCCTTCGATTTTGGGGAAGTCGTAAACTGCGCGGGCGCTGTTCAGCGACCATGAATACGATGGGGCCGAATAGGACATCGATCCGCTCGATTCGAGCGCCAGTGACCAGAGGTTGAGAAGACCATCGGCGGTTATTGATACCGGCAATGTGGATCCGGTATTTTTTATCGTGGCTGTACCGCTCGCGTTGAAATTGATGACGCCGGCGATAGATGCCGGTTTCAGCCAATTCTTATCTTCAAGGACAGTGTTGGGCGAAAAATCTAATTCCCTCAGAGAGGAATACTCTCCTGGCGTTACAATGGAGTAGCTGAGCGTTTCCATCTCCCAGACGCCCTTAAGTCCAGCTGCTTCAAGATCGGCAATTCCAGCCCATTCCAGCTTCGAGAGAATGATGTTGAATATTCTATCTTGCTGGGTGACTGACAGAGCCTGTGAAAGAGCTTCGTGGAGTACCGAGACCCTTATGAAAGGATCCTCCATATCTATTTTCGCCTCAACATCGCCGTAGCGTTTTCCGTTGACGTTGAGCGCGACGATAGCTTCGCCCTCCGGAATGGGATTTAGGTTTTGTTCGAGGGGCAAAATCGCGGAAGACTCTTGCTGCGTGGCTGCGTCCGCTTCGAAAGACCCCGCTATGAGGAGTATCGCGGCGAACAAAAACGGTAAAAAGCTATTCGATCTCCGCATCGAAGGCACCCTCGTAGGTTGCTCCTATCACCGCAGCCTCCCAGGGCACGAAAAAAGTTCTCTCCGACAAGGCCAAAATGTTCTGCCCGTCGATGCCGGCGGCAGCCTCGCCAGAAAACTCCCTCGGGGTCGATCCCGAGCTTTCATTGATACGGATCATAGGATTCGAGAGAAGGGCATGTTTTGTCCCTTCGTTTTTAACGGTCACCTGAAGTCCGGCTTTTCCGTCCTTCTGGGCGCCGACAGCTTGCGAAAAAATGAGTTTGGGCGACGCGTTCTTCGGCGTCACGTACAGCGCGGCCACGTAAGTCAGCAGAATGCTCACTCCCGAAGTCGCCGACTTGGTGAAATCGACCGGCAGCTGCTCGGCGATGACCCTGAAGGCGCTTTCGCTGGCGATGGCGGGACTGCCTCGGTACTGCACCTTGACGTTCTGGGAGCTATTGGCTTTCAGCACCACGCGGGAAGGGAACACCAAAAAGAGTTTGTCGGCGGGTTCGTTCTTCTCGACGCCGGAAGCGTCGATCGTTCTCGTGGTCACCTTTATGGATACAGCCGTTTGCTGGTCCGATTCGTTCGTCACTTTATAGGTCATTACGGCGTTCGCGCCCGACGGAGCTATCGACACCGTCATCGGCGAAAAGGAAAACGCGGCTGCCGTGGCAGCCGCGCTCACCAGAAACACAGCCACAATGATGAATGAACGAAGCTGTTTTGCCGTGTTTACGTTTTTCATTGCGATCCTCGTAGAAAAATCAGTTTGCAGCGACAGTCACGTGGAGAACGTCCTGGTAGTTAGCGGCATCCCAATCGGCACCGGCAGCGATACCAACAACATTCACGCCGTAGACAAATGCCTGGCCGCTCACGCCGCCAGTTGTCTTCGCAGTGAACGTCGCGGTGAGCGCAGATCCAGCGCTTATCGGAACTGTTTGCGCGACGATTTTCTCGGCAGCAACCGTTGCAGCGCTGTTGAACGTGAAGGTGTAGGGGATCGTCGTCACATTCGCGCCGGTAACGTAAGTAGTTCCGTTCCACTGCGTAAGAACGCCCTTTTCCGCATACACTTTAAACGTCCACGAAGAATGGTTGCTTCGGATCATCGCCGTATCCGAGTCTGACCCGCCGGTCACCACATCGAGAGTACCCAGCGCGAGATTAGGAGCGGAAAGAATATACACGTGCTTGCCAACATTGGCAGCAACAGTGATATCCTGGCTCTGCGTCGCCGTCTGAGCGCTCACGAAACCGAACCCTGCAAGAACCAAAAGACCTACGATTACCAACTTTTTCATATGAGACTCCCTTGCTGCCGCGGCTTTGCCGCGACGTACTTTTTTATCAGGGCAGTTCCTTTTAAAGGGAACAGACCCTAATTTATTACTTACATAATACTTATCGGGCTGATGATTGTCAATACTGAGAAATTATGAAAAAAGTGACGCTTTTAAAATAGGAACAGGCTTTTTAATTGACGCTAAGAGAAACGTGGAGGACATCGCGATAGTCGCCGGCGCCCCAATCGGAACCTTCGGCTATTCCTGTCACTTCGACGGAATAGTCGAATGGCTCCCCGTTGGCGCCATATTTTGTTTTCTCGCCGAAGGTGGCGACAAGTTCAGTTCCAAGCGCAGTTGGGACGGTTTGGGCAATTATTCTCTCCGCAGGATTGGCCGCCGTGCTATTGAACGTGAAGGTATAGGGAATCAAATCCCCGCCGGATACATAGCTCGAAGTGAGCGCATCCCATTCCGCGAGCGCCCCCTTTTCGGCATAGACCCTGAATCGCCAGGAAGAATGATTGCTTCTGATAACGATGGTTCCGGTGGCCGTATTCAAGCCTGTGGTGCTGAGCGGACCGAAAGAAAGATCCTGAAGCGATAGAATGTAAATATGCTTTGAGACATTGGAAGTAACCGTTATATCGGTATCCTCGGAGGCTGTCTGAGCGCTGAGATATCCAACACAAGCCAGACACAGAAAAAACCACACCATCAACTTTTTCATATAGAGCCCCTTTTCGCGGCGGCATCGCGACCACATGCTACATATGTTTTGTTTTCGTCAACCATGACGGCATTATTCGATCTCCGCATCGAAGGCACCCTCGTAGGTTGCTCCTATCACCGCAGCCTCCCAGGGCACGAAAAAAGTTCTCTCCGACAAGGCCAAAATGTTCTGCCCGTCGATGCCGGCGGCAGCCTCGCCAGAAAACTCCCTCGGGGTCGATCCCGAGCTTTCATTGATACGGATCATAGGATTCGAGAGAAGGGCATGTTTTGTCCCTTCGTTTTTAACGGTCACCTGAAGTCCGGCTTTTCCGTCCTTCTGGGCGCCGACAGCTTGCGAAAAAATGAGTTTGGGCGACGCGTTCTTCGGCGTCACGTACAGCGCGGCCACGTAAGTCAGCAGAATGCTCACTCCCGAAGTCGCCGACTTGGTGAAATCGACCGGCAGCTGCTCGGCGATGACCCTGAAGGCGCTTTCGCTGGCGATGGCGGGACTGCCTCGGTACTGCACCTTGACGTTCTGGGAGCTATTGGCTTTCAGCACCACGCGGGAAGGGAACACCAAAAAGAGTTTGTCGGCGGGTTCGTTCTTCTCGACGCCGGAAGCGTCGATCGTTCTCGTGGTCACCTTTATGGATACAGCCGTTTGCTGGTCCGATTCGTTCGTCACTTTATAGGTCATTACGGCGTTCGCGCCCGACGGAGCTATCGACACCGTCATCGGCGAAAAGGAAAACGCGGCTGCCGTGGCAATAGAAACGATAAGATAGAAAGCAACCGCCATGAGTGAACGTTTGCCCAAAGGGAATCTTCTCATAATAAATCCTTTTAAATCTCTACCTAATGCCTAATCGATTTTACCCATGATGTCAATTATCTGGCGCTAGTTATTTATCGGATCAATGAATGTAAAAAATTATGAAAAAAGCGGCCACGATAAGCGGCCGCTTCGAAGAAGGCTAAAGGGGGTTCAATTAATTAGTCGTAATCTTGACGTTTACAGTGTCGGTGTACACGCCGGCGTCCCAGAATTCTTCAGCATCTTGGGCGGTGATGGCTATTTTCATGTCGACCGCTTCGCCAGCTATTAATGTTTTGCCAGTCTTTTCATAATATCCATCGCCGGAAGTAGGATAATTGTCATCAGGAAGGGTGACATATCCCTCATTCCAGTCATGGGCTCCGGAGACTTTTACAAAGGCGAAGGTGTAGGGGATATCGACAGTCATCGTTGCGCCCACAGGATCATCACTTGTATCACGAACTAACTTGCTTCCATTATCAGAATAGACTTGAACAATCCACTTCTTGTAGTTCGTCGTAATGGTAGCGGTGGCAACTTTATGAGCAGATACACCAGCTGATAAAAGGGTAAACTCGTTTCCGTCAGTGCCAGTAACGGGATCAATCGCTAATGCAACGTATTTGTTTACATGAGCGGTAAGATCAAGAGTATCGCTTGCTGTGGTGACCGGTGCCGCAGGCTGGGCAAAAGAAAAACCAACGGCGATTAAGGTAAAAAGAAACACAATACCAAACTTTTTCATATAACACCTCTTTTGCGGGTTAATCCGCAAACTTACTTTTTTCGGATAGGTTATCCAAAAATGGGTAGCCAATCCTTTTTCTTTGCAGTTACTATAATTCCTACACATAAAACTGTCAATACTCAAGCACAAAAAAATTGTTAAAAACAAATAATTCGAAAAAATCTACGAAATCGTCACCGTGATCGTCACGATATCGCTGTAGGTGTCGGCGACGACTGGTTGGTCAAGATCTTCAAGTCGAGTGTAGCTTATGCTTACCGGGTATTCCACGGTCGCTTTCGCCACGAGCGTGGAGTAGGTCATCTCAAAGTCGGATGACAGGTCGATTCGGTCAACTGTCCCGAATCCCATTGTATACGGATAAAGATCGTTGTTTCCCGGGGTTTTTCCCGACAGTTTGCCGGCATTTTTGGAGTTGATGCTTATCGTCCAGATACCCTTCGTATTCGTGTAGACAATCACTTTGCCGAGATAAGCCGTGTTGGCGTTGACCAAATCCACAGTTTCTATGTCGGTCATATCGGTGCTTAGCGTGAATACGGTCGGGACGATGCCCTGTATTTCCGTGGTCAAAACTTTAGTGGTCTGGGAATATGTCCCAAACGCGGCAGCGAGGAAAAGGAAAAACGCCAATACTTTTTTTATTGTCATAGTTGTTATACTCATTGATAGAAACTTCGAATCGATTCATCCAGAGGGGCGATAATCAACTGGTGAGTGTCGCCCCTCTCTTTGTCACCCTGAGACTTCTCAGAGGGTGGCAACTGTGATGGTAATCGTGTCCTTGTAGGTATCCGCCGCGAGGCCCAGCGAAGAAGCCGTGGCATAATAAGCGGTCAAGGGATAATTGAGCACGCCGGTGCCAGTGATCGTGGCTGTCCTATCGGCGGAGAGCGACAGGTTGTTAATGGAGGCGATGGACACTGTGTAGTCGTAGTGATTTGAGAGCGACTCGCCTTTCATATACCCGCCATTAAGAGAGTGAACGGTGATTGTCCAGCTGCCTGTGGTGTTCGAGGTTATCGTGACTGAACCTAGGCTTGCCTGGGTCGCGGTAACATCGATCGTCGTGGTGGCGGGCAGGTCGCCGGTTACTCCCACGCTCGCTCCAACGACGGCGATGATCTGGGTGCTTGAAGTGTTGCCTGCAGAAAATACGGGTGTTGACGCAAGAAGGGCAACAATGGCAAACAGTACAAACTTTTTCATAATACCTCTTTTGGGCGGATTGTCGCCCGACTTTTATCTTTATCATATAATATGAACGGATGGAGCGATATGTCAATAGTTCGGATAGTACTTCTTTATGCTTTTTTCTGAATACTTTGAGCGGCAAGAATGATATATCGAGGAGAAAAACTTCTTGACATGATCGGGGCTGGCAGGATATATCTTCACCGTGTCCTGCCCGTAAATGGGTAGCTTTAGGGATTTGGGCGGTTAGCTCAGTTGGTTAGAGCACCAGTATGACACGCTGGGGGTCGCAAGTTCGACTCTTGCACCGCCCATAATCGTCAAAGGCCGTCAACGATGAAATCGCTGACGGCCTTTTTCTATAATCTACTTTTTGATCAGCACGAATTCCACACGTCGGTTCTTCCACCTGTTCTCCGCATCTTGGAATTCCACTACGGGTCTGCTCGAGCCAAGGCCGACGACGCTGAGGAGCTTGGCGTCAACGCCGTTCCGCACCAGCATGTCTCGTACCAGCTCGGCCCTGCCGGCGGACAAGGGAATCAGCTCCCTGCTTTCTTCGATGTTGATTTTCGCCTGCGACAAACCCATAATCTTGGCCGCGCTGTTCGCGTGGCCTTCAATCCTGATTCTATAGTCCGGGTATTTGTTCAATATCTGGGCAATTCTCGCTACTACTTCCTCGTTCCGCGCGACAATCTCGGGCGATAGGTTGAGGAAATCCGCGAAGTTAGCCCTGAACACGATCGAGGGAACCTTGATCATGAACCGGCTTCCATCGCGTATCACGAGGACGTCGACCGCGATGACGCCTGAGATGGTCGTACTATTCCCCAACGCATCATGGGCCACGAATTTGAAAGGATAGTCTGTCGCCGACTCGACAAGAGCGCCGCTGGCCGACTTTCCATCCCAGGCGATCGTGGCTGGAGGATTTCCCTTGCCGCTCCATTCCGTGAATCGTCGCTCGGTTGCCGCAGTCCTGGGGCTACTCGATTCAACGGTGGCGGTCTCGAACACCTTCAGGTTCCAATCGACGATTCCCGCCTCCGCGTCCGCGCCGATGTGGAAGTTCAACGTGTCATCTACCCCATCCCCATCGGGGCTGAAGCGTTGTACATCGACGCCGACGGTCATAGCGGGCGGAGAGGCGTCGACGAGAACCGACGCGCTGGACGCCTGAGCAAAGTCGCCCTTCGCGTAGAAGACGCTAAGTTTACCTATAAACTTGCCCCGAACCACCTGACCTTGGAGATCGCGACCGTCCCATACAATTTGCTCGGGCAATTCTGAACCCGTGCCGTCGAAGAAGCGCTTCTCCGTGCCCTCTTCATCGACAAGGGAGAATCTCCAGGACTCGATTCCTTCCCGCCGCTCGATGCCGATGGAAAAGGACAGCTTGTCGTGTATTCCGTCGCCGTTGGGTGATATGCCAGTATTGGAGGCGGTCACCTTTACTTTTGGTATTGTTCCGTCCACCGTGATGGCGGGAATATTGGCCGATGAGGTGTTGCCCGCAATATCAGCAGCTTTCACTTCATAGCTATAGACGCCATCTTCGACGATCGATCCAGCCGAGTCCCTTCCATCCCAGGTGAAGTTTTTGGCTTCGGATTTCCATGACCAGGACCGAACGATCGCACTCGAGGCATTCCTTATGAGTCCGGTCCAGTCGTCGCCTATGGAGGAATTCTGAGCGATGACTACCGTATCTTTGTTGCCGTCGCCGTTGGGAGAGAAAAGAATAGGCGAAGCCTCGACCGAGATCCTCGGGGCTTTCGTGTCGAGCATGATCGCTGGGCTGAGGGACGAGAATACTTCGTCGTCGCTGAACCGAACATTCAGCGCGACTTGGTAATCGCCATCCGGGGCGCGGGCGCCATAATCTGTGCTGCCATCCCAAGCATAACTATCGCTGGTGCTCATCGAGCCCTTCCATGACTTAATAGGGGCGGAGTCGCGATTCCCTGACGCGTCGAGGCCGTAAATGACAACCTCGTATTGCCTAATCACCGGGATCGCCGGCACATGCGTACGAATATTCATTATATCCCGCATGCCGTCGCCGTTCGGGCTGAACGCCTTCTGGTCTAGGTTGATAAGAATTGCCTTTTTAGCGATGGCTTTTTCGACAGAAAGCCGCTCGGCCGCCAGACGATTCGCCTCTCTCAATCGGTCCTGGGTATCGGTCAATTGACGTTCGGCCTCGGCTTTTTCGGCATTCAAGCGCGATATTTCCGCTTCCTTCGAAGCGAGGTTTGCCGCCAATTCCGCGGCTTGCCTGTTCGCTTCCCTGGCGATGGCGGAGGCCCTGTCCGCTTCAGCCTTTTTTGCCGCGAGCCTCGCTTCGCCGAGAATCCTGAGCGCCGCTTCGGCAACCGAAGATTTGCGTTCGTCCGCAGCCGCTTTCGCTCGCTCCAGAGCGAGGCCCTCCGAGAATTTCGCCCAGGCAGCGATTCTGTGGGCTTCCGTAAACGCGGAAGCTGAGGCTTTATAATCCGTCGCGGCGTCGGCGAAATCGCCGTATTCGCGCTTCTGGTCGCCGTCGGCCATCAAGAAAGAGGCGAGCAAGTATTCTTTTTGGGCATTGAATTCCGCCGATGCGGCGTCAGCGGCCTGTTTTGCGGTCGTGGCTTGTGTTCTCGTCTCCGAAGCGTACTGTTCCGCACCCCAGGCAAGTATATGGCTGCAGTCGCGCGCCGCAATCTTGAGTTTTTCCGTTCCCGCCCTGATCGAATCATTGGAACCCGAATCATAGAGATCGCGATCCTCGGCTCTAAGCCTTTCGGCCTCCGCCGCGTGGAAGGGAGAATAATGGCCGAAACCGCTTTTCGCGACCTGAGTGTAAAGTGCCTCCACATCGGCTTTCATCGCTGCCGATTCGTAGAGCAGGGAAGCTCGCTTATAGGACGCGATGGACGCTCTGTATTCCTTATTGGCATGGAAATCCTGGGCGTAGATCCATTCAGCTTCAGCGTTTTCGAAACGATCGGCCGCTTCGGAGGCCGAGTCGCGAGACCGAGCATATTCTGCCGCAGCGGAGGCTTTTTCCATTTCGGCCTCTGATCTCAGGGGCAAGCCTTCTTCGAGCAGCGCCTGCAGATCCGCTTCGGCGCCGCTCAGCATGATAGCGACGTGATAGGCGGAGATCCCGTTGAAGGGAATCTGACGGATCTCAACTTCGTAATATGCTTTTGCGTCCTGAAACCCCTCAAGGGTTGTCGCCGTTTTCACGGGCAGGATGGTATCTATTCCGTAAGACTTAATTTCTTGAGCGCAGAGGTTGACTATCCCGAACAGATTCCGGAATGCGGGTTCTGTTATCGCGGGCTTCGGGATGATGGTAGTGGTTGTCGTAGCCGGCGCTGCTTGAACGATGACGAGAGGCGGCAAGGGTATAATGGTCGACGTCGTGGTTATCGCGGGACCGGCTTCCGTCGTGATCAAAGCCACATCGGGTTGTACCGCGCAGGAGGCAAGGAAAAGGAGTAACAAAAACAAGGACAAAAAAACAACTTTTTTTCTTTCCACATCGATATCCTATATACTTATTGTAATTAGCCGATGGTTTTTTTCTGGAT
This sequence comes from Treponemataceae bacterium, assembly GCA_963667725.2. GTDB lineage: Bacteria > Spirochaetota > Spirochaetia > Treponematales > Rectinemataceae > UBA11090. Next base: position 80,766 of record CAXXHO010000003.1, read on the forward strand.
AAATGATAACAGATAACGGATTTAGGGGCAACAGCATTTGCCCGCCCGCGATGGTTTTTTACTATCAGTACTTGACAAAGGAAGATGCTTACGGTAAGAATCATCCCCGAAACGCCGCTGTAGCTCAGTTGGTAGAGCAATGGACTGAAAATCCATGTGTCATCAGTTCAATTCTGATCGGCGGCAAACCACCCCTTAGGGTGGTTTTTTTATGCCCTGAGCCGATCTCTGGCTCCATCAGCCCGCTTCCGGGATTCATCGTTTCTTAGTATTATAAAAGCATGAAAATACTGATCATTGGCGGAGCCGGCTATATCGGCAGCCACGTGGCGAGGCTTTTCGCCGACAAGGGTCATAAGGTCGATATCGCGGATAATCTTTCGACGGGCAGCGAGGAAAATCTTTTTCCCGACTACGGGTTTTTCCAGGGCGACATTCTCGACTATCCCTGGCTTCTCGGCGTGATGGGGAAGGGCTACGACGCCATCGTTCATCTCGCGGCGTCGAAGGCCGCGGGCGAGTCGATGCTGGCGCCGGAAAAGTACGCCAGGCAGAATATAAGCGGAACCATCAATATTCTCAATGCCGCGTGCGAGGCGGGCATCCACGCCATCGTCTTCTCTTCCTCCGCGGCGGTATACGGAGAGCCGCGGTACCTGCCCATCGACGAAGCCCATCCCCAGAACCCGGAAAACTTCTATGGCTTCACGAAGCTGGAGATCGAGAGGATTCTGGCCTGGTACGATAGGCTGAAGGGGCTGAAATTCGCCGCCCTGCGCTATTTCAACGCCGCCGGATACGATCCCGCCGGCCGCGTCCATGGACTGGAGAAGAATCCCGCCAATCTCATTCCCGTGATCATGGAAACCGCGGCGGGCATGCGTCCCGCGCTTAAGATTTTCGGGCTGGACTATGCCACGCCCGACGGCTCGGGCGTCAGGGACTACATCCATGTCAGCGATCTGGCCGAGGCGCACCTGCTCGCCCTTGAATATATCCTACGCGAGAAGGCCAGCCTCACCGTGAATCTTGGTTCCGAGGAAGGTCTCTCGGTGCTCGAGATCCTCGAGGCCGCGAGGAGGATCACTGGCGCGCCCATCGCGACCGAGATCTGCGAGCGCAGGCCCGGGGACCCGGCCAAGCTGGTGGCTTCGAGCGCCAAGGCCAAGAAATTATTAGGCTGGGAAGCGAAGCATTCCGATGTCGAAAGCTTGATCGCGACGACATGGAATGCCTATCGGCTTTCCTTGGACAAATAAAATAAACCACAAGGAGAACGCAATGAAAGAGAAGATTTTTTCCTACATCGAAAATAGCGTCGACGGCATCATCGAACTGGAGAGCCTCCTGACCTCGATCCCAGCGCTGGCGCCGGAATCGGGAGGGCAGGGCGAGCTGGAAAAATCCATCGCCTTGGAGAAATGGCTCAGGGCTCAGGGCATCAACGATATCTTTCACATGGACGCGAAGGACGACAGGGTGGCGTCGGGCGTCCGCCCCAACTTCGTCGCGACCATTCCCGGCAGGAACGACAAATCCCGCCTCTGGATAATGACGCACATGGACGTCGTTCCGGAAGGCGAGCGCTCCAACTGGAATACCGATCCCTGGAAGGTGACGGTGAAGGGCAAGACGCTCGTCGGCCGCGGCGTGGAGGATAACCAGCAGGGCCTCGTGTCTTCGGTGTTCATGGCCCTGGCCTTCGTCAAGCAGGGCATCGTGCCCGAGCGGACGATCAAGTTGCTCTTCGTGGCCGATGAGGAAGTGGGGTCAACGTTCGGGATCCAGCATATCATCAACAACTATTCGCTTTTCGGGAAGGACGATCTCATCATCATCCCCGATGGGGGCAATGCCGAAGGCACCGAGATCGAGGTGGCCGAGAAGAATATCTGCTGGCTGCAGGTGAGGACGAAGGGAGTGCAGACGCACGCCGCTTCGCCGGACAAGGGTGTCAACGCCTTTCTGGCCGCCAGCGACCTGGCCCTGCGTATCCACGGACTCGAGAAAACTGTCTTTACGGCCAGGGACTCCCTTTTCGAGCCCGATAGGACAACGATCAATCCCACGAAAAAAGAAGCCAACGTGCCGAACGTGAACACGATTCCCGGCGACGATGTCTTCTGCGTGGATATGAGGATTCTTCCCCAGTATCCCGTTTCAATCGTTATGGCCGAGGCGAGGAAGGTCGCCGACACGGTGGAGGCCGAATACAAGGTCAAGGTCTCCTTCGAGGTGCTGCAGAGCAATGAATCCAAGGCTACCGCGGCCGACGCGCCGGTCGTCGGCCACCTGAAGACCGCGGTGAGGGAAGTCTACGGCGTGGAGGCCCGGGCGATAGGCATCGGAGGGGGAACCGTTGGCGCTTACCTTCGCAAGGCCGGATTCGATTGCGTGGTATGGGCTAAGATGAACGAAACCGCCCATCAGCCGAACGAAAGCGCCGAGATCGCCAACGTAATCGGCGACGCGAAGGTATTCGCCAGCCTGGCGCTGTGAGGGTACACTTACCCGCCTAATGGATCTCGTTCAGCGAGCGGGGACTTTCAGTTTTTGGCCGATCCTGAGCGTGCTGTTCACGCTTATGCCATTCCGTTCGGCGAGCGTGTCGGGTTTCACGTCAAAAAGAAGGGAGATATCCCAGAGGGTATCTCCCTTCTTTATTGTGTAGAAATCGCTGAACGCGGCGTTTTCGGAACCGGTCGTCTTTTTGGATGCGGAGATTGTCGTGGACAGATGGGGAATGATGACGGTTTGCCCTATCCGTATCTTGTCCGCCTTGAGGCCGGGATTGGCCTGAAGGATTATGTTGAGCGGCGTCGCGTAACGCTGGGCTATCGCGCTCATCGTGTCGCCCGATTTTATCTTGTATATTTCGTATTTGAACAGCGGCGAGGAGACATCTTCAAGGATGGCCCGCACCGTTTCCGCCTTGTCCGCGGGCACCTTCACCATATGCTTCGCGCTGGGGGGCGTTATGTGGTATTTAAGTTCGGCGTTGCCGTCTTTCAGCAGCTTGAGAGGAATGCCCGTTCGCTCGGCCAGGACGTTCATATCCACCTGACGGGATGTCTCCAGGGCTTCCCATAGGTGCTTTTCGCCCCATCCGGACTGAAAGCCATGGAGTTCCGGATAGCTCAGTATCGAAGCGACGGCAAGGAATTTCGGGACATAGGAGAGCGGCTCCCTGGACAGTTTTTTGCTTTCGTAAAGATGCCAGAAATCGATAGACTCGCCGTTCGAGGATCTTATCGCCCTCGTGACGGCACCCAGCCCCGCGTTGTAGGCGGCAATGGCCAACGGCCAGTCTCCGAGCGCCTTATAATTGTCGCGCAGCTTCCGCAGCGCGGCATCGGTGCTTTTCATGAAATCCTTCCGGTCATCAGTCCATTCCGATATGGAAAGACCATAGCCCGAGATGGAGTTCCGCATGAACTGCCAGATGCCCGTGGCCCCGCTTCTCGACACGGCAAAGGGAGAATACTCCGACTCTATGACGGGCAGGTAGACAAGTTCCTTGGGCAGTTGGTATTCCACAATCTTCTCTTCGACGTAGGCCAGGTAGGGAAGGGAGCGCTCCATGACAGCCAGGAGCCATTTCTTGCCCCCGGAGGTCATGTAGGTAGCGCGGTAATTCTCAAATTCCTCATGTCCCCATGGCATTTCCATATCGAATTGAAGTCCGTCCACCAGGATGCCCGCGGACATGACGATTTCCGGATCGGCTGTCTGGGATTCGGCGGGTGGGGCGGCGGGGGGGAGCGAGACTTCGGGAGCAATACTCGCCAGAACCTCTGCGGCGGCTTCCGTCTCGATCTCCGGATCATGCCCTTGCCCGTAAACGGCGACGCTGAGCGTCAGCATAAAAAGCGCCGGCAGGAAAAAGCGGAGGCGCAAACCTGGGTGGAGACGTCTGTTCGAAACGGATTCAGAATATGGTCTATCATGATTCATTGCATCTTTTCTCCAAAATAAATGCCGGCCCATTCCCATTGTCCGTGTACCTTGGGATCGGCCGGAAAGTCGATTTTGCGGAAATACAGGTACCAGACCTGGACGCGGCCCGTCCAGCCCCATGTCCGCAGATAGGCGTCGTATGGTCCCGACGATGAATGCAGGCTGGCCGCCGATTGGATGGGCCGACCCTGCATGAACTGGCTCAAATCGAAGGCGACCTTGCTGTTCGCGTCCATTCCGCTGTCCTGGTACCATGATACCGCAAAAAATCCAGCTTTCGAGGCATATTTTCGCAGCTGGCGGGCCGAACCGGACGCGAGGGCCTTTCTAACGTTCGCGGTCAATTCGTCCAGACTCTCGAAGGTCCAGTCTTTCGGGCTGGCATTGAATTCGACCAGCTGTCTGGCATAGGCATGGGCTTCCGGATAGCCCGGAACGCCCGTTCCGAAATAGGGAAGGAAGGCGGCATAATGCTCCAAGGCTTCTTTCCACGATCCGATTTTTTCGTACTCCTTGGCGAGGAGGAAGTGAGAAGCCCCCACATCCTCGGCATCGGGGAAACGCGCGATGAGATCCCGGTAATATTCGATCTTCCGTTCAGGCACTTCCGCGCTTCGAACCAGCCGCGCGAGCGATTCGTAGTGAAGGCTCTTTCCCTCGATATTGAGATCGGGGAGGGTCTTCACGATTCTCTCGTAGAGGAGAATCGCCAGCGGCGCATCGCCCGCCGCCTCGTAGCTCGCGGCGGCGGCGAAGAGATACCAGGCCGCGTATTCATCGGAAGGATCGCTCATCCCGACAAGGAATGACGCTGCCTTCGCGTGATTCCCGCCGTCGATCAGTATGGCGGATATTTTCCTCGCGGCGGCATAATGCGCCACACTGTTGGGTTTGGCCCCATCAGGGCCATGTTCGTCCAAAACCGCGAACAGCGACGATAGCGCCCTTCTCTGCGAAAGGCCGCCTACGATATACAGGGAATTACCGCCGGAACAGGATGTTACAAAAAAAGAGGCCGCAAGGATAAAAATAACAAATAAAGCCAGCCGGCGCGCTTGAGAGGAGCGCAACCCGGTCCTCTTTATGCGGGGGGCAGGTGAAAACACAAAAACCAGAGTAACACGCGGTTTTTCCGCTTTGCAAGTACGAACCATCTCTATATACTTAAGACCTCATTCCTTGGAGGAATTGCCACCAGTGAAACCCAGAGTATTCCTGACGCTGAGATTTCTCGCCACTTTTCTGATTTTTTCAACCGTGGCGGGGCTTGTAACCTGGGTCGGCGGGCTGCGGATCGTCCAGACTTGGCCCTTCTTCCTGGGAGCGGCAGGCTTCGCCGGCCTTCTCGCCGGGATAAGGAAACGCCATCGTTTTTCTGTGGGATTCACCATCCCATCCATGGTTTTTATAGCGCTGTCAGGCTTCTTCTGCCTTTTTTCCTTTCATCTCATCCCCATGCGGCTGAAAGATTTCATTTTAATGTATTGGCCGGCGATACCTGTCGTCTCCCTGGCATGTTTGTTTTTGAGCGCGTTCTTTTTCGGCTGGCGGCGTCGGGCCGGGCGCGGGAAAAATTCGGAAAGATGAACTTTTAATGCGGAAGTATTCAAGAAAAGAGGAATTTGTTACGATTTTCTATTATAATCACAATGACCAATCCAATAATGAAATGGGAACGCTTGGCGTTCGCGGCGGGAGAAAAGTGAATTGAATAAAGTCTGCAAGCGTGGAGCGCTGATTGTCTTTCTCGCCGCCATGCTCGGAACCGCCGTTCAGCCTTTATGCGCCCAGACCAGCATAGCCATGGCCGATCCCGAGACCCTGGCCAGGATGATCGGCAACAAGGCTGAAATCGAACGCAATATTATCTTGGCCACACCCGATTCTCTCGTCCTCGCCAGGAATGGGCTCGCCGAATCGAAGGTCCTCGCAGAAGACGACAGAAAAGCCCTGCTGGAAATCGTCCGCGGAATTTCGACCATTCTCTATCCCCCGCCCATCGCGGCTCGCGCGACGCCGAAGGTCGCGAAAAACCCTCCCCCGCGCTTCAAGGGGAGTGATGAACCGCTCTCCGATTTTTTCGTGGATCCACTGCTCAAGAATATCCATCCTATCTATTCCATATGCCTGACCCAGTTGGTGGAAGCTTCCAGCGGAAGAATCTTCGCCGCGCCCAAGGGTTCAGAGGGCGCTTTCCTGACGGAAATTCTGCCCGCCCTCGCCGTATTCAAGACCTCTGACAGAGATACAGCCAGATCGGCTCTCGCTTATTCCGAACGTTTCGAGGCTTCGGGCAGCTATGCCTCGGCCATACCGGGGCTCGTGCAGGCGCGGTCCGCCAGATTGGAAGGCGACTCGCTGAAAGCCTATCATCTCTATGGCAAGGTCCTGGATTCCTATCCCGATGTCTGGCCGGCAAGGCTGGAACTGGGGCTGCTTTCCCTGGAAATGGGAATGCCCGTGAACGCGCTGACCTATCTTTCCCCCCTCGCCGAAAACAGGCAAAACGATGGCGCCGTCGTCTTGCCCTATGCCATGGCGCTCTATCACAACGGAAGACTGGCGGACGCCGAACCCTATGTGCGGAAGGGCCTGGAATGCTATCCCGAATCACCCGCGCTCTCGATTATCGCGGCGCACATTCTGATGGACAGAAATGACTACGCCGCCGCCCAGCCCCTTATCGATTCCTACGGGAAGAAACATGCTTCGGACAGGATGTACCTGTATTTAAAAGCCCTCCTGGCCAAGGGGCAGAACCGGAACGATGAAGCCCAGAAGTGGGCGCGCAAAGCCCTGCAGGCATATCCTGAAGACCCCGAAATCATGGTGCTTCTCGCCGGAATCCTTTTTGGCGGACCTGAGGCGGGACACAAGGAAGCGGCGGCGCTGAGCATCGAAGCGAAGAATCGTTTTGCCGCCGAAAGAACCATGGCGGTCGGGGCAAAGTCGACTCCTTTCAGTCCCTTGATGGAGGCGATGCGCAAAGAGGCCGAAGGCGAGGCCACGCGCTTCCTGATGCTCGAGGCCTACAACCATCAGGATTGGTACGCGGCCGGCGAGATGCTTGGGTCGACCTCGACATCGGGCATAGATAAGGCCGTCGTGGCCACGATCCTGAGGAAATCAGGCAGGAAAAAAGAAGCCCTCGCTTTTTCCTCCGAATGGTACAGCGACAGCCCGCAATCGGAAGCCGCCGCCGAAGCCTACCTCAGATCCCTCGCCTCGGCCAGCACCGGCATTGGTGTGGCCTCGGCGGCCGGCTCCACGGTTTCTGACGCCGGCACCGGCCTCATCGGGTTTATGGGCGGCTACGCTCCCGGGAGTTCGGGACCTGTCCTGGATGCGGGACAGCCTTCCATCATCGGCCTCGTGCTCCAGCTGCTCTCGGGATCCTGTTCGGCCAGCATGCGATCCTATCTCTATTATCTTCGCGGAACCCTGCAGACCGATACCGACGCGGCCATCGACTCCTATCGGATGGCTCTCCTCGAGCGAGCCGATAACGTGGAAGCCATAGCGGCCCTGGCAAAGGCCTACGCCAAGAAAAACGACGCGCAGAAAGCGCTTTTCTTTGTCAAGCAAGCCAAGTCGATTGGTATCGACGACGCTGACCTCGCCTCCGATCTGCAGGCGCTGGAAGCGACGCTCGTCAAGGGATGAGCGCTCTTTTCAATCCGGACATAGCGGAGTTCCTCGAAACCATCTACAACGAATGCAACCGACGGCAACGATTGAACAGGGATCCCCTGGCTATCGTCGCCGGCTACAGCGATACTTCCGACAGGGAAGTGGCGGGGCTCATCTGTTCCACCCTCGCTTTCGGCTCGGTAGATCTCATTCTCCGCGCCTGTAATCGCGCGCTCGAACCTCTGGGTTCCCACCCCGCTTCGGCGCTCGAATCCATGGAAGACAACGATTTGTCGCGGTTCTGGGGCGATTTTCACTATCGCTTCTGTTTTCCTTCCGACATGCAGGCCCTGCTGCGTTCTATCCGCGCGGCCAGGCGCAGCCATGGCTCCCTTGAGGCATTGTTTCTCGCCGGCGACGCGCCCGGGAACGGGATGCCGGAGACGACAGGAACCTTCGTCAGGGCGTTGAGAAGCCTGGGTTCGGACGATTCGCCGTCTGGATCCCGCACATCTGGCTCCTCCGGGCCTGGCATCCGCAAGAACCTCCTGCCCGACCCCTCCGACGGTTCCGCCTGCAAAAGACTCTTCCTGTTCCTGCGCTGGATGGCGCGTAAAGACGACATCGACCCGGGCGGCTGGGATTCGCTATCCCCGTCGCGCCTTCTTGTTCCTCTTGATGTCCATATGGTAAAAACCTGCCGCGAAAGATTGGGGTTCTTGGGCAAGGCACGAGCATCGGGTTCCCCGAATCTGCGCGACGCCATCGAGGTGACGCGCCAATTCGCCCTCTATTCGCCTGACGATCCGGTCAAATATGACTTCGCCTTGACGAGGCCAGGGATCGATCCTTGGCCCGGGGACGAAGTCTTTGGCTGTTTCTGATTGACATTGGCGAGGCCGCTGTGATAGCTTAGTCGAGCTATCGGTACGGTAGCGACGGGCAATAGCGCAGGTGGTTAGCGTACGAGTCTGGGGGACTCGGGGTCGCCAGTTCGAGTCTGGCTTGCCCGATAGAGAGCGAGTTATCGCGATGCGATGGCTCGCTCTTTTTGTTTTTAAAAGCTATTACGTATAAAGCGGCTTGACGAAGTCAGTAGTTGATGTAACAATTTTTATAGGATATTGGCATATTGTAAGTGAAAATTTGAACACATAAGTGTTTTTCGGAGGAGGCTGCGATTGAAGGCAGTTGGCTATGCGTGGCTCATTCAAACGTACCGCCTCGATGTGCTCGAGTCTTCATCAGTCTCCTATATCCATGAGCGAAGCGATCGCCGCAGTGTGGAACAAGATAGCCGGACCGAGTTGTATTACCCCAGGGGCTATGATCCTGGCGATGGATGGGCCGGGAACCTAACGTTCGCGTTAAAGTATGAAGGGCTCAATCTTGAGGTAGTGGCAGCGTTGTTCTCAAAGCTCGATTCCTCGGCGGTCGAAGCCTATGTTCAGGAATCACCGATCGGCAAATATGCTCGGTTTGTATGGTTTTTTTATGAACTTCTAACGAAGCGAAAGCTTGGGATTCCTGATCTCGATACAGGCAACTATCTACCCATCCTCGATGAAGAGCGGGAATTTGCCATCCCGGAGGCGGTTGCGCCCAGGGCGAAGCGGCAAAGACTTATTGTAAACCTCCTCGGAGGAAAAGAGTATTGCCCGCGCATCAGGAAGACCGAAGCGATCGCAGCCTTCCATACCGCCGATGTCGCGGCATCAGTACGAGCCCTTGTAGCCGCCTATCCCGATGAACTCATCGGGCGCGCTTCCCGATACCTCTACGCGAAGGAAACGAAATCTTCGTTCGAGATCGAGCGAGAGCGAGCCGACACAAAACGCACCACCAGGTTCATTGAACTCTTGAAACGAGCGGGGCGTGTCGATCCGTATGGGGAAGAGGAGCTTACGGCGCTGCAGAACGCGATCGTGGAAGAACGATATGCCGTCGATGGGTATAGGACGAACCAAAATTATGTAGGCGAGAGCATCGGCCCGACCCGCGAACTCGTCCATTATATTCCGCCCAAGCCGGAAGACTTAGGATTCCTTATGGAGGGATGGACTTCCTCCTGCAGGCAGATTCGGTCCAGCGCTCTCGATGCCCTCGTTCTTGCCACCGTAATGGGATTCGGGTTCGTGTATCTCCACCCCTTCGAGGATGGCAATGGCCGCATCCATCGATTCCTGATCCACGACGCGCTGGTCGCGACGGGATTCACGCCGGAGGGCATGATATTCCCGGTATCCGCGGTTATGCTCCGCCGGATGAAGGAGTACGATGCTGCTTTGGAAGCGTTCTCCAGGCCTTGCATGGAGCGGCTTCAGTATGCCCTCGATAGCCGGGGAGCGGTAACGGTGCAGGGAGAGACCAGCGGGCACTACCGCTATCCAGACCTGACGCGGCAGGCGGAAGCTTTAGCTTCATTCGTGCAGGAAACGGCGCAGGTGGAGTTTTCAGCGGAACTGGAATATCTCTCGCTTTTCGACCAGACAGCCGAAGCCGTTCGCTCGCTCCTTGACATGCCCGATCGAAAGCTCGAGCTCTTCGTCCGCCTCTGCATCCAGGGCAAAGGGAAGGTGTCGGCATCGAAACGCGGGCTGTTCCCTGAGATCACCGATGGGGAACTTGCCGAACTCGAAAGCGCCGTAGCCCCAATCATCGCTGGCCAAAAGCAAAATTGAGCGTTATGCGGCAATGCCGCACAGGAAGCGATGTTCAACCTTATTCAGATTTCAAATCCACCCTTGATGATGAACCGCTTTAAAAGGTCATGGATCTTGATGTTGATCTTGATCGGGGCAATGGTCGATCCTTCCAGGCCTTCAAAATAAGCCTTGGCTTTTACTTTATCGATCGTATCCTTGAGTTCGTCGAAGCGACCGAATTCATTGATGTTCGCTTCGGTAATACCCGAATTCATCATGGCGCGTAGCTTTGCCTCATCCAAGCCCAAGATCCCGGAAAGCGTGCTGATCTGGTCGTTTTTCGCCGTACATTGATATTCGGTCACGTAATCACGAAAGGTCTTCCCGCTTTCCATGACCGCGCAACCGCTTTGTACATCGTGGAGAAAGATATTGGCGTATTTTTGTTCTTCGATGGTCAGATACGCGAAGGACTTATGCAAATCGTCCAGGGTTTGCAGCCTCTGTTCTTCCTCGATGCCGTCCTGATTCAAGGCTTTCAGATATTTATCAAACCGCGAGTTCATGTAGTCGGCATCGATTCTCCCGGTATCGATCTCGGTCAAGTATCCGTCGATATCATAGGGAACGTCGGGGATGCCGCTTCCGCCGCTCCCCCCACCGCCGCCGGCGAGTTCTTTGTAGCGGAGCGCCAGAACGAGGTAGTCACTCTCATCGAATCGCATATCGATGATTTTTTTTGGTTTACCAGGGCCATCGCTGAATTCGTAGCTCGACTTGCTCCAAGTAAAGCCCTGGATTTTCGCCGCCTCGAGATGGAGGCTCAATTCCTTGAATAGCTTGGCGAATTGTCCTCGCTCCGCGCCGTCGTCCGGCAATTTTGAAATATCCGGAACACCGGCTCGGACGAACAAGTCCACGATGTCCTGGTAGAGAGAGTTCATTGCGCGCAAATTTGAATCAAGCCGATCCACGAACAACCCAAGCGGCATGTCCCCCGAATAGAGCTTTACCGCTCTGTTGATGTTCGCTTCCATGGTATGCGGCTTGCGGTAATAGCGGATCGTTCCGAAGGGTTTGTCGGGGCCGAAGAGACGATTGGTGCGGGAGAAGGCCTGGATGATATTCTCGTACTGGAGCAGCTTGTCCAGATACAAGGTGTTGATCCACATGGAATCGAAACCGGTGAGCATCTGATCCACCACGATCAAAAGATCTATCTGTTTCTCCGGGCTTCGCTCCAGGCGGATATATGGTTCTTTATGGGCAAGACGGGCAGCTATGTCTTTCTTGAATTGCGCATGGGTAGGTATGGAAAAATCCTGGCCATACCGCGCGTTATAGTCCTCAATGATTTCGACAAGACCGTCTTCTTTGAATTTTACCCCGCCGTTATTGTCGATAGTGGGATCAAAGAGAGTCGTAAATTTCAGGTTGGTTTTCTTGCTTTTGATGAGGCGGTAATATTCGATCGCCTCAGCTATGCTCGTGGTGGCGAAGAGCGCGTGGAATTTTCCGTTCTGGCTCAGGGTGAGCCAGTTATCCAGGATATCCTCGACAACCTTTTCCCGGTGCTCGGTCCGCTCGTATTGTGCCTGTGTCAGGTAATCCTCGATGCCTTTGACCACGCTGCCGTCGCCCGCGATGGAACCGGCCATGGGCATGTCTTTCATGAATCGGTTAAAGACGGCTTTCTTTTTGGGATCGGCAAAGGCTTCAGCCTCATCGCTGGCTTTCGCCTGTTCCAGGGCTATCGCGACGCGCAGATCCTTGTCCTTGTAGGTGAGGACCTTATATGGATCAAAGCCCAGGACGTTCTTATCCCGAATACCATCGGCGATGCTGTAGCGGTGGAGCTCGTCGCCGAATAGGGAGGACGTGGTATTGAGCTTTTTCTGGTTCTCTTCATGGATGGGGGTGCCGGTAAAGCCAAAGAGAAGGGCGTGGGGAAAGGTAGCCTTGATCGTGATCAGCATATCCCCAAAGGTTGAACGATGTGCCTCGTCGACGATGATGACGATACGCTTCGCCTGCATCATGGCGAGGTCATGGGCGTTGATGCCTCCCTCTTCGTCCTTGATGTTGCTCATCTTCTGGATCGAGGTGACAATCAAAGTGTCGGCCGGGCGCGTGCTTTTCAGCTTGGTGATCAGGACGGCCGTATTCTCGGTGGCCTGAACCTCCTCGCTCTCTTCGGCGAAACCACGGTACTCGTTCAGGGACTGGGTGCCGAGCTCGATCCGGTCCATGAGGAAAATGACCTTGTCGGCGTCCTTGGAATTGGCGATGAGTTGGGCCGACTTGAAGCTGGTCATGGTTTTGCCTGAGCCGGTGGTATGCCAGACATAGCCGCCCCGCCCCTTGTGAGCGCTCCAGTCAATCTTGGAGACCCGGTCGGAGATGGCGTTGGCCGCGTAATACTGGTAGCTCCGCATCACCTTGAGGATGCCGTCTGAGCCGTCGGCCACGGTGTAAAAGCCGATGAGCTGATGGGCCATGGGTATGGAGAGGAGTGAGGAGGCGATATCCTTCCAATCATTGACCGGCTCGTTGTTAAAATCGGCCCAGCGGAAATAGTAATCAGTGTTGAATCTGCCTTCTGGACCGGGGTTCGCGAAGTAGCGGGTTTCTTCAGGCTGCATGGCGACAAAGATCTGGACGAGGGAAAAGAGGCTCGTGAAAATGCCCTCGTCCGAATACTTTTCGATCTGATGGAAGGCCTGGCTCACGGGCACGCCGCTTTTTTTAAGCTCGATGTGGATGACGGGCATGCCGTTTATAAGGAGCATGAGGTCGCCCCGACGCTCGTTTAAAATCTTCGATCTGCTTTTAAACTGAGGCTGGCGGGCGATCTGATAGCGGCTTTGCCCGGCGGCGATCTCCCGACGATCGTAGATTTTTAGGCTTACTTCCTTGCCGAAATGGAGCCGGTCTTCCGGGTTGTCGCGGGTGATCGAGACGGTTTTCCCGTTGATGAAGCCATTGAGTTTGAGGGGCGTGCGCAGGGTGGCGATCTGCTCCATGATCTGCCGCATCTCGCCCTCGGTGAGGGGATAGTCGCCGAGGCGATCGATGTCGCGGTTGTTGTCGAAAAGGATGGTCGCCCAGTTCTTCAGAAGATTCTTTTCGGTAGGGTAATTTATGACCTCCCTCTCCCAACCCTTGTGGGAAAGGATCTCTATGAGCGCGTTTTCAAAGTCGGCTTCATTGGTAAAGGTCATTTTTTATTTTTCTCCCATAGACGTTTCTCTATATCTTCCAACTCTTTTAAATCCTCTCTATCGGCGGCCAGCGCTTCTTCGGCTCTGCGCCTATTGTCAAATTCTTCATACCGTTGTTCGGCAATTCTTTGGGCTACCTCGGCTTTTACTTTTCCGGCATGGGTTAAAAGTTCATGCTCGTTAAACAACAGAAAAGCGTCGAGTTTTTCCGACCACCGTTCCATGGTAACGGTTTTCCTCAGCCGGGCCTGGCTTTCCGCATAATCAAGATACATGGTCACGATTTCGTTGAGGTCTTTGATTTCATCGGCATCCAGGTAATTCTTGGCGATGGCCACATCCTGCTTGCGGACAATAGAACCCTGCCAGGACCTGAGGCCCATATTCGGCAGTCCGGGATTGCCACGGGATTCAATCAGCTCGGCGGCGGTGTTGCCGGTGATAGCCCAGAGCATTTTATTCTGGACCTTTTTGAAGAAGATCTGGGCCTGTTCCGAGGTTTTTTCGTAATCGACCGCGGTGGCGTAAATGTCCCGTATTTTCTGGTAAAAACGCTTTTCCGAGGCCCGGATATCCCGGATGCGCGCCAGCCACTCGTCAAAATAGTCCCAGGTATCGGCTTTTTTGAGCCGATCATCATCCATGGCAAAGCCTTTGATTATGTATTCCTTCAGAATACTGGTGGCCCATATTCTAAACTGAGTGGCTCGTTTGGAGTTGACCCGGTAGCCTACGGCGATGATGGCGTCGAGATTGTAGAAATCTTTATTGCGGGTAACCTGCCGACCCCCCTCATTTTGGACTGTTTCCATTTTGGAAACAGTTGCTTCTCGGCTCAATTCCCCTTCCTCATAGATGTTGGTCAAGTGCTTGGATATGGCGGGAACATTGACGTCAAAGAGTTCCGCCATCGCCGTCTGGGGCAGCCAGATGGTTTCATTCCGCAAAACAGTATTAATTTTGATTTCGCCGTCAGGAGTGGTATACAGGACAATTTGCGATTGGGTCATATAGCCAGCTCCTTTTTCATTATGCGTTTCTATGCATCCTTCCGGTCCGTTAAGAGCCTTTGCTCCCGTTCCAATTCCACCACCAACTCTTCCTCGCTGGGTAAAACCAAGCGGTATTTGGATGCGAAAAGCTGTTCGCTTTCTTTCAGGACGGAATACTTCACAACGGTTTCGTCTTTTTGCGCGCAGAGGATCAAGCCGATGGAAGGATTATCGTCGGCTTGCTTTTTCAGATCATCAAACATGCGGACATACATGTCCATCTGGCCGATATCCTGGTGGGTCAGTTCGGTGGTTTTTAGGTCGATCAGGACAAAGCACTTCAGTATATAGTTATAGAACACAAGATCAATATAGAAGTGTTTGGTTTCCGTACTGATGCGGAATTGGCGGCCGACAAAGGAGAAACCTCGCCCCATCTCCAATAGAAAAGATTGAAGATGGTCAACAATGGCGCTTTCGATGGATTGTTCCTTGGGCCATGGGGTTTCCGGGAGGTCCAGGAATTCCAGAACATAGGGGTCTTTGATAAAGTCCCGCGGCTGCATTTTCGCCGCGTCGGTTGGGGCTAGTACTGCTTCCTGTTTATTCCGGGACGAAAGGAGGCGTTCAAAATGGAGGCTGTTGATGTTCCGTTCCAGCAGCCGAGTGCTCCACCGCTGATCGGCGCATTCATGAATGTAAAATTCTCGGGCATCCGGATTCTCGACCCGCATGATCAGGCGGTAATGGGACCAGGTCAATTGGCTACGCACTGCGTAGCTTTTCTCAAAATTAGGGAATACCTGATAGAACTGCCGGAAATTCTTCAAATTGGCGACGGAAAATCCATTGCCCCATTCGTTTTTAAGCTCGATCGAAAGGCTCTTTATCAAGTACTCCCCATAGCCTGCCCGTTCTCGGCCTTCCTGTTCTTGTTCAACGATGCGCTTGCCAATCTGCCAATAGGCTTCCACCATGGCAAAGTTGACCGCGGTATAGGCTTTCTGGCGGGCCTTGCTCAGGATTTCCCGGATGGAGGAATAGAAATTGTCTAGTTCATTCATAATTCTCTTCCTCCTATTTCCTAAACAAACATTTTTTCCAGGCAGGCTTTTTTTATGTTTTTCAGCTTGTCCAGCTCACGCTGGTGAAGGGAGATAAGATCATCGAGTTCGCTAAAATATTCTCCTATTTTTTTTTGCTCTTCATCTTCTGGAAAAGGAAGACTCATTTCATTAAATACTCCATTTGTTATTTGATTAATTGTGGCTCCCATATTTTTCTCGATTTCTCTATTGAATTGAGAGGTATTTAATAACGTATTTATAAAGTCAGGGTGCTTATAATGTATGCCCGTCATAAACGCTCCAATAACAGTATTTGGCATACTTTTCTTTATTTGAGCGTGTTTCCCAATTAATGAACGTGAACCATTTCTAACTACAACAATTATATCGCCAATGTGTACATTTATTGAATTAACGACTTCTGATCTAACATACACATTGTCCGCATTGATTATTTCACTGTTTTTTACATTTGAGGAACGAAGTACAAGAGTCTCCCCATCTTTAACAACATCATGTGGCGAATAGGTTAGTCCACTATAGAGTTCAACAGTTTCCCCCAACTTTCTTCTCTCCCACTTTCCGATAAATCCCTTAAAACGAATCTCAGGAACATCGGTGCCCTCTTTGGGAAACATCTTTTCGAGCATGGCCTTTTTTACTATGGAGAGCTTGTTGTACTTGCGTTGATGCAGGGCGATGAGGGCGTCGAGGTTTTGGAAAAGATTTCCAATCTTTGTTTGTTCTTCTTTTTTTAATGGAATATTTATCGTTTTTGAAAGAAGTTCCTCTTTAGTTATTCCCTTAATCGAAGTCCCTTGTACTGCATGAAGTTCACTTTGGATCTTCTTGTGGATTGAGTACACACCATACCAATTATCGATATTTAATTTGCTTAATGATAAAAAATCTTGACTGGTAGCATAACAATATGACATAAAAGCTACTTTCCCGACTCCTACACGTGTTACTATCGCAATAGAGTTTTCAGGTATTAGTTTCGTAGCGGAGGCTGTTATTCCTTTTTTTGTGATAAATTTTCTAGGAATGATGTTAAATAGCTGTTCCTCTGCTACGTCAGAAGATTGAATCCACGCAATATCTCCATTCCAATACTCATCGATAGATGTTTTTGGGGTTCCGCCTCCATAAGTTTCTAAAGCCAAATCCCCCAGCTTTTTTTCTTCCCAATCATCCATGAATCCATTAAATCGCAACTCAGGCGCTTTTTTCGTCTTCGCCATCTCACTCACCCTTCAAGAGCTGCTGGAATTCGGCCAGGCCTTTGAGGTCGTAGTCGCTGCCCGTAAGCTCGTCGATGAGGGAGGAAAGGCTCGCTTCGGTTTCGCGCATCTCTTCGACCACTTCCTTGTAGGTGGTCGCGTATTTTTCTGCCAGACCTGAGACCACGCTTGAAATGTTCGCGATAATTTCGTCCGGCAGCTTGTGGAGGGAAGTCACTAAAGGGGCAATCCACTTCTGTTCGAGGAGCTTCTTCACCTGCTCATCGCTTAAAGACTCGATGGTCGATTTCGTCTTGAGATGGAGGGCGGCGTCCTGAGCCTTAACCTCTTTTTTCAAGATTTTTTCTTCCCAAACAAGCTCGTCCGCTTTCAGAATTTTTGCCTCATAGGAATCTTCATCGAAGGCCTCGCCTTCGGCATCGCCCTTCTTCGTGTCTGCCCTGATCTGCTTGGCTTCCTTGGCGAGTTCCGCGAGGACAAAGCCATCCTTGTTCTCATTGAAAGCATCGCTCTCTTTATCATCATCGGCAAAGGAGTCGAGAAGCTCGGCTAGCTCGCCGTCTATTTCCGTAAGCCGATTTTCGCTCTTTTTAAGCTTCTGATAGTCAGTTTTAAGAAGGTTTTGCTGCACGAGTTCGAAGGGTAGTATTCGGCCTACCCATCCTTCCTGAATCTCTTGCTCCTTGCCCTCTTTTTTCTTCATGACCATATGTGGATCGACTTTCTTCGTCGCCTCGAAACCCTCGCTCTGGATGATTTCCAGATCCACCGCGATCTTCGTCCACTCATCGTCCAGGATCTGGTAGGCCTCGTATCTATCGATAAGAGGAATGGTCTCGAGGCGCTTGAAAATCCCCTTGCTGAGAGCCGCTTCTTCCTGCGAGATGTCCAGATCGAGCATCGTGGTGATAAGGTCTTTTTTAAGCGCCCGGTCAAAGCTGGAAAAAGCGGCTTTAAAGGCGCCAATAAAACCCTGCACGTTGGCGTGCTCCCTTATAGTGAGCTTGACGTCTTTCACTTTAAGGGCCGCGTAGGGGCCTGGCTTTTTCGAGAATAGGGCGGAGCGCAAGCTCGGAAAGGCCGTCCAGTAAGCCTCAAGCGCGTCGATTTCCTTTTTCGGCATTCCGCCGAACATGGAGGCGTAGATATCCCAGCTTTCAGCCCCTTCCGAGGAATCAACGTAGCGAGGGATGTTGAGGTTGTAGTCGTTGTCCCGAATTTCTTCGCGGCTCACGACGCGAGAAAATTTCGGCGCCATATCCCGAGCGATCACTGTATCGGCGATGCGCTTTACGTCCGAGGCGCGGAGCTTATTGCTCTTGCCGACCTTGATGAAGCCCTTCGAGGCGTCGACGATGAGGATGTCGGTATTTTCGCGCTTCTGCTTTAACACCATAACGATGGTCGGAATACCCGTGCCGAAGAATATGTTGGCCGGAAGCCCGATGATCGTGTCGATGTGGTTCCCCTCGATGAGCTTCTTGCGTATCTCGCCTTCAACTCCGCCGCGGAAAAGGACGCCGTGGGGCAGAACGATGGTCATGATGCCATCGGGCTTCAAGTGAAAAAGCTCGTGGAGCAAAAAGGCGTAGTCCGCCTTGGACTTGGGCGCGAGACCGAAGCGAGCGTAGCGGGGGTCGGTTTCCTTATTTGATGAGTCCCACTTCTGGGAATAGGGCGGGTTCGAGACCACCGCGTCCACATAGAGGGGGCTGTAGGTATTGACCGGATCGTTCTCGTCGAAATAAGGCCAATCGGTTTCGAGGGTGTCGGCATTCCGGGTCACGATGTTGTCGACGAGGATTCCGCGCATCACGAGATTCATGCGGGTAAGATTGTAGGTATTCTGCTTGAGCTCTTGGGCGTAGTACTTGATGTTCCGGTCATCCTTCATATGCTTGGCAACGCTGCGCCCGATGTTGATGAGGAGGGAGCCCGAGCCGCTCGTGGGGTCGTAGATCGTTATCTCTTTCTTATCCCGCAGGTGGTGCGCGACGATCTCCGACATCAGGAGGGACACCTCGTAGGGAGTATAGAACTCGCCAGCCTTCTTGCCCGCGTTGGCCGCGAACATGCCGATGAGGTACTCATAGATGAAGCCTAGAACGTCGTAGTCCTGCTTCCCGTCCATGGGGATGTCTTTGATCAAGTGCACGAGAGCGCTTATCGCCTTAGTCTGGGACGCGGCGCTATCGCCCAACTTGCTCAAGCCCGTCTGCAGGGTATCGAAGATGCCGTTGAATACTTTCTTATGCGCGGTATCGATCAATCGGCTGAACGCCGAGAGCGCGTCCCGGACATTGGAAACGTCAAACTCATTCCCCTTGTCGATCCATGTCGAAAACAAGTCTTTATAAGCGATGAAATAACCCAGATTGCTCTTGAAGTATGCCGCGGTCTGGGCGTCCTCCTCGGAAAGAGACTTAATTTCCTTGGCGGACATGCCTTCCTTCTTGGCGAATCTCAATTCATTGTCCGAAAGGTATTTGTAGAAAATGAAACCTAAAATATAGTCCTTGTATTCATTGGCTTCGATTTTGGACCGCATCTGGTTGGCCGATTCCCAGATTTTCGCCGCTAACTGCTGTTTGTTCATTTCTTCGATACCTTCCTAATGCTTATAGACACCGTTTTTCTATCCTAATAGAAATTATTTTATCATAGTTTTTCACGATTTCCATCAGAATAAGCTACACAGAGAAGGATCGATTTCCGAGACGACTGAAGGCCTGTGAATCCTGAAGATCCTGTTATCTTGTCTCGTTTTTTCACCTCTTTCGCGCGGCGGAAGAGGAAGCCCGCGGCGGAGAAGGCCTCAGCCCAGGGCTACGTCCAGTACCATCATGAGGGCAAAGCCCAGCATGGTGCCGATGGTGGCGAGATGGCCGTTGCCGCTTCGGTTCGCTTCGGGGAGGACTTCCTCGGCGACGACATAGATCATGGCGCCGGCGGCGAAGGCGAGGGCGTAGGGGAGAATCGGCCGCATGATGCCGACGAGCAGCACACCTATTATGCCCGCTATCGGCTCGACGATGCCCGAAGCCTGGCCATAGAAGAAACTCTTGAACCTTCCCATGCCGTCCCGGCGTAATGGGATGGAAACCGCCGCGCCCTCGGGGAAGTTCTGAAGCCCGATGCCCAGGGCGAGGGCTATGGCGCCGGCGAGGCTCGCCGAACTGATGCCCGCTCCCACGGCGCCGAATCCGACACCCACGGCGAGACCTTCCGGGATGTTGTGCAGAGTTATGGCCAGCACCAGAAGAGTGCTGCGCTGCCAATTCGTCTTGATGCCTTCGGCTTCTTCCCGCTTGTACTCAATATGGACATGTGGAAGGAGCATGTCGACGAGGCGAAGGAAAAGGCCGCCGCCCAAGAATCCTACGAGGGGAGGAAACCACTTGACGATTCCCATGCTTTCGGCCAGGTCGATGGAGGGCGCGAGGAGGGACCAGAAGCTGGCCGCAATCATGACGCCCGCGGCGAATCCGAGCATGCCGTCCAGCACGCGCCGATCGATACTCTTGAAAAAGAAGACCATTCCGGCGCCCAGGGCGGTTACGCCCCAGGTGAAGAGCGTGGCGATTAAGGTCTGGACCACAGGAGACATTGAATTAAGCCAATTCAGCATCGACTTTTCCTCCGAGAGAAACTGCTCTCAGTATAACAATGAAAAGGAGAGCCGGGCAATTATTCGGTACCTGCATAAATAAACTTCATCGATCGAAAGAAAATTCATTGACCTGGATTGTTTCATATTCTAGACTGCAAAAACCTGGGAGGTGCCATTGGCTTTACACGACCGTGTCCTTCGTCGATTCGTCGCGGCGACTATCATGCTGTTCCTGGTTTTTGGAATTCTTGCCGATGGACCACGGTCAAGTTTGGAAGGTTTTCTGCGCCTTCAGGTCAGTCCCACCCGTCTCATGAGCGATTTCACCGCCATGGAAGGGACAGGCGCGGCCTTTGTCAACGCCGCTTGCGTCGGGTTGCTGGGGTTGCTTGTCCTTAGGTTGAACAGGATATCGCTTTCCGGACCTACCACGGCGGCGCTATTCACCATGATCGGCTTCGCGCTATTCGGGAAAACCCTGCTCAACTGTATTCCCATAATCATCGGCGTCAGCCTGGCCGCCCTCATCGTCGGGAAGCAGCCCAAAGAATATACCCTGATCGCGATGTTCGGAACGGCCTTGGGGCCCATCGTCAGCTATGTGGCCTTCGAGATGGGGCTTCCCCTCGCGTTCGCTCTCCCCGCATCGATGCTTATAGGCGTGATGACGGGCATCCTGCTTCCCCCGCTAGCCCTTACCATGCTGCATCTCCATCAGGGATACAATCTCTATAACGTCGGGCTGACGGCCGGCTTCATCGGGCTTTTTGCCGCGTCCATACCGAACGCCGGCGGCCGCGACATTTCGACGATCGCGGAGTGGGGCCTGACTGCCGATCCATGGCTGATACTCATCGTACCTATCCTGAGCGTTTTCGCCATCGCGGCGGCCTTCGTATGCTGCGGCGGCAAGGCCTGGAAGGAATTCCTGGCCATCCAGAAGCTGCCCGGGCGCCTGCCCTCAGATTTCTGCGACCTGGAAGGACCGGGAGGAGCCCTGCTGAACGCCGGCATTCTCGGCCTCATGTACAGCGCTTACATAGCCATCATCGGCGCCCCCTTCAATGGTCCCGTCATCGGCGGGCTCATGACGGTGGTGGGCTTCGGCTTTTTCGGTAAAAATCCCAGGAATGTCTATCCCGTCTTTATCGGCCTTCTTCTCGCGGCCTTGCTGTTCGGCAAGAACTTAACCGAATCCTGGGTCGTGCTGGCCTTTCTCTTCGGGACGGCGCTGGCGCCTCTCGCGGGAGAATTCGGCCTATTCGTGGGCATCGCGGCAGGCTTCCTTCATCTTGTGATTGTGGAGCGTTCGGGTACCTGGCATGGCGGCATGAACCTCTACAACAATGGATTCGCGGGCGGCCTCACGGCCACGTTGATTGTCGCTGTCATCGAGTGGTACAAGACCAATGTCCAGCGATAAAGCGCTTATAAAAGGAAAAGAACAGTGAAGCGGAGAGATTTTCTCGTGCATCTCATCAGCGAAGTGTCGAGCTTCATCCTCCAGGAACAGCCGCGCAAGATGGTCATTTCCCTGCATCAGGAAACCGACGGCATCCATCTCGCGGTGATAGACGACAGGCAGCGCAGCGACGCGGAAGTCAAGGAAATCGAACGTTCGCTCAACGCCGCTAAAAGGCCGGAACTGGCCGGCTACTATGGGGAGATGGCGGGCCACGACCTTCTCGGCAGCGCCCGCCTCAATCTTGTCGGCTGGCAGATAAAGCACGCCGACGTGATGAAAACGCCCGAAGGCGGGATCATGCTCAACATGTGGATCGGGGGCGAGGGATTCGAATACAAGAAGTTCACGCTGGATTCCGGAAAGGCTGACGGGGGCGGAAAAGGGAAATGACGGCGGTGTTGCCTGCCCGCGGCTAAGTCATTATAGTCAATGCATGGCTGCGAGCATTTTATGGTACGATCTGGAGACCTTCGGCATCGATCCCCGACATGACAGGATAGCGCAGTTCGCGTGCATCCGAACGGATGAAAACCTCGAGGAAATCGATGAGCCGGTAAAGCTTTACTGCAAGCCATCCCTCGATTACCTGCCTTCTCCGGCGGCGTGCAAGGTCCACGGCATCACGCCGCAGACTGCTTTCGAACTTGGGTTGAACGAGTACGATCTGTCGCTTCGCCTTCTGGATGAATTTTCCCGTCCGGGCACGACGGTGGCGGGCTACAATTCCATCAATTTCGACGATGAATTCATCAGATTCCTCTTCTACAGAAATCTTCTCGACCCTTACGCGCGCGAGTACGCGAACGGGAATTCCCGCTGGGACATCATCAACCTGGCGAGGGCCGCCCACGACCTCCGTCCCGACGGCATCGTCTGGCCCAAGGATAAGGACGGAACGCCCCTCTTCAAGCTGGAGGTGCTGGCTAAGGCCAACGGACTAGTCCACACTTCGGCGCACGACGCGTTGAGCGATATCCGCGCGACGATTTCGCTCGCCAAGCTCGTCAGGACGAAACAGGAAAAGCTCTATGCCTGGTATTTCTCGCACCGCAGGCGGGAGAGCCTGAAACCGCTCATAAATCTGCCCGCGCGCAGGATGCTTCTCCATACGTCGGCTGAATATACCTCCGTGAGGGGCTGCACGACGCTGGTGGCCCCGGTGGGCATCGATCCGGCCAACAGGAATCAGGTCATCGCCATTGATCTGCGCTTCGATCCCAGCGAACTGGTTTCCCTTTCCGTGGAGGCAATCAGGCAACGCGTCTTCGCGAAAGCGAGCGAGCGCACAGAACCCAGAATTCCTCTTTCGAGGATCCTCCTCAATCATTGTCCCTTCCTGGCTCCCTCAGGCACGCTTTCAAAGGAAGCGGGCGAAAGCCTGGGGCTGGACAAGGACCTATGCGGGAAGCGACTCGCCTTCATCAATGACAATCCGGGGCTCGTTCAGAAGCTCACCGCCGTATTCGACGAACCCATGCCCTCTCCCGCCACCGACGATCCTGACGTCTGCCTCTATTCGGGCGGCTTCATGCCCAACGTCGACAGGGAAAAGTTGACCAAATTCCATATGATGCTGGCGGTCAAGCGGATCACGCCCGATGGCCTGAAGGCCGCCAAATCGTCGCTGCTGAAGATGAAGTTCGTCGACGACAGGATACCCCGTCTCGCCCATAGGCTTTTCGCGAGGAATTTTCCCGAAACCTTGGGCGACGCCGAACGTTTGAAATGGCGAGACTTCTGCGCCGGCAGGATTCAGCTTCCCGCGAGGGAGGGAACGGTGGAACTTGCCGACTATGCCAGGCTCGTGGAGACCGAGCTGGCGGATCCGGAGCTTTCAGCGCCGAAGCGGGCTATCATCCATGCCCTCCTCGAATGGAAAAAGCATATCGAGGAAGAGGTTCTCTCCTGGGGGGGCTGAAAGCGGGAAATCGGCTTCAGCCATATGGTTTTCCGAATTATTGCGCTATTGTTATCGTGGGGTTTTATGCCCCAGGCGGTATATGATGAAGAAACGAGGATTTTCGTTCAGCCTTGCGCTGATTTTATGCTTCTCTCTCGGAGGACTGACGCTTCATGCCGAGGCAGGAGCGGCGGCCCCCGGCGTGAAGCCCGCCCCCGTAGCCATGACAGTCCAGGTGACCAGAAGCCAGATTCGGGAGTCGCCCTCCGTCATTGCCCCCATACTGGCGACCATCGTCTACAGGAATAAAGTCGTCATGTACGAGAACAAGGACGGCTGGGCTAAGGTTCAGGTGCCCGGCTCCACGAGGTACGGCTATATGTTCATGTCCGCGCTCACGGAAAAGACGATAAGCTCGACCGATGCGGGAAGGGCCACATCCGGCATCACCGGCAGCGAAATCGCCCTTGCCGGCAAGGGGTTCAGCGAATCGGTGGAAGAGTCTTACCGCAAGAGTTCGGGCGCGGATTATTCCTGGGTAGATGCCATGGAAGGGTACGCGTATTCCCCCGAAACCGTGGTCGGCTTTCTGGCGGGCGCGCCGCAGCGGTGAGGTTCATGAAAAGAAGGCCCTGTTCGCTTTTTCCTCATCTCGCGGCAAGCGCCCTGGCTTTCTTGTGCGTTCTATCCTTTAGTTCCTGCCTGACCCTGGCGGACAGCATGGATCTGCTGGCCTCCCAGGCCGTCAGCCAGGGGCTTTTGAATAATTATCAGGCCACCATGCTCAAGGTGGCGGCTAAAGCCGCCGCCGAAGCCTCCCGTCGGCTCAGTCCCGAAGAAGAGTACTTTGTGGGAAGGGCCGTGGCGGCCAGCATTTTTTCGACCTATCGTCCCTATGACTGTTACGAGCTCAACGCTTATCTCAATAAGCTGGGACAGGGACTTGCCCTGTATTCGTCGCGGCCGGAGATTTACGCCGGGTATCGCTTCATCGTTCTGGACAGCGGGGAAATCAACGCCTTCGCCTCGCCCGGCGGGCACATCCTCGTAACGAGGGGTCTGCTCGGGAAGGTCCAGAGCGAGGATGAGCTGGCGGCTGTCCTGGCCCACGAGATCGCCCATATTTCGCTGGGGCACGGCTTGGCGTCGGTACAGGGCGCCAGGATTACGCAGATCGCTTCGGAGTTCGCGATAAGCGCCGGCCATGCCTCGGGTGGGGATATCG
Source organism: Treponemataceae bacterium (assembly GCA_963667725.2). Taxonomy (GTDB): domain Bacteria; phylum Spirochaetota; class Spirochaetia; order Treponematales; family Rectinemataceae; genus UBA11090. The sequence continues at coordinate 105,722 of CAXXHO010000003.1, forward strand.
CGGCATTCACGTCGGCTTTCGGCGATTCCATTTCCGAATTGGCCAAAACCATCGTCATTTCCGGGTATTCGCAGACCTATGAATTCCAGGCCGATATCGAGGCCAGGAACATCATTGTCGCGGCCGGATACGATCCGAACGCGTTGTCGCGCCTCATCGGGCATCTGCCCGGACGAGGGGGCGGGAATGCAGCGGGGTTCGCCGTCACTCATCCTGAACCGCTGTCCCGGCAGGAGGCGCTGCGCGATTCGCCGCTCGAGCCGGGCAAGGCCGCCGCCGCGAAAAGAGCATGGCCTGTTCCCAGGGAAGAGGATGAAAGCATGAGAGCGGTGAATCTCGTCCGCGCTTCATTCGTGCGCGCCGAACGCTTCGAGACGCTGAGGGGTTTTTTCTGAAAAGCGATAGCTCCGGGGGCAACGCGGGCCAACGTTCCCCCGCCGAGCGCGGCAGTCTTCCCGAAACCAGGCATGAGATGCCCAGGCGGCTGCGCTTCATTCTGGCGGCTCTCGCGGGGCTGGTTTTTTCGGCGCTGCTTCTGCTCTCCGGCGCCGTCGAGGGAATCGATCAGACGCTTTACGACATGACGGCGCGCGAGAGCGCGAGGATCGACCGCCGCGGGGAAGGGAAGGAAAAGCTCGGGAACGGCGGGGACTCCGGGCGCTTCGCTCCGGACGACGGCGCGGTGGAACTCATCTATATCGACCAATACAGTCTTGGCTGGGTGGAAGAAAACCTGGGGATAGCCTGGCCATGGCCCAGGGAGCTTTACGGCGTCATCGCGGCCTTCTGCTCGCAGGCGAAGGCTCAGGCTTTCGATATCATTTTCAGCGAGACATCGAATTTCGGTCCCGGCGATGATCTGCGCTGCGCCGCGGCCATGGATGAGGCGGGCAACGTCGTCATCGCGGAGGCTCTCGATTCGCGCGGCGGGGGAAGCTTGAGGCCTCTGCCGACCGCCAAAGTGGATTTCGGCCGCGTGAAGGGGATTGTGGACAGCGATGGCGTCCTGCGCCGATATGACGTCGGGGCTGTTGAGGCTAGCGGCGGCGAGGGTGAGGCTAGCGGCGTCGAGGGTGAGGCTAGCGGCGTCGAGGGTGAGGCTAGCGGCGCTAGAAGCGGCGCTGGCGGGCGGGGCGCGGCTTCGCTCGGGCTCGCCATTCTGGCCAAGGGCGGCGATGTCCCGGCCAAGCTTCCTTCCGGCGATGTCTATCTGCGTTTCGGGGGCGCTTCGCCAACCCTGCCGGCGCGCAACGCGGCGGAAATACTCGCGAGCGCCATGAGTCTTCGGGAAGGACGCGAGCCGCAGGTTAACCCTGATGAATACGCGGGGAAATACGTTTTTATCGGCTTCTCGGCGCCGGGGCTCCTGGACAGGCAGGCCGTGCCGACGGATCAAGCGATGCCCGGCGCCGAGATTCACGCCACTTTCGTCGACAACGCGTTGCGGGGTCGGCTCCTCGGCACCCTGCCCGCGGCTATAGAGCTGCTGCTTGTCTGCCTTTTCGCCCTGGGCGCCGCCTGGGCTTCCAATTACCTCAAAAAGCCCGCCTTCCTCACCGGCGGCGCTGCTCTTTTCGTCTTCCTTCCCGCGGCTTCAGGATTTGCCCTGTACAGAGCCGGCTATGTCGCCTCGGCGGGACTCGAGCTCTCCGCAGGGGCCTTTTCCTATGCGGCGGGGATCATTCTTTCCTATGTCTCGGAGGGCAGGAACAAGGCCTTCCTGCGCCGCAGCTTTTCCCAGTACCTGGCTCCCTCCGTCATAGAAGCGCTCCTGCGGAATCCGGGGCTTCTCAAGCTCGGGGGCGAGGAACGCACCCTGAGCGTGTTTTTTTCCGACATTCAGGGCTTCACCGCCTTGTCGGAGTCCATGAAGCCGGAGAAACTCGCCGCGTTCATGAACAGCTATCTCGCGATCGTCACGGGCGAAATTCTCGCGGAGGGTGGAACGGTGGACAAGTACGTCGGCGACGCTGTCGTCGCTTTCTGGAACGCCCCCCTGGACCAAGATGACCATGCCCTCAGGGCAGTCAGGGCCGCGCTCCGCTGCCAGAAAGCCCTGGGCGACGCTCGGGAAGTTTTCGCGGCCCTTGGCGTTCAGGTTCCCGTGACGCGGATCGGGATACATACGGGTAAGGCCATCGTGGGCAACATGGGCTCGCCCTCGCGCTTTAATTACACGGCGTTGGGCGATGTTGTAAATACGGCCAGCAGGCTGGAAAGCGCGAACAAGGCGACGGGGACGAATATCCTGGTATCGGGTGACACCGCGGCAGCGGCGTCCGGCGGCAGCCTCGTGTTTCGTCGTCTGGGCGAGATTCTCGTCCATGGAAAGAAAATCCCGATAGAAGTCTGGGAACCGCGCGACGCGGGAGAAAAACCCGGCGAAGCATCGCCATGGAGCGGCGTCAAGGACTGCGGCGCTGTCTAGGCGAGCTTCGGCGCCGCAGCCTCGAACCGCGGCGCGGCATTCGGCGACGCCGAATGCCTAGATACCCAGGCCGGCCAGCAGGAGGAGCAGGGCTCCGGAAGCGGCTAACGCGATGTCCAAACGAGAAAAATTCCGCAGACTGATGGTCCTGTCTTCCGAATACCCCCGAAGTTCCATCGACCTGGCCGCGGCCAGGGCTCCCTTTATGCTCATGAAGACGAAGGTCTGAAGCATGGGCAGCATCCCCGCCAGCCTGTTTCGACGGATTCCATACCCACGGAGTTCGGCCGCTTCCTTCACTCTCCTGTAATTTTCAAACACTCGCGGCAAAAACAGGAGGGAGAGCGACACCATCATGCCCGGATCGGAGAGGACGATGGACCTGCCTTCGTTTTTTCGGAAAAAACCGGCGATCCCGCGGGCCGCTGCGCTGAGATAATCCCCGAGTTCCGATGCCTTCGTGCTTACGTAATAGACGCGCGCGAAGACGAATACGGCGGCCAGCCTGGCCGCGTAGAGGCCTGAATCGGGAAGCGTTTCGACGGCGAAAACGCGGCCGTCGCCCGGAAAGATGCCGCGCACGATGGCGGAGAACAGCGCGAGATAGCCTATAGCGGCGCCCGCTCTGCCCATCCCTTTAAAGGGAATGCGCATGGCGGGCATGAGGAGAAGGCCGCCGACGATGAGAAGGACGAGGGGAATCGGGCTAAAGCTCATGGCCGCCGTGGAGACGCATATGAGGAAGATGGCTTTGGATGCCGCCGAGAGGTTCGCGAGAGGGCTGTCCAGAGGTTCGAAGGCGAAAGGATTCATGGCTGGGGGTATGTCCAGGGGAAGTGGCCTTCGAAGGGGCAGGCGAGGCCGTGCGCGGCGAAAAGCTCGGGTGCGGCGGCTGAAGGTTTGCCGTCGAAACAAATCCCGCCCTTGTCGAGAATGATGAGCCTGTGGGCCAGGAAAAGAATCTTTTCCAGTTCATGCGTCACGATGATGAGGGTGATGCCGCTCTTTTCGAGCTCGCCGCAAATCCTGACGATATCGTTCACGGATTCCAGGTCCAGGTTGGCGAAGGGTTCGTCGAGAATGAGGCAGTCGGGCCTCATGGCCAGGACGCCGGCGATGGCCAGCCTGCGTTTTTCTCCTCCCGAAAGGGTTTCGGGCCGGCGTTCCTCAGCGCCCGACAATTTGGCCTCGGCCAGCGCTTCTTTCGTTCTTGTCATTATTTCGGAAGGGGAAAGCTTCAGGTTGGAGGGACCGAAGGCGACGTCCTCGGCTACGGTCTGGCCCAGTATCTGGGAGTCAGTATCCTGGAACACGAAGCCTACCGAGCGGCGAAGGGCTTTGACATCGCCGCGCAGGTCGGCGCCGCGGAAGATGACCTTTCCCTTCGTCGGGGTCGAAATGCCCACGAGATGACGGGCCAGAAGGGTTTTTCCCGAGCCGTTCCTCCCGGCGATGACGATGAATTCGCCATCGTTTATCGAAAGATCTATGTTACTGAACGCTTCCGTCCCGTCGCGGAAGCTATGGGAGAGCCCCTCGACGCGAAAAAGCTCAGACATCGGCGTCGCGGCCCGTCAGGATTTCGATCCCGGCGAATAGTCTGGGAGCGAGGAGGGAAGCCAGCGCGATCTTGATGATGTCGCCCAGGATGAAGGGATAGAGCCCCGCCGCCAAGGCCTTTCCCCACTCGATGTCCAGGACTGACTTCAGCCAGACAATCCCGAAAGCGTACACGATGGTCATGCCGGTCAGGCAGGCGAAAATGTTGATCGGCACTTTGCGTTTTCCTTTTGTGGCGATGAAGCCCATGACGATGCTGGCCGGAATGTATCCGATAAGATAGCCGCCGGTGGGGCCGATCAGTTTCGCGATTCCGCCCGCGCCGCCAGAGAAGACAGGCAGCCCGAGAAGGCCGAAAAGCAGGTAGAGGACGGTCGCGAACAGGCCCCACTTGGGACCCAGGATGAGGGCCGCCAACATGATGAACATATTCTGCAAGACTATAGGAACGGGGCTTCCGGGCACGGGCAGGGCTATGAAGGCCCCGATGGAAATCAGCGCCGCGAAAAGGCAGGACAGCACGGCGTTCGTCAGTTCGTTCGATTTGCGATTCATTGTTGGCGAACGTACCACCATGGAGAAAACGCGTCAAGCGGAGGAATGTTGTGGAAACCGGGGGCTCCATGGTAGCCTGTGATTCCGATGAGCGAAAACAATCTCCGCGTGACTTTCGTCAGCCTCAATATAAAGGAAGACCGCGGCACCCTGCCCCTCGGGGCCGGCTGCGCGGCGACTTCCCTCCTGGCCGCGGGGCTGGCGCGCCGCGAAGATATATTCATCCTGGAAGCCTGCGTCGACGACGGAGAAGACGATCTTCTGCGCAGGATTGTCGAGAACCGCCCCCAGGTCGTGGGTTTTTCCCTCTACTGCTGGAATTCCACGACCTTCGCGTCGCTGGCTGAGCGGCTGAAGGCCGATTTTCCGGAAATTCTCCTCATCGCGGGGGGGCCGGACGCCGAACGCTTCGTGCCGGAGCGGCTGAAGGCGGAGGAGCCGGGGCTCTCATGCCGCTTCGACGCGCTCTTCCTGGGTGAAGCCGAGGCGAGCCTCCCCGCGTGGCTGGCGGCGACTGCGGCGTCCAGCCCCTCCATCATTCGCGCCAAGCCCTGCGACGCGTCTTCACTTTCTTCTCCCTGGCTGGAAGGAATTCTGGAGCCCCGGCGCGGAGGGGCCGTGGCATGGGAGCTGACGAGGGGCTGTCCCTTCCGCTGCACCTACTGCTATGAAGGCAGGGGCTTTTCCGGCCTCAGGCACTTCCCCGCCGAAAGGCTGGAGAAGGAGCTGGAGCTTTTTACGCGAAGCGGCGTCAAGGAAGTCTTCGTCCTGGACCCCACCTTCAACACGCAGGGCAAACGTGCCATGTCGCTGCTGAAGTTCTTCGCGGAGAAGGGCGGGGATATAGACTGGTATTTCGAGATCCGCGCCGAGCTTCTCGACAGGGCGCAGGCTGAAGCCTTCGCCGCCATCCCCTGTTCGCTGCAGATCGGGCTCCAGAGCGTTCGTCCCGAAGTGCTGAAAAATATCGGCAGGCAGATGGACCGAAAAAAATTCGCCTCGAAAATCGGCCTTCTCAATCAGACGGGAGCCGTATTCGGCCTGGACCTCATCTATGGACTGCCGGGCGATTCGCTTTCGGGTTTTCGCGAAAGCCTCGATTTTGCCCTTTCCCTGATGCCCAACCATCTCGACATCTTTCCCCTTGCCGTCCTGCCCGGTACCACCCTCTACGGACAGAGCCGAGAATTCGTCCTCGAATTCGACAGCCAGCCGCCCTATCTGGTAAAAAGCCAGCCCGGCTTTTCCTCAGGCGATATGGACGCGGCGGCCAGGCTCGCCCGCGCCTGCGGAACTTTCTATACGAAGGGCAGGGCCGTTCCCTGGTTTCTGTCGATCCTGAAGCCCCTGCGCATGTCGCCATCGGCCTTTCTGGCCGGATTCGACACGATGGAGACTCGAGGGAAGACGCGCGGGGAGGGACTGCCGTCGGGGCACGCGGCGATCGAAGCCCTTCAGTGCGCGTACATTTCGCGGCTCTATGCGCGGCAGGGGAAAGATGACCTCCTGCCCGCCGCCCTGGATCTGCTGCGCTTCCACGGGGCATGGTCCAGAGCCTTCGCCGATGGCGAAGCGTCGAGGCTGGAGCTGACCTATCCTCTTCACCTGGTGGAAAGTCCGGAGATGCTGGATATCGAATATTTCCGCAGGCATAACGACCCTCATCCCTGCCGCGTTGCGATCATGCCGACGAAGGATGGCCCTCGCGCAAGAATTCTATCGAAACATGAATAAATATGCTTGACATGCCGTCATACTTTCTGTATCGTGCCTGTATCTATGAAGCGAAACGTGTTTAACGCCAACTCCAATCTTCTCAATAATAATAACGGAACTGCCGCAGCGGTGCCGGAGCTGTGCGCATAGATAGATAAAGACTGAAATGGGACCGGCCCTTTATGGGGCCGGTTTTTTTTGGTCCGCGTCATTGGCGAATGTCCTGAAAGCTTCTTGAAAGGAGGGCGGAGGATGATATTCAGTTATGGCATCCTCATGGGTAATGCGTTTTTTATCCATGACAGTTACCGGGGAATTTTATGCGGATCCGTTTTTCGGAACGCATGCCTGATTCCGGCTGGATTAGGCCGGACAATGTAGGATGAAGAATAGGAATAACCATGAAGACGATTAAAAGCACGTATGAATATGCAGTTCCCGAAAAAGCCGAAACCATCGGCGCCGCCCTTGCCGATTGGAGGGATAGCCTGAAGGAAAAGGGAAGCTCCTTCAGCGGACACCTGGGCAAGTATTATCTCGAAAAATGGAGCGATCCTCTCCTCGCCGATGTCATGGCCATACGCACGAGTTTCATACTCGCCATGCAGGAATTCCTGGCCGAGCGGGGATTGTCCAACATCGACAGGGTTTCGCTTTCGCCCATCACCGATCCACTCTGCCATGATGTCGAGCACGTGCCCGTCATTCACTACAAGGATGTGCCCTACCGGACGACGCATTCCATGATCTACTCGAAATTCCTGGCATGCGTGAACCCCGCGGTAAGGGGCGTGTTCATCGATTCACCCAACATCAGGCTGGAACTGCCTCATGAGGATGTCACCAAGCGGAAAAAGTACCTGATCGACTTTTCCCAGATGGATATGGAAGCGAAGCGTAGCGTCTATATATCGGATGACGATTATTTCGACGATCCCGCGAAGGTTACGCTGCTGCTCGAGAAGGAAAGGGACGAGGCCCTGGATTTTTTCGAGGATCTGATCATTTCCGTGGTCAGGAAAGTGAAGGCCGCATGTCCCGAATGTCTCGCTTCCTTGGGCGTCGCGCTCGACGTTCCGCAGAAACCATTTCCGCGCTTCTATAAAGACGAATCCGGAGACGACGAAGGACTCGAGGCGAGGCTTGGCGCCGCGGCGGGCACGCAGTTTTTCTGGGTGCTGGGACTTCTGAGGGAAAACTACGATCTTGTCTATCCCTTCCTCAAAAGGGACGGCTCGGTCAGTTCGGCCTCATCCATAAGCTCGCGCCAGGTTTTCAACTATGATCTCTGCGCCGCCGCTAAATATCTGGACGGTTCCTATGGGGAGGCTTTCGAGGTGCTGTCGGGAGGCTTGAGGGAATGGTTCTATCCGGCGATCATCGCGCGCCTGCTGCAGAACGGCATTCTGTCGCAGGCGCCGCGCTTTGACGAACAGGGCGATATCGAGAATATCGAAGCCCTGGAAGGCTATGGCCCCTTCCTCTCCGCGGTGGCGGCCCGGACGCCCGAGGGGGAATCGCTCTTTCCCCAGACCTTCGGCGGCGGCATCGGCATCGAGAGAACCCTTTTCACGCTGCTGCAGGGACCTAAAATACACAGCATCGACGAGACTACGTTCTTCGGGAAGAATCCCGATCAACCGGGACCCTTCCTGTTCTAGTCAGTCACTGAATGAGGCTTGGAGGATGGGCCGTTTCCGAAGGAAACGGCCCATCCTCCCGGCGCAGTCATTCCCAGTCCAGGAGACGGCGCTGCCCCTGTAAGGCCCTGAGCTCGGTGAGGTCCTGACTTACCTCGAGGGTTCCCTTATAGCTGCCGGCAGCGTCGTACAAGGCATAATATTCGATGAGGATGAAGCGGCCGCCCATCTCTATCCAGAATCTGGCCTTGTCTTTTTCCTTGTTCTTGAACGAGGCGAGAATCTTGTTCACCGTATCGACCGATTTCTGCGGGTGACAGTTCTGGACGGTCCGTCCTATGGCGGCCGGGCTCCGCGGGAAAATCCTGTGCGGAACATCGGAATAATAGAGCACCCTGTCGTTCTCGTCGACGATGCTGATGTCGACGGGCATCGTCTTGAGGGCTATATCGAGCAGTTCCTTAGAGACGCGGCCGGTGGAGAGGTCCAGCAGGTCGGACAGCGCCTCGGGCACGGCCGTTGGCGTCGACGTTGTTGTTGGCGCCGCCGCAGACACCGCTGATATCGCTGACGCCTCAGGCACCGAATTCGCCAGCACCAGGCCGGCATCGTAGAGCGAAGCCGGATGAATCCAGGCGAAGCCTATGGCCTCCTCCCCCTGACGGATCTCGGCCCATTCGCGGCTGGTAAGGCGTCGTGTCGCTTCGGGGATAAGGATGTTTTCTTCCATGAAGATCATCTTCCTGATTTTTGAGGCGAGGGCCCTGGCCTGCGCGGAGAATTCGCCGGGCATCCGGTCCAGGGCTTGCCTGGCATCCTTGAAGAGGGCCCTGATCTCATCGTGCTTGCCCCACATCACGCGGGAAGGGCCGGTGAAGCTGTGCTTTTCCAGATAGGGGAAGAGCTGATTTTCTTTCCTGGCGTAATGGATGATGATGGCCGAAAGATCGTCTAGCGCCTTCTGCGCCGTATCCCTGCTTCCGATCCCCCAGGTCCAGGACCTCGCCGCCGCCTTCAGCGCCGCGGCTTTCTTCTTCGCGAGCTTGTTTTCCTCGAGCATCGAATGAACGGGATGGCCGGCTATGCCGCTCGGCTTGTCGGCTTTGGCGAGCGAATTCTCGAAAACCTGAACATGTACTTCGCAGAGCCTCTGGACTTCTTCGACGGGCATTCCCCCATCGATGAGGGATTGTTCCATGGCCGCTACCTCGGCGGCGCTCACCCCATGGATGAGCTTCGCGAATTCTTTTTTGACTTCGGAGACAGGGGTCCCTTCATGGAGCCTGCCTATGATTTTTTTCAGCTGTACCTGTCGCTCTGGATTAATGGTGACGTATTCGCCCATTCTTCCCTCCCGCTATGCAGATAGTATAGACGATGGCGCGGAAGAAAGCAGTAACAGAGGTTACGGAATGCCGTCAGTTTTCGGAGATGCGGCTCAGCCTTTCGAATCGGGTTTCGCGTCGGCCGCGGTGAGCCCGAACTTTTCATCTTCGACGTTTCCCAGGGGTTCGATATGGACGATGACATCGTAGATGTCGGGAATCGACTCCTTGATGGATTCCTCCACGTCGACCGCTATTTTATGGGCATCGCGCACGCTCATGCCGGGTTCCACTTCTATGTCCAGGTCGACGATGAGCATCGAGCCGATGCGCCGCAGCCGCGCCCTGTGGGGGTTGCCTGCCGCCGGCACCTTGGCTATGGCGGCGAAGAGCTCCTTGTATTGGCCGTGGCTGTTGAGGCCGTCCATAAGTTCGGTGTTGGCTTCCAGGAAGATTTCCACGGCGTTTTTGAGAATCCACAGGGATACGAGGGCCGCGAGAATCTTGTCCATGACAGGGATGCCGGTGATATAGGTCAAAATCAATCCGACGAGAACGGCCGAGGAAGTCACCACATCGCCCCGCATGTTCTTGCCGTTCGCTATGAGCATGGCCGAACCGCTTTTTTTGCCGTAGTAGAACTGGCTCCACGCGAGGGCGAGTTTTCCGATTATGGAAGCGACCGTCACCCATATGGCCATCATCGAGGGCATGACGCTTACGGCTCCTCTTGCTATCTGGCCAATCGCGTTTATGAGAACCTGGGCGCCCGCGTAGAATACGATGAAGGAGATGAGGGCCGTGGCTATTGTCTCGATTCTTCCGTGGCCATAGGGGTGCTCCCTGTCGCCGGGCTTAGCCGAAATTTTTCCGGCCACGAGGGTCATGGCGGCGATGAGGACATCGGTAGCCGAGTCGATGCCGTCCGAGAGCACGGCCAGGCTTCCCGAAAAGCTTCCAATTACGATTTTCAGTATGGCGAGAAGGCTGTTGCCGACGAGGGCTATCCAGCTCGCTTTGCGCAATGAAGCGCTTCTGCTGTTCATGATGACTCCGCTTGTTTTAGAGGGACTCCAGAATCCCGTCGGCCGCGCGCAGGCCTGAAGCCCATGCCGCGGTTATCCCCCTGCTCGTGCCCGCGCCGTCGCCCACGAGGTAAAGGCCTTCGGCAGCCCTGAAATGGTTGTCGTCGAAGGCGGGCCGATTCGCGTAGAGCTTGATCTCGGGGTAATACATGATGGTGCTCGGGTGGAGGAGGCCTGGGACTATCGAATCGAGCAGCTTCATCCCGTTCCATAGCGCGTTCAGAATCTTGGCCGGCGCCGAGAGGCCTATGTCGCCGGGGGTGCATGAGGGCAGGGTGGGCTCGAAATCGTAGAGGTCTCCCGAAAAGGATTCGGCGAATGAACGCTTGCCGAGCCTGAAGTCGCCGATCCTCTGCATTATCGGTCTGCCGCCGCCGAGGAGGGCGGCCTGCATGCCCAGCATCCTGGCGTAGGCCTGGCCCGAGGCGAGGGGAGCGGTGAGGGTGACCGTCTTCAGGATCGCGAAATTGGTGAGACCGTTCTCGGGGCGGGACGATGACCAGGCATGGCCGTTCACCGAATACCAGACGCCCGATTCCTGGTCGCCGTATTTTTCCTGCACCACATAGGCCGACCGCGAATTGGTGCAGAATGTCCTCGTCTTTTTCGGGAAAAGGAACTTGGGATCGTAGTAATCCCTCACGATGGGATAGCGTTCTTCCTTTGTCTCCACCCGCACGCCGATATCCACGACGTTGTCGCGATAGGATATGCCGGCGCCGTTCATCATCTGCTGGAGGAAGGCGAAGCCTCCGCGCCCCGGCGCGATGATGAGGTTTTTGTAGGCTATTTCCCTTTTGTCAGTGGTTACTATCTTTCGCTCGGCGTCGAGGCTCAGCATTTTCTCGCCCAGGGAAATCTCGGCGCCGAGATTTCCGAGGCGGGCGACGAGCGTCTTTATCAATTCGAGGCCGCCGTCGGTGCCCAGGTGGGACTGTCGGATTTCCAGGAGCTTAACGCCCAGCTTTTCGGCCCTGTGAAAATAGACGCCGACGTTCTTCTTGTCCATGATGTCGGGAAGGAGGAATTCCTCGACCCTGCGCAGATAGTATTCGGCCAGTTCCCTGTTCCAGCAGACTTCGGGAAAACCGATGGGCCAGGAGAAGTTCATTTTGCAGTCGTTGCGCAGTCCGCCGGAGGATACTTCGTTTTTGTCCAGGATGAGAAGGGATAGGTCGGATTTGCCGACTTTTGGTCCATGATCCTCGAGAAGGCCGAATGCCGCTCCCAGACCGGCGGGACCAGTGCCAATTATCAGTACGTCGACTTTGTTCATCGTTTTGCCAGGTATTTCCTTATGTCTACGGCGACAGCCGCTATGATGATAGCGCCTTTGATGATTTGCTGCCAGTAGGGGTTCATGTTGATGAAGGTGAGTCCATAGGAAATGATGCTGAAGATGAGGACGCCTATGACCATGCCCGGAACCGTGCCGATGCCTCCCGAGGTCGATACGCCGCCGACGACGCAGGCCGCGATGGCGTCCAGTTCATAGCCGTTGCCGTAGTTGTTCGTGGCGCCGCCCGTTCTGGCGGCTTCCAGCGTGCCCGCGAGGCCGTAGAGGGCTCCCGCTATTGTATAGACGGCGAGGAGGCTTTTCTGTACGGGAACGCCTGACACCTTGGCTGCGTCGGGGTTGCCGCCGATGGCGTAGATGTTCTTGCCGAACCTAGTCTTGTTGTGGATGACCCAGACGATAGCGGCGACGACAAGAGCGATGATGACGATGTAGGGTATCGAATAGGTGCCATCGAAGCCGACATAGCCCGAGCCGAGGGTGGTGAGGTCCTTCCTTAAGCCTCCGATGGGCTGGGCGCCATAGGGCGGCCTGTCGAAGTAGATCGAGGTGACGCCGTACGCCGCTACCATCATGCCGAGGGTGGCTATGAAAGGGGGAACCTTGAGATAGGCGACGATCATCCCGTTGAGGAGACCCAGGAGGGCACAGGCCAGGATGGCTATGAGGATGGGGATCCAGATGGGGAGCTCAGGAATGTTGGGATACATGCGCCTGGGGTAGGACATGAACTGGAGGAGGGAGGCCGAAACGACGGCAGCGAGGCCGACCTGGCGGCCAGCCGAAAGGTCGGTGCCTCCGGTGATGAGGATGCCGCCTATGCCCATGGCGATGATGATTCGCGTGGCCGACATCGAGAGGATATTTCTCAGGTTCTGGAGGGAAAGGAAGGCCGGCGCCTTGATGGAAATAGCCACCACGAGGGCGAGAAACACCAGGTAAATGGCGTATTTTATGGAAAAGTCTTTTATCGCCTTCTGCCGCGTCATTGATCGGGTCTGAAAAACTTCTGTATTCTTGTTTTCTGCCATTTTTTCTCTCCTCACATGAACTGTGTTGCAAGCCGCATGATGGTTTCCTGATCGGCTGTCTTTCCGTCGAGGATGCCGGTGAGCCGGCCATCGCACATGACCATGATCCTGTCCGACATGCCTATCAGCTCGGGCATTTCGGATGAAATCATGATGATGCTTTTCCCTTTTGCGGCGAGGTCGGCGATGATGGTATAGATTTCGTACTTTGCGCCCACGTCTATGCCCCGGGTGGGTTCGTCCAGTATGAGGATCTCGGGTTCGGTGAGAAGCCAGCGGGCGAAGAGCACTTTCTGCTGATTGCCGCCCGAAAGATCTTTGATCCGCGTCTTCGATGAGGGGGTCTTCACCCTGAGCTGGTCGATGCTCTTGTCGACATCGATGGAGCAGCGCTTTTCGTCGATCAGTCCGCTTCTGCGGATATAGCGCGGCAGGCTGGCGAGGATCGTGTTCTCGAGGACGGAGAGCATGGGCACGATGCCCGTGGCGCGCCGTTCTTCGGTGAGGAGGGCCATGCGTTTTGTGATGGCGCTTTCGGGAGAGCTGATGACGACGGCCTTGCCGTTCAGTTCGATGCTGCCCGATTCGATTGGTCTCAGACCAAAGATGGATTCGACGAGTTCCGTGCGCTTGGCGCCGACGAGGCCGCCGATGCCGAGGATTTCACCGCGGTGTAGATCGAAGGACACATCGCGAAAGGATTTGGTCTCGGCCGATGTGAGGTCGCTCACCTTGAGGATGACGTCACCCGGCGTATTGGAGCGTGGCGGGAATCGGTGGGTCAGGTCTCTACCGACCATCTTCGAGATGATCGTCGCCATCGTCAGATCCTTCGCCGCGTAGGTGCCAACCTGCCTGCCGTCGCGCATGATTGTAACTTCGTCCGAAATCTGAAGGATTTCTTCCATTTTATGGGAGATGTAGATGATCGCCACGCCCTTCTTCTTCAGCTCGTTGATGATCCTGAAAAGCTGCTCGACCTCGTTGGAGGTGAGCGAGGAGGTGGGCTCGTCCATGATGATAACGCGCGAATTGTTGGAGACAGCCTTGGCTATTTCGAGGGACTGGATCTTGGATACCGAAAGGTTGCGAACCCAGATTTTCGGGTCAATGTCCATCCCCAGCTGGGCGAAGAGTGTTTTTGTCTCCTCAAGCATCTTTTTATTGTCGACAAACTTGAAAGGTCCATAGCGCTTGACGGGAATCCTACCCAGCCAGAGGTTTTCCATCACTGGTCTGAAGGGAACAGGAAGTAATTCCTGGTGTATCATCGAGATACCCGCGTCGAGGGCTTGTCGCGACGTGGCGAACTTCACCGGCTTTCCGTCGAATTGGACCTCCCCCTCATCGGGGACATAGATGCCGAAGAGGCATTTCATGAGGGTGGATTTCCCGGCGCCATTCTCGCCCATCAAGGCATGTACGCTTCCAGGTCGGACCTTGATGCTGACGTCGTCGAGGGCTTTTACCCCGGGGAAACTTTTCGAGATGTGGTTCATCTCCAGGACGTACTCAACGTCGCTCATGAGATGCCTCCCTTCTGGCGCAGAATAAAAAAAGAGGGTGCATGTAGTATACATACACCCTTTTTGCCTTCAAAGAAAGCGATACCTGCAGTGCTTATTTGAACTGGGTGTAATTTTCCTTGGTCACCATCTGGTAGGGAACCCAGACATACTTGCCGTCGGTGATTTCCCAGCCGGTCTTGGTGACATCTTCGCCCTTGGCGACGGCGAAGGCGAGGTCGAAGGTGGCCTTGCCCTGGTTCTTCGCGTCGTTGAGGACGGTGCCCAGGAGGGTGCCTTCCTCGACAGCCTGGAGAGCGGGAGCGGTGGCGTCGACGCCGACCACGACGATCTGCTTGGTGCCGGCGAAATAGCCTTCGGACTTGAGGGCTTCGATGGCGCCAAGAGCCATGTCGTCATTGTTGCAGAGCACGACTTCGATCTTGTCGCCGTTCGCGGCGTAGAAGGCCTTCATCTTCTCGAAAGCCTTGGGGCGGTCCCACATGGCGGTGTCTTCGGCGAGTTTGTCTACGCCGATACCAGCGTCGGTGATGGCCTGGATGGAGAACTGGGTGCGGAGTTCCGCGTCCTGGTGTCCCGGCTCGCCCTTGAGCATGATGTACTGGATCTTGCCGTCCTTGTTCTTGTCGGCAGCGGGGTTGGCCTTCCAGTAGTCGACGACGATCTGGCCCTGCATGGTGCCGGACTGCTCGGCCTTGGCGCCGACATAGTAGACCTTATCCCAGGACTTCATGTCGTCGGCGAGGGGCTCGCGGTTGAAAAAGACGACAGGGGTCTTCTTGGCCTTGGCCTTCTCGATGATGGCGGCGGCGGCCGTGCGGTCAACCGGGTTGATGGCGATCGCTTTCATTTTCTTGGAGAGGAACGCGTCTACCTGGTCGTTCTGGGTGGGCTGGGCGTTCTGGCTGTCCACGACTTCGACTTCCGCTTTGTCCGTGGCGTTCTCGGTGATGGCGTTGCGGACATAGGACATGAATGTGTCATCGAACTTGTAGATCGCGACACCAATCTTGGGTTTTCCACTTGCAGAGCCGCCGCAGCTGGCGAGTAAGACTGCAAGTACGGCAAAGGCGACGAGAAGTTTTTTCATCTTCTTCCTCCTGTGAACTTTGTGCATTTACAAATGCACGCCCAAAAGTTTATCGGTTAACCACTCATATGTCCATATCCCATCCCTGTCAAACTGACCGGAAAGTTGATTCTCCATGGCGGAATAAAATTGACAGCGCCCTGAACTCGCTCTACTATCTGAGACGTCCACTCAACATTTGAGAGGGACGAGAGAAATCAGGAGGATTGTAATGAAGCGAATCGGTATTGCTGCACTTGCAATCGCGGTACTTGCCCTGCTTTTCGCCTGCGGCCCCGCGGCCCCGAAAACAGTCAAGTTCGGCGTGTTCGAGCCTCTGACCGGCGCCAATGCCGGCGGCGGCGCGCTGGAAGTCGAAGGCGTCAAGCTAGCCAACGAACTGTATCCCACGGTTAAAGTGGGCGACAAGGAATACAAGATCGAGCTTGTGATCTCCGACAACAAATCGGACAAGGTCGAAGCCGCCAACGCGGCCCAGCGCCTCGTCGACAAAGATAAGGTCCATGTGGTTCTCGGATCCTGGGGATCCTCGCTGTCCATGGCTGCCGGTCCCATCGTGAAACAGGCCAAGACCCCGGCGATCGGACTCTCCTGCACGAACCCCCTTGTCACCAAGGGCAATGAATACTACTTCCGCGTCTGCTTCCTCGATCCCTTCCAGGGCACCGTCATGGCCAACTACGCTTTCAAGGAAGCTAAAGCCAGAAAAGCCGTCATCATTCGCGAAGTGTCGAACGACTACTCCGTCGGCCTCGCGAAATTCTTCGCCGACGCCTTCGAGCTGCTCACCGGCGACACTTCGTCCATTCTCGCCGAGCTCAACTACAACACCGGCGACACGGATTTCTCCGCCGCCCTCACCGAGATCAAGAAATTCAAACCCGACGTCATTTTCGCCCCCGGCAACTTCACCGAGAGCGCCCTCATCGTGAAACAGGCCCGTGAGCTGGGTATCACCACTCCCTTCCTCGGCGGCGACACTTGGGAAACCCCCGAGTTCCTCGACGTGGGCAAGGCCGCTGTCGAAGGCGTCGTCTTCTCGACCTTCTTCGCCACCGAAGTTCCCATCACCGAGACGTCCAAGGTATTCCTCGACGAATATCGCAAGAAGTACAGCAAGGAACCCGCCGCGGTCACCGCTCTCGGATTCGACGGTTACCTCGTCGCTCGCGCCGCCATCGAAAAAGCCGGCAGTCTCGACAAGACGAAGATCCGCGATGCCATCGCCGTGACCAAGGATTTCCCCGGCGCGGCCGGCCTGATCACCCTCGACGCCGAAGGCGACGCCGTGAAGAGCGCCGTCATCAAGACGGTCAAAGACGGTAAGTTCTCATATCTGACGACTGTACAGCCCTAAGACTGTTTTTCCGGGATCGGCGGATGGGGCGTGGCCTCGTCCGCTGGTCTAGCTTCATACTTCGACAAAAGCCAGATTGAAACGCGCTCGGCGAAAGCCGGCAGGAAATGTACGGCGCCCGCCGGATATTCCTTCCGCGTTCAACCGGAATCGAGGACGAATGACCCTCGCACTATTTCTGCAGCACATCGCCAATGCCCTGTCGCTTGGCAGCCTTTACGCCCTCATCGCCATCGGCTACACGATGGTGTATGGAATTCTGCGTCTCATCAATTTCGCCCATGGCGACGTATTCATGCTGGGAGCCTACATAGCCTTTTACGGGACGGCGCTGCTTCACCTTCCCTGGTGGGCTTCCCTCGTTCTGGCAATTCTCTGCACCTCCCTCTTCGGGATTGGCCTGGAAAAAATCGCCTACAGGCCCCTGCGGGATTCACCGAAAATCTCCATCATGATCAGCGCCATCGGCGCCTCCTACCTCATCGAAAATCTCGCCGTCCTCCTCTTCGGAGGAAGGCCCAAGGGCGTTGAAGTGCCCGATATCCTGGGAAAGGTCATCTCCTTCGGATCGGTGTCCATCGTGACGGTGAGCCTCGTCATCCCCGTGTTCACCTTCGCCCTTCTCGCCATCCTTCTCTGGATCGTCAACAGGACGAAGACGGGCATGGCCATGCGGGCCGTATCCACCGATGTCGAGGCGGCGCGCCTCATGGCCATCGACGTCAACGGGATCGTTTCCATAACCTTCGGGATTGGTTCTCTCCTCGCAGCCTTCGGGGGCATCCTCTGGTCCTTCAAGTATCCCCAGCTCAACCCGCTCATGGGCGTGCTGCCGGGCTTGAAATGTTTCATCGCCGCCGTCATCGGCGGGATAGGAAGCATCAGCGGGGCGGTGCTGGGGGGATTCCTCCTCGGCCTCATCGAGATTATGACGGTCGCTCTCCTGCCCACCCTGTCGGGCTACCGCGACGCCTTCGCTTTCGTCCTCCTCATCGTGGTGCTGATCGTGAAGCCCACGGGCTTGCTGGGGAAACGGCAGGCGGAGAAGGTGTAAATCATGAAAATGACGAAAAACTACACGTTCAGCCTGATCGCCATTGCCGTTTTCGCCGTCTTCCTGGTAGTGGCCAATACGTTCTTCGACGCTTTTACCCTGAGAGTCATAAACCTCTGCGCGATCTACATCATCCTGGCGCTTTCGCTCAACCTTTTAAACGGCTTCACGGGGCTGTTCTCCCTCGGGCATTCGGGGTTCATGGCGGTGGGAGCCTATGTGTGCGCGCTGCTCACGATGTCGCCCGAACTCAAGGAAATGAACTTCTTTCTCGTGCCCATCATTCCCGTGCTCAAGAACCTGACGCTTCCCTTCATTCCGGCGCTGATCTTCGGCGGATTGGCCGCGGCATTCGTGGGGTTCCTGATCGGCGCCCCCGTACTAAGGCTTAAGGACGACTACCTCGCCATCGCGACCCTGGGTTTTTCCGAGATCATCAGGGTGCTCATCACGAACGCCCAGACGATCACCAACGGGGCTCAGGGGCTCAAGGGGCTGCCGCGCTACGCTTCGACCTACGTCGTATGGATAACCGCCGCTCTTGTCACGCTCTTCATGGCCCTTCTCATGCGTTCGAGCTACGGCCGAGCGATGAAGGCGGTGCGCGACGACGAGCTGGCAGCCGAGACGATGGGCGTCAACGTGTTCAGGGTGAAGGTGACATCCTTCACGGTTTCGAGCTTTATCGCCGGCGTGGGAGGAGCCCTCCTTGGCCACATGATCACAACCATCGACCCCAAGATGTTCACCTTCCTCCTCACCTTCAACATCCTTCTTATCGTGGTTCTGGGCGGCACCGGTTCCATTTCCGGATCGGTCATCGCTGCCATCGTCGTCACCATCCTTATGGAAGCCCTCCGCTTCCTCGACGAACCGATGAATCTGCTGCTATTCAAGACCCAGGGCCTGCCGGGCCTGCGCATGGTCGTCTTTTCGGCGATGCTGATGCTCGTCGTCATATTCCGCCAAAGCGGGCTCATGGGAAACAAGGAATTTTCCTGGGGCATGCTCAAAAACGCGGGCGCGGTTTTCTCCCATTTGGGAAAGAACAAGGGTTCGCCCGGAGGAGGCCGACGCGGCTCCAGAGGAGGCCGCGATGCCTGAAACCATGCTCTCCACCGACAAGGTGGTGATGAAATTCGGCGGCCTCACCGCCGTGTCCGATTTCAACATCCAGATCGACAAGAACGAGATCGTCGGGCTCATCGGGCCTAACGGCGCCGGCAAAACGACGGCCTTCAATGTCATAACAGGAATGTACACGCCGACGGAGGGCAAGGTCCTCTATAAGTCGCGGAACATCACCGGCTACAAGCCGCATTCGATCACGGAACTCGGCATAGCGCGAACCTTCCAGAACATTAGGCTTTTCAAGGAAATGAGCGTGCTCGAGAACGTCCTCGTAGGTTGCCATCTCGGCATCGGCACGGGGATTTTCGGCGCCACCCTCCATCTGCCGGCCTACCGGAAGAGGGAAGCGGAGGCGCGCGAGTTCGCCATGAACCTGCTGGCCCAGGTGGAACTCGACAAGGCGGCCGGCGAAAAGGCGACGAGTCTTCCCTATGGAAAACAGAGGCGGCTTGAAATCGTGCGCGCCCTCGCCACGAAGCCGACGATGCTTCTGCTCGACGAACCCGCCGCGGGCATGAACCCGCAGGAATCCATGGAGCTCATGAGCCTGATTCGCAAGCTTCGCGACGAATTCGACCTGACCATTTTCCTTATCGAGCACCATATGCAGGTGGTCATGGGCGTCTGCGACCGCATGTACGTGCTCGACTATGGCCTTACGATAGCCCAAGGCGATCCGGCTTCGATCCAGAAAAACCCGAAAGTCATCGAAGCTTATCTGGGGGTGGACTGATGCTCGAGATTCGCAACCTTTCGGTGCACTACGGCGGCATCCACGCGCTCCAGGGAATAGACATCGACGTGCCGGAAGGAAAGATCGTGACGCTCATCGGAGCCAACGGCGCCGGCAAAAGCACGACGCTTCGGAGCATCGTCGGCCTCGTCAAATCCTCGGGGGGGAGCGTCGCGTGGAACGGAGAGACCCTGACCGGCCTGCCCACGAAGGATATCGTGTCCAAGGGCGTCGTCCTCGTGCCTGAAGGGCGGAGAATATTCCCCAATCTGACAGTGGAGGAAAACCTGAAGCTGGGCGCCTATGCCCGAAACGACAAGGCCGGCATCGCGGCCGACGAGGAAAGGATTTTCTCGCTTTTCCCGAGGCTCAAGGAGCGCATTCGCCAGAAGGGAGGCACCCTTTCGGGCGGCGAGCAGCAGATGCTCGCGGTGGCCAGGGCTCTCATGACAAAGCCCAAGCTTCTCATGATGGACGAGCCTTCGCTTGGCCTGGCGCCGCTTTTCGTCAAGATGATTTTCGAGATCATACGGACGATCAACAAGGAAGGGACCACCGTGCTGCTCATCGAGCAGAACGCCAAGGCCGCCCTCGAGATAGCCGACTATGGCTATGTCCTGGAGACGGGCAGGATCATCCTCCAGGGCAAGGGCAGGGAGCTGCTGGCGAACGACGGTGTGAGAAAGGCGTATCTGGGCGAGGGGCAATAGGGAGACTAAGGCAATAGAGCGGCCGGCAATGGGCGGCTCAGCCGTGTTCCAGGTGATAGAACCATAACAGTCTCGTCACGTTCCTCAAAAAGCCGGCGATCATCGCGATGACGAAGAAGGCCGTTCCTCCTGGTTCCATGGTCATGAGGTCATGGTATTCGATCGGTCTTCCGATGAAGAGGCTGACGAGGAAGGGAGCGGCAAAGAGCAGCGCCGCCCTTACTATCGTCCCGAACAGCGTGCGCGACATTATGAAATTCTGGTATAGGTTGCCGCGCCCCGTCTCCCTGCGGTCCCTCAGGGTCTTGGTCCACGAAAGAGCCGTGGCCGTCTGGAGAAGGAGGCTCATCACATAGACCATGAGCGATATGCCGGCTATGAACATCAACCTGCTCAAGGGGAAGAGTCTCGGGCTGGAACCGGTGAAAAGCAGTTTTTCAGCCGCCGAAGTCAGGAGGGGCAGCACCACGTTCGACTGAAGCACGCCGCCCTGCGCCGAAAGAATGGCGATGCCGGCATTCCTCTCCGGCCAGATGACCACTCTCGAGGAAAAACCCTCCACCGATCCGCCCTGGAATACGAGACGGTTGCCTTCCTCGGCCACGATGCGCCAGCCGAACCCCGTGTCGCCGCCGGGAATAAGGGGTTGATAGAGACCGGCCACCGCTGAGGAGGGAAGGCTCGCGATGCCCTTCTTGGGAGGCGCGGTGATGTATGAAAGGAACCTGGCGATGTCTTCGGCCGTTGTCACGATGCCGTCGGCCGGAGCCGCTATGTAGGGAACGCGGGAATCATAGGGAAAGGAGAGGCCGAAAAAGAGGCCGGAACCGATGGCTACATCCCGGAGGGAATCCGGCCTGGACGTGGTGCCGTGCATCCCCAAGGGAATGAGGATGCGCGTCTGCAGCAGCTCGTCGAAACTCGTTTTTTCGGCGTTTTCCATGGCCGTGCCCAATATCCTGTAGGTCAGCCTGCTGCGGGCGAGCGCTCCCGGCTTGAGCCTGGTTCTCAGGAATTTTTCCGGATCGAGCACGCCGGCTTCCAGACCGGAAATCTTCGATCCGAAATCCTTGAGATCCTGATCGCTGAGGCTTACGGAATGGGAGGCGAGCTGGCGCACGGTGACGAGCTTTTTCTGCTCCGGGGCAAGTCCGCTGTCCAATGCCGGCGCCGTCTTGATGTTTCTCAGCCCATAGATGGGGATCTCGGGGAGGTAGATGCCGATGTCATCGTCGAGCGATATGCGTTTCTGGAGCGTGAGCGAATAGAGGAGGGCGCCCGAGAGGATTTCAGAACTCGGGCCCAGATACATAGGCGTATCCTTGGCCAATGCATGTCCCAATCCGTCATGGCCGAATGATTCCTGGTAGAAAATGGATCCGTTCCTGCAAATGGCTACCGAATAGCCCGCGTTGGCCTGCCTAGAACGCTCGTGCCTGAACATCGTGGAAAAATCGTCGTATTTTTCCGGACCGAGGTCGGGCAGATAGACAATGACCGCCATGGAAGCGGCGATGATTATCCAGGGAATAAGTTTTCTTAGCCAACGCATTGGGCAAAGTATAGCAGGCTATGGTCTTCTATGCCAGCTTGGGCTGCCGGGCGAAAGAAAAACCGCGCCATGTCGACGGCGCGGTTCTTTCCTTTGTGGAAGGGTTCGGGGAAGCGTCAGAGCGAGTAGAGGAGATCCTCGTAGCTCGGGATGGGCCAGTCGAATTTGGGCATAAGCCTTTCAAGTTCGTCGCAGACGTTGCGCAGGGAATCCATCCTCGGCACCACCGCGTCGCGATAGGACTGCGCGCTCGCCAGCGGATCCTCGATCCGCTGCGCGTCGCTTAGGGCGATCTCCAGCCTGTCCGATTCGTCTATGAGATGACCTGTGAGCGAGGCGATGCGGCGGGCCCGCTGCTCCTGAGCCACGCAGGGCGCCCCGACGGCAGCCAGGCCCGCCGCCTCGCGGGCAAAGGTTTCGGCGCTTTTGGACGCGGCGGGGAAGATGTAGCGTCGCGACATATCCATGGCCACGCCAGCCTCGATATTCACCTGCTTGGCGTAGCGCTCGAGGTAGATGGTGCAGCGCGATTCGGCCTCCTCTTTCGAGAGGATGCCGAGCCTAGACAGCATCGCCACGTTGGAGTCCTCCATGAACTCGGGGATGGCTTCGACGGCCGACCTGAAGAGAGGCAGCTTGCGCAGCGCCGCTTCCTTGATCCACTCGGGCGAATAGCCGTTCCCGTTGAACACGATTCTTTTGTGCGCCTTCCACGCCCCTCCGGCGACGCTCAGGGCCGCCTCTATCGGCGTCGCGCCCTTGGTTATCGCCATCTCCAGCTTTTCGGCAAAGTCGGTGAGGCTTTCGGCGACCGCGGCGTTCAGCACCATCGTGGGCGTCGACGCGGACTGCGATGAAGCCACCATCCTGAACTCGAACTTGTTCCCTGTGTAAGCAAAGGGGCTAGTCCTGTTCCTGTCCGAGACATCCTTCGGCAGCTTGGGCAGACTCTTGGCCCCCAGTTCCACGAGCCCGGCCGAAAAGCTTTTTGCTCCCTTGCCGTTCGCGAACGAGTCGAAGAGCTCGGTCAGCGCATCGCCCAAGAAGACCGAAATTATGGAGGGGGGAGCTTCGTGACCACCCAATCTCCTGTCGTTACCCGCCGTGGAAGCCGAAGCGCGGATAAGGGCGGCCCTCGTGTCCACGGCCTGAATGACCGCCATCGAAAAGAGGATAAAGCGGGCAATGGCCCTGGAAGTTCCCTCTCCCTCATTGGCGAGCGACTTGGGGGGATCGAGGAGATTGATGCCGGTGTTGGTTCCCATAGACCAGTTGACATGTTTTCCGGATCCGTTGACTCCGTCGAAAGGTTTCTCATGCATGAGCGCTGCCATACCGTGACGTTCCGCGACCTTGCGGAGCGTCTCCATGACAAGCTGGTTGGCGTCGGCCGCGATGTTGGCTTGCGCGAAGAGGACGGCGAGTTCGAACTGGTTGGGGGCGACCTCGTTGTGCTGTGTCTTGGCGGGAACTCCCATGGACCAAAGCACGCTGTTCACCTCGTTCATGAAACCGGCCACTTTCTCTTCGATGGCGCCGTAGTAGTGATCCTCCATCTCCTGTCCCTTCGCCGGCATCGATCCGAACACGGTCCTGCCCGTCAGCACGAGATCGGGACGCTTCCTGTAAAGCTCGGCGTTGACGAGGAAGTATTCCTGTTCCGGCCCGACGGTGGGCACCACTCTCTCGACGTCGCCATCCCCGATGAGGTGGAGGACTTTGACGGCGGCTCTATTGAGCGCTTCCATGGAGCGGAGGAGAGGGACTTTCTTGTCGAGGGCGTAGCCGTTGTAGGAAACGAAGGCCGTTGGGATGCAGAGCGTCATGCCGTTGGGGTTCGTTTTCAGGAAGGCGGGACTCGTCACGTCCCAGGCCGTATAGCCGCGGGCCTCGAAGGTGGCGCGCAGGCCGCCAGAGGCAAAACTAGAGGCGTCGGGTTCACCCTTCACCAGCTCCTTTCCTGAAAACTCCATGATGATGCCGCCGTCGGCGAGCGGAGAGACGAAGGCTTCATGCTTTTCCGCGCTGAGGCCAGAGAGGGGGTGAAACCAATGCGTATAATGTGTGGCGCCGAACTCCGATGCCCATTCCTTCATAGCCGCGGCGACTACCTCGGCGACTTCGAGGGTGAGCTCCTTTTTTCCTGTCTGAACGAGCATCAGCTCGGAATAGATGGAGTGGGGGAGGCGTTCTCTCATGATACTATTGGAGAAACAGTGATTTCCGTAAAGTTCCGATAGTTTTTCGGAAGAATGCGCCTTGTCGAGGTCAGGCTTTCCCATGATTTTCTCCTTGGAGGTAAGGGGTTGCTGAATATGCCATTAATTATAGCAAGTGCCGTGCCAAATGTATTTTTTATTATGTGAGTTTTTGCTTTTTTTTGTATTTCCAGATCGAGCAGGGAGCTGCGCGTCGTCTCCCATCCCGCGCTCCTCGTGACGCGAGGGATTTTTTGCTAAAGTCGATTTTTTTGCTACATGTATGTAGTAATGTCAGAAAAATATTACAATTTTGTCCGATAGCTACGGTAGTCCAGCTTGTAATGCTGGAGGGCGAAGCGGAATCGCCTTTCGGTTATGCCGAGACGGCGCGCCGCCGAAGCCGAATTGCCTCGCTCGATCTTCAGCGCTTCCACGAGCATTTCCTTCTCCAGCCTGGCGATGGCGCCGTCGAAGGTAGATATGGGCTCGGTGCCCGTGGAGGTGGCCGACTGGAGGCTGGGCGGCAGGTTGTAGGAATGGATCACGCCGTCGGTGGAGACGATTCCCGCGCGCGAGATGCAGTTCTCCAATTCCCTGACGTTGCCGGGCCAATGATAGATCATGAGGAGGTCGAGGGCCGGGCTGGATATCCGCTTGATATGCTTGCCCGAAGCGGCGCCGAATTTCTCGGCGAAATGGTCGGCGAGGAGGAGAATGTCAGCGCCCCTTTCCCGCAGCGGAGGAAGATGAATGGGAAAAACGTTCAGGCGGAAGTAGAGATCCTGTCGGAAATTTCCCTTTTTTACTTCTTCCAGGAGGTCTCGGTGGGTGGCCGTGAGTATTCTCGCGTTGGTTTTTATGGGCTTGTTTCCGCCTACGCGCTCAAAACTACGTTCTTGTAGGATTCTTAGCAGTTTTACCTGAACGGAGGGCGATAGATCCCCGATTTCGTCTAAAAAAAGCGTTCCGTCCCTGGCCATTTCGAAGCGGCCCTGTCTCGAGGCGATGGCGCCGGTGAAAGCGCCCTTTTCGTGACCGAAGAGCTCGCTTTCGATGATGCTTTCGGGGAGGGCCGCGCAGTTGACGGCGACAAAGGGTCCGCCTGCCTTCGCGCCGCAGTCGTGTATGGCTCTCGCCACGAGCTCCTTGCCTGTTCCGCTTTCGCCCAGGATGAGGACGGTGGCATTGGTGCCCGCCACTTGCTCTATCAGCGTGAAGACTTCCTTCATTCGGTCGGAAGTGCCGATGATACCGTGGAAGGAAACGCCCTGGACGCCTTCCGCGGGGTCTCTCATGGGTGAATTCTTCTCGGAAAGGTTCTGTTCCGCCTCTTCCCTTTGCGCGTCAAGGTTCGGCTTTTTCGCTTTCTGAAGCAGATTAGCCCTGAGCCCTAGAGCCTCTTCCACGAGGAAGCAGGTCCATTGCACGAGTTCGGCCGCCAGGGCTCTGCGCGCCGGCGGAAAATCCGCTCCAAGGAGGAGGCTTATGGCTCCCGCGATCGTTCTTTCGTTCCAGATGGGCGCTTCGACGCAAAATGTTCGTTTGTCCATATCGCAGGCGACCAGCTCTTCCTTTTCAAGCGCTTTTCCGCAGGGGAAGCTTCCCATTCTTATCAGGGAATGCGCGTAGTGATCCTGAGCCGCGGCGGGCGCCGCGGCGATAATTTCCATGCTTTCGCCGGCTTTCCCCGAAAAGCCTATGATCGCTTCGCCGGGCGCGCAGGCTTCCGCGAGTTTTTGCGCGCAGAGGGGGAGGGCTGTCGGGATCTCGCCGTGGAGGGAGAGTATTCTCTGTATGGAGAAGAGGACGGGCAGGTTTTCCGCGCTTGGCTGTTTTCTTAACGAACTTGTCGCTGCCATGTTTTCCTCCAACCGTAATGATCCATTTTCCGCGACCTTTGTCAATCGACGGCTCGCGCTCGAGGGAAGCATTGGTTTTCATGAGCCTCGATTCCTTCGATGGAATCTGCATAAAGATCGAAAAATATGAATATTTCATGGCATTCCCCCCTTGAAGTCATTTAAAATGCATGATAGGTTCGGTTTCACCGATGGAGGAGCGATTCCCATCAGTACGGCGGCTGAGGGCTTGGGTCCCTGTGATGTCGCCCGAAAGGGGAGGATCGCCGAAGGGCAACAAGAGCACCCAAAAGCTTTTGCCTTGGACGACCGGGCTAATACCCGGCGGCTGTCGCGGGAATCTAAAACCCGCGGAGAGCCAGACGTACGCCTTCTTCCCCTGATGCGGCATATCCGCAGCTTGTTGAAGAGCTACACATGGGCCTTTCTTCGGATTGGAGGCACACATGCGTGGCTTTCGATCCGTGGGGCGGAGCGGTATCCACAACGCCGATTTCCGTATTTCCCCACAGAGCGATGATGAATCTCGAACAGTATCTCCCACTTCCTCCGGCATCGCCACCAATAGTGACGGCGTCACGAATAGTGACGATGCTATGAGGCCCGAACCCCGGCTGAGAGTGGCTGTGCTCGGCGCCACCGGCGTGGTCGGACAGCGCTTCGTGCGCAGGCTCGTGAATCACCCCCATTTCGAACTGGTCGCCCTGGCGGCGAGCGAGCGTTCGGTGGGCAAGGCGTATAAGGACGCGTGCACCTGGCACCTCGACGGCGAGGCCTTCGCCGGCTGCGGCGACCTCATCATCCAGGCCTGCAATCCGGAATCGGTGGACGCCGATCTCGTTTTTTCCGCCTTGGATACGGAGCCCGCGCGCGAGATAGAGCCGGCCTTCGCGGCCGCCGGCGCCTTCGTGTTTTCGAACGCCAGCGCCTTCAGAATGGAAGAGGATGTCCCCCTTTTGATTCCGGAACTCAACGCTTCCCATCTTGGAATCCTGGAACGCCAAAAGGCCAACAGAGGTTGGAAAGGCGCCATAGTCACCAACCCCAACTGCACGACGGTTGTCCTCGCGAGCGCCCTCGCTCCTCTCGACAGGGCTTTCGGCATCGAAGCCGTCATGATGACGAGCATGCAGGCCATCTCAGGCGCGGGCTATCCGGGCGTGAGCGCCATGGATATTTCCGGCAACGTGATTCCCCATATCAGGAACGAAGAGCCCAAGGTCGAAGTCGAGGCGGACAAGATTCTGGGCTGGCTTCGCGGCAGTGGCCTTGAAGCCAGACAGGAAGCGGCGGCCTTCCCGGTATCCGCCACCTGCACGAGAGTTCCCGTCATAGAAGGCCATACGATAGCCGTTTCGGTCCGCCTCAAGGGGAATCCCTCGGTCGCTGAGGTGGAGAAAGCCTTCAGGGATTTCGTCCCGGAAACCGCGGGCTTGAGCTTGCACAGCGCTCCCGAGCGCTTCATAGTGGTAAGCGACAATCCCGACAGGCCTCAGCCCAAGCGGGACGTGGAGGTGGATGGCGGCATGCGCATCACGATAGGGCGGATACGATCCTGCCCCGTGCTCGGCATCAAGTTCATCGCCCTCGGTCACAACACGGAAAGGGGCGCGGCAGGCGCCTCCGTCCTGAATGCTGAACTGGCTTACGCCAAGGAGGTGCTGCAATGGGTATCACGGTGATGAAATTCGGCGGCAACGCCTTAGCCGATCCCGCCGGAATCCGCGGAATCGCCGACCGCGTCCGGGAAGGCGTCAGGGCGCCAAAGACCGCCGCCGCTTCTTTGGATCAGAATAGCGTCCTCGTCGTGGCGTCCGCCATGGAGGGGGTGACCGATTCGCTTTTCCTCGCCGCGAGCGCCGCCAAGGATGCCGATCTTTCGGTAGCCAGACGTGTCTGCGCCACGCTGAAGAGCCGTCATCTGGAAGCGGCGCGCGAACTGAAACCCGAAGGGAGCGCG
Source organism: Treponemataceae bacterium (assembly GCA_963667725.2). Classification (GTDB taxonomy): domain Bacteria; phylum Spirochaetota; class Spirochaetia; order Treponematales; family Rectinemataceae; genus UBA11090. The sequence goes on from CAXXHO010000003.1 coordinate 133,532, forward strand.
GGAGCCGAGGCCGAAATCGAATCCATCATCGTAGCACTTGATTCGCGCCTTCAGGGCGTTCGTCTCGTAGGCGAGCTCAGCGACAGGAATATGGATGAAATCGCCGCCGTGGGCGAGAGGCTCAGCAGCATACTCGTGGCGCTGGCGCTCGATGCCCCCTGCGTTGACGCGCGCACGATGCTGCGCACCGATTCCCGCTTCGGGCGCGCGAGGCCCGACGTAGCGGCCACCGCGCGTCTTGTCGCCGAACGCCTCCTCCCTCTGCTGGAACCCGGACGCATAGCCGTGACGCAGGGCTATATCGGTTCCGACAGCCTCGGCAGCACCACTACCCTGGGGCGGGGCGGCTCCGATTATTCGGCGAGTCTCTTCGGGGCGGCTCTCAAGGCCTCGGAAATACATATCTGGACTGATTCGGAAGGCATCCTCACCGGTGATCCCGAGGTTGTGCCCCAGGCCCGCACGGTGGACGTGCTCGGCTACGAGGAGGCTTCGGAACTGGTGGCCTTCGGCGCCAGAATCCTCCACCCGGCGACGATACGGCCGGCGCTCGAGGCGGGCATTCCCGTCACCGTACGCAGCGTGGCCAAACCCCAGGGCCTTTTCTCGACGATCAGACCTGGAACTTCCAGCGGAAAGGCTGTGGTCGCCATAGCGATGCGCCGGAACGTGGCGGTGATCAGCGTCCGCCAGGAATTGATGATGGAGCAGGCCGGATTCCTCGCCTGCCTCTTCGCCGCCTTCGGCCGGCTCGGCGTCAGCGTCGATCTCGTTTCCACGTCCGAAATATGCGTTTCCATCTCCCTCGATATGGATGCCCCCCTCGACAAGATCTCGGCCGAACTCGCCGAACTCGGCACCGTCGATATCATGAGGGACAGGGCGGTCATAGCCGTCGTCGGCGACATGCTCAAGGAAACGCCCGCCCTCCTGCGGAAGACCTTCGACGCCCTGGGCGACGTGGACATCGACATGCTGAGCATGGGCGCCAACGACATAAACCTCAGCCTCGTGCTCAAAGCCGAAGCGGCCGACCAAGCCCTTCGGCGCCTCCATGCCGCCTTTTTCGAGGGTTCGTCAGTCGGTGGTGCGCCGGACGACGGCGCTTCCGGCAGGAACCCGCCGAGGGAGGGATCATGAGATTGGGCGTCTTCGGAAGAGGGCGGCTGGGCGGAGCCATCGCGACCGAAATAGCGCGGTACACGGCCGCTCCCGACGCTCTCGAATTGGCCTGGACCGAAGGCAGGGATATGGGGCCGAGAACTCGCGTCGAGGTGGCCGTCGACGCGAGCAACGCCGCCGCCGTGGAGGAACACCTGGAATGGGCGCTCCGGAGCGGAACCGATCTCGTCATCGCCACTACCGGCTGGAAAATTCCCGATCTGAACGAAAGAGTGGGCGGGCGCATCGGCGTTCTCGTGGCCTCCAACCTCAGCATGGGCGTCGCGCTGATGCGCCGACTCGCCCTCATGGTCGGAGCCTACGCGGCGATGGATCAGGATTCGGACATCGGCATCATCGAGCACCATCATAAGATGAAGCAGGACGCGCCATCGGGCACTGCCCTCAACCTGGCGCTCGCGATCCAGTCCTCCTGTCCTCGCTATACGGGATGGAACATGGGATCCAACGAAAAAGACAAGATAAACATGGCATCCCTGCGCACGGGGTACGAAATCGGGAGACACGAACTCACGCTCGACTCCGCTTTCGAGACGCTGACCATTACCCATCGCGCCAAGGACAGGCGGGTCTTCGCCTCAGGGGCGATGCGGGGAGCCACATGGATATGGGGACGCAAGGGTGTCTTCACGATGGACGATTTCGCCTCCGAGGAATTCGGGGGAAGGAAGCCGGCGCGAAATCCGGCGGGAGCGTAAAATGATTGCGAATACTGCTTTACATGGATTGGGTGTCGCCGTGGCGACTCCTTTCGATGCCGACGGCCGCGTGGATTTCCAGGCTTTCGGCCGGCTCCTGGATTTTTTAGCCGGGACGGGAACGAACTCCGGCGCGGGAGCGGGCGCGCGGGCTGCCTCGCGGGCAAACATGTCGTCGCTTCTGAGCGCGCCCGCTAGTACCGCGGCTGAATTCCAGGCGGCGGAGTGCGGAGGCTGCGATTTCCTGGTGGTGCTGGGCTCCACGGGGGAAGCCGCGACCGTCGAAGCCGACGAGCGGCGCGACATCATACGATTCGCGGTCGAGCACGCGCACGGGCTCCCTGTCGTCATCGGGACCGGCTCCAATTCGACCGGAGCCTGCGTCCGCCTCACCGCGGAGGCCGCTTCCCTCGGGGCCGACGCCGTGCTCGTTGTCACGCCCTTCTACAACAAGCCCACTCCCGACGGTCTCGTGGCGCATTTTTCGGCCGTAGCCGAGGCGGCCGCCAAGTCCGCGGCCAACGCAGCGGGAAACGTACCCGTTGTCGTTTACAATGTCCCCGGACGCACGGGGCTCAACCTCATTCCTTCCACGCTCGCGAGACTCTGGAAAATTCCGGGCATTCTCGCGGTGAAAGAGTCCTCGGGCAATCTCGCCCAGATTGGCGAAATCGCCAGGACGCTTCCCGAGGGCAAGATTCTCCTGTCGGGCGACGACGCTCTCGCGCTGCCCGCTTTGGCCGTAGGCGCCTCCGGGCTCATAAGCGTGGCGGGCAACGTCCTTCCGCGGCGCGTCAAGGCCATGCTGGACGCGGCGATGGCCGGAAGGCGCGAGGAGTCTATCGCGATACACCAAGCCCTGCTTCCCTTCATGGACGCGCTTTTCCTCGAATCCAATCCCATCCCCCTCAAAGCAGCCCTCGCGCTCACCGGCCTCGCCGGCGAGGCACTCCGCCTGCCCCTGGCCCCCGCATCGGGCGGGACAAGATCGGCGCTCGCCAAGGCTTTGAGCCCATTTCTGGAGGTAAAATGATGAGCGACGGCATAGCTGCAGCCCTCGAGGCTGCCTTCCAGGAAAAAGGCTCGCTGGATTCCGGCGGCTGGGAATCCTTCCTCCAGGCCCTGGAATCGGGCGAACTGGCGGCCACCCGCCAGGATGAAAACGGCGAATGGCAGGCGGTCTCCTGGGTGAAGAAAGCCATACTTTCCGGATTCAAGGCCGGCGGACTGGCCGTCTGGGATTGGCCGGGTGGAGCTTTCGACAGGCCGGCCTTCCCTCCGCGCAGCTTCAAAGCCGAGGACGGCGTGCGGGTGGTACCCGGCGGCACCTCCTCGCGACGAGGCGCCCACATCGCTTCCGGCGTCGTCATCATGCCTCCATCCTATATCAATGTGGGCGCCTCTATCGGCTCGGGGACCATGGTGGACAGCCATGTCCTCGTGGGCTCCTGCGCCCGAGTGGGCGAACATGTCCACCTCTCCGCCGGCGTCCAGGTGGGAGGCGTGCTCGAGCCTCCCCAGGCGAGGCCCGTGGTCATCGAGGATGGAGCCTTCATTGGCGGCCTCTGCGGCATTTTCGAGGGAATCGTCATCAGGAAGAACGCCGTCCTGGCTCCCGGCACCATTCTTTCGAGGTCGACGCGGATTTTCGACATCGTCAATGGAAGGGAATGGATAGGCGAGGTGCCCGAATCGGCGGTGGTCGTGCCCGGCGCCCGTCCCGCCAGGGGCGAGTACGCCGCTTCGCAAGGGCTTTCCCTTCAGGCTCCTGTCATCGTAAAGTATCGCGATAAAGGCACTGAAGCTTCGGTCGCTCTGGAATCCGCGCTGCGGTGACACTCACCCCTGAATCCGGTTCGCGCCGAAAGCCTTCCCGGAACGGGCTTCCCTGCCTTCATGGAGAAATGCTGTGAAATACAAACTTGGGATCATCGGAGCCGGAAAAATCGGCGAAGCGATACTGTCAGGCACCTTCTCGAAAAAGCTTTACGCTCCCGGCGAGGTGGTTCTGTCGGTGAGAACCGAATCGCACCGGAAGGATCTGGAAGACCGGCTTGGCGTCGCCGCCACGCTCGACAACCGCCATGTCGCCGCGAACGCCGATATCATTCTCGTCGCGGTCAAGCCCAAGGCTCTCGTCGATATACTGAATTCCATCGCCGACTGCCTTTCGCCGGGGGTTCTGATAATCTCGACGGTGGCGGGCGTTTCCATCGACATGATCGAATCGCGCGTCCCGGCCTTTGTGGGGGTGATCAGGGCTATGCCCAACCTCGCCGTGTCGGTGGGAGAGGGCATGACGGTGATTTCCTGCGGAAAGAACGCGTCGGAGGCCCAGGTGGGGAAGGCCGAAGAACTTTTCGGATCCGTCGGAAGGGTGCAGAAACTTGAGGAACAGCATATGGACGCCGTGACGGGGCTTTCCGGTTCCGGTCCGGCCTATATCTATATCGTCATCGAATCGCTCGCGGACGGCGGCGTCAAGATGGGACTCCCCAGGGATGCGGCCATCCAGATGGCGGCGCAGACGGTGCTCGGCGCGGCCAAGACTGTCCTCGTGACCGGGGAACACCCCGCCAAGCTGAAGGATCAGGTGACGACCCCGGCCGGCGTGACCATCGACGGCATCATGGAGCTGGAGGAGGGGGGCTTGCGGGTTACCCTCATCAAAGCCGTGGTGAAAGCGACCGAGAGGGCTCGACAGCTACTTCACAAGTAAGGCTATATTCCTTGTCTATTCCCTGCTGAGGATGGAAGTCAGAAGCTGGCGGAGCTTGGCGGGGAGGGGCAGGGACTTTCCTAGCGTCTTGTTGCGCGGGGCTATTTCAGACAGAATTTTCTGCGCGAAAATCTGAGCCCGGCGCGTCAGTTCGTTGTTGGAGAGCGGGACCGAATTCTCGAGGGCGTCCAGGATTTTCTTGCTTTTGCTCGAGGCTATGCAGGAGAAAAGCCTGTCGTGGGCGATCGGCTCCATGGCCTGTATCAGCGAGGCGGCCAGTTTCGGATTCATGGCCGAAACCACCGATTTCAGGACATGTTCATCCAGTTCGAGGATGAGATTGCTGATGTCCGACACGAGCCCTTCATCGACATCCATCAGCCATTCTTCGGCCTCGCTTCCCATGTCGGGGTTGGGCTCGGTTCTAAATGACGTCAGCAATTCGATAAAGGCATTCTGCGCGTCGGTCAATTCTTCCGAGGAAAATTTGCTTCTCGCGTTCCTGATATCCCAATCGATGAGGATCTGTCCGAGCGGCGTATAGGCGAGCGACTTTATGTACTCTATCGTCTGCCCGGGACAGCCGGCGAGGGTCGCCGCCATCAGCTGTGGGCCGGCAAGGCGGACGGCTTGGCTGATGGAACCCGGAGAAGTGTTCTTGCCCGGCACGATATCGGGCAAGTCGCCCGGGATTATCAATTCCTCATCCTCATTCTTGTCGGAATTGAAGTTTTCGATGAGCCATTTCTCGACGAGGTCGAAAACGGAAAAGCCGAGGAAGGCAGTCATCGTGCGCATGATCACGATAGGGTGAGCGTTTTTTAGCGCCAGTTCGGTCCCCGCTATGATCATCTCCGCTTCGAAATCTTCCTGGGGCGGCGTGTTTCCGCAGAGACCAGCCGCGACGAAGGCCTGTCTGACAGAGTCGGACGGCGAAGCCGAAGCGATGAGGGAATAGGCGAATTTGTGGAGCTTTTTCTTTTCATCGTGCGAGACCGCGAGGAGCTGATCCTTTCCCGCGATCTGGAATTGGTTCATGACAAGCGTGAAGCGTTTAGCGGACTCGATGAGAGTATTTGTCCGCCGCGGACTGAGTCCGTAAACCGTCCGCCAGCTGTCCCGCGAATCGTCGGGAGTCGGTTGGCTCTCGATTTTCTCGGGCAGGGTTATCCCTTCGCGATGATAGAACGTCTGCTGGGCTCTGCATAATGAGTTGATGATCATAATGCCTTGGGGTTGTTTTCGGCGTCCAGGGCCTTGAGGAGCGAGTAGGCTTTTTCGGCGCCGCAATAAGGGACCAGTTTTCTAAGGAGCAGTTCGCGGGAATCTCCGGCGGCTATCGAAAGCAGCGCTTCGACGTACATGCATTGTTTGAGAAACTCGAAACCGCTGTACGCGCTTGTCGAAAGGTAGATCGCCAGAATTCCCTCGAGGGCTTCCGTCGACAAACCTTCGGCGATGAGGCGGAATCCATAATACAGCATAGGCGATTGATCGATTTTTGACCGATCGGGCTTCGACTGATCGGCTAAAGGCAGATCCGCCGAAGCGAGGGGCAAGATTCCCTCATTTCTGGTCTTGTCCGAAATCGCGAGCAGTTCCTGGACAATAGCGGGGAGGGCGGCCTTCTCCTTGTCGGAACAGGCAAGTCTTTTTGTCAGTTCGGCGTTCCAAAGTATCATCCAAAACTCCAGGATCCCGCGATATGATCGTACTATTATGTAGCCAATATATTGGACTTGCCTATACTATAAAGCTTGTTTTCCGTCCTGGCAATGCCGGAATATTTCGCCGCTGAGGGTCTCGAGCATAGGGGCGAGGGGAGCTTCCCCGATCTTAAAACGCTTTATGGAAAAAATGCCTGAGGCCGTCTTGAGCCTGTCGGCAAAGGCCTGTTCAAGACTCGGTCTGACGGTCACTAAAAGCGGATAGTCTCCGTTCCTCGCGAGCCACGAGGCGATCTCGAAAAAGCCGCCTCCCTCGTTGGCTTCCAGCGGACCCATCTCGTCCAGGATGACGGGGCCGCAGCCCTTCCGGACAGCTTCCCTGACTCTGGATTCAGCCCAGAGAAAAGCTTTCGAAGAAAAACTGAAGGGAGGATAGGGCTTGGACGCATCGGAACGGGAGGACTGCCGGACGGCGAGAGGGATTTCGTCTCCCTGGGCTAGATCGCGCAGAAGTAGGGTCAAAGGAATTCCTTGGGGGTCTCTCAGGTTTTCTTCGACGATGGCGAAGGGGAAGGGGGATTCGGTCTTCAGCGTCTGGAAGAGAGCCTTGCAGAACGATGTTTTTCCGGCACGCATCGAACCGGTAAGGAGGATAAGCTCGCGCATGAGTCATTCTCCCCTGTCCGCGAGGCCTTGTCCAGTAATGAAGTACTGATTGCGGTAAATTCAACAATTTTCGTAAAAACGTGACCACATTCACTTGACACGAACATGCGGCTCTTGTTATGTTTCTAATTGAAATAACGGTTTGGCAACGACGGCGAAACGCTGCCAGATCATTTTTAGGACAGCCTTGCTGTCACGAGCTTCTCGGGGTCAGCCTCCTTCCCCGAGAAGCTCTTTTATTTTATACTCCCTCTCATGGATATTGGAGAATTCGACGGCTGGTGCCGTTCCCTCTTGCAGATAGAAGCGCTCAAGGACATCGATGACTCGCTCAACGGAATCCAGGTGGGAAGATCCTCGGGGCAGATCCGGAAAGTGGCCTTCGCCGTCGACGCATGCGCCGAATCCATGCGCCGCGCGAAAGAGGCTGGCGCCGATGTACTCTTCGTGCATCACGGATTGTTCTGGGGCAAACCGCTGCGGATCGAAGGCTGTCTCCTCGAGAGGATCAATCTTCTTCTCTCCTCCGACATGGCGCTCTACGCCTGCCATCTCCCCCTCGACATGCATCCCGAAGTCGGGAATAACGCCGTGCTGGCCAATCTCCTCTCCCTTCGCGACAGGAGCCCTTTCGGCGTCTACCATGGCATAGCGATCGGCGTTTCGGGAAGGCTGGAAAAGCCACTCGCCATCCAGGAGGTTCTTCCCCTCATCCTGCCCGACAGAACCGAACCCAGGGCGATCATCGCCTCGGGCAAAGAGAAAATCTCCACGGTCGCCATCGTTTCCGGCGGCGCTCCCTTCGAGGCTTTCCAAGCCTTCGGCAAGGATATCGATCTGTATATAACGGGAGAGCCTTCTCATTCCGTCTACCACCAGATTGTCGAGAACAAGCTCAATTTCATCGCGGCCGGGCATTACGCCACGGAAGTCTGGGGCGTGAAGGCCGTGGCCGAAAGACTGGCGAGTGAAAAGAGCGTGGAAACATTATTCATAGATATCCCGACGGGGCTTTGATCCTTGCCGGCAAAAAAAAGCGATCGGACGTCCGAACGCTCCAGGGAACATTCCAGATGGAACAGAATATCATGACGAGAAACAGGAAGAAGGGACGGCTCGCTATGATGCTGATCTCATCCGTGCCGATCGCGATCGTCCTGGTTGACCAGTTTGCCAAGGCATGGATAGAGGGAAATATCCCCACCAACACGATAGGTTTTCGCTATATGAAGGATTTCCTCTGGATCGTGCATACGCGCAACCTGGGAATTGCCTTTTCCATCGGCGACTCCGTTTCGCGACTGCTGAGAACAGCGCTCTTCATTATCCTGCCCGCCTGTTTCATGACGGGAGCAAGCGTCTATTGCTTCGTATCGAAAAAGCTTTCTCTCATTCAGCGCTACGCCATCGCCATCATCGTAGGCGGGGGCGCGGGCAATCTCATAGACAGGATCTTCCGTCCGGAAGGCGTCGTGGATTTCATTTCCTTTTCCCTTTTTGGAATTTTCGGCCTGGACCGCTTCCCGACCTTCAATATCGCCGACATGTCGATAACTATCGGCGCGGCGATCCTGCTGATCAGCGGATTTCTAATGGAAGAAAAAGAATTGAGTGAAAAAGGAAACGAACCATGAGCAAAGGCGCCAAGGCAGCGATCTTCGTGATCGTGGCATCGCTGCTGAATATCCTACTGACCGGGCTGCTGTTCGTCGCCTGCCTGGGTATCTATTCCCTTACGCTCGGCAAGCTTCTGCCTCAGACGGCCGTGATGTGGGCCGTTGTCGCGAGCTTCGTAATCAGCATGGCCGGGACCTTCCTGATCTACAGGAAAGCCCTTGCCTTTGCCCAGAAAAAATTCAATCTCGAAGAAAAGCTGGGCTTATATCCCAAGAAACGTAATTACTGAAAGGAGCATCGCATGTCAGCAGCGCGGGAAGAATTCCGGAAACTCGGCGTACATGTGCCCGAAATTTACCTCCCTTCGGAAAAGCTGGATCATCAAGCCTGGGCCGTCGTCGCCTGCGATCAGTATTCATCCGAGAGGGAATACTGGGGGAAAGTGGCCGAAACCGTCGGCGCGAAGCCTTCCACCTTGAACATGATCTTCCCGGAATGCTATCTGGAGGACAAGGACAAGAATGAGAGGATCGCCCGGATCCAGCGTTCTATGGCCGACTATATTTCCAAAGGCTATCTCGAGACGCCAGGAGAAGGTTTTATCCTCGTGGAGCGGAGGACGCCCTATGAACAGAAGCCTAGGATCGGGCTCGTCATATCGGTGGATCTCGAGAAGTATCAATACGGCAAGGATTCCAGGAGCCTCATACGTCCCACCGAGGGCACGATCGTCGAAAGACTTCCCCCGCGCATGGCAATCAGACGCGGCGCTCCCCTGGAGCTGCCCCATATCATGATACTGATGGACGATCCGGGGCGTACCGTTATCGAGCCACTCTACGGCAAGCGACTCTATTTCAAGAGACTCTACGATTTCGATCTCATGGCCGGCTCAGGCCATGTCCGAGGCTGGCTCGTCAAAGACCAGGGCACTATGGAAGGAATCGCCTCTGCCCTGGCGCGGCTTGCCGATCCCGAGGCTTTCAAGGATAGGCACGGCAAGGACGATGTCCTTCTTTTCGCGGTCGGCGACGGGAATCATTCCCTGGCCACCGCCAAGGCGACCTGGGAAGAGGTGAAAACCTCCTACGCCGGCAAGCCTGGGGCTGAGGAAATCCTGGCCAAGCATCCGGCGCGCTATGCCCTCGTTGAACTCCTCAATATCTATGACGAAGGTCTCCCTTTCCATCCCATCCACCGCGTCCTCTTCAACGTGGATGAAAAGGATTTCTTCTCCGTCCTCAAGGAAGCCGGCGCGAAAATTTCCACGATGCCCGGCGCGAAGGAGGCTTTCGCTGCCTGCGACGCTCCCGAACCTGAAGGCGCGCACCGTATCGCCTGGACGAACGGCCGGGCCTCGGGGCTGATCGTCTTCGACAAACCCGCCGAAAAACTCGCGGCGGGCAGCCTGCAGGCGATTCTCGACCCCTATCTCAAGACACATCCAGCGACGACGATCGACTATATTCACGGCTCGGGAAGTCTGGAAACCCTGGCTTCCAAGGCGGGCAACCTGGGTCTCTATCTGCCCCCTGTCGACAAGGCATCTTTCTTCGCCACCATAGTCCAGAACGGCGTTATGCCGCGGAAGACCTTCTCCATGGGAGAGGCGCCGGAGAAACGCTTCTATATAGAGGCGCGGAAGATAATTATCGGGTGAACTTGACAGGCAGGGCCATCATGCTACTATAAAAAAGTATCGGATTTTATGCCCGACGCCCTCGATCGGGCTTTCTTGTAAGATCAGCTTTAGGAGGATTCCATGGTTATTCTGTTGGCCGACGCCTTTGCCGCCGACCTTCCCAAGCGGCTATCGGCTTTCGGTGAAGTCGTCAGCGATATGAAACGTCTCGCCGATGCGGAGATCGTCATCGTCCGCTCCAAGACCAAGGTGGACAAGACGATGATCGACGCTGCCCCGAAGCTGAAATTCATCATCAGGGGCGGCGTGGGCGTCGACACCATCGATGTGGATTACGCCAAGGCCAAGGGAATTCTCGTGGATAACACTCCCGAGGCTTCCAGCCTGGCGGTGGCCGAACTCACCTTTGCCCTCATGCTCGCCCTGCCCAACCATCTGGTGAAAGCCGACGTTTCCATGAAGGAAGGCAAGTGGCTCAAGAAGGAACTGGAACGAACGGAACTCGGCGGAAAAACCCTGGGCCTCGTGGGCATCGGCCGCATCGCGAGGGAAGTGGCTTCCCGGGCTAAGGCCTTCGGTATGAAGGTCGTCGCCTTCGACAAGTACGTCGCCGTTTCCGACGCCGCCGAGATGATGAGTCTGGACGAAGTATTCGCGAAAGCGGACTATATCAGCCTTCACACCCCCCTCACCGACGAAACGCGCGGCATGATCAACGCCGCCAGCATCGCGAAGATGAAGGACGGAGTCCGCCTCGTCAACACCTGCCGCGGCCAGGTCATCGTGGAAGCCGACGTGGTCGCTGCCCTCGCGTCGGGCAAGATGGCGGGCTACGCCACCGATGTCTTCTATAAAGAACCGCCTGAAGCTTCGCCTCTGCTGACGGCGCCCAATGTCCTTCTGACCCCTCACCTGGGCGCTTCCACCGAAGAGAACCTTCTCAGGCTCGGCGACAGCATCGAAAGCCGCGTCGCGAAATATGTTTCCAAATAAACGGGAGTAAAACCATGAAAAGAGTGATAAATTTCAATGCAGGCCCCGCCGCTATCCCCCTCGACGTGCTGAAACAGGCCCAGGAAGAAATGCTGGACTGGAACGGCACCGGCATGTCGGTGATGGAAGTCTCGCACCGCTCGAAAGAGTACGAGGCCATGCACAACGAGGCGAAGGACCTTTTCAGGAAACTGGCCGGGATGGGCCCTGAGTGGAAGATCCTCTTCCTCACCGGCGGCGCCTCCAGCCAATTCTTCCAGGTCCCCATGAATTTCCTTTTCGACGGCAGGAAGGCTTCCTACCTCGTCACCGGCACCTGGGGCAAGAAAGCCCTCAAGGAAGCCAAACGCTTCGGTCCCTGCGACGCCATGAGCACCGAGAACGCCGACGGCACCTTCACGAGGGTTCTCACGCCGGCCGAAATCAAGATCGATCCGGCTTCGACCTATGTCCACATGACCAGCAACAACACGCTCTTCGGATCCCAGTGGCATGATTGGCCCGAAACGGGCAAGGTTCCCCTCGTCTGCGACATGTCGAGCGACATCTTCTCCCGCCCCTTCCCGGCCGACAAGTTCGCGCTGATCTACGCGGGCGCGCAGAAGAACCTCGGCCCCTCCGGCCTCACCATCGTGGCCGTCAAGGACAGCTTCTTCCAGCTTTGCCAGGAACAGGCCAAGCTGCCGACCATGCTTTCCTACAGGACCCATGAGGAAGAGAATTCTCTCTACAACACGCCGCCCTGTTTCTCCATCTACATGCTCAGCCTTACGCTCAAATGGCTGGACAGTCATGGCGGTCTGGACGCCATGGCGAAAGTCAACGAAGAGAAGGGCAGGATCATCTACGGGGCGATCGACGCCTCGAACGGCTACTATCGCGGTCCGGTCCAGAAGGATTCCCGCTCCCTCATGAACGTGGTCTTCAGACTCAAGGACGAGGCCTCCGAGGAGCTTTTCGTGAAGGAAGCGAAGGCGGCGGGCATCGTGGGCGTAAAAGGCCACCGCTCGACGGGCGGAATCCGTTTCTCGATGTACAACGCCAACCTCGTGGACAACGTCAAGGTCGCGGCCGCCTTCATGGAAGATTTCAGGAAGAGGCACGGCTGAAACATTGTTTCAACATAGCTTCAACATTGTTTCGGCGCGGCCGAAGCAGTGTCTGCGGAATGGAACGAAAAAGCCCGGGCGAATAGCCCGGGCTTTTTTATGCCGATAGTCGCGCCATCCAGATCATGGGAAATCCTGCGGCGCGGCGCTAGGTCAGAAAGGAAGGTCGATCTTCAGGTTGCAGCGTTCTTTCACGGCCTTGAAAGAGGCCTTGAGCGAAGCGTTGAAGGGAACTCCCTTGTCCTTGCGGAAAAGGGAAATCTCATATTCCTTTTCGCCCGGCGTCCAGATGCGCGTGGCGCCCGGAGCCTTCTTGGAGGCGCGAATCTGGCGGCAGATTTCTCCCACCTGATGCTTGAAGGCATCGAGATCGCAGAAGGCGTCGATCCTGATAGCGAGGAAGGAGTGGCCAAGTTCGATGGAAGAGGGCTTGCCGTCTTTTCCCACGCCCGTCAGCGCCTTCAGGAAATTCGCTTGCGAGAGGGCGGAAGACAGGAGCTCGACGACCATGGAGTTGCCGTAACCCTTGTAACCGCCCAGGTCTTCCCCAAGCCCGCCCACTGGCGTGAGGGCTGCCTTGTCCTTCGTGAGATCGATCAGGACCTGGTGAGTGTCGTGCCTGTAATGGCCGTCCTCGCCGATGACCCAGCCGTCGGGAAGGTCCTTGCCGATGCGGTCGTAGAGTTCGATCTTGCCTCGCTGGGTTACGGAGGTGGCATAGTCGGGCATGAAGGGGAAAGGTTCGTCCGAGGGCATGCCCCAGGTCATGGGGTTCGTGCCGATCATGGGCTCGACGCCCCAGGTCGGCGCTATGGAGGGCCTGGCCGATGTCGTGGTCATGCCGATCATGCCTTTCTGGACGGCCATGTTGGGATAATAGAAAGCGGCGCCGTAGTGCGTGGAATTGCGGACGACGGTCATTCCGAGGCCGTTCTTCTCGGCCTTCTCAATGGCCATTTCCATGGCGCGCTTGGCGATGTAATGCCCCATGCCATTGTGTCCATCGATGACCGCGGTGGTCGGTGTCTCCCTGACTACTTCGAAATTGGTCTTGGGAAGCTGCGTGCCGGCCCAGATCCTGTCCAGATATATCGGTTTGAAACGTCCAACGCCATGCGAATCGACGCCGCGCTTATCGGCGGCCACGAGAACGTTGGCGCAGACCGTCGCTTCCTCGGGGGGAACGCCGACTGCCTCGAAACCGGCTCGCATGAACGCTTCGACTTCGTCGAATTTCCACCAGGTGATGCTCTCATCCATATAATACTCCTTAGGTTGCAGGGCGTCCTAATCCATGAACGTCCCGTATGGGAAACATGCAGAGGTAGTATAGACCTTTTTTGCACCATGGCAAAGGGGAAATATGGAAGAGTTCTGCGGGGCGGCGATAGGCAGCCCCGCATGATCGACCGGTGAAAGAGCTCTAGAGGGCCACGCCCAGGACATCCTTGATGGCAGTCTGGAAAGTGCCTTTGGGCAGGGCGCCGGCGGCCATCTGGGGAGGAGCGCCCACGGGGATGAAGAGGATGGAGGGTATGCTCTGGATTCCGAAAGCCGCGGAGATTTCGGGTTCGGCGTCGGTATTGACCTTATAGATTTTCAGCTTGCCTTCGTATTCCTTGGAGAGGGACTCCATGATGGGGGCGACCATCTTGCACGGACCGCACCAGTCGGCATAGAAGTCGATGATGGCGGGGCTTTCACCCTTGTAGTCCCATTCTTTTTTCGTTTCGAAATCGAATATTTTTTCTATGAAGCTGTCCTTGGTCAACTGTTCTGTCATTGAAATCTCCTTATATTAGAAAATACTAATATAACAATGTTTTGACAAGGGGGAAGCCCGCAGCCCTTGCCTTCCGGATAAAATTTCTCAGCCATAGTCCGGAAAGTAAAGTATAATGTTTCCTAGGAATTCGTCGAGAGAGGAGTTTTCAATGGACTGTAAGGACTCGATCAAGATAAGCCTGGATATGGATGAGCTGCCGCCGGCTCCGGTTTTCGAGAAAGGTATCAGGCGCGCTCCCCGAAGGGAAACCAACCTGAGTCCAGCCCAGAAAAAGCTTGCGCTGCGCAACGCGCTCCGCTACATCCCTCCACGATGGCATGAAACGCTGGCTCCCGAATTCCTGGCCGAACTCAAGGAACAGGGCAGAATTTACGGGTATCGCTTCAGGCCGGCTGGGCCCCTGCGCGGGCTGCCTATCGAAGAATATCCAGGCCGCTGCGTCGAGGGGAAGGCTTTCCGGGTGATGATAGACAATAACCTCGACTTCAATGTGGCCCTGTACCCCTATGAGCTCGTCACCTATGGCGAAACCGGCCAAGTCTGCCAAAACTGGATGCAATACAGGCTCATCTGTAAATATCTGGAAATTCTGGACGAGAACGGAACCCTCGTCCTCGAGTCTGGCCATCCCTTGGGCATTTTTGCCAGCCACCCCATGGCGCCGCGCGTCATCATCACGAACGGTCTCATGGTCGGAATGTTCGACAATCAGAAAGATTTCAACCTGGCGGCGGCCCTGGGCGTCGCGAACTACGGGCAGATGACAGCCGGCGGATGGATGTATATCGGACCCCAGGGCATCGTGCATGGCACTTTCAACACTTTGATGAACGCTGGCCGCCTCAAGCTCGGGATTCCCCACGGCAAGGACCTGGCGGGGAAGCTCTTCGTATCCTCGGGCCTGGGCGGCATGTCGGGCGCCCAGGGCAAGGCCGCCGTGATAGCGGGCGCCGCTTCCATCATCGCGGAAGTGGACATGTCTCGGGTGGAAACGAGATATTCCCAGGGCTGGGTTTCCTGCGTCACGGATTCGATGGAAGAGGCCTTCGGGCTGGCTAGGGTGGCCATGACGGAAAAACGCCCCATAGCCGTCGCCTATCACGGCAATGTCGTCGACCTCCTTGAGTTCGCGGCGGAAAAGAAGATTCATATCGACCTTCTCTCCGACCAGACCAGCTGCCACGTGCCCTATGACGGCGGCTATTGTCCCGTGGGCATAAGCTTCGCCGAAAGGACCCGCCTCCTGACGGAGGACAGGGCGGCCTTCAGGATTCTCGTGAACGCCTCCCTCAAACGCCACTTCGAAGTCATCAAGCGGCTCGTCGCCTCGGGCACCTACTTCTTCGACTACGGGAACGCCTTCCTGAAATCCGTGTTCGACGCGGGTATAGGCGAGATCTCGAAAAACGGCCTGGACGAGAAGGACGGCTTCATTTTTCCGAGCTATGTCGAGGATATTCTCGGTCCCGAACTTTTCGACTACGGCTACGGACCCTTCAGGTGGGTCTGCCTTTCCGGCAAACCCGAAGACCTGCGCAGGACCGACAAGGCCGCCATGGACTGCATCGACCCGGACAGACGCAGCCAGGACATGGACAATTGGCTCTGGATCAGGGATGCCGAGAAAAATGCGCTCGTGGTGGGAACGCAAGCCCGCATCCTCTACCAGGACGCCCTCGGCAGGATGAAGATCGCGCTGAGATTCAACGAACTGGTCAGAAAGGGCGAAATCGGACCCGTCATGCTGGGCAGGGATCACCACGATACGGGCGGCACCGACAGCCCGTTCCGGGAAACGAGCAATATCAAGGATGGCTCGAACATGATGGCCGATATGGCGACGCAGTGTTTCGCCGGAAACGCGGCGCGCGGCATGAGCCTCGTGGCGCTGCACAACGGCGGCGGCGTGGGCGTCGGCAAGGCCATAAACGGAGGCTTCGGCCTCGTCCTGGACGGCTCGGAACGCGTCGACGCCGTCATAAGGATGGCCATGCCCTGGGATGTCATGGGCGGCGTCGCGCGCCGCGCGTGGGCATGCAATCCGCACGCGCTGGAAGTCTGCGCCGAATACAACAGCGAGCACGCGGATCTGGGCATCATAACGCTTCCCTACGAAGTGGATCCTTCAATCCTGGAAAAGGCCCTGCGTTGAGCGCAAAGCCCCGCGCTCGGCGCAAAGCCCCGCGCTGAACGCGTCGGGCGGGGTGGGGCGCTAACGCCCCCCCGCGGCCGGTCGCGCTAGAGCCCCGCGGCCAGCCGCGCCAGGTCGCGTCTCAAGGCCTCGACTTCCTCCCTTGTCTTTTTCACGAAGGAGTTCTCCGTCGGGCGTCCCAGAACGGCCGTCATCTCCGCCTCCGACCGGTAGGTAGCTTTCCTGAAAGGATTGCTCCAATCTTTTGCCCTGGAATCGAAAACCCCCTCGGCCACGGATGCCGAGAGCGCATCCAAGTCCTTGAAGGCAGCCAGAAGCCCTTCCAATGAAGGACCTGTTCCGACCTCGCCCTCTTTCTCCCGTGAAGCCTGGGGGTAGAGGTTTCCTAGCAGCGACCAGGCATAGCGCAGCTTGTCTCTGGGGTAGATTTCCGACAATGTCTGATATTCGGCATGGAATTCGCGCCAGGTGGGGTATTCCCCCGCGCCTGCCTTCGCGAGAATTTTTTCGAGGCGAAGCTTGGATGCCAGGAGTCCGCCCAAGTTTTCCCATTCGACGCCAACCCGACAGTTTTCGTCAGGCTTGAGCGCTATTTCGACGTCGTTCCAGCTTGAGGTCTGGGGATTTTCCGTCATGAAATGGACAATTTCCCGTCCCGCGAACCAGAGGAGCATCTCCCTGTACGCATGCCAGGCCTGCGCCGGTTTCCTTATGATGCATTCCCTCGCCGAATGCTCGACACGATCCGCCACGACATCGAAGGGAAGCGCTCCATCGCTTTCGCTCAGGATCGCCCGCCCGAGCTTTCTCGGCGATTCCGGCGAGGCGGTTTCCGGATCGTCTTTGCGGTACTTGACGAAAGCCCTGCCCGTCATCTCTTCGAGAAGGGCGATGGCCGACAGGATTTCCTCGGCCGTATCCGGAGCGAAGGGCGAATATTCCAGGCGAAGACGCTTGTCGCTCCTGGCGTCGCGCGAGTGGAATTTCCCCTCGTTGCGCATCAGCGCATACTTGTTGCTGATCCACCAGAAAGCGGGCAGGAGAACGAGGCGGTCTCGCTTGTAGTCGTTGTCGACGAGGCAGAAGGGAAAGGGAATGTCGAGCTCGAAACGATAGTCGCCCTTGGCCAGGAGACAAAACGACGCGAATCGCGACGAGTGTTTCACCGAGGTGCATAGCCCCGGCCAGAAACCGCGTCCCGCCTCGATCTCCCCGTCCGGAGCCCTGGAGTTGTGGTTGGAACCTATCGTGGCTCCCGCCGCCATGTTGGATTGGCCCTTGACGAGACTGGCGATGAGGAAGCTCGTGTTGTGATGCTGTTCGTGGGCCGGAAAAATGAGATTATTGAGGATTTCGCAGCAGGAAACGGTGGAATTTTCGCCCAGGACAGAATGGATGAGCCTCGCCCCATATTTCAGCGATGACGCGTCGCAGAGCACGAAACGCACGGCCTTGCAGCCGTAGAAAACCTTGCAGCCGTAGCCGATGATGCCGTTGACGAGTTCCACGCCTTCGCCTATCTGCGTTCTCGCGTCTTCCTTCGACTTGATGGTCAGGTTCTTGAGCTTGTTGGCGCCCTTGACGTACGCGCTTTCCCCTATCGCCACGTCCTTGATCACGCCGTTCGATTTCAGCACCGAACAATTCCCGATGGTGCCATAACGCCCTCTGCGGGCATCGAACATGACATCGGTCATCCTTCCGAATTCCTTCATGAGCTCGCCCCGGTCGCGATTACGGGCCCAGAGGTAGGCATCGGCGCACGTCATGTCGACGAAGGGGTACACCCATCGCCCGCCGCCCTCGTTCATGACATCGATCGTGATGCGGACTTCCTCGCCTTCGCCTTCCACCACATTGCCGTTGCCGAATTTCGAATGATTCGATACGTGGACCTCGGCGTTGTCGATCAGGATGCAGTTGTCCCCGATGATATAATGAGCGATATAGGCGCAATTGCTTATCACGCAGTTATTTCCTATATCGCAGGCGATTATCTGGGAATTGGAGATTCCGGCGAAGAGATGAAGATCGTGATGTTCCAGGGTGATTTCCTCGAGACAGCCTATTCTCACCAGGCCCGCGAACGAGGTGTTATAGATAAGCTCGGGAGTGAAGGGATCGGCGACGAAGATCTGCGACCAATCGCTGCAGGTATTGTTCTGCCTGATAAGCGTCTCGAGTTCGAAAGGCTTCAGCTTCCTGTAATCGGCGGGGTTCTTGCCGGCCGCGAGGAACTGCTCGTTCCTTATCCTGTATTCGTCTTCCTCGGGGCCGAGATATTGAGCCGGGATGAAACCCGTACCGACATTGAGGTCAAAGCTGACTTTGATATCGTTATTCATGGAAAAAATTATCAGGCATTTTCCGGAAGCGCGCAAGGCTCGATGCGGGGAGACTGCGCGATACTCCTATGCTTAGGGTCGACATTTTTCTCGTAAAGAAAAGACGGTTTTTAACCCCTTGACCAAAAGGGGCGCTTTTCGACATCGTACAGCTATGGATCATGCTGAAACTTCAATGTTGGATACCTATCTCACGGATTCTGAGAAAAGGACACTGGAGTTGTTTCATGCCCTCGTCACCGAAAAGAGCTCTATGCGTGAATCCTATGCGATCCGGCTGGCTGACGTCCTCGGCAATCCCGGGGAATTCTCCTTCTATATCCACTGTACGGAAGACCAGCAGCTGATTCGGACCTTCCACCTCCTCCGTGTTTTCCGCGAAAACGTGGAACTCCTCGTCCACAAGACTTGGGTCAACGAAGCCGACGAAAAACCCAAGCAGATTCTCTTTGAAGATCTCAAGGTCTTTATAGAGGACTACAGGACGGAGAGAATGGGGTCGGCCTTCAGACGGTTCGTGAGCATCGCCCGCGCCATTCCTTCCCTGCTCTTCGGATCTGCGGGAAGAGCTCCCGATTTCCTCGAATACGCGTTCCGCATAGATCCCAAGTTCGGCCTTTTCTTCTGGTATGTCGGCGAGCTGGAAAAACAGATGCGCTCCAATGTTGAAATCGTCGATAAGGACGATCTCTACAGGATCGAGACGCTCCTGGGCGCTTACATCCTTTCCTGTTTCTGAGTCTCCTGCCGCCGTCCTTCTTCATCGCGCGATGGAGATGATTGCCTCCCCCCATTCGCTGTCTCCCCGCATTAATTGATTTTAACGTTATTCGCTTGACATAATGTCCGGCCGGTGGCGTAAATGATGTCTGCATAGAGTAACGATCTTCGGGGATTCCATGAAAAAACGCGATTTTTATAAAAAGACCTTGAACGCATTCCTTTTACTGGCGCTACTATTTTTATTGCCCGCGAAACTTTGCGCGCAGTTGAGGCTGTTCGGCGGAGGACTGGCCTTCAACCTCATCGACGCCGATTCGCTCTATCCCGAGTATCTCGCCGATCCCTACGCCCTCACGTCAGGCTTCAAGTATTTCCAGGTAACCGATTACTCCGGCGTTCCCCAAACCATCCTCGCTTCCAACGGAACCGAATATGTGGAGATCCCCTTCGCTCACTACAGCGAGAGTGAATTCTCGAGCCGCAACAGCTTCTACCAGATTAAGGGCTTCATCAATCTCAGCTTCGCGAGACTGGAGCTCTGGGACTTTCTCAAGGCGGAAGTGACGACGAACGGCGGGATCAACACCGTCTTCCAGGCTTTCGGCGGAACGGACACACTCGGGTTCGACGGAATATGGCGGCTCGCCGGAACCCTGCGCCTCTTCGACGCGATTTCGCTCCGCTACGGCTGGCACCATTTCTCCGGCCATTGGGGGGACGAGACGATCGCTGACCTGCCCCAGCCAGGAGACGCCGATTACATTCCCTATACGCATTTGGAAGAATATACGCGAGCCAGCTCCCACGTATTCGGGGTGTCGGCCAACCCCGAGCCCTGGGCGCGTCTCTACTTCGAGGCCGAACTGCCGATGCTCGAATCCTGGATTCGCCCGGGCATCCATATTCCCGCCGGATTCCTCTCACCGACCGGTGACGACCTGGCCTATCACATCCTCAATCAGGAAGGGCTTGTCGAGGAAGTGGGAAGTCTGCCCGCTTCATACAAGGCATGGAGGCTGCAGGCGGGAGCGGAACTGCGATGTCTTCTTGGCGATTGGGGCTCGCTTTTCCTCGCCGGCGATTTCCAGCTCCACCAGGATGGCCAGACCCTTCACCAGGTCGGAGGCTATGACCCCGAAAATCCCTGGGAATTCGAATATACCGTCGGGGGAGGGCTGGAGTATGAAAAAGGCTTCATGGGCCGGAAAATCCGGGTGGAAGCCTTTTATCATGCGGGGCGTTTTCCCCTCACCAACTATTTCTTCCTGAGGAGCGACTATATCTCGGTAGGTCTGGCGATCAACAACTGATTTTTGCGGCGCCTGGCGATTACCTGTTGGACTTAGGCTGGAAGTGGCTGAATTCCATCGAGAAGGAAGCCCTGCCCTGACTCACCGAACGCAGGGAAGTCGTGAAGCCGAACATGGTGGAGAGCGGGGCTTCCACATGCACGACTTCTATCAGCGCCTTCGAATCCGAACCGTGGATCAGGCCGCCTCGCTGGGATACGAGGCTCATCACCTCTCCCACGAAATCCTTCGGCGTGGAAATATCCACTTTCATGATGGGCTCGAGGAGGACGGGGCTCGCGGTACGGCATGCCGAATCGTAGGCCATGTTGGCGCAGGCCTCGAAAGCGAACACGCTGGACGTGAGTTCGTCGTAGTGGATGTCCACGAGGTTTATGCCGATGTCGACGGCCGGGTAACCGAACTGGATGCCCGAAGCGAAGGCCGACGTGATGCCGCGTTCGATAGCGTCGAATATTTCCTCGGGCACCTGCGGCGCGCGTACTGCTTTTTTGTAGACATTGCCGGTGCCGCGGGGGAGGGGAATCGCCTCGATCGTGAGCTTGGCGGTATTTTCCTTCCCGGCGAGAACTCGGTTGAATTCCTCGGTATGCCGCACTTCCTTCGTGATGGATTCGCGGTAGGTCACCTGTGGATTTCCCACCCGCGCCTGAACCTTGAAATCGCGAAGCATGCGCGTCACGAGAACATCGATGTGAAGTTCGCCCATGCCCGAGATGACGAGCTGCCCTGTCTCTTCGTTGTCCCTCGTGGTAAAGGTGGGGTCTTCGCGCGACAGGATGTCGAGGGTTTCCTTCAGTTTCTCCCTGTCCGAGAGGGTCTTGGGCTCGATGGACACCGATATGACCGGTTCGGGGAAATGCATGCGCTCCAGCAGCACAGGCCAGCCCTCGGTGCCTATCGTATCCCCGGTCTGGGCCGTCTTGAGCCCCACGATGACCGCGATGTCGCCCGCGCCGGCTGTCTCCAAAGGTTCGCTCTTGTTGGCGTGCATCCTGAGGAGGCGGGTGATGCGTTCCCGCTTTTTCTTTGAGACATTGTAGACGACGCTGGCGTTATGGATGCTTCCGGAATACATGCGCACATAGCAGAGCGGGCCCGCTTCCCTGTCCCATTGCACCTTGAACACGAGGCCGAGGGGATAGCCCGACAGCTTGCAGGGCACCTCTATCTCTTCTTCTTTCTTCACGTGGATGGCCTTGACGGGCTCCACTTCATCGGGCGCGGGAAGAAAATCGACAACGGCGTCGAGAAGAGGCTGTACGCCGATATCCCGCCGCGAAGCTCCGCAGAGCACGGGCACGAGGATTCTGGCGATGCATGCCTTTCGCAATTCGGACCTTATGAGTTCGGCGGGGATGTCCTCGCCGTTGAGGTACAGTTCGGTGATCGCGTCGGAATGCGAGGAGAGAGCGTCGAGGAGAGCGTCCCTGCGCGCCAAGGCGTCGGCCTTCCTTCCGTCGGCGATTGGGGTCGCCGTCATTTCGTTGCCGTCGCCGCTCCAGCGGATTTCCCGCATGGCGATGAGGTCGATGACGCCTTCGAAACTGCCCGAAGCGCCGATAGGGACGTTGACGGCGACGGGCGAGGCGCCTAGCTTCGCTTTCATATCCGCGACGACGGCGTCGAAGTCGGCGCCGAGTCTGTCCATTTTGTTGACGTAGGCGATGCGGGGGACTTTATACTTGTCGGCTTGATGCCATACGGTTTCAGACTGGGGTTCGACGCCGCCTACCGCGCAGAAGACAGCCACTGCTCCGTCCAGCACGCGGAGTGAGCGTTCCACTTCGGCCGTGAAATCCACGTGTCCCGGCGTATCGATGATATTGATCTGATGCTCCCGCCAGAAGGTGGTCGTGGCGGCGCTCTGTATCGTTATGCCGCGTTCCTGTTCCTGATCCATCCAGTCCATCGTGGCTTCGCCGTCGTCCACCTCGCCAATCTTATAGGTCTTTCCTGAATAGTAGAGTATGCGTTCCGTCGTCGTGGTTTTGCCGGCATCAATATGAGCCATGATCCCTATATTTCGTATTGTTCGAAGTTCCATCGAATGCTCCGAGGCGCAGGATAGTATCAAATGACAATATATACAAAAACGGCAACGGTTTTCAACCCGAGAAGGGGGCTGGCGCGCTATGCAGCTGATATATTCCGCAGCCATCTTGAAATAGAAGGTCTTTACATCCTATAACATTATTGTGAAAAGAGTAGAATTACTTGCGCCAGCCGGTTCGCCGGAAGCGCTTAATGCGGCCCTCGGCGAGGGCGCGGACGCGGTGTACCTTGGCCTTCGCTCATTCAATGCCAGAATGCGCTCGGCAAACTTCGCCTTCAATCAGTTCGAGGCGAGCGTGCAGACCATCCATGAGCATGGCAAAAAGGTATATGTAACAGTCAATACGGTCTTCGAGGAGAGGGAAACTGACCGAGTGTATCAGTTGCTTCAATTCCTCAACAGACTCAAACCCGACGGCATAATCGTCCAGGACCTGGGCGTGCTCAAGATGGCGAGGGACAACTTCCCTTCGCTGGACCTCCATGCCTCCACGCAGATGAACGTGGCCTCCTCGCGCGGCTGTCACTTCCTCTCGCGTCAGGGCTTCAAGCGCGCTGTCCTCGCCAGGGAACTCACGCTCGAGGAAATCCGGACGGTCAGGCAGAGCACCCCTCTCGAGCTGGAAGTCTTCGTGCATGGCGCGCTCTGCGTTTCGGCGTCGGGCGTCTGCCTCTTTTCATCCTATCTGGGGGGGAAGAGCGCCAACAGGGGGGCCTGCACCCAGGCCTGCAGGCGGCTCTACGAGTCCGAGACGAAGAAAGCCTTTTTCTTCTCGCCCGACGATCTTCAGCTCATTGATTATGTGCCTGACCTGATCGACATGGGCATAGACTCCTTCAAGATCGAAGGCAGGATGAAATCCGCCGAATATGTCGGCACCGTAGTCGCGGCCTACCGACACCTCATCGACAACTGCCAGACCGATCGCGAAAGGGCCCTCGCCAAGGCCAAAGCCATGCTTCAGGCTGATTTCGCGCGCAGGAAGACTACGTTCTTCGTCGGCAGCGACAATCCCGACTTCATCCATCCCGACCAGGCCGGCGGAACCGGCATCCATCTCGGCAAGGTAAAGGACATAAGGGCTGTCGACGAGGAACATTGGGCTGTGATGAGCAGCTTCGACGGGCTCGCTGAAGGCGACTCCGTCCGAATCCACCGAGCCGACGATTCTGGCAGGATCACGGCCAAAATCAGGGGCGTGAGGAGCCAGGTAAACGGCATGCTTCTCAAGATCGACGGCGATTGGCGCCAGAATGACGATATCTACCTCATTCAGACCGCTTCGATGGCCAGAAGGTACAAGAACGTCCTGCCCCATAGCCTGGACCGATACAGAGCCTTCCCCTCGAGGGATGAGGCTCCCCGGCCTCAGTTCGCCATGCCTCCGAAGAAAGACGCTTCCTCGCTTCCTGCCGGATATTACGCGCTGGTGGGCAAGGTAGCCGACCTGCACGCTGTGCTGGCCGCCGCGCCGCAGAAGGCCATGATCGTCTTCGACAAACTCAACGCCGAATCAATGCGCAAGAACGAATCCACCATTCCCTACAAGAGGGACAGGCTGGTCCTCTGGCTCGACCCTTATTACCCCGAGAGCGATGTGGCCTGGCTGGAGCCAGAACTCGACTATTGGATTTCCAAGGGCGTTCGCTATATCGTGGCCAATAACCTCGGCCACTTGGGCTATCTCCGCGGGAAAGACCTGGATGTCATCGCTGGACCCTGGCTCTATGCCTTCAATCTTTGGGCAGCGGGATTCCTCTTCGACCAGGGCGTCCGCTACCTGATTCCGCCGATGGAAATCTCCAAACAGAATTTCATGCGAATCGCCGAGAGCATTCCGCCTTCGGCGATGATGCCCATCACCTTCTCCTATCCTCAGCTTTTCAGGATTAGAGGGGATCTCAGCGTGAAATACGACTCTTCCCACTTCATCGACAGGGACGGCGCTTCATATACGATGAACGGCCGCAGGGATTACACGGTCGTAGTGCCTGACAGGCCCTTCTCCATCATCGACAGGACAGCCTTCCTCCGAAAAGAGCATATCGACAAATTCATTCTCGATCTTTCGAACGCGAATCCCGCGCGCGGCATGTTCAGGGATATCGCGAAGGCAGCCGCCGAGGGCAAAGTTCTTCCCGACGCATCCCGCTTTAACTGGAAGGATGGGTTCTACAACGAGGATGAGACGCCGCAAGGCAAATCGCCGCAGGAGAAAGCCTGATCGAGAATATCGGCATAAATTTCCGCTTGACGCCGATGCTACAGCGCTATATTCTTACTCAAATAATGAAACGCTGTTTTATTATTTGGTTTTGACTGAAAGGACGTACAAAGACCATGAGTGAATCGGCTGGTAAAGCGCTGGACATTCTCTTCTACCTTGCCAAGGTCGGCGGGGAAGTGAGTCTCGCACGCATGTCGAAGGAAACGGGGATGAACAAGGCCACGGCCCTGCGCTACCTCTCCGTCCTGGAATCTCGCGGCGTCGTTGAAAGACGGCCTGGCGGCTGGTCGCTCGGTCTATCTCTCTTTGAATTAGGCAGCAAGGTTCCCGTAAGGGCTCTCGTCGTTGAAAAAGTCCGTCCCATCATCGAACGCCTGGCCAGGGAATCGGGCGAATCGGTCAATCTCGCCTGCCTTGCAGGCGACAGCGCCATCTATCTGGACAGAGCGGAAGCGAATCGCAGCCTCCGCATGCGTTCGGCTCCCGGGGATAGGCTGCCGCTCTATTGTACCGGCGTGGGCAAGGCGATATTGTCCCAGCTTTCCGAGGATCGTATCCGCGCCCTGCTGGGATCCATGCCGCTTCCCAAGATCAACGATACGACCCTCACCGAACCCGAGGACGTAATACGGGAAGCGCAGAGAGCCCATGAGCAAGGCTATGGCGTGGACCGAGAGGAATATGAGATCGGACTTACCTGCTACGCGATGCCCCTTCGCCTGCCCGGCTCGGATTTCGCCGGAGCAGTAAGCATTTCCGGCCCATCGGCCCGCATGAGAAGCCCCGAATCCAGGGAGCACTTCCTGGAGCTGCTGAAAGCCGCGACCCAGGAAGCGCTTCAGGCGATAAGCCCCTACAATCTTGTTCAGAATACGACAACCCTTGTGGAATCCTCCACCTCTTCGGCTTCCTGAGCCTGGGGAGGCATTGGCCCATCGTTTTTGTTCTCCGGCTTTATGGTTTTGAACTCCACGTGCTCGGCGACGATTTTGACCTTCGCCCGCTGTTTTCCCTCGGGATCCACCCAGCGATCCTGCTTCAGCCTGCCCACTACCCGCACGCCCCTGCCTTTCTTCAGATTCTGGGCGCAAGCCGTGCCGAGGCGGGACCAGGCTTCGATGTCGAAGTACGACACTTCCTTTTCGAATCCCTCCTCGCCGTTTTTATAGAAGCGATTGGTGGCGAGCGTGAAATCGCAGACCTGGCTGCCTGAAGGAAGCGTTTTCGTGTTCGGATCCTTGACGAGATTGCCTTCAACCAAAATGCTATTGAGTGAATTCATGAACCCTCCTTATTATCCTTGGAGCAAGACCGCACCGCGGCTGCGGTTGAACCCCCTTGCATAAATGAGACGTCCAAGGCCGCCGTTTTCGATTCAAGAATTCGAGTATTTGCAGTAATTCCCAATTCTGCTATAGTCAGGCAATGACAGACTATTCCGGATATCTTTCACCCTTTTCCTGGCGCTACGGGACGGCCGAAATGCGTCGCCTCTGGAGCGAAGTGCACAAACGCGAACTCTGGCGCGGCATTTGGGTAAGCCTCGCGAAGGTGGAATCGGACTACGGGCTGACGACAGCCGAGCAAGTGGCCGAACTGAAGACCCACGCGCGCGATATCGATATCGCGCGTTCCCTCGCGATAGAGGCTGAAATACGGCACGACCTCATGGCCGAAATCAAAGCCTTCGCCGAACAATGCCCCAAAGCCGGCGGAGTCATCCATCTCGGGGCGACGTCGATGGATATCGAGGATAACGCGGATGCCC
Organism: Treponemataceae bacterium; assembly: GCA_963667725.2. Lineage (GTDB taxonomy): Bacteria > Spirochaetota > Spirochaetia > Treponematales > Rectinemataceae > UBA11090. Next base: position 160,192 of record CAXXHO010000003.1, read on the forward strand.
TGCGCATACGCGAATCCCTTGTCCTCGTGCGCGCCAGGCTGGCCGAGCTTCTGTCGATAATGGCCGACACGATAAAGCGACACGCCAGATTGCCTGTCATGGCTTTTACGCATCTCCAGCCGGCCGAGCCGACGACCTTCGGCTATCGCTGCGCCGTCTGGGCTCAGGACCTGCTCAGCGCCTATACCGACCTCACTGACCTTCAGGCTTCCATCAGAGGCAAAGGCTTCAAGGGCGCCGTGGGCACTTCGGCTTCGTATGGCGAACTTGTGGGCAAGAAAAACCTCCCCGCCTTCGAAGCTTCGCTCGAGAAAGAGCTGGGCATAGCTTTCTACCCAGTGACGACCCAGACATGCAGCAGGCTCCAGGAATACAAGACGCTCTCCGTGCTCGCTGAGCTGGGAGCCGCCCTCCACAAGATGGCCTTCGACCTCAGGGTTCTGCAGTCTCCCCCCATCGGTGAAGTGTCCGAGCCTTTCGCTAAAAGCCAGGTGGGCTCGTCGGCCATGCCCTTCAAGCGCAATCCCATCGATGCCGAAAAGATCGATTCCCTGTCGAGGCTTCTCTCCAGCTACCCCCAGGTAGCCTGGAGCAACGCTTCCCTTTCCCTGCTCGAAAGGACCTTGGACGATTCCGCGAACAGGCGGACGATCCTTCCCGAAGCCTTCCTCGTCAGCGACGAACTGCTGAAGACGGCCAAGAAGATCATGGGCGGCTTCGTGCTCGACGGTGGCGCGATTCGGCGAACCTACGAACGCTACGCTCCCTTTGCCTGCACCGAACGGGTGCTCATGGCGATGGCGAAAACAGGGGCAGACCGACAGGAGACGCATGAGCGGCTGCGCCGCCACGCCCTCGCCGCGTGGGCCGAAATCAAGGAAGGGAAAGAAAATACCTTGACGGCGGCGATTTCCGCCGATGAATTTTTTAAGAGCCAGCTGAACGAAGAAGAGCTTTCCTCACTGATGAATATAGATGAATATCTCGGCGATTCGATGGAAAGAGCCGAAAAATTCGCCGACACGATCAAAGAGAAGATAGCGGTACTTGACTAAATTTTACCCCCGATGGTATCAATTTCTATGGGTAATCAATTTCCAGTTTATCGCTTTACGATACGAGAATTGCATCCGGGGGCTCGATCCTCGGCTGTGATAGTGCGCGGTGCGCAACGGTTGGGCCTACAAAAGGTCAGCGCCGTACTGCGCTCGGAAATTTACTTTGTGCGCGGGAAAATAGCGCCCGAGGAGCTCGATCTCCTCGGGCGTTTTCTTTTTTCAGACCCCGTCACCCAGGAATTCCATGTGGAAACCTGCCCGGTTTCCGCAGGCGACGCAAAAAACGCGATCGAGGTCGCCTACCATCCAGGCGTGACCGATCCCGTAGCCGACGAGATCCTGCGCTCGGCGCGCGAATTGGGCGTTTCGGGCATCGATGCCGCTTCCACGGGGCAGCGTTTCGAGATCGCCTGTACCGACAGCGGCGCGCTGAATGAGGCGGAGCTGGGGCTTCTGGCATCGAAGCTCCTCGCCAATCCCGTGGTGCAGCGCTACGCCATAGGCTTTGTGGAACCATCCTTCCCCGGTTTGGACGAAACGAGAATCGCCGTCGAAAAGATCCCCGTGCATATGCTTGACGACGATGGGCTCGCGGTCCTCAATGAGGAACGTCGGGCCGCTCTCGATTTCGGGGAACTCGCGGCCATCCGCGATTACTTCGCCGCCGAGGGAAGAGCCTGTACCGATGTCGAATTCGAGATGCTCGCCCAGACCTGGAGCGAACACTGCTTCCATAAAACCTTCAAGGCTATCATCGACATCAAGAACGGCGAAAAAGCCGGCCTTCCCGAACGGGTGGACAATATACTTCGTTCCTATATAAAGGCCGCCACCGATGAGATCGCCGCTCCCTGGATCGTTTCCGCGTTCAAGGACAACGCTGGCATCATGGAATTCGACGACGAGCACGATATCTCCTTCAAGGTCGAAACTCATAACCACCCCTCAGCCATAGAACCCTTCGGCGGCGCGAACACGGGAGTCGGCGGCGTCATCCGTGACGTCGTGGCCGTGTCGGCCAGGCCCATCGCGGTCACCGACGTGCTCTGTTTCGGAATGCCCGACCTGGGCAAGGGGAAGGGCAGGGGCGAACCTGTCGCCTGCGGCCCGGCCGCGGGCGGCCTTTCGGTCGACCATATCCGGACCGGGGTCGTGGCCGGCGTCCAGGACTACGGCAATAAAATGGGCATTCCGACGGTGAACGGCGGAATCCATTATCACGCGAAATACGCCGCCAATCCCCTCGTCTACTGTGGCTGCGCCGGCATAGCGCCCAAAGGCGCCTTCTTCTCCAAACCCCGCGTGGGCGACAGGATAGTATCACTCGGCGGCAGGACGGGACGCGACGGCATCCGCGGCGCCACCTTCTCATCGATGACGATGGACGGCGCTACGCTCGACACGGCGGGATCCTCGGTACAAATAGGCGCGCCGATCGTCGAGAAGAAAGTCACCGAAATCATACTGGCCGCGCGCGACGCCGGACTCTATACGGGCATCACCGATTGCGGCGCGGGCGGTCTCTCCTCGGCCGTCGGCGAGATGGCTTCGGAACTGGGCGGCGACATAGAACTTTCGGAAGTCCGGCTCAAGTATTCCGGTCTCGCTCCCTGGGAAATCTGGCTCTCCGAAGCGCAGGAGAGGATGGTGATCGCCGTTCCTCCGGAAAACATGAAGGCGCTCGCCGCCCTATGCGACAACAACGATGTGGAATACTGCGACCTGGGACATTTTACCGGCGACGGGCGGCTTGTCGTGCATTACCGAGGCGAGCCGATCCTCGACCTGGACTGCGAATTTCTGCACGGCGGCATGCCGCGAAGGCATCTGATCACGTCGGCGCCAAAAGTACCAGCGTCAAAAGCGCCCGCGTTAAAAGTACCGGCGCCAACGGGAATTTCCTCCTCCAGTCATCCGCTCGAAACGCTTTACGCGGAAGTGATGTCCCACCATGCCATAGCCTCCAAGGAATGGGCGATCAGGCGGTACGACCATGAGGTGCAGGGCGGGACGAAGATCGGTCCCTTCGCTGGAGCGACGCAATCGGGCCCCGCCGACGCCGCCGTCATTAAGCCCCTTGAGACGAAAGGAAGAAAAGGCATCGCTATTTCCAACGGCTTCAATCCGCGCTACGGGGAAGCTGATTCGTATAACGCGGCCGCGTCCGCCATCGACGAGGCGGTGAGAAACGCCGTGGCGTCGGGCGCCGATCCCGACAGGATCGCCATCGTGGATAATTTCTGCTGGGGCGATCCGCTGAAGCCGGAGAACGTCTGGACCCTCCTTCGAGCCGCCAAGGCCTGCCGCGATGTCTCGGTCGCTCACAGGGCGCCCTTCTTCTGCGGCAAGGATTCCTTCAACAATGAATTCGAAGGACCCGATGGATCGCGCATCGCCATCCCTCCCTCCCTCCTCATTTCCGCGATGGGAATCGTGCCGGATATCGCGCGCTCGCCCACCACGGACCTGAAATCCGAATCCGGAATTCTCTACCTGGTCGGCGAATTTTCGCCTGTATTCCCTGCCTCCGTGCTCCAGGACATCCTGTCCGGGCAGGAAGGGCAAGACGAGGCCCTATCGGGCGAGATGAACTACGGCGGCCCAGGCCCCGCTTTTTCCGGCATATCACCCAACGTTTACAGGAAACTTCATTCGGCGATCCTGAAATCCCAGGTGCTTTCCTGCCACGATCTCTCCGAAGGCGGATTGGGCGCGGCGCTCGCCGAAATGTGCATAGGCGGCGAACTGGGTGCCGATATCGACCTTAAGGCCGCGGAGAAAGCGGCCTTCGCCCTGGCGGCAAGCGGCGAACCGAGGAACTGGCCGCATCCCGCCACGGGAAAGGACGAGCTCCTTCTCTTCGGGGAAACGAACGGCTGCTTCCTCGCGGAAATAGCGCCGGAGAATACGACGGATTTCGAGGCGTCGATGGCCGGTCTGCCCTGCCGTCCAATCGGCCGCGTTTCCCGCGAATCCCGGATCTCGATAGCCCTCCTCGGCGGGAACGCGCTATCGGTGGGAATCTCCCGGCTCGAAAAAGCCTTCGCGAGCGAGACATCGGCCGCTCTGGGAGATCAGCGGTGCGACGATGCCGAAACCGAAATCGGAGGCGGAAAATGAAACCCAAGGCAATAGTCCTACATGCCGCCGGGATCAACAGGGATACGGACGCGGCCTACGCGCTGGAGATGGCCGGCGCCGAAGTCAGGATCGTCCATGTCAACGAACTCAAGGCCGACAGAAGCATTCTCTCCGAAAGCCGGATTCTCGTGATCCCGGGCGGATTTTCCTATGCCGACGCTCTCGGCGCGGGCCGGCTCTTCGCCTTGGACATAGCCTCCTTTTTCAGGGACGAAGTGAGCGAATTCGTCGGAAAAGGCAAAGCGGTGATAGGCATCTGCAACGGCTTCCAGACCCTCGTCAAGGCCGGAATACTGCCTGGCTTGGAAGTTATTCCTTCGGACAGGGAAGAGCGTTATGCGACGCTGACCGACAACCTCAATCGCCGCTTTGAATGCAGATGGGTTACGATGAAAGCCGAGGAGAGCCCCTGCATCTGGACCAAGGGTCTGACGGCGCCGGTCGTATGTCCCATCGCCCACGGAGAGGGAAGGTTCCTCGTGAAAGACGAGGTTCATCTCGAGGCTCTGCTGGCGAAAAAACTCGTCGCGTTCTCTTACGCGCTCCCGGACGGCTCGCCCGCCGCCGGCAGATACCCGGACAACCCCAACGACTCCGTGGCCGACATCGCCGGCATCTGCAATCCCGAAGGAAACGTCCTGGGTCTCATGCCGCACCCCGAGGACAATATTTTTTCCGGTCCCGGTGCAAGGGCTTACCGCGGAGGAAAGGCCGGCGGCGGCCTCGATCTCTTTATCAATGGCGTGCGTTATGCGAAACAGTTATGAGGAGCGATATATGATGGAACGCGACAGAATCCAGGCTATGCTCCCCAAGGCTTTCATGGGCCTGGGCGAAGGAAAGAGAGAGAAACATTCGGGAAAAGTGAGGGACTGGTACGCGCTGGACGATTCCAGCCGCCTCATGGTGACGACGGACAGGCTTTCGGCCTTCGACAGGATCGTCGCGGCCGTGCCCTGGAAGGGCCAGGTCCTCAACGAGCTTTCGGCCTGGTGGAACGAGAAGACGGCAGATATAGCGCCTAACCACCTTCTCGCCGTTCCCGATCCCAACGTTTCCATAGTCCGCGAAGCTTCCCCTCTCTCGGTCGAAGTGATCGTGCGCGGCTATATAACCGGCGTCACCTCCACGGCCCTCTGGCGCCGCTATTCCGAGGGCGAGAGGAATATCTACGGATACGGTTTTCCCGAAGGCCTGCGAAAGAACCAGCGTCTCCCTTCGCCGATAATTACGCCCACGACAAAAGCTGAGGCGGGGCAGCACGATGAGCGACTTACCATCAAAGAAGTGGTTGAAAAAGGCTTCGTCAAAGCTAAAACCTGGGATCGCGTAATGGATATCGCCCTCGCTCTCTTCGCCAGGGGAACGGAGGTCGCCGAAAAAGCGGGGCTCATCCTCGTCGACACGAAATACGAATTCGGTCTCGACGCCGACGGGAAAGTGATGCTCATCGATGAAATCCATACGCCTGACTCCTCACGTTATTGGCGCCTCGGCAGTTACGCGGCGCGTTTGGCCGAAGGCCGCGAGCCTGAAATTTTCGACAAGGAATTCGTGCGTATGCACTACGCGGAAACTGGGTATAGGGGCGACGGGAAAATTCCCAACCTGCCCGACGGCGTATGGGCCGACACCGGCATTCTGTACCAGACGGCCTACGAACTCCTTACCGGCCGGAGCTTCGCCCCCGGCTCGTATCCCGTGGAACCCAGGCTTCTGGCGAATCTCGAAAAAGCGGGGATAACTCTATGAAGAAAAATCTCGCCGTCATCCTGATGGGCGCCATGTCCGACTACGGCCATGCGGAGCGCATAATAGAATGGCTGGATTATTTCGGCATCGAGCACGTGACGAGAATAGCCTCGGCCCACAAGACGCCCGAAAAATTATTGAATATTCTCGAGGCGCAGGAAAAGAAGGGCGACAATGTCGCCTATATCACGATCGCCGGATTGTCCAACGCGCTTTCGGGGATGGTCGATTTCGCGACCGCGTTTCCCGTAATAGCCTGTCCTCCTCCCTGCGACGCGTTCGGCGGAGCCGACGTTTTCTCTTCCCTGCGCATGCCTCCCGGCGTCGCGGCGGCCACGGTTCTGGAACCGCGCAACGCGGCATTTTTCGTGGCTAAGCTTTTCGCCGCCGATGATGATGCAATAAAGGCCAAGATATACGCGTATCATACCGAACAGCGCGAAAAGATCGATAGCGACGAACTCTCCTTGAGCGAAGATTCGGAAAGGAAGGACGCGGCACGATGATTGAAGAAAACTGGCTGTCTGAAGACGATCCGCATGAAGAATGCGGCGTCATGGCCATTTACGCGCCGGGAAAGGACGCGTCAAGGCTCGCCTATTACGGGCTTTTCGCGCTTCAGCACAGAGGCCAGGAATCGGCCGGCATCGCCGCCTTCGACGGGAATGTAATCAACTCGAAGAAGAATCTGGGCTTGGTTTCCCAGGTGTTTTCCGAAGCCGACATCGAAAGCCTCGCGGGCAGCCTGGCCATCGGCCATAACCGCTATTCGACGACGGGTTCCTCGAATGTGCGCAACGCGCAGCCCTTCATCATAGATTCCCGCCACGGACCCATAGCTCTCGCGCACAACGGCAATATCGTCAACGCTGGCGAGATCCGCAAAAGGCTCCTGAACAAGGGCATCGGACTCACCTCGGCGAGCGACACCGAATTGATGATCATGGATCTCGCGGGATCGGACAAGAAAGACTGGGTTTCGCGCATTCATTCCACCATGGCTTCCTGGGTGGGCGCTTTCTCATTCGTGGCCCTGACGCCGGACGGCGTTTTCGCCGCGAGAGATCCCTGGGGCTTAAGGCCGCTCGCCTATGGATTCACCGCGGAGAAAGCCTTCGTCGTCGCGTCCGAAACCTGCGCTCTCTCGACGCTGGGCTGCCATGAAATCCACGAAATAGAAGCTGGTCAGATCGTTTCGTGCAACGCGGCCGGAGCGGTAAAAATTTCGGACGCTCCGAAGAAGACGAAAAAGAAACGTCAGGCCTCCTGCGTCTTCGAATTCATCTATTTTTCCCGGCCGGACAGCGTATGGAACGGCCTTTCCGTCCATGAAGTGCGCAGGCGCTTCGGGGAGGAACTGGCCAGAACTTCGCCCGTCGAAGCCGATCTCGTCATTCCCGTGCCTGATTCTTCCATTTCAGCGGCGATAGGCTATTCGGGAGCTTCCGGCATCCCCTACGGCGAGGCCTTCGTAAAGAACCGTTATATAGGAAGGACTTTCATCGAACCCACAACCTTCCTTCGCAAGCGGGGCGTCTCCCTTAAGTTCAACGTTCTTCACGATTCCGTGAAAGGTAAAAGGATCATCGTCATAGACGATTCCATAGTGAGAGGCAACACGATACGACCTCTCGTCGCCCTCCTGAAAAATGCCGGGGCGAAGGAAGTCCATGTGCGGGTCGCGAGTCCCCCGGTGAAATATTCTTGCATGATGGGCGTCGACATGGGCCAGCGCCGCGAGCTGATCGCGAATATTCTCCCCATCGCCGAAATGGCCAAGTGGAGCGGCGCCGATTCGCTCTCCTACCTCTCGCTCGAATCGGTGGGCAAGGCCATCGGCGACATCGAGGACTATTGCACCGCATGTTTTTCCGGGATCTATCCCTTCGACGTGGGGATCTCCGAATCCAAAGAAAGGTTCGAATTCTAATGCCAGGAGTGAAGACCGCATGAAAGTACTTCTTGTCGGATCAGGCGCCAGGGAACATGCCCTCGCGTGGAAAATGAGCGCTTCGCCGCTCCTCGACGCCTTGTACTTCGCGCCGGGCAACGCGGGAACCGCATTGTACGGCGCGAATGTGGATATCGGTCAGGGCGATGTGGATCGGCTTGCCGAATTCGCCGCGGCCAACGCCATCGATCTCGTCGTGATCGGCCCCGAACTGCCTCTCTCCCTCGGACTGGCGGATAAGCTCCAGTCGGCATCGGCTGGCGGGCCGCCTCTCTGTTTCGGTCCTTCATCGGCGGCGGCCAAGATAGAATCCTCGAAATCATTCTCCAAGGAATTCATGCGGAAATACGGCATTCCTACAGCCGATTTCAGGACGTTTTCCTCTTATGATGAAGCGCTCAACTTCGTTCGCGACGCGCCTTGGCCTTTCGTCATAAAGGCCTCGGGTCTCGCTTCCGGAAAGGGCGTTTTCCTTCCCGCGTCGCTGAAGGAAGCCGAAGAAGTCCTGGCCATGGTCATGAAGGAAAAGAAGTTGGGCGATGCCGGCGCCGAGGTCGTCATCGAAGAACGTCTGTCGGGCGAGGAAATCTCCATACTCGGATTCTGCGACGGTTCCAGCGTCAGCGTCATGCCGCCCGCGCAGGATCACAAAAGACTCCTGGAAAGCGATGCCGGACCGAATACGGGAGGCATGGGCGCGATCGCTTCGGCAAAAGCGGTTCCTTTCGGCCGTGCCCGCGACTTTGCCGACCTGTTTCTGAAACCCGCCTGTAAAGGCCTGGCCGCCGAGGGAAGTCCCTTCGTGGGCGTTTTATACGCGGGGATCATTCTCACCGAGGATGGACCCAAGGTTCTCGAATACAATTGCCGCTTCGGCGACCCTGAAACGGAAGCGATACTCCCTCTGCTCGAATCGGATATCGTCGAAATTTTCGACGCATGCGCCAGGGGCCGCCTTGGCGATATGAAGATCGATTGGGCGGACAAGGCCGCGGCCTGCGTCATCATCGCTTCCGATAGTTATGCGACCGATGTCCACGACGACAGCCAGCGGGAAGTGAAGGATTTCGGCGGCAGTCCCAATTCCGTTCTCTTCCACGCGGCGACCCATCGTATAGGCGACGGAAGGGTGATGGCCGCCGGCGGAAGACTTCTCTGCGCCTCGGCCTGGGCGGATTCGGTGGATGAAGCGCTCGAGGAAGCCTATGCCAGAGTAGCGCGCGTCGAGGTCCCGTTTTCGCGGTACAGAAAAGATATCGGCCGGGGCAAAACCTTCCTGATGCTCAACGAGCTCGGCGGATCGGCCGCGACTTTCGCGTCGGCCGCGTCATACGCGTCGGCCGGCGTCGATATCGACGCCGGGGACAGAGCCGTCGAGCTCATGAGCGCCGCCGTAAAATCCACCTACGGGCCGGAAGTGCTCGCGGGCATCGGTTCCTTCGGCGGCATGTACGACGCGTCCGCCCTCAAGACGATGGACGATCCCGTGCTTGTCTCCTCCACCGACGGCGTCGGCACGAAGGTGAAGCTGGCTGCCTTCAGGAAAAGCTATGAAAGCATAGGCCAGGATATAGTCAATCACTGCATCGACGACATTCTGGTGCAGGGGGCGAGGCCACTGTTTTTCCTGGACTACATCGCCACCTCGAAGCTCGATCCCTCGATGATCGCCGAAGCCGTCGGCGGGATGGCCAAGGCTTGCAGGGAATCGGGCTGTGCCCTCATCGGCGGCGAGACCGCCGAGATGCCCGGCGTCTATATGCCGAATGAATTCGACGTAGCCGGCGCCATCATCGGACTCGCCGAAAAAAAACGGATGCTCCCGCTCAAGACGATGCGCGCCGGGGATCTTCTCCTCGGCTTTCCCTCGAGCGGACCGCATACGAACGGCTTTTCCCTGGTGAGGAAGATTTTTTCCGAAAAAGAATTCGGCGGCTACGCCGAAATCCTGGGTCGGCCTCTGTCGGAAGCTCTTCTCGCGCCGCATCGCTCCTACCTGCCTGTCCTCTGGCCCGTTCTTGAAAAGGGGCCGGGGCTCATCAAGGCGCTTGCCCATATCACCGGCGCCGGATTCGAAGGCAACGTGCCCCGAATACTGCCGCCTGATCTCGATGCCCATATAAGGATGGATTCCTGGCCCATGCCCCCGCTGTTCCGCCTGATCATGGGAAAGGGCGGTATCGACGAGCTGGAAATGTACAGAGTATTCAATATGGGCATCGGGATGGTGGCCGTCGCGGCCCCGGCCGACGTGGATGCCATCGCCCGCCTCTCGGGCAATCCTTTCTTCGTCATCGGCGAACTGAAGCCTGGCTCCGGATTGGCGGTCATGGAAAAATGCGCCGATAAAGCGCGGGGCCGAGCGTGAGCCAGCCGCGCGAAACGCGCTTCGTCGTGATGGTGTCGGGCAACGGCTCCAATCTGCAAGCGTTGATCGACGTCATCGAAAAAGGCGAACTGAAGGCCTCCATCGTCCTCGTGGTCTCCTCGGATCCAGAAGCCTACGCGCTGCGGCGCGCGGAAAGGGCCGGAATCCCGTCCATCGTCCTGCAGTACAGGCGCGATCCGAAGCTCGAGAAAGAAGCCTCGCGCAGGGCTTATGACAGAATGCTCGCCGAGACTATCACGCCATATAAGGCCGACTACATATTTCTCCTCGGGTGGATGCGCATCCTGAGCGCCGAATTCACGACGAAATTTCCCGGCGGAATCGTCAACCTGCATCCGGCGCTTCCGGGCATGTTTCCCGGAACCCACGCCATCGAAAGAGCCTGGGACGCCTGCGCCAGGGGAGAAATCATTGAGTCGGGCGTCATGACCCATTTCGTCCCGGACGAATGCGTCGATGCCGGTCCCGTGATCGCTTTCGAGCGTGTAGCGATGGACAGGACTGAGACCCTCGACGTCTTCGAGAAAAGGATGCACGATACTGAACATCTTCTTGTCCCGCGAACGGCCGGGATACTCGGCTCGATTTCTTCCGGACAGAGAAAGGAGACTGAAGAATGCCCCAGGCAATAATTTCCGTTTATGACAAGACCGGCCTCGTCGAATTCGCCGGGAAGCTGTCGAAGTTGGGTTGGTCCATTCTCGCTTCCGGAGGCACGGCCAAGGCCTTGCGTGACGCAAGAATCGCCGTTGAGGAAATCGCCGACTACACCGCCGCGCCCGAGATTCTGGGCGGCAGGGTAAAAACCCTCCATCCCGCCGTGCATGGCGGCATTCTCGCGCGCGCCGCGGGCAAGGACCTCGATGAAATCCGGGAGCTGGGATACAAGGCCGTCGACCTCGTCGTCGTGAATCTTTACCCCTTCGAAAAGACGGTGGCCGATCCAGCCTGCGGCCGCTCCGACGCCATCGAGCAGATCGATATCGGAGGCGTGGCGCTGATCAGGGCGGGCGCGAAAAATCACGAGCGTGTAACCGTCCTCTGCGATATCGCCGACTATGAACCCGTGCTGAGCGAGCTCGAAACCGCCGGTTCCGTTTCGGAAGCAACCAGGAGAAGCCTCGCCGCCAAAGCCTTCGCGAAGACGGCTGCGTACGATGCGGCCATAGCGGCCTGGCTCGCGGACCAGGCGAAATCGGCCGGCTCGAATGCGGCGGCACCGTTTTTTACGCTCAGCGGCTGGAAAGCCCAGGATCTCCGTTACGGGGAAAATCCCCACCAGAGCGCCGAACTCTATGCCTTCGAGAAAGGGAAGGGTCCGCTCGGCGGCTGTATCCTCCAGGGCAAGGAATTGTCCTACAACAATATCCTGGACCTGGACGCGGCATGGCATGCCGTTGGCCGATTCCGGAACCCGGCCGTCGTCGTGGTGAAGCATCTCTCCCCCTGCGGCATAGCGGAAGCGGAAAGCGCGGACGCGGCCTGTCTCCACGAAGTCCTGGAGCGGGCCATCGCCAGCGATCCCACATCAGCCTACGGCGGAGTAATAGCGGTCAACGCTGTTTTCACGGCTGACTGCGTCAGAAGCCTCGGCAAGCTTTTCGCCGAGTGCATCGCCGCCCCGGGATTCGACGACGAGGCCCTGGAGCTTCTCGCCAAGAAGAAAAACCTCAGGCTCGTCATCCCGGGAAAAGGAATCCAGAGCGTGGAGATAAGGACGGTGCTTGGCGGATTTCTACGCCAGGATATCGACGCGGGCGATCCCGAGGAGACAGAATGGAAAACCGTTTCCAGGCGCGCTCCGACTGAAACGGAGTTGCGCGATCTCCGCTTCGCGTGGAAGGCCTGCATGTCCGTAAAATCCAACGCCATCGTGTTCGCCAAGGGCTGCGCGACGGTGGGTATAGGCGGCGGCCAGCCCAACAGGGTGGATTCGGTGCGCATCGCCGCCCAGAGGGCGGGCGCGAAGGCCGCGGGTTCGGTGCTTGCTTCCGACGCGTTTTTCCCGTTTCCGGATTCCATCGAGGAAGCCGCGAGGGCCGGCATTACGGCCGTCGCCCATCCCGGCGGTTCCATCAGGGACGCCGAATCCATAGATGCGGCGGACAGAGCGGGCATCGCGATGGTGCTCGTCGGCGTCCGCCATTTTAGACATTAATACAGAGACGCTTGTATCGTCGCGACAAGCGACATTACAGGCAATGTTACGAGCGGAGGATAAACAGATGAACGAAGAGATTTTCAAATCCAGCACGGCCCTGACTTTTGACGATGTGCTCATCGTGCCGGCATACAGCGAGATTCTGCCGGCCTATATCGACACGAAAGTGCGCATAGCGCGCGACCTCACCCTCAACATACCGCTTCTCTCGGCGGCGATGGATACGGTCACAGAGTCCGCTCTCGCGATCGCCCTGGCCAGGATGGGCGGAATGGGCGTCATCCACAGAAACATGTCTCCCGAGCAGCAGGCCGGAGAAGTGGACAAGGTTAAGCGATCCGAATCGGGCATGATTCTGGATCCCGTATGCCTTGAAAAGGAAGCTTCCCTCTCCGAAGCCCGCGAACTCATGCAGAAATTCCGGATCTCGGGCATCCCCATCACGAGCGGACCCGAGAAAAAACTCGTGGGAATACTCACCAACAGGGATATCCGCTTCTGCGCCGCGGAGGATTACGACAAGCCCGTGAGCAGCTTCATGACGAGCGAGCGGCTGATCACCGCCAGGGTGGGCACGACGCTCGAGCAAGCCAGGAACATACTCCAGGAACACCGCATAGAAAAGCTGCCCCTGACCGACGAAAAAGGCAGGCTCAAGGGCCTCATCACGGTGAAGGACATAGCCAAAAAGGCCGACTACCCCAATGCCGCCCTCGATTCCTCCGGCCGCCTTCGCGTGGCGGCGGCTGTGGGCGTGGGCGCCGACCTGGAGCGGCGTGTCGATCTTCTCGTGTCCAAGAAGGTCGATGCCCTCATCATCGATACGGCCCATGGCCATTCCAAAGGAGTCATCGAGGCCATAAAGAGAATCAGGGCGCTCGCGCCCGAGCTACCCGTCATCGCGGGCAACGTGGTGACGGCCGAAGGCGTGGAGGCCCTGGCCAAGGCGGGCGCTGACGCCGTGAAAATCGGCGTGGGCGCGGGCTCCATCTGCACCACCCGCATCATCTCCGGGGCGGGCATGCCCCAGCTCTCCGCCATCTACCACTGCGCCAAGGCCGCCGAAGGGTTCGGCATTCCCGTGATCGCCGACGGCGGCATCAAGTTTTCCGGCGACATGGTCAAATCGATAGCGGCGGGAGCCCATGCCATCATGCTCGGCAACCTTCTCGCCGGCCTCGAGGAGTCGCCCGGCGAACTCGTCCTCTACAACGGCAGACAGTACAAGACCTACCGCGGCATGGGCTCGCTCGCCGCCCTCCAGGGTTACGGCAAGGACCGCTACGCGACCGGCATCGGCGCCTCGGACAAGCTCGTTCCCGAGGGCGTGGAGGGCATGATTCCCTACAAAGGCAAGCTTGCGGACTTCGTCTATCAGCTGATAGGAGGCCTGAGATCGGGCTGCGGTTACGCCGGCGCCGGCTGTCTCGAAGACCTGCGCACCAAGACTCGCCTCACCAGAATCACGAACGCGGGGCTAATCGAAAGCCACGCGCACAACATAACCATCACGAGGGAAGCCCCCAACTACCAGCGCGGCGAGTGACCGCGGGCTTCCTCCGCCGTTTAATTTTGTTCGAGAATGGATAATCGTTGATTGCGGCGATATACTTCCGATAAAGAATATAGGGATTCTTCCGTATCAAGGAGTTGTCATGATCGATTTTATAGTAATGGGCGGAGTGGTGTTATGGGTCATCATGGCTCTTTCCGTCGTTGCCTGCGTCATCATCATCGAAAGATTGATATACCTTCGCCGCATTTCCGGCGATGAAAACAAGCTCTTTATCAGAATCAAAGCCAGCCTCCTTGAGGGACATTACAACGAGGCTCTGTCCATCTGCGACCAGAATCTTTCGCCCTTTTCTTCCTTACTCAAGACGGGGATCGAGAATCGCCACCAGCCCGAACAGGTTCAGCGCGACATTCTGAAGGACGCGGCGGCCCTTGAAGCGCCGACCCTCGAAAAGGGTCTTTCCGCTCTCGGCACCATCGGCACGATATCCCCGCTCCTCGGCCTCCTCGGCACCGTGACGGGCACGATGAAAGCCTTCGGCGTGCTCGGCAAATTCGGCGCCGTCAGCGATCCTTCGGCGCTGGCCTCCGGAGTCTCCGAAGCCCTCATCACCACGGTCGGCGGCATTGTCGTCGCCGTGCCGGTAATCATTTTCTTCAATTATTTCGTCAACCGCGTGAATCTGATCCTCACCATGCTGGAAAACAGAGTCAACACTCTCGTGATGCTGATCAACGCGGGCAACGGCCTCTCTAAAAAGAGCGATTCGGAGGAAGAATGAGCACACGACGTCTGTCGCCGAAAATCGGCGTCGATATGACGCCGCTCATCGATGTAATCCTGCAACTCATCATATTTTTCATGATCACCACCACGTTCAGGGCGGCCCCCGGCATTTCCCTGGACCTGCCCGGTTCCAGGACGGCCCAGTCCGTTTCTTCGTCGGCCCTCCATGTCGTGGTGATGACGGAAAACGAAATTTACGTCGAGAAGACGAGAACCAACCTCGAAGGCCTTCCCGCCGTCCTTAAGCAGCGGGTGTCCGGCTCCGATTCCAGCAGCGTCAGGGCCGTGCTCGAGGGCAGATCGAGCGCGTCGTATCAGCTCATCATCTCCGTCCTGGACGCGTTCAGGATGAACGGCATCGAAAATGTCGGCCTCATCACAAGGAAGGAGAAGACGGTTCGATGAAGTCCCCATTGAGCTATGCCGAACAGCAGGAGAAGAAACGCAAAGCGCTCTCGGTCGGCATAACCTTCGGGCTCTATGGCCTGACCCTGGCCGTGGGCATCGTTTTGAGCATTCTCAATCCTCAGGAGCAGAATTTCTCCAATACCACGGTCGTCATAAATCTGGACGGTCCCGTCATGAACCAGATCGGGCTTGGCTCGACGAACCCTTCCGAGAAGGGCGAGGAAGCGACGGTAGCCGAACCTACGGTGCCCGTGAAGACTCCTGAGGTTAAGAAAACCGTTGACGAACCCAAGGCGATGATTCCCGAACAGGCGGCCGTGAAACCCCTGGCCAAACCGGCCCCGACCCCGACGCCCCCTAAAGCGGCGGCCAAAGTCGAGACGGCTTCGGCGGTCCCGGCACCGGAACAGCCCAAGGTCGCCGAGACGCCTGGCGCATCCTCGGAGCCGCTTCCCGAAGTTACGCCGCCCGGATTGGTCGCCTCGGCGCCCGAAGAAACGCCTGTCACTCCCTGGGTTCCAGGCCAGCGCGATCCCGGTTCCCATATAAGTTCGACCAATTCCATGCTCTTCGTGCCGGGAAAAGGCGAAGTCCCCTGGACGGGGAGCCAGATGACCATACGCAAATCGGAAAAGGGCAGCGCTTCGGAAACGACCCTTGGAGGGGCCCAGGGAACGGTAGGCCAGAACCTTTACGTCCCTATCTATTACAGCTTCCCCTTGCCAAAAACGGTGCCGGCCTCGATCTATAACGCCATTCCCAACCTCACGCAATCGCCCAACGTCATCATCTATTCAGCTCAGGCTAGAAAGAAAGCTTTCACCTCGTATTATGAATTCGACGGCTCCGCCTATCGGCTCAAGACGGACGTTCCTCTCGACCAGCGCGAACCGCTATGGCAGATACTTGAAGATGCCGGTTATAACGTGGCCGACGCCGATTTTAAAAAGGGCAGGAACCTGTCGCCCGTGGTCATCGTGTTCACCGTCACGAACAACAATCAGATAAAAGGCGCCGAGATTTATCAGTCCACCGGTGATCCCGAAATGGATAGAGCCGCGCTGAACGGATTCAAGAGAGGAATGTACTGGAACAAGACGGGCGAGACGGTGCCCGGCCGCTTTACGTATCGATTCTAGAAAGGTTGAAATAGTCTTCGTAGAGTTTCGCGTTGAAAAATGCCGCCACCACGTCCGGCGCGAACTGCTTCCCGCTTTCCGCCTTGATTTCTTCAAGCACCGCCTCCAGGGGCAGCGCTTTTCTATAGGGGCGGGATTGAGCCATCGCGTCGAAAGTGTCGGCTAAGGTTATTATGCGGGCCAGAGGGTCTATATCTTCTCCGGCGACCCCGTCCGGATAGCCTTTGCCGTCCCAGCGTTCGTGATGGTGCCTGACGCCATTGATGGCGGGAGCGAAAAACTCGACGATCGAAAGGATCTGGGCGCCGATGAGCGGATGCATCTTTATGACTTCGATCTCTTCGGGATCGAGCGAGCCCACTTTATTGAGAATCCGTTCCGGAATGCCTATCTTGCCGATGTCGTGGAGCAGCGCGGCGAACTCCAGGGGTTCTATCTGGTCTTCGGGCAGCTTGAGTTCCCTGGCGAGCCTCACGGCCAGGCTTCGCACCCTTTCGCAGTGCCCCTGGGTGTACTGGTCCTTCGCCTCGATGGTTTCGGCCAGAGCCTGGACCGTCTGCATGTTGGCCTGTCTCAGTCTACCGTATGTTTCGTTGAGCTCCATCGTCTTGGACTGCATGGTGCGTTCAAGCGTGAGCCTGTATTCCTCGTTTTTTTTGTCCTGCTCGAATTTTTCCCTCATGATATCCCGGTAGCGGACAGCCTTGGCTATGACTTCGGCGATATGCTCCAGCCTGCTCGGTTTTACGAGATAGTCGAAGGCCCCATTGCGCATGGCTTCCAGACCTGTGGAGAGGTCGCTGTAGGCGGTGAGCATGATGACGGGGGTAAAGGGCTTGACTTCCCTGATCCTAGGCAAGGCTTCCTTGCCCGAGAGAATTGGCATTCGTATGTCGAGAAGAATGCAGTCAGGATCGAGGTTGCCCGAGGTGAGCATGTCCAGGCCTTCCTGACCGTTCGTCGCCATGCTTACCGCGTATTCCATCCTCTCCAGACCGCGGGACAGGACCTTGCGGATGGAGGGATCGTCATCGATTACTAGTATTGTCCGTTGCGTTGCTGCACTCATGTAGACCTTTCCGTCAAAGCGATGAGAACCCATCGGTCCTCTTTCGGTTTCCGCGGAATCATCCCTTTTTCATTCCAGGGAACAGGAATGGGACACTTTTCTTATATTCGTCGTATCCATGGAAAACCTTGGGAAAAGTGTAGCGATCTTGTATGAATATTAAAAGCAGATCGAGGCCAATCATGAGGGGAATCGTAAAGAAATTTTCGCTGAAACCCCGCAGGCCGCCGAGGGAGAGGGCCAGGAGGCAGAACCACCAGAATCCAGGATGCCTGCATAGAGCGTAGGAGCCGCCGCTGTATGGTTCGCCGGGCTTGATTTTTCCCTTTCTTCCGGCCAGCGCCAGCTCGAAAAAGACGGACCAGAGAAGGAGGGCGAAGGACAGGAGGGCCGTCAGGATGAGCAGCGGCGAAAAAAGCGTTCCGGACGGATTCGCTCCCCGACGGGCGGCGAGCAATCCAAGCGCCGCCCCGACCGTCAGATAGCCGACCGCCTGAAGGAGCGGAACGCCTTTTTTGCCTTTTGCCCAGAGAAAATCAGCCGCTATGAGCAGTAAAAATCCTAATACCGTAAGCGAATCCTGTACCATTGTGAAATGCATTATGCTATAGTATCCTCTGCTTTGCCAGATAAAAGTTTATTTTAGAGGTTTCGGCATGATTTTGGACGCATCGTCGCTCATTCCGGCATTGTCCTTCATTATTTATATCATCTTCATCGTATTCGGCATTTACAGCCGGAAAGAGAAAGTCGACACCTCATTCCTGCTCTATATGTTCTTCATGGCGCTGTGGAGCTTTGGCTCTTTCATGATGCACGCCAATACGGGGCTTTTTTCTCCCCTGACCTGGAACAAGGTCATGCTGCTGGGGCTTTTCGGCGGACCTATCGCGTTCCTTCAGACCATGATATATCTATCCGGTACCGACAAAAAACGCTATCAGATATTTCTTTATATTGGCTATATCATATTCTTTTTCCTGATCTATCTCAATCTTTCAGGCAAGGTAGTGACGGCGGCGGGCTTCGATGAGAGCGGCTTCTATTATGTCCTTGGCAACGGTTCCATCCTGGCGTATTCGCTCTCCTACTTTTTCCTGGGCCTGTCAATTCTTCTTCTATTACGCCAGCTCAAGGCCAGCGACAACAAGTTCAAGAAGAAGACGCTTAGGCTTCTCATCATTGGCGTTGGCATTATCGTAGTCGGCGTCGCGGCGAATCTGTACAAGCCTATCGGAAAGTATCCCATCGACCTCCTCGCCACGACGATCAACGCCGCGATCATCTTCTTCGCGGTTTATAAATACCGTCTCATTCACTACTCCTCGGCGGTGCTCAACATCCTCCTCACTTTCTTCGTGTCCATACTGACGAGCGCCCTTTTTCTCTTTTTCTTCGTGCCGGTTTTTCATATCAACAACGCGATTCCCTTTCCCCGGGTCCTCCTCCTGGCACTTATCCTGGGGTTCATCACCTCGATAATCCTCTCGCCGCTCCGGACGACAACCCTCTCCTTTCTCGAGAGGCTCTATGGCGGCAAGACCTTCACCTACTATCAGAGCCTGAGGGTGTTCTCGGCCAGCCTTACCTCCATCGTGGATCTCGAAACCCTGGGCAACCTCACCATGGAGAAAATCACCTCCACCTTCGGCCTCGGATGGGCCCTGATGCTGGTCAACGATTTCAACGACAGGAATTTCAAGCTCAACGTGGCCAAGCAGCTGCCGTTCGATGGGCGTATCATCGAAGGGCAGGATCAGTCGATAAGCCTGAAGCGCGGAAGCGAGTTCGTCAGGGTATTCGCGGTTCATCAGGGCAGCGAAAAGAGCGAAATGCAGTACCTCTACGTGCCGCAGACCATGATAGACATCACCCTCGAGAAGGGCGAGATTTCCGAAACCCTGAAGGCCAGCCTTATCCTCCCCCTCAAGTTCAAGGAACGCCTGAACGGTTTCGTCATACTCGGACCTCAGCTCGACAGGGACTATTACAACCAGTTCGATCTGGAGATGCTCCAGCTACTGAGCGTCCAGTGCTCGGTGGCCCTGGAAAACGCCATCACCTTCGAGCGGCTGAAGCAGCAGCAGAAAAGGCTACAGAACATCAACAACCAGCTGGAAATCAGCCGTAACAAACTCGAAGCCTTCTTCGACGGCATCACGACGCCGATCACCATTCAGGACATCAACTACAATATCATCGAAGTGAATTACGCCGCGCGCCGCTATTTTGAGAAGTCCACCGAGGAACTGATCGGGAACAAGTGCTACAAGATGTTTTTCAACAGGGACAGACCCTGCCTCGAGTGTCTGGCCCAGGACTGCCTCCATACGCGCCTGCCCTTCAACGCGGAGCGGCAGGACGTGAAGGGACTGCTTACCTTCTCGCTCAACTTCTATCCCATTCCCGTCCCCAAGACGGCCACGCCCATTTTCCTGGAGTTCTTCCAGGACATCACCAAGCAGAAGACCCTGCAGGATGAACTTATCCAGTCGGAAAAGTTAGCCGGCATAGGTACCCTGGTGTCGGGCATCGCGCACGAGATAAACAATCCCCTCGGCGCCATCCTGGGCACGGCAGACCTGATGCTCCCCGAGACCGCCGAGGGAAGCAGGCTGCAGGAATATACGCAGGATATCGCCCGTTATGCCCAGAACGCCGCGGAAGTCATTCAGGACCTTATGGTCTATTCGCGGAAGACGAAGAGCCAGCCCGATATGGTCAATATCGTCACTATTCTCGAAAACTCCCTCAAGCTCGCCATGCGCGGTATGGATTTCGGCTCGATCACGGTGAAGAAAAACTATAATCAGACGAACGAGGTTCAGGCCAACGCGACCGAACTGCAGCAGGTCTTCCTCAACCTCATCGTCAACGCCGTACAGGCCATGAACTCGGACGGAACGCTGACCCTGGCCGCGAAACAGGAAGATGCCGATGTCATCGTGACCATCAAGGATACGGGCATCGGTATCAAGAAACAGAATCTCGACAAGGTCTTCAATCCCTTCTTCACGACTAAAGATCCCGGAGCCGGCACAGGGCTGGGACTGAGCATCGCGCATCACATCGTATCGAAACTGGGGGGTAGGATCATCATCGACTCTGAAGAAAAGCAAGGTACGACCTTCCAGATAGTCCTCCCGGCGGCTAACATGGAGCGCAACAAGATCCGTTTCGTCCACGCGAAGGATACGCGCCAGCTCGAGGACAGTTTCTACCTGCAGCGCAAGGTCCTCGTGGGCGAAAAGGGCTATCTGGAGGAGACCATCCACCGGAGCGAGGACGAGAGCGCCTTCCACCTGCTGGCGTATAAGGGAATGCAGCCTGTCGGCACGACAACGCTTCACTTGAGCGAAGTCGAGGGCGAAATCCCCATACAGAGCAATTACGATCTTTCGGAATACATGGACGGCACTCCCTACGCGGAAATAGACCGACTGGCTATCATCAGGGAAGAGCGCGGCTCGATCGTGCCTTTCAGCCTCATGGTCCTCTCCTATCTCTACATCAGAGGCAAGGGCGTGGATAAGATGTTCCTTGATGTTTTCAGCGACGAGACAAAGCTCATCCGGATGTACGAAAAGCTGGGCTTCAGGGTGATCGGAACCTACAACAAGCCGCTCGCGTGCACGGTGATGATGCTGAACCACGAATCGAACTACATCGACACCGTTTCGAAGATGGAGCATTTCGTCCAGAGCTTCTTCTCCCGCCTCATACCCAAGCTGGAGTTCGACGGCGAGGACAAGGAATATCTCTACAAGACCATAAACGAGATAAACAAGAAAACCGAAAGGATAGGCGAGGGTTTCGCGCAGGACCAGAAAGAAAACGACGCCGAAGCATAGCTGAAGCGCCGCCGAAGTTTAATAGAATATTGTGCGCTGCGTCTTGGCGGATGAGTAGATTCCTTCGATGATCTTCACCGCTTCCATGCCATCCTCCCCGGTGACCTTGGGTCTTGTGCCGGCGGCCGCCGCCTGGGCGAAATCGTCGATCTGAAGCGAGAAAAAATACCAGGTCGGCTCGATTTTCGAAAAGAATTCCCCATCTTCGCGTTTCCAGACATCAATCATCTTTTCCTGGCCGGGAATGGTCCAGATGTCGTTGTAGGGCGGCTCGAGGATGCCGCTCATCCCCGCGATGAACATGGCGCCGCCGTCGGTCTGAACGCCCGCCGAGGCGCCCGAGCTTCCATGGACGCATACCTTGGCGAAAATGCCTGGCTTCTGGGAATTGGAGACAAAGATGGAGCCGAGGCCGCCGTTCTTGAAGTGGACGGTCGCGACGGCGCTGTCGTCGACTTCGATGTAGGAATGGTTGGCGTTGATCCAGCTTCCGGATACGCCCGAGACCGAGCCCATGTACCAGGAGAGGAGATCGAACTGGTGGGGAGCCTGGTTGACGATGACGCCGCCGCCCTCGTGTTCCCAGGTGCCGCGCCAGGGGTCTGAGTTGTAGTAGGCTTCGTCGCGCCAGCCCAGGATGGTGACCTGGCCGAGGAGGGGGGAGCCGAGGAGGCCTTCGTCGATGGCGCGCCTGATGCGCAGGGTGGAGGGGTACCAGCGGCGCTGGCAGATGACGCCGAGATTGCGATGGGCGGCGAGGGCGGCGGCGTTCATGGCGTCGCAGTCGGCGACATGGAGGGCCATAGGCTTCTCGACGAGGGTGTGGAGCCCGGCGCCCAGGCATTCTATGGCGCAGGCGGCATGGAGAGGGTGAGGGGTGGTGACGATGACGGCCTGGACGCCGTCGCGGTCGGCCATCTCGGCGGCCGAAGAGCGCGCCTCGATGCCCCAGCTCTTCGCGAAGGCCCGGGCTTTAGCCGCGTCGCGTCCGCAGACCGAGACGAGGGTGGCGTTTTCGCTCGCGGCGATGGCTTTCGCGTGGAGCTGGGCTACTTTGCCGTATCCGTAGAGGCCGAATTTTATCTTGCCCATGCCTTGTTTCCTCCTGGATTCAATGGGGTCATCGATGAGGCCGCCGGCACTGGTGCTCCGGCGCCGCTAAGGGGGGGCTCCGGAGCCGCGGGGGGATGCCCCGGCGCCGGAGCCTTCAGGGCTCGAGCACGACTTTGAGCAGGCCTTTTTCGCGGGCGTGAAGCCTGGCGAACCAGGAGGCTCCCTCGGAGAGCGGGGCGATCGCGCTTATTATAGACTTCGCGTCGATCTTGCCGCGCGCGAGGAGGTCGAGCACGAGGGGGTATTCACCCGCCATGGCGCAGGAACCATAGAGGGTGAGCTGCCGCGTGACTATGGCCTGGAGCGGCATTTCCACGCTGGGGCTCACGTTGCCGATGAGGGTGACGGAGCCGCCCTTGCGCAGGGCGCCGATCGCGGTAGCGATCGGCGCCGAAGCGCCCACTGCCTCGAAGGCGCGGTCGAAGCCGCGGCCGCCCGAGAGTTCGAGGATGGCCGCCTTGGTCGCGGGGGAGGCGGGGTCGAGGGCGGCCGACGCGCCTGCCGCGAGGGCGGCTGCCCTCCGTTCGGGGTCGGTTTCCAGCGCGAGGATCATGCCGGCTGAATGAGCCCTCAGTATTTGGATGAGAAGCAGCCCTATAAGCCCGGCGCCCACCACGACGAGAGAGTCGCCCATCTTTATGGGGGTGATGGCAGCCGCGTGCGCCGCCACCGCCGCCGGTTCAGCGATCGAGGCGGCCGCGAAATCCAGGGCTTCGGGCATCTTGTAGAGAATCCTCTTGGGAAGGACGATATATTCGGCGAAGGTGCCATCCCGTCGGTAATCGCCGCAGGAGACGCCGAGCACCTTCCTGTTGTCGCAGAGGTTCACCTCGCCGCGCTTGCAGTAGAAGCACTCGCCGCAATATTCGGTGGAATCGAAGGTGACGCGGTCTCCTACCCTGAAATCCCTGACGCCGGCGCCCGCTTCCACGATTTCTCCCGAGGCTTCATGTCCCATCACGATGGGAGGAATGCGTCTTCCCGTCGAGCCGTCCATGCCGTGGACATCGGACCCGCAGATAGCGGACGCCCGCACCCTGACGAGCACGTCGTTTTCATCCCGGAGCTTGGGGTCAGGATAATCGCGGAAAGAAAACTTCATGTACTCTTCGAGAACGAGCGCTTTCACCGCTGAATCCTCGCCGAGCCGCCCTTCGCGAAAGAAACGACCTGATCGAGGGTAGCCATGGTCGTATCGCCGGGGAAGGTCGTGAGGAGTGCGCCGTGAGCCCAGCCAAGGGCGAGCGCTTCCTGCGGATCCTTGCCTTCGAGCAGACCGTAGATGAGGCCGGCCGCGAAACCGTCGCCGCCGCCGACGCGGTCGTACACGTCGAGTTCGGCGGTCGGGGCGGCGTAGCGCTCGCCCTCCAGCCAGAGAACGGCGCTCCAGAGATGGCGGTTGGTGGACTTGACGTCGCGAAGAGTCGTGGCCACCGCCTTCACGTTCGGCCAGCGCGCCGTGACCTCCTCGATCGTCCTGTAGAAAGCCTCGGGATCGAGCTTCGAGGCCTTATGGATGTCGGGTCCCTTCAGGCCCAAGCCCATCTGGAGATCTTCCTCGTTGCCGACGAGCACGTCTACCTGTTCGGCGATGCGGCCGAGAATCTCGGGAGCCGAGGCGGAAGAGCCGTTGGCCGCCCAGAGCTTGGCCCTGTAATTGAGGTCGAAGGAGACGATGGCGCCCGCTTTTCTGGCGGCCTTCATCGCCTCGATGACGAGTTCGGGCGTCGTCGCAGAGAGGGCGGAGAAGATGCCGCCCGAATGGAACCAGCGTAAGCCCTTGGAGAAAATGGCGTCCCAGTCGAAATCGCCCGGCTTGAGAAGGGCCGCCGCCTCGTTCGCCCTGTTATAGAAGACGACGGGAGCACGCACGCCCTGTCCCCTATCGGACCAGACCTGGGCCATGTTCGGGCCGCGCACGCCATCGTGCCTGAAGCGTTTGTAGATGCCCTGGACGTTCATCTTGCGGGCTTCGCTCTCGATCTTGGCGCCGATCGGGTAATCCACCATGGCGCTCGCGATGGCCGTGTTCTGGCCGAAGCAGCGGGCGAGGTTGGCCGCGACATTGAACTCGCCGCCCGACACGTGAATTTGGTAGGTATCGGCGAAGCCGAAGGGAACGATGCCCGGATCGAGCCTCGTGACGAGGGCGCCCAGGGCGAGGAAATCGAGTGAATCCGCCTTCTTCGGCGGAATTTTCATGGCTGACATTCTATGTACCTCCTCAAGCTGTATAAGTGGATGCCGCGGTCGAACCGCCGTGCCCGGTCCAGTTCGTATGGAAGAATTTGCCGCGCGGCTGGTCGATTCTTTCGTAGGTGTGGGCGCCGAAATAGTCCCTCTGGGCCTGCAGCAGATTGGCGGGGAGGGTTTCGGTCCTGAGGCCGTCATAATATGAAAGAGCCGTGTAGAGCGCCGGAGCGGGGATTCCCGACATCGCGCATTCCGCGACGACCCTGCGCCAGCTGTCCTGGCTGGCCGCGAGTTTCGCGGCGAAGAAGGGGGCGATGATGAGGTTCGCCAGTTTTCCGTCCGCGTCGAAGGCTTCCTTGATCTTGCCGAGGAAAATCGAGCGGATGATGCATCCGCCTCTCCACATGAGGGCGATGGAACCGAAGTCGAGGGTCCAGCCGTATTCCTTGGCCGCTTCCTTCATGAGAAGGAAACCCTGGGCATAGGAAACGACCTTCGCGGCATAGAGCGCCGCGCCCAGATCGGCGAGGAAAGCTTCCCTGTCGCCCTTGAATGACTTGATCGCCGGTCCTTTCAGTATCCTGGACGCCGCCACGCGGTCGTCTTTCGCCGCCGAGAGACAGCGGGCGAATACGGATTCGCCGATGAGCGTAAGCGGGATGCCGAAATCCAGCGCCGCGATCCCTGCCCATTTTCCCGTGCCCTTCTGGCCCGCGGTGTCGAGAATCTTGCGTACGAGAGGCTCTCCATCCTCGTCCTTGAACTTCAGGATATCCCTGGTTATCTCCACGAGATAGGAGTCGAGGTCTCCCTTGTTCCATTTCGCGAAAACCGCGCTCATCTCGTCTTCCTGCATGCCGAGCTTGTCGCGCATGATCTGGTAAACCTCGCAGATGAGCTGCATGTCGCCGTACTCTATGCCATTGTGGACCATCTTCACGAAATGGCCTGCTCCGTCGGAACCCACCCAGTCGCAGCAGGGGCTTCCGTCCTCGACCTTGGCGGCGATAGCCTGAAAAATTGGCTTTACGAAGGGCCAGGCCGCGGCCGATCCTCCCGGCATCAGGGAAGGCCCGAGGAGAGCGCCTTCCTCGCCGCCGGAAACGCCGGTGCCGATATAGAGGAGGCCCTTTGCCTCCACTTCCCTGCAGCGCCGCATGGTGTCCTGATAATTCGAGTTGCCGCCGTCGATGATGATGTCGCCCTTGTCGAGATGAGGCAGAAGCTGGGCGATCGTGTCATCCACGGCCTTGCCCGCCTTGACCATCATCATGACCTTGCGGGGCGAGCTGAGCATTCCCGCGAGCTCGGCCGGCGAATGAGCGCCCTGGATTTTTTTGCCCGCGCCCCTGCCCGCGATAAAATCGTCGACCTTGCTCGTCGTCCGATTGTAGACCGCCACGGAAAAACCCTTGCTTTCCATGTTGAGCACGAGGTTTTCCCCCATCACCGCGAGTCCTATAAGACCAATGTCAGATTTCATAGTTCCTCCATCATATTCCACTATATTCTTCTGCCGGCTATCGCCGAACGCATCTTCTCCACGTTTTTAAGGCCCTTTTCCTTGAGAAACTCCATCGCTTCTATGTAGAGCGAATCTATGATGGCCAGCTGGGCTATCCTGGCAGAGAAGGCCTCCGAAATGACTTTGGCGCCAGGCGCGGCCGAGAGCAGCACGAAATCGGCGTTTCTGGCCAAAGGCGAGAGGTGATAGGTCGTAATGGCAGCTACCTTGCATCCCGTTTTTTTCAGCACGTCCACGATGGCGAGGGTGTCCTTGTTGGCGCCGGTGTTGGAGATGACGAGTGCGATGTCCCCGCTCCCGGCCTGAGAGGCCACCATGAGCTGGAGATGGAAATCCTCGGCCGTCTGGCAGCGAATGCCGGATCGTATGAATTTATGGAAGGCATCCTTGGCGACGACGCCCGAGCCTCCGAGCCCGAAGACAAAAAATGCCGGAGCTTCGCAGGCTAGCCGGGCAATTTCCCGGATCCGCTCCCTGTCCAGCAGCTTTTCCGTCATGTCCAGGGCGCTTCTGGCCGCGCCGAAGGCCACGACGACGGGGTCTTCGGAATCCGTAACGGCGGTTTCGTAGTAGCGGGATTCGGGCGCGAGGGTTTCCGTGGCGAGGGCGATCCTGAACTGCTGGTAGCTTTCGTACCCGAGTTTTTTGACGAAGCGGAGCAGGGTGGAGACCGATACGCCTATATTCGACGCCAGCTCATCGATGCTTGGGTGAACGGCCTCGGCGGGCCGGGAAAGAATGTAGTTCGCGACGGTGCCTTCCTTTCCGCTCAAGCCGTCTTTCAGCGAATGTATGAGATAAATGCAGCTTGGCTCAGCCATTTCGCCACTCCATGATCTTGTTGTACCATCGACCTTCTTTTGTGTAAAGTATATCGTGAAAAAAATATTCTTTCAAAAGAAAATAATTTTCATACTGGAAACTTGACGGCAAAGGGAAAGGATAGGATACTACAAAATAGCTTTACCGTACTTTATCTGAAGGAGGCCTTCATGAAAGTCAAGTTTATCGCGCTTGCGCTGATGCTCGCCGTCGTATTGGGAGCTGGCGCCCAAGCCAAGGAAATCCGCGTCCTGCTCGCCAACCATCCCTACGGCGACCTGCTGAAAGCGGCTATCCCCGAATACGAAAAGGCGACCGGCATCAAAGTGAATGTCGAGAGCCTGCAGGAGAGCCAGCTGACGACGAAGCTGACCACCGAGTTCGCCACCAATTCTTCCTCGGCCGATGTCTTTATGACTCGTCCCCTGCAGGAAGGGAAGATGTTCTACAAGAACGGCTGGTACGAGCCTCTCACCACCTACGATTTCGCCGACTATCCCAACAGCGCGATGGGAGTGGCCAGGTTCGGCAATAAGCCCTACCTCGTTCCCCTCGTCACCGAATGGCAGGTTCTCTACTACAGAAAAGACCTCTTCAAGAAAGCAGGCCTTTCCGTTCCCAAGACCTTTGTTGAACTCGAAGCCGCGGCCAAGGCGCTTCATTCCTCCGATGTGGCGGGATTCGCCTCCCGCGGCAAGGGCGCGGCGGCCGTAACCCAGCTCTCCAGCTATATTTACAGCTATGGCGGAGCCTATCTCAACAAGGGCGTGGCCGTGTTTGATTCCCCCGAAGCGCTTGAGGCCATCAGATTCTACGGCAAGATGCTGGCTCTCTATGGTCCGAAGGGCGTCACGTCGATGTCCTGGGAGAATATCATGCCTCTCGTCCAGGCCGGCAAGGTCGCGATGTGGACGGACGCTTCGGTCTTCTACGGCCAGATCGTCGATCCCGCGAAGAGCCAGGTGACAGCGGCCGATGTGGGCATCGCCAATCTGCCCGCCGGTCCCAAGGCCGGCAATCCCTTCTTCGTTGTCTCGTGGGGAATGGCCGTCGCCCGCCAGTCTAAGAACAAGGCAGCCGCGATGGACTTCATCAAGTGGGCGACCAGCGCCGATCTCGCCAAGAAGGCCCTCATCGCCAGCATTCCGATGTCGCGCAACTCGGCCTGGGCAGATCCCGAAGCCCGCGCCAAGGCTAATCCCGAGCTTGTCGCTTCTCAGGCCTATGCGGCCAAGAACGGCAATCCCTTCGATCGCCCCTACATGAGCGCCGTCGGCAACGCCCGCGATCTCATCGGCGAAGTGATCATCGAATCCATCAACACGGCAGGCGCTTCCCAGTCTCTCGCCGCTCTGGCGAAGGCAAAAGTGAAGGCTGTCAACGAACTTCTCGAGGACACCGGGGAATACGGCGTCTACTGATCCAAATTTCTGAACAGCTGAGGCGGGCTGGGGAAATCCGGCTCGCTTTTGCCTGTCTCGCAGGCTTCCGCCTGCCCGCCCGCTTTTTCTGCTATTCACGTTTTGCCTGCCGGAGGATGCCATGACAAAAAGCGGTTTCGTCGAAAGGAATCTAAAAATACTATTTCCCCTGCCCGCGGTAACCTTCGTCGTGGTCATGATGCTCTTCCCCGTGGTCTATACCCTCTTCCTGAGCTTCACCAACTGGAACCTCACTTCCGGAATGCCGCTCAAGTTCGTCTGGCTGAAATCCTACGCGAGGGTTCTGACAGAACCGCGGTTCCTCAGCGCCTTGGGAAGAACTTTTTCCTTCACGCTGCTCGCCGTGGCTGTCGAAATCCTGCTTGGCCTCGCGCTCGCGCTTCTGCTCAACAGGGAATTCAAGGGAAAATCGGCCATGAAGCTGATCCTCCTTCTCCCCCTCGTGGCGACGCCGGTGGCAATAGGCATCGTATGGAATCTTTTTTTCGATCCCACCATCGGGTTCATGAATTATATGCTCACCATCCTGGGGCTGCCTACCTCCGAGTGGGTTTCCAATACTGAAACGGTCATACCATCGCTCGCGCTGGTGGATATCTGGCAATGGACGCCCATGATCACGCTTATCGTCCTCGCGGGGCTCGCCGGCCTTTCCCAGGAGCCTTACGAATCGGCCCGCGTCGACGGCGCCAACGCTTACCAAACCTTCACCCAGATTACCCTGCCGATGATAGCGCCAACCCTTCTCACCGCCATGATCCTGCGCTCCATCGACGCCCTTAAAACCTTCGACATCATCTACGCGATGACGGGAGGAGGTCCGGGCTATGCCTCGGAAACTCTCAACGTCATGGCCTTCAAATACAGTTTTGAGTATTTCCGCATGGGACAGTCTTCGGTCATACTCATTTTCCTCTTCCTGCTGGTGCTCCTTCTCAGCATGGCGATCATGCGGCTGCGCAAGCGCTTCGAGCTTTAGGAGGCACCCATGCGAGTATCATTCACGCGGCGATTCCTTTTCGCCCTCGTTTTGGCCGGCGTCGCCATTCCCGTCCTTTTTCCCTTCGTCTGGATGTTGGCTTCATCGTTCAAGACCCAGGTCGACATTATCGCATGGCCGCCGAAATTCATCTTCACGCCCATCGTCGGCAATTATGTGAAGGTTTTTACCGAGCAGAATTTTCTGCAGTATTTCATCAATTCGTCGATTGTCGGCGTCGTCGCCGTGGGCTTGTCGGTGGCCCTGGGTCTGCCGGCCGCCTATTCGATCGCTCGATTCCAGCAAAAGAGACTCTCCGTCTTCATCCTGGTGGCCAAGCTCATGCCGGGAATTTCCTTTTTAATGCCCTGGTATATCATCTTCTCGCGCCTTCATCTGATGGACAGCTACATAGCCCTCATTCTCTCGCATATGCTGATCGCCCTGCCCATCGTGGTGTGGATCATGTCGAGCTATTTCGAGACAATTCCCATAGAGATGGAAGAATCGGCGATGGTCGACGGCGCCACAAGGCAGAGGGCTTTCTGGTCGATAATCCTGCCCGTTTCGGGGCCGGGCATCGTCACCTCGATCACGCTTTCCTTCATCTTTTCCTGGAACAATTTCATGTTCTCCCAGGTCCTGAGCATGGAGAGAACGAAAACGCTTCCGATCGCTGTGTACAACTTCGTTTCCTATGCCGAGGTGGATTGGGGAGCGGTCATGGCCGCAGCCGTGGCCATCATGACGCCGGCGATTATCCTCACGATGATTTTCCAGAAATACGTCGTGAAGGGGCTTACGATGGGAGCGGTTAAAGGCTGACGAGACCCTGATGGACAGATCGCAAGAGCGGGACTATTCTATCCGTTATGCATCCTGAAGATTTGGCCGAAGGCATCAAGGCGATCGTAAGCCATTCGCCGGCTTTTCCCGAAAGCAGACTCATCGTCGACATAATAGCCAACCCGAAGGCGGGGGGCTTCAAGCGGCGCCGATTCGCCGCCCGTCGAAAGAATGAACTCCAGCAGGTTGTAGCCTTGGCCTCGGCGTTGCCTCGGCGCGAAAAAGAGGTGCAGGTGCGGCTTCATCTCACCGAACGCTGCGGACACGCTTCGGCCATCGCGCAGCGCGTCATAGAGCGCACGAGCGCCAATGGCCAGGATTCCCTTCAAATAATCATGACGGCAGGCGGCGACGGCACGAGCCTCGAGACGGCAGAGCGTCTGCTTCATCTTCCCGAAGAAAAGAAAGACCAGTTTGCCCTGCTTCGGCTTCCCATGGGAACAGGCAATGACGGCTCGGAAGGCCGCGATCTCGTGGTCGCGCTCGGCCGTTTCCTCGGCCCCTTAAGGCTTGAGCGGAGAGCGGCGGTCCAGGTGCGCCCCGCCGAGGAAGGCGGCAAATCACCCCTTTGGGCTTTCAATATCGCGAGCGTCGGTCTTGATGCCTATGTATCCGACAAGACGAACAAGCTGAAATCGGTTTTCCCTGGCGATTCGTATAAATTTTGGGTAAATATCGCGACCATGCTCTATGACAGGGCTTATAAGGTAGTTCCCATGGGGCTGAAGGTCTGGTCAGGAGGGAAACAGCCTTTTCATGTTTCGCAGAAGGAAAGGCTTTTCGTGGCCATGGGCGCTTCCGGCCATCGCCAGTACGGTTCCAACAAGCGCATTTTACCTGGTCCGGAGAATGTCGTCAGCTGTTCCCAGACAACGTTGCTGCGCAAGCTTTTGGTGAAGGGTTCGATCGAGAAGGGAAAACACGAAGCCGTTCGCGAGATCGAACATTTTTCTGCCACGAGCATCGAGATTGAAAACGGCGAAAGGATTCCGCTGCAGTACGACGGCGAGGCAGAAGTGCTTGCCGGCTGCGATTTTCCTCTTGCCATGGAGTGCATTCCCAATCTCTACAACGTGATCGTTCCCATCGATGAAAAGAAGACCGGCAAGCGTCAGCCCAAGCCAGCGCCCCGGTCTTCCGGCGACAATCAGAACCGATAGGTCGAGGAAAGGCTTACGTAACTCCTGTCGTGGAACTGGCCGAGGTCGCCCGCCGCGTCTCCGCCGAAGTAGCGCCCTCTCAGGGCGACCTCGGCGTCCCCGAACACGACCACGATGCCCGGCTCGACCATATAGTCCGCCTGCTCCAATCCCAGCATCCCGAGAAGCTCCAGCTTCACCCGCTCCTGCGCGAAACTCCGCGAGAGCAGGGCGGCGATCCGCGTCGTCGTGATGTCGCTTCCATACTCCACATCGAGCGGGCTCGCGATCTTGTCGTGGAATAGCCTCACTTTCCCCGTGGCCTGCAGGTTGAGGTTGACGCCCGCGAAAAGGTCCCTGTCGAAGCCCGCCGCCCAGACGATGGCGGGGTTGTAGACGAGGGGGTCGTCGCCCGACCTGTCCTCGGTCAGGTTGGCGCCCGCCTCCAGGCGCAGGTTGAAGCCGGCTAGAACGGTCGCCATGTCAACGCCCAGCTGGTGGTAACGGTTCCAGGAGACGGGTATCTTGCCGCCGGCCGCGGCTATCGACGCGGGATTCATGTCGAAGGCCGGCGTCGTCAGATAACCGTAAAAATACTGCAGGCCGAGGTCGACGCCGCCGAGGCCGGCGCTAAGGCGCAGTCCCGCCTGGCCGTAATCGAGCTTTTTTGTGTCGGGCGAGGCAAAGGGGTTCGCCAGGGCCGCGTCGGCTTCGCCCGCGGCCTGAGCTTGCAGCGAGGCGTCGACCGAGGCGACGGCGGCGTCCGCAATCCCTATCGCATAAGTATTTGCAGCTTCGGGAGTCCCACCCGGCGCCGCCAGCGCGCCCGAGTACGCCGCCGCATACGCCGCGGCCCAGGCCGAAGCCTTGTACGCGTTGTAGAGCTGTCCCGCCATCGCCGCTTTCAACGCCGTCGTGCCCGTAGCCAGCGCGGCCGGAACCCAGGTTCCCGAGGTGGCGATGCGGTCGCCCTCGAACCAAGGTAGGTATACCAGTTCCGCCGAAGCCCGCTCGCCGAGAGGCTGCGTGATCCGCAGCATGGGCACGGCTATTTTACGGTCTTTCTCAGCCCTGATGGTCAAATCAGAGAGATCGTGCGGATTGAGGACGTCGAGCACGCTCAGACTGTCCATCCTGCCCCAGAACACGCGCAGGAGGCCGCCCTGTATGGTCGTCTTTCCCGCGTAGATCCGCAGCCATGCCTCATCGAGGATAGCGGCGGGATTTTCCACCAGCTTTGTCTTATCCAGCCGGATGCCGAGGAAGGCGTCGGACTTCGCGCCTGATACTTCGATCTGTATCCGCGATTCGGGAAGAGCCGCGCTGTTCGTAAAATCCCCATCGACGAGCTCGAAGGGGAAAGCCAGCATCGAGAAGGAAAGCGATCCGCCCAGCTTCGCGCTGACGGGGGCCGGCGCCGCCTCCGCCGCCCCGCCCCCGAACCCGAACTCCTGGGCGCCGGCCCCGGCGCCCGCGAACAGCAGCAGTCCCGCTACCAGAAAAGCCGAAAAAACGAGTTTTTTATTCGCGATCATGTATTTCTCCTTCATGGACGGCCCGTGAGCAGGAAGCGTTCGGTGAAAACGCCAGCGGGGATGGGATCGTCGTACTTCATTATTTCTATGGTGATGGTGGTCGAGGTCTTGGCCTGTACCGACGTCATTTTGGTAACGGTGGGCGTCAGCCTTCCCTGGAAATCCTTCACCTCGCTCATCTCCATGATTTTCGCGAGATTGCCCTTCTTGTCGTAGAGCTCCATCTTGAGCGAGATGTGCGTCGCCTTTTCTATCCAGCCTATCATGCGGGAATACTGGTAGCCGCCGTCCTTGGGCTTCGCCTCGATGACCCAGCAGGGCTTTCCGCCGAGGCTTTCTTCCCTGAGAAGGCTGTACGTGTCGAGGTCGGCCTTCCTGTCGGCTGAGGCCATGTCGTCGTAAGAGAGGTCGGTGCCCATAAAGCTGGCCGAACCCTCGCTGGCAGCGACGCGGCGTACCTTGCCCAGGGAGGGGAGGAATATCCACTGGTCGCCGGTTTTTCCCGACGCGGTGATGGTGAGGAACCTCGTCCCGGCCACCGATGCTGGTTTCTGAAACACCACTACGGTTTTCGTGACGCCCCCGGCGCTGCTGGTATACTGGTCGACGAGCCTTTCGGTGAGGCTGCCGTCCTTGGCGCTTATCGCCATCCGGGCCCGCGTGGAGACCGTGTCGGCCTTTACGCGATTCCTGGAAGCCTTCATGATCTCCTCGGCGCTCTGGGAAAAGGCGAGGCCGGATCCAAGCACAAGAGCAGCTACAATGCAGATGAACCGTTTCATGGTGAAACCTCCTGAGGTTGTCATGCCTTGTCGGACGGCAGAGGCCGCCTGATGAAGGCTGGATTTATCGTGATGAGAAGCACGGGAAGCAGGGTGAGGCTTACGAGGGCGCTCGTGGCCATGGTCAGCGCGATCAGGAGCCCCAGCTCGCTTAAAATATTGAACTGGGAGAGGCTCAGGACGCCGAAACCCGCTCCCACCGAAGCGGCGTTGAAGAGTATCGCCTTGCCTGAGGTGAGGAAGGTGCGGCGTAGGAAGGCGCCCTTGCCCTTCGTCAGCAGATATTCATGGTGAAAGGCCGCCATATAGTGGATCGTATAGTCGATGCCGACGCCCACCGCTATGCTCGCTACCATCGCCGTGCCGATGTTGAGCTTGATGCCGGCAAAACCCATGACGGCGAAGTTGATCAGGATCGAAACCGAGAGGGGCGCCAGACCGATGAGACCGGCCATGGCCGAACGATAGTAGATGGACAGAATGAGGAAGACCATGACCAGCGACAATGCCACCGAGATGAGCTGCGACTGCACGACGAGGCTGTTCAGCGATTTTTCGACCAAAGCCGTACCGGCGATCTCGACCTTGACGTCCTTGGGAAAGCGCCCTTCGATGTAGTCTTTCATCGCCTTGATTCCCCTGTCCGTATCGATCTGCCCGACGGTTCTGAGCTGTACGTCCATCCTGATGGCCTTGGGTTCGAGGGGATCATCGGCATAGGTGCCTATGTTGCCGGAGAGCAGCACGAGGTAGTTGGAGATGAGACCCTTCAGTTCCTCCTGGCTAGTCTTGCCGTAACGGGCGGGATCGACGGGAATCTCGTAATAGGAGGCTCCTCGGTAGTTCGTGAGTCGCGAGAGGCTCTCGACGAGGTCTCTGGCGGTCATCGCTTCCCCGCCTTTTTCGGCGAGCGCCTTGTTGAGCAGCGCTACCATGGCGAGCGAGTCGATTTTTTCGGCTGTCCTATCCGCCGTCGCGGCCGCCGCGATCTCCTCGCCTGGCACGGCCGGTTCCGCGGAAGTCGTTTCCGCGAACCCGAAACCGAATGCCGGCTCGCTTCCAGGCGCCGCGGCGGCCGAAGACGCCTCCAACCCAGCCCCCGTCGCCGCTATGGCCGCGGCCGTCGGCCTGAGTCCCTCGGGGCTTTCATCCGCGTTGAACACCTGGTTTACCCGCTTTATGAGGTCGGTGAAACCGCTCGTCTTTCCCACTTCGGGAACGCTTTTCTTCAGGTAAAGGGCGAGCCCGTCTATCGCCGCGAGCACATCGGGGCGGAGCACTTCGCCCGGGGTTTCTGAACTGACGACGACGCTCACGGATTTCGAGCCGCCGAATTTTTCGCGTATGAAACGGTCAGAGAGAGCCACATCGGTGTCCGGCTTGAAGTATTCGACGAGGACGTTGTCGATGATGAGGTGGGATATACCGATCAGCGATATGAAAACAACGGCACAGGCGATGAAGATCACCGATCTCTTTTTTGCGGCGATATGGCCCAGGGAATTGGCTATAGCTCCGCTCAGGGGATCTTCTTCCCCGGGTTCCATCTCCGAAGTCTTGAAGCGCGGAAGCTTTTTCGCCGGTCCCCGTATGAGAATGATGGCGGGAATGAGGGTGAGGGCTGTTCCGTATGCCACGAGGACGCCGAAGCTCGAGAAGATGCCGAATTCGAAGATGGGAATCACCTTCGTGAAACAGAAGGACCCAAATCCCGCGAAGGTCGTCAGCGCGGCGAGGAGAACGGGCTTCCCGATTCTTCGAAGCACGGCGAAGACGATGGCTCTGTGCTCCGTTTTGCTCAAGTCGCGTTTGCCCGCGATTTCGTCGTAGTAGTGGCTGACGACATGGATGCCGTAGGCGCTGCCTACTGCCACGAGGATGACGGGGAGCACCGTCGAGAGTATCGAAAGCTTGATGCCGAAAAGGGGCATGGCGCCTATGGCCCAGATGACCGATACAAGAACGGTCAGCAGGGGGAGGAGGACGCCGCTCAGCCTTCTGAAGGAGAGGAAGAGCACGACGACGACGACGATGATGACAAGGGGAACGAGGGTTATCAGGTCGGAGCGGGTGGCGTCGTTGACGACGGAGCTGAAAACGGGCATGCCCGTGATGTAGACGTTGGTATCGGCGAAGCCCGTTTCCGCGGCGAATTTCTTGATCGCCTTGTGGACGGCGACGACTTCGGGCTTGCCCGAGTCCTCGGGCGGTATGTCGAGGTAGACGATCATCTGCGTGCCCGTGAAGTCCTCGGATACGAGGGCGCGGCTATAGAGATCCCAGCTCAGCAGCTTGTCCTTGAGTTCGGCGATTTCTTCCTTGGTTCCGCCGAAGTCGTCAGGGACGAGAGGCTGGGCCACGATCGCGTCGCCCTCGCCGGTCAGGTAATCGGTGGAGACGATGGATGTCGCGGATTCCACGATATCGATGTCAGCAATTTTCCCTCCGAAACTCCGGAGCTTGTCGAGGAAGTCGGCTTCCAGCACCGTCCCGTGTTTCCGTTCGAGTCCCACCAGGATGACGATCTGGCTTCCGAAGGTGTCGTCCACGCGTTTCAGGGCTATTCTTTCGGGATCTTTGTCCGGCACGAAGCGGAAGTTGTTGTTGTCCAGCTGAACCCTCGGGATCTGCAGGGCAAAGAATACGGTGACGGCCGCGACTATCGCGACAATCCACCGCGGATGTTTGAAAAACTTCTCCATGGGGAATCCTTTACGGCCTTGCCGACTTGCGGGGGGTTCCGGCAGGCCAATTTTTCATGCTATTTCGCCGTCAGCTTCAAAAGGGAAGGATCGGCGCCTTCAGCGGCCAGGCCGCGCAGGATTATCTCAAAGGTTTCGCGCATTTCCATGCTGATTTGATGGGGATCTCTCCGCGGGCGGGGAATCCTCGTAACGGTGTCGATTATGGAAGTGGCTATCATGATCACGGTGCGGGCCAGCCTTTCCGGTTCTTGGATCTTGTTGAGCGATCCATCGGCCATGCCTTGCCTGAGCAGATCGGCTATAAGATTCAGCATTTTTCCCATCGCCTTGCTAAACCTGTCGCCTTCGGGATTCGTGCCGAGAGGGAATTCTGGATCGATATAATTCTTGATGCCGGTTAGAACGATGATATCCTGGGATTCGCCGTATAGATTCAGGTAACCTGTCCATAGCGCGTGCATCGCCTGCAACCCGGTGGAGCCTTCGGGAATCCGCGACTGCGTGTAGTCCACGAAGGTTGAAGCCGCGTCTTCCAGGATTTCCATAAGGATGGCATCCTTATTTTTAAAATACAGATATAGCGTGGCTTTGCTCAGCTCGCAGGCCTTGGCGATATCCTGCATCGTAAAGGAAATCACGCCCTGTTCCAGAATCAGTTCCTTGGCTTTCTCCAGGATGAGGCTGTGGCGTTCTTCCTTTTCCCTGATTTTTCGCTCTTCAATGCCCATACGCGATTCCTCCGTGAGACCGTTAGTCATTTAATGACCATTGGTCATTTTGGTCAAGCCGTCTAGAAAAAAATTGAGTGAAAAATGTGAAAAATAATGGATGTATCTATTGACAGAAACATCGGGTCATAGTATTAAGTTTCTATAGATAGAAACAGACTCCACGGAGGACGCGATGAACACGAAGATTTTCCTCGATGAAGACGAGATGCCCAAGCAATGGTACAACCTGGCAGCCGACCTGCCTTCGCCGCCCCTGCCTCCCCTGGGCCCGGACGGAAGGCCCGTGAGCCCCGAACAGCTGGCGGCGGTTTTCCCGATG
Source organism: Treponemataceae bacterium (assembly GCA_963667725.2). Classification (GTDB taxonomy): domain Bacteria; phylum Spirochaetota; class Spirochaetia; order Treponematales; family Rectinemataceae; genus UBA11090. The sequence goes on from CAXXHO010000003.1 coordinate 197,544, forward strand.
AATCTCATCGAGCAGGAAATGTCTTCGGAACGCTGGATCGACATCCCCGGCGAAGTGCTCTCCATCCTCTACCGCTGGCGCCCCTCCCCGCTGCACCGCGCCTACGGTCTCGAGCGGGCGCTCGGAACACCGGCGCGCATATATTTCAAAGATGAAAGCGTCTCGCCCGCCGGAAGCCACAAACCCAATACGGCGGTGGCTCAGGCTTACTACAACAAGATCGCGGGCATTAAGAAGCTGACGACGGAGACGGGCGCCGGACAGTGGGGATCGGCCCTTTCATTCGCCTGCGCGCAGTTCGGCCTTGAGTGCAAGGTTTACATGGTCCGCTCCAGCTACGAGCAGAAGCCGTACAGGAAGTACATGATGCAGACCTGGGGCGGTTCGTGCGTTCCCAGCCCGAGCGACACGACGGAGGCGGGCAGGGCTATTCTCCGCGCCGATCCCTCCTCGCCGGGAAGTCTGGGCATCGCGATAAGCGAGGCGGTGGAGGCCGCCGTCTCCGATCGCTCGGGCGAAACCCGCTATGCCCTGGGCAGCGTCCTTAACCACGTAATGCTGCACCAGACGATCATTGGGCTCGAGGCGAAAAAACAGCTTGCCAAATTCGGGGAGAAGGGCGTGGACAGGATAATCGCCTGCGTGGGCGGCGGCTCGAATTTCGCGGGTTTGGCCTTTCCCTTCCTGGCGGACAAGATCGCTGGGGCCGATATCGAAATCATCCCGGTCGAGCCGACTTCCTGTCCGAGTCTCACCAAGGGAACCTATGCATACGATCTGGGCGATGTGGCGGGCATGACGCCCTACCTTCCCATGTACACGCTCGGGCATAGCTTCATGCCGCACGCCATGCACGCGGGCGGCCTGCGCTATCACGGAATGTCCCCGCTCGTGTCGCAGGCGGCCCATGAAGGCTTGCTCTCACCCCGGTCAGTGCCTCAGTTGGAATGTTTCCAAGCGGCGGTCGCCTTTGCGAGGGCGGAGGGCATCATCGTGGCGCCCGAGACAAGCCACGCGATCGCCCAGGTGATAAGGGAAGCGAAATCAGCCAAGGAAGAGGGTGTTGAACGCGTCATACTCTTCGGTTTGTCGGGGCATGGCCTTCTGGATCTGCAGGGCTATGCTGATTATTTTGCTGGGAGGCTGTCGAACTTCGAGCTTCCCGAGGAAGCGATCAGGCTGGCCATGGCGGAACTGCCTGAGTTCGCGGCCATCGCTTGAATCAGCTCCCTGGACGCGCTTTCAGATCCCGCCGGCCTTGGTTTTGATGAAGGTCCCGGCGTCGAACTCCGCGAATGCCTTGCGGAGTTCGTCCCTCGTATTCATGACGATGGGACCGCCCCAGGCTATGGGTTCGTTGAGCGGATGTCCCGCGATGAAAAGGAAGGAAGCGCCGATCGTCTTGTCGGTTTGGGCTTCGACGAAATCCATCGATCCCGCGGCCGTCCCAATGTCGCCCGCGGCGGGGAAATGGCCCAACATGCCCGATTCCAGCCTTGTGCCGGCGAAATCGGCCTTACCCCTGAAGACATAGGCCGCGGCATTGTGTGATGCGGGAATGGGTATCTGGATCTTCGCGTCGGGTTCCATCGTCACGATGAGATAGAGCACGGGCACGAAGAGGTCGGGCGTCGCGCCTGTCTTGCCGGCGTAGTTTCCGGCCAAAATGGCGATCTCGCATCCGCTTTTCTGGACGCGGTGGATTTCGGTGGCGTTCACGGCCCGATAGCGCGGCGTCGTCATCTTGAGGCTGGCGGGCAGGTTCACCCAGAGCTGGAAGCCTTCCATGAGCTTGCCGTCGCTCCCCGGCTCCGGCATTTCCTGATGGATTATTCCCGATCCGGCCGTCATCCACTGGGCGTCGCCGGGGTAAATCATCCCCTTGTTCCGCATCGAATCTCCATGCGCAACCTTGCCGGCCAGGAGATAGGTGACGGTTTCTATCCCTCTATGGGGATGCCAGGGGAATCCGGGCAGGTAGTCATCCGGGTTGTCCGAGCCGAAGTGATCGAGCAGCAGAAAGGGATCGAAGGTATGCCGCTCGTTGAAACCGAAAACCCGCTTCAGCTTCACGCCGGCCCCGTCCACCGAAGGAACGGCGCCGGTCACTTCGCCGATAGCGCGGCCGCCGCTCATTGTACGCCCTCGTCGCAGGGGCCTTCCTCCTTATCGGGTCTTGAAGTCTCGTTGCTATGGGGTTCGGTGCACTTTTCGAGCGGGTTTTTTTCTTCCTTTGGGTTTTTCTTGGGATTGATCTTCGTTTTTTCGGTATCGCCGGTTTTCATACAAGCCTCCTTATGTAAATGTACCTTTAAAGTACTTCGGAATCCTCCGCGGAGCAAATCTGTCCGGCCTTGCCTTCCGGCGACGCGATGGCAGCGAGGCGGCGTCGGCGCGTGCCGCGAATCGGAGCCTGTTCACTTCCCGAAGCGGAAACGCCTGACTATTTCGTGGCGGGCGCCTCTAGGCGATAGCGTGGACTCCATGAGGTCGAAGGATTCGGGGATGAAGGAGAGCCGAGGGGGCGCTGGAAAGACCTCCGCGAGGAGGGAGGCGGGCAGGGCGCCCATACTCTTGAATCGGGCGAGCGTGAGATGGGCGAGCCATGGTCTTGTTTCGCATTCGGCGCCAACCTCCGCCGCCAGCCGCCTCGCCGCGGCTATGACTGGATCGAGCGCTCTCTCCGGCAGCATGGAAAAGCCGAGATGGAGGATGCGCGGTGTCCTGCCTAAGGGCAGATAGCCAAGGTTTACGGCGCTCAGGCGGGGCGCGGGGATTTTTCCGGCCAGGCCCTCCAGTCCGGAGGCCGCAGCGGCGAGTCCCTCATCGTCCATCTCCCCGAAAAAATGGAGCGTTAGGTGATAGGAGCGCTGATCGACCCATGAAGGTCGCATAACTTCATATAGCGGCTTGATCTTGATTATAAAATCGCCTAACGCTTCCTTAGCGTCGTCGCTGAAATTTATGGCGAGAAAAATCCTGTGCATGCCGCGCCTCCGCTTGCCGCGTCTTTGCCCGCCTCCGTGTCCGCGCCCCTAGGCCAGATAATCCGGCTTGACGTGACTCATCGATTTGAAGATGTTCCGCTTGGCGAGGCTGGAGCCCGCTGTCAGGTTCTCGATCAGTTTTCTCGTGGTCTTGCGCGCTCCCTCATTGTTGAAGCCGCAGGTGCAGGTGTGCGACGTGAAGCCGAGCTCCCTTGCGCAGGCGATCATCTGCCGTTCCTCGCAGAGCGCCAGGGGACGGATGACCGTAAGGGGGTAGTTGTTGTATTTCATCACGGGCGGCATCGTGGCAAATTCGCCCTTCCTCATCATGTTCATGAAGAGGGTTTCGAGGATATCGTCCATGTGATGGCCGAGCGCGAGCTTGTTGAATCCATTCGCCCTGGCGTAGCGCGACAGCTCCGTGCGGCGTTGTGTGGCGCACCAGAAGCAGTTCATGGTTTCGCCGGGTTTGAGCCTGCCCGCGACGGGCACGTCGATGCGCCTGTACGGGATGTCCCATTCGGCCATCCGCGCCGCAATCCAGGAGTCGTCCGTCTTTTCGGCGAGACCCGCTTCGTTCATGTCGCTGGCGATGAAACAGGCTTCGACTTCGAAAGGTACGTCCCACCATGACCGCTTCATGGAAAGATCGCGCGCCAGACAGCTCGAGTCTTTGCCGCCCGAGACGCCGATGAGGACGCGGTCGCCGGGGCTTATCATCTCATAATGGCGCAGCGCGATCTCGATGAGTTTGGCGAGCGTGGTCTCGGCGTTTTTCACGATCGAGAGCCTTTTTCGACCTCGTTTTTTTCGAAAGCGTAGGTAGATGAACAGTAATGGCATTGGGTCTCGAGCGGCCATGGTCCATTTTCCAGGATATCGGCGATTATTGCCTTGTCCAGGGAAACGATGTGGTTCAGGAAGCGTTCTCGGGTGCAGGGGCAGTCGAAATGGAATTCGCTCTCGGCCGTCCTCAACGCCCCGACCTCGCCGAAGATCGATGCGATGAGGTTGTCCCTCGTCCCCCCTTGAGCGAACCAGAGTCCCAGCGGCGGCAGCGACTGGAGCTTCGACTCGGCAAGGGAGAGAAATTCGTCGTCCGCGCCGGGCATGGCCTGGAGGAGGAGGGCACCGGCCCCATGGGGATGGCCTTCCTGGGTAAAATAGATGCCAGAATCGATGGCGGTCCTGGTCTGTTCCGATTCGAAGAAGTAATGGGTAAGGTCCTTGTTGATGTTGCCTGTATGGAGAGGTACGGAGCCCATGAAGGGCTTCGATTCGCCTTCGATTCTCGTTATCGAGAGGGACCCTTGGCCGAAAAGGGCGTCGGGGGAATCGACGCTCATCGCTTCCTTGGGCAGCGGGTTTACGAAGATTCTTCCTCGCGCGTTTATCCTACCCGAAGGCATCTTCATGCCTTCGGCGCTCATGCCTTCGGCGGGGCCGGAGCCGTCGATGCGCAGCATGATGCTTCCCGGGTCCTTGAGAAGCGAGGCCATAAGGCCGGCGCAGAGCATCCCTTTCCCCAGCGTCAGCGTTTCCAGGGGGCCAAGCCCGTGGTTCGCCCTCAACTGGCAGATGGCCCGCGTGCCATGGACGAGAACGCCTCTCATCTGGATTTCGCTTCCGCGAGGGCCCATGGAAAACCATGTGACGCCATCGGGGCTCAAGGTCGAGAGGTGAAGTTCCAGGGAAGGATCGTTGAGTGCTTTCCTTATCATGAGCGGAATGTACGCGCAAGGCGCCGCCCTGGTCAAGCGCGTCACGGTATCGTCGCCGCTGGGTAATATTTTCCCGTAATGAGAAATTTCTCCAGTTTTAGGCTGATCCGTAATTAGCTTTTTCGAGCTTATATTGATCCGTTTTTCGCTAACTCATCAATTCGCTCTGTTATTTGACGATTTCTCTGGAAAATTCCCGAAAAATAATAATAATTAAATTGGCATGATATTTGCATTAATAATCTACGCTATCGTTCTCAAGGAGGAATCATGAGGGTGAAAAATCTGAAACTGAAGAAGGGCGCGGGGAATATCAGGCATATCGTGCAGGCCGCTTTTTTCGTGATCGTGGCGATCACGACCACGGCGTCCATCCTGAACGAAAAAGGATTGGCCATACCATTCATACCGGATGCCTCGCTCCATGCGGTATGTCCCTTCGGCGGCGTGGTTTCGTTCTGGCAGCTTTTGAATTTCGGAACGCTCGTGAAAAAGGTTCATGAGTCTTCGGTCGTCCTGGCCGTGCTCGGGCTTCTGCTCGCACTTCTTTTTGGCCCGGTTATCTGCGGTTGGGTATGCCCCTTCGGCACCTTCCAGGAATGGATGGGAAAGCTGGGAAGAAAGCTGTTCGGCAAGAAGTACAACAACTTCGTGCCGCGCCGATTGGATAAGGCGCTGCGCTATCTGCGCTACCTCGTCCTCATATGGGTCAGCTACATGACGATCATCTCCGGAAAACTCATCTTCCAGGACTACGATCCTTACTTCACTCTCTTCAATTTCTGGACGGGAGAGGTCGCGATCACCGGTTATATAGCGCTCGCGCTTGTCATCGTGCTGTCGCTCTTCGTCGAGAGACCTTTCTGCAAATATGCCTGTCCCTATGGCGCCGTCCAGGGAATCTTCAATCTGTTCAGGATTTTCGGAATTAGGCGGAACGCGCCGTCCTGCATTTCCTGCAAGAAATGCGATAAAGCTTGCCCGATGAACATCGAGGTTTCGACTTCGAAGGTCGTGAGGGATCATCAGTGCATTTCCTGCCTCGAGTGCACGAGCGACGCGGCATGCCCGGTATCGGCCACCGTCGAGATGCTCGCGTTGCCGGGAAGTGTCAAGGACAACTTCGTAAAGCCGGCAGTCAAAAACGCGGACAAGGAATAGGGGAGGCCGAGCATGAAACTTACAATAAAATCCATGGGGATCATCGTTGTTGGCGCTTTCGTCGTGGGTATAGCCGGCGCCGCTGTCCTGGGATTCTGGAAGACGACGAGCTCCAAGCAGCCTGTCGCCATCAAGGAAGGTGAATTCGCCGGTCTTCCCAATCCTTCCGATATACGCGGTTCCTATACCTGGGCCGATGTGGCAAAAGCCTTCAACTTTGATGTAAAGCTCGCTCTGGACGCTTTTGGCGCCACCAGCGAGACCGAAAAAGTGAACACCCTCGAAACGATCTACGGCGAAGCGGGCTTGCCAGAGGGCGTGGAAATAGGCACCGATTCCGTGAGGCTCTTCGTGAGCCTGCTCACTGGGCTGCCCCATACGCCCGAAGAGGGGACGATACTTCCATCCTCCGCGATCGCCGTGCTCCGCGAAAACGGTAAGGCCGAAACCTCACTCATCGAAGCCGCGGCGGCGAAGGCCTACGATCCTGCGGCCGCCGCGAGCCCCGCTCCAGCGAGTCCGGCCGCCGCGAGTCCGGCGCTAAAAAGCGAATCGCCGGCGAGCGCATCCCCCGCGAGCCCAGCGCCGACACCAGCCCCAGCGGCTTTATCGTCGACTACGACGATAGCGACAACCACGACGGTCAAGGCGGAGAGCGCGGCCGTTGAGCATGTCGCCACGCCGGGCACCATAACGGGCAAGACGACCTTCAAGGAACTGAAGGACTGGGGTTTGGATGAGGAGAAGATCAAGACCGCCACGGGCGGGAAAATCGGTCCCGACAGCTCGGTGATCAAGGACTGGGCCGCGGCCAACGGGCTTACTTTCTCGGAGCTGAAGGTCAAGCTCCAGGAACTTTTCCCGGCCCCATGAAGCCCTAAGTCGGGGACTGAGCCTATCGTCCTATAACGGAGTTAATGAAGGTGACGAGAACGTCGAGAGCCCTCTCGTTCGCGCCACCTTCGGGTATTATGATGTCGGCGAAGGATTTCGTGGGTTCGATGAATTCATAGTGCCCCGGGCGGACGACGGTCAGATACTGTTCGACGACAGAATCCAGGGTCCTGCCGCGTTCCTTGATGTCGCGAATGAGCCTTCGGATGAACCTGATGTCGTCAGGCGTATCCACGAAAATCTTCAGATCGATGAGATCGCGCACCGCCTTGTTGGTGAAGATCATTATGCCTTCGAACAGGATCACCTTTTGCGGCGCCATATGCACCGTTTCCTGCGTCCGCCTATGGTGGACGAAGTCATAGGTGGGCATTTCGATGCCCTCGCCTTTCTTGAGCGCCGTCAGGTGCTCGATGAGGAGTTCGTTGTCGAAGGCGTCGGGGTGGTCGAAATTGAAAGCGGTGATGTTGGCGTTCGAAATGTATTCGGCTGATTTGTAATAATTATCCTGAGGTATGAAAACGAAGTCGGAGACCAGTTCCGAAATTTTCCTGACGATGGTGGTCTTGCCCGAACCCGTGCCGCCGCAGATGCCTATCACTTTAGAAGCTGTCATCCGATAAGCCTAGCACGGGACGCGAAAAGCGTAAATGAGCTAAAGAAGGGAGCGAACGGAATACGGATAGTCGCCGCGGCGATCGCCAGGCATCGCCAGGCGATCATTGCCAGGCGATCATTGCCAGGCAACGCCAAAACTGTCCATGAAGAATGTATCCCCGAGCGGCTTGCGGCTCCGCGCCGAATCTTCGCTCTTCCTCGGGCCTTCGGCCAGGAGGGCAGGATCGCCGGGCTTTCCCACAGCCATCACGCAGAGGGCGACCAGCTCAGACGGAATCCCGAGCGCTGTCTTCATCTTGGCCGGCGCGAAGCCCGCCATCGGATGGGCGTAGAGGCCTTCCCTCTGCGCCTGAAGCTGGAGCGCCATCGCCGCCTGGCCGAGATCGAAGAAAGAATAGTCCCTCCCGCCGTCCTGCCTGCAGTCCAGGTGGGGGCCTGTCGCGAAAATAAGGAGGAGGGGAGCGGCCAGGGCCCAGGAATTGCCCGGCGTCAGCGCCTCGGCCACCGCCTTGTAGCAGTCGTTCCCTTCCCGCTTTTCCACGGCGATGATACGCCATGGCTGATTGTTGAAACATGAAGGCGCGAGGGAAGCCGCCTCAAGCAGCCTGGCAATGGTTTTCCTGTCGAGGGCTTCCCCGGAAATCGCCCTTCGCGCCCTTCGGCCCACCAGCTCAGGAAGCAGATCCATGCTTTCCTCCATTCATGAGAAATCGTTCCACTTCGTCGACCATGGAATCCGGTGTCGAGGCGCCGGCCGAAAGCCCGACTTTGTCGAAGGCGAAAATCTCGTCGGGCAGTTCCTCCGCCGTCTCTATATGCCATGCCGGCTTGCCCGATTCCAGGGCGGCCATGAAAAGGCGCTGCGTGTTGGCCGAATTTTTCCCGCCGACGATGATGAGTGCGTCCACCTGGCCCGCGAGCTTCGCGAGGGCGTCCTGTCTTTCGCCTGTCGCGGGGCACAGGGTTTCTACCACCAGGAAGGAGGGGCTCAGGCTCTGGAACTGGGCGACGATGGCGTCATACTCGCTCTGTTTGATGGTCGTCTGGGCTATCAGGGCCACGGGGCGCGCCACCCAGGATTCGGCCAGCGCCCTGGCTTCCTGGGCGTTTTCCACGACCACCGCTCCTGGGGCGCAGCCGAGAATGCCGGCGACTTCCCCATGGGAACGGTCACCGGCTATGGCGACAGAATATCCCCGATCGATCAGTTCGCTTGCCTTTTTCTGGCTCCTGAGCACGCGAGGGCAGGTTGCGTCCATGATACGGGCTCCCAGTCGCTTGAGGTGCTCGAAGGCTTCAGGGGGAGCTCCGTGAGCCCTGATGACGACGATGGAACCGCTTGCCTTCCCGTCCAGCGATCCCGAATCGAACTGTTCCGGATCGAGCACGCTCAAGCCTGCTTTTTCAAGCTCGGCAACCGCCTGGGGATTGTGAATGAGGGGGCCATAGGTGAAAACGGGGCGGCCTTCTTTCTGTCCCTCGCCGGCAGCCTGCCTGGCCATCGCCTCGGCTCGCCGGACGCCCATGCACATCCCGAGAACACCAGCTCTTATTATTGTCATATGGCGACTATACATCAGCCTCAGCCTTTTGTCATTCCGGTTTTCGCTCGCTTACCGGGCATAAAGCATAAATATCCAATAATTATAAATAATTATATAATAAAAGAATAGGGCATTATCCCGCTTGCCGGACGGGCAAAAAATGATATACTGGCAGGTCTGCGTAGCGCGGGCGCGGATACGCAAAATAGTTTTCCGAAGTCAGCCGCGTTTGCCGAAAGGAGAGATGATGACGAACCGAAAGACTATTGTCGTGGCCATGGGCGGAAATGCCATTATCGAGGAAGGCACCGAGGGAACCATCACGCAGCAGTTCGCCAATACGAGAAAAAGCCTCGCGGCCGTAGTCGGCATGATAAGCGAAGGCCACAAGGTCGTTCTGACCCATGGCAATGGCCCGCAGGCCGGCGTCCATCTCATCCGCAACGAAGCGGCGAGCGCTCAGGTGCCGCCATCCCCCCTCGGCGTCATCGTCGCCGACACGCAGGGGTCGATGGGCTACATGATAGCCCAGAGCCTTCAGAACGCCCTGCTCAAGCACGGCGTCAACAAACAGGTAGTGACGATCATCACGCAGGTCGAAGTCGATCCGAAAGACCCCTCCATGCTGAATCCGACCAAGTATGTCGGGCCTTTCTACAGGGCTGACCAGGTCGAGAAGCTCCGCGAGCGAGGCTGGCAGATCAAGGAAGATCCGGGCCGCGGCTTTCGCAGGGTCGTTCCCAGCCCCATCCCGCTCGATGTCGTCGAGAAAGATACGATCAAGGACCTCGTCGATGACGGGAAGATCGTCATCGCCGTGGGCGGGGGCGGCGTGCCCGTCTATCGCGAGCCCGACGGCAGCCTGGAAGGCGTCGATGCCGTCATCGACAAGGACAGGGCGTCCTCACTGTTAGCGAACCTGATCAACGCCGACGAACTCATCATCCTGACCGGGGTCGACAAGGTTGCCATCAATTTCAAGAAGCCCAACCAGCGGTTTTTCGACCATATGACCGTCGCCGAATGCGAGGGCTATCTGGCCGAGGGACAGTTTCCCAAGGGCTCGATGGGCCCTAAAATCGAGGCCGCCTGCGATTTCATCAAGAGGGGCGGGGCGCGCGTCATCATCACGTCCATGGAGAACGCCAGCCTTGCCGTGGACGGTAAGGCCGGCACTGTCATAACGGCCTGAGCCTGTCCTTCCCGCGTTCCGCATCGCAATGTTTAGCTTGACGAGTCTCTTGTATCCGTGGTACTTTTTTTCGAATCTTTACACAAAGGATTGCATATGAATGCTATTTCCAAAGGCTTAGTCCTTCTTCAAGCTGCGGCTGCCAACCCCACCGGACAGATGGTTTCGACCCTCGTAACCTTCGGTCTCGTCTTCGTCGTCTTCTACTTCCTCATCATCCGCCCGCAGAACAAGAAGCAGAAAGAGATGAAGAACATGATCGCCGGCGTCAAGAAAGGCGACAAGATCGTGACCATCGGCGGCATCCATGGCACGGTTCACGCCGTCAAGGAAGGCACCGTTGTCGTCAAAGTCGACGATGACTGCAAGATCGAGTTCTCCAAGTCCGCGGTCGCCACGGTCTCCGTTGCCAAGACCGAGGAAAAACCCGTAGAAGTCCCCGCACAGACCGAAAAAGCTGAAAAAGCCGAAGAAGAAAAGAAATAGTATCGAAGGCTTGACCTCCTCCTCACGGGAGCACTCTGATCTTCATCTCCACGCCGCGTTTCGGCGTCAGAGGTCGGGGTCTGGCCATGTCAATGCGATATACAATGTGGAGTTATCGGAATGAGTAAAATCCGTCGTCTGATCATCGTGCTTCTGGTGTTTGCCGTCTCCTTTGCCTTCCTGTTTCCGACGATACAGTGGTATGCCCTGACGCCGAAGGAAGATCAGGCGACAGCGGTTGGCTCGCGCGAGCAGATTCGAGATTATTCCCGCAGGATGGCCTACGCTTCCCTCGCGGAAATAAAGAACAAAGCGGCCGCTGGCGACACAACCGATCTTTCCAGGGAATATGATGTCGTCGCCCTCGTCGCGAAAAACGCGTATAGAACCACAAAGCGCGCGGTTCCCGCTGAAATGACGGCAGCCAATCTCCTCATGGCCTTTTCCAACGAAAGGTCCATGTTTGACGCTGTCGAGTCCAAATACAGGGAAAAGGCGCTCAAGCTGAAGGATCTGCACGGCAACGCTGTCCAGCTGGGCCTCGACCTCGCGGGCGGCATGTCCGTCATCATTCAGACTGACATGGATGCGCTCTCCGAGAAAATGGGACATGAGCTTTCCTCCGCGGAAAAAGAAGACGCCATGCAGCGGGCCGTCGAAGTGCTCAATAGCCGCATCGACCAATTCGGCCTAACCGAGCCTGTCATCAGGCGCCAGGGCGCTGACCAAATCTACGTCGAAATTCCAGGCACTGCCGATCCGGAAAGGATCAACTCCATCATCATGGGCAAAGGCAACCTCGGATTCTATATAGTAGACTCCGAAGCCACGTCCGCGCTCAGCTCCTATCTGGCCAATAATCCTCTCGGCGTCGACGAGAAGACGATGACGGCTTCCGAGCCCGGAATCGTTCCCGAGGGCAAGATAATCCTGAAAGTCTATACGAAAGACAGCTACGGCCTCGACGAGTTCACCGGTGAATATCTCGTTGCCGAAGGCAAGCCCGGTCTTGATGGAAGCCATGTCCAGAGCGCGACGGTATCCAGCGATCAGATCACAGGCCAGCCCGAGACGAACTTCGTTCTCGACAAGGAGGGCGGGGATCTTTTCTACGAATTGACCTCAGCCAATGTCGGGAAGTCCATGGCCGTCGTCCTGGACAACAGAGTCAAGTCCTACGCCAGAATTCAGGAACCCATCCGCGAATCGGTGCGCATCACCGGCTTCAATTCCGATGAAGCCCAGAATCTCGCGACGCTGCTCAGAACCGCCGCTCTCCCCCTTTCCATGACGGTGGAGAACCAGCAGGCGATCGGCGCCTCGCTCGGCGAGGATGCCATATCCCAGGGCAAGAACGCCATCCTTGTGGGTCTTCTGGCCGTTTTCGTGTTCATGTTCGCATACTATAAAGGCGCCGGCATCAACGGCACGGTCGCCCAAATCGTCAACCTCTTCATCATGATCTCAGTGCTTACCGCCTTCAAATTGACCTTGACCCTGCCTTCCATAGCGGGCTTCGTCCTAACGGTGGGAATGGCGGTCGACGCGAACGTCGTCATATTCGAACGAATTAAGGAAGAGATGCGTGACGGGAAGTCGAGGAAAGCGGCCATAGAAGCCGGATTCCACAAGGCTTTCTGGGCGGTTATGGACTCTAATATTACGACGATCATAGCCGCGCTTTTCCTCGCCCAGCTGGGATCGGGATCCATTCAGGGTTTCGCGATTTCCCTCGCCATCGGCAACATGACGAGTCTTTTCACCTCGCTCTTTGTTTCCAAGCTTATCTTTGATTTCGAGACCGATGTTCTTCATAAAAAGAGCGTCTCCATCAGCTGGAGGATCAAGTAAATGAAACGCGTCATCAGGTTCAGCCAATTTTTTAAGCCTGCCTTCATTATTTCAGCGATCCTCATCCTGATTGGGCTTTTCGGGTATGTAACGAAAGGATTCAACCTGGGCGTGGACTTCCAGGCCGGCGTCAACCAGACCGTCCAGCTCGCCTACCCGGTGGCGAATGTCAATTATTCCGGCAAGGGCAACGCCGAGCTCCGCATTTCGGAGAAAGAGATCACGCTCGTGTTTTCTGGCGCTGAAGTTGAGCAGAGGACGGTTCAGCTGGATTACCAGACCTATCCGACCCTCGCTGAAATAGCCCAAGCCTTGGCGGCGGAGCCTTCCGTGGCGATCGTTCTCGAGCCTGGCCAGGAAAACGCGGCATCCGCGCTGCTTGTCCCCACCTATCAGGGCAATACGCTCATAAGCCAGAAGCCCATGACGCTTCATAGGGCCCCCTCCAGCGATTCCGAGCTTTTCGCTTCGATAGACGATGTGCGAAGCTCAATCACCGGTTTCGGCGAAATCTCCGTACAGACCGTGAAGCCCGCGTCCAACCAGCGCTATCTGATCCGCGTTCAGGACAACGGCACCGATCCCAATTTTACCGCTTCGGCACGCAACGCAATCCTTACCGGCCTCGAAGCGAAATTCGGCGAGAACAGGGTCGTAGAGCTCAAGACGGATTTCGTCGGCGCCAGGTTTTCCGAAAACCTTTCCAAAACATCCCTTTTCCTCGTCATCGCGACGCTAGCCCTCATTCTCGTGTACTCCACCATTCGCTTTAAAATCGATTTCGCCCTGGGCGCCGTTCTGGCCATCGCTCACGACGCGCTCATCATGGTGGGATTCATAGTCTGGACGCGTATGGAATTCAACTCGACGACGATAGCGGCCATTCTCACCATCCTTGGATACTCCATCAACGACACGATCGTTCAGTTCGACCGCGTGCGTGAGGAAAGAAAACTAAGGCCAAATGACAAGTTCGTGGATGTCATCGATTCGGCGCTTACGGTAACGCTTGGAAGGACGATCATCACCACGTCGACCACCATGCTCACCGTTCTGGCCCTGTTCTTTTTCACGACCGGTAGCATGAAGGATTTTGCCCTCGCGCTCTTCGTGGGCATGATTTCGGGAACCTATTCAACGATCTTTATCGCCAGCGGTTTCATCGACTGGTGGAATAGGCGATCCCTCAAAAAGGGCAGAGGAAAGAAGGCTGAAAAGGCCGCTCCGTCCTCGAACGCCGCGGCCGAAAATCAGGCCTGAGTTTGCTTCTTTGCCTGAAAAAGAGTGCCGGGAAGCGAAGCCGAGGCTTCTTTTCCGGCACTTCCATTAACAGGCGGCACTTTACATAAATGGGGTGGATAGGTTATATTTTCACCCGCATCGGCGCCGTACCCAAGTGGTAAGGGGGAGGTCTGCAAAACCTTTATGCATCGGTTCAATTCCGATCGGCGCCTCAATCGACATCGGCCATCGGCGCGGAAGCTCCGATGGCTTTTTTTACGTTATGCGCCTGAACCTGTTTATTGACGCCGGGGAATCTTCATTCTAAAGTATAGACTCGTTAGTGAGGCAATATAGCGTGAGCGGGCATAAGGTAGAAGGTGGCGGAATAGGCTGGACTGCGCGGAAAGCTTTACCCCTGCCGCTTTTATTCACAGCCATCGTGATAGTCTCCTTCTTGGCCTTTTCCGGCAATATTGGCAAGAAGGAAAGGGTTCTCTGCGACGCCGTGGCCTTTCACTCGTCAGAGGAAATTACCGCCCTGATCAACCGGCTTCTGGAAGATGGAGCCGTCCTGAAAGAAGGGCTGGAAGAGAAAGCTTCGATGGGGAAGATCGAGCTGGAAGCGATTTCCTCCTCGATCCTTAATTCTCATACTTATATCAGCGGCGTCAGCATAGCCCCCTCGGCGGTGGTAAAATACCACTTTCCGGAACCGGGCAATGAGTCCCTCATCGGCCATGACCTTCTCTCCAACCCTGACAGGAGGGATGCGCTTACGCGTTCGGTTGAGCTCAAGGCTCCTGTCGTGTCCGGACCTTTTGAATCCGTGGAAGGCGGCATTGTGTTTTTCCTTCGCTATCCGATTTTTTCCATCGGAAAACTCTGGGGTTTTACGAGCGTTACGGTGGATTTCGGCGCGATGATTGAATCGCTCGAGATGGAAAAGCATTATCCCGGTTTTGCTTTCGCTTTTTCTGGCGAGAGTGGAGGGGCGATTCCGCTCGCTTCTTCGGAAGCGAATGATAACCTGAGACAGGCCGGACAGTTTCTGGCGGGAAGGAAGAACGCCTTTAGCGGCGGCATATCCAGCGCGATTGCCCTGCCTGGAGCGAACTGGCGAATTCATGTAATGCCCTTGGCCGGCTGGACCGCGGCCGACCCTTTCCTCTATGTCATGCTTCTCGCCGGATTGACGGGAGCCGCCCTGCTTTTCATAATATTCTATCTGAAGTCGTTAAGCGCGCGCCGGGAGGAACGCCTCCCCGCTTTTGAAGTCGCGGCGCGCGAAGCTAGGGAAATGGAAGCCAGGGAAGGGGCGGCCAGGGATGCGATGGCCGAGGATGCGACGGCTGGGGCGGTCGCCCCCTCCGCGATGTCGGGTCCGCGAAATATCCCGGAAAATACAACCTGGCGAGCGAGCCCTCCAGAAAAAACAGCCCCGCGGGCGAGCCCCGCGGTTAAGACGACTACGACCATCACTATCCCGAGGAGAAACGGTCAGGAAGTGAAGTTCCTGGGGCCCGACGTAAAAGGTCAACTCTATATGCCCGACGTCCTCATCACGGAAGAGCCATCCTTGTTCCAAGCCAAGATGGACGAAAGGCTGCCGGAAAAAAAGCCGCCGGAAGAAAAGCCGCGGCTTGAGATGCCGACTATTCAAAGAGCGCCGAAAAAGGAAAAGGCTCCGGAGCAGCGCCGCCAGGAATTTCTTTTTTCATTGGAGGAGGAGCCGGTCAGAAAGGAAATGGCCATCCTCGTCGTGGACGACAGCGAAGCGAATCGCGACATCATGGGAAGGATGCTTTCCCTTCGCGGATACGCGGCGGATTTCGCGGCTTCGGGCGAAGATGCCCTTCCGCTTTGCGCCGCCAGGGCCTATGACATCATTTTCATGGACTGCTTCATGCCGGGCATGGATGGCTACAAGACGAGCTTAGCCCTGCGCGAGAAGCATCCGGGCATGAAAGCCAGGATAGTCGGAATGAGCGCGAGAATCGGGGACAAGGAACTCGAGCGCTGCCGGCTTTCGGGAATGGATGCGCTCCTCGCCAAGCCTTTTACGCTTAGGGATCTGCTCGCTCATATGGAAAAGAGCTGAGGGCCTTTTCCCTGGAATCAAAAATGCTTATCCTAGAATGATGTCAGTTGCCTCAATCGTCAGAAAACCCTTCCGCTACTCATATTTCAACGCGACGCTTTACATCATCGCGGCCAACATCCTGTTTTTCGCGGCGAGCTATATATATCCCACGCTCAAGGCGTATATGGCGCTGAATCCGATCGCCGTCCTTTCAGGCTATCTATGGCAGCCTGTAAGCTATATGTTCGCCCATGCCGATCTCACTCATCTTTTCGTCAACATGCTCGGACTTTTTTTCTTCGGGACGCAGGTGGAACGAAGCATGGGCAGCAAGGAATTCCTGCTCTTCTATTTTTTGACCGGCACGCTGGCGGGGCTGGCTTCTTTCGGCATCTATGTCGTGACGGGGGCTTGGTACACGAGCCTTCTGGGCGCTTCAGGCGCCCTGTTCGCCGTGCTCCTCGCGTTCGCGATAGTCAACCCGGAAGCGCAGATTTATCTCTACGGACTCATCCCGATACGGGCGCCCATAATGGTCATCGGCTACGCCGGCATAGAAGTGGCGTCCCAGCTTTTCAGCTTCAGGAGCTCAGTGGCCCACCTCACTCATCTCGCGGGATTTCTGTGGGCTTGGTTCTATTTTCTGGCTCGTTTCGGCATCAACCCGGCTAAACGACTGTTCAGGCGTCGATAGGCTGGCCTGACTTGAGTTACTTGAGGCGTTTTTTCTCGGTGGCCACATGCATGATTTCAAGATCTTCCATAAGGTGATCCACGAGTTCCTGTTTCTTGTCATCCCTGAAATGGTGCTCATTCTTTACATGGGCCATGAGATCTTCGCTTTTCTGGACGGCTCCGACCGTATAGACGACCTTGTCGGTATGAAGCATGTCGTCTTCCATTTCGCCTGATGGGTTTATCCTTAGAATATTCCCGTTGACCGCGATGAGGCAAAAATTCTCGAATCCCTTGATGTACGAGGCGATTTCCCTCACGCCGCGCTTCGAACTCTGGTCCCATGGGCGATACCTGGTGCCCGCGGGGAATACGAGCACGAGTTTGCCTTGAACTTTTTCCACGTTGAGGGCTTTTACCGCCGCGCGGTTTATCGATACGCTCCGCATGATTTCCCGATACAGTTTGTTGGGATCCTTGAAATGATTCTTGAGGATCTCTATGGAACGGCTGGGGTAGATGACGATGCGGGTATAGGCCTGCGCGAAGGCGTTCACGACCGGATTGGATTCGCTGAGCTTTATGCCCGCTATCGAAACGAGGGCTGTCGCCATGGATTGGCCGAGCTCTCCCGATTTTCGAAGAAGAAAGTGAAAGGCGGGCAAGTCGAAATTGGAGTAATGCTCCAGAAGAAGAAGACAGGATTCGCCTTTCTTGGCTCTTTCAAAGAGCAGCTCGAGGTTCGCGAAACCTTCGATGCCTGAACCGGGGAGAAGATGATCTTCGAGAATCTGGTCTATGAAGGGGAGCAGTTCAGTACTGCCTTCCTGGTACACATCTTTATCGGAAACCTGCTTCTGCTCGCTTATTTTAGTCATCATGCGAGTCAGAAGAGGCAAATATCGGTCTCGGATCGAATCCATCACGGCTCCAGTCGATAGCTACTAAGTGCTTACTGAATATTAACTATATGTATGAAAACCTTCGTTGTCAATTTGGGGCACAGTATCGGAAAGATGGAATTTCGCGACACCCCGGCCTTTATCCGCAAGCTTCGATGCCTAGACTCTGGTTTGAGGCATGAACCTATCCTATAGTTGAATTCAGCGGTACACGAAGGCTTTCGCATCATGCTTGGAGAAAAACGATGAAAGAACATCTGAAAGATGCGCTTCGCATCTCAGGCATTTACGCCTTGGTGGGTTCGATTTGGATTCTGCTTTCCGATGAACTCTTGCTCGTATTCGCGAAGAACCAAGAGACCATGAAAAACATCGCGATGTTTAAAGGTTGGGCTTATGTCTCCCTGACGTCTTTTCTGCTGTTTATGCTTCTAAAGAGAAAGCTGGCCATGCTCAATGTCGCCAGAGACAAAGCGATTGAAGCCGGCGAAAGGGTTACCGAGCAGATGCATTCGCTTTCCTCGCTTTTCGATACGGCGCAGATGCTCGCTGAAAAAACCGATATCAAGGCACGCGCGGACAATGTCGTCCAAGTCTGCGTTGATCGTTTAGGCGTCGCGTTCGCCTGGATCGGAAAAGCGGGAAAGGACGGTGGAGTCGAACTGCTGGGCCAATGTCCCGCTGACAGTCGCTATGCCAGGTTTATATCGCTATGCTGGGACAATAATCTGGAAGGCGGAAGCCTGGCCGATAGGGCGCTTGGAAATTGTGCCCCGATCATCTTCAACAATCCTCAGCAAGGCCCATCCAATAAGGACTGGCAGGATCAGATTCATGTATTGGGTTTTGAGTCCCTAGCTGTCCTGCCCCTTGTCGCCAAGGGCAATACTTTCGGCGTTCTTGCCCTCTGCAGCGAAAAGCGTTCATTCTTTCAGGAAGACCGCGTGCGTCTTTTCAACGCTCTCGCGAACCTGGCCGCCACCAATCTTGAAAACGCTCGTCTCCTTGAGGAAACCCAGCGCAGGCTCGAGCATATCCAGGTGCTGCACCGCATAGATCTGGCGATCAGCGGAAGCGGGAAGGAGAAGGGAGCCTTCGATGTCGCGCTCGACGCGATAGTAAGCCAGCTGAAAGTCGACGCCGTGGCCATCCTAGGCTATAAGGCCTCTGAGCGCCGCCTTGAATTCGCCGCGGGCAGAGGTTTCTCACCCGGTGTCATAGAGTCGATGATCGGCGAGGATGTGGATATCCTGCCCAGGACCGCCATCAGGGAGGAGAGGATTGTGCATATTCCTTGCCTCGCCAAACTGGAAAGCGGCGACAGATTGAATGTCTTCATCAAGGAAGGGTTTGTCGCCTACTACGCCATTCCCTTGTCGGCGAAGGGGCGGGTGCTGGGCGTCCTTGAGTTGTACAGCAGGACAGCCTTCAATGATGACGAGGAATGGAAAGAATTCCTCGAAACGCTGGCTGTCCAGACAACCTTGGCTTTTGACAATCTGGAGATGCTGAGAACTCTGGAAAAATCGAACGCAGAGCTTATTCAAGCATACGACGCCACGATCGAGGCCCTCTCTTTCGCCCTCGACCTCAAGGATAGCGAAACGAAATGGCACAGCAAAAGGGTTTCCGACCTGACAATGCTCATGGCTAGAACCCTGGGGCTGGAAGGAGAGCGCCTTGTGCAAATTCGCAGGGGCGCGCTGCTTCACGATATCGGGAAAATGGGCATCCCCGATAGCGTTCTGCTCAAGCCTGGCGCCCTCGACGACGATGAGATGGCGATAATGAGGAAGCATCCTGTCTATGCCTTTCAGATGCTCTCGCGTATAGACTATTTGCGGCCCTCTCTCGACATTCCCTACGCGCACCACGAAAAATGGGACGGATCCGGTTATCCTCGGGGCCTAAAGGGCGCCGAGATTCCCCTGGCAGCGCGCATATTCGCCATAGTCGACGTATACGACGCGTTGACGAGCAATAGGCCATACCGAAAAGCGTGGACAAAGGAGAAAGCCCTGGCCGAGCTGACATCGTTGAGCGGCAAGCACTTCGATCCGGCTATAGTGGAAGCTTTCTTCGCTCTCCACGCGGCGGACCCGCAAGCATTCGATCTTTTCGGCAACGGGAACGGGTCCATCGATTGAAGCCGATAAAACGCGTGGCACGAGGATAAAAAAAGGGAGCGGAAGTCGCCTGACTTCCGCTCCCTTTTATCGATATCACGTGGCGGCTTTTGCCCTCTTTACAGAACCTTGGGCTCGAGCCCATTGGCGGCCAGGGTTTCGGCGATCTGGACGGCGTTGAGGGCGGCGCCCTTCCTGAGGTTGTCCGACACCACCCAGAGGTTGAGCCCGTTGGGCACCGTCAGGTCCCTGCGGATCCTGCCGATGAAGACCTCATCCCGGCCTTCGCAGTCCAGGGCCGTAGGATACACCAGGTTCGCCGGATCGTCCATCACGAGCACCCCGGGCGCCTTCTTCAAAAGCGCCACCACCTCGGCCAGCTCGAAAGGCTTCTCCGTCTCGATGTTGATCGACTCCGAATGCCCTCTCGTCACCCCGATCCGCACCGCCGTCGGACTCACCAGAATGTTCGGGTCCAGCATCTTGTGCGTCTCGTGCACCATCTTCATCTCTTCTTTCGTGTAGCCGTTGTCCAGGAACACGTCGATGTGCGGCAGGGCGTTGAAGAGTATCTGTCTCGGATAGACCGCCACCGTGAGGGGCTTGCCCTCGGTGAATTCCTTCGCTTGGTTCCGCAGCTCGGCTATGGCCGCCGCTCCCGTGCCCGAAACCGCCTGATAGGTCGCGACGACGATCCGCTTGATCTTGTAGGCATCGTGGATGGGCTTGGCCGCCACGAGCATCTGGATGGTCGAGCAGTTGGGGTTGGCGATGATGCCTTTGTGCCAGGCAAGGTCCTGGGGATTGACTTCGGGGATGACGAGGGGGACCTTGGGGTCCATGCGCCACTGGCTGGAGTTGTCGATGACGATGGCGCCTTCAGAGGCCGCCGCCGGAGCGAGGATTTCGCTGGCTTCGGCGCCCGCAGAGAAGAGGGCGATGTCGACATCGCCGAAGGCGCCCGGCTTGGCCGCCCTCACCGTCTTTTCCACGCCCTTGAAGGTCACTTTCTTTCCGGCCATGGCCTCGACGTCCATGGGGATGATCTCCGAGACCGGAAAGTCCCTCTGCTCGAGGGTTTTCAGCATTTCCGTGCCCACGGCGCCCAGGGCGCCCACCACCGCGACTCTATACTGTTTCATGATAGTTTTTTCTCCTTCATCCATTGCTTTTATCGAAGCGCGTTGAGAGCGGCGGCCAGTTTGGCGACGCCGCGTTCGCATTCCTCGGTGGAGCAGGAATAGGCGATCCGCAGATACCCTTCGCCGGCGTCGCCGAAGACGCTTCCGGCTACCGTAGCGATTCCATAGTCGTTGATGAGATAGTCAGCCATCTCGGCCGAGCTCTTGCCGAAGGACTTGATGTTGGGGAAAAGGTAGAAGGCGCCGAGCGGCTCCACGACGCTCACGCCCTGGATGGCCCGCAGCCCCTTGAGCATGATGGCGCGGCGTTTGGCGAATTCCCCGACCATTTCGTCGACGCAGGTCTGATCGGCGGTGAGCGCGAGCGCGGCTCCGTGCTGTATGAAGGTGTTCACGCAGACGGTGGTGTACTGCCGAACTTTCAGGATGGCGCGGGTGAGGGGCTCCGAAGCCACCGTCCAGCCCAGCCTCCATCCATCCATGGAGTAGGTCTTGGAGAAGCCGTTGATAATGATAGTCCGCTCTGCCATGCCGGGAATCGAATAGATGCTCGGCGCGACTGACCCTTCGCCGTAATAGATGCGCGAGTAAATTTCGTCGGAAAGGACGAGGAGGTTGTGGCGGATCGCGATCTTCGCTAGGGCGAGGAGGCTTTCCTTGCTTTGGATGCAGCCGGTGGGATTGCCCGGCGAGGTGATGCAGAGCATTTTCGTTTTGCTCGTGATCTTGCTTTCCACTTCGGCGGGATCCATCGCGAAGCCGTTGGCCTCGGTGGCCGTGACTTCCACGGGTACTCCCCCGGCGAGGGAGACGCAGGACTTGTAGTGATGCCAGTTGGGATTGGCGATGATGACTTCGTCGCCGGGATTGATGAAGGCGAGCATGGAAACGAGGATGCCTTCGTTCGCGCCGGCCATGACGATAGCCTGCTTTTCGCCGTCCACGGGTACCCCGTTGTCGAGGGCGGTGCGGGCGCCGATGGCGCGCCGCAGGGCGGGAATGCCGAGATTCGGCGCGTAATGCACCTCGCCGCGCTGGAGGGCGTCGGCGGCCGCCCGCTTGATGTGGGCCGGCGTGTCGAAATCGGGGCGTCCTATCTGCCAGTGGATCACGTCGCGGCCTGCCGCTTCGAGTTCCTTGACCTTGTCGAACACCTTTCTGATGCCGGAGAAGGGTACGATCTTGAGCCTGTCGGACATCATGCCCTCAGGATTGAATTTTACGGTGTCGATGCTGGATTCCATGGAGATCCTCCTTATTTATGCTTGCGAAGAATGAGTTTTTCGTATTCCGACGGATCGATATGAGCCTCGACGATGACCGGCCCTTCGGTGGCGAAGGCTTTGTCCAGCGCCGCCTTGTACTGGGCGGCGTCGTCGGCGCGGATGACGGGAACGCCGAAAACGTAGTTCGAGGTCGGGCATTCGTCTTCGTAGAGCACCGTCGAATTGGCGGGGAAGCCTTTGTGGCTTTGCTTGAGCCTTATGAGTTCGAGGTTCTGGTCGGCGAGGACGATGAATACTATGGAAAGTTTCCGTCTTCGCGCGACGGCCATCTCTCCGGCCATCATGAGGAAGCTGCCGTCGCCCGTGACGCAGGCGACCTTCTTGTCAGGGCGGCAGAGCTTGGCGGCGATGGCGGCGGGGACGCTGAAGCCCATCGAGGAGCAGCCGTTCGTCATGAGCTGGAGGCCGGGCGCCGGAGTGCGCCACATCTGTCCGATGAGGTGGGTGTGGGCGCCTACGTCGCAGGCCATGATGCCGTCCTGCGGCAGGGTTTCCCGCAGTATGGCCAGGGCCGCGCGCGGGCCGAAACTGCCGGGAGGAGGCGTCAGGTCTTCGAACATCTTCCGCCTGCGTTCGGCGAGGGCTTTTTTATCCCAGGCCGAATCGAGGGCGGGGAGGGCGAGGAGGCGGCTCAGCGAGGCCGGGATATTGCCGACGATATCGTGGACTTCGCGATAGACGCTTCGGTCGATGTCGGCTTCCACGGTGTCCAGGTGAAGGAGGGGAACAGCGGGCATCCAGTCCTCGAAATTGAATTCCACGGGATCGTAGCCGACGGCCACGACGAGATCGGCGTCGCGGTGGGTTTCAGCGACCCTGTCGCTGAGGGCGTGGAAGAGGACTCCCGCATACCAGGGATGGTCTTCCGAAATGATGCCTTTGGCCATCGGGGTGAGGATGACGGGAACGCCGTGTTTCTCCGCCAGCCGTATGATGAGGCTGCCGGCCTTGCTTCGGACGGCCGACAGACCGACCGCCAGGACGGGGCGGCGCGACCGGGCGAAAACCTCTTCCATCGATGTAAGCGTGGCTTCGTCGGCGGCCTGGGGCTGGGCGGGCACGGTCAACGCCCTTGTTTCCAGGTTCTGAGAAACGGCTTTGCGTGAACCCAGGTCCTCCGGCAAACCGATATGCACAGGTCCGGGGACTTCGGCCGTGGCTATCCTGAGGGCCTGGTCGATAATCTGATCGACTCTCTCGGCGGTGAGCCTGGTGGTCCATTTCGTGAGCGGGCGGAAGAGCGCCTGCTGGTCGATGGCCATCTGAACCGTGCGTCCGATCATCTTTTCGGGCGGTTCGCTCGAAAGCGCGATCATGGGCGATCGATCCAGCAGCGCGTTGACGACCCCCGTGCTGAGATTGGTGGCGCCCGGCCCGACGGTTCCGTAACAGACCGCCGGAACGCCGGTGAGTCTCGCGCAGACATCGGCCATGAATCCGCCTGAGGCTTCATTGCTGACGAGAACGAAGTCCAGGCCTTCTTTTCTCATCGCTTCCATATAGTAGAGCCATGAGCCGCTTGGTACTCCGAATACGAAACGAATACCCTTCTCACGGAAACGCTTGACCAACTGTTCGGCAACTGTCCCCATAATATTCCCCTATTTTATGCAGTTCGAAGGATGGTTTCCGCTAGCTCTACAATTATGCAATGATAAAGTAAAGTAGGTGTATACTAAAATATATCACACATCCTATATCATATATCTTATCATGACACTCTCGAATAGACAAGATATAATTGAAGAAGTTCGTAAAATCAATACTTTTAATATCATTCTGTACAGCTTATTGAATCGATGATATATTATATCGGAATGGAGATTTCATTCGGTACTTAACGCTGAAAAGAAAGGCCTGGTGTCCAAATGACGAGAAAAATCGTGACGCTTTCCATGCGCGACCAGATTTACGACGCGCTGCGGGATTCCATTCTCAAGAATGCCTATGCTCCCAATTCGGTGCTGCCGATCGACAGGTTGGCTGAAGATTTTGGCGTCAGCGCCACCCCGGTGAGGGAAGCGCTCGTTCGACTGGAAGCCGAAAATCTCGTCACCCTCATTCCGAACAAGGGAGCTATAGTCACCGATATCCAGGCCGACGATATTCTCAACAACTGGGAGATGAGGCAGCTCCTCGAACCTTACGCGGCGGGGAAGAGCGCCAGCCTGATCCCCGACAGCGAGGTGGAGGCGATACGCGGCGAGATTCTCAGCATCAAGCAGTCTCCCTTCAATAATGACCGTTATGTGGCTTCGGACACTAAAATGCACGAGATTCTCTATACCCATCTGCCGAACGCATTTCTCAAGGATACGATCAGGCGAGTGCATCAGATGTCGATAAGGATTCGCTATTTTCCCGAGGATTCACCGGCCATGCATGAGCAGATCGTCAACGAGGTTCTTCAGGAGCATCTTTCCATCATTGAGGCCCTCAAGACCCGAGACCCGGCCAAGGTGTCCGAAAGCGTGCAGACGCACCTCCGCAATGGCGAAAAGCGCGCCATGGCCGCGCTTCTGCGGAAGCGTTGATGTTTTTGGGCTGCCTTGACGCAGCCCGTTTGCCGCCATTCTCTTCCATATACATGTTCATCGTCTCGGAACCTTAATCCATCGAGTAACTCTGCCCCGGTACATTTTTAGCGCGCTACAATCTTCTTTTTTGTGACTTGCGTGATAGATGAACTCATGATATTATTTATGATATAGGATATAGGATATTATATCTTTAAAATATGTGAGAGAAAAGTCAAGGCAAGCTATGGGCATCTGTTCATAGCCCTTGAACCCTAAAACATAGTAAGCGAGGTGTGGTGTGAAAAAGGAAAATGCGGCGACGATGCCTCAAGGCGCGGCGCCGGCCGATGTCGACAAGATAATGCAGAAGGCTGAAGTAGAATCGAGGTACAGAAGAAACTTCCTTCCTGCGTGGAAGATTGTCGTCACTGTCATCTCTATTCTTTTCATCTCCTATCATCTTTATACGGCGCGTTTCGGAATGCCCGAAACGATCAAGCACAGAGCGATCCATGTAGGTTTCATTCTCCTGCTCGTGTGGCTCTATTTCCCCGCGACGACAAAATCGCCGAAAGACAGGCCGAGTTTTGTCGACCTGGGCTTAGTTTTTCTGTCTTTAGCGGTGATTATCTACACCATTCTGGCGCGAGACGCTTTCCTCATAAGGGCAGGCGTCGCGACATTGGATAATTACATAGCGGGCGGAATCCTGATCCTGCTGATACTGGAAGCTTGCAGACGATCCGTCGGCTGGCAGCTTCTGGCCCTTGGCCTCATTTTCCTCCTGTATGCCTATGCGGGAAAGTACATCCCCGGCGTTTTTTCGCACAGAGGGTATACGATCCAGCGAATCATCTATCAGATGTATCTCACGACGCAGGGTATTTTTGGCATACCGATCGAAGTATCCTCTACCTTCCTCATCATCTTCGTTATCCTGGCCGCGACGCTTGAGAGAAGCGGTTTAGGTAAACTTTTCAACGATGTCGCTCTCGGACTCGGCGGCAAGATGGTCGGTGGACCAGCCAAAGTCGCTGTCGTGGCCTCGGCCCTCATCGGGACAATTTCCGGCAGCGCTGCTTCGAATGTCGCTACGACGGGCGCCTTCACCATTCCTCTTATGAAGAAGGTGGGCTATAAACCGCATTTCGCGGGCGCTGTTGAGGCCGCCGCCTCGACTGGCGGCCAAATCATGCCGCCGATCATGGGATCGGCCGCCTTCATCATGGCCGAATTCCTCGGGATGAAGTACATCGATGTTGCAGCTGCGGCCATAATCCCTTCGCTTCTCTACTTTGCCAGCGTCTTCTTCCAGATAGACCTCAGGGCGAGATCCATGGGACTCAGGGGCCTGGATAAAAGCGAACTGCCCGATGTCAAAGCAACGGTATTCCGCTATGGCCACATGATTTTCCCGATCATCGTCCTCGTCTACTTTATGACGAGCGGAAAGACTCCCTTATTCGCCGCTTTCTACACCGTACTCTTCACCGTCATACTTTCTTGGGTCCGCAAGGAGACCAGGATCGATCTCAAGGCAGCGAAGGACATCGCGGTGGCGGCTTCGCGCAGCTCCTTAAGCATCGGTGTAGCGATGGCCAACGCAGGATTCATCATCGCCGTGCTGGCGATGACCGGAATCGGGGCCATTCTCGCCGACAATATCGTGCTCCTCTCTCAGGGAAGGATGATCATAGCGCTCGTCCTCTGCATGGTTGTCTGCATCATCCTCGGAATGGGCCTCCCCACAAGCGCCTGCTACGTTATCGCGGCATCGATCGCCGTCCCCATACTCACCAAAATGGGCGTCGCTCCCTTCCAGGCTCATTTCTTCATCTTCTACTATGCCTGCCTCTCCACGATCACGCCCCCCGTCGCCCTTGCCGCCTATGTCGGCGCCGGCCTCGCCGGAGCCAAATCGAGCCAGGTTGGCTGGACTGCCTTCAAGCTGGCCCTCGCAGGCTTTATCGTTCCTTTCTTCTTCATCTATTCCCCAGCCATGCTCCTGATCGCCGATTCGGCCACGCAGATTATCTTTGCGGCCATAACCGGCTTGGCGGGTACGGCTCTCCTGGCCGTGGCCGTTGAAGGCTATCTGACCATCAAACTGCCGATATGGCTGAGGCCAGTGTTTTTTATCGCCGCTCTTCTCCTGATGGCGCCAGGCACTGTCACAGACTTGATTGGTCTGGGCCTTACGGGCTTGGGTTGGCTTAGCATTCAGCTCATCAAGAAAAACAGGACTGTCGCGGCTGTTTAATTTGGACTGCTGCCGGGCTTAGTCCCGGCAATGTATGTTAATGTAGCAATGTGCGTAGAAGGAGGTTTCTACAATGAAGAAAACCGGAAGCAAAGCGCTCTTCGTCATGATGATCGCCCTAATTCTCGGTGGATCGGGTCTCTTCGCCGCCCCTATCCTGCAGCTCACCATGGGAACGGCTGGCGTAAGCGGAACCAACTATCCCGTCGGCATCGCCATGTGCACGCTGTGGAATCAGAACATCACCGGCATCAAGGCCGTAGCCATCGCGACGGGCGGAAGTCCCCACAATATCGACTTGCTGAGGACCAAGGACGCTGATATCGCTCAGGTTCGTTCCCTCGAAGCCTATCGCGCCACCAACGGGATTGCCCCCTACCCCGAAAAGATGCCCTGGATTCGTGCCATCACCGGCGGACTCTTCATGGACGTTTTCCAGGTCGTAGCCTCCAAATCGAGCGGCATTAAATCAGTCGCTGATTTTAAGGGCAAGCGGATCGTGGTTGGTCCAGTAGGATCCGGCGGCGAAGTCGATGCCCGCGAGACGCTCGCTGCCTACGGCTTGACCTACAAGGACGTGAAGGCCAGTTTTGTCGAATATACACAGGGTATCGAGATGATGCAGGATGGTCTCGCCGACGCTGGAATCCTCGGTCTGGCCATGGGCGCGGCCGGCATGACCGAACTTCTTCTCGACGGCAAGGTACAGCTTGTGCCGATTACCGACGCCGCGCTCGCCAACTTGAAGAAGGTCAATGTGGCATATACCCGCCGCGATATACCAGCCAATACCTATCCCCACCAGACTGCTCCTGTCCCAACGGTTGGAACGCCTCCCGATGTCATCATGGCACGCGCCGAAATGGACGCTGACCTCGTGTACAAGATGACGAAAACACTCTATGAGAATCTGCCCACCATCCAGAATGTCGCGGCGCTTCTCAAGCAGTTCACCAAGGACCTCGTGCTGCCGGATGACCAGATGCTCATTCCCTACCACCCCGGCGCCAGGAAGTACTTCGTCGAGCAGGGCTGGCTCAAATAAGTCCAGTCGATAGAAACGGTTTTTAAAGCGAGCCCCGGAAGCGATTCCGGGGCTCTTTTTCGATGGGAAAGCGCTCAGGCCGCGAGGCCACTTCTTGAGGCTATCCGATGTCTTTCGGTTCCCTGTATCCCGGCAGCCTCTGATGCGGGTAATCCCAGGTTTCCGCCGGCAGGAAATTCTCCTTTACCGTCCTGACCGATGTCCACCGCATGAGGTTAAAGACGCTTCCCGCCTTGTCGTTCGTCCCCGAGGCTCTCGCCCCGCCAAAAGGCTGCTGGCCGACGACAGCTCCCGTCGACTTGTCGTTGATATAGAAGTTACCGGCGCAGTCCGAGAGGGCATCTGACATTTTCTCTATCACCCTCCTGTCGTTGGCGAATATCGATCCCGTCAGCGCGAAGGGGCTCGTGGCGTCCACTAGATCCAGCGTTTCGTCGAACTTGTCGCTGTCGTAGACATAGACCGTCAGGATCGGGCCGAAAATCTCCTCAGACATAAGTTTGCCCGCGGGATTGTTCGTCTCGATAATAGTCGCCGGTATGAACCAGCCTTCGCTGTCGTCGCAGTCGCCTCCAACGATGAATTTGTATTCGTCGGGCTTGGCCTTGGCATAGTCGATGTAGGAAACGATGTTCCTGAAAGCCTTTTTGTCGATGACCGCCCCCATGAAGGTGGAAAAGTCCGCGACATCGCCCATGGCGGCGGACTCCGCGAATCCGACGAGCTTGTCCCGGACCTTCTGCCAGATGGAGCGAGGTATATAGGCGCGGCTCGTGGCCGAGCATTTCTGCCCCTGGTACTCGAACGCGCCACGGAACAGCGCCACCGCCAGAGCTTGGACATCACAGTCCTCGTGGGCGATCAGAAAATTCTTGCCGCCCGTCTCCCCGACGATGCGGGGGTATACTTTATACCTATTCGCCGCGAGGTTATTCGCTATGTCGACCCACATCGCGTTGAAGGTGGAGGTGGAGCCCGTGAAGTGCAGCCCAGCGAAATGTCGGCTGGCGATGGCCGGCCCGCCGACGCTGGCCCCGTCGCCCGGAACGAAATTGATCACCCCGGGAGGCAGGCCGGCTTCCTTCAGCAGCTCCATGATATAATAATTGGAGAGCACCGCGGAGCTTGCCGGCTTCCAGACGACCGTGTTGCCCATCATGGCGGGAGCCGTCGGCAAATTCCCGCAGATGGACGTGAAGTTGAAAGGCGTCACGGCGAAGACGAAGCCCTCGAGGGGCCTGTACTCCAGTCTGTTCCAAGTCCTCTCCCCGTTATATTCGGGCTGCGTGGCATAGATTTGCCGGGCATAATGAACATTGAAGCGGAAGAAATCGATCAGCTCGCATGCCGAGTCGATCTCCGCCTGGTAGACGTTCTTGCTCTGTCCCAGCATAGTCGCCGCGTTCAGCTTCTGGCGGAACCGCGTGGACAGAAGATCGGCTGCCTTGAGAAAAATCGCGGCCCTGGCCTCCCAGGGCATCCTCTTCCATTCGGCCCTGGATTCGACCGCTTTTTGAGCCGCCATGTCCACCATCGCGGGACTCGCCTTGTGATAGGTCGCCAGCAAGGCCTTATGGTTGTGGGGCGAACGTATTTCCCCCATGAGCCCGGTGCGAATCTCTTCGCCCCCGATTATCAGCGGTATCTCGACAGGTTCGGATCCCTGGCGCGCAAGCTCGAGGGCAAGCGCTCCCGTTTCGGGACAATCAGGCGCGTAATTGTAGACGTGTTCGTTGAGCGGAAAGGGTGAGGAAAAAATCCCGTCCTGCATGATGAGTCTCCTTTTGTCTGGATGCGCTCCGATGCCGGATGGGTATGACAAACCGCGACGAGACTGGGACCGCGAATTTCCGAAAAGGGAATTACCGTCTTTCATTTCGCCCGCGGATGCGTCCTTTCCAAGCATGGGAGATCCGCCTCTTTCGGGACGAACCCATTGACTTATCCCCATAGAGCCGATCCTGTGGAAGGAACGGTCCTTAGGCGGGAAAAGCTTCAGAGCATCGAGGAAAATGTATCATTATATGCGGAGGGAGAACAGCCGGGCGGCCATTATTTTAGAGGCAGCCGGATCGTGAAAACCGAACCTTCTCCCGACCAGCTTTCCGCCTGCACCGAACCGCCATGGGCGATGGCGATATGGCGTACGATGGCGAGTCCCAGGCCAGTGCCGCCCGATTTCCTGTCCCGGGATTTATCGGCGCGGTAGAAACGCTCGAAAATGCGTTCCAGGTCTGGGGCGGGAATTCCCGATCCCCTGTCCCTAACGCGCAGTTCGACGATGCCGTTCCCGGCTTCCGCTTCTAGCGTCACGATGGAGCCCTGCGGCGAATATCGTATGGCGTTCTCGAGGAGATTGGTGAGCGCCTGCTCGACGAGACCCGGATTAGCCATGAGACGAAGGCCGCTCTGGACGGCGGATTCCAGTCGTATGGACTTCAGTTCGGCCTGGTTTTTCACGTTCTCGAAAGCCGCCGCTCCTATGTCCTCAACAAGGCAGGATTCCATGCTGAGCCATCCGGAAGGGTCTTTCTCGAGCCGGGCTAGGGACAGAAGATCTTCCACGATCCTTTCCATGCGGAGCGCGTTCTTCTCGATGATCTCGAGGTATCGATCCGCCGCTTCGCCTTCGAGGCCTCCGGAGCGGAGGGTTTCCGCGAAACCCCGGATGAGGTGGATGGGTGTGCGCAGTTCGTGCGAGACATTCGCGACGAAATCGGTACGCATGGTTTCGAGTCGCTTCATCATGCTTATATCGCTGATGGCGAGGACGATGCCCTGCTTTTCCGCGCCGCCGAGAAGCGACGCGTTGACCCGCACGATTTTTTCGCTTCCGGGATAGAGATTCACCTCATCGGCGACAGCCCTATCCGAGGCGATGCAGCGGTTCGCGATCGACACGAGGCCCGAGATTCCGGCGATCTGGGTGAGGAGAAGGCCTAGGAGGGTTCCCGGCTCGGCGCCAAGCATGGCGTGGGCGGCGGGGTTGGCCTCGATGATCTTGAGGCTGCAGTCGAGCGCCATGATGGCTTCGCCCGCCGAATCGAGAATCGCCGAGAAGCGTTTGCCCAAAGCCTCAGCTTCTGCCGCTTTCTTGTTGAGATCGGCGGCCATCGAATCAAGGGATTCTTCCAGAACCTTCAGTTCACGCGGCATGTGGTCGGCTTGTCGGCGCAGGGGAGGGGGCTGAGAGGCGCCGCGAGCCTCAGCCGCGGCATCCGATCCCATGTCGCCTCTCGCGTGCAGCCGGGCTCGGTCGGCAAGCAGGACCACGGGACGATCGAGGATGCGTACCAGCGCCGCGCTTCCCGCGAGGGCGGCGAGAGCTGCGACGAGCGCGGCCAGGATCATGGATCTTCGGGCGTCGCCGAGGCTTTCCATGAGGCCAGGGAGGGGGAGGGCCAGGCGGAGGGCGCCCGTTATGGTTTTCCCGTCCGGAGCGCGCAGCGGAATGGCCGCGTAAAGCATCCATTCGCCCAAGGTCGTCGAGAGACGTCGGGACCAGGAAGCCCTGCCCGCGAGAGCGCCGGCGACTTCGGTCCGGTCCGAATGGTTGGACATCGAAATGGAATCGGCGCTTGAATCGCCAGCGACCCTCCCCGAAATATCGATCAACGTGACCCTATAGCCCGATTCGGTTCCGACATCGGCGCAGAAAAGGGCCGCCGCGCCGGGATTCGAAGTCGAATTCCAGTCCTCGGGCAGAAAAGCGGCCGCCGCAACGGCAGCCCGTTCAAGACCATCGGCGTTCGACCTGATGTACGCTCGCTCGGAGATGGCGATGCTGAGCGCGAGGACGAGGACGGCCACCGAGAGGACGGCAGCCGAAATGACCGCCAGGCTCCTGGCGAAAAGGCTCCGTCTCACGGCGTGCCCCTGAATCTATACCCTATGCCTCGCACCGTTTCGATGAAGGCGCCCTCGTCGCCCAGTTTCCGCCTGAGCGAGAGGATATGAACGTCGAGGGAGCGGTCGGTGACGGGATAATCGTCGCCTTTCGTCTTCGCGATGGCCTGGGCCCTCGTGAACACTCGTCCCGGTTCGCGCATCAGAAGCTCCAGGAAGGCAAATTCCGTAGCGGAGAGATCTATGGGCCTTCCCTTCGCGATTACCTCATGCCGCAATGGATCGAGGACTATCCCCGAAACCTCCAGGGAATCGCTCTTTTTTTCCGTCTTGCCTTCGACGCGCCTGAGAAGCGAACGGATTCGCGCGACGAGAACCTTGGGACTGAAGGGTTTGGCTATGTAGTCGTCCGCGCCGAGATCGAGGCCGACGACGACGTCCGCTTCCTCCCCGCGCGCTGAGGCTATGATGACGGGAAGGGCGGCGCTTTTCGGCCGCGAACGCAGCGCGCGCAGGACGGCGAGGCCGTCCATGCCGGGGAGCATTAGGTCGAGGACGCAGAGATTCACATCGCTCTTTTCAATGAGGTCGCCCGCTTCGATGAGGGCGAGGGCTTTTTCGCCGTTTTCGGCGAGGAGACTCCGCCAGCCTTCCTTGCGGAAAGAGACGGCGAGAAGTTCAGCGATATCAGGATCGTCTTCCACGATCAGAATTGTCGGTCCATCCATTCCGCTTCCCTCCTCATTCATTCAGTCCCACCCTCGTGCCCTTCACCATGAAGACGATATCCTCGCAGGCGTTGGTCATGTGGTCGCCCAGACGCTCGAGGTAGCCCGAGGTGGTGAGGAGCTTGGCGGCCCGCTCTGCCTCCTGGGGTCTTTCGCGCATCATGGCGAGCACGTCGTTGATCAGGGCCTTGTGCTCGCCATCCACGATATCATCCATCGCGGCCGCGCTCAACGCCAGTTCCACCGAGCGGTCGCAGAAGGCCCTGGCCGTGTTTCGCATCATGGTTCCGTCGATCTCGGCCATGTGGGCGAGGCGTTCGATCATGCGCGACTTGGGTTCGCCAGCGAACTTGCCCGTGGCCTTGGCCAGGTGCACCGCGTAATCGGCCGCCCTCTCGTAGTCGCCCGCTATCTTGGACGCCGCCACGAGGATCCTCAAGTCCCCCGCCACGGGCTGCTGGGTGGCGAGGGCTACGGCGACGAGGTCTTCTATGTCGACCTGGAGGCGGTCGATCTCGGCGTCGCCCTTTTTCACGTCCTTTACGAGATCCATGTCCTGGTTCCGAATGGCGAGGGAAGCCTTGAGGAGGGCTTCCTCGGCCTTGGCGGCGATGAGGGTGATGGCGGCGTCGATCTGGGCGAGTTCTTCGGTCAATCTGGTCCTGTCGGTCATTTTCCCGTCCTGTAGGTCATTGTTTTTTCCTGTTATCCTGTCTGGCTTTTTAAACGATTCTCAACCGAAGCGCCCCGAGATATACCGTTCCGTGCGCTCGTCCTTCGGGGTGACGAAGAGCTGTCTGGTGGGGGCGTATTCGACCAGGTCGCCCGTGAGGAAGAAAGCCGTGCTGTCCGAAACGCGGCCAGCCTGCTGCATGTTGTGCGTCACGATGATGATAGTATACAGGCTTTTTAGGTCTTCTAGGAGGGATTCTATCTTGGCCGTCGAAAGTGGATCGAGAGCGCTCGTCGGCTCATCCATGAGGAGTATCTCGGGCTTCAGCGCCAAGGCCCGCGCTATGCAGAGCCTCTGCTGCTGGCCTCCCGAGAGGGCGTAGGCGCTGCGCTTCAATTTGTCCTTCACCTCGTCCCAGAGGGCGGCCTGCTTCAGGCTGGATTCCACCAGCTCGTCCATATCTCCCGTCCATCCGTTGATGCGTGCGCCCCAGGCGATATTCTCGTAGATGCTTTTCGGGAAAGGATTGGGCTTCTGGAAGACCATGCCTATGTTCCTGCGCACCTGGACGGCGTCGACGGCCGCGTCGTAGATATTGACGCCGTGGAAGAGCACCTGGCCCCTGGTCTTCGTGTCGGGAATGAGCTCGTTCATGCGGTTGAAGGCGCGCAGGGCCGTGCTTTTCCCGCAGCCCGAGGGGCCGATGATGGCCGTCACCGAGCGTTTCGCGAAGGCCATCGTCAGGTCGCGCACACCGATGTGGCCGTCGGCGTATTCTATGGTCATGTTCCGCACGTCGAGTGCAATTTCATTGTTCACGTGTTCGTTCTCCGTCGGGCGCTGAAGCGGTTGCGCAGGATTATGGCCGTCGCGTTGAGCGTCAGAAGAAGGACGAGAAGGACGAGGATCGCCGCGGCGGCGAGGTTCTTGAACTCTCCCTGGGGTCGGGAGGTCCACTGGTAGATCTGGATGGGAAGGGTGGTGAAGCGCGAGAAAGGACTCACCGGATCGATGGTGAGGAAGGTGGAGGCGCCTACCACGACGAGAGGGGCCGTTTCGCCGAGGGCGCGGGAGATGGCGAGGACGGTGCCCGTGAGGATCCTGTCGGCGCTGGCGGGCAGGACATGGTGCCAGATCGTCTGCCATTTCGTGGCGCCCAGGGCGAGCCCGGCCTTCCTCAGAGATTGGGGCACGGCGCGTAGGGCTTCCTGCGAGTTGATGATGATTACCGGCAGGACGAGGAGGGCGAGGGTGAGGGAGGCCGAAAGGATGGTCCGCCCGCTCGCGGCGCCTTTTTCGGCGGCGCCGAAGAGGACGCCCGAGGTCAGCGGCTCGAGCCAGCGCACGAAGACGGCCAAGCCAAGCATGCCGTAGATGATCGAGGGCACCCCGGACAGGTTGTAGATGTTGAGCTGTATGAAGCGGTTCACCGCGTTGTCGGCGGCGTATTCCTCTAGCCAGATCGCCGCGGCCACGCCAAGGGGAAAAGCGATGAGGAGGGTGAGGAGGATCGTGGCCAGGGAGCCGATAGCCGCGCCGCGGAGACCCGAGTCCAGCGCCGAACTCGACTGGGGATTCGTGAGGAGGCTGGCCCGCAGCCAGGAGCGGAAATACAGCCTTCCATCGGGAAAATCGCTGTTCCTGAAGTCCATTATGGCTTTGCGCTGTAAGACGCTCTGCGCGAGGGTCCAGGTGCGTGCTGGTCTTTCCTGGACGATTTCCGTCATCACGAGGCCGAGCAGCTCCTCCCTGCTTCTGGAATCCAGGGGCTTGGCTTCTTCCAGCGTGGCAAGATGGCGGCGGGTGAGCCCTTCCTTGAGCGTCTCCACAAGGGCGGGGGCTTCCTGACCTTCCAGGGCGACGCCCTCCCTGGCCAGGCTCGCGGGATCGACTTCCGAGGTGACGAGGACATAGCCAAAGCTCTGCGAGACGATCGAGAGCACGAGGATGACGAGAAAGAGGACGGAAATCGCCGTGGCGACAAGGAAAGCCGTGCCCCAGCGCGTCGCCCTGGCCTTCCGCGCGCCCAGGTTTTCCGCATGAACTCCGTTCATTCGTACACCTCCCTGCGCTTGCCCACGATGCGGCGGGAGATGAGATTGAGGATCATCGTGATGACGAAGAGGGTGGCTGCTATGGCGAAGAGGCTCGAATAATCGATGGTATCGTAGGAGAGGTCGCCGCCCGATATCCTGACGATATGACCCGTCATGGTTTCGGCCGACTTCAGCGGATTCAAGGTGAGGTTGGGACCGGCCCCGGCGGCGAGGGCGACGATCATCGTCTCACCCACGGCCCTCGAGAGGCCGAGAATAAAGGCCGCCGCGAGGCCAGAGAAGGCGGCGGGGACGACCACCTGGGTCGTCACTTCCAGCTTGGTGGCGCCGGTGGCGTAGGCCGCCTCCCTCATCGTGCGCGGCACGGCGGAGAGAGCGTCCTCGCACATCGAGGCGATGAGGGGAAGGATGAGAATGCCCATCACGAGCCCCGCCGAAAGCATATTGTAGACTTGCAGGCGATCCTGCCCGATCATGCCGCGCAGGAGGGGAGTCACCGTGGAGAGGGCG
The DNA here is from genome assembly GCA_963667725.2 of Treponemataceae bacterium. Taxonomy (GTDB): domain Bacteria; phylum Spirochaetota; class Spirochaetia; order Treponematales; family Rectinemataceae; genus UBA11090. Next base: position 233,071 of record CAXXHO010000003.1, read on the forward strand.
AAATAGCCATAGACCACGGTGGGTATGCCGGCGAGCACCTCGAGGGCTGGCTTCAGGAACTGTCTCACGCCCCAGGGAGCGTATTCCGAAAGATAGACGGCCACCATGAGGCCGAGAGGGAGGGCCACGGCCATGGCGATGAGGCTCGTCACGAGAGTGGCCGAGGCCAGGGGGAGAATGCCGAATTTTCCGATGGCGGGCTGCCAGAGGCTGCCCGTGAGGAACTCGACGATGGACACTTCCTTGAAGAAGGAGAAGGTTTCTTTGCCCAGGATGAGGACAATGCCCGCTGTCGTGAGAATGGAAAAGGCAGCGCAGGAAAAGAGGAAGGCCTTGATGACGGCCTCGCCCGGCCTGGGAGGCCGGGCGAGGCCGCGCGCCGGAAAGACTTGCGTCATCAGTACCGGCCTTTCATAGCCGCCGCAAGGGCGTTCTTGGATGCTTTCAGGGCCGAGGCCGGGGCGGGGAAGTAGCCTACCTTCACGATCAGGTCGTTCACGTAGGTGAGATAGTAGGTGAGGAAGGCGGCGACCTGGGGTTTTTCCTGGATGATCCGCGCGTCTGAGTAGAGGAAGAGAGGGCGGGATAGGGGATAGGTCCCCGCGTCCACCGTCTCGCCCGAGGGCGCGATCGAATTGACCGCGAGCGCCTTGAGCTTGCCTCTGTTTTCGACGTAGTAGGCGAATCCGAAGTATCCCACCGCGTATTCATCGCCCGCCACCCCCTGCACGAGGACGTTGTCGTCCTCGGAGAGCTGGAGATTTTTGGCGCTGAGGAGTGGTTCCTTCTTGGTCTTGAACACATGCTCGACGAAGTAGTCGAAGGTGCCCGAATCGGTGCCGGGCGAGAAACGCTTCACTTCCTTCCTGGGCCAGGTCGAACGGACGTCGGACCAGTAGGTGGCCGTCGAGAAGAGCTTGCCCAGCTCATCCACCGTAATGTCCTTCGCGAAGCTATTTTTCGAGCTCACGACGACGGCCAAGGCATCGGTTCCTACGCGGAACTCGATGGGGGTCCTTGGGGTCGCGAGCTTGGCGGCTGATTCTTTTTCGCTCGATTTTATGGCGCGGGAAGCGTTGGCGATGTCGGTTTCGCCCGCCTTGGCCCAGCGCTCGAAGCCGGCGCCCGATCCTATGGAATCGATCGTTACCTGGCCGGCGAAGCCTTCCTTGGCGAAGCGCTCGGCGATGGCTTCCGAAAGCGGGAATACCGTCGATGAACCGGCGGTGATGATCGAGCCCGTCACTTTCGCCGGATTAACGCCGGGCAGGATTTTGTCCTTGTCGTCGGAGATGGAATCGACCCAGGTAAATTTACCCTGGGCAAAAACAGCCATAGTCAGGAGAGCGAGCAGCGAAGCCAGCAGTCTTTTCTTCATCATTTCCTCCGGTATCGATAGTGCGCCAGGTTCCGGACTTTTTTCCTTGTCCAGCCTGACGTGGACAAAACTAGAGGAGGTTGATGAAGTTATTGGTAGATGAATGTTAAAAATGTGTTAATTGCGCTGCTTAGACCAATTCCATATTCGGGACGACGGAAGTTTTTCGCTTTTATATAACCTTCTCTTATGCTACGATGCCTTCGCTTAAAACTAATCTCCAGTAAAAAGGAAACTCATTTGGAAAAACTGTACGAAAAGAACGCGGTCAGGCATTCTCTTGTCTGGCTGGCCATCTATCTTGTCCTGAACACGATAACCGGAAATCTTCAAAGCGCTTCGCCGTCCAATTCCTCGTGGATCGGCGCGATACCCAATTTTCTTCTCGCGGCGATCTGCTTCATCTATCTGAAGAAAACGGGCATAGCCGAAGCTATTGGACTTCTCGCCCAACCCACCGAGAAAGCCTCCATCATGCTGTACTATATTCCCGTGCTCGCCCTACCGTTTTTCTATCTTATCTATGGAATCGACAGCTCGGTGTCCGCGACGGATGCCCTCTCTCTCTTAACGATGTATATCGGCGTAGGATTCATGGAGGAAATCATTTTCAGAGGCCTCATGTTCAAGGCGCTGGAAAAGAAATGGAACCGGTACATCGTGGTCGCCTTCATCAGCCTCACCTTCGCGATCGGGCACATCGTCAGCATGGTGGCCGTCGGCCAGTCGGGATCCGATACAGTGCTCCAGATATTGAACGCCTTCTCCGTAGGATTCATGTTCATGGCCGTCATGCTCGCCTCCGGCAACCTGAGGCTCTGCGTGATCGCGCATATTCTCTACAATTTCCTTGCCGGCATTTCTCTCATAGACGCCACACACGGCGAGATAATCGTCCTGAATACGTTTGTCACCGTCCTTTACTTCGTCTATTTGCTGTTTCGCGCGAAAAACGTGAAAGCTTATTTCAAGGGAGCCGCTTCGAACTGACCGAGGCTAACTTTTATCCCGCAGGGGAATTATAGGCGTTGCCCTCTGATGAAACGGAGCAGGACGAGTACGATCGCGATGACTAACAGGATGTGGATGAAGCCGCCCATCGTGTAGGAGGTGACCAATCCTAATGCCCAGAGCACGACTAATATGATCGCGATAATTTCCAGCATCTTTTGTCTCCTTGTCTGCAGGGAATTTCTTCCAAGGGAAGATCGATGCCTTTAGGGCGCGAGATCTTTCCCTTGTTTTAACAATACGCCTGCCCGTCGGCCTGGTCTGTGCGTAAACGCACATAGGCATATCCGGTTTTTTAGTTTGTATAGTTAATCCGATTGATGGTCGAAAGATAAAAAAAGGCTGCCTTATGTAAAGGCAGCCTTTCCGTTCGTGGAGGTGAGGGGAATCGAACCCCTGACCTCTTGAATGCCATTCAAACGCTCTACCAACTGAGCTACACCCCCGAACAGCACGGGGATAATAACGTGAAGGCCGAGAAAATGTCAAGCGCGTAGACCTTGTTGAACGTTGTCTTTATTGCCGCGGAGTACCGCCCACGGTAAGCGAAGATTTGAAGGGAGGGCCGATGCGCTCAAAACCCTCTCCCGGATTTTTTTCGGTCCTCAATCTGTATAAAAACCGGTTTACGAAACAGTTTACAGAAATTTTTCTATAAAAGATGCGTTTTTTTGTGGAATATTCACATATTTTTGCATTTTTCAGGCTGGACAAATCCATTTCGCTGGTGTAGGGTGGCCGACAACCCCAAGGAACCGGAACACGGGACAAGGGGAATTCGAGCACTGGGGAAACCATGGAACGTTATATCCTTTCGGCCCTTGTCCAGAACCACGCGGGTGTATTAAGCCGCGTGTCTGGCTTGTTCAGCCGTAGAGGATACAACATCGACAGCCTTACCGTGGGCGAGACCGTCGATCCGGGCGTGTCGAGGATGACCATCGTGGTACGCGGCGACGAAGCCATCCTTGAACAAATCCAGAAGCAGCTCGAAAAGCTCATCGAAGTGGCCGCGGTCAAGCGGCTCGACCCAAATCTCGCCGTTCTGCGCGAAATCGCCCTCATCAAGGTGGCGGCCTCTCCCGAATCCCGCCCCGATATCATACAGATCGCCAACATCTTCCGCGCGCGCATCGTCGATGTGGCAGCCGACAGTCTGATCGTCGAAACAACCGGCGCCCAGAGCAAAGTCGACGGCCTCATTGAACTCCTGAAGCCCTTCGGTATCCTGGAGTTGGCCCGCACCGGACTCTCCGCTCTAGAACGCGGTTCCCTAATCCTCTCCCTTATTTAGCCGCCTTCGTACCCCAACTGTACGAAGGCGGCATCCACTCATCAAATAACCGATGGTCCGAAAAGGATTTTCGGCGGAGGTATAATTATATGGTTACGATGAATTACGAGAAAGATTGTGATCCCAATCTCCATGAATTGGCAAAAACCATCCCGGCGCTGAGCCGGGGATAAGGAGTCGGTATGTCGCGGCAGATCAAGATTTTTGACACAACGCTGAGGGATGGCGAGCAGGCTCCCGGATGCAGCATGAACCTCATGGAAAAAGTCGATGTCGCGCGCCAGCTGGCGCGCCTGGGCGTCGATGTCATCGAGGCGGGCTTCGCGATCGCGAGCCCGGGCGATTTCGCCTCGGTGAGGGAAATCGCCCGCACTATCAAGGGCCCGGTGATCGCGAGCCTCGCCAGGGCCACAGAAAAGGATATCGACACCGCCTGGGAAGCGCTGAAGGAGGCCGAAAGGCCGAGGATACACACCTTCATCGCGACATCCCCTGTGCACATGGAGTACAAGCTCAAGATGAAGCCGGAGGAAGTGCTGGCCCAGGCCGAGGCGATGGTGCGCCGCGCGCTCCGGCTCTGCCCCGATGTCGAATTCTCCGCCGAGGACGCGTCCCGCACCGATCCGGAGTTCCTGTACAGGGTCATCGAGGCTGTCATCGCCGCCGGAGCGACCACCGTCAACATCCCGGACACCGTAGGCTATTCGGCCCCCGAGGAATTCGCGGCGCTGATCCGCGGCGTGCGGGACAACGTCCCCAACATCGACAAGGCGATAATCTCGGTCCACTGCCACAATGACCTCGGCCTCGCCGTGGCCAACTCCCTCGCGGCGCTGGCGGCGGGCGCCGGGCAGATAGAATGCACTATCAACGGACTCGGGGAAAGGGCGGGCAACGCGGCGCTCGAGGAAATAGTGATGGGCCTCAGGACCCGCCCCGACCTCTTCGGCGTGACCTGCGGCATAGACACCACGCAGATCTACAACACGAGCAGACTCGTCTCGGCGGTCACCGGCGTCCAGGTCCAGCCCAACAAGGCTATCGTCGGCGACAACGCCTTCGCCCATGAGGCAGGGATACACCAGCACGGAATGCTCGCCAATCGGGCTACCTACGAAATAATGACGCCCGAGTCGATAGGGCTAACCAAGAACTCCATGGTCCTCGGCAAGCATTCGGGCAAGCACGCCTTCGAGGACAGGGTCAAGGAACTGGGCTTCGACGTGGAGCCGGGACTCATCGCCGGCATCTTCGAGGAATTCAAGACGCTGGCGGACCGGAAGAAGACGGTGAACGACAGGGACATCGAAGCCCTGGTCAGGGGAAAGACGATCCAGATTCCCGAAGCGTACAGGCTGAACCGCTTCGTCATCAACTCGGGTTCCAGCATCACGGCGACGAGTACCATCCGCCTCGCGCTCGCGAACGACGGTTTCGTCGAGCAAGTGGCCGTGGGCGACGGCCCCATCGACGCCTCCTTCAAGGCAATCGACAAGATCGTGGGCAAGGCCTTTTCCCTCGAGTCCTTCTCCCTCGACGCGGTCACGGGCGGCAAGGACGCCCAGGGCGAGGCGAGGGTGAGGATTCTCCACAAGGGCAAGGGCTACAACGGCCGCGGTCTCTCCACCGACATCATCGAGGCGAGCATCAAAGCCTATGTGACGGCGGTCAATGCCATGGTCCACGAAACGGAGGTGGCCAATGGCCCGCGTAACGATACTTGATTCGACCCTCCGCGACGGCGCTCAGGGAGAGGGCATCAGCTTTTCGGTCCAGGACAAGCTGAACATTGTGCGGCTCCTGGACTCCCTGGGCGTCGATTACGTGGAGGCGGGCAATCCGGGTTCCAACCCCAAGGACATGGAATTTTTCAGGGAAGCGGCTCATCTCACCCTCGGGAGGGCGAAACTCGCGGCCTTCGGGCCGACCCGCCGCGTGGGCATAGAAGCCTCCCGGGACGAAGGCCTGAAGAGTCTTCTCGGCGTGGGAACGGAAACCGTGGTCATCTTCGGCAAGAGCTGGGATTTCCATGTGAGCCATGTGCTGAAGGCGAGCCTGGACGAGAACCTCGCCATGATAGCCGATTCCTGCGCCTATGCAGCGGCGGCCGGCCGCCGCGTGATCTACGACGCCGAGCACTTTTTCGACGGGTACGCGGCGAATCCCGACTACGCGATTCGCACCCTCGCTGCGGCGATAGGGGGGGGAGCGAGCTGCGTCGCGCTCTGCGACACCAATGGCGGCAGCCTGCCGGGGTGGGTAGGCGAGCTTACGGCGGCGGTAGCGCGCAAGTTCGGCCCTGAGGTGGCCGTAGGCATCCACGCGCACAACGATTCAGGTCTCGCTGTCGCGAATTCCCTGGCCGCGGTGGGCGCGGGAGCCAGCCATGTGCAGGGCTGCCTCGCGGGCTTCGGCGAGCGCTGCGGAAACGCGAACCTGTCGACGATCATCGCCGATCTCAGGCTCAAGATGGGCGTCGGCTGCCTTCAGCCCGACTCCCTTTCCCTTCTCTCCCTGACGGCGCGCAGCGTGGCCGAGATCGCCAATATCGTCTTCGACGAAAGCACGCCCTTCGTGGGGCGCCATGCCTTCGCCCACAAGGCGGGGATGCATGTAGACGCCGTCGTGAAGAACCCGCGCTCCTTCGAGCACGTCGATCCTCCGCTCGTGGGCAACGAGCGGAGGATCCTGGTTTCCGAAGTGGGAGGCCGCTCTGTCATCCTCGACCGGGTGAAACGCGTCTATCCCGAAGCCACCAAGGATTCCCCTCTTGTCGCTCAGGTGCTTTCGAAACTCAAGGAAATGGAACGCTTCGGCTACCAGTTCGAAGGCGCCGACGCGAGCCTCGATCTCCTGCTCATGAAGGTTACGGGCACGTACAAGCCTTTCTTCAGGCTGAGCAAATACAGAACCATAGGCGAGCAGCCTTCAGGCGACGCGGCTCGCTGCGCCCAGGCCACGGTGAAGATTGAGGTTGAGGGCGTGGAAGAAGTGAGCGTGGCGGAGGGGGACGGCCCTGTCCATGCCCTCGACCTGGCGCTTCGCAAGGCTCTGGAACGTTTCTATCCGAGCCTTTCGGCCATGCGCCTCACCGACTACAAGGTGCGCGTCCTGGACAGCGCGAGCGCCGCGGCGGCCACCGTGCGCGTCTTCATCGAAAGCTCCGACACCGTGGATTCCTGGACTACCGTAGGCGTCTCGACGGACATCATCGAGGCGAGCTGGATCGCCCTCGTCGATTCGATCGAATTCAAACTCATCAAAGATATGGATAAAAGCCGCGAGGCATCCGATGGAAAGGAGAAAAGCAGTCATGTTGCATAAAATAGCGGTAATTCCAGGGGACGGAATCGGCCCTGATGTCGTGAAAGAAGCGTTGGGCGCTCTTGTTGCGGTGGGCGATCTCCGTGGACATAAATTTGAGTTCGCGCAACTTCTTATGGGCGGCGCCGCCTTTGACGCGACAGGGGAGCCTCTTCCTCCTGAAACCCTTCTGGCCTGCAAGCGGAGCGACGCGGTTCTCCTCGGCGCCGTTGGCGGCCCGAAGTGGGACAAGCTGCCCGGTAAAAAGCGCCCCGAGGCGGCTCTCTTGGGCTTGAGGGCGGGCCTCGGCGTCTACGCCAACCTGAGACCGGCGCTCATGTTTCCCCAGCTCGCCTCCGCCTGCCCCTTAAGGGCCGACATAGCCGGCGAGGGGCTGGATATTCTCATCGTGAGGGAACTCACCGGGGGCATCTACTTCGGGGATCGAGGAAGGAGCGCCGACGGCGAGTCTGCATGGGACACCGAGCGTTACTCGCGCGCTGAGATAGAGCGCCTCGTCCATGTGGCCTTCGACGCGGCCAGAGGCAAGCGCAAAAAACTCTGCGTAGTGGACAAGGCCAACATACTCGAATCGAGCCGCCTCTGGAGGGAGACCGTCATGGCAATGGCCCCTCATTGGCCCGAAGTGGAACTGAGCTTCATGTATGTCGACAACTGCGCCATGCAGCTCGTCAGGAATCCTCGCCAGTTCGATGTCATCGCCACGAGCAATATGTTCGGGGACATCCTCTCGGACGAAGCGAGCATGCTCACCGGCTCCATAGGGATGCTGGCCAGCGCGAGCCTCGGCTACGCGGGCCCGGGACTCTATGAACCCATCCATGGCTCGGCGCCGGATATCGCCGGGATGGACAAGGCCAATCCCCTGGCCACGATACTCTCGGCGGCCCTGCTTCTGCGCCACTCACTCGGTCTCGAGGCCGAGGCCAAGATGATCGAGTCGGCCGTCTCCTCCGTCCTGGACGCGGGGTACCGCTGCGCCGACATCGCCGCGGGCCTCCCCGGAGAACGGATTGTGGGAACGAAAGAGATGGGAGCGGCGGTCTGCGCGGCCATACGCGGCATGGCGACGTAATGCGGGAAAGATGGAGCATATCATGCAGATGACCGGTTCAAGAATCATCATAGAATGCCTCGTCGAGCGGGGCGTGGACGTGGTCTTCGGCTATCCCGGCGGCACCGTCCTCAATATCTACGACGAGCTGTACAGAAACGCCGACAGGATCAGGCACATCCTGACCGCTCACGAGCAGGGGGCTTCCCACGCGGCGGACGGCTACGCGCGTTCGACCGGCAGACCCGGCGTGGTGATCGCCACGAGCGGGCCGGGCGCCACCAACCTCGTGACCGGCATAGCCGCGGCTTACATGGACTCCGTACCCCTCATCGCGATCACAGGCAACGTACCCCTCTCGCTCTTGGGCAAGGACAGTTTTCAGGAAGTGGACATCGCCGGCGTCACCATGCCTATCACCAAACACAACTTCATCGTGAAAGACGTGCGCGAACTGGCGGATACGATGAGGCTGGCCTTTGAGATCGCGACGACGGGAAGGCCGGGGCCTGTCCTGGTGGACGTCACCAAGGACGTGACCGCGGCACGGACCGAGTGGATCTCAGCCGATGAAAGCGCCGCGCTGCGGGCGGGCGCCGCGTCGACCCATCGCTTCACGGCCAAGGCGATCAAGTCCGTCACGGCCATGGAACTCGACGACGCCGCCGCCCTCATAGCGGCGGCCGAAAAACCCTTCATCTACGCGGGCGGCGGCGTCATCATAGCCGAAGCGGCCAGCCAGCTTCGCGAATTCGCCGAGCGCCTCCACGCCCCCTGCGCCCTCAGCCTCATGGGCCACGGCGCCATGCCCGCCGACCACCCGCTCTTCACGGGTATGATCGGCATGCACGGGACGAAAGCCTCCAATATGGCCGCCGGCGCGGCCGACCTCCTTATCGCGGTGGGCGCCCGTTTCTCCGACCGCGTGGTCAGCAACCTGTCGGTCTTCGCGAAGAAGGCGAAGATACTCCACATCGACATCGACCCGGCCGAGATCAACAAGAACGTCAGGAGCTACACCTCCCTAGTGGGCGACGTCAAGGAAATCCTGACCGGACTCAATTCACGCATCGCGCCGAAAAATATTTCGGCCTGGAACGGAGACATAGCGGCATGGAAAGAGGAGCGGCCTTCCTCCCACGAGACGAAAAAGGCCCTCCACCCGCGCTTCATCCTCGAGACCATCCATTCAAAGGTGGGCGACGAGGCCTTCGTCACCACCGAAGTGGGCCAGCACCAGATGTGGACCGCCCAGTTCTATCCCTTCTCGAAACCGCGAACCTTCATAACCTCGGGAGGCCTCGGCGCCATGGGCTTCGGAACGGGGGCGGCCATGGGCGTCCAGATAGCCCACCCTGAGGCGCAGGTCGTCCATATCGCCGGGGACGGTTCCTTCCGCATGAACTGCGCCGAACTGGCGACCATCGTCAACTACAACCTGCCGATACTCATCGTCGTGTTCAACAACGGGACGCTGGGCATGGTGAGGCAATGGCAGACAATGTTCTACGAAAAGCGCTACTGCCAGACGACACTCGACAGGCCGCCCGACTTCGTGAAGCTGGCCGATGCCTACGGTCTGCCCGGCTACAGGGCCCGCGAACCCGAAGAGTTCCGCGCCTGCCTGGAAGCCGCCCTTTCCCGCAGAGGTCCCGCGCTCATCGAATGCGTTCTGGATATCGACGAGAAAGTGCTGCCGATGGTGCCCGCCGGCAAACCCATAGACGAACTTATACTCGAACCAAGAGAGAGTTGAGGAGCATATACAGGATCGTGCCTCCCAGAATGCTGAGGAGGGCATTCCGTTTCCAGAGATGGAGAGCGACGACGGCCGTGCCCGCGACGGCCGACGCGGCTCCGACGGCGGGGGCCGCCCAGTCGATCGAAGTATAGGAAGACACTGCCAGGACGGTCATGGCGATCGCGGGCATATAGACTTCGACGAAAGAGAGAAAGGCGGGAGGTTTTCTGCCCGCGAAGAAGAGGAAGGGCAGGGCGCGGCAGAATACGATGATCAGCATCATCGCCGCTGCGGCGATGAGGGCTTCAGCGACGCTCAGCATCGGATACTCCCTTGCGGTCGCCCGCCACCAGGATTATCGTCGCCATGAGCAACCCGACGATGATGGTTCCCCTGTCCCCGACGAGGAATTTCGCCGCGATGGTGGAAAGGCCGGCCACCAGGAAGGGCAGTGCTTTCCTCAGCTTGAGCGCCTGCTCCACGGCCAGGACGATGAACATCGCGGTGAGGGCGAAATTGAGCCCTTCGATCTTGTAGGGAATGAGGGTGCCTGCCAGGGCGCCGATGGCCGTGCCCAGCACCCAATAGAGTTGGTTGAAGCCCGAAACCATGAGAAGGAAGCCGCCGTCGGCCCTGTCTTCTTCGCTTGCCGAACTCAGGAGGGCGTAGGTTTCGTCGGTGAGGGCGAATACGAGATAGGGGCGCGCGCGCGGATGCTTGCCGAAGGTTTTGATGAGGGAAAGCCCGTAGGCCGCGTGGCGAAGGTTGACGATGAGGGTGACGAGGGCGATTTCCGCCAGGGAAGCGCCCGCCGCGAAAAGTCCTATGCCGATGTACTGCGCCGCGCCGGCGTAGACGAAGACGCTCATGAGCAGGGCGAACCACCAGGGATATCCGGAATTCACCGCGAGTAGGCCGAAGCCGAAGCCTATGGTCACATAGCCGAGGAGGACGGGTATGCTCGCCTTGAAGGCGTGGATGGCCGAACTGCTTTTGCCGTCTGAAATTGTCATTGCGAAAAGAATATGGATGATAGGGAGTTAGGTCAATCGGGAGCCGCCTCCTCGGCCTTGTAAAATCGACCTCTTTCCAGCATACTGAAACCATGGGAACTCAAATGAGGGGCATCGCGCTTTGCGCCGTCGGCCTCGAAAAAATCGCCGCGCAGGAAATAACTCGACTCGGTCTTTCCGTCCTCGAACGAAGGCCGGGCAGAATCTACTTTAAATTGGATGAGATCACCCTGGCCAGAGATCTGGCCACGGCCAATATCGGCCTTCGAACGGTCGAAAGGGTGCTGCTCGAGCTCGGACGCTTCAACGCGGGGGATTTCGACGCCTTTTTCGAAGGCATACGGGCTCTTCCCTGGGAACTCTGCTGCTTCAAGGATTCGAAACTTCACATCGAGAGGGTGAGATCGCACGCGTCCAAGCTGGCGGCTCAGACGAGCCTCCAGTCCATGACGCAGAAAGCCGCCTATTCCCGGCTCATGGAAATCTACAAGATGAGCCAGATGCCCGAGACGGGCAATATCGTCGGCACGCGTGTCTATGTGGACAACGACGAATGCTCGGTCGGCATCGACACCTCGGGCGACCCCCTGCACAAGAGAGGATACCGAAAGCGAGTCGTCCTGGCTCCTCTCAAGGAGACTGTCGCCGCTTCCCTCCTTTTCTTCTCCGGATGGAACAGGAAATACGCCCTCCTCGATCCCTTCTGCGGATCGGGCACCATAGCCATCGAGGCGGCCCTCTACGCCCTCGATTTCGCGCCCGGCCTCATGCGCCGCTTCTCCTTCGAGCTGATGCCCGGCGTTTCGCCCAAGGTCGTCGATGAGGTGAGATCGGAATTCGAAGCGAAGATCCGGAACGATGTCGAGGTGGAGATCAGGGCTTCGGACACCGATCCGGACGCGCTGAACGCAGCGCGAGGGAATGCCGACGACGCCGGCGTGCTGGATTGGATCACCTTCGAGCAGCGGAAGGCCGAGGACGCGGCGCCCTTCGCCCCCAAGGGGCATCTTTTGGCCAATCCGCCCTACGGCAACAGGCTGGGAACTCAGGAAGAAGCTAAAGAGCTCTACGAAAGACTGGCCGAGATGAGGGACAGGTTCTCCTCGGGCAACTGGGCGATGGGCTTCATAACCGACAAGGACGATTTCGGCGATGTGTTCGGAATGCTTCCGGACGCGTCCCACCATATCGTGAACGGAGCGGAGGAACAGTGGTTTCATTGGTTCCCGGCCAAGGGCTGAACCCGATCGGGAGCGCTGAGGCATGAACAATAAACCGGAAAGCTACCCGCTCTGCAACCTGGACAATGGCGCCTTCGCGCCCGAAGCGGCACTCTTCGTCGTTTTCGGCGCCACGGGAGATCTCGCCCACAGGAAGATATTCCCCGCTCTCTTCGACCTTTTCGCGGGCGACATCCTGCCCCCCGATCTCCTCATCATCGGTTTCGCGCGCAAGCCGCTGGACGATGTGTCATATCGCGAGGACCTGAAGCAAAGCTGCGTGAAATACGCGAGGCTCGGAAAGTTTTCCGACAGGAAGTGGAAGTCCTTTTCCGACCGGATTTTCTATCTCCCGTCCGATCTGGACGATCCTGAGGGCTATAAACTTCTCGCCGACATCATCGCCGGCCGCGACGCCGGTTTTGAGGCCAGGGCAAAGGGCAGAAGCTGCCCCGCCAACGCGCTGTTCTACCTCGCCGTCGGTCCCGAGCATTTCGGCACTATCGCCGGAAGGCTGAGCAAGGCCGGCCTGGGGTCGGCGGGATCGGGCGCGGCCGGCGGCGAGATGGGCAAAGAAGGCTTGAAGGGCAGGGAAGGCTGGCGCCGGCTCGTCGTGGAAAAACCCTACGGGCGGGACGGGAAAAGCGCCCTGGCCCTGACCGCGGCGCTCCACGACGGCTTCGCCGAGAAAGACATCTATCGGATAGACCATTACCTCGGCAAGGAAACGGTGCAGAACCTTCTCTATCTCAGGTTCGCGAACTCGGTTTTCGAGCCGGTCTGGAACAGGAACCATATCGAGTCGATCGATATTTCCGTGTTCGAGACGGAGGGCATCGGGGAGAGGGGCGGATACTACGATTCCGCGGGAGCCGCGCGCGACATGCTCCAGAATCACCTGATCCAGCTCATGTGCCTGACGACGATGGAACCGCCAGCAAGCCTCGACCCGGAGAGCATCCGCGACGAGAAGGTGAAGGTCCTGCAGTCGGTTTCGCGCTTTCTGCCGCGGGATATCCTTTCGCGGTCGAGGCGGGGGCAGTACGTAGGGGGAAGGGATTCCGAAGGCAAACAGGTTCGCGCCTACAGGGACGAGTCTAGGGTGAGGCCAGATTCGACCACGGAGACTTTCGTCTCCCTGCGTGTCGAGTTGGACAACTGGCGCTTTTCCGGCGTTCCGATCAGGCTGTCGACCGGCAAGGCTTTCGCGTCGAAATTCAGCCAGATCGTCATCCATTTCAGGCGGCCGCCCGTCGCGCTTTTCGCCGCCCAATGCGGCGACACGCTCATGCACAACACGCTCACCATCAGGATACAGCCCGACGAGGGCGTATGGCTGCGTTTCAACGCCAAGGTGCCGGGCATTCCCGCCATCAAGGCGAGCGAGCTCCGTTTTTCTTACAGGGAAGTGGCCGACTATCTGCCCGAGGCCTACGAGAGGCTCATCGCCGACGCCCTCGCCGGGGATTCCACGCTCTTCATCCGGGCCGACGAATCCGAGCATGCCTGGCGCATCGTTGACGCGCTGGAGGCGGCATGGGCATCGGTAGATGCCCATGCCGCCTCGGAGCAGGGTGGCTTGCTTCCGTATCCCGCCGGTTCGGCGGTTCCGGAGTTCCCCGCTTGAGCTTCGCGCTTTGCCGTTTCGAGGACGAGGGCGCCTGGATAGGCGGGATTGTCCTGGATTTTACAGGCGCCGTAGAGGCGGCCATAGGCCGCCGGCAGGCTGTATTCCACGCGAGTCTGGCCGGAGGGAATACTCCGGAGCCCGCGTACAGGGCTCTTGCCGCCGCCCCCTCCCTCGCCGCTCTGAGCGGAAAAATCCGTATCCATCTCTGGGTCGGCGACGAAAGGGAAGTGCCGGCCGATAGTCCTTTGCGCAACGGGGCGATGATAGCCTCGGTTTTCGGGGAGGGGGCGGCTTCCGCTAGTGCCGTCGCGTCCTGGAGTCATTATCCCCTCGTTCATCTTTGGCCCGAGGGCGACCGGAATAAAGCATGCGCGGCCTATGCCGAGGAAATCGAGAAGACCATCGGCGAACAGCCAGTCTTCGATCTCTCCATTCTCGGGATGGGCGCCGATGGCCATACCGCCGGCCTTTTCTCCATGGCCGACGCGATGGCCGAATCCCTCGCGATCGTCACGGATGCCCCTTTCCACCCCGTATCGCGGATGACGCTGAGCGCCGCTCTACTCAAGCGGTCGCGGCATACCATGGTTTTCGTTCGGGGACGCGAAAAAAAGGCGATGCTGGATAAAGTCCTGGAAGATGACCGCTTCCCCCTGAATATGGCGACCGGATCCCCCGCCACAATCTATTATCTCGAAGCCTGAACGAATAGGAGACCACGATGAATCCAGGATCGAAAGCCCGCGGCCTCCTTTCAGCCGCTTTTTTCATGATGCTGGTTCCCGTGACGCCTCATGCCCAGGAAAATCCCCAGCCGCAGACGCTGACCTTCGCCAACTATAAATGGACGGTCCGCCAGACCACTCAGCCCGAGGGACCGATGGGCAACTACTTCGGAGGCCGCGATCTTTCCGTTTTCCTGAATGGCGATGGATCGTTGACCTTGAAAATATCGCCCGAGCAAGGCATCTGGCACGCGGGCGAGGTAACCTCGCAGAAATTCATGGGCTATGGCACCTATGTTTTCAAGGTCAGGACCCCTCCCGCCGGCTTGGATCCGAATATCGTGCTCGGACTTTTCACCTATTCAAGGGCGAGCGCCTACAGCCATAGGGAAATCGACATTGAATTTTCCGCCTGGGGGCAGAGCGGAAAACCCGTATTGGGGCAGTACGTGATCCAGCCCTACGCCGATCCCGGCCATATGATCGCGTTCGATATCTCGAAAATCGGCGGACCCGCGACCTATATGTTTACCTGGCTCGAAGGAAGAATAGATTTCGTTTCCTGGGAGGGCTACGGACCGCGGCCGGAAGACGGCTCCCCCTCCATCATATCCTCCTGGAGCTTCTCCGACCCCAAAGCCGTCCCCAAGCCCTCGAGCCAGGTACATATTAACCTCTACCTCGCCCACGGCGACGTTCCGCCCTCCGGCCGCGGCTCCCTTGCCGTCACCATAGACTCCTTCGAATTCATTCAGGCAAAAAAATAGGAGCCGTCCACGATTTTCTCGTGAACGGCTCCCATCTATGCGCCGGCCTTTTCATCGGGCGGCGCCAAAGCGCAGTCGGCGGTCAAGCGCAGCCAGCGCCGGCCCACAATGCTCAGTTTTCGGCTATAAGCAGCGACTTCGTGTCCAGCTTCAGGCTCAGGTCCTTGGGATTCAGCATCTCGTGGTCCTTGATGACCTTGAAGTGAATGTAATCGTGCATGGGTTCCAGAACGATGAGCACCGAAATCAGGGGAAGGAGTTCCCTGAGGAGAATCGGCACATTGTTCTTGTCGAAGAGAGGATCGGCGCCCGACAGCGTGCAGGAGTACCATACTTCCAGCCCCATCTCGGCGATGAATTTCTTTACTTTTTCGAAGCGCTCCACAGAGCCGCGCGAGAAGTCGAATCCGTCGACGATAACCGTCTTCGCGTCGAAGCCGCCATCCACGATCATCGCCCTGAGGGAGCGGGTGATCTGGTCGACCGATACTCCTTCCTGGGTGAAGTTCATGATGACGCGGTTGCGCACCAGCTGGTCCTTTAGATTGCCGATGTCTTCCAGGTTTTTCCGTTTCGCGATCTCATCGAAAATATTCTCGTACCAGGAAATAACGTAACTCGTGTGCGCGTTGAAAGAAACATGGATGACTTTTTCTCCCTGGATGAGCTTGTCGAGCGCCATCTGGACGAGAACGGAAGTCTTGCCTATGCCCTTTCTGCTGGAGATTATTCCGATATTGCCAGCGCCGAGGCCGCCTTCTATCGACTTCTCCAGAACGCGCACGCTGCTTTTCGAAATGAATTCTTCCTTCAGCATGTGATCTCCTTTCGGCGATTGCGGGGCAATCCCCTGAAATCTTCCCCGGCGCCGGAACGCCTGGGGGAATCTTCATTCTTTAGTATACCCGCATTTCCGGCGGGCGGTAAAAAGATTTTGCCCAAAAAATTACTTCTGGTGTTCTTTCTTTCTCTTCTCGAGATAATCCTCTCTCAGCTTTTCGGAGATCGAGGTGGGGACCTTTCCGTACTTCTCGAATTCCATGGTGAACTCGGCCTTGCCCTGAGTGAGCGACCTGATGACCGTGGAATAGCCGAACATCTCGGCGAGGGGCACTTCCGCCTCTACGCGGCAGAACAGGCCATCCTCGGTGCTGGCGGTGATGATGCCGCGCCTCTGGTTCAGCGAAGCGAAGATATTGCCCTGGAATTCGTTTGGTCCCTCGACGCTCACCTTCATGATAGGCTCGAGAATGGCGGGCTTGGCCTTTTCATAGGCTTCCCTGAAGGCGCCGATGGCCGCCAACTGGAAGGCGATATCGGAGGAGTCGACCGCGTGGCTCTGACCGTCGTTGACGAGACAGCGCACGTTGACGATGGGGAAGCCGATGAGGCTGCCCTTCTGGGTCGCGGCCTTGAAGCCCTTGTCGCAGGAAGGGATGAATTCGATGGGAATCGCGCCGCCCTTCACCTGGTTGACGAATTCATAGTTCTGCTCGGTGATGGGCTCGATATAGCCCGCGACGCGGCCGTACTGGCCCGAGCCGCCCGTCTGCTTCTTATGGGTATAGTTGAAATCGGCCCGCTGCGTGATGGCTTCGCGGTAGGCTACCTGCGGTCTGCCAATTTCTACCTCGCACTTGTACTCGCGGCGCATGCGCTCCACATAGACTTCGAGATGAAGTTCGCCCATTCCCTTGATGATGGTCTGGTTGGACTCGGGATCGACGAAGGTCTGGAAGGTGGGGTCTTCCTTGGTGAAGCGGTTGAGCGCCTTGCCCATCTGGTCCGAGGATTTCTTGTCCTTGGGTTCGATGGCCAGGGAGATGACCGGTTCGGGAATAAACATCGACGACATGGCGTAATTGAGATCCGGGTGGCAGAAAGTGTCGCCGGACGCGCACTCGACGCCGAAGAGGGCGACGATGTCGCCGCAATAGCCTTCGGTGATGTCTTCCATGGAGTTGGCGTGCATGCGGACGAGCCTTCCCACCTTGAAGCGCTTGCGCGACCTGGTGTTGTAGAGTTCATCGCCCTTCTTGAGTTCGCCCTGATAGATGCGCACATAGGTGAGCTGACCGTACTGGCCATCCTCGAGCTTGAAGCCGAGGGCCACGGGTTTCTGGTTCGGGTCGGAGATGAGCTCGACTTCCTTCTCGCCGTTGTCGAGGTCGAGCGCGACGTTGCGGACCTCGGTGGGGTCGGGGAGATAGCTGACGACGGCGTCGAGGAGAATCTGCACGCCCTTGTTCTTGTAGGCCGAGCCCACGAAGACGGGGACGAATTTCTCGGCGATGACGCCCTTGCGGATGGCTGCCATGAGCATTTCGTTCGTGTATTCGCCTTCGAGGAAGGCTTCGGCCAGTTCGTCGGAGAACATAGCCGCGGCTTCCGCGAGTTCCTCGCGGTAACGCTCGGCGTCGGCCACGAGATGGGCGGGGATATCGGCATAGCGGATGTCTTCGCCACTGGGGCCGTCGAAATACACGGCGCGCATGAGGACGAGGTCGATGACGCCTTCCAGCTTGTCCTCGAGCCCGATGGGGATCGTGACGAAGGCCGGATTGAGCCCGAGCTTTTCCTGGAGCTGCGCCTTTACCTTGAAGGGATTGGCGCCGGTGCGGTCGCACTTATTAATGAAGGCGAGCCGGGGAACGTGGTAGCGCTTAAGCTGGCGGTCCACCGTGATGGACTGGGACTGTACGCCCGCCACCGCGCAGAGCACGAGTATGGCCCCATCGAGAACGCGCAGGGAACGCTCGACTTCGATCGTGAAGTCAACGTGTCCCGGCGTATCGATCAGGTTGATGTCGTAGCCCTTCCACTGAACGTTGGTGGCCGCGGACTGGATGGTTATGCCGCGCTCGCGTTCCAGGTCCATGGAGTCCATGGTCGCGCCCGCGCCATCCTTGCCCCTTACTTCGTGTATGGCATAAATCTTCTGGCAGTAGAAGAGTATACGCTCTGACAGCGTTGTCTTGCCCGAATCGATATGGGCGGAAATCCCGATGTTTCGCATCTTGTGAATGTCATTGGACATCTTGAGCCTTCACCTCATTGCAATAGAATGCGGGCGCCAAAAAGCGCCGTTCGCGGTTCAAAACGGTACCTGGCAGCATTGTTGATAACGATGCGGGAGATTGTAGAAAAAAATGCGGTTTGTTCCCATTTGTTAGAAAATCAGCTACCTGGCTACAGTATAGTGAAAAAGGTTCAGTTTTTCAATACCCGCGGACGGTCAGATATATTCGATTTCCCAATCGAGCGGCGCGCTGTCTCTGAGCATCGCGCTGACGCCGCAGTATTTTTGCTGGGAAAGCTCGCAGGCCTTCCTCACGTTGTTGGGATTGAGATGATCGCTTTCCTTGAACTGGTAGATCAATTTGATATGGACATATTTCTTGGGATGCTCGTCTCTGCCGTCGCCTTCCGCTTTCATGGCGAACCATGTGCAAGGTTCCCTCATTTTCTTGAGGATGGAAACGACATCCATGCCGGAACAGCCGCTGAGGGCCGCCAATAAAAGCGGCTTGGGCCTGGCGCCTTCATCCTGCCCGCCGTCCGCGGTGGCCGCGTCCATGACAATCTTGTGGCCGTTCACGTCGGCCTCAAACGCCATGCCGCCATTCCAGATAGTCCTTATTTCGCTTTTCATGGGGTGCCTCCCTTCGCATGATATAACGTCGGGAGGAGGCCTGGCAATCAGTTGGCGGAAACGGAGAACATGAGCCGGTCGGAATAGCTGCCGTTCGCGGCCGATTGAGGAACATCGCGGATAGCGAGGGCGACGCTGAAGGGTTCGCTGTATTTGGAGGATTTTCCCGATGCGGCGAAGGAGAAGCTACCGCCCTCGGCCGTCGACGCTGTGTCGCCGAAGTATAGTTCGTAGGGAATCGCGGCTCTTTCGGTTCCGCTCAGGTCCCTGAGCGCGCCACCATTGGCGGAATGGACCTTGACGGTATAGGAAGAAGTCACATTGGAGAAAAGGCTGGCGTTTCCGAGATGCACCACGGCTCCCGTCCTTATCTCGAACCGGAGATTGTCGTTCGGGGCATAGGCTGCGTTGCTGGGTACCATCCCGTCGGCGGGGATATAGCCGGTGAGGTTGGCGCTGGCGTCGTTGGAAAAGTCGAGTGAAAGCTTGAGTACGGCGGGAACCACGGCGACGATCTGGATGGAGACACTTTTGGAGTTGGACGTTTTCTGGGCATAGGCTCCGGTGAGCGTCACCAGGGCGAGCATCGCGAAAACCGCCGATCGCAAAAACCGCTTCATTCCTTCTCCTTATCCATCCTATACTTTAAATAATACAGGAGAAGGAAATGCTTGCTATTGTCGTAAGACCCGGTTTAGAGGCCTTATCGACGGCATGTCGTCTTTTTATTTGAAGGACTGTCGGCGTTTTTCTCCAAAATCTCCAATAGGTTAAAAAATGTGGAGCGAATTGTTAAAAGGTCTAAAATCTCCATTATCTCCAACGCCGGATTTCATGAGCGGAAAATATGGAAAATGAAGGTAGTTTAAAAAAGGCGCGGTTTTGGACCGCGCCGCAGAATTCATCGGGAGATGGAGGTCAATTCCATTTCGAAGACGAGAAAGGCATCGGCGGGAATCACGCCGCTTATGCCGGAGGCGCCGTAGGCCAGCTCGGGCGGAATGACGACGAGCCGCTTTTCGCCCTTGCGCATGGTGGACACGACCTTGTCCCAGCCTTCGATTATCTCGCCCGTTCCGACGCGGAACTTGAAGGGACCGCCCGCGAGGGCTGACTGGTCGAAAACGGTGCCGTCGAGCAGCATGCCTTTGTAGATCACCGAGACGGTATCTCCCTTGGTTGGCACATCGCCAAAACCTTTGCGGATTACCTTCTGGAAAATGCCGAATTCGTCCTTGATCGCGTCGGGCCATTTGGCGGAGATTGCCGCCATATCCGATGCCTGTTTGGCCTGGGCGGCGGATCGAAGCGCGGCGTAGGAGGCGCTGAGTCTTTCGTCCCAGGCTTTTTGGGAAACGTCGAATGCCTTGGCTTTAGCGCCCACGCGCTCGATGCGCGCCTTTTTGATCGCGTCGCCCACGGCGATGGAGTTCACGACATCCATGCCTTCCACAACCTTGCCGAATACGGAGTGTTTTCCGTCCAGCCAGGCCGCGTCGCCGAGGGTAATGAAAAACTGGCTTCCATTCGTGTTGGGACCGGCATTGGCCATTGAAACCACGCCGGGACCTTCATGCTTAAGTTCGGGGGAAAATTCGTCGGGGAATTTATAGCCGGGACCGCCGGAACCATTGCCGAGGGGATCTCCGCCCTGAATGACGAATCCCGGTTCCACCCTATGGAAGGTGATGCCGTCGTAATATGGTTTGCCCTTGCTGGCGTCGAGCTTGCCTTCGGCGAGTCCCACGAAGTTGCCGACCGTGAGAGGGGTCTTCTCAAATTCGAGGGAGAGCACGATGTCTCCTTTCGTCGTCTCGAGGACGGCATAGAGCCCATCGGGTCTTTCGCTGGTCTGGCAGGAGACCATGCCTGAGGCCGCCGATAAAAAGACAAGCGCAAGTATCAGCTTATTTATCCGTTTCATTCTTTCCTCCGCGTAAACCAGCGTTACCATATCAGAAATACCGCGCCGATGAAAGATCCGTCCCGGCCATTTCTTCCCGGCTCTTGACGGCGGAAAGCGCGCGGGCAATGATGCCTTAAGGAAAAGCAAGGAGCTGAAATGGCGGAATTGGAATACAAGAGACCCACCTGGGATGAATACTTTATGGAAGTTTGCAATGCCATAGCCAAGCGAGCGACCTGCGACCGGGGAAGGTCGGGCTGCGTCATCGCCAAGGACAACCAGATACTGGCCACCGGCTATGTGGGAGCCCCCAGCGGACTGCCGCATTGCGACGAAGTAGGCCATCAGCTCAAGAAGCTCATCCATGAGGACGGGACGGTTACCCAGCATTGCGTCCGCACCGTGCACGCCGAACAGAACGCCATCTGCCAAGCCGCGCGCAGGGGGGTCGCCATACAGGGCGCCACGCTTTACTGCCGCATGACTCCCTGCCGAACCTGCGCCATGATGATCATCAACTGCGGCATCGTGCGGGTCATATGCGAGCGGCGATACCACGACGGAGCCGAGAGCGAGGAGATGTTCAGGACCGCCGGCGTGGTCTTGGAGTATGTATTCGACGAAGTCCAGCAGTACAAGAACCAGTAAGGGGAGCCGTTCGCCGCCGGGCATCTTCAGCCCGCGAATCTCCTGATTGCATAAAACCTTCGCTTGCCTGTAAAGTACGGAACGTGAGCATCAACGTAGTTTTCATCGGCGAGATCGTGGGCAAAAGCGGCGTCTTCGCCCTCAAGTCCACTCTGCCCGAGATAAAGGCCAGATATAAGCCCGATTTCATCATCGCCGACGCCGATTCAGCGACCGGCGGCGCCGGGCTCGGCGTGCAGCATGCCGTCTATCTCCGCAAGCTGGGCATAGACTGCCTCACCGTCGGCGATTGCGCCTACTACAAGATCGACATGACCGAATTCTATCCGAAAGCCGGCTGGGTGCTTCGCCCGGCCAACTATCCCTATGAGAATCCAGGCAGAGGATGGAAGATCTTCCAGACTCCGGCCGGCAAGATCGCCGTCGTCACGCTGCTGGGACAGGCGGGCTTCCCTCGCGTGCATTTGGAAAATCCCTTTCCCGCGATTGATCACATTATCGATAGGATAGCCGCCGACACAAAGGCCATCGTCGTGGATTTCCACGCCTCGACGACGGCTGAAAAGCTCACGCTTTCCAGCTATGTCGACGGCAGGGTTTCGGCGGTCGTGGGGAGCCACTGCAAGGCGCTTACGGCGGACGCGCGCTTGATGAAAAATGGAACGGCGGCGATTACCGATTGCGGCCGAACCGGCAGTATATTATCTGTCGGGGGCATGAATCCGGATGCCCGCGTAAAGGAATTCATGACTGCGGTCCGCGTCTGGGAAGGCGACGGGACCCTTGGGCTGGAAGTTCAAGGCTGCTTTTTCCGTATAGGCGATTCGGGCAAGGCCGAACGCATGGAAAGCTTCAGGATCCCCTGCAAGGAGACGATCGATGAAAGAGATAGCAACGGTAAAGAAGATAAACGGTAAGATAGTCCATGTCGCCATAGCGATGCACGACGGCTGCGCCTCCTGCATCAACAATACCTGCAAGGCGGGACGCGGCGATCTCCAGAGCTACAACGCCCACGACCTCGATGTACTCGAAGGCGATGAGGTGGAAATCGAGGTCGCCGGAAAGGAACAGGCCAGGGGAGCCTTCTGGATACTCGGCCTGCCGCTTATCGCTTTGTTCGCGGGGTATGGCCTCGGCCGCCTTTTCTTTCCCACGACAACCGAAACGCCGGCTGTCATCTCCGCGGGCGCGCTTTTCGTCCTGACGCTCGGCGTTGGCGCCCTGATACAGAAAGGTAGAAAGAACGACTCCCTGCCCGTGATAACGAGGAAATGCGGCGCCTGACCATTTGTTTCTACTTCTAGAAATCTGCGTTTGACTCCAGCCCTGATCGGTGAAATAATAAAAACGCCAGCGTTGCTGGTGTTTTTAGACATCATGAGGCACATGGAGATAGGCGGATGAAACGATCATTTTCTTTCTGTCTTGCCGCGGTACTGCTTCTTGCCGCAACGGTAGCTGGCGCGGCGCCAAAGTCCGAGGATTACTATCAGGTGTATTCGGGTGAACTCACGACCTTGAATTACCTCGTCACTGCCGGTACGAACGAGCATGAGATGATCGCGAACGTTTTGGACGGCCTCGTTGAATACGATAAGTATGGCGTTCTCGTCCCCTCCCTCGCCACCGACTGGACAAACTCCGCCGATGGAAAGACCTGGACCTTTACCCTGCGCAAGGGCGTGAAATGGGTCGACAACAAGGGCAAGGATTACGCTGAAGTCGTCGCCCAGGACTGGGTCGACGCCGCGCGTTACCTTTTCGATAAAAAGAATGCCTCCCTCATCGCCAATATCGCCTATACGGTGATCAAGAACGGCAAAGCGTATTTCGAAGGGAAAGTGACCGATTTTAGTCAGGTCGGCGTCAAGGCTCTCGACAAGTATACGCTCCAGTACACGCTCGAGAAGCCGGTTCCCTATTTCCTCAGCATGCTCACCTATGTCTGCTTCCTGCCAGCGAACGGCCAGTTCATCGAGAAAACCGGAACCCGCTTCGGCACCGATAACAAGACTATCCTTTATAATGGCGCGTACATCATTGAAACCTTCGAGCCCCAGGTAGGCCGCACGCTCGTGCGCAACGATAAGTACTGGGACAAGGAACACGTGTACATTCGCCGCCTGATTTTTAAGTACAACAAGGAATCGGGAACCCTCAGCCCCGAACTTTTCCTCAGAGGCGAAATATCCTCCGTCATCTCCATTCCAAGCTCCCTCATCGACTCCTGGATGAAGGATCCGGCCAAGAAAGCCATAATTCGGCCTTTGGTGACCAACTCCTATACCTATTTCTACGCGCTCAACTTCAACCCCACCTTCGACGCGCAGTACGACCCCGACAACTGGAAGGTCGCCGTCAACAACAAGAATTTCAGGAAAGCCCTCTTCCACGCGCTGGACAAGCGTGCGGCCATGCTCACCTCGGAGCCGTACGCGCCGGAACGCAGGCTCCAAAACACGATCACACCGCGCAACTTCGTTAACGCTTCAGGGAAGGACTATGTTGATATGGCCGATCTGGCCAAGGTCGCGAAAGCCGATTCCTTCAATAAAACCTTAGCCGTCGGATTCAAGGCCAAGGCTATGGCGGAACTGGCCGGCACGGCGAAATTCCCCGTCAAGGTCATGATGCCGTACAACGCCGGCATGTCGGACTGGACGAACCGCGCCCAGGTCGTCGAACAGCAGCTGGAAAATCTTCTCGGCAATGATTTTATCGACGTGATTCCAGTTTCCTTCCCCGCCACGGGCTTCCTCGGCGCCACTCGACGCAAAGGCAACTACGCGATTCTGGAATGCAACTGGGGTCCGGACTACGCCGATCCGGAAACCTATACCGATCCCTTCATCACCGGATCGAACTACAACTGGCCGGAGAAAGCGATCGGATACGTTCAGGCTAACGGCAAGTCGATCTATGAGAACATGGTGGACGCGGCCAAGGCGGAAACCGTCAATATCGCGAAACGCTACGAGCTCTTCGCCAAGGCCGAAGCTTATTTCATAGACGAAGCCTTCGTCATACCCTACGCGATAGGCGGCGGCGGTTTCACGGCATCCAAGCTCGAACCCTTCTCCTATCCCTTCGCGCCCTTCGGCACTTCCACCCTGAAATTCAAGGGACAGACCGTCATGCAGAAACCGCTTTCCACGGAAGCCTACAACAAGATGAAAGCCGCATGGGACGCGGAACGCGAAGAAGCCCTCAAGAAATCCAAGTACTAAGCAGCATGGCTTTTACATCATGATCGAGAGAAGGGCGGGGTGATCCCCGCCCTTCTCCGATTGAAGATCGCGGAGATTCAATGATTCGATATATCCTTAAGCGGTTTTCTCAATCGCTCGTCACGCTCTTCATCGTCGTGTCGCTCGTGTTCCTGCTGATGCGACTTCTCCCTCTGGAAGGATATTTCGCCGAGGGTTACGACAAGCTTTCAGAGGTGCAGAAGGTCGCCGCCCTAGACCGCATGGGCTTGCTCGATCCCTGGTATGTCCAGCTGGGCAATTTTTACGTAAGACTCTCAAGGGGCGATTTGGGCACTTCCATCATCTACCGGCGGGACGTGCCCGTCACCGAAGTGATAGCCCCGCGAATTCCCTATTCCATGTATTTCGGGATTTTCGCCACGCTTCTGGCGCTGGTTGCGGGCCTGTCCCTTGGTGCATTCATGGCGAGGAAGAAAGGGCGGGCTCTGGACAAAGCGGGCACCGCATACATTGTGCTGATCAACGCGATGCCGTCGGCCGTCTATCTCCTTTTCATACAGTTGTACGGCACCAGTCTCTTCAATCTTCCCATTCTATTCGACAAGTACCGCGTAAAAAGCTGGATACTGCCTACCATTTCCCTGTCGTTGGGTGGCATAGCCGGCTACGCGATGTGGATACGGCGCTATATGGTCGACGAACTCAACAAGGATTATATAAAGCTCGCCAGAGCGAAGGGGCTGCCCGAAAAGCTCATCATGGTGCGTCACGTTATGCGAAACGCTTTCGTTCCCATGGCGCAATATCTTCCCGCCGCCATACTTTCGACCATTTCCGGCTCTATCTATATCGAATCGCTTTATTCCATTCCCGGCATGGGCGGACTTCTTGTCGACGTCATTCAACGTCAGGACAACCCGATGGTCCAGGCTCTCGTCCTCATTTTCTCCTCGGTGGGAATCATCGGTCTTTTTCTCGGCGATATTCTCATGGCGATATTCGATCCGAGGATAAAACTCGTAAAAGGGGAGGGCTCGCGATGAGCGACTCGCTTTTCGAATTCGCCGACTTCGACGAAAACGCCTCGGAACGCATCGGATATTCCGATTACTCGTATTGGCGGTCCACCGTAAAGGTTTTTCTCAAGAACAAGATCGCCGTTATCCTCCTCGTCGTGCTTTCTATATTGCTGATATTCACGTTCATCCAACCTTTGATCCCGGGGCAGAATTCGCCCACAAAGATTCATATCGACCCTGCCACGAGCGTGCAGATGCGCAACCGCCTTCCGGATTCAACCTTCTGGTTCGGGACCAACTCCATAGGCCAGGATCTCTGGGCTCGCATCTGGAGCGGCACGCGGACAAGCCTTCTCATCGGTCTCATCGTCGGATTCTTCGAGATGCTGGTAGGCATCACGTATGGAGCACTCTGGGGCTATGTACGCAAGCTCGACAGAGTGATGACGGAAGTGTACAACGTCCTCAACAATATACCCACGACGATCATTCTGCTGTTGATGGCCTATATTCTCCGGCCCGGATTCAAGACCATGATCATCGCGATGTGCATCACGGGCTGGCTGGGGCTTGCCCGCTTCGTGCGCAACCAGATCGTCATCATAAGGGACAGGGAATACAACCTCGCGTCGCGCTGCCTCGGAACGCCGGCGGGCAGAGTGATAGGCCGGAATCTTTTGCCCTATCTCGTGTCGGTGATCATGCTGCAGACGGCCCTCTCCATCCCCGGAACCATAGGCTGGGAGGTCTTCCTCACGTACATCGGTCTCGGACTGCCGGTGAGCATCCCCTCCCTCGGGAATCTGGTCAATGAAGGCAGGCTCATAATGATGTCGCCTGAGCTCAGGTACCAGCTGATATTCCCCACGATCGTGCTGTCCATCATTACGATATCCTTCTATGTTCTCGGCAACGCTTTCGCCGACGCGTCCGATCCGCGCAACCATGTGTAGGGGCAGGTGATGGAAAATATACTGGCGGAAAAAATCCTCGACGTTAAAGATATCGTCATTAAATTTAACTTGAGGGGGCAGGTTCTCACCGCGATACGCGGGACCAGTCTCGATGTCAGGAAAGGCGAGACGATAGCCATCGTCGGCGAATCCGGTTCGGGGAAATCCGTGCTCACGAAATCCTTCATCGGCATGCTGGACAAAAACGGATGGGTGGATTCGGGATCCATCCTTTTCGACGGCGAAGATCTCGCGAAGTTCCGCGGCGAAAAACCCTGGCTCGCGATAAGGGGCAAAAAAATATCCATGGTTTTTCAGGACCCGATGACTTCGCTCAATCCTCTCAGGACAGTGGGCTCGCAGATCGGGGAAGTCTATGCGCTTCATCGCGGCTACAACGCCAAGAAGGCCGAAACTGCCGCCATAGAGATGCTGAATCGAGTGGGTATTCCCGACGCCGACAAGCGTCATAAGCAGTTTCCGCACGAATTTTCGGGCGGCATGCGGCAGCGTGTCGTCATAGCCATCGCCATGGCATGCGAGCCGCGCATCCTCATCTGCGACGAGCCTACGACGGCCCTCGACGTGACTATCCAGGCCCAGATACTGGATTTAATCCGTTCCCTTCAGGCCGAGTTCGGCTTTACGACCATTTACATCACCCACGACCTGGGTGTGGTAGCCAACGTCGCCGACAGAGTGGCGGTGATGTATGCCGGGAAAATCGTGGAATGCGGGCAGGCGGAAGAAGTCTTCTACGATCCGCGCCATCCTTACACATGGGCTTTGCTGTCATCGCTGCCCCAGCTGGGAATCAAGGGGAAACCTCTCTTTTCGATAAAGGGCACCCCTCCGAGCCTTTTCAAGGAAATTAAAGGGGACGCTTTCGCGGCGCGCAATCCCTATGCGCTCAAGATCGATTTCGTGCAGGAGCCTCCGCGTTTCGAGGTGAGCCCCAGCCACTGGGCTTCCACCTGGCTGCTCGATCCCCGCGCGCCCAAGGTGGAACCACCTGAGATCATCAAGCACTTGCAGGAATCCTGGCAGGTTCAGAACGCATGGCTTTCGGGTTCCAAGGCTTAAACATGCAAACGAGGAATGAAGCGATGGAGCGCGAGAAAATACTGGAAGTGAAAGACCTGTCGGTCGATTTCAAGGTGAAGGGCGGAAGCTTCCGCGCTGTCGACAAGGTCAATTTTTTCATATACAAGGGCGAAACCTTCGGTCTCGTCGGGGAATCGGGATCAGGGAAGACGACCATCGGCCGGGCGATCGTGAGGATTAATGAAGCGAGCGGCGGGGAAATTCTCTTCAAGGGAAGGAATATCAACGGTCGCATAACGCCTGAACTGGATCGTGAAGTGGTCCAGAAAATACAGATGATTTTCCAGGATCCGATGGCGTCGCTCAACGAGAGAGCGAAGATAGACTATATCGTATCGGAAGGCCTGTACAATATCCATGGATTTTCGAGCGAGAAGGAGAGAGTGGAACTCGTCCAGAAAGCGCTTCTCGAAGTGGGCCTTCTGCCCGAGTTCGCCAGCCGTTTTCCCCATGAGTTCTCGGGCGGCCAACGTCAAAGAATAGGCATAGCCCGCGCCCTCATAATGGCGCCGGAGTTCATCATCGCCGACGAGCCCATCTCGGCGCTGGACGTCTCGATCAGGGCTCAGGTGCTCAACCTCCTCTCCCAGATCCAGAAGACCAAGGGGCTGTCCCTCATGTTCATCGCGCACGATCTCTCGGTTGTGCGATTCATAACGGACAGGATAGCTGTGATCCATCTGGGCAAGATCGTGGAACTCGGCGAGACGGAAGAAATATTCTCCAAGCCGCTCCACCCTTACACGAAGGCGCTGCTCTCCGCCGTTCCCCTGCCGGATCCTCGGCGCGAGAAGGGCAAGAAATCGACGCCTTACGACCAGTCGTGCCACGACTACAGCGATGAACAGCCCAGCTGGCGTGAAGCCCTGCCCGGGCATTTCGTATACGGGAACGGGGAAGAGACGGAAGACTGGACGAGGCGCTACCGGTGAGAGATCAGAATTTCGCGCCTATTCCGAAGCCGAAATAAAGGACGAGGGAGGCCAGGGCGAGGAAGGCGGAAGCGGCCAGCAGAACGCGGCGGCTTCGTTTGGATGAAAGGTCGGGCGGCGGCGTATCCTGCCCGCGGCGTTTCAAGAACGAGTCGTCCCGGAGATAGAGGAGCCAGGCGACGAGAAGATAGAAGCCCATGACGGCGACGGCGAGCCATTCCACATAGTAGAGTTTGCCCAGAAGCTTGAGACCGGCGAGGAAACTGGCCGCCAGCCCCAAGCCTCCCAAACCCAGCCCCATGGCCGCGTCCTTCAGTCGCCGATCTTTTGGACGCGTTCCATTTTCGATTGTTGTTCGATTCATTGAAGGCATTGTGGGGACTCGAAATCTTCTTGTCAACGCGGCGGAATCCGGAAGATGGAGACGGGAGGAAGATAATGAAAAGAGGGACGGGAAAAGCGGCCGAAGCATCGCGGGAACTCGGCGAGGCCTGCGCTCGGGTGATGGAGTTGCCGGGGAAGCCTCTTTCTGGCCTCGCCGTCGTCCTGCTTCGGGGCGGCCGCATAGCCTGGGAGGGGTATTTCGGCGCGAGACGCTTTGCCGCGAGCGAGGGGAGGCTGCGGATAGAGGGGCAGGGGGGAGCGCCGGATCTGCCTGTCGACGAGCGCACGCGGTGGCGCGTCGCCTCAATTTCCAAGCCCACGGCGACGATTGGCGCCATGCGCCTCGTCGAGCAAGGGGCTCTCGACCTCGATCGCGACATTTCGGATTATCTGGGATTCACGCTGCGCAATCCATCCTTTCCCGATAAAAAGATCACGACAAGAATGCTTCTCGGCCATACATCTAGCCTCCGCGACGCCGGGTTCTATTATCCCCCGCTTGGACACAGGCTGGAGGAACTTTTCGTCCCCGATGGCAGATATTTCGATTCGGGCAGACACTTTGCCCGGAAGGATTCCCGCGTCGACAAATCGCCTGCTTCGTTTTACTGCTACTGCAACCTGGGATATGCCCTCCTCGGGAGCATCGTGGAGAGGGTCGCGGGCAAACGTTTCGATCTCTACATGCAGGAAGCCGTTTTCGAACCGCTCGGCATCGATGGCGGATTCAACGTCAATCTGCTCTCGGGTGAGGGGTTTGCCAACCTTTCGCCCATCTATAGAAAATGCCCGGCCGATAAAGAGTCGGATGATTCCTGGAACGCGAGTGGCCCCTGGTATCCGCAGATTGATGACTACCGCGGAGTCCGCCCTAAGCTTCCGGTCCGAATCCCGGCAGCGCCGCCTTCGCTTGAAGAGTATAGGCTGGGGGAGAATGGTTCGCTGTTTTCGCCTCAGGGCGGCATGCGCGTCCGCGCCCGAGATCTCGCGAAAATCGCGCAGTGTCTCATCGACGGCGGCAAGGTGGACGCGGGCTTTGGCATCGAGGGCGGGGCTCAGGCGGCGGATCCGCGATCGGGCGTTGTTCGTCTGCTTTCCGAGATGAGCGTGAACGCGATGATGACTCCCGGCTGGCAGAGACGCGAAGACGGCGCCAACTGCGAGGAAGAATTCAGTCGTACCTATGCGACCGGCATAGGCATGATGCGTCCGACCGGCCCGGGGGGACGGCCCGGCCTA
The DNA here is from genome assembly GCA_963667725.2 of Treponemataceae bacterium. Taxonomy (GTDB): domain Bacteria; phylum Spirochaetota; class Spirochaetia; order Treponematales; family Rectinemataceae; genus UBA11090. The sequence continues at coordinate 263,277 of CAXXHO010000003.1, forward strand.
TGGGGACACCGCGGCAACGCCTACGGTTTCTTGGGCGGCATGTTCGTCGATCGGAGCAGCCGTTCGGGCTACGTATATATGATCGGCGGGACGGGGGCCAACCCGGACACCAACAGGGATGCGCAAAGCGGCCTTACAATATGGGAAGAAGCCCTCGGCCAAGCGATCGAAAAAGCGCTCAGTTTGATTTGAATCTCCGGCGCACCTGGAGCTGTTCGGGCGGCGCTTCGGCAATCTCTGCCATGCGCTTCACCCTCTTGTAGAGCTGTTCCTGCGCAGAAACGGGTATTTCGCCTTCCATGGGCTTTACCCCTTCCCAGGAACCGTCGGGAAGCATCCTGAAAGCATGGTCCGTATCCTTGAAATAGGTAGCCATGATTTCCACGCAAACACGCTGGAGACCTTCGTCGATCACCGGGAACATCAGTTCGATCCTCCGTTCCAGATTCCTCGGCAGGCAATCGGCGCTGGAAAGATAGACTTCGTCGAGACCTCCGTTGCGGAAATGGAAGATGCGCGAGTGTTCGAGATAGCGTCCTAGAATGCTTCTAACCTCGATGGTCTCCGAGAGCCCCGGAATGCCGGGCAGGAGGGTGCAGGCTCCCCGAACGTTCAGCCTGACGATCACGCCGGCGCGGGAGGCTTTATAGAAAGCCTCGATCACGTCGGTATCGGCCAGGGCGTTCAGTTTAGCCTCGATAAGGCCGGGAGACTCGGGCGAGGAGCGCTGGATCTCCCTGTCGATCAGGGAAAGTATCCGCTTTTTCAGATCAAAAGGCGCCACGGCCAGATGGGTGAGGGGCTGAATAGTGGAATAGCCGGTGAGCATGTTGAAAAGCGCCGAGGCTTCCCTGCAGAGATCATCGTTGGCGGTGAAAATCGAAAGGTCGGAGTAGCCCCGGGCTGTCTTTTCGTTATAGTTGCCGGTCGAGAGATGGAGATACTTGTGGATCGCTCCGTCCTTGGTTCTGCGAATCGCGAGGGCTACCTTGGCATGCACCTTCAGCCTCGCCACTCCATAGGTGACGATGGCGCCGGCCTGCTCGAGCGTGGAGGCCCAGGTTATATTCCTCTCTTCGTCGAAACGCGCCTTGAGTTCCACGACGACGGCCACTTGCTTCCCGTTTCGCGCCGCCCTTATTAGGGCCTTAACGACGGGAGAATCGCCCGAGGTCCTGTACAGCGTCATTTTTATGGCGAGAACGCTGGGATCGTCGGCTGCCTCGTCCAGGAAACGCTGGATCGCCCCGAACGATTCATAGGGCACATGGATGAGCCTGTCTCCGCTGTCGATCTCATCCCATACGCTCGCCCCCTCAGGACCGGGGAGGACTACGGGAGCCCAGGCTTTGTCTCTCAGCTTGGAGTTGGTCTTTCGATGACTTTTTTCCTCGATGGAAGCCAGGTCGTAGAAACCTGAAAGATCTATGGGACCGTTCAACCGATAGGTGTCGATTTCGCCAAGCCCAAGACCTTTCTGGAGGATCGCGACGAGGGCGGCCGCCTTGCCGGAGACGCTGAGCCTCACCGGGGTGGAGTTCTGACGCCCAGCCAGAACTTCCTCCATGGCGGTCAGGAAATCCTCCTGCCTATCCTCGTCCACGCCCGAATCGGCGTCCCTCGTCACCTTGAATACCAGGGAACTGTTGACCTTGTGCCCGGGGAAAAGCCTGGACGCGTAGCTCGTGATGAGATCTTCGATGAGGGTAAAGCGGAATATATCCGGATCATCATCATCCTGTTTGGGAAGAGGAATGAAGCGGCCCGAGTTCTTGGGTACCTGGGCTATGGCGTAGACCTTTTCGCCGCTTTCCGTCTCGAGCTCGAAGGCGCATTGGAGCTGGAGATTGCCCGTCGAGGGGAATACGTCCTCCTCGATGCGCAAAGGGGTGATAAGGGGGAATACCTTTTCGCTGAAATAGCCTTCGAGATAACGCTTTTCGCCCAGGCTCCAGCGTCTGGGAGGAAGGATTTCCATCCCCGCCGCCGCGAGCCCCGGCAGGACATGCTCGGCTAGGCACTTGTACTGAATCCCGACCAGCTCCTTCACGCGGGCGGAAACCATGGCGAGCAGCTGCTCGGGGCTGGCGCCCGAGGCATCCAGGCTGTGATCTCCCCGGCCGATCGCCGCCTTGAGGCCTGCCACCCGGACCATGAAGAACTCGTCAAAGTTGGACGTCACGATACCGAGAAACTTGAGGCGCTCGAGGAGGGGCACCGAATCCTTCAGCGCCACCTGGAGGACTCGGGCGTTGAACTCGATCCACGAAAGTTCGCGGTTTAGTACGGGATAATCGCTCATGGCTGCCTCATAGAACGGTCGGTACCAGACCGAAAACATCCTCGAACAGATCGCCCTTGTCGGCTAGCGATAGTCTTTCGAGCGAGAAGTCGAGGTTTCGAGTCGAACGGATCAGGAATTTTTCGCTGCCCTTCTCGAAAGAAGCGTCGATCATTCTTCCTGAGTGATTCCTGTCCAGCGCGTCGGCCACGCGCAGTATGGCCGAAAGCTTCATCACGACGATTCTGTCCTCCCTGGGAAGGGAAATGTAGTTCACATGGGTGGGGGCGGGAGGCGAACGCCGGTGATAGCGCACCACGTTGGATATGATATTGATGTCGCTCCGGTTGAGACCGAAGATTTCCGAGTTGGATACGATATATTCCCCGTGCTTGTTATGACCCGAGGCTCTTATGTAGGTTCCGATATCGTGCAGTATGGCCGCGGTTTCCAGGAGAAGTCTTTCGTGGTAGCCCAACCCGTGTTCTTTCGAGAGCGAATCGAAAATGGCGAGGCAGAGTACGCTCACGCTTCGGGCATGGGCTTCGTCGTAGCGGAAGCGTTTGCCGAGCGCGCGCGCCGAGGCCAGGACCTGCTGCTTCAGCTCTTCTTCCACGGCCGGGTCCAGGCCTCGCACTTCGGCGAGGAGTAGCCCCTCCCTGATGGACACGTTGGGGACAATCACCTGGCTGGCCCCCGTCCTGGCAAGGAAAAGCGACTCGATGGCGAGCCCCGAGGAGAGACCTTCCGCCTCCGCCCAAGGCAGATGATACGTGGCTATGCATTCTTCGATGGAAAGTTTCGATATGGTTTCGGCGAAGGCGATAAAATCTTCCCTGCCCAATATGGAATAGGCGCCGAGATTTTGCCCCGAGACGCAGTACGCCGCGAACCGCGCGTCAGAACCGATCACGATGAAGGAATTGATCGAATCAAGCGGCATATACTCGGCCATCAGGTCGCAGGCGGTACGGATATTGCCTTCCAGAAACTCCTGGAGGTAGTTTTTCGAGGCGCCCGCCTCGCGCATCTGCTCATCCAGCCTCAGGGTCCCGATATGGAGGCTGTGGCTGGACATCATCTTACCGTGCTTGAGGAGCATGATCTCCGTCGTGCCCCCGCCTACTTCCAGGATCATCGAGTTCGAACGGGACAGAATTTTCCTCTCGTCCTGGAGGGCCTGCTGGACGGCCAGGTACATAAGATGGTTTTCCTCGATATCCTCGACGATCCTTATCTTGAAACCTGTCTGGAGGGCCACTCTGTCTATGAAGGTATCCCTGTTCGATGCCTCCCTGAGGGCGCTCGTCGCGATCACCTTGGTCTCGTCGGGGGAAATGCCGTAGCCGTGAAGAAGCTCGCGATATGACGCCAGGACCGCTATGCTTTCGCGGATGGCCTCCCTGCCGATATTGCCCTGCGTGAACACGTCGCGGCCTATCCTGCTGGGCTTGCCCGCCCTGTCGAGAACTTTGATGCCGCCGGTGGCCTCTATCGAGGCAATAAGCAAACGTATCCCCGTGGATCCAATTTCCATGGCGGCTACCGGATTCGCGGCGGGGACGGCTTTCGCTTCCTTCACGTGCCTAACTCCTTGGTTGGTCGATTCGGACATGATACCACATATACTTCAGTTTGTGACCGCGCCAACTGCGCCTTTACCAAAAAGAGCCTTGCGGTGTACACTTTCCTCCGCATGAACACAGGCATAAAATTTCCATTTACGCGTACGGCGCGACGCCGGACGCTGGCATTGATCCTGGCCGCGATTCTTCTCGGCTTTTTCGCTTCCTGCTCGCCCCGCATCGGTTGGGGCGTCGTCCTGTGGACGGTCAAAGGCACGAGCGCCAAGGCTGGAACCATAGTTCCTGTCTACCTTAAGTCGAATATCACCAAAGTTTACGTAATAGGCGTCGAGGGAGACAAGGCGGAAAGGCTTGAAGTGCCCTTATGGCAAATCGATATGTTCGGATCGAGAAGCGCGGCTAAAAAACGCACGGCGCAGATGGCCGATCTCGCCTCCGTCTATATGATAGCCGCCAGGGACGGGCTTCCGGTGAGGGAATCGCCCTCCAATGCCAACACCGTCAAGCGTGTCTACAGGCTCAGGGAAAACGAAATGGTCAAGGCGCTCAAGCGCGTTGACGGCGAAGCCCTCTATACCGGTTCAACAAAATTGCCGGGGGACTGGTATGAAGTCCTCACCATGGATGGAACCAAGGGCTTTGTCTTCAGCTACACGATGCGGATGTTCGACGAGAGTACGGGAGACGCCCCCGTGCCGCAAAAGCCGCAGACCGACGCCGAAGCCATCAATACCATTTTTTCACGGACATGGCGCCCCGCCTGGTACGCTTCGATGATGGAAGAAGGCATGGTGGATCTGGATCATTTTTCGCTCCGCTTCGGACTCTTCGGCGATGCCATCAACAAACAGATCCGCGTCGAGCTGCCCGCGAATTCCAAGGTGTTTCAATATAACAATATTTCCCAGGACAAGGACTGGCTCGTCTTCGAGCCTACCGACCTGAGGATTAAGCTTGATAGCCCGACCAGTCTCCTCGCCGCCTGGGGGTCTGCCGTCGAGGGAGAACCGGAAGACACGGCGGGATGGCGGGCGGGCGACAGCTTTATCCGCTTTATCGTCGTGGACAAGGATATCAGGGAGTCCATCCGCGCCGAGGAGGCCAGACGCTCCGAGGCCTTAGGGAATTTCTTTTCCGCTGTCGCCTCCATCGGCGGCGGAAAAGGTGACAGGGCGGGCATGCTGGAATTTTCCTCCCCGTCGGCAGGCACCCTCGAACTGTGGCCAAGCGGCCTCTACTCATGGAAGGATACGTTGTTCCTTCCCGCGAACTTCACGCCCGCGGCCGACGACAGCGCCGCGGAACAGAAGGGAACCGCCGTCTTCGGCTTGAGGCTTTCCAATGACCTCTCCGCGCAATGGCAGGGCGGGTTCTCCCTCTATTCCGACGCGACGGGAAAAAGATCGGACTATGTCTACCGGCTGGAACCCACGGGACTCGTCCTGGCGAAGGCCATCGGCGCCGCCCCTGGACTTCCCCTGGGCGAAACGGAAAACAGGCTCGGAATGGCAACCTTCGGCTTCTCGGGCAAACAGTGAATCACGGCAGGATACAATGGCTTTCGTACAACTAAGCAATGTCAGCGTGGCTTTCGGGGCGCGCGATCTCATAAAATCGGCGACGCTCACCCTAATGGAAGGCTCCAGGGCCGCCCTGGCCGGGCCGAACGGGGCGGGCAAATCCACGCTCATGAAGATCGCTGTTGGCCAGTTCAAACCCGATACGGGCGACATAGCCATAACCAAAGGCGCGAGGATCAGTTACCTGCCCCAGACCAACGTCACGCTCGGCCGCGGCAGCGTGCTCGAAGAAGCAGAATTGGCTTTCTCCCACATAGCCGAGATGATGAAACGGCAGGAGGAGCTCGGTCGGCAGCTCCAGGCCAAGGATCTCGACGAAAGACTGACGAGTCGACTCCTTGAAGAGTTCGACGATATAGGACGGGCGGTCGAATCCAGCGGTTATTTCCGACGGGCCGAGCGCATCGCCGAAGTTCTCCGCGGCCTAGGCTTCGCCGACAAGGATTTCGGGAAGATGACGACGGAGCTTTCGGGCGGCTGGCAGATGCGCCTCGCCCTCTCCAAGGTGCTTCTCGAGGACCCCGACATAATGCTTCTCGACGAGCCGACGAACTACCTGGATCTCGAAGCCCGCACCTGGCTTGAAGGTTTCCTGCGCGGCTACAGGGGCGGCGTCCTCCTCGTCTCGCACGACCGCTATTTCCTCGATGTGACCGTCAACGAGGTCTATGAGCTTTTCAACGGCAAGCTAAGCCGGTATCCGGGTACTTTCTCTGGCTACGAAGACCGACGCGCCAAGGAGCTCGACGCCATTTTCGAGCAATGGGAACGCCAGCAGGAAGAAATACAGAAGCTGGAAGATTTCATCCGCCGGTTCCGGTACAAGGCGACCAAGGCCACTCAGGTGCAGAGCCGCATCAAGGTGCTGGAGAAGATCGTCCCCATCGAGATTCCCGAGGGCATGAAACATATCCATTTCAAGTTCCCGCAGGCGCCTCATTCGGGCAAGATCGCCGTGCGGCTTGAGAACATCGGCAAGTCCTACGGAGCGCTGCGCGTCATAGACAATTTTTCCCTGGAGATAGAGCGGGGAAGGAAGATGGCTTTCGTGGGTCCGAACGGAGCGGGCAAATCGACGCTCATGAGGCTTCTGGCCGGCACCGACAAGGATTTCGAAGGGAGCATCACTCTAGGCTCAGGCATAGAGATAGGCTATTTCGCCCAGGATTCAGCCGAGAAAATGTCCTCGAACCGCACGGTCGAGGAAGAAGCCGAGACGGTCTGCCCCAACGAGCTCAATCCCAAACTGAGGAATATGTTGGGAGCCTTTCTGTTTCGCGGCGACGATGTGGAAAAGTCGGTGTCGGTGCTTTCGGGCGGCGAGCGTTCGCGCCTCGCGCTTCTGAAGATGCTGCTCCATCCGGCCAATCTCCTCATTCTCGACGAGCCGACCAATCACCTGGACCTCACGTCCAAGGATGTCCTTCTCGAGGCGCTGAGGTCTTTCGAGGGCACCGTGCTCTTCGTCTCGCACGATCGCGGTTTCATAGCCGATCTCGCCGACATGGTGCTCGAACTCGAGGCGGGCACCACGCCGCGCCTTTACTACGGCGATTACGCCTACTACATCGAGAAGAAAGCGGCCCTGGCAGCGGCCGCCGCCGGCGCCGCCCAGGACCCTTACGGCCCCTCCAAAAACGCGGCGGCCGCCGTCGTCGCCGCGGCTCCGGCCCCAGCCGTCTCGGCCCAAGAGGCGCCCTCCTGGGAAGAAGAGAAGAGCAGAAAAGCGCGCTACCGCAAGCTGATGAAGAGGGAAGAGGAGCTCCTGGCAAGGCTTGAGACCGTTTCGGAGGAAAAAAAGAAGCTCGAGAACGCCATGGCCCAGCCCGCCAATTATTCGGACGGCGCCAAGGTAAAAAAAATCCTCGCTTCCATCGCCGATTTCGAAACCGAAGCTTCGGCGCTGAACGAGGAATGGATCGAAATCGCCGACGAACTGTCGGCCTTCGAATGAGCCGCTATTTCGCCGGCGTCGGCGCCGCAGCCACTGTAGTAGCCGTTGTAGGCGTAGTTACCGTAGTCTTTTCGGCAGGCAGCTTGGCCATCACCTTTTCGGCGAGGATTTTCCAGGTCTGAGGCAGTGAAAGACCCTCAGGGGTCGCGTATTTGTCCAAGACAGCCGTGAGTCCTACCCTGGCAGCCTCATGATGACCCTGCTTGTACTCGATAAACGCCAGTTCGTACATGGCGGAAACGACGAGAGCCTGGTCGTCGTGGAACTTTTCGAGCAGGGCTTTATAGTAATACTGGGCGCCCTTCCAATCGTAGATATCGGAGCGTTCCTGCGCCTTCTGGATGATCTCGGCCGAGCTGATGTCGGCGGGGATAGGGGGAAGCTTCGTGGCGCAGGATAAAGACAGAAGCGCCGCGAGCAGCACAATCGCCGCCGTGGCGGCCATCGCGCGGAAATCTTTCGCGCCGCGCTGATATACTTTGAATTTGCTTTGCATAGGCTCCCCTTAGGCATTTCGATTATGCTATACTTCCGCGACCAGGGTCAATCATAGACGCTTATCCTCCGACCACTGTGGAAGGTTACAATGTTAGCTGCCGTCATCAATGCCCTTGCCGTCGTAATAGGCTCGATTATCGGACTCATTCTGCGCAAAGGCATCAAGGAACGTTATCAGCAGATCATCTTCGCCGCCTCCGGCGTCACGTCCCTCACCATCGGCATCCAGATGGTGCTCAAGACTAATCATCTTCTCGCATTCGCCATCGCCCTTATCCTGGGCGGCCTCATCGGCACATGGCTCAATATCGAAGGCGCCATAATGAGTTTTGGCGAGCGGCTCAAGAAGCGTTTCGACAAAAAATCCGAAGGCTCCACCTTCGCCCTGGGCTTTCTCAACGCGTCCATTCTTTATTGCGCGGGCGCGATGGCCATAATCGGATCATTCAAGGCCGGCACCGAGGGCGACTATTCAATCATTCTAACAAAGAGCGTGCTGGATGGTTTCATGTCGATCATCTTCGCCGGCGCGATGGGACCCGGCGTCGCCTTTTCAGCCCTGTCCATCCTCGTCTATCAGGGACTTCTCACCATCGTTTCGGTGTGGGTAAAGCCCTTCGTCACGGAGATAATGCTCGCCGAAATCACCGGCATCGGTGGAGCCCTCGTCCTTATGATAGGCCTCGGCCTTCTCGACATAAAGAAACTCAAGACGGGGGACTTTCTCCCCGCCCTCGTCGTCACCGTTCTTCTCGTCCTTGCCTTTCCCTATGTCCCCTTCTTATAATTGAGCATGGTTATCGACAAGAGCCAGCGCTTCATCCACACGAAGCAGGTCGATGAGTCGGGGGCATGGTATAGCCTCGACAACGCCGGCATCATAATGCCCGCCGTCACCGACGCGATATCCTCTGGTCTTTTCAGGATAGAAGTCACGCTTGCCGAACCCGTCGACGAGATCATCCTCAATCGCGCCCTGGCCGATACTTCCAACCGCTTCCCTTATTTCAATGTCGTCCTGAAACGCGGTTTTTTCTGGTATTATTTCGATCAGTGCCAGACAAGCCCCCAGGCATGCGAAGACGAGTCGAGCCCCTGCCAGCACTGCGATACCAACCGTCAGGGCACGCGCATGTTCCGCGTCCGGAGCACAGGCCACCGCATAGCGGCGGAATTTTCCCACAGTCTCACGGATGGCTCCGGCGGCATGTCGTTCATGAAGACGCTTCTCGCCAGATATTTCGCCCTTTTGGGCATTGAGCCGGGCGCGACCATAGGCGAAGGCGACTATGCCGATATTCTCTCGGTGGACGATCAGCCGGACCGCGAGGAATACGAGGACGGCTACCAGAAATACTTTCCGGGCAAACTGCCTCTGCCCGAGCCCAATCCGCATGCCTGGCATCTCCGCGAGCCTCGCCTGCCCGAGGGAAGGTACAGAATCCTCACAGGCCGTCTCAAGCTGGACGAAGTCCTGGCCGAAGCGAAAAGACGGAACGTGACGATCACGGAGCTGTTGGGCGCCGTCTATCTGGATGCCCTTCAGAGTCTCTGGTTTTCCAAACCCCGAAAGCCGCGAAAACACTTCATAAGCGTGGAAATTCCCGTCAACCTCAGGAATTTCTTCAAGACGAAGACGAACAGGAACTTTTCCCTTTTCATCCTGCTGAGGGAGAATATGCAGCTGGGCACTCGCGGCTTCGATGAACTGGTCAAAAGGGCGCACTACCAGATGAGGCTCGAAAACGATCCCCGCTCCCTGGCTCGGCAGATTTCCCGCAACGCCGGCGGCACGCGTAACTTTTTCGTCAGGATTACGCCCCTCTTCGTCAAGAATGTCGCGGCGCGCATACTTTTCGCCAAACTGGGCGAAAACATGCTGAGCGGCTTCATATCGAATCTTGGAGCTCAGCGTATGCCTCCGGGCCTGCTGCCGCATATTGATAGTTTCACGTTCATCCCCGCTCCGAGCAAGACCACGCTGACCAACGCGTCGGTCATCTCCTGGAAGGATGAGCTTATCGTGACATTTGGAAGCCTGGCGCATTCGCGCGAGCTGGAGAAGCTCTTTTTTCGGCGCCTGCGCGGCTTAGGTCTCGCGGTGAGCGTGCGCTGCCGCGATGACGAGGAGTAAACCATGCCCTATTGCCCTGATTGCGGCGTTGAAATCGGAAACGCGGCGGTCTGCCCGCTCTGCGGCGCCAGGAATCCGAAGATTGACGCCAGCCATGAACCCGAATGCGGCGATAAGACCGACGCTCGCCATTCCGACTTTTTCGGCGAGGCCGGCGCCGCTGAGGCTCTCACCCCCAAGGAAAAGCGCAAGATTTCCTGGGAAGTCGTCACGGTGGCCTTTGTCATCGCCAGCCTCGTAATCACGGCGATCAACATTCTCATCGTCGGCAGACTTTCCTGGTCTCTCTATCCCGTATCTTCCTTCCTGTTCATCTGGACGATGGCGACTGCCTTCCTCGTTCTGGACAACCGCCCTCGGCTTCGCTATACCCTTGCCGCCCTGGACGCGCCGCTTTTCCTTCTGGCTTTGGGAGTTTTCACCAGCGATATATCCTGGGCCTGGAAGCTGGCCGTGCCCATCGCACTTTTTACCGAACTTGTGGCCTTTAGCGTCGTGCTCCAGATAAGGAACGCGAAGCGAAAAGGCCTCAACGTTTTCGCTTTTCTCCTGATTGGGGCCGCCATCGGCTGTGTGGGAATCGAAATCTTCGTCGATCTCTTCGTTTTGGGAAAGATCCGGATGGGCTGGTCGGCTATAACCGCCATCGCCCTCATCCCCATCGCGGTCTTCTTTCTCTACCTGCATTACCGCGTGGCCAAGACTACAAACCTTCACCGGCTCTTCAAGCTTTAGCGGATCGAGCCGCTCGCCGAAGCGCCCGTTTTTCGGTTATTTCCCGCCTTTCCTCGCTTGGGTTTTCACTGTCTATTGACATTTTCTGCAGTTTTCTGTAAAGTATTGTCAACACGACGCAGGGTAGAGCAGTTGGCAGCTCGTCGGGCTCATAACCCGGAGGTCACAGGTTCGAGTCCTGTCCCTGCTAAAAAAGAGGCTTTCTTCGGAAAGCCTCTTTTCTTTTTTCTCCATACAATCGAAAAACTTCCGCCACATTTTTAGAACTTGAAGATCAAACCTATGCTCCCGAAGCCGCTGCCCCCGGCGTTTACGTTGAAAAACCGAGCGTAGATGACTGAAGAATAGATCGCGAGATTGGGATAGAGGAAATAGGATATCCCTCCGCCGTTGCCAATCCCGATGTTGAAGGCGGGGTCGAAGCCGAATCCCAGACCCAAGCCATAGTAAAAGTCGAATTTCTTGAGCCAGTAGGGAAGGTCGGCGATGAACCCGAGCCCGAAGTGGGCGGTGGCGAGACCGACGAGCGTGAAGTTGGTTCCGTAGATGAAACCAACGCCGCCCCTGGCCGCGAGGCCGAAGGTGATCGGGACGGAATCCGCGAGGTCGACACGCGCGAACATGTATTCGACGCTTCCACCGATGCCGTAGTCCCACCCAAAGTTGAAGCCGACGGCGACCGCCACGTCGCCTTTGTCCAAATTGACGGGAATTTGGGCATATGCCGCGCCGCCGACCAGAATCGCGAGCACGAGAACAATGATCATTTTTTTCATTATCGCCTCCTTAGCGGAATTCTCTATACAGTATTGAAAATACGGCTAAAGCGCGGGATTATCTGTTCGGCAGCGCACATACGCGATGCGCGGAAATTGGCTGGCTATATATTCGCATCGGCATTAAAATTTCGTCATTAGGAGCCAGACATGAAAGATTGCCTTATCGCCATGGCTAAATACAACAGACAGGCCAATCGGGCCATGTGCGGGATCATGAAGAGCGCGGACAAGGAAAAGATCGCGATAGACTGCGGGACTTTTTACCATACGGCGATCGCCGGGCTGGGGCATATCGCGTCGGCCGAGGCTATTTGGCTCAAGCGCTTCGCCTCTTTCGGCGCTTACGCATCGCTGGAGAAAAGTAAGACGATCGCTCCAGAAATGGACGCCATAAGAGCCAGGCTTGGCGTCAATGTCGATGATTCATCAGCGCTGTTGGATGAGCTGGATGCTTTGCTCATCGATTATATCGAAGAACTGGGCGACGAAGAGCTGATGAAGACGGTCCGATACAAAAACATGAAAGGCGATATTTTCGAAAAGCCGAATTATCAGACTATTCTCCATGTCCTGACCCACGGCATTCACCATCGCGGAGAGGTTTCGGCCATGCTCGATATCCAGGGCATCAAGAACGACTATTCCGGTTTTATCGCCTATACATACTGATCTTCGGTCAGCGGCCGAAGACGCCGGATGCTTCTTTCAGCAAGTCGCGAATAGGGAGGTCCTGAGGGCACATGGCCTCGCATTGACCGCAGTCCACGCAGGCTTCGGGCTTGCCCGTTATCTGTCCATAGCCGGTGAACATAGGATCCGTGGTATCCCAGATGGCGGCCTTGTTGAGCGCGGCCAGGAGTTCGGGGATCTGCACGCCCTGAGGACAGGGCTGGCAATATCGACAGGCGCTGCAATCGGCTTTCATGCGCGATTTCATCGCGGCGCGGGCGGTTTCGTACACGGCCAGCTGATCGGGCGTTAATATGTTTTCGGTGGCCGACTCGGCGGTCCTAAGGTTTTCCCTCAGTTGCTTGACGTCGCCCATGCCAGATAGAAGCAGGCTGACGCCCGGTTCGTTCCACACATAACGCAGCCCCCATTCGGCGGGGCTCCATGCTTCGGAGCGCCGGTCGAAGGCTGCCTGCATCTCGGGCGGCAGATTGTTCGCGAGCCTTCCGCCTTTCAGGGGTTCCATCACCACGACGCCAAGCCCTTTGTCTGCCGCGTAGCGCAGTCCCGAATGCCCGGCCTGGTAATCCACGTCAATGTAGTTATATTGAATCTGGGCAAAGGACCAGCCATCGTATTCGTCGATGATCCGGATAAAATCTTCTTTCTTGCCGTGAAATGAAAAAGCCGGGAAACGTATGAGGCCCCGCTCCCGCGCCTTGTCGAGGAATTCCCTAATGCCGAGATCCTTCATGCGGTTCCAGGCGTCCCCGTTGAGCGCGTGCACGAGGTAAAAATCCAGGCTGGCCGTCTGGAGTCTTTCGAGTTGCCGCTCGAGGAAGCGGTCCATGTCGTCGCGCGTCGCGACAAGCTGCTGGGGCAGTTTGGTGGCGAGATGGACCCTTTCCCGCCAGCCGTTATTCAGGGCTCGGCCGATGAAAGGCTCGCTGCTTCCCGCCTGTCCCGTACTCGTCGAGTGATAGAACCATGCCGTATCGATATAGTTGATGCCCAACTCGATCGCCTCATGAAGCAGTTCGGTCGAGGTTTCCTCGTCGATCCTGTCGGGACTGCCCAGGGTGGGGAGGCGCATGCATCCAAAACCAAGCACCGAAACGTCGAGGCCTGTACGGCCAAGCCTGCGATAGTTCATTAAAAACTCCTGTCGATCCGCGTTTCCACCATTCAGGAAACCGAATCCGTGACATCCTATCAGGCGGGACCGGCAAAAGTACAGGGAGAAAGCTGGGTTGATGCGGGTTATGGCGCAAAAAATAGCGTCGATATTGCCCTCGTCGTGAACCTTGTAATTTCCGGGCTTCTGCCATTATGCTTGACGCATGAAGATAGTCATTTTAGATGGATATACGGAGAATCCCGGAGATCTGAGCTGGGCGGGTTTCGAGGCGATCGGCTCGCTTTCCGTCTATGAGAGAACTCCTCTGGAGAAAATTGCCCAGAGGATCGGCGACGCCGAAGCGGTCATCACCAACAAGGTCCCGATCTCCAGGGCGACGCTGGAAGCCTGTCCTTCCGTCCAATACATCGGCGTGCTCGCCACGGGCTACAATATCGTCGACGTGGCAGCCTGCTCCGAAAAAGACATCGTCGTCACCAATATTCCCACCTATGGGACAAACGCTGTCGCCCAGATGGCGATAGCCCTCCTGCTCGAGCTTTGCCACCACGTCGGCGCCCACTCCGAATCTGTCTTCGCCGGCGAATGGACGAACAGCGCCGACTGGAGCTACTGGAAATACCCGCTCGTGGAACTTGCCGGCAAGACGATGGGCATCACCGGTTTCGGCAGGATAGGGCAGGCTACCGGCAGAATCGCCCAGGCGCTCGGCATGAAAATTCTGGCGCATGACGAACACAAGACCCCTGGCCTGGAATCCGAAACCTGTCGCTATGTCGATCTGGATACGCTGTTCGCCCATTCGGACGTCATATCCCTGCATTGCCCGCTCTTTCCCTCGACACAGGGCATCATCAACCGACACAACATAGCCACGATGAAAGATGGCGTATTCATCATCAATACCTCGCGGGGACCGCTCATCGTTGAGGAGGACCTTCGCGACGCCCTTTTGTCCGGCAAGGTGGGAGCCGCGGCGGTGGACGTCGTTTCCAGCGAGCCGATCAAGGCCGACAACCCTTTACTGAAGACAAGGAACTGCCTTATAACGCCGCATATCGCCTGGGCTCCCAAGGAATCGCGGCAACGACTGATGGAGATCGCCCTGGAAAACCTGAAAGCTTTCGTGGCGGGCAGCCCAGTCAACGTCGTGACGGCGTGAGGGTTCGAGAATGGAATGCTACAATAAAGGCTATTGTCTTGTTCTTTCGGGCGGGGGAGCGAAAGGCGTCTATCATCTAGGAGTCTGGAAAGCGCTCAAGGAACTGGGCATCCAGGTCGATGCCTTCATGGGAACATCCATCGGGGCCGTGATCGCCGGTCTCTTTGCTCAGGACAGCGACGATTCGCTTGATGATCTGGGCGCTTCCATCACGGTGAATTCCATCATTTCCCTGCCCGACACCTTTGTCGATGAAGGAAAAATCAACGTAAACAAGGAATCCTTGTCCGAAGCGCAGGAACTTTTCCGTTCCCTCATTGAGAACAAAGGCCTCGACACCAGCCCTCTGCGCCAACTTCTGGTGTCGCGCATCGACGAAGACAGAATCAGGAAATCGGGAAAGGATCTCGGCGTCGTCACCATAAACCTTAGCGACTTGAAACCCCGCGAAATGTTCATTGAGGAAATGGGCGAAGGCGCGATCATCGATTACCTGATGGCGAGCGCCGCCTTTCCCGGATTCCGCCAGCCGGTCATAGAAGGCAAGAAATATATGGACGGCGGCATCGTCGACAACATACCCTACGCGATGGCAAGGCAGCGGGGCTATCGGCGCATTATCGTCTCTGACATCTCAGGGCTGGGCATGAACAGGCGCCCGGAGATCGAGGGAAGCATCACGATATATATCAAGAATTCCATCAACATGGGCGGCGTCCTCGATTTCGACCACGATTTCATGAAGGATTTCGAGCGCCTGGGCTATCTCGACACGTTGCGCGTCTTCGGTCGGCTGCGAGGATATTCATATTTCATCGAGCCAAACGCTGAGGCCGAAGCGGTTTTCGCGAAGAAGCTGGAAAAGGCCGCTCCGGCGCGGGGAACGACGACTTTTCCGAAGAATATGCTCCATGACAGAAATCTCCTCCTGAAGTATCTCGAATGCGCGGCTTCCATCCTGGAGGTTCCTCGCGTGGCGTCGTATACCTACGGCGAGCTGGCTTCCGCCATAGCGGAAAGGAAAAATGACGACGAAGACAAGATCGCCGAAATCTTCAAGGCAGGTTCCGACAGAAAAGCCGCGATCATCGCGATGCTTCGCGAATCGATGGCGAACCGCATATTCAAGGGAAGCCCCTATTATTATTTCCGTCTGATGGAAGAATTCCTGCCTAAAAAAGCCGGCGTCATGCCGAGAAAGACCCTGATAGGCCTCTTCCCGGAGTTGCCTGCCGGAATGGAGTATCTACGGAGCGTTGAGCGCTCGAATTAAATTCCGGCGGCCTGCACGATGAGCGATACCAAAGCCACCGAAATCCAGCAAGCAAGCCCAAGCAGTATGGGGCGTATGCCGTTACGGACAAGTTTCAAGGGATTGGAGCGCAGTCCGATGGCGGCCATCGCCATGCAGATGCCGAACTTGCCGAGCTGGGCGAGGGAGTAGCCCGCGTCCAGGGAAAAGGCGCCAAGAGTCCGGCAGAGGGATGCGGCCAGGAAACCGAGCACGAACCAGGGAAATATCTTCACGAAATTGAGCGCGCCCCGCTTGCCCTCTGTGCCGCGCAGCCTGTTCATGGCGAGGAAGAGCGTGATGGGAATGATCATGAGGGTTCGCGTGAGCTTTACGATCGTGGCGTAACGCCCGGCTTCGTCGCCATAGGAAAACGCGGCAGCTACCACTGACGAGGTGTCGTTTATCGCCGTGCCCGCCCAGAGGCCAAAAGTTTGCTGGTCCATGTTCATCATGTGTCCCAGCGCCGGAAAAATGAATACGGCGAGTATGTTGAAAATAAAGATCGTCGAGATGGAATAAGCTACTTCTTCCTCGTCAGCTTCTATTACGGGAGCGGTCGCCGCGATGGCCGAACCGCCGCATATGGCCGTCCCCACGCCGATGAGCGTTTTCACCTTTGGATCTATCCCCAACCATTTGCCGACGAAGCGCGCGGCGAGGAATGCCGCCGCGAGCGTGAATGCCATGACGGCGATTGATTCGATTCCTACTTTAAGCACGACCGAAAGGTCGAGGCTGAAACCTAGAAAGATGATCGAATACTGAAGCATTTTCTTTCCGGTAAAGCCGATGCCTTCCTCGAAAAAAGCGGGGCGCTTGAAGAAGGAGAGGGCCATGCCGAAAATGATCGCGAAGACAGGCGCCCCGATGACGGGAACGAGTTTTCCGAGGAACCAGGAGGGAAGCGCCAATGCCAGGGCGAGGACAATCCCGGGGAAGGTCGCTACGATGCGTTGCGACATAGGTCTCATCTGCGGCGCACCATAGAGGAGAGGGCAAGCTTGCGGTCCAGGACGAGACAGGCACCGCCCAATGCGCCGACCGATTCGCCGAGGGCGCCGCGCTCGATCTTCACCGTGTTGAAGGCATGCGGCATCGCCCAACGCGCTGCGACCTTGCGCACGCATTCTATAAGCGGACTCTCGATCAGCCCGATCGGGCCGCCGATTATCACCTTGTCGGGATTGTAGGTGGTAACGATATTCGCGATGGCGAGACCGAGCTGCGTGGATGCTTCGCGGACGCATTCGAGAGCGAGCGGGTCACCGGCGGCCGCGGCGAGGCAGACATCTTCGCCGTTGATCGATTCGCCGGCTTTTCCCCGGGCCGCCAGCTGCGAGGATCCCCCCTCGGCGATGAGCGCGATCGCCCTGCGCGACAGGGCGCTTCCCGATGCGTAGACATGGAGGCAGCCGCGTTTTCCGCAGGCGCAGACAGGCCCTTCCGTGTTCACGGTGACATGGCCGATTTCACCTGCGCTGAAGAAGGACCCGTGGACAAGCTCCCCGTCTATCATGATCGCGGCGCTGATCCCCGTGCCAATGCCGATGTACACCATCTGGTGGACGGCTCTTCCTCCGCCGAAGCGGGCTTCGGCCAGTCCGGCGCCTCTGTTTCTGTTGATAAGAAGAACCTTGGTCTTAAGCTTCTTTTCCACAAGATCGGCTACGCGGACATTTCGCCAGCCCAGGTCGTCGGCTCTGATGATGAGGCCGCGGTCACAGTCGACGAGGCCGGGAGCGCCGACCCCGAAGGCCGGCAGCAGCTCGCCGCTGACGCCTTCCTTAAAATCGCTCAAGCCCCGCACGAGGCTGTCGAGGAAAGAGTCGGGGTCGGCGCCGGCGACCTTGAGCGAAGCGCTCCTCAGGATACGCCCCTTCAGGTCGGTTTCGACGAAGGACCAGTGCCCAGAATGGTATTCGGCGCCGATAGCCCTCCAGATCGAATCGTCCAGGTCGAGGAGTATGCCCGGTCTTCCCCTGCCTTCGCGGAGCAGGTTCTTTTCCACGAGCAGATTGAGACTTATCAGCCTCGATACGATCGTAGAGGCTGTGGTACGGCTCAAGCCCAGATGCCGGGCGATCGATGCCCGCGACTCCGCGGCACGGTATTCTATCGCCTTCAGGACGGCGACCGTGTACTCGCCTTCGGGCAAGGCGTTGTTGATTTCGGTTTCGGCGCGATTTTTCATCGGTGCGTCTATAATACTATGAAAATTAAATTTGTACAGATATTTGTAAAGAAACTTGACAAATTGCAGACTCGTGGTATCGTGAAGCTATGGCATTCAACCGGGATATACGAGTGGAAGGGCTCTCTCTTTTCTATCTGCCCGTTAAGACCAGGATTCCTCTCAAGTTCGGCCCCGAGACGACGACACATGCGACCTGCGCGCGGGTACGGATCGACGTTTCCTCAAGGCAGGGCGCTCATGCCGTGGGCTGGGGCGAAACCCCTCTCAGCGTCGCCTGGGTCTGGCCCTGCGAACTCTCCTATGATTCCCGTCTCGCCGCGATGCAGGAATTCTGCTTTCTCCTGGCCCGCGCCTGGAAGGATTTTCCCCTGTGGGGTCATCCGATGGAGATCGGGCACGCATTCCTCCAGGAAAGCCTGCCAGTCTTATTTGGTGAGTTCAACGCGCGCCGAACCGCCCAGCGGTTGCCGGAAATGCCCTGGCTGGCCGCTCTCGTGTGTTCGGCCTCCTTCGATCTGGCCCTCTTCGACGCCTATGGGAACCTCCACGGCCTCTCGGTTTTCGACACCCTAGGCCCCGAGTTCATGAATCGTGACCTTGCATGGTTTTACGGCCCTGAACACGCGCCGCTTTTCAAGGATAAGTATCCGGAAGATTTCCTCGTCCGGCCCGCGCCGCTTTCGCTGCCCGCCTGGCACCTCGTCGGCGGCAAGGATATCCTCACGGCGGAAGGGCTCAATGGTACGGAGCCGGACGATGGCTATCCCGTCATCCTTTCGGATTGGATCGTTCGGGACGGGCTCAAATGCCTGAAAATCAAGCTTACCGGCAACGATGCCGAATGGGATTACGCGCGCATCCTCGATGTGGGACGCATGGCGATCCACTACAACGTCGACTGGCTCAGCACCGATTTCAACTGTACGGTGCTCGATCCGGCCTACGTATGCCGGATTCTCGACAGGCTTCTTGTCGAGGAGCCGAGAATTTTCGCGATGATTCTCTATATTGAGCAGCCATTCCCTTACGATCTCGAGCGCAATCGTATCGACGCGCATTCGGTCAGCGCGCGCAAACCCCTTTTCATGGACGAAAGCGCTCACGACTGGAAATATCTCGCCCTGGGCAGGACACTCGGATGGACGGGCGTTGCCCTGAAGACCTGCAAGACCTTTACCGGCGCGCTCCTCAGTCTCTGCTGGGCCAAGACGGCGGGCATGACGCTGATGGTTCAGGACCTGACCAACCCCATGCTTGCCCAGATACCCCATATCCAGCTGGCCGCCCATGCCGGAACGATCATGGGCGTCGAGACGAACTCGATGCAGTTTTACCCCGATGCCTCGAAGCCCGAGGCCGCGGTCCATCCCGGCCTGTTCTCGAGGGTGGGCGGACGGGTGAGGCTCGATTCGATCGGACCGACGGGGTTCGGCTATAGAATCGACGAAATCGCGCGAATACTGCCCGAAGCGGCCTGGGAAGGCGGCAGGGCATGAAGAATTCCAGATCTTTCGCGGCGAAAGTACTGCCGAGGCTCCTCTATATCGTACTGGCGATAGCCCTCTGGCAGGCGCTCATCATGATTTTCAAGGTGAAGGAATTCGTCGTTCCCTCGCCGATCGCGGTGTTCAAGAGCCTGTTTTCGGGAGAACTGATCGCGGAGAATACCTGGGGCGTGCATATCAGGACGACCCTTACGGAAATAGCGGTCAGTTTCTTCCTTACGGCGGTCGTGGGATTCCTTCTCGCCCTCGTCATCTGCTGGTCCAGAATCCTGCGCGGCATTCTCATGCCTGTCATCGCCGTCCTGAATTCCCTGCCCAAAATTGCCCTGGCCCCGCTTTTCCTCATCTGGCTCGGCTATGGTTTCACGGCCAACGTGACCATAGCGATCATCTGCGCCTTTTTTCCCATCGTGCTCAACACGACGGTGGGACTCGATTCCGTGGACGAGGATCTGCTCGACCTCGTCCGTTACCTGAACGCTTCCAAGCTGCAGGTCTTTCTCAAGATAAGAATCCCGAATTCGCTTCCCTATGTCTTTTCCGGCCTTAAAGTGAGCGCCACGATGGCTGTCGTGGGCGTTATCGTGGGCGAGTTCGTGGCGTCCAGCCAGGGGCTGGGCTTCCTGATCAAAGACTCCCAGGCCATGATGAATACGCCGCCCATGTTCGCCGCACTTTTCCTCATATCGGGAATAGGCTTGGGCCTGTTCGCCTTCATCGGTTTTCTGGAACGCGCGCTTATGCCCTGGAACATTGAGCGGACGGAGGGCAAGGCATGAAAAAGCCCAGTTCGCCGAGGCTGAGTTCGCTCTTGGCACGCCTCAAGACTCCGGCTGTCATCGTCGTTCTCCTCGTGATATGGGAACTCTGCGTGAGGATTTTCAAGGTCAAGGAATACATCCTTCCATCGCCCATCGTGGCTCTGGAGCATCTCTTCCTGCCGCAGCCCGACGCGAACTATAGCTGGATCGTCCATATTCGCATAACGTTGATGGAGCTTGCCGTATCCTTCGTCGTCACCTCCATCCTCGGCATAGCGATTGCGATAGGCCTCGCGTGGAACGCGACCGTCAAGAAAATCGTCATGCCGGCCTTCGTCTTCCTGAATTCGCTGCCCATCGTCGCGATCGCGCCCCTCCTCGTCCTCTGGTTCGGCTACGGCCTGAAGACGAACATCCTGATAGCTTTTCTCGTATCCTTTTTTCCCATCGTGATCAACACGACGGTGGGGCTGTCCGAGATAGACGACGATCTTCTGGATCTCGTGAAGTACCTGAACGGGACGAAACTGCAGATATTCCTCAAGCTGAGAATACCTAATTCGCTTCCCTACATTTTCACGGGACTCAAGATAAGCTCCACGATGTGCGTCGTAGGGGCGATCGTCGGCGAGTTCGTCGCCTCGGACAGAGGCTTGGGCTACATAATTATTAATTCCCAGTACACCATGGATTCGCCGCCGATTTTCGCCGGTCTCATGCTCGTGTCGCTGTTCGGCGTCGCGTTGTTCGGCATCGTGTCGGCATTGGAAAGGCTCTGCATGCCCTGGCAATTCAGGGGTAGGAATAGTGACTAACGTCGGAATTTCGCCGGGGATCGCCTAAGCGGTCCCTCAGCATCTCAAGTTTTCGAATCTAGGAGGATTAAGATGAGGAAACGTTTCATCGCGACAATCGCCATTGCTTTCCTGGTCCTGGCGGGGGCATCGGCCCAGACGACCAAGATCAACTTCCAGCTGAACTGGAAAATCTCGGGCGACCACGCTCCTTACTACGTGGCCATGGAAAAGGGATGGTTCAAGGAAGAAGGTCTGGACGTAAATGTCATGATCGGCCAGGGTTCGGGCTTCACCGTCCAGATGGTGGATGCCGGCAAGGCCCAGATCGGCATCTCCGACGCTCCCGTTCCCATCGAAGCCAGGGCGAAGGGCGCCAACATCAAGCTCGTGGGCATAATTTTCGACAAACACCCCAACTGTATGTTCTTCTGGAAGGATTCCGGCATCAAGGTCGCCCAGGACCTCAAGGGCAAGACGGTGGCCGTGCCCGCCTCGGACGGACACAAAGTGATGTGGCCGGCTTTCGCCAAGCTCATCGGCCTCAACGCCAACGACGTCAAATTCATCAATATCGAGCCGACGGCCAAACCGGCTGCCCTCGGATCGAGACAGGCCGATGTGGTATTCGAGCTCTTCACCGGCAAGCCCTTCATGGAAAAGGCTGTTCCGGCCGACCAGCTGGGATGGATCATCTGGGCAGACTATGGTTTCAACGCCTACGCGCACAGCTATATCGCCAACGAGGACTTCATGAAGAGCAACCCCGAGGCGCTGAAGAAATTCCTCAAGGTGTCCTATAGGGCATGGCAGTACACGCTCAATAACATTCCCGAAGCGATAAACATCCTTTCGAAGTACCATCCCATCAACACCGATGACTTCGTCGCAAATCTCACCGCCGTCAGGGAATTCTTCAAGACCGATCGCTACAAGAACAACGGCATCGGCTACATCGATCCGTCGAGGATGCAGGATACCATCAACATCGTCAAGGAAAAGGGCCTGGCCATGAATCCGGATCCGAATTACTATTATTCTTCGGCTTTCCTTCCCAGCCCGCCGTATAAGTTCAACTTCTGATTTTCATCGCCGAATGAAGGAGTCGGGGAAGTGGCGGCCAGCGATAACTGGCCGCCACTTCCCCGACTCGGTTTTTCGGTTTTATTCACGGATAAGGTGGCCAAACGATGAGCGACGAGCGAAAACCTCTGCTCTCCCTGAAAAATGTCAAAAAAACCTACAGAACGGGCGGCACCGAGCTGGAAGCCCTCGGCGACGTTACCTTCGATGTCTTCCCAAAGGAATTCGTCTCGATCGTAGGCCCTTCGGGTTGCGGTAAGACAACCCTTCTCAAGATAATCGCCGGACTCCTTCCGAAGTCCTCGGGCGAAATCGTCGTGAACAAGGAAGATTTCGACATTACGCGCGAAGTCGGCTTCGTCTTCCAGAAACCCCTCCTCCTCCATTGGAGGAAGGTGATAGACAATGTCCTTCTACCCATCGAAATACTGAGGAAAGACAGAAAGGCGATGGAGGAAAGGGCGCGGTATCTGCTCGCGCTGGTCGGGCTGGGGGGCTTCGAGGATCGGTATCCTGGCGAGCTTTCCGGCGGGATGCAACAGCGCGTCTCGATCGCCCGCGCCCTTGTCCACGATCCCAAGATGCTGCTCATGGACGAGCCTTTCGGAGCCTTGGACGCCATCACCAGGGAGCGGCTCAACATAGAGCTGCTCAGGATCTGGCAGGAGACCGGCAAGACGATTCTTTTCGTCACCCACGGCATCAACGAAGCCGTTTTCCTCTCCGACCGAGTGATCGTGCTTTCGGCCCGCCCTTCCAGGATGATCGAATCGCTCGACATCCAGCTTGCCCGTCCGCGCCTGCAGGAAGTCCGCGTCGAACCTCAGTTCGGCGCCTATGCTCTTGAAATCTACAAGAGCCTCGAAATCGGCTGACAGGAGGCTTTTCGATGGATCAGGAAGGAAGATACTGCGTGGGAATCAGGGGGGCGGGACAGGTCGCGAACCAGCATGCCGCCGCCATTCTCGCCAATCCGAAATTGCGCCTGGCGGCCGTCTGTTCGCGTTCGCGCTCGAGCTCGGAAAAGCTGGCCCGGGAATGGGCTTCTGCGGGGAAGGGCGGCGCCCCTATCCTCATCTACGATCGCTACGAGGACCTTCTCGCCGACGCCACGGTCGACATCGTTTCCGAATGCATGCCGAACTACCTGCACGCGAGCGAGGGCGCCCTTGCCTTCGAGGCGGGGAAGCATCTCATCCTGGAGAAGCCGGCCGGAATCGGCCGCGAAGAGCTGAACGCGCTTCGCGACGCCGCCAAGCGTTCGGGACGCAAGAGCGTCGTGAGTTTCGTCCTGCGCTGGCACCCGCTCATCGCGAACCTGAAAAGCCTTCTCGACGCCTCGGCCATCGGCGACGTCTACTACGCGGAATTCGACTATTGGCACGGGATAAAGCCGACTTTTTCGAGCTATAGCTGGATACGCCGCAAGGAATTCGCGGGCGGAGCCATGATAACGGGCGGCTGCCACGCGGCCGATCTTGCCCGCTACCTCCACGGCGAGATCGATGAAGTATCCGCGTACTCCACCAAGGCACGCGACGATTTCGATTATCCGACCACCATAGTATCGGCCGTGAAGTTCGCCGATGGATCGGTGGGGAAACTTTCAGTGTCGCTGGATGGTCTCTGCTTCCCCTACCAGTTCAATATCGACCTGCTCGGCACGAAGGGCGCGCTGCGCGACAACCGGATTTATTCCAAGGGACTCTTCCCTTCCCAGAAAGATTTCGTCGTCCTCCCCTGCGACACGCCGAATTCCGGCTCGGTGGAGCATCACCCATTCAAGCAGGAGATCGACAATCTCGTCGAATGTATCGAGACGGGCGCTCCCGTCCTCTCCGATGTCGAGGATGCGTGCAAATCGATGGAAGTTGCGCTCGCCGTAACGGAATCGGCGGCGACGGGGCAGTCCGTCAAGATTTCACGGAGCTGAAGACATGCAGGAAGCCATGGAGAATTTTCCCGCGCCGGTCGGGCGCCGCATAGACAGGATGACGTCGCCGCGGTTCGCGGAAGCGCTGGAACGCTGCGATACCCTCATTCTTCCGTTGGGATCGGTGGAGCAGACGGGGAAGCATTGCCCTCTCGGCACCGATCTATTCGTGGCAGAAGCCGTTTCGGAGTTGCTGGCGGGAAAGGCCGACTGCCTCACGACGGCCCCCATTCCTTATGGTGACACCTTCGAGCTGGATTTCTGGCCTGGAACGGTCCATGTGGAATCGCCCGTACTGGGTTCCTATCTGGAGGCCGTCGCGCGGTCCTTCCTCAAGCAGGGATTCGCGAATATCGTTTTCCTCAGCTGCCATTCCCTCAACATGAAGACGGTGGACCTGCTTTGCCGCCGCCTGCACCGGGAAGGCCATGGCGTCTGCGCGATAGACTGGTGGAAGGCGGCGGGCGACGCGGCCAGGGGCGGCACCGCTTCGACCGAGCCTTTTGGCCACGGCGGAGAAGTGATCAGTTCCATTATGATGGCCTTGGCCCCCGAGCTGATGGATCTGGACAGCGCGGAAGACGAGTCTTCCCTGCCCGGTCTGGCGCAGGTGGCGGCCCATCCCCTCGGCTCGGCTTTCGTGGCCTATGGGGATTTCAAGGATTACTGCGTGACGGGAGCCTGGGGCGAGGTTAGAGATACCGTCTCCGCCGAAAAGGGAAAGAAGTGGCTAGCGAAGGCACTCTACGCCTCGGCCGATTTCATACGCGAATGGCGCAATAGCGGCAGCTGATTTCCGCCTGGAAAGAATAGGCGGCAAGCTGAAAGCTGGGCGCGGAGCGCTCGGTACGGGGGGCTTGGTACGGACCGTTTGGCGCGGAGCATTTTTAAAAAAAGGGCTGGCCACGATCGTGGCCAGCCCTTTTTCTATACTGCTTTTTTTCTCGAAAATTCGCTTTATTTAATCGCCATGTATTTGGAAGGGATCGCTACCTGGTTCATGCCCATGGCGCCTTTGCCGAAGGCGTAGCTGTCCTGGTAGACGAGAAGGAAATTGCGCATGCGAACCTGGGTGGACGCGTCCTTGTAGGCCGTGCTGTTCCAGTCGACGCCGGGGGAGAATTGCGCGAGGGAGCTCATGACATCGGCGTTGTTGCCCAGTCTGGCTTTTTTCTCGACCGTTCTCTTCGCGAACTCGCCGAGACCGGCCACGATGCAGTAGCCCGAGGGATAGGGCCAGGTGACGAGGCGGCCGCTGGCGCCCTTGGCCGCGACGGTCTGTTCGATCTTGGCGAGAATGGCTTTCCAGTTGCCCTTTTCCTTGCTCAGGTCGACGCCGAAGGCTCCCGCGTAACCCTGGAGAGGGGAGTCGGTCTGGACATAGAGGCCGCCGAGTTCGGCGATGCGCTTGAGGAGAGGTTCGACGTGGGCGTTGTTGGTGCTGAAGAAGGCGGTGTTTTTGCCGTATTTGTCGAGCCACATCGGGACTTTTTCCAGTATGAACTGCTGGGCGCCGGGTACGCCCACTTCGCTGGTCGGATCGGGAGCGGTCTCGAAGGCGAACTTGAGTCCGAGATCCTTGCAGGCCTGTTCCATTATCATGCGCCGGCGTCCGAGGAGCTCGTAGCTCATGTGGCGAGGGAAGGAAATGTGCACATAGGTGTCGGCACCCAGCTTCTTGGCCACCAGGGGCATGATGTAGCCCATGGAAAGCGTGTCCGAATTGATGCAGAGATCGGATACCGCCGCGATGACGGCGGGGTCTTCCTGCGGCTCCCCGGCGAAGCAGAGGATGTCGGGGCGTTTCTGCTTGACTCTGCGGAAGGCTTCGGCGGTGCCGGGCACCGCTTCCACGACGACGATAGCTTTCATGAGGGGATCGTCGCTGAGACCTACGATCTGCGATATGACCGTTTCCATCTCCGAGCTGAAATTGTCCGGATAGGTGACATGCTGGATCATTCCGCCTTTCTGCGCGCTTCCATAAAGGCTTATCAGCGCCTCGGCTCCCCTTATCACGTCTTCTCCCTGGGAAACCGTGCCGGTCACGATGCCAACGTGAAAGTTTCCCGCGGCGAAAAGGGGCACGAGGGCGGCGCCGAAGGCCATGAAAGTCAGCAGCGCAAACTTCAGTTTTCTCATACAGCGAACCTCCTGAATTCTAGCTAGATTTTATCCAGTATAGATCAATAAACACCGATACGCGAGCCTAATAATCTTCGCTATTGACGAATAGGCAAAGCATACTTACACTTCTCCCGCTCGGCCTAGGGGAGAATGAACGTGAAATACGCGGTGTGCAATGAGCTGTTCGGCGAAATGGCTTTGGGAAAAGTGGCGGCGACGCTTCGCGACGCCGGCTACCGAGGCATAGAGTTCGCTCCCTATACCGTATTCGGTGACTTTTCGCCCCTCGCGATCCGCAACGCCGTGACAGGCATCGCCGGAGCGCTGGCGGGGGAGGGGCTTCAGTTCGTGGGATTTCACTGGCTCATGGTCGGACCTGAGCCATTGCACCTCACCACCACCGACGAAAGCCTCCGCCAACGCTCCCTGGACCATCTTCGGCGGCTCCTGGACGCGGCCGGCGAACTGGGAGGCGGCGTGCTCATCCTGGGTTCCCCAAAACAGCGATCCACGGTGGCGGGCTCCGATAGGGCGACTGCCATCAGAAAACTCTCCGAAGGCCTCGCCCTGCTCGGCGATCACGCTCTGTCCTGTAAATCCCGCATCCTCATGGAGGCGCTCGACTCAAGCCAGACCGATGTCGTGAACAGCCTGGCCGATGCTCACGCGCTCGTGGAAGAGATAGGCTCGCCCGGAATAGGAGAGATGTTCGATTTTCACAACGTCGGCGACGAGACCGAGCCTTGGGACAGGCTGCTGCGAAAATACCGGAACGCTATCGCCCACATCCACATCAACGAGATGGACGGCAGGGCGCCGGGGACCGGAACCTCGGATTACGGCCCTGCATTTGACGTCCTCCGCGAGACCCGCTATAGGGATTGGATTAGCATGGAAATATTCGAGAAACCGGCCGATCCCGGAGAGACAGTGAGGCAGGCCCTGCGTTTCCTGTCCCGGTACGATGACGAACTCCCGCTCTCTCCCGAGTGAACCTGGTCGCGGGCGCTGTTTTCAATGCCGGGCTTCTGCCTGCTGATTCTGAATTTGTCATTTTCCTTTACAAAAGACTTGACAGCGCCGCGATCATGTTTGATTAATGAGGTAACGCTCCAGGTGTCAGAAGCGTGCCGTAAAACGACTCAATGCTTCGCGACGGACGAGATAAGCGGAGTGGAATCAAGGAGTGACCATGAATTTCGGAATAGTAGGCACAGGACTCATCGCCGAGTTTCACGCAAAAGCTTTGGCTGAAATCCCCGAAGCCAGACTTGTGGCATGCATCGATGTCCTTCCCGAGAGGGCGGCCTCCTTCGCGGCCAGGTTCGGCTGCGCCGCGTATTCGGACATGGCGAGTTTTCTGCGCCATCCTAAACTGGATATCGTGAATGTCTGCACTCCCTCCGGCCTGCATCTCGACGCGGCGCTCCCCGCCGCCGCCGCCGGAAAGCACCTCATCGTGGAAAAGCCCCTGGAGGTGAGTTCCGAGCGTTGCGGCAGGATGATAGAAGCCTGCGACAAGGCTGGGGTGACGCTTTCCGGAATCTTTCCTTCCCGGTTCCATGACTCCTCCCGTACCATAAAATCGGCCCTCGGGGAAGGCCGGTTCGGCAGGCTTACCATGGGCAACGCGTACGTGAAGTGGTGGCGCGAGCAGAGCTACTACGACAAGGGCGGCTGGAAGGGCAAAAAGGCCCTGGACGGCGGCGGCGCCCTCATGAACCAATCCATCCATGCCATCGACCTTCTGCGCTGGTTCATGGGGCCGATAGAGGAAGTGAACGCGTTCACCGGCGCGGCCGGCCATTCAGGCATAGACGTGGAGGACAACGCAATCGCCGCCGTGCGTTTCGCGAACGGCGCCCTCGGCGCGATTCAGGGTTCCACCTCGGTGTGGCCCGGTTTCCTCAAGCGGCTTGAAGTCTCGGGCATGGACGGAAGCATCGTCATGGAAGAAGAAAACATCCCCTTCTGGAAGTTCCGTGCCGAGACGGGCAAGGATGATGAAATCCGCGCGCGTTTCGCCGGCGCCACGAGCACGGGCGGCGGCGCCTCCGATCCTGCCGCCATAGGCTACCATGGCCACAAGCTGCAGTTTTTGGATGTGATCGGCGCCATAGAAAAGGGAAGGGAACCTTCCA
This sequence comes from Treponemataceae bacterium, assembly GCA_963667725.2. Lineage (GTDB taxonomy): Bacteria > Spirochaetota > Spirochaetia > Treponematales > Rectinemataceae > UBA11090. The sequence goes on from CAXXHO010000003.1 coordinate 291,625, forward strand.
TAGATGGAAGAGAAGCCGCAAAAGCCGTGTCGATAATCGAAGCGATATACGAGAGCGCTGAAACCGGCAAATCGGTAAATGTAGTCGAGCAGTGAGCGATCGCAAAGTTAGGGAAATGTACCTGAGCGGCTTCGCCGACGAGGCCGCCGACGATATCGCCGGTCAGATCGAGGCGACGAAGGCCTTAGGCTGGTCGCATATCGAAATCCGCGCCGTGGACAAGGTGAATCTCCACGATCTGGACGAAGCTTCCTTCGAGCGCTGCGCCGAAGCCCTGGAGCAAGCCGATATCTATGTCAGCTGCCTGGGCTCGACGATAGCCAACTGGGGGAGGAAGGTGGACGAGGATTTCGCCGCCGCGCTTCGCACCGTGGACAGGGCTGTTTCGAGGATGAAAAGACTGGGCGTGGGCCAGATTCGCCTGATGAGCTACGCTATCATGTTCGATAGCTCGGGGCGTGCCTTGCCGGATCAGAAGGAAGCCGAACGCTTCGCCCAGCTACGCGAGATATGCGCCCGTTTTCTCGACGCCGGCATCACTCCCGTCCACGAAAACTGCCTCAATTACGGAGGCATGAGCTGGGAGCATACGCTCCGCCTGTTGAAGGAAGTGCCGGGGCTCAAACTGGTGTACGATACGGGAAATCCAGGCCTTACCCCCGATTTCCGCAAACCCTATCCCTATCCGAACCAGGACGGCTGGGAAGCCTGGGAACACCTGAAGCCTTATGTAGTCTATATGCATATCAAGGACGGAAAGCGTGACCGGATCACGGGCGAGGAAAGTTATTTCTTCCCCGGCGAAGGCGACTGTCAGGTTGAAAGAGTCCTGGCTGATCTTCTTTCCATGGGCTACGAAGGCGGGCTTTCCATAGAACCCCATATGGCCGTCGTTTTCCACAACGACAAGATCAGGTCGAGCGACAAGGCTAGATTCGACAACTATGTCGAGTACGGGCGCAGGACGGAATCGCTTCTCCGGCGCCTCGGCTGCGAAGTCGGCTCAGGGCGCATCCTCTATGGCGCCCACTCCAATCCAGGTTTATAGTAGGGTAAATACCTACGCTACTGGAGTGACGCAGCATGGATCATAAAAAACTGAGTGTTGGCACGAAACTCGGATTCGGCGCCGCCGATCTCGGCGGGAACCTCTTCTTCACGGCCATGGGATTCTGGACTTTGAATTACCTCACGGACTCAGTGGGACTCTCGGCCGCGGCGGCCGGTGCCGCTGTCATGGTAGGAAAGCTCTGGGATGCCGTCACTGACCCGATGATGGGCTTCATTTCCGATCGCACTCGCTCGAGATGGGGCCGGCGCCGGCCTTACCTCCTCTTCGGCGCGGTCCCGCTCGCGCTGACTATGTGGTATTTTTTCACGAATCCCCATATCGGAAGCCAGACCTGGCTGACCATCTGGGCGGCTCTCGCTCTCTGCGCGCTCAACACGGCATATACCATCGTCAATATACCCTACTCATCGCTCACTCCCGAACTCACTAAGGATTACCATGAGCGTACATCGCTCAACGGCTACCGCTTCGGGTTCGCGGTGGTAGGCACGATCCTCGGCGCCGGCGCCGTCCTTCCTCTCGTGGGCCTCTTCGGTTCCGACAGATCGGCGGGTTTTTCCTTCATGGGAGGAGTCCTTGGTCTCCTCATGGCGGTAAGCACCCTCGTCACATTTTTCTCGGTACATGAGCCGGATCACAGCCAGGAACCCATACCCGCGGAAAAATTCCTGCCTACCTTCCTCGCCGTATTCCGGAACAAGCCGTACGTGATACTCCTCCTCACCTACGCGCTCAATCTGACGGCGCTCAACTTCGTGCAGGGAATCCTCGTGTATTATTTCAAATACATCTACAGAAACGAAGCCATGACGACGCTCGCCATGGTTATGCTGCTCCTGACGGCCATGGTCTGCATCCCGATCTCGGTAAAAGTCTCCTCCCATATAGGCAAGAAGCGAACCTACCAGATTTGCTTTGCCATAATCGCCTCAGCCTGCACTATAATTTACCTTCTTGGCCATAAACTCGGGCCAAACTTCTTTCTGGTCATGATGATTTATGCCGGTGTGGGCATCGGTTTCGGTTACGTGGCTCCCTGGGCCATGGTCCCCGACGCCATCGAGTTCGACGCGGTCCGCACGGGCAACCGCAAGGAAGGGGCTTTCTACGGAATGTGGACCTTCACCTCCAAGGTGGGCACTTCTCTCGCCATCGCGCTCACGGGCCTTATTCTGGGATCTGCTGGCTACGTCGCCAACGTGGCGGAACAAAGCCCATCAGCGCTCGGCGCCATAAGGCTCATAATTGGTCCCATTCCCACGGCCATTTTCCTGGCCGCCATCTTCCTTATCGAGCGATATCCGATAGATGAGAAGACCTATGTGAAGTTCATGGCTGAAAATGCCGCTTTGCATAAGGCCGATCCGTCAAAAGACGGCTCCGAACCTTGACGGGAGGGAAAGGCGATGATTTTCCCCAACTGTTGGCAAGAAGTGGATTCGAAGAAGATCGCCGATTGTCATATTTTTACCCTCTCTGAGAGCGACCGGGAAACCTGCGACCGCAAGAAGCGGGGCGCCTTCTATTTACTGAATGCCCCCGATTGGGCGGGCGTCATCCCCGTCGTGGATACGCCCGAGGGACGAAGTTTCGTGATGATCCGGCAGTTCCGTCACGGTACCGGCAGGGTTTCCGTGGAATTTCCCGGCGGAGCGATCGACCCCGGCGAGGATCCGGGCAGGGCGGTGGCAAGGGAACTCCTGGAGGAGACTGGCTACCGCGCTGAAATGATCCTCCCCCTCGGCGATCTTTCCCCTAATCCAGCCTTCATGACCAATACATTCCACGCCTTCATCGCCGAAGGCTGTTATCTCGAGCGCGATCAGATCCTGGACGAAAATGAGGAAATCGAAGTCCTCCTCGTTCCCGAACGCGATGCCATAGACATGATCGGCGCGGAAGATTACGGTCACGCGCTTATGACCGCGACTCTTTTTTTCTATATGAGGTATAGAGGATACTCCGAATAGGAACAGACAGACATAAAATACCTTGCGGTCTCCTGAAGGCGATGCTATAATTTCTGAAATGGGGTTGCGCGGGCCGAAACGGTCTTATGCCAATACCTCAATCACTCCTGTCTACGATAGAAACTCAAATCGTCTCATAAGGGCGGAAAAAATGCAGGAAATCAGATTTCACGGGAGAGGCGGGCAGGGTACAGTGCTCGCTTCCATTGCGCTGGCGAAAGCCTTTTTCCAGGCGGGCTTCTGGGTGCAGACCTTTCCCGTCTTTGGCTCGGAAAGAAGGGGAGCCCCTGTCGAGGCCTATCTCCGCCTCGATTCCTCCAAGATTTACGTCCGCAGCAACGTATACGAACCGGATCATGTCGTCGTACAGGATTTGCGGCTTCTCCAGCTTGTCGACGTGACGAAAGGCCTGAAAAAAGGGGGATGGATCCTCCTCAATTCACCCGGACTGCCCGATGGTCTGGAACGGTTCGAAGGCTTCCGGCTGGCTTGCGTCGATGCTTCTCGCATCGCGCTGGAACATGGTTTGGGCGCGAAGACCCAGCCCATCACGAATACATCGATGATGGGCGCCTTTGCCAAGCTGTTCGGCACGCCTCCTCTCGAGGCGGTGGCGACGGCGATAGAGCATGAAATGCCCGTGAAGATCGTCGAAAACAAGGCCGCGGCCAGGGCCGCCTACGATGAGGTCAGGAAATTCGGCCTTATCGATGCAGCATTCCTGAAATCGGCGGCGCCAGCGGAGGCGGCGGTATGACAAACGAAAGGTTTGATGCCATGCACATATCTCTCTTGATTCCTAAATCCAGCAGCTACACCACGACGAACAAGACAGGTTCATGGAGTTTCATGCGACCGCGCTATCAGGAAAAGACGGCACCCTGCTCGGCTCGCTGCCCCTGCGGACAGGATATCCCCCGCATAGAAATGCTGGTTTCGCGCGGAGGTCTGGAGGCAGCGTGGCGAACGATACTCGCCGAAAACCCTCTGCCGGGAACCTGCGGCCGCGTCTGCTTCCATCCCTGCGAAGAAGCATGCAACCGCGGGGAATTTGACGCGCCTGTATCGATCAACGCGCTCGAGCGCTTCCTCGACGACGCGGCGCGCGACCAATCGTTTTCTGAAGACAATTCGAAAGCCCCTCCAAAGGGAAAGCGCGTCGCCATCGTCGGATCGGGGCCGGCCAGTTTGTCCGCCGCCTATTTTCTCGCGCGGCTGGGATACGAATGCGAGATATTCGAAGCCGGCGAGGCGCCTGGCGGCGTGCTGCGCGGCGGCATTCCCTCATACAGGCTGCCGAACGCTACCCTGGACTGCGAAATACGGAGAATCGAAGGCTTGGGAGTCACAATCCATTATTCGGCGCCGGTCAGTCCCGAATTCATCGCGTCGGCCCGATCGTGCTTTGATGCCGTATTCCTGGGCTGCGGTCATGGAAAACCGACGGCCCTCGGCATTCCCGGCGAGGAACTGGCGCTCGACGGCCTGGAATTCCTCAATAAAAGCAAGAATGGATCATTGAGCGCCTCCATCGGATCAGCCCTTGTGATCGGCGGCGGAAACAGCGCCATTGACGTGGCGCGCTCCCTCCTTCGCTCGGGGACCTCGGCGACGATCGTTTACAGAAGGCGTCGGGATGATATGCCGGCTTTCAGCCACGAAATAGCCCGCGCCGTAGAAGAAGGCGTAAAGATCGTGGAGTTGAGCGCTCCCGCCGCGATCACGCGCAAAGGCAAAATCCTCGAGCTGACGGTGCGGAAAATGCGTCCGACGGAAATTGGCACCGATGGCAGGATGCGCGTCGTGCCCATCGAAGGGCAAACCGAAATTCTCGCGGCCGACGCCATATATTCAGCCGTCGGCGCTTCGGCCGCGGAAGCCTGGATGCTGCCGCCCCAGAATCCTGAAGTCCTTCATTTGAGCCACAGCGCGGCTTTGTGGAATTGCCCGGCCGGCATTCCCCTCCTGTATGGCGGCGACCCCGTCAACGAGGAGGAAAGCGTGGCCGACGCCATCGCTTCCGGCAAACAAGCGGCCATCGCCCTGGACGTTTTTTTCACGAAGGGGCAGGCATCGGTGGAAGCCGAGATTATCCGCTGCAAAGTAGGAGACGGTACCTCTCTTTCCATGGAGATATATCTCGGCGGAGCGAGGCAGAGCCGCGCGAATAAAGTTGTGCGATTTGAAGATCTGAACGACGATTATTTTGTCCTATCTGAAAGGCAGCGAGGGGCCTCGGTTCCGGCCGAAGTTTCCGTCAGGTCGTTCGCCGAAATTGAGTCTTGCCTGGATGAGGCCGGCGCGGCGAAACAGGCCGAACGCTGCTTCAACTGCGGCATCTGCAACGACTGCGATAATTGCCGGACTTATTGCCCAGAGGTCGCGGTATTCGCGGCGCGCGCGGCACGGGGCGGAAACTGGACAGAAGATGCCGGCGTGGATCGCGAAGTGAACGTCGACTACTGCAAGGGCTGCGGCGTATGCGTCACTGAATGCCCGCGCTGCGCGATGGTCATCGAGGAGCAGCAATCATGAGAGAAGTACTCGAAGGCAGCCAGGCCGTCGCCGAAGCCGCGCGGCTGGCCAGAGTCAAGGTCGTTTCCGCCTATCCCATTACACCGCAGACGCATATCGTCGAAGAGTTGGCGAAATTCTGTTCGGACGGAAGCCTCGACGGCAAGTTCATATGCGTGGAAAGCGAGCATTCCGCCATGGCCTCGGTGATTGGCGCGCAATCGGGCGGCGTCAGATCATTTACGGCCAGCTCCTCCCACGGCCTCGCCCTCATGCACGAAATGCTGCACTGGGCTTCAGCCGCCCGCCTCCCCATTGTCATGGCTGAAGTGAATCGAGCCCTCGGTCCGGGATGGAACCTCTGGGTGGATCAGACGGACAGCCTCGCGCAGCGCGACACAGGCTGGATACAGCTCTACTGCGCCGACGGCCAGGAAGCCTTCGATACGACCATCCTCGCGTACAGGTTGGCCGAAATCGTGAATCTTCCCGTCATGGTGGTGCTCGATGCCTTTTTCCTCTCGCATACCTACGAGCCCGTCGATGTTCCCACCCAGGCGGAAGTGGACAAGTACCTTCCGCCCTACGAGCCGAAATTCCTCATGGACACGAAGGATGCCTACACCTTGAATACGGTGGCTCCGCCCAACGTATATATGGAAATGCGGCGGAGCATCCAGATGGCGATGGAAGCGGCGCCCGAGGTCTACGAAAAGATAGAAGACGAGTTCTATGAGCAGTTCGGGCGCCGCTACGGTCTCGCGGAGGAATATCGCTGCGAGGACGCGGACACTGTCCTGGTCATGGCGGGCACGGCAGCGAGCACGGCACGCGTCGCCATAGACAACCTGCGCGAAAAAGGCGAGAAGGTCGGACTCCTGCGCATCAGGATGTTCCGCCCATTCCCCGTTAATGCCTTGAGAAAAAGTCTGGAGAAAGCGAAAAAAGTCGCCGTTCTCGACCGGAACTGTTCCTTCGGCGCCGGCGGCATCTTCGCCCAGGAACTGAAGGCCGCGCTTTACGGCTCCGGCCCCAATCCCCCAAAACTCTATAGTTATATAACAGGATTGGGAGGACGTGATGTCACGGTCGATACGATAGGAACCATGTATGCCATGACCCGCGACCGAGAAGAGCCCGCTTCCGAAAGCCTCTGGCTCGGACTGAACGAGGAGATGCTGAAATCATGAAAAACGACCTTTATTCCGGCATTGAATACATGAACTCCGGCCATGTGGGCTGTCCGGGCTGCGGCGGCACCATTGCCATGAAGTTGGCTCTGCGCGCCTTGGGCGAAAAGACTGTCCTGGTAATTCCGGCTTCGTGCTGGGCTATCATGAGCGGTAATTATCCTCAGTCTTCCCTTAAGGTTCCGGTCTTCAACACCGGTTTCGCGACGACGGCGGCGGCGGCTTCCGGCCTCCGCGCTGCCCTCGACCTCCGCGGCGATACGGAAACCACCGTGGTGGGCTGGGCGGGCGACGGCGGTACCTTCGACATCGGCTTCCAGGCTCTGAGCGCCGCCGCCGAGCGGGGCGAGGACTTCATCTACGTCTGCTACGACAACGAAGCTTATATGAATACGGGCGTCCAGCGAAGCTCTTCCACTCCCTGGGGCGCCAGAACCATGACCACGCCCGGAACGAACTGGAAACGCACCGAGAAGAAAAATATCGTGGAGATAATGGCAGCGCACCGGATACCCTACGCAGCGACGGCAAGCATAGCCTATCCGGAGGATCTCGAGCGGAAGATCAAGAAAGCGATGTCGATACGAAATGGACTGCGCTTCATCCATATCTTCTCCTCATGCCCGACGGGCTGGGGGATGGCGCCGGGAAATTCCGTCAAAGTGGCGCGCATGGCCGTCCAGTCCAGGGCATTTCCCCTCTACGAAGTTGAGGATGGACTGAAGTACACGATCAACGAAGCGGGCGAAAAGCCGGTGAAGGATTATCTGCGTTCGCAGAGCCGATTCCGCCACCTCTCGGACGAGGATATCGGCGTCATCCAAGAGCGCCTGGACATCGAATATAGACGCCTAGTGCGCCGAACCCTGGCGGAGAATTAATTCTGCCCTTGCCGGGCGGCAGCCCTTAATACTCGGAGAGTCATGCGAATCACCCCTTATCTGCTCGATGGGCTTTCCCCGCTCGACCATATGTCCATCGAGAATGTACTCCTCGAAACCTGGGAAAAGCCCGAAGGCTTGCTGCTCTTCTACATAAGCGGTCCGTCGGTCATCATAGGGCGCAACCAGAATCCCTGGCGCGAGGCAGCTCCGGGCACCGGCCTTCCGTTATACAGGCGCGCCTCCGGGGGAGGCGCCGTATATCACGACGAGGGCAACCTCAACTGGGCGCTGATCGTGCCTCGCCTCCTGCATTCCCAGGACGCGGAGCTGGCCATGGTGGCCACCGCGCTTTCCGCCCGGGGATTCGACGCGGTGCCGGGACCGCGCGGCGGCCTCTACTGCGGCCCCGCCTCGCCTCACCAGAACAAAAAACTGTCCGGCACGGCCAGGCGCTTCGGTACCCGGAACGTACTCCATCACGGGACGCTCCTCGTCCATGCCGACATGGCCGGACTCCACGCAAGCCTCGGCGGCATCCAGACATTCGATGACCGATCCCTGCCTTCGGTACCCGCCGAGCCGCTCAACCTGTCTGCCCTGGACCCATCGGTTCAGATGGAACCCATCATCGAAGCGCTCTCCAGACAAATCGCCGGTCTTCCCCCGCGACATCTTCCCGCAGGCTTCGCCGACCCTTCGCGCATGGAAAAGGAGACAAGGACGCTTGCGTCGGACGAGTGGATTTATCATGCCACGGCGCCGTTTTCCGTCCTCCTGAAGGGTGGTGAAAACGGGGCGTCCGTCCGCATTGAAAAAGGCCTCGTAGTGGCGATATCTGGATGCGTCGACGCCTCCTGCCTCGGCCGGCCTTTTTCATATTCCCTCCTCGAGGCAATGGTCGAGCAATGTAGCGTGGGGTAAAGAATTCGCGGCTTTATCAATGGATCTATCGCTAAAGCCCATTTGTATCGATTATTTTCTTGACATGCGTGCGATGCTAACCTATAATTATCACTCATATCTATATAAAAAGCGCAATTTTTGCCTCCGCATAGATTTCGCAATCAAGAAATGAGCGAGAGAAGATATTTGAGTACAAAAAGTGTAGGTTTCTATAAAAAGCTCATTCTCATCACAGTTGCCGCGGTTTTAATTCTGCCCATCATAGCATGCGTGATTCTAGGCATTCAGAACATAGAGATGAGAAACAAGATAAAAGCGACGACATCTCCCCCCGATGACATAGTGACCGTTGGCGCCACCCAGCTCGAACCCGCTGGAATCGCGCGCGATAAGCCGGTTCTCAGCTATCAAATCCTCTATCCAGATTTTAACACGAATTTTTACGGCTTCAAAGAAGACCTGGTCAGCGATAAAACCGTTTTTCTCACCTTCGACGACGGGCCTTCCACCGGAACGGACGAGCTTCTCGAAGTGCTTAGAAAACATGGAGTCAAGGGTACTTTTTTCGTAAACGGAAAATCGAACCGGGTACTTACCGACAGATTGAAGCATATTGCCAACGAAGGGCACGCGATAGGGATGCACAGTTATTCGCATCGGTACAATGTCATCTACGAAAACATGGAAAATTTCCTCGACGATTTCTACCGCAATTTTCTGTACATCAAGGCAGAGACAGGCAAAGCGCCGGAAATTCTCAGGTTTCCGGGCGGAAGCATCAACATTTTCAACATCTCTACCTATCAATCCGTCGTCGCCGAGGTTTTAAGACGGGGATTTATATACTATGATTGGAATGTGAGCGCCGGCGACGCGATAGGGGGAGCCACAACCCAGAGCATTATCGACAACGTGATCAATGGAGTGCGCCTTTGCTGGGGACCGGCTATCGTGCTTATGCATGACAACGGAAAACCGGCATTGATCAATGCGCTGAGTACCATCATTGAAACGCTGGCGAACGAGGGGTATGAATTCAGGATTCTCGATAATTCTATCAAACCCCCGATGTTCATTTATCCGGATTGATGAGCGTATCCTTACGCAGGGAGAGAAACGATGAAAATGCAGGGTAATTTTTTAAAAGCCGTTGACGAGCTGATGAACGGGAAATTTTCGGGGATCAAGCCTGAGGCGAAGGAATTTAGCAGTCCGGAAGGACCTGGAACCGACCTCGAACCTGGGCTGGCCGCATCCGCGGATTATGATTTTAGCGAAAAAGCGCAACCCGAATTCACGGCGAGTCCCAGGGCTTCAGTGAGGCGTATCGACGGCGGGAGCGTCGAGGCCGTCATCACCGGCGATATGATGATTAAAGGGAATATCAATTCCACGGCCAATATTTCGATTTCCGGTACGATCCTTGGCGATGTGAGTAGCGAAGGCGACGTCATCGTGAAGGGCAAGGTAGAAGGCAATATTACCGTCCATTCCCTATCGGTCGAGGGCGGGAGTATCTCGGGAGATATTGTATCTTCCGGGGTGGTCACCATCGCCGACGGCTCATCCATCGACGGCAACATCAAGGCCGAACGGATCGAAGTGAACGGCCGGATTATCGGCAACCTGGACTCCGCCACGAAAATTATCCTCCACCCAAAATCGGTGATAGAAGGCAATATAACGGCTCTGGAACTTTCCATGACCGAAGGCGCCGAACTCAAAGGCGCCATGAACGTCCATAAAAAGTCCTGAAGAGATTCTAGTCATGGAAATAGGCCGCTATGAACGCCCGAAAACCATGGATGAAGCGTATTCCCTGATTGTCAAAGAACGGGGATTGCCCATCGCGGGCGGCGCGTGGACCCACCTGACCATGAAAAAGACGGCCCTGGCCGTCGATCTGTCGGGACTGGAGCTGCGTTACATCCGCGATGCCGGCGATGCGATGGAAATTGGGGCGATGACGACGGCGCGCGATCTGGAGACTTCTTCGCTTCTCGAAGCGGCGTTCGGGAAAGTTTTTAACGAGGCGACCAGTCATCTCGTGGGCGTACAACTCCGCAATGTCATTACGGCCGGGGGCAGCGTTGCGGGAAAATTCGGTTTTTCCGATCTCGTCACGGTCCTGATGGCGATGAACGCATCGCTCCGCTTTTACGGCGGAGCTATGGTGGATATATCCCGATTCCTCGCGGCACCCAAGGAAGGTCCCTTTTTCCTTGAAAAGATCGTCGTGAAAAAGGGCGCGAAGGCGGCCTTCCAAAGTCTGCGCGTCACGAAAAATGATTTCGCCGTGCTGAATGCCGGCGCCGTTTTTGCCGATGGCGGCTGGCGAATCGCCGTGGGGGCGCGGCCCGCGGCCTCCCGGCTCAGCCTCTCGGCGGCCGACGCTCTCGGGCGGGAAGGGGCCCCTACCATGGAGGCCGCGGGCCGCGCCGGCGATGCCGCGGCGGCGGAGCTCTCCTTTGGCGACGATACGCGGGGCAGCGCCGAATACAGGCGCGCCGTCTGCGCCGTTCTCGTGAAACGGGCCGTCATGGAGGCCTCCCGATGATCATCAACATGAAGGTGAACGGCAAATCCATCGGCGTGGAATGCGATCCCGGCGATCCCCTGGTCGATGTCCTGCGCGCAGCCGGCTATACCGAAGTCAAGAAAGGCTGCGGTACGGGTAACTGCGGCCTCTGCACGGTTCTCCTCGATGGCATCCCCGTTCCCTCCTGTTCCGTCTTCGCGGGCCGCGCGGCCGACCGCGCCATAACGACGATTCGCGGCGTGGAAAAGGAAGCGACCGAACTCGCGAAATTCATCACCGCCGAAGGCGCGGAACAATGCGGTTTCTGTTCTCCCGGCTTCGCCCTCATGGTGCTGGCTATGCGGAAAGAATTGTCTTCCCCCACCGATGCCGAGATACGGCATTATCTGGCGGGCAACCTCTGCCGCTGTTCCGGCTACGAAGGCCATCTCCGCGCCGTTAGGAAGTTTCTGGAGGCCGGCCGTGAGTAAGAATTTTTTCTCCGTCGGGCATAGCCTCCCCAAGATCGACGGCCTAGGTCTCGTTACGGGCCGGCCGGCCTATACGGATGACCTCGCTCCCAGGGACGCGCTCGTCGTCAAAATCCTGCGAAGCCCGCACGCTTTCGCCAGAATCATCTCCATCGACGCGTCGAAGGCGCTCGCGTTGCCCGGCGTCGCTTGCGTCCTGACGTGGAAGGATGTCGGGCGCGTGTCCTATACCCGCGCCGGCCAGGGACATCCCGAGCCCAGTCCGCACGACAAATTCATACTGGATGAATATGTGCGCTATGTCGGGGATGAAGTCGCCATCGTCGCGGCCGAGGACGACGCGACGGCCGAGCGGGCGCTATCGCTCATCGTTACGGAGTACGAGATTCTCGAACCTGTTCTGGATTTCGAGAACGCGGCCGACAATCCCATCGTCATCCATCCCGAACCAGAAATACACGAAATGTTCCCCATCGGTTTTAAGCCTAAGCGCAATATCGCGGCCGCCTACGACATGAAAATAGGCGATGTCGAAAGGGAACTCGCCAAGAGCGATACCGTGCTGCAGAAGGCATTTTACACGCAGGCTCAATCCCATGTCGCCATGGAGCCTCATGTCGCCTACAGCTATCTCGATATCCACGGCAGGCTGAATATCTGCACGAGCACGCAGAATCCCTTCCATACGCGGCGCATTCTCGGCCAGGCGCTTTCGATGCCCCTCTCCCGGATCAGGGTGATGAAGCCGAGGATCGGCGGAGGTTTCGGCGGAAAGCAGCATATCCACGTCGAGCCCTTCGTCGCTCTCGTCACCCTGCGGACCGGCCGCGCGGCGCGCCTCGCCTTAAGCCGCAGGGAAGTGTTCGAAGCCACCTTCTGCCGGCATCAGATGCGTATCAGCATTCGTATCGGCGCCGACAAGGATGGTTCGCTCAACGTTATCGACATGAACGTGCTCTCCAACACCGGCGCGTACGGGGAACACGCGCTGACCGTCTTCATGGTGGGGGGCTCCAAGACCTTGCCGCTCTACAACAAGACGAAAGCCGTGCACTACGGCGGAAAGGTCGTGTACACCAACAAGGTTTCCTCGGGCGCTTTCCGCGGTTACGGCGCCATCCAGGGGAATTTCGCCCTGGAGTCGATGATGGACGAACTGGCGCATGCGCTGCGTCTGGACCCGGTGGCCCTGCGCGAGAAGAATATGATCCGCGAAGGCCAGACGAGCGAGGTTTTCCGGATCATGGGCGAGGGGAGCGAAGGCATCGAGATGACGGTCGAGTCCTGCAAGCTCGATTACTGCGTCGCGCGAGGCAAGGAACTGATCGGATGGGAGCCTGGCAATTTGGCGCGGGAAGTGGCGCCGGGCAGGATCAGGGCCAAAGGCATGGCCATCGCGATGCAGGGATCGGGCATTCCTCTCGTCGATATGGGATCGGCGACGCTCGAACTCCAGGACGGGGCTTGCTTCAAGCTGCGAATGGGCGCCACCGACCTGGGAACGGGCAGCGATACGATTCTCGCCCAGATAGCCGCTGAGGCGCTCGGTGTTCCAGTTTCCTCCATCGTCGTGTACGCGTCGGATACGGATCATACTCCTTTCGACGTAGGCGCCTACGCTTCGAGCACTACCTATGTGTCGGGCAACGCTGTCCTCGCCGCGGCCAGGAAAATGAAGACTGTCCTGGAGGAAGCGGTGGCGGAACGTTATGCGATAAATAAAGACGAAGTGGTCTTCGACGGCGTCAATTTTCTTAGGAAAGACGGGAGCGCCCTTGTCGGTCTGGCTGAATTCAGTTTCGACACGCTCTACCACAACGGCGAGCTCATGAAAACCCTGACTGCGACGGCTTCCTTCACCGGGGAAAAGTCGCCGCCGCCTTATATGGCCGGTTTTTCCGAAATTGAAGTGGATCTCGAGACCGGGAAAGTGGATCTTCTGAAGTATGTCGCGGTAGTCGATTGCGGCACGACGATAAATCCCAATCTCGCTCGCATCCAGATGGAGGGCGGACTGCTCCAGGGCATCGGCATGGCCTTGTTCGAGAATGTCAAATACAGCGGGAAGGGAAAGCTTCTCACTAACAGCCTCATGACCTATACGGTGCCTTCGCGTGAGGATGTCGGGGAGATTGTCGTGGAGTTCGCGGACAGCTACGAGCCTTCGGGACCTTTCGGCGCCAAGTCCGTGGCGGAAATCGGCATAGACACGCCGCCGGCTGCCATCGCCAACGCTATCCGGAACGCCACCGGTCTGCGCCTGGTCGAAACGCCTTTCACTCCGGAACGCGTGCTTATGGCGCTGAAGGCCGCGGCTAAATAGCGACAACAGATGGATCGAGGGCGGTGATCCCTGGGAGCGATAGCCGCTCCAGATATTCAAGAAAGGCGCGGGGACCCGAGGAAATATGGAGATTGTGGAAGTCTGGGGTATCCGACTGCTTTTCTTCTTCGCTGCATACGATCGTCAGCGCGCCGCGTCGAATGGCTCTATGCAAGTCGGTCTTCTCGGCGGAAATTTTTCCAGGATTCCTGTTTTCCGAGCCAGGTATCAATTCTTCTAGTAAAGCCTGTCCTGACCATAGAATGGTCTTTGCCCCATCGAGCTTTCGAGCCAGCAATTCCTGTCCTGCCTCGCTATCCAGTTTCCCTTCCGTCGCCATGATCAGCTTGTCGGTGTAAGAGACTTTAAACGCGTCCATCATCGCCTGGGCAGCCTGCGGCGCGAAACGGGTTGCCTGTCCCCCACGATCCGCGTCCGAGCCTTCCGGGGCGATGATCGCCAGGGAATCCACCCTCGGCAGCAGGGCCGCCATGACACCGAATTGGGCCCTCGTTTCCCTGCCGGCGAAAACGGCGATGAAGGGTCTCGGCGGATTCTCCAGGAGGGTCTCTAAGATCGCCAGCTCCTTGGCCACCATTGGACCAGCGAGGCGGTGATCGACGAATTTTGGGACGCCCGTGATGCTCGCGTGACGCCGATGGCAGACGTTGAACGCGTCGTTGACATACCATCCATCGGAGAGAGCGGCGAGAGAGCGCGAAAAAGCCTCGTCATTGTCCCGCTCGCCCGTGGCGAAACGGAGATTCTCCAGAAGGTTTACGGTGCCAGGAACAATGTCTTTTTTCGTGATGAGGAGGCCTGAAGCGGCCACGCTCGTCTTGTGAAACACAAGCTGTCTGCCAAGTTGCTGTCCAAGCGCCTTCGCGATGGGCCCGAGGCTGAAATCGCGGGAAATCTCTTCCCTGGTGAGGCGCGCGTCGAGTCCGGCGCCCGGATCGCCTAGATGGGAACAGACGATGGGTGTCCCTCCCTTGGCGAGGATCGATTCCAGCGTCGGGGCGATTTGCCGTATGCGCTGCATGCTGCTTGCCTTCCCTCGGAGGATCTCCACATTCGCGTCCACCCGCACAAGGACGAATCCTCCATTGAAGGAAACCACTTCGCCGAGAGAAGCCCTGTGGAGATTCGTCTCGCGATGGAGGCGGGTCAGCTCGGAATCGATAAGGCTCCTGACGACGAGGGCTGTCTCGGCCGCCGTCGGGCAGCGCCCGACGGCGGCGCTCACCGTGGCGAGCGGAAGGAAAAACTCGGAAATTGGAGCGATGCCCCGATATACCGCTCCGGTGTTTCCGTCGGCCGTCACGCGTTCCCCCTCGCGCAGTACGGCATCACCGGCGGCGTGGAAGATCACCAGGCCTTTTTCATAATCGATTTCCACGTCGTCGCAGCCTACGATACATGGCTTGTTCATGGACATCGCGGTAATGGCAGCGTGCGACGTCCTCCCCGGGTAGACGGTCACGATGGCGTGAGCGCCGTTCATCACGTCGAAATCCGTGGGTTTCGTGTTGTAGGCGATATAGACGACGCTTTCCCTTCTCGCGGTCGCTTCCTTGAGGCGCGCCTCGCTGAGCACGAGGGTTCCCGAAACGACGCCGCCGTTGATCGGCACGCCGACGGTAAGCGGCGGATTCCATCGCCTCGAGAGGAAATCGGCGCGAGGCAGGGCGGCGTTCGCGTACGCCATTTCCAGTCGATCGATTCTCGACCGGTATTCGGTCAAATCGATGACGCCGCGGCCGAGAAAGTCCGTATCGGCGACGAGCTGCGCGAAGGCTCCCAGTCTGGCCGCCCTGGCCTGAAGAAAATAAAGGGCGCCGTCTTCGACCGTGAATTCCAGGTCCAGATCCTGTCGGTAATGATCGACGAGCAGCTTTTTCGCGCGTTCCAATTCTTCGTAGATTACGGGGTCGAGCCTGGAGATGGGTTCCGTGTTGGCGCTTCCCATGACAACTTCCTCGCCCTGGGCCATCCTCTTGAATTCCCCAAAAAGCTCGTCGTCACCGGTGATGGGGTTTCGCGTAATCAGCACGCCGCTTAAGGATTTTTGGTTCAGGTTCCCGAAAGCCAGCTGCTGTATCGTCACCGCTGTCTCGGCATTGACGTTGGCCGCCAGCGTCCGTGAATAGGCGTTCACCGCTCTCGATCTTCTCGATCCATAGACGAGCCCGACGCAGCGCAAAAGCTGTTCCTCCGGATCGATGAGGAAACGTTGGCCGAGCGCCGCGGCCAGGCGCGCCTCCATTGCCTCAACCGTGCTTTCCTCTTCTTTTCCTGCCTGGCCGGAGCCCGAGTCGCCGCCCAAGCCCGCATCGCCGTCCAAGCCCGCATCGCCGTCCAAGCCACTATAGCCATCAAGGCCTGACATAAGATTCAGAGCCGACAAGCAGTTTTCCAGAAAACGGCGATAGAGCGAGGCGGTGAGATGGAGGCCTCTCCTCTTCTCCATATGAGCGCGCACTTCGGGGCTCCATCCAACATTGAGGATGGTCGCCATGACTCCGGGCATGGAGGTGGGAGCTCCCGAGCGGACCGATACGAGCAGGGGGTGCTCAGGATCGCCGAGTTTCCGTCCGCTCTGTTTCTCGAGTTCCTTCACCTCTTCGCGGATGGCGGCGGTGAGTTTTCCCTTGAGCGCTCCGTCAGTATCCCAGCCGGCAAAGAAAGGATAGCCGAGCACGAAGGCCGGAGGGACATGAAGTCCCAATCGCGCCATATCGATGATGCTGTTGCCTTTGCCGCCCAACGAGGCCCTGATCCTCTCGTCCGTTTCCTTCCATGTCGCGGCGATGAAGGATTTCTGATCCAGGTCGAGGCCTTCTTTGCCCGGGCTCAGGTCGGCATACAGCTGCCTGTCGTCTGTCTGGCGTTCCAGCTCCCTGTCCACAGCCGCTGCCACTTTTTCGGTGAATTCGCTCAATACGTGTATCTGGGTGCGGCGGATGAAGTTGTTGAAGAAGCGGGTCTTTATGGGGGAAAGCTTGGATGTGGGAACCTCGTACTCTTCCAGGATTCTGTTCAGAACGCCGCTCATCGTGTCTATGATGTCAGACTGCAGATAGCGTTGCAGTTCGTTGCATATGGATCCCAGGCAGCGTTTCGCCTTGATGAAATCGTATACGGACGATTCGCGAAGTTCGTCGATTTCCGCCTGATGGGTTTCGACATCGCCTATCGCGAGCCCCTTTATGCTGGAGATATTGAGCAGTTCGCGCATCACCGCCAGCGTGTCCCTGAGGTTGCGGGGAGTGACCTCCGCGAAGTGGTTGTTTGTCAGATCGTTCGCGAGCAGGAAGACGAGCCTGCCCAGCGACAGGTCCAGAAGCAGAAAATCGTAGAGGCTTATCCGCGATTCGTGGAATGATTCCTTGAGGTAATGCTTGAAGCTCGCCAGGCGCTTCAGGAGATCGAGTTCGAGATAGGGCTTGGCCAGGTTGTCCGGCGTGAGCATTTCGAGAAAACCCTTCACTTCGGCCTTGAGGAAGCATCGTTCGAAAAGCCCCAGGTTCTGCTCGAGCTGTCGCTTAACGGACGCGAGATTTCCCTTCTCGTAATCCCATAGGTAATTCAATCGTTCCAGAAGATCTTCGGCGAGTTCGATGAAACGGTTCCCCTCGTTTTCGGCGGAAAAGAACCGCGGCAAAGCCACGTAACCCGCCTTTACCATCGGTTCGGCATTTCCCTGCTTCGCCAACTGAAGGTAAGGCAGCAGAAAGCAATGAATGATCCTAGGCGACAGGCGCCGGTGGACTTCTTTACGCAGGTCCCCCGCGAAACCCAGCAGAGGATCGTCCTCTCGGCGCTCCTCTTCGAATGCTTCGGCCGTCGCTCGGATCTGTTCTATCATTTCCTCGGCGTCCTGGCGCAGCGGCAGTTTCTTGAGCACTTCGCGGGCATAATAGATGAAGCTCGCCGACGGCTGGCGTACCGCCGCGAGCATTTCCCTCGCTTCCCGTTCTATGTCGGCGTAAAGGGTTTCGATATCGCCTTTCTTCTGCCTCATGTCGGGAACGCATTCATCCTGTCCCAGGAGGCGGAGATTGATAAGGAGTTCTATTAGAAGCTTGATCCGCTCCGTTTCGCCGGAGACTGAGCGGACAAGACGCAGGTGGGAAATTATGCTTTCCCATGTGTTGAGTCGCAGAGCGTCGCCCCCTGCTTTCACTATGGAGGAAGGGCTTGCCCTTGTCAACAATTGGTGTGTAAGCAAAGCCAGGAGGGTAAATCAAGGATTCAGTTAAGCCCTTCGAGAGAGAATTTCCTGCGATGCTTACGGCACAGTTTTTGCCGCCGACGCTTTCCTTGCCTTTATTTTTGCGGAGCCATCCATTCCAGGACTGTCCTCACCATTTCAGGGGCGAATTCATTGAAGGGGAAAATATGGCTCGCACCCTGGATGATATGCGTTTCGAAGGATGCCGCATGGGGCGCGGCCCGGCGAATGTATTCCGCCACGTTGGTTGGGATCGTCTGGTCGCATTCGCCCAGAATCAGCAATGTATGAGACTTCAGCTTCTTTAGATTCCTGCGACAGAGTCTATTCAGTCGCATCAACTCTGCGGCCGGCGCTACCATCACATCGGCCCAATAATCAGGCTGCAAAGCCATTCTCGCCGGACTCTGCATATCAAAAGCTGAGAGGGGGCGGTTCTGGGGAATGACGGGTTTGAATCGCGCGATCAAGGGAGTCAAACCTATATACCTGATGGAAAGCTTGAAAGCCGGCGCTAACAGGATCAGTTTCTGTACGTCGAAACTGATCGCGACGGAAGAAGCCAAGAGCCCACCCATGGAATGTCCCGCCACATGAACGACCTCGTATTCCGCGCGCAGCTCGAGATAGGCATCATAAGCCTTGCGTGTCCAATCCTCAGCCCTCGTCTGCAGAAAATCTCGCCTGCAGGTGCCGTGTCCGGGATACCGCGGCGCGCGGACCGCGTACCCCGCGGACGCCAGGCCTTGAGCCAAGGGTTCGAGTTCGCCAGGAATGCCGCCGAAACCATGAAGCAGCAGCACAGCCTCACGCGCTCCATCCGGATCGATCCTGATCGGCAATGCCTCTTGCACGGGAAGTCTTATTTTTCTTGTCTCGGAATCGGTCTGAAGCAGCTCGTTAAGGCGTGACATGGACCCATGCTAGCGCAGGATGAAGTTCAGAGCAAGCAAGGGCTCGGCGACGGGTCGCCCGGCTCGTCTCTATTGAACCACCTGGCAGATCGCTTCTATATATTCTTTGGCGATCGGCGACAAAGGTCGGCTCTTATTGACGATATAGCCAATCTCCAGTTTTAACTGTTTGTCGCTTAAGGTCAAAGCCCTGACATTCGTATAATACTGCGTGCTGGAATAAGCGTGCCTGTTATGCGTGCCGACCGTATAGGCATCCGTCGTCGCGATCAGCTCGTTGAGCGTCGCGCGGTCCTTGACGGTAATCCGCTTTTTGTTCTCCGCCATACCGAGATCCTCCCATTCGGGAGCCATGCTGTAGTTCGCGTCTCGGTACATTACAAAAGGATACTCGCCGAGCTGTTCCGTACTCACCTTGGTCTGTCCGTCCCTGCAGAGCGGGTGGTCTTTGCCCATTATGACGGCCACGCTCTCCGTCGCGAGCTGATGATATTCGATGCCGTTATTGCCCAGCATATGGATGATGAGGCGTTTTTGCAGCGCGGAAAGGATGATCAGGCCGATTTCCGATTCCTGCGAACGCACCGAATCCACTACTTCCTGGAAAGCGCCTTCAAAAAAGGAGAATTGGAAATTATCGCCTTTCCACTTCTGGCATATATTGATGAATACGGTATTCGCGAACCTGAGATACTGGCTGGCGATGGATAGCGACAGAGTGGGGCGACCGACGAGGGAATCGCAGAACTCCCCCAGCATTTTGAACTGCCTGTAGGAAGGCTGCGCGTACGAGAGAAACTCCCTGCCGAAATGGGTCAGCTCGACCCCTTTCCCGGTTCGCTCGAAAATCCGCGAGCCTAGCTCCGTCTCCAGCTGCTTGAGCGAAAGCGAAAGGTTCGGCTGCGAGACATAGAGTTTCTGCGCCGCTTTGTTTATGGAACCCTCGGCGGCGATGGTCAGGACCTGTTCTATCTGAGCCATGCGCAAGATTGACCTCTTATATCAAAAAACATATAGATAGTAATTAAAATTATATATTATTGCGATATATGAATCAAGTGTTATACTTTCCGGGCTGAGTCCAATAGGTGGAAGGAGGAAATAGATGAAGGACTATCTACAGGTAGCCAATAGCCCGTACATGTATATCGGTGTCGTGCTGTTGCTGGGCATCGTCTGCTGGCAGGCCAGCGTATTCATCAGCAGATCGCTGAAGCGAGCGCAGGCGCTTGGAATCACCAGAGAAAAAATCAATAAGACGGTGAAAGTGGCCGCTTTGACCAGCCTCGTCCCTAGCCTCGCGATCGTAGTCGCTTTGCTGACGCTTGCTCCGGTCTTGGGGCTCCCTTTTTCCTGGACGAGGCTGTCCATCATCGGATCGCTTTCCTATGAACTGCTGGCGGCTGATATCGGCGCCAAGGCCGCGGGCGTCACCTTAGGCGGGGCGGGCTATGGTTCAGGCGCTTTTCTCGCCTCGGTCTGCACGCAGACAATCGGATCCTTCGTGACTTTAGGGCTCACTATCTTCGGATTTAAATGGTACAAGGATCGGCTGAACAGATCCCTGAAGAAAGCAGGGGACAAAAGCTGGAGCCGCATCCTGATAGCGGCAATCATAGTCTCCATGTATTCCCGGTTCATGGCCGAACCGGTCGCCAGAGGCGGAGTGGCGCTCGTCACGATGCTGGTCAGCGCGACATCGATGATACTCGTCGGTCTCTTGATCAAGAAATGCAAACTCAAATGGCTCTCCGATTTCGCCATTTCTCTCAGCATGATCGTCGGCATGGCGGCCGCGATCGTCTATTCATTCTAAAAGGAGATCCTCGAATGAAAAAAGAATTGACATACGACGAAAACGCCCATCGTTTTGGAAGGATCAGCCTCATTGTAGGAACGATAGCCACCTGTGTCTTCCCCGCCATACTGATCTTCGGCTTCCATGTCCCCGTCGACATCAGAAGCATCCTCAGCGGAGCCGGCAACATACTCATACTCATGATACCGGTGTCTCTCAGCGAATTCCTGAGCATTTCGCCGATGATAGGAACCTCGGCGATGTATATCATGGTATTGACGGGAAACTTCACTAACCTGAAAATCCCTTCCTCCATCGCGGCGATGGAGGCTGTCGGCCTTGACCCCGCCAACTACACCGATGAATCCGATGTGATCTCCACCATAGCGATGGGTGTGTCGACCATCGTCTGCATCGTCGTCATAGCGTTGGGCGCTCTGCTGATCGTACCGCTGTCCGGACCGCTTTCGAACCCCGTTCTTTCTCCCGCTTTCGAGAACATCGTTCCGGCGCTGTTCGGCGCGCTTGGAATGGGGATGATGTCCAAGAATTTCAAGCTCGCCATAGCGCCATTTATCCTCGGCGTCGTCCTGCTCGCTACCGGGGTCATTCCCGGCGCGCTGGTTCTGCCTATCCTGATACTCGTCGGCATCGTCGCGGCCCGCGTCATGTATAAAAAGAATTGGGTGAAGTAAAAAGGGAAATCATGCTTGATCTATTGATAAAGAACGCCGCGGTCATCGACGGCACGGGCGCGGACCGCATAACGAGAAATGTCGGAGTAAAAGATGGCCGATTCCGCCTCGATGGAATCGGGAACGCGGAAGCGGGGGAAACGATCGACGCCGACGGTCTGGCTCTGGCTCCAGGATTCATCGACGCCCATGGGCATTCGGACCTCTTCGCGTGGGTCGAACCGCTGTGTTCGGCCAAACTCCGCCAGGGCATCACCACCGAGATCGCCGGCCAATGCGGCATGTCTCCCGCCCCGGTCAGCGCGGAGTTCCAGCCTGTATATCGCCTGTATTATGAAAGCCAGGGCGCGCCGATCTATCCCGACCATACGGAACTCACATCAGTCGCCGCCCTCATGGAAAGGCTGGAATCCCTGAAGCTCGGTATCAATCTGGCTGTATTCGCGGCCCAAGGCACGCTTCGCATCGCGGCGATGGGCTTGAATCCCGCCAAACCGGATAAAGCCCAAATGGATCGCATGCAAGCGCAGGCTCGGGAGGCGATGCAGGCCGGAGCCTTGGGAATATCCAGCGGCCTCATGTATCCGCCTGGCTCCTTTTCGGACGAGGACGAACTTGTCGCCCTGTGCGAAGCGGTCGCCCCTTACGGCGGCATCTATACTTCACACATACGCAATCAGGGAAACCAGCTCGCGCGAAGCGTCGAGGAAACGCTCTCCATCGCCCGCAGGGCGGGGATAAGCGCGAATATTTCGCATCATAAGGCCGCGGGCAAAGCCAACTGGGGGAAAGTGGCGGAGACAATCCGCATGATCCATGAAGAGGGGAACGCGACTCACGACGTATATCCCTACACGGCCAGTTCAACTTCCCTCTCGGCCACCCTTCCCCCTGCCTGCATGAAGGAAGGAATCGAAAAGCTGATCATTCACCTTGGGGATTCTTCCTATCTGCGGGAGCTTGAGAAAAGGATATTCCAGCCCTGCGAAGAATGGGACAACGACCTGCTGGAATGCGGTTATGACGGCATCCTCGTCATCGATGCCCCCCTCACCGCCGACGCGCCGGGACTCACCATCGCGCAGTACGCGGCGAAACACGCCATGAGGCCCTTCGACGCCTATATCCATCTCCTGCGCGAGAACCGCCTGCATGTCAACGATGTGTGCTTCTCCATGTCGCAGGGCGATGTGGACACGCTCATCGGCGACCCGCTGTGCATGTTCGGGACGGACTCGCTCTATGTGCCTGGCATGAAGATGACGCATCCTCGGTCCATCGGCACCTTCCCGCGAATTCTGGGGAGAAGCGTCAGGGAGCAAAAACTCATCACTCTTGAAGAGGCGATCCGCAAGATGACCAGCCTGCCGGCGAAGCGCTATGGCCTATCGGGGAAAGGCATCATCGCGGAAGGGGCCGACGCTGATATGGTCCTCTTCGATCCGGAAACCGTCATGGATCGCGCCGACTATACTTCCCCTCTTGCCGAAAATGTTGGAATCGCTGGAGTGTATGTAGGAGGAACGCTCGCGGTGGATCATGGAACGCCTACCGGAGCGCGCGATGGACATGTGCTGAGAAAAGGCTGAATACCTGTTTCCCGCCCCTCCATTGTGGAATACAATGCGTACTCGCAGTATGTATCGCCATGGAAGAGGTGGGGAGACGTGCCATTTCACTATGATGTCCTGATAATCGGCGGAGGCGTCGTCGGATGCGCCATCGCCAGGGAGTTGTCGCGCTTTCAGGTAAAGACCGCGGTCGTCGAAAAAGAACTGGATGTAGGATTCGGAACGAGCTGCCGCAACAGCGGCGTTCTCCATGCCGGCTTCAACTATACCCCGGGAACGCTGCGGGCCTACCTCTGCGTGAAGGGGAACGCCCTCATGGATGAGCTTTGCCGCGACCTCAAGGTGAAGATCCGACGGATCGGCAAACTGACCGTAGCCCTCGACAAGGATGACGAAGCGACGCTCCATCGTCTCAAGGCTCAAGGGGATGCCAATGGGGTTCCTGGCCTCGAGCTCATCGGCGGAGCGAGGATGCGGACGATCCAGCCCGGTGTCGAAGGCGCACTCGCCCTGTATTCTCCCTCCAGCTCGATACTATTGCCCTACGCCCTCACTATCGGCCTGGCGGAAAACGCTCTCGACAATGGCGCGCATTTCCATCTTGGACAGGAGGTTGTCTCCATAGCGCAGTCGGCCGGATCAGGCTGGCGGGTGGGGACAGCTTCCGGCGACAGCTTTACGGCAGAGGTGATCGTCAACGCGGCGGGGCTCTATGCCGCGGAGGTCTGCGGCATGGCGGGCATCATGGACTATCATATCTATCCATGCCGGGGCGAATACTATGTCCTGGACAAGCGGCTCAACGGAACGCTCAACGCGCTCATCTATCCCGCTCCGAAGAAAAACTCCCCCGGACTCGGAATTCATCTCACGCCCACGGTGGACGGCAACATCCTCATCGGCCCCAGCGCCCAATACCTGGACGATCCCGCCGATTACGGATGCAGCGCCTGTGTCATGGAAGACCTCCGCCGCGAAGGCCAGAACCTCCTGCCCGATATACGAGTGACCGACTACATCCGCAGCTTTTCGGGCAACCGGGCCAAACGGACGCCTCCATCGGTCGGCGGGAACGCGGACTTCGTGATCGAAGACCGAAGGGACAAGGAGGGGTTCATCAACCTGTTGGGGATCGAAAGCCCCGGCTTGACCTCTTCGCCCGCCATCGCCCTGATGGTGAGGGAAATGGTGGAAAAGCATGTCGTGCTGTGGCCGAATCCTTCCTTCAATCCGCTGCGTCAGGGCAGCGCCCTCTTCTTCTCCGAGCTTCCTTCGGAGGAAAAGGCCGACCTCATCGCGAAAAACCCCAATTATGGCGAAATCGTCTGCCGCTGCGAGAAAATCACGAAACAGGAAATACTCGACGCGATACATAACCCTCTTGGCGCCCGCACGCTCGCGAGCATCAAGTATCGCGCCCGCGCGTCGATGGGCCGCTGTCAGGGCGGTTTCTGCATTCCCCGGATCGCCCGGATACTCCGCGACGAGTTTGGCTTCAGACCCGAGGATTTCCTGAAAAGCGGTGCAAGCTCTCCGCTCTTTGTGGGGAATGTGCGGCCTGCGGAAGCGGGGGCTCACCGATGAACGGAAAAACATCGGCCATCAGGGCCGAAAGCAGGGAGGTCGTGGTGATAGGCGGTGGCCCTGCGGGCCTCGCCGCGGCGATCGCCGCGAGGGAAGCGGGCTGCCGGGATGTTCTCCTCATCGAGCGTGACCGTCTCCTCGGCGGGATCCTGAATCAGTGCATCCACGATGGCTTCGGTCTGCTGACCTTCAAGGAAGCCCTCTCGGGCCCGGAATACGCGTCCCGCTTCATCGCCAGGTTCGATGAGCTGGGCATCGAGGCGAAACTGGGAACCATCGTCCTTTCGCTTTCATCCGACCGAATCCTCGAAGTGAGCGCGATGGGCGGTTACGAGCGTATCGAAGCCAAGGCCGTGGTGCTTGCCATGGGCTGCAGGGAACGCGCGAGGGGAGCCATCTCCATCCCGGGAGACAGGCCGTCGGGGATCATCACCGCCGGTGCGGCCCAGAACCTCATGAACCTCGAAAACATCATGGTGGGAAAAAACATCGCCATTCTGGGTTCGGGCGATATCGGCCTCATCATGGCGCGGCGCATGACCCTCGAGGGCGCCCATGTCCAAGCGGTCTTCGAGATACTTCCCTATTCGAGCGGCCTTCCCCGGAACATTCAGCAGTGCCTGAACGACTACGATATCCCTCTTTTCCTGAACACCACGGTGACCGAAATCCGCGGCGCGGGGAGGCTGGAGGGCGTGAAAGTAGCCCAGGTGGGGCAGGACAGATCGCCCATTCCAGAAACGGAACGCTATGTGCCCTGCGACACGCTGCTGCTTTCGGTAGGACTCATTCCCGAGAACGAACTGACGAGAGAAGCGGGCATAGTCATGGACGCCGTGACGAGCGGCGCGCGCGTGGATGACGCTTTCATGACAAGCGCGCCTGGAATTTTTGCCTGCGGGAACGCGCTTCATGTCCACGACCTCGTGGACTGGGTTTCGGTGGAAGCGGCGGAAGCCGGCCGCCGCGCCGCCCTCTTCGCCGCGGGCGAGAAAAACGAATCACAGAGGGGAATTCCCGTAAAGCCGGGGGAGGGCGTCCGCTATTCCCTTCCGCAGAGCGTTTCGGGCGAAGAGGATTTCACTCTATCGCTTCGCGTGACGGCGCCTTGGCGGAACAGGGCCGTAGTCGTCAGAAGCGGCGAGAAAATTGTGGCGCGAAAGATGGCCAGGCGACTTCATCCGGCCGAGATGATGCGGATCGACGTCGAGAAAAAGAACCTGGTCGGTTGTACAAGTCTGGGGGTGACGCTGGAATGAGCGCGAAGGAATTTACCTGCGTAGTGTGTCCCAACGGTTGTTCCATCGTCGTCGACATCGATGACGATGAAACGCCCATCGTGACGGGGATTCAGGGGAACACCTGCAAAAGGGGCGCCGAATGGGCGCGTCAGGAAGTTGAAAATCCGATGCGGACCATAGCGTCCAGCGTCTCCGTTCGCGGCGGGGATTTCCCTCTCGCCAGCGTTCGGACGAGTAGGCCCATACCATTGGCGAAAATTCGGCGAGTCATGGAGGAAATCCAAAAAATCTCCGTGAACGCGCCGGTGGCCATAGGCGATGTCGTCATCGCGCGGCCGGCCGGCTGCGATACGGAAATCGTTGTCACCAGAAACGTCAGATCTTCTTCTTAAGGCTTCCACCCTTGATCGCGTCTATCGATACCGAGATGATGAGCACGGAACCGATGACGACCTGTTGCCAGAACGAAGGGATGTTGAGCATGACCATGCCATTGTTCAGGGTGCAGAGCACAAGGACGCCGAAAAGGGTGCCCAGGATGGTGCCCCGGCCGCCGGCGAGTCCGGCGCCTCCCAGGATGACGGCCGACAGGGCCTGCATATTGATCTCGCCGGCGGCCTGCGGCAGGGCTGCGCCAGTCTGAGCCGAAAGCAGAAGGGCCGCGATTCCGGCCATAAGACCATGGATCATGTACAGCGTAGCTTTGATCCGATTCACCTTGACGCCCGCGAGGAAGCTGGCCTGAGGATTGCCGCCCACCATGTAGATAGTCCGTCCGAACACGGTCCGGCGACCGATCACCGAGAAAATGATGTAACAGACAAGCATGATGATCAATGAAAGCGGGATGCTACCGAAGAGCCGATGCCGCCCGATATACTGGAATACCGGATCCGACAGGACGTAGGAGCTGCCGTCGTTGAGAAGGTAACAGATGCCGCGCATGATCTGCATGGAGGCGAGGGTGGTTATGAAGGGATTCAGCTTCAGGACGGTGATGAAGAAGCCGTTGAAAGCCCCGAAGAGAAGGCCCGCGGCAAGCGATATCGGAATGACGGCCGCGATGGGTAGGTGGTAGTCGACCATCATCTTCCCCGCGATCATGCCAATGACGGCGATTTGGGAGCCCACCGAGAGGTCGATGCAGCCGGACACGTTGATGAAGGTCATGCTGCAGGCGACCGTGCCCATGATGGCCGCGTAAAGGCCTATGTTCAGCAGGTTTCTGGTCGACAGGAAATGGGGCGACGTCAGGGAGAAGAAGACCATGAGAAGCGTGAGCGCCCCGATGACCGTTATCATCGACGAAGCGTTGTCGGAGGACAGATATCGCTTGATTCTTTCGGAAAACGTCATTCATTCCCGCCTTATGTTAAAATGAATTGTCTAGCCGCCTATGGCCAGCCGGAGGACTTGTTCCTGGGTTGTCGCCTTCGCGTTCAGGATTCCCATGACCTTGCCTTCGTGCATCACCATGATCTCGTCGCTCATGTTGAGGAGCTCCGGCATCTCGGAGGTTATCATGATGACGCACTTTCCGAGCGCGCAGAGATCCTGGAGAAGACGATAAATCTCCGCCTTGGCGCCGACGTCGATGCCTCTCGTCGGCTCGTTGAGGATGAGAACCGCTGGCTCCAGCTCGAGCCAGCGCGCCAGGACAACCTTCTGCTGATTGCCTCCCGAAAGGGACTCGGCGGCCGTGTTCCCAGAGGGTGTCTTCACGCTCAGGTTTCTTATCCATTTGGCGGCGATGCTCTCTTCTAGAGCCTTATCGATGAACTTCCGCTTATGGAGGGCATAGTACGATATCATGATGTTGCTCTTCACCGAGGCGTTCAGGACAAGACCTTCGATTTTCCTCTCCGCCGGAACATAGGCAATGCCCGCCTTCAAGGCTTCCAGGGGATTGGTGATCTTCGTGGCCACACCGTCCACCTTGATCTCGCCTTGGGCGTAGCTCATCTGGCCGAAGACCGTCGGCCCTACCTCGAGATGTCCCGATCCCAAAAGACCATATATCCCGAAAATCGTTCCCTTGCGCGCCGTGAAGCTCAAGTCCCGGAAAACGTTATTGGTGAGGTTCGCGACCTCGAGGGCCACATCGCCCGCGACAGTCTCCCGCTTGGGGTACATGACAGACAGGTTTCTGCCTACCATCATGGAAATGAGCGTTTCTCTCGTCGCGTCGCTGATATTCACCTGACCGGTCACGATTCCGTCCCTGAGGACGACCACGCGGTCGGCCAGGCGGAACAGTTCGTCCAGTTTGTGGGAGATGTATATGACGGCCACGCCCATGGACGCCATGCGGTCCACCAGCTCAAAAAGCCGCTCCGTCTCCACGTCGTTGAGCGAACTTGTCGGCTCGTCGAGTATCAGGACTTTGACATCCTCGGCCATAACCTTGGCGATTTCGATGAGCTGTTTCTGCGCCACCGTGCAATTGCCGAGCAGCATCTTTGGATCCAGGTCCAGCCCGATCCTGGCCATGATCTCCTTGGCCTCCCGCTCGAGCCTTCTCTGGTCCACGAAAGGGCCGCGCCTAGGCAGGTTGCTCATGAAAATATTTTCGGCCACGGAAATGCTCGGGACATAGTTGAGCTCCTGGTGGACCACCCCTATCCCGGCCGATCTGGCGTCCATGGGGATCTCGAAGACGCGGACCTGGCCATCGAGCTCGAGCTTTCCGGCATCGCATTGATATACCCCGCAAAGTATCTTGATCAACGTCGATTTGCCCGCTCCGTTCTCCCCGAGCAAGGCCACGACCTCTCCCTTCCTGACGTTGAAATCCACGTTCGTGAGGGCTTTTACCCCCGGGAAAGACTTGCTGACGCCGATCGCCCGGAGAACTATCGCCGCACCTTCAAGGTTCCTTTTCTGCGCCACAACCGCTCCTGCCATTCGCTTTTATCTCGATTCCACGCATCTGCGCAGGCGCCCCGGCTGTACAGCCGGGGCGTTGATACCGTCCGTCCATCCATCCAAGAGTATAGAATGGACGGCCTATCCTTGCTACTTGAGATTATTCCAGGGAAGGTTGTCCAGGGGATAGTACTTCTTGATATTGTCCCAGCTGACCGGCTCGTGCTGGATGAAATACGTCGCTTCGGTTTTAGCCTTGGCCACCATCTTGTCCAGTATCTGGAATATCCATTCGCCGTAGCGGTTGGGGAAGAAGCCGATGCTGGCGATCCAGTTGGTCTTGCCTTCCTTGGCGTACAGAGCCTCGACGAACTCCCTGGCGGAATTCTGCGAGACGATGACCACCTCTTTTGTCCTTCCGGCGATTTCGGCGGCCGAATAGGCGCCGTTGGCGTAGAGGTCGTTCATGGAAGCCACCGCTATGCGCGTGGAGGCGGGGTGCGCCATGAGGAAATCGGAGAACATCTGCTGCATCCTGGCGACGTCGCCTGAGGTGTCGAGCACGGTAATCTGGTTGGCGTTTACCTGGATGCCCTTGTTGCGCAGGCCGTCGACGAACTTGTGTACTCGCGGAGCCACGGTCGCGCCGGACATGGCCTGGGCGAGGAGGACGACATTATCCACCTGTCCTTTCCAATTCTTGTTGATCCAGTCGCCTGCGAATTCTCCGCCGAGCGTGCCGGCGCGGATGTTGTCGGCGCCGAAGTAGATGGCGCCCGGGTGCGGAATGTCGACCGCGATGACAGGAATCTTGGCCGCGTTGAATTTCTCCATGATGACAGGGGCGACAGAGCCGTCGACGTTAAATTCGATCATGTAGTCGATCCGCTGGGTGATGAGATCGTCGGCGTTGCGCACCGCGGTCGCCCCATCCGAAGCGTTGTCCAGGCTGACGATGTCCCAACCGCGCTTCTTGGCTTCGACCTCGATGCCGTTGCGCACCATCTTGGTGAACGCCGACCTCTCGTTGATGTTCGCGAACCCGATCTTGATTCGCTTGGTCGCCTTGGCCTGGCTGAAGCCCATCGTCCCCAAGGCTAGCATCGCCACCGCGAAAACCGCTAATACTTTTCTCATCGTTTCCTCCTTCGAAAGATATGGCGCCCGCTTCCCGCGCGGCAGGCGCCGGAATGCCTACTCATTGGATATCCGGGCGTAGTCGATTCCGAGCGCCTCGGCCACCTTCACCAGCTCGTCGCCATGGTGCCCGATGCCCAAGGCGAAGTGGTGGGTCGGGCCCTCTGCAGTCCACCGCTTGAGAAAGGTTTTCAGGTCGGGCTTGAAATAGCCGTGCGTGTTCGTGTTTCCCGTAGGAGGGATCGCCCCTTGGAGAGATTCTCCCTCGGCGATGACGAACTTGAGCCCTCCCTCGGCGTTTACGGTGACGCTCAGCATGGTGAGGGGGCCTTCCTTGATCTTGAACTCCACTCCCGCGCCGCTGCCCGGTTTGCCATGATACTTGCTCAGAGACCTGAGCACCGGCTTGCTGTCGGCGATGTTAAGGTGGTGAGGGCCGTCGTGGCCCACCAGAATGGATCCCGTGTTGAAGTCCAGAGGGTGGAATTCGGCGAAGCTTCCGCCAATTTCCAGCCTGTCCATGATGAGCATGGCCACGCAGGTTTTCAGGTCGAACTCGCCGCACATCGGGAAGCCGGCCGCGGTGAGGAGGGAGTTGCCGACGATGAAATTCGTCACCATCGTGCGCAGATCGGAGCCTGCCTCCCCCTCATAATAATAGGCGAGGCCGGTGAGATCCAGCTCGTCGATGGCCATTTCCAGAGCCACCGCGGCCTTGGACGCCACCATAAGGTCGGTTTCCGCGAGCGTGGAGGTCAATATATCCGAGACTGGCGCCGGCGTGTCGAAGAAGGAAAGAATCCGTTTCCTCATGGCCGCGAGATCCGCACCGCCCAAACGAGCGTAATGTTTGAACACATCCTCAGGCTCGACCTGAACCACATGGCAGCCGAAGGTGCGCGTCATGAGCGTGGGATCCACGTGCATATCGTACATGCATTCGAGGACATGACCCATGAGCCCGATCCGGGCGCTCTTCAGATCGTGAAGGACATGGGCGATCCTGCACCACGAGCGGATTTCTTCGTCGGCCTCCTCGTCTCCTTCCCTGAGCCCGATGACGAGGGGAGGAGTCTTCTTCCCCATCCGGACCGCGACGGAGCAGAATTCCGGGACCGAGCAGAAATCGTCGTTGCAGAGCTGCATGAAGGTAGTCCCGCGGGCGTACTCCATGGCTTTGAGGGGCTGAAGGACCACGAGGACGATAGGTATGTTCAAGGCCTGAACCAGCGGAGCGAAGGTGGCCGAGGTCGCGTAGGTCACCATATCGATGAAGAGCAGGTCGAGATCGGCCTTCCTGATCTCCTCCAGCGCGCGATACGCGGTCCGCGAATCGTCGATCAATCCGAAATCCTTGATTTCCACGGCGCAGCCTTCCAGCTTGAGCCTAAAAGCCGCCGTTTTCTGAACCATAACCTCGCGCAGTCCCTCAAATTGTTCCCAATATGTATGGTGTCCCACGCCCAGCACACCAACGCGGGCGTAGAGCGGGCTTCTTCGTTCGATGATCATTGTCACTCCTACTCGACTATGACACTGATACTAAGCCCTTGCCGGAAAGGCCGTCAAATGAAATTCGTCGAGCAAGCTTGCGATTAGGTTGTAATTTAATAATTATAAATATATATAATAAAAAGATATAAAAATAATTTAATAATTAGTATAAAAAAAATTAGCATCTAGGTTGCGCGATGGTTTTAATATTGCATTTTGCCGAAAACGCCATTACACTCGGGACAATGATGTTCAGCCCGAGACAGACAGCCATCCTGCGCATGGTTCACAAGTGCGGAACTCTCTCTATAGCCAAACTCTCCGAGGCTTTTCCCGTGAGCCGCGAAACCTTGAGGAAGGACCTCGTGTTTCTCGAGTCCAATGGCTATATAGGCCGAAAGTATGGCCTCGTTGATTTTCTGGACGGAGAACCGGGCAAACAATGGTTGAGCATAGAGCGACGTCTGTCCGCCTCCCAGCGGAGGGATCGTATCCTGGAGCTGGTTCAGGGTCATAAAAATGTCAGGATATCGGCCCTCGCTGCCAGGCTTAGGGTGTCCGGCATCACCGTGCGTTCGGATCTCCTGCAATTGGAACGTTTGGGCCTCGTCGTGAGGAAGCACGGTTCCGTATCGCCCCTCGCCGGAGCCGAGGATCGCTCGGAGACCGCCTCATTCAGTAGCTTCCCGCCCAAGGTGCGCATCCTAGGCGAGCATGCCCTCCTGCGCATCAGCCCGGGCGATACAATCTACCTCGGCGCCGGGGAGATTTCTCGCTACATCGCCACTTCCTTGCCTTCCGACGCCAACATCACCGTCGTGTCGGACGACCTCGATATCCTTTCCCTGCTTCGCAGGCGGCGATATGCTTCCCCGATCCACGTTCTTCCCGGCCGGCTTCGGTTCGACTCGCCGACCATCGTCGTGGAGCACGCGCAAGGCGTATTCGCCAAACTGATCATCGGCAAAGCCTTTCTCATGATCTCCTCCTACGCGGACGGGACATACTACATGGAGAGCCAGGAAGCCGTGGCCAACGCGGTCGAGGCGAGCAGGAACGCGGCGGCGCTCTACTTCATCCTCGAATCGGTCATGCTGGACAAACGCGGTAATTTCCCCTTTCCCTATCGCGATTTCCGCGAAAAAGTGCAGGAAATTCTCATCGATGACAGCGTGGATCAATCGGTGGTCAACTACCTTTTCCCCCGTCGGGATCCCGTTGTCGTCCAAGGCGCCGATTTTTCCTTCAAACGCGGTCGAAGGCAGAAATTCCGGATCGGCTTCCTGGTCGATCGGGACAGGGGATTCTTCATACAGGAAGTCTACAACAGCGTCCTGGACTCGGTCGCCGAGCACGACAACCTGTCGCTGGAGATCCGCGAAACGGAGAGAGGCTTCTATTCGACGGTAAGAAACATAGACATGCTGCTGAACCAGCGCCCCGACTTTATAATCAACTTCAGCCTCTGCGCCGAGTCCCTTTCCTATATCGGGGACAAATGCAAGGTTCGCGGAATCAAACTTATGACCATCGACCTTCAGGACCGTTCATCCGTCTATTTCGGCGCCGACAACGCGCTGGCCGGAGCCTTGGCGGCGAACCATACGATCCAGCATATCCAGCAGCATTGGAGAGGACGTCTCGACCATATCGTCGCCTTTGCCCGACGCGGCATCGATCCCGTCACCAACCTGCGAGTGATGAGCGTGGTCGAGAGAATCCAGGCCGAGATATGCTGTTCCACGCCCGAGCCCGAGGTCATCGAGTGGGACACTCCCAACGAGGCGCCCAAGGAGGCGCTCCTGAAGTTCCTGCTCGGCGTCCCCAAGAACGACAAGATCCTCTTCATCACCTTCAATCTGCCCCATATCCTGGGAAGCTACGAGCTTATAACCCAGTACAGGGACGCGCGGGATACGCTCATCGTAGGCCAGAATTTTAACGAGCAGGTCCAGGAACTCATGCGGAAGCCCGATTCCCCCATTCTCGGCTGCGTATCTTATAGCCCCGAGAATTATGGAGCCCACGTCATCGACATCGCCCTACGCATGTTGAATGAAGAACCCGTCGACCCGGTAAACTACACGACCCACACATGGATTTCCAAGGAATCAGTGCTCAAGTGAACTAAAAGGTATCGACCTTCTAGTCAAAATTTACTATTCAATCGTAATTTAGACTTCTTTCCGAAAACTTCTGCAACCTTGCTGATAGTCGATAAGCGGATATCTTCAGTATGGTTTTCCATCCATGAAATTACGTTCTTTTTTGTTTTCAGCTTTATTTCCAGCTCTTCTTGAGTCATCTCTTCTTTTTTCCTCAGCTCTTTAAGCAGAAGGCCTACCTTGAACTTGTCGCAGCCGGTTTCAAAGCTTTTTTCGAATTCCGAGTCTTTCTTTTTCCTGTTCTCGATATATACGGAAAGATCACTCATATCTTTCTCCTCTTCAAATAGTCGTCCCGATACCTTTCGGCACGGGAAATATCTTCGGATAGTGTTTTCTGGCTCTTTTTGCCAAAGCCATTTGTCAAAATCACCAGACTACCCGAATCCATAAAGCACAGAATCCTATACCCTATCCGGCCAATAGAAATTCTGCATTCCCATATCTCATCGGCCTCGGTTAGTTTCTTGAAATACTGATACGATACCATGTCCAATTCCTCAATGATGTGCAATATGCCCCCTACTGACTTCCATGGACATGTGCGCATTGCCAGGGGAGACTGGAAGGATGAATGAGCGAAGGACCTACAGCGACGAATTAAAAGCTGAAGCAGTGAGGATGATAACTCGAGAGGGGCTAGCCCAGTCCGAGGTCGGGAAGAAACTGGGAATCCCCAAGGGGACAGTCGGGAACTGGCTTTCGAAATTCGAGAGCGAAGACGAAACAACAATGGCAGGAGCTCCATCCGTGAGGGAGTTGCTAGCCGAAAACTCCAAGCTCCGCAAGGAGCTGGTCAAAGCAAAAATGAAGGAAGAAATCTTAAAAAAAGCGACCGCATACTTCGTCAAGGAGTCGTTTCCAAGTATGCGGTCATGAACATGATGCAACTCCAGTACCCCATCAAGATTCTTAGCCGGACGCTCGGTGTGTCCAGGAGTGGATTCTACACCCGAAGGAATCGACCTTTATCGCTGCGAGCCAAGGGCGACGCCGTATTGAAGCCGATGATTCTGAAGGCCCATAAAGAAGGGCGAAGTACCTATGGGTTCACAAGGATCCAGTAGAAACTGGCTGAGCAGGAAGTCTATGTTGGCCGGGATCATATTCATCGACTCAGGAAAGAAATGGGCCTCCATTATATTCAGAATAGGAAATTCAAGGCAACGACAAATTCAGCCCATGATCTACCGGTAGCTCCAAATCTCTTTGACCAGAAGTTCGAAGTCGATGCTTTACTTGGCCGGCGTCAAGAACTTCGGTTCAATGGAAATCATCGGGTATTCCATGGGTCCTCGCATTACCAAGGAACTTGTCCAAGGTGCCTTGGAGAAGGCCCTCCGCTACCGACGACCAGAATCGAGGTGTATCCCTCATTCCGACCGTGGGAGTCAGTATTGTGCCCATAGCTACCAGGATCTGGTCAGGAAGTCTGGAATGCGCGCTTCGATGTCCCGCAAGGGTAATTGCTATGATAATGCTCCGACAGAAAGCTTCTTGGGAACATTGAAACGGGAAATGGTATCTCACAGGAAATTCTGGACAAGACTCGAAGCCTACGCAGCAATTCAGGAGTGGATAGAAATTTTATACAATTGAATACGCAGACTTACGAATATTGGAGGAACTCCAACGGCTCGTTGGGCTGGCTACTACTACGTTACAAGAAAATTGGCATAAGGCGACCGTGTCCACGCTTGACAGTAGGGGTCACTCCCTGGCATACAGACATTCTGCGACACAAGGACGCTCATCATGATATCAAAGTACCTCGCCGCTAAATTCCTGGGACCTTTGACCGAAAAGCTCAGCTACAACATCAACATCATCAACGAGAAGGGCATCATTGTAGCGAGCAGCGACAAGAATCGAATAGACACATTCCATGAAGCGGCATATTTGCTTATTAAGGATAAGCAGGATATCGCCAAGATATATTCAAAGGATCAAAGCCTTCTTGGCGTCAAACCGGGCGTCAATCTCCCTATCCATTACAACAAGGATGTGATCGGGGTTGTCGGCGTGACCGGCGATCCCGACGAGGTCCTGGCTGTCGCTTATGCCATCAAGACCAGCCTCGAAACGATGATCGAGTATGAATACTACAAGGACAGCATCTTCCTCCGGCAGAGCAAGAAGAACACATTCATTAACTTGCTGCTTTATGAAAAAGCCGATGAGACAAAAACGCTCATGGATATGGCCAAGCGCCTCAGCTATTCTTCTTCCCTCTATCGAGCTCCGATCATCATTGCGGCTAAGGGCGGTATAACTTCAGAGGATTTTCTTATTTTAATGAAGAAGAGCAAGAGACATTCAAGCCAAGATATCTCCAGCATAACGATAGATCGAAATATCCTTGTTTTTAAGACGATTAAAGTCAGGAACAGCGACATGTTCGGGGACTATAGGCGGCAGGTGGAAGCTTACATCGAAGAGCTTATTACCATCTTGAAAACGGCCTGCGCCTCGGTTTCCTGCATGTCCTACGTGGGGAATTTCGAAAAGAATCTCGAACAGTACCACCGAACCTACGAGCAGGCGAATTGGTGTCTCGAAAATGTGCCATGTCCGGATGGCGGGGTAGCTTTCTTCATGGATCATGTCGAGACGTATCTCTTATCAAGGATACCGAGCATAGAGCTCGTCAATATTTTCGCGTGCAGCCAGAAACTCTTGGTAAAATCGGACAAAGATAGCAATCTTCTGTCAACCATCAAGGTTGTCTACGATTCGGGGATGAATCTTCAGAAGGCTGCCGCGGTTCTTGGCGTCCACAGGAACACCATATACCAGAGGGTAAAGCGGCTTGAGGACATGCTTGGACTTAATCCGATCGAGAATGAAGCCGCTATAAAATTCTTATACTATCTCACACGCAGCAATCCCGCTGACGGGAAGTGATGTGCAAAATGCACAGATAATTCGTAATCCCCTGTAGAATAACAACATTGTGACATGCTGATTTTGCCATGAAAATAAGCACATCAGAGTTGGAGGATATCTATTATGGTACAGGCACGTAAGAATTTTATGACAAAGCTTCTATTGATCGGCATAGGGCTTTTTGCGGTGTCGAGCTTTTGCTTTGCCGCTCCCCCGAGCGGCCCGGTTGCCAGATTCGAGGCACCGCTTCTCATAACGACGGCCGGACAGAGCATCGACTACGAGACGGTTAAAGTGCTCGCGAACCGTCTCAAGATTCAGAACGTAACCGACAATGCCGCAAAGCCCGAGGACCTGTCGGGCAAAAAGACCCTTATTGTGGTTCCCGCACACAGCAACAAGGGGCTGGGATCCGCAGGCACCAATATTGCCGACGAAATGCAGCGCGTTAAGGTCCTGCTTGCGGCCGCGGTAAAAGGGAAAATACCAGTAGTCCTTTACCACCTGGGCGGCGAAGTGCGCCGCAGCGCCGATTCCGATCCTTTCATCGAACAGGTCATGACTGTCGCCAAGTGCGTGGTTGTCTGGGCCCCCGGCAACAATGATGGATATTTTACCAAGAAGTGCGCCCAGAAGAATATACCTCTCGTCGTGGTCGACATGCTGTCGGACCTTACCGGGATCATGAAATCCATGTTCCTCGGCAATTAGGCGGGTTCTCTTTCCTGGGTATCGCCGTCTAAACAGAAACTGGTTTTGTTCGAATAATTATTAGCCTCAATGTATCTGGATCACTATAGAAGGAGTGTCACATGGATCCCAAGGCCCTGTTGGCTCTCACCGCCATGGCCCTCGTTTTTGCCGCGCTATATGTGCCGTTCCGGAAGCGCATATCAATCGTTTTCCCCTTGATTGCCTCCTGCGTTGCCGCAACTTTGGCGGGCGGCTTCGGTGTGCCGTTCCGTTATCTGGTTGAAGGGGAATTCGCCTATTTCTACATAGTAATCGTAATTCTCTCCGCGGTGCTGTTTCTCCAGCTCATTCGTGACAATGGATGCCTCAAGAGCATTGTGGGAATTCTGGCGAGGAAGTTGAGCAGCCACCCCGTCGCTCTTCTCTTCGTGGGAGTCGGCCTCCTGTACCTTCCCGGCATGGTTACGGGGCTCGGTGTTCCGGGAGCGCTCGGCGTCGGCGCCATACTGACACCGCTCTTCCTCGCCTTCGGCATCCCCGCGGCGGAAGTGGCCGCTCTCGTCACGATGGGCGCAATGCTCGGATCGGTAACAGGGCCGGTCAATATCCCCGCGATGATCATAGCTGGCGGAATCAACATGCCCTTCGAAGGATTCGGGCGCATTCTTCCGGCGATCACCATTCCGCTCGGTATCGCAGCAACGATGATCCTCGGACTGAAGCGGGCGAGAAAAGCCGATCCATCCAAGATCGCGAGCGAATTCGCCGCCAGCCCGACCGATGTACGCGGCGCCAAGGCATTTGCGCCGATTGTCGTCGTCATCGCCCTGATGTTGGCTGTCCGGGTGTTTCCCAAGGCGATCCCGGATATAGGCACACCGTTCATCTTTGCGATCGGCTCGATCGTTGCGGTGTTTTGCGGCGCAAAAATCAATGTCTGGAAATCGATAACGGGAGTTCTGGACGGACCTATTCTCGGCATTGCCGCCCTATTGCTTGTCTCGGGCGTGATCGTAGAGGTGTCGACGTTGACCGGTATCCGAGGGCTTCTCGTCGTGTCCAGCCTCAGCCTTCCGCCCTCGCTGATCATAATCGGCGCAGGGTTGGCGATTCCCCTCCTGGGAGGCACGCTTACAATGCTCGGTTCAGCATCTATTCTCGGTTTGCCCTTCGCGACGGCCCTGCTCGGCGGCAACATGATCGTGGTGGTCGCTTCGCTCTCCGTGCTTTGCGCGCTGAGCCAGTTTGTACCTCCAACGGCCATCGTGGGGCAGCTGTCTAAAAATCTCGCGGGTCTTGAGCGTTATGGGCCCGTCCTACGGAAGATGGCCATTCCAACCGGGATTTCAATTGTGTACTGCGTCATCACGCTACTCTGTTCCAAGCAAATTGCACTTTTGCTCGGAATGCGCTGAACGGAGGGAAACATGTTGGTACATCAGATCATCACGTGGGTCTACCAGGCGATAATTGGCTTCTCTTGTCTGCTGCTCGTCGTCAAGATCGTAAAGTCCAAGAGTTTTGAGCAGCAGCTTCTTGCAGGGATTGTGCTTGTTCCTTTTGCCCTCAGGCTGTTTTTGATCAAATAGGAGATAGATATGCCCGATGAAGAAACTGTCAAACTGAAAACAACGCATATCGCCTATACGGTGATAACCTTCGCTCTTGTCGCGGCGCTCTGCGCGGTCAGCGGGTACCATTTTTTGGCGTCGCGCGTTCAAGCCAAGCTTTTCCCGGGGCCCGGCGTTACGAGCATCACCAAACTGAGCGCATACCTTCCCAACTTGAAGAAGACCGCGGGCGACAGCGATGTGTATATTCTGGATAGCGGAAAGCCGGGCGATACGGTAGTCGTCCTGGGAGGAACTCACTCTGATGAGCCGTCCGGGTACCTGGCAGCCGTGGCTTTAGTGGAAAACGCCGTCGCCACTGCCGGAAAGCTTATCGTGGTGCCTCAAGCGGATAAGAGCGCTTTTACGCATACAATTGCGCCTGAGGCGTATCCGAGCCGCTTTTATATCAAGACGAAAGAGGGGGAGCGATGGTTCAGCTTCGGCTCTCGTCTCGCCAACCCCGTCGATCAATGGCCTGATCCCGATATCATGCTCCATTACCCTTCCGGACAGCGGCTTTCCGGCGATGAAACGCGCAACTTGAACCGCTCGTATCCGGGCCGCCCTGATGGCGTTTTTATCCAGCGCGTGGCGTATGCGATCACGACGCTCATCGCTCAAGAGAAGGCCGGAGTCACGATCGATCTGCACGAGGCCCCGCTTGAGTATTTCTTTATAAACGCGGTGGCCGCGAGCGACAAGGCGAGGAATATCGCCGTGATGGCGCAGCTCAATCTCTCCTTTAGGGATATCGAAATCGGGATTGAGGCATCGCCGCAAAACCTACGCGGGCTTTCGCACCGCGAACTTGCAGGCGCAACACAGACATTGGCTTTCCTCATGGAGACCGCCAATCCTATTCAGGGACGGTTCCGGGGGCGGACAACTCCCGAACTCGTGGTAACCGGCAAAGATGTCTGCTATGAGACCGCTGCTAAATATAAGCGCCTTTTTGTTCCCTATGACGAAACCGGCAAGCCGTTATCCTTGCGCGTCGCTCGCCACCTCGCCGGAATCGAGGAACTGTTGAACGCTTTCAACGAGATGAATCCTGACAAGGCAGTTTGGGTGGACGGTATCCCGAGTTACGAAAATGTCATCAGCGAGGGGATCGGCACCTACCTACATGCGCCGGAGTGAGATACTTGCCAGTCGGTTGTCCGCGGCAGCCTACTGGCATTTTTATAAATCTTTTTTTAAGGAGTAGATATGAGCGAGGGCAGGAAGTGGTTTTTTGGATTTATTCTCATTGCGGCTCTGTCGTATTTGCCGGCGTCTAATGTGTTTGCGTGCGATACCTACGTAGCGCTCGGCAATTCCACGGCAGATGGAAATGTGCTCTTCGCGAAAAGTTCCAACCGGAATAGCGAGGAGGCCATGCGGTTTACTACCTATCCCAGGGCGCAATACAAACCCGGGACGATGCTGAAGTGCAGCTGGATCGAGATTCCTCAAGTCGCCGAAACCTATGCAGTCAAGGGCGGCCAGCCTTGGTGGGGCTTTGGCTTCGAGATGGGCATGAACGAGTATGGTGTTTGCGCAGGGAACGAAGCGCTCGGGACGAAAATTCCGACTCCTACGAATATGCTGGACAAGTCTCTGACCGGAATGGACCTTCTCAGGCTGAGCCTTGAACGCGGAAAGACCGCATACGAGGCTATGCACGTCGTGATCTCGCTTATGGAGAAGTATGGACAGTTTGGACGCTGCTCCGCAGATCCTAAAAGCACATCGACGTACGCCAATTCGTATATCTTCGCCGACTCCAAGGAAGCGTGGGTGCTGGAGACGGGCGGAAGTGAATGGATCGCAAAAAAAGTGGTCGACGTCTGGACGGTGGATAACGTCTGTACGATCGAGGAAGATTATGACGAGATATCCCCCGGCCTTATCAAAATGGCCATCGAAAAGAAATGGTACGATCCGAGAGACCGCTTTAATTGGGCGCGCAACGTCGGTACCGAGAATTTCTCCGAGATCAAGTACCTGAGGATCAGGGACATGCTCAAACAGAAGAAAGGCAATATTGATGTTCCCTTCATGATGCAGGTCTCGCGCGACAGGCTCGAGGGTACCTTCATGGAAGGCCGCTATATGCCCGAGCACTTCTACAGGCACATCGATGGCACTACCAATTCCGCGAGTACGGCGGGCGTTATGCTGTGCCACCTGCGTGAGCAGGCTGCTGATCCGGTCAAATATGTCTGGTGGATCAATGAAGCATCCCCGACGACCTCTATGTTCAGCCCCCACTACTTTGTGTCGGATCCTCCCAAAGAGCTGTCGATCGGCGACGATCAGTATGATCCGGAAGTTCCTTGGTGGCTCTTTGACACTCTGGATAGGATGTCGCGCAAGAATTACGAAACCTACACGCCCGTGATCAGATCCGTTTGGGCTGTCGAGGAGAAGGGACTTCTCGTTGATGCCTCAATGATTGAAAAGGAAGTCGCAAGACTGTTCAAAGAGGGAAAGACCGCCGAAATCAAGACCCTGCTGACATCCTTCGAGGCTAAGAACATGAAGCATCAAATTGATGTTGCCAAGGCGCTTGCCGCGGCAATTAGAGAGCTGCACAAGGTTCTACCAGGGACTCAGGTGCAGATTCAGGACAGTGAGTCGAGCGACCTTCGCGCTGGAATCGAACCGTGGTGATTTAGTCCATCGCATCAGGCAGGGGAGGGTTCTGAAATCTTCCCCTGCCGTCATGGAGTCGGATGACTATCGCGCCCACGCAAGTACCTTAATGAATCCTTGTCCTTTGCAAGCACAAGATATAGGCGGGATTCCGAGACGAGGAAAGATCGTAGCCGCATATATGCTGTGCAGAAAGGGAATTTACAATGAACCCGCATGAGGACGCAAAAGCAATATTTCGTGCCGCCTTGGATCGCATCGACCCTATGCCGATGATTGAGCGCGCCTTTTCCCTGGAACGTGGAAATAATGGGGATCGCTTAGTCGTTCGTACCGATGTCGAAGAGACATGCATCGAACTGCCTGAGGGCGGCCGAGTGTTTGCGACCGGCATGGGGAAAGCCTCCGCAAGAATGGCTTTGGGTCTCGAGAAGGTCTTGGGTGACCGGCTTTCTGGAGGGCTTGTTGCGGTAAAGGAGAATCATGTCGAGGCTTTGAGGAAGGTTAGGTTGATCGAGGCAGGCCATCCTATACCGGACTCGCGCTCCGAAAAAGCTGCCAACGCTATTCTCAATCTAGGAGCATCCCTGGGGACGGTGCTGACGGATCGGGACCTTGTCATTGTTCTCGTATCAGGGGGGGGGTCGGCCATTCTTTGCGCCCCCGCAGAAGGTTTGTCCTTAAGCGACAAGAAACGAACGACCGCGCTTCTCTTGTCCTGCGGCGCGACTATCAACGAAATCAACTGCGTGCGCAAGCATCTTTCCGCTGTCAAGGGAGGTTGCCTGGCTGCGGCGCTGTTCCCTGCAAGGATTCTCGCCCTTGTGCTCTCTGATGTTGTGGGTGATGATCTTGATGTGATCGCTTCCGGACCCACCGTCCCCGATCCCACCACGTTTGCCGATGCCCTCGAAATCGTACAACGTTATCGGATTGAATCGAAACTTCCTTATTCTATAGCTGAGAGGCTGAGGAAAGGGATAGCTGGACAGTTGCCTGAAACTCCCAAACCAGGCGATGCTGTTTTTACGCACACACGTATCGTGCTGGTCGGAACGAACAGGTCCGCGTTGGCGGCGGCCAAGACGGAAGCGGAGCGCCGTGGCTACAATGCTCTTATCCTCTCGTCGAGAATCACCGGCGAGGCGCGAGAGGTCGCGCTTGTTTATCTCGGCATAGGGAAAGATATCGTTGCCTCGGGTTTCCCGCTGAAACGTCCGGCTTGCATCATCGCCGGCGGTGAGACTACGGTGACGAAGCGCGGGAAAGGCAAGGGCGGACGGAACCAAGAGATGGCACTCGCTTTTCTTGCCGCTCTCGGACGAGTTCCCAAATTTGGCGAGGGGCTTGTTTTTTTGTCGGCGGGTACAGACGGTAGCGATGGCCCGACCGACGCGGCGGGCGCGCAGGTGGATCTCGCGCTCTATCGGAGCGCGCGCGATGCTGGCCTCGATCTTGAAGCATCGTTGGCTGATAACGACTCGTACAACTTTTTCTCGAAAGCGGGAGGCCTCATTAAGACTGGCCCGACTAACACGAATGTCTGTGATATTCAGATACTTCTTGTAAATTGAGGATTGTTGGCCAAGACTGTTGTGTACATAACGACAACTGGATTTTCTGTCAATATTAACACGTATCTAGTCTAAATCAGGTCTGCTTCTACTATAAATACGCACGTTGTTGTGGATGAACTAATTACCTGACCGGAAAAACTACTTTTTGTATCATCCAAAACAATTAAGGCTGTTCTGTAATGTCTGACCCGGCATAGAAAAAGATCATGAGAAAGCGTTTTGTTCGGTAGATTCTACCACCAAGTGCAAAGATTAGAAGAGTTCATCATAAACCTCCAGTGGCGAGCGACTTGATACATAACTTCATAGAGATCAAATCGAATTCAACGTATTTTAATAGGAGAACATCAAATACCTCTTTTGCTAAAATAATTTTTGTATTACCAAATCCAAGTCAAGTTTTCGCCTAATTTCTCTTTTACATAAGCAAGTGACGGAAACACTATAGAGAACAAATAATTATTATACTCACGACCTTTTTCGTAGATAAAAAATTTCGTAGCATTACTACCGTTAAACATTATATCGCGATCTACTGACCATGTAATAATATTT
This sequence comes from Treponemataceae bacterium, assembly GCA_963667725.2. GTDB lineage: Bacteria > Spirochaetota > Spirochaetia > Treponematales > Rectinemataceae > UBA11090. The sequence goes on from CAXXHO010000003.1 coordinate 335,149, forward strand.
GATAAATACAATCGACTTGTTTTGGTACTGATATTACCATTACTCTCAAATATCTCACCATTTGGCAATTTCAATTTTACAACATATGTATCATAATCACTTCCAGACACAATATTTTTTCCATATTCACGAAAAGATAGGCCGATCTCATTATCGGATATTAAGACTACTACTAATAATTTTGAGTTCTGAGTTGCAGAGTCAGAGAAAGTACCTTCAACAACGTGAGCTAGATAAGCATGATCTGTTAGATCACCAAACTCATCAATAAAATACCTAACTTCGAAATCAGTATCAGATTGGGCAAGAAGCGGATTTAAAGAAAACCCAAGAAAGAAAAAAATTACAGCACAGACCAGAACTTTTTTTAAGTTTTCATATGATCCTCCTGTATTTGCTAGTATGGAAGCATATACACCTACTGTATACTTTCTTGGCCATTTCAATCGATTGCCAATAAGTTGAACTGAGCCCGTTTGTATTCCTTGAGTTTTCTAAAACAGCCTGCTAGTTTCTAAAGATTGGATCGGACTCAACACGCTTTAATATGATCGAAGCGATCACATTCAGAACATAGAGCACATTCCTACCAGTCCCACCAAGGATAAAATAACTATATCATCATCAAAGATATGGGCGCCAGTCATCGAAACGCCATGTTCTTCGATACCTTGATCCTCCGATGAATATAATGAGCCCACCTGTCTAGACAGAAAAGAATCAGGAATAAGGTGGACACCTTCTCCTCTCATACAGCTTCTTTGAGTTCCCTTGCCGGGAACTTACTCCAATAAATAGTGTCTGGAGTTTCGTACTCCAGCGATTGATGGAATCGCTCACTGTTATAAAACCTAAGGTAGCGAGCAAGCCCATCTTTCAGCTCCGTCATAGTTCGGTAATCCTTGAGATAAATGTCCTCGTACTTCAAGGATCTCCAGAACCGTTCTACAAAGATATTGTCCAGCGCCCTGTTTACGCCATCCATGCTGATTTGTATTCCATGAGATTCCAGCACCGACACAAAGGCGTCAGAAGTAAACTGGCTTCCTTGATCTGTGTTAAAAATGCCTGGTACTCCGTAATGGGCAATTGCTTCTTCCAGTGCCGATACACAAAATTGGGCATCCATGGTGTTAGAAACCCGCCAGGACAGAATCTTCCTGGAATACAGGTCAATTATCGTAACCAGATAGACGTAACCGCCAGAAAGCTTGATATAGGTTATGTCAGACGCCCACACCTGATTCGGTAGCCAAATATTCATCCCCCTAAGTAAATAGGGGTATTTCTTGGAACCCTTGGACGGTTTGGAAAACTGAAGTCCAGGATAGATCGCCCGTAATCCGGCTTTCTTCATAATCCTTCGAACTTGCTTTCGTGTAACGTCCAAATAGATCAGTTCCCTTGCTATTCTACGGTAACCGTAGAACGGTTTCTCTTTCAGCACCTCGAGGATAGCTTCCAGAATAGCCAAATCATGATCTTCCGGAGCTTCCTTAGGCTGGTAGTAGTAAGATGATCGAGCTATCCCGAGGATCGTGCATTGCTGCGCTATTGAGAGCTCGGGATGATCGGCTTCTACCATTTCGGATCGGTCCCGTACAGTTGTTTGTATTTTTTTTTAAGGTAGTCGTTCTCCACTTGGAGCTGTCCTATCTGTTTGTACAGTTCATCCTTTTGCCTCGTGGCGTCTTCTGTTGTTTTATCCTTCCCTTCTTTCTCAAAGAGCGCCGATGCGTGCTCCGAAAGTTGCCTTTTCCAGAGCGCGATCATGTTCGGATGGACCGAGTAAGTAATCGCCAGTTCCTGCAGAGTCTTTTCGCCCTTCAGGGCTTCCAAGGCTACTTTGGCCTTGAATTCTTTGTCGTACCGCTTTCTCATAGCTAACTCTATGCCTCCTTCTTTCCGTTCTGCAAGGAGGAGCGGTCCACTTTATATTGTCTCTATTCCTGTCCAGTTATCGCGGCTCATTATAGAATGAGACTCCGATTTCAGAGCGAGCCTTAATTTTCTTCTTGTCTAGCTAAAATTGATGGCAATGGCTACAACTGTGTCAAAGGAGGAGCATTTTTTGAGGCTTTTATCCCTAACTTTTAATAGGTTATCTTATAAATGCTTACAGAACAAACACTTAAATAGTGGAGAATAGGGGATTCGAACCCCTGACCTATAGATTGCGAATCAATGTTAGCATCTTCCCTAACTATCCTACAAACTCCCTATAGTCTACCTTATTTGTTGCACTAAAGCAAGATATGCTAAAGCTGATGCCTAGTATATCCCTATGATTCCATACAGGATCAGGCGTGCATCTTACAGTCCCTCTTACATTAAGTCAGTAATATTTACTTTCAGTGCCTCTGCGATTCTGTATAATGACTCTAAAGTTGGTTCTTTCCGTTTTGATTCAATATAGAAGATTGCACTATGCGACAAACCAGAGTCATTAGCCAATTTTAGGATTGAAATGCCCTTAGAATTGCGAATGCTTCTAATTCTTTCACAAACAACTTCTATTTCTTTTCGCATTTACTGCTTGACTCTTTAAAGAGAGTAAGCTTATTATTTTGTTAATACGACTCTCTATAGAGAGTTATATATATAATGATACCGATTAAGTTTAGATGAAGGTCAAGAATTTTAAGGGATAATCGATACTCTAATTGTATTTATTAAAATGATATAGGTACAAATATGGAGATAGTGGAATGAAGAAACCAGGAACGATAATTCTTATAGCATTATTTCTTTCCTTAGCCATTGCCTGTTCACCGGTGATCAATACTATCGTCACTACTACGACAATCCCGACAACCACTACATCCTCTACAACTACGTCTACAACGACAATACCCATCGCCACTACAACAACGACTTCATCTACAACAACAACAACGATTGTACCAAAATATACGGTGAGCTTTGAAACTAATGGTGGATCATTAGTAAACCCAATTGTGGAAAGCAGAATAACAGAAATTCCAGTATCTGCAAAAAGTGCATATGCTTTGGAAGGATGGTTTTCCAATTCTTCTTTTACATCAGCAAGCAAGATTAGTTTTCCCTATGTGCCTACATCTAGCATCACCATTTATGCAAAATGGATATCTGCGACTGAAGGGCTACAATTTGAAACCAGTGGTGATGGATACAGTGTCTCAAAAGGAACAGCTAACACATCAGGTAGTATAACCATTCCCGAGTTCTGGTTGGGTAAAAGTGTCATTAGTATTGGAATAGAGGGCTTTAGGGACAGTGTTGACTTGCTACAGATTAATATTCCCAATAGTGTCAAAACAATTAAAAATGGGGCTTTTAGAAATTGCTTAAGTCTTTCTACTATTACAATTCCTGATAGTGTTACTACAATAGAATCGGATACATTCTATAATAGTGGTTTGCATAGTATAACCGTCCCTAATGGCATAGTAACAATAACAGCTGTGACATTTGGTAGCTGTGATAAACTAACTGATGTAGTGTTACCAAGTAGTATAACTTCGATAGAAGATTGTGCTTTTACTTATTGTACTTCGTTGAAGTCCATCAATCTTCCAGAAGGATTAGCTTCAATCGGTAAGGGGGCTTTCTCGGTTTGCAGCAGCCTAAAGAATATTAATCTACCGAGTAGTCTAAAAAGTCTTGGTGAAAGCGCATTTTTTTCAACCGGGTTGACTGGTGAATTAATAATTCCAAAGGGTATTGGAATAATTGACATTGGTGCATTTAATATTAGTAGAGGAATTACTAAAGTAATAATACCAGAAGGAATTACTTCAATCGGTCGTTTTGCATTTAATGGATGTAATATTACTGAACTATCACTACCGAACAGCCTAACCTCCATTGGGAACTCTGCATTTTCTGAAAGTTATATAAGTAGCCTTACTATTCCATCAAATGTGAATTTAATAGGAGCGTCTGCTTTTTCTGGATGTTTTGACCTAGCAATTGTAAAAGCCGATCCAATAGTTCCACCCTTAACAAATGAAACACTTTTTGATTCATGTATTAAACTTACTACCATCAAAGTGCCGTCAGTGAGTGTTAATGCTTACAAGACAAGCGATGGATGGAGTATATACTCAGATAAGGTTATATCTCAATGACAGAAATAATTACTGAGCATAAGGAAGATTAAGCAATTTTGGTAAAAGGTTATTTGTTTAATCAATTTTTTGATTGTAACTATGTTATGACATTTTTGTGAACAGTAGATAAAAAGTTTATCGATATCAAGTAAGAGTTTTATTGCTCTGATTATATAACTAATAGTCGTTGTCTATACTAAAGTAATTCTTTATTAAAAAAAAATAGAATAATTTACTTGTTTTTCATTGACATAATCCTAGACAGGAGCATAATTTATTTATTCCAGTAGATTAGCATAAGTATGAACTAACTTGGGCATCTTTATTACAGGAGAAGTAATATGTTCAAGAGGACTTTCTTATGTTTAACTCTTCTAGTGATATCATGGTCCTATGTAATCGCAGATCCTGAAGAAGATAGACTACTAGATAGTCTATACAATACATATGAATCATCATCAAAAAGCGAAATGGTTAATCGAATAGCTACATTTCTCATGCTTGATGATAATAGTATAAGGAGAATACGAAATGGAGATCATACAGGTATCAGCATACCTGTACCAGTGGTTGATCAATTAGCTAATGTATTTTTTAGTACTGAAAGTGACTATACAAATTTTCAAGAACTTAGAAGGAAGTATATCAGTACAAGAGATCAAACAATAATTGAAAATAATATGGAATGGATAGCTAAAAAGACTGTTTCTAAAGATGTATTAGATGCTTGGATAAAGTATAAGGAAATTAAGGCAGCCGCTAATGGTTTGTCATATGAATTAAAAATAACTAGGGGTTCAAAAACAGCAGTACTTACGATATTTTGGAGACCCATGGATGATTTTGCTCCAGATTCAATATTAGTCAGTTCCATTGATCTTTATAATATCAAACTAAACAGTCCTGGTTCATTTAAGATAAATACAAGAATATCTAAAGGAAGTACTTCGGTAATATTAAGAAGGGATAATGATGAGGATACAATAATACTTATTAAATTTGCAGGAGTTGGAAATGAAATATCGTGTATGACTCAAAGTAGTAGTTGGAATAATGGCATAACAAATGGTATAGAAGGGGGTTGGACAATTACCAATACTAGATTTGTACCAAAAAGATTGGCAATTGATTGGGGAGCTGTATTCCAAATAGGCAATTACGTTCGTTTTCAAAAGTATACAAAGGGTGGTAATAATATATATAAGTCGAATTTGGAACAAAATGTTATGGAGACTTACAGGATCTTAGATAATAGAATTGTCAAAATATTGGACTTAACTAGCCCAGATGGAGCTCCAGTAATAAGTCGTTCTGAAAATAATGAAGAACTATTAGGGATATATGTAATTAATGGCAATCATGCTATTTTATCGCTTTATAATGAATGTATTGTTGAAATGGAAAGGTATGAAGAAGACTAAAAAGGAACTTAATTAGGGTTAGTGATTATAGTGATCCTGATGTCCTGTGCCTTGGAGATTGGAACGCTGATGGCCGTTCCTACAGTGAGTCAATAGTCTAAATGAAATGATATACCCCATAGAATGTAACTTGTGGATAAAGCAGTTTATAAAAAGCTTAAGAAAGCTGGCATTTGACTTTAAAAAGTTGAAGATAAATAAAAATCGTAATCCACCGGCTAAGCCGGTGAGGCTTAAAAAGGCTATGCCGTGGAGTGCGAGATAGAATAAGGTACCCCTAAGGTAGCCCCCTGACAAAGGCAACCAAAAGAGTACCAAGTAGATTGGCAAAGCTTAGCCCACACCAAGTGGGAGTGTAAGTATCACATAGTAATCGAACCAAAGTACAGAAAGAAAGTGCTCTATGGTAAGATACGAAAAAGGATAGGGGAACTACTACGAGAATTATGCAAATATAAAGGGATCGAAATACTAGAAGGGTATGCAATGTCCGATCATGTGCATCTGTGTTTGTCGGTACCACCGAAATATAGTATTTCAATGGCGATTGGGTATTTGAAATGGAAAAGTGCAATCCGGGATACACCGGGAGGTATTAGGAACCAAAATAGGATTTACATATAAGAACTTCTGGAGTAGAGGATATTGTGTTAGTACCGTAGGTCTCAATGAAGAGCATCTGAACTACAGGTGGACTGAATTTCAAATTGACCTATCACTAAATGCCAAATGTGTCTTGATATATTAATGATCAATGGACTTAAGGAGAATTAGGAAGTGAACAAAGCAATCATGAAAAACTTGAAACGCTCAAGCCTGAAGCTTATCAAAATGGCTAACGAGCTATTAACCTTAGCCGAAAATATCGACTCGCTAGTCGCAGCAAAAGAAAGGCAGGTGAATAAAGAAGCTTTAGATAACAAGGACAAGGTTCAGAGGCCTGTATCAAATAAGAAAACTGTAGCTGTGACTGCCAAGAAGGAGCCTAAGAATCAGACTGTTAAAAAGGAATTGACTTCAGTGTCAATGGAAAAACCAAAAGCTAAGAGGGGTAGACCTGCTAAGAAAGGAATTTAATCCTTTACAGTATTTTATTATATCTATAAAGAGGTAGTATGCCAGTTAAAAGTAATTCACTTACTCATTTTACAGAGGAAATTGATACTCTTAGAAGTATTTTGGAAAATGGCTTTTTACCCTCATACTGTACTGAAGATTTTTCATATATTTTTGAGTCAACACCTCTAATACCTTCTGCACCAAGCATTCCAATGGTCTGCTTTTGTGATATACCAATTCATCTAATTAATGATCATATTGAACGGTATGGAAAGTATGGTTTAGGTCTCCAAAAATCTTGGGGAATAAAGAAACACTTGAATCCTGTTTCATATATCATTGCTGAATCAAGTTATACTAATAGTCTAATAATGTACGCTCAATTTTTTATGAAGGCTCTTGATATATTAGTCGGTAGTATTTCTTCAAAAGAAAAAATAGCATATCTAAAAGGGTTTGCATTAATATTATCATATACAAAGCCTTGTATAATTAAGGTTGATGGTGAAGATTTTGATGCATCACAAGAAAATGAATGGAGGTATATTCCATTCGACTTTACTAGCACACAAATATTCCCATTTGATCTTGAAGAACCAATAGCGAAAGCTGCTGGAGAAAAAAGATTTCTAAAAGACTATCCACTACAATTTGAGCCTGATGATATTAAGTACATTTTCGTAAAAGAAGAATCCGATAGATTGCATGTGGTTAATATGATAAAGGAATTAAAATCAAGCAAGTATACCAATGACCAGCTAGCTATATTAACAAGTAAAATATTATCCTCGGAACAGATTATATATGATATGTAGTTCTAGAATAGTATGATCAATGTTATGTAATCTGTCCATGGAATCCATCTCTGCCCTTTATCTCCTTCCCCTATCTAACCCTTCAAAATCCAAGCTCATACCCGTAAGTAAAGACCATCAAGCTGAGAAATCTTTTCAGTGATAGCTGCCTGAAGAGTATCTTTGTGACCATTAGCCTCGATCTTATTGCTCTGATCATTATTGGCTCTCCTCCCCTTAATAGTTATACGTTAACCTTTATATCCTTTTCCCTATTCAGATTTTCCTTTGGCTGCTCCTTCTCCCTATTCCTCCATTTGTGTTGGTATTCCCTCTCCATCTCATATTGGTCATGCTGCCGCTTTTTAGCTCCAAAGGTTTTTGTGGCTTCACATATTGCTATCAGTTGATCTCTTGCTACTTCAGCTACAACTTTATAGGTTGTTGACCATTTACCCCGTTTGATCGTGTACCCCGCCTCTACTATCCCTACCATCTCAAGTAGCTCAAGTTTTCGTTTAGCACTCTTATAGATCATCTGGTTCCATTGCTTTCCCCATTCGTTGATTGTTCTTTCAGTACCAAGAGTGAGGGAAGATATGATTATATCTGCATCAAGCCCTAAAGCTCTTGATCTAGAAATGTCACTATTAACCCTGATGCCAGAATTGGAGTGTAGGTTTGACCATTCCTCCACGATTCCCCCAGAATAGGTTTGGTCAGGAATACACACCAGATTAGCCACATCATACACTGATGATTTCCAACCATCATACTTATGTACTAGCTTGATACCTGTCTCTTTAAAGTGATTGAGTACTGATCCATGGGATACCCCACTCTCTTCAGCTATTTGTCTGGTGGATAGACTTAAGCTATGTAGCTTTGCTGGTCCTGCCATTCTAAGGATGTTGAGGATACCAAGGATGATTTTTCTGAGAGTCCGAGGCATTTCTCTACAATGCTTGTAGTAATAGTAGGAGAGGGTGAGGTTGGTGTTGAAAGGGGTAGCCTGACTGTGAACCCATGTATAAGCCCTCTGATATTCATCATGAAATCTCTTTTGCCTATCCCCTTCATAGGTGAAGTACTTCAAATGATCCCTACTACCCCATCTCTCAAAGAGTAATTGAATCTCAGCTTCAGTCAGGTCAAGCCCAACGCCCCGCACCATGAAGGCAAATTCAGGTTCACTCCTTGAAATATATCCCTGTTTGTCCCCTTCTAGTATCCTTTTATATTTATCCCCGAACCCCCGTATCAGTACTTCAGGGGACTCTAAAGGAAGCAACTGTTTTGAGGGGGGAATAAGCAAGGTATCAGGTCTTGTGGCATTTTCAAGGTTAGAGAAGAAGGGATCAAGCTGAAGGTCATAGATGGAATCAACTTCATAGATTCCTTTGAACCCATCAAGCATTGAGTAGGGGAGTCGTTTGCCTCCTTCTAGGATATAGGAGTCTGGTTCAATGGTGTGACCGGTATATTTGGCATCCCCAACATTTTCTCCGTTGTACGTAAGCTTGAAAGTCCTATGGAGGTTGGGGTTCTTTAGTCGTACATGGGCATGAATACCCCCATGAGCGGTAGATGTTAGGGTAGTCTTCTTACAGATATTATCAAAGCTAGGGGATAGCTCTCTGGCTAATTTAAAGTCCTTGTAGGCTTCAAAGTCCAAGGTAAATAAGTTGTTGCTTCTTACTCCCGACACCCAAGCAATATTGATAGGATCGGGGATGTCGAAGAGTTTACAGATATCATCGTCTGTCTGAGGTTCAGCGAGATATAGGTTGTAATCTTTGTTGTTGTACTTCTCGCCTGCTGTAATTGGTACTAATTGAATGCCTGCATCATGGAATTGTAATGCGTTTTGTAATTGTGCTCTCATCTTTTTGTTTCTTTGGTGCTTTTGTTCTCAATTCGTGGAAAAGACTTTTCTCTTTTTTCTCCTTAAGATTCACTAGATTCGGATACCAAACCTCGTCTGAGCTAATGAAGGTAGATTTGAGTGGGTACAGTTGGATGGTAGGAAGGCTTACTACTTTCATAGAACTATAGTTAACGGTCTGAAAAGATTAGTGTTGCTTTTGAGAGGAGAGGAAAGGAGAAGGAGTGGCTTAGTTCAAGAGTGGATGATCAAGGATTAGTGGGAGTGAGTCAAAAAAAGAGAGGAAGGCATTTCTGCTTTTTCCCCTCCCGCTTGATGAGAGCAATATATATAGTTACATAGTTCAGATATTAGCTTGAAATGGGAATAGTGCGTGAGCAACCTATTAAATAAATTTCGCATATATTTAAGACTTTTAGTTGGTATTACTCAGACATATTAGAATTTATAAGTAGGGACGTGTAACAGTATTTCGCCAGCATTGAGGATCTGGTGCATAGAAATCACCGTTTGAGTGTGCGAAGGCTACAGCGGGACACCCCCTACATTCAAAATGGAGAGGGCAATGTACGCATGCTTTGAAATTACTATATTGTCTATAGTACATTAATGCAGGGGAGGTAAAAATTTCTGCTACTGATTGTTCTGGTAGTTTTCCTATAAAGCTTTCAAATCTTCTGCATGCATAAACGCTGCCGTCTGGAAGGATTGTTAAGTTGCTTTTCCCAATATGGCACCCAGAAATTATCTGTTTTGCAGGATTATCCTTTATTTTATATTCCCCTTGCTCATATAAAAGCAATTTCCATAAATTGTCTTTGTGTGATAACTTGGTTTTATTCCCATGCGAATATAATTCTTTAGATTCTCTTTGAATAGCTAAAAGGACATTCTTATATTGGATAGGTGTAAAATCCTCTTTAGCTATTGTACTTAATGAAGGTACATATCGGGCAAATGAAAAAAGGTCTACACCTAGTTCAGAAACGAATCTATATGTTGGGATTAGGTCTTGTACATTTATTTTGCTCACAGTGAACATGACTATTGAACGTAGGCTAGAGCTAACAAGTTTTTTAATACCATCAACAGTGAAATTAAAACTACCTGATCCTCGAATTAAGTCATGAGTATTTTCTAACCCATCAAGGCTCAATTGATAACTCTTTACACCAAGACTTAATAGCTGGTTAATGCAATTCATTGTCAGGTAATTTGGATTTCCCATAATATGGCAAGGTATCTCTTTACTATGAAAGTAATTCAATAGTTCCCAGAAATCTTGACGTAGCAGTGGATCACCACCAGTTATAAAGAAAACTGGGTAAGCATGCGCCCTCGAACAGAATTCGATGACTGAGTCAACTATCAATATACAATCATTAAGTGAAAGCTCTTTTTCAAGATCATGAGAGTATCGTAGACTATTAATTGAATAACAATGTTGACATTTTTGTTCGCACTTTGCTGTAATATGCCATTGGATAGCAAACCATGGTAAACCATTCATTAATGCTTTAGTCGCCATCTCCACCACATTCACCATCACCATGACAATCAGAACCAATATCACTGCAATCAGTAGATGCAGAATTCGTTGTAGGGATTACTGATTCTTGTAGTTGCTGACTGGAAACTCTATTCCAATGAGCATATTGCATTTGAATCTTAGCGATCTTCTCATCTAAAGCTAAATCAGACATAATTGGCCTCCTCTAAAGTTTTATACATTGAAGTCTGGATGAATACTTCGCAACAAATAAAATAGTCCAGCTCCCTTTTGTTTGCTAATAGTATACAACTAATATTTAAAAATGCAACAACAATTGATACTATCTATTGCTTTTGTAAAAATGGGAAGATGTGTCATAAGGATACAATTTTATTGTGGTACCCTTTCGGGCATAAAAGTAAAGCAAAAGACTTGCATATTCTTTTAATTTATATTAAGTCCTTTCATGTTTGCAGCGAGAAAGATATTAAAGAAAAATTGGTATCGGCGATAAGAAGTCCGTGTAAGTCTAATTTTCCCAAGTAATTCAAGCTTCACATAATATAAGGCAGTGATGATTCTTCAGAGGGTTGGAATCGATGCAATTGCCTCCATAAATATATGTTCCTTACTTATTAAAATTGAATAATGAGATTGTTCTTTATGCCACTTTTGGTATTGCCCCCAACAAGTAGAGATATTGTTGAAATCCAGTGAAGGTTTTACCTATATCTTCTCCAAGGTCTGCCACTGCATCAGAAATAGAGTCATTGTACTTCAACCTAAGTAGGGATGTAAGTTTTTCAACCGCTAGTTCTTCAACTCCGACTGAGATGTAATGGCCTAAGACAAATTCAAGGAATCCCTTCTGTTTGGTAGAGAACCTATCAGACATAATTTTCTTTGCTTCTGAAGCCCTTTCCTCCCGTGTAAACGTAGGCATTGCATACGCAACAAAGGCGAGCACATCAAAGATATCACTCTTCTCAGCTTCAATAATCTTCTGCATTTCTTCAAGCTGTGTTTTCCCAAATCCATTCTCTGCAAGTCCTTCAAGCAGTTTTTTTCTTGTGATGGGGGAACTCCACAAATCTCGCAACTCAGCCTCACTCTTGAAAAAGTCAGGTAGCTTTCCGAAAAGCACTTCCATGAACTGCTGAGCTGACATTGGAGTACCATCAGGATGCCAGAAAGTAGTACACATCATGTGCTGTATCGTTCGTTCCTTCCCATCTGCAAGCTTCACTTTTATTTTGGCTGGCCTCTCGACTGGAGGTTCAAGCGGTGGTTTTTGTTTTTTCTCAGGGATAGGAGTGTGTTCTTGTTTGGGGTCAGGCTCTACTGGTTCTCCATCCCAATCTTCATCATGGAAGTGTAGATGGGCTTTTACAAAGTCATGGATAGTAAAGTAGTCCTTGTTATCGTGAAGCCTCGTTCCTCTGCCAATTATCTGCTTGAACTCGATCATTGAGTTCACGGGGCGCATCAAGACAATGTTCCGAATGTTTCGAGCGTCTACTCCAGTTGAGAGTTTTTGAGAAGTTGTAAGGATGGTAGGAATAGTCTTTTCATTGTCTTGGAATTCACGGAGATGGGTATCCCCTATCTCACCTTCATCTGAGGTAACTCTATGGCAATAATCAGGGGATGTACTAGTCTTCATCTGGTTTATCAAATCTCTGACTGCAAGGGCATGGGCTTGGGTTGCACAGAATACAATTGTCTTTTCAGATTGACTGATCTGATCCATGAAGAGTTTTACCCTGACGGCCTCTCTCTCCCTGATCTCGATTATCTTATTAAACTCAGCCTCTGTGTACCTACGTCCTGTATCAATCTCTCCTTGGAGCACATCATCATCAGCGGTATAGACGTATTCATCAAGAGAAGTCGTATATTCCTTGACCCTGAAGGGAGTGAGGAAGCCATCGTTGATACCTTCTTTAAGAGAGTATGTATAGACTGGCTCTCCAAAGTAAGCGTAGGTATCTATGTTTTCAGTTCGCTTCGGGGTTGCAGTAAGCCCAAGTTGTACAGCAGGGGAGAAGTATTCAAGGATTTCTCGCCATGTGCTCTCATCATTCGCGCCACCTCTATGACACTCATCTATAACAATGAAATCAAAAAAGTCTTTGGGGTAGTTTCCAAAGTAGGGGGAGGGTTTTCCATTTACAGGTTGCCCACTCATGAACGTCTGGAAGATTGTAAAGAAGATGCTACCGTTTGTAGGTACTCTTTGCCTAAGCTTTATTTCTGATGGTTTAATTCTTATCATCGCATCATCAGCAAAAGCGTTAAATGAAGAGAAATCATTATAGGCTTGGCTAGCTAAGTTGTTTCTATCCGCTAGGAATAGGATTCGCGGGCGACGTGTTGGCTGTCCACTCAGATTCCACCAAGATTTGAATAACTTCCATGCTATTTGAAAAGCGATAGCAGTCTTCCCTGTACCAGTAGCAAGGGTAAGCAGAATGCGTTTTTCGTTTTTTGCAATCTTCTCAAGCACTCTGTTTACTGCTGTTTCTTGGTAGTAGCGAATATCCCAGGTACCACCTTTGTCAGGGAATGCAGTTTCGGTGAATCTATTACGCCATTCATTTACCTGCTCAAAAGTTCGATTCCAAAGCTCTTCCGGTGTTGGAAACTTAGGCACATCCTCTTCTTTTCCAGTGAGCATATCAATTGCATAGATGCCCCTACCGTTTGTTGAATATGTAAACCTTATAGATAGTTTTGAGGCATAGTTCTTAGCTTGTCCAACTCCTTCAGAGACTTCTTGGCCATACGCTTTTGCTTCAATGGTGGCAAGCCGAATATTCTTATACACGAGGACATAGTCAGCAGTAAGAGGCTTTCCTCTTCTTCCTTGACTGCCTTCGAGTCTGCCAGGATAGATGGGGTATTCTCGTCTTATTTGGCTATTCTCAACTGTTCCCCATCCAGATAAAGCGAGGGAAGGATCGATATACTCAGCACGTGTTTCGGCTTCATTCATAGGATATCCTTATAGGTTCCCTGTGAAGGCTTCATTCAATATAGATTTCTTGAGAGCTTCGAGTTCAATTATCTTCCGCTTGATAACCGATTCAAGTAATGTAATTTCATCTTTTAGCATATTCAGTTCATGGACTATTTCCTGTTGCTTTTGTAGTGGTGGTAGATGGATGGGGAAGTTACGAAGATATCCTAATCCTACAAACTTTTGCGTTGAACCTCTAGCATCATTCATCATCTTAGTAATAACTGCACTAGAAGAAAGGTAATATTGTAAAAACTCACTACTCTGAGAACTAGGTATTTTAAAAAGTGCAACATTTTTAATTGCAAAATTTGGCTCAACTGCAACCAATGTTGGATTTCCAATCGTTCCGATCATTGCAAAAAGTACATCACCCCTGTCTACAGCACTTCTTTTATTAATTTGAAGAAAGTCTTCCTCGCTAATTAAGCTAACATCATCAAAACTCAATCCATTCGTTTTTAAATTTTTGGAAGTTATAAGAGGATAGCCAGTCTTATGGTACTTAGGAGAATCATGTGTTCCATCCCTAACATCATAATATTCTCCGAGAGTTCCATCATTCCAGTCATTGCTTTGTCTTGTAAAAATTAAATGTAAATAGCTTTCAAATAAATTATGAGCATTTTTTAGATTCTTCTCTGCATTTGCCTTGGCTATGGCTATTCCCTCAAATGCTTCATCGAGGATTTTAACAATGCGTTGTTGCTCTGACATCGGAGGGACAAATATCTCAAATCCTAAAAGGGAGTTGACGTTAGCTCTTGGCATCCGAGCACCTGTAGAGGTCGAACTAATTTTAGCTACTGTCGAGTAAGACATAAGCCAGTATTGTAAAAATGAACGTGTTATATTCGGTTTTGGTTTTAGTGGCATTATTTCTGTTGAGCAATGACCATTAAAATCTGGTGCATATACTTTATTTAGATAGGGGCGTAATCTCCCATATAATAGATGTTCGGTTGAAAATGAAAATGTAGAACTCTTTACATCCTGAGGTAGTTTGGAACCAATAAACCTTCCTGTATTAGATTCGATATCTTCCAACCCTACATATGGTAATCCTTTGAAAATCTTTTGTATTTTTTCTATAATACATACATCTGCGATTTTCATTTTTTCCCATACACTTTTCACAACAAACCCCTAATCTTCTCTAATACCCTTGCACTCTCATCGTCCAACCTGACTATCTCATCAAGTATATCTTTAGGACTTCGATGAAATACTTCTTCATTTCCATTAGGATTCTTTACAGAAAGATCAAAGGAGATCTTATCCACATCACCAATTTTGATACTCCAAGACTTTGGAGAATCTTCAAACTTCTTCGATAGCTTCACAAAGTCTGCAAGGTCTTCATCATTGAGTGGGTTTGTCTTGCCAAGAGTTCTGCCGGGATCAAGCTGGTAATACCATATCTTCCGGGTAGGTTCTCCCTTTTGAAAGAAGAGAATGACCGTCTTTACTCCAGCCCCTTGGAATGTTCCTGAAGGGCAATCGAGGATAGCTGTGAGGTTGCAGCTCTCAAGAAGCAGTTTCCGCAGGGAAGTCGAAGCATTGTCGGAGTTGGATAGGAATGTATTCTTAATCACAATCCCTGCTCGTCCCCCTGCTTTAAGCATCTTTATAAAGTGCTGAAGGAAAAGAAATGCAGTCTCTCCTGTACGGATAGGGAAGTTCTGTTGGACTTCGGGGCGTTCACTCCCCCCAAAAGGAGGATTTGCTAGGCATATATCTACTCTATCTTTCTCCTGTATGTCAGATAGGTTTTCTGTAAGTGTATTCGTGTGGATGATATTAGGTGCATCAATGCCATGAAGAATCATGTTCATTATAGCGATGACGTATGCGAGAGATTTTTTCTCCTTCCCGATGAAGGTTTTTTCTTGCAGTATCTTTACATCTTTGGTGGTAAGCTCTTTCGATTCTTTCATGTAGTTGAAAGACTCACAGAGGAATCCGGCTGAACCTACAGCCCCGTCGTATACCTTCTCCCCTATCTGAGGCTTTACAACTTGTATCATGGCTCGGATTAACGGACGAGGAGTGTAGTACTCTCCCCCATTCCTTCCTGCATTGCCCATGTTCTTAATCTTGGCTTCATAGAGATGGGAGAGTTCAAACTTGTCAGATTGAGATCTGAACTTCAACTCATCGATATGGTCGAGGATGTCCCTCAAACTATAACCCGACTGGATCTTGTTCTTGATCTCTCCAAAGATTTCACCAATCTTGTACTCGATTGTATTAGACCCTGAAGCTCTGCCCTTGAAGCCGTGAAGGTATGGAAACAGCTTCTGGTTCACAAAACCTATTAGGTCATCCCCAACCATCGCCTTGTTGTGGTCGAGCTTCCCATCTTTACCCTTTGGAGCTGCCCATGACTCCCATCGGTAAGGTTTTTCTAGGATATAGGAGTATATGCGGCCTTCTAGTTTAGCTTCAGTAGCTCTATCTTCCTCTAAGCCATCGAGATATTTGAGGAAGAGTAGCCATGAGGTTTGCTCAGTGTAATCAAGTTCGGTAGTACAACCAGCTTCTTTATGGAGGATGTCATCGATGTTCTTGAAGGCTTGCTCAAAGTTGTTTACTGGAACTATTTTGTTATCTGAGTTAGCTTTAGTCCTCGCCATGCTGTAAAGTTCCTTTCTTTTACTTATTTATAAGACAGTATACTCCCATCAATTCGACTGCGCCAGAAGAAAACTGCTAAACAAACAGATATGAGGTTAGGTTTGTACGTGCAAATTGTTGAGCAATAGACCCTTCACCTTTCACCAAAGAAGAATAACTGTAATAATCATATAGAAATAGGATTGGTGAAAGGATAATAGGTTTTTATATGTGAGCTTTTCACTAGACAGTTTTTTCATATACAAGCTCAAATAAGCTATTATCTTATTAGGTTAGTAATAAATAGATATAAGACCAATAAATACCCGATTGACTTCATAGTAGGTCGAGGTATACTGATAATAATTTAGTATCTAAAACAATAATAGATACGATGAGTGTTTTCATTCTGTTTCGGCGAAGAGAGCCCCGCGTATCTGTTGGGTGCTAAAAAACTTAGTTGCCTATAAGGACAGCTAGGCATAGTCATATCTTCTTAAAGATTCAAGAAAACATTTTCTGTTTCCGGATGATGCGCCTTGATTGCTTTATAATTTGAATATACTGAACAGTATATACTCTAGTAATTGAATGGGAACTTTTTACAAATATTTATGTTAGATTGCTTTATTCTTAGAATCATCTGGTTACATTGTTCATCCTAACCGACTCTCAAAGTATTTTATATAGAACTGTATAATTGATGTTAGGCATATTAAGTATTGTTAAAAATTAGGGTTTAATAAATGATAAAAAAAATAGATTGTTTTACTGGTCATCATAATTTAGAGAAATGTATAAATAAGACTAATTCGGAATATCGTCTATTTGACCCAGGCTTATATCTATATAATTTATTATGTAATACTTCTCAAGATGAAAAGTACAAATCAGAATATATAAAACTTGTATATACAACACTTGTTGCTTGGGGAATGAATTCTCGGGGTGCAAAACTAAGTAAATATGACGTTTTTGAAGCTTCAATTCTTGACAACCAATCAGTATTTGAAAGACTATCAATCAATAAAATAGAAAAATGTACAATTGAAAGTATAAAAAGTGATCTGAAAATACTGTTTAAAAATTTAAATCTTGTAAGGAAAGGGAATCCGAAATTAGTTACATTTACAAAGACCGTACATTTTTTCTTAACAGATTTAATAGTTCCAATGGACCGAACATATACAATACCATTTTTTCACACTTCATGGAGGTCAGAATATATCAAACAGTTTGATCTGTTATGTAAAATGGAGAATTTGTTCATGGATTTTGCAGCAAACAATTATGAAAATATAAATAAATTTAAAGATGAAAAATGGAATAGAAATATTCCTAAAATAATAGATAGTTTAGTAATTGGATATGAATATTTTGAAAAAGCAAATAAGAAAAGACATAAAAAGAAAAATGCCTAACAAATGCTTCAACCTTATAAATCCTTTAGCACGTTTTGTGCAGAAATCTCATGCACAAAACGCGCCAAGCCTTCGCAGTAGCTCAGGCACGCATTTAAAGGTTAAGCCAATGTTAGATTGTCGCCTTCGGCGCAAAAGTAGACATGTTGAATAAAATATCAATTATATTAAATCTATGCTAGATGAACGCCAAGTGGTAGGATAGGAGATCAAAATGTACTTTAGTGATTTATTTGGTATCGATCAGAAACAATTAGATGATTATGGTGCTTTAAATGTCTCACTAATAAATGATCTTCCACTCTTTATTGATCCTTTCTTGTTATTCAATAGCAAGAAAACAGAGTATATACGCTTACATGAAGAAATAATAAAGTATGTTATCTTTTTACGAGATGAAGCGTTAGCTGGGAAAATTGATAAAGGTTTAATAAGGCGATGGTTTTATTTTTCTGAGGTTAAACAAAACTGGCTTGGTTTCTGTTTAACTGGAAATTCAGGTACTGGACTTGGTGATGATTTTGCAGAAAGTTTATACGCAAACTTCTCTACAGTATTAAAAGATTTTGGCAATGAGACAATAGCAAAAAGCCATATTGAGAAATTATGCCTGTTTAAAGAAGGGATTGGAAAAGACAATATTAGTGATTTTACAACAAACCTAATAAAACAATATTTACTTGAATACACTCAAGCATTTGCAAAGAAATATCTACAGGCTGATAGATGTAAAGAAATAATTGTTGATAAAGTATATTTCAATTATAAGACTAGATCTTGGGTACAGCAAAAATATTTTCTACCCTATTTTGCTAATGACTATGTACTTCTTACACCACTTGATATCTTAACAAAAGATGATACTTGGATTAATAAAGCGTCATTATTTAGTACATTCAATAGTGTAGTAAGCTCGATTGAAAACATCGAATTGCGTTCACAATTAAATGACTACTTCAGAAGCCGACTTCCCAAAGCACCAAGATCAAGAGATATTGAAGCTGCAAAGAGTTCTGTTCTTGCTAAGTATCCTGAGCTTATTGACTACTTTATCCGGTATAAGGAAAAGTATGGGAATCAAGCTGAAAGAATTAGTAAGAAAAAAGTTGCTGATACATATCAAAAGTTTGTAGCTGAATTAAGTGCATTTAGCTCAGTTCTGAAAGAAAGTACCAATTTTTATAATACTCCAACAGATTCGTATCAGGAAGCTCTAAAGAGAGTTATGTATCTAAAACAAGTGATTGAGAAAAATGATGGATATAGACTTTTCTACCATAAGAATGAAGTAGTTGGAAATGAAAAAGATTTACATATTCTCTTTAGATTAGCTTGGTTCAATACTGTTTTTTCTGTTGATAGTGAGGTTAATAATGGTAGAGGTCCAGTAGATTATAAGATATCTAAAGGATTTTCTGACTCAACTTTAGTTGAATTCAAATTGGCTAGTAATACTAAGCTTGAACAAAATATTAAAAAACAGCTGGAAATATATTTAGATGTAAATGCAACAAAAAAAGGAATAAAGGTAATTCTATTTTATACATTACATGAAGAAATTAAAGTAAAAGAACTATTAAAAAAATTGAAGATAGATAATAAAGAGAATGTTATTCTAATTGATGCACGAAAAGATAATAAGAAAAGCGCTTCAAATGTAAAATAAAGCAATTCATCTAATAAAAGCTTCAATCTTATAACACTCTTTGTCATGGTTTGTGCAGAACAACAATGCACAAACCATGACAAAGAGTGTTAAGGGTTAAGCCAATGCTCTACGGAACCTTTGTGCAAAAATTAAAAATACTTTATATTATCATTATAATATTGAAGGAGCAGTAAATGAGCTGCAATTTTAAAGAAATTGATTGGGGTCCAGATGAAGCAAAAAATGATCATAATCTTGAGAAGTATTTTGTAAAGATTCCCCAATATCAAGATATTTTATTGGGGAAAAAAAGGTATATAATTGGAAGAAAAGGAACAGGAAAAACAGCAATACTAGAGAGTATTCGAATAGAATCAGAAAAGAATCCATTATGGCAGTTTGCTGATATATCATTAAAGAATTTTCCATTATCTATAATTAGAAACCTTAGAGATAAAAATTATCGTGATAAATCACAATATGTTCCAGCATGGTCATTCCTGTTGTTAATTGAATTAGCTAAAATGATATGTTCTGATGAATCCTCTAAGCCATTTGAAGAAGTCTTTCGTCTTAAAGAATTCTTGATTAGCAATAGATTCCTTGAGGGTACAATAACAGAAACAGCAACATTTCTTGAAGAAAATGAAGCCAAAGTTAATGTTGCATCTGAATGGTTAGGAGCTGAATATACAAAAAAGTATGGAAAAGAAATTAATACTTCAATTGTGTATCATAGAGTATTAGAAATTCTTATTGCGAAAATTAATCGAATTAATTCTGACTCAACTTATTTTTTATTGGTTGACGAGTTAGATGAAGGTTATAAAGCGAAAGATTCTAATATTAGGTTGTTAATATTGTCCTTATTGTGGAGCATAGAAAATTTAGCATTACTATTTAAATATGATAATATTAGGCTTCGATGTGTATTAGCGTTAAGATCAGATATTTATGAGACTTTAGAAGATAATGATTTAAATAAATATGATGATTACTTAATAAAACTAATTTGGAATCCAAAACTGTTAGGGAATTATTCTATTTTAGAAATTGTTAATAAGAGAATAGTAGCTTCTTATCCTCAATTAGCTGATGATGAAAATCCATGGTTGAAAATAGCAAATCAATATGATAGAAGTATTCCAATAAGAAGAGGTGGGCTTTGGGAGTTTATGTATAATAGAACATATGAAAGACCAAGAGATATAATTAAATTTTTGAAGATCTGTCAAAACAAAACAAGAAGTAGAATATTAGATTATTCTATAGTAAAAGATACAGAACTAGATTATTCTACATGGCTTTGGGGAGAAATAAGAGATGAATTACATTCTCATTTAGCAGTATGGCAAGAAGCTTTACAGGCTATAACAAGAGTAAATAAAGGTAAATTTACCAGAGAAGAATATACCTATCAATTACAAGCTAGTTTAAAAATTGTTAAATGGCTTGAGGCAAATTACAAGACAGTAGATGATCTTATTGAAATTCTATTTGATTATAGTATAATTGGTAATTACTATCCAGAGACGGAAAGATGGATATTTAAATATAAAGATACAACATTAGCATGGGATCGTGATGCAAATATAATTGTTCACTTTGGCCTAGTTAAAAAATTAAGAATAAGGACTTATTAAAACAAGACGAAGAACAACTGCTTCTACCTTATAAATCCTTTGGTATGGTTTGTGTATAAATGTCATGCACAAACCACGCTAAGCCTTCGCTTCGCTCAAACGCTGATTTAAAGGTTAAGCCAATGTTATGTAGACCCTTCGGGAAATAAAATATTATAAAAAAATAAATTTAAGTGTATACATACTAATCTAAGGATGTTGTATGAATCAACCAGGTCCAGTATTTAATATTTTAGTACATCATGTAGAGCTAAGTCCAAGTCTGAGTGGGCTTGATATTGGATATGAATCTGGTAATTGGAGAAATGATCAATTAGCAGAATTTGTAATGGATTGGTTACCAGAATTTGCATTACCACTTCAGGAATGTGAAAAAATAGGTCATTATAATGCTGTTTCGTTTATTCGAAGAGCTGCAAGAATTGTTTATGAAACAGAAAAATTTTCAAAACGAGGAGAATTTGGAGAATTATTTTTACATATAGCAATGAGACAAATATTTAATTCATTGCCCGCAATATCTAAAATATATTATAAATCTGCTAATAATGATACTGTAAAGGGATTTGATGCTGTACATGTAGTTCCAATGCAAGATGGGCTTGAACTCTGGATAGGAGAAGCGAAATTTTATAGCGATATTAATGCTGCAATTCATGATGTAGTTAATGAACTAACTATACATACACAAATTGATTATTTACGAACTGAGTTTACATTAATAACAAATAAGATTGATGAAAAATTCCCACATTATGAAGTATTAAAAAATTTGATGGATCCAAGAACATCACTAGATGAAATATTTAAAAGAGCTTGTATTCCTGTTCTACTGACTTACAATAGTGAAGTAATAAATAAATATAATAGAAATGATGGCGACTACATAGAAGATTTTAGAAAAGAAATATTAAGTAATTATAAGAAATTCTCAGAAAGCAAATTGCCTGAAAATATTCATATACATTTATTCCTTTTTCCAATAAAAGAAAAGGAACGACTTATTGAAGCATTAGATGCGAGGTTGAAAAAATGGCAACAAATTTAAGCTATTCGCAGATGATAGAAACGTTTAATAGTATTGAAAGTATTAGAAAACAAGAATTTAATTTACTGAAAAATATATCTTCAATATGTAATAATCCAGAAAAACAAGACGAAGGTAGAGAACTTGTTTTGAGAGTTCTTGAAAATAGAAATACTTTTATTAATACAAAACAAATAGTTAACTCACTAGTTTCTGCAGTAGGACTCTATCCATATCTAGATCAGTCTATTATTGATTATAAAGATGCACTTTTGTATGAATACAATCGTCCACTATCATTTAGTAAAAGTAATATTGTATTTCATAAAGAGCAAAATGAAATATATCGACGTCTACTTAAAGGTGATAGTGTAATATTAAGTGCTCCAACTAGCTTTGGAAAAAGCAAAATAATTGATGCAATAATTGCTTCTGAAAAATACAATAACATTGCAATTATTGTACCTACACTAGCTCTTATAGATGAAACAAGAAAAAGAGTATATAACATAGCTGAAAAGTATAAAGTTATTACTCATACTTCACAAAAGGCTAGTACTTATAATATTTTTGTCTTCACAGCAGAGAGGGCTGTAGCTTATGAAGAATTTCCCAAAATTGATTTTTTTGTCGTAGATGAGTTTTATAAAATTGACGCAATTGAAGAAGATAATAGTAGGACAGTAGCATTAAATATTGCCTTCCGTAAGTTGCTTAGTTTTGGTGGTCAGTTTTATATGTTGGGTCCAAGTATAGAAAAAATTCCTAAAGGTATAGAAGAAAAGTATCGGTGTTTTTTTTATCCTACAAAATTTAGTACAGTAGTATCTGAAACTCATTTTGTAAAAAAAAGCGGTAATGATATTTTTGATCTGGTTAAATTATGTTCTGAATTAAAAGATCCTACGCTAATCTATTGTAGATCACCAGCAAGAGCAAATGAAATAGCAAAAGCTTTTTGTGAATTCTATCCAAATAAGAAAAGTAAGATTTTAGATGGCGCTTCATCATGGGCTTCTAAAAATTACCATCCTGAATGGATATGGGCTAAGGCAATTTCAAAAGGTATAGGCATTCATCATGGTAGAATACCAAGATCACTTGCACAGTTTACAATAAAAATGTTTAATGATTTAATAATTGATTTCTTAATTTGTACAACAACTTTAATTGAAGGTGTAAATACTAAAGCCAAAAATGTCATAATATTTGATGATACAATAGGTAAAAAAGCATTTGATTTTTTTACTTTCAATAATATAAGAGGTAGATCTGGTAGAATGTTTGAACACTTTATTGGACATGTATATCTGTTTTCTGCTCCTCCGTCCAAAGAATTGCCTTTTGTAGACTTTCCTTTAGTAACACAAAATGAAAGAGTTCCTGATAGTTTACTAGTTCAATTAGATGAAATAGAGTTAAATCCTAACACAATTAGTCGTACAAGGCTCTGGACAGAACAAACAATTCTTCCGATTACAATTCTTCGACAAAATGCAACAATTGACCCAGAATCTCAAATAGAATTAGCGGAGGAAATTATTAATGATATTGATACTGTATATGAATTATTAAATTGGATTGGAATACCTAAATATAGACAATTAAAATATTCATGTGAAATAATATGGAAATATTTTTATAAAGAAAATAGAAGTTTCGCGGTCTATTCGGCTAATCAGTTAACTTTTAAAATCAATCAATTGCAAAGAGATCCAAGTATTCCCACAAGAGTACTCCAAGAACTAAATCAAGGAAAGTATTCAGCAAAAGACCCCGACGATGCAGTCGAAAAAGTATTATTTTTTGATCGAAATTGGGCAGGATTTGAATTACCCAAATCGTTAATGGCACTTTCTAGAATACAGGAGTTTATTTTTAAAAGCAGGGGATTATCAGGAGGAGATTATAGTTTCTTTGCAAGTCAAATAGAATCATTATTTCAAGAGCCAATACTTATTTCTTTAGAGGAATATGGATTACCGATGCAATTGACAAAAAAAATAATTCAATATATAGGGACGGATAATGACCTTGATATTGCTTTAAAATATTTAAAAAGAGTTGATATTGAAAAATTACCAATAAATGAGTTTGAAAAACTATTGGTAAGTGATGTAAAACATTACTTATCAAAATAATTATGATGATAGAATAGAGATGCATAACAACCGCTTCAACCTATTAAGCCTTTTGTCATGGTTTTTTCGAGAAGATGACGCAAAAACCACGCCAATCCTTCGCTTCGCTCAGGAGCAGGCGTTAAGGGTTAAGCTAATGTTAGGATATGGATTATAAAACAATAGAGTATTTATAATGATCCATTATATAAAAAAATGGCAACTGTCCAAGATGAGGAGTTAGCTTTTTCCATAATATGAAGCTTTAACAAGACTGGATTTAGCACTTTTAAAACTAGAATAATTGTTAATTAAAACAAATTAAAATAAATAATGATAAATTGAAAAGATGATAAATTTAATGAACCCTATGGTACCTCCTTCACCAATACAATTTAACAACTCCTTACATATATTTCTAAGCCTCAATTCTGTATACATGTTAGATGCATTCTAGTCTAAACCTGTTTCCATATGGAGGATTGCTATATCCCCTTTATAAGATGTATAAGCTTATTATAAATAGGACTTCCGTAACTTATTCATTGGGACAGTAGGATAGATAATGAACCATTATATGGGGGAATGTATATCTCCATCCTGTATATACCCCTTCACCATTTCACCAATGATACTAATTACATAACATACAATAAAATAATAATGGTGAAAGGGGGTTAGCATATTTTCAGCACCTTCCTTTCACCATAAAAATCTATTCCTTGAGTTGGCCTATGCAGCTAGTTTGCGCCTGATTGAGTAAAAACGTTCCCGAGCATGACCTGTCTCGTAGGTAATATCATACCCATCGGAGTTCCCAACCATTTTTGACCACTTCTGCGCAAACCAATTCGCATTGTACCGATATGACAGTTGCTGACTCTTCATATACTCAGCAAAATACTTTGCAAGGGCATTTGCCTTGTACTTCTCAGACTCAAGGGATGGGCTGAAACGTTCATAAAGGTAGTCAACAAAGCCTTGGAAGTTCGACATTTCGCTATCAAAAGACTTGTCTTCTTGTGAAAGGCTAAAGTCAAAGCAGTCAACCTCTGGATAGAAGATGGAAAGGAGTTTAGAAATTTGATATGACCAAGCTTCAAACTTTACTGCTGGATGGACAACCTGAGTATGTGATTCATCCCCTCTTTCTGCCAACAGTTTTAACCCTGCAAAGATATCAGCAAGAACTCCCTCTCTCGCCTTAAGCAACTCCTCCAGTTTCTTCATCACCTCCGCACCATCCCCTTCCTTCATCAACCCCCTATCTTTCATCCTTATCACTACCAGCCGAGCTAAAAGATCTTCATTAATTGATTCCTCAGTATTAAACGTCGCAAGGTACACCTTGTTATTAGGAGCCTTGAGATGTGCTTGGAGGAAGAACCATGCCTTGATGGTTGGATCGGTAATAGATCGAGATATCCGAGTAAGCTTTTGGGGATTAGGCTTTACTATATTGTCAAAGAGGGCAAAGCGGTTCGAGAGGCCGGGAATGCCATTAACAATAGCATCGTCTTTTCCATCCCCTTCCATGTTAAGTGGCATGAAGCCTTGCACTATATGACTAGCATATTCAGCAACAGTCGTCTTCCCTGCTGATCGTGATGGAGCTACGATCCCAAACAAAGGCCTTTTGCCATCATAGTATCGGGTAAGGAATGGTGACAGCAGTGCGGCTGCTAGCCTGTACTCATCTTTTATGGAGGCAGTTGTGAATGTACTCATTAGCTTCCTGAATTCGCCTGTGAACTGGCATGCATCCCCTTCGAATCGATCCTGACAGTTGCCAAGGTAGAAGGTCTGTGGGTCTTGGACAATCTCCGGGACACAAGAGAATCGATTTATGGTCTTGGCATTCATCTTCAGGAACTCGAAGTACTTTAGTTCGGTAATTGGCATACCTGACTTGAATTCAAGGAGGAATCCCTTATTGCTGAGCCAAGGATGCATCTGGTTGAGATTCTTGAAGAAAGTACTGGGGTCATTACTATCCATGAGGTAGCGATGCCCTGAGCTGTCTTGAAAGGCCATAAGGAAAGGGAGAGGGGCTTTCATGTCATCTGTATAGTCAGTGAAGGCAGTCTGTTCAGTCTTGATCGTCGTTTTCGAGCTGTCCTTTTTATCAGGGGAGAGCCGGAAATCTTTTCTATAGTTTCGAATTATCAACTTCCCAGAATCAGTGCGGTTACTTTCCGGCTCCTGATGCTCGTCGGCTTCATCTGGGGCTAGGTCTTGTTCTGGTGCATCAGGCGTCTTTTGCATAGTTGGCTGTATTGCATCGCTACACTGAACGTCATTAGAACGTTCACCCCCATCATTTTTTTCATTCATTTTGAACTCCTTTGTGTGTTTACACTGATTTATCCTTTTTGTAGTGCATATAATTGGCGGTGGCTTGGGATTTTAGTACATTTACCCAGTCGCCTTCTGATACACTTACCTCACCAAACATAGTAAATCTCATAAATCTCGTCAACTGGTTTATGCATAAAATATACAAATATCTCTCATGCCCAGTGAGAAATAAAAAGAAAATAATCATAGTTATTTATATTTATACAATAATTAAAATCCCTATCTTATTATAGCAAAGCAGTAAATAAATATGCATATTGAATGCATGATTATGCATTAATGTGATTTTATCGGAACAAAAATATTTTGCTGAAAAGATTGGAATATGGAGATCATTACTGTGGGGAGGTGTCATAAAACCGATTACTGTTTACATGAATATACCGCATATAATAACATATATATGTATATGGTGTATTTGATGTATTTTGTTAACACATAAGAAATTTGAGGAAGGTTTCACAATACTTGGGGGAAAAATATCTAGTTAAAGAAAATAAATGTTTCTAAGCATAGAAACATAGGCTATATAATATGAACTTTCACAGGAAAGAATTCATATCGGATTTGGCGTGAGGGCGAGACAGGAAATTGAACCTTTTGATTTATTTTTCTTTTAAAGGCCTGCTAAGGCTTATAATGATAAAATAATAATAAAAATAAATATTGACAGTTATGGTAAACTAATACGGATTACTCTGAGATGTGTAATCCGTATTAGTAGGTTTCAGTCACCTGTGCAAACTATAATAAAATATTTCTCAGTTATTGATAGGTATTAGATTTTCATCAGTAAGGGTAAGCCAGTTAATAACAGTTGCCCTGCTGTACTTTTTCCTTCCTCCGATCTTCGCTTCAGACTTTCCACCGTTTGGCTGTAAATAGGTTTTATTACATGAAGTTTTGTAGTTCAGTCCTTTTAGCGTACAAGCCTCCTCAAGGGAGAACCATTGTTTTGGTGGGATGAACGCCTGATCCATAGGGAGTGAAGTACTATTTTCTAATTTTTCTTGCATAAAATGATCTCCATACTTATATAGTTAAATGCTTGAAAACTTTACTCCCAGAGATTCCTGAGGATTTAACTAATTAAGCTGATAGGAATTGTTCCATTTCCCCCCTTGAGCTGGGTGCTCTGCTCTTCTGGAAAAATGAAGGGAAGCAGTTTTGTCCTGAATATTTTGCGATACAGCTCCCCTTGTTCAGGTGTAACATGATAATAATAATCTGTCATCTCTTCTGAAGAATGGCCAATTGATTGCCTCAATACTTCATCAGGCATTTCTCCTCGATACTCTGAATTATTAAGATGCCGCCATGCATGGAAATCTAAATCGCGTCTTTGTTGCTCCTTTCGGCTAATACCAATAGTCTCAAGTACTTTTCGCAAATGATCAAGAAATAAGTCTGGATTCATAGGACAGTCCTTATTATTGATATCCCAAAAGATAAAATTGTTTTTATGGGGGTTTTGAGAGTATAGCCATTTCAGTCGATTAAGTAGTATCAAATCGGTATATACTACTCGTGATTTTTTATTTTTCGTTGTCTTTAGCTCTTGCTCTTGACGTTCCCAATTATGCCTGATAAAGAGACGCACACCATTGAAGTCAAGGTCTTGAATTTGCAGTGCAGCCACTTCCCCTGCACGCAACCCATGACTTGCCGCTATCTGTGATGCAAGCTTAGATCGCTCATCTGGCCAATCTGCCGCTAAGACTTTTTTCATCTCATCCAGAGTAAGTATCTCCCTATGTTTTGTTGAAAGAGCGAGTTTCCGCATGTTAGCTGAAGGGTTTTCATGGATGATCCCCAACCTTGTAGCTTCACCTAATGGTGTGGTGACACATCCGAGAATTGTATTGATTGTTCGTGGCTTCAACCCTTTAGGGTTAGAGGGGGAATATCGAGGGAGTTGATTTTTGAACTCCTCAAGGCTAACCGTGGTTATTGATCGTATACGCATCTCTTTGAGGAATGGCTTTGCATATCGTTCGATGTAAGCTTTATTAGCTCTACAATATTGCTTTCCAATACTCTGGCCGCTCTCCCGCTTGTCCCGAATGTAGGGGGACGTGTCCCAGTCCCAAAATGCTAGAAGGTACTCTAAAAAGACTGGATTAGCTCTATTCATATCGACTCCTGACAATACAAGTGATGTCTTAGAAAGGAGGTCATCGACCGATAGAACTTGTCCGGCTTCTATTATACCTTTCCCTAGAAGAAAGCGCGTTAGGTAAGTCTTAACCTGTCCGTCAGTAATGATATTGGTTTTTTCTGGTTTGGGAGGGAGGCCTCCATAGGAGGTTAGCCAACTCTGTGCCATTCGCTCAGCATCACGTTTATTTGTTTTTCCGGTAGAGTGGCCGGGCAAGTAGCAATGAAGTTCTTTATCCCAAAATTGAACATAGATATAAGGGGAGTCATCTCGCGTATAGAGAGAGTAAAAATTGTGTACAGTGTTTTCCATAACTATCCTTTGCAAGGTGACTCTTACAGTCACTCTTACAGCTAGATAGTTACAGGAAGAAAAACATTGCTTTCAAAATCAGTAGGTTTTCGTAAACCTTTATAGTATAAAAACTTACGAAGAAAAAAATAGTGGAGAATAGGGGATTCGAACCCCTGACCTATAGATTGCGAACCTATCGCTCTACCAACTGAGCTAATTCCCCAGGGCGAAGTGCCGGAAAGATGACTGTCGGCATATTTCCGGACCGAAGCCACTATAATATACAGCTGGACGGTTGATCAAGAGCTTTTTCTTGAACAGCGTCCCCCGGAGCCGTTCGTCGCGTTCAAATCATCTAAATCCGGTATTTTTTCGTCAGCCCTGCCAGGAAATTCCGCAGAAACTGGTCGCCGCAAAGGCGAAAATTTTCCTGGTCCTTTTTCCTGAACAGCGCGTTGATCTCTGATTTGGATGCCTCGACGTCGGCCAAACGCAATATGGCCACAATATCATCGTCCCGCAGCTGGAGAGCGATGCGAATCGCCTTCAGCACATCGTTGTTCGTCGGATTCCTCATCCATTCCTGGCTCGCCGGCGCAGCGCCTTCCTTTCGGCCGCGCCTGCTTGTCACAAGACCATCAAGAAAAGCCCCGAGGGTTGGGCCATCGCACTCGCGAAATCCCTCATCATCTTCCTTGAGGAAAAATGGGCGAAGTTCTTCCGCCGACATAGGTTTCCCGGCGAGGGTGAAAAGTTCAACGAGCTTGAGGTCGGTAATATTGAGGGCATATCGCAGCCGTATCAGGATATCGCTGTTGATCATGCCCTGAATCATGAACCACTTTTCCGTTCTTGCGCAAGACCGCGCTTTTTGGCCCATCTCTTTTCGGCAGATAGGCGGATAGCCCTTTCTGCTCCAGTTTCCGCGCTAAAGCAAAATAGTATCGAGACGATTTTCAAAATTATTGAGCAAGTAGT
This sequence comes from Treponemataceae bacterium, assembly GCA_963667725.2. Classification (GTDB taxonomy): domain Bacteria; phylum Spirochaetota; class Spirochaetia; order Treponematales; family Rectinemataceae; genus UBA11090. Next base: position 365,173 of record CAXXHO010000003.1, read on the forward strand.
TTGCGTAGAATTTTTCGCTTGGTACTATTTTACTCGTGTAGTCCCTAATAGCTGCTAAATTACATTGTAATTTTTAAATTTCCTTGACAATAGCTAGAAACTAGCGACTAATTGAAGTTAGCTGACACCTAAGTGAGCTTTCAAAATACAGGAGAGAACGATGAAAAGAATTTTATCGCTGATCTTAGCTTTAGTTCTCCTCGGCAGCGGATTTGTATTCGCTAGTGGGATTCCCAATCATAAAGCGGAGTTGGTAATTGGCTCGGCTGCTGATATCAACAACCTTGATCCCCAAGGCCAATCAGACCAGATAAATAACATTGTCCTGAAACTTACCCATCAGACACTGGTTTTTTTCACCAACGAGGCAACCTTTGAACCCTCTTTGGCTACAAGCTGGGAGTTCAGAGATGATACCCACGTCGTCTTTCACCTGGTAAAGAATGCCAAATTCAGCGATGGTAGCCCCCTTACTGCTGATGATGTGAAATTTACTATCGATATGGCGATGAAGAGTTATGTGGCAAACAGCCTAACCGGACTCATTAGTACCTCGGTAATCGACCCCTATACTATCGAGATGAAAACCACATCCTATAACAACGAGTTTGTACAGACTTTCGCAAGCGTGTCTTTTGCGATTCTTTCCAAGAAAGCCTATGCGAGCGGTATGAAACAACCGTATCTGGTAGGTTCCGGACCTTATAAGTTTGATAAATGGGTTCAGGGAGAATATGTCAGAGTTGTTAAGAATCCGAACTACTGGGGCACCAATCCCGGCGTAAGCGATGCGATTGTCTTTAAACCGATCATTGAAGATTCTTCCCGCGTAATTGCCCTCCAGACCGGTGAGATTGATGTATGCATCAATCCCCCTATTAACGAGTTGCCCTTCCTTCAGAAAGACAAGAACATCACCGTGTTCGAGAGGCCAGGCAGTCGATTATTTTATTTCGCTTTCAATGTTGCCAAAGCTCCCTGGAACAACCAAAAGCTTCGCCAGGCAGTAGCGTGCGCTATCGACCGGAAAAGTGTGCTCGAGGTTGCCGTATCTGGAAAAGGTACTCCGCAGAAAACCATTCTCAACAGAGGACTCTGGGGTTTCTATGATGAGATGCCAGGATTCAACTACGACGTGGCTCGCGCAAAGAAACTCATGGCAGAAGCCGGCTATCCTAATGGCGGTATCCGAACTTCACTGCTGATTGCCAATAGCAGCCCATACACAGGCATCGCTCAGGTAATCCAGGCTAATCTGAAAGCCATAGGGATAACCGTGGACATTCAGACTGTAGACGATGCAACCCTGAAGGCTACTTCCAAGAGCGGCACCCAAGAACTCTACCTGTGGCGCTGGAATGAGGACTCAATGGTAGACTTCGTTTATCGCGACTTGTTCTATTCCGGCTCGGGAAGCAATTACCACCATTACAGCGACAAAAAAGCCGACGCTTTGATCGATATGGTTGCTACGGAGAAAGACAAGGCCAAACGTCTACAAGCCGGTATTGATCTTCAGAAGTATCTGGTTGAAGCCTGCCCACAGGTGCCTCTTTACATCGCTAACCTGGTAATTGCCTATAACAAGAACCTTAAGGGTGAGTATCTTTTTGGTGGCGGAAATCACGACTGGAAAAACGCTTACATTGCAAAGTAATTTTTTCTGGTGAATACTTGCTTTTCAACGGTACCAAGTGCGGATTTATCGCACTTGGTACCGATTTAATTCCCCCCGTTTGAGGAGTATCCCTCATGTTTCGTTATATTCTGAAACGCTTATTATTGATGATTCCGGTTATCCTTGTTACCAGCCTCGTCATCTATTTTGCCATGAGCCTTACTGGCGGTGACCCAGCGATATACTTAGCTCCTGAAAACGCATCGGATGCTCAGATCCAACAAATACGAGTGGATTTGGGGCTGACGGAAAGTTTTCCGATCAGATACTTGAAGTATATGACCGGAATGTTCCGAGGTAATATGGGAACCTCCTATGTCACCAAGCGGGATGTTTTCAATACTTTCATGACTCGCCTTCCCAATACGCTCCAGCTTGCGGGGGCTTCGGTTCTCATCGCCACGCTCATAGCGATTCCCCTTGGCATCTACACTGCCATTCACCAGAATACTTGGAAAGATACCGCTGGGATGATTTTTGCACTCTTTGGCGTTTCTATGCCGAACTTCTGGCTTGGCCTTATGCTCATTATTTTATTTTCTCTGAAATTAGGATGGTTGCCCTCAGGCGGCAAGACCGGGCTTTTAAGCCTGGTCTTGCCGGCTATGACCGTGGGGCTTGGACTCGCTGCCCTGATTACCCGTACGACTCGTTCTTCGATGCTTGATGTAATCCGTGAAGATTATATCCGTACCGCAAGGGCTAAAGGCTGCTCGGAAAAGCGTGTAATACGCAAACATGCCATGGGCAATGCCCTGATCCCCATCATTACGGTTATCGGAATGCAGCTGAGCAACGTGCTCACCGGTTCCGTTCTTGCGGAAACCGTGTTTTCCTGGCCAGGTATCGGGCGCCTGATCTTTGATTCCATTTCAAAACGCGATACGCCGATGGTGACCGGATCTATAATTCTTTGCTCCGTATTGATGGTTGCGATAAATCTATTGGTCGATGTCATATATGCGTTTTTTGATCCTCGGATCAAGGCGCAGTTTATGAGAAAGGTTTAGTGGTATGGTTGATATATCTATAAACTCTATTTCCGGAGAACAAGAGCTTAAGAGTCGCTCATTAGGGCAGGAAACTTTACGCCGCCTGCTCAAGAATAAAGGCGCCATAATCGGCATGCTATTCTTGCTGATACTAATTATCGCCGCTGTCCTCAGCGGTTTTATCTATGATTATGACACAGATGTTATCTCCCAAAATATCGGCGAGCGACTTCAATGGCCTTCTAGGGCACATATTTTTGGAACCGATGAACTTGGTCGAGATATTTTTATCAGGATTCTCTATGGCGCACGGTATTCTCTGACAATTGGAAGCGGCAGCGTATTGATTGGACTGATTGTCGGCGTCATTTTTGGCTCTATTGCGGGATTTTATGGTGGGATGGTCGACCAAGTGATCATGCGAACCAATGATATCCTCTATGCGGTTCCCAATATCATGATTGCCGTGGTTATCGTCTCATTGCTGGGCACCAGTACTTTTAATTTGCTTCTTGCTCTATGCGTTTCTGCTTCCTCGAGTTTCGTGCGTATTGCCAGGGCTTCAGTCATGACTATTCGCGGTCAAGAGTATATAGAGAGCGCCTATGCCATGGGTCTTCCTACCTGGAAAATTATCCTTAAGCATGTCATCCCTAATAGCTTGTCGCCGATTATCGTACAGGTAACGTTGCTTATTGGAACCACCATCATTTCGGCTTCCTCTCTTTCTTTTTTGGGTATTGGCGTTCCTTCTCCCGCTCCGGAGTGGGGAGCCATGTTGTCCGCGGGCAGAAGCCAGATCCGTAATGCGAGCTATATCTGTGTTATCCCTGGGCTTGCCATTATGTTCACCGTGCTCGCGCTTAATTTGCTGGGCGATGGACTTCGTGATGCTCTCGACCCGAAATTGAAGAAGTAGGCATACTATGGCAGATGAAAAAATGGACTACATGCTGGAAGTCAAGGATCTCAAGGTTCAATACAATACAGATGCTGGTATTGTCTACGCTGTCAATGGACTGGACTTGTGCATTACGAGTAAAAAAACATTGGGGCTGGTTGGGGAGACAGGGGCAGGGAAAACGACGACGGCGCTATCCATACTAAACCTGGTTCCCAATCCTCCCGGGAAGATCACCAGCGGGGAGATTTTTCTTGCTGGGAAGAGTGTGCTGGGAATGAGCATCAATGAACTTGAGAAGATGCGCGGCAACGAAGTTGCGATGATTTTTCAGGACCCAATGACCGCTCTTAATCCGGTCATGACCGTAGGTGACCAGATAGCAGAATCGATCATGTTGCACAACAAAGTCAGTGAAACCGAATCGATGTCTAGGGCGAAAGAGATGCTCAGGCTCGTAGGCATCGATGAAGGTCGAATTCATGACTATCCTCATCAGTTCTCCGGGGGAATGCGCCAGAGAGTTGTCATCGCGATCGCTCTTGCCTGCCATCCCAAGTTCCTGATTGCTGATGAGCCGACCACTGCACTGGATGTGACAATTCAGGCCCAGGTACTGGAATTAATTAAGCAGCTAATTTCCAAGAGCGATATGTCAGTGTTGCTTATCACCCATGATTTAGGTGTGGTCGCTGAAATCTGCGATGAAGTTGCTGTAATGTATAGCGGAAGGATCGTGGAAAAGGGCACGACCGACGACGTGTTCAACCATATATTGCACGTCTACACCGAAGGGTTATTCAACTCGCTGCCGAATCTCCGGGAACGGGGCGAGGAGCTGCAGCCAATCAAGGGCATGATGCCAAATCCGATGGAAAAGATAGTTGGCTGCAGCTTCGCCCCCCGGTGTCCGTATGCCACCAAGCGCTGCCTTAGCGAAATACCGGCTTTACGCAAGATGAGCGATACACATTTTGTTGCCTGTCATGCGTATGACGATAAGACCTTTACGCTAAAAGGGAATATAAATGGCTGAATCACCCATCCTGAAGGTTGAGAATCTTACGAAATATTTCCATACTCCCAGAGGATTGCTGCATGCTGTGGATGATGTGAACTTTTCGATCAATAAAGGCAAGACGCTGGGAATAGTGGGGGAATCTGGTTGCGGGAAATCGACCACCGGACGCTTGATCCTCAAGCTCACTAATCCTACCCGGGGAAAGATCTTTTTTGAGGGCAATGACATCTCCGGCTATAGCGTGTCAAAGATGCGGCCCCTTCGCAGCGAGATGCAGATGATCTTCCAAGATCCTTTCTCCTCCCTCGATCCCCGTCAAAGTGTGATGCAATTAATAAGCGAGCCGATCATCGAATACAAGTTGCTCAGGAGCAAGCAGGAAGTAGAGAAACGTACCCTGGAATTAATGGATATCGTTGGCTTGGCAAGCCGCTATATGAACACTTACCCTCATGAACTCGATGGAGGCAGGCGGCAGCGTATTGGTGTTGCCCGGGCATTGGCGCTCAATCCGAAGCTGATTGTCTGCGACGAACCCGTCTCAGCCCTGGATGTTTCGATTCAGGCCCAGATTCTAAACCTGCTCAAGAATTTGCAGAAGGATATGTTCCTAACCTATGTGTTTATTACGCACAACTTATCGGTGGTCAAATATTTCAGCGATGATATCGCGGTCATGTACCTTGGACAATTGATTGAAAAGGCACCCTCGGAGGTCATTTTCCGACATCCAATGCATCCTTATACTAAAGCTTTACTTGCAGCTGTTCCTGTCCCGGTGGTCGGTAAGGAAAGATCAGTTCGACAGCTGATTCGAGGCGAAATTACCAGCCCTGTGAATCTCCCGGACGAATGTCGGTTCGCTAACCGCTGCGATTACTGTGCGGCGATCTGTCGTGAAAGGAATCCTCTGCTTAGGGAAGTTGAGCCGAACCATTTTGTCGCATGCGCCAGGGTCGCCAATCCGGAGGATGCTTACCTGCTGTCTCCCGCAGCTTTGAAACCGTAGAAGTGTAAAATGTTCATATCCTCCGGGCTATCGCAAAAGTGGTTGCCGTCACCTAGGATGGTCTTGTGGATTCCATGATCTGGGGCAAACAGGAAGAGGGTGTCATATTGCTGCCAAGCTTTGCAGGCGCAGTCTACCAATTTGGCAAAATCCCTGATATGACGGCACATTGCCTCGTATGAACTCTTGGATTCTGGCTCGGTATCATGAATACTGTCGTCATAATCCATGTTGTAGACCACCACGACATCATGTTGGTCCTCAGAAATGGCCCTCAGACCTTGCTGTGTGATTTCTTCATCGTTGTCGTAGTTGTGGTAATCGATCGGCCGCCCCGTAAAAATTGTGCCCATGGAACTGTCGGTACGAGCGATCAGGGTTGTCCTTTTCCCTTGCCGAGGCAGAGCATCGAACAGCGTATCGATTTTGACTAATTTTTTCTCATACACTTCAATCCCATGCACCTTAGGGATAGCTCCACTGAACATAGTGGCAAAGCATACAGGAGTAACAGGGGGAAATGAAGCAAGCATGGGAATTGTCATCCTGGTCCGTTCCATAACAGGCGCGAATTCGGCTGTGTATTTCTGATAGAGCCACTGGGCAATAGCATCAGGATTATAGATCAATACGCGCTGGCATTTTCCGCTTTTTGAGTATTTTTTCACGAGGCTCAAGACTTGTTCGATCGGTTCTCCGGCCAGTTTTGGGGACTCAATACCCATAGCTTGGGCGAGGGTAGCAGCAGTACTGGTCATTTGCACGGAATTGAATGCCATAAATACTCTCCTCGTTCTATATCTTTTGTTTTTTATAGTATGCTGTCTTCTCATAAAATAATAGACATCATGTGGAAGTAATCTTAGGTGGTTATCTTAAGCGAATGTAGAGTGGTAGCTAAAAGCATGGTATGATTTGCCCGTAAATTATGGATGACACTCTATATCTTTTATTTTTTCCGCTCGTCTTCCTTATTGGAAGTATCTATGCGCTGTATGTCTCAGTCATTGAACGTGAGGTAAAGTTGTCGGGTCTCAACGCTGAAGCCAGGGTGATCAAGGTTGAAAGGGCAATCCCTTCTGGCCTAAGTTCAATTTTTCATAATAAAAAAGGCGTCTTTGAATGTGATTACTTACTCCGACTTTCTTACACGAAACTTTCGGGTACGCAGATGCAGGTGTGTACCACTGTCGCTGCGAGAATGAAGGTGGTGAAAGGTATGCGATTTCCATTTTTTTCGGAGGGCGACACTTTGTCGATTCGGTATAGCGAAAAAAATCCTCAAAGCGTAGTCGTACTTCTCGATACGATAAAGCAGAGACAGGGCGGAGCCTTTCCCGTTATCCTGTGGTTTTTTTGCACGTGTCTTTTAGCTGCGATCGTCATAGCGACTTTGATTTTTTTTTAGAAAGTCTGGCTAACAGTATTCCAACCGCCATCTCCATGCTATTGTTATATTGGAGGATATTTAATGCACCTAGTTTGCCTGGATCTTGAAGGAGTACTCGTACCTGAAATCTGGATTACTTTCTCTGAAGTTACGGGAATTCCGGAATTGCGACGCACTACCCGCGATGAACCGGACTATGACAAGCTGATGAAGTATCGCTTGAGAATCCTAGCCGAACACAACCTCAAGCTTAAGGATATACAGAAAGTCATCGGATCCATGTCTCCGCTCGATGGAGCTTCTGGGTTTCTAGCAGCGCTCAAGGAACAAACACAGGTTGTGATCCTATCTGATACATTTTCTGAATTCGCTAAACCGTTAATGGCCAAGCTTGGCTATCCGACCCTCTTCTGCAATAGCCTCATCATCGACAGCGAAGGTTCCATCAAAGATTATCTGATGAGGCAAAAAGACGGTAAGCGGAAATCGGTTGAGGCGTTAAAATCCCTGAATTTCAAAATCTTCGCGGCAGGTGATTCCTTCAACGACTTGTCGATGATTCGCGCCGCCGACGCCGGCTGTCTTTTCCGCCCGCCTGCCTCAATTCGTACCCAATGCCCCGATCTCCCAAGCGTGGAGGACTATGAAGGGCTTTTAGAGCATATTGAAGAGCATATAGCGAATAGAAGAGCTGAATAACAAACTGGATGAACTTATCTTTGCGAAAGGATAATTTAGCCGAAGCCGGGAATCGAACCCGGTACCTGCGCATTACGAGTGCATATTCTATAAAGCATGCAGTAGCTTATACTACTATAGTATTTACATAATTCGTTTCAGTCAATAGATATAATATCTATAGCGTTACTTATAATTACTTAGCTTTGCTCTATTAATTATGCAATTTTAGCCAACTTTGCTACCGAATTTGCTACAAGTATCTTTAGGGGTTTTATCCGTTGGGCTCAGTATAGTTCCTGGTAAGGGGACTCATGGAAGTAGCATGAGAGGAGTTGAGGTCTACCTTATTTTTGATTCTTTTCTGTCTATATGGTGGGCTCATTATACTGCAGTAAAGTTACTTGCCATTTAATCATCGATTGCTATAGGAAGCGTTATTAAAAATTGGCACCCTGACTCTTCAAGATTCTTAACGCTTATTGTACCATCATGTCGCTTGATGATGCCATAACAGATAGAAAGTCCTAACCCTACATTATCCCCTTTTCCTTTATGAGTTGAATAGAATGGTATGAACACGTTATTTAGGTTTTCGCTTTGAATTCCCGTGCCTGTATCAGTGAATTCAATAGTGGCACGGGATTGTCCCTGAGGGTCAACAATCGATGAAGTTCTGATCCTGATATCACCTCCTTCTGGCATGGCTTCGAAACTGTTCTTCACTAAATTGAGGATCACCTGCTTTATCTCGTTTCGGTTTACCATGACCGAGATCTCTTGTTCGCTGGAGTTGAAGGTGATGGCAATTTTTTTGTCACGGGCGCTGATACGAAGCAGGCTGATTATATTCTCGATTATTGTGTTCAAGCTGGTTTTCTCACGTCCTGTCTCGGCGGTGCTAGAGAGTGAGAGCAGGTCGCTGACAATGCCAGCGATGTAAGTGATCTCCTCATGGAGCTCGTCAACTGTCTTATGTAGCTTCACGTCATCGAAAGAAATTTTTATATACTTCAGATAATTATAGATAATCTCGAGAGGATTGTTAATCTCATGCGCGACTCCTGCAGCGAGGAGCCCGACGGAGGCGAGCTTTTCGGAAAGGATAACCTGCTTCTGAAGCTTGTCGAACTCAGAGATATCCTCAATGGTGATGATGTTGCCAATACGCTGGTTGTCGTCGAATATTGGGAGGGTTCTCACATTGCTTATTGTTTCGGTTCCGTTGATCGTCAGGGGGACCTGGTAGAACACACCACCGTCATCGGTGTGGAGCGACTCGCGGACTAAAGCCAGAACTTTATGGTTTTCCTCCCCGAGGAGCTCCAAAAGGGGACGATTAGCGAAAGTCCCTTCTTCGAGATGGAAGTATTCCCTGCACAGTTCGTTTACTATCTTCGCCCGTTCCTCCACATCTACAACTATGAGGTTTATGGGCAGCTTCCGGAGGATCGCTTCATTATACTTCAGGTACTGGTTGAATTCGCGTTTGTTATTATCGGAATCTGTCAAGGAATAAACCTGTGTATAGGTCAAACGTAGCAGATTCATCTTGTCGATGTGGCCGACTTCGTCGGTCATAAGAATTTCACCGTTCTTCACGATGCTCACCCTGTCGGCGAAGTCGTAGACATCTTCGATGCGATGGGTGATGAAGAGTATCGCCATACCTTTAAGCCGCATCGAGTCCAGGATGTGGAGCACTTTGGGGAGATTGGAGGATGAGAGCTTTTCAAGAGCTTCATCCAGGATCAGGAGCCTGGGCTTTTTCTGGAGAGCGGCAAGTATCGAGATGAGGGTTCTGTCGGACAGGTTGAGATTGCTTACGATTTCGTTTGGGTTCAGGTTAAAGCTATGGAGGTCAAATAATACCTGGGCTTGGTTGCTAGAATCCCTCTTTCGCAACATGCCGTGGCGGGCGATTCCTCTGTTTAGAAAGTAGATGTTCTCGGCGACAGTGAAAAAAGCATTGAGCTGTACCTGTTGATAGACCATCTCGATACCCAGCCGATGGGCGATCGGTATGCTGAGCGATTCAAACGTTTGACCGGCGAACTCTATTGTCCCCTTATTAGGCCGTAAATTACCGCTTAGGATCATGCCGAGGGAAGACTTGCCCGCGCCATGTTCGCCGACCAAAGCGTGGATTCGATAGGGATAGAGCGTGAGGTTAACGTCTTTGAGCGCCGCGATTTGGCCATAATTATAGGAGATGAATGAAAGACGAGCCAATACGCTTTTTTCGAGGGGGGCAACATTGGGCTGCTCAGATATTGAGGCCATACTTTTCCATTTTGTTGTAGAGGGTTTTACGGCTCATGTTTAGAATCTCCGCTGTCTTGGAACGATTGTATTTTGTGTTCTGGAGAATTCTGATGATCAAGTCCTTGTCCATGTCCTGACGAATATCGACCGACTCGTAATTATCGCCTTTGCCGAATAGATTTACAGGCAGATCTTCCATTTCGATACAAGCTCCTCGGGACATTGCGGTAGCATAGCTAAGGACATTCTTCAGCTCACGCACATTCCCCGGCCAGCTGTAATCTAAAAACCTTTTCGCGACATCGTGCGATAATTCTTTACGGCAATTGCCGATGTGCTCAGCAAGGAAGTGATCGACAAGAAGGGGGATATCTCCCTTGCGTTCCCTGAGTGGAGGGACGGTGAGGACGGCGGCGTTGAGGCGATAGTACAAGTCCTCACGGAAAAGGTTTTTTCGGATTAAATCGAGCAGGTCTTTGTTTGTCGCGGCGATGAATCGCACATCGATCTTTATTGTCGCGCTTCCTCCCAGTCGCCGTATTTCGCTATTCTGCAGCGTTCTGAGGATCTTGGCTTGGATGCTGAGAGGCATGTCACCTATCTCATCAAGGAAGAGCGTACTTTTATCAGCTTTTTCAAAAAGGCCTTTGAAGATCGAATCAGCGCCGGTATATGCTCCCTTTTCGTGCCCGAAAAGCTCGTTGTCTAAAAGGGTTTCTGCGAAGGCTACGCAGTTGATCTTGACCATTGGCAGAGCGCTACGCGACGAAGCAGCGTGAATATAATCGGCTAATACTTCCTTTCCGGTTCCGCTTTCGCCTAAAACTAAAACGGGGAGATCCGTCTGCGCAAGTCTGTCCATCTTATTTCTGAGTTCAGTCATGTGGGAATCAGAGGAGATGATAGTAACTGAAAGCTCCCGAAGCCGGGATTTTAGATTGGTATTCTCGGTTTGGAGCCTGGAGAATTCGAGAGCTTTCTCAACAATTATCAAGAGTTCGTCGAAATCGATGGGTTTTTTGACATAGTCGAATGCGCCGAGTTTGAGGGACTGCACTGCCGTCTCTACTGAGGCGAAAGCGGTGATCATGATCACGGGAATGGCTTTGTTGATGGCTTGTAGGTTCTTCAATAGGTCGATGCCACTTTCCTTGCCGAGCATTATATCAAGAAGCACAACATCGATTCCGCCAGCGGAGAATGCTGAAAGCGCTTCCTTAACGCCGGTGACGATCACTGTGTGATAATCCAGATGTTCGAAATTCTGCGCTAAGCTGACGCAGACCTTCACCTTGTCGTCGACGATAAGGATGGTTTTTTTCATTTTTCTCCATCAACATTACTCACTTCGATATCGCAGAATGAGTAAAAATTACTCAATTAGTATGAGGGCCCAAAATCATACTGTCAATCTTTATTTTTTGCACTAATTTAAAAGGTTATGCTACAGTGGATTGATAAGCAATCATATTATTACTGCTATTTTGCTTCCATGGCATGTTTCTTGCTATGTACTTTGCTGTGACTATCGGAAGTTTTCCGACGAATAATCGAGAAGGAGGAAACAACTAATGAAAAGGATTCGGTCTCTTGTGTTCATCCTGACCGCGGTCGCGATGGTATTCTCAGCCATGGCCGTAGGCGCTCAGGCAAAGCAAGTCAAGATCGCCGTAGTAAACCTCGCGCAGAGCAGCCCATACTTCATCGGTATGGCCGAGGCGATTAAACAGGAGGGGGCCCACTTTTCCAACATCAAGGTTATCGTTACCGATGCCAAGGGAGACGCGCAAAAACTGACTTCCGACGTAGAAGATGTTCTCGCACAGAACGTCGACGGAATAATCCTGAGCGGTGCCTGGCTCGAATCGGCTCCTGAGGTTTTAGATTCTATCCAAAGGGCTAAGGTTCCCGTAGTACTCGTCGACAGAATGTTTACGGGGCCAAGTAGCGATAAATACACTAGCTGGGTTGGCCCGGACAATTACCTAATTGGGCAACAGGTCGGCGCTTATATTGCGAAACGTCTCAAGGGAGTCGGAACCGTCGTAATCCTGAAAGGTGGACCCGCAGACAATTCGATCGGTTATAACCGGACCAATGGTGTCCTCTCCGAGCTTAAAAAAACTAAAATCGTAACGATAGCGGCTCCAAACTATGGTGGATGGAGTTCGGATGGCGGCTTTAAGCTCATGGAAGATCTCCTTGCTAAATACAAGCAGATAGACGCAGTTTTTGCAGAGAACGATTCCATGGCTCTCGGCGCCCAGAAAGCAATTGCTGATGCGAAACGCACCGATAAAATATTCATTTGTGGCGTCGATGGCGAAAAGGCAGCCCTCGAAGAGATTGCCAAGAAAACAAATTATGCTGCCAGCGGACTCAATAGCTCTGATCAGATCGGCCGTGCCGGCTTCACGCGCCTCATGACCATACTCGCTGGAGCCGTCCCTGAAAAGAACACAGTTATGGCATCCCCAATAATTACTATCGACAATGTCCAGAGGTTCTATTTCCCTGAGAGCGTGTTCTGATCTTCATCCAGGCCCCCTCTTTAGGGGGCCTCTGCATCTATCCCAATGGAGAGATTCTATATGAAAATGCTCATAGATAGCCAATGGACAGATTCGGCCAACCATCAAACCAAGGTTGTCAAAAATCCTGGTACAGGGGAAGTTATCGACGAGGTTCCCCAGGCGACCGAAGGCGATATCGATCGAGCTCTCAAGGCAGCAGAGGAAGGCAAGAAGAGGATGAGCGCGACACCAGCGTATCGTCGAACCGAGATACTTACACGCGCAGCCGAAATAATTCACGAACGTAAGGAAGAGCTTGCGACGCTTTTAGCCAAAGAAAACGGCAAACCAATAGGCCAAACACGCGCCGAAGTCGAGGTTGCGGGACGTCTTTTTAGCGGATTTGCCGAGGAAGGTCGACGTATGTTCGGTCGTACCATCCCCATGGATTCGGTCCCTGGCAATGAGCGCCACTTTGCGATGACCATCAGACAGCCGATCGGCGTTGTTGCCGCGATCGTTCCGTTCAACTATCCAGTGGAGTTGTTTGCCCATAAAGTCGCAGCAGCTTTAGCAGCTGGCAACGCAGTGATTACAAAACCACCAAGTGCTTGTCCCCTTACGCTCCTTAAAATCGCAGAGATTCTTGAGAATGCGGGACTACCGCGCGGAGTGCATCAAATGATAACGGGACCGGGCGAGCTGGTAGGGGAGCGTCTTGCCTTAAGCCCTATAGTGCGCCTTCTATCGCTCACTGGAAGTGTCCCTGTCGGTATCAAGCTTGCGGAACTCGGTGCGAAGAATCTCCAGAAAATCCACCTGGAACTCGGCGGCAACGATGCCATGATAGTATGTGTAGATGCCGATATTGAGAAAGCGACCGATGCTGTCATCCTGGGGCGACTCGCTCGAGGGAATGGCCAAATCTGTTGCGCAGTCAAACGGATTTTTATAGACCGTCGTATCTATAAAGATTTCTGCGCAATGTTAGTTTTAAAAGCCTCTCACCTCAAGGTTGGGGATCAATTAGCTGAGGATACCGATTGTGGACCCTTAATTTCAGAAAACGCCGCAAGAAAGGTTGAGAATTCCATAATCGAAGCGGTGAGGGCAGGTGCGAAGCTTCTCTATGGAGGATCGCGCAACGGCGCTTTCATTATACCTACTGTTCTTGCCGAGGTTTCCCCCTCGATGCCCTTGTTCCAGGAAGAGACCTTTGGGCCGGTGGCCCCTCTTGTGGCATTTCAAAATGTGGAGGAGGCGATACGAATGGCTAATGATAGCCAGTTCGGATTACAAGCTTCCGTTTTTACAAACGATATCTCCCAAGCTATGACCATTGCCCGCCAATTGGAAGCTGGAGGCATCATCATCAACTGGTCTTCAGCGCTACGAGCTGAGAATGTACCTTTCGGGGGGATTAAGTTGAGCGGTCATGGCCGAGAAGCATTGCATGACACCCTTACCGGAATGACTGAAGAGAAAGCGATCATTATTCACAATGCTTTTCCGCAAGCTCTAAACCGAGAGGTGGTGGAGCCATGAATGCGGCGGCTTTTCTGCGAATGGAGGGGATTACAAAAAAGTATGGTGGCACGACTGCACTAAAGAATGTAAGCCTGTCTGCTGGGCTTGGTGAAGTTCATGCCATCGTCGGCGAAAATGGTGCCGGCAAATCCACGTTGATGAATATCCTCTCTGGCGCTATCGAGCCCGACTTAGGAAGCATTTCCCTGGGGGCTACAACGGTGACGATTCGTTCTCCGCACCATGCCAATTCCTTGGGTATACGAGCCGTACACCAGGAGTTCAGCCTTGTGCCGCAACTGACTATCGCGGAGAACATTCTCATGGGGAAGTTGCCTACCCGTGGCAAGAGGCACATAGTTATCGACTGGCCAAAGGCTTATGAAAAGGCGCGAGGGATTCTCGCCGAATTGGGCTTCGCAGGCATCGATGAACGTACCCGCGTTTTTCGCTTAAGTGTTTCTCAACAGCAGGTAGTGGAGATTGCCAAGGCTCTCGCCGAAAAGCCGAGCGTCTTGATTCTGGACGAACCTTCAGCGGTCCTATCGAAGGAAGAGCTCTCTCTCCTCTTTGCTCTGATACGGCGGCTCAAGGCTGAGAAGACGCTGATACTCTACATCTCACATAGGCTCGAAGAAGTATTCGAGATCGCTGACCGTATCACTGTTCTCAGAGATGGTGAAGTGATCGATACTGTGATGTGCGATTCCATCGATCAAAATGATCTAATCCGCATGATGGTCGGGCGCTCTTTTGAGGAAATCTATCCTAAGCGCACGACGAAGATCGGGAAAGAAGTGCTTACCATCCATAATCTCTCTCGCGAGGGGGAATTCAGTGATATCGATTTTTCACTTCATCGCGGAGAGGTCCTGGGTATGTTCGGCCTCGTCGGAAGCGGAAGGACCGCTATCGCGAGGAGCATTTTCGGGGCTGATCCCCCAACATCAGGAAGCATCGAAGTAGATGGTAAAGTATTACGGTTGCATACGCCCCATAATGCAGTGAACACAGGTATTTCCCTTGTGACGGAGGATCGTAAGCGGGATGGGCTGGTGTTGACGGGCACGATTTGTGACAACGTGAGCCTAGCTTCTTACCCCCGAATGAGCAACGGTATATTCTTGAACCGAAAGCTCCAAGAAAAGCTAGTGGAGGAAAAGATAAGGGCGCTTGCGCTGAAGCCCCAAAAAATCAAGGCTTTTGTGAAAACATTAAGTGGCGGCAATCAACAGAAAGTAATTCTTGCGAAGTGGTTGTTGTGTAATACAAAAGTACTCATTCTCGATGAACCTACGAGGGGCGTGGATATCGGCGCGAAAGTCGAGATCTACCATCTCATCAACGTCCTTGTCGAATCAGGAGTTGGGGTGTTGCTTATATCCTCGGAGATGCCCGAGGTCCTTGGTATGAGTGATAGGATACTTGTGATGCGTGAAGGGCGGCTCGTAGGCGATATCAGCCGGGATAAAGCCAGTGAAGAGAGAATTCTTCAGCTCGCGGCGGGTGTATCGCGTGAAGCTGATGGGTTAAATATTGCGCTAAGCGGAATTACGATGGAGGGTAAGGCATGAAAACGACTACACCATTAATCGAGAAGACCAGGTGGATGTTCAAGATACGCTCATCCGATATCATTTTTATCGTGACTTTCGCGATTTTGTTCCTTGTAAGTTCCCTACTTTTGGACACGTTTTTTACGGCGAGGAATCTCTTCAATATTTCTCGACAAATCGTCACGAACGGCTTTATAAGCATTGGAATGCTCATCGTCATCCTCGCGGGCGGTGTTGACTTATCGGTAGGTTGTACCGTGGCGCTCTGTGGCATTATGGCTACGGGGCTCCAGAAGATGATGCCGACACCTTTTGCGATCCTCGTCGCACTGGCTGTGGGCCTTTTTATCGGGTTCATAAATGGTTTCTTTATCGCGCAATTAAAGCTTCAACCCTTTATCGTTACTCTTGCCTCCATGGGCGTCATTCGTGGGGCAACCTATGTCTTCTCCGAGGTTCCACAGTCTCCTGTCGATCCACTCTTTCGTTCCCTTCTCGGTGGAGGATTCATCGGTGCGGTTCCTGTCGCACCGCTCATCATGATTGTCTTTTATTTTTTAGCCTGGTTCTTCCTCAACCGGACAATCCCGGGCAGAGCGATCACTGCGATCGGCGGCAACAAGGAAGCCGTAAGGCTGGCGGGAATCAACGTCAAAGGCCATCTTATCCTCGCCTATATGCTCTGCGGATTCTTTGCTAGTGCTGCGGGCATCATTCTGGCTTCGCGGCTGGGCATCGCTCAACCGAGTGTCGGAGCCGGATTCGAACTGGATGCGATCGCGGCCGTGGTGATCGGCGGAGGTGTAATGACTGGCGGAAGCGGCGGGGCTGTTGGTACCTTCTTCGGTGTGCTCGCTCTCGGCTTTATCGACAACTTGCTCAATCAGTTCAATGTCCAGTCCTATTATCAGCAAATTGTTAAGGGAATCATTATCCTTGTGGCGGTAGTCTCGCGCAGGAAGAGCTGATTGGTCTGCTCTCCTCTCCGGCTTCACAAGAAAGGGCACTTTATGAATGCGTATGAGAATTTGAAGAAACTCGGGTATTCTCTTCCAGACCTGCCACCGCTCGCAGGACTCTATGTAAAGCTGAAACGTATCGACCATATGGCCTATGTTTCCGGACAAGGTTGCACTCTCAAAGGACGGCCTGCCTATATGGGGAAAGTGGGGGCCAATCTATCTTTGGAAGAGGGACAGGAAGCGGCGAGAATCTGCACTCTTAATGCATTGGCAATATTGGATGATTCGCTTGGTTCGCTTGATAAGGTGAAAAACGTGGTGAAGGTGCTCGGTTTTGTCGCGAGTGCCCATGATTTCAACAGTCAGCCGGCGGTTATCAATGGTTGTTCCCAGCTTCTCATAGATGTGTTCGGCGAAGCGGGGAGGCACGCGCGCTCCGCTATAGGCGTCAGTGAGTTGCCTGGAAATATCCCTGTCGAAATTGAGTTCATATTCGAGGTGGAGTAAAGTCATTACGGAGGCATACCTATCATTCTCCAGCCACTGAATGGATTGAGTCTATATGGATAGGTGAATATCTTCTGCCGACGGACAATCTGACTAGACTATGTATTTCGTCAAGCCGAAATACGCCAAAAAATCGTACAAAAGTACCCATCAGCTCGTGGGTAATTTTACCTGACCTTTCTGCCGCATGAGGGCGTGTTTCATTCGGTAGCTTTCGCCCTCGAAGAGTAGAATGTGGCCATGGTGGGCAAGCCTGTCGATCATCGCGGCAGCCATCTGATCATCAGTAAAGATCGTCCCCCACTTGGAGAACTCAAGATTGGTCGTGAGAATAACGCTTCGGCGCTCATAGGAATCTGCAATTATCCTGAACAGGAGCTGAGCTCCTTGCCGGTCGACGAGAACATAGCCCCATTCGTCAATGATCAAGAGATCAGCCCTTGCGATGTACTTTATAAGCCGCTCAAGAGATCCTTCCTTGAGGGCTTCGGAAAGCTTTACCACGAGTTCTGCCGCGGTAAAGAACTTGGTACGGAAGGAGCGAAAGCACGCGGCAACGCCAAGGGCAGTAGCAAGATGTGTCTTCCTGGTTCCTACGGGGCCACTCCTCTTTTACTGCTTCGAGGGCAACCATTGCCTTATACTGCTCGTCGAACTTCTTCCTCATGGTGGACTCTCCTTCTTCTAGGATATTCCACCTTATTCAGTTTCTGTAGTGGTCCGGCCCGTTGGGCTCAGCATAATGATTTTTGATCACCTGCCATGTTGGACTATTTATTTTAAGCGCAGGGATTCTACGTTTTGCTCGCTTATCAGTAGTCCGCTGCGCGAGAAATGGGTTATATAAGCCTCTATCGTGTCCCTTTTTAAGTTCACGCGATATGGTTGACTTTGAAAAACCCATCATTTTAGCGATAGCCCCTTGGCTATTCCCAAGATTTAGGTAAACGGTAATCTCTTCACGATCTTTGTTCGTGATTCTTCTGTATTTTCCCACGTTCCCATCCTAACACTTTATGCGTTAGGAGTTACTGAGTACCAGTTTTTAATTTCCTGGCTTCATTGAATAGAGTTTTAAAAGGGCTCATATATATAAATAAATTTACTCCAAAAGTTGGTTATTTTACTTGCGCATAAAAAATAGTGGGTGTATAAGTAGCAGGAGAAAGAATAATTTGGCTCGTGTGCCCATAGTGTATCGCTCAACGCACGGTAGCATGTTTTAATATATATATAAAAAAAGAAGTTATTGGCTTTGCTTTAGAACTTAACATGCATCCGTTTTTACAAGGATACTCATTTGCAGGCATGAGTGGTCTCTTATTTGAATCGCTTTGCTGAGAATTCATACCTCTCTGATGAAGAGAACGTGAGTAGGCGGTAGTGTAACCGTTCTTATTTTTAGCTGACTTAGAATAGGAAGGAAGGAAAAGATCATGAAAAAACCGGCAACCAAATTCCTAATCGCACTCCTCGCAATCCTGATGGCTTTCGTTGGCATGGTTAGCGCCGATGAGCCGCCCAAGGCAGGACTTCCCGTGCTCACTACTTCTGCAGGGCAGAGCACTGGTGTTGTCATCGTCAATGCGCTCTCCGATCGGATAGGCTTGAAGTACGACTATTGCGATGTGCCCACAGTCGAACAGTTCGCGGCCGGTGTCGGGTTAGGCAATTTCCATGAAGCGGAGGGTTTTCACCTTACATCGAAATCCGAAGCGAAAAAAGGCACGCCCTACAAGACGATAATCTTCGCTGTTGGCGCCAGTCTTAAAGGCATGGGCGCATCTGGATTGTCTATGGATGATGAGATATCGCGGATCAAAAAAATAGTGGATTACTGCAAAAAAAATAAGATATTAGTGGTCGCAGTCCATGTGGAAGGAAAGTCTCGGCGCGGTAAACCGGGTAGTGATAATGAACTGATCATCGATGCTATCGTTCCCAGGGCTGACTACATTATCGTGACTACCGATGGTAATTTCGACGGTCGTTTCAATGAAATCGCCAAGAAAAGCGGTGCTCCGCTATCCATTATAAAAAAATCTACCGAGCTGACCACCATTCTGCAAACGATGTTTATGTAGGGAGGTGAACTCCCGCATTCTGATCACCTCGTTCCCGATCATCGATCGGATTTAGGGGAAAGGAGTATCTAGCGTGTTCCTCCATGTTGCTCTTTTGCTTCTGGCGATGGTGGTAGCTTTCGCCTTTGCCAAGCTGTTGAAACTATCCATTGAACTCTGCATTCTGGTCACAGCCCTCGTTGGTGCGTTGTTGGGCGGAGCAGGGATTCCCTTCAGACACATCGCGGAAGGCGCGACCGCCTATCTCGACCTCTGCCTCATCTTCATAACTGCGACGGTTTTCATGAATATCGTCAAGGAAAGTGGGGGAATCGACTACCTAGTGAAGAAGGTCCTAAAGCGCTTTTTCCGGCAGCGAGTCATACTTTTGATCATTCTCATGTTCCTCATGCTAATTCCGGGCGCACTCACCGGAGCGGGCTCTGTGTCGGTTCTCGTTGTCGGTGGCACGGTCGCTCTCGTATTGAAGAGTCTTGGAATCAAGGAGGAACGGGTAGCTGCGATGGTCTTTCTTCTCGCGGGCCTGAGCGCCGTGGCTCCTCCCGTCAA
Source organism: Treponemataceae bacterium (assembly GCA_963667725.2). Lineage (GTDB taxonomy): Bacteria > Spirochaetota > Spirochaetia > Treponematales > Rectinemataceae > UBA11090. The sequence goes on from CAXXHO010000003.1 coordinate 384,805, forward strand.
CATCTGGGCGATGATCACCACGGCGGGAACGGCCATCCCCTATGTCGGCTTTGAATTACCTCTCGGGATACCCGTCCTCGTGCTCGGACTTTTTGTGACCTTCTGGTTTGGCCTTCGCGGCAAGCCCGAAGATCTCGACGTTATTCTTCTGCGCATCCCCGAGCCCCCCGCCAAGATGAACGGCTGGCGTGTCGGACTTCCTTTTCTCGTCGTGCTCCTCTTTATAGTCGTCCCGCGTATCTGGCCTTTCGCTCTCCCGACATTCGGACTTCCGATGGTCTTTACCATTGCGGCCCTTCTAACATGGGCGCTCAGTCCTCGTAAGATCAATGTGATTAAGGTCTCCACTGATACCTTCGAGCAGTTGCTGCCCCTCATCGGGACGGTCATCGTCGTAGGCATTCTCCTTCAAATCATGACTCTGAATGGTGTGCGCGGCCTCATTTCCCTGTCGATCATTTCCTTCTCGCCTCTCGTTATTTTTCTTCTTCTTCCCCTTGCATTGCCGTTTTCCGAGGGAATACTCGCGGTGGGAGGCGCTGCGGTGATCGGGATCCCTCTCACATGGACGCTCAACTCGATAGGTCTCCATCCCACGGTGGCCATCGCAGGGATGAGTCTTCTCTGGATGCTCGGAGGAGCGTTGCCGCCAACTGCCCTCATCGGGAGGCTTTCCGTGCAGACCGCTGGATATACCGGCTCCTACTGGAAATTCTTGCGCAGCTGCTGGCTGCCCTGGGGCCTGATATCCGTGACTGGAACACTTATGGTCGTTTTCAGCAAGCAATTGAGTTTCCTGGTCCGTTAGTGGCACAGGATACGAAGCAATCGAGAGGTGAGCTGTGGCATTTGTAATTACAACCGTCTATTACGCATTATGCGTTTACGCGATCGCCTTTCTGGCTATCAATTTCGTCAAAACCAAAGATTGGCAGAAGGCGACGCTCCAATTGATCGTAATTCTGCCCTTTCTTCTGCGCGTCCTACGTCTGAAATAGGGAGGTGCGATTAAAATGACGCGCCTAAAAATAGGTAAAATTGTTCTACTCTGTCTCTTTGTGCTCTGTTTCGTCGTCGCCGGCGTCGAGATGCGGACACTGAGGAATTACAGAGAAACTCTCGTCAAAGGCCCCGGCGTAACCGGCTCGGGCCGTTTGAGCGACTACCTTCCTGAGCTCAAGGGAACCTGGGCTGATACTAATGTCTACTATTTCGATAGCGGCAAGCCCGGCGCTACGGCCCTCCTCCTCGGCGGGACCCACCCCAACGAACCTTCCGGCATCATCGCTGCGTTCCTTATGGTGGAGAACGCCAAAGTGGAGACGGGGCGGCTCATCGTCATCCCTCACTATAATAGAAGTGGCTCCACGGCCACTCAACCTCTGGGCGCCTATCCTCAATTCATCTCCATCAAGACCGGCTGGGGCAAACAGACCTTCCGTATGGGGGATCGACTTATCAATCCCCTCGACCAGTGGCCTGATCCCGAGGTCTATATCCACTACCCGAGCAAGCAGATGCTCTCCAATGTCGACATGCGCAACGTAAACCGCACCTGGCCAGGACGGGCCGATGGTGCGCTCGGGGAGCAAATCGGCTTCGCCGCGATGGAACTCATTCGTAATGAGAAAGTTGACTGGGTCGTTGATTTCCATGGCGCTGAACTCCTCTATCCTGTTACGAACTGCATCGTTGTGCCCTCGCAATCGACGGTGATCGCGCAACTTGCGGCAATAAATCTTACGGCAACTGATTTCGAAGTTCATGTAGAGCCTTCGCCAACGAATTTCCGCGGCGTATCGCACCGCGAAATCGGGGACCATTCTCCGGCGCTTCCTTTCCTCCTCGAATCCCCCGATCCCTTCCTTGACCAGCCTACAGGCCCCAAAACCGAAGCCCTTGAGCTCGATGGCAAGGACGAATTTCTTCTGGCAGCTTCAAAACGCGGTCTTCTTTTCACTGACTACGACGAGAATGGAAAATCTATGGAACAGAGGGCGGGCCGCCATATCACCATCGTGAAACAACTTGCTGAGGAATGGAATAATATGTTCCCCGACAAGCCTATTGATTTCTCTTCGCCGGGGTACACCGAGTTCGAAGCAGAAGGTTTGGGAGCTTATTTTACAGACCCGTCCTCCGTGGAGGAAAATAGGCTCTCTCTGGAATGAGCGCATCAAGGCCGGCCAGGTACACGTGATCGCGTCCCCGCCAGGCTATGCAATATCAGGAGGTAAGGAGAAATGATGACAACGTTCAGAATGAAAGGCATTGGCAGAAGGGCCTGGGTGTGTGGGGTTCTCTTCCTTGCAATGGCATTCGCTGGCTATGGCAATGCCTTCGCCTGTACTTCGGTCACGGTTGGCTCTCTTGCCTCCGTCGATGGTTCCGTTATGACTTCCCACACCGCAGATGGCGGGTTCTGCGATTTCCGTATTACCCGAAAGCCTGCCGCTGACCACAAGCCCGGCGAGATGCGACAGGTTTACCTGAACTCAACCCTGCGCGCTCCCGAGGACGTTCGCTTCGAGCCTCTCATCCTCAAGGGCGAGATCCCCGAAGTCGCACACACTTACGCTTATGTCAGTGGTGTTTACGGCCTCCAGAACGAGCACCAGCTCTCGATAGGCGAGACGACCATAAGCGGTCGCCGCGAACTCCAGGACCCCGAGAGTATGTTCGACATCGTCGAGCTGTCCCACCTCGCAATGGAGAGGTGCACTACTGCCCGTGAAGCGGTACGGCTCATGGGTGAACTCGCCGAAATGTATGGCTATTGTGACTATGGCGAATGCCTTACTGTGGCCGACAGCAGAGAAGTCTGGCAGTTCGAGATATTCGGCGCCACTCCAACCGTAAAGTCCGCCACCTGGGCTGCCCAGCGCGTTCCGGACGACCAAATTTGCGTAAGCGCCAATCGCGCCCGTATCGGCGAGATCGACCTTAAGAACAAAGACTATTTTATGGCTTCGAAAAATGTGTTCAGCCTAGCCGAGGAAAAGGGCTGGTACAATCCCAAGTCCGGAGCCCCCTTCCTGTATTATGCTGCATACTGCCCGACTACCGGCTACTATAACGCACGCCGTGAGTGGCGCGTGTTCAGTCTCCTCGCTCCTTCGCTCAATCTCGATGCATGGGCCGATCGCTACCCCTTCTCCGTAAAGCCAGACAAAAAGGTCTCGGTCGAGTCCATAACCTCCGTACTCCGGGATCACTACGAGGGAACGCCCTTCGACCTCACCAAAGGCACAGCCGCCGGTCCTTTCGGCACTCCTAACCGCTATGCTACTCAGCGTAGTTTCTCTGGAACTTGGGAACGGGCTCTTTCCATCTTCCGCTGTGAGTATAGTTTTGTGTCGCAGTCCCGTTCATGGCTTCCCGACGCTGTCGGAGGCGTGCTCTGGTTCGGCTGGGATGCGCCGCACAGCACCGTCTACATGCCCCTCTACTGCGGTGCTACTGCGCTTCCCGCAAGTTTCAGCATCGGCAATCGGGGCGAGTTCAACCGCAAATCGGCCAACTGGGCCTTCGCGTTCGTCTCCAACTGGGCCGATCTCCGCTATAATGCGATGATTGTCGACATCCAGGCTAAGTACAAGGCGATCGAATCCGCCGAGTACGTGATGCAGCCTGCGATAGAGAAGACCGCCGCCGAGCTCTATGCGAAGGATAAAGACCTTGGAGCCCAGTACCTTACCAAGTATATGATCGACAACGCCAATTCCATTGTTGACCAGTGGTGGACCTTCGGCGACTTCCTCGTCGGCAAGTACCACGACGGCTACGACAACAATCCGAAGATTGGTATGACCATAGGATATCCCGAAGGATGGCTCAAAACCGTCGGGTACGGTCCGATCCAGAAGCCTTGATTAACGTTTAAAGTACGCTCGTGAGGTTGCCTGGGTAAAACAGGCAGCCTCACAATGAAGCCTATCGCTTATAAGAGCGAAAAGGGAGATTTTTGTGAGAACCAAGAAGATTTTCTTCATCGTGCTCACGGCGCTTATCGCTGTCTCTATGCTCGGCGCTCAGACAGAACCGCCGGAAGCCGGCGAATGCACATCTATTCTTGTAGGAAAACTAGCCTCGGTCGATGGTTCTGTCATGACCACCCATACATGCGATGGATGGGATGATTCGCGAGTGACTGTCGTTCCTCACGGAACGCATAAAGCTGGCGAAATGGTTCAGATCTGGAAAACATGGAAGGACCAGGGCTACGGAGCCCCGGCGGAGGTTCGAGGCGAGATTCCCCAGGTGAGTGAGACCAATTCCTACATCCAGTCAGCTTACCCCTTCATGAACGAGTACCAGGTAAGCATAGGTGAAAGTACCTTCAGTGGCCGTCGCGAACTGGTTAACGCCGATGAAGGTTTGTTCTATCTTGAGCCTCTAATGGCCATCGCTCTCCAACGCGGTAAGACCGCGCGCGAAGTTGTACAGATCATGGGAAACCTTGCCGAGAAATACGGCTACGCCGATGGAGGCGAGTGCCTCACCGTGGCCGATCCCAATGAAGGCTGGGTCTTCGAAATTGTGGGTCCTGGCCCTCTTTGGACGGCCGATTCCGGGACTCCGGGCGCCGTATGGGTAGCCCAACGCATTGCCGACGATCGCATATTCGTATCGGCGAATCGCTCTCGTATCGGTGAGATCGATCTTTCCAAGCCTGACTGGTTCATGGCCAGTTCTAACATTTTCGAAACCGCCAAGACCTACTCGTTCTGGGATGGTAAGAAAGTCTTCAGGTTCAACGATGTCTATGCGCCCAAGGATACCTTCTATAATAGTAGGCGCGAGTGGCGAGTTTTCAGTATCCTGGCTCCTTCCAGAAATTTCGACGCCTGGGTGAAACGCTATCCGTTTTCTGTGAAGCCTGATAAAAAAGTCTCCGTTCGCGATATCATCGCGATTACTCGCGATCATTACGAAGGTACGGAATTCGACCTCACCAAAGGACTCGACGCGGGACCTTTCGGATCGCCTGGCCGCTGGGCTTCGAAAAACCCCACTGGCACCACTGGATGGGAACGCTCTATCTCAATTTACCGCTGCGCCTATACTTTCGTTTCACAGAGCAGGTCCTGGCTTCCTGATGCTATCGGCGGTTGCGCCTGGTTTGGCGAGGGAGCTCCCCATTCCACCGTCTATATGCCTATCTATGCTGGCATTACCGAGGTTCCGAAATCCCTCAGCACCCATGAGCGTTTCGAATATAGCCGTTCATCGGCCAGGTGGGCATTTGACTTCGTGGAGAATTGGTCTCAGCTCTCATATTCGTACATGATCAAAGATATTCAGGCGAAGCAAGCCAAGTATGAGAACGAGTTCTTCGATATGCAGTCCGCCATTGAAGGCGCGGCTCTCGCAATGTACAACAACAAGAGTCCTGAACTAGCGAAGAACTTCCTTACCAGCTATTCCAGCGATGCGATTAGCCGCGCCGTAAATGGTTGGTGGGTTTTTGCGGATGAGTTGGTCGCAAAATATAACCAGGGCGGGATTTTCTTGAAGTCCAAAGGTTATCCCGAGGAATGGTTGAAAGCCGTCAAGTTTGGCGAATCCAGCAACATAAAGCTGTACAAGGACATAGTGTATCCCGACGACTGATGCGGATCGAAACGGGGCTGTCCTATTTGTTGGGCAACCCCGTTTTTTTTATGTTTTCTAGCTTTATACTCTACAGGCTTAACCTCTATTAGTTTATTTACCCGCAGCTTGCTGCGTCGGGTATAATATAAGAGTGAGTGAGTATATACATAATAGTTATAATGTGTCTGTATGAGTTAACCATATTTTGACAGTAGGTGAATTTCGTTCACTAGATATCATATGCGCATGTAACCTTTTAATAATCTATAAGATAGAGACTCTACAATCCTGCTCTATAATTAAAGAAATTTCCCAATAATTTGTGGAATTTAGCATTTCTATTTAATAATGTAAAACTTAAATTTGTCACCAACCACATACTGTAAAGAACGATGTGCTGGTATTCCATCATTATCACAGGAAAGACTGTAAACATATAACAAAGGGTAACAATCAGGGAGCGAAAGGTATTTAGCCATTTCGTAGCTTGAGTAGACTAATTCAATGACTTTTGTGCAACAGGTGAAAGAAATATTATACTTTTCTACTAGCAAGCTGATTAAAGAGACATCATTCAAATTTTCATTGAGTAAGAAAGCGTAACTCTCTGGAAAGCGTGATATTTCTATTGCGACAGGAATATTGTCGGCATAGCGGATGCGCTCAATTACTATCACTTTTGACTTTTCAGGCAATTTAAGTTCCGCAATATCCGCTTCATTAGCATCTTCGATTAGCGATTTTATAACTTTGGCACCTGGTATCTGTCCATTTTCCATGCATATCTGTGTGAAGCTAGAACCGCGAGAAATGTCTCTTTGAAACTTCTCTCGTGCTATAAAGGTACCTATTCCGCGTTTTCTTGTGAGCAGATGTTCTTTGGCCAACTCATCAAGTGCATTACGAACTGTTATCCGGCTTACCTCGTATATTTTACATAGTTCTTTTTCTGTAGGTATTTTTTCGCCTTTCTTATACCTTCCATTTTCAATATCGAAGCGAAGCTGATTAGCGACTTGTGCGTATAGGGGAATACTATTGTCAGCACTTCGTTCCATTTTCCCACCCGTCCTTTATTCTGTAATACAATCTTGTAATAACATAGCATGTGTTGAAAATCAACGGTAGCTATTACAAAAATTTATAAAACTTGTGGCAAATTATCAATTCTATACCCATATCAGAATAGGCGATAGAACCTTTTTATACAATCCTTTAGTTTATCGTTTACTATTTAATTTCTATTATAATATATAATAAACGCTTATAAATGCTTTCTTCATCACAAAAAAAGCACCTTTAGTTGGAGCTTTCTTGAAAATTGAGCAGGCTTATACTTTTCTTGTTAACCGTCTAGCTGTGAAATATTTTTACTATTTTATCTTGACAGGTAAAATAAACAGTGGTGTAATAAATAACAATATATGACAAAGATGTATTCATATTGTATTAAGGCTAGTTCGTAAAGTTATAACATTGTTTATGTTTCTTTACTAAAGGTTAGTATAGAGCTGCTACGATATTGATGGAGTAATGGATTCAATGCTGAAGCTAAAAACCGGTGGGAATAAGGCTCAGCTTTTAGGGAGTATAATATGTGGACTGAAAGTGTATTTGGAGTAAACAAGCCTATAATCGCTTTGCTTCATCTTCGTGCAATGCCTGGGGACCCTAAGTTTGATAAAAATGGAGGCATGTCTGCGGTTGTCTCGGCTGCGAAGCGCGAACTCGATGCCCTTCAAGATAGCGGTGTAGATGGTATCCTATTCGCCAATGAATTCAGTTTACCCTATCAGCATAAAGTAGCTCATGTAACAACGGCTGCAATGGCAAGGATTATAGGTGAATTACTTAAGGATATTAAAGTGCCTTATGGCGTAAACGTTATTTTAAATCCGATGGCCGCAATAGACTTGGCTGCAGCAACAGGAGCGAGCTTTATTCGAAGCACCTTCACTGGAGCCTACATAGGGGAAAGCGGAATAACCAACACTGATGTTGCTTCCTATGTTCGAAGAAAGATGGAATTAGGTTTGGATGATCTTAAGTTGCTTTATAAAGTAAACCCTGAGTCAGATGTATATATAACCGAGCGAAATATTACGAAAATTACAAAGTCCATAATATTCCATTGCGATCCTGATGGTCTTTGCGTCTCTGGTGATAGTGCGGGTCTGGAAACCAATTCGAAAAGCATAACAATAGTAAAATCGGCAGCTGGAAATATTCCTGTTTTTTGTAGCACTGGATGCACTTCTCACAATATCGTTGATAAGTTGGAATGTTCTGATGGTGCATTCGTAGGTACTTCATTGAAGGAGAATGGCAAGTTTGACAATTTCGTTGATGCTCAGCGCGTTTCGGAATTCATGGGAATCGTAAAGAAATATAGAAAAGAACATAGCTAAAATTTTTCCACTAAAAGGACTTGAACACATATGAGCGATGAAAAGCTATTCTATATGGGCATCGATATTGGCACTTTCGAAACGAAAGGTGTAATTATCGATCAAAGTTGTTCGATCATCGTGACTCATGTGGAAAAACATGGGCTAGAAAACCATAGACCCGGCTATTATGAACATGATGCGGAGAAGGTCTGGTGGCATGACTTTTGTGCGACGAGCCGTGCGCTCTTGAAAAAAGCTGCTGTATCAAATAGTCAGATTGCCTGTATTGGAGCGAGCACCTTAGGCTGCGACTGCCTACCTGTGGATGAAGACTGCCAACCGTTGCGTAAAGCAATTCTGTATGGGATTGATTCGAGGGCTCAGAAGGAAATCGCCTATCTCGCCGATTACTATGGCGAAAAAGACGTAAAGCGTATTTTTGGACGTCCAATCTGCACCGGAGATGTGGCGCCGAAGATTCTGTGGCTAAAGAACAACGAGCCAGATGTCTACAAAAATGCAAAAAAATTTCTTACGGGAGTCTCCTATATCGTCGCAAAACTCACAGGCGAGTATAAGTTGGATGGCTTTCTTGGTAGAGCCTCCTTCCGTCCATTTTACCGCGAGGATGGAAGCATTGATAAGAAAGCATGTAGTATTTTTTGCAGTCCTGATCAAATCGCAAGGACGGCTAAATCTACCGATATTGCTGGATATGTAACGGATCGGGCAGCAGACCAAACTGGATTAGCCGTAGGTACATCGGTCATCGTTGGTACTGGCGATTCTGCCGCCGAAGCGATCAGTACGGGGATACTAAACGCTGGCGATCTGATGCTCCAATTTGGCTCATCTCTATTTATCTATTGTTGCACCGATCATCTAGTCGAGGATGATAGAATACGGGGCAATAATTATACAATTCCCGGGATGTTTAGCGTCGCTGCTGGTACCAATACATGCGGAACCTTAACGAGATGGTACCGCGACACAATTTTCCCCGATTTTTTGGCGAATGAATTGGCTGGAGGCGAGAATGCCTTTGGTACAATGCTCTCTGGTTTAGAAAAAATCCCCGCCGGATCTGACGGACTCGTCACATTGCCTTATTTCGCAGGTGAAAGGACTCCCATCAATGATCCGAACGCTAAAGGCATGATATTTGGATTAAATCTCAAGCATACGCGCTCTCATCTATATAAATCCGCTTTAGAATCAGTTGGATATTCTGTAAGTCAGCATATCGAGATTTTGCATGAGCTCGGGATAAAAATTGGCAAGGTAATGGCTGTCGGGGGCGGCACAAAAAGCCGTGTTTGGATGCAAATCATTGCCGATGTCATCGGTATGGATATCGGAATCGCTAAAGTGACTCTAGGCGCCGCATATGGGGACGCTCTTATGGCAGCTTTGGGAACCGGAAGGTTTAATAATTTTTCAGAATTGGAGAAAGTAATTAAGCTCGAAACTGTTATTACTCCCAACTTACGAAACCATGAAAAATACAAGGAATTTAGGAGAATTTTCGATGTGCTTTATTTAAACAACAAAGAATTGATGCATCGCATTTAAGCAGGGACATTTCAGCTTTAAAGCGGAGGTGATGTATGCTGAATTTATCTAGGAATCAACTTTCCGGAATGAATTGTCATTATATTCGGCATTCCTTCAAGTTTTTCTTGGATTCCATGCAGAAGATCGGTCTACAAAATATTGAGTTATGGGGCGCATCTCCACATTATTTCGCAGAATACTTCGACAATAGCATGGTTTTGAATATGAAGCGTCAAATATCTGATAGAAAGCTGAAGCTCGTCTGCCTGACTCCCGAACAAGTTACTTATCCCATCAATATTGCAGCACGTGAAGAATATTTACGTAAACTGAGCGTACAAAATCACCTAAAAACGCTTGAACATGCCGCGATATTGGAAAGCCCGTTGATGCTGCTGACGCCTGGGTATGGAAACCTTGACGAGGATAGGAACGAAGCTTGGAAGCGTTCCGCCGACTCCATTTCGAAGATCGCCAAAAGAGCGGAAGAGTTGGGCATAGTAGTCGCTCTTGAGCACCTTTCCCCCATCAGCTCAAACTTGATAAATACTGCTTCTCAATTGAAGGAAATGCTGGATGAAATCAATTCTAAAAGTTTAAAAGCAACGATGGATGTGGTTCAAGTTGGAATTGTAAACGAGACCGTGGATAAATATTTCATGTTGCTTGGTAATGACATTGTTCATATTCATTTCATTGATGGAACTCCGGGGGGGCACCTAGCATTAGGTGAAGGAGAATTACCGCTAGAAGATGATCTTATCAGTATTTCGAAGAATGGGTACAAAGGTTTTCTTTCAATGGAAATTGCTGATAGAAGGTATTTCGCACATCCTGAAGAAGCAGACCTTTTATCCAAAATAAAATTCAAGTACTGGATTGACAATTTAACTGATTAATAAAACTGCCATGATTTAGCAGGATTTTTAGTGAATGTTTTATAAAGCATTATAGCCGAATGAGGCGATAGAGGTGGAATATTATGGGTTATATGATTGGAGTTGATGTTGGGGGTACATTCACTGATTTTTCAGTGTTCGACACGAAAACAAAGAGACTATTTCATTATAAGCAGAGTACTACGTCGGAAGACCCTTCTAAAGCGATCGTGAGTGGTATCGAACACATCCTAGAGCAGGAAAGAATTAACCCAGACGAAGTGATATATCTTGCTCACGGTACTACCGTGGCGACTAACGCGCTCATCGAAAAAAAAGGCGCCAAAATTGGTCTCATAACAACAAAAGGTTTCAAGGATTTAATGGAAATAGGTTGGCAAAAACGTCCGTCTTTGTATGACCTTCTCAAGAAGAAACCTGAAAGCTTAATACAAGCTGGTCTAAAATGCGAAGTGAATGAGAGGATCATGTTTGACGGAACAGTAAGGACTCCTCTTGATGAAAACGATGTTCGTAAAGTCGTGAAATATCTTAAGTCACAGAATGTTCAGGCTATTGCTATATGTACTTTATTCTCTTTTATCAATCCGTTACATGAAAAGAGAATAAAGGATATCGTTGAAGAAGAATTCCCTGAGGTTTATGTATCTGCATCACATGAACTAGTTCCCGAATTTCGCGAATATTCACGCATGAGCACTACGGTCCTGAATGCATATCTCGGGCCGGTCATGAAAAAGTACGTGCACAATTTCGAGAAATCGATTTTCGCTTCCGGAATTAGAGTTGCTCCTTACGTTACACAGTCAAACGGGTCAGTAATCTCAATTTCTGAAACCATAGGTTGTCCGATAAGGACCGCGGTGTCTGGTCCAAGCGCCGGTGTAATTGGTGCGATCACTGTTGGTCAGCATTGTGGGATTAATAAGATTATCTCTTTTGACATGGGAGGAACAAGCACTGATGTAAGCTTGATAGAGAATGGCGTGGCACAGCTTTCAAACGAACGTCTCGTTGAAGGATATCCGGCTCGTATTCCTATGATCGATATAGTGACGGTCGGTGCTGGTGGTGGATCAATCGCCCGAATTGACGAAGGCGGCGCACTAAAAGTTGGACCGGACAGCGCTGGTGCAACACCTGGACCTGCCTGTTATATGCGCGGAGGAGAAAAGCCGACTGTGACTGACGCCAATATTATCTTGGGGAAACTAAATCAACACAAGATATTGGGTGGCAGGATGAACGTTGACCTAAATCTTGCTAAAGATGCGATGAAAAGAAATATCTGCGATAAATCGATGCTTGATCTGAAAAAGGCAGCCGCGGGCATAATATCGGTAGTTAACTCAAATATGATGCGAGCTATACGTCTTGTCTCTGTAGAGCGTGGATACGATGCGCGTGAGTTCAATTTAATGGCATTCGGCGGTGCTGGCCCGCTACATGCATGTGAAGTGGCTCAAAATATGGGTATAAGCACAGTACTGATACCTCCTTCGCCCGGAACTTTATGTTCGCTTGGTTTACTTATGGCTGACACAAAATTCGATATAAGCCGCTCGAATATAATGATCGCGCAGGAAGAGAGTCTTCCTAGAGTCCAGAAAATATTCAAAGAGCTAATATTAGAAGGGAAAAAAGACCTCGACAAGGAAAAGGTCGCTGAAAAAGATCGTACGTATAAGTGTGCTATTGAATGTCGATATGAACGACAAAATTATGAGATCTCTATAGAAGTAGACCCTTCAATGACAATGGAAATAATGGATCGAATGATGGCTAAATTTCATGAGGAGCATAACCGTTCTTATGGTTACTATAATAGAAAAATGCGAATACAGATGGTTAATTACCATGTTACAGCCATCGGATCGATAATCAAGCCTAATTTTGATGGATGCTCTGTAGGTAAAGTCGTAACTCTTCCTAAACCCTTAGAGGAACGCGATGTACTGTTTGAAGGTAATGATGATTTTATTCTGACAAAAGTATATCAGAGGACAGACATCAAACCGGGATGCACCATCAGTGGACCAGCTATCATTGAACAGATGGATTCGACATCGATCATCCCACCTGGCTGGGATGCATATACCGATGGGTTTAACAATATTATTGCATCCTACAGCGGGAGTGTAAAAGCATGAAAAGGAGCATTGATCCGGTCACGGTCGAAATCGTAGGCAATCTTATCTTATCAATCGCAGAAGAGATGGGTGTAGCGATTATTAAGAGCGCATATTCTACGAATATCAAAGAACGAAGAGATATATCAACAGCAGTATTCGATCCCGAGGGTAATATGGTAGCACAGGCGGAACATGTCCCTATGCATTTGGGTTCGCTACTCGGAATTATCAAGGAAATCTACAAGAAACATCCGCTTGAGGAAATCAAGCCAGGTGACATGTTCATGGGTAACGATCCCTACAATGGGGGAGGGACACACCTGCCCGACATTACAGTGGCCGTTCCTGTTTTTGTGAGCGAGATGCTTGTTGGATGGGCCGCGAATTGTGCGCATCACAGCGATGTCGGTGGGAAAGTTCCTGGTTCTGTTGCAGGTGACGCTAATAGTATTTTTCAGGAAGGAATAAAGATTCCTCTTGTAAGGGTATGCCAGAACAATAAAGTGAATGAAGACATCATCGGTTTTGTAATGACTAACAGTCGCATTCCCGGCGAACGTTACGGTGATCTTCAGGCGCAAATCGCGGCTAACCATGTTGGCATGCGACGCATGACAGAAGCCTATGAGCGTTATGGTGATCTCATGATCGACTGTATGCACGAACTCCAAGACTACGCTGAACGCAGGCTCCGTGCTGGTATCGCGAAAATCCCGACAGGCACTTATGAGTTTACAGATTATATGGATGATGGTGGATCAGCTTGCCCTAATCCGCTACAGATAAGCGTAAAGATCAATATTCATGGCGATATGATGGATCTCGATTTTGCTGGAACCCATGAGCAGGTGGAAGGGCCAATTAACATGACTTTCAACGGTCTGCTCGCAACGGTATTCTATTCCCTTAAAACATTAATTGATCCCGGTATCCCATCAAATGCAGGAATTTATAGAGCATTCCATGTCATCGCGGAACCAGGTCTAATCGTCAATGCGGTGAACCCCGCGCCCGTTGGCGAGAGGATCGATACAGCGATGCGCGTTGCCGACGTTATTTTTGGTGCGCTAGCTTCGGCCATTCCTGAGCGAGCCATTGCGGGATGTAACAGTTCTTGCACTTCCGCGCTATTTAGCGGCAACGATCCGATAGACAAGGAACATTATTATGTTTACTTGGAAACAATAGCTGGCGGCTCCGGGGCGACAAAGCATTCAGATGGATTGAGTGGTGTTCAAGTCCATATGACAAATACTTCGAATCTACCCATAGAAGCGCTAGAAATGGAATTTCCTTTAATACTTGTAAAGAAATATTCTCTGAGACCTGACAGCGGTGGAGCTGGAAAATATCGCGGTGGGTTAGGAATTGAACGCGAATTCGAGGCTATGTTCGACAATATCACCTATACAGGTCTTGGCGACAGACAAATATTTGCGCCTTGGGGCCTGGAAGGTGGCCTCGATGGATATGGTGGTGCTTATTATCTTACGCGCAAGGACGGGGAGCCTCAGCGCCTGCCGTCTAAAAGCACCAACATCCTGCTGAATAAAGGCGATACAGTAAACGTTCTGACTCCCGGAGCAGGTGGGTACGGAAAAGCGCGCGAACGCGATGAATTAGCAGTCTTGTGCGATGTCATTGAAGGGAAAGTGTCGGTAGAAAAAGCGGGAGAATTCTACGGTGTCGCCATAATAGATGTGGGTGGAAGCTACTCTATCAACAAAGAAGAAACAGAGAGAATGAGAAAAGCGATGTAGTAATTGGTAATTTAGGCCCTCATATTTTAAAACTTATAAATCAGGAGGTGACGAGCTATGCAGAGCGGTAAAATTCATACGATTCATTCTGCTTTGGGGAAAGCCAATTCTTTTATACACAGTATCGCAGCTTGCTTAACAGGACTGTTTCTTGCGATTTTATTTATCCAAGTATTTATGCGATATGTTTTCAAGAGCCCAATATATGGCCTCGATGAGCTTGTCATCGCACTGATGGTCTGGTCCATGTCGCTGGGGTTCGCCGTAGTATATTGGGAAAACGAACATGCAACTATAGAATTATTATTAAAATATTTTCCAAAATCTGGCAAAAAAGCTGTCTACTATCTCACGAATATTATTGTCTTAATGTGCTCAGTTTCTCTTGTGCCTGGAGGTATCAAATTATTTATTCTCCAATCGAGAACAATTTCGCTTGGAGGTTTATTTTTCTCGCGAGCATATTACTATGCGTTACCAATCATCGTTCTGGGATTTTTGCTCTCCATTATGAGCGCTTTTCGAACCTTAGAGTATGCAATCACTGGTGATGATTCGATAATGACCTCGAAACCTGCTGAAGGAGGAGTAAATGTTGATTGATCCTATTGTTCTGGTCTGCTTCGGCTTGTTCATCGTGTTGCTCATGATCGAGGTTCCAATTCCTTTTGGTATGCTCTTCTCTAGTATTCTTTATGCGTTGGTTAAAGGTCAGAGTTTTATGATGTTCGCACAAAAGATAGCCAGCTCGTTTGCTGACTTCTCCATGCTTGCAGTTCCAGCGTTCCTATTTGTCGGAATTTTCATGAACGAGATAGGGCTTACGGAGATTATCTTCCGTTTTTGTGAAAAATGGTTAGGGCACATTACGGGTGGTTTGGCTCATGCAAACATCCTTGGTAGCATGATCTTTGCGGGAATGTCGGGATCTGCTCTTGCTGATGCTGGTGGTATGGGCGTCATCGAAGTTAACGCCATGCGCGAAGCTGGCTATGATGAAAATTTTTCCGTGGCTTGTTCCGCTGCCTCCTCGACGATAGGACCAATCATTCCGCCGAGCATAAACTTTGTAATATGGGCTTTTCTCTCGCAAACTTCAACACTGGCAATGTTCCTGGGTGGTCTTGTACCGGGAATACTAATGGGCTTAGCGATGATGGTATGGGTCGCTATCGCAATACCTAAATACCATATAAAAGTGCCAACTCTTAAAAAAGCGACTTGGAAAGAAAGATGGGTAGCCACTATAAAGGCTCTTCCTGCTATTGGAGGACCAGCGATTCTTATTGGTGGTATGATGTCGGGAGCTTTTACACCCACTGAATGTGGAGTTGTTGGTGCCGCTTATTGCTTTATCTTAGCGATTGTCTATAAAAAAATGAATTTTAAGATGCTCAGCAGGGTATTGAGAAGCACATTGTCTTCTTCAGCTATGGTGATGGCGCTCTGTGCAACCGGCTTGGTTTTCAACTGGATGATAGTGACAAGCGGACTCCTCAGTACTTTGGCTCAGGGACTGCTTGCTTTGGGTAATCCTTATCTCGTCTTGTTTCTTATAAACGTGCTCTTCGTCTTTCTAGGGTGCTTTATCGGATCGATGCAAATTTTAATAATGATGGCTCCTCTTTTAATATCCCTCTCTGACGGATTCGGCTTCAGTCTTGTGCACATTGGCGTCATGGCTGTTTTTAATTTAGTCATTGGACTCATTACACCACCAATGGCACCTGCCCTTTTCGTCACATGTAAGGCAACCAACGTTTCTTTTAACAAGTCGTTGAAATACACAGTGCAATTCTTGGTTCCCCTTGTGTTAATGCTGCTCGTCATCACGTATGTCCCTGAAGTTGTGCTTTGGCTTCCAAGGATTATGGGAGCTTTATGATCAATGTTTTGAGAGAATAGGAGGCAATGGTATGAAAAGGTCACTATCGGTCGTTCTTGCTATGTTCTTGTGCTTCGCCACAGTATCCATAGGAGCACAAAATAAAGGTGTCATGGTTTTTAAAATAGGTGCCGCGTCTACGCCTAAAGAAGCCATGGCAATAGCTGGACAAAAGTTCTGCGACCTCGTCAACGAGCGTCTCGCCGGGAAAGTAAAGTTCGAGTATTATCCAGGGGAGCAACTCGGAAACGAGACGACCATGTTCGAGAACATGCAGGTGGATCTTCAGCAGGGATTGACGAACGCTTTCGATTCTTACGGCAATTTTTCAAGAGATCTGAATATCATGAGCATGGCATTCGCGTTTGAAAGCCATGAGCATCTATTCAGGTATCTTAAATCCGATCTTGGAAAGAAAGCCCTGGAAAAGCTCGAGAAACAGGGTATCCACGTTTTGAATTATAATTTCAGGAAGAATGCGCGCTGCGTTTTTGGGAAAAAACCGATCACCAAGCCAGAAGATCTCAAGGGTGTTAAATTCAGAATCGCGAATATTCCCATATGGGAAAAAAATTTCAGGACGCTCGGTGCTGTTCCCACAGTTGTCGCCTGGTCTGAATATCCGTACGCACTCATCCAAGGCGTTGTTGATGCTGGTGAATGCACGCGTGAGAACATCTACCCCATGGGATTCTACAAGTCATGTCCTTACATTACGCTGGTCGACTACGCGTATCCGCTAGAATGTATTAGCCTTTCGACTGCCGCATGGAATCGGCTGAATTCCGAGCAGCAGAAAGTAGTCCAGCAGTGCGCGGACGAAGCATCGGATTATTATAACAGCGTGATAAACACTAAATGGGAAGAGGATAAATCGAAGATCATAAAAGAAGGCGGCCATTTCGTCGATTTCGACAAAAACCTATTCATAAAGAAGATGGCTCCATTGGCGGCTGAATTGGAAAAGAGCAAATTCTGGGACACGCCTGGATTGTATGATTCTGTACAGGCACTTCGTTGATATAAACGTTCTGGCCGCTTATGAAAAGCGGCCAGAGATTAGTGTTTTATAATAAATTTAGGGAGATGGAAAATGAAAAAACCACTGTTACCAGTTTATATCATTTTTTTATGTTTTACTGTTTTAACCATGACTGCTCAAACAAAAAATATCATGGTCTTAAAAATCGGTTCCGCTTCGACCACCAAGGAACCTCTGGCCATATCGACGCAAAAGTTTTGCGACCTTGCCAACGAACGTCTCGCGGGACAAATAAAGTTTGAATATTATCCTGGCGAACAGCTCGGCAATGAAACGACCATGTTTGAAAATCTTCAGGTAGATCTTCAGCAAGGTATCGCGAACGCGCTCGATTCCTACGGAAACTTTTCAAAGGATCTGAACATCATGGGAATGGCCTTTGCTTTCGAGAACCAGGATCATCTTTTCAAGTATCTCAAATCGGATCTTGGCAAGAAGGCGCTGGATAAGCTCGAAAAGCAAGGATTCCATATCCTGACTTACAACTGCAAGAGAAATCCACGTTGCATTTTCTCGAAAAAGCCCATATCAAAACCAGAAGACCTCAAGGGCGTGAAATTCAGAGTTCCGAATATTCCGATATGGGAGAAAAATTTTAGAACCCTCGGGGCGATTCCGGTTTTTGTCGCATGGTCGGAAGCTCCCTATGCGCTTATCCAAGGTGTCGTGGATGCCGGCGAATCCACACGCGAGCTTTTATACCCTATGGGATTTTATAAATCATGTCCCTATATTACCCTAGTTGATTACGCATATCCCCTCGACTGCATAACTCTATCGACGTCGGCATGGAATCGCCTAGCTCCTGAACAGCAGAAAATCATACAACAATGTGCCGACGAGGCATCAGAAGTCTACAACTCTATTGTGAAGACGAAATGGGAAGAAGACAAGACGAAAATCGTGAAGGAAGGCGGGCGTTTCGTCGATTTTGACAAGAATCTCTTCATCAAGAAAATGGCGCCATTGGCCGCCGAATTGGAAAAAGTAAAGTTTTGGGATACTCAGGGATTGTATGAAATGGTGCAAGCGTTGCGCTGATCTCTTCATGTAATGTGTTGGTGAAAAGCATGGAATTCTGGTGGGAACGGCAGATTATGCCGTTCCCATTGCCCGTGATAAATGCCCATGGAGTAAAAGTTGAAAAATTTAACTGAATCGCAATTCGCCGGCTCTAATTTTCATTACATAAAACACACATTCGATTATTTTCTGAAATCCATGGATACGCTGGATGTCCATATCGTTGAGTTTTATATGGCATGTCCCCATTTTAGCGTGTTCGATGCGACCATAGAAGATGTGAAACGGATAAAGAAAGCTTTCGATAGTCGCGATATTAAGCTTTGTTGTACGACTCTGGAGCAATGCACATATCCGATAAACATCGCCACTGAGGATGATGCTATACGCGAGAGAAGTATCGCCGAGCTAGAGAAAACCATCGAATTTACTGCAATATTAGGTTGTCCTTATACCCAGGTTTTGGGCGGAAGAGGTAGCTACGATCTTCCGGAAGAAGATGCGTGGAAGCGTTCTGTTGAATCGTTCATGAGATTAGCGGAAAAAGGGCGACAGTGTGGTGTTACAATGGTAATAGAAGAAGCCTCATGGTTCACCACTAATACTGTATACACGACTCCATTAACTAGAAATATTTTGGATGAAGTGAATAGCCCCTTCTTCAAGGCAATGCTCGATAACTGTGCGACAGAAACAGCAAGAGAAGATTTTATAGAATGTCTGAAAATATTGAAAGACGATATGCGCCATATTCATTTTGCAGACGGAAACCCAAGCGGGCATTTCATCCCAGGCGAAGGAAATCTTCCTTTGAGCAAATATTTGGGGGCATTGGATGAATGCGGCTATACAGGTGCGCTAACCTTCGAACTATATAATCGCAAATATGAACTTGATCCTCATCTTTATATGACGAAGTGTTTTGATTATATCAGAGATATATTTAGATAATATCTTCGAGGAAGGTAATTGCAATGCAAAAAATCAATATCAACCAGATTTCTGCTATGAATATTTCCTATCAATTTTTTTCGTTTGAGTACTTTCTTGATTCCATGGTGACAATTGGGTGTAAAAATATTGATATATGGACAGGTTATCCACATTTTCTCGTGGATGACGATTATGAGACAAAAGCACGTAAAATACGAGATCAGTGCGATTCGGTGGGGATCAATGTAAGAAACATCACTCCGAAGGTAATCGGATGGCCGCTGAATATCGCGGACAAGAGCGAAAAGATTCGAGGGAATGCTATAAGATATATTAAACGATGTATCGACGCAGCAGAAATACTCGGCGCACCTTCTCTCCAGCTCGTTCCAGGAACCGGCCTCTACGATGAGCCAGTGGAAGATGCCTGGAAACTATCCAGGGAATCGCTAAGCATCTTATCGGAGTACGCACTGAATAGAAAAAAACAATTAGCGCTAGAAGCAATACAAATACTTGAATCAAATTTAGTGGGAAATAAATCTCAGCTAAAAAAAATGGTAGAGGAAGTTAATTCTCCCGCGCTTGGAGCCGTTGTGGATACCACACATATGGAAAAAAATGGAGAAACCCTCGACGAATATTTCGATATTCTTGGCGAAAAAATAAAGCGTGTTCACCTAAACGAAAGCAATCAACTTCCATGGGGTGAAGGCAATAACCCACTTAATGTTTATATTAGCCAGCTCAATCGGCATCAATATAATGGACCCATCACGATAGAAATCTGTTCTAAGGTCCATTATCTTAACCCTCACAATGCAATGAAAAAAACCTTTGATTACGTTATTGATGCATTAGCGAGGCAGATTTAGCTAGCCAATTGTATGGATATCAAGACTCCTCTTCAAGTTCAGATTAATTATTTGATCTGACGTTGTACAGCGTGTGGTATAATACAGTAAGCAATAAAGCAGCTTAATATATTATACTGACAACAAATAACTAAAAACGGACTGTACAAAAAGCATGATGCAAATGCGGTATAAGATATTTATAAATATTCGAAATAAAACTTTACAGATAAAACACTATGTTGTATAATTAGCGGTATAATGAACGTACGGAAATGTACCCTAAAGAATGCTCAAGGCGGTACCTATACGTACCTTCAACTTGTGCACAACTACCGCGTCAAGGAAACAGGAAAGACCAAAACCAATGTCCTTATGAAGCTCGGACGGGAAGATCAGATCGAGCCTTCCTACATCCAGGCGATCATCAAGGCACTGTCTGCGGTCTTAGGCGAATATCCTTCTGAAGTCCCCGCCGGATTTGACTTCCATTCAAGTCGGGAGCTTGGGGGCACCTGGCTTCTAGATGCCCTATGGAATCGTCTTGGCATGGCAAAGGCTATCAAAGGGCTTCTTAACGAACGCCAGTTCGCCACACCCGTCGAACGGCTCTGCTTTGCCATGGTTGCAGGCAGGATCCTGGCTCCGGGTTCGAAGCTTTCTCTTGAACACTGGGTTTCAAAGAAAGCATATATCAGGGATCTTGTGAACGTCGATGTTCACAATCTTTACCGGGCGATGGATCTTCTTGTGGAGTCGAGCGAAGAACTCCAGAAGCACATATTTACCGAAGTATCAAAGAATGCCCACCTTGATGTGGATCTTATCTTTCTTGATACGACGAACACCTATTTCGAGACCGACGAAGATGCTTCCGGTTCAGGGCTTTTAAAACGTGGCCACAGTAAAGATGGACACCCCGAGCTACCGTTGGTTTCGATTGCCTTTGCGGTGACGCGTAGCGGCATTCCTATTCGCTGCTGGGTATTCCCGGGCAACACGAGCGACCAGACGATCGTCGAGCAGGTGAAAGGTGATCTAGGACAGTGGAATCTTGGTCATGTCGTCATGGTCCAAGATGCAGGATTCAATAGTGCCGACAACAGAAGAATCCTTTTACGGGAATGCGGTGACTATATCATCGGCGAAAAGCTCCGCGTTGGTACCGATGGCGCCGCGGTAGAAGCCCTACACCGGAAAGGGCGATTCAGGATCCTGGAAAGTGGCCTCGCGATTAAAGATGTCGTCCTCGATGCAGGGAAAGCCACGGAGCGCCGATTCATCATCGTCAAGAATCCGGAAGCCGAAACGCGCGACCATGTCATACGCGAACAAATCGTCGATGCTACGAAGCGCAAGCTTGATGAACTGTCGCAGTATACGGGGAAAGCACACACGAAAGCGGCGTGTGCGCTACGCTCTCATTCCGCCTATGGCAGATACATTAGGCAGGATACGAAGGGTGTCTTGCACCTCGACACCGCCAAGATAGCCTCAGAGGAACTCCTTGATGGCAAGTTTCTAGTGTCGACGTCCAGCATGAAGCTGGATGCTGCCGATATTGTTGCCGGCTATAAGCAGCTCTGGGCCATAGAGCGGGTATTCAAGGATATGAAAAACACCTTGGATATTCGTCCCATATACCACCGACTTGATGATCGTATTCGAAGCCATATTCTTATTTGCTGGCTTGCCATGGTGCTGGTACGGTATGCAGAGAATATGGCGGACCGGTCGTGGTACCAGATTGAAAAAGTTCTGTCCGATGTTACTGCAGGGCTTATTGAGAGCGACAATGTAAGCCTCTGGTATTGCTCTGATATTTCCGACGAGGCGAAGGACATTTTCAAGCGCTTAACTATTGAATTACCAAAGAAAGTTCTTGCTACAGTAGCAAGAGATCCTGTTGCGGTATAAAAGATTTTCGACTGCAATCGTATAACTCTATTATTTATAGAGTATTAGCAAGATTTTCTATACCGCGCACTGTACAACGCCAGTTGATGAGCCTGTAAATATTCTTGTGTAAACGGCTCGATTCATAGCGGCACACGGTCGCCATAGAGAATCGCAAATTGATCCATAGCCGAACCCCAGTCATGTATCGGCATCATCCACCTTTTCGAGATACTCTGCAAGTGGACCTTATCCGATTTAGTGGAGACTAAGCTAAGCCTCTCCGAAAATAAGAGGAGGAGAGGATATGGGAAAGGCCAAAAGGACCTATACCGAAGAGTTCAAGCGAAATGCCCTTGAAATGCTGAAAAAGCCAGGGAAAACAGGAGCAGACGTCGCCGGAGATCTTGGGATCGGCTCAGGCGAGATCAATCGCTGGCGCTGTGCCGCAGAGCAAGAGCAACGAGGAGAAGGCATAGCCTTCCCAGGGAAAGTATTCTGCGCCCTCAAATCAAGACCAAAAACTTGAAATAAATAAGGTGGTAATTCACGCTGCCAATTCCCTTATCTGTAATGATTGGTATTGCTGGTCAGGCGTTTCGTAATCCAGATTTTGATGAAACCTATGCTGATTGTAAAATGTAAAGTATGAAACAAGACCTCGTTTCAAAGACCGTAGATTTTCATAGCCTTGAAGGTAGATATCTTCATACTTCACTGTTCTCCACAGTCGTTCGATATGGACATTGTCTCTCAAACGACCTCGTCCATCCATACTGATTCGAATGCCATGATCCTGAAGAATCTGCGTAAACGTATTCGATGTAAACTGACTTCCTTGATCGGTATTGAATATAGAAGGGGCTCCATAGCGTGCTATAGCCTCTTTTAGAGCTTCTTCACAGAATCATGAATCCATGCTGTTAGAAACACGCCAGGAAAGCACCTTGCGGCTATACAGATCCATTATTGCCACGAGATATACGTAGCCGATCCCCGGCAACTTGATATACGTCAAATCAGAAATCCATACCTGGTTTGGATAGCGTATGACCTTATGTTTCAGCAGATATGGGTATATCGGGTTTTCAAACGTTATGCAGGATTCCAGGCTCTTCTTTCCACCCGGTTCAAGGATCTTCTTGAAGCCTTGCAGGTCTATCGAGACAAGGACATTGTTGAGAAATGCTTTGATGATCTGAAAAATTCTCTGGACATGAAACGCTTACGAATGCATTCGATTGAAACTGTTGATGGCAGATTATTTGTCCAGTTTATTGTGCTCATCTTTATGAGTGCTTTACGAAAAGAAATGCGGGCTACGAAACTTATCGAGAAATATACGGTGCGGGAACTTCTCTTGGAAATGGATCTTTTGACCAAGATTCGCTACGCGGGTAAATACGGCCAGATGCTCACTTAGATAACCAAGCCTCAGCGTGATATCCTAAAGGCTCTAAATATTGAGCCTCCTCAGGCTGCTTAGCTACAAAAGTTGCGGGAATTCAGGTAACAACGAATTCTAATCATCACGAGCCAGTAGCGGAAAATGTCCTGGATCAGCAGTTTTTCGCATCCGCGCCTGGAAAGGTATGGGTATCCGACATCACCTACTGCGCAACGAAAGAAGGATGGATGTACCTATGCGTCATTATCGACCTATGGAATCGTCAGGTCGTGGGATGGTCAGTCAGGAATGATATGACGGCACAGATCGTTATCGATGCTTTCAAGATGGCCAACTTCGGTATGAGTGCTCTGAAGAATTACTTTTCCACTCAGTCCGCGGCATACAGTATTGTTGATCAGCATTCAGATCAGTAATCGCTCATTCCGGCAAAACGGTAGTTCAGAACATGAGCAGAAAAGGCAATTTCTAGGACAATGCCTGTGCCGAATCATTCTTTAAAACCTTAAAGCGTGAATTGGACTGCCTTGACGGTCGCAGCGCTCGAGCCGCTATACGAACAGAGCTTTTCGAATATATCGAGGTCTATTATAATTGGCTTCACAGGCACTCGTCGAATGCCATGATGGTTCCGGCAGAGATGTTTAACAGAGTGGCTAAATTGACCCCCCATCAAATCGGGTGAGGTCCAAGTTGCAGCTTCATCCATTTCCAAGATGCCCCGCTGCTTCTTTACGCCAGAAAAGGACATGAGGCCAGTAAATGGGCTATTCGTAGTGATTTCGTTCTCTTTTGCCCATTTTAAGGGCACTGTCCCTGCCAGCATTATTTTATTGATGGTTGTCGCTGCAAGAGCTTTCTTCGCTAATCCCAGGTAGTGAAGACGTTTATCTTCTATATATGGTGATTTGTCATAGTCCCAGAAATTTTCAAGCCGTATGATGAAATCTGTATTAGTCACGTTCTTTTTTTCTATGTTTACATCGATAAGCTTTCGTTCCTTCAAAATCGTCACAATCGTCGCCGCATCCTCCTCATAGAGAGATGCTTTCCTAATGCCAGCGATCAGATCTTTCACTTCAAGCATCGTATCGATAGGTTGTGGAGATTTTGTGTCTTTTATTGGAATACCGTTTTTCAGCCAGTCGGTGATCACGAGCATAGCGTCTCGCTCGTTTTTCTTCTTAGTGTTGATTCCGCTACCGAAAGTTCCTCTACTATTTCGGAATCTTACATAATAAACGCCATTTCGAAGATAAAAGTTGTAAGAAGCCCCGAATGTGCTCATTGCACCCCCTCATAGCTAGTTTGCTACGGAGTTCGCTACAGCATGGGTTCGGGATAAGAGTAACCATCGTCTGGCTACTCTTACATTTACTGCTCTCGTAAAGAATTACTTAAGCCGAAGCCGGGAATCGAACCCGGTACCTGCGCATTACGAGTGCGCCGCTCTGCCTGGTGAGCTACCTCGGCGATACGTGCACGAATATATCAGGTTAAGAGGTTTTGAATCAAGCGGTTTTCGGCTGATGAGGATGCGTTGCTAGGGAAAGATGGCTATGCCTTACTGTCTTCGGCGGCGGCGGTCTGGCTATGGGGCTCAATCGGTTCCGAAAACTTGGGCGGATTGCGATAGACGGTTTTTATAAGATAATAGTAGTCGTCATCCTGGCCATAATAGCCGGGTATATGGCCGATCATCTTGTAGCCGGCTTCCAGAAAGGCTTCGGGCTTCAGATTTTCCAGCTTCTTCCCTGAGGTCTCGAGACGGATCACCGCATAGGAGCTTTTTTTCAGCAGGTCTTCGTCCAGCATCTCAAGCAGGTGTTTCCCGCCTTCCGTCGACTTATAGTCTCTGTCTACAACAATATAGCGGATGTCAAAAGTGGATTCCCTGCCGTTTATCCTGCCGATGATGGCAAAAGCGACGAGGGTTTTCCCATCGCGCAGTTCGAGCACGGTATATGGATCTCCGGGAGAGCTTTTCCATGAGAGAAGCGTTTCGTGGAGAAGATCGATTTCCACGCCTTTAAAGGCGCCGGTGTAGGAGGCAACCTGCTCAAATTCCTGCATGTTTACATAATCAGGCATTTTTTTCCCTTAGTTCCAGTATAGAAGTATTTCCTGCTTTAAAGCAAATTTCTTTTCGAATAGAAGATATGAAAATCACTATCTTTCACTTTATTCTATTCAATAGAAAGCATAACGGCCGGAATTAATCAAGGGATACAGGGGGGTACGGGGCGGAGGTCAAGGATTTGAGACAGGGCCATCCAGCTTTTTGGCTGATGGTCCCGTCTCATTTCAGAAGGTTGTCAGCGGATAGATATTCCCAAGAAAGGTTCAATAGTGGCGAATTTTCCGGGCAGTACATCGAAATCCGTTTCGAAGCGAAGGTCGCCGAGCATCAGCGTAAATCTATGAGTCCCGGGAATCACTTTGCCGAAGGGACTGTCCAGGCGTCTTCCATCCAGGTAGATCGTCATGTCCTGGAAACCGATGGGCCTTCCCGCGAGAGTCGCGAACAGTTCGGGTATCGCAATCTGATAATCCACGAAGTTCGGGGAGAGGGATAGTTGCATGGTAAGCGGTCCGTTCAGGGAAATTCTGTCTATGTAATCGGTATAGCCCGGGGCGACGATGCGTATCGTATAGTTCCCCGGCATCCATTCGCCACGGTAAGGCAGGCTTCCGATGTACGTGGAATCTCTGTAGAGGCTTGCTCCGGTAACATTCGTTGCACTGATGTATACGGGCAGGGATATTGGGTTGAGGTTGGCGCGGATCTGATAGGAGCCGTTAAGCTTGATGGTTCGCGTATAGTCTTCATAGCCGTCGAGTCGGACGGTGACGGAATAGGTGCCGGGGTGCAGGTAAGAAACGAATGGGGTGTTCCCCGAATAGGAGCCATTCAGATAAACTTGCGCTCCCCCCACATTCGATTCTATGGAAAGCTGGTATCTGGGAGCGGGAGGTACGGGCTGCGGAAATGGCGGCTTCTGCGGCTGCGGAGCGGGCGGCTGGGGTGGGGGCGCGGGAGGCTGTGATGGCCTGCCGCCCAGATTGGCATATACGGTGATGGGTGTGTTTCCTACATGGATCGTTGTCGAGAAATCGGAGAATCCGTCTTTAGCGACTTTGATCTTATAGGTTCCCGGCACCACCAAGGTGGAAAAATTTGGGGACGCATAACCTGCCAATTTATCGTTGAGATAGACGGTGGCTCCCGTCTGGTTGCTCTGCACATTGAGGGAGGTCTTCGCCTGCGCGAAGATCAGGCCCGGCAGCGCGACAAGGAGCACGAAAGCCGCTAGGAAGGTTCGTTTTCTCATGATTGTTTCCTCTCTTGTATCTAGACAAAAATAACACGCTTCACCTTTCACGACAATGCAGGCGGATATTTTGCGTGAATTGGCGAGCGCTTCAATATTAAAATAGTCGATTGCGGCCTGAATTCAAAGTTTTCGCTCGAATCGAAGGCGATTTTATCGGATAAAGGTAATTCTATAATTATTTAGCTTTTAAGACGAACTGTCTATCTTTTGCATCCAGGCCGCAAAATGCGGTCTCTTTTTTTAAAAATTATGCATTTTTTGACTGTCGCGCGTTTCATATAGTGAACCTTCCGTATCGATTATTGTCTTGACGGTTAGTGGAAACCAAGGGATGATGGACTTCGACAAAACAGGATAATTGCTTTGCCAATTTATCTTTATCGTGGGGGTTTGCCATGTCCATGGGGGATAGATACGGTACGCATAGAGTGATCGAGCCTGCGGGAGCCATGCCTCAGACGGCTTTGCGCCTGGATAACGATATGTCCAAATTGTTCGACAACGAGATGCTGATCGACGTGATGGCGCTCAATGTCGATTCCGCCAGCTTCACCCAGATTGAGCAGGAGGCTGGCGGCGATGAGGAAAAAATCAAATCGATCATTCTCAGTATCGTGGGAACGAGGGGCAAGCAGCAGAACCCCGTCACCGGTTCAGGTGGCATGCTGATCGGCACGGTGGCGAAAATCGGACCCACGCTGAAGGACAGGGATCTGAAAGTTGGAGACAAGATCGCCAGCCTAGTCTCTCTTTCCCTTACGCCTTTGAGGATACGTCGCATCATCGCGGTACATAAGGAAATCGACCGCGTGGAAGTCGAGGCAGAGGCTATTCTCTTTGAATCGGGAATCTACGCGAAACTGCCGGCTGATATGGATGAGGGTCTGGCCTTGGCCGCTTTGGACGTCGCGGGCGCTCCGGCCCAGACCGCCAAGCTCGTCAGGCCGGGGGATTCGGTTCTGGTTCTCGGCGCCGGAGGAAAATCCGGCATGCTTTGCTGTTACGAGGCCATGAAACGCGTGGGGCCGACGGGCAGGGTCGTCGCGAATATTCATTCAGAGCGTTCGAAAAAGATACTCGAAGAGCTTCACCTGGCCCACGAAGTCGTTCTGGCTGACGCGTCACGGCCTGTGGAGTTTCTCAAAAAGGTGCTTCCGGCGAACGGCGGCAAGGAATTCGATATCTCCATCAATTGCGTGAATATTCAGGGCGCCGAGATGGCATCCATTCTTCCCGTGCGCGATGGGGGCATCGTCTACTTTTTCTCGATGGCGACGAGCTTCACGAGGGCGGCCCTCGGCGCCGAGGGTATAGGCAAAGACGTGACTATGATCATCGGAAATGGCTACACGAAGGACCATGCCGAGATCACGCTTTGGGAACTTCGCGAAAATGAGGCGCTCAGGAAATATTTCGAGGCTCAGTACGTGAAGTGAGGAGGCATCCATTGTCCGCGAAAGAATTTCCCCATCTGGTTCTTGATCGTTCCATGGCTCTCTTCGAAGAAGCCCAGAAGCTGTCTCCCGGCGGAGTGATGGGAATAAGGCGGCCTTATAATTTTATTCAAGGCGAATATCCAATTTTCATAGATCGCGGCTACAAGGGGCATATCGTCGATGTCGACGGCAACGATTACATCGATATGCTCTGCGCTTACGGGCCCATAATCCTGGGTTACGACGAGGCGGAGATAAATGACGCCGTGAAAAAGCAAATAGATGAAAAGGGTTTCTGCTTCTCTCTGGTGCAGAAAATCCAGAACGATCTCGAAAGGCGGCTGACCGAGCTTATCCCCTGCGCCGAGCAGGTCATTCTCGTGAAGACCGGTTCGGACGCCACGAGCCTGGCGACGCGGATCGCCCGCGGGTATAACGACAAACGCTATATTCTACGCTGCGGCTACCATGGCTGGCACGATTGGTGCGTGGAAGTGCACGGCGGCGTGCCCGACGAGATTTCCTCGCTGACCGACGAGTTCGAATACGGATCCCTCGAAAACCTCGAGGAAAAGCTGAAGGCGCATCGCGGGGATGTCGCCTGCATCATCCTGACGCCGGTCGGGCATCCGCTGGCCAAGCCCGTGATGGCGCCTCCTCCGGGTTATCTGGAAGGCGTCAGGAAACTGGCCGACGAATATGAGGCCGTTCTCATCTTCGATGAAGTGCGCACGGGATTCAGGGTGTCGATGGGAGGCGCGCAGGAGCGCTATGGCGTGACGCCCGACCTGGGTACGTTCGGGAAGGCGCTCGCGAACGGTTATCCCATCAGCGCGGTCGCGGGAAAGAGAGAATTCATGGGGGTGGCTGAAAAGAAGGTCTTTGTCTCTTCGACTTTCTTCCCCAACAGCCTGGAGATGGTCGCCGCCATGAAGTGTCTCGATATTCTGGAGCGGGAAATGGTTCCCGAATCCATATGGCGGCGTGGCACGGTTTTTCTGGAACGTCTCAGGGCGATCGCGGCGGCATCGGGCGTGCCCCTCACTGTTTCCGGGATTCCGTCGATGCCCTTCATGACCTTCGACAAGGCGGAGTGCGACGGGGAAAAGACCTACAAGGCGAGAAGGGAATATTTCTATACGCAGACCATCAGGCGAGGGCTCTTCATCCAACCTTTCCATCATTGGTATATCGCGCATCGTCATACCGACGCCGACCTCGATCGCGCCCTGGGCGTCATTACGGAGTCCCTGGAATTGACGGCGAAGCGATTCCCGGCCAACCAGGGCGGCAGATAAATGGCAAAGAAAATCGTCATAACCTGCGCCTGTACCGGCGCCGAGACCACGAGGGAACAGAATCCCTCCCTTCCACTGACTCCCGAAGAAATAGCCGATGCGGCATACGAAGCCTGGCTCGCGGGCGCGGCAATTCTCCATCTTCATGTGCGCGACGAAACCGGAAAGCCGACGCAGGATCCCGCCGTATTCAGGCGCGCGATCGAGCTCATCAGGCGTAAATGCGATATTGTCGTGGAGATAACGACGGGCGGCGCCGTGGGCGACGGCGCCGAGGAGCGGCTGCGCCCCGTCATGGAAATAGAGCCGGAAATGGCCAGTCTCGACTGCGGAACCGTCAATTTCGGCAACGATTTCATCGTGAATACGCTCCCGACCATGCGACGCTTCGCGGCGGAATTCAAGGCGAGGAAGGTTAGGCCTACCTTGGAATGTTTCGATCTTGGCCATATCTGGGCATCGCGGATCCTCATCGAGGAAGGGCTTTTGGAAGCGCCATATCACTATGGTTTCGTCATGAACGTTCCCGGTTCGGTTCCGTATAACGTCGACAATCTCGAGGTATTCAGGAGGGCTTTGCCGGAAGACGCGTTTTTTACGGTGATGGGCATCGGGAAATCATCCTTGTCTGCCCAATATGGCGCGATAGCATGCGGAGGGTGGATACGTGTCGGTTTCGAGGACAATGTCTATTACGCGAAGGGAATCCCCGCCAAATCTAACGCGGAACTCGTAGAACGAGCGGCAAGAATCGCCCGGGAAGCCCAGCTCGATATCGCGACCAGCGATGAAGTGAGATCGTTCCTTCGATTGAGGGGGTAGAACAATGCATGATTTCTTGTCCTACGATTATCGCCGCATTCCTCTCTATGAAAATGTTAACCCCGAGGATTGGAACGATTGGCATTGGCAGATACGGAACAATATAAAAGATGTTGCAGCGCTATCGCGCGTAATACCGCTTTCGGCGCAGGACAAAGAAGACATAGAGGAAGTGCTCAAGGTTTTCCGCATGGCGATCACTCCTTATTACGCGTCTCTCATCGATCCGGTCAATCGTCTCTGCCCCGTCAGGCTGCAGGCTGTGCCGAGGCGCCAGGAAGCATTCACCGATAAATCGGACCAGTATGATCCTCTCCATGAGGATATCGATTCTCCGGTTCCTGGGCTCACCCACCGCTATCCCGACAGAGTGCTTCTCCTCGTTACCCATATCTGCTCGATGAACTGCAGGCACTGTACGCGAAGGCGGCTTGTCGGCGTCGAGGACCTAAGCCTGGACGACGCGAACCTCGACGCGGCCGTGGAGTATATAAGGAAAACGCCAATTATCCGCGACGTCCTGATTTCCGGAGGCGATCCATTCGTCCTGTCGACCGAAAGGCTCGAAAACATTATCTCAAGGATACGTGCCGTACCTCACGTGGAGATCATAAGGATCGGGACGAGAACGCCTGTCGTCTTGCCCATGAGAATTACGGATGACCTTGTAGCGATGCTGCGGAAATACGAACCGATCTATGTGAACACGCATTTCAACCATCCCAAGGAAATTACGGCCGAAGCGCGGGAAGCTTGCAGGAAGTTGGCCGATGCCGGAATTCCATTGGGAAATCAGAGTGTCCTGCTCCGCGATGTCAACGATTGCCCTGTTCTCATGAAAAAGCTCGTGCAGAAACTCCTCTGCGTCAGGGTGAAGCCTTATTACATCTATCAGTGCGACATGTCGCGCGGCATCTCCCACTTCAGGACGACAGTGTCCAAGGGCATCGAGATCATCGAAAACCTTCGCGGCCATACTTCGGGGATCGCGGTGCCGACCTTCGTCATCGACGCGCCGGGTGGCGGGGGTAAAATACCGGTCATGCCCGATTATCTCATAACGCAGAACGAGAAACGCGTGATTCTGAGGAATTATGAAGGCGTGATCACCACGTATGATGAACCTCATTTCTATGAGGAAGACTGCGGAAAGTGCAGGATTTGTTTCGAGGAGCCTTGGCTGAAGCCGACATGCGGCGTCGCTCGTTTGCTGGACGGCCAGGAAAAAGTGCTTGAACCGACGAACTTGGCTCGAGCTTCCCGGTGCCATCATTCCGAAGCGCTTTAAGCTTGGGCGATGAGGCGATGGAATAATGCTGCCTGACGCGATGAATTTCCTGAATGGCATCAATCTCGTCACGGGACCAGGAAGGGCTTGCGGAAAGACGGCATTCGCTCAAGCCGCGGCCCTTTCGCTACGAAATGCCGGCAAAGGCTTCGCCATGCTCTCGATCGGCGTCGAGGGAAGCGTTGCCGGGCGGGAGGCGGCGCGGAGCGACTCAATCGTGTCGCTGGCAAGCGGCGAGGTTTTTATCACGGCTTCAGGATTTTTAGGGGCAGCGACCTGTCTGCCCGAAATTCTGGATGTGCTGCCGGGTGAATCGGCCTTCGGCCAACTTGCCATAGCTAGGGCTTCCCGCTTCGGAAAGGCAATTCTCGCGGGTCCGGAAAGGAATGAATATTTGCGCTGGGCCGTTGAGCGAATAGTCGGGGAAGGTTGGGCGACCACGGTCATCGTGGATGGCGCGCTCAATAGGATCACTCAGGCGGCTTCGCTTCGCTCCGCCAGACTGTTCTATGCCCTGCGGGTGGATGCGTCCAATAAGCGCTCGATGGCAGGGAAGCTGCGATATCTGCATCGGCTGATATCCCTTCCTTTATTAGGCGATATTGAGATGGATATCCGGACGGGCAAGCCCGTCTCTAGGATAAAAGGTCCCTTGACGGCATCGCTGCTCGGCGGAATGGCATCCGATGTAAAGGTGATTGTCGTGGAAGACTTTTCCAAGATATTCCTCGATGAGAGGGATTTGACGGACCTGATGAAGAAACGCGTTTTGGCTGTAGCCTCCTCGGTGGAGTTCGGGGGATTTTCCGTGGCTCTCCGCTCCGTAAAGAGAGGGGAATTCGAGACGATCCTGGGGGATGAGCTTAAAAACCTCGTAATCTCTTGGGATGCCTATACAGAAACGGGCATCAAGGAAATGGGCGATGCGAGAATCTGATTCAGTGGCGGAAAATAAAGTCTGTTCCCCGGGCGCATGGCTTTTCTCGAGGCTGGAAGAGCTATGGGCGGAACTTCAGCCGCTGACACCGTTCGGAAGGGATGTGATCGCCAAAAGAATCGTGCATTCCGATCAGGAGATGATCCTTTCTTCCTACGATGACATCAATGCCTATGAATCCTTCATCCGAGTCCATGGTTCCGATAAAGCGAGGATCGACAGGCTTGCGTGGCATCTGGGGCGAATTCCCCGTCTTCCCTCATTCGCCGATTCCGATATCGCCGGTGCCATGGATACGGAGGTTGGCGATGTGGGAATGGGCGGCGATTTTAATGTCGTGGAATTGTTCCTCTTCAAGAAATTCCTCTCCAATTATAAAGCCTGCCATGATCTCCTGGATGACGCGCTGAGAGAGCGTTTTGGCTTTTCGTTTGAATCGGAACCTTTGTCCGCTTTACTAGAAAAAGGCGGCAGCGACTCGGAAACTTTCCAGATTTCCGAGCGTTATGACGGAGAGCTGAGGCGGATAAGAAGCGACATCGGCAGAATTGGGGAAGAACTCGAAAAGGCTAAACGCGTTCTCGCAGAGTCGGCGAGGGATACCTGGGGACTCGACTTCACGGGAAGGGATTTCCTGACTGTACCCATCGAAAAAGCCGTCGCTATAGCGTCCGAATCCAATTGCGGGACTCGCGGACGGATAGCCGTAGAACCTTATGACGATTTTTCCTGCCTTGTCAGGATTCTCCCCGATTCGGCGTATCTTGCGCTTGAATTGAGGAGAGAAGCGTTGCGCGACGAAGAGAGTTGCGCTGAAAATTCGATTGCCTCGAAAATATCAAAGATCGTTCAACGTTCTAGAACGGATTTCGAGCGCTACATGCGCGCCGCCGAAAGGCTCGATCTCGCGAGATGCCGGTATTTGCTCAAGAAAAAATACGATCTATGCAGGCCGGAATTCCTCGGGAGGGGAATCAGCATTAAAAGCGGCAGATTCCTGCCCCTCCTTCAGGACTGCAACGACATGAGAACGACGTATGTGCCGATCGAAATCGATCTCCGGCATCCCGTCACCGTACTTTTCGGTTCCAATATGGGGGGTAAAACGGTAGTGCTCCAGAGCCTGCTGTTTTTTCAGATAATGGCGCAGAGCTGCCTTAATGTTCCGGCCAAGGCTTTTTCGAGCCAAGTATTCGATGCCATCGAGTATGTAGGCGAAGGGGCGGGGGGAGAAAGCCGCGGACTTTCGAGTTTTGGCCACGAAATTCATTTCCTCTCCAAGATCCTCAGAATGTCCATGACGAAGTCCTGCCTGGTGGCATTCGACGAATTTGCCCATACGACGGGTTCGGAGGAAGCGGAAGCTCTGCTTGCGGCCGTTATCCATCACTTTTCGGGAATGGATCGATGCGCGATTCTTTTCGCTACGCATTTTCGAGGAATCGCGAGGCATAATAATGTTCATTGGCTCAAGATGGCTGGATTGGATATCGAAGCCGCCAGGATCTGGTTCTCGGCCGGTAAATCAGGCATAGCCGATGCGTCAGGTAAGGCAGAGTTCCTTGAAACCTCCCAGTCTCTCGAGGAGAGGATCAGGAGGATCAATAAAATGATGCGTTATGAGATATTGGAAGACAAGGGCGGAGGCGGCGACATCGAAGACCGATCCGACGCGCTCGAGATAGCCTCGCTTCTCGGTCTGGATAAAAACATTGTCGACGAGGCAGTCTCGAATCTGAGCGGCAGGCGCCTGATGTACAGAGAAAAATATCCGGAGTAGGACACAATGAGAGAAAAGCTGGGTTTATCGAAGGATTTGATCGTCGAAGCCAGGGAGCTGGCGAACGCCATCTGCTCTCCCGTGCTTTCGTTTGTCGACAGGCATGCGAGCGTGACGGTAGAGCGCGCGACATTGCGGCTGTTGGGGGCTGATGGCGCCAACGGCGACGGAGTGCCCGTGCCTAACCTGATCGTGGATTCGCTGAGGGACAGACTCTCGTCCGGAACGGCGTTATGGTACGCGAATGGGCTTGTTGCCGGGGGAATGACGGTCCACGAGCTCAACGCGAAGATTTCCAAAGGCTTCGATATATCCTCGTTGCCGATGGCCGATCCCGCCGCGGTCAGGGCAAAGGCGGACGCTCTAGCCGAGGACGGCCTTTCAAGAATCGCGGAAAACAGGAAGTTTCGGAAGGGAAAGCTCGCGGAATTCGAGGGCAGGAACAACGAACCTTTGCTGTATCTGATAGTGGCGACAGGCAATATTTTCGAGGATGTGAAGCAGGCGCGCTCGGCGGCCAAAAGCGGCGCCGACGTGATCGCCGTGATAAGAACCACGGCACAAAGCCTTCTCGATTATGTGCCCTACGGAGCCACGACGGAAGGTTTTGGCGGAACCTATGCCACGCAGGAGAACTTCAGGATAATGAGAGCGGCTCTCGATGAAGTGGCGGAACAGGAAAAGCGCTACATTTACCTGACGAACTACGCCTCCGGGCTCTGCATGCCCGAGATTGCCGCCATGGGCGCCATCGAGCGGCTCGACATGATGTTGAACGATTCCATGTACGGGATTTTATTCCGCGACATAAATATGTACCGTACATTCGTGGACCAGAAATTCAGCCGCATGATCAACGCCTACGCGGGCGTCATCATCAATACAGGAGAGGATAATTACCTGACGACCAGCGACGCCTTCGACAAGGCCTATACGGTTTTAGCCTCGCAGTTCCTCAATGAACGATTCGCCTACGCCGCGGGGCTAGAACCCTGGCAAATGGGCTTGGGCCATGCTTTCGAGATGGACCCGACGATTCCCGATGGATTCCTCTATGAGTTTGCCCAAGCCCAGATGGCGAGGGAGATTTTTCCGGAACATCCGCTGAAATATATGCCGCCCACGAAATACATGTCGGGAGATATCTTCAACGGCCTGGCGATGGACACTATGTTCAACTTCGCCTCGAAAGCGACGGGGCAGGGCATTCACCTGCTCGGCATGCTCACCGAAGCGATCCACACTCCTTTCATGATGGATAGGTTCATAGGCGTACGAAACGCGAAATATGTCATGAATGCCATGGCTTCCTTCGGGGACGATATCGAATTCAGGCCGGATGGCATCATGGTGAAGCGGGCGCGAGACGTGCTGGACAGGACTCTTTGTTTCCTGAGGAAAATCAAGGAGAGAGGACTGATGGACGCGATAGCCGAAGGGCTTTTTGCCGATATAAAGCGGCCTCCCGATGGCGGGAAAGGGTTCGACGGGCTTGTTGAAAAAGACCCAAGGTACTGGAATCCCGTGGAAGACCGGCTTTCATCGGCCTTATCGCTCCATTGAGGGGGAAACATAATGG
Organism: Treponemataceae bacterium; assembly: GCA_963667725.2. Taxonomy (GTDB): domain Bacteria; phylum Spirochaetota; class Spirochaetia; order Treponematales; family Rectinemataceae; genus UBA11090. The sequence continues at coordinate 420,651 of CAXXHO010000003.1, forward strand.
TAAATATCGTAAGACCTTACGGCGACACCCTCGATGACGGTAAAGTCCAGCTTTCATTCACGCTACCCATTCCCGCCGGTTCGCGTGCCATGGAAGCCGCGAAGGCCATGGTGCTGGACTGGGGCTTCGATGAATGCGAGATCGCGCATTCCGCTCCTATGGACGAATCCTTCACCTTCTTCATAGCCTACGCGAAAACGGGGCGCGGCATCGATTACGATTCGATCAAAGCCGACAGCAGCGGCGACGAAGCCGCGATGACGATGGATGAAATCAACGCTTTCATAAGCGAAAAATTCGGCAGGAAGGTCGTCATCGTGGGCGCCTGCACGGGATTCGACGCCCATACGGTAGGCATCGACGCGATAATGAACATGAAGGGCTACAATCATCATTACGGACTCGAACGTTACGCGATGATTGAAGCGCACAACCTCGGTGCGCAAGTTCCGAATGAGAAACTTATCGAATTCGCGGAAAAAGTGAATGCCGACGCGATTCTCGTGTCTCAAATCGTCACGCAGAAGGATGTCCATCTCGAGAATCTCACCCAGCTCATAGAACTGCTCGAAGCCTCGGGGGAGCGGGGACGTTTCATATGCGTAGTGGGAGGCCCCCGCATTTCCAATAAGCTCGCGGCCAAGCTCGGGTATGATGCCGGATTTGGAAGAGGCACATACGCGGACGATGTGGCGACATTTGTCGTAAAAAAAATTGAAAAGAAAAATAAAAGTTGACGATGTTCTGTTGATTTTCGGGTTTCTGGGGAGCACTATTCGAGGGTAAGAGCCGGGCGCGGCGGCATTTCGGCGGCGGTTGACGCTTCCGCAGGCTGGTCGCGTACGACAAGCATTCTCCAAGGAGGCTTTACATGGAGCATTTCGGGATACTGGCGCTATTGCCGCCGGTGCTCACTGTCGTCCTGGCGATTTGGTCCAAAGATGTCGTCATCAGCCTTTTCCTGGGCATCATATCGGGAACGCTCATCGTGGCGGGGGGCAATCCGTATTTTGCCTTGATAGGACTCACGGATCTGCTTGCCGACATGCTCGCCGACGGGTGGAATATCCGGATCATACTTTTCTGCGGCCTGCTCGGATCCCTCGTGGGCATGTGGAACAAGACCGGCGCGGCTTTCGCCTTCGGCAGCTGGGCCGGAAAGAAGCTTAAAACCAGGGTAGGCGTCCTGCTTTTTACCTGGATTTTCGGGATCCTTATTTTCATCGATGACTATTTCAACAGCCTGACGATAGGCGCCTGCATGAAACCCGTCTGCGATGAGAAGAAGATTTCGCGGGCGAAGTTGGCGTATATTCTCGATTCGACGGCCGCGCCCGTATGCATTCTCGCTCCCATTTCTTCCTGGGTTATCACGGTAATGAGCTACACGAAAAGCGCCGAGGGCTTCGACAGGCTAGGAATAAGCGAGTTTGAATACTTCATAAGGACAATCCCCTTCAACCTTTACGCGGTCTTCGCGATTCTCATGGTTTTTTTCATAGCATTCAAAGGCCGGGATTTTGGACCTATGGCCAGATCCGAGGCTCGCGCGGGAAAAGGCATCGCCCTGTTCGATGAAAAGCGTTTCGGGATCGTGGCGGGGAAAATGGATGCCAAGGCGCAGTCTTCCAATGCCGTATGGTTCGATTTCCTGATCCCGCTGATCGTGCTGGTCATCTCCGCTGTTTTCTTTTTCCCGATGACGACATGGATGGGAGCGGTCGACGGAGAGGCCGTCAAGACCCTCGGCGCGGCGATGTCCTCCATGTCGCTCGGCGAAGCATTCAACAATACCGACGCCTCAAAAGCCTTGTTCTACTCCATCATGTTCACCATCGTGATCTCCTATGTCTATTTCCTGGCGCGTCGGCTCCTTACCATCAGTTCAAGTTCCGAAGCGATCATCGAAGGACTTAAATCCATGATTCCGGCTATCCTCATCCTGTCCTTGGCTTGGTCGATCGGATTCATCATCAAGAAAGCGCCGGAAGACGGCGGCGTAGGGCTTGCCAATTATCTCTCCAAGATCGTCGTCAATGGCGGATTTCCCCTCTGGCTTCTGCCTGTCGTCGTATTCCTGATTTCCTGCGTCATATCCTTCTCCACAGGCACAAGCTGGGGAACCATGGCGATAATGATACCGATCGCGATGCCCATAGCCATCGCGCTCGGCGAAAAAATCGGACTCTCCGGCGAAGCGCTGATCAACAGCACGCTCGTGCCGATCGCAGCCGTGATGGGAGGAGCCGTGTTCGGCGATCACTGCTCGCCGATCTCCGATACGACCATCCTGTCGTCGACAGGCGCTAACTGTCCGCATCTCGAACATGTGGCGACCCAAATGCCGTACGCGATTTTCGTGGCCATCTGCGCGGTTTTCGGTACGCTCGCGGCGGGGATAGCGGGGAGCGCCCTTGTCGGCCTGGCGGTTACCGGAGTCTTCTTCGCCCTAGGCCTCGGGCTTATGCCAAAAATATGGGGCGTCGAAAAATTCGATCTGGAGTGAGCAATAATAGGGAGGTAGTGATGATCGAAAAGCCCGTCATCAACGCCGATGAAGCGGCCGCTTTGATAAAGGATGGAATGGTCGTGCACATCGGTGGATTCCTCGGCTGCGGATCGCCTGACAAAGTGATCGCCGCCCTGGCTCGATCGGAGGCGAGGAATCTGACGCTCGTCTGCAACGATACGGCCATCCATGACGAGAAAACGGGCAAGATGACGGGCATGGCCTCCCTCATACCATTAAAAAAATTCTCCCGGGTGATCGTGTCGCACATCGGCACGAATCCGGATACTCAGCGTATGATGAATTCAGGGGAACTGGAAGTGATCCTCGTGCCGCAGGGGACGTTGGCCGAAAGAGTAAGGGCGGCTGGCTATGGCCTCGGCGGGATTCTCACGCCGACTGGCGTCGGAACCGAGGTAGAATCAGGGAAGCGAAAGATCATCGTCGGCGGCAAAGTGTTTCTGCTCGAACTGCCCCTCGGGGGCGATATAGCCCTCATCAAGGCGAAAAAGGCGGACAAGGCAGGCAATCTCGTCTATTCGAAGACGGCGCGGAACTTCAACCCGCTCATGGCCATGGCCTGCGGAATCGTCGTAGCCGAAGTCGAGGAGATCGTGGAAATCGGCGAAATAGATCCCGAGAATGTCCAGACTCCATCCATCATGGTTCACTATCTCGTCAAGGCTTGAGGAGGGGCAGGGTACGATGGAGTACATCGAGAACAAAGAAGCGATCGCCAAGCGAATAGCCAGATTTTTCACGAGCGGCGACGTGGTGAATCTCGGAATAGGATTGCCTACCCTTGTGGCTAACTACCTGCCCGACGATGTCACGCTCATTCTGCAGTCGGAAAATGGGATGCTCGGACTTGGACCGGCTCCGGCTCCCGGGCAGGCCGACAAGGATCTCACGAACGCCAGCTCGATGCCGGTGACCATGCTGCCAGGAGGCTGTTTTTTCGACTCGGCCATGAGTTTCGGCATCATTAGGGGCGGTCACGTGGATTTTACGGTGCTGGGCGTCCTGGAAGTGGATCAGGAAGGCAATCTGGCGAACTATAAGATTCCCGGGAAAATCGTTCCGGGCATGGGCGGCGCCATGGATCTCGTCGTGGGCTCGAAAAAAGTAATCGCCGCGACGACGCATTTTGAAAAGTCGGGCGCCGCCAAGCTTAAAAGGCTTTGCAGTCTTCCTTTGACGGCGACCCATGAAGTGGACTATGTCGTCACCGATCTCGGATTCTTCGAAGTGAGGGAAGGAAAATTCCTGCTATGGGAATGTTTTCCGCCCTACACTCCGGAATTCGTGATTTCGAGCACCGATGCCGATATCGTCCTTGCGGATGATATCATTCGGTCCAAAGCTCCACGAGATGAATCAGAGTCTTGACGGCTAGCGACATTTCGCCCGCTGATGCCCATTCATGCCGCGAATGGTAATTGTAGCCCCCCGTGAAAATGTTGGGCGTGGGTATGCCCATCTCGGTGAGGCGGGAGCCGTCGGTGCCGCCTCTGATCGGGACTATTTTAGGTTCGGCGCCGGCCCGCTTGATCGCTTCTTTCAGCTTTTCCAGCACGGAAGGGTTCTGGTCGAGCTTTTCCTTCATGTTGAGATACTGTTTCTTTACGGTGAGTTCTACCTTTCCGAGCGGAAACTGGGCTTCCACGGCTGAAGCGAAAGCTTTCATGGCCTCGATTCGCTTTTCCATGCCTTCGGAGGTGAAATCGCGCAGATAGATGTCGACGGCCGTTTTCTCCATCGATCCTGAGATTTCTATGGGGCAGTAATAGCCGAACCAGTTGTCGGTAGCCTCGGGACTTTCGGAACGAGGAAGCATGGCGACGAACTGGCAGGCCATAACTACGGCGTTCGCGAATTTGCCGCGCGCGGCGCCGATATGGATTACCTTGCCGATGAATTCGGCGCGGACACTATAGGCGGTGAAGCACTCGGCTTCTATTTCGGCCGAGGCTCCGCCGTCGAGCGTATAGCAGGCTATGGATTTGACTTTCTTCAAAGGGAAGAGGTTCATTCCCTTCCCCGTTTCCTCATCGGGCGTGAAGAAAATCTCCAGCGGGCTATGTTTTACCTCGGGATGGGCGGCGAGCCATTCGATGGTCGTCATGATTTCGGCGATGCCCGCCTTGTCGTCCGCGCCCAGAAGGGTCCTGCCGTCGGTGGTGATGATCGTATCGCCCACGTGGTCGAGCAGACATGGGTCGTCGACCGTGGTGAGCGTATCCTCGGGGGAAAGCACGATCGCTTTTCCGTCATAATTTCGAATCAGATTGGGCGACACATTGGAGCCTGGTACGTCGCTGGCCGTGTCCATATGAGCCATGAGGCCAATAACGGGCTTGCTTTCCATTCCCGCGGAAGCGGGGACCCTCGCTATCAGGTAGCAGTGGTCATCGAGCGAGACATCGGTCAATCCTAATTCCTTCAATTCCCGTTCCAGTAGTTTTGCCAGGCTCCATTGGGTTTTCGTGGATGGAATATCCTCGATGTGCCGATCGCTCTGGGTATCGATTTTCGCGTAGCGTATGAGTCGATCGATCATGGCGGCGGCGTAAGGTTGGTCTAGAAAATGTTTGTAGTCTTTCATGGTGAGGAATTATGCCCGGAAAACGCGGCCAAAGCAACTGCCGGAAGTCCTTCCGGTACCTTTTGGCGCGGGGGAGAAACGGCGCGAGGCCGGCATGAAAAGCGGCGCATCACTTGCTCTTTTTAACCGGCTTTCTTATCATTGATCCAATGAACGAAGTAAGCTCCATACCTCTCTATCCGGAATTCGCCCCGATCGCGCTTCCGATGATCGATCAAATGCATCCATCCCTCAATCTGCTTAAGGACGGGATATCTGAATTCACTTTCTCGAACCTTTATCTATTCAGACATACCTACGACTACAGAGTGGCGAGGCTTCCCGGGGAAGGTGTCGTCATAAAAGGGACAAAGGAAGGAAAGACCTTTTTCTACCTCCCCTGCTGCATGTCGGATAAACAGATTTTCGATGAGCTGATGCTTAGCCATGATTACATGAAGAATCTTTCCGATTCGCAGGCCGCCTTGCATCGCATAGAGCTTGAGGCAAGAGGCTATATAGTCCAGGAAGACAGGGATAATTTTGACTATCTCTATTTCAGGAAAGACCTTGCCGAGCTTTCAGGACGCGAGTATCACAAGAAGAGAAACCTCGTGAACGGTTTCATAAGCTCCTATGAATGCGAACAGAAGCCCCTGAAAAAGGATAACGTATGCGACGCCATCGCCGTGCTCGATGAATGGAGGGCGGCCAAAGGCGTCGACGGGGATTATCGGGCGGCCCGCGAAGGCCTCGAGCTTTTTGAGGAATTGGGCATGAGGGGAGCTGTTTATTACATTCAGAATGAACCGGTCGGCTGGTGTCTCGGCGAGCCACTCTCCAAGGGAACGATGTTCGCCGTGCATTTCGAAAAGGCGAGCGAACGTTTCAAGGGCATCTATCAATTCATCAACCAGGCCTTCGCGCAGTCTTTGCCGGCATATTTCAAGCTGATCAATCGCGAGCAGGATCTGGGCAACGAGGGACTGAGACAGGCCAAGATGACCTACAGACCCTGCGGTTTCGTGAGCAAATATCGGATCATCCATCCAGATAAAGTGGAGTTCAAGCCTCTGGACGTGGCTGAACCGGCTGAGTGCGGGCCGGGAACGATACATGCCGGCTGATCTACTTTCCCTCGTCGGAACCGGTCATGAAGCCGCTTTAGAAAAACGGGAAGCCCTCACGCGAGAACTTCTCGCCTCGGCGCCTTTTGGGCTTGAGAAGAAAACCTGCTGCCTTACGCTTTTGGCGGGAGCCGGGACTCGTTGGGTGAAAAGCCTCTCCCTGGCCAAGGCCGGGCTGGGCGGGAAGTTGTGCGACACCGATGCCGACCAGACGGTCCGATTCCCTCTGGATGCTCCCCGCGGTCTTTTTCCCGTACGCAACTTCATATCGGCCGAACCTTCGAGAATACCCATGGCGGCCTACGCCCTCGATGCGGTGAAAGGACTGGGCCGCCACGTCATCGTCATAAGGGGCTGGGAAGCGGAAATACGCTCAGGTATCATAGACGCGCTCGGCATCGACGGCGAATCGGTGAAATTCTGCACGCAGAAGGAAGGACCTTCGGGGAAAGTGCTGGGCCATGGCGACGCGGCCAGGCAGTCCAGGGAACTGTGGCGGGATTCCTCTTATGTCATCGCCAATTTCGGAGGCGACGCGAATTCGCCGCTGACGGTGGCCGCGAGCCTTCTCGCGATGGCCCGGCTGGATGAGCTCGGCGAGAACGTAGGCCTCCTGCTTCCCGTGGCGAAGATAAAAAATCCAGCCTATCGGGTAATACTCGATGAGAGAGGTCTCCCGCGGGCTTTTGAACACAATAAACTTGGCGGGATGACAGCCGGGAGGCTGCCTCCGTCCGAAGGTTATACGAACGTGGGAATACGCGTCTACAGGACGGAAGCTTTATCGGCCGCGGTGGATGAGATCGAAAGCTCCTATTGGCGGAAAGAATACGGCTATTTGATTCCGGGCAACGATCCCGAAGCCCATGAATTCGCCCTGGACAATGTCGACGCTCTATTGGCTCGACGGGGCGAGGCGAGAATCCTGGCCATCGCGAAGGCCGAGGAATTGACGCCCGCTAAAAGTTTCGATGAGATCGCGAATTTTGAAGATGCCGCGAAAGGCGTCAGAGCCGAATGGACGAAATTCCTATCAGCCGCCGATTCCCAATAATCTTCTGACAGCGGGGCCTGCGAGCGCGTTGAACAGCCCCGAACCGAGTATTGCCCAAAGCGCGTTTATTTTCGTGAAAGCGGCGATGGCGAATGCCCCGAGCCCGAGAGCGAGAAGAACCGGATCGGCGGAAGAAGGCTTCAGCGCCCATAGCGTCATGATCATCATGGCTGTGCTGCCGGTCCTCAGCGATTCGTTGATGGCAAGCTTGTCCAGCTTCACCCGCCGCGCGAGAAGTGTGGTGGTCACGATGGCCATGACCGGAAAAGCCACGACGGCGAGCGTTCCCGCCAACGCGGAGAAGAATCCGCCGTGTTCCCAGCCTATCATCGTGGCCGCGTTGAGAGCGATCGGGCCAGGCGTCGACTGGGCGATGGCGATGAGGGAGCGGAAATCGGTTTCGCTCAACCAATTAGGGACTACTTCGTTTTTAATGATGCCGACGGTCGACCAACCGCCGCCGAAAGAGATGATGCCGACCTTGAAGAAAGTCCAGATTATTTCGAGCGTTTGCATGGTCCCTCGATGCAGTAAAGCATGGCTATGGCAGCCAGCAGAATGGGAAGGCTGTATGCTGGCAGGAAGACGAGCACAAAGGCGAGCGCGATGGTCTCGACGATCCTGAGTACCGTCCAGGCCCTTTTGGTGGCTGTTTTATAGATCATCGCGGCGACGAGGCCGGGAACGACAGCGCCGGCTCCTTCGAGAAAGCGCTGGACGGCGGGAAGCGAACCTATCTTGGCCAGCGCGCCGCTCACGAGAATCAGGGCGAGGAAGGGCGGAAGCACCACGCCGAAAAAAGCGGCGACGGCGCCTTTCCATCCGCAGAGCCGGAGGGAGACGAGAAGGGCGGAGCTTAGCGCGAGCGGTCCGGGAAAGGCTTGGGCGCGCGCGAATATGTCGTAGAAATCCTTTTCGGCCATCCATCCTTTTTTCTCAAGGCTGGTCGCCATGACGGGCACGATTACATATCCGCCGCCCAGGGTGACTGAGTTTATTTTCGCCAGAAGCCAGAATAAACCGGCTGGCGTCGGATCCTTTGGCTTTTCGAGAAGAGGTTCATCGTTCGTGACAGGTGTTTTCGTCTTCATTGGAAATCCTTGGCGCAGTATAGCGGTTCATGCATGTTCCTGTCCAATGCCCAAGGAGGCCTGATGGGCGAGATGGAGCAGATCTTCGTCGGAAATGGCCGAGTCCATCCAGGTGAGGCTGGAACTTCTTAGCCAGTAGAGACCGATCCTTGTTTTTTTGCCGGGAATTATGTTTTCCGCAGCTCTCCTGTAAATATCCAGCTGGACCGCGTGGCGGGAAGGAGCCTCTTCGGAATCCGATTTAAAATCGATGACGGTGACCTCGTCCCCTGTTTCGATCAGGAGATCCATCCGGCCTTCGACGATAAAGTCGCCCAATTTGAGCAGGAAGGGTTTTTCGCTCGTCATCTCGGCGCCGGCGGGCAGGGATTTCCAGAAATCGCTGGACAGGAAATCGACCGCCATGGATGTCGCAAGTTCGGTGGCCCTGGCGATATCAGAGGGCGAGAGGTCGCGAACGAGGTCTTTGGATGGCGCAAAGCCCGAAACCGTACCGGTTTTTATAGCCTGTTCCACGGCATCGTGACAGAGCGTGCCGAATATTTTAGGCGGAAGGGGCGATTGATCGCCGGGGGCGGCGAGGGCTGTGGCGGGAGCGTGAGCGTAGGCGGGCGCGGGTATGCCCGCGGGTTGGGACGTCCTTATTTCGCGCTGGGGGCGCTCGAGCTCGGTGGCTTTGAGATGGCGGCGGGAGAAACTCTTGCCAAGAATTTTCGCCTCACAATAGGCTTGGGCGAAGTCGCTCAACGACGGCTTCACTCGTCCCTTGTACCAATGGCGCACATCGTCGACTGTCCTCGGCGCGAGAAGGATCTTTTTCAGCCGCGCGGATGCCTGCGCTTCAATAGCCGTCCCGGACCTGTCTTGATCCCGGCTATCCCGCATCGCGCAGTAGTTTTCCAGATAGTAGAGGAAAGAATTGCCTGCCGTATCGCCGCGTTTCTGCCGCTTCCCGAAGAAGAAAAGGTGATCCTCGGCTCTCGTACAGGCGACGTAGAGAAGACGTTTTATTTCGGCGACGCTCATGTCGTTCTCCAGATTTTTGGCGAGCCTGAAGAAGATATTGTTCGCCTTCGCGCCGGGTTTATCGTAGGGCTTTATATCCAGGGCGAGCCCCTCGGGCAGCATTTCCCAAATCGCCTGGCCGCGTTTTGTCGATCCGGAGTTTTCCGCCCATGGCAGGATGACGACGGGGAACTGCAGCCCCTTCGATTTGTGGATGGTTAGTATTTTCACGCCGGAAGCATTGCTTCTCGGGACGTTCTCGATATCGAACTTGTCCGTCTCGCCTTCGATATAGGGGCGAAGCTTCGCGAGAAAATCGGCGATGCCTCCATGCTCGCGGTCTATGCCGGCCGCCATGTGAAAGAGGTAATCGAAATGCTCCAGGAAGGGATGGGATTCGGGACGGGAAAGAATGGCCAGTCTGAGGCCGCCGCGGTTCCATACGTACTCCACGATATCCGAGACGGGATTCGAGACGATCGATGTCCTGAACTCCGCGAAGAAGGCTTTGGCTCTGTCGAGCATCGCGGAATCGTGGTCGGAAGAGGCTTCCAGCTCGAAAGCCGCGCCCGCCGATGTCATGAGTTCCAGGAAGGCTTGATCCGACACTCCGCAGAGCGGCGATCGAAGCACGGCCGCGTAGGCCGCATTGTCTCCCGGGTCCAGGGCATAGCTGAGAATGCTGTAGATATCGTTCGCGGGAGATTCCCTGAACAGACTGCGGGGACTCTCGGAATCGAAGGGAATGTCGAGGAGGCGCAGATATTTTTCGAGCCTATGCTGATTGGTCGTGGTTCTGAGAAGGACGGCGAAATCGCCGTAGTCGGCCATCCTGGCCTCATCCTCCGATGCGGAATCTTTCGCCGGTCTGAGTTCCATAGTGCCGCGCGATCGCTTTATGAATTGAGCGATTTCGAAGGCTAGACTGTCGTCGGCGCCCAAGGGTTCCGAGCCAGATCTTCCCTCGATCGGATCGTCGGAAGGGTCCTGCGTTTCCTCGCTAGTCTCCTTATCTTCCTCGGCAGCGGGCAAAAGAAAATACTCGATTCTCGCGCCGGAAGAATCGGCTTGGGCCTGGGGCTTGGTCTGGGGACGGCCGGGCTCCATGTTCGCATAACGCGCGTGGAAATCATTCGGGCTTCGCTGCGTCTCATCGCTCTTCGACATATCGTCCTTCGAGCCTTCGGACATCACGAAAGCGAAGAAATCGTTGAAAAAACCGATGAGGGGAGGGGAACTCCGGTAATTGGCAGATAAGACGATATCGCCGGACAAGTCTTCCGACAATTCCCTGGAAAGACGCTTGAAGACGGCGACGTCAGCGCCCCTGAAGCGATATATGGACTGTTTCTCGTCACCGACGAAGAAGAGCTTGCCCGGTTCGAGTTCCTCTGGGCTGGGAATTCCATCTGAAGCGTTTTCTCGTTTTTCGGCGAGCAGATAGAGGAGGTTTTTCTGAAGCTCGTTGTTGTCCTGGAACTCATCGATCATGATGCTTTCGATGGCGCCCTTCCAGTATGCCCTTATGTCCTTGCGGCGCTTCAATGCATGGACGGCGCAGGCGCCGAGATCCTTGAAATCCATGAGGTCAGCCAGACGTTTCGCCTCGGCGACTTCCGAGGCGAATTCGTCCAGCCTGTCGAAAAGCGAGCAGTGGGAGGGGAATGCCGTCTGGTATTCGGCGAAATCCAGAAGGTTGCGCGCTTCTTCCCTGGCTTCCTTCGCGATGGCCTTGATGGATTGCTCGGCTTCGCTTCTGCCGTATGATCGCATCGCGAGTTCGGTGAAGGCGTCGAAATGCCGTGAAAAGAACGATAGGGCAGGTGCTGTGGACGGGCTGCGGCCTATGGCTTCGATAAAGGCCAACGAACAGGCAACGGCCGAGGCGCAGTCAGCCCTGGGGGCTGGGGCGCCGGTTGAGAGGGCGACGATATCTTTGGCCATGGCGGCGAGGCGTTTGAATGCAGCGTCCGCCTTTTCGGCGGCCATTGTCCTGAGTGAATCCTTCATGAGCGAAAACTGCTTTTCGGCGAGAGCGAGCGGGGTTATGTAGCGTGAGCCGAGGTCGCCGAAAAGGCGGGCGGCCACTTCATCGAAGGGAAATGACTTCAGGATTTCCCTTATGCCCGGTTTATCCCTGTTTCGCAGCACATAACGATAGGCGATGCTCCTGGCGAGATCGGCCGACTTTTCCGCGTCGATCTTGAACTCGGGACTGTATCCGAAATCCCGGGCGGCCTGGCGGACAATTTCCGCGCAGAAGGCGTCGAGCGTGGTGATGTGGTTGTTCTGGAATTCGTCCAGCTGCTCGCGCGCCCCGGGCGATGTCTGGGCGGCCAATTCGCCGTAGATGCGTTCATACATTTCGGCGGCCGCTTTTCGCGTGAAGGTGAGGGCGAGGATAGAGCGGACGGGAAGTTTTTTCTCGACGACGAGGTGAATGTAGCGCGACGCCAGCACAGTCGTCTTGCCGGCTCCCGCCCCGGCAGTCACGACGCAATTGCGTTCGGCCATCGCCGCCGTCCTCTGCCGCTCATCGAGCTTTTCGAGATACAATGGATACTGGGCCGGGTTCATAGACGCTCCGATGAGAAATGAGCCCTGCAGATAGGGCGCATTGGGCACGCGGCGCAGCTCGCGGGCGATGGCGTTATGGACAGGAAGGATCCATCCTTGATGATTCCCGACGCTTTTCGCAGCGCCACAGCGAGAGCCTCGCGTTCCGGATCGAATTCTTCGCGGCTGGGTCGGCAGCCCCCAGGCCCGAAAACGACGACAGCCTTGCTTTCCTCGATGGACCAGTAAAGGGCCAGTTCCACGGATTCCCCTTCGCCTTCCAGTATCGCCGCATAACTCGCTATCTGGAAATCGCCGAGTTCGCCGTTTTGATTGACGAGAAACTCCTTTTTTTTGGGTGTGCTGTTTTTTTTGTAGTCGATGATGGCGCATTCCTCACCGCGCGGGGTCGCCGGATCGCCGCTTCCCTGTTTTCTGGAAATCCTGTCCGCTCGCCCTTCGAGCGATAAACCCAGTTCCTCGAACTTTCTGGCCAGAGGTATTTCGAAATCGCCTATCGACCATCCATCGGCCTTGAAGCCGGTCTCGAAATCCAGGATCCTCGCTATCCTGTCGCGGATTTTCGGCAGGGCAGCCTCCATGGCGGGTTCTACGGCAGGTCCGTTTTGCCTCATTACCTGCCTAAGCGCTTGCCTGAAGGCCGAGTCAATCCATCCTTCATATTCGTCTTTCCTTGCGGCCGAGAAACCGCCATCCTTGAGCGCGATATCCTGGAGAAGGCTTCTGATAAGGGCGTGGGTCAGCGAGCCTTCGGTTATGTTGGCGACGGCCGAAGGTCCTTTATCGATATCGGGTACGCAGGTCAGGAACCATTTGAAGGGGCACTGCATCAGGTTCTTGAGCTTCCCAGGCGAAATCTTGAAAAGCGGAGCTGCGTTGCACGAGGGAAGCTTGAGAAGTTGGGCGGAATCGAGTTTCCGCCCGCCCTTAGCCGGAGATAGAACGCGTTGGTCGCCGGTCCTCATTGCCGAGAAGCAATCCATGGCAGCGTTCTTTCTATCAGCTGGAAGTTGTGCGGGCAAGTCGCCGGCCGCTGAATCGCGCCACGCGCGCGATTCAGCGGCGTCGGCGAGCTCTGGAATCTGATCCGCCCCGATTTTTGCCTGCCTCGCGCCTTTACGCAGAAAGTAGGGGTGGGGAACCGAATATCCCGCTAAGCCTTTTTCGGCGTGGCAGTATACGGCGTTCACCGCGTTGAAGGAGGACAGCAGCGCTTCGCTGACATCGGGTTCATTCAGCTGCCCGCGCATTTCTTTGGGAACGCGTGAAAAATGTCCAAGTGCGGGTTCCAGGGAATCCTGGGATACGTCCATGACGAAATGGACCGGAGTGGCGATGAGCATTCCAATGTGGTAGGGGAATACCGAAATAGCGTTGACCGATTCGTCGTTCGTGTAGCGCGTAACGTCGAGGGCGAGGAGAAGCGTGTCCAAGGGGCTGGCCGCGAGAGTGGGGTTTCCTATATGGGAATGCCATTGATCCAGGGCATCCAGCTCTTCCAGAACGCGTTGTAGGGTGCGGTCAGCCTCCGAATTCGATAGCGGCTTTTCCAGGAAGTTATCCTTGAAATCATGGATGGCGCGGCGAAGCGTGTTGAACGAACGAGCGCTCGTCATCGAATGTGCGATCTTGTTCAGGGAAGAATACAGCGAGATCACCTGGCTGCCCGGATCCGGACAGAGTGATAAAGTCTTTTTCCAAAGATCTGACATGTACTGTCCGTCGATGGAAAATTCCGGAATGTTGTACCGCGACGCGAAACGGATGAGATCCGAGGCTATGGACTCGTTTTTCCAGATGAAAGCGCCCCGATCGAAAAGTTTCCGCAAGGTCCTGAGGGAAAAACCTTCGGACGCGGCGCGCGACAATGAGAGAAGAAGCTTGCCGAAAGGATAAGCCGAGAGCGGCTGCCCTTCGCGGAAATCCATCGGCAGCGCATACTGCTTGGCCAGCGATCGTATGTGCGCCCGTATTTCCGGAGTGGATGCGGGAATGCTCATGGCGATATCGGCCGGCTGCAGACCGCCATCCAGAAGCGATGCGCAATTCGCCAGCACTGATTGCAGTTCCTCACGAAACGTCTCGAATTTGAACAAGGCCATTTCGGAAGCGGACTCCGAAAAGATTTCGACGGACAAGAACTTTTTTAGAATTTCTGCCCTTTTATCGTACCTGGGCATGAGCGAAGGTTCGAACAGAATATAGCGATTTTTTTCTTCCTTAGCGGGTGAGAGGTGGCTCGATTCGTAGACGCCGTTGTCTTCCAGAAAGCGAGAATATCTTTCCGAAAGCGCCGCATAGTCGGCTACTTCGTCTTCGTCGATTAAGCAGCCGGGAGGAAGACGGCGCAGCTCGAATGATAGGTCGCGCAACGTTGGCGCCTGTTTCGCGAAAATTGAGGCTGCCGTCAGCGCCGAGCTCATCCCTGGCTTTACGAGGCCTCGAAGGAAGGGCGTTTTCGACTGCTCTTCCAGGATCAGAAGCCCCCAAAGCAGGCGCAACCGCGAATCCGCTTTTTTCTTTGCCAGCGGTATGTTCTTTTGCGTTATGCGGTCTATGAAGGTATCCCAGCCGAGGTACCTGTCCTTTTCGATCGCGTCTATCCCCGGCTGCCTTAGCGACGCTTCCGCCCAGGAGTCGGCGGAAACCTGCGTGGGAAATACGAAATAGGTGTTTCTATCCTTCACATGATCGGAGATTTTCTTCGCGATCGCGCTTTCCCGGACCGTCCCCGGCGATACCTTCGAATATTCAGTCATTCTCAATTATCGTTATCAGATCCGCGACCCTGAAGCAGCTCCTTTCCTCAGCCTGGTGCGCGATGTCGCACACCTCGAAGGCCTGAATATCCGCGGCTTCGGCTAGTATCGCCATAATCTCCGATGCGCTTGGTTTTGCCCTGGGGTCAATGCGGGCAAGGGCGTTTTCGAGAAGAGCGAAGCATGGCCAGAGTTCAAGCAGGGCATCGAACTTTTCCTTGTTGTAATAATCCTTTCCCTCCCAAGCATTTATGCCCAAGGCCTCCCTGGCTTCATGATCGCGGCTGGCCCAACGCATGAGTTCTGAAGCTCTCGCTCGCGGTGACGTAAGGAATGGCGAATGCTTTTCCACTGGCAGCTTGGATGATCGGGACGAAGTGTCCCTAGACCTCGTAGCGAAAGCGAACATCAGCGAACACAGCGCCTTCCCGTCGATCCGGTCGAGAGCGATCTTAGGGGCGTTCGCAGTCTCGTCGCCCTTTTCCGTCAAGGCTTTTTTCGCTGAGGATTCGGTATCGGCCAGCATCGCCGCCTGGATTAGCTTTTTCTTGACGAGGAATTTTTCGAGGATATAGCGCAATTCCTCGGTTTCGTTCGCGCCCGCGTTCACGCAAGACAGGCCCGCTATGAAAATATAATGAAGGAAAGCGCCCAGCGCGCGTTCCGATTCGAGAAGGGCCCTGAAATAGGATAAAGCGGAGAGGCGTCGGCTATCCTTTATCGTGTTCACGAAAGCCGTATGGAGCATCGTATTGAGGATGGCGATGCCCGTTTCGATCACGGCTCTGCCGCGCGAAACCGCCGTGATGCCCGGTCCGGGGCCCCCGTCTTCGGCTATAGCCTGGGCGATGCGGGAGAAATAGGCTCCCGCATCGATGCCGGCCCCGTCCGCGGCTTCTGCGATATTCCCGCCCAGGATAAGGGCCATTTTACAGTCGTCAATGGATGCTATGGCCTTTGCCAGGGTATGGTAGAGTTCGGGTTGCGCCGCTTCCTCGAGCGCATCGTCGAGATCGGCGATACCTTTTCCCTTAAGGGAGATCCAGAGTCGTTCGTAGCGGCCATCCATGTCGTGGACACGGTTGAACTCGCTGAATATTAGCGTTTGGTAGCCTTCAAGATCGACATGCCATCCTTGAGTCTCCAGATCGGAACAGCGGTATATATGCCACAAGCTTGATCGTATCTCGAACGCGGCGACGAAGTTGTCTGGTCCTGTATCCAGCGCGAGAGCGCGTACGATGGATTTGGTTCTCAGGTGTTTTTTCCCGTCCTGCTGTTTTTCAGCATATCCGCAGCTCGTCGATATTTTTCCGGAACTGCGTTTCCAGCAGTTGTTGTAGAAAATGAGCGCCCTGTCCTCTTCTCCGCGGCCGTTTGAGTAGGCGAAGACATTATCGTCGATGCTGCCATCATCGGTCATAAAGTCGAAGAGGCAGAAATTGTCCACTTCAGCGAATAGCTTCCTCATCCTGAAAAGCGGGAATATATCCTTTTCATGACGTGCCATAAGCGCATTGTCGGGTTTTTCATCCCGATAGGAACGCTTGTATTCCATTCCGTATTTTTCTGTGAATCCCTCGATCTGACCATGGCCGATCATGGGCATTCCCGGCATGGTGGCGAGCATCGTGCAAACGCCGAAATATTTGTCGCCGGCGCCGAATTGGGCGATGGCCGTTTCCTCGTCGGGATTGCTCATGAAATTGACGAAGCGTTTCAGGATCTGTTTGTCGAATTCCTGGGTGTTCTTGATCGTTAGGCGATACAGGGTATTCTTCTCGTCTTTGAGCATGTTCATGAATGCTGAGTTGTAGACTCTGTGCATGCCGAGCGTCCGGGTGAAATAGCCTTCCATCATCCAGAACGCTTCGGCGAGGAGAAGCGTGTCGGGGGATTTTTCCGCGCATTCATCGACAACCTCCCGCCAGAATTCCTGCGGCATCGCGCTGTCGAAAATCTCCTCCGGCATCGAATGTTCCGCGCGTGAGGGGATGGCTCCGCCTGAGCCTGGAGCGGGATACCATAATCGCCTGATGTGCTGTTTCGCGAGAACCATGGCCGCGTCGAAGCGTATGATGCTGAAATGCCGCGCCACCTGAAGTATCTTTTCCTTCACGGCGACGCGCGCTTCGGGATTGAGAAAATCGATCTGCGCGGTGTCGTTCCACGCCATTCCGGTTCCGTCGTTGCCGTGGTAGATGTAGCGCGCCTTGCCGCTCCGCCTGTCAAGGCGCTTGAAGACGACGGCGGCATCCGATTTCGTGTAGTAATGATCTTCGAGCCAGAGGCCGATGGCTGGGTCTTCGGACAAATCCGGCCCGTGGAAGGTGTAGCTGGGAAAGGGACAATAATCCGAGCCGATGAAGAGATCGGGTCTTTCCCTTATCCATGCCGAGTCCATGCCCGTATGATTGGGAACCATGTCGGCGGCGAGTCTGATGCCTCTCCATAGACAACGTCCCCTGAATGAGTCCAGGGCTTCCCATCCCCCCAGTTCCGGGGCTATCTCGTAATCGAAAAGCGAATAGGCCGAAGCCGCGGCTTCGGGGTTTCCGCAATAGCGCTTGATTTTTTCGCTGGCGGGACTTCTCTGCCAGATGCCGATGAGCCAGAGCCCGCTTATGCCCCTCGAGGCGATGGCGTCCAGTTCCTGGTCGGGTATTTCATCCAGCCGCCTGATCGGTCTTCCGAAGGTTTCCGAAAGCTGATGAAGCCAGACGAGGGCGTTCTTGGCCAGAAGGACAAGCGAGGGCATCCAATCCTTGTCTTGGGTGAATTTTTCATACTCGTGCCTGGACGATTTATAGCTGTAGGCTTCAACAGGTCCTGGACCGGGCGGGAAACGGGGCGTTTCCTCTTCTTTAATGAGATCGAGGCTCCTGAGTATCTTCATGCCGATCTCGTCGAAACTGGCTCCCCAATTGTCCTTTATCCACCCAAGCTGGGCTTCGAGCGATTCCGGCGCCGCTTTCGCCGGCATGCGAAGCAGCCCCATCAAATCGACCTTATGGCCGACGGGTCCGAAGCTGGGAAGCTCCTTGCTGGCGCGTTCGATCGCCTCGAAGACTTCCCTGTATTTTGTCTTGCCGGCAACGCTTTCGCTCATCGTTCCTGTTGCGCGGGTGCCGTCATCGAAGAGGAATCGAAAGGGAAGGAAGGCCGGATTTTCATTGGCGATCTTGAGAAGGATGAGTTCTTCCAGGGCGAGTTCCTTGTTGGGCACGGCGTTTTCTTTCGTCCCTGAGACAGAGCTACCCTCTAGCCAGTCCTCGACGCTCGCGGTTCCCCTGTAGACTTCGAGAGGCGGAAATTGCGCGCTGAATTCGCGAAGCAGGAATCCGCATTCAACGGCGCCGATTTCCTCATTCACCGCGCCGAGAAAGCGCTCGATGACATCGGGAGCTACCGTTTTCCTGTATATTCCGATCACTATATGGAGGATTTCGTCGATAAGCCCCATGGCGTTGAGTCGGCCCGCGCTGAGCTTCGTGCTGTCCTGCCCCGCGATCACCTTAAGTTCACGCAGCTTTTCCGCGAGGCTCCTCGCCGCTGGAAAATCAGGGAGAATCAGGTTTCCCGTGGTTCGGAAAAGGGCGGAGTTGATCCCCAAAGTCGAACGGATCGAAGCATGAATATGGAATTCCATGATTCTGTCTCCGGCCGAACAGTCTTGCGAAATGCCTTCAAAAGCCGTCAACCTGCACGCAAGCGCATTTTTCTCATGGGTAATCATAGGTCAAATATAGCTCTGCCCCCGTCTCTGTACAAGCAGAAATAATTGCTACCCAAGGTTTGAAGGATCTGTTATACTTACATAACAACAGCGGAGGTAAAAGTGTCAGTTTCGGTAGAGCATGACAAACGCAAGGAAGAAATCCTCGATAAAGCCCTCGATGTTTTCGTCACGGAAGGCTATAAAGATACGACATTCCAGAAAATCGCCGAACGTTGCGGTATAACCAGGACGATTCTGTACCTTTATTTCAATAATAAAAAGGAAATATTCTCATCCTGCATTAAGCGCTTCATGGGCCGGCTGGAAAATGAGATCAGGAATATCGCCGGCGAATCCAAGAAGGCCAGTTCCGAAAAGATAATCGCGATCGGGGAGATGGTCGTTCAGCTCTGCGCGACGGAATCGAAGCTTCTCTCGATCGTGCTGGATTATCTTTTAAAGCTTAAATTGGCCGGAGGCGATCCCGATGAAAGAGTGAGGCGCCGCACCGTGCGGATGCGTCATATACTGGCGATGATCATCATCGAGGGAAAGAAAAAGGGCGAATTCGCTTCCGCGGTGTCCGGAAGAGCGGCGAGCGAGCTTTTTTACGCGCTGATCGAGGCGGCCGTCTTTAGGATTACCGTGCTTGGCCAAAAAGACGCGTCCATACTTTCCGATTCGCTCAGGCTCCTGACGTCCAGCATGAAAATCCCGGGCGATGGCTCGGGAACTTCCGCTTAAGGGCGGAATGGAGTCCTTGGCCGGATCGGCCGCTCAGGCTCATTGCGTTTCGCGGCTGGCTTTTTCGAGCAATCCCATTTTGATGATGCCGAGCGTGGATGTCTTTGCGACAACCTTGGCCGTGAATAGGCTGTTTATGTTCTTCTCGTAATTGAGAATTCTGGAGATGTAATCCAGGGTCCTTACAGGCGCCCCGCTATTCGACACTCTCGTTCTTCCCGCATTGTACATCGCCAGTGCCGAGACTTCATTGCCGGACAGATCCAGAACATGCCTAAAATATTTGATGCCCTCTTTTGCGTTGTGTGAAGGATCGTAGATTTCGGTTTCGGTAAGGTCGGGGAAGGTTGAGGAGTTGAGCTGGAACAATCCTCTGTCGACGCTCGTGGCGTTCTTGTGAAGCGCTTTGGGATTGAAGCGGCTTTCCTCGTAGGCAATCGCGAAAGCCAGGCTGGCTGGGACTTCGTGCTTAACCGCATTGTCGAGAATCGCGACGGCGATTGTCTTGGAATTGGTGAGCGAGGAGAAAAAATCCACGACGCTGTTCTTGGTGCCCGTATTCATGTAATACGCCGCGATCGTGTCATTGTCGTTCTTTTCTTCGATACTAGCGGGCAGGGTTTTTGAATGTGCGACGAGAGAAAGAATCTCGCTGTCAAGCTCCAAATTCACTTCCGGAGAGGGTGCGCAGGCGATACTGATTAGCCCCGCGACGATGGCTAAGAACACCGCTCCCTTGGCTCGCAATGGTCTGTAGGAAAGCATTTTCAACGATAACTCCTTGCATGGAAAGGCCGTAAAACCTTTCTTCCGCCTCGTCCGTCTATTGTAAGGATTGAGGCACAATGGTCAAGTGGTCGCCAAAGTCATGGTTTTAAGCCGCCGCGGGACGCGAATTTTCATCGAATTCCCCTAAAGTTTTTTCTTTGCGCGCTTGCTTCCAGAATAGTATCGCGATTTTCCATACTTAACAAAAACGGTATTTGCCTCCATAATCGGCACTATGAAAAACGCAGCGATTCGCGTCATCGTTACTGGCGGCACCTTCGACAAGCACTACGACGAGATCAAGGGCGAGCTCACTTTCCGGGAGAGCAGCCTTCCGGAAATCCTCACGAGGGCGCGGGTGAAGGTTCCCGTCACCGTCGAGATGAACCAGCTCATAGACAGCCTCCAGATGCAGGACGTCAACAGGATGTCCGTGCTTCTTTCCTGCCGGAATTCCGAGGAAAGCCGGATCATCATCACCCATGGAACCGATACCATGACGACGACGGCATCTCTCCTCGGCGGGGAGAAGCTCCACAAGACCATTATCCTCACCGGGGCTATGATTCCCTACAAGGTTTTAGATTCGGACGCGCTTTTCAATTTCGGTACTGCTTTTTCCGCGGTCCAGCTCCTGCCCGAGGGGGTTTATATCGCCATGAACGGCAGGGTTTTCTCCTGGGACAATGTCAGGAAAAACAAGGTTTTGGGCGTGTTTGAGGAGATGGACGGCTTATGATGCCGCTGGGGCGGTGTGATAGGGCGCTGAGGCGGGCCGCCGCGGCACATCGACGGCGTGGGGCGGCACATGGGTGGCGTGGGGCGGCACATGGGTGGCGGGCAGCCTGATGGCCAGGCGAAAGGACGCCGATAAGCGGCAGCTCATCCTTGGCGAAGCCAAGCGCATGTTCGCGGGCGGAGGCTACGACGCGACTTCCATGGCGGCGCTCGCCGAACATATAGGCATTTCCGTCGGGAGCCTCTATACGTACTTCGAATCCAAGGAAAGCCTGCTCAATTCCATCATAGAAGAAGGCTGGAGCGAGTTTTTTCTTTACCTCCAGAGGGGATTATCCGAGGGCGGATTATCCGGAAGTGGCTCATCCGGAAGCGGTGCCCTGTTCCGTTTGGCTTTCCTGGTGCGGAAGGCATTGCCCGAGTTGTTCAAGGACCTCGACTTGATAGCCATCCTGCTCGCGCAGGCCGATCAGTCTTCCCGCCTCGGCGATAAACTGGAACAGCTTGCCTTCCTCGTCGACTCGATCATCAAGGATTTCAGGAAGGCCGAGGGGGAAAACGCGGGACCCGGAATTCCCAATCTCAAGACAGGCCTGGCGGTCATGCTCCTCGGGAGCCTCGAGACGATGCGTCTGATTCACAGGGCCGGGATCGATATCGGGATGGAGGAGGTCACCGCCTTTCTTGTCCTGACGATCGAAGGCGCCTTGGGCTGTTCACTGCCCGCTATTTGCGAGCCTGGAGACTCGCTTTCCATAACTGCCGCCCGGAGCGGTTCGCCTGCCTGCGCTGACGCGGCGGGAGGCTGAAGGGGCTCTTGCGGGCCAGCCAGAGCTTCACGATCGGACCGACGATGAATACGAGACGGCTCAGGAAGCGGGTTTCCCATCGCACTTCCTCATAATAGTCCTCGAGGGTTTTTCGCCTGAAATGCAGCAGCGAATCGGCATAATCGGAGTCCTCGTACCAGCCGCAATGGAAATTGGCGGCCGCGAAGGCGTTTTCGGGCAGAAAGGTCGAATCGCCAAGGCCGAAGTATCTGAACACCCGATCGAGGAAGGCCCGGAAGAAGGTACGGCAGAGAGAGCCGCCGCCGATGTCGAGGGTTTGACCGCCGATGGAGGGGAGGGAGGCGGCGGCGGCGAAGGCGCGGCCCGCGTCTTCGGTATGGATGATTTCGAGCCGCGTCTCGGGAGGCATCGAGAAGAGAAGGGGATCGAAGGGCAGCCATTTCGCCCAGACGACGTAGGAGAGGCGCAGCACGGCGAAGTCGAGGCCGGACGCCTGCAGGAGTCTCTCGCACTCAGCTTTCGTTTCGCTGTAGAGGTCAGAGGGATGGATTTCATCCGATGTCTTTATCCAGAAATCCTTGAGGCGGTCGCCGTAAATGGCTATGCTCGAGGCGAAGACCAGGCGGGGATGGTTCTGGGCCGACCGGCATGCCTCGATGATGTTGGCCGTGCCGCCGATATTGACGGCTTTTGTCTTTTCGGGATCCTTTTCCGCCGCAGGCGGAATGAGGGCAGCGAGATGTATCACCGCGTCGGGGCCGTCCGGGAAGGCGGAAAAAGCTCTGCCCACGTCAGCCTGCGACCTAATGTCGCCAAAGACGAATTTACAGGAAGCCCACTGCGTATTGAGCAGTCTTTTAAGCCCGACTCCCGCCTTTTTAAGCGCCGAGGGGCTCTCGAAAATCGCGATGGAATGGCCCGCGGCAAGGCAAGCCATCACGACGCTGCACCCCACATTCCCGAATCCGCCCGTCACCAGGATGTTCATTCATCGCCTCCGGATAGAAAGCTCCTGATATGAAGTATACTATAAATGAACGATCATTCAATATACAAGGTTACAGAGTTTCCCGTTATTGGGCGAACAGGTCTCTTATTGACGATAATCGTTGTCCTGTCGTACACTTCGCGCCATGATTACGATTCATGAACTGCGAAGTAAATACATAGAATTCTTCAAATCGAAAGGCCATGTCGAGATCAGCGGCAAGTCCCTTGTCCCCGAAAACGATCCTTCGGTTCTTTTCACGACGGCCGGCATGCATCCTCTGGTCCCTTATCTCCTCGGCGAACCTCATCCGGCGGGCAAGAGGCTGACGGATTACCAGAAATGCATCCGGACCGGCGACATCGAAGAAGTGGGCGACGAAAGTCATCTCACCTTTTTCGAAATGCTGGGCAACTGGTCCCTCGGCGATTATTTCAAGAAGGAGTCCATCGCCTTTTCCTGGGAATTTCTCGTCTCCCCGAAATGGCTCGCTCTCGATCCCGCGAAGATTTCCGTGACGGTGTTCGCCGGCGACGAGAATTCGCCCAGGGACGAAGTCTCCGCCGATGCTTGGAAATCCCTGGGCATGCCGGCCGACCGGATAGCCTACCTTCCCGCCGGCGACAACTGGTGGGCAGCCGGTTCCGTCGGCCCCTGCGGTCCCGACACCGAGATTTTCATCTGGACCGGCGAGGGACTGCCTCCCGCCGGCTCCAACAAGGGTACCGATCCCAAGCGCTGGATGGAAATCTGGAACAATGTCTTCATGGAATTCAATCGCGTGGACGAAAAGACCCTCGTGAAACTGCCCGCCCAGAACGTGGACACGGGCATGGGACTCGAGCGGACCGTGGCCATGCTTCAGGGCAAAAAATCGGTCTATGAGACCGAGGCCTTCACGCCCATCCTCGAAACCCTGGGACGTCTCGCGGGAAAGGCTTACGGAGCTCTCGGAAACGATCCCGAGCTCGACCGCAGCTTCAGGATAGTTGCCGATCATGTGCGCACGGCCACCTTCATCCTGGGTGACCCGAAAGCCGTCCTTCCCTCCAACGTGGGAGCGGGCTATGTTCTGAGGCGCATCATAAGGCGGGCGGTGCGGCATGGCCGCAAGCTCGGCATCGAAGGCGCCTTCCTGTCGATTCCCGCCGAAGGCGTGGTCGAGAACTACGCGGTTCCCTATCCGGAGCTAGTGGAGAACAAGGCGCGCATCCTCGACGAGCTTCGCGGCGAGGAGGAAAAATTCCTCGAAACCCTGATCAAAGGCGAGCACGAATTCCAGAAGATGCTGCCCAATCTTCTCAGGAATCCCCAGAAAATAATGTCGGGGCGCCTGGCCTTCAAGCTCTACGACACCTATGGCTTCCCCATCGAGCTGACCGAGGAAGTGGCGGGCGAAAATGGCCTTACGGTCGACAGGGCGGAATTCGATGAGGCCTACAGGAAGCACCAGGAACTATCCAGGGCCGGCAGCGAACAGACTTTCAAGGGCGGCCTGGCCGATCATTCCGAAATTTCCACGAAGTACCACTCCGTCACCCATCTCATGCAGAAGGCGTTGAGGATCATTCTGGGCGACCACGTGGCGCAGAAAGGCAGCAATATCACCACGGAGCGTGTTCGCTTCGATTTCTCCCACCCCTCGCCGATGACCAAGGAAGAGATCGCCAAGGTTGAGGAGATCGTCAACGAGCAGATTCGCCGCGACTTGCCCGTGACGATGGAGATGATGAGCCTGGACGAGGCGAAGGCCGCGGGCGCCATCGCGCTGTTCGGCGAAAAGTATGAGTCGGTGGTGAAGGTCTATACGATGGGCGATTTTTCGAAGGAAGTGTGCGGCGGTCCCCATGTGGCCCATACCGGTCTTCTCGGAAAATTCAGGATCCAGAAAGAGCAGTCTTCCAGCGCCGGCGTGCGCAGGATTTATGGTATTCTCGAATAGCTTAAGGCGCGCGGATAGGTGGGAGGCTTCTTCGCTTCGCCGCTGACCGCGCGTTCAGTTGATTCTGCGAAGGCCCTGGTATGCCGTGTTATCGTCCTCAAAGACGATGCGGAGTATCCATGGGCCTTCGGTTTTTTCTCCCTCCCACCATACCTGCCGGATAAAATCCTCGAATCCGTCCTCCACCGTCTGATAGTCGGCTTTTCGCCACTGGAAGAAGACGTATTCGCCGGCGGGAATACCGCGGGCTTGGCCTTGCGGCATGGCGAGAGGTCGTCGCAGGGTAGGACCGGCGTTCCGGTCATCTACGATTATATCATCGGGTTCGAAGGTCCAGATGCCTTCTTCCGAAAGCGCTGAGCCGAGGTGGAGGCACAGAAGGCGTGGGTCGCTCATGGCTGGATTCTGAAGGATTTTTCTTCGCTTTTCAAGCCTTGCCGGAATAACCGCCGACGGAATCCGGTCTTTCCCGGATATCTGGAAATAGTGCCTGTTTGATGGTATCCTGCCGGAACATGAGTCTTCTGGAAACCATACGATCGCCCGAGGATGTCAAGAAGCTCAAGGAATCCGAGCTTCGCTGCCTCGCGGAAGAGATACGACATAAAATAGTGGACACTGTCAAAGCGAATGGGGGACATCTGTCCTCCAACCTGGGCGTGATCGAGCTGAGCATAGCGCTTCACAGGGTGTTCGATTCGCCGCGCGACGCCATTGTCTGGGATGTGGGGCATCAGAGCTATACGCACAAGCTTCTCACCGGCCGCGCGCAGCTTTTTGGCAGAATTCGCAAAAAGGGCGGACTGTCGGGCTTTCCCAAGCGTTCGGAGAGCATCCACGACATTTTCGACACCGGGCACTCCTCGACATCGATTTCATCGGCCTTGGGGCTTCTCGAAGCGAGGAAACGTTCGGGGAAGGACGGTCGCGTCATCGCCGTCATCGGCGATGGGGCCCTCACGGCGGGCATGGCATATGAAGGCCTGAGCAATGTCACTCAACTCAATCTCCCTCTCATCGTCATCCTGAACGATAACAAGATGTCGATCTCTCCCAATGTGGGGGCGATTTCCCGCTATCTTTCCCGGCTCTCCGCCAGTGTGCATTATCAGAGTTTCCGAAGGAAGATAGATACCTTGGTGGAAGCCATTCCGCATTTTGGCGGTTTTTTCCTCGACATGATCGTGCGCGGAAAGCGCGCCGTGAAGGCTATCTTCTTCAAGGAAAATCTCTTCTCCGACCTGGGATTCGAATATGTGGGTCCCATCGACGGCCACAATATTCCTGTCCTGATCAGCGTGCTGAATCAGGTCAGAAAACTGGAACGTCCGGTGGTCGTCCATGTCGTCACGACGAAGGGCAAGGGATTCGAAAAGGCCGAGGAGGATCCAGAGAGCTTCCATGGTGTTTCGCCTTTTCGTTCGGGTCCCGCACAAACCCAACCCACCTTCACCGAAATATTCGGGAAGGCGATGGATGAGATGGCTTCGGAGCGAGGCGATCTTGTCGCCATAACGGCGGCCATGGCCAAAGGCACCTGCCTTGACCTGATGGCGAAAAAATTCCCCGCCCGCGTGTACGATGTCGGGATCGCCGAGCAGCACGCGGTCACCTTCGCCGCGGGCCTGGCCACGGGGGGACTATCTCCCGTGGTAGCGATCTATTCCACCTTCATGCAGAGGGCCGTGGACCAGGTGCTCCACGATGTCGCGTTGCCGAATCTCCATGTGGTGTTCGCCCTGGACAGGGCCGGCGCCGTTGGCGAGGATGGGGAGACGCACCAGGGATTCTACGACATAGCGCTTTTTAAGGCTTTGCCGAACATGACGATGCTGGCGCCATCGAGCGCCGCGGAAATGAAGGCTTTCCTGGGTTATGCCTTGGCGCAGCGAGGTCCCGTCGTCATTCGCTATCCCAAGGCGCGGATAGCCCGCGACGATAATCCCGGCGCTCCCGCGGCGCTGTCTGCCTTGATAACCGGCCGCGGGGAATTCCTCCGCAGGACTCCCGGAGCCTCCTTGCTGGTCTGCGCTTTGGGGCCTATAGCGAGGAGCGCGGCCAGCGCGATCGACCGGCTTGCCGCGAAAGGTATCTATGTCGATCTTTATTCCCTCCGCTTCGTCTGCCCGATAGACGAAGCTTATCTCGCGGAGGTCTGCGGGCATTACGCCGAGATCGTCACGGTGGAGGAAGGTTCCAAGTCGGGAGGCGTGGGGGAAACGGTCGCGTCGATTTTATCCCGAAAATCCGTGGGCGCGGGGATCACCACGCTCGGCTTCAACGTCTTACCCTCCGCGCAGGCGTCACGCGACGAACTCCTGCGAGAGGCCGGTCTCGACGAGGACGGGCTGTATTCCACGATCGGGAGAATGGCTGCCGACACAAAGGGCACGAGGCTGTATGAAACGATATCTTTCGCTGCCCGGGGCTAGAACCCTCGAACTCGGAGTACGCCCGGTCATCATGGGCATCGTCAACGTGACGCCCGATTCTTTTTTCATCGAGAGCAGGCGCCTCGATCCTCTGGAGGCGGCCGATAGAGCCTTGTCGCTTATCAGCAAAGGGGCGGATATCCTCGATTTCGGCGCCGAGTCGACGAGGCCCGGCTCGAATCCTGTCGATCCTGAAGAGGAGAAGCGAAGGCTCATCCCCGCCATAAAACAGTTCAGAAAACGCTCCGACGCCATTATTTCGGTGGACACCAGGCGCGCCGATGTCGCTGCGGCGGCCCTGGGCGAGGGGGCTGATATCGTGAACGACATCGGCGCGCTCGGCGACCTTGGCATGGCTTCCGTAGTGGCGCGTTATGGCGCGGCCATCGTGCTCATGCATATGCGTGGCGATCCGGCGACGATGCAGGAGAGCCCGCGCTATGATGACTGCGCCGCCGAAGTGCGGGATTTTCTCGACGCGGCGGTCCAAAGAGCGCTCGAGGCCGGCATTTTACCGGCCGGCATCATCCTCGATCCCGGTATCGGCTTCGGAAAGCGGCTCGAACATAATCTTGATTTGCTCGAAAGGCTTTATCTCCTGACCGAATCCGGCTATCCTATTCTTGTGGGGCTGTCGAGAAAGCGTTTTATCGGCGAAATCACCGGCAAGCCCATTGAAGAAAGGCTCGCGGGGAGCCTAGGCGCCGCCTGCGCGGCCTGGGCGCGGGGAGCCGATATCTTCAGGGTTCACGATGTCGCGGCGACGCGGGACGCGCTCAAGGTTTTTGACGAGGCGGCGCGGCGCGACCCTGAATCCGCATTCGGCATAAGGAGACCTGATGGACCTTAACGGCCTGGCTTCTTTATTCTCAACCTATGTACGGCCCGTTCTCGATGTCCTCCTTTTAGCCTATCTCATCTATAATACCTACCAGATTCTGGTTAAGACGCAGGCGATTCAGCTCGTCAAGGGAATTCTGCTCCTCACCGGCATCTACGCCCTGGCCTTCTTCCTCCAGCTCTCCACGGTTACCTGGATATTGGGGATCGTGGCGCCCGGACTGGTCATCGGCCTCACGATCATCTTCCAGCCTGAATTGAGGAAGATCTTCATGCACTTGGGACAGGGAAGGCTTTTCCGGACGAACCGACAGCCCAGGGCCAGCCAGATCGAGGCTTCCGCAACCGCATGCGAGATACTTGCCCAGATGAAGCGCGGCGCCCTCATCGTGTTCAGCAGGAATGTCGGCTTGAAGGAAATAATCGACAAGGGAATCAGGCTCGACGCCGTGCTTACCACGAGTCTCCTCGTCACGGTTTTCGCCCATGACAATCCCCTCCATGACGGCGCGGCGATCATTCAGGAAGGCCGTCTCGCCGCCGCCGCGTGCTTTTTGCCGCTCTCCAACCAGCAGGATATCAAGAAAAGTTTCGGAAGCCGACATCGCGCCGCTCTCGGCATCACCGAGGAATCCGACGCCGTCGTGCTTGTCGTGTCGGAAGAGACTGGCGCTCTTTCCCTTGCCTACGACTCCAAGCTTTACTATGGACTCTCGGGAGAACAGCTGAGGGTACGCCTCGCGAAGCTTCTCGAGGGCGAGGCGATGGAATCGGCCGAGGAGGAGAAGCATTATGAAGCTTGATCGCTTCTTCAAGCTCACCTTCGCCGACTGGCCGGCGAAGGTGCTCTCCCTGGCGGTAGCCCTCCTTCTTACCCTTTTCTTCAATCTCACCCGTCTGGAACAGAGGACCATAAACATTCCGCTCACGGTCTCCCTCAATGACGAGATGGCGCCTTCCAGTCAATACCCGCGCATGGTGCGGGTCATCCTTCGCGGCGAACGCGATGTCATCTATAGTATTCGCGAGGATGAAGTCTCCGCTTCCCTGGACCTCGCGGAATACAAGAACGAAGGCGTGTTCAAGGCACCCATACGTCTCGAAAAACGGGGGAACGCTCTTACCGCCGATCCTCTCGAGATCCATCCCGAACCTTCCGAGATAGCCATCGGCCTGGAGAGGAGAATGGCGAAGAAGGTGCCCGTCACTCCTTCGTTCAAGGGATTTCTCGAATCCGGCTTCGAACTCACTACCTTCGACCTGGTGCCATCGGAAGTGACGGTCTCCGGACCCGCTGGGCTCGTCGCGCGCACCACAGAAGTCTCGACCGACACGATCGAGCTGAGCGGGAAGAAATCGGATTTCACCGCCAATGTGCGTCTTCTCAAAAAGGAAAGTCTCCTTTCGCTGGATGGAAAGGAGACGGTCATTTTTTCCGCGAAAGTGCGAAAGTCCCTCGACATCAAGAATTTCGTCAATATAAAGATCTATCCTCAGGGCCTGAGCGCTTCGCTTGAAATCACGGATATCCTGCCCACGGGCAACGTGCGGATGCATATTCCGGAAGAGGCTATGGGCAATTTTGACCAGAATGCCTTGCTCAGCATTGACCTTTCCACGCTTACCAAACCCGGAACGTATATGCTTGATGTCGCCGTCTCGGCACCCGAGGGCGCCGTGGTGGAAACCTTCGAACCGCAGACCCTTACCATCAGCCTCAGGTCAGCCGGATCCGGATCGGGAAGTCAGTTGTCCGGATCGATTCCATCGTTGCCGTCCCCTAGCCTTTTCGGCGCGCCTCAGCAGCAGGCGGCCCCGCAGGCCAATGGCTTCTAATCTTTCTTCGTTCAGGAGTCCAGAATGATCGCCGGCATTGGCATAGATATAGTTCACGTCAGCAGGATCCAGCGCTGGATGACCACGCCGGGGCTGGTGGAGCGTTTTTTCCATCCGATGGAGATCGCGGATTCGGCCTCCCGCGGCGCGGGCCGCGCTTTGTCTTTGGCTGCCCGTTTCGCCGCGAAGGAAGCCTTTGGCAAGGCTCTCGGTACGGGGCTGGCGAAGATGAAGCTGAAGGATATCTTCGTGAGGAACGATCACAATGGCCAGCCGTTCATCATCCTGGAGGGTACAGCCTCGGCGCGCTTCGCGCAGTTGGGCGGCGGTAAAGTACACTGCTCGCTTACCCATGAAGGCGAAAACGCGGTGGCCCTGGTAGTGATCGAGAAAGAAGCGGGCGGGAAATGACCAGAAGGCCCATTCAGCTCGTCGTTTCTTACGACGGCACCGATTTCGCGGGCTGGCAGCGCCAGAAAAACGCGCGTTCCGTGCAGGAAGAGATAGAAAAAGCCCTCGAGAAAATGCATGGGCATCCTGTTCGCCTGACCGGGGCCGGCCGCACCGACGCGGGCGTTCACGCACTGGGCCAGGTGGCCGGATTCTTTACCGATATCGCGTCCATTCCCGCCGAAAAGTTTCTTCTCGCCCTCAATAAGCTGCTGCCGCGCGACATACGCGTCCTGTACGCGGGCGACGCGCCTCGCGATTTCCACGCGCGTTTCGATGCTTCGTTGAGGAGATACAGGTATTTCTTCCTTTGCTCCAGCCATCAGGACGCTTTTTCCCAGCGTTATGCCTGGTGCCTTTCCCGCCAGCCCTCCATCGGCAAGCTCAACGCCATGGCTTCGGTCATCGTGGGAGAGCATGATTTCTCGGCGTTCGCCTCCGCCAAGGACATCAGCGTTTCGAAATCCAGGTTCATCCAGGATTCCAGCTTCTGGTTCGAGGGCGGCAAGCTTGTCTATCAGGTTTCGGCGAACGCTTTTTTATGGCGCATGGT
Organism: Treponemataceae bacterium; assembly: GCA_963667725.2. Classification (GTDB taxonomy): domain Bacteria; phylum Spirochaetota; class Spirochaetia; order Treponematales; family Rectinemataceae; genus UBA11090. The sequence goes on from CAXXHO010000003.1 coordinate 451,157, forward strand.
GCGTTCCCTCGTCGGCACGATGATTTTTTTCGAATCTAAGGCCGCCACCGAGGCCGACGCGGCTAAACTGATGCTGGATATACTCGTCAGCGCGGACAGGAAGGAAGCCGGTCCGACCGCTCCTCCTTACGGGCTCTTCCTCTGGAATGTGGAATACGGCCCGCGCGCCCACGGACATCAGCGCCAACGGTCTCAGGATGAGGAACCTGGGGAAGATCTTTCCGATGAAGTCTCGACCGGCCTTCAGACCGCCAGGCTCGTCCCAGGCATCGGATTCGTGGATGAAACCTCGATTTTACGCGGCTGAGGCTGGATCCCCCTGGCCGCCAGGCCGCCGACGATGGAGGGGAGGAGGCTGTTCTTGAGCGCGGTGAGATTCTCCTGGAGGAACCAGGTGCCTACGAGGACGCTGGTTCCGTCGGGGGTCACCGCGTCGAGAAGAATCAGCGGCGCGGGATCCTTGAGCGCGAGGGGCTCGGCGTCGATCGCCGAGCGTATCGCCGTTGCCGCCGCGGCATAATCGCAGCCATTGGGAATGCTGAGCCAGAGATCGAGCCGACGCTGGGGATAGTACGAGATATTGACGATATTGGATTTGATGAGCGTTTCGTTCGGCACCCGGATGAGTCGGTTGTCGAAGGTCCTGATTCTGATGCACATGAGATCGACGGTTTCCACGACGCCTGAGGTTGCGTCTATCTGGACCGTGTCGCCAATTTTGAAAACCCCTTCGGAAAAAAGGAAGAGGCCGGATATGATATTGGCGACCGAAGTCTGGGCGGCGAAGCCCAGCGCTATACCCGCTATTCCCGCGGCGCCCAGCAAGGCCGAGATGTCGAGCCCCGCTCTTTTGCTGGCGGTAAGGAACACGATGATGTTCCCGCCGTATTTGATGACATTTTCCAGGATCAAGGCGCTGCGGTTGGGCAGTCGTCCCTTCCTTGAAAATCTTTTTATTGCGTTGAATAATAGACGCACGGCGCCGAGGCCGACGACAAGTATGATAAGAACCGAAAAAACCGTGGTGACGGTTTTTGCCGAGACCAGTTCGCCGAAAGCTTCGGATATGGACTGTATCCAACCGTGGACCTTTGTGTTCATGACTGAACTATAAAGCAGCGGCAAGGCGAGAGGAATAGTGTCCGATAAAAAGAAAAAGAAAAAAAACGCCGCGGGCCTTTCTTCCCTCGCCCCTGGTAATGAAGCTTCGGCCATTCAGGGCAGGGAACGCTCTTGGACCGGCCTGGTCGAGGCGGGCGATGGGGAGAGGGCTGACAAGTACATCGCCGAGATTGCCGGAATCCTGAGTCGTTCCCAGATCAAGGCGCGGGGAGCCAGGATCTTCGTCAACGGAAAGGAAGAAAAACTCTCACGGCGTCTGGCCTCCGGGGATCGGATCGAGGTGGCATGGACCGATGAGCCGAGCCACAGCCTGAAACCCGAAAAGCTGGATGTGCAAATCCTCTATGAGGACGAGAATGTCTTCGTGTTCGATAAAGCGCAGGGGATGGTGACGCATCCCGCCAACGGCAACTGGAGCGGAACGCTGGCCAACGCGGCCGTATGGCTCGACGCCGAGCGAAAAGGCGAGGGCGAGGCGCCGCGCGGCGGCATAGTCCACAGGCTCGACAAGGACACTTCAGGCGTCATAATCGTGGCCAGAAATACCGAAACCCACGAGTTTCTCGCGTCTCAATTCAAAAACCGGAGCACTCGAAAGGAATATTGGGCAATCGTGCGAGGTTCTCCGGCGGGTAACGCCGGCCACCTCGAAAATTGCCTGACCCGCGACAAGTACAACCGGAAAAAATTCGTGGGGAATGAATCACAGGGGAAACGCGCCGTAACCGATTATCGCGTACTGGCCCGCTGGTCGGTCGAGGGCAGGCGAGACTACGCTCTCGTCGCCCTATATCCCAAGACGGGGAGGACTCATCAGCTCAGGATCCATATGTCGGGAATGGGCTGCCCCATATTGGGCGATCCACTTTATGCCCAAAGCGATTTCTTTTTCCCGGATGCCACGCTTATGCTGCACGCGAGGCGCCTCCGGATAGTCCTGCCCGGCTTCGCCGAGCCCATGGTCTTCAAAGCCCCGACGCCCTCGCGTTTTCTCGCCATGCTCGCCCTCCTTGAAAAAAAAGGGCGCAGAGTTCATAGGACATGAAAAAGCCCCCCGGGCGGCCATCGGGGGGCTTTTCTCGCATCGACCAGGGATTTACTCCCGGGTCGGCGCGATTTTCACACTACGCTTTGAAGACGATCAGTAGCTGCGGGGGCGGAAAGATCCACCGTCGCGGCGGGGCTTGTCTTCTGCTTCGTTCACGCGAAGCTGCCTGCCCATGAACTCAAAGCCGTTGAGAGCATCAATGGCCTTCTGAGCCTCGTCATCATTGAGCATCTCGACAAAGCCGAATCCCTTCGCCTTGCCGGTGTAGCGATCGATGATGATGTTGACGGAAGAAACCTCGCCGTACTGGGCGAAAAGGTCACGAAGCTGATTCTCAGCGGTACTGTAATTCATGTTGCCGACATAAACCTTCTTGGACATGCGGAAAAACCTCAAATTAGGGCCGTCTTCGCAGGACGACGGCGGCACCGGATCCGTCCGCCTAGGGCGGACGTACTGTGACTTTCAGGAGGACTGGATATACACCTCGACCGTCTTTAAAGCAGGAGTGTTAGGCTGAGACAGCAATGCTTGGGTCTTTCCGAAAGAAGAAGCGAGTGGAGCGGGGGCTCTGGAGAATTCGGCCGCCGAACCCCCAAAACCGTAAGTAAAGGAATGACGATGCATGAAAAGCCAGTTTCTACCTTAAAAACGGAGGAAGATAACAACCCTCCGAAAGCTTGTAACACCGCATACACGGCATCATTGTGAGTATATGGGGATTTCCCGGGTGCAGTCAACTCCTTTTTCATCGTTTTGCCGTTATTTTAATTGCCTTGACAAAGAGTAGCCCATCCGTATAATCAAAATGACGGCATTTACATACATCGGAGGGACAAATGGCATCAAAAGTTTGGTTTGTTGCCCTTCCCCTTGCCGGCTTGATTCTTGGATGGACGATCCGCTGGCTATATGCCAGATTTCAACTCACTGCTGCGGAAAATGAAGCAGCGCGAATTAAACAGGACGCAGTTAAAGATGCAGAAGCCGAAAAAAAGGCGATCCTGGTAGAGGCGAAAGATCAGCTCATTCGGGAACGCAACCAGCAAGAAAGGGAAATAAGGGAACGGCGCATCGAAGCCCAGAAGCTCGAACGCCGCGTAATGCAGAAGGAAGAAAACCTAGATAACAAAATCGAGGCGCTCGAAAGGCTTGAAGGAACCCTGAAAGGTAGAGAAAAGGTCATCGTCGAGAGGGAAACCGCCCTGCTCGGCCAGGAAGAACAGTACAGACAGGAACTGGAGCGTATTTCAGGTCTCACGGCCGAAGAAGCGAAGCGCATCATTATCCAGAATATGGAAAATGAGGCGAAACGCGACGCGCAGATCCTGATCAACAAGATCGACCAGGAAGCCCAGCTCACCGCCGAGAAGCGAACGCGCGACGTTCTCGTGACGACGATGCAGAGGATAGCCACCGACGTGACGGCCGAAACGACGGTCACTTCCGTGAGCCTGCCCTCGGACGAGATGAAGGGCCGGATCATCGGCAGGGAAGGGCGGAACATACGCACGCTCGAGACCCTCACCGGCGTGGATGTCATCATCGACGATACGCCCGAGGCCGTGGTCATTTCCTGCTTTGATCCTGTGCGCAGGGAGATCGCCCGCGTATCGCTCGAACGCCTCATCTCCGACGGACGCATCCATCCTGCCCGCATCGAGGAGATGGTGCAGAAAGTCACGCGCGAAATTTCCCAGAAGATCTACGACGAGGGAGAGAAGGTCGTCTTCGACCTCGGCCTCCACAACATGGCCCCGGAACTCATCAGGGCTCTCGGAAGGCTCTATTTCAGGACGAGCTACGGGCAGAACGTCCTGCTGCATTCGAAGGAAGTGGCCGTCATCGCCGGCCTTCTCGCCGCGGAAATCGGCCTCAACAGGGAAATCGCCAAGCGGGGAGCCCTCCTTCACGATATCGGAAAGGGTATCGAGACCGATGGCGACCAGAACCACGCCGAGATCGGCATGGATCTCGTGCGCAAGATGGGTGAGGATCCGCGCGTCATCAACGCCGTAGGTTCGCACCACAACGATGTGGAGCCCATCTGTCCCGAAAGCGTGCTCGTGCAGATCGCGGACGCCATATCGGCGGCCAGGCCTGGCGCCAGGCGCGAAACCCTCGATAATTACATCAAGCGGCTGGAGAACCTCGAGACGATCGCGGAAAGCTTCTCAGGCGTCGACAAGGCCTTCGCCATCCAGGCGGGCCGCGAACTCCGCATCCTCGTCAACTACGAAAACGTATCCGACGAGCAGGCCAAGGAAATGTGCAAGAGCATCGCCAAGAAGATCGAGACTGACTTGCGCTATCCGGGCCGCATTAAGGTGACCATCATCCGCGAGACCCGCATTGTGGAATACGCCCGATAACGGGTGACGCAGTGTCCGAGCGAATGGCTTCAGTAATAATGGTGGGGGACGTCGTAGGCGCTTCTGGCCTGCGCGTCCTCTTTGCCCAGCTTCCCGCTTTTTCTAAGAAGAAAAATGCCGATATCGTCATCGCCAACGGCGAGAATTCGCTGAAAGGTTTCGGCATCGGCAAGGAAGAACTCGACATAATGCTCTCGAGCGGCGTTTCGGTCATAACGACGGGCAACCATGTCTGGGAGCGGAAGGAAGCTGCCGAGCTTCTGGATGCCGAAAAGGTCCTTTTGAGACCAGCCAATTACCCTCCCGGCTTGCCGGGCAAGGGACTGCTTCATATCAAGGGCAGGGAATTCGACTGGGTGGTCATCAATCTGCAGGGAAGGGAATTCCTTTATTCTATCGATTGTCCCTTCAGAACGGCCGACGAGCTCATCGCCAAGGCTAGGCGAGAATTTCCCGCGGCCATGATTGTCGTGGACTTCCATGCCGAGTCGGCTGAAGAGAAAGAAGCTTTAGCCTGGCACCTGGACGGCAGGGCGAGCGTCGTCGCCGGCACGCACACCCATGTGCAGACCGCCGACGAGCGGATTTTCCCTGAAGGGACAGGCTATCTCACGGACCTCGGCATGACAGGGCCCATCGATTCGATTATAGGCGTGAAAAAAGATATCTGCATACGACGCTCCCTAAGCCAGATTCCCTATAAAATGGAAACCGCCGAGGGGGAAGCGGCCATGGCCGGCGCGATTTTCGGCGTGGACCCCCAGACCAAGCGCTGCGTCTCGATAGAACGGTTCTACCTCGCCACGACGATCGCGTAGCGGTCCCTTCCGACCTCGAAAGGCGCTCGATCCCAGCCCGACCATAGCTCGATATTTCTGAAACCGGCGCCGCGGAGCCAATAGACGATCATCTCCGGCTTTATGACGTGCAGGACGGTAATATCGCTTGAGGATTTCTTTCCTTCGGTGAGGGTCGTGGTGAAGGCGATGGTGCCGGCTCCGTTTCCGCGTTCATAGCGCCGCTCAAAGCGGAAGCTTTCCGTCTCGATGTCGGGAAAAGCAAAGCCCGGACCTATGTCGGGATGGGCATAGTTCATTGTCTGGATGATGAAAGGCGCGCCCGCTCCCAGAAGCCTTTTGACCATGGAGAAGAACAGGGGGATGCTTTCGGGGAGAAGATGGGGAAGGGTGTTGCCGAGACAGAGAATGGCCCCGAACCTCACGATGATGCCATAGTCGTTCTTGACGACGGATTCGGCGTCGAGCATGGATCCCTGCACGACATGGGCGCGGGAAGCGGCTCTGGCCGCCATTTCGCTGCTCAACTCGATTCCGAGCGTGTCCCAGCCTCTGTCGGCAAAGGCTCGGGCGTGTCCGCCGGTGGCCGCTCCAAGATCGAGAATCCTTTTTTCGGCTCCGCTGGGGATGAGGGCTTCAATAGCTTCTACCGTTTTGGGGTTCAGCGGGAAGATCTCGTCATAGATGCGACTGATTCTGTCATAAAGCGGCATTGGCCTTCCCCTCCCTGGTTGAATTTCTTTATCAAGACTAAATATACTCACTTCCATGTCTCAAGCACAGCAAAGCACCGGCAAGGTGCTCAGTTCCCTGAAACAGTTGGCGCCCGCTTTTTTCAGGCAGCTCTCCGAGGGCTACTCCACCGGTGATTTCAAGAAGGATCTCGCCGCCGGCATCACCGTCGGCATCGTAGCGCTGCCCCTCGCCATGGCTTTCGCCATTGGAGCGGGAGCCAGCCCCGCCCAGGGACTCTATACGGCGATTGTGGCGGGATTTGTCGCGGCTTTCTTCGGCGGTAGTTTCCATCAGGTCTCCGGCCCCACGGGCGCCTTCGTCGTCATAATCGCCGACATCATCGCCCAATTCGGCATGCCGGGACTGCAGCTGGCCACGCTCATCGCGGGGCTCCTCCTGATCTTCATGGCGATTACAGGGCTGGGAAGCATCATAAAATATATTCCCTACCCGGTGACGATCGGCTTCACGACCGGCATAGGCGTGACTATTTTCGTGGGCCAGCTCAAGGATTTTTTCGGCATGGCGATACCCTCGCTCTCGCCCGAGTTCTTCGAGAAAATCGGCCAGTACGCGGAATATTGGGGCAGCACCAACCTGGCGGCCCTGGGCGCTGGACTGGCGACGGTCGGCATCATCATACTTATAAGGAAGACAATGCCGAAGTTGCCGGCAGCCGTGACAGCCGTAGCCGTGGTCACCGCCGCCGCTTTCCTGTTGAATCTGCCTCTCGAGACCGTGGGGTCCAAGTTTGGGGCCCTCCCTAAGGGCTTTCCCTCTCCCAGGTTCCCTGAATTCAGTTTTTCCCTCATACGAAAGGTTTTTCCGAGCGCTCTGACCATCGCGCTTCTCGCGGCGATAGAATCGCTGCTCTCGGCCGTCGTGGCCGATGGCATGACGGGTACGCGGCATTCTTCCTCTGCGGAATTGAACGGGCAGGGCTTGGGCAATATCGCCAGCGTACTTTTCGGCGGCATCCCCGCCACGGGAGCGATAGCCAGGACAGCGACCAACATCAAGTCGGGAGCTCGCTCGCCTGTTTCTGGCATGATCCATGCCATCGTGCTCCTGCTTTTCACGCTTTTCCTTGGGCCTCTCGTCCAGGCAATCCCACTCGCGACGCTCGCCGGCGTCCTCCTCGTCGTCGCCGTAGACATGAGCGAGCTGCCGCGCTTCTTCTCGATGCGGAAGGCTCCCAAGAGCGACCTAGCCGTCATGGTGACCACTTTTATCCTGACGGTGGTGGTCGATCTTACCGCGGCGGTCGAGGTGGGTGTCATCCTCGCCATCATCCTTTTCGTGAAGCGCGCGAAGGACACGACATCCGTCGCCACCCAGACCGATTGGCCCAAGGAAGCGGCCGAACTCCTGGAATCGGGCATGGCGAAGGCAGTCGATAAAAAGGATCTGCAGATTCTCGCCTCCCGCAAGATCCCGAAAGGCTGTGAAATCTATGAGATCAACGGCCCATTCTTCTTCGGCGTGGCTGATATCCTGCAGGATACCCTGTCGGGACTCGAGAAGACCCCTAAGGTGTTCATTCTGAGGATGCGCCATGTTCCCGCGATCGACGCGACTGGCCTCAACGCGCTGCGCAGCTTCAATAAACACTGCAGGCATCACGGCACGGTGCTTATTCTCAGCGCCGTCGGCGCTCAGCCGGCCAAGGCGATAGCCCGCATCGGTCTGGCAGAGGAAATCGGAACGGAGAATATCTGTGGCGACATCGATGATGCCCTGGCAAGGGCCGAGAAGATCGTCGGCTCACTATAGAAGCCTTAAAGTATTGACAAGAATTATGCCTTTACGGTATAAGTTGCATGTTGCGTGCGGCGATGGTGGAATTGGTAGACACGCTAGCTTGAGGTGCTAGTGCCGAGAGGTATGGAGGTTCAAGTCCTCTTCGCCGCAGCAGATAGGGCTGTCCAAACGGACGGCCCTTTTTTTTATGCGGAAGTCCTCGGCTCGCGAGCCTGCCGCGATTTTTTGTTGACAAGGGAAGTCTTCTATCCTATTGTTTACTAGTTTTATAAGCGTTAAATGTGTTTACAGGAAGGAAGCATGAAAAAAGTAAAGCTGTCGACGGCAATCTACGCGATCATCTCCATGGCATTCATCATCGGCCTCGCCTCTTGCACTATGGCGGGGCTCAGCTCGTCGGATTTCGATGACCTTGGCGACGGTGCCTCGACATCGAAGGGGCTTACGGCCTCGGGAAATCTGACGGTTAACGGCATCCTGGTGACCTTCGATCCGAACGGCGGAACCGTCGATGCCGGCAGCAAAACAGTCAAACACGGCTCCGCTTATGGCGAGCTTCCCCAGCCAAGCCGCGGCGGCTATAAATTCGGCGGCTGGAGGACAGAACCGGAAGGGGAAGGGGAAGGGAATCTTGTCACGGCTTCCTCGAAAGTCGCGGCCAAGGCTGATCACATTCTCTATGCCGCGTGGAATCTGGCGCCGAAAAAGATAGCCGGGACGGCGGTGACGGGAGAGACCTGCTTCTTTTTCGAGTTCGATGTGGACAGCCCCGTGAAGACAGCCAGCGTTCTGGTTCCCGCTTCGCAGGGCGGATATATACAGAACGAGAAGATGGCCTACGAAAAAATCATCTATGCTATGGCTTATCTCTATGTCGATTATGCCCATGGCATAATGGCGGGAGCGACTGAAGAGAAGGATGGAGTGTCTTACTCCTTCCAGGGGAACTACTCGCCGACCGATGGCTTCGTGGGCAATATCCAGAAGAACGAGAATGGCGCGGCATCGGGCGGCTATCTGGTTGGGACCCCTCTGTTCAGCGGCATGAATGTCGTCAATTATGTCGGCGCCGCGACGTACTTGTTTGATACTCCCACGCCCCAAACCCTGCTTTTCAACGCGACGGCCAATTTCGACACGAATGAAGTCATCGGCACCTGGTGCGAATCGGGCGAAGGCTGGGGCTATGGAATCCATGGCAGCATCGGCGGTGCTCTCGAGAGCAGCAAAGTCATAAGCCTGAACGCGGCTCCTTTGCCGGCCTTCGAGCCATATTTACTGTATCCATTGAGCGTGCTCGGTGAAGGCAGGTTCAAGAATGCCAGCAAAGAGACGGTATCAGGCTATCTGAACTTGTATTATGGCGATCAGGTGCTGCCGTCCACTATCATTGCCGTCAGGGAGTCCGACTGACCGGAGGGGCAACCGAAGAGAAAATCGGCTATTTTCTTTGAAGAAGCCCCAATTCTTTTTGCCTCAGCAAATTAGGAATATTTCGCGGTCGTTGTTCTATTTCGCATATATTGACAAAATGTCAGCAAATTTGGAGAATAGCACTGTTGGGACGAAACAGGCAAAAATGAGACATCGTGGGTGCCCCTTGCCGTATCTTCCAACGCTGTTTTCCGGAGGTTTTCTTAGATGAAGTACCTTAAGGTAATCGCTCTCGTCCTCGTCGTCGCTCTCGTCGGTTCCTGCGCAGCCAAGCTTCCGCAGAAAGATATCGATCTCGCCACCACGGCGTTGAGCGATGCCCAGGCAGCCAAGGCCGATGTCTACGCTCCCGCTGAGTACCAGACCGCTCAGGATGCCAAAAATTCCCTGGATACAGAGATCGCCGTCCAGGAAGCCCTGCAGTCCGGCAAGTCATATAAGCTGACCGGCGAGCTCGCGAAGGCTCTCCTCGACGCGGCCACGAAAGCCAAAGATGCGGCCGCCGCCAACATGGAAACGGTGAAAGCCGAAGTAGCGACGCTGATCACCGATGTACAGGCCGCTTTCCCGATCGTCAAAGCCGAATCCGAAGCCGCTTCCAAGGAAGCGAGAAAGGCCGCCAAAGCCGGGCTGAATGTCCAGGCAATCGCCGCCCAGGTAACCGCCGAGGAAGAGGCCATCGCCGCCGCTCAGGCCGCCAATGACGCTCAGGATTACGCGGCAGCCAAGGATCAGCTCACCCTGCTCAAGGATGAGATCGCTCAGCTCCAGGCCAGCCTGGAAGCCGCCGGCTTCACCGCCGCGCTCTGATCTATCGGCGATAATTGTCGCCGTTTAGCGACAAATCGTTGAAAAAGCACCCGGTTTCCGCCGGGTGCTTTTTTATGCTTTATCTTGTCCGCCCTCGGAAATCTATTGCGGCGGGAGAAAGGCGACAGCTATCTCTTGAAGCGGCTTTTCCTTGCGGCAGGCTGGCGCGGCGGCGTATTGGCCGCTAAGATGAACAGAGGCGGTACCCATGATTTTCCGATACACCGAAGCGCCGAGCTTCAACAGCGTCCTCCTGGAGAAAATGCTTTGGGCGGTGAGACTGAAAGATTCCCAGGAGACGGAAAAGCCGAGTTTTCGATCCAGGGACTATTCGAAAAGTATTTCCAGTCCTTCACCGCCGGAACATCTGCGGCTTCGCGTCGATATCGCGAAAAGCGAATTCCAGGGAAGACCGATCCACACGCTCTCGCCCAAGGTTGGCATCGGTTCGCCTCTCGTGCTGTTCCTCCACGGCGGCTCCTATGTCCTCAACGCGACGCATCCGCATTGGCGGTTCCTGGCCGGTCTTGTCGAGCGCTCGGGATGCGCCATCGTGGCTCCCGACTACCCTCTGGCTCCAGAATATTGCTATGTCGACGCCTATAGGCTGCTCGTGCCGCTTTACCGCGAGCTTGTGACCGAGAAAAATCATCGCAAGATAATCCTCATGGGCGATTCGGCTGGAGGCGGCCTCATCCTGGGCTTGGCGATGATGATTCGCGACGAGAATATTCCCCCCGCGGATGCCGTTGTCCTGCTTTCTCCCTGGCTGGATGTGACCATGAGCAATCCTTGCATAGAGAGTATTGACCGCGCCGACCCCTTCCTCAACGTCGGGGCTCTCGTTCGCGCGGGCAAAGCCTGGGCCAGGGGAGCAAATCCCCGTAAGCCTCTCATAAGCCCTATCTACGGCAAGGTGGATGACCTGCCTCCCATCCATCTGTTCATAGGGACCAAGGATGTCCTCGCCGCCGACTGCAGGCGGTTCAGGGAGCGCTGCATGGCGGCGAATGTCCGTCTTGCCTACTATGAGTTCGAAAATATGGTGCATGACTGGATGCTTCTGGAGTTCAAGGAAGCGAGGATGGCGGCCATGCAGATAGCGGCTATCGTGGCGGGGGTGAGAGATTCGGAGACGGTCTAGCGATGCGGAAAAAGCGAGGGCGACGTCCGCAGGACGTCGCCCTCGTCGAATTTACCTTATGCGACGCTTATTCGGCGTTTTCGACGGCGAACTGCCAATAATCCGCGCCGTGGCCATCCTCTACGGCATAACCGGCGGGAAGGGACGAAGCTTCGCTCGCGAAAGCGGGAGGGGTGAAGTATTGGATGCCCGCCGGATCCAGGGCCTCCTGGCTGTCCTTTTCGGCGGAATCGGAGAGCGCGGCCGCGACGGCGGCGGCAACGGCGACGTCTGTCGCCGCTTTATAGCCGTCTGACTTTTTCCACTCTTCCATCCGCTGGCCTTTGAGGAATTTCTCGGCTACGGAAGGGAAAAGCTCAAGAAGCAATTTTTCCTTCTCATCGATAGCGAGGAGACTGCCGCCCGCATCTTCCTGGACGGGATTGGGCTGTTCCTTATAATTGGAAGTGTCGTAGGGGATTTCTTCCTTCGTGCCGCAAATCTTCAGGCGGAATTCCGGATCGACAGGCCATGGCGTTTTTCCGTAGGACCCTTTCACCAACTCGGCGAAGTTTTTCGACACATTGGCGTAGGGGTCTTCGCCCTTAATTTTGGAAACGACATAATTGACAGCCTGCACGCCGACGATCTGGCTCGTGGGCGTCACGAGGGGCGGAACGCCGGCATCGAGCCTGACGATGGGAACAACCTTCAATACCTCATTGAGATGCTGTTCCAGTTTGGCTTCTTTCAGTTGGGCCATCATGTTGGTATACATGCCGCCCGGGATCTGCGCGGTCTGGACGATGGCGTCGGGTTCGGGATAGTTGAAGGCTGCCTCGATCTGCCTGCATCGCTCGAGAGCCTTCGTGAATTTGCCGCCGACCGTGAACTCCAGCGCGTCGTCGAAGAGGCTGTTGAGTTCGGGCGGGAGCCTGTCCTTGGATAGGTCCATCGCGGGAGGCAGCCGCTTGTACTGATCGAATTTGGAGAGTTCGGCCCTTATTTCGCGGAGCGCCGCGTCTATTTTTGCCACGGCGGCGTTGTCGACGCCTGTTTCCATCCCCAGCTTGTCGGCGAAAATCCTGATGATCTCGTACGCTGGCGCCGCCGGTCCGCCGGAGAAGGAGAGCATGGCCGTATCGACGATGTCGACGCCGTTCACCATGGCCGAGAGGAGACTTGCCACGCCGTATCCGGGCGTGCAGTGGGTATGGAGATCGATGGGGACGCTCACCTCGTTTTTCAGGGCTTTTATGAGCCTGGCCGACTTTACCGGATCGATAAGTCCGGCCATGTCCTTGATGGTGATCATGTCGGCGCCGACGGCTTCGAGCGCTTTGGCTTTTTTCACGAAATAGTCAATGTTGAATATGTCGTTGGGCAGGTGCTTTCCGGATATGAAGGACCTGAATCTTTCCATCCCCGAAAACTTCGGATCCACGGTGTAGCAGACGGCGCAGTCGGCCATTCCGCCGGCTTCTTTGACGAAGTTGATGGATGATTTCATGTTCTCGATATCGTTGAGGGCGTCGAAAATGCGCATGATGTCGATGCCCGAAGCGACCGCGTTCCTGCAGAAGCCGCCGATGACCGAATCGGGGTAGGGGTTGTAGCCGAAAAGATTTCTTCCCCTGGAGAGGGCGGTGAGCTTCGAGGCTCCGTCAATGCCAGCTTTGATCGATTCCAGCCGCCGCCAGGGGCTTTCATTGAGGTAGCGCATCACCGAATCGGGAACCGCTCCTCCCCAAACTTCCATGGCGAAAAAATGCGCGTCGCGGTAGTCGGGAAGAACTCTGTCCACCTGGGCTTGGTTCATCCTCGTAGCGAACTGGGATTGCTGACCGTCGCGCAGTGTCAGATCCCTTATCTTAAGCTGTTTCTTCATATCGAAAGTCCTCCGATAAATTATGCCGGTATTTTTATCAAATAAGTATACATCCTGAAAAGAGGATCGAGAAGTGGGCCAGCGGTCGGGTACTATTCTTTTGACAGAATCCCCATATTCGGATATAATGACGGATATGCCGCATTCCTAGACTAACCTCGAACAAATTTTATCTAGGCTATTTCTGTCTTGTTCCAGGCGCCCGGGAAACAATTCCGACCTGTATAGGCCGGGAGCGGCGCAAACATCGTCGAGCAGGGTATATGGCTGAACAAAAAAAAGGCTATTATCATGTGATCCGCGAGAAGTACTGCAAAGGCTGCGGCATTTGTGTCGCCTTTTGCCCAAAACATCTTCTCGTGCTGAAAAACGGCAAGGTTTTCCCCGAGAAACCTGAAATCTGCATCGGGTGCCGCATGTGCGAATTCAGGTGCCCGGACTACGCGATCGAGGTAAAGCCGCTCGAAAAAGAGCCCAACCACGGACACAACGTGGATGCCTACGATCTCAGTCTGCCGCCGGAGGCGCATAATGGCTAATATCGTCAAACTCATGCAGGGAAATGAAGCGTGCACGATGGGCGCTCTCGCCGCCGGACTCCAGTTCTTCGGCGGCTACCCGATCACCCCTTCCACAGAGATTGCCGAGATGTGCTCCGAGGAGCTGCCCAAGGTCGGCGGCAAATTCATTCAGATGGAAGATGAAATAGGCTCCATCGCCGCGTGCATCGGCGCTTCCCTCACCGGGAAGAAGGCCATGACCGCCACGTCGGGTCCCGGATTCTCCCTGATGCAGGAAAACATCGGCTATGCCTGTCTCTGCGAAATTCCCGTCGTCATCATCAACGTTCAGCGGATGGGTCCTTCCACGGGCATGCCTACAAGTCCGGCCCAGGGCGATGTGATGCAGGCGCGCTGGGGAACCCATGGAGACCATTCCATCATCGTCCTCACGCCAGGCAACGTTAAGGAGTGCTTTGAACTCACCTTCAAGGCCTTCGTCCTCTCGGAAAAATACAGGATTCCCGTCATCGTTCTGGCCGACGAGGTCATCTGCCACATGAGGGAGAAGGTGGTTCTGCCCGATCCCAAAACCTACAAGATTCCCATGCGCGCCATGCCGGAATCTCCGGCCGGGTACAAGCCATACGCGGCCGATCCCGATGGCGGCGTGCCTCTCATGGCGCCCTTCGGCAAGGGTTATCGCTGGCACTGCACGGGTCTGTTCCACGACGAGACGGGAGCCCCGTCGGGCAAGCCCGCCGTCGCCAACGCCCTTCTACGGCGGCTCGATCGAAAAATCGAGAAGAACAAGGCCGAATTCGAGGATTATTTCGCCGAAAATCTGGATGACTGCGACGTCGCTGTCGTTTCCTTCGGTTCCTCGGCCATGGCCGCCCTGTCGGCGGTGAGGCGGGCTCGGAAGGAAGGCTTGAAGGCCGGCATGCTCAGGCTCAAGACGATGTGGCCTTTCCCCGACGAAACCCTGCGAAGATTGACCTCTAGCGCGAAAACGATAATCGTCCCCGAGATGAATCTTGGCCAGGTCGCCCTCGAAGTGGAGCGCGTGATCCACGGCAAGGCTAAGGTCGTAAAGCTTGGAAAGGTGAACGGCGAACTCTTCCACCCCGACGAAGTGTACGCGGCCCTCAAGGAGGCCTTCTGATGGCTGAACTACTCGACTATTTCCGCAAGGAAAGGCTTCCCCATATCTGGTGCCCCGGCTGCGGCCACGGAACGATCACGGGTGCTCTCGTCCGGGCCATCGATAAGCTTGGTCTCGACAAGAACAACATCGTCCTGGTCTCTGGAATAGGCTGTTCGAGCCGCGCCGTCGGCTACCTCGATTTCGACACGGTGCATACGACCCATGGCCGGGCGCTCGCCTTCGCGACGGGCATCAAGCACGCGAGGCCCAATCTCAAGGTAATCGTCATGACCGGCGACGGAGACTGCACGGCCATAGGCGGCAACCATTTCATCCACGCCGCCCGCCGCAACATCGATATCACCACGATCATCATGAACAATTCGATCTACGGCATGACATCGGGCCAGTATTCACCCACGACCCCCCACGGCATGCTGGGAACGACGGCTCCGTACGGCAACGTCGAATATGAATTCGATGTCTGCAAACTGGCCGAGGCGGCCGGCGCGAGCTACGTGGCGAGAGCCTCCAGCTACCATGTGACGCTTCTCACCGAGCTCCTCGAGAAGGCCCTCATGAACAAGGGCTTCTCCGTGGTCGAGGCGCTGGCGCAGTGTCCCACCTATCTGGGCAGGAAGAACAAGATCGGCGGAGCCGTCGAGGTCCTGAACTGGATCAAGGACAGGACGGTCAACGTAAAGGCCGCCGCGGCGCTTCCTCCTGAAAAGCTGGAAGGCAAACTGCTGATCGGCGAACTTTTCACGCATGACAGGCCCGAATATACGGCCAGCTACGCCGAAATGACGGCGAAAGTACAGAGAACATACAACGATTACAAGGGAGGTAACCGGGGATGCGAGTTGAATTCAGACTAAGCGGCTCCGGTGGCCAGGGCCTTTTGCTCGCGGGCATCACGCTCGCCGAAGCGGCCATCGATGAGGGCAAGAACGCGGTACAGACACAGAGTTACGGACCTGAGGCGAGAGGCGGCTCAAGCAAGGCGGAAGTCGTGATTTCCGACGAGGAAATCGATTACCCGAAGGCGACCGATCCCGATTTCCTTCTCGCGCTCACCACGGATGCGTATAAAACCTATGGACCCCTGATGAAGAAGGGGCTGATCATCACCGATACGTCGGTGACGCTCAATCCCGCCATTACGGCGAGAACGGTCGCCCTGCCGATACTGGCTTCGGCCGTGGAGAAGGTGGGCAAGAAAGTCGTGGCCAATATGGTGGCCCTGGGCGTCCTCGGCGGCATTTCCGGCGTCGCAAGCCGCGAAGTGCTGCGAAAAGCGGTCAAAGCCAGGGTCCCAAAGGGAACCGACGAGCTGAACCTTAAGGCGCTCGATGTGGGGCTTCAATTAGCCGCGCAGTCGGGAGTTTCCGGCGTGACGGTCCTATAAGGAGACTAAGCAATGAGTGAAAGCGAAAAACTCGAGAAAGCGCTCCAGGACTGGAACGCCAAAGTCGAGAAGTCCATCGCCAAATATCCTGAAAGGAAGGCCGCGTTCGTCACAGGCTCCAATAGTCCCGTCAGGCGTATTTATACGCCAATCGATGTCGGGAATAAGGATAAACTTGAGACGGTCGGCCTGCCTGGAGAGTTCCCCTATACCAGAGGCGTCCAGTCGACCATGTATCGCGGACGTCTTTGGACCATGAGGCAGTACGCGGGTTTCGGCAACGCCGAAGAATCCAACGCCCGCTACAAGTTCCTCCTCGCTCAGGGACAGACGGGTCTGTCCATCGCCTTCGACCTTCCTACCCAGATCGGCTACGATTCGGATCATCCGCTCGCCGCCGGCGAGGTGGGCAAGGTAGGCGTGGCGATCGACTCCCTGGAGGACATGGAAACCCTTTTCGGCGGCATTCCGCTGGACAAGGTTTCCACGAGCATGACCATCAACGCTCCCGCCTCTGTCCTCCTCGCGATGTACATCGCCGTGGCCGAAAAGCAGGGCGTGTCGGCCGGCAAGCTCGACGGCACGATCCAGAACGACATCCTCAAGGAATACGTCGCCCGCGGCACCTATATCTTCCCGCCGACGCCTTCCATGAGGCTCATCACCGACATTTTTTCCTATTGTTCGAAAGAGGTACCTAGCTGGAATACGATTTCCATCTCCGGCTACCATATCCGCGAGGCGGGCGCCACCGCCGTCCAGGAAGTGGCCTTCACCCTGGCCGACGGCATCGCCTATGTCGACGCGGCCATCAAGGCCGGCCTCGACGTGGATGAGTTCGCGCCTCGCCTTTCCTTCTTCTTCAACGCGCACAACGATCTTTTCGAGGAAGCGGCCAAGTTTCGCGCGGCCCGCCGCGTCTGGGCCCATATCATGAAAGAACGTTTCGGCGCCAAGAACCCCAAGAGCCTCATGCTGCGCTTCCATACGCAGACGGCGGGCTCGACGCTCACGGCGCAGCAGCCAGAAAACAATGTCGTGCGCGTCACGATCCAGGCGCTCGCGGCCGTGCTCGGCGGAACCCAGTCCCTGCACACGAATTCAAGGGATGAGGCCCTCGCCCTGCCGACCGAGGCTTCCGTGCGAATAGCGCTCAGGACCCAGCAGATCCTCGCTTACGAGTCAGGCGTCGCCGAGACGCCAGACCCGCTGGCCGGTTCCTACTACGTGGAAACCCTCACCGATTCGATCGAGGAGGGCGTCCTCGCCTACATCAAGCGCATCGACGATCTGGGCGGAGCGGTCAAGGCCATCGAGCAGGGCTACATCCAGCAGGAAATCCAGGATTCGGCCTATGCATGGCAGATGGATGTCGAGAAGAATGAGCGCGTGGTGGTCGGGCTCAACAAGTTCCAGGTGAAGGAAGGTCCGCCCAAGGGACTCCTGCGCGTGGATCCCGCGGTCGGCGAAAATCAGGTCGCGAAGCTGCGGGCCCTTAGGGCACGTCGCGATAACGCGGCCGTCACGGCGGCGCTGGAAGCCCTGAAAGTCGCCGCGATGGGCTCGGACAATCTCATGCCTTACATCCTTACCGCGGTCAAGACCTACGCGACATTGGGTGAAGTCTGCGATGTGCTGAGGGGCGTCTTCGGCGAATATCGCCCCAGCGTCATGTTCTAATCGAGGGAGTCACAGCATGGAACGTAAAATACGCGTTATCGTCGCGAAACCCGGCCTCGATGGCCATGACAGGGGCGCCAAGGTCATAGCCCGAGCCCTGCGCGACGCGGGCATGGAAGTAATCTATACAGGACTGCGCCAGACTCCCGAACAGATCGTCCAGGCGGCCATTCAGGAAGATGCCGACGTGATCGCCCTCTCCATTCTTTCGGGGGCGCACAACCATCTCTTCCCCCGCGTCGTGGACCTGCTCAAGGAAAAGGGCGCCGATGACATTCTCGTGTTCGGAGGCGGCGTCATACCCGAGGAGGACATTCCTTTCCTCAAATCCAAGGGCATCGCGGAAGTCTTCGGACCGGGCACGCCCACTTCGGTGACCGTGGATTTCATCAAGACACATCTAAAAAGAGAGTAGCGTCCATACATGATTGATACCCTCGCGCGCCGCTGCCTCGATGGCGACCTGCGTGCCGTGGCGAGGCTGATAAGCCTGCTCGAGGACGGCGACAAGGATGCTTTCGGCACTCTCGCCGCCCTCAAACAGCGCTCTGGCCAAGCCCACGTCATAGGCATAACGGGTCCCCCAGGCTCGGGCAAAAGCACATTGACGGACAAGCTCATCGGCGAATTCCGCGCGAGCGGGAAGAAAGTGGGCGTCATCGCCGTCGACCCGTCGAGCCCCTTCTCCGGCGGCGCCATCCTGGGCGACCGTCTGCGCATGCAGGAGCACGCGACCGATCCCGGCGTTTTCATACGCAGTCTCGCCTCGCGGGGCCGCCTCGGCGGTCTCTCGAAGGCGACGGCCTTCGCCCTGCGCGCCCTGGAAGCCGCCGGCTACGATATCGTGATCATCGAAACGGTAGGCGTAGGCCAGTCGGAGATCGATATAGTCAAGGTGGCCGATACGGTAGTCCTCATCTCCGTTCCAGGCTTGGGTGACGATATACAGGTCATCAAGGCGGGAATCATGGAGATAGGCGACATCTTCGTCGTGAACAAATCGGACAGGGATGGAGCCGACAGGGTAGTGAGGGAAATACGCGCCATGCTTGAAACCCAGGCGATGCTAAAGCGGGGAAGAAGCGTGGATGCGGGCCCTGACACATTATCCGCGAGAAACGCGGAAATTCTGCATCATGGCCAGAATGACCTCCGCCCCGAAACCATGCCCGATAGGGCTGATCCCTTCGACCTGCCTCCCGTGATGAAGACGATAGCCGAGACAGGGGAGGGCGTGCCCGAGCTCTGCCGGGAAATCCTTTCGCGTTTCGAAGACGCGAAGGCTTCAGGTGAACTCGAAAAAAGACGCCAGGCTTCCATTAAATCCCAGCTTAAGGATCTGGTCGGATGGCAGGTCATGGACTATTTCGTCGATCATGAGGAAAACGGCCGCCTGGACAACCTGGCGCGGGCCATCCTCACCAGGGAGATCGACATCTATACCGCGGCGCGGGAACTTTTTTCCGCGCTCATCAAAGGAGAAAGACAATGAAACTCGATAGACTGGATCATATCGGCATCGCGGTGGAAAAGATCGACGAAGCGCTGCCATTCTGGGAAGGGATTCTGGGACTCCCTCTCCACGGCACCGAGGAAGTGCAGGAACAGAAAGTGCGCACCGCCTTTCTTCCTCTTGGCGAGTCCGAGATTGAGCTTCTGGAATCCCTGGACCCGGAGGGACCCATCGGTAAATTCATCGCCGCTAAGGGGCAGGGCATACAGCATATCGCTTTCAGGGTGGATGACATAGAAGCCGCGCTTGCCGAACTGAAAGAAAAGGGAGTTCGCCTGATAGACCAGGCTCCGCGCTATGGCGCCGGCGGAGCGAAGATCGCATTCCTTCATCCTAAAGCCACGGGCGGCGTACTGATCGAACTCTGTGAGAGGAAATAATAAAGGTTGGCTTGGTTTATATAATCTATATATATAAAGTATAATATATATAATACACTTTATCATTTTATATTATTATATATAGATATTAATATATATTACTGAATTTTAAGGTGTAGATATTTTTTTTATCAGGTACTATACTGATTCTCGGTACTTTATCAATCAATAGCTCTCCCGGACTGCTTTAAATGGATACGCGACAGCCCGGCGGGCAAATGCAAGGATGGTCGGCGCATTATGGATGAAAAGCTTAAAGAGCTTGAAGAGCGGCGCGCCAAGGTGCTTGCGGGCGGTGGCCCAAAGCGCATTGCGGCCCAGCACGCGAAAGGCAAGAAGACTGCAAGAGAAAGGATAGAGGCTCTTCTTGACCGGGGATCCTTTGTCGAATTGGATGCTTTTGTCGAGCATCGCTGCACCGATCTGGGAATGGACGAAGTTCAAGCTCCCGGGGAAGGTGTGGTGATCGGTTACGGAACCATCAACGGCAGAACCGTCTATGTGTTCGCCCAGGATTTTACCGTCATCGGCGGTTCCCTTGGCGAGATGCACGCGGCAAAAATCTGCAAAGCCATGGATATGGCGGTAAAAGTCGGTTGCCCCTGCATCGGGATCAACGATTCCGGCGGAGCGAGAATCCAGGAAGGCGTCGACGCCCTCTCCGGATACGGCGATATTTTCTACCGCAACACTCTTGCTTCTGGGGTAGTTCCGCAGATCTCCGTCATAATGGGACCCTGCGCGGGCGGCGCCGTCTATTCCCCAGCTCTCACGGATTTCGTCTTCATGACGGAAGGCTCCTCGAACATGTTCATCACCGGTCCCCAGGTTATAAAGGCCGTAACCGGCGAAGACGTCTCGGCGGAAGACCTCGGTGGCGCCCGTGTCCATACCGAAGTTTCGGGCGTATCCCAGTTCCGCTTCAAGGACGAGGACTCGACCATCGAAGGCATAAGGAAACTCCTCTCCTTCCTGCCCCAGAACAACATCGAAGACGTGCCCCTCGTAAAGAACGGCGACGAACCGTTCAGGGCAGATCCCGAACTCGCCAATATCATGCCCGATTCGCCCAACAAACCCTACGATGTCCGCAGTGTCATTGAACGCGTTGTCGACCTGGGCGACTACCTTGAGGCTCAGCCCGATTATGCCAAGAATATCGTCACCTGCTTTGCCCGCCTTGGAGGCAGATCGGTAGGCATCATCGCCAACCAGCCCGCCGTCATGGCCGGCGTTCTCGATATCAACGCTTCGGACAAAGCCTCGCGCTTCATCCGTTTCTGCGACTCCTTTAACATTCCCCTCGTGACCTTCACCGACACCGCGGGGTACCTCCCGGGCGTGGGACAGGAACACGGCGGCGTGATAAGGCACGGAGCCAAGCTCCTCTACGCCTATTCTGAAGCCACCGTCCCGAAGCTGACCGTCATCCTGAGGAAAGCATACGGCGGCGCCTACATCGCCATGTGCTCTCGCCATCTTGGAGCCGATCAGGTTCTGGCTTGGCCCACGGCGGAAATCGCCGTCATGGGACCCGACGGCGCGGCCAACATCATCTTCAAGAAAGAAATTGAAGAAGCTGCCGATCCCGTCGCGGCCAGGAAGGAAAAAATCGCCGAGTACAAGACAAGCTTCGCCAACCCCTATAAAGCGGCGGTGCGCGGCTACGTCGACGACGTGATCGATCCGGCCCAGACCAGAGCCCGGCTCTGCTCGGCGCTCACCATGCTGCTCGGCAAACGGCAGACGCTCCCCGCGCGCAAGCACGGGAACATGCCCGTCTGACAGGGAGAATAAGCATGGACAATAAATGGATGATAATGCTTGCCGGAGTCGGCACTGTCTTCGTGGCGCTTATCGTAATCATCGTAATGCTTGCGATTTTTCATATGATTTTCGGAAAGCGCGCCGATAAAAAGCGGCCTAATCTGGCGCCTCTTCCCGAAATCCACAGTCCTACCCCAGCGGTACAATCTTCCCCAACTCAGCCTTTACAAGCTGGCGGAGAACTTATAGCAGTGATTATCGCCGCGATCTCTTCCGCTACCGGCAAGTCCCCTGCCGCATTCCAGATCAGCTCGATCAGCGCTTCATCGGAAACGGAGAGCGGTTTTAATACCCCAGTATGGGGACAGATCGAGCGATTCGCTCGCAAATGAGCACAACAAGGAGAATAGCAATGAAACAGTATAAGGTCACCGTAAATGGTCAGAGCTACGATGTGAGCGTTGAGGAAGTCGGCGCCGCCGGATATTCCGCCCCAAGGGCAGCCGCACCCGCAGCCCCTGTCGCTCCTGCGCCAGTAGCGGCCGCCGCGCCTGCGGCCGTCCCCGCCGCGGCCCCCGCCGCCGCATACGTTCCCGCAGCAGGAGCAATCACCGTCAAATCGCCGATGCCTGGTACCGTCATGTCCTTCAAGGTAACCGTCGGCCAGGAAGTGAAGCGCGGGGACGTACTCCTCATCCTCGAAGCCATGAAAATGGAAAACGAGATTGTGGCTCCTCAGGCAGGCAAAGTCGCCGCTCTCAGGGTCCCCGTCAGCGCTTCCGTCAATACCGGCGATCCGCTCGTCGATCTCGCCTAAAGGGGAGGCGTCCCCATGCTTGAATTTTTGACAGAATTCGTTCAGTCGACCGGATTCGCCAATATTGACCTCGGCCAGCTTTTAATGCTGGTGGTTAGTTGCGTTTTACTCTACCTGGGAATCTACAGGAAATATGAGCCGCTTCTCCTGATTCCGATAGCCTTTGGTATGCTTCTGGCAAATCTGCCTCTCTCCGGCATTACCGACGGACCAATAGGGGACCAGCCTGGCGGACTCATATATTATCTCTACCAGGGCGTCAAGCTCGGTATCTATCCGCCGCTTATCTTTCTTGGCATAGGCGCGATGACCGATTTTGGACCGCTCATCGCGAATCCAGCCAGCCTCCTCCTCGGCGCCGCCGCGCAGATTGGCATTTTCATCCCCTTCATTCTCGCAACCTTTCTCGGCTTCGATCTCAAGGCCGCGGCGAGCATCGGGATAATCGGCGGAGCCGACGGCCCAACCGCCATATTCCTCACCTCGCGGCTCAGGCCGGACATGCTGGGACCTATCGCGATAGCGGCCTACTCCTATATGGCTCTTGTGCCCCTTATTCAGCCTCCCATCATGAGAGCGCTTACGACGCCTAAAGAAAGGGCCGTGAAGATGGCCCAGCTGCGCGAAGTCACGAAGACCGAGAAGATTGTATTTCCGATCGCTGTCACGATTTTCGTTGGTCTTCTGCTTCCGGCAGCCGTTCCCTTGGTTGGCTCACTGATGTTGGGCAATCTTTTCAAGGAATCTGGATCGACGGATAGACTGTCGGCTACCGCTCAGCATGAACTGATCAACGTGCTGACGATCTTTCTCGGCGTCGCTGTCGGTTCTACCGCCACGGCGGCACGTTTCCTCAATCCGGAAACTTTGAAGATAATCGTCCTTGGACTTTTTGCCTTCTCCTGCGGAACCGCAGGCGGTATCCTCTTCGGAAAATTGATGTATCTGGTGACGGGAGGAAAAGTGAATCCTCTCATCGGTTCAGCCGGTGTATCGGCGGTTCCGATGGCCGCGCGCGTATCCCAGGTGGTCGGCGCTGAAACCGACCCGACGAATTTCCTTCTGATGCATGCTATGGGACCTAACGTCTCTGGCGTCATAGGATCGGCGGTAGCTGCTGGAGTCCTTCTATCCATTCTGGGATAGGGAGGACAACAACGGAAAAGCGGCACCCGCAAGGTGCCGCTTTTTTTATTCGCCCAGCATGAAGCAATCATTTTGATTCCAAACAATGAAACAGCCTGGAAAATCCGTGACGCATCTCTTTTCCGGCTCGCGTCGCTATGCTATAGTTTGCGGAATTCGGGTATAATTATGCATTTTGGATGGCTTCTTCATCCATATTTGGAGATTCTTGATGAATGTGCTTAAATTCGGCGGCGCCTCGGTAGGAAGCGTGGAAGCGATCGAAAACCTAGTCGAGATAGTCCGAATGGAAAATGAAAAGATAATTGTCGTTTCGGCTTTCGCCGGCGTGACTGATGAATTAATCGCTGCCGCCAGGAATGCGGAGAAGAGAATAGAGTACCTGCCAATCCTGGAGAGGCTCCGTACTCGGCATCGCTCCGTGGCGGATCATTTTCTCAAGGATGCTTCGCTGAGCGCGGCATTATCTGAAGTTGACAGATGCTTGTTGGAATTGAACGATCTGCTTCGGGGCATCGAGCTTTTAAGAGACCTGACAAAGCGAAGCCTGGATCAGATAATGAGCATAGGCGAACGTCTCTCGGCGGCAATGGTCGCCCGCATACTTACGGCCAGCGACATTCAGGCACAGTTTGTCGATGCGCGCGGGATGATCAAGACCGACGCGAATTTCGGCTCGGCTCGCTATATCGAAACCGAGACCCGCAGATTGGTCACGGCCCAGCTGTCGGCTCTTGAAACTGCGGCTGTCATCCCCGGATTCATAGGCTCCACTATAGACGGTTTCACCACGACCTTCGGAAGGGGAGGCTCCGATTTTACCGCCAGTATTCTGGGTTCATGCCTGGGTGCAGGCGAGATAAGGATATGGTCTGATATCGACGGCATGCTCACTGCCGATCCGCGGCTGGTGGCCGACGCTTTCCCCATACGGGAGATTTCCTATGAGGAAGCCCTTGAAATGACGCATTTCGGGGCACACGTCATTAATCCATTAGCTCTTCTCCCCGCTATGGCTACGGGGACTCCTATAAGGATACTGAACGCTTTCAATACATCAGGGAAGGGTACCCTTATCGTAAAACAGGCGGGGGAAAGTAGCTATCCCGTCAGAGGCCTCGCTTCCATTGCGTCAGTCAGCCTGCTCAGCATCCGCGGTCTAGGGATGCCGGGTGTCACAGGCATTGCGGGCAGGATGTTCAGCGCGCTCGCGGGCAGCAAAATCAACGTCATCCTTATCACTCAGGCCTCGAGCGAGCTTTCCATATGCTGTGCTGTAGATCCCGAAGACGCAGCCGAAGGCCGGAGGGCTCTCAGAGAGGAGTTTTCGGTCGAAATCGCAGCCGGTTTCATTGGAGAGCCTTCCATAGAGAACGAACTCTGCGTCATCGCCGTCGTGGGCGAGCAGATGAAACAGAAAACGGGCATCGCTGGAAGAGTTTTTTCGGCCCTGGGAAGGAATGGCGTGAATGTCGTTGCTATCGCACAAGGTTCTTCAGAGCTGAACATCTCAATCGTAACCTCAGCCCAGAACAAGGCAAAGGCCCTGAACGTCATCCACGATTCATTCTTCCTCGCCGGGATCAGGACAGTCAACCTCTTCATGGTCGGCACTGGCCTGATTGGCGGGACCCTCCTCGCCCAGATCGCCGACCAGAGAGAGCGGCTCCTAAGGGAACATTCCATACGGATTAACCTTGTTGGGCTCGCCAATTCCAAGAAAATGCTCATCGACCCGAGGGGCATCGACGAGACCAGCTGGAAGAAAAGTCTTTCAGAGGGAAGGACAGCCGATTTCGGCCGCTACCTGGATGCGATCAAAGCTCTTAACCTGCCTTCGGCATGTTTCTGCGACTGCACGGCGAGCGAACTGCCGCCCGATCACTACAAGGAACTCTTTGAAGCCTCCATCTCCGTCGTTACGCCTAATAAACGCGCCAATGCAGGTCCCTTCGATCGCTATCTTGCCCTGAAGGAAGCCGCCAGGCAGATGGACGTCGTCTATGGCTATGAAACCACCGTAGGCGCCGGATTGCCTGTTATCGGAACCCTTCACGATCTTGTGGCTTGCGGAGACACCATCACCAGGATCGAAGCCGTCCTTTCCGGGACGATCAGTTTTATATTCAATCAGCTGGGCAAGGAGAAGAGTTTTTCCTCGCTTGTCCTCGAGGCAAAGATGAGGGGATACACCGAACCAGATCCTCGCGACGATCTGGGCGCGGTGGATATCGCGAGAAAAACGCTCATCCTCATAAGGGAAGCGGGATTTCATCTCGATTACAAGGATATCGCCATACAGCCTCTGCTTCCCGACAGCTTGACCAAAGCGCCCAGCGTTGCCCAATTTCTTTCCATGCTGCCTGAAGCTGATGCGATGATAGACGGTATGGCGAAGGAAGCTGCTGCGAGGGGAAAAGTCCTTCGGTACGTGGCGGCCATCCAGCCTGATTCGGCCGCGCTCTCATTGCAGGAATACGGCCCGGAAAGCCCCTTCTACAACCTCAGCGGCACCGACAATCTCGTCATGTTCACGACGGCCCGCTACTCGGCCAATCCGCTTGTCGTTCGGGGGCCAGGCGCGGGAGCCGCGGTCACGGCTGGAGGCGTCTTCGCCGATATTTTGAAGACCGCCCAATCGTACCTCTAAGAAGAGTATTCCACGGCAGGCGGCGAACTCGCGGCTGACATTGAGAAAAAAGGGGCTGTCCGGGAATTTTTCCCGGGCAGCCCCTTTTTTTGCTTTCGCGTCTTCGCGCCCAAGGAGCGCGAAGACGAACCGCTAGACCGTGAGAGCCTTTTTCTTGTTGTACTTGATCTGCTGATAGACGAAGACCGCTGCGCAAAGCACGATGCCGATGATGTCGGTGGACAGACCGGGATAGATCATGAGAAGACCGCCCGCAAATGCCATAATTCTCTCAGGCCAAGTCATCGTTGTCCTGAACCAGGCGCTTACGGCGGCCGAGACCGCGGTAATGCCGATGAGGCTCGTGATAAGCATCCAGACAAGCCCTACCGGGGTAACGTTGAACAGAAGCATCTGGGGATTGAGCACGAAGATGTAAGGAACAAGGAATGCGGCAATCGCCAATTTTGTGGCGTTGACTCCAGTCTTCATCGGATTGGCCTTGGCTATACCGGCCCCCGCGAAGGCCGCCAGCGCAACGGGCGGGGTGACGTCCGCTATTATGCCGAAATAGAAGGCGAACATATGGGCAGGGAGCATGATATAGGCAGGCGCCACGAGGTTGGGATCGAGGCCGGCTTTCTGCGCCATTATCATGACGATGGCCGGCGCGGCTATCGTCGAAGTGATGACGTAGTTGGCTGTCGTGGGAACGCCCATGCCCAAAAGAATCGATGTGATCATGGTAAAGAAAAGAGTGATGACCAGATTTCCATTGGCTATATCGACGAGGACGGAACCCAACTTGAGGCCAAGACCGGTGAGTGTCACGACGCCGATGATGATACCCGCGCAGGCCGTAGCCGCTATCACGCCGAGAGCGCCCCTGGCGCCAGCCTCAAGGCCCTTGATTATCTCAATCGGTTTGATTCGCGTGGATTTTCTGAGCATCGATGAGAGAATCGAGAGAATGATAGCCCAGAGCGCCGCCTTCATGGGCGTAAAGCCCGTGACGAGGAGGTAGACGATGGCGATGAGGGGGATCATGAGGTGGCCGCGCTCAAACATGATTTTCTTGAACTTAGGCAGGTCCTCTCGTTTCAGGCCCTTGAGTCCAAGTTTCTTGGCTTCATAGTGCACGCCTGACCATACGCCGAAGTAGTAGAGGAGGGCGGGGATGGCCGCGGCGGCGATGATGCGCGAATAGGGAATGTTCGTGAACTCGGCCATGAGGAAGGCAGCCGCGCCCATGATTGGCGGCATGAGTTGCCCGCCTGTGGATGCGGTAGCTTCGACGGCGCCGGCGAATTCAGGCTTATAGCCGAGCTTTTTCATCATAGGGATAGTGAAGGAGCCCGTTCCTACAACGTTGGCTACCGAGGAACCGGATACCGTACCCATGAGGGCGCTGGAGAGGACGGCAACCTTGGCGGGTCCGCCTGCAGCCCAGCCGGCAATCGAGTTGGCCAGATCGATGAAGAGCTGTCCGAGGCCTGTTCTTTCCAGATAGGCGCCGAAGAGTATGAAAAGAAAGATGAAGGTGCTTGATACCCCAAGAGGGATGCCGAAGACGCCCTCCGTCGTGTAGAAGAGATGTTGGACTAGGGTGTCGAGGCGCGCCCCGCGGTGGGCCAGCTTCCCCGGGATATAGGGGCCGATAAAAGCGTAGATGATAAAAATGAGCGCTACTATGACCATCGGGATGCCGACTACCCTGCGGGCCGCCTCTAGGACGAGGAGTAGCCCGATAATTCCTGCGATGAGGTCGAAGGTAGTTGTCGATCCCGCCCTGCCTACCAGGGCTTGATAATTCCATACAATATACATGGGGGCAAGGACGCCAAGAACGGAGAGAACAGCATCGAGCGGATGCAGCTTGCTCCGTGACCATTTTTTGCTGGTGGGGTAGAGGAGGAATATCAGACAAAAACCGAATGAAAGGTGGATCGATCGCTGGATCATAGCGTCCAGTACGCCAAATACCGCCGTATAGAGTTGGAAGACGGAAAAGGTGATGGCGAGAGCGGCCACTACTTTGGCAAAGAAGCCGGTATAGACGCGATAGTCCGATTCCTTGTCGAATTTCTTCAGAATCGCCTGGCTGTCGACCGGCTGATCATCGTTGATAATTTGTTCGCTCATGGATGAGCCTTCCTCCTGGAAAAAATTAAAACCTTTACCCCTGCTTTCAGGGTTATACTCGACTCGACCGTTGCCCATTCGGTGAAAGGGTGAAAGGAACCATCATAGACAATACCATGCCCCGGAAGATGTGAAACCCTTATATCCAGCTTTTTGAAGGATCGATGCATGTCGACGACAAAACGGTTGTCTTCGATTCTGAACGCGTCGCCGCCATCTGAAGGCATGCCTACGCCATATGTGTCGTACCTTACTCTTACCAATTCCAGGGTGTCGCCGGAAATGACAAATTCTTCGTCGACAGGTGTTTTATGGATCGAATGGATATATCGATGTACAAAACCTTCTTCCATGACGGGAATCGACGCCAGCTTACGCCCCTCGCCGCTAAAAATCATAATCGCTGGACGAATGGAGATGGCTGATGCGAGGATCGCCGGGGGAATGATCGTTAATGCTGCGACGAAGATCGCGGCAAAGAATGGATTCCTGTTGCCGAATCTCATATCGCCTCTTCTCAGGATCGGTACCTGTTCAACTATGAATAAGGAATGGAAATGGGCTTCCTGGATGATCCGGGTTACCCATTTCCATCATGTAAAAGCCGCTATCTGCCCTTCCATGGAAGGGCAGGTAGCTTACTTATTCTCTTTATAGAACTTCTCGGCACCCGCATGCAGGGGAATGGACATGCCTTCGAGAGCGCTGGCGAGCTTAATGTTTGCTCCCTGAGAATGCGCGGCTACAAGCCTCGGGCCGTTCGCGAACATGGTCTTCAGCATCTGATAGACCAGATCGGCGTCGAGTTTGGCACTGACGGCGAGCATGGATTTCATGCAGAGGGAGGGGGTATCCACCGTGATGCCATTATAGGTGTTGGCCGGAACGACCGTGGGGGCATAGAAGGACCATTTAGCCATAAGCTTGTCCTGAAGGGCTTTGTCTACCGGCACGAGGATAGTCTTCTTGGAGATCGCGAGATCCTGGATAGCTGCGATCGGGAAACCGCCGGTCGTGAAGGCGGCGTCGATGTTGCCGTCTTTCAGGTTGGAAGCGGATTCGGCGAACGAGAGGTACTGAACCTTGATGTCGGAATAGGTGAGTCCTGCTGCTTCGAGGTACTGCTTGGCGTTCGCTTCAACGCCTGAACCGGCAGCGCCGACCGATACTTTCTTGCCCTTGAGGTCATAGACGGACTTGATCCCCGAAGACTGGAGGGCGATCAGCTGGACGGTTTCATTGTAGAGGCTTGCCATGCCGCGGAGTTCGGGCACCGGTTTGCCGTTAAACTGGTCCAGGACAACGCCGTCGTGGGCATAATACGCGACATCGTTCTGGATGATGACGACGTCTACCTTCCCATCTTTAAGCAAGGTGACATTCGCGGCCGACGCACCCGTGGCCTGAGCTGTGGCGTTCATCTTGGCGATGTTCTTGTTCCAGATCTCGGCCATGGCGCCGCCGAGGGGATAGTAGGTTCCAGCGGTGCCGCCGGTACCTATCGTGATGAATCTCTGCTGCGCCGATACGGCGCCGACGGCGATAAGGAGACAGAACGAGATTGCCAATAGCTTCTTCATCAAAAACCTCCGGTAAACAATTTGGGGATGTAAAACAGCCTATTCCCCGACAGGCTCAACCGAAGCAGTATAGTATGGTTTTTGCTATTTCGCAATCTTGATTTTGCCAATCAAAAATGATTTATTGAAGCGGGAAAGAAGCAAAAAAAGAAGGCTTCCGGAGAAGGAGGCACAACCCGGAAGTCTTCAGCGCCAAATTCTGGGCACGAAACCCGGAAATCGGCAGTCAGGAAAAAATATATAGTGAATTCTAAATAATGGTCAATACTTATCGATAAAAAAAGCCCTTTAAAATTCAAATTCTTTCTTTTCAAGAATGAGATTGCGCATCGACCGTCTCTCGTGTATGGTTCTTGCGGGTATTTTCCCATGGAAAAGGGGCGCTGCCGCGCCTCTTCACGCCGCGCATACGGGAGGCCGTTCCGTGATTTCTTTCGAGCGCTGGAGAGATGGCTTCGTCATGACCGTGGAAGGCCGAAGAATCCTGAGACACTCCTCTTCTTCCCCCGCCATTTTCTTGGGAACAACGAAGGTGAAAGCCTCGTCCAAGAAGGTTCAAGGCATTGGGGATGGGCAAGTCTGGAAAAATCCCGGAGCCTGCGAGATCATCAATGAAGGCCCTGATCTGACTGTCCTGGAATTCGGCTCCTTCTGTACTATCCGGATTTCGTATGTAGACAGAGTGCTTCGTCTTCGTTTTTTCCCCTCTTCAGCCATAAACGGGGGAATCAGGATAAAACTGGGAGCGAATCCCAAGGAAAAGCTGTTCGGCGCCGGCCCGTCGACACTCTACGACCTGAAAGGCAAGAAGCTTCTGACGCGTCCCTCTGACGACAAGACAAAACTCCGCGGCAACCTTTCGGTCATGTCGAATATGGGCACCTGGATGAATGTCGACGGCGGGGAAATCCTCAGCTGGAACTTCGGGGCTTCTCTTACCGACCTGTCCTGTTCCGTATTGCCGGCTGAGATCGCGCTGGGCTTCGGGAATTCGACCGCGATGGGCATAGAAATGCTTACGCGTCATTTGGCCGGAAAGCTGGGAAAGACCGTCAGGGAAAGACTTCCGCAAAGCATACAGAGCGGGTTCTTTCTTGAAGAGGCTTTCGCCGAACCGCTTCCTGCCGACGCCGGAAGGCTGAAAAGCGCCGAAGATCTCGTCACCATGATTCTCTCCCTCTCCCTTGCGGGAAAGGGCAATGTGTACATGCCCCTTGACGGTTTCAGAATGAAGGATGCGGCAAACTCGCGGAGTGACGCGGCTCATGCGCTGGAAATCGCGGCATTTGGTCCGCTCTTCACCATGTCCGAACCGGAGAATGTTCAGGATGAGGTTCTCGGACGTCGGATGAAGGCCGCCCTCACGATTCATGAGATGCTGAAGCCTTATAGGGATTTTTGTTCGGAAAACTGGGTTGAAAAAGGTATACCGATCCTGATCCATCCCGCCGTCTATTATCCCGAGGAAGAAGGGCTCTGGGAACTCAGGGATCAGTATATGTTCGGTCCCGATCTCCTGATAGCCCCGACTCCCGAGGGCGGGACGCGAACGCGCCGTCTCTGTTTGCCCCGTGATGAATGGATACACCTTTGGACATCGCGCCATTATCGAAACGGCGCGACAGTCGTCGACGCCCCGGAGGGGAAACCCGCGGTTTTCTATAGAAAAGAAAGCAGATTCGTCGAACTTTTTAACGCGATACGGCAGAAGGCGACCAGGTTCTAGGATTTTATCCAGGCATTTCCGTCGACTTACCGATGTTTGCGGAGCATAAGCACTACCGCGCGGGCTTCGATGGCGTTTCCCGCGCCGATTTCCCCGAATCCCTCATTGGTCTTGGCCTTGACCGAAACAGCGTCGGCAGGAATTCCGAGCCGGCTGGCGATGGAGGCGCGGATCTCGTCGCGCCGCGGCCCCAGCCTGGGTTTTTCTAGGATAACGGTGCAGTCCATATTGCCAATCTTCCAACCCGCTTCGGCTGCTTTTTGGGCGGCGAGAGCGGCCAATTGCCCCGAATCGGCGTCTTTCCAGAGAGGATCCGACGGCGGAAAATGGGAACCGATATCGCCCAACGCCAATGCTCCGATGAGGGCATCGGTGATGGCATGCCAGAGGACATCACCGTCGGAATGACCGGCTTCGCCCCTGTCGTGTTCGAGGCGGATTCCCCCGATCAGCAGCCTTCTGCCCGGAACGAGGGGGTGGATGTCCCAGCCCTCGCCGATCCTGAACGCGGGTGCGTCTTCTTCCATGGGCAAATCTTCCCTGTAGGTGATTTTTCTGTTTTTCCTGTCGCCGGGGACGGAGGCCACTTTTCCGATATAGCGATCCCATAGCGAGGCGTCATCCGTGCAGGTCCAGCCTTCGGCGGCGGCGGCGCCGTGGGCGGCGGCGAGGGCCGCGAGGGCGAATCCCTGGGGGGTCTGAGCGGCCTTTACCGAATCGCGCTCAAGGTGGGTTTGGATGAAGCCGTCGGCCGATATCGCTTTGGGAGTGTCGGGGAGATCGCTCAGGGGAATGCAGGCGCCGTTGGCTCTGGCGGCGGCAAGGACAGCGTCGACGGTATCGGCCGCCACCCAGGGACGAGCCGCGTCATGCACGAGGACGACTGCCCCGGCCGGATCGATGGCGGTGCCGGGAAGAGCGGCGCCACAGGCTTCGATGAGCGCGTCGAGCCCGCTTTTCACCGAGGCTTGTCTCGTTTCTCCGCCCTGGATGAAACGAAGGCCGCATGCCAGCGCGGTCAGTTTTCCTGCCAGCTCTTCGTCGATGCTCGCCCGTATCTCGTCGAGCCGGCCGGCTGGATAGGTAACGACGACGCCGGCGAGATCCTCGAGATGGAGAAAGCCCTCAAGCGAATGCTGAAGTATGCTTTTGCCTTCTAGAGAAAGGAGTTCTTTTTTTGTGCCGCCGAACCGCGAACTGGATCCGGCCGCTGTCAGAAGGAGAAAGGCTCCGTGGCCGAGGGGCAGGCGAGGAGCCTCCAGGCAGCGATGAGCATCCAGCTGGTCTGTGCCGGACATCGGATATCAGCTCTCGAGGCGCGCGTGGATGAGTTCGGCGATTTCTTCCTTCGGCTTTCCGAGCGAGAAAGAAATCTCGTCCTGCAGGAGGTTTATCGCCGAATCGTAGAGCTTCCGCTCGAGGATGGGGAGTTCCTTGATCTTCGAGCGATGATAGAGAGAGCGTACGACAGATGCTATATCCATTATAGAACCTTTCTTGAGGAGGTCCAGGTTCATCTGGTAGCGAAGTTTCCAGTCTGATGGTATGGGGGCGTAGTCCTCCGAAATGAAGGTCAGCGCCAGTTCGGCCTCGGTCTGGGGAACGATGGGGCGCAGTCCCAGGAATTCCGCCTTGTCCACGGGCACCATCACGGTCATGTCGGAAAACTCGAGATAGATGATGTAGTAGAGAATCTTGGAATCCTTGAAGGATTTTTCCCTGATCTCGAGGATGCGTCCGACACCCTGGCTGGGATAGACGACGCGCTGATCTATTTTATAGGCGGGGACCGTTTTGTTCTCCATAGTAGGTCATTGTATCAAAAAAAAGGGCTTTCGTCAAAGCATTGACATCGCAATGACGATTTCCACGCTTGCGGGGATCAAATTCGAAGTGTATCGTTCAGCCTGGTATGAAAAAGGTCAGACCTCTGCCCCCAGAAGCCTGGGTTTTCCCCTTCATAATAGCCGCCGTCGCCCTGGCTAGCATTGTCTTCAGAGCGGAAATCGCTGATGTCTACAGGAACAGAGAGGCCGTCAGGACATGGATGGAAGGGCTCGGCACCCTGGGTCCCATCGTCTTCATCGGCATGCAGATACTCCAAGTCGTCGTCTTCGTGATCCCCGGCGAGCTCACCCAGGCTTCGGGCGGCTTTATTTTCGGGTTCTGGGGAGGCGGCATCCTCAGCATGGTCGGGATAGCGGCCGGGTCTCTCATCAACTATGGAATAGGCCGATTTTCCGGCCGCCCCTTTATCCGCGGCATTTTGGGCAACGAGCGCCTGGAAAAGGCGGAAAAAGCCCTGACCGAAAACCGAAGGGCCGAAGCGGGATATTTCCTCCTCTTTCTCCTGCCCGGCATCCCCAAGGATATTCTCTGCTACATCGCCGGCATGGCGAAAACGCCCCTCGTCGAATTCCTGGCCGAATCCATGTCGGCTCGCCTCCCCGGTATCGCTGGCAGCACCCTCATTGGAATGGCCGCCTATTCCGGCCGGATAGCCCTTACCCTCTGGCTCTTCGCCGCGGCCGTTATCCTTTTCATCGCCGGGCTTGTCTGGCGCAAGCCGCTCGAAGTCTGGCTCGCCAGGCGCTTTGGCGGGCTGAGAAATCGCTGAAACTGGAGGAAACCATGGGCAGAGCCTGGTGGACAGAAGCCGTTTTCTATCAAATCTATCCCCGGAGTTTCAGGGACGCGAACGGCGATGGGACTGGGGACCTGGCCGGCATAGCGGAAAAAATTGAGTATCTCGAGTGGCTGGGCGTCGATGCCCTCTGGATCTCGCCCTTCTTTCCGAGCCCCATGAAGGACTTCGGCTACGATGTTGCCGACTATAGGGACATAGATCCGCTCTTCGGGAGCGCCGAAGATTTCAGGCTGCTTGTAGGAAAAGCCAAGAAGCGCGGGATCAGGATTGTCC
This sequence comes from Treponemataceae bacterium, assembly GCA_963667725.2. Taxonomy (GTDB): domain Bacteria; phylum Spirochaetota; class Spirochaetia; order Treponematales; family Rectinemataceae; genus UBA11090. The sequence goes on from CAXXHO010000003.1 coordinate 485,602, forward strand.
TCGACCTCGTCGCCAACCATAGCTCAGACGAGCATCTCTGGTTCAAGGAGGCGAGGACTTCGCGAGCGTCGCCAAAGCATGGATGGTATCTCTGGGCGCCCGAGACGGGGAGAGCTCCCAACAACTGGAAGGCGATCTTCGAGCTGGGCACGGCCTGGCACCCCAACCCCGCGACGGGCGAGCGCTATCTCGGAACCTTCACCCGGCATCAACCGGAATTCGACTGGCGGAACCCGGAAGTCCGGGAAGCCTTCTATGACATCATGCGATACTGGTACGATCTGGGCGTGGACGGATTCAGGCTCGACGTCGCCACCGCGTACATGAAGGATCCCGAGCTGCGCTCCAATCCGTTCTCCTTCAAGGCTGTCCCGGATTTCTTCCAGAACCATATCAGGGATCGCAATCATCCCGATTTTCATGGGGTGTTCAAGGAGATGCGGCGCGTAGCCGACGAATGGGAATCAGCGCGCCCCGGGGCGAGCGTAGCCGGCGAGCGCGTGCTTATCGGGGAGACCCACGGCGAGAACCCGGCTCTCGCCGCGTCCTGCCATGGCGAACGGGGCGACGAGCTGCACATGGCGTTCAATTTCGATTTCCTGAACCAGCCCTGGAAGGCCGAAGCCTTTCGGAGCTCGGCGGAGCGCTGGTATTCCCTTCTGCCAGCCGGGGCATGGCCCAATTTTACCTTGAGCAATCATGACAGGCCGCGCCATGCCTGGCGCTACCGCTCGCGCGACCCGAAAATCACCGAGGCGAGGGCGAGGATCGCCGCCGCCATGCTCCTTACGCTCAAAGGTACTCCCTTTCTCTATTACGGAGAAGAGATCGGCCTGACCTGTTACAGGCTGCCCCGCGCCGCCCTCCGCGACCCCCTCGGGATTAAAACCTGGCCACTGACCTCCCTCGGCCGCGATCCGGAGCGCAGACCCATGCAATGGGACGGGAGCCCCGACGGCGGATTCGGCTCCGAAAAGCCATGGCTTCCTCTCGGTCCCGATTGGCGCGAGCGCAACGTGGAAGCCCAGCGCGGGCGGCCCGACTCCATTCTCGTATGGTACAGGGCTCTTATCGCGCTCAGGCGGACGAGCGTTGCCCTGAAGAGCGGCTCCCTGCGTTTCCTCGATGCCGCGCCCGGCGTCCTCGCCTATGAAAGGAAGGACGAGGCTTCCGGAGAGAGTATCGCGATTTTTCTCAATTTCGCGTCGCGCGGGAGGAAGATCGAATTAAAGGAGAATCTAGTCATCCTGCTTGGAACCGCCCGCCCCGAGGGCGCTGTCCTCGCCGCCGGCGGATCTCTTCTCGGTCCCTGCGAAGCGCTCATCGCCCGCCAAGGCTGAATCCGCGCTCCTGGGAAGGTGGCGGGGCTTGCCGCCAACTGAGGCCCGCTCTATCTGGTATTCCTGCATGCGCGAAAATGCGTTGAGAAGCCTCCGCTTGTCAGGATAATCCTCCAATCCGGCCGATTCCAGGGTACAGAGCAGTTCGTGCACGGTCTCCAGGGTGGAGAGGCAGAGAGGGCCGGGTTGTCGCTTGATTAGCCACCGGCTCGGCGTTTGGGGCGTGAACATCAGCCTGGGAAGCCTCATCAGTCCGGGACTCTCACGGAGGACGGCCTTGGAACAGGCCCAGGTAGCGTCGACGAGGAAGGCGACGATCTTCCGCCCGGAAACCTCGCCCGCGAACCGTTCCGCCATTCCTGGGTTGGAGAGATCGAAGGAGCCGCTGCTAGGGTAGAGGAGGACGGGAAAATTCTCGGGATCGTCGATGAGTTCCCTGACCCGATTATGCCCGTCGAAGGCGATTCCCGGTAGCAATTCCGCGCCGGCTATATTCAGACAGGTCATCCGCCCCGTGCCGCAGCGCTCGCGCCGCCATTCCTTGGGGTGCATGAGAAGGACGATTTTCGTGCGCAGGACCATCGGAGGCTCGACAGGGCAGAGGCAGGATTCCCGAGGACGGCGGCAGCGGGGACAAACATTCCGAAACAATCTTTATCGCTCCTGGCGAGTACTATACAATAAATCGAACATCCTGGGGATAGACGAGCGGAAGAGGAATAGCTTCCAGTCTTTGGCTCCGGAGCTTTTTTTTATTATTATAAATGAGAATGATCGCGAAAATACAAACCCCGATATAGCCAGGAGCCATACTCGTGAAAGTACAGGAAAACCCAAAGAAACCTCTTTTTTATTACTATGGGATAGTGATGTTCGTCGTGCTTCTCCTCAATGCCTTCATATTTCCCTCCGTCATGGGGGAAAAGATCGTCCAAACCGACTACAGGAGCTTTCTCTCGCAGGTTGAGAACAACGCGGTGAAGAAGGTCCAAATCGATGCCGCGCAGATTCGCTTCACGGCGCTGAACGCCGAAGGCAAGGAAATAGTCTACAACACGGGACGCGTCGACGATCCCGAGCTGGTCAACCGGCTCTACGACGCCAAGGTCGAATTCAGCCAGACCATACCCAAGGAGAATTCGCCTCTCGTCTCCCTCCTCAATTGGATTCTCCCGCTCGCTCTCTTCATAGGCGTGGGCCAGCTTCTTTCGAAGAAGATGATCGGCAAGATGGGCGGCATGGGCAACGCGATGGCCTTCGGTTCCAGCAAGGCAAAAATCTACGTCGAAGCTCAGACGGGCAAGTCCTTCGATGACGTGGCCGGCGAGGACGAGGCCAAGGAAGCGCTCCAGGAGATCGTGGAGTTCCTTCACAATCCTGGCAAGTACAAGGAGATCGGCGCCACGGTTCCCAAGGGCGCCCTCCTCGTCGGCCCCCCAGGCACGGGCAAGACCCTCCTGGCCAAGGCTGTGGCCGGCGAATCCAAGGTGCCCTTCTTTTCCATCTCGGGCTCCGAGTTCGTCGAGATGTTCGTCGGCATGGGCGCTGCCAGGGTGCGTGACCTCTTCAAGCAGGCCAAGGAAAAAGCGCCCTGCATCGTCTTCATCGACGAGATCGACACCATCGGTAAATCGCGCAACGCGAATATGTACGGAGGCAACGACGAGCGCGAGCAGACCCTCAACCAGCTCCTCACCGAGATGGACGGCTTCGGGGCTGAGACAGGCGTCGTCATCCTCGCCGCCACCAACAGACCCGAGACTCTCGACAAGGCCCTCCTGCGGCCCGGCCGCTTCGACCGGCGCATCCCCGTGGAACTCCCCGACCTCGCCGGGCGCGAGGCGATCCTCAAGGTCCACGCCAAGAAAGTGAAAGTGGGGGAGGGCGTCGATTTCAACGCCACCGCGCGGGCTACCTCGGGCGCCTCGGGCGCCGATCTCGCCAACATCATCAACGAAGCCGCCCTGCACGCCGTGAAAATGGGGCGCCAGGAAGTGCTGCAGATCGACCTGGACGAATCCGTCGAAGTCGTCATCGCCGGTTACGCCCGCAAGAACGCCGTCATTTCGCTCAAGGATAAGCAGACCATCGCCTATCACGAGATCGGACACGCCCTCGTCGCCGCCAAGCAGAAGAACTCCGCGCCCGTGCACAAGATCACCATCGTCCCCCGCACCTCGGGAGCCCTCGGCTACACCATGCAGGTGGACGAAAGCGAACAGATTCTTCTCACCAAGGAACAGGCCCTGGACAAGGTCGCTACCCTCATGGGAGGCCGCGCCGCCGAGCAGATCATGTTCAACACCGTCACCTCGGGAGCGGCCAACGACATCGAGCAGGCCACCAAGATAGCCCGCGCCATGGTCACGCGCTTCGGCATGAGCGAGACTTTCGGCATGATGGCCCTCGAAACCGTCAATAATCCCTATCTCGGCGGCGATTCCACCCTTCTCGTGTCGCCAGCCACAGCCGCCAAGATCGACGATGAAGTGCTCAAGATCATCAATCAGTGCTTTGCCCGGGCCACCAAGATCCTCGAGGACAACAGGCCCAAGCTGGAAGCGTTGACAGCCTGCCTTCTCAAGAAGGAGACTATGACGGGCGAGGAATTCATGAAGGTTTTAAACTGCCCCGAACCCTGCGATAAATGCTGAAAGAGGTGATGCTTGAAGCGGCTACAGAAGATTTTATCGAGCAAGGCGAACCTGGTGTTCTTCGCGATGCTCATCCAGCTGGCGATCCTCGTAGCTGGCCTCATCGCGTTCATGGATTCCTTCTATATTTTTTATAGTTTGAGCATCGTGTTGAGCTTTGCCGTCGTCCTATGGATTCTCAACGACACGAGCAATCCCGCGTATAAGATAGCCTGGCTCATCCCGATTCTCGTCTTCCCCATTTTTGGAGGAATCTTCTATCTCTTTTTCGGCAAGATTCGCCTGAGCGGGAAAATGAAGCAGCAGATCAAGGAAGGCGAAAAATGGGTGCGTCCGCTGACGACGCGGGGGAGCGAGGACCTCAGGAGACTGGAATCCCTGAATATTGACGCCGCCATGCAGTCGCGCTATCTCAGCGTCAACGCCAGGAACCCGGTCTGGACCCATACGGCCTCAGAATATCTTCCCAGCGGGGAAATAGCCTTTGCGCGCATAACCGAAGCGCTGAAAAAGGCCGAACATTTCATATTCATCGAATTCTTCATCATCGGGGAAGGCCGGATGTGGGAGACCATCCTCTCCATCCTCGCGGAGAAGGCGAAGCTGGGCGTGGACGTGCGCGTCATGTACGACGATTTCGGCTGCCTCGGGCGATTGCCGTCCAACTATGAGAAGCGGCTGGAAGCCATGGGCATCAAATGCGCGGTCTTCAACCTGCTCAAGCCCCTTCTCTCCGCCAGCTACAATCACCGCGATCACCGGAAGATCCTGGTGATAGACGGCAGGGTGGGATTCACCGGCGGCATAAATCTGGCCGACGAGTACATCAACGAATTCCCTCGATTCGGTCACTGGAAGGACAACGCCATCATGCTGGAAGGGGATGCCGTGGCCAGCTTCACGTCCATGTTCCTCAAGCTGTGGAGCTTCGCGAGGCGGAAGCATGATGACGACCTGCGGTACGAAATCTTCCCCCAGGAAGGATGGCCCGTCTTGGAATCCGACGGATTCGTCCAGCCCTACGAGGACAGCCCCCTGGACTCTGAACTTGTCGGGGAAAATGTCTACCTGAATATCATCGGCAAGGCAAAACGATATCTCTACATCACGACGCCTTACCTCATCATCGACAACGAAATGCTGATGGCGCTCACCCTGGCCGCGAAGAACGGACTGGATGTCCGCATCATAACTCCTCATATTCCCGACAAATGGTATGTCCATGCCGTCACCCGCGCCAACTATCGCGCGCTTGTCGCCGGCGGCGTGCGGATCTTCGAGTATCTGCCCGGTTTCATCCATTCGAAGACCTTCGTGGCGGACGATATTTTCGGCACTGTGGGCACCATAAACCTGGATTTCAGGAGCCTCTACCTCCATTTTGAATGCGGCGTCTGGCTTTACGGCTGCAGAAGCCTTTTTGCCATGCGCGACGACTTTCTCGCCACCTTGGGGAAATGCCAGGAAGTGACCATCGCTGAGCTCGATGCCATTAAAATTCATCGCAAGGTTGCCGGCTGGCTGCTGAAGGTCTTTTCGCCCTTGCTCTAAGCTTCTCGGGAGATCAGGGAAATCTTGCCATTTTGCTTTTTTTCTTGGATCAAGTCCCTTTTTTAAGTATCTTTGACATATAAGTATTCCTGAATATAGGAAAATCTTATTTAAGGAGTGTTATATGTCATTTACCGTACCCGAACTGAAATATTCTCTTGACGCCCTCGAGCCGCACATCGACGCGGAGACTATGCGCATCCATCACGACAAGCATCATGCCGCCTATGTCGCGAATCTCAACAAGGCAATCGAAGGAACCGATTACGCGGCCTGGAATCTTGAAGCTCTCGTCCGCGACTGGAAGGAACTTCCCTCGTCGATCCAGACCGCCGTGCGGAACAACGGCGGCGGCCATTACAATCACGGCTTTTTCTGGGAGAGCATCGCCCCGAACGCGGGCGGCAAACCCTCGGGCGCTCTTGCCGCCGCCATGGAAAAAGAGCTGGGCGGCTTCGACGCATTCAAGGCCGAATTCAGCAAGGCGGCCATGGGCCGATTCGGTTCGGGCTGGGCATGGCTGTCCTTCGACGGAAAATCCAGGAAGCTCGTCATCGGATCCACGGCCAACCAGGACAGTCCTATGGCTGAAGGCTTGACGCCTCTCCTCGGCGTGGATGTTTGGGAACATGCTTATTATCTGAAATACCAGAATCGCAGAGCCGATTATCTGGAGGCATTCTTCAATGTCATCGACTGGGGAAAGGTCGAGGAACGATTCGAGAGGGTGGCGGGCTGAGGCCGAAATCCAGCCGCGGCCACGGTCGCGCGCATGGCCGCGGTGACGGTCATAATCGCGGTCGCAGGCCATTAACGAAAAGAGCTCCTTGCATGCCAGGGGGCTCTTTTCTTTTTAGTTAATAAAGCCATAAGATAGCGCAAAGATCGTTCATTGGAGACAGCATATGAATATCAGCCTGATGACAGCCGATGATTATGAAGCCGTGTATTCGCTATGGATTAATACGGCCGGCATGGGGCTTAACAGCCTGGATGATTCAAGAGAAGGAATTGAAACCTACCTGAAGAGAAATCCCGCCACCTGTTTTGTGGCCAAAGAAGAAAAAAGAGTGGTCGGCGTCATTCTCAGCGGCCACGATGGGCGAAGAGGGTACATTTACCATACGGCGGTGGATATGGATGAAAGAGGGAAGGGCATAGGGAAGCGATTGGTAGAGAAAGCCATGGAGGCTTTGAGGCAAGAAGGGATACATAAGGTAGGCCTTGTCGTCTTCGGGAAGAATGAGACTGGCAATAATTTTTGGGAAAGAATCGGATTTGAGGAGAGGAAAGACTTAATCTATAGAAGCAAGATAATCACGTCGAGGAATATGGAAAGAATCGATACCTGATTGAGCGGGCAGGATCTATCGCCTAACGGCAGCTCCTGCCATGCTCATGAAATAAGGACTATTTTAATTTCTCCCTAAGCATCTGAAATGTTTTCTCCCGTTTCCGTGGATAAGGTCGCGCAACCTTCTCGGTAAAAATTCCCGGACAGGAAGATGCTAAAGCCAAGAAGAATCATGAACACGGCGCATACGATAACCAGCGTCTGAATTCGAACAACGTCAGCCAGCGGTCCGAAGATGACCATGCCAAGAGGCATGAAGCCCGTAAACATCACGTTGACCAGACTGAAAACCCTGCCCATCATGGTCGGAGCGGTCTTTTCCTGAACAAGGGTAAACACCGCGGTTTGAGCCGCCGGTATGGTCATGCCGATAAAGAACATGAGAGCGGCGAAAAGCCAGAACGCGTTGGTGAGGCCGACGGCAAAAGAAGCGGCGCCATTGATCATGACTCCCAGGAACAATGTCTTGTTCCGATTCTTGAAGCCTCCGGTCGCGCCTAGCAGAAGTCCGCCGGCCAACGCTCCCGCGAAACCCACCGTCTCATTGATGGTCAGCAACAGCACATTGTCGCCGAAGGTTCTTCCGATCATGAGCGCCGTCAGGAATCCGGAAGGCACGCAGAGAAAAATATACGCCCCGTAGGTCGCGAGCAGTCTTCTCAAGAATCGGTGATTCCACGTGAACGAAAAACCTTCCTTCATTTCCTTTAATACGGACGTGGGTTCCGTTCTTTCGGTCGGCCTATGCTTTGGCGTTTTTATTAATGCCAATATGCCGATGCCGATGACCGCGGTAGCTACGTCAATGAACAGAATGTTGTGGATGGGGCCGACAGACATCAGCGCTCCCGCGGCTATGGGAGAAGCGAACTGGACAAAAGACTGAATGCTTCCGTTTATTCCGTTCACCCGCATAAGCTTGTCTTCGGGAACGAGCTGCGGAATCATGGCGTTCACGGCAGGCGTCTGAATTCCGCTGCCGAGAGAACGGATGGCGGAGGCGATAATTATCGCAGGGAGGACCGTCGCGCCCATGTTGCCGGATATCATGTAAACCGCGAGCAGCAGGGTCGTCGCGGCGATGGCCGCGTCGGCGATCAGGATTATGCTTTTTCTGTTGTAGCGATCCGCCCAGACCCCCGCGAATAGAGACATGATCATCTGGGGCAAAAACGCCGCCAGCGTCAGGACAGTGACCCAGCCGCCCGATGATGTTTCGAGAGCCACATGCCAGATGATCGCCATTTGCACGATTTGCGATCCGAAAAGCGAAATTCCCTGGCCCGCCAGGAACGCGGTTATCTTTCCCCGCCATTCCGGCATGCGCTGATTATCCGAATCCATGATACCCCTCCGGTATATATTTGATGAAAAAGCTTACCACTCGATTTTTGACTGGTGGCATACTGGAGGCTTAATTATTTTTTTATTCGCGGCCTTAGCTTTCCCGTATGGCATTGAGAATGGCCAGCATTTCCAGCGCATCGTTTTCAGCCATGCTCAGCGCGGTGATATATCGATCGGCGGCGCAAACGATATCTTCGTCTTCATCGGGCGTATCGATCGCTTTCCTTACATTCGTATCGCCTCTGTCCAGTCGATTCAGCATTCTTAGTATGGACATCATGGAATAGTGAGCGTTTCGAAGCGTTCGGATGATTTTCAGCCTATTCATATCCGCCAATCCGAATTTCCTGCGCCCGTTAGCGCTTCGCGGCACCCGGATCAAGCCGTTTCTTTCCCAATCGCGCAGAACATCGATGGTGACGCCGAGAATGCCCGCCGCCATGAGCCTGCCGTTGAGCAATACCGCTTTATCCGATTTTTCGTTTTTTTCAACGATGTTTGAGGCGATGAGGATAGCCTCTTCCGCTCTGGCCCTCTCCTCTCTCAGGTGCTCCAAATACTTCTTTGTGCCTCGATACGCCGCGTCGATATCGTTCGCGGCCGCTGTCTTCACGATGTCATAGGCTTCTTGCCTGAGCCTGTCCCCGATTATCTCCGCGTGGAAAGCCCTGCGCAACAGCCTAAGCTGCCTAAGATGGGCATCGTTGAAAATTCGGTATCCGCTTTCCGTCCTGGGTATCGCGGGAAGCAGTTCCATCGCTTCGTAAAACCTTATGGTATTGGGATGAACTCCGATAAGCTTCGCTATCTGGGAGGTCTTATAAGTGTTCAAGGAAGGGCCTCCTCATTTTTTTTCTGGATTAGGTCGACAAATTTTTCCATTAATTAAAAAAGAGAAGGGCAATTCCTTTTATTATAAGGAATTGCCCTTCTCTTTTAGCCCCTAGGGCTATAAAATGGCCTGTATTTGACCATTTTAACCAATCTTTTATTAGGTTTTCTTTCTTTGGGTATGGGCCTGAATCGGCAATTTACCCGAGTAAAAACATACCCGTATGTGTTTATAAATTTACATTAAGGAAGCTTCGGTGTCTAGCTGGTGCACAAGGTCCACTCTTAAAATAAAATGATAAAGAAGTAAAACCTGTACCAATACAAGGATAGACGAATAGGTCGCTTTAGTTTTTATCCCAAATGTTGTTTTCTATATATTAAAATCTTGGCCTTTAATTGAAAACCAATAAAGGTTACTTTGTTTAAAGTATCGATTTTCATAAAGAACACTTGGAAAGGGCGAGCGCATAACGATATTTTTTATTACATCTTTGGCATCCTGTAACAATGGGGAGGTAGGTCCTATTGAGATTTGGGTTGTCCGCAATGGTGCAACTTCAAATTCTTTTTGCATGCTGCCTTCAACGGAAGAAAAAAAGGTCATTCGAATAATTACTGCGGCCGATGTCTCATCACTTCCAAGGTCATCAAAAATTAGATTACCTATACTGTAGCAAATGAGCGAACCATGGTACTCCTCAAGCCCTTGGAGCACATGCGGTCCGCTTCCGACTACTAAATCAGCCCCAGCGTCTATTAAGGATCTTGCGAGATGCTGTTGTGAATAAGTATAAGTTGTCTCATATTCGAAACCCCAGTGAAGCATAACCACCACAGCGAGAGAGGTTGCTTTGCATGTATGAATCTTATCTTTGAGCATTTCAACATTTATTGGTGCGATAACTGCGCCAAAGGATTCAGTAAAAGAAGTCTCATCGTCGTCAAAGCCGCATGACAGAACTGAGAGCGTCCCTCCGGGGCAGTTGATCCGAGCTTCTTTCCATGCAGCTTCCATTGTATTTCCCGCACCTGTATGTACAATATGGGCTTCGTCGAGGGCGGCAATGCTTGCCAGTAATCCAGCAGGTCCATAATCCATGGAATGATTGTTAGCTAGTGCAACGACTGGGCTTTTAAATTGTGAAAGAGGATATAGTGCTTCAATTGGTGCACGAAATACGAACTGTTTATTCTTTGGGGAGCCGCCTTGACCAATAGTGGTCTCGAGGTTGAACAGGAATGCATTGCTATTTCGGGCGGCTTTGGCTAACGTGTCCCACCTATGGTCTTCCCATGAGTTAACACCAGTTTTGCCATTGTAGCGGTCAAGGAGGCAATCGCCTCCAACCAGCAGAGTCAAGACAGGCTGGCGCCGGTTTGAGCAAGATACAGTTACTACGTAGATTGTGATCACAATGATTAGGAGGATCCATAGAACTGGACTTCCCTGTTTATTGCTTCGGGTGTTACGCTTAGCCATGGCACGGCTCAGTATGAAATTTTTTTGCATCATCGTTTGCACTATCCTCATTTCTTGCGCCCCGCAGGAAGTCCATCTCCATGATCGGCATTCTCTATCGTATGACCTTGTGAAATCCTATGCGAAGAACCATCCGGGCACAACACTTGTCCTGCTAGATTATCATCATGATGTTAGCCCAATCGGCAAAATACCACTTAGCTCAAACTGGGTTGCCATGCTTTTACATGAAAATATTGTTTCTCGAGTTGTATGGGTTTCAGGACGAGATTTACTCCTTCCAAACAAGAATGCTCGGATTGTATGGCTGAATCGAAAGCTTGCTTCATTCTCGCCAAGCGATGCCGTATCAATCGAAAACCGTATCATCCTTACTGATTGGCATGAACTCGAGAAACAACGAATCAAAGGTCCCCTCGTTGTGAGTCTCGATTTTGATATATTCTGTCATGATCCAGGAACCCCGCCCGAACGTTTCTTGGAAGAAATATGTGTTTGGATGGGAAAACAATCTCCTGGTCTTGTGACCGTCGCTCTTTCTGCCGCATACGAAAACGATGCTTCCTCCGCATGGCAGCGCCTTCAGCGTTTTGTGGAAGACTATAAGCATAAAGCAAGGAATTCTGTGTGGTACCTTGAGGCTGGGGCAAGAGCTGCTGTTCCCGAGGGAGGCGAAGAAAGCACCGCTTGGCAGGTTTGGGAAAAGCAAAATGAAAGATTCGGCAGGCGAAATGAAGGGTTCCTCCCTGGTGCCAGCGTTTGGATGGTTTCGCCTCCTTCTCTTCGCTCAAGTTTGAAGAAGATAAATATCAAGCCGGGCGATTCAACGGCCAGAGATATTATCTCGGGCTGGAATGATGATGATTTTGTAACTCTTGAGCAGCTGTTCCCTCAATCGGTGACAGATAAAGCGCTCGCTGCGGCAGCAGCAGCTGTAGAGGATTATTGGCTAGATAAAAGGCAGCCTCAGATTGAAACCGGTAAGAATGAGATAGGGATAGCGCTACGTATTCAAGGTGCACATGGCGATCGAGGCTGTCTTGCGCTCTATCACGGAGTCTCTAGTCTAGATGCTGCAGCAAGATATTGTGCTCAGTTAGCCGCTGATGATCCACGATATCCAGCGCTCCTCCCCTCAGAACGATCTGATCTCTTCCTTGAACTCTCGGTCTTTGGCCCATGGTATGACATGTGTGATCCTCTTGACTTTAGGCCCGGCCTGGATAGCCTCATCCTCAAAAATGGAAACGAAGTAACTTTGCTCCAAGCTTCCATCGCCGCACAGAGGGGCTACGAGCAGGAGGATTTTCTTGCACGCCTTTCAAACAAAGCCAGTCTAGGTTTGATGGGTTGGAAGAACCCGGGAATCAAGTTCATGCGTTCGCCTACAATTTGGTCTAGAAGAGCAATGACCTTCATTGAAGAGATGCCTGACTACCAGAAAAACGAGAAAAAATAGCTTGTGATATCTTCTTTATTTTGCCCAGTTAAGTCGAAAGAATTACAGTGGAATAAAATGGCGCTTTGTACTTCTGGGGTGAATAGTCTGGCAAGAACATAGATGCCTGGCCTGTTGTCACATCCTGCAACTATCCAACTAGACTGTGATGGAAATTGGAAAAAAGCTCGAGAGCGCTCATCTTTTTCTTTCGTTGCTGATAAATCACCATGATGCGAAAAGTCAGTCGACACAAGTAGGAAATTCTTCTCTTTACCTTTTTTATCGAAGGCTGGCTGTAGCGCGGAAGCTAGGCGTTCTGCCATGGGTTGATCAAGGGGGGGCTCACCTTGACAAGCGATCGCTAGGACTTTTGCATTGGGGAAGTATTTAATAATATAGGGCGCTAGAACGGAAATGCCGTGTTCGTGATCAAAAACCGTCGGCTCAAGACTCACTCCTAGCTTCTTTGCGAGAGCTTTCATTCGTTGCTGATCTGAGGCGAGCTGCCCCTTTGATAAGAGCCAAGAACCATCGGTTAGTGAATAAGTTTGGGTCGAGAGCCCCCAATGGGATGGGCAAATGATATAGAACTGCTCCACATTTCTTCGAGCTGCTAGTTCAAAAAACCAACGGTCGATTTGGGTGTCTGTCAGAAGATGATGACTCACTGTTCCTCCCCAAGGATGCGCATCTAGCGGAGGAAGGGCCTCGATTGGTATAGAAATGGACTTCGCAGGTCTTTCACCGAGTGATGCCCAAGTCGAATAGGTACGTACATTCTTTGAGCATCCTATGAGCAAAAAAACTGACGAGACTGCGAATGTTAACGCTCTACTTGCTCTCACTTTTTTGCTTTTTCAGGTTCAGGCGGGAGGAGCATGCCTTTTAGCCAGAAAGGTTGGTATTTTTTCAAATCTGTATTCGGAGTATAAATGATTTCTTTCCACTTTTCGTCGGTCATGCGCTCGCTGATGGGTTGTATAAATTCATAATAACTAAATACATAACCTACGGCGATGCGTTTTCCTCCCTGTTGATCGTTGAGTGGAATATAAATCCGGTAAGGTATCCCCACTCCTGTCTCTAATACAACTTTCAATTCGGCATTTGTAAATACATCAGCAATGATAGCCATCTTAAGTTGATCAGCATCTTCAACATCTCCACCCTCTATATGGACTAAGACGAGACTTACGAGCTCTGCAGGTATCGTGGCAATCCATTTGATATCAGTTGCTGCAACAGGCTTGTCCGAGGCTTCTAAAGCCGCAATCTCTGCAGCTTTAGAATAGATTTCCTGTAGACGCCCAAATGTTTTTGCACTCTCCTCATCAAGCAATTCGTATGCATCAAGAACTTTTAGGAATGTTTGTATTGCGGTGGCTGAGCTTTGCCAGAAAGGAAGGTTAGGTTCAAGGTAATGAATAGGCTCAGGGATAGCCTCTGTGCGGAAGGTTGGCTCGAAATCACCATCCCCAGCTCGTTCCGCATATGTCTGCTTCGCATAGAGCAGGGTATCATGCCTGAGTTCAGACCATGTCCCATGGGAGGAAAGCATCGCCTTGATTCCCCATGCAGGACTTTCTGTGAAGTAAAAGCCAGCCCCAGGTTCGAACTGCGCTTGGGTTTTTACTTGGAAAAGTACATTGTTATAGTATGTCTGCTTCCAGAAGCTCGCATCGTAGGAATTAAATTCTTGCTCTAGGGTATCCAGTCTTTGATTGAGACCTTCCATTTTTGGGTAGTCTGATTGTTGAAGGAATGATTCTGCAGTATGTGATCCAAATGCTTTCATGATATCAAGTCCGCGCACTATATCTCGACTCATTAGTCTAGGAGGAGAGACTTGCTGATGAATCGCTGAGTCGTAGGTAAATCTTTGTCCAAAAAGTCTCCAACCCATTGGAGGTTTTCGATCGATGCTCTTAATATCGCCTTGTTCAATTACATTTCCTGTACCTTCTGCTGGACCCCAGAAAACTGAACTACTAGAAATTGCAGGTGGCTTGAGCTTTTCATGAGCCCGCTCCATGAATGTAATAAGGTTATCCTTGTTCCCAGCCCATGCGTTAAATTCCTGCTTGCTTACGCTTTGCTCCTTCCAAAGCGGCATAATATCTTTAAAACTCAGGTCATCGGAGAGACCTATAAGGGCGGTAATGGGATCGAATAGATTGCACCAAGATTGATAGAGCGTAGTGTTGTTTTTTACTGTATCAGTAATTAGTAGGGCTATCGGTTCCATCGCTAAAGTAAGAGCAGTCGAGTCAGAAGACTGCCCGTTCTGTGAGCCGACGGGGACGGGGCCTGATCTAGCTATAAGAAAATGAATTCGGCCAAACCACATCATTGTGCGAAAATAGGCTGATAGCGCGCCGTTCTTTGTGTAATGCCCTCGAGGCTTATACTGAGAGTAATCCTCAAGAGACTGCGTCCCGTTTTTAAAAGTGAAGACACTAGAGTTCTCAAAACCTTCAGCCTTGTCCATTTTCACGATTTCATCACGGACTTCGGTGGGATACGCTGAAAGGACGGCATCTTTGTCTTTGTCCGTATAAGCGATAGTTCTTGGTTCCCATCTTTGCGTCGGCGCTACCTCAACTCGATCTGGTGCCAAATCTAGCAGAGCCTGAGCGACTTGGAAGTAGAGTATAGCTTTATCAAGGAATTCCTGATTACCATCGGTCCCCGACGTTCTCGCTCTAAGATCAGCAATGAAAGCTTCGTTCAGCTTTCTCAAGCGAGGCAGAAAAATGGCTTCCTCAATATATTGAAGGGTTCTGTCAAACATGAGATGTTGAGCATGTGACGCAAGATCTGTTGTTACAAATATAGGTGTCTGCCGATTCCAGCCTACTGGGTTATTTGTCTTACGGTGTTTTGAATAGAGGGCGAGCATGTCATCGGGCATGGGATCGGATCTATATCCCCAAAGATCGTATTCGAGCTTGCTAACTTCCTGGAATGCGAGTTTGTCTCTCTCTAATCTTTCAGTAACTTGGGTTGGAAGCTCATGATAGCCAACAATGGGGTAGAATGCTTCGTACTTCCCTCCAGTTTGGTATAAACGGGCTGAGATGCGATTTGCTTCATTCGTATCATTCAAACCATAGAGGTCTGCACCGTATACAATCCCTTCTTTCCCGTTATATGTAGTTCTATAGAACCAATTCCAATTGTCTTGAAATGAGAACATACCATAGCGTTCAGTATTATTAGGATCGACGATTTTATCTCCTATGAGAGGAATTATCGTTCCAAAAGGGATGGGGATCCCGGAAGGGAGGTTATGCAAATCTGCAGCGCTTTCGAGCGTAGCATTGGGATATAACACACATACTCTGCTCCCAACTACTGCTGTCGAACCTTCTGGTAAGTCTTGATCAGGCAATGATATGAATCTCATGGGATCGGCCAGGTAATTTTTATGAGCTTCTGTGTGGAATGGCTTAACATCGAACTTGAAGTCTTTAAAATCGCTAGAATCGAGTTTTACTAAAGTTACTTCGATGTCCTTTTTTTCGCCTTTGGAGGTTTCCTCTTGTGATACTGTCCTGGAGGATGTATCTGCCTGTGACTCGCGAACAGGAGATTTTTTTTGACAAGAGAAGAGTATCAAGGAAGTTAGAATAAGTATGATGAATGTCAAGCGGGGCAGTTTTTTCATTTTTTTTCCTTATCTTTGCTGAACTCAAGGCTATCATGACATTTATATGCTGACAAGAATTTGTTGGTCTTGATAGTCTCATGAAAACCTTAGTCAAGTATGAAGCTTAATATTAGCATGCATCCTTCGCTCGCAACGGATGCCCCCCTTACCCCCTGAATCCGTAGTGTGGGAGTCAGCCGAAACGCTGCGGTTTACACTAAATAGCCATAGAGATTGCACCCCCCCCTCCCCATGGGTAAGAAGCTGCAGGAGGCGCCAGTCGACGCGAATGCATCGGCTTCAATCTGCTGTGGTCCGTGTCCTTCAGGTCGATATTGTTGGAGTATGCACGACGATCCTGTCTTTCTTGGCCATAACGCGCTTCTTCACAGTGGTCACGGCGATCGAGATGAAGCTCCCATCATGAATCTGTATCTCCAGCTTGCCGAATCCACGCTTTCGAGCGACTACTCTTAGTTCCTCGATACCCTCGTATTCCGGAGGGATCGCTGTACCTCAATCAATGTATGCGTAATAGTTCGCCGGCAGAGACAACCGCCTCATTATGCCCAGATTCTGCATGAAATTCAGAAATTTTCGAGCATTTCTGGCCTATTCGTCTTCAGAAAGGTTTTGTTTTTTGAAGGGAATTCCTGTTGGGTACTAAGCCAATGTCATGTTGACACTTCGCACCAAGAAAAGATTAATAGAATGTGGTGCAAAATCTGTGAAAATGGTACATAAATCGATTACATGTACCAAAAATAAAAGATATGGTACAAATCCTTGACAAGTGTACCAAATAGATCAATACTGGGATATATGAAGTCCTTTGATCCCAGTAAACCGTATGATGCCCTTCCTCTTTTACCTCCCGATCGCTCTAGAGTTGAGACTATTGCAGTATTGCGCCAGGAAAATAAGGCTATAGCTGCATTAGCAGAATTAAAGGGCTTGGCTAATATTATACCTAATCAGTCGATACTGATAAATGCGATTGTGCTTCAAGAAGCTAAAGATAGTTCAGAAATAGAAAACATCATTACGACAAAGGATGAATTGTATAAAGCTATTTCTTCAACTACAAAAAAATATGATCCAGCAACAAAAGAAGTAATGTTTTATAGGGAAGCATTATATGAAGGATTTAAGAAAATAAAAGAAAGAGATCTTTTATCCATGAATGATATTATTACTTTACAGCAAATATTGGTACAAAATAATGCTGGCATAAGGAAGTTACCTGGTACTACATTAGCCAATGATAAGACAGGCGAGATTATCTATACGCCTCCTCAGAGTGAAGAAGCTATCAATTCGTTGACGGCCAACTTGGTTAAGTATCTTAATGATGGTGAAGTAACCTTAATAAAGATGGCAATTTTGCATTACCAGTTTGAATCGATACATCCTTTTTATGATGGAAATGGAAGAACAGGACGGATAGTAAATATACTATATTTACTATTAAAGCAGTATTTAGATATACCAATACTTTACCTAAGTTCATATATAATAAAAAATAAGGAATTATATTACAAACTTTTGCTTGGTGTCACTAAAGATGAGAAATGGGAAGACTGGATTATTTACATATTAAAAGGAGTTGAAGAAACTTCCAGAGAGACTATTGTCAAAATAAAGCAAATAAAGAATCTATTAGATAGAACGATAGAGAGAGTAAAAGAACAAGCTCCCAAAATATATTCTAAAGAGCTTGTTGAGACATTATTTGTAAATCCGTATTGTAAAGTCGAGTTTATAACCAGTTCGATTGGCGTAGAGCGAAAAGCAGCTTCAAGATACCTACATCAGTTAGTAGAAGTTGGAATACTCGAAGAATATAAGGTTGGAAAAGAAAATATTTTTATTAATAAGGATTTACTGGAAATCCTGAAAAAGTAAAAAACATGACACACGCTTCAACCTTATAACGCTCTTTGTCACGCATCTTGCGGGAAGAGTTCACAAGATGCGCGCCAATCCCTCGCTTCGCTCGGGAGCGAGTGGTTAAGGTTATGCCAACGATAGACCGATAGCCGCCTTAAAAAACAGAAAGATTGAAATAACCTCTCCAATATTCAATCAAAATCGAGAAAGCACGATGTTTTTCATATAGCTGTCATTTTTTAAAATTATTTTAAAATAGGTCTTGTAAAGCATTTTTAATCAATATATCCCTTGTTTTAAGGATATCCCCTACATCTTAACAAAGGAAGTTGATTGTATGAATCAGGAAAAAATCAAAGAGCTTGAAAAGACGATAAGCAGTGACTACAGCAATATTGCTGGCATTATTGTTCAAAAATGCGGCGTAAAATTATTTGAAAACTACTTTAATGGATATACCGCCGATAAGGCCGTTCATATGTATTCGGTGACTAAAAGCGTTATTTCCGCGTTGATCGGTATCGCCATCGATAAAGGTTATATAAAAAGCGTAGACCAAAAGGTATTGGACTTTTTTCCCGATTACGTTGTCGTAACAGGTGAAAAAACAATACAGCACGTTACGGTCAAAAATCTTCTTACCATGACGGCCCCCTATAAATATAAGACGGAACCATACGTGGAGTTTTTCGCAAGCCAGAACCCGATTCTAGATGCACTCAATTTATTGGGCGGGGATGGAGTCATCGGGGAATTTAATTATTCTGCCATCGGAGGAACCCATATTTTGTCAGGTATCCTTGTGAGGTCGACGGGACAGTCCATACTTGATTTCGCTATGAAAAACTTATTTTCTCCACTGGGAATCAACGTTATGCACAATCTGGTGTTGCGTAGTAAAGAAGAACATTTCGCCGTTATGAATGATAAAAACACAAGTGGCTGGGTTGTTGACCCACAAGGGATAAACACGGCTAGCTGGGGCCTTTTTTTAACGCCTGCGGATATGACAAAAATTGGTCAATTGTACTTAAATGATGGAACGTGGGGTGGTAACCAAATTATACCGACCGCGTGGATAAATGAGAGTACAAGAGAACATAGCCGATGCGTCCAATGGGGCAATCTAGCTTATGGCTATCTTTGGTGGATCATTGACGGGGATAGCTATGCGGCTCTGGGCGATGGCGGCAATGTTATCTATGTCAATTCAAAGAAAGAAATTATTGTTTCCATCGCTTCGCTTTTCTTGCCAGAGGCCAAGGATAGAATAGAGTTTATTAAAAAATATATCGAACCAGTTTTTAAGGATTGAGAATAACGAATCCTTATTTACCGGGGAGATTGAAAGTATTATACGAAGCAGGCGAGTTTAAATTTCATTATTGGTTTGTAGAAGTGTATTGATTTTCAGCGGGTAGATTCAACCTGACTCGGCTATTGTCACAGTTTGTGCTTCTGGGTTATGCCCAGCACAAACTGTGACAATGTACGCCTCACAGGTTAGATGATGGCTCCTTCATGAATCTGAACCTCCACCTTGTCGAATTCCACGTTTGCGAGCACCTTTCTCAGTTCCTCGATATCTTCGTATTCCAGGGTCATTGCTGCACCTCCCCGCAACTTGCCACGGGCTAGTTCGTTGGTGAAAAGGTAGGCGCGGCTGCCGTAAATTAAGGTACTGACATGGTTCGTTTCAATCAATCATCCCTTGTTTCCTCCAGAAAGTATACAAGATTGATACATACTGGAGGAGAATGTGATTAAGTTGCATCTTGTGAATATGGAAGAACTCAAAGACTATTACTCAATCAAGGTATGAGTAATAGTTCGCCGGCAGAGCCATCCGCTTCATTATGCCGAGATTCTGCCGAAATATAGTCAATTTCTTCAAGTTTTCGGTGCGTTTTTCCTCGATATTTTTCTACCATTGAAAAATGCTTCTGTACTCCAATGTTCCGAATACTCGGTACTTGAAAATATATACCTTGATAATGGAACATTCGGTATGGCCAGCTCAAATTCCAAACTCATCGCGGCGTTCACCCAGTCCCCTGTTATGCGTTCTCGGGATCTTGTGAAAGCCGGCATTCCTCGCATCGAGCTGTCGCGTGCCCTGGCCGCGGGACAGATTCGGAAGCTTGTTCGTGGGATCTATTGCCTGAAGGATTACCGACCAAGCGAGCATGGTGATCTCGCCCTCATCATAGGGAAGGCAATAGGTCATCTATGGACTGTACTAGCTTATCTTTGATGCCGCTGGAGTATGGACCACGATTCGATCTTTCTTCGGAACAGGCTTCTTCTTTACGGTTGTCACCGTCATCGAGATAATGGCTCCTTCATGAATCTGAACCTCTACCTTGCCGAATTCAACATTGGCGAGCGCCTTCCTCAGTTCTTCAATATCTTCGTATTCCAGGGTCATCGATGCTCCTCACATGGTGTATATCTATTAATTTGCCAGCAACGAAACCCGCTTCGCTTTACCCAGATTCTGTACGAAACTCGCTAGTTTTCGCGCATTTTCTACCCGTTCTTCTTCGGGTATGTGCTCCTCATCGAAGGATATCCCCGTGCTCCAACGCTCAGGCGTGGTCCGTGGACTCGTTGATGTTGGAGAGGCTTGCATGAGCGAGAGGATCTCCTGGATGTTCTTCGTGAAGCTTATGAACGTGAAGGACCACTGTCGTTTCTCAAGAGGCGTCTCTTTCGGCATACGCTTCTGAGCGAACCAGAGTTCCCGCCAGTTCTCGAAGTAGTAATCCACCGCGCGCTGCGCGAGTGTGTTGTTCTTCCCTAAGGCTTCATAAAGCTCCTTTGCCGCGTGGTTTGCCCGTTCATCAGGAAGGAGCGTGATCCCCGTCACTTGATTGTACTTTCTGAACCAATAGCCGGCGATCTTGAATTGGGGGAGTTCCGAAAAGATGATGGGCTCATTTGCCGACGCCCCGCGGGATGAAGTCTCTTGGATTGGAGTCTGATCCTCACACGCGCGCGTCTTCTCTTCTTCTGCTTCTTTATATGAGTCTATATATGCAGGCGTGACATCGTGTGACATGTCACAAAACGGGAGGCGTGACGTCACGCGTGACATGTCCGTGACATCGACCGTGACATCGACCGTGACAGGGGGCGTGACATCAGCCGTGACATCGGGTGTGACATCAGCCGTGACATCGGGTGTGACATCGGATGTGACATTGGCTGTGACATTAGGCGTGACATTAGGCGTGACATTAGGCGTGACATCGGCGGTTCTTTCTCCCGATGCATCATGATCCTGAGGTTGCGTTCCTGCGAGCGCCTTCCTGCGTTCCCGCTCTCGCCGCTTGCGTTCGAGTGCGGAGGAATCACCACCATCGGATGCAAATTGCCGCTTCTCCCATCCATGGATCCGGAACTCGTCCTGCTCGTCCGTCTCAAGCAGACCGGCGCCTTTCAACTGGGTGAGCGCTGTCTCGACCGCCCCGCCATCCATCCGCAGAAAAAAAGCAAGGTCTTCATTACCAGGCAGATAGCCTTCCCTGCCTTCTTCCTTCACGATGCACAGGAGGTTGATCCACGTCTTGAACAGGTCGCCGGGGAGCCGTTGTACCTTCGGATCGTTGTACAGCTCGACATACAGGCGAAGCCATCCGTAGGAAGCGCCATTCTGCCGCTCTTCCCAGTTGTGGATACACCAGGCACCTTCAGGATCGACATCAAGAAGCTTTGCCTCGTGAAGTCTTTCAAGGGCCAGCCT
The DNA here is from genome assembly GCA_963667725.2 of Treponemataceae bacterium. Lineage (GTDB taxonomy): Bacteria > Spirochaetota > Spirochaetia > Treponematales > Rectinemataceae > UBA11090. The sequence continues at coordinate 506,887 of CAXXHO010000003.1, forward strand.
GGCTGCTTCTGGCTCCTTCCTGAGGTAGTACGCGATATCCTCGAGTGGCGGAAGCCGCCCGCTCGTGTCCTTGTTCTTCGCGATGCACAAGAGGTTTATCCATGTCTTGAACTGCTCTCCCGATACTCTCTGAACCTTTGGCTTGTTCGGAATATCCGTGTAGAGTCTGAACCATGGCTGTTGCATACGACGCTCCTTCTCTCTTTCCGTTCCTTCCGTTACCGTCTCCGAAATTGACCCTTGCCTACGCCACAGCGGCGATTGCCCCGTTTGAAATCCTTCCCTTGAGCTCACCAATCAACTCGCCAAGTTTCGCCCCCAAATCCTCGACCGCTGTGTATGCCATGAGTTCGTCCTGGATCACTTCGAGTTTTCCGATGAGTTCCCGGATCCCCTGCGGCACCTGATCACCCTCTGATTCCCTCGCATCACTTACCGCCGGCACCGGATCGTCATAGGGACGCATCGTCTCGGGTTTTGCCGAAACCGTCTCACGAGGGAAGGGCTGTGGCCCTGGGAAAGGCTTCTTCGTCTCAGCTCTGCCTGCGTTTGTCTCACCTCTGACTTCGATCCGTACTTTTACAGGCGCCTCGATGACCTGGGGATTGTCCACGAAGGCCAACACTTCCTGAGGGCCGTGTTTCGTACTCTCCACTTTGACGAGGGAGAAGAGGATCTCCTTCGCCTGGGACTTCCGGTACTCGATGGCCGCGACGGTATTGTCCCACTCGAAGCATTTGTGGAGTTCGGAGTTCTTCTTCAAGTACGCTTCCTGAACCAGATCCTTCGGCCGTACCGACGCCCCGCCGATTGTCAGGATCTCGCGCGCGATCGCCTGAGGGTCCGCCTTCTTCGCTAGGGGGGAGTCCTCTTTCCACTTGTACACCATTCACTACTCCTTACTGTGTTTCCACAGTGCCGTCTGATGCCACCTTGCAGGGAGATCCCCTTCAAGGCCATTCTTTGCCGGGCATATGACACGCCCAACCGCGCCTCGCCATGACTAGCAAAACCTCGCCGGACCAAACCTTTACCTATCTGCTACTTTGAAGATTCTTCTGTTTTGTTGGCCGACTCGATGGCCACATGGAAACAGCCGAACTGACCATCGCACTCCGGTCTCCATTCCCCCACACCGACACCGAATCCCGCCAGGTTGAACAGGTTTACGAGCTGTTCGAGGCTGATCTTGTCCGCGTTGAACCGTACCCGCACTGACGTCGTCCATGTCCTGAACTCAGGTCGATAGCGTATGTCGGCGACGCCCATGCCGACGCGGACCGTGTCCTCCCTCATCGAAGGCTCGCCCTCGATGGCGACGAGATCGCTTCCGTTCTCTCCATCGATGAAGAAGGATCCCCGGAGCTCCGTCATCTTCATGCCTTCGGCGAACCGTCCGCCGGCGGATACCGCGGCAGCCTTGAACCCGATAGCGGGGAAGCCATAACGCCCGTCCGGAAGACGGTAGAACGATGCCTGGTATTCCTCTTCCGGATCCTTGGCAACTCGTGCGTTTTTGGCTTTCTTCATCTGCTTGTCGAGCATGGCTTTCTTAACCTTCTCGCTCCATGCATGGACGATGAGGGGTGTATCCCCGATGATGCGGATCTCGGTGTATTTGACGTTGATCGGTTTGATTTCGATGACTTCAAGATTTGCCATGTACGTACTCCTTTGACTTTTCTGTCTTCTCTTTAATCCAGGAAACGGGGATCGCCCCGCGGTATAGGTACCAATGGGAACCGTCGGAATGCCCCGCGAGATTGAACAGCATGAGATCCATGGGGCTCATGTGGAAGATCATGCGGGCAGCCGTATTCCATGGAACCACGCTTGAACCTTCTTGGATCTCGATCGTGAAGCGAACCTCCGTGCGGTCACCGCACTTTCCCGTCAGGTTCGTCGCCCAGTGTTGAGCGGTGAACCTGGGATCATCGGTGAGCCAGAGATAGCCGCGGAATACCCTGGATCCGTCTTTGTAGGGGAGGTACACGCCGCCCACGGCTATTCCTTCCCGTACTATCCCTTTTGCGCATTCGCGGTTCGTAAAATGGTACAGCTTCACTCTTTCTGCCTCCATCAGGCACCCCTCTCATGATGGTGTCATGATCCGTCATGACAGCGTCATGATTCACTTCAGTTTCATCTCTTCCTCAAAACGGGATATCATCATCGCCAGCTGCGTCAGGAGCTGTGGGTACGGAATTCTCACGAGGGAACCATGCTTCGATGAAATAGAGCGGGAATTTGCCGCCTTCGACATACTTTTCATTCTTCACGAGCCGGCAGAAAAGCTTCTCCCCTGCAGGCAGATTGATACCGATATCGCTCTCGATTTCTCCGGAGACCGAAACGATCTTTACTCCATTCTCTTCTTTCACCTTCTTCCACAGCGATCCTATCCTCACCTCAAACCTCCTTTACTAACGTCAAAGATTGTAAAAACCCTCCCTAGGGCGTACTCTTGAAGTACGACCAACAATTTCTTCCCGAAGGAGGGACAAACGCGCACTTTTGGAATTGAAGAATGGGAAGTTTTTGCTGTTCTAAACTGCCCTATCTGCGGTGAACCAATCGGATTGAGTCGTGAACAAATCACGAGCATGCTTGAATCGAGGAAGTTCACGTTCTCTTGCTCCCGGGGGCTTGTCTCTGAATTTCATCCCCTTGCGTTGAAGAAGGCTCTCGAGAAAGGCGATCGGGATCAAATGCAGAAACGGGAATCAAGATCGGGAAGATGATCCCCTCAGGAGCACCGTAGAAATTGTTGTAGATGGAGGCGCCCATCTCCTCCAGGAGTGCAGCGAGCTTGGCTTCAAAGGCGATTCTTCCGCCCCACCGGGTGTAGCGCATCATGTTTTCCCAACATTCCGGCTGTATTGCCGAAACGCCCCGCACAGTGTCTTCCTTTCCGATCTCCAGGAGTTCCGAATAGAAGACTTTGAACGCTTCGAGCATCATTTCTTCATAGGATTGATTAGGCATTCTTTTCCTCTTGTTTCCTGTGGGGGTGCATCCTGGGGGCGAAAAATTCAATCATGGACGGGGTTCTCCTTGCTCTTTGAATCAGCGACACCGCTCGCTTGATCAACCAAAAGGGTTGTACCGTCATCCGGAAGTCTGATCTCGATGTTGAGTGTGTTGAATGCATTTGAACCGCGGATGATGACCTCGGCATCGAGACCGGCGTCCTTGAGCATCCCTGCGATCTCATCGAAGATGGCGCGGACTGCTTTCTGTCGAATGGCTTTCGCCTTTGTATAGGCGACAACCGATTCCCGCATTGAATCACTCGCTTTCAAATACAACCTCCTTTCATGCTTCTTGCGGTAGTTTCACCGCACTCAAGTCAAAACGATCCTTCAGCCAAGAAACCGCATTGGCGATCGCCTCCTCGCGGGAATGGGCCGCATACGCAGGTCCATGTGCCCTGAAGGGCTGGAAATCACCGCCGCATCCTTTCACGGGGATGGCATAGCGCATGCCCCATATCCATAGACCATTCTCGAGCTTCCGAAGCTTGACCTTTCCATACTGGAAGGGGACTTCCTCGACCGGGATCCGCGCATCGAGCGCATAGGGATCCTCGGCGTGGAGCGCCTCCTTGGGGATCTGCTTCGTCATGTCAAGCTCGAGTTGCCCTTTGCTCATAGCGCCTTGTCCTTCGGAAGTCCGGCAGTGAGCGCCTCGCCGGGATCCTCAGCACACGGGGCGGTATCCGTCCCTGCAGGTGCAGCATCGTTCGCCTGTCTGGGTTCCGGATCTTCCAATGCCTCGATTTCGCGCGAGAGTTCGTCGATCCTGCGTTCCACCCGTTCTTTCTTCTTGTATTCCCCGGAGAGTTCCTTCTTGGCGCGCTCAAGACGCTCTTCGTCCGTTTCCGCTTCCCCCGGATCGAAGCGGGGATCGATTACTTTCTTCTGTCGGCAAACCGCCTTGATCTGTTGGATCGAGCATCCCTGGTTCGCCATAGCGGCCGCGTGGCTCATGTCCTCGCCCTGGCTCACGATCGCTTCCACGAGGGAAGGCGAGCCCGCGGTCTCGACATTGCTCAACGCGACGTTGTGCTGCGCTTTGACGAGGTTCTGGGCGTGGTTCCTTGGGATCCGCGCATGACGATCGAGGAAGTCCTCCAAGCGGGCGCCCTTTTCCTGGGAGAGGGTCTCCATCTCGGCGATTGCTTGCCCTAGCTTTCTATTGAGTTCGTTCTGCTGCCGCTGAAGTTCGAGGATCTCTTCACGTTTCGCCTTCAGCGCTTCGTCCTCGAGGTAGGGATCCACATAGACACCGGCTTCGATCGCCAGCTTCAGAAGGGAGTGGAAGAGCGCCCAGAAGGCGATCGAGTGCGCGTTCCTTCCTGAGACGAGATTGCGGGTATGTGCAAGGTGGTGCGTAAACTCGTGGAGGGCGGTATATATGAGAGCGTTGTCGTTCGTGAAATTCTTGTTGTGAAGGACGATCGAGGCGAGGGCAGGCTTGTAGAGGCCGTTCACCCGGCAGGAGGCTTTTCCTGAGAACACGAGGGTGAAGTCCGGACAGGGAACCTTCAAAGAAAGAAGCTTCTCCTTCACCTGATCCTGGTTCATACGGTTGCCTCCGCAATCGTCGTATCGCGGGCACTTTCATCGTTAGGAATCTCGTCTTCAGTGGCATCGTCAGCATCATCGTTTTCGCCGGGGGCGCCCCGCGGGTCGATATCGTCTGCGGTCAGGCCGTAGGCTCCGGCGATCTCCTCGAGGAGCGGGGCGGTCTCGATTCCCGCGGCTGTGGCTCCTTCAACGAGAGAGCGATCGACGCCTGCGCTGTACTGGTTCACTTTCGTATGGATCCCGAAGGCGAAGACGAGAAGAAGCCGCTCGAGGCTTCCCCGGTAGAGCGTCTCCAGGTGGTTTTTCAGGAAGGTGTTGTTATAGTCCGGATCCTCCCATCCTTGGAGCTTCGTGATCCGGCTCTGGCCGTCGAAGCCAAGGCTCTTCCATATCTGAAGGAGCGAACGCCTGAGGAGAGGCAGGGAAATCCCTTCCTCTTCATGGAAGGAGCCCATGATCCCTTCGTAGAGCCCCAGGGCGTATTCATTCCTCGCCTTCTCGATCTTCTTCTCCCGGGCTCGCGCTTCCTTCTTCTCCCCCGGGGGTTTTACGTAGTCTTTCTTCTTCCCCCAGGTGAGGCGCCCGGGCTTGTTTCCTCCGACGACGAGGACTCGAACCGCACCTTCATCCTTCTTCCTGCACTCAGTCCACTCGTGAGGCTCAAGGGCATCCGCCCGGTGCTCTCCCGAATAGCCGTCCATAACCTCAAGGTGTTCGATCCCTTCAAGCTCCGCCTGCTTCCCTCCGATGAACGCCTTCTCCTTCGCCTCGAAGCAGGTCTTGTCGGCGCAGCAGTCCTTCTTGCCGAGTTCCGCGAAGAGCTGTGGTTCGGCGCCGGTCCGTTTTGAGCAGGAAGAGCATGGCCCCGCGGCAGGCAGGAGATCGGCATCATGAAGCTTCCAGGCTGCCTGGGAGAGTTCCATGAGGATCTCGTGCCTGATCTGTTCATCGAAGGCCTTGATCGAAATCGGCCAGGGGCGGTCGAGGATCTTAAGCGCCGCCTTCTGCTGCTCAGAAGGGAGCCGGGCGATGAGGTTTGCATGCCCCGCCGAGAGCTTTCCTCCGGCGAGAAGATTCCTGGCCGCGGGAACGAGCTTCCGAAGCCTCAGGCGCTGATAGACATAGACGACGGAGCGGCCGAGCTCCTTCGCGATGGACTCGATCTCGTAGTGCCCTTCCTCGATGAGCCTATGGAAGCCTTCGGCCTCATCGAGCGGATGGATGTCTTCCCGCTGCAGATTTTCGATGAGCTGGATATGAAGTGCGGCTGCGTCATCGAGATCGCGGACGATACAGGGGAGGGTGGAAACCCCGGCGAGTGAAGAGGCCCTCCACCGGCGCTCCCCGGCGATGAGTTCGAAGTTCTCGCCCGCGGGGCGTACAATGGCCGGCTGCTGGACGCCGATCGAGCGGATGCTGTCGGCGAGCTGCTCGAGTTTCTCCTTGTCGAACCCGCCGACACTTCGGTTCTTTGGAGAGGGTACAATCTTCTCGAGCGGGATATGATGGATTCGATCGTTCATGGGATCACTCGATTCTTCCGTTTTCATCGTGCTTTCAACTCCCTTGTCTCGAAATGTCCCGAAAGACAGGGCTCGTTTTTCATCATCAGGCGGACGTACCGTGACGCGAAGCTGTTGTCCAGCTTGAAGATCGCCGTTGTGTGATCGGTCGAAATATCGCTGTCGCGCAATTCCTCGAAGAGTGCCGCAATGCCCCGCGGGCGCTTGCGGGCAGCATCGTCCAAGGCAAGACTGACCAGGTTCCGATAGATGTGCGGATTTTCTCGGTGAAAGACAGCAAACCGCTCATCGATTGTCGCCCGGCGACCGGGAATGTCTGCAAAGAGTTCAGGTTGCCCATCAGCTTCCAGCTCCACTTCCGGGATAACGCCTTTCATCTCATCCCCCCTCCGCGGCGATCCTTCCTTTCGGTCACGCGCGTGTTCAGAAGCAGATTCTCTATACTCCACGATCTTCATCCATCGCTTTCCAACTCGGATATGTCCTTCCTGCGAGCTGAAGAACGCATGGAGCTTCTGTTTCAGACGGTGCCACATGTTCACCCCCATCTCGCGGGGCGATCCCCCGGTTCGAAAAGAAGAGGCGGGATCAGGGCCGCTTCTCGCTTTTTCCCGGGCGCGGCGAGTTCGACGCAATGTCCCTTGTAGGGACGCCCCGCCTCGAGGCAGCTCCGCGCTTCCTTCATCGCTTCGGGCGTGTACGCTCCAAGTTCGTTGTAGATGGCCGTGAGGCCCGTGAACTTCCGCCCGTCGATCCATACCGTCATGGCCGGGCTCCGGAAAAGGAACCTCGCCCCCCGGAGCGGGGTAAGGAGGTTATGAACCCCCGCTCCGAGGTTTGAGGCAAAGTGACGATTTCTACATGCACTCCCGGTTTTTCTTCCTGAAGCGCATACCGCTCGAAGCTTTGGCACCTGATGACTTGGGCAGTGTCCTGCCATGCCCTGGCTTGGGTGAGGGCCTTGATCATGGCTTCCTCGAGGACTCCGTCTGCAGGCTTCGAGTCCTGCCAGAATCTGACCGCATCCTTCTTCGGTCTCTCGAAAATAAACTGCAGGTTCAGTTCGACACGCCCCGCCAGCGGTACCTGCTTGAGGGCAGTGAAAGCGGAGACTACCAGGCTCTTCCAGGAGTCGGCGTGGTTGTCATGGCAGACGTTGAAGCGGCTTGCCCTTGTTTGCGGCATTGCGATAGGCGCCCCGCAGACGAAGAAGGATGCGACGGGCTTTCCCTCGAGGGATGCCATCGGAGCGACGTAGACGCCGTCCTTCAGGGTGAAGAAGCCCGCTTCGGCCGGGGAGACGCTCATTCCTCGAATCCTGCCCGGAACGCTTCCGGGATATTGAAGCCCTCGTCATAGAGACTCTTCCAGCATTCTTCGCCGCATCCGGTGATGAGCTCTTTTCCATGCCCAAGGACGAAGGAGTACTCCTGCAGCAGTTCATACCAATCGATCCAGGTGAGATCGCCTTTCGTTCTGCCATCAAAGCTCTCAAGCCTCTTCTCTAGGCGCTCGATTCGGTCCCATTCGGCGGCGATGAGTGCGCCTGCTTTCTCGAGCTCCCGCTTCCGTCCCTGGAAGTACTCCCCTCGAGAAGGTTTCCACCAGGATGAATCCCAGGATGCAGGGAAGAGCACGCCGCCCCGGAAGTCCTGGAAGAGCATGGTCACGCCCTCTCCCTCCGGGTACGCATACGTTGCGGCAGCTTGGGCAAGCTCGCCGTTCCGGTGTGCATCATCATGGTCAGGCAAGAATCCTTCGCCCTCGATCTGGCGGATCCTCTCTGCTGTGATCGCCTCCAATCCCGTCGTTGGTTTCATTGCTCCTTCCTCCTTCGTTTCTCGAGCGATTCGAGCATCATCATTCCCGTGGCGCAGAGCTTTACGAGCTGCTCGGATACCAGGCTCATTTCCTCTTCGGCGAACACTTCGGCGAATGCGGAGTTCATGAGGTCGAACCATGTCGCCTCGCCTTTGTGCAGCCGATCCTCGAGCCGGTTCTTCCAGATCATCGCCTCCACGATCGCCTCGCTCCTGCTGGTCCCTTTGGGCTGCATTCTCAACTGCTGGCGCCCCACTTTCTTCTCGATGCGCGCGATCTCTTTGGTTATCTTCTCGAAGAGCTTCTTCCGTAGCTCCTCGCGCTCTCCTTCCGTCACTTGAGCGCCTCGGCAAAGGCGAGGGCGGAGGCTCGGTCGGCGAAGGTCTGCCCCTGGATCGCCCCGCCTTGCATGAAGGTGACGAGGGTGGAACCGTCGGGGCAGGGCATATGGACTGCCTGCAGGGTGATGTCTTCAAAGCTGGCTTCCTGGCGCTTAAGGGAGCATTTCCCAAGGGAGGCGAGGGCGAGCGACAGAAGAAGGGCGAACAAGAGATCGGCGATGAACTCGCGATTCTTCCTGAGCCAGAGGCTAAGGTCTCGTAGCCGCCACTGCGTCCTTGTCATAGAGCGCTCCGTTCTGCTGTGGCTGCCTCTCGCCGCTGCCGGTTTCTCTGTTTGACACCCTCGGCGAGATCGGGACGGACTCGTTTGCCCGAATCGTCGGCATGGCTCGCAATCCAGTCGATCATGGTTTGCCGATCGATATGGATGGGACGCTTTCTGCTATCGACGGGGAGAGCACCTGTGTATATCTGCTCCCTCAGAAAGCGATCGCTCATGCCGCAGTCCTTACAGAGTTCGGAAATCAGGGCCGGACCCTTGTCCATCGGGAGGGTTGAAAGCGGACCGGTAAGTTTCTCAAGAGCGGTTCGAGGGATGAGAATGCGAGTGCCGATCCTCGCAGCGAGGAGCTTTCCGGAACGGATCCTGCTCCAGACGGTTTTAGGCACGTATCCCCAGATCTTTGCAGTCTCGGGGACAGAAAACGCAATCCTGTTCCGACAGGCTTGATCTCTCGATAGTCCGTTTCTCATGGAAGTCCTCCTCTTGATGGAAGCGGAGGGATTCGAACCCTCGTTGTTTTTCTCAATGCTGTTTTCGAGGCAACCGGTTCCTGCCTCTGACCTACGCTCCCGGATGCGGGGCGGCGTTATCTGGCGCCCCGCTTTGTGCAATCTATGAACCCACCGAATTGACGCCTCGGTGGAGGCGAGATACCTGCCCATACGGACAGGCCCAAATTGCGCCCGCGTGGTAAGTGCGGGGACGCTAGGCAGGCGCGGGAGTCGAACCCGCTGTCTCCGGCTTATAGGGCCGGCGTGGAAGCCGTTTCACCTGTCTGCCAAACGAAGATTGAAAAACCCCTCTTCCGGGCGTATTCTTGAAGCACGACCAACAATTTCATCCCGAAGGAGGGGAAAATGATCCATAAAGGTGACAATGCTGAGACTAATCGGGGAGAAGGAATTAAGCTTGCGATCGAGATCCTCAAGACACAGCCTGAGCTTCTGTTCCATTCTCTAGACGGGAAAACGATAGCGTCATGCGTTATCAGCCTGTCGGAATCCTTGATTGAGTACGTGACAGAAGGGAAATCGCCTGCTACTTCTGGTCTGCCTGTTGGCTGATCACTAAAGCAGTCCGTCCAGTAGTATCGATTTCGCCAGAGGATCTCGTGACTTGCTCTGGGCTGATGCTGACAACCCGATAGCCGAGTGTGCCGAGCATCACGATTAGCTTTGTAAGGTCTTCGTTGCTCATAACTCTTCTCCTTTGTGAACTTGTAGAAAGCTGTTTGAGAAATCATGCTATGTACGCCTTCAGCTTTCTTCGCTCTCGAACTGGCATCAGGTCCCATTTTGTCCGCCGTTCTATCTCTGGGATGGAGATCCATGTTTCATAGGTTTTCAGCCACCATCGCCTGGGGCTATTACCCGCGTCGGGGACTCCGAATCCAGGCATTCGCCAGGGTTGTCGGAGGAGGGTGCTTCGGGAGACCCCTTGCTTCTTCGAAATGTCCGAAAGGCTGACTTTCCCTGTTTCGAGGACGGAAACCATGGCGTTTTCCAACCTTAGCAGCCGCTCGAGTGCTTCATTGAGGGCTCCGGCCATATCGCTTCTTGCATCAATCATGGGCAGTCCCCCTATCCAATTTGAGTAATCCATTTCTGGCGTTCTTTTCACTGATGGAAGAGGAGTCCGGAGAGGCTTCGGTATCCGGCTTTGGTATAGCCAGGAGAGCCTTGAGGCGTTTCACCTCGAGGGCAAGGTCCTTAGCTGCTGTGATAACCGAGGCGTTGGCTAATGCTTCGATCGCCGTACTGGTTGTCTTGCATGCGAGATGAGTATCTCCCTTGCTGGAAGATCCCGCGGAAAGTCCGAGATTGAAAATAATGCTTCCAAAAGCGTCTCCTGTAAGAGCGCTTGAAGGATCAGTTGTTCTGATTGTGCCATCCTCTGCCAGGAACCATTCCCCTGGGGACGCCCGTTCTACCGATGCCAGAGCATCGTCGATCCGTTGATCTCGTGACCGCATGGAAACCTCCAGCTTTTAAGAGCTTGCTTTCGAGTCTTGTTCGGTTGGGCTCTGCTTTGAATCAGGAATTAGCACCAACCTATCACCATCTCGGTACATGGCCATTTTTTGACCAGGTTGAAGATTTGTGTCTTCTACGTATTCTCGTGGGAGGGTAATTCCATAGCCGCGTCGGCCGTTCTTACTAAGTCGATAGCGCCTTAGAAGTATCAATATGTAGCTCCTTATATCCAATAGGCGTATTATTGGAGCAATAGAGCTACATTGTCAAGCAAATAATGTATTTATTTTTCTCTTTTTTTGGCTTAAAGTCAAAGCATGGAATTTTATGAAAGAGTAAAGACTCTTGCAAAGCAAAATAGAATTACTATCGAAGGGGCTGCTGAGGCTGCCGGCATATCTAGAGCCCAGTACTACGGCTATAAGAAGCATGGGAATTTACCAAGAGCTGATGAAGCAGCGAACCTCGCAAAGGAATTAAATACTTCAGTTGAGTATCTTGTTTTTGGAAAAGAAAGTACAAGAAAAGATATGCCTAGCGGTTTGGTCATAAGAGATGATAAAGGAAGAGAAATTGAAATCGATAGTGAGCTATGTCTTCTGCCAATCCTTTCCCAGAAAGTAGCGGCTGGCATGGGCCAGGCCATGATCGACGATGTTGAGATCGTTGGTCAGCTTCCATTCCTAAACCGAATGCTTCGAGGCGAACAGCCGGCAGGCGCCAAGGCCCTCGAAGTCCGCGGAGACTCGATGACCGGCGTTAATATCTTCGATGGGGATATGGTTGTATTCATACCTGGAATAATTCGTGGCGATGGGATCTACGTGCTTGCCGTGGGCGATGAGCTGATTGTGAAACGTGTCGAGTTCGATGCAGTATCAAGGAAGATCCATATCATGTCCGAGAACCCTCGCTATAAAGATCGAGTAGAGTCCGCCGATGGCCAGACTCTCAGGGTTGTAGGGAAGGTGTTTGGTTGGGTACATGCGCATCCATATTGATTACTTGGTTAGTCACTTATGTTACATTAAATGAAGATACCACTGCATTCTTTATATAAAGAAGTATCGTTTACCGGTTGACTTCTCCGAGAAGCCCTTTATCATAACAGACAGTAACACAACTGTTGAATTTCATAATTAGAAAACGATGCTCGGCGTACCCATTCTGTTTCGGCGAAGAGTTTGCCGAGTGTCCGTAATCTTCCTCTGAAGACTTTAGCCTTAAAAGGGCTATAATGCAGAGATATAATTGGTTGCCTTGAATCTCGTTCATCAACAATAAAAAAAGAGAGATGCCTATATTACTGTCGCTATTGAGATAAGGTATTGTTTGAGCTTAAAACATATGGTTTTATTCCCTTCCGCATAAAATACCATCTGTTAGTTTATACAGGTTAAGATCTTTTATGTAGAAAGAGAAGTAACCCATCCATAGAGAAGCAGTCAAAGATTTTATACTGGTAGATTTTTACTGATTTCACGTTTATTTATAGATCAACCCAATTATTGTTATATGGACCTCCGGGCAGTTAAAGGAGATTATATGGAATATCAAAAAAAATTAATTTTATTTCTAGACCTTCTTGGATTTAAGTCATTTATTAACGAAAAAACACAACTAGATGATAACTATGTAATGCATATACAAAGTATTATAAACCTAATCGAAACCATACGTGATGATTTTTGTTTAGATGCAAGTATTAATCCTAATCAACGGCTTAGAAGTAATTTGTTCTCAAACTCTAGAATTACACAATTTTCTGATTCAATTATTATGAGTTCATTTTACCTAGTTGAAGATCATCTTAAAGAAACATTAGTTGATATAGTGGCAATGCAATGTAATGCTATTTATAGTGGTTTTCTTTTCCGAGGTGCATTAACATATGGAGATATTTTACATACAGATAAATATTTGTTTGGTCCTGGATTTATTGATGCATATGAGATGGAGAGAGATAAAGCAGTATATCCTCGAATTATTATTAGCGACTCGGTTATTAATAATGTCAACAGTACATGTAAGGCTTGTGATGATTTAATAGTCACCGATAAAGATGGAATAAAATACCTAGATATTTTCAGTGGATTCAAATATAGATTTAACAGAGAATCATCAATAAGAGTAATGATTTCAGCATTGGAAAGAATAATACTAGAAGGTAAAAAAAATCAGAATAAAAACATTCTAGAGAAATACTTGTGGCTAGAAGAAGAGTTGCTGAAATATAAAAAAAGAGAAAAAAGACATATAACAAATGCTTCAACCCTATAACGCCTTTTGTCATGGTTTTTGCTTGAAGATGACGCAAAAACCACGCCAATCTTTCGCTTCGCTCAGGAACAGGCGTTAAGGGTTAAGCCAATGCTAGATGGATGCCTTCAGCGAATAAATTGGTAAAAGGGATTATATGACTAATGAACTTCTTGAATTACTTAGAATTGAAAGTAATGATCTAGATAAAGAATTTAGCAAAGCATCAATAAAGGGTAAAGGAACACCACAAGAAATAGCCGACTTTAGAGAAGGTTACTTTAATAGCATTATAAGGAAGTACTTTCCATTTCCTTATAGAGTTACTAAAGGCGGGATTATCGATACATTCGGAAATAAATCTGCATCAATTGATTGTGTTTTATGTAATCCTGCTCATCCATATACAATAGATAATTCAGGAAAATATTCTGTTTTACTTGCTGATGGTATTGATGCTGCTATAGAGATTAAGCCTGATATTAAGTCAAAGCACGAATTGATTAGAGGCTTAAGCCAAATAAAAAGTGTAAAAATATTACGTAGATCAAAATCACCAATTGTTGTTACAAGTAGGGTTACTGAAGAAATTATTGAGTACTCAAAGACTATCCCTTCATTTATTTATTCAATTGAAGCAAAGAAAAATATTGAAAATACATTAAATGAAGTTATTGAATATTATGTTCAAAATGATATTCCATTAGAAGAACAGGTTGACTATATCGTAATTCATAATATTGGAATATTTGTTAATTATAAATATCAAGAGTTAAATAAAGGATACGTACCTGAAGGAATTCCAAGATATGGATACTTTTTTGAAACTTGGAACGAGCTTACTTTTGCTGCTTTCTTATTATATCTGAACCTTAGCTTTACAGCAGTTCCAGTTATAACGAGTAGTGTATTAGAACGTTATCTATATTCTATCAAACCTATTAAAACTGGAAGGTTTAATTGTGAAGTATTTTGGGAAAAGGGGCATCTAACAAATGCTTCAACCCTATAACGCCTTTTGTCATGGTTTTTGCTAGAAGATGACACAAAAAACAAACCAATCCTTTGCTTCGCTCAGGAACAGGCGTTAAGGGTTAAGGCAATGTTATGCGGATGCTTCGCGCAAGTAAATATTGTAGTATAGCAAATATTCTTAAAAACCTGTCTTAATAAAAGGCAAAAGAAATGCCAAAACATCTATCATTAAAAATTTCAAATATGATAATAAAGCTTTATCAAATATGGCCTTTTAATAGAGTTCCCGCAGCAAAAATTGTAAATAAATATTTGCATTCTGGAAGATTGTTAAATTTTAAATATAAAACATTAGATGAAATTCTAAATCTTGAGGCAATATGCCAATATTTTATTATTCCAATAGAAAAAAGGTTTAAGCTAATTAAGATTATTGATAAATTATATAAAAAATATGGAATAAAGCAGTTTGGAAATGATACAGATAGGTTGAAAGAGCAATTTGATAATTTATCATTGTCATCCGGTGGTTGGTCCAATTTATGTTATTTAAAGATAGATATTAATGGAAAAAATGGAGTTAATAGTGCTTTTATTAGCGTGGCACGGGTAGAAGAATCATTGCTTCTTGTAACAATTAAATCAATTCCCTCGGAAAAATTTAAATATAAGTATTATCAAGCAATAAAAATGCAAAACAAAGAATTTCCTATCCTTTATTATAGTTCGATAAAAGGCTATATAAAAAGCCCTGGATTTACAGATTATCTATATAATGTTCAGATATCATATGAATGCGATAAGCTAATTGATTGTTATAAAAAAATGTTAAATAAAGTATTCAAGATGTTAACAAAAGAATCATTAATTATTGCTCCGTTATCTATATTTATTTGTTATATAGATGGTCCACTTGCAGAAGACTATTATAAACGGGAACACCTTAAGTCATGGAATAGGCTTGGGTTAATCGATGGAGAATCTTCAATAATTGGAGACGATGATAAAAAGTTTTATTTGATAAATAAGAAAAGTATTAAAAGTGACACTTTCTATTGCTTTGTTGATAAAACTAAAATGTTGTTAGAAGAGTTTTATTCTGAATACTGTGAAAAAATATTTTCATTACATGATGATATGCAAATTATTTTCGTATGGAATATTATAAAAGATAGTATTACTAATCGAATATATTCTCAACTTAACGATATCAGAGCAGATCTATATGAAAATGAGAATGGTTGGGAGATATTGAAGAATAAATACTTAAGTCCTTACGGAAATGTTATAAAAAATAAATATATTTTCGAAAGAATATTTGAAAATAATGGTAAAATCAGTGAAAGAGAAGCAAAATGGTTTGGAATAAGTACAATAAATATTGTTGATATATTTTCAAATAAAATTAAATTTACGGAATATATAAATAAGCAAATATCATATAAAACAAATAGAATTAGTAAAATTATAAAAGATATTACTTTTGCGCTTGAAGGATATAAAAGCATAAGAAACGATCGTAGCAATTTAAAAATCCAAATTTGGTTATTTGCATTAACAATAATAACTGTATTAATTGGATTAATTCAAATAGTAATTGCGGTCGAATAACAAATGCTTCAACCTTATAAATGCTTTGGCATGGCGTGTGTAAAACACCAATGCACAAACCACGCTAAGCCTTCGCTCAGCTGACGTTGTACAGCGTGTGGTATAATACAGTAAGCAATAAAGCAGCTTAATATATTATACTGACAACAAATAACTAAAAACGGACTGTACAAAAAGCATGATGCAAATGCGGTATAAGATATTTATAAATATTCGAAATAAAACTTTACAGATAAAACACTATGTTGTATAATTAGCGGTATAATGAACGTACGGAAATGTACCCTAAAGAATGCTCAAGGCGGTACCTATACGTACCTTCAACTTGTGCACAACTACCGCGTCAAGGAAACAGGAAAGACCAAAACCAATGTCCTTATGAAGCTCGGACGGGAAGATCAGATCGAGCCTTCCTACATCCAGGCGATCATCAAGGCACTGTCTGCGGTCTTAGGCGAATATCCTTCTGAAGTCCCCGCCGGATTTGACTTCCATTCAAGTCGGGAGCTTGGGGGCACCTGGCTTCTAGATGCCCTATGGAATCGTCTTGGCATGGCAAAGGCTATCAAAGGGCTTCTTAAGGAACGACAGTTCGCCACACCCGTCGAACGGCTCTGCTTTGCCATGGTTTCAGGAAGAATACTCGCTCCGGGTTCGAAGCTTTCTCTTGAACACTGGGTTTCAAAGAAAGCATATATCAGGGATCTTGTGAACGTCGATGTTCACAATCTTTACCGGGCGATGGATCTTCTTGTGGAGTCGAGCGAAGAACTCCAGAAGCACATATTTACCGAAGTATCAAAGAATGCCCACCTTGATGTGGATCTTATCTTTCTTGATACGACGAACACCTATTTCGAGACCGACGAAGATGCTTCCGGTTCAGGGCTTTTAAAACGTGGCCACAGTAAAGATGGACACCCCGAGCTACCGTTGGTTTCGATTGCCTTTGCGGTGACGCGTAGCGGCATTCCTATTCGCTGCTGGGTATTCCCGGGCAACACGAGCGACCAGACGATCGTCGAGCAGGTGAAAGGTGATCTAGGACAGTGGAATCTTGGTCATGTCGTCATGGTCCAAGATGCAGGATTCAATAGTGCCGACAACAGAAGAATCCTTTTACGGGAATGCGGTGACTATATCATCGGCGAAAAGCTCCGCGTTGGTACCGATGGCGCCGCGGTAGAAGCCCTACACCGGAAAGGGCGATTCAGGATCCTGGAAAGTGGCCTCGCGATTAAAGATGTCGTCCTCGATGCAGGGAAAGCCACGGAGCGCCGATTCATCATCGTCAAGAATCCGGAAGCCGAAACGCGCGACCATGTCATACGCGAACAAATCGTCGATGCTACGAAGCGCAAGCTTGATGAACTGTCGCAGTATACGGGGAAAGCACACACGAAAGCGGCGTGTGCGCTACGCTCTCATTCCGCCTATGGCAGATACATTAGGCAGGATACGAAGGGTGTCTTGCACCTCGACACCGCCAAGATAGCCTCAGAGGAACTCCTTGATGGCAAGTTTCTAGTGTCGACGTCCAGCATGAAGCTGGATGCTGCCGATATTGTTGCCGGCTATAAGCAGCTCTGGGCCATAGAGCGGGTATTCAAGGATATGAAAAACACCTTGGATATTCGTCCCATATACCACCGACTTGATGATCGTATTCGAAGCCATATTCTTATTTGCTGGCTTGCCATGGTGCTGGTACGGTATGCAGAGAATATGGCGGACCGGTCGTGGTACCAGATTGAAAAAGTTCTGTCCGATGTTACTGCAGGGCTTATTGAGAGCGACAATGTAAGCCTCTGGTATTGCTCTGATATTTCCGACGAGGCGAAGGACATTTTCAAGCGCTTAACTATTGAATTACCAAAGAAAGTTCTTGCTACAGTAGCAAGAGATCCTGTTGCGGTATAAAAGATTTTCGACTGCAATCGTATAACTCTATTATTTATAGAGTATTAGCAAGATTTTCTATACCGCGCACTGTACAACGCCAGCTCAAGCCCGGATTTAAAAGCTAAACCAATGTTAGGTAGACCCTTCGAGTAGGACTATTAATTTAATTTTTTACACTAAAAGGATAGATTAATGTCAGGACGATCAGCAACTGAAACAATTCGTGGTTTTTATTACCAATTTGATTATTCAATTCTGAAAATACTCCGTTCTGACAATGATACAGTCAGCTTTGATATCGAAAAGATTGAAGACCTTGATATCAACACAGTTGATGAAACAACGGCGGTGCAATGCAAGTACTATTCTGGGACTGGATATAATCATTCAGTGATTGCTGAACCAATTCGAAAAATGATTAAGCATTATTCTCAGCATCTAGACCAATCGATAAGATATAAACTTTATGGTCATTTTGCTTCAGGTCAGGATAAGCTCACATTGCCAATTGATATCAATTTTCTTAAAAGTTATTTTTTGACTTACAATCACAAAAATGTTAAGCATGAGTTTCAGATTGACGAATCTATCGATGATGAAATATTAGCAAGCTTTTTAGATGTATTGGATATTGATATAAACGCTGCTACATATGAATCACAATTTTCAGAAATACAAAAGTTATTATGCAATTTGCTTTCTTGTACAGAATTTGAAGCCGATTCTTTATACTACAATAGCGCGCTTCGTATAATTAAGGAATTATCTGTTCAAAGGGATGATTCAAAGAGAAGAATAACTAAAGCAAAAATGGTAGAGAGCATTTCCTGTAAGGATACCCTATTTGGGATCTGGTACATGAACTTGAAGGGGAATGAAAAATATTGTAGAATAATTAGGAAGAAATATTTTACTCAGCTTAATACATCTCCGTTTGAGAGATTTTTTATTATTGAAACTTCTCCGAGCACATCGATTCAGAATTTGAAAAGCATTACATATATGCTAGCTAATAAATGGTCAAAAATATCACGAAGAACAGTAGACACTTATTGCGCCTTTGTTTTATTTCCCCAATTAGGTGCATCAAATCTTAAGGAACTAAAAGTACAGCTCTATAAAGAAGGACTTCCAATCATTGATGGATATCCTTTCCATGGATCTAATTTATGTACAGATTTTCTTTCGATCGAACCTAGATATGATAATAGAATTAAACTAAAATTCATAAATTCATTAGGTGACTTTGCAGAATATCTTGATTATTCTACTCATCGTAAGGAAGTGTATCAATTTTTTACCTCGCAATCAGTTGATTTAGGTACGACAAACTTCGATTTGCATATTTCAATTTGCTTGAAGAACGTCATGGACATATTGGAGGTATTATAATGCCCGAAATAAATGCTGAAGTAGTTGGTGTTTTCCCAAGCAAAGTACGTATTTCTGTTGATAATATTAGTGATTTTAAGGTTGTTGAAGAAGAGCTTAAAATCGGATCGTACTTAAGGATCATTGGAGACAATGAAAATGTCATTCTAATCGCAATGATCAATAGCTTCTCTATAGAGGCTACAATTGAAGGTGGCCGTAAGCATTTTATAGAAGCTTCTCCTTTAGGGATAATTACAGATGGCATTTTTATTCGAGGAGGAGATTCTATCGCCATTCCTCCAAAGAAAGTTGAACCCGCAAAGAAAACAGAAATACAAGAGATATTTGGAAATTCCGTACCTGACGCTAAAAAGTACATTTTTTCCACGCTAAATGCAAATCGATCAATTTCTGTTCCAGTTGATGGTGATAAATTCTTCAATAAACATATTGCCATCGTCGGATCAACTGGTTCCGGGAAATCGCATACTGTAGCAAAACTCATTCAGAAAGCTCGCGATGCAAAAAATTCTGGATATTCTGGATTGAATAATTCTCATATTGTGATCTTTGATATTCATTCAGAATACAAATCAGCATTCCCTGAGGCTAATGTATTATCAATAGATAACTTGATTATTCCTTATTGGCTATTGAACAGTGACGAGCTTGAGCAAATATTGCTTGATACTGGCGAGAGAGATAACTATAACCAAGCTTCAGTATTTCGAAGCTTGGTGACCGAAAATAAAAGACTAAAAAATCCAACAGTAGATAAGGTTTTCTATGATAGTCCCCTTTTCTTCGATATTCAAGAAGTTCTCAATGCACTAACAAACATAAAAAATGAAACTGTAAATGCAAAAAATACAGACAGATATATGATTGTTGATCCTTCATATAAACTTGAAGCTGAAGGCAAAACAAATGTAGATTCAGGTATATTGTTAACTAACGATGAGAAAATGAGCAAATACTTTGAGAAGGTACTTTCATTCCACCCTAGAAAATCGCAGAGCATAACTTCAGGTGACTATTCTGATGGAACCTTGGATAAATTTGTTTCTAGGTTCCAAGCAAAAGTTTCCCAGGATAGACTCGAGTTTCTTTTTGGAGAGCATGCTAAATCAATATCCTTTTTAGATACTGTTAAGCAATTCATTGGATATGAAGAGAAAAAAGAAAAAAACGCTATAATTATAGACCTTAGTGGCGTGCCTTTTGAAGTCTTAAGTATTACCGTATCCTTAATTTCTCGTGTGATATTTGAATATGGTTACCACTACAAGCGTTTTAGAACCAGAAAAGATCCATCTGAAAAAATCAATAATGACACACCAATTCTAGTAGTCTATGAGGAAGCTCATAAATATGCGCCAAGAAGTGATCTTGCGAAATACCGACCATCTTTGCTTGCTATTGAGCGGATAGCAAAAGAAGGTAGAAAATATGGCATTTCTCTATTATTGGCTAGTCAACGGCCCTCAGAAATATCAGAAACAATCTTCTCGCAATGCAATAACTTTATAGCGATGCGTCTTACAAATCCTGATGACCAAAGTTTTGTAAAGAAACTCCTACCTGATACAATGGAAAGCCTGATTGATCAATTACCTGTATTAAGAGCTGGCGAGGCATTGCTAATAGGAGAAGCGGTTGTTATACCATCAATTGTAAAGATAGAAACATGTGATATCCCTCCTTCCTCAAATGACATCCCATATTGGCAATTATGGAAAGGTAGTTGGAAAGAATCTATACTCGAAACCATCGAGAAGGAATGGATGAAATAAAAGACGCCTAACAACTACTTCAACTGGATAATTCCTTTGGCACGGTTTGTGAAATCGCTTCGCTCTTTATGCACAAACCGCGCCACGCCCTTCGAGCACGGACTTAAGGGTTAAGCGAATGTTGTGTAAACGCCTTCGGCGCTAAAGGAAATAAAAAAGGAGTAACGAATGGATCAAATAATTAAATATTTTTCAGCAAATTATGAGTGGTTATTTTCCGGAATACTGTCAGGATTGATATTTTTTTTACTCGGTAACAAGCACGGATATGATAAGGCAATAAAGCAGAAGCAAAAGGTTGGAAAAAACGGTAAAGGCATCCAGGTCAGTGGTAATTATACAGTAACAGGAAAAAGCAATGAATGAAAAACAAAATCAAAAAGTAGGTGATAATTCAACTGCCATTCAAGTTAATGGCGATTACCATGCTGGACTTCCTTATGATCAAGTAAAATCAATTTTTATGGATTTATTTGAGCTAAACTTCCCAAGAATACAGACATTGGCAAAAGCAGAAGCCGATAAACGAGTTCAAGAATTACTTAATAATTTAAGACAGTCAATGGAAGCTAAACAAAGCAACATTGATGTATTAAAATTTACTGATCCAGGAATTCAAATTGAGATGCAGCAAATGATTACAAGTGTTGCCTGCAGAGGAAACAAAAGTAATATTGATTTGCTTTCAGAATTATTTACAACTATAATCGAAAAAGATTGCCCAGAAATAATTGAGCAAATCGCTGGTGAAACTCTTAAAATAATACCATTATTAGGGAAAAAGCAACTTGATGCTTTATCCGTTATGATTTTAACATTTGAAGCAAGTGTGGAAATTATAACAATCGAACAAGCAGAAAATGTTTTCAGAGATACTATGCCATTTATACGTCATGCAGAATATATAACATCCGGTGACCTTTCCTATTTGGTGTGTGTTAATTGTATATCTCGAAAGTCAATTACTCATGTTAATGTTGTGCCAAATATCATTAGATGTATTCCAGGAATGGACAAAACTGGCATTGAAGAAGTAATTAATCAATCGAAACAAAAGCGGTTGTTAAATATTCTATCATTCACAGAGTACATGGGAAAATGTCAAATAGGGCGATTTGATTTATCTCCAGTTGGAAAACTGATTGGATGGCTTAATATACAAAGCATTTCTAAAATCGATATTAAAACGTTATTTTGAATCGCACAACAACTGTTTTAAGCTGAAAATTCCTATTGGCATGGTTTGTGCTGTCGCTTTGTTCGGAACAAACCACGCCAAGCCCTTCGGGCCGGAATTGAAGGTTAATCTTGGGATGGTACCTCCCAAGAAAAAATTCGATTGTTTATGCAATGAGAGTTACTGATGAACTGCTTAAAGGAAAAAATGCTGAATAGAACTAACTCGAAAATTGAGATTGGATTCGTGAATGAACACACTGTAGAGTATGTTCTTGTTCAAAAACTTGTAGAAATTATAGGGAATATACCTCATGCTTTTCTTTTTCCTTACCAAACAAGAGAGGGAAACACAGTTTCCAGAGAAATACATAGAAATGATAATTTTAGTATGATTGGAATATTTTCTAGAAGACCGAAAATTAGACTTGACCATAAAGAAGATATATATATAAAAATCAACCAAGAAATTATCGATTATTCAAATAAAGCATATACCTTTGGTATCCCTTTTATTGCAGGATGCCCAATAGCATCAAATTTTTGGGATCTTGGTAATAACATCGCCTGGTTTGATTTACAAAAAATGAAAAGAGAGTGCCTTATAAAAGTAAGCAGTCAAAGCTTAAGAAGTAATTCAAGTGAAGAATTGCTTACAACAAACAAATTACGAGATGTATTATTAAATAATAAGACCATATTTAATATTACAAATGCAATGGATGCAATTAAATATTCTGTCAGCAAAATGAATCAGTATCGGTATTCACTATTCGGTCCGATTTATAAACCTTTTTATCTATTAATAAGAAAATAGTGACTATCATAATTTTATGGTAAACTCGTTGCCTAGCAACCGCTTTATCCTAATTCGCAATGAAAAGGTTTTCGTAGGTTTTGATAAACTATAAGTTTTCCGTATGCGTAACAAAGCGTGACGGCTTAAAAGTCAAGCTAATTATCATGATATAATAAATAAGAAATTAAGACATATGGTCTAGATAATAGAATATAATAACTCTGCATTATTTGTTTTTACAGTATTATCGTTGTGCTTACGGGGAAAAAATGTATTACAATAAATTGACTATTATTCGAAAAATATTTGATGGTGGACAAAAAAATGTTTTTCTTGCGAATGATTCTAGTGACACAACTATAGTATATAAGCTTTGTAAACCGAAAAATGATTATCAACTTGAGCGATTTAAAAGGGAGCTGATGTTTTTACACTCCCAACATAAATCTTGTTTTCCGTTTGTTATTGATTATCATATTGATGAAAGAACAAAAGAAATCGAAATAATTGAAGAGTTTATTGATGATGGATCATTAACCGATCGCTTGAATAATATCTGGACAGAGAATGATTGTGTTATTTTCCTTAAGAAAATACTAGAGCCCTGTATTGAATTATGGAGCAAGAATATAGTACATCGAGATATAAAACCTGATAATATAATGTTTAGAAAGAATGGCGAACTTGTGCTTATCGATTTAGGAATAGCTCGTTTCATTGACTACTCTTCAATAACTAATACCTTAAATATTATGGGTCCTTGTACTCCAATTTATGCAGCACCTGAGCAAATTATTAATCAAAAAAGGTTTATCGATTTTCGCACAGATTTGTTTTCTATAGGCATAGTAGTTCTTCAGCTGTTTTTAGGTTTTCATCCATTTGATCCATGCAAAATAACTAACAGCAAAGCTGATATTATTCAAAACATTTTAGCGGGGGTTTATGCATCAGCGAAAAGCAAAAATTCTTGTAGCGAATACTTTAGTATTTTAACTAATAAGCTGCTGAAAACAAGGCAATACCAAAGATTCAGTTCTGTCGATGAATTAAATAAGTTCATTTCTACAAACTGGGGGTAAGAACATGCTTTTATTACATCAAACTGGTAATAATTACAAATGGAACATTCAAAGCTTTACTGAAGATCATATTGGTGACGGATTAATTCTGTCGCCAATAAATACTAGTTATAAAAATCTTGAAGCGTTACCAAAAGCAATTATAGAAAAATCTGTTTTTGACCCTCAATTATTAATGCCATCTAATGGGAATGGAAAACTTACAACATACCCATATTTTCCTACTTCAATATTGCCTTCGTATAGATCTACTGATTATGAATCAATAAAAAAAGAAATTGCACGACAATATACTCAGATGATTATTAAGCTTGGATTTAAAAAAATTATTATACCAAATAGATACAGTGATATTGAATCCTCGACATATCTTGAAAACATACAAAGCAATTTTATAGAACCATATTGCAATGAAATTCCTTCATCTCTGAAGATAGCAAAATATTTAACTATATTCGTCAACAAAACAAGGCTTATTGATGATGAAGCAAGAGATACAATGCTTGACTGGATAACAGGTCTTTCAGAAATAGATGGTATATATCTTATATTTGATATTAAACGAACAACAAAGCAGATAAAGGACGTAGATATTTTAGCCGAAGCACTGTTTTTTGTAAAATCAGTTGAATCATCTGGTAAAAGAGTTATAATCGGCTTCACGAATACAGAAGGAATTTTATTTTCTATTGCTGGGCCTGAAGCTATAACATGTGGCAGTTATGAAAACTTACGTAACTTTAGTATGTCAATAAGTCGATTTGCTAAAAAGGAAAAGGAAAAAAAAGGTAGACGGGGACCAAACGCACGATTGTATAGTGCCGTACTAATACAATGGATTGAATATAACTATGTTAAGGCTTTAGTAAAGAATCGTTATAGCCGATTATATGAAATATTCGCTGATTCAAAGTATCGGCCCTTATTCTTTGAGCCAACTTATAACTGGCATTTTGGAAGATCGGAACTATATAAACATTTTTTCATAGAGATTGATCGACAAGTAAAAGACCTCCCAGATGATCTTGATGAAAGAAAAAATTATTTGCTTTCAGCTATAAAGAATGCAATTACTATTTATGAAGATATTGCTCAGAGTGGTATATTACTTGATTCTGATAGTAATGGAACGCATCTCAATGGATGGTTCAATGCAATCACTATATATGATAGATTAGTTAGGGAGCGGTTATAATGTTTCAATCAGAGAGTGATTTATCTTTTGCATTTAAAAAAATTTTACCGACTACACATTGGGCAAATACTGAAGTGTTCGAAGAGGTTGAAGGACTATTAGGCATTCCTGATTTTATTCTAATTAAAAAAAACAGAAAAACAAATGTTGCAATTGGTGTTGAACTCAAGTTATCTAACTGGCAAAGAGCAATGAATCAGGCGTTTAAGTATAAAACATTCTGTAATATGAGTTATGTTATAATGGATGATGCACATATTGAACCGGCAAAGAAAAAACTTCCTGATTTCATCCGTTATAATATTGGTTTGGCTAGTATTGATGATAATAAACATGAAATAAAATATTTTTATAAGCCTATAATGCAAGAACCATATTCTGAAGAGCTAAACACGAAACTATATCAGAAGTTATTCGCAAGTATATATTAACAGCGGCATAATAACCGCTTTTACCTTATTCGAATTGACTAGAATATTCATAGGTCTTGAAAAACCATTGGTTCTCTGTATGCACAGTATCGAGTGACGGAATAAAGATTAAGCGAAAATGTTAGGTGGACGCTATACGCGGGAAAAAACAATCAAACTTGTGAAATATGAGGGAGAAACTGATGGAATAACAGCCGCCTTGATTGTTTGTTTTGTCTTGTGGACAGCCTGGCGGCGTTAGTATTCTATTCTTGCGAAACGACTAAATCCCAAGCACTGTTCATTCCTTCCAGCACAAACTTTGATTCATGATTGTTTTTTACATAATACAGATAATTACGCTGGTAAAAATTATACTCTTTCCCTGCTGTTTGAGTGGGCAGAACGATGATGATTAACTGCGTCTTTTCAGTTAGCGTCTTGCTTACATCAGTGCTCAAGTTACATGAAGCTTTTTTCCTTCCACCAAGACACTTTGATTTCCATACTATACTTCCATCAGATGCTTTTACCTCAAAGGTTGCTGACATCATTACCGCAGCATTCTGAAATGATAAAACCTGTGCTTCCATACGATCTCCTTTTTTCTATTGATACGATAAATTATAAGTCCTATATTTAATAAAACAAGTAAATTCGTAAAAACAGAGAAAATCGGCTCCTTGTTATCTTCGAATAGAACCATATGCGTAAGCCGCTTCCCTGGAATATAAGTATCCATCGGAAGACGAAGAAACTGGCATATGAACATGAGGGACTGTACCCGATGAGTATCCTGCCATTCAACAAAAAGGGCAGGGGACTGGGACGGCATCCGAAATAGAGACCGGTCGCACTTTTCGAATACCTGATCCGGATGTAGGCGAATCCGGGCGCGATAGTATCCGAAAGTTCAGCCTTTTGTAGCTTTGTTGGCTCGTTTGTCGCCGCGGTCTTTGTCGAGTATGTCTTTCACCGAAAGTCCCTCTTTGTAGACTGTTTCGTCATCCGGATGCTGGTACCCCTTCGAAGTGACCGAACTCGCGTGGCCCATAAGAAGCATAAGGGAAGCTTCGTCCAGAATTTCTAGCTTGTATGTTCCAAAACTGTGACGGAGGTAGTATGGCGTCCAGGTGGAATCCATGTATCCCAAACGCTTCATTGCACGTTCGAAGCAATTTCCTATTGAAGCTTCCGACACCGGGTTTGATCGGCCGGGAGCCGTAAACACGAAGTCCATATCGTCGGCAGTCATTGTCTGCTCTTTCCATATAAGCAATTCCTGAACCGTTCGCTCCGAAAGATATCCAGGTCGAACAATCCCCGTCTTTGTGGTCTTTACCTTGCTGTTTGTCCCTGATTCAATCGCTGTCCGGATAGGAACGAAACGCTTCTCAAGGTCTATCTGCCCCCACCTAATCGCCCGGAGTTCTCCAGGGCGTGCCCCCGTATCATTCATGGCGAAGAAGAATGCAACATACATTGGCGAACCATAGAGCTTGATGGCTTCGCCATGGGTAGCCGGATAAAGTATGACGATGACCTCACGGGGGAGGGCAGACCGGGGCTTTTCTGGGGCTTTATTGTATTTGACCACTCCTTCAAGAGGGTTTTCCTTGACGAGCCCTTGCTGGCGCCAATAGGTGAACATTAGAGAAAGCGCATAGAGCATCTTGTTCCGCGTGCCGCGGGCGTATGGGGAGCCATTGATCCTGTTGAGGCTTTTTATTGTGATATTGATCTCTGACGGCTCAAGCTCCTGGATGTTACAGGCACCGAAGACCTTCAGAAAATGGTTCTCGAGGAAGCCTTGATAGATGGCGAGGGTGGCATCGGTTCGCTTCCAGCCATGTTCTACCTGGTCGCGATCCCACGCCCCATCCTTGTTGAAGAATCCAACAGCGAGTTCGGAGAAGAGGTAGTCTTTCGCTCTGCCTAGAAGAACAAGGTGATTTCTCGACGCCCATTTCACGGCAGCTTCCCGGGTGCTCTCGGGAGACATGAACCATTTTCCGGGGGCATCGTCGTATTCTACGCGAAAGCGTTTCTTCCCTGGTATCCACTGCGTCTTGATAGCTTTTTTCGGTCTGGGCATATGTCATTCTGAGGCTTTGGGCAAATATTTGTCAATATAAACACATACTTTTTCACATACCCTAAAAAAAGAGGCTGATAAATCCTTATAATAAAAGGATTTATCAGCCTCTTTTTTAGCCCCTAGGGGAGTCGAACCCCTCTTTAAAGATTGAGAATCTTTTGTCCTAACCGATAGACGAAGGGGCCTCGTGAAAGAAATGGCTCTCTGTTCGAGAGCCATTTCTTTCACGAGCGAGATTTTCGCCCGCGGCTCAAATCTCGCATCGCATCCGATCGGTAAAACCCAAGTTCCCCAGGGAGGATTTGAACCCCCACAAGCAGATCCAGAGTCTGCCGTGCTACCATTACACAACCGGGGAATGACGTCAACGGCAGATAAAATAGCGCAGCTGGCGCCCTTAGTCAATACCTCGGGAAGTTCAAAAAATAATCATGCCGATGAATAATCTTCATTGACAAGCCGCTATAAGGGATTTATTCTTAAAGAGAAAAAGATATGCACAAATGTGCATTATAAATCGACAGGAATCCTGGTTTAGCCCTGGAGAGGAGAGAAGGATGACAGGTGGAATCGCGCGCGGAACGGAGCGACTTTTCGACGATAAGGGGCATCTCTTTCTTCTCGCCCTCGACCACTCCCAGAGCGGCGTGATGCCGGGGCTGGAAAATTCCGGCGGACTCATGACGAAACTAGCCGCTTCTGCCCTGGATGGCTTCATCCTCAACATAGGCATGAGCGGGCTGATGGCCGCGCCGCCATTCCTCAGGAAGAAACTCGTACTGCGCACATCCTTCGGAGGATCCATGCTCGCGAGCGATTACTCGACCGTGCACGCCAACCATGTGAGTCCGGAAACCGCTCTCTCCGTCGGCGCCGACGCCGTCCTCATGATGGCGGTGATCGGCGGCACGGATTACAGGAGCCTTCAGGCGCTCGCCGCCGATATCGACCGGTTTCACCAGCTTTCCATTCCCGTGATCGTGGAGATTCTCGCCGCCGACTTCACCAAGACCAGCAGTTTCGACATTCAGTATCACGGGGCGCGGATAGCCGCCGAGCTGGGAGCCGATGTGGTGAAAGCTTTCTTCGTGGAGGGTTTCGACAAGGTGACGGCCTGCTGTCCGGTGCCGGTCATTCTCGCCGGCGGACCCAAGGACCGCGACATCGCCGCCGTGGCGGCTCAGGCGCTCTCCGAGGGGGCGAGGGGATTCGCCTTTGGCCGTAACATCTTCCAGGCTGCCGATCCCGAAGCTGTCGTGGCTAAGTTAGGCGGACTTCTGAAATGAAGGCAGGTCCTGACGCTTCGACCATCTACAGGATCGCTCGATATTACTATGTCGAGGGATTGTCTCAGGAGGAGATAGGAGCCAAGGAAGGTTTTTCCCGCTCCCAGATATCGAGGCTCCTCGAACGGGCGAAGGATCTCGGATTAGTGAAGATCACCGTGCTTCCGCCGGCCGATCTGCGCACCGAAGAGTTGGCCAGGATCCTCGTGGACAGCCTGCGTCTGCGCACCGCGGTCGTGGTACCGGTGAGGAAGAACGCAGATGCCGACGACATAGCGCTGGCCATCGCCACGCGGGCGGCGGATTGTCTCCCCGGACTCCTGTCGAATTTCGGTGTCGTGGGGCTTGGCTGGGGCCACACCCTATACAGGACGGCCGAGCTGCTGCCCAGGAATTCCGACAAGGCAGGCAAGCCTCTTTTCGTGCCTCTCATCGGAACTTCCGGCGATGACAATCCCGATCTGCAGATAAACACGATCATCGATAGGTTCAGCTCCTCGTTCCGGTCCAAGGGCCTCTTCGTGAACATGCCTTCGGTGCGCGAAAAAGGCAGGCCGCTCTCGAAAATCGAGGAGAAGAGGATAGCGAGCCTTGAGGAATACTGGAACGCGATGGAAGCCGTGGTGATCGGGCTGGGCGTTCCTCCCTCGGAGTCCCCGAATCTGATAGCCGAACTCCCCATGGAATACAGGGACGAGCTCAAGAAAAGCGCGTCTTGCGGGGATATTCTTGCCCATTATTTCGACGCCGGCGGAAAGATATTCGAGCCCGAGAACAGCTGCGATCTTCTGGCCTTCGACATCACGAAGCTCCCCGGAATCAGGCAATCGATCTGCCTTGCGGGGGGACGCAACAAGCACAGGGGGATCTTGGCCGCGGCCCGCTCCGGGTACATCACCGATCTCGTCACCGACGAATGGACGGCGCTCGCGGTTCTGGAACTCCTGGGCGAGGGGGGCAAGCTGCCGGCGGGAGCCCTTCATAAATCCGGACAGAAAGGGAGCGGCGCATGAAAGCACTCGTCTATACGGGCATCGGATGCCTGGAAATGCGGGACATCCCCAAACCGGATGCCGATTTTATCGTAAAGGTCTCCGGTTGCGGCATATGCGGAACCGATCTTAAAACCTATCTCAAGGGGCATCATTTTTTCCCGCCTCCCGCGGTTCTGGGCCACGAGTTTTTCGGCGTCGTGGACAAGGCTTCCCCCGGAAGCGGATACAAGACAGGAGATCCCGTGGTTGTCGCGCCCTACGCTGAGTGCGGCTCCTGCTCGCTGTGCCGCGTGGGCGCGGGAACGCTCTGCAAACATAAGATGTTCGTGGACGGAGGCGCTTTCTGCGAATATGTGGGAATACCCGCCGGCTATGTAGGCACCGGGGTATTCCGCGTTCCCGCGGCCGATGACAGCTTTACCCTCGTGGAACCGCTCGCCTGCGTCCTGAACGGCATCGAGCACCTGAGGCTCAGGGAAGGAAGCAAGGCCCTCGTGGTGGGCTCAGGCCCCATGGGCGCGCTGTTCGCGCTGGTGTTCAAGGCTAAGGGAATCCCCGTCACCGTGGTCGAACTCGGAGCCCTGCGCAGGGAAAAAGTGGCGTCCTGGGGCATCGACGCGAGAGAGCCCGGGGCCGTGGCCGCCGCGGACTACGACAATATCGTCATCGCCGTGAATAAAAAGGAACTGGTGGCCGATTACGCTAAAGCCGTGGGGGACGCCGGCACCGTCCTCATGTTCGCCGGTCTCGGGAAGGAAGAGTCGGTCGCGATAGACGCCTACTCTATTCATTACAGGGAAGTGGCGCTCGTGGGCTGCTCGGGATACGCGATACGGCATTTCAGGCAGGCTCTCGCCCTCATCAAGGATCACAGGGAAGAATTCTCCCGCGTCATAACGCACAGGATGCCTCTCGCGGAAGGGGCGGAAGCCTTCAATCTGCTCTCTGGCGGTCAGGCCTTCAAGATAGTCCTGAAACCATAGGAACGGCGAACCATGAAGCTTGGAATACTTTTCGGACCTGGCTCGGGCGACGGCGGTTCGATCCGCGCCGAGAAACTGCTCGCGCGGAGGCTCGAGGGGCAGGGCGTCGCCGTCTGCGAGGGCCTCTTCGGGGGAAGTTGGCGGCCGGGAGATGCCGGGGACTCCAGGGATTCAGGGGGCGCGGGAAATTCTGGGAATTCCGGAGCCCCAACACTCTGGCGGAGACTCGCCGTCGCGTCTTCGGGGCATCCTTCAGGCTACGTGGAAGAACTGCGCGCCGCGGTCGCCGCGCTCTCCGCCTGGGGAGCCGAACTCCTCGTATGCGTGGGAGGGGACGGGCTCGCCTCCTACGCGGCGGACGCCATGCTCGCTGGGATCAGGCCCATGCCGCTTCTGGGCATCGCCGCGGGCACGATAAACGTGGGGCCGATCGTCTCGCTGGGGCTGGACGGGATCGCCGATCTCGATCCGGAAAAGCTGAAGACAGAAAAGGTCGGCGCTGTCGAAGTATCGCTGGATGGCGCCCACCTCGCGTATGGATTCAACGACATCGTCATCGGCGACACCTTTCTCGGCATGATGGATGGCGCGGCGAAAAGCCTCTCGGTCCGGGCCATGCTGGAGAAAGGCGAGAAACAAGAAGCTTCGCCTTCCCCCGACATCGTCGGCCCAGCCTTCGCGGTGAGGAAAAATGGGATC
The DNA here is from genome assembly GCA_963667725.2 of Treponemataceae bacterium. Lineage (GTDB taxonomy): Bacteria > Spirochaetota > Spirochaetia > Treponematales > Rectinemataceae > UBA11090. The sequence goes on from CAXXHO010000003.1 coordinate 538,054, forward strand.
GGCATCGAGCCCGGCATGCGCGACCCTGCCCAGATCATCGTTTCGCCACTCGGGAAGCGCGAATTCTACGCCAGGGCGATCGTTGGAGTCCTCTGCGACGCCGCATACATGAAGGGCGCGGCGGCCATGGCGCTCTTCGATTCGGTCATCGTGAGAGCCGGAAGCCCGGAACGCGGCATATCCGATTTTTCCGCGACCGAGCAGCTTCTTTTCGGCCCGGGAGACTGGGTGGAAATAAGCGGCCTCGCCGCCTCCGGACAGATCGTCGTCGATGGGAATCCCTTCGCCCGCGTGGGCGATCGCGTTCGGTTCAGGTCGATGCCGGATCTGGTCGAGGTAGCCAAGCCGCATCATTTCGGTATGGAGGCATAGGATGGATTCCGGCAGAAGCATGCCCAGGATGAAGAACAATCTCCAGGCCAGGGAACAGAGGAGGGCCGCCGCGGTGATGATGACGCCGCTTCTCCTCACCCTGTTTTTCCTCTTCCTCCTGCCGGTGGCCTTCGTCGTCATGATGAGCTTCACCAACTGGAGCCTGACTACGCCGACGCGAGCCTTCGTGGGACTGAAAAACTTCCTCTTCGTCCTCAAGGATGAGCGATTCTGGAAGGCGCTCGGCAACACGGTTTTCTATACGGCGATAAAGCTCGTGGCCGATACCGGCCTCGCTCTCTTTATAGCCACCCTCCTGGACAGGAAACTGCATCTGCGGCGCTTCTTCAGGATCGCGCATTTCGCGCCCGTCGTGGTTCCCATCACCGCCTCGAGCCTGATCTGGCTCTGGTTCTACGACCCCGGCATCGGCCCCCTCAATCAGATCCTCGTAAGCCTCGGCCTTCCGGCCATGCAATGGCTCTACAGCGAAAAGACGGCCTTGCTGTCGGTGATCCTGTTCTCCGTCTGGAAAGGATTGGGCTACAACGTCATCCTCTTCCTTGCCGGCCTCCAGAGCATCCCCGAATCCTATCTCGAGGCGGCGCGCATCGATGGAGCGAGCGAGAACCAGGTATTCTTCAAGATAAAACTGCCGCTTCTCGCGCCCGTCACCTCCTTCGTGATCATGATGGGCGTCATCAACTGCCTGAAAGTCTTCACGGAGGTGGATGTGATGACACCCAATCACGGGCCTCTGGAATCGACGCTCCTCCTCGTCTCGTACATCTATGACCAGTCATTCACAAGAGGGAAGATGGGCCGCGGCGCCGCGACAGCCCTCCTTCTGTTCCTGCTCATATTTGGGTTCACCCTGCTGCAGAGAGCCTTCGGGCGTAAAAACGTAAGTTACGACTGAGGGAGGAAAGCATGAACAAAAAAAAGCGCAAGCGCTATCCGGCCGTCTTCATATTTTTGACGCTGAGCTCCCTGCTCATGATTTTTCCCTTCGTATGGATGTTCCTGTCCTCTTTCAAGACCTCGGCCGATGTCTACAGCTACCCGCCCCAGTGGATACCGAGCTCCTTCCAGCTGGGCAATTTCTTGGAAGTGTTCAAGAAGATTCCCTTCCTGAGATTCTACGCGAACAGCATCGTCATCGCCATCGTGCAGACCTTCCTGCAGATCCTCATCTCGGCGATGGGCGCCTTCGCCCTAACGAAGCTGGAGTTTCCGGGTAGGAAAAAGATGTTCACCTTCATGCAGAGCAGCATGTATGTCCCCGAAGTGGTGACGATGATACCGCTCTTTCTCCTCGCTTCCTGGGCGGGACTGGTGGACACCTACGCGGGACTCATCCTGGGAGGCCTCATCTGCGCCTTCACGACGATACTCCTCATGTCCTTCTTCGAGATCATACCGAACGACCTCCTGGACGCGGCCAAGATCGACGGCTGCGGCTATTACAGGATTTTCCTGCAGGTGGTCATACCCAACTCCCGGACCGCCATCGGGACGGCGTCTCTCTTCGCCTTCCTCACCCACTGGCGGAGCTACATGTGGCCGTTGATCATCACGAACAACGTGAAGCTGAGAACGCTGCCTATCGGACTGAAATACCTGGTCCAGGAGACCTCCTCCGAATACCAGGTTCTCATGGCCGCCTCTCTCATGGCGATAATACCTGTGCTTCTGGTGTACATGCTGATGGAAAAGGAGTTCGTGCAGTCCATAACGCTGACCGGACTCAAGTCATAGCTCGAGATACGGAGCCGACCTGCGCGCGGCTCGATACGGGAAGGATAGCCTTCCAGGAGGTAGGGGAATGAAACGAACGGTATTGGTTTTGGCTGCTCTGCTCGCCCTATGCGCGGCGGTGATCCCCGTCGCGGCCCAGACGAAGCTCAAGGTTTGGTACGCCATTTCGGGGGATTCGGGCGAAGCGTTCAAGGCGATGCTGGAAAAATACGACGCGGCGAACGACGATGTAGCGCTCGAGTATTCCTATTCGGGCAACTACGGCGACACGGCCACGAAGGTCAGCGCCGCCCTCGTCTCCAACACGGCCCCCGACGTCGCTCTGATGGCGGCGGGACCGCTCTACACGGGCGCCCGCAATGATTTCTTCATCGAAGAGAAAATCAACGAACCCGATTTCCAGAAGAACGACATCTATCCCGGCGTATGGGACTATGCCAAATTCAACGGCAGGGTCTGCGCGGTTCCCTACGGCATCTCCACGCCGGTTCTCTACTACAACAAGGCCGTCATCGAAAAGGCAGGAATCAGCCTCAAGAATCCACCCAAGACATGGGCTGAATTCGCCCAGGTCGCCAAGACCGCCCAGGCCAAGGGCAATATCAACGGCGGCGCCGATTTCTGGGGTTTCGATGTCACGGATGTGGGCTGGCTCTTCAAGACAATGCTCAACCAGAACGGGAACGGCGTCATCTCGGTGAAAGGCGGCAAGATCACGCCCGCCTTCAACGATGAAAAAGCCGTCGAGGTGGCGACCTTCTGGGAAAAACTCACGGCCGATAAGCTGATGGCCGTCGGGCAGCATTCCAACGCCGAGAAGAAGTTCCTCGCCGGGAACCTGGCTTTCCTCGTGGCCACGTCGGCCAGAGTAGCCCGTTGGTCGGCCGACCCCGCGCTGAAGATCGGCGCCATTCCGATGCCCTATTTCCAGAAACCCTCGGTAGCCCTGGGCGGCAACGTCCTCATCATCCTCAGCAAAGATCAGAAGATGAAGGAAGCTTCCTGGAAGCTCGTGAAGTACCTCGCCAGCAAGGAAAACCAGACCGCCTTCGCCTTGAAGACCGGCTATCTGCCGATACGCAAATCCGGCCTCACCCTTCCCGCTGCCGCGGCTGCGGTGGAAAAGAACGCGATGTTCTCGGTCGCCTTCGATCAGCTCGACAACAGCTGGTCATACTGGCACTTCGACCAGATGGGGACCATGGACCAGATCCTGGCGCAGACGATCGACACCATCGAGCGAAAGGTCCGCGATCCGAAAGCGGCGCTCGAGAAAGCAGCGGCTGAACTCCAGACCGAAATCGACGGCTGATTCGATGAACAAGTATTCCTTTTCCACGGCCGCGCTCTATCCGAGAAGCGCGGCCGAGAGCCTGCGCCTCATCCGGGGCGCGGGTTTCTCGCACGCCGAGCTGATGCCCCAGTGCTTTTCCGAGGCTCGCGAGAGCTTCGCCCTGGACGCCGAGAAGTGCGGGATACATGTCGCCTCCATCCACTATCCCCTCGCCATGTTCTCCATGCTCTACAACGCGGGGGAGGGCATGGCAGCCGAGGCGCGGAGCTTCGGAAACGGACTCGTGCGGCTCTGTTCTCGCCTCGGGGCCGAGGTCCTCGTCGTCCATCCCCATGAGCCGCAGAAAGATCCCGCGCTCCGGCTCCTCCTCGAGGAACCGATACGGCGGAATCTCCAGTTGCTGGGCGAAGCCTGCGAAAAGGCGGGCCTTACGCTCGCGATAGAGAACAACCCCAAGGGGCCGGGCAGGACACCCTCCGGCCTGCTTTCCTATATCGCCTCCCTGGAAGCGGGACCGGCGGCCTGGCCGATGGTGGATACCACCGAAGCCTGCGAGGCGGAGGAAGATCCCGCGGCCTTCATCTCGGCGGTGAAACCGCGGCACATGCATTTAAGCGACCACGCTGGCGACAAGAAGCATATTCCCGCCGGCGAAGGGGAGAACGATTGGGCCGCGATCAAGAAAGCCCTCGCGGGCTATGAAGGCTACTACACGCTCGAACCCCTCTATCGCTTCTATATCGACGAGCCGGAGAAAAAGCTCGCGAAGGCATACGACTTCATCGCCGGGCTCATGGAGGCCAACGCATGAGCGAAGGCGCGTATCCCGCTGCCAGCCTCCGGTCCATGCTCGAGGCTTTTGCTGTGGGAGATGCCTTGGGCATGGCCACCGAATTCATGACGCGGCAGGAGATTCGCGATCGTTTCGGCTTTGTGGAGGGGCTGGTCGCGCCGGAACTGTCGAAAAACCACGGCGATCTGCGCAGAGGCCAGGTTACCGATGACACGGAACAGGTTCTGGCCCTCCTGGACGAATACCTCGTCCGCGGGAGGATAGACCCGCGCGAGACGGCCGAAAGGCTCCTGCGCTGGGTGAGGGAGAGCGGCGCCATCGAAAAGCGCTACATCGGGCCCAGCTCGAAGGCCGCCCTCCTGGCGATATCAGGCGGGGCTGATCCCGCCGTCACGGGGCTCGGCGGAACCACCTGCGGGGGCGTGATGCGCAGCCCCGCCGCCATCCTCTTCGCGCTTTGCGCCGGACTACCCCTCGAAAAAAGCGTCCATGACTGCCTTTTGCCCACGCATAATACGAGGCCAGCCCTGGAAGCGGCCACAGCCTGCGCCTACGCGTTGAGGGAAGCTCTCAGCGGCGGGGATATACCGGAAATCATGGCGGCCGCCGGCATGGGGGCTGTGGCGGGGGCCGCCCTCGCTCCCTGGAATACCTGCGGTCCGTCGCTGCTGGCTCGACTGGAGCATTTCGCGGCGGCCGAACCCGGATTCGCGAGTCCCGACGATGCCCTGGATTTCCTCTACTATGTGTACGGAACGGGACTGGAATCCGTCGACGTGGCTTCCGCGGCCCTCTGCGTCTTTTCCCGCGCGCCTCAGGATACATGGCTCTGCCTGCGGATGGGCGCTTCCGTAGGAGGCGACACCGACACCATAGCGGCTCTGGCGGGCATGCTCTCGGCGGCCTATCTTTCGGCCCGCGGGAAAAGCCACAATATCCCTGTTGAGGCTTTGGACGACGTGATGGAATGCAACGGGCTGGATCTCGTTTCCCTGACCGACAGGCTCGTGGTGGTCGATGAGCGCTAAAAGAAAGGTTCTCCATAAAAACGCGTTCGCCTGCCTCGTCTTTCTTCCCTTCTGGGGCGTTTCCTATTCCTTGAGCTTTTTCTACCTTGGCCTCTACTTCAGGGAATTCGGCGTGAGCGACGCCCAGCTGGGTCTTCTCGTGACGGCCGGCGCAGGCGCTTCCATCGTCTTCTCCTTTCTCGCCGCGCCCATCGTGAACAGATTGGGCCGTAGGAGAGCCACGCTCATTTTTGACCTCCTGGGCACGGCCCTGCCTTTCCTCATCTACGCGCTGCATGGAAGCTTCGTTTTCGCCCTGGCGGGCACGATTCTTTCCAACGCGAGCAGAGTGACGAATATCGGCTATTACCTTCTGATGACAGAGGATTCGGGAAACGGGGAAAGAGCGGACGCGTTCAACATTTTCAACATAATCATCATCGCTTCGGGGCTTTTCGTGCCCGTGGCGGGAAGTTTTGTCGCGCGCGCCGGTCTGGTGCGGGCCGAACGCGTTTTCCTTTTCGTGTCGGCCGCGGTGATCGCCGGGGCGGCCTTCGGCCGAAATCATTTCGCCGTCGAAACGGCCGCGGGCAAGGCTATGATCGAGAAAACCAAGATCGGGAAGGGTAAGATCGGGAAGGGTCGCGCTGCGATACTGGGCTCCTATGAGGCCGCCCTGCGCTTCATCCGCGCGGACAGGGCTGCGGCGGCCGCCGTCGCCGCGAACGTGCTTTTCTATGTGTACTATCTCGTGGGCACCAATAGCAGCCTCTATTTCGCTCCGTTTTTCGCCGACGCCCTCGGCATGGACGCGTCGCTGGTGAGTATCGTCGGGGCTCTGTATTCAGGCGGCACGCTCTTCGCGATGCTCTTCCTCAATCCGCCCCTGTTCCGGCGCCTGGGACCGGCGCGATGCACGGTTTTCGGCGCCGCGCTCAATATGGCCGGATTCATTCCTCTGGTTTTCCTGCGGCGCGCGGCGCCCGTCTGGGTCATGGGGGCCGTTCTGGTCTCATCGGTCGGGTTCGGGATGCTCAAGTCAGCCATCGACGCGGCGCTCGCGACCTGCTCCGGCGACATCTCTTCAGGGGAGGGCTTGTCGGCCGGCGAGGAGGCGAGGGCGGGCATCTATTCCATCGCGAACCTCGCCTCTTCCGCGCTCGGCATGGGGGCGGGAGCGCTCTGCAGCCTCTTCTATCCTTCCCTGCCGCGGTTCATACCCTTGATTTCAATCGCGATTCTGGCCCTCATCGCCGGACTGCTCCTGCGGGCGAATCGCCCTGCTTCTCAATCCGCCTTTTCCCGCCGGATGTCATAGAGTTCCAGTTGGGGTTTCTCCTCACCATTCCATTTGTTGAGCGTCACCTTGAAGAGCAGATCGACGCGGTCTTTCGCCTTGAAGGAAAAATCCCTCTCCAGGCGCTCGGCGCCGTCCCAGAGAAGGGCCGGCCATTTGTAGCTGCCGAAGTCGAGGGTGAGCTTGAGGTGGCTCTTGGCCGATTTGCCCACGACCTGGGCGTCCACCATCGGAACGCCGCGGGCGAGGAAGACGAGAGGGCGGTTTTCCTCCCCGAAGGGTTCGAAACGCGAATAGACCTTCTGGAGCTCGGGGCGCAGGTAGCTGTGGGGCAGTTCCGCGTCGACGGTGATGGTCTCCTCGGCGCTCGCCATTTCGGCGGCCTTGAGATGGGACGAGGCGATCGAAACGAAGGATTCCCAGTTTTCAGGCGGCATGGAGAAACCGGCGGCCGCGTCGTGCCCGCCATAGTCGATGAAAAGATCGGCGCAGGCGGCGAGAAGGCCCGATATCCTGAAATTGTTGGCCGTGCGGACTGACCCGACGACGCTACCGTCTTCCTTGAAGGCCGCGACTATGGCGGGCACCTTGAAGGTGCCTACCATGCGGGAGGCGAGAAGACCCGTGATGCCGGGCTTCACGAGAGGCGACCCCACGAGGATGAAGCGGCTGTCGTTCTTCTCGAAGCTTTCGCGCGCCAGCGGATAGACCGCTTCCCAGGTGTCCGAGCCCATCTTCTTGCGCTCGTTGTTCGCCTGGATGATGTCCTCGACGGCCTTCGTTCTGGCGGCCGGGTCGTCGGAGATGAGGAGGTCGAGGGCAATGTCGGGCTTTCCTATTCTTCCCGCGGCATTCAGGAGGGGCGTGACCTGCCAGGCGATTTCCGTTGAACTCAGGCCTTTGCCGAGCCCCTGGGCCTGGAGAAGTTCCCTCAGGCCCTTGCGCGGCGTCGAAGCTATCGCTTCGACGCCGCGCTTCACGATGATCCTGTTCTCGTCGCGGAGCGGCATGAGATCGGCTATTGTACCGAGCGCGGCGAGCTGGATCAGCGCCTCTCCTTCCTCGGACTGGGAACCCAGCCTGCGTTGGGCAAGGACGGTGAAAAGCGTCTTCAGGACATCGATGTCGCCCGTTTCGGAGGAAGAATAGCGGGCAATCCTCAGGACCGATTTAAGCTCGGAGAGTGACTTCCCCGCGAAGTGCGGAAACAAGGCCGTGATCTCGTCGGCGATGTCGTAGCTTTCGATATCCACGTTGGGCCCGAAAATCCCGCGCGAGACGCGGTTCTGGATCGCCTTCTGCCAGACGAAAATCGAGCGTCCCTGGAGGAAGCGGGCGATTTTTTCGAGGACGGCCGAAGTCCTGGGTGATCCTTCCTCCAGCGTCTCCGAGAAGCGAGCCGTCTCGATGAGATTGTGGAGCTTCACGATTTCGATCTTGTAGCGCCTGACCTCGCTGTCGAGATCGCCGGCGCCTTCTTCCGGCTTGAAGGCGACGGTGCCCTCGGCCGCCTGGGTCCGGCCGGCCGGAATCGTCGCGTTCGTGATGGAGAGAAGGGCCACGGACTGCTTGTAAAGACCGGTTCTCGCGAATGAAAGAGCTCTCGCGACCTTATAGGCGACGCCGGCCCCCGCGAGATCGCGGAAGGGATAGCCGCAGCCTTCGATTTTAGGATCGATGACGGCCACCGCTTCGGGCGGAAAATCGGCCTGAAGCTTGTGGTGGTCGCAGATTATGACGTCGACGCCCAGTTCGGCGGCGTGGGTTACTTCCTTGTGATTCGAGATGCCGCAGTCGACCGTGATGATGAGACTTCCGCCTTCCCTGGCGAAATCGTCGACCGCGGCCATAGAGAGACCATAAGCCTCTTCGCCTCGCGGCACGCGCCAGGTCGCGGTAATGCCCATCGAAGCGAGGGTCTCGACCATAAGCGTTGTCGCGGTCACGCCGTCCGTATCGCTGTCTCCGAACACCATCACTTTTTCGCCCTCGTCGGCGGCGAGAAGTATCCTGTCGACGGCGTCCTCCATGGATTCGAAGAGAAAGGGATTGTGGAGGAAGCGCGGATCGTTCTCGAGGAAATAGAGCACCTGCTCGGGGCTCGTCACCTTCCTGCGGGCAAGGATCGACGCGGTGAGCGTATCAATTTCGTAGCTGCGCGCCATGGACCTCACAAGCCCGGCGTCCAGGTCATCTTTTATCCATCTCATGAAGCTGATAATTCCTCCAGTATCAAGGGCGAAGAAACGGGAGCCTCCGGCGAGACCCGAAGCGCCTCGCGGGCCAGGCCCAAGGCCGGCTCCAGGCAGGCTTCGTCCTTTCCGAAAATGCTTGCCACGAGATCGCCTCGCGTCACGCGATCGCCTTTCTTGCGTTCGAATATGAAACCGACGTCGGGGCTTACCTTGTCGTCTGTTGTATTTCTTCCCACGCCGAGATGGACGCCGGCGATTCCAATCTTCCAGGCGTCTATGGAAGCGATATAGCCGTTTTCGGGAGCCCTGAGTTCGGCGCTGTACGGCGAGCGGCATCGGCCTCGAAGCGAAGCGAGCCTGGCGGGATCGCCGCCCTGCCTCGCGATGTTGGCGAGGAAAAGTTCCATGGCCCTTCCCGATTCTACGGCGCGCGCGCAGGTCGCCTCTCCCTCGGCCACCGAACCGGCTTTGCCGGAGGCGACGAGCATCCAGGCTCCCAGCCTGTAGACGAGTTCCATCACGTCGGCCGGCCCTATGCCTTCGAGGCAATCCATCGTTTCCTCGATTTCGAAGAAGTTGCCGACCGTCCTGCCCAGGGGCTCGGACATGTCGGTGATGAGGGCGACGACGCGCTTGCCCATGGCCGTCCCCGTTCGCACGAGGCTGGTCGCTAAAGCCTTGGCTTCGTCGAAGGTCTTCATGAAGGCGCCCGGACCCGATTTGACGTCGAAGACGAGGGCGTCGGCCCCTTCGGCCACTTTTTTTGAGAGTATAGAAGCGGTGATGAGGGGGATCGACTCGACCGTGGCCGTGACGTCGCGCAGAGCGTACAGCCTCTTGTCGGCAGGCACGACGCGGGCCGTCTGCCCTGTCATCGCGAAACCGTCGGCCAGAATCCCCGAGCGGAAAGCGGCGAGATCCAGGCTGGTCCTGTAGCCCGGAATGGATTCAAGCTTGTCCAGCGTGCCGCCCGTGTGGCCGAGGGCGCGGCCCGACATCATCGGCACCTTGGCCCCGCATGCGGCCACGATGGGCGCGAGGGGCAGGGAAATCTTGTCGCCCACGCCGCCCGTTGAATGCTTGTCGACGAAGGGGCCAGGGATTCCCGAAAGATCCATCCTGTCGCCCGAGCCGAGCATGGCGGAGGTGAGAGCGGCCGTCTCCGCCGCCGTCATCCCTTTGAAGAATATGGCCATAAGGAGGGCTGATATCTGGTATTCCGGAATTTCCGCGCTTACATATCCATCGATGATGAAGCCGATCTCCTCGTCCGAGAGCGCCAGACCTGAGCGTTTCTTCATGATTATATCCACGGCTCTCATGCGTTTTCCTTTCTGCTCACGGGCGGCCAAACCATGCGCGGGGACTCGCCATCAGGTCTGATGGCGAGTCCCCGCCGCGCCGCGCATATATTCAACGTATCGGAACAGATATTATACTTCAAGAACAGGCTCGGGATAAAGTCTCCGCTCACTGGGACATCAGCGTGAGAAGCGTCCCTTCCGCCGCCTTCTGCGAGATGTAGTAGATGATCCCCTTCAGCGACGAAAGCGTCGCGTCATCGGCATGGAGGGCCGAACTCTCGGCGAGGCTGCCCCGCGAGAAACCAAGCAGGCAGTCCAGTTCGTCCGTTCCGAGAGGGAGTCCGTCACGGCCGCAGGAGTCGCAGACGAAACCGTCATGGGCCGCCGAATATTGAACTCCGGTAATGGCTTCCCTCGCGCCGCCGTCGTGAAAGGCCAGTTTTTTCCCGCAGCCGGCGCAGCGCTCAAGATCGGGGCGCAGGCCCATTATTTCCAGGATCTTCCAGAGATAGGCGAGGAGCGTCATGTCGGCCTTTTCGTCCTCTTCGTCGTTGAGAACCCTGAGGGCCTGGAGGGAAAGCTCCAATACTTCCGCGTATTCGCCGCCGCAGCCCGAGGTCTTGATGATGAGCTCCGCTATCACGCTTGCCGACCAGAGCCTGGAATAGCTTTCGCGGAGCCTGGAGAATGATTCGATGATGGAAAGATCGCTCAGTTTCCTGTAATGCTTGACGGGATCGGCATAGATGAAGACTTTTGCGAATACGAAGGGCGAGGCTGAGGACCGCAGCGAGCTGCGCGGTCCTCCGAACACGAAGGCGTCGATGATGCCGGCTTCGGCGCTCAGCATGCTTACGATCCTGTCCCCTGAGGGGCTCTCCTTCGAGCGGAGGAAGAGGGCTTCGAAGCTTTCGTTTCGGTCAGGCATCGCGATCCTCTGTCCTTGAGTCCTTGTCGTCGACGATCCACCAGCTGACGCCGCCGGATTCGCCGCGCCTGAGCCTCTCCCGCTTCGCGCGTTCTAGCCGCGCCAGTTCCCGCTTCTTATAGCCGCGGGACCAGAGCCACGACGATACGAATCCCCCGATATGGGCGAGGTAGGCCGTGCCTCCCGCGCTGAGTCCCGAAAAGCCTCCAGCGAGCTGGAGGATGAACCAGAATCCAATGACGATCCAGGCGGAAAGGGCTGTCGGGATGAAGTTAAACAGGAGCACGACTACCTTGTTTCCGGGAAAGAGCACGAGGTAGGCGGCGAGCACGCCTGAGATGGCCGCCGAGGCGCCAACGAGGGGCACTTCGGCCGCCGCTCCGCCGATGGCGAGGGCCGCGGCTACATGGGCGAGGACGCCGATCGTGCCCGAAATCAGGTAGAGGGCGATAAAACGCCTGCGGCCTATCCTGCATTCCACGTTGTCGCCGAAAATGCCCAGGAAGAGCATGTTGCCCGCGAGATGGGCGAGTCCCCCATGGGCGAACTGGCTCGTGAGAAGACTCGGCAAGCCCCGTCCGCTCGCTATTTCTGAAGGTATCGCGGCGAGGGCGAGAGTCGGGAGGTCGGCGCCGAAGCCCTGGATGAAGATGAAGACAGCGACGTTTATCCCGATGAGGCTCCAGGTGGCGATCGCCGAACCGCGCCCGCAGGAATTCTGATCTCCGATCGGAATCATGCCAATACTCCTCCCCCTCGGAAAAATATAGTGCAAAGTACCCCCGAAGGCTACTGGGAAAAGGACGGGCGATGACAGGTTCGGGCCACGGTTGAAGCGGTCAGCCTAATATGGTATTACTGTGGCGATGACCAAAGCATTGATGTTCGATCTTGACAACACGCTCTATTCTGAAAAGACAGGCATGGAAAAGCAGGTCGTCGAGAGAATAAACGGATTCGTATCCAATTTTCTCGGCTGGCCTCCCGAAGAAACGAACCTAAGGCGACGCGAAGGCGCTAAGCGTTTCGGCACGACCCTCGAATGGCTCGTCTACGAGAAAGGCCTGAAAGATGTCGACGCGTATTTTGCTTTCACGCATCCCGAGGGGGAGGAAGACTGCCTGACGATCGACGATGGGGTGAAGGGGATTCTCGATTCACTGGACTATCCGAAGGTAGTGCTGACGAACGCGCCCATGGAGCACGCGATGCGAGTGCTGCGCAAGCTGGATATCCTGGACCGCTTCAAGGGAATTTACGATATCAGGTATAACGGCCTCGTGGGCAAACCCCATCCCAAATCATATCTGCGCGTCCTGGAGGCGTCGGGCTTCTCCGCCGAAACGACGGTGTTCATAGACGACAGCCCCAAATACGTCAAGGGCTATCTCGCGTTGGGCGGCAGAGGCATCCTCAAGGATGAGGGCGAACGGTTCCTCGGTCACGGATACGAGCGCGTCACGACGTTGAAGGAACTCGCGGCCCTGCTCTGATTTTTCAGCCCTTCGCCTTCCCGGCTCGTTTGGCGAGCGATCCCGCCACGAGCGCGATGAGAGTCGCGGCGTAGGGAATCATAAGTATGAATTCAGCGGGTATCCTGAATAAACCCTGGGCATAGTTCGAATAACTTTCGGCCAGCGCGAAGATGAAGCAGGCAAGGGCAATTTTGCCTGGTCTTCGCGCGCCCAGATAGATGGCCACAAGGGCTATCCATCCGCGGCCGGCGCTCATGTTGGGCACATAGGCGGCGAGCGGCAGCGACAGGCTCACGCCGGCCATTCCGCAAAAAAATCCGGACAAGACTATGGCGATGAGTCGATAGGCGTCGGGCCTGAATCCCGATGCCGCCACCGCCTCAGCGTTCGCTCCCGTCGCCCTTATTTTCATACCCAGGGGCGTCCTGCGGATGATCACCGCGGCGGCGATGACGAAAAACCACGAAAGATAGACGAGAACGGTATGCGAAAAGAGGGCCGGTCCGAAAAAGGGAATGTTTCCCAGCAGTCCGGCGAATGGCCTGGCCAGCTCGGGGATTTTGAAGGCGACGACGCTCTTCGTTCCGAACCATTGTCGGGAAAGCACCACAGTCAGCCCCGACGCGAAAATATTGGCCGCCAGGCCGGTCACGAAAATATTGGCTTTGAGGCGTATCGTGGCCGAACCGTAGGCCCAAGCCAAAAGGGCGGCGGCGAGACTCCCGGCGACGAGGCCGGCGAAGAGGCTTTGCGTCATCGAGGCCGCCACGATGCCGAAGAAGGCGCCGACGAGAATGAGACCTTCCAGGGCTATGTTGAGCATTCCCGTGAGTTCGGTGAAAAGGCCGCCCAGGGCGGCGAATATGAGCGGCGTCATGGCGGCTATCGCGTTGCCCGCTATCGTTCCCGTCGTGCCGGCCCAGTTCATCGCTTCCCCCCGATCCCGGCCCGCGTGAGGCCCGCCGCCTTCAGTTTTTCCGCGAAGGGAAGGGCCGTCGCCGTTATGAGAAGGAATATGACGGCCTGGACGATGGCCACGATTTCTGAACTCACGTCGGAGCCGAGCATGACGCTTTTGGATCCCGAATCGAGATAGGCGTAAAAAGCCGCTGCGGGGATGAGGGCGAGAGGATTGTTCCTCGCGATGAGCGATACCGCTATGGCGCTCCAGCCGACGCCCGACGAAAATCCGCGCATGACCTTGTAGTAGGAACCGAAAACCATGAGAGCCCCGGCGAGGCCGTGCAGCGCTCCCGACAGCGCCATGGGAAGAAGGGTGTAGATTCCGCTGTCGATCCCGGCATAGCGCGCGAACTCCCTATTGGCTCCGCAGAGCCTGAGCTCGAATCCGAATCTTGTCCTATCCATCACCGCCTTGCCCGCGAGGGACGCGAGGAGTCCGATGATGAGTCCGGTGCTCAGCGAGGAGGGAGGAAAAATCTTCGGGAAAGCCGCGGACGCGGCGATCGCGCGCGTCGTCTGGAAATTACTGGCAGGGTCCTGGAAAGGTCCGGTGACGAGGAAGTCGACGAGAAGGACGGCCAGGGAGGAAATGAGGAATGATGAAATGAGCTCGTCGACGCCGAGGCGGCGCTTGAGGGTTCCCGATAGCCCGCCGATCAAGCCGCCTGCCGCGGCCGCCGCGGAACAGGAAAGAAGTTGAACGACGAAGGTCGAGCCTTCGGGAAGGTTCAAGGCCACAAGCGTCGCCACGAGGGCTCCGCCGTAAATCTGCCCTTCGCCGCCGAGGTTGAAGTTGCGCGATTCGAAAGCGAAGGCGACGCCCAGTCCTGCGACGATGAGCGGCACCATCGAGGAGATGAGGTTGCCCAGATAGTAGCGGTTCGTAAGGGGCGCCACGAAGAAGAGGAACAGCGAATCGGCGAAGGAATCCGAGAAAAGATAGAGCAACAGGCAGGCCGACGCAAGAGCCGCCGCTATCGTGAAGAGAAGGACGCCTCCGCGTCCGCGGCTTGCTTTACTCATTTGAGCCGCCTCCGATGGCGAGCGGACTGGGGGAAGCCGAGAGGCCGAGCATCAGGGAACCCAAGCCTTCGCGCGTCACTTCAGGGCCATTAGGCAGGGAGCCGGCCAGCCTGCCCTTGCGCAGAACGGCTATCCTGTCGGACAGCGTCAGTATTTCATCGATATCGGAGGAGAGAAGCACGATCGCCGATCCTTTTTCGCGCAGGGCGAGAATTCGGTCGTAGACGAACTCAGCCGATGCCCTGTCGAGTCCCCAGGTGGGTTCGCAGAGTATACAGAGAGCCGGGGGCGGATCCGAGAGTTCGCGGGCAAGAATCATTTTCTGTATATTGCCGCCCGAAAGTTCCTCGACGAGACTATCCGGGCCGGCTTTTATGGAAAAGTCGCTGATGGCGGCGCTCGCCGCCTTCCTGGCCGCTTCGCTGTCGAGAATGCCTCTCGGGAAGAAGGCGGCCCTGTCCAAAGCTATGAAGTTTTCGGCCACCGTCCTGCTGTCGCAGGAACCCCGCCTCATCCGGTCGGAAGGGACATAGGCTATGCCGTGGAAACGCCAGGGCGCCGACCTGAAACGAGGGTAGGGAGCGCCGAAGAACCGAAGCCTGCCCGAACCCGGCTTGACGATGCCAGCGAGGAGATCTTCGAGTTCGGTGAGACCATTACCGGATAAGGCGCAAAGCCCGCGGATTTCGCCCGGCCTGACGGCGAGGGAAAGCCGATCGAGCAGGGCCACACCGTGATGACGAGCCCTGAGGCTCAGGTTTTCGAGCTCCAGGACAGGTTCGCCGCCCGTCACGGCGGGAAAGCGCGGACGATGTTCCCTTAGGCCGCCGCTTCCCATCATCATGCCTGAGAGATCCTGTTCCGACACCGCCGACGCGGGAAATTCTCCGACGGTCTCGCCGTCGCGCATCACGGTGACCGTATCGGCGATTTCCTTCACTTCCCTGATCTTGTGCGTGATGATGACGATAGTCTTCCCTTCTTCCTTGAGCCCGCGGAGCGTGGAAAAAAGGGAGCGTATCTCCTGTTCGGTGAGCACAGAGGTGGGTTCGTCGAGTATGAGCACCTCGCAGTCCCTGTACAGAAGCCTGAGGATTTCCACCTGCTGTCGTTCCCCGACCGTGAGTTCATCGGCAGGCTTCTCAGGATCGATCGAAAAGCCGAATCTGACAATGGCCTTGGCGGCCGCGTCCACGCAGGCTTTCCTGTCGATGAAAATGCCGCAGAGCCTTGGCTCGACGCCGAATACGATGTTTTCGGCGGCGGAAAAGCCCGGTATGGTCATGAAATGCTGGTGGACCATGCCAATCCCATGTTTGGACGCGTCGGAAGCGCTGCGGAAGCCGACGGCGCGCCCGTCGATGGCGATGCTGCCGGAATCGGGCTTGGTAAGTCCGGCGAGGATCCTCATGAGCGTTGTCTTGCCGGCGCCGTTTTCGCCGATGACGGCGTGGATTTCGCCCGCGGACAGATGAAGCTCGGCCTTTCTATTTGCCCAGGTTCCGCTCGAAGAGAAAAATTTGTCTATTTTTTCAAGGCTGATACTTTTCATGATGAGGCGCCAAGCCCTGAATCAGAGCTGGGGAACCTTGAACGACAGCGATCCGTTTTTGATCCTGGCGATAGCCTCAGCCACCTTGGCTTGCACGGATTTAGGCACGCCATCCAGATAGCTGGGATTCGCGTTCAGCAGCTCGATATAGCCTTCCCTCATGCCGACAATATCGGCCCTTCCGAAAGCGAGCTTTCCTTCCACCGCTTCCTTCAGCTTCGTGTAGGCCAGACTCTCCTGGCGCAGGGCTGTGCAGCCGAGGATGGTTTTCGGAGCGCGCGAGTACTCGTCGCTGTCGAAGAAGACGAGGTACTTGCCGGCATCCTGGGCCGTCTTTATGACGCCCTGGCTTGCCGAACCGCAGATGGGCAGGATGACGTCGACGCCCGAGTCTATCATACTTCGGGCGAGCTCGGCCGCCTTGGTCGCGTCGTACCAATTGCCGAGAATCCTGACGTCCAGCTGGAAGGCGGGATCGGCCGCCTTTAAGCCCTGCTCGAAGCCCGGAATGATGAGCTTATCCATGACGGGGTAGTGCTGTCCGATGATCAGCCCGACCTTCTTGGCCGCGTTGGCTCCGGGGAGGGAACTCATCGACAACAGGCCGGCCAGATAGCCCGTTATGTAGCCCTGCTCGGTCTGATTGTAGAGGACGGTGTAAAGATTGGGATTCCCCGGCTTCATGCCGTCCAGGCTGATGAACTTCTGCTTGGGGAACATGGGCGAAATCGCGCCGATGAGATCCGGCAGCGAAGGATTGGAGGTGAGGATGAAATCGTAATTGCCCGTCGCCACGAAGCTCGTCAGCTTTTCCTGCCATTCCGCCTGGTTGAAGCCTGCCTCGAAAATCTTTACCGAGGCGCCGGGGATTTCGGCGGCCAGTCTTTCGGCGCCGGCCGCGAGATCTGAATACGTGGGGCTGCCTTCCCTGACGCCGGGTATGAAGACGCCGATTCTCGGCGGTTTGGCGAAGACGGGAAGGGCGAGAACGAGGATGGCCGCGACGATGGACAGACGGAATTTCATACATTCCTCCAAAATGAAGGGAGAATCGACAAGCTTTTGAAACTTACGTAACAAAAAATCTTACGTAAAATTGATAATAGCATATTTCAAAAAATATTCAAGTAGGGTATCATTGAAACAGCACAGTATGAAAACCAACGGCGATAGCTTGAAGATCGGAGACCTCGCCTCCATGTTCGGACTCACGGCGAGATCCATACGCTACTATGAAGAATTGGGCCTCCTGAAATCCAACGACAGGACGGAAGGGCTCCATCGCCGCTATCCCGGCAGGAACATCGTCTACCTAAAACGGATCAAACAGCTCAAGACCTATGGACTGAGCCTGGGCGAGATCAAGGAATTTTTCGATCTGGCCGAGGAAGACCCCTCGGGAGAAGCCTGCAAGGCCCTTCTCGTCAGAAAATATGAAGAGCGGATCAGCGCCGAAGAGGCGGCGATCGGCGAAGCGCAGAAAAGGCTGGACGAGCTGAAAGACCAGGCCGACTGCCTGCGCGGCCCCGGGCGGTTTTTCGCTTGCCCCGGCGAGGACTGCGGCGAATGCGATACCGCCGATTTCTGCGACATGGGAAGCGATAAGGCATGATCGTCGCCATCGATATAGGAACAACGAGCGCGAAGGCTGCTCTTTTCGACAGGGAAGGCGGCTGCGTCGCCGTCGAGAGGGCGACGATACGGGGCATCATCGGCGCCAATCCTATCGAACATGAAATAGACCCGCGATCCTGGACGGAAGCGGTCAAAGGGCTGCTCGCGGGGCTGGCGGCCGCGACTCCGGGCGGCCTGGGCGACGTGGAATGCGTGGCGGTGAGCGGAAACGGCCCCACGCTGCTGCCGGTGGGCGCCGACGGCGAGCCGCTCCACAACGCCATCACCTGGATGGACAGGAGAGCCGCCGGTGAGTCCGCGCTGGCCGAACCTATTCTGGGCAGGTTCCTCGACCCGGCGTACAATCTTCCGAAGGTGCTCTGGCTCAAGGCCCAGCGCCCCGATATCTACGAAAACACCCGCTGGTTCTCCTCCTGTCCCGAATACATCATCGCGCGCCTCTGCGGCGCCTGGATAAGCATCCTCCCTGCCGAAGGCTACCAGGCGATAATCTGGGACTCGAGGTCGCTGAGGCTTCTCGGCCTGGATGAAAGGAAATTCCCTCCCTTCGCGAAGCTGGGCTCCATCGTGGGGGCGGTGACGCGACAGGCGGCCGAAGCGACCGGCCTTCCCGAAGGCATCCCCGTCGTCGCTGGCGGACCCGATTTCATCGTCTCCCTCATCGGCACCGCGACGACCAGCCCCCGCAGGGCCTGCGACAGATCGGGCACCTCGGAGGGCATCAACCTTTGCTGGAACACGGCTGTCCCTAGGGATCCTCGTCTCCTCTTCATGCCTCACGTCATAGAACCTTACGAGAACATTTCCGGCGTCATCTCGGCGACGGGAAAAGCAGTCTCCTGGTTCATGGGCATAGAGGGCGTCGGGGCTGGCGATCACGGCGACTTCTTCCGCATGGCGGCCGAGGCTCCGGCCGGCGCGGACCGCCTGCTTTTCCTTCCCTATCTGTCCGGCGAGCGGGCCCCGCTCTGGAACCCCGACGCCCGCGCCGTCTTCGTGGGGCTTTCCCTGAGGCATGGGAGGAAGGAGATGGCCCGGGCCGTGGCCGAGTCGGCGGGATTCGCCATGCGCGACGTCATTGAGGTGATGGAATCCCTGGGGGCTCGGGTGGAGGATCTCCGCGTCACGGGCCAGCCCGCGGGGAACGCCGTATGGAACCAGATCAAGGCCGATATAACGAGGAAGCCCATTCTCGTCCCTGCCTTCGGCGAAGCCGAACTTCTCGGCGACCTCTGCCTCGCCCTGGTCGCCCTCGGCCAGTTCCCGACCATAGGGCAGGCTGCCGAAAAGCTCGTTTCCTTCGGGAAGACCTTCTTTCCCGATGAATCGAAGAAGGCGCTCTATGACGAGCTCTTTTCCCTGTATCGAGAGAGCTACAAGGGTCTGGAGCCGGTTTTTCACCGCCTCGCGAAGCTTTAGAGGCGCTTCGCACGGGTTCGAGGCGAGAAAGGAAGCCGGGAACACGCAACTTCCCGAGGCTCCCGACGCGATTCCCCTTGACCCTTTTCCAAAGACTGTCTACGTTTACGGAAACTTGCCGGCTTCTTCTAAAATTTACGCGTTTAAATGTATAATGGATGCGAACGCCAGCACGGAGGTAATTTCATGCCCGAAACCAAAGTCGTCATCAATCTTTCCAACCGCCACGTCCACGTCAGCCGCGAGGATCTCGACATCCTTTACGGCAAGGGCTATCAGCTCACCAAGACCAAGGACTTGATCCAGCCCGGACAGTTCGCCTGCGCCGAGACCGTCACCATCAAGGGACCGAAGGGCGCCTTCGAGGGCGTCAGGATACTCGGACCGGAACGCAAGGAGACGCAGTGCGAGATTCTCGCGAGCGACCAGTTCAAGCTGGGCGTTCCCGGTTGCCCCGTGCGCGAATCGGGCCAGCTCGACGGCAGCGCCTCCTTCGAGATTATCGGACCGGCCGGTTCCATTAAAAAAGATAAGGGCCTCATCATCGCCAAACGCCACATCCACTTCAACCTGGAAGAGGGCAAACGCTTCGGCGTCGCCGACAAGCAGCTCGTCAGCCTCAAGGCCGGCGGGGAGAGGGGAGCCATCTTCCTCAACGTCGTCTGCCGCGTCAACGCGGCCTACGCTCTCGAATGCCATCTCGATTTCGACGAAGGCAACGCCGTGGGCATTGGCAACGGCACCCTCGGCGAGATCACGACGCTCTGATTTCAAATCGATACTACCGGCGGGCCCCTTTCTGGCCCGCCGCCTGAAGGGGATCGGAAGTGAGCAAAATAATACTGAAAGCGCAGGATCTCGACGGCTATCTTTCGGCCAAGGACAACGCCTACCTGGCGCAGATGGACGCTCTTTATCGCCAGGCCATGGTTTCCTTCAACATTCTGGGCACGAGCCATTCGGAAACCGAGAAAAAGAAGGAAGAAGCCGCCCTCATCGAGCTCTACAACACGATGGGAAGCCTGATGAAGGAAATCTGCGCGAGCGAGCCGCGCATTCAGGTATATTCCTTCGTCACGCCGCACGAGAACCACGGCGAAGCCTCGCGCCTCATCGCCAAGCTGCGCGACATCAACACCGGACGCCAGGAATTCGTCTACTACACGCAGAGGGCCTTCGAACTCCTCTTCAACATCGCTTTCGGCGGCGGCGTCAATCCCAATAAAAACTACCTCATCGTCAAGACGCCCGTCGGCATTCCCGTGCAGAACTACGCCGTGCACAAGATTCCCAACATCGACGCGCAGCTCTCCAACACGGTGATGTGCGTCATGCTGCGCGGCGCCCTCCTGCCGTCGATGATCGTCTCCAAGGAAATACAGGAGTATTCCTCTTCGGGCTATCTCACCCCCTTCGCCCTCTTCAAGATCAAACGCGACGATTCGAAGAGCGAGACGACGATGGAGTACATCCTCGATCTGGACCGTTCCTACTTCAAGCTGGAAGAACTGGACGGGAAGAATCTCGTGTTCGCCGATCCCATGAACGCCACCGGCGGCTCTCTCGTCACCGTGGTGAAATACCTCCTCGAGAAAGGCGTCAAACCCAAGTCGGTGAAGTTCCTCAATGTCATTTCCGCGCTGAAAGGCAGCCTGAGAATCGTCAGGGCCATCGAGAACGTCACGGTCCACACGCTGTGGATGGACCCCATCCTCAACGAGCGCGCCTATATCATGCCCGGCCTGGGCGACGCGGGCGACAGGATCAACGGCGTGGACGAGGACAAAAATCCCCGCGACATGCTCAGGCTCGTGGCCGATTACGGCACCAACATCACCGGGCTGTACCGTTCGCAGCTCAGGATCATCGAAGAAACGGTGCTCCACCATTGAGTCGAAGGTCCTCCCATGACTGAAACGCGAGCCGTCGGCTTTTCGCTGTTCTGCGGCCCCGACCTCATCCTTCCGCCCGCGTGGAATAATGAGCTTCCGGGATTGCCCCTATTTGAATCGCTGTCGCTTCCGGGCGGCGCCGTAGTGGCAAAAAAGGATGGCGTCCCCTCGGGCTTCGCGAGCACGGCCTTCGATTTCGACGGCAAGACTTATATGGCCGTGGAGCTGAGCGACGAGCAGGCTTCGGGGCTGCCGGGGGCTTCCCACGTGCCGCTGCGGCAGTTCATCGGCACAGCGCCCCAGGATTCGGTCACCTTCATCCTCAAGGCGAGGGCCTACGCGCACTGGTCCTTCGTGGCGCACTACTGTGCCTTCTGCGGCGCGCCGCTCGTCGACGGGCGCGGCCGCGACTACGAAAGAGCGAAGGTCTGCGAGGCATGCGGCCGCGCCTACTTCCCGCGCATTTCGCCCGCGGTAATCATCCTCATACATCGCGGCGGCGAGATGCTTCTCGCGCATAACGCCAAGTTTCCCGCAGGTCGCCACGGCTTGATAGCCGGCTTTGTCGAGCCGGGCGAAACGCTGGAGGAGACTGTCCATCGCGAGGTTATGGAGGAGGCCGGCATCGAAATAAGCGAGCCGCGTTACGTCAGGTCCCAGCCCTGGCCCTTTCCTGATTCGCTCATGATCGCTTTCGAGGCCGAGTACAAGTCCGGCGAGGTACGTCCCGACGGCGAGGAAATCGACCATCTGGGCTGGTTCTCACCCGACCGTCTGCCCGATATTCCCCCGCACGGTTCCGTGGCACGCTATCTCATTGATCGTTTTATCGCCGCGGCTCAGCTGCCTTCGGCCTAGGCTCGCCGATCAGCGGGGCGATGAGCTCCTCGAATTCCTCAGCTTCCGCAGGCCCTCGCCATTGAGTATCCTTATTTCCTTTCCCGAAAGTTCCAGGATCCCGAGGCGCTGCAGGGCTCCCAGTTCGCGCGACAGGCTCGGCCTCGCCACGCCGAAAAGCTCGGCCATTCTTTCGCGCGTGGCCTCAAGGTGTATCGTGGCCGAACCGGAAAGCTCAAGGCGGCGAAGGAGCCAATCGGCAAGTTTTTCCCTCAGGCTTATGAACTGGGCCGCTTTCAGCTTCTCTGTCAGAAAGAAGACTCTATCTCCAATCTCTTTGAGCAGGGCTTCCAGAATGGGCTGATGTTTCATGCATAGCCTTAAGAGAGCTTCTTTCGGGATAACGATGAAGCGGCACTCTGTCCTCGCTTCCACGCTGACTGGCAGTCTCTGTCCCGAAGTGAAGAGTATGGCCGAGGCGATGGCTTCTACGGCCTTGAAACTCTCCACCCGCACTACCTTTCCCTCATCGCTCGTCATCTCCGCGAAAGCCTCGCCTTCTATGAGGATATACAGCGATGAATACCCGCATCCTGCCAGCAGGATGACCGATTTTTCTTCGAAGGTCTTGAGCGAATGCGGAAGCGTATCGAATTCCTTCGCCAGTTCGGCCGGTTCGATATCGGCGAATATCCTGCACGAGGAAAGTCTTGCCATGTCGCGAAGCTGCATTGCCTTCCATTTTCCCGTGGGAACGGTCTTTTGTCCAGTGCGAGCGCGCATTGCCCTTAACGCACCCCCTTGCGCGCGCGGTCGGCAGCGCCTACCATGCCGATAGCAAGGAGGAACGAATGGATTTTTCCTGGAAAGTAATCATCGATGCCGGCCTCATTTCATCCGCTTTAATTGTGGCTACCTTCATACGCTCCAAGGTAAGGTTTTTCCAGAAATACCTCATTCCCAACGCTCTCACCGCCGGATTCATCCTCCTTCCCGTCTATAATTTCGTGCTTCCCGCCGTGGGATACAAGATGAATGGGCTGGGGGATCTCGTATACCATCTTCTCAATATCTCCTTCATCTCAATGTCCCTGCGCTCCTCTCCTCCCAAGGTAAAAGGGCATTCAGGGGGCGGCGTTCTGGGCATGTCCACGGGCATTCTCATGGGGTACGCCACGCAGGCCTTGCTGGGGCTCGGTCTTACGCTGCTTTTCCTGCCCAAGATCCATCCTGCTTTCGGGCTGCATCTTCCTCTCGGTTTCGCCCTCGGACCGGGCCAGGCCTACGCCATCGGCAAGGGCTGGGAGGCTATGGGCTTTGAGGGAGGCGCTTCCGTCGGCCTTACCTTTGCGGCCCTCGGTTATCTATGGGCATGTTTCGGAGGCGTGGTTCTCATAAACATGGGGATCAGGAAGGGCTGGATCGGCGCCGAAATGCTCGCTTTCATGAAGGACAAGACCCTCCTGACAGGCATCATGCCGAAGAATGGCAACAAGCCTGTGGGCGGCCGCCTCACCACGGATTCGGAAGCCATCGATTCATTCAGTTTCCATATCGCCGCGGTCTGTGTCGTCTATTTCCTATCTTTCCTTCTTCTCAAGGGACTTACGATCCTCCTCGGATTCGCCGGCAAGACAGGCGCCGAATTGGCCGCCAACTTCTGGGGCATCAACTTCATATTTTCCGCCCTCGCGGCTATCGTGGTAAGGCGTCTTGTCGATGTTTTGAAGTTAGGCTACATCCTGGATGACGATTCCCTTACGCGCATTTCGGGTTTTTCCGTCGACTTCATGGTCGCCGGCGCCCTGGCGGCGATTTCCCTTGTCTTCGTGGGGAAGTATTGGTTTCCCATCCTCCTTATGTCAGCCATCTGCGGGCTTCTAACCAGCGTCACGGTGCCATGGGTAAGTTCGCGCATGTTCAACGATTACAAGTTTGAGCGAATGCTGATGCTGTATGGCGTCTCGACGGGCACGCTGTCGACAGGGCTGGCACTTCTCAGGGTCATGGACCCCGAGTTCAAGACCAAGGTGTCCTCCGACTATATGCTCTCGGCCGGTCTTACCTTCATCCTTGCGATCCCCTTCATTTTGGCCATCAATTTGCCCGCCAAGGCATATGTTACGGGGGATATGTCCTATTACTGGCTGATGGTTGGCGTCGCGGCTCTCTATCTTGCCTATGTTCTGGTGTCGTACATGGTGCTCGCGAAGAAGAAACGCTTCGCCAAGCCCGGTCAATTATGGTATAGGGGTTGAGTTTTCCTTGCTGCCGCGTGACGCGATCAGCAGTTCCAGGGCCATCGCGTACTTGTACCCCGAAACGGTCTTGTCGTCGAATCGGGCACGGTAGACCATCATCCCAACATAGAACTCGAAAAAATTCCACTTGAGGACGCCGGGTCGCTCTATCTCCTTAATCTCGAAGGAAATGGCTTCGCCATTTTCCGGCCGCAGGGTCAGGCCGTCGGAGCTGAGCGTGAGGCTGCCATAGCCCAGGCTTTCCATTTTATCCATGCGTTTGCCGCGCAGGAGCCTTACTTTTTCGTCGAAAAAAATCGCGCGGCCGGGCGCCGATGCAAAATCCTGCTCAAGCAGGGTACTTAGATATGCTTTCTGCCACCTATCCCACTCATGCAGGGAAGGGAAGAGAATTCTGTCGTTGCCTCCGCCCATGGTTTCGCAGACGGGTTTCCCGACATTTCCTGTCGCGGCCGACCGGAAGCTTCCGTCCTCGCCGTACTCGGCGGCGAATCCGCAGGCCGAACAGGAGACGAGGATGCCGTCGGACTTCATGGTCTGGAGTTTCCCGCAGGCCGGACAGACGTAGAGCGCCAGATCGACGCGTTCGGCCCGCTTCGCGCTGCTGTACCGCTTTCCGTGTTCTTTTGCCCATGCGGGATCGTCGTGATATATCGCCTTGTTCAGCCTTTCATCGATTTCCGCCACGCTCAGCTGTTTGATGTTGATCGGGTCAAGCAGCTGAGTGAATTCGATCTCCATCTCGCCCTTCCTCTTTCTGTATGACCAGCGGGGCTTTGTCATGAAGGCGCCCCTGGAAACGGCGCAGATGACGGGCACCTTGAGCAGTTTGACCAGCTTCGCCGTCGATACGAGGGAGGGCAGGGATGTTCCGTCCCAGGTAGCCTGGCCTTCCGGATAAAAGCCGACCACGCTTTTTCTCTTTCTGATGAATTCGACGATCCAGTTCACGGTTTCGATGTCGGGGATGGCTTTCGATTTAGGGATGGATCCGACCAGCTTTATAAGGAGAAAGCGCATAAGGGGAGAGCGCAGGTTGCCGTCGCTCGTGACCCAATGGACGGGATGGGGCACGAAGAAATTCGTGAGGAAGGGGTCCATGTTGCAGGAATGGTTGCCGACGAGGATGAAGGGAGGTTTCACGGTATCGAAGATTTCGCGCCCGATGGCATGGGCATTATATGTCCCCGCTATGTAGGCTCCCACGGTGTACCTCAGGATCCAGGTTGAGAACCTGCTGCTGGTGGGGCGATATCGTCGTGCGTTGATCATGTTTCCCTCTCGTCCTGAGACAAGTATGAGAGAAAACCGCGTCTGCCGCAACCCGGGGCGCAACAAGGGCAACTTCATTTGACTGTCGCGGCTCTTTTCATTATTGTAGCTCAACAAAGCAGGGATTATGGATTTTGACAAAATACTGCGCCAGTGGGACGAAAGTCAGAAACAGGGCGCCCAGAAGAAGAAAACCGAGCAAGGGCCGGGCAAGAAAGCCAATGCCCCGGCGATCGAGGAAAAGCTCTCTCGGAAGACCGGAGCTCCGGCACCCGCGACACAACAGGTTTCGCGCGGCGCCCCGAAGCAGGTGAGCGCCGACGATTATCTCAATCATTGGATGACGATACACGGGGTTCCCGACAAGGATGAGCGAGGCGATCCCGGGGAAAACGACAGGACGGCGCGCATCGAGGAAGCCGAGCGTCTGCGGCGCATGCGTCCGCAGGCTGTCCTCGATCTTCATGGCAAGACGGCCGCCGAGGCCGATGCCTCAATAGTGGATTTTCTGCTGGCCAGCCGCAATTCTGGACTGGAGAAAGTGCTCATCATTCACGGCAAGGGTCTTCATTCAGCCGGCGAGCCTGTCATGGCCGATGTGGTGAGAAGGGCTCTGGAGACGAATAGTCTCGCGGGAAGTTTCGGACCCGCCGACCGCAGTCAGGGAGGGCGGGGTGCGACATGGGTGAGAATCAGGAAGCGGGATTATTTTTCTCGGTAGATGATTCTGCCTCGGGAAAGATCGTAGGGCGAGAGCCCGACGCGGACCTTATCTCCCGGGACAATGCGGATATAGTGTTTTCTCATTTTGCCTGAAAGGTGGGCGAGAATGATGTGGCCGTTCTGCAGCTCGACCCTGAACATTGTGTTTGGGAGGGCTTCACGAACGATTCCCTCTACCTCTATGGCTTCTTCTTTCGCCACGTCGACTCCTTGGATTGGTGGGCCTTCAATTTTTCGGATTGGTACTTGCGCCCAGTAAGTATATGAAATAGTATGTACCGCCGAGACGAATGTCAACATGCGCGGGAGCGCGCGGGGCACACGACTTGACATTTTACGCTATATGATGCATTGTGCGCATCCAAAATTACAGAACCGGCGTTGAAAAATGCCTTGTTCGGGGGAGTCTGATGGAAACAACCTTTACCGAACAGATGCGGGAATTGCTCATTCTGCAGAAGCGCGAGATCCTTGAGGCACTCGCCGCCACAAATGAAGAATTCCGGGCTATCGTCGCGGAGATGGATCCCAAGGATGTAGCCGATGTCGCGTCCGATGATATCGACAGGAAGATGATCGAGGCGCTCGGCTCCCAGGATATCAAGAGGCTCAAAGCCATAGACGCGGCGCTCACGCGCATAAGTCAGGGGCGATACGGGCTTTGCATGGCCTGCGGCAAAAAAATACCCCAGGAAAGACTCGGGGCTATCCCCTACGCCGTCCTCTGCATCGACTGCCAGAAGAGCGAGGAAAGGCGAAACCGCTAGAGAAGGGATTGTTTCCCGATCGGAAAGAAATATATGCGGGGCAGCGGAAGCTGCCCCGTTTTTATATCTTCGCGCCTCGGCAAGCCTTCCCGGCTTCGTCGATCCCGATTTCCCGCCACAGGCGGTCGGCGTCCATATACCAGAGACTTTCGTAGCCCGCTTCCCTGGCCGCGCCGATGGCGACGGCCTGATATCGGCCGAGATGGGCAGGGGCGTGCGCGTCGTCGCCCAGGGTCAGCCTTAGGCCTTTCTCGCGCATGTGTTTCAGGATGGCCATGGACGGGTAGGGCGAGTCGATCTTCCCCCTGGCCAGGCCGCCGGTGTTGATTTCCGCCACGCGATCCAGTTCGGAGGCCCTGTCGACGGCGGCATAGGCGGCGGCCAGATAATCGGCGGCCGTCTCGTCGAACCATCTTCCTTTCGCGTTGTTTTTCTTCACTAGATCGAAGTGTCCCAGAATGTCGAAACCGCCTTTTTCGATCATGGCGATCAGGTTTTCATAGTATTGCTTCCAAACGAGCGACGCGTCTCCCCCAAGGCCGGCTACATGACGCGCGAAATCCTCCTCGGGCTCGTCGACGGTAAATTCGTCCTGGGCCAGGCCGGTGAGGAAGTGAACGGAACCGAGGCGGAAATCGGGGTCGATGACGTCATAGACTTCGTCTCCGGGAGAAACGATGCCCCTGATGTAGTCAATTTCCAGGCCGAGGAGAATGGTCATGCCGCGGGGCTTCCAGAGCGAGGCGAGCGATCGTATCGACGCGGCGTAGTCGCCGATGGATCGCCACTTCATGTTCCATGAGGTTTCGAAGGGCAGGGGTGCGTGGGAAGAGAATCCCAGGATGGAATAGCCGGTCTCGAACGCCGCTTCGGCCATGGTCGCGGCTCTCGATGTCCCGTCGCAGAATTCCGTGTGCGTGTGGTAACTGAACAGCATGGCTTACTATAGCGGAAAGGCGGCGGGCCGCGCCAGCCGGGTTCCGCCTTGATCCGCCGGGCTGGCGCGGCCCGGGCGCTTGACTGTTCGCTCGCGCGACCCCTACTATTGAGCCAATGGAACAGGAAAGGTCCTTCGACGCTGCCGCCTCCGATTCGGCCCGGATCGGCGAGAGTTTCAAGAATCTGGTGAAAGCCCTTCCCGATATCGTCTACGTTCTCGATCCTTCAGGCTATTTCGTCTATCTGAACGAAGCGGTGCGCAGTCTCGGCTATGAGCCTGAATCGCTCATAGGCAGGCACTTTACCGAGATCATTCATGAGGATGACAGGCTCAAGGTATCCCGCGACGCCGTTCTCGCCAAGATCCGCACGCAGGAGGCTTTTCCGGAGACGCCTCCCAAGCTTTTCGACGAGCGCCGATCGGGTCAGCGAATGACGAGGGAGCTTGATGTAAGGCTCATCGGCGGTAAAAACGGGGAAATCGTCTACGCTTCGGTCAACGCCTATGGCGAACCGGTGGCCGACCCCGTTCTTCACTCGCTTTTCAAGACCGATGGTCCGGTGACGATGGGTGTCATCCATGACGTCACGGCCGCCATGCTCTACCGGAAAAGCCTCGAGGAAAACCTCGCCTCGAAGGAAATCCTCCTCAAGGAAATCCACAACCGCGTCCGCGACAATCTGCAGATGATCTCGAGCCTGGCCCACCTGCGCGAGATGGACGTCCACGAGGAAAGCGCGAAGCGGTCCCTCTCCGAGCTCATCGCCCAGATAAAATCCATCGCCATCGTCCACGAAGCGCTCTATCAAGCCGAAAATGTCTCGGGCGTCTCGGCGCGGCATTATTTCGAGCACTTCGCCCGCCTCATGGCGCAGTCCTATGGCCATATCGGTTCTCCCGTCGCGCTGAAGGTAAACGCCGACGATTGTCTTCTCGACGCGGGAAGGCTTTCCTGCATGGCGGTGATCGCCAGCGAGTTCGTCTCGAACGCCTACCGTTACGCTTTTCAGGATGGCCGGGCGGGCACGATCACCATCACCTATCACCGACTGCCTGGCCGCGACGAACTTGCCGTCGTGGACGATGGAATGAGGCCTTCCTCAGACCGAGACATTGGGGCCGGGCTAGGCGCTGAAATCGTGGAGGCGCTGGCGAAGCAGCTTGGCGGGCGGATAGAAAGGGAGTCCGCTTGCGGCACCTCCATGAAACTGATAATGCCGTCGCGATGAGAAGGGCTTTTTAATTTTTCTGTATATAATAGTTATATTATATATAACATTCAGGTTTTCCCCCGCTGACCTGAGGGGAAGACCGAGGATTCAAGGAGTCGAAAGGCATGAACGCCAGCTACGAACTGATCATCATTGGAGCGGGAGTGGCCGGATTGACGGCAGCCCAATATGGGGCCCGCGCGAATCTCAAAACGCTCGTCATCGAGGAAATGGCGCCCGGTGGGCAGGTCCTGCTCATCGACCAGCTGGAAAACTATCCCGGCATCAAGGAACCGGTTTCAGGCTATGATCTCTCGGAGACGATGAGGATGCAGGCCGAAGGTTTCGGCGCCGAATTCGTCACGACATCGGTTGAAAAGGTTGAAAGGGCGGGCACGGGATTCTCCGTGACGACTTCAGACGGAATTTTCATGGCCGAAGCGGCCATCATCGCCACCGGCGCGAAGCATCGCCGGCTCGATATCCCCGGCGAGGAAGCCTTCATTGGCAGGGGCGTCTCCTATTGCGCAACCTGCGATGGTCCCTTCTTCAAGGGAAAGAAGATACTTGTCGTGGGAGGCGGGGACTCGGCCTGCGACGAAGCCATGTACCTCGCCAAGCTGTCGGACAAGATTGTCATGATCCATCGCAAGGATCGCTTCAGGGCGCAGAAAGCTCTTGCCGAGCGCGTTCTGGACAACCCGAACGTGAAGGTCGTTTTCAATACGGTGGCGCTAGAGATTCGCGGCACGAAGAAAGTGGAGTCGGTCCTGCTGAAAGATGTGGTGAGCGGAGCAACGCGCGAGGAAGCCTTCGACGCGGTTTTCGTATTCGTGGGGTCGGACCCGAACACAGCCTTCCTTCCCGATATAGCCAAGGATGAAACCCATTACGTCATCACCGACGAGAAGATGGCCACGAGCCTGCCCGGTCTCTTCGCCGCCGGCGATGTACGCGTTTCGCCCTTCAGGCAGATCGTGACGGCCTGCTCCGACGGAGCCGTGGCCGCCCACGCGGCATCCCAATACATAGACGAGACGAGGGGGGCGGCGTATCGCTAGAAAACGGGAGCCGGGGCGGGCGGGGAGAGGCGGATCCGGAACGAAGGTTGGATTATTCATCCTCTTCGCCGTCGTTTTCGTCCCTCTCGCTTTCGCCGCGCCGGGTTCTGCCGCGGCGAGCTCCGCCGCGAACCCGACCCCGCGCGATTTCTGGCGCGAGCCGGATGTTTCGGCCTATCCAGTCTTTTTGCAGGAAAAGTGGGCTTCCTATCTGGTCGAGGCATATCTGGAATCGATGACCGACGAGGAAATTCTTTCCCAGGTCCTCATGGTGGGGTATTCGGGCATGGTACCCTCGGCCTCTCTTCTGCGCTGGGTGGAAACCTGGGGTATCGGCGGCGTCAAGATTTTTGGCTGGAACGCCGAGGACACCACGGCGTTGGCCGACGCCATCGCCGTAATCCAAAAAAAGGCCCTTGCCCGTCCCTCCTCCCTGCCTGTCCTTGTCGCCACAGACCAGGAAGGCGGCTGGATTCGCCACGTGAAGGGAGAGACCTCGGAATCGTCGGGGAATATGGCCATCGGCGCCACCGCCTCGGTCCGCGACGCTTATCTGGCCGGTTTTCATATCGGAAAGGAACTGAGGATTCTCGGCATCACCATGAATTTCGCCCCCGATGTCGACATCGCGACCAATCCCGACAGCGTGATCATCGGACCGAGGGCTTTTTCCGACGATCCCGCCCTCGTGGCGAAACTGGGGCTCGCCTACGCGCGCGGCTCTCTCGCCGCCGGCGTCATTCCTACGGCCAAGCACTATCCGGGACACGGCGCCACGTCCAAGGATTCCCATGGCTCGCTTCCCGTCATCGACGTCGACGAGAGCACCTTCCTGCGCCGGGAACTGGCTCCTTTCGCGAGCCTTGTCCGCGACGGAATTCCCGCCATCATGAGCGGCCACCTGGCTTTTCCCAAGATAACAGGCGGTTTCGAGCCGGCCTCGCTCTCGAAAACCCTGATCACCGACTACCTGCGCGGCAGGCTGGGGTACAAAGGTCTCGTCATCACCGACGATCTCTATATGGCGGGAGCCCTTGGGGAGGGCTCCATCCTGGGCACCTGCATCCAAGCGCTGATGGCGGGAAACGACATGATTCTGCTCTCGGCCGCCCCCGATCTGGATGGAGCCTTGTGGAAGGGCCTTCTCGCCAAATATCGAGGGGATGAAGCCTTCGCCAAGAGAGTACAGGAGGCGGCGGGACGCGGAATCGCCCTCAAACTGAGGCATCTGCGGCCCTTGGGCGAGAAAGCGCTCGTGCCCGACTCCAGGGCCGTGGCCAGGCTTCTTCCCGATCCCGACGCACAGGTTTTTTTCAGGGACCTGGCCAGGCGCAGCGTTTCCCTCGTGGGGAAGGGCGAGCTGCCTTTCCTTCCCGAGAAAAAAGTAATGATCGCCGGACCTTTTTCCGTGTTCAATACGATTGGAAAGAAGAAATATCCCAATTCCACCTCCTACCAGTTTTCGTACAGGCCGGAAAATGCAGCGTCCAAGGCCGAACTGGACGATTTCAGGACAGCGATATCAGGCTGCGAAGCCGCCATCGTCTGCGTCGCGAATATGGCGGGACTGCAGTTCGCTAGCGCCGCCCACGACGCTGGTCTCAAGGTAGCGATCATATCCGTACTCTCGCCCGTTAATATAAGGCATTCCTCCTGGGCTCAGGCTATCGTGGCCGTCTATCACTACGCGCCCGTCAGTCTGGAGGCCGGTTTTGAGGCCCTGCTCGGGGAAATCCCGGCGGGAGGCCACGTGCCTCTGTCGGCCAAGGCGCTGCAATAGCCATGAGGCCGGATTGAATGAGCGGCGTTTTGCGTGAAGCTGACCTGCTTGAATTCGATTTTCCGCCGCAGCGGGAAATCTGCGGCATAGACGAGGCCGGCAGGGGGCCTTTGGCTGGCCCCGTCTGCGCCGCGGCCGTCATGCTCCCCGCGGATTTCGCCTTCGGACTGCTGGACGATTCCAAGGCTTTGAGTCCCGCTAAAAGGATTAGGGCCTACGAAGCCATTGTGTCGGGAGCTCTCGATTGGGCTGTGGGCTGGGCGACCTGGGAGGAAATCGGGCGCCTCAACATTCTCAACGCCAGCCTTTTAGCGATGAAACGAGCCTTCGACGCCCTCATTCTCGAACCGCGGATGGTTTTCGTGGACGGCAACAAGGCGCCTTCCCTGGGCTGTCCGGTGTTTCCGCTCATAAAAGGCGACAGTCTGCTTCCCTCGATCATGGCCGCGTCCATTCTGGCCAAGGTAGCGCGGGATAGGCTCATGGCGAGGCTGGACGCCGTGGAGCCCCAGTACGGTTTCGCGCGGCACAAAGGCTATCCCACGAAGGAGCACCGGCAAGCCATAAAAAAAACCGGGCTCTCGCTCTGGGCGAGACCCGGTTTCAGGGTTGAATGATCGGTCGGGCGGAGATCAGTCCGTCGGGCCGGATTTTTTCACTTTGCGGACGACAATGCGCTTGACCGGCTTGTCCGCGCCGCGGGAAGCCGTGGCAGGGCCTTTGCTGCCCGGGCGTTCGGTGTATCGTCCCGCCGAGGACAGGGGTTTGCCCGATGAGGCGGCCGAGCGGCCGGAAGCTGCGCCCGAACGGGGCGAAGCGGTGAAGGTGCGACCCGCGGAAGCGCCCGAGCGGGGCGAGGCGGTGAAGGTTCGGCCGGCCGGAGCTCCCGTCCTTTCGGAAGGGGAACTGGTCCTGCCGGAGGGGCCGCCCGCGCGCACAACGGCTCTTCTCGCCGGTTTGTGGTCCGAATCGCCATGTTCGCGGTAGGATGAAGATCTGCCTTCGCGGGGACTGTCGAACTCGCGGCGAGGTCTGGATTCCGAACTCCTGCGCGCGGGGCGCTTTCCTTCGTCCTCGTCGTCCGAGCGGTTGTACGCAGTCGGATCCGGGGCTACCTTGATACCTGTCTTGTCTATGAATTTAAGCGCCGATTGGAGGGATTTCAGGAATTCCTCCATATGTTCGCCGAACACCACGATGGAACGCCTGTCGAAGCTTTCACCTTCGCTGGGCTTGCTCTCGACGATGCTCAGGAACACGTCGCCGTTCCTGTTCTGTTTGACGTTGAAAAAATACGTCCTGCCATCGCAGGCGAATCTCGTCGAAAAAAGCTCTCCGCGAATACCCATCCCTAACTCCTCTTGTAAGCAGCGTTCCATACTACACGAAAGTCCGGGTTTTGCACAAGCCGCGGAGCCTTCGCGGGCTTCTTAGCGGTCGGCGGCGCGTACCATGCCCACGTGCCATGAGAGGAAGTAATCCTCGTCGGCCAGACCGCCGCCCTCCACGTCGGCCATGACCCTGAAAACAGGTTCCGTGCCCGAGCCGCGCATCCAGAGGAAAGCCTTGGGCGCTCCCGCCGCCGTCGAGAAGACGATGCGCAGGCCTCCCTGCCCCGAGGCGGCGAAATCGTCGCCTATCGCCTTTTCGACGGTGCCGTTGGACGCGAAGGCTGTCCAGGACGTGATGCCATAGCGACGATCTAGTTCGGATTTGCGTTTTTCCCATTCAGAGGAGAATATGTCCCGGTAGCTGGCCTTGAGGGCTATCTTATCGGAAGTTCGAACGTGCAGCGCCGCCCTCTCCTCGAAGACGCTCGTCGTGGCCCATACCGGCAGGCTCGCGATGACATCGGCGAGGTCATAATCGTCCCTGTATTCCGATTCCTTCCCGCAGGCCTTGAGCCAGAGGCGGAAAAGACCCGGGCTGTCCGGCAGGTCGGGGAGACGCAGGAGACGTATCATGGCGCCCAAGGTGGAGAGCGGGTCCCTCACCTTCGAAGGATGCGTTATCGTGCCCCCGTTCGATCCCTCGCCCAGGATGCGCACGGTCCAGCCCTCGCGGCGGAGATTCTCGGCGAGGTTCACGACATTCGCCTCGCCCGTTTCCGATCTGAATACTGCGGCGCCGAAATAGCCGGCGATGCGTTCTATGCGCATGCTCGTCGCGTCGTTCACGACGACGGCGATCCTACCCGATTTAAGCGCCGCGAGTTCGGCCAGGCAGGAGAGAGAGAATACTTCCTGGGCCTCAAGGATGCGCGCCTTTCCCTGGGCTTTGTCATAAAAGACAAGATTGCCTCGGTCGCCGTCGCAGTCGGGCACGTAACCCAGCTGGTACGCAGGATCTATGGCGTGGGCTTCGCCCACGAGGCGCATGCAGAGCGAAAGCGATCCGCCCTCGGGCACGATGCGGTGGCCGAAAAGTCTCGGCTGATCGTTGAAAAATTTCGTCCTGATCGACAGCCCCTCGAAGAAATCCCTGTCTATGGAAAGCGACCTGGCCGAGCCGTTGAGTTCGGCGACGATGCCCAGGGGGCGCTTCGAGCAGGCATTGGCGAGCCGGTCCAGGCAATCGGCTTGATCTTCCATCGCCGATTCGCCCGTAACGACCTCATGGGTGAAAAGGGTATAGGCGGAGATGGACTGTCGTTTCCATGCCGTACATTCCTCGAAACAGGCGGCGACGGCTTCTTTCCTTGCTATCGATACCAGCGCGAGGGCCTCGCCCGAAGGATCGGGGGAAGCGACCGCTGCCTTGAAATCGGCGATGAGCGGGGTTATCTGGCTCGCGTTCAGGACGCCGCCCGTTCCAAGGCCGAATTTTACACCATTATGACCGGGAGGATTGTGGCTGGCTGATATGTAGGCGAATCCAGCGATCCTGCGGGGATCCTCGGCGGGCAGCCCGCCCGCGTTTCCCGCGAGCGCCATTATCTCCGGGACGGCAACGATGAAGCAGTAGCGCACCTCCATTCCCATACCCAGGAGGACGCGCGCGAAAATGTCGCCCAGGGCGGGGCCGGTAGGGCGGGAGTCGAGACCCAGGAGGACGGCAGGCTTCCCTCCGCCATGATTTTCCGTCGGCTGGCTCATGATGAAGTTGCCGAAGGCTCTCGCCATCAGCGCCGCGAGGACTGTGTCGGCCTTCGATATATGGATGGAGAGGGAGTCGTCGGCATCGTCGCCGGTCGACCATGAGGCTTGCGCGTCCCCGGCCAGAGGAGCCGCGAAGACTTTTCGCCAGCCCGATGCCGACAGTATCAGCGTCGAGGCGGCGCGTGCGATTTCGGCGCGGGAGGGCAGGCTCTTGGCGTCCAGAGGGAGAATGTCGGGATCTCCGATGTCGATACCCGTGGCGGGATGATATATCATGGACACGATGTCTCTCCTTATTGCCGCGGCGGCTTTTCCACCGCGCGTTGCATGTTTATCGCTAGTTTATTGCCAGTGCATTACCCGTTCATTGCCAGTATACGACAAGCATCATCTAAAAATCCATAAAACGCATTGCGCCCGCGTGAGCAAATCGATATCTTTTCGGGAGTGAACACCCTCAGCCTGTTGAAAAGCCTGGCCTCCGGATTCATTCCGCTTCTCGCCTACATCGCGGCGGAACTCGTTTTCGGCGAGACAATAGGCCTCTTCGTGGGACTTGGCATCGGGATCCTCGAATTCATCATCTATTATCTGAAGGAAAAGAAAGCCGACCTCTTCGTCGCCGCCGACACCCTGCTGCTGGCCGCCATGGGACTCCTCTCGCTTCTTCTGCGCAATCAGATATTCTTCCGCATGAAGCCGGCTATAATGGAAGGCTTCATGGCCATCGCCATGGTCTTCCTGCTCTTTCTGCCCCCAAAAGCGCTCCAAGGGTATATGAGCCATCAGATCAAGGGAATTGTCCTGGACGAAGCCGGAATGCCGGCGCTCCGACGCAGCCTGGGCCTGATGGTGGCCGTGTTCGCG
Organism: Treponemataceae bacterium; assembly: GCA_963667725.2. Taxonomy (GTDB): domain Bacteria; phylum Spirochaetota; class Spirochaetia; order Treponematales; family Rectinemataceae; genus UBA11090. The sequence continues at coordinate 573,778 of CAXXHO010000003.1, forward strand.
CTCCATGCCGGACTGACGGCTTGGGCGGCCTTGGCCGCCAGCACCGCCCTGTGGGGTTTCGTCTCCGGCGGCCTGCTCTATATCATGCTCGGCATAGCCCTGGCGGGTCAGTGGATGACGCTGCGCAGGCAGAAAAAAAACGCCCCCAGGCCCGCACCTTTGACCTGGTGCCTCCTTATCTTCGACGGGACGGGAAGCCTCTACGCGGGAAAAACCCCCGGGAACGAAAGCCGATGGGACAGCCCCGCCAGAGGGAAAGCAGCCGGAGAAGCAGGCCTGGAGTCCAGTCTTGGACAGACGCTCGCCCGGCTGGGCATCAAAGCCGCGGGCGCGGACCATGCTTTTTCCATACGCCCCGCCTTCATCCTCGATGTTGCGGGAAAAATCTTGCCGATATCCGCGTCGCCGGAGCCGGGCGCCGAATTGGTGCTCACCGCCGCGCTTCCGCTAGAAGCTTTCCCCAAAGGCATCGACCCGACCGAACGCAGACTCTGGCCTATTCCCGACCTCCTCGCTCTCGTCGCGACGAGCAAGCTGGCCGCTTCCTTTGAGCGGGAGCTCCTCGCGCTCTCCTTCCTGGGCAACCCTTTACGCGGCGAGGCCGGAGCAGGTATAGTGTCCGATAATAATGATGCACATATTTAACGCCCTGTTCTGGCTGCTGAGAGGAGTCAGGGTTTACGCGCTCGTAGGTTCGACAGGAACCGGAAAGAGCTTCAGGGCAAAGCTCGTGGCGCAGAAGTATGGCATCGAGATGATAATCGACGACGGGCTTCTCATCCGCGGCGACCAGCTCGTTGCCGGCAAATCGGCGAAAAAGGAAGCGCTGTATCTCGGCGCGGTCAAGACGGCGCTTTTTCACGAAAAGAATCACCGCGACCAAGTAGCCAAGGCGCTGCAGCGGGAGAAATTCCGCAAGATACTCGTTATCGGCACCAGCGAGAAAATGGTAACCCGGATCTGCGAACGCCTTCAGATACCTCAGCCTTTTAAAATCATCAAAATCGAGGACATCGCGACAAAAGCCGAGATCGAAAAAGCCCTGCAGTCGCGCCAGATCGAAGGCAAGCACGTGATCCCAGTTCCCGCCCTCGAAATCCGCCGCAATTACCCATCCATATTTTACGACAGCGTCCGCGTCTTCCTGAAAAGAAGCTTTGGCGCCGGCGCTTCCCTGCCTAAAATCTATGAAAAGTCAGTAGTCAGGCCAGAGTACGCCAAGAGGGGTAGGGTGGCCATTTCCGAAGCAGCCCTTTCCCAGATGGTCGTCCATTGCGTGAGCGAATTCGATCAGTCGGTCCATGTGAAAAGGCTCGCGATCCGCGATGATTCCCAAGGGTATAGGATAACAGTCGTGCTGGAAGCGCCCTATGGAACGAAACTGGCGTCCAACGCCCATGCCCTGCAGGAATATATAGTAGACAGCATCGAACGCTTTACGGGCATCCTCGTGGCTGAGGTCAACATCGTCATTGATCGGCTCACTCCAAGAAGAAAAGCTGATAAAACAAAAAAATAGATCGGTTTCCGCGGAGCCGAATGAAGTTCCTGGCGTATTGACGACGTCGAAAGAACTGTGTACTATTGGCTTTGTTGCGAGATGAATGAGCCTCATTGCGCATCAAACGTATCCAAGGAGAACCGTCGTGCCCTGTGGTAGAAAACGAAAGCTTAAGAAAATAGCGACGCATAAGAGAAAGAAGAAGAGAAGACTCAATAGACACAAGACCAGAGTCTCCTGACAATCGTTATTTTCATGGAAAAGCTGTCCTGACGGGCAGCTTTTTTTTATGCGGCGACCCGAGAGCGCCGCCAGACCGAAAGCCTTGTCCCGCGTGGCGCTATAGCCTTATAATCTTCATGAATCTCAATTCTTCAATGGAAGCAGGTGATTGCATATGAACGAACTCCTGAAAAAGATTTCCGATTTCGGCATCGTGCCCGTCGTAAAGCTGGATGAGGCGAAGGACGCCCTGCCGCTGGCGAAAGCCCTCTACGAAGGCGGCCTGCCCCTGGCCGAAATCACTTTCCGCACATCGGCCGCCGAAGAAGCGATCCGCACGCTCAGCGCCCAGATGCCGGAAATGCTCGTCGGCGCCGGCACCGTCCTCACGCGGGAACAGGCCGACAAGGCCATCGCCGCCGGCGCGAAATTCATCGTTACGCCCGGCTTCAACAGGAAAGTAGTAGAGCACTGCCTGGCGAAAGGCGTTCCCATAGTACCGGGCTGCTCCGGCCCAAGCGACATGGAAGCCGCTATGGAACTGGGCCTCGACGTGGTCAAATTCTTCCCGGCCGAGCAGGCTGGCGGCGTGGAGTACCTCAAGGCCGTCGCGGGACCCTATCCCAACCTAAAATTCATGCCCACGGGCGGCATCAATGCCCAGAACCTCAACGACTACCTCTCGCTCAAGAACGTACTGGCCTGCGGCGGCTCGTGGATGGTAAAAGCCGACCTCGTCGCCGCGGGAGACTTCGCCGCGATCGTCGAACTCACGAAGCAGGCCGTGAGCAGCATGCTCGGATTCGGCCTCCTCCACATCGGCGTCAACGCTTTAAGCGAGGAAAGCGCCGCGGAAATCGCCGGAGTCTACAGGGACAGGTTCAACATGAGCTACCGGGCGGGAAAGAGCTCCATATTCGCCGGCGAAATCCTGGAAGTGATGAAAAAACCCGGGGCCGGAAAGCTCGGCCACATCGGCATCACCACCAACTACATCGAGCGCGCCATAGCCCATTTCAAGCTCCGAGGCATAGCCCTGGACGAAAATTCCAGGAAGTACAACGACGCGGGCAAGCTGGTAGCCATTTTCTTCACCGACGAACCGGGTGGATTCGCCATCCACCTCACCCAAGTCTAGCGAAAAACTCGAGTCCAGCCTCCCTCGACGAAGCCCGTTTCATTTAATGAAACGGGCTTTCATTTTTTCACAAAACACTCTTGTCAAATTTTGAAACAATGGTATACTCTGGTGAAACGACACGAAGGAAGGAATAAGATGGCCCAATCCGTTCTCGTGATAAACCCAGGCTCCACCTCCACCAAGATCGCCTTGTTTGAAGGCAACGCGAGGATCTTCGATCATTCGCTGAGCCATTCCTCAGAAGAACTGAAGCCTTTTCCCACCATCGCCTCCCAATACGAATTCCGCAAGAAGGCCATCCTGGAAGTCCTCGCGGCCAAGGGCTTCGATATAGGCCAGCTCGTCGCCATCGTGGGCAGGGGAGGGGTCCTCCATCCCATCCCGAGCGGCGTCTACCGCGTCAACGAAGCGATGAAAGCCGATATCCTCGCGGCCAAATACGGCGAACACGCGTCCAACCTGGGCGCGCTCATCGCCGACGACATAGCCGCCGAACTCGGAATTCCGGCTTATATCGCCGACCCGGTGGTCGTGGACGAACTCTCCGACGTCGCGAGGATTTCGGGCCACAAGCTCTTCCGGAGAATTTCCATATTCCATGCCCTGAACCAGAAAGCCGTGGCCAGGCGTTATGCCGCCGAGCAAGGCAAGAATTATGAAGCGCTGAACCTCATCGTCGTCCATATGGGCGGAGGCGTCTCGATCGGACTGCATAGACAGGGCCTTGTCGAGGACGTCAACCAGGCATTGAGCGGCGAAGGCCCCTTCAGCCCGGAACGCTCGGGCACCCTTCCCGTGAACCAGCTGGCTAAACTCTGCTTTTCAGGCCAATACAGCGAGAAGGAAGTCATGAAGATGATTTCCGGAGCTGGCGGCATGGTGAGCTTCCTCGGCACCAACGACATGAGGGAGGTTGAAAAACTGCGGCTCGCGGGCGATCCGGCCGCCACCCTCTATTTCAGCGCCTTCGTCTACCAGGTCGGAAAGACCATCGGCGCCATGGCCGCCGCCGCGAAGGGCAAGGTGGACGCCATCATCCTCACCGGCGGCATCGCCTACGATAAGGACGTCGTCGCCGGCCTGAAGGAAATGTGTTCCTTCATCGCTCCCTTCACCGTCTATCCCGGCGAGGGCGAGCTCGAGGCCCTGGCCCAGGCTGGCCTGGGCGCCATCAACGGCACGAGGCCGGTCTTGGAGTATAAAGCATGAAATACATTTCTGAACTGCTGCAGGCCGCCGCGTCAGCCGGGCGGATGAAACTGGCCGTTGCCTCGGCGCAGGAAGCCTCAGTCCTGGAGGCTGTCGTGGACGCCTACGCGGCGGGCATAGCCGAACCGATCCTCGTCGGCGATCCCGAGGCCATCGCGGCCGCTGCGGCCGAGGCCAGGGGCGGCAAGGGCGTGGACATTTCGGCCTTCGAGATAGTACCCGTCAAGGATATCTACGCTTCAGCCGCCAAGGCCGTGGAACTGGTCAAGACGGGCAGGGCGGGATTCCTCATGAAAGGCATCATCGATACGGCCCCCCTTCTCAAGGCGGTGCTCAACAAGGAAACTGGAATCAACGCCGGGCATCTCGCCAGCCACGTGGCCGTCATGGAAGTGCCCACCTACCACAAACTCCTCGTCATCACCGACGCGGCCATCAACATCGCCCCTGATCTTCCCGGGTTCATCGACATCATCAACTCGGCCGTCACCGTCTCGCGGGCTCTCGGTACGGAACTGCCCAAGGTGGCCATCCTCGCGGCCGTGGAAAAGGTGAACGCCGAGAAAATGCCCTGCACGGTGACCGCCGCCATTCTTACCCAAATGAATCGACGAGGCCAGATCAAGAACTGCCTCGTCGACGGACCTCTCGCCCTGGACAACGCGATCAGCGCCGAAAGCGTGCGGATCAAGAAGATAGTCTCCGACGTGGCGGGCGACGCCGATATCCTCGTCGTCCCGGATATCGAAGCCGGCAACATCCTGTACAAATGCCTGCTCGACCTGGCTCAGGCCAAGGGCGCGGGCATCATAATGGGCGCCGCCAAGCCCGTCGTCCTCACCAGCCGCGCCGACACCGCGGAAACCAAACTCGCCTCCATAGCGCTCGCCGCCCTCACCGGCCGTCGGGCAAGCTAGAAGGCGCGACAAGGAGTCCTCTATGGCCAACAAGGGTAAACCGGTCATCGACAGGGAACGATGCAAAGGCTGTCTGCTTTGCGTCCGCGCCTGTCCCGTGAAAGTGCTTGGGCCTGATTCGACGCCCAATTCCTGGGGCTACTATCCTTCCTCGGTTCTGGCCCCGGAAAAATGCATAGCTTGCGGCAACTGCTACCAGGTCTGTCCCGACGTAGCCGTCACCGTCTATAAACTGTGAAGGAGAAGCCAATGTCCGAAGACATTCGCCTGATGAAAGGCAACGAGGCCATCGGCGAAGCCGCCGTGCGCGCCGGCTGCAAAGCCTATTTCGGGTATCCGATCACGCCCCAGAACGAACTCACGGCCTATATGGCTGTGCATATGCTCGCCAAGGGTAGGACCTTCATCCAGGCCGAGAGCGAAGTGTCGGCCATCAATATGGTCTACGGAGCCGCCGCCACGGGCGTTCGCGCCATGACCAGTTCCTCCAGCCCCGGCGTTTCCCTCAAGCAGGAAGGCATCTCCTACCTCTGCGGCGCCGATTTGCCCGCCGTCATAGTCAACGTGGCCCGCTCCGGCCCCGGCCTCGGCGGCATCTCGCCCAGCCAGGGAGACTATTTCCAGTCCACCCGCGGCGGCGGCCACGGCGACTATTACACGATCGTCCTCGCCCCCAAGGGTGTGCAGGACGCTGCCGACCTCACCTACGAAGCCTTTGCCATCACCGAAAAATACAGGATTCCCGTTCTCATCCTTGCCGACGGGCTCATCGGCCAGATGATGGAGGGCGTCGTCCTCCCGCAACCTCTCGATCCCGAGGGCTTTCCCCGCAAGGCCTGGGCTGCCGGCCATCAGGAAGAGATGAAACGCGATCCCAACCACGTCACCAGCATCCATCTCGTGCCCGAGGAACTGGAGCCCACTATCCTGGAACGCTTCAAGCGCTACGATCAGGTGAAGAAAGAGCTCTGCCGCTTCGAGGAAGTCCAGGTGGAGGAGGCCGATCTTGTGCTCGTGGCCTACGGCACCTCGGCGCGCGTAAGCCTGGGCGCCCTGCAGGCTGCCCGCAAGCTCGGGCTCAAGGTGGGGCTTTTCCGCCCCATTACCCTCTGGCCCTTCCCCTCAGACAGGCTCTCCGAACTCGCGCGGAAGGGCAAGCGCTTCCTCGCGGTGGAAATGAGCATGGGGCAGATGGTGGAAGACGTTCGATTGGCCGTCAACGGCCAGACGCCCGTCGATTTCTACGGCAGGTGCGGCGGGATAGTCCCCAGCGAGGAAGAAGTGCTCGCCGAAATCCAGCGGATTCTCGCCCAGCGGATTCTCGCTAAGCGCCTTCCCGCCGGTCAGGCATAAGGAGTTCATCATGGAACTAGCATTCGGCCATCCCAAAAGCCTTAAACCCATTCAGACCAAGTATTGCCCCGGCTGCGGTCATGGAGTCATTCACCGACTTATAGCGGAGGTCATCGACGAGATGGGCCTCCAGCTGAAGTCCGTCATCACGAACCCCGTCGGCTGCTCAATCTGGGCCGACCTCTATTTCGATTTCGACTCGGTGCAGCCAGCGCACGGCAGGACCCCCGCGGCTGCCACCGCCGTCAAGCGCATGCTCCCTGACCACCTCGTCATCTGCTATCAGGGCGACGGCGACCTCGCCGCCATAGGCACGGCTGAAATCATCCACGCCGCGAACCGCGGGGAAAAGTTCACGACGATTTTCGTGAACAACGCGATCTACGGAATGACGGGCGGCCAGATGGCGCCGACAACCCTCGTCGGCCAGTACGCGACCACGGCCCCGAACGGACGCGATCCCATCGGCGCCGGCATGGGCTATCCCATCAAGGTCTGCGAGCTTCTCGCCACGCTCGGCGGCACCAAATATCTCGCTCGCGGCTCCGTGAACAACCCGGCCAACGTGAAAAAGACGAAAAAATACATCAGGACCGCTTTCGAGGCCCAGATGAGGGGCGAAGGTTTCACCATGGTGGAAATACTCTCCCAGTGCCCGACCAACTGGAAAATGAGCCCAGCCGAATCGGTGGGCTGGCTCGAGCAGAACATGATTCCCTTCTACCCCCTCGGTGAGATCAAGAATACTTTGCCCGCCGAGAAGGAGGCCCAGGCATGACGGAAAAAACCTATATGGCAGGTTTCGGCGGCCAGGGAGTCATATCCCTTGGACAGATGTGGGTCTACTGCGCGATGAAGGAAGGCCTTCAGATCACCTTCTTTCCCTATTACGGAGCCGAAAAGCGGGGAGGCATCGCCCGCGCCTCGGTAATCGTCAGCGACCACGAGATAGCGAGCCCTCTCGTCACCAAGGCCCACTCGGTCGTCGTGATGAATCAGGATTCAGTGCCCATCGCCGAGGAAGTCTGCGCCGAAGGCGGCACCATCCTCGTCAACTCAAGCCTCGTGAAGACCGATCCCAAAAGACCGGACGCCAGGATTATCCACGTTCCCTGCAACGAAATAGCCGAAAAGATCGGCGATGGCCGAATCGCGAACATGGTGATGTTGGGAGCGCTCAGCGCCGCCACCGGCGCGATCCAGCTGAAATCCTTCGAGACCGTGCTGAAATCCTTCTTCCCGCCCGCGAAGCACCACTTGATTCCGATGAACATCGCCGCCGTGGAGGAAGGCAAAAAGGCCGTCTAAGATTTCCGGCGGTCTTTTCAGCCGTCCCATTCCACGCAGTACGTACAAAAGCGCTCGATACACTGTACCGAGCGTTCTTTTTTCGACTATACTCCATCGTGGAATGAGTCCGACTAAATCCGAATTACGACGACGGCTGGACGGCGCTCGAGCCGCCAGAGCCGCTCGAGCCGCGCGCATCGCCCGAGCCGCGCGCGGCCGCAAACCCCTCAGCTTGAAAAGAGTCGCGGCATTCATCCTCAAGCTCGCGCTCATCGTCCATATCGCCTATATCTTCCTTACAAGCGTCTTTATCATATCCTATAAATTCAACAATCCCGTCTTTACGATCCTCATGCCCTACCGATCGATCGGCTATGGATGGAAGCTTCAGAAGCCCATCCCCATCAAGCTCAAACAGGTGCCGGCCTACGTGCGGAACATGTTGGTGTCGGTAGAGGACGGCAAGTTCTATACCCACCACGGCATCGACATGGAAGCCTTCAAGCGCGCCAAGGAGATAAACGACAGGCTGGGCAAGCCCCTCTACGGCGGCTCGACACTGACGATGCAGCTGGCGAGGACGCTCTTCCTCGTGCCGGAAAAAAGCTACGTGAGAAAATATTTCGAGGTTATAGCGGCGCTCGAGCTGGAGCTCTTCCTCTCGAAAGACAGGATCCTGGAGCTTTATTTCGGCTACGCCGAGTGGGGAAAGGGCATTTTCGGCATAGAGGCGGCGGCGAGACACTGGTACGGAAAGGGCGTCGCCTCGCTCACGAGGGACCAGTCGGCCAGGCTCATCGCCCTCCTGTCCTCGCCCATCAAGTACTCGCCCACGACGCTGAACAAGTCGGCCATCCTGCGCGAGCGATACGCTTACCTGACGCGCCGCTACGTTTCGCCCAGCCAGGCAACCTCGCCCGATCAGTCGCCAGCCCTCGCGCCGCCTCCCGGCGACGTCGTGCCCGGCGCCGACGATGCCGCGCCCTCCGACACCCTCGCTCCGACCGATGCCCAAGCGCCCGTCGACGCTCTTGGGTCGCCCGATGAAGTCACCCCTCCCGGCGAAGTCGTGTCTGACGACGCTAGCCCGACGAGCGATGCCCAGTCGGGCGGACAGGACAGCGCGGCAACCACGACGCTCCCCGCCGCCGACACCACGGCTCAGGGCGTCACAGGCGCCGTTCCTTAATAGTTTTTTCTAGATGATATCCATGATATTGCTGTAATCGTTCTCGACCTTCAGCTCCTCGAGGTAGAGGGAGATCATGCCCCTGTGGTGCGTCTGGTGGTTGAAGACATGAAGGACGACGAGCCCGAACTCCTGGTTGTGCTCGTCGTCGTGTGAATCTTTGTACTTCAAGCTCCGGCCGAGATCATCCTCGCGGACTTCGGCGGCGAATCGCCTGAAATACCCGTCCAGAGCCGCCCGCAGCGCGAAGTATTCTTCCTTCGACTCGAAGGTATGCATGCCGTAGCGGAGCTCCCGCGCGAAGAAGTCGTCCCTTATGTACTCGAAGGGGCGCAGCAGCGAAAACCGCTTGAGCCAGTTGAAGTCGCATACGCACAGATGGTCGCAGAGCGATCGTATCGAGTCGAAATACCCGCCGAACTTCGCCGTCCACTGTTCTTCGGTGAGGTTCGCGATCAAGGCATCCATCTGCTCGTTGACAGTCTTATTGTAGTCCGCCAGAAAAGCTATAGTCGCAAGGTCCATAGGTGCTCCTTGTTTCCGCAGTATACGCATTTATAGTCTTGGCGGCGCCCGAAGGCAAGCGACACGAAGTATCCTCGGTATCCTTTAACGCGACCCTTAGCCGAAAACCCCCAGATTTTTCGGGACCCATGACGGATAGCCAACGAGAAGGGCGCCCACCATAGCCCATAGTCTTCTTCGATCCGTCCACTCCAGCCCGCGCCTCTCGCAGGAACGGCGGCCGGCCCTGAGCGCGGCCGGAATCTCGGGGGCATGGAGTCCCTCGATGGCGGCGAAAATGCCGAGCCAGCCTGGCCACGCGATGCCTGCCACAGGTCCCGAGGCAGAAGAGATAAGGGCGAAGACCAGAGGGCTCAACGTGATGGAAGTCGTCGCCGCTGCCTTTAAAATCCAAAGCAATTTTTCCTTCACCCTGAAAACGAGCATGCCGCGAAGGCCAGCGAGCGCCGCGTCATCCTCGAAGCCCAGCAGCCTCTGGGTTTCCTCCGCCCCAAGGGGAGGAAGCGGCCACTCGATCCAGTCGCGTTCCGATTCCGCGAGGGTAAGGGGGCGCACTTCGACCTTCCCTTCCTCGAGACGCAGGGGAACATCGAGCCTCTGACCTTCCAGAAGGAGCCTTCGGCGAGCCGCCCGCTGTCCCAAGATGGCCAGCAGCATAGGGAAAAGGTTGCGGTTTTTGAGGGACATGACCCTGCAGGACCGGCCGCCGAGTTCGTGGAGTATCATGTGAGGGGCGTTGGGCATGGGCATGCAGCCGACGATGTAGCGATCGACAAAGAGCGCGAGGATTTTCGAGCAGGAACCGATGGCCATTTTCCTGCCCGGGAGGGTCTTGATGGCCTCCATGTCATAGGCCTTACCTTCAAAGTCGTACCAATTCAGGCGTTCGCCCGCCTTTACCCCGGAGCCGACGATCATGACGATTTTTCGCTTGAGCGAGATTCCCTCGGCTTCGAGCATGGAAAAAGCGAAGCGCGTGGTGGCGATACAGCCTCCCCTGCACGAGGCCTCGAGCGCCGAAACGGCCGATGGCTCTATGCCGCCTGCCGCGAGGCTATTCCCTTCCTGGTTTTTGTCGATGCCGACCAGCACCCTGACCGTCGGGAAAGCCCGGCGCACCCGATCGGAGATGAGGGAAGCGTCGGCGGGGCGGAAGGCGAGGGGACTTGGATCGCCGAGGACTTCGACATTGCAAGGATCGCCGAAGCCCAGCTCGTCGGCCACTTTCATGAGGGCGATCGTCCTGGGGTCGAAACCCATGAGCCTCGTCGCCACGCGGTCGGTTTCCACCGGATGGTCGCCCGCGATGATCATCCTGGAATCCACGGGATCGACCGGCGCCGGACATTCACCTTCAGCGCCCACGACGCCATCGATGAGGACAAGGTCGGGCTTGAAGAGGTAGAGCATTTCGACGAGCTTTCGGTCGATGTGGTAGTGGTGATCCCGCTGGCGCAGATTGTAGGGGATCGTGCCCATGGCGTTCTTGAAACCGAGGGTGACCTTCGTGTAGAGGTTGGTCTTGAGTTTGGGAACGGAGACGTAGGCCGCTTCCCCGCGCACCACCCGGGAGAAGATCCGCGGCACCAGGATCTCGCGCTGAACCTTCGCTTTGGGCAGGATATAGCGATCCACAGGCTCCTCATCGAGGGCGACGAGGCCGCAGCCTCGATGCCTGGCCAGACGATCCAGCCCCGATACCTTGAAGGAACCGCGCGTGGGAGCGCCTCGTCCCGATGATTCAACGATGATGACCTCCGGCGAGCGCTTCGAAAGCCAGAGCACGACGGCATCCAGAACGCGCGGATCGGTCGTTTCTGGATAGTCGCGCCTCAGTAGCCCCATGTCGTGGTAGACGGTGACGAGGTTGGGCTTGACGAGAACGGGGCGATCGCGGAACGTGGCCCCTATGCCGGTCTGAGCATCCAGGGAGTCCAGGGCGGCGAAGACCGCTTTCCTGATCGCCTTCACTTCGGGACGGTTTTCCCAGGACGCGCTGCCATAGTCGCCTGTGAGCGCGACGCAGTCCTCCCCGTAATCGCCGGGCGGGAGACGTTCGATGATGACCAGTGCCATATCCTAAAGAGTAGGCGAACTTTCAGCAAAGCGCAAGCAATATTATTTGCAGTATGCACATTATCGAGGTATGATGATCCGGGTCGGCTGAACGCCGATAGAAAGGAGGCATCATGGACGACAGGAATGGCTACATGCTCAAGGGCAAGCTGGCTCGCCGCGGTTATGACTGGTGGTGGCACTCCCTCGTGGGTGTCAGCGAAAAAACGGGCGAAAAACAGCCGTTCTTCATCGAATACTACGTCATCAACCCCGCGTTGGGCGGCACCAAAGCTCAGCTCGGCCAATTGCCCGCCAATAAGAAGAAAGGCATCCGCCCTTCCTACGCGATGGTCAAGGCGGGACGCTGGGGCAGCCCCGACGCCTCCGGCGAAAAGCATATGGCGCAGCTGCACAATTTCTACCCTATAAGCCAGTTTTCCGCCGATCCCGATAGCATGAATGTCAAAATTGGCAAACACACGGCCACGGAAACGCGACTCGTCGGCTCCGTCGGCTCAGCTCCGAGGAGGCGCTCGCCCATCCCGAGTATATGTCCGACTCGGGGGAGATGAGCTGGGACCTGAAAGCGAAGAAGATCCTTCCCTACAGCGTGGGGTTCGGCACGAGCCCCTTCTTCCGAAACATCAATGCCTTTCAGATGTACTGGCACGCGGCAGGCATGCTCACGGAGTACGAAGGCCGCATAACCTTCAACGGCGAGGAGTATCGCGTCGAGCCAGAGACCAGCGCGGGATATCAGGACAAGAACTGGGGCTGCGATTATACGAGTCCTTGGGTATGGCTCAATTGCAATAACTTCAAAAGCGGGATAACAAGAAATCGCCTAACGCGAACGAGCCTGGATGTCGGCGGCGCGCAACCTGTCGTGTTCGGCGTCTCGTTACCCAGGCGCCTTCTCGTCGCCTTCTATCATGAGGGCGAACTCCACGAGTTCAATTTCTCGAAGTTCTGGACAGGATCCACGCAGCGGTTCGACTGCCCCGTGACCGACGAGAAGGTGGAATGGAATATCGACGCCTGGACGAGGAAGGCTAAAATCGAGATCCGGTTCTCTTGCCCGCGATCGACCATGCTCAACGTGAACTACGAAAATCCCGACGGAGACAAACGCCATAACGCCCTCTGGAACGGCGGTTTCGCCTCGGGCTACGTGAAGCTCTCCAGGAAAACGGCTTCAGGCTGGGAGGAGATCGATACCTTCGACGGCGAATTGGGAGGCTGCGAATATGGGGAATACGATCGCTGATTCCATCCGGCAATCAGCCGGAAATGTTATTCGGGTTTCCTGACCGTCTCGAGAGCGCGGTCCGATACGCCGAGAATCTTATCCAGGTTCTCGGCTACCATGACGAACCCCGCGAGTTCCGATTCGGAAAGCCCCGACGCGTAGGCTTTTACAAGTTGATAACTTCTGTCCTCGATGTCCTTGATGAGTCCCAACGCTTTCGAGGAGAGGGATAACAGGACGGCGCGCCGGTCGGCCGGATCGGAGACGCGAGCCACGAGATCCTCCACCTCCAGGTGCTGAACGAGCCGCGTGGCCGAGAAATGAGGGAGTTCGAGGACGGAAGCGACCTTGCCCACCCGCAGACCCGGATTGCGCCTCAAGAGCTGGAGCAGGCAAATCTCCTTGTAGCCCAGGCCGAAATGAGTATAGAGGTCGCACTCGAAATGGTGGATCGCGCGAAGCGTGGCGTAGAGGGCCGCGTCGACGCGATCGCGTTCCGGAACCTTGGTCAGATACTGCCTCCGAGCTTGACTTGACCATGCCGAATTTTTACCACTACCTTCCTGACCTCGCTTTTTCCGCTTAGGTCGCATGAAGGCATATGGGCGTCATGCGGAAAGAAAATCGCGAAATTATCCGGCTTGAGGGGAAAAGATCCGCCCTCGCGTCCTTCATAAAAACCGATATCTTTTTCTTCGCTGAAGGATCCTGACGCGACAAGAGCATCGAGGGGCGCGTAGTAGCATCTTTCCTCGCCCCTAATGAGGATCTGTATGTCGATATATTTTCTATGGGCTTCAAAGGCCGCCTCGGGCAGCGATTTCGTTACGTACGACATGACGTTGACGATAACATCGTCTCCGTCGATAGGGTAGCTGCCGTCAGCCAGGACAGAAATATCGTTATCGAGAAGATAATCGATGGCAAAATCGATGTTCTTAGAAATTCCTTTGTAAAGTCTCAGCTTATCCAACTGGTCGAAGATCATCGTAAACCCCATAAAGTATCAAGATAGAATGATTATACTATATTCTCCGGAATCTTTTCGCTTTTAATTATTTCGTGTCGTGAATTTTCAGATAATTCCGCGTCGAAACCTGCAGATGCTCGCGCATAACTCGTTCGGCTTCGTCGCCATCGTTGTTTCGAAGTATTCCGAGCAGCTGTTTATGGAATTCAACGCCGCTTAAGTGACCTTCGGAAGGTATCAGCGCTTCGCGGATAATCGGTTTCAGCAAGCCAGTCATGGATTGAACGAAGGTGGCCAAGATCGGGTTCTCGGAATACTGAGCGATGAGCGTATGAAACTGCAGGTCGTAGAAAATTCGTTCCTCGGTGTTGTGCTGATTTTCTATCATCTTGACGATTGTTTCCTCGAGCGTACCGAGCTGCTCCGCGCTCAGGCGATGCTGCGCCGCGAGACGGCAGGCATAGGGCTCGAGGAGCAAGCGCATATTGAACACATGCGTGTAATCGATGCAGTCCATCTGTATCATTCGCTTGATCACATCGATGAGGTTTTGGGTGCCGGGCTTGCAGGTATAGGTGCCGCCGCCTGTGTGGGACTCGATCAGCTGCCTTTCCTTCAGGAGCTTCAGCGCCTCGCGTATCACCGGTCTGCTCACGCCGAAGTTGAGCGCGAGATCCTTTTCGGCCGGCAGCTTCTGGCCGGATTGGGCGGCGTTCTGGATGATATAGTTTTCAATTTTCGCGGCGACATCTTCGTAGAGATTTCTCTTTTCAACCCTATAATCTATTTTATCCATTATTAAACCTCATTTTTCCTATAGCGTACAACACTACATTTTGCCAAGCAACCGCGGAACCCAAAGCACGACGTCGGGAATGTAGGTAACTACGAGCAAGACCGCGACTTCGGCGATTATCATAGGAGCGACCTCCTTTATGATAACCTTCATCTTTTCGCCGGAAATGCCGGTGACGACGAACAGGAGCATTCCGTAGGGAGGAGTGCACAGCCCGATCATCGTATTGAGCGTGAAAATCACGCCGAAGTGCACCATGTCGATGCCGAGCTGACGGGCGATGGGAACGAGAATCGGCAGGAGCACCAGCTGAAGCACGGCGGAGTCGACAAACATTCCCAATATGAAAAGTACGACATTGGTGAGGAGGAGGAAAGATACCTTCGTTGACGCGATGGAAATGATGAGCTGGCCCGCGAGCTGCGGAAGCCTTTCCACGGAAATGATGTAGGAAAATACATAGGCCGAACCGAGGACGAGGCCGATTTGGCCCGTGGATTTTACGGTGTCTTTCAGCACACGCAACATCTGGCGCGGACCCAGGGTCTTGTAGAACGCCACGGCGGTGATCATCGCGTAGAAACCGGCCACGGCGGCGGCTTCGGTGGCTGTCATCACTCCGGTATAGATTCCCACGAGAAGGATCACGGGCGTCAGCAGCGCGGGAAAGGCGCTGAATATCATTCCGAAAAACTGGCCGATGGTGTATTTGATACCCTTCGGATAATTACGCTTCCGCGCGATGTAAGCGACGTATACGCAGAGCGCGACGGCGAGCAGTATCCCGGGCACCATGCCGGCCAAGAAGAGACTACCGATCGATGCCCCCGCGATCACGCCGTAAATGACGAGCGGAATCGAAGGCGGAAAAATCGGCCCGATGACGGCTGAAGCCGCGGTGATAGCGGCGCTGAAACCATCGTCGTAGCCTTCCTTGCGCATGGCTTCGATTTCCATGATACCGAGCCCCGATGCGTCGGCGACGGCCGAACCGCTCATGCCGCTGAAAATCAAGGACGCGAGCACGTTGACGTGCCCCAGGCCGCCTCTCCATCTGCCGACGAGGACATTGGCGAATCCGAAGATCTTGTCGGTGATCTTCGATGAATTCATGAGGTTGGCGGCGAAGATGAACAGCGGGACGGCTATGAGGATAAAGTTGTTGAACATCTTGGCCGAGAAGATTTCCACCACGATGCTCATGTCCATGCCTTTGAACAGCAGATAGGAAGTCGCGCTGATGAGCATGCCTATTCCGATCGGCATCTTGACGACGAAGGCGATCACCAGAAGCGAAAGCGCGATGATTATCTGATAGCTCATACCTGTGCCTCCACGTCTCTTTTTTCTATTGGGTTCGTTTTAAGGCACTTAACGAGCCTGTAAACGCTACGGCATATAGTGATGACGACGAAGGGGACAAAAGCGAAATAGATTATGCCCAGCGGGAAATTGAATACAGCGCTGTAGCGCGTCATGTAGAATTTGTAGAAAGCGATGGTCGCAGGTATCGGAATGCAGAAGAAAACGATGGTGAGTGAATAATTGATTATGTCGAAGGCCTTCCTGACTTTAGGCGATGCCGACTCATGGGCTATGGAAAACACGATGTGATCGTCGGTGCGGGACGCGTAGCAGGCGCCAAGCAATATCGTCCAGAGGTAGCCGAACTGCGAAAGTTCGTAGGGCCATACCAGCGGATGCCTGAATACATAGCGCGATACGATCTGCAGTATGAAGGAAAGGAATAGCGCGACGAACGCGGCTACTGGAATATATACTTCCACGATATCCAGAAACACTTGGAAAATTTTCTTGGGTTTTGCCATTCTACGCTCCTCGAGAAGGGGAGAGCCGGAAACCCGGCCCTCCGTAAATGTTCAGTTCAGTATTCGAGATTCTTGATTTTGTTGTAGAGATCCAGGTCCCAGTCTTTGATCATCTGCTTGTTGCCCAGGTAGGCTTTTTCCGTCGCCGTCATAAAAGCCTTGACGTCGGGAGTGATGATCTTCAGGCCTTTCGAGCGGAAGAATTCCAGATCGTTCTTTTCGCTTTCAAGGTTGGCGGCATCGTTCCATGCCGTGATTTCCTTGATCGCCTTCGTTATTATCTGGCGCTGTTCGGCCGTGAGCGACTGCCATTTTTTCTCATTGATGGCCACGCACATCGGTTCGATCACGTGACCCGTCAGGACGATGGAACTCGTGACTTCGTACCATTTCTGGGCTCTCGTCGTCGGGAGGGGGTTGTCCTGTCCATCGATGGCGCCGGTCTGGAGCCCCTGATACACTTCGGCGAAAGCCATGGGGGTGGGGTTGGCGCCGAGGGCGCGGCCCATGAACAGCCAGGCCGCCGAATTGGGCATTCGAAGATTTACGCCCGCCAGATCGGCCGGCGTCTTGATATCGCGCCCGATATTGCGCATGTCGAGATTCCTGGAACCGCAGTAGAGCGCAGTGAGCCATCGGACATTAAGTTTCTTGGCTACGTCCTCGGCCACCGTCTGTCCGATCGGTCCATCCATCACGGCGCGCATATGCTTCTGGTTTTTGAAGATGTATGCCGCGGTGAACATATTGAGGTAGGGAAGCTGGTTCGAAATAAGGAAAGGCGAGCTGAACATCATATCGAGCGTGCCGCGCGCCACGGCGTCCACTTCCCCTTCCTGGGTCATCAGGCTGCCGTTGTCGTGAATTTCCAGCAGTAAGCTGCCTTTGGAAGCGCTCTCCACTTTTTCCTTGAGCATATACATCGCCTTGACATAGTTTACATCGGCCGACGCTTGCGTGGAGAAAACAATTTTCGTGGGCTGATTCCCCGCGGCGAACGCGGGCATCGCCATCAACGCGGCGGCGAATACGCAGATCAGAACCTTGCTGATTTTTCTCATAGGTAATTCCTCCCCTATTATTTCAGAGCCTATGGCCCTGTATTTCCCTTAAAATGCCGCGGACCTTGCGAGCTCCGCTCATTATGTGCAGATAGTCCGTTCCGGCGCTGATGACGTTGATTCCCTTGTCGTGCCAGTAGCGGAGTACTTCGGGATCGTCGCTTCCGGTCGATATGCCCACCGATTTTCCGGCTTTCTTCAATATCGCGACGGCGCGATCGATCAGATCGCTCGTGTTCGGATCGAACACCTTGTTGAGTTCGCCGATAGAGCCCGAGAGGTCGCAGGGGCCGAATATGAAGCAGTCGATCCAGGGGTTCTTCGCCATTTCCTCGAGATTGTCGACCGCGAGCTTGCTCTCGATCTGAACGCACCTGACCATGTCGAGGCTGCCTTTGCGAATGTATTCGTCGGCATCGTCGAAGCCGTAGCGTACGGCCCTCATCGGGCCAAATCCGCGGTTTCCGTTCGGAGGATAGAGCGTGCTTTTCATGGCCTTGTCGAGTTCCTCGGCGCTGTTCACGACGGGGAATATCAGTCCGGTCGGGCCCATCTCCAGGACTCTTTTCGCCAGGATCGCGTCGTTCCAGGGAATGCGGACAAGGGAGTTCACCCCCGCCGCCTTTGCCGCGATAATATGCTCGAGAAGAATATGATAGTCGATTGCCGCATGTTCCGTATCAATCCAGATGAAGTCATAATCGGCGTATCCGCAGAGCTCGGTTATGCAGCTATCCGCGAGCGATACATGCATGCCGGCCAAAGGTTCGCGCTTTCTGAGCTGCTCTTTTAGCTGCGTCATCAATAGTCTCTCCTTTCCAAACTGAGTGAAAAGCTGTAAAGCTGTATTACAGGTTTGATTGTAATACCCATTTTTGAATTCTGTAAAGGGAAAATCGTAATTTTTTCGGCAGCGAACCCGTCAGGCTTGGTTATGAGGCAGGATTTTGGCGTACAGGAACTCAACGCAGACGATAGAAAGGCCGGCGCCCAAGGCTCCCGCTACCATTCCCCCCAGGATATCAGAAGGATAGTGCACCATCAGGTAGCAGCGGGAGAGGCCCATGAGGATGACTATTCCGAAGAAAAGCCAGCTCACTTTCCTGTTTCCCTTGAAGAAGAGGACGGTCATCGCCGCCATTGTCGCGGTGGCGTGGCCCGAGGGGAAGGAGAATCCGTCCTCGGCGGGCGAGCCGACGAAGATCCACCATTCGCGGTAGAGGGAGCCCGCCGCGTCGAGGAAGGGCCTGGAGCGGCCGATCATATCCTTCAATAGAATATTGGTCACGAGGGCGCCGAATACGACAGCGCCGAAAACGCAGGCCCCCGTTTTCCTCGTCTTCTTGAAGCCGAAGAGAACAATCCCCAGAAGAAACATGCCGGCGCCCTTTTCCGCGACCATGCTTACCGTCTCAAAGAAGCCGGTAAACCTCCCGCCGGTCATTTGGGCGAAGTCGTGAAGCGCGCGAAGAATGCCGCCATCGAAACCCGAAAACGCGTCTTTGAGCCATTGAGCGATGCCAGATCCATCCATACAATCCATCCTTTCTCGAAACCGAAATTGCGGCTTTCCGGAAGCCGGACAGAGTATGGCTCTTGCTCGGCCTCGATTTCGAGAAACGATTCGTCACCTTGGGCGATAGGAGAGGCTTTCTTGCGACACTTTTCGTGTCATCGGCGTTTCTCGCCCCGAGTTCCGCTATTTTTTCAGGGATTTCCTGAAAAGCAGGAGGATTTTCGACAAAAGGAGGACGAGGGAGAAGAAGGTTACGTAGGGTTCCCGGGTGAGGGAGAAAAAGAGGACGGCGACCGAGTGCCACAGTATGGAGAGGAGCCTGGCGGTCGAGAGCGCTTTTTTGTTGTCGAAAAACTGGACGAGCATCTCGATCACGCCGAGCGCGGCGAGGGTTGTCAGCAGGATAAAATGCACGACGCGGACATCGGAGACTTCGTTATAATGGAGCAGGTTGACCGACCGTATATGCCCGCCAACTTCCTGCCCGTACAGCGGAAGGAATATGAAGGCCAACGAAAGAAGATCGAGGACGCCGAAATTCAGGCTGTACGCTTTATCCACGTTGGCGGCGTTATCGCGCTCCGCGATCGTTATAAGCTCATCCCCTGAGAGAAGGTCGTCAATGGGAACCTGAAAAACCTTGGAGATGTTCTTGAGCGCCTCTATGTTGGGGAATCCCCTGCCGCTCTCCCATTTCGACACGGCGGTCCTGGATATATTGAGTTTTTCGGCCAGTTGTTCCTGAGTCAAGCCGCTCTTTTTTCTGAAGAACTGCAGTTTTTCGTTGAATTCCACGCTTCCTCCGCTCCGCGCACTCACGGACTTTCATTCTACCAAAACTATAGCGCTGGGGCGAGCCTCACTGGAATTTTTCCGGAAGAAGCCCAAGAGGAGCACTATTGTTGAATTTTTACGATTTTCCGCAGCATCCTGCGGATTTTCTTGATATTTCCGCAGCATAGTTGCGGATTTTCTAGATTTTACCCATGAAAATCCCTATTGAGATCGCGCATTTTGCTGTCGATGTTTTCTCTATGAAAATACTCAAGATCGCGGTGATAGCGCTGCACTTTTTTGTCGGCATGTTAGGCTTGCTGGGCGGATACGCGGCGGTATCGACGCCGGCGGGACCGTTTGGCATTTCGACGGATATCTTGCGGAATGGCCCATTCAGCGATTTCTTCATTCCCGGTTTGACCCTCCTCATTGTGATAGGGATCGGGCAAATAGCGACGGGAATAATCGTCTGGAAAAATGCGCGATTCTCTCCCTACGTTCAGGGAGCGATGGCCGCCGTTACGCTTGGCTGGATCGTCATCCAATGCTGGGTAATGGAAGAGATAAACGCCATGCATATCACGATATTCGCTATTGGAGCGGCGCAGGGCTTGTACGCCTTGTCCGTCGTCATGAAGCGGAAGATTTTCCCCGCGAACATAATTCTGAAGATGCTAGGGAAAGCCTAAGCGAAATTATTTTCTTCGAATACCCGCGTCGAGATCGTACATCAGCCTTTCGAGGCGATTTCCCGTTCCGGGATTCCTCGCGGGCATATGGAGAAGAATTTCCCGCGCTTCTTGCGGGACGCGCTCTATAGCCCAGCTGATCTCCCGATCGCCTATATCCGTATCCTCGGGATGGCTGAATTCCAGGGCGAGGGCAGCGTAGGCCGCGGGTCCGAGAATGTGCTTTGTCTGCTGGATATCTGCCAGGGGATGGGTGTAGGCGCTCGAGGCCGCGAGGCATGCCGCATTGGCGGCGGCCGATGCAGCCGGATCGCTCGATTCCCTGGCCGCGGCATAAGCTGACAGGGCGAGGGTGCGCAGTTTAGCGGTCCTGGCGCCCCCGGCGGCAAATGCCCTTATTCCCTTTATGGCTTCGCGAGGGCGCTGATCCTCGCCCGAATACGCTTCGTATACGCCCAATGCCCTCTCCGCGCAGTCCGCGACCCAGCCGCCGAGCGCTCGCAGGGAATCGAGGCTCAAGGGGAAGTATTTGGATTCGGGTGAGATGGGCGTCATTTTTCCGCTTACCTTGATGCTTTCTATAGTACCCGGCATATTCATTCACTTCAACATCTTGGGCGAGCGGGACGCGAAGCGCGTGCGGAACTTCCTTTTTTCAATAATTACTATTGACAGTCAAGCTAATAAGTATTACTGTGTAGTGGTAGTCAGTGATACTGAATATACGTCATACCGAATAGCGAGGTGATCGTGCTGGAAAACTTGACGGAAATGCTGAAAGGCGTGCTGGAGGGCTGCGTTCTTGAAATCATAAGCCGGGGAGAAACCTACGGTTATGAAATCACGCGGCGGCTGAACGCTCTCGGCTTTACCGATGTCGTAGAAGGAACGGTCTATACGATTTTGGTGCGGCTAGAGAAGAATGAGCTCGTGGACATGGAAAAAAGACCATCCGATATGGGGCCGCCGCGCAAGTTTTTCGCGCTGAACGACGCGGGGCGCAAAGAACTGCGGAAGTTCTGGGAAAAATGGGAGTTCTTGTCATCGAAATTGGGCGAACTGAAGGAGAGTAAATTATGAATTTTTGGGAAAAAATCACCGGCAGCGACATGGATAAAGCGTTGAAGGCTTTTGAGTCGCGAGCCCAAAAACTGCCCGCCGATTATCAGGCGGCATGGGTAAAAATAAAAGCCAATCTGTGGCCGCGTTCGGATTTCACCGGGCGCAACCTCATGCCCATCATCGACGGCGTGTTGGGCCTGCTCGAAGAAACGGCGGCGGAGGGGCAGAGTGTCCAAGAGGTGTTGGGCGACGATATCCAAGGCTTCTGTTCAGCGCTTGTCGGCGAAGAAGGGGCCAAGTCTTTCCAGGACAAGTGGCGAGCGCAACTCAACCACGCTATCGCCAAAAAATTAGGCAAATAGGAGAATACAATGAGCATGCGCGATATCATCGAAGGGAAAAAAGAGTGGCGAGCCCATGTGGCGCGCGTCAAAGCGCTTCCGAAAGACTATCGGATCGTCTATAAGGAAATTCAAAAATATCTCTTCAAGGTCGGCCCTGTAGAGTTGGCCGAAGGGACGAATTTACTTTCGGGGATCATGGATCTTTTTGAGGAGGGCGCGGCTTCGGGCAAGGGCGTGCTTGAAGTGACGGGTTGCGACGTGGCGGCTTTCTGCGACGATCTGATCAAGGGCTTGAAAACCTACGCCGAGATTTATCAGGAATCTATCGACCAGGACGTGAACAAGGTCATGAAAAAAACAATGGATAAAACAGAATAAAAGAGGGATATCAGATTACATGCTTCTTTTACATCTGTAAAATAAAAGAGGCCGCCCAACTTTTTGGACAGCCTTTTGATTTATAGGATTACAATTTTATGATAACGAACCTGCTGCCCACCTGCTCATCCGCTGCCAAAACTCCGCGTAAGCCGGCCACTCCAGGAAACTTCCTGCCCAATGTGGTCCGACATCGGTAGCGCATATTATTGAGCGCCCTTTGCCAACTTTTCTTGTGGCGATTTGGGGATCTCCTCTATAGGAAGCAACAAGGTGTGCATCGTTTCGAAGGTGTGTTTTATTATACCCGAGGAACATATATGGTTTATCCCAAGGCAAACCTTTTACGATCGGATGCTCTGGGTCATCGAGTTGAAACTGATATCCCTGGGTGATCTCCATTCGATCATCCACGCCACGAGGTTCGCAAGTGACAGGCATGATTTCTTCTATTTTAGTGCCGCCCCACAACCCTTTGCCTTGGATGCCAGAAAAACTCATCCAACCTCCAATCATCATGAAGCCTCCGCCTTGGATGACGTAATCGTGGAGTCCTTGAATACGATCTGGCCCCATTGGAATCTTAAGGGCACCAGTATTCCCAGGTTGAAAGTTGACGCTATTGAATCCGAGATCACTTAGAATCACACAATCATACTTCTTGAATTCGTCGACTGTGGATGGTATATCCCTGGTTGCTTCACTCGACCTGATATGTTCTAACTTAATGTCTGGAGCGACATTTAGTGCATCCCTCAGGTAGTGTGCCGAGTCGCTATAATATGTGAATGTCCAGCTGTCGATTCCCTTACTCGACGTTTGCACGTTCACCTGAGTGTCGCCAATGTACAAAACCTTGATACTCACTTCACACCTCCCTATGCAATTTAGATAACATGAATACCTATTTCGCCAACGCAAAAAGATTTATAAGCAATTAGAGCACTGAGGACAGAAACGCTTTTGTACGCGCATTAACTGGATTAGCAAGCATAGCTTTAGGTTTTCCCTGCTCCGCGATGATTCCTTCATCCATGAAAACCAAAGTGTCCCCGACTTCTCTCGCAAAACCTATCTCATGAGTGACTACTATCATGGTCATGCCATCAACAGCGAGATCATGCATGACTTGCAGTACTTCTCCCACAAGTTCTGGGTCTAGGGCTGAAGTGGCTTCGTCGAAGAGCATGATTTCCGGTTCCATCGCTAGAGCTCTCGCTATCGCTACCCTTTGCTGCTGCCCTCCTGAGAGCTGAAGAGGGTAGGAGTTGAATTTCTCAGCAAGGCCAACCTTAGCTAGAAGAGTATGCGCCCGAGCCAATGCTTTATCTTGAAGTTCACCTTTCACTATATGTGGTCCAATCGCGACATTCTCAGCTGCCGTCATATGCGGGTATAGATTAAAATGTTGAAACACCATACCGACTTTAACACGAAACGCAGCTGCTTCTTTTTCGTCCCATTCCTTGAGTTTGTTCCCATGTTCCGCATACCCTACAAGCTGACCTTTGAACAGCAATGCTCCGCTGTCAATCTTCTCAAGAAAATTGACGCAACGCAGAAAAGTGCTCTTCCCTCCCCCTGAAGGACCGATAATACAGACTGTTTCGCCTTCTTTAACCGTAAGGTTAAGCCCCTTTAGAACTTTTAATGGACCAAAACTCTTGCTAACATTTCTCGCCTCGAGAAGCGGTTTTTCACCCACGAATCTCACTCTCCTTTTTCAAGTGCTCCAGCGCACTCTGTGCCCTCGAGGAGCTGAACACATGCTCGCGAATAAAATCGGATAACTTTACCCCCGAGGATGAAGACCCTGCGCCGAATTTTTTCTCTATAAAATACTGTCCTATGCTCGCCACAGAAGTTCCAACCAAGTACCATAGACTGGCGACGATCAATAATTCGACTACAAGGAATGTTTTCGCATAGATATTTTCTGTGACGGTAAGCAGGTCTTGCGCCGCGATTACAGAAGCAATTGAAGTTGTTTTAAGCATGCCAATCGCTTGGTTACCCGTTGGTGGAAGTATCACGCGTAACGCTTGGGGAATAATGATATACCTCATGGCCTGCCTACGAGTTAGCCCTGTAGCGAGTGCGGCATCCATTTGTCCGTGCGATACGGAGAGTATCCCGCCTCGTACAATCTCAGCCATGTAGGCACCTTCATTCAGTCCCAGGGCGAGAATCGCTGCGCCGAATGTAGTGATTAGTTTGTTCGTATCAACACTGAATGCTCCAATGCCGATCCGCGGGAATATAAGCGCCATGTTATACCAAAAAATTAGCTGTACAAGCACTGGTGTTCCACGAAATGCCCAAATATATACGCCACTCGTTGTTCTAAGGACAGTATTAGGCGAAAGTCTCATGAGCGCTAGAATAACGCCCAGCGCCATACCGATTACCATTGCCAACACAGTGAGTTCAAGAGTTACACCAAGCCCCCTTAAAACGGCGCTATCAAAAATGTAGACGCCCATTTTTGACCACTTGATGTTGGGGTTTGAGGCAACCATACCTAACAAGCACACTCCAAACAGAAGGACTATCGCCGCAGCGATCCAACTCCCCCATGGTTTGGTTCGTACGTACTTCAACTGTGACTTATCTTTTAAAAGCTCTTTATCCTCAGAGTTCATTGGAGCTGCCATGATGAATCCTTTTCACGCACACGTCATCGGCCTCTTCTCTACTTGAGGTCAGTCTTTTCTAATCCGTTGCCATCCGAGCCTCAAGCAGTAGATGCATATGCACCCCTGCTTGAGCCAGATAAACTTACATTCTTTGAACGCGTAACATTTTTGGGCCGTCATCTGACCTAATTCGCGCACACTGTTCCGCAAACGCCTCAAGACCTTCAATAATATGAGCCCAAACAGTGATAGGGCGTATACCAAGCGATGAATCGAAAGTCACTTCTCGACCGTAGACGAAAGCAAAATCCCACACCTCATCGCGCTTTCCTCTTTCGTCATGAGGTGGGCAATATAACCAGCCGATGTCCCCAGCAGACGGATAAGCTGTTGCGTTTTCTCGTGGGAGAACTTTAGGATTAAAAGTACGATTCACCATAGGGAAGTTTGGGATGAAAACTTCTCTACCCGCATACATCGCATGTATCGCCTTTGCTTCAAGCGGTACAGCGAGCGCGCCCCATAATGCCTCACATGTTTGGGGGGCATCCTCGTCCTCAAGTTCTGCGATGGCCTTTACTTTCGTTCCAAGGACCTCGATGGAAATTCGGCGACTCATTATTACTCCTTTCGTATACATGATGTTCATTAATCTCAATTACAAAATCACTTTATCCTTTTCCGAGCCCCGCAGTTTAGGGACTGCGGGGCTTCATAGCTTTAGAGTCGTTCTAGCCATTCGGCTGAGCGTACTTCGCGCCGTCATTGACCCACGGAACAGCGATCATCCCACCTTCCAAACCCCACTTTGTGAGGATCTGCTCATAGGCTCCACTAGCCATCAGACGTTGCATAGCCTGTTCAATACAAAGTAGTAATGCAGGATTGTTTTTCGATATGCCAATGGCATTATAACCCGCGCCATAAAGTGTCTTCAGAAGAACTGTAAGTCCTGTGTCCGCGTTGTGCTTTACATAGTAGTTCGACGTACCAGCCATGCTTAATGTCGCTTCCGCACGTCCTGATCTCACCGCAAGGTTCGCTTCATTCTGATTCGGGTAGACCTGAATGTCGATTTTCTTCACGTTCTTTTGATTGCGCTGTTCGACCAGCCCCTGCATAACACTTCCGCGGAGCACCGCTACTGAACGGCCATCAAGATCTTCAATCGTCTGGATATTCTTCGGATTACCCTCTTTGACAACGACCGCATTGCCCTCAACTGAGTAGTTTACAAAGTTGATTTGTTGCTCACGAGCAGGAGTATCTCCCATACTTGAAATGGACATGTCAAAACGGCCCGCCAGGATAGCTGGGATGATTCCAGGAAAAGCTATGGCGGTAAATTCAACTTTGAGTCCGAGTACCTGGCCGATCCCAAGAGCCAAATCGATGTCTCCACCCGTAATCGTTTTATTGTCCTCTGCATACATCGTGTAGGGAGGCGATCCTGCACTGGTCGCTACTTTGAGGACTCCTGATTTCTGCAAGTCGGTAGGGAGTAGATCATGGAGGGCTTGATTAAACTTGACCTCGATAGCAGGGGTTGGAGCGGCGAACAAAAAAGCGTTCGCTACTACCATAAGCAGCATTACCATCACCACTCTTTTCATGTCAAACCTCCTTAAATACGGAATACATTGTTTCTCTACGCTCCCTTTCTACTTGAGCGATAAACCCTGTATAAATCATGATTATCTATCTGTCAAGTACAAAAAGTAGTTATTTTGCATTCAATTATCTTTTATTATTGCATACATCATACTTATATATTGCCTTTAATCTAAATTTATAGTATATAAACTAAAGAGTATGGAAAAAATTAATGAAGCGGATTCGTCTAATCAACCTCTCACCAACAAGGCATACTTGTGTATAAAAGACCTAATCATGTCATACGCGCTCAAGCCTGGTGAGGTGCTCTCCGAGATCGAATTGGCACGGAAGCTTAAAATGAGCCGAACTCCAATCCATCAAGCATTGCTTCATCTTAAAAGAGATGGGTTTTTGGAAGATTCACCAGGAGTCGGATGGAAGGTCTACTCGTTATCGATTGCGGATATACGGGAAATTTTTGCCGCTAAAATCGCAATCGAAAATATCATCATGGAAGAGGCTGCTTTAAACAAGGACGCAAACAAGGAAGGTGTTCGGCATTGCTTGGAGCGGATGCAAGAGGCAGCCTCAGATAGAGACATCGACAGATGGATTAAACTCGATCACGAACTTCATGATAACATCAATGCATTGGCCAGCAATTCAAGAGCGGTCAGGATATCTGAAGGCCTGAGCGAGCAACTGTATCGGTTTCAAAGCCGATTCCCCCCGTTGGACTTGGCACAGCGTCAACGAGAGCATGTCACCATAGTCGACTGCATCTGCTCAGGGGATGCTGAAGGAGCGAAATTTAACCATGCGAACAATCTCATTCAATTGTGTGAGGAGATAGAGTACATCCTTCGTAAGATGGTTTTTCCGTTGACAAATGACCTCGTATAAAGGTTTAGGTATATGGAGTTATGAAATAAATCCGATCTCTGGCTACTAGAGAATCAGCTAAATACAAAATTTTACATAAAATGTCTACTTAAGGCATGGCGGCTTGACGTTATCGGGCATTTTTAATGGTTCCGATATTTATCTTGAATATCATGTTCCTTAAAAAAGAATTGTAGATAAAGAGTCCCTTGATGTTTTTCATGAAGATATTTATCCGAAGGCCGAGGATGCCTCTGTCGTACTTCTTGATATCGAAGGCGGAGGCCTCTTGCAGCGTTTTGGCCAGCGTATAGGCGCTTCGATAGGCGTAGCTCAATCCTTCCGACGAGCTTGGGCTGATAAGTCCGGCGGCTTCGCCTATCAACGCGACGCCGCCCTGGCCGGTTTTTATGTCCCTCAATCGCGGGCGCAGCAGATAGCATGCGTCCAGCCTTACTGGATCCCCCAAGCTATAGCCGTATGAAACCACTTCCTCGATCAATTTTTTGTACTTCTGTTTGGCGTTATTCCTTTCGTCAAAGGCGCCTCCGACCAGAACGGTGTCGCCCTTCGGTATCAGCCAAGAGTAAAAATCGCTTATGCCCCGGTCGAAAAACACGGCATAGTGGTTGATGGATGTTTCCAGCTTATATTCTCCCTGAATTGCCAGATACTTTCTTATTTTGTGAAAATCGTCGTAGAGAGCTTTCCTCACCGATGAATGGGCGCCATCGGCGCCCACCAGGACGCTGCATGAATGTTCCGCCACTTCTCCGTTTTGTCGTATGGATACGATGATTTCGCCATTCTCTTGCCTATGCCCTAAATACTGCCCCCCGGCCATGTGCTTCACGTTGCTGGGCAATTTCTTGATAAGGTATTGATCGAGAAGCCTTCTGTTTATATTGGTGTAATGTCTTTGGTATTTGCCCTCGCGATTGGTCTCAAGGTCGATGGACCTGACGTAGAAGAGCTGTGGATCGGATATTATTTCCTTGGGAATGCCAAGGTCGAAGCGCGCGAGCATTTTCTGCGCGTCGGGCGCCACAAGACCACCGCAGCATTTTTCACGATCCGTGCTTTTTTCCACGAGAAGTATATTTAGGTGTCGTTCCGCCAATCGCGCGAAAGTCGCGCCGGCAGGACCCGCGCCAATAATGATAATATCAAACATCATTTCAAGTACTCTATCGCCTTCTCATATACGGGATCGGTTCCGCTTTTCAGGTCCTCGATTGTTTCATAAACCCTGATATTGGGCAATATCGAAGCGCCTTCCTTGGCGAGCATTTCTTTATTGGCTCTTGCCCAGATATAGTGGGTTGTCGCGAACTTTATTTTCGTATACGGCAAGGTGATAGGATCGGACATGAAACCATAGCGTATGGAACCGTTACCCACTTGATCGCCTATGATGATTCCCAAATCATTGTCTTTGATCGCGACGACGAAAAAAGTAGCCGAGCTGAATGTTTGACGACTCGTCAAAACCACGATTTTCCCCGTAAAGGAAAGTTCGCTGTTTTTAGGCACCATAGGCCAAAGCCCTTTGGAAACTTGAACATTTCCATGCGGATAATTGGATTTCCAGCCATCGTAGACATAGAGATCCCTAGGCTTATCGATGATATACGAAAGAAATTCATTGCACCAGAAGCTGTTTCCTCCGGAATTATTCCTTAGATCAAGAATAAGGGAGGCTGCTTTATTCTTTTGCGCGAAAGCGAATGCTTCATGCCAAAACTCAACATAGCCTGATTGAGGCAAAGAATTAAGCTGCACATACAAACTGTTCGAATCTGGAATAATGGCATACGTATTTCCGGGCTTTATTTCAGTGGTATCGTTTCGGAATCTTGCCGGAATAGCGTATGCGCTTGAGGCAGAAGGGAAGGTACACCCTAAGGTAATATTCCTTTTCTCACCATTTTGCACCACAGTAAGCTCAACTTCCTCTCTCTCGTTCATCAAGCCCAAGTGAAGAAGAAGGAAATTGGATAGCATCAGGTCAGGGCTATACATTTTCTTATAGTCATCCTGGCCTATATCCGCGGCTATAAACTGATTGGCGACTTTTTCGATATCTCCCACTAGCTTGCCGGATATGGCTACAATTTCTGAATACAGAATATCGGCGGCTGAGGGATCGGTAATAGAAGTAATCACAAGCTTTTTATTGAACCACCAAGCGCCAATACCCATAGATTTTCCAACCGATGTATTAATTCTCGTGTGTCCGTCTTGCAATGAAGTGATGAATGGAGCGATTTCGTAATAGAAATCAGAGGCATTACTGATATTCTTAAGCTTTTGCGCAGTCGTAGCGACTAGCTCGTCATAATCATGAAATGAAGTAGTCTGCAAGGGAGTCTTGTAAAAACCGGCATGGTTTTTACGAATGTAATCAGCAAGAATCAAGAAATCCTTCTGGTAAGGGTTTTCTGCATCAATTTCTTTTACGACATATGGATTTGACTTACAGGAAGATAAAATAACAAGCAGGACTATTAGAGAAAGAGTGATCCTTGATTGCATTGGCATTATTCCTCCAATTTTCTTAGCTACTATTTAACCTGCGAAGCTACAGACTGAGTTAGGTTAAGTCATGGTTAGGCTGCTCAAGATAATCAACCGATTTACCCATGCGAAGTGCATAATCAATCTCGCTTCTTGTTGACGATCCAATATACCCACCGACGTTTATAACGAAAACACCGTCAGCCATGTCGATTTTACGCTTATGCATATCATCAAGCATGATCTTTTGTTCGTCATTTATTGTGTCGCCGGAGTGCCCGAAAAGTCCGACAGACACAACTATGACACCGTCAAGCGTTAATCTCTTCTGTTGTTCAATAAATTGTTCTTTAAAGCGTGTACTTCCGCAAAGCGTTATGATTTTATATTTTCCAATCATTTTTTTTCCTTTACGAGTTATCCGAGCTTTTGCTGTATGCGAAACGTGGCAGAGCGTCCGCCTAACATTGGCTTAACCTGCGAAGCGTAATGGCGCGATTCTTGCCGAGGAGCGTAGCGACGACTAACAAGAATCGTGACATAGCTGAGTCAGGTTGAAGCAGTTGTTAGAAAGATCATACTATTTTCATAAATAATTGTAAAATATCTAACGAAAGATGCTCTGGGAAATCGTTAATTACAGTATCAATAATATAATTTTTTAATATATTGTCCTCAGTTTTCCCTTTTTTAATTCTATTCAATTCTGGTATTTTTGTAACAATATATTCTTCTAAATCATGACCTTTCATAGAAAACCATTGACTAGGAACACTATAACTAGAGTGGTTTATTGTTTCATATCTAGTCATATCCTTTATATCGATATTTATAGTCGTCATTAAATAATTAATGGCATTTTGCATATCTTCTACTGCGATTCTTTTGCAATCAACATAATTATTTATATTCGATAATCCAAAATCTGATGGCTTTTTAATATTTTCTCTAAGAAGTAATAAAAAAAGATATATTGGATCAAAAATATAATTTTCGATCGAATATCTATTATTTTCTCCTAAGACTTTAATATAAACGCTTTCAGTATTTTTTAAATCCCAATCAATTATACCGTATATTAAATCATTTCCTAATTCCCTAAGTTTTGTTACAATATCTATAACATCTGTACAATTCGTTCCCAATCGGCTATGCGGTGGAATAAATTGCAGATGGACACTAGTATCACTTTTAACGATTCTGTATATCTTTTCATAATATTCTACGTCATAATTATTCTCAACAAATATCTGGCGTCTTCTCTCAATATTAATACGCAGGTTTCTGATCTCACTAGTTAATATCCTAATTGCATTTTCATGATTAGATTTTATTGGTTTCTTAAGCGACTTATCCATTTCATAAATATATATACCATCTGCTACTGCAACGGTTGTTGGTGAATGTGTTGTAATAATAACACTTACACCAGCACGTTTATATATATATTCATTTAATGATTCTATCAGTAATCTTGAAAACTCTGGATGCAAACCGGCATCTGGTTCATCAAGTAAAAGTAAATCTAATTTTGCTCCTGTCTCCGTAGCATTGTATATTGCCAGCGCTAAGGACATTAAAACTTTTTCTCCCGTTGATAAGTCATTTACTTGAATTGATAATCCGGATTCTGGGTTGTTAAGCTTCAAGGTAAATTCCGACTCTTTATTTTGTGATAGAGGATCATTAACAATATAAGGAAGTTTTGCATTTCTTAATATTTCATTTATTAGATCCCATGGTTTAGGTCCATAAATTACAATAAACTCCTCATCCGATAATACATTATTTGTTTCGCCATATTCTTTATTCTTAAACAATTGATATCTATTGTCTTCAAGTCGCGTGTGATATGCTTTGAAAACTGTAGCAAATTGACTTGCAAACATTTCTTCTGGAACAAGAGTATTAAAATCAAAATATTTACGGAATAAGTCTTCTGTCTGCTCTTCTACTGATAAATGTGATTTTTCTAAAACAGCTTTTATTGCTCTTTTATGATTTGCATCGCCTATATGGTTCATCAGCCACTCTATCTCATTTTGCCCTTGTGGAAGCTGTCCTTGTTTCTTTTTCAGTAAATAACTATCTCTTACTGGACTAAACTGATTCCATATATTTTTTACATGATTAATGATTGTGTTATATTCACATTTTGAATCAACATTTGGATTCAATCCATTAAATGGTATATACTTAATTTTGCTTGCTTTCTTCCCATCGACAATCACAGTTGTTTTACTTTCTTGTACTAGTGATTCTAATAAATGGCTTTTGCCCGCACCGTTCTTTCCTGTTAAGATACAAAAGTTTGGTAATTGAACATCCACACCTACTGGAATAGACTTATGTTCTTTTTTAACAATAATATTTATCATAAAACTTCTCCCGTTTTGATTCTTTCTAACAATAGTTATAAAGGTCTATCCTATAAGTTCATCTTCTTAATCCTTGATCCATATTCTTTAGCATCACCAGCGCCCTATCCAACCCATCTGCAAACAGTTTAGTTTCTTTGACCGTCCTATGTGACCCTTTTGGTGAAGATGGCACAATGCCCAAAAATCGAAGCTCTTCAGCTGCATCCCGTAGCGAACGGCGTTCGGAGGCGTTTTCTTTGGTGTAGAGCTCGCCGCGGTCGTTGATTACGGCAATGCCGGATTCCGCGAGGCGCTCGGCGAAGGGAATGTCGCGGGTGACGACGAGGTCGCCCAACGCGGCATTCGCTTCGATAAAATGGTCGGCGGCGTCGGGTCCCGCTGGTACGAGGGTTGCGAGAGCGGGGGGCACGTCGGGAAGCTTGCGGGCAGAGACGAAGCGCACGGGGATGTTTGCGCCACGGCGCACGAGGATAGGGCGGATGTCGCGCGGGGCGCTGTCCCCATCCACCCAGATCGTCATGGCGCCGCCTCGGGATCTAAATGAGAGGAAGCGAGGGAGCCTACGCGAGCGCGATAGACCGTGCACGGACCGCGCAGGGAATAGGATTTGCAGGCCGCGCCTACGAAGACGGATTCGCCTCGCTTGAGGGCGATGGATGGATTGGCGCCGGAAGCGCAGTCGATGGTGGCCTGGCCCGCGGTGCAAAGAAGAATTTCGGGGCCGGAAGGCTTCACTTCGGCGTGTTTCTGGTCGGAAAGATCGAAACGAGAGAGGGCGAATTCGCGAGCCGGCGTAGGCCAGAAAACCTCGCGCGCGCCGGAAATACCGGCGACGGGCTCGATGAGCGTAGGCTCGGCCTTGAAATCGAGGGTGCCGAGGAGATCGTCAACATCGACATGCTTGTGTGTGAGCCCGCCCCGGATCACGTTGTCTGAAGTGGCCATAATCTCGAGAATCGTGCCCTTCAGATACGCGTGCATGACGCCCGCGGGAATATAGATGCCCTGCCCGGGCTCGAGAAAAAGCACGTTCATGAAAAGCGGGGAAATCGCCCCCGGATCGTGTGGATAGTGCTGAAAGCACATAAGGACGGTTTGTCCGGCGATCCTCGCGCCCTCGTCCTCACTCTTCGCGAGATCCCGCGCGCGGGAAGTCGCTTTGATTTCGAGCAACGTCCTTTCCTTATCGCGCAGGGCGAGGGCCTTCCCCAGAAGCCCGCGCAGCGAGGCCTCAGAGTCGAGGGCAGAAAAACCGAAATACCCGCAAAGCTCGGGACCCAGCATTTCCGCGGCCTCGCCCGCGCTCCTAAAACCGCAGAGCGCCGAAAAGGGCGAGAGGGCGACCGCCAGCTCGGGCTTGTGGTTCCTGTCCTTGTAGTCGCGCTCGGGCGCCGATCGCGGCAGGCCGCGTTTTTCCTCGCGCTCGAAACCGATCGCGGCGCGCGCCTTGTCAGGATGCACCTGAATGGAGAGGGGCATCGAGGCGGAAAGCGCCTTGAAAAGGAAGGGCAGGTCGTCGAACTCGGCGAAAACCTCCTCGCCGAGACTCTTCATCGGATTGTCGTGGATGTACTTCGGGAGGGGGAGAGCCTTGCCGTCGGGCAGTAGCAGAGAGGAGGGAGCGTCCGGATGCGAGCCCATCCAGCATTCGGCCGAAGGCTTCCCTGAGTCGGTGACGACGCCGGCGTAGAGGGAAAGTCCGTTATAGCTCCCCCACGCGTAGTTGCGTATCGTGTTTTCGAGCTTGAAAACGGGGGCCGAGGTATCTTTCATAATGTCGATTTTCCTTGCATCGCCTCGCATTGTACCAGCGCTGTCGAGATGGGGCAAGGAAAAAGCGTCAAGCGTCCAGGAATCGCTCCACTTCGACGGCTATCGTCTCGATGCCCTCGGTGATCAGCTTGCATTTCGGGAGACTTTCTATGAAAAGCTGGCCGTATCGGGCCGTGGCGAGACGTTGGTCGAGAACGACCGCCACGCCCCTGTCGTCGGAGTGGCGGATGAGCCTGCCGAAACCCTGCTTGAACTTGATGATGGCCTCAGGAACGCTGATTTCCATGAAGGAATTGCCGCCGCGCTTCTCGACGGCCTCCGCGCGGGCCTGCTGGATGGGGTCGTTGGGAACCTTGAAGGGCAGCTTGGTGATGACGACCATCGAAAGCGTCTCCCCTGGCGCGTCGACGCCTTCCCAGAAGGAATCGGTGGCGAAGAGGACCGACGAGATGTCGTTCCTGAACATGGTGAGGAGCCGAGAGCGGTCGTCCATGCCCTGCCTGAAGCAGGTGATGCCGGCCTTCTCCATGACGGGCTTGGCCTTCTCGAAGGTGGCCGAAAGGATGTCGTAGCTCGTGAAGAGGACCAGGGCTCGCCCCCTGGATGCCGTGAGGAGGCGGACGACGGCGTCGCCCACGTAGCTCTTGAAAGCCTCCTTGGCCTTCTGCGGGCTGGGCGCCTGAGCGTCTACGGCCAGGATGGCGTTCGAGGAAAAGGGGAAAGGCGAGGGGTAGTGCTTCGTCTCCACGTCCTCGCGCTGCTTGGAAATGCCGATCCGCTTCATCCAGAAATCGAAGCTGCCGCCCACCGACAAGGTGGCCGAGGTGCAGACGACTGTCCTCACCTTCTCGAAGACCGAGCGCTCGAGGATGGCCGCCACCTCGAGGGGCGTGGCGTTGAACGATATGAAGATGTCCTTCTGCGAGGTGCGCGATTTTTCGAGCCAGAAGATCGTGTCCGGATTCGCGTCGAAATCCTTGAGCCTCGCGATGAGATCGGCCAACTCGTTGAGGCCCCTGGCTATGATCCGCGCCTCGAAGGCGGAAGGGTCCTGGGCGCGCGACTCAGGCAAGGCTTCCAGAATGTCGGCGATGATCTTCGTGAGGGCGAGAATGGAGCGCTGGAGCCTGCCCGCCGGTTCGCAGACCGAGGAGACGATCTCCTGGTTTTTCTCCATGAGCCGCAGGGTCGTCTCGGTCGATAAAAGGCGGATGGCGGCGGCTTCTAGGTCCGACATCGAGGCCTGGATTTCCTTCACGGCCGGCTCGAAGGACTTGAGGAGGGATTTACCGATCGCGGGGATGACGGAGAGCTTCGCGAGGGCGCCGAACTGTCCCGTCCTGTTCTTGCGCCAGAGCCGGGAGAGTTTCTTGACGACGGAAAAGCGCGTGAAACTCTCGGTGAAGAGACTCGTCGCGCTCGCTTCTATCGAGTGGGCTTCGTCCAGGATCAAGGATGAATAGGCCGGGAGGATGGAGGTCTGCTCGAGGCCGGAACCCCGCTGGCGGGAGGCCAGGTCGGCGAAAAGCAGGTGGTGGTTGACGACGATGATCTGGGCGTCAGCCGCGTTTTTCCTGACCGAGATCACGTGGCAGCGCTCCCTGCTCGGACAGCGTATCGAAATGCAGGCGTCCGCCTCGGAACAGACCTTGTTCCACACCTGGTCCTCGACGCGGAAGGGCAGGTCTGCCCTGTCGCCGGAGCCGCCCGATTCGTCCCAGGCGAGAATTCGCTTTAGAGGGCTTTCGTCGTCCAGGAGAAGGCCTTCCTCCTCGATGGCTTCGCCCAATCTTCGCTTGCAGACATAGTTGGACCTGCCCTTGACGAGGACGGCCTTCAGCTTCTTCTTGAAAATGGAGGCGACGAGGGGTATGTCCTTGGAGAAGAGCTGGTCCTGGAGGTTTATCGTGGCGGTGGAGATGACGACTCTTTCCTCGTTGCCCTGAGCCCAGGCCATGGCCGGCACGAGGTAGGCGAAGGATTTTCCGACGCCGGTGCCGGCTTCGGCGGCGAGGATGCCCCCCTGGTTGAAGAGGGAGGCCACGTCTGAGGTCATGGCGATCTGCGAGGCGCGGGGTTCGAAGGCGGGCATTTTCTGGGAAAGTTTGCCGCCCTGGTCGAGGGCGCCGGAGAGGCCTTCCTCGTCCAGCATTCGGTAGGATTTCCTGCGCGCCGGCTCGGCCACGATGTAGAGTTCCGTGACCGCGTTGTTGACGATATAGCTGCCGACTCCGTAGGTGCCCGCGTCGGCCGCTATGGCGACGTCGGCCTCGGAGGGCTGGAGGTAGCCCGAAGGATGATTATGGATGAGGACGGAGCCTTTCTCGAAGTAGGGGCCGAGGGCGGGAACGGTATCGATGGTCCCGCGGGCGACGATTTCCACTTCGCGGACGAGGCCGGCCTCGTCGAGGCTGCCGATGGCGAATACTTCGATGCCGCCGGCCGACTCGATGGCTTGCACGAGTTCTGTGCAGATTTGCGGCGTCAGTCTTTGGCCGGCCTCGACGAGGGCGCTGTGCTGCGTGGACATCAGTAGGTCACTCCCATGCCAAAATCCAGGTGCAGGGTCTGTCCCCCCGACAGCGTGGAGGAGAAGGCCCAGGAAGCTTCAATGTTTAACGCAATGTGCGCTTCCGCCGCAAGTCCCGCCAGGACCGCTATGTCGGTTTCCATGCGCGCGAAGGCCGAATAGGGCAGGACGGGGAGGCCGGCCTGTTCGAGGAGAGCCGCGCGCAGTCCGCCCCAGAAGGAAACGCGGCGGATGGCCCAGGAGGGGAGGAAGGGCATTGGAATGGGGCCTATGGCTTCCCATAGCTCGAAGGTGGCAATGCGCGCGGCGAGCTCGCCGAAGCCGTACCAGGACGAGCCTGCGCCCATGAGGGCATATTCCTTATAGTCGGGGTAGGGAGCCGAGAGCGCCGACGAATAGTAGGCCCCGCCGACCGCGTAGTAGCGTCCCATGGGATGGAAGAGCAGTTCGTTCGAGGGTGTCCAGGCGCCGTAGAGCGAGAGCTTGGCGGCGGGCCGGGGGATGGCGAAGGACAGGGCGCCCGAGAAGGAAAAGGCCGAAACCGTGCCCGGAAGGACTTCGTAATCGCCGCTGCCTGAGAGGGCGATGCCCTGGCGATCGAAGGGGGCGAAAGGAAGGGAGCGCATCGAGGAGTATCCGGCCGCGACGGAGCCGCCCGCCGAACGGTAGTCAAAATCGGGGAAGATGTAATCGGCGACGGTGTAGCCTTCGTCGAGGCCGGCGAAGCTCGCGGTGGCGCTCGTCCAGAACCTTCGGTTGACGGGCAAAAGGTAGTGATTGTAGCGGTAGCCCATGGCGGCGCCTATCATGCGGGTTGGGGTGATGATGCCCGCCGAGCTGGAGTCGGTGGAATCGATCGCCGCGATGGCCAGGTAATGTTCATCGACGGCAAGTCCCATCGTGAATGATGTTTCGGGCACGTTCGCTACATAATCCCATCCCGCCGAGGCTTCCCAGGACAGCCTTTCGGTGAGGTCGGAGCCTATGAAGGTCAGGCCGGCCGATTCGCTGTCCACGAAGGGGTAGAGGCTCGCTGAAAGGAGGCGGGGAAAGAGGGTGGGCTTGAGCCGCTCATGGATCTTCTCTGTCGTCTCCGTGGAAGCGGAAGCCGGGGCCGATCGCGCCGAGAGCGAGGCTCTTGTTGTCTCGAGCGGCTTCCAGGCGACGTCGGAGGGCCCGGCGTATGAAGCGATGGTCGATTCGTCGAATCGCGCGACGCGCAATTCCTGTTCGCCGTCCCCGAGCGCGGCTTTGTATATCAGCCGCTTCCTGCCCGCGAAAACCGGGGAAAAAGCGCCGCCTTCGGGCGCCGTTTTCTGCAGATAAAGCTTCCATCCCTCGGCCGTTTCCGCGAGGACAGCGATTCGGGAAAGCCCGCCTTCGGAAGCCGCGCTCATGGCGATGAGCTGCCCGAAGCCGTCGCTTTGTCCCAGAGAAGGGCTGCCCGCCAAAGCCAGGGAGCGGACGAAAAGGAGGGGGCTGTCCAGGATTTCCATGGCGCCGTCGGCTGATTGGCGCGCGGGCATTACGCGGGTGCCCATCCTGACGAGTCCGTATCGATAGCCCGTAGATGAATCGAGCCTTGGCTTGTGCAGGAAGGGAAGCGGGGCTCCCGGCTCCTGGTTGGCCATGGCGGCGCCGGATTTTTCGACTTCGCGCTCCTGGGGCTGGCTCATGGTTTTGTCGTTTAAGTTATAGAAATACCTGGCGGGCTCTATTCGGCCGCCAGTTCCTATCCTTATCCAATCTATGCCTAGCGAGCCGCCGTCGGCCGAAATCCACAAATCCTCGATGTAGCCGTCGCCCGGAAATAGCTTGAGCGGTTTAGCCTGCCCGGATTCCAGGTCCAGCGCGAAGACGTTCCGTCTTTCCTGGTCGAGGTAATAGAAGCGTTTTTCGTCGGCTTGGAAGGCGCCTATGCGCCTGCCCGCCGCGGCGATCGCGGTGTCCTGCGGGCCTGCCGTTTCCTCTGCCCGGCTCCCGAGCCAATCCAGGAACTCGTTCCAGAGCGCGGCGGGCTGCCGTCCGCTGTACTTCCCCAGGAGGCCTCGCGTGCCGAAAGTGCCGTCGAAGCCCGTGAAAAGGTTGCCCCGCGCGGCCAGGCGCCAGAGGTCCCGGATGCTTTCGCCGCCATAGCGCTCTTCCATGAAACTCGCGAAGAGGGCGCCGTAATAGTAGGGCATGCCTCCTGAGCCCGGATAGTCGGCTACGCCCGACACGTCCCATAAGCCCCGCCGCCTGCCCTGCAGAATATCCAGGTAAACGGGCTCGAGGGCGGCGGGGTCATGCAGCCTTCCCGTCCGCGGCAGCGCCGACTCCGGCGCCGCCGACTTTGGCGCCGAGCCTTCCCGAAGCGCCTCAGGCACCCCATACCTGCTCTCCACCCATACGGCCGTCCCTTCGACGAGAGCCTCGGGCATGATCCAGGAGACGGGCGCCACGAAATCGCCGCCGATCGCGGCCAGCGCCGCCCAGAAGTGAGAGCGCATATTGACGGTTATCGTATGGGTAAGTTCGTGGATGAAAACCGAACGCAGTTCGTCCTCCAGCGAGGCCAGTTCGCCAGAGGGGCCGGCCGACGAAACGTAGAGGACGATCCTGTTGGATGGATAGGCCGTCGAGTAGCCGTTCAGGTCGGGTTCGACATCGCTCAAAAGGACAGCGATCCTGCCGCTGGGAAAGGAAATCCCGGAGGCGGCGGAATTTTTGCCCCCGGCGGTCGCGCCGAAGAATCCCAGGAGATCCGCCATTGTTTCGTCCGCGAAAGCGGCAAGTCTCTGCCCCTGGGCCTCGAGGGAAGGAGGGAAATATATATCGAAGGAATCCGTGCGGATATGCTCCATGAGGGAGAAAGATCGTACGGCTTGGCCCTCCGCGCGGCCGGGCAGGGCGAAAAGGAAAAGGATCAGGGCGGAAAAAGCTGCTTTTATAAAAAAATCCCGGAATTGGCGGGATGGTCTGATGATCGCGTCATGTTTCACCATTTCAATGTACCACTTTTACGGCGAATACGAAACCGCGCCGGCTCTGTGAAGCTCTCCGGGGTATGGCGCTCGATACGAATTCGCGGTATCTTATCTCCCATAGTCATGAAATCAGAACCAGAAACCATCCAGGGCGCTTTTTCCCCCGGCGCGCGGCGATATGCCGCGGCGGCGCTCAGGGAAACGAAGGCTTCGGGCTTTTTCGGCGCCGCGAAGCAGTCGCCCCGGGAGAGCTTCGCCCG
This sequence comes from Treponemataceae bacterium, assembly GCA_963667725.2. Taxonomy (GTDB): domain Bacteria; phylum Spirochaetota; class Spirochaetia; order Treponematales; family Rectinemataceae; genus UBA11090. The sequence goes on from CAXXHO010000003.1 coordinate 613,395, forward strand.
CGCGATCCGCGAGCTGTCGACCGAAGACGAAGAATTGCCCCTCCCCGACGAACAGAGCCCCATCGTCTTCAAGGATGGAATATTCCAGATTGATGTTACCAACGCGGGAGCTCCCTCCACTATTGATCCAGCCTTGAAGGGACTCATCGATTCAATTCTGGGAACCTGAACGAAGGAAAACGCATGAAGAAGCTTTTATCGTGGAACGTGAACGGAATACGCTCCTGCTCGGGCAAGGGTTTTCTCGATTGGCTCAAGGCTGAGGACGCCGATTTCGTCTGTCTTCAGGAGACCAAAGCCCATCCCGACCAGCTTACCCTCGAACTCCAGAACCCCCTCAGGGGAGACGGCAAACCATATGCCGTCTACTGGTCCAGCTCCAAACGCAGAGGCTATTCCGGCACCGCCATCTTCTCCAAGAGGGAAGCCAGTTCCGTCTCCACCCTGGGCATCCCCGAATTCGACGACGAAGGCCGCGCCGTCATCGCCGATTACGACGATTTCGTCCTCGTCTCCGCCTATTTTCCCAACAGCCAGGATGCGGGAGTCAGGATCGACTACAAGCTGCGCTTCTGCGACGCTATCCTCGCCTATTGCGATGGACTGCGGGCCAAGGGACGCCATGTCGTCGTCGCGGGCGACTACAACATAGCCCACAGGCCCATCGATCTCGCGAGGCCCGACCAGAACGTGGGCAATCCCGGCTACTTGCCCGAAGAGCGGGCCTGGATGGACAAATACACGAGCGCCGGCTATATAGACACGTTCCGCCATCTCTGTCCCGAGCCCAGGCATTACAGTTGGTGGACCTATAGGGTTCCCCAGGCCAGGGTCAACAACGTGGGCTGGCGCCTGGACTACCACTGCATCGATCCGGAATTCCTCCCGGCGCTCGCGGGCGCCGGCATCCAGTCGGAGGTCATGGGTTCGGATCACTGCCCCGTTTCGCTTGCCCTCGATATTTGAGGTCATCGCTTCCATCGCCACGATAACCGGATCGAAATTCCGGAGAGGAGGATCGCTATGAGGATTCGCTACAACGCGCCAGTGACGCTCACCTTCACCTTTCTTTCGGCCATCGTCCTCATCCTTTCCATTACCATATTGCCCTCGCTTACGTCCAATTGGTTTTCCACGCCGGCCCCCTTCAGGACCAATGTTTTCACGGACTATCTGAAGCTTTTTACCTATATTTTCGGCCACGGTTCGGTTCAGCACTACATGGGCAATTTCACGATGATCCTCCTCCTGGGTCCCATTCTGGAGATGGCCTATGGATCGGGATTCATCCTCCTCAGCATCATAGTCGCGGCGGCGACCACGGGGCTCTTGAACGTGCTTATTTTCCCGAACACGGTGCTTCTGGGCGCCTCGGGCATCGTCTTCATGATGATCATCCTCGCCTCCATAACGAACTTCAACAAGGGCGAAATACCGCTCACCTTCATTCTCGTCATGATCGTCTACCTGGGCGGCCAGGTATGGGACGCTCTCGCGAAGCAGGACAATATCTCGCAGTTCGCCCACATAGCGGGCGGGCTCGCGGGAAGTCTCATGGGCTTTTTCCGCGCGCGGCCGCGGTCCTGAAAGGCGAATCCCTAGAAGGCGGGCCAGGAAGGCCGCGAAGCCGCGGTCCTGAAATTTGGGAGGAATCGATGTACGGTTTGATCAAGGAAGAGCTTAGGCAGAAGCTTTCGGCCATCAGGACGGAAGGTCTCTACAAGGATGAACGCGTCATAGCGACGCCTCAGGACGCGGCGATCAGGGTCGTAGGCGGCAAGGAAGTCCTCAATTTCTGCGCCAACAACTATCTCGGCCTCGCGAACAACGCCGAAATCCGGGCGGCGGCCAAAGCGGCCATGGAGGAATGGGGTTACGGAATGGCTTCCGTCCGCTTCATCTGCGGCACCCAGAGTCCCCATAAGCTTCTTGAACGCAGGGTCGCGGAGTTCCTCGGCACCGAGGACGCCATTCTCTTCTCATCCTGCTTCGACTCCAATGGCGCCGTCTTCGAGCCTCTGCTGGACGAGAACTGCGCTATCATAACCGACAGCCTCAACCATGCCTCCATCATCGACGGCGTCAGGCTCTGCAAGGCCAAACGTTTTGTTTTCAAGCATGCCGACATGCGCGATATCGAAGAAACCGACCCCGACACCGGCAAGGTAGCCAAGGGTCTCGAGCACTGTCTGAAAGAGGCGTCCGACGCGAGGATCCGCATGATCGCCACGGACGGCGTCTTCTCCATGGACGGCGACATAGCCGATCTCAAATCCATCTGCGCGCTCGCCGAGAAATATGACGCCCTCGTCATGGTGGACGATTCTCACGCTACCGGATTCACCGGGGCGACGGGGCGCGGCACCTGGGAACATTGCGGCGTGAAGGGAAGGGTGGACATCATCACCACCACCTTCGGCAAGGCGCTGGGCGGGGCTTCCGGCGGCGTGATCGCCTCCAGGAAGGAAATTGTCGAGTACATGAGGCAGAAGGCCAGGCCCTATCTCTTCTCCAACACCGTGGCGCCCTCCATCGTGGGAGGCACGCTGAAGGCTCTCGAGCTTCTCAGCGCGTCAACCGCCCTGAGGGACAAGCTCGAGGCGAATACCAGGCGGTTCAGGGAGAAGATGACGGCGGCGGGCTTCGACATCAGGCCTGGCGTCCATCCTATTTGCCCTGTCATGCTTTACAACGAAAAACTGGCCCACGACATGGCCGATGCCCTTCTCGAGGAAGGCATCTATGTCATCGGATTCTCTTTCCCCGTCGTGCCGAGGGGCAAGGCCCGCATCAGGGTGCAGATTTCCGCCGCCCATGAACCGGGGCAGATCGACTTCGCCGTGGAGGCGTTTACCAAGGTGGGAAGAGGGCTGGGCGTGATCAAGGCATGAGGGAACTTTCCCGCGCCTACTTTACGTTCCGGAAGGTTTTCGCTATATTTTCTATTCGAACCAACATTTCATCATTTCGCAAGACCGAGGTTAATTCTAATGCCTACGTATGAGTATGAATGCCGAGAGTGCAAGCTTACTTTCGAAAAGTTCCAGTCCATGTCAGAGGATCCTGTCAAGGTCTGCCCCAAGTGCGGCGGAGCCGTCAGGCGTCTGATCGGCGGCGGAACCGGCGTCATCTTCAAGGGCAGTGGTTTCTATATCACCGACTCCAAGAAGGCGGGCAGCGCGTCCACGAAGAGCGCCGCCAAGAGCTGCGAGACCTGTCCGGCGAGCACTACCAAGAAGGAGAGCGCCTAGAGCCTATACGCCTTTCTCCAGCTGGGTTTTGGCCTCTTCCAGGGGCATGTCGAGCAGTTCGGGATTGGCGATGAGTCTGTAGAAGACCGAGGCCGAGCGTGCGAAGTAGAGGCCGTCGGAAATCCTTTCGTCCACCGTTACCTTGAAATTTATGAAGTGGTGTTTCGTGCCGAAGGGGCCGTGGTGGCTGTCCTTCTGCGTGAGTTTGCCCATTACCACGAAGAAGCTGATGGTGCCCCATTCGTAGAGATGGTGGAAGGGCGCATCGAGTCCGATGCTACCCAGATTCGCGAAGAAGAGGGTGGCGTAGAAGGGGTCCACCTCGATGAGGCCTTTCGGGGCAAGATTGATGCGGTCGAGAATCCTGTAGAGGCCGATAAGCAGAGCCTTGGCGCCGGGAATGCTGTGGGCGAGCTTGGCTATCTTCTCGCCGTCCCCGCCTTCCCCAACCTCCCGCACATAGTTGATAGCCTTGTTAACCTTCAGCGTCACCTCGTCGAGATCGTCCTCGGGCTTGAAAACAACCTTGGCGCTTCCTTCCGGGGCTTCTTCCGTCATTTTCTGCTTCACGATGAAGGACATGGTTATGTCGTTGTGCTCGTAGAGGGCCTTGCCGTGTATGAAACGGTTTAGTTCAGGCCTGATCGCCACGGTCCGCACCATAGCAGCCAGGACGAGGGAAAACAATGAATATCGATCCTGGCCCGAATTCTCGCTCTGATTCTTCAGTCCCGAGTTTCTCGCCCTCACGAAGCGCAGGATATTCTCGACATCCACGTCCTTCTCATAGTACACGGCCGATTGATTGCGTCCGCGCATCATGTAGGGCATAAGCGCGTTGAGCGCATGGGCTTGTCGGACTTTTTTGCCGTCTGGTCTGTCGATGAAAAGCATGGAATGAACTATATAGCAGCGATACGCTTAGGTAAAGTATCGAAAGGCGCCGCGTCCCCGGGCTGGAAAATTTGGTTTTTTTCGCTCGCGCGGGGATTTTTTTCGGTTTTCCTGTGTTAAACTCAATATATCTCTTTTTTCAGGAGGCACCACGTTTTGGATGATGCGCCGAAAAACGCTAGATCCTTAAGAGTATTGATTCTTTATTCCCGTTCTTCCAATCCCACAGTGGCCATGGCCGATGATCGGCGCTTCGGCCGGTTCGCCTCGATCCTTGCCGACGGCGGATTCACCGCCAGGCTGGCATCCCCCGACTCCATCGCTATGCTTGACGCCCTCATCGCCGAATTCGGCCCCGACCTTGTTTTCAGCGCTCCCGATCATTTGCCCGAGTCCTCCCCGATGCCCGCCGGCGTCACCTTCCCGGCGAACGCCAGGATAAACGTGCACGGATGGCTGGAGGGAAGGGGAATCCCCTATGTGGGCTCTCCTCCCGATATCATCGAGCTCGCTCTTTCCAAGACGGCGCTCAAGGAAAAGTGGGTAAAGAACGGGATTTCCACGCCCGAGTTCCTTTCCTTGAATTCGGGTTCCGATCTTTCCGCCGTGGACAGATCCTCGATTCCCCCCTTTCCCTGCATCGTGAAGCCGTCGGACGCGGGCAATTCCCGCGGCATCACGAAGGATTCTGTCGTTTTCGACATGAAAGGCTTGGCCTCCCTCGTCGCCAGCCTGGGCAGGGATTTCAGGCATATCCTCATTGAGCATTACCTGGGGCTCTACCCCGATTTCCGCGAAATCACCTGCGCCTGCATAGGCAACGGCGAGGAGAGGCTTCTCCTGCCCGTGGAAATTGTCTTTATCAACCCCCCCGGCATTCATGTGGTCACGACAGAGGACAAGGACGGCAGCAGGACGGAAGCCCGGCCGATAGCTGACGGCTCCTTGCGCGAGGCGGCCCAAGCCTTCGCGGCCGCGGCTTTTTCTTCGGCGGGCGATATCAGGGATTATTCCCGCTGCGACATGATTTTCGCCGGCGGGAAATTCTGGGCCATCGAAATAAACGGCCAGCCCATGATTCCCGACGCGTGGTTCGAAGCCTGCGCGCGGCAGGCTCATCTCTCGGAGAAGCAATATATCCTGGCTATCATCGAGGCTGCCCTCAGCCGTTCGATCCGGGCTTATCAGCCTTTGAGGAGGCGATACGATGTTTAAAATTTCCAGCCATGACGTTTTCGGCCTCATTCATCCTTCCATAGACGTGCATACCCTCGGGATGCTTTCCTTCTCCCAGGTTCTGGAGGACTGCGGCATAGAATCCTGCATCGCCGACGCCGACGTAGGCGGCGATATCGAGTCCCTTTCCAGGCATGAGGGCGGCACCGTGCTTCGCGCCTGGCTTCGCAACAGGAGGATTTCGGTGCTCGGCTTCAGCTACAGGCTGGACCCTGCCGATGCCCTCCATCTTTTCGAAGTCCTGTATGAATTCCTCCACCGCGAGAAGATGCTTCTTTCGGACGGCGGTCCTGTCAGAGGGCTGTTTTTCGCCGGGCTTCCGGAGGCCTGCGAGGCGGTTCTCGCCAGGCACCACGATCTGACGGGCGTCTTCCGGGGCGATGAAGCGCCCCACGAGACCATGCGTATTCTCGGCATCGATGAGGACATGATGCCTCAAACCCTCTCCGAAGGGCTTAAGTACGATGCCGCGAGGATGGCCTTCGGCGAGTCTCTCGTGAAGGAAGGCAGCTACAACGCGGTGAAGCCCGTCAACAGATCAGACTCTCCGGGATTCGGCTCATGGGGCGACAGGCTGACGGCGAGGATTGCCCACGGTACGGCACGAAAGCTTCCGCCCCTCATGCGCGTCCATGCCGGCCCCTACCTGCCCGACAGGAAGGAAGCGGTCAGGCTTTTTACCGAGTGGGTGAAGCGGCTGGCCTCGGGCGGCTATCTGGATATTCTCTCGATAGGCACTTCCCAGCTCAGCCAATCCAATTTCGGGGAAGACTGGGAAGGCAAGATCAATGGCGGCGGCGTTCCCATCGCCAGCGCCGCCGAGTTCGCGGCCGTATGGAAGGTGGCGCGCCCCATGCTGGTGCGTACCTACGCGGGCACCAAGGATGTGCCTGCCCTCGCCAGGATGTACGAGGAAACGATCGATATTGCCTGGCACGCGCTTTCCCTGTGGTGGTTCTGCAAGCTGGACGGAAGAGGCCCCAATTCGGTGCTCGATAACCTGGGCGAGCATTTTCAGGCCATGCGCTATATAGCCTCGACGGGCAAACCGCTCGAGATGAACGTGCCGCATCACTTCGCTTTCAGGGGCACCGACGACCTTGGCTATATCGTATCGGGCTATATCGCGGCCAAGGCCGCCAAGCTTCAGGGCATACAGAATCTCGTGCTGCAGATAATGTTCAATACGCCTAAATACCTCTGGGGCATCCAGGACCTCGCCAAGGCCAGGGTTCTTCTCAGGCTGGTAAAGGGGCTCGAGGACGGGAATTTTAGGGTCTTCCTCCAGCCGCGGGGGGGCTTGGATTATTTCTCGCCCGAACCCGAGCGGGCCAAGGCCCAGCTGGCCGCGGTGACCGCCATGATGGACGACATCGAGCCTTACGACGAGACCAGCCCTCAGATCATCCATGTGGTGAGCTATTCTGAAGCCTATAAGCTGGCCGATCCGCCTGTCATCGAGGAGAGCATCAGGATAACGCGCCATGCGCTGCGGGAGTACCGGCGCCTCAGGCGCGAAGGCGGCGTGGACGACATGGCGTCGAGCGCCGAGGTGGCCGCGCGAGAGAAGATTCTCCTGGACGATGCCTTGCGGATGATACGGGCCGCGGAAAGGCTCATTCCCGACACCTATTCTCCTTATGGGCTCTACACGATGCTTTCTTCAGGTTTCTTCGCCCTTCCGTGGCTGACTTCCTGCCGCGAGGAATTCCCGGCCGCGAATATTGGAACCCGACTCTTGAACGGGGGAATGCATGCCGTCGACGTGGAAGGATCGCCTCTTTCCGTGGAAGCGAGGATCGAGATGGCGAGAACCCATCTGGCAAAAACCAGCGGCGGAGGAGATCGTTATGGCGCCTGACAAAAGCTGGCAGCAAGTCTGCGATATCCTGAAGGATGTGAAGGCTAAGGGGAAAAAAGCCCTCTGGTGCGTGGTGGGCGCCGGCAACGGAGGAATTTCCATGGCCGGCCATCTGGGATTCATGGGCTTCCAGGTCCGTCTTTACAACAGGACGGACGAGCACCTCAACGCCGTGCGCTGGTATGGAGGCATAGAGCTCGAAGGCGCGGTGGAGGGATTCGGTCCAGTCAGTCTGGCCACCTCATCCATCCAGGCCGCGGTCGAGGGTGCCGACGTCGTAATGATCGTCACGCCTTCCACGGCCCATTATTCCCTGGCCGCTGCCATGGCTCCCTTCCTCCATGACGGGCAGGTTGTCGTCCTGAATCCCGGTAGGACGGGAGGGGCCCTGGAATTCCGCGCCGTGCTGAAGCAGTCGGAATCGCGTGCCAGGCCGATCATCGTGGAGGCGCAGACCTTCATCTATGCATCGCGGGCCGTCAGCCGCCACAAAGGCCACATCTATAAGATCAAGAACGGCGTCCCCGCGAGCGCCCTGCCTTCGCACATGACGCCCGACGCTCTCGCCGTGCTGAATCAAGCCTTTCCCGAGTTCACCGCCGGATCCAACGTGCTGGCGACGAGTCTCGAGAATATAGGCGCTGTCTTCCATCCCGCCCTCACCCTGCTCAACGCGGGCTGGATAGAATCGACTGAGGGGAATTTCGAGTATTACATTCAGGGCATGTCGCCCGCGGTCGCGAAGGTTCTCGAGAAGATTGACGACGAAAGGCTGGCGGTGGCGAGAGCCCTGGGCATACGCACCGTCTCGGCCAGGGAATGGCTTTACCTCACCTATGACTCGTCGGGCGACACCCTCTGCGCGGCGATAAAGGCCACCACGGGCTATTTCGGGATAAAGGCGCCGCCTACGATCAACCATCGCTATATATGGGAAGACGTGCCCATGAGCCTCGTGCCGATGTCATCCATAGGAGCGATGCTCGGGATACCGACACCCACCATAGACATGATCATCACGCTGGCCGAGCTGATGAACGGCAGCGACTACAGGGCCGTCGGAAGGACGGTCGAAACGCTGGGCATCAAGGGAATGAGCGTCGAGCAGATACACCGACTCGTCACCGAAGGCGACGAGTGAGGAGGAGCCTATGAATTTTACCGATATTTCCAATTCCATCGCATCGTTTTTCAATACGCTGCCGCCCATAGCCGGCGCCTTTCTGACCTTTCTCTTGGGCTGGCTCGTCGCCCGATTCGCCCGCTTCTTCACGCCTAAACTGATGACGCTCCTGCGCTTCGACCGCTTCAGCGAAAAGACGGGGATCAACGGTTTCCTGAAAAAGGGGAATGTCCACTATACGCCGTCGAAGCTGCTGGGGATTCTCGTCTATTGGTTTTTGATGATCCTGACGCTTTCGAACACGGTGGCGAGACTCGACAAGGGGGCGGCTTCGTCCATACAGGTATGGATCAGCTCTGCCCTGCCCATACTGATAGCCACGGGCATAATCGTGGTGATAGGCATGGTCGTCGTCACCTTCCTGTCGAATTTCTTCATCACGATAGCCAAGAACGGCGCCGTCCACAATCCCGTCCTGATAGGCAAGGCGATCAAGTATATAGGATTCATCGTCGTGGCGACGATGGCCCTCGACCAGCTCGGCTTCGGTCAGACCATCGTGAGCACCATCTTCATACTCCTGTTCGCCGCGATAGCTCTCGGCCTGGCCCTTGCCTTCGGCCTTGGCTGCAAGGACATGGCGAGAAAACTGATGGAAGACTTCATAAGAAATATCCAGGAGAAGGAGAGGATCAAGCACGGCACGGATCTGGAAGGCTAGGCTCTCGCTTCGGCGATGAGGGCCTTGGCCAGCAAGGTCATGGGATCGACGAGGGGGACCTTGAGAAGTTCCTGCGAGAGGACGAGGGGCACTTCGGTGCAGCCGGCCACGATGGCGTCGGCGCCTGCCCGCACGAGCTTTTCGGCCGCCTGGATGAGAAGGGAGCGCGGATAGTCTCCCCTGTTTCCCGCTTTTATGCCGTTTTTCCCGTAAATGGCTTCCATGACGAGATTGGTCTGGGCTTCGTCGTCGGGCCATAGGATCGAATACTCGGCAAGGGAAGTCTCATAGAGCCTGGCGGCCTTCGATCCCGCCGTAGCGAGGATTCCCAGCCTGCGCGCCTCGGGGTAACTGGCCCGCATCGCCGCGGCCGTGGTCTCGAGGGCCGAGATGAATCGGAGACCTGAGAGCTGCCTCAATCGCGGAAGGAAGTTGTGCGCCGTCATGCAGGTTATGCCGACGATGTCGGCTCCGGCCGCCTCGAGCCTCCTGAGCGAAGCGAGCATGGCGGGGACGGGATCGGGACCCTTGCCCAGTATGTTCGCCGTTCTGTCGGGGATGGAAGGATCGCATTCGATGATGATATGCGCGTGATCCTGATCCCTCTCGGCCTTGTCGAAAGAGAGCAGTTTTACGAAAAAGTCCGATGTGGCTTCGGGGCCCATGCCGCCGAGAATCCCGATGGTTTTCATCATTCCTTCCTTATTTTGCTCAATGAAAATGATTTTCATGCCCGCGCGTTCCCGAAGTGTACAGCATTCGCTGGCTCATGGGCAATAAATAATATTTGCGTTATTCGGCTTTTCAGTTTACCATTCACTTTGGCGTTCGTCCCCGTTTCGCCGTCGGGCGAGCGCCTGTTCTAAACAACCAAGGAGGATTTTCATGGCAGAAAAGAAGGAAAAGAAGGGCATTTTCGATTGGTATTTCAAGACCAATCTTCTCGCCCGCATTCTTGTTGGCCTCATACTTGGTGCCGTCGTGGGCATCGTCCTGGGATTTTTCCCCGATTCGGTAAAGCCCTTTGTCGATAATTCGAAATTCTTCGGCGACCTCTTCATCCGACTGCTGAAGATGATCGTGGTGCCAGTCATCCTCTTCTCCCTGATCGCGGGAGCGGCAAGCATCGATCCCGGCCGCCTCGGCCGCGTCGGCGTCAAGATCATGGCCTATTATCTGTTCACGAGCGCCCTCGCTGTCGCCATCGGCCTGGTATTTGCCAATATCCTCCAGCCCGGAGCCGGCTTCAATATCGTCGGAGCGGCCGGAGTCCAGGGAAAGGCGGCCGCCTCGCTGCCGATCTCGCAGATACTCCTCAATATCGTCCCGACCAACCCCATCGATTCCCTCGCCAAGGGTGACGTTCTCCCGATCATCTTCTTCGCCGTGGTCTTCGGGATCGCCCTCTCCTATATCAAGGGCGCCGAGAACAAGAGCCTGGCCAAGGCGGGCGCGACCCTCCTGGACGTGGTGAACGCAGCCGCCGAAACCATGTATAAAGTGGTTTCCGGCATCATGCAGTACGCGCCGATCGGCGTATTCGTCCTCATCGCCCAGGTGTTCGCCCAGCAGGGACCCAAGGCCATCGGACCCCTTCTCATCGTCACCCTGACCGTTTACATCGGACTTCTCGTTCACCTCGTGGGCGTCTACGGCGGATTCCTGTCCATCTACAAGCTGGGCTTTCTCAAATTCCTCAAGGGAGCCAATGAGGCGATGATTACGGCCTTTGTTACCCGATCCTCGGGCGGAACCCTTCCCATCACGATGCGCTGCGCGGAAGAAAAATTGGGCATCAACCGTTCGATCTGTTCCTTCACCCTGCCCCTGGGCGCCACGATCAATATGGATGGAACGGCGATTTATCTGGGCGTCTGCGCCATCTTCATCGGCAACGCCATCGGTCAGCCGCTTACCATGAGCCAACAGGGCATGGTCGTACTGACCGCGACCCTCGCTTCCATCGGCACGGCGGGCGTACCGGGCGCCGGAGCCATCATGCTCCTCATGGTCCTTGAATCGATCGGCCTGAAGGTCACCGAAGGCTCGGCGGTAGCCGCGGCTTATGCGATGATCCTCGGCATCGATGCCCTCCTCGACATGGGACGCACGAGCCTCAACGTCACGGGCGACATCGCGGGTTCAGCCATTGTGGCCAAGACTGAAAAAGAACTGGACATGACAAACTGGAAATAAGGGCCAGTCCCTGTTCCCATGATTGCCGGCCGGGCCGCCTCCGCGAGAGGTTGCCTGGCCTTTTTATTATTTCTGCATATATTATGCAAAAAATATGCATAATATGACGAAAACCCCTTGATTTATTCTAAATATATGCATAATATGCTTTTCATGATGTTTAGATTCGAGTATTCTTCCTTTCTTCCTCAAACCCGCCTCGAGGCCCGCCTCCGTCGTCGCTGAGCATTCATTTGGCCGACAGGGCGTTCAGCCGGAAAATCACTAGAAAATGTATTGCAAGGAGTAAGCCATGAAAAAGAAAATCGTGCTCGCATATTCGGGCGGCCTCGACACTACCGTCATCGTTCCCTGGCTCAAGGAAAATTATGACTGCGACGTGGTCGCCGCCTGCGGGGATGTAGGACAGGAAGCCGACTGGGCGACCATGGAAAAACGCGCCCTCGCTTCCGGCGCGATCAAGTTCATCAAGCTGGACCAGAAAGACGAATTCGTGAAAGACTACCTCTGGGCTCTCGTGAAGTCGGGAAGTCCCTACGAGAAGAAATATCTGCTTGGCACCTCGGCGGCGCGGCCCCTCCTCGCCAAGGGTCTAGCGCAGATCGCCATCGCCGAGAAAGCCGACGCGATCGCCCATGGCTGCACGGGCAAGGGCAACGACCAGGTCCGCTTCGAGCTGGGCATTAAGGCTTTCGCGCCTGAGATGGAAGTGATAGCTCCCTGGAGAATATGGGACATCCAGAGCAGGGAAGAGGAGATCGAATACCTCGAGAAGCGGAATATCCCCGTGCCCATGAAGAAGTCCGACTCCTATTCCCGCGACGACAATGTCTGGCACATCAGCCATGAGGGCCTCGATCTCGAGAATCCGGCCAACGAACCCAAGTTCGAAGGCATGCTTAAAATGTGCGTTCCCCCCGAACAGGCGCCCGACAAGGCCGAATACGTGACCATAGGCTTCGAGAAGGGCGTGCCAGTCTCGGTGAACGGCGAGAAGCTCGATCCCCTCTCCATCGTCAAGAAACTCAACGTCATCGGCGGCAAGAACGGCGTGGGCGTCATCGATATGGTGGAAAACCGCGTGGTGGGCATGAAGTCCCGCGGCGTCTACGAGACCCCGGGCGGCACCATCATCATGGAAGCCCACGACAAGCTCGAACAGCTCTGCCTCGATAAGAAAACGCTCTCCTTCAAGCTCACGGTGGCCCAGCGCTTCGCCGAGATACTCTACGAAGGCGAGTGGTTCTCGCCCCTCTGCGCGGCTCTCAACGCCTTCATCGATTCAACCCAGGAAGTGGTGACGGGCAGCGTGACCGTAAAGCTCTACAAGGGTTCCATACTTTCGGCCGGCGCGACCTCGCCCTATTCGCTCTACGACGCGAGCCTCGCGAGCTTCACGACGGGACCGCTCTTCTCCCACAAGGATTCCAGCGGCTTCATCAACCTCTTCGGCCTGCCCACCAAGGTGAGGGCGCGGCTCAACGCGCGCATCGCCGCCCACGGCACGGCTTCCGGCCCCGATGTGGTGAAACCGGGCTGTTCGGGCTATACTGCTCCAGCGGGCGACTGATGTGACGATAAGCGCCGAACGTCGACGCGCCAAGGGCGCGGGAGGTTTGGCAAGGGTGATAGGGGAGGCGCCGCGCCTCCCCTCATTTTTATAAGGATGGTGCTGAAGTGGCTAAACTGTGGCAGGCCGCCGCGGGCGGCGTGGGGCTCCACCCCGACGTGGAGGCCTTTCTTTCTTCTCTTTCGGTGGATTCGAGGCTTCTGGGCGAGGACATCGAGTGCTCGATAGCCCACGCGGCGATGCTGGGGAGGCAGGGCATTCTTCCGCCCGAGGAGTCGGCGTCGATATGCGCGGCTCTCGAGCTTATGCTGGCCGAGGCAGGAGAGGGAAAGCTCGCCGTAGATCCGGAGAGCGAGGACATCCATTCCTTTATCGAGGCCGAGCTGACGAAGAGGCTCGGCGAGGCGGGGAAGGCTGTCCATGCCGGGAGAAGCAGGAACGACCAGGTGGCTGTCGCCTTCAGGATGCATATTCTGCGGGCTTTCGACGCGACCGAGGGGGCGGCCTTGGGCGCGCTGAGAGCCTTGCTCGATCTGGCCGCGAATCACAGAGAAACGATCATGCCGGGGTATACGCACTTGCAGCGCGCCCAGCCGGTGACGCTCGCGCACCACCTGCTTGCCTGGTGCGCCGCCCTCGAGCGCGACTGCGGCAGGTTGCGGGACGGACGCGCGCGGGCTGACGAATGTCCGCTGGGCTCAGGCGCCCTCGCGGGATCGGGTCTGCCCACCGACAGGGAATTCACGGCGGCCGCCTTAGGCTTCGCGCGTCCGTCCCGCAACACCATGGACGCCGTGGCCGATAGGGACGCATGTTTGGACTACGGGGCGGTCTGCTCCAGCATCATGGTCCACCTCTCGCGCGCCTGCGAGGATATCGCCCTCTGGGTATCCACCGAATATTCATTCATGAGCCTGAGCGACGCTGCGAGCACCGGTTCGAGCATCATGCCCCAGAAGAGGAATCCCGATCCCGCCGAGCTCATCCGCGGAAAGACCGCGAGGGTTTTCGGGGCGCTCCAGGCCCTCCTCGTCATGCAGAAAGGCCTGCCCTACGCCTACAACCGCGATCTCCAGGAAGACAAGGAAATGTTCTTCGACATCGAAGACACCGTGACTGGAGCCCTGCGCGCCTTTGCCGTCCTCGTCTCCTCGCTCCAGCCCAATGTCGAAAAGATGAGGAAAGCGGTGGACGAGGGTTTCCTCGAGGCTACCGACATAGCCGAATATCTCGTGCTGGAAGGCCTGCCTTTCAGGACCGCGTACCAGGCGGCCAAAGCCCTCGTGAAACTCAGTCTCTCCACCGGCAAGCGTTTCGCCGCGCTCTCCCTCGAGGAAATCCAGGCCAGCCATGAGGCTTTCGCTCGACCCGGCTTCGATAGGAAGGCCTTCATTGACTATCTTGAGCCCGCTTCCTGCGTGGCGAGGCGGAGGCAGACCGGCGGCCCCGCGCCCGAACGCACCGGCGAGGAGGTCCAGCGTCTGTCGGCCCTTGTCGCCGCGAGACAGGCAGCCTTGGCCGCTCAAACTGACGCTCAGATGGCTGCCCGGTTGACCGCTCGGCGGGTTGCGAGGCAACCCGCCCGGAGCGCAGCCCCTTGAAGCCGGCCGAATCGGCGGCGCCCGCCGCGCTCGCAGAAACTGCCGCGCTCGCAGAGACTGCCGCGCTGCCCTGCATCCTCCTCGCCGCGGGCGCTAGCTCGCGGATGGGGCGGCCCAAACTGCTGCTGCCTATGGACGGCGAGCCCGTCGTTCGGAGGACAACCCGAATCGCCCTCGCTCATTGCCGACCGCTCATCATCGTCACCGGGTTCGGGCGCGAGAACATCGAGGCGGCCTTGGCCGGTCTCGACAATATCGTCTTCGTCCACAATCCTGACTGGAAAGAGGGAAGGGTGACTTCAGTCCTCGCCGGCATAAAAGCCCTTCCTTCTGGCTGTCCCGGCTTCTTCCTCCACCACGCCGACATGCCCTTTGTCGACAAAACGGTTTTCGCCGCCCTGGGCCGCGCCGCATCGCTGCAGCTAGCCGACGCGGGACATCCCGGAGCCCCGGAGCATCCTGCCACCGCCGCGGGGCGCCCCAATGCCCCCGTCGCCCTCGTCGCGGGACGAAACGGGAAGGCTGGCCATCCCGTCTATTTCCCCGCTTCGTATATTCCCGCCATCCAGGCCCAGCGGACCGGCGAAAGACTCATGGACATACTTTTAGCCTTGGGTTCCCTCATCGTCGAAACCGGATGCGACGGCGTCCTGGAGGACATGGACAGCCCCGAGGAATACGCCGCCCTGGCCGCGAAATATGGCCTGAGGCCGGAAGCGGACGCCACCCTGGGATCGGTTGCCGGCTCGGAGCCGCGCCCCAGCCCTGGGGATGTGGCCAAGATTAAAACATGAAGCTATAATGGCGGCCATGACGCGGCAGGACGAAAAAAGCGGCGAAAAGACCAATGTGATTCGGCTTCTTGAAGCCGCGAACCTCCCTTTCGAAATCCTTCATTATGAAGTGGATGAAGACCTCTCGGCGACCCACGCGGCGGAAAAGCTCGGGCTCGATCCGGACCAGGTTTTCAAGACGATCGTCCTGTCGGGCGAACGGATGGGTCATTTCGTCTGTGTCATCCCCGGATCCTGCGAGATAGACCTGAAAAAAGCGGCCAAAGCCCTGGGCGACAAGAGCTGCTCCCTCCTCCCTCTCAAGGAGCTAGAACCCCTCACGGGCTATGTGAGGGGAGGCTGTTCGCCCATAGGCATGAAGAAGCGCTTCCCCACCTTCCTGGACGAGACAGCCTTCCTCTTCGAGAAGATTTCCGTGAGCGCGGGCAGGAGGGGCATGCAGGCGCTGATCAGCCCCCGGCTTCTGCTCGACATCGTGGGAGCCGCCACCGCCGATCTCATCGCCTGATCCGCCCAAGCCGGAAGCTTCCAGGCGATCTTGCCGTATTGGATAAATATGCAAAAAAATTACATAAATACGTAAAATTCTCGTAAAACCCCTTGATGCGACCCCTTCATCCCCGCTATTTTAAACCGACACCGCCGCACCTGCCAAAGGACCTTCCAAAGGTTTACCCCGCGCACGGTATCCCTAGCATGGCGGTGTCGTACCGCCGCTGTTTTCGGAAGCCAGAAAGGAAAGCCGGCGGAAGGAGACAGTCATGCATTCCCGGAAAAAATCCGCTCGCCTCGTCCTCGAAGACGGCACCGAGTTCGCCGGAACGGCCTTTGGGGCCACACGTTCCCTGCGCGGCGAAGTCGTTTTTTCCACGGGCATGGTCGGCTATCCGCAATCCCTCACCGATCCCTCCTACAAAGGACAGATTCTCACGCTTACCTATCCGCTCGCCGGCAATTACGGCGTTCCCGCGAGTTCGCTGGATCGCCACGGCATTCCGCGCGAGTTCGAATCCGAAAAAATACAAGTATCGGGGCTCGTCGTCGCCGAGCTCTGCGAAGAGCCGAGTCATTTCAGCTCGAGGCGCACCCTATCCGCGTGGATGGAAGGCGAGGGCATCCCCGGAATCTCCGGCATCGATACGCGCGCCCTCACCCAACTCCTGCGGGAGGAAGGCGTCATGAAGGGGCGCATCGTCGTGGACGGAAAGGAACCCGAGGCATCCAACGGAAGGGAGGACGAGAACCCCGTCGCCGAAGTGTCCTGCGGCGAATCGCGGACCTACAAGGGCGAGGCCGGGGGGCCGACGATAGCCGTCGTGGACTGCGGCGTGAAGGCCAACATCCTCAGGATCATCCTCGATACGGGGGCGACTGTCGTGCGCATTCCCTGGGACAGCGACTTCCGCAAGATCGCCTGCGACGGCATATTCCTCTCCAACGGCCCCGGCGACCCCAAGGCCTGCACGAAGACCATAGCCTCGGTGCGGCGAGCCCTCGCCGACGAAAAGCCCATCTTCGGCATCTGCCTCGGCAACCAGATCCTCGCCCTCGCGGCCGGCGCCGACACCTATAAACTGCCTTACGGCCACCGGGGCCAGAACCAGCCGGCCCTGGAGGTCGGCACACGCCGCTGCTATATGACGAGCCAGAACCACGGCTACGCGGTGCGAGCGGACAGCCTGCCCCACGGCTGGGAACCCTGGTTTGTCAACGTCAACGACGGGACGATCGAGGGCATACGCTCGACGCGAAAGCCCTTCCGCGCCGTGCAGTTCCATCCCGAAGGCTGCCCGGGACCGAGGGACACCCAGTTCCTTCTCGAACAGTTCATCGCCGACGCGAAGCTCTATGGAGAAAGCCATGAAAAAGCCTGAAAAAGTCCTCGTCCTCGGATCCGGCGGCCTCAAGATCGGGCAGGCCGGGGAGTTCGACTATTCCGGTTCGCAGGCGCTCAAGGCCCTGCGCGAGGAAGGCATCTCCACCGTCCTCATCAATCCGAACATCGCCACTATTCAGACGAGCGAAGGCATGGCCGATGCCACCTACTTCCTCCCCGTGACGCCCGAGTTCGTGAAGAAGGTCATCGAGAAGGAGAGGCCCGACGGTATCCTACTCTCATTCGGCGGCCAGACAGCGCTGAACTGCGGCATCGCCCTCCACGACGAAGGCATCCTCTACAAGTACGGCGTGGACGTCCTCGGGACGCCGGTCGAGGCGATCCGCCTCACCGAGGACAGGGACCTCTTCGCCCGCAGGCTCCACGAGATAGGGGCGGGAACGCCTCGCAGCTCGGCCGCTCTCTCCATAGAGGAAGCGATGGCCGCCGCCGCCGAGATCGGCTATCCGGTGATGGTGCGCGCCGCCTTCGCCTTGGGCGGGGCCGGCTCGGGCATCTGCAGGAACGAAAAGCAGCTTAAGGCGCGCTGCGAGAAGGCTTTTTCCCTCTCGCCCCAGGTTCTCGTCGAGGAATGGCTCGGCGGCTGGAAGGAGGTGGAGTACGAGGTCGTGCGCGACAAGTACGACAACTGCATCACCGTCTGCAACATGGAGAACTTCGATCCCCTCGGCATACACACGGGCGAGAGCATCGTCGTCGCGCCCTCCCAGACCCTGACGGACCGCGAGTACCATATGCTCCGCGCCGTGGCCCTCAAGGTCATCCGCTCCATCGGCATCGTGGGCGAGTGCAACATCCAGTACGCCCTCGATCCGAAGTCGGAGGAGTACAGGATCATCGAAGTGAACGCCAGGCTCTCGCGCAGCTCGGCGCTCGCTTCCAAGGCCACCGGCTATCCCCTCGCGTACGTGGCCGCGAAGCTCGCCCTCGGGGCCTCCCTCACCGAGATCAGCAACAAGATCACCAAGGCCACCATGTCCTGTTTCGAGCCCGCGCTGGACTACTGCGTGGTCAAGATTCCGCGCTGGGACCTCACGAAATTCAAGGAAGTGGACACTCACCTCGGCAGCGAGATGAAGTCCGTGGGCGAGGTTATGTCCATCGGCCGAAGCTTCGAGGAAGCCCTCCAGAAAGCCGTGCGCATGACGGGCACGGGCGCCATGGGGCTCTCCGACGACCCGAAACTGATGGGAAGGGAATTCACCTCCACGAAGGAAGCCCTCAGGCAGCCGACGGACAGGAGGCTTTTCGCCGTCTACCGCGCCCTCAGCGAAGGCTGGACCATCGACGCCATCCACAAGGAGACGAAGATCGACCGCTGGTTCCTGGAGGGCATCGCCTCTGTGCATCGCGTGGAGAAGGAACTGCGGGCGGCGGCGGAAAAGTGCCGCCCGGGCAAGTTCCCGCCGACTGACCTCATCCTCGCGGCAAAGCGGAAGGGCTTTTCAGACGAGGCACTGGCGCGGATGCTGAACGTCAAGGAAAGCGACTTCCGCGCCTTCCGCGAAGGGAAGGGCATCGTGCCCGTCGTCAAGCAGATCGACACCTTGGCCGCCGAATACCCCGCCGAGACGAACTATCTCTACATCACCTACTCAGGCCTGAAGAACGACGTGACTCCCCTGGGGACGGGCGTCATGGTGCCAGGCTCGGGGCCCTACCGCATCGGATCGAGCGTCGAGTTCGACTGGTGCTGCGTCAACGCCATCCAGACGGCGAGGAACGTGGGCAGGAAAACCATAATGGTCAACTGCAACCCCGAAACCGTGAGCACCGACTATGACGCCTGCGACAGGCTCTATTTCGAGGAACTGAGCCTCGAGCGCGTTCTCGATATCTACGAATTCGAGCGGCCTGAGGGGATGATCCTCTCCATGGGTGGCCAGATCCCGAACAACCTGGCCCTCAAGCTTTACGACGCGGGCGCCGTCATCCTGGGTACCTCGCCTGAGAACATCGACAGGGCCGAGGACCGGAACAAGTTTTCAGCCCTCCTCGACACCCTCGACGTGGACCAGCCCGAATGGAAGGACCTGACGATGGTGGCCGAAGCCCTGATCTTCGCCGAGAAGGTGGGCTATCCCGTCCTCGTCCGCCCCAGCTACGTGCTCTCGGGCGCAGCCATGAACGTGGCCTGGGACAAGGACAGTCTGACGAAGTTCCTGGGCATGGCCGCCGACGTTTCCAGGGAACATCCCGTCGTCATTTCCAAGTTCATCGAGAATTCCAAGGAAATAGAGATAGACGCCGTGGCCAAGCGGGGAAGGGTGATCTATCACGCCATCACGGAGCATATCGAAAACGCCGGCGTCCACTCGGGCGACGCCACCGTGGTGCTGCCTGCCCAGCGCCTGTATATCGAAACGATTCGTAAGATCAGGAAGATCACCGAGAAGATCGCGGAAGCCCTCGAGATCACGGGGCCCTTCAACATCCAGTTCATCGCCCAGCGCAACAAGATCAAGGTGATCGAATGTAATCTTCGCGCGAGCCGCAGCTTTCCCTTCTGCTCCAAGGTTTCGAGGGTGAACATGATCGACCTCGCCACGAAGGCCATCCTCGACGAGGATACGGGCGTGATATCATCCTCGGCCCTCGACCTGCCCTGGGTGGGCGTAAAGGCCGCGCAGTTCAGCTTCTCGCGCCTCCATGGCGCCGACCCCATTCTGGGCGTCGAAATGGCTTCGACCGGCGAAGTGGGATGCATCGGCACCGACCTCGACGACGCCTTCCTCAAGGCCCTTCTTTCGGTTGGCTACAGCGTTCCGAAGAAGAATATCCTTCTATCGACAGGGCCCCTTGAGAACAAGCTGGAGTTCCTCGCGAGCGCCAAGAAGCTTTCCGAGATGGGCTTCTCCCTCTTCGCGACGGGCGGCACGGCCAAGTTCTTGGCCGTCAACAACGTGCCCTGCGCGCGTCTGCACTGGCCGCTCGAGAAGACTGAGCCGAACATCGCCACCATGCTGCGCAACAGGGACTTCGATCTCGTCATCAATATTCCTAAGAACAACAACGAGCGGGAGCTCAAGAACGACTATCTCATTCGCCGCGCGGCCATAGACTTCAACATTCCGCTCTTCACGAACATAAAGGTGGCCAAGCAGTTCATCGACGCTATCGAATCCCAGCGCGAAAAGGGTCTGGAGATCAAGGCCTGGGAGGAATACCGCTGAAGCGGCGGCCTGATTGTCGCTGACGGCGGCGGCCGCGGCCGCCGCCCTTATTCCGCGTCCTTCGCCAGGTCTATTTCAGCGCCGTTGATGTAGGCGCGCGTCGTTATCGCGCAGAACTGCCGGTACATGATGGAAACGCAGCAGTATTTTTCCTTGGAAAGATGGATTGCCTTGAGGACCTGGGATTCGTGGCCCTCCAGTCCCTCGCCTTCGAGGCGGTAGTTGAGTTCTATGGACCTGAATATGTGGGGATCGTCGGGGGCGACGTCGGCGCTGGAATCCAGCGAAATCCTGGCGACGGACACCCTCATTTTCTTGAGCAGGGAAGCGACATCCATGCCCGTGCAGCCCATTAGCCCCACGAGGAGCATGTGGGTCGGCTTCGGTCCGTGATTCTGTCCGCCGTACGCTTCAGGGGCGTCGGTCGTGACGAAATGATCTCCCGCGCGAATGCGGTATTCCATCCCGCCCTGCCATTCGGCGCTCGCTTCCAGTTTTCCCATGAGTCTCCTCCAAAACGCTATCAGAATGTCCATCGAGTCTTATATGAAAAAGGCATGATGTCAATGAATGCGCACTTGCTTTTATGCGAAGTTCTGTTATTATAATGGTGCCGGCGCTGAGCTTTGCCGCGATGCGCCTCACGAGGTATACAATGAATATGTTTGCCGCTAGAGCCTTTCTTAGGTCTCGACCCTAAATCCATGACAAGGGAGACGAGCGTCTCCATGATCATCGATTGCCGGGTTTCTTCTTTGGAATAAAATCTGGGAAGAAAACTCCTTTACTGAATTCGCGCCGCCTTAAAAGGCATACGCGAGGTTTTCGCGCGCCGTCGCGTTATGCGAGGCCGCGCAAAATTCATGGGCAAACATTATGGAATTCGGAAAAAACTATAAAAAGAAACTGGCTTCCTATATAGGACGCTATAAAAGCTACGCTATTCCCGGCCTTCTCGTCATGATTGTCATTTCCCTGGGAAGAGTCGTTCAACCTCTCATCCTGAAGGAAATCATCGACAAGGCCGTCCCGACGGGCGACAGCGCGCTCCTATTGCGTTATGCGCTCGCCTATCTCGCCGTCATCGTCGTCGTCGGCGGCCTTACGTATTTTGGCAATATCCTCATCTCGAAGTTAGGGCTCTCGATCGTCACCCGCATAAAAGAAGACCTGTTCGCCCATCTTCTCACGCTGCCGGTAGCTTACTTCGACGCCCATCCCGTCGGCGAACTGATGTCGCGCACGGAAAACGACACGGAAAAGGTGAGGGATCTCTTCTCCAGCCTGGGCGTCACCTTCATCGTCAACATTCTCATGATGGGAGGAATGTTCGCCGTCACCTACTCCATAGCGCCGACCCTCGCCCTCATCATGCTCGCCGTCGTCGCCGTGATCCTTGCCCTCATGCTCGTCTTTTTCAGCAAGATTCTCGGTTTCTACGACCAGTCGAGAAATCTCTACGCGAAGGTACTCGCCAAGGTGACGGAATTCATCCAGGGTATGGAAATCGTCAAGGTCTTCGACCGGAAAGCCTGGGCCGCCGCGTCCCTCGACGAGACCGCAAGGCAGCAGCAGCGCGTCAACGTGAAGGTCGCCCTGTTCGAGATCTCGGTTTTCTCAGCCCTCGAATCCATCGTGGGCCCCCTCTTCATCGTCGCCCTGATCCTGCTCTACGCGCCGCGCGTCATAGCCGGCGGTATGAGTCTGGGCACCCTCCTTCTCTTCTTCGAATACGGGGCCTCGCTCCTGCGCCCCGTGCTGGAGATAGCCGAGAGCATCAGGCGGATGCAGCAGGCGAAAGTATCGCTCAACCGCATACTGACGATCATGTCGCTGCCGGAAGAGCCGGGACGCGGGAACGCTATCGAGGCGCGCCTGGACAGGGAAATCCGCTTCGAAAGCCTGTGGTTTGCCTATAAGGACGAAGAGTGGATCCTGAAAGACGTGAGCTTTTCGATTCCCAAGGGTTCTCTCACTGCCATCGTGGGTTCTTCCGGTTCGGGAAAATCCACGACCGTGAGCCTCCTCTGCGGATTCTACAGGCCGCAGAAAGGGCGCATAACCATCGACGGCGCGGACCTCGACAGCCTCAATCTCGCGAGCTGGAGAAAAAAGACCGGGCTCGTGCTGCAGGATGTCTACCTCTTTCCCGGTTCGGTGCTCGAAAATGTCCGCGTCTACAATGACGATATTCCCGGCGAGCGCGTTGAGAAGGCTCTTGAAAATGTGTACGCGACCGACATGGTCAGCGGGCTGCCCTCGGGACTCCAGACCAACCTCTGGGAGCGCGGCGGCAACCTCTCGTCAGGGGAAAAGCAGCTTCTGGCCTTCGCCAGGGCGCTGGCGGCCAACCCTGAACTCGTCATCCTCGACGAGGCGACGAGCAACATAGACATGGATACGGAGGAAAAGATCCGCTTGAGCCTCGATGTCCTTCTCGCCGGAAGGACGGCGCTCATCATCGCCCACCGGCTTTCGTCCATACTCCACGCGGATCAGATTCTCTATTTCAGCGAGGGCAGGATAGTCGCCCGCGGCACGCACGCCGAACTCTTCGAAACCCTGCCCGAATACAGGCGCCTCGTGGAACAGCAGTTCCTCGGCAAGGAGGCGAAATGAAAAAGCCCAGAAACATACACCTAGCCTGGATATGGCATATCTGGAAGGAAAAGAAAGGGCTCATAGCCCTCCTTCTCTTCCTCACCCTGCTTTCGAGCCTCGTGGCCGTGGCCTTTCCCCTGCTCACGAAAGAGCTTTTCGATATGCTCGAGGGAATACTCTCCGGCAAAGGCGATTATCCCGACCCGCTGGCGGCGCTCAGGAAGGCGGCTCTCTTCTTTACCGCTCTCGGCGTGGCGGGCTTCATCTCGGGATTCTTCCCGGGCATACGAGGAGCGCTCAACGTTGTTTTCGACTACATCATCCGCAAAAAGTATTTCGCCGAGCTGACGGAAAAGGATTATCGGTTCTTCGCCGAATTCTCGTCGGGAGACCTCGTAACGCGACTCACCTCGGATATCAATGATTTTCCCAAGCTCTCCTGGTTCCTCTGCTCGGGAATATTCAGGGCGGTCGAGTCGGCGAGCAAGGTAGTATTCTGCGCCATCGCGATGGTCGCTCTCGACTGGCGCCTCGCGCTCTTTTCCATCGCGTCCCTGCCTTTCATGCTCTATATCTTCTCGCGCACGCAGGACAGGATATACGACAAGGTGAAGAAGAACGAAGAGTCCATATCGCGCATAAACGAACAGCTCGAGCTGAGCTTCTCGGGCGCGAGAATCATCAAGGCCTTCGCCAGCGAGGCGAAGTACGAACGATTCTTCTCGGAAGCCCTCGAGCGGCGCTACAAGACAGAGATGGACGTAATAAAGCTCGATACGATTCTCAACCTCATCTATCAGAATATCGATTATGTGGCCCAGATAGCCCTCATCTTCGCGGGCGGCCTCATGGTGGTGAAGGGAGAGATAACCATAGGGACGTTCTACGCCTTCTACAATTACCTGAACCTCCTCATCTATCCGATCCTCGACATCCCCCAGCTCTTCATCTTCGGCAAGCGGGCTTTCGTCAACATAGACCGGCTGGAGGAAATAGGCAGATTCCCGCGCGCACCGGAGACGGTGTCGCCCATCGCCATTTCTCGCTTCGAGAAACTTGAAGTCGAGCTGGCTTCCTTCGGGTACAAAGGAAGGGAGAAGCGCGCGGTTTTAGAGGTTTCCTTCGAGCTCGCGCGCGGCGAACGCCTCCTCGTCATAGGCCCGGTGGGCTGCGGCAAGACCAGCCTCGTGAAGATGATAGCCGGCCTCCTGCCCGCGCAGGAAGGCGGCATAGCGGTTAACGGGATTCCCCTTTCCGGACTCTCAAAGAGCGATTGGGCGGCGCTCGTCGGCTATGTCCCCCAGGAAGCCTTGCTTTTTTCGGGAACCATCGAGGAGAACGTGGCCTTCGGCGTCAGGCAGACTCCGCCTATACTCTCCTCCGAACGATTCTGGGAGCTTGCGGAAACGGCCCAGATAGACGAAGAGATCCGTTCCTTCCCTCTCAGGGAAGAAACGCCGCTGGGCCAGCGCGGCGTGAGCGTCTCGGGAGGGCAGAAGCAGCGCATCGCGATAGCGAGGGCGCTCGCCCGCGAGCCCGAACTCCTTCTTCTGGACGATATGACGGCGAGTCTCGACACGAAAAACGAGGAGAGGCTCTGGAAGGCACTCGACAGGAGGGGCACGACGATCATCGCCGTTTCCCACCGGCTTTCGAGCATACAGTACGCGGACAAGGTGCTCTTCCTCAAGGAAGGTTCAGTGGCCGGATTCGGCAGCCACGAAGAGCTGATGGAGACGAACGGCGAATACAGGGCCTTCGTCGCCTCACATATTAGCGGATAGTTCCATTGACGTCAGGAAACGCGTGGAGTAGGCTGGAACGCATGAAAACAAATAACTTTAAAAAGGCCGCCAGAGCGGCCATCGCGGCGTTTCTATTCTTTGTCGTGACGGCATCGCCTTTCGCCCAGCAGCGTCTCGTTCTCGGGGGAAAAGCGGTGATCATGGTTGCCGATGCCGTATATCTTTTCCCCGACGCCGGCAGGCGCGTCATCGCCGTGGCCGGAGCCGACCAGGGGCTCGGCGCCTTCCTTTCCGCCATCGACACCGATTTTTCTAAAAAACCGGTCATCGACAAGACCGCGGGCGTGGAGGTGTACGCCTCGCTAAAGCCCGACACGGTGATACTCAAAACCGCCATGAAGAAGAGCCTTGGGCCTTCGCTCGACGCGCTGGGTATCAAGCAGATTTACCTGAACCTGGAAACGCCCGAGGACTACGAGGCCGATATCGCGAGGCTGGGCGATTTCCTGGGCCAGAAGGCGAGGGCCGACGAGATCGTTTCCTTCTATAAGAATGCGCTGGCCGAGGTTTCGAAGCGCGTGGCCGCGGCTCCGGGAGCCTCTGCAGCTCCGGGCGCCCCCGCGGCTCAGGGGGCCGGCAAGGCCGCGAAACCGAGGGTTCTTCTCGTCCAGGCGGCCAACCCGACCGAGGGCGTGTGGGAAGTGCCTCCCGCTTCGTGGATGCAGACAAGGCTCGTGGAGCTTGCCGGGGGCATCCCTGTCTGGATAGGCGCCAATCCCGGCTCGGGCTGGGGTAAGGTGAATCCCGAACAGATAGCGGCCTGGAATCCAGACGTTGTGTTCGTCGTCAACTACAGGGCGAACGCGGCTGGTTCGGCCAAGATTTTCTCATCCGACGCGAGGCTTTCCCGCATCGCCGCGGTGAAAAACGGTGCCGTCCACGGTTTCGCCCAGGATTTCTACTCCTGGGACCAGCCCGATACGCGCTGGATCCTCGGCCTCGAATGGATGGCGGGGAAGCTCTATCCAGCCCAGTTCGCC
Source organism: Treponemataceae bacterium (assembly GCA_963667725.2). Taxonomy (GTDB): domain Bacteria; phylum Spirochaetota; class Spirochaetia; order Treponematales; family Rectinemataceae; genus UBA11090. The sequence goes on from CAXXHO010000003.1 coordinate 639,098, forward strand.
GACAGGCCCATCCTCGCCGAAGCGAGGGCGTTTTTCTCGACCATGTACGGCATGGACAACGCTACCTTCGACGCCACGGTGGCGCCGAAACTCGCCGGCGACTTGGCCAAGTGAAACCGGGAAATCTTTAACCGATGAAAAGCCTCCGGTCGGTCCGCTTCGCCTTCGCCGCCGTTTTCGCGGCGGCCCTTTTGCTCTACCTGTTCGCGGGGCGGTATCCCGGGCCGGGATTCATGAAACCGAGTCTGCTTTTCTCCGACGAGACGGCGAGGCGTATTTTCCTCTCCATCAGGCTGCCGCGCGCCCTGGGAGCCATTCTGCTAGGGGCCGTCCTGGGCGGGTCGGGGGCGGCTTTCCAGACGATCTTCGGCAATCCTCTCGTGGACGCTGGCTTTCTCGGCGTCTCCCAGGGCGCGGCTTTCGGGGCGGCCATGGCTCTCGTGGCCGGATCCTGGCAGCCACTCAAGACCCTTCTCTCCGGGTTCGCACTCAACGCCTTCGTTTCGCTCTCTTCTTTCGCCATGGCGCTCACTGCGCTCGGAGCGAGCCTTGCCCTCTCGAAACGCTTCAGATTCGGCGGACAGGTGCTGCGCCTTATACTGGCGGGCCTGGCCGTCTCCGCCTTCTTCTCTTCCCTCCTCGCGGCCGTGAAGTATGTCGCCGACCCTCTGTCCCAGCTGCCCGACATCGTTTTCTGGACGATGGGCTCGCTTACCGCCATGGGCTGGCAGCGGTTCTGGACGATAGCGCCCGTCTCCATATTCTCTCTCGGGTTTCTTTACCTCATGCGCTGGCGGACGACGCTTCTGTCCCTCGACGACGAAGTGAGCCGCTCGATGGGTCTGAGGCCGGAGATCGAGCGGGCGGCCATCGCCATGGTCGCCGCCACGGGCGTCGCCGCGGTGACGGCCGCCTGCGGCATCGTCTCGTGGATCGGGCTCGTCGTGCCGCACGTGGCGAGGCTTTACGCCGGCGCCGACGGGCGAAACTCCATTCCCCTGTCGATGGCGGGAGGAGCGATATTCGCCCTCCTGGCCGACGGTCTCGCGCGGACGCTTTTCCCCGGCGAACTGCCCCTGGGCATCGTGACCGCCCTGCTTGGCGCCCTCGCATTCTCCGCCTTGCTGGCTTCCCGCTCGACGGAGTTGACCAAATGAAGCTACTCGAAGCCAGGAACCTCTCATTCGCCTGGGCGGCAAGAGGCTCAATGACAAGAGAACCGATCCTCGACGATATATCGTTCAGGATAGGCGAGGGGAAGAAGCTGGCGATTCTCGGCGCCAACGGCGCCGGCAAGACGACACTCCTGTCGCTCCTGGGCGGGAGACTCGCCCCCAAGACCGGCGAGGTGCTTCTCGACGGCGGCTCCGTGCGCGGGTTTTCCCCGCGCGCCTTGGCCAGGAAAGTCGCTTTCCTTCCCCAGATAGAGCGGCTTTCCTTTAACTATAAGGTGCTGGAGTTCGTCCTCATGGGCAGGGCTCCCCATATCGAGGCGCTGGCCCAGCCCGACGCGGGCGACGAAGCGGCGGCCTTGGGCGCCCTCGCGGAACTGGGGCTAGAATCCCTCGCCGGACGCAGGGCGGGCGAACTATCGGGCGGCGAATACCAGCTCGTCAGGATAGCGCGCTGCCTGGCCCAGGAAGCGGAAATCCTCCTCCTGGACGAACCGACATCCCTTCTCGATCCCGCTAATGCCCAGCGCGTCGCGCGCGAGCTCGCCTCCCTGGCATCCAAGGGCAAGACCATAATCTTCACCACCCACGACATGGCGCTCGCACGCTCCCTCGCCGACACCATTCTCATGATCGGGCAGCGCCGGCTCCTGCGCATGGGCCCTCCCTCCGAAGTGCTTACCCCGGAATTCCTCGAGGAGGCCTTCGGCGTAGAGTTCGGCATAGGACAGGTGCCCACGGCATATCCGTCGGCTGCGTCGCGCTAGAACCCGTCTTTAAAAAATCATCATTTTCCGTTTTTTTCATCTTGACAATTTCAGAAAACAACATACAATACAACTTAATACATCATAAGATGTATTATAATGACATATGAGAGGAATTCCCGATGACCATTGACCATGGAGCATTGCTAATCCAGGCTATTGAGGCTGTAAAGCGGAGAAATCCCAAAAATATTTACTTTGTCGCCTGCGGGGGCTCTCTCGCCTATATGTACAATCAGCAGTACCTGATCGACAGGGAAACGACGATCCCTTCCTTCGTCCTATCCTCCAACGAATTCATCCATCGCGATCCCAAGGGGCTGGGGAAGGATTCCCTCGTCATAACCTGCAGTCACTCGGGCAACACGCCCGAAACCGTCGAGGCAACGGCTTTCGCTCGCGGGAAAGGCGCCCTCACCGTCGCCTATTCCTTTAAGGTGGATTCTCCCCTCTGGCTGGCGGCCGAATACAACCTCCATTATGACTGGGGTCCCGACGCCGACGCCTATGACCACCGCGCGGGCATGGCGCTCCGCTTCATGTTCGGCATCCTCGACGCGATCCAGCCCAAGCCGCTTTACAAGACAGCCCTCGAGAACATCAAAGGCCTCCAGGACATCTTCGCCCGCAACAAGGCCAAGTTCGCCGCCGCAGCCGATGTATTCGGCTCGAGCCACAAGCGCGAGCCCATCATCTATACCATGGCCTCCGGCCCCGTCTACGGCGAGGCTTATTCCTTCGCCATCTGCCTTCTTCAGGAGATGCAGTGGGTCCACTCCGCCGCCATCCACTCGGGCGAATACTTCCATGGACCCTTCGAGATCACCGATTACGACGTGCCCTTCCTTCTCATGAAGACGGCAGGGGAGACGAGGCCGCTGGACGAGCGGGCGCTCGCCTTCGCGACGAAATTCTCGAAGAAGGTGACGGTGGTGGACGCCGAGGGGTTCGACTGGACCGGCATCGACGCGAGCCTAAAGAGTTACCTTTCGGCGCCCATTTTCGGCGCCGTGCTCCGCGTCTACGCCGAGCGTCTGGCCGAACACCGCGGGCATCCTCTATCGGTGCGCCGCTATATGTGGAAAATGGAATACTGATCGTCACGATGGCCTGAATGGCGTCGCGGTGGCCCGAACGCGGGCTTCCGCTCACGTTCGGGCATTTACGGTAGGTAGCTACGCCTCGCGCCTGGCGCGGGGCAGCACGATACATAGGAGGCTTTCATGTTCAAGAAACTATTAGCCGTATCCGTCCTGCTCGCCATGACGGTGTCCTTCGCCGCGGCGCAGAGCGGCAAGGTGACGATCCGCTTCTTCCACCGCTGGCCGATGGAACCGCGATACAGCTACTTCAATCAGGTAGTGGCCGAATTCGAGAAGCAGAATCCCAACATCAAGATCGAAATGGACAGCGTCGTCAACGACGCCTACAAAGAGAAAATCCGCGTCCTCATCTCCTCGAACGACGTCCCCGACGTCTTCCTGTCCTGGTCCGACAGCTTCGCGGCCAATCTCGTGAAGTCCGGCAAGGTTAAATCCCTCAACGACATGCTCGCCAAAGACAAGGCTTTCGCGAGTTCTTTCATACAGTCCCAGATCAAGCCCTTCAGCTTCGACGGCGTCACTTATGGCATGCCGCTGACCATCGACGGCAAGGTCTTCGTCTACAACAAGGAAATGTTCGCGAAGGCCGGAATCACGAAGGACCCCAAAACATGGGACGAGCTGCTCAAGGCCCTCGACACCCTGAAAGCCAAGGGATACGCCGTTCCCCTTCTCGAAGGTCTCTCCGACGCCTGGGCCATCTCTCACTACCAGGGCACGATGTTCCAGCGCTATCTCCCGGCCGAAGTCCTCGCCAAGGACTATGCCGAAGCCACCGGCGAGTTCACCAATCCAGGCTACAAGGTCGTCCTCGAGCGCTTCCAGAAGCTCGTGAGCTACATGGGGCCGAACGCTACCTCCTTGAGCCACACCGAGGTGCGCAATCAGTTCATCGCCGGAAAGCTTCCGCTGATCTACCTCCAGCTGGCGGAGTTCTCCTACATCAACAACGCCAAGTCCAAGCCCGATTTCGGCTACTTCAACTTCCCTGCTTTCGCCGACGGAAAGGGCGACCCCGGGCTTCTCACCGGAGCTCCCGAGGGCTTCATGATGTCCAACACCAGCAAGAATCCCGAAGCCGCCGAGAAATTCTACAAGTTCCTCCTTTCCAAGGAGAACATGATCAAGTTTGTGAAGGACGTGGGCGCTCCTGTGGCCGTCATCGGCGCCGTCAATAAGGATAACTCCTACCCGGCTCTCATGGGCGCGATCGACCTCATCCTCAGCGTGAAGGGATCCATGCCCTGGTTCGACAACGCGGTCAACATCAAGGTCGCCGACGCCTTTATGCGCGGTTCACAGGCCATCGCGACGGGCGATAAGACCATCGACCAGGTAATGGCCGACGCTCAGGCCGCCGCCAAGGTTGTGAGAAGCGAAGCGAAAAAGTAAGCGCCGTGCTAGAATCGGGGGACGCGGGGCAAGCCCCGCGTCCCCTTGCTTATAGATAGGGGAGGAGCCTTTACATGATCTCGAGAAGACTTCGGTCGACGGTGGAGCCCATCGGCTTCGTCCTGCCTTGCGTCCTCATGCTGGGGATATTTGTCTATTACCCTCTCGTGCAGAACGTGATTTACAGTTTTTTCAGGTTTTCGGCCTTCTCTCCCGAGAAGATTTTCATAGGCCTGGAGAATTACCGGATGCTGCTCAAGGACGGCGTCGTCCTCACGGCGCTGAGAAACAATGTGCGCTACGCCATCGTTTCCGTCATCGTCCAGGTGTGCTGGGGCCTCGTGCTCGCGGCCGTCCTCGAAGACAAAGCCTTGAGACGGGTCTCGCCCTTCTTCCGCACCACCTTCTTCCTCCCCGTGGTCATCTCCATTTCCGTAATCTGCCTGCTCTTCGGCTTCATCTATAGCCCGATAGACGGCATTCTCAACAACTTCCTCACCCTCGTCGGCCTCGGTTCCTGGGCCAGGCCATGGCTGGGTTCGGGAAAGACGGCGATCTGGGCGACGATAGCCGTCTCCCAGTGGCAGAGCGTCGGCTATGTCATGATGCTCTTCATCGTCGCGATCCAGAAGATTCCCGAGGAACTCTACGAGGCCGCCGAGATAGACGGGGCCGGCAAGCTCCGCAGGTTCTTCGTCATTACCCTTCCCCAGGTCAAGGAAATGTTCTTCGTCACCTCGGTCATAACGGTGACGGGATCCTTCCTCGTCTTCAACGAGCCCTACATCCTCACCAAGGGCGGCGGGCCGGGCACGAGTTCCATGACGCTGGCGGTGCACATGTACCAGTCGGGCTTTTTCAAGGACATGATGGGCTACGCGTCCACGATCGCCGTCGTCATCTTCCTGATCTCGGCCGCTCTCTCGGTCGTGCAGCTCAAGGCTTTCAAGAGCGGGGAGGACTGAACCATGACCAACGCGAGTCTTTTCCGATATAAAAGGAATTCCATCGGACCGGCGCAGATACTCATCCTCATCGTCCTCTGCGTCGGCTTCGTGATGGTGGCGTACCCGCTTTTCTGGGTCGTCATGTCCTCGCTCAAGACCACCGAGGACATCACCCTCAACATCTGGGCGCTTCCGACAGATCCCCAATGGCAGAACTATGCCAACGCGTGGAACAGAGGAATTTCGGGCTATTTCGTCAACAGCCTCATCGTGACCTTGAGCACCATAGCGGGCGTCCTCGCCCTCTCTTCGCTCTGCGCCTATGGCCTCGCCAGGTACAAGGCTCCCTGGCTCAAGTACGTCCTCATCGCCATCATGGGCGGCATGATGCTGAATCCCCAGGTCTGCCTCGTCCCCCTCTACGGCCTCCTCACGGCGCTGAAGATCAGGAACACCTATCTCGCCCTCATCATCCCCTATGTGGCTTTCAGGCTTCCCCTCAACACCCTCCTCATACGCACCTTTTTCCTGAGCGTGCCCAAGGAGATCGAGGAGTCGGCCACGCTGGACGGCTGCACGAGCGTCCAGACCTTCTCGAAGATTTTCCTTCCGATGTCCAGGCCCATCCTCCTCACGAGCGCTATCCTCACGGCTTACTATGCCTGGAACGAATTCCTCTTCGCCATCATCTTCATCGACTCGAACAAATACAGAACGATACCCGCGGGTCTCATGAGTTTCAGGGACGCATTGCAGATAGACTGGGGCCCCCTACTCTCCGGCATGGCAATTTCGGCGCTGCCTCTTATGGTGTTCTTCATCCTGGTGCAGAAATACTTCATCCGCGGCATGATGGCGGGCTCGGTCAAGGGTTGAGCCGAGTATAGGTAGAGCGCTCGGCCGCTCGCCGCGATAGCCGCGAAAAAGGAAAGAAAGCGATGAAAATGATAGGCGTGGGCGACAATGTCGTCGACTGTTATCTCGACCAGAAAATGTACTATCCGGGCGGAAACGCGGTGAACGTGGCCGTCAACTGCCGCAGGAACGGGGCGAATCCCGTGGCCTACATGGGCGTCTTCGGTGACGATCCGGAAGCCGAGCACATCAAGCGCTGTCTGGAAAAGGAAGGCGTCGAATGGGGGCATTCCCGCAAGGTGTATGCCGCGTCGGGACATCCCGCCGTCAACCTCTCTCCCGATGGGGACAGGGTTTTCGTCGGGGGACCGAAGGACACGGCCCAGCATATCCTTCGAATCAGGCTGACGCCTCCCGACCTGGAGTACATCGGCGCCTTCGACCTCTGCCATACTTCCTGCTATTCCGGCATAGAGCTCGAACTCGCGAGGCTGGCCTCGAAGACCGATGTCTCCTACGATTTTTCCACCAGGAACGAGGAAGACTATCTAGCTGAAGTATGTCCCTACGCGCGATTCGCTTTCTTTTCCGGCGCCGCGTTGACAGAAACCAAGCTTGACTCTATCATCGAAAGTTGCCACGCCTTCGGCACCGAAACGGTGGGCATCACCCTGGGATCGAAAGGCGCCCTCTTTTCGCGGCGCGGACAGCGTTTTTTCCAGCCAGTGAAAGCCGCCGAGAAGGTGGTGGACACCATGGGAGCGGGCGACAGTTTCATAGCAGGCTTCCTAACGCGTTTCTACGAAAGCGGCGACATGGCCGCTTCCCTCGATTTCGCGGCCGAGAGGGCCGCCATCACCTGCGGATATTTCGGAGGATTCGGTTATCCCCACGATTTCGAACGCTGATTGGAGATTGATCTGGAAATGTTGACGCAGACCAGCGCCCGGCCTCTGTACGAACAGCTCAAGCAGACGCTTATCGGGAAAATACTGGACGGATCCTATGCCTTCGGCGAGCGTCTTCCGGGGGAGCTGAGCCTTGTGGAAACCTACGGCATCAGCAGGATAACGGTGCGCCGCGCCCTGTCCGAACTTGTCGAGGAAGGCTACCTTTCGTCGCAGCAGGGCAGGGGAACCTTCGTCAGCTACCGCCATGTGAAGCGCCAGCTGCGCTCCTTCGGGGGCTTCAGCGAATCCTCCAACGATGGGGTCAAGAACAAGTACAGCCGAGTGCTCTCAAAAGAAGTGGAAGGCGCCGAGATCGAAGTCGCCGACAAGCTCGGAATAGAGCCCGGGGCTAAGGTCATCCACCTGCGCCGCCTGATGTCGGACTCCCAGATTCCCTATATGATCGACGACGCCTATTTCATCGAATCGATGTATCCGGGCTTGGGCGATCTGCTCGTGGACAACATCTCCACCTTCGGCATAATGCAGAAGAAATACGGCATCGTCTTCGCGAAGGCTTACAAGACGTTGGGCGTCATCCGCGCCGGCCCCGAGCACGCCGAATTCCTGAAATGCGTTCCGGGCGATCCGCTTTTTTCCATAACCAAAGTCATCTACGACCCGCTGGACCTTCCTGTGCATTATTCCCACTATCTGGTGCTGGGCGATCGATGCGTCTATTCGCTCATGGTATCGGGCGACCAGAACGACATGGAACTGCGCTACCAGAAAGCCCCGGACGCGGCGGCGACCTGAAGCGCCCTGGCGCCGCTTTAGACGGGCGCGCTACCACTCACCCAGATCTTCTCGCAATTCATCACTCGACGATCCGCCAGGCGACAGCCACCCAATAATCCTTTCCGTTTTTGGTGGTGGCGAGCTTTATGGTATCCGCCATGGGAATCTCCATCTCGAGACGGAAGACGCCGTCGCTTCCTTTTTCCATGGGATAAAAAGCATCGTTGGCCAGGAGGGCTGCCTTGGCGGCTGCGGGCGAGCAATAGCTGAACCTGTGCTTCCCTCTCGATCGGAGATCGCCCGAGAGGGGCTCGATGAGGGAATCGCCAGGAGCGTTCTGGTATTGCGCGTAGAAAAGCGGAAAGCGTCCCTGTCTGGATGCCGTGGCGTTATCCAGCTGGAAGGTCAGCACCTTGTGCAGCGGGCTTTCGGATTTCGATGCGGGTATCGGGGATTCAGGGCGCTTTTCCTCGCTGTCCTTGGCGAACAGTTCCAACGTAAAAAGGCCTGCGGAGGGCATGCGGACAAGGATTCTCCTCGAATCGGGCGAGAGTCTCTGGATCATAGTCCCCTGTTCGATTTCCGACCCGTTGGGATCGCTGAGGACGGCGTCGATGACGATTCCGGGTTTGGCCAAGCCTATAGCGAAGGAAAAATCGCCTGCCGCCGCCGTTTTCCAGGATAAGGCGGCAAGGGGCAAGCGAAGGCCCAGGGAAAAGAAGGCGTTCTCGACATCGGGGGAATTGAGGAATTCTTCAGGAGAGATGGGGCGGGCGACGAGCTGCTGGTCCTCCTGTTTCGGGTAGCGCACATAGAGACTGACCTGGGGGTCGACGAAGAGGTTGTCGGTGGAATAGCGCCTGACGAAGGTCCAGTCCTTCACATGTCCCGCGTCGAAGGTGGTGTCGACGATATACCGGCCGCCGCTGATCTGGACAATATTCCACGCGTGCGAATTGCCCGGTGTGAGGCCTCGGGGACCGGCCTGGTTTTTCGTGAAGCCGCTGACGGTGGCGCAAGAAAAACCGGCTTGCTCGGCCATGGCCTGGAAGACCCGCGAATAGCCGCTGCACACCGCCTTCCTGGAATTCATCACATGCTCGATATCCTGGTCAGCGGCGAACTGGCTTTTCAGCATGGCCACATCATAGGAAATGTTGACGCAGATCCAGTCGTGGATGAGCTTGATCTTCATGAAGGGATCTTTTTCCTGGCCGACGAGGGCCGCGGTGAGATCCTTGAGCCCAGCCGCCGGGTTCCTGAAGGCCGCGGCCTGCAGCTTCTCGCTTAGGGCGTTGGCTCGGGGATCGATCTGGCCGTTCCTGTAGAGGGTTAGGTCGGGCCGCGGGGGCGGCGTCGGCTTCGCTGGAGGCTCCGGCGGCCGCGCGACGGACTCTGGCGGCCGCGCGACGGCGGCGATCTGCGCTGGCTTTTTCGCGGGAAGAAGGGAACAGGCCGGCAGGAACAGGCAGGCGGCGAGGATGAGAGTGATCAGAGCCGTCGGGGAAAAACCGGGACGGCTGTCTGCTGAATGGCGCATGATCATCCTCGAAAGCCTGTCTGGAAGCGCCTTCAGAGCCCCAGTGCGCGTGACGCGCCGCGTTCCATGGCATTCTTAAGCATAGCCGCCGGATTCTTGAATTTTCCCAGGATGATCATCGCGGCGATTATGTAGGGCTTGTAGCTCGCTTCCCTGTAGGTGTCGTCGCGATAGCGGTCAAAGACGGAGGCGGCCACTTCGCCCGCCTTGCAGGATACGTCGGTGATGTCGGCTGGCAGGCAGTGCATGTACAGCGCCTTGCCGTCCTTCGTCAGCTTCATCTTCTCTTCCGTGCACTCCCAGTCCTTGAACTTCGCGTTGTTCGCGAGGCAGCTCTTCTCGAGATCCTTCAGGCCCGCCTGGTCGCCTGCGTGGAGGAGGGGAACGCGCTTCTGCATCACGTCGTAGGGAGCCCAGCTCTTCGGATAGACGATGTCGGCGCCGGCGAAGGCAGCGTCCATCGAGTGCCCGACGGTGAGGAGGCCGCCGGAAGCCTCGGCCTGGTCTCTCGAGAGCTGGACGACCTCGGGGATGAGCTCGTAGCCTTCAGGGTAGGCGAGGGCGATGTCCATGCCGAAGCGGCTCGCGAGGCCGATGATGCCCTGGGGCACGGAGAGGGGCTTGCCGTAGGAAGGCGAATAGGCCCAGGACATGGCGATCTTCTTGCCCTTGAGCTTGTCGATCCCGCCGAAATAGTGGGCCAGATGGAGGAAATCGGCCATGGACTGGGTGGGATGGTCTATGTCGGACTGGAGGTTGACGACGGTGGGCCTGGAGGGAAGGACCCCCGCCGCGACGCCTTCGTCGAGGGCTTTCGCCACCTCGCGCTGGTACTTGTCACCTTCGCCGAGGTACATATCGTCGCGTATGCCGATCGCCTCGGTGAGGAAGCTGATCATATTGGCTGTCTCGCGCACCGTCTCGCCGTGGGCGATCTGGCTCTTGCCCTCATCCAGGTCCTGGATGTAGAGGCCGAGAAGGTCGCAAGCCGACGCGTAGGAGAAGCGGGTGCGCGTCGAGTTGTCGCGGAAGTTGGAGACGGCTATGCCCGAGTCCCAAATCCTGGGGCTGATGTTGTTGTCCCTCATCCCGCGCAGGATGTCGGCTACGAGAAAAGTGGCGTCCAGTTCATCCCTGGTTTTCTCCCAGGTGAGAAAGAAGTCCTTGCCAGCCATGTCGGTCCGCTTGGCGGCGAGATCCTTGATGGCCTTGACGATCGCGTTCTTGTCCATAATTCCTCCGGATTGCGAGATTTTAAACGAAGCCGAGCAGTCTCGGTATGAAGAGCGAGATCTCGGGTATGTAGGCGACAATGAACAAGGCCAGCACCTCCATGATGATGAAGGGTAAAATTGCCTTGGACAAGCGGGCCAGGCTGATTTTGGATATGGAACAGGCCACGAAGAGGCAGGCTCCAACGGGCGGCGTCATGAGGGCGATGTTGAGCGACAGCACCATGATGATGCCGAAGTGTATGGGCGCAATGCCCATGCTTACGGCGATGGGATGAAGTATGGGGCCGAGAATGATGAGGGCGGCGGCTATGTCCATGAACATGCCGACGATAAGCATCAATATGATGATCATAAGGAGAATCAGTTTAGGATTCCCCGTGGTGGCGATGAGGAAGGCCGCTATCGCCTGGGGCACCTGATTGATGGCCAATACCCAGCTGAGAATCGACGCGGCGCCTATGATGAGGAATACCGAGCCTGTAATCTTGGCCGTCTTCAGGAGCATCGGAAGGAGATCCCTGAAGGTGATGGATTTCAGGACGAAGAATCCGATCACGAGGGCATAGAGGACGGCGATCGAGGCAGCCTCCGTCGGCGTGAAGAGGCCTGAGAGTATGCCCCCGAGGATGATGATGGGCATAAGGAGGGGTATGATCGCATCCTTGGTGGCGAAGAGTTTCTGCCTGAAGGTCGTCTTCGGACCCTTGGGATATCCGCGTTTGTAGGACAGGTATGCCGACATGATCATGAGGAGGATGGCGAGGACGATGCCCGGCAGGAAGCCGGCGGCGAAAAGTCCCGCGATCGATACGTTCATAAGCGAGCCGTAGATGACCATCATGTTGGAGGGTGGGATCGTGGGACCGATGATGGAAGAGGCCGCCGTGACCGCCGCAGAAAAATCGACATCGTAGCCGTCGTCGACCATCGCGGGAATCAGCATCGTGCCGATGGCCGCCGTATCCGACACGGCCGCTCCTGTCATCCCCGCGAAAAATACCGAGGCTATGATGTTGGCGTGGGCGAGTCCTCCCCTCCAGTGTCCGACGAGGACATTGGAGAAATTGACGAGGCGCTTCGTGATTCCGGCCTTGTTCATCAGCTCTCCGGCCAGGATGAAAAAGGGCATGGCCATGAGGGTGAACATGTCGAGGCCAGAAAAGTACTGGAGAGGCGCCATCGAGAGAAGCCCGACGCCCGAACCCATGAGAAGGAGCCCGACGACGCCCGCGATTCCGAGCGTGAAGCCGATGGGGATCCCTAGGACGAGGAGGGCAAAAAATACGACCGCGACCGATAGGAACATCTCTTCCCTCCTCAGATGTCGATGTAGCCGGCGGCCTGGATGCGCCTGCCGTCGGGGCTCTGGAGAACCATGATGGAAACGAAGATGATCTGCAGAGCGGAAATCCCCATGGCTACGGGAACGGCCAGTCTGGGGATGAACATGGAAATGCCGAGAGCCTGTGTCATCTGCGTTCGGGCTTCGAGCGTGGCGCTAAGCGAGTAGAAGAACATGAACAGAAGAAAGGCTAGCACAAAGGCGTTTATAAGCAGCGCCATGGCCTTCCGGGCGTTCGTCTTCTTAAGCCCGTCGAGTATGACCGTGAGCCCCACATGCTCCCCTGCGCTGATCCCCAGGCTTATAGCGAGGGATGCGCCCCAGATCATGAGGTACCGCGAGGTTTCTTCCACCCAATTCAAGGGGGCGTTGAGGACATAGCGAAAGAAAACTCCCAGGATGACGATGACTGTCATGGCGCCGAAAAGAAGGGCGCAGGCAAACCCAGTTCCCTTATCGATGGCGGCCGAGAGCGATTCGGCAGTCGTGAAGCCTGGCTTGCTTTCTGTCATGGTTTTCCTCCCGCGAGCGGCGCAGCCGCCGAAGGGAGGGGCAGCCGCGCGAAGGCGGCAACCCCTCCTGATTGGATCGGCATTAAGTATTTTTAGGCTATGGATCAGTAGCCGAGTTCTTTCTCGGCCTTTTCGATGGCCGCGAAGAATTTGTCGACGAGAGCCTCGCCCTCTTTCTTGTACTGGGCGCTCATGAATTCCCTGGCAGCGGGGATGGCGACGTCGCGGAACTGCTTCATTTCGGCCTTGGTGGGAACGTAGACCTGCATCTTCTCGGCGAGGGTGGGAAGTCCTTTGTCCGAACCGTCGATAATCCTCGAGAGACCGCGTCCGGCGAGGAGGGCGGTTCTGGCCGCGTCATCGATGACGTTCTGGAGGTCGGCGGAGAGCCCGGCATAGAATTTGGGATTGATTACCCAGATATAGGGGGCATAGAGATGGTTGGTGAGGGTGATGTATTTCTGGACTTCCTGGAACTTGGCCATGGTGATGATGGAGATGGGGTTCATCTGTCCGTCGACCACGCCGGTCTGGAGGCTGGTGTATACTTCTGCCCACGCCACGGTGGTGGGAGAAGCGCCCAACGCCTTGACGATGGCCTGGTGGAGGGGGAGGGCCATGGTGCGGAGTTTTATGCCCTTCATGTCGGCTGGCGATTTTATGGGGCGCTTGCCGTTGGTGATGGCGAAGAAGCCGCCGGATTCGCCGAATCCAAGCACCTTGAATCCCGCTTTCTTCTCGATGTCGGCCGCGAGTTCCTTACCGAAATCCCCGTCGTACACTTTATAGCCGACATTATAGCTCGAGAAGGCGAAAGGCATGTTGGTGACGTCGATGAGGGGATAGAACTGGGCCATGCCGCCTGAGGAAGAGATGAAGGACTGGACGACGCCGGCCTTCACCTGGACCATGGTCTCGGCTTCCTTGCCGAGAACGCCGTTCGGGAAGATATCGACCTTGATCTGACCGTTGGAATTGGCTTCTACTTCGCTCTTGAACACGGCCGCCATGGCCGCCGACGCGACGTCGAAGGGCTGCTGGGGGTTGAGATGGGCGAGCTTGAGGACGGTCTGTCCGAATACCGCAGCGGGCATAAGCGCCGCGATGACGAGAACGATCGCTAGAATCCTGCTTTTCATTGGATACCTCCATGCGCCGGGCGGGCCGGGTGCCTTCTGGGCACCCGGCTTTGTCCGCCTCGAGAGGCTAAGGATAGACGATGAATGTCTCTCCGTCAACAAAGAACCGCCGCTCTATCCAGGAAGCGCCCTTCGTTCTATAAGCGGCCCAGAGCGTGAAGCACCCGCTCCGGCGAGAAGGGCCATTCCCTCACCCAGGCGCCGACGGCGTCGTGGATGGCGATCGATATCGCCGGGGCTGCGCCATTTACCGATATCTCCGAGACGCTCTTGGCGCCGAAAGGACCGATTTCATCCTCCACGGGCATGAGTTCGACGCGGAAATCAGGCGGCACCTCGGCGATGGTCGGTATCTTGTAGTCGAGGAAACGAGGATTGAGGCAGCGGCCTTCGCCGTCGTAGAGCATTTCCTCATAGAGCGAATGGCCTATGGCCTTGAGGATGGCTCCGTACACCTGCCCTGTCGCGAGGGCTGGGTTGATGGGGGTGCCGCAGTCCTGATAGGCGTGGTAGCGCTGGACCTTCAACTCGCCCGTGCGCTCGTTGACGGCGACCTGGACGAAATGCGCGCCGTAGGGAAAGGCCGAGTGGTCGGTCTTGAAGCTTCCGAATCCCGATAGTTCGCCGTGGCCTTCGCCCTGGACGGAGCGGTGGCCGAGCTCGGCGAGGCTGATTTTGCCCTTCTTGCCGACTACCATGCCCTTGTATTCGATATGGAGGTCTTCAGGGGCCTCTCCGAGGATGGGCGTGGCGGCTTCGAACACTCGCCGCCTCAGGTTCTCGGCGGCCTTAAGGGCAGCGTTGCCGGAGAAATAGGTGCCAGAGGAGGCGTAGGCGCCCTTGTCGAAGGGGGTGATGTCGGTGTCGCCGGAGACCACCGTGACGTCGGTCAGGTCGAGGCCGAGGATCTCGGCGGCGGCCTTGGCGGTGACGGTGTCGAGGCCCGTGCCGAGGTCGGCCCCGCCCGAGAGCATGAGGAGGGTGCCGTCGGAGAGAAGGCGCACTTCGGCGTTGGCGGCGTCGAGGCCGGGAAGGCCTGAGCCCTGCTGGATGATGACAGCCCCGCGGCCGATCTTCCAGTCAGATCCCGGGGCGGGCGGCTTGGGTTGGTCCCAGCCGAAGGCTTGGCGGCCGCGCGCCATCATGTCGCCCAGGCCGCATTTTCCCAGCGTGACGGCGGCGCCTTCACGGCCCTCGCCGAGGCTTTTCAGGATGTCGATGCGGCTGCCTGAACGCACGCGGTTCTTTTCGAGGAAATCGAGCTGGTCCATGCCGAGGGCGCAGGCCATCTCGGCGAGGGCCGTCTGCAGAGCGAAGGAACCTTTCGGGGCGCCATAGCCCTGGTAGGCTCCCGCCGGCGAGAGGTTCGTGTACCAGGATTTCACCTCGAAGCGCGCGTTGTCGCAGAGAAGGAGTGGCAGGCTCTTCGAGATCGCGTTCATGGGCACGGTGAGGCAGTGCTGGCCGTAGGGGCCGGTGTCGGCGTCGAGATTCATGAGGATGGCGGTGAGTTTGCCGTCGCGCCTGGCGCCCAGCTTCACCTTGATCTCCATGGCGTGACGTGTCCGGCTCGCGATGAATTCCTCTTCTCTTGTATAGCGGAAATAGACAGGCCGCCGCGTCGTCCAGGCGAGATAGCCCGCGATGTCCTCGACGACGATGTCCTGCTTGGCGCCGAAGCCGCCGCCGACCCTTTCCTTGATCACGCGCACCTTATTCTCCGAGATGCCGACGGCCCGGGCGACGATGCGCCGCACATGCCAAGGCACCTGGGTCGAGGCGTGGAGGACGAGACGGCCCGCCTCGATCTTCGCGAAGACGACATGGGGCTCCATGGGCGTGCACTGCACCCTGTTGGTTTTATAGCTTCGTTCGATGACGATGTCGGCAGCGGCGAAACCCGCCTCCATGTCGCCAATGCCGCCCGAGGCCGAAGCCGCGAGGTTGCGGTGCGGGTCGGAGTGCAGGGGGAATTGGTAGACGACAGGATCGTCGCGGCCGTCGCCTCTCGTGTCCGTGCCTACAGGAGGCGAACCGGCGACATAGGATACTTCGCCCGAGTGGATGACGGGCGCTTCATTCGCCTTGGCCTGCGCTATCGAGAAGACGGGCGGAAGGACCTCGTAGGTCACCTTTATAGCCGCGAGGGCGGCCGCGGCGATTTCAGGCGTTTCGGCGAGAACGGCGGCGACTCTGTCGCCGACATGGCGCATCTTGCGCGGGAACATGCGCTGATCGTAGGGGGAGGGTTCGGGGAAGCCCTGGCCAGCTGTGGTGTACACCCGCTCTGGTGTATTCTTGTGAGTGAGGACGGCAACGACGCCGGGCATGGCTTCGGCTTCCGCCGTGTCGATGGAAGCGATCCAGGCATGGGCATAGGGGCTTCCGAGGACTTTCAGGACGCAGGCGTCGCCCGTGACCCTATCCTCGACGAAGGCGCGCTCGCCCCGGCTCAAGGTTTCGGCGTCAACCTTCTCGCGATCCTTGCCCACATGGCGGAGGTCAGGCCTGAATTCGGGTCCGAGGGGCGGCGCGTAGCCTGGTTCAGAGAGACGCCGGGCGGCGAGGCGCACGGCCTCGAAATACTGCTTATAGCCGGTGCAGCGGCAGAGGGTGCCCGAAAGGGCGTCGGCGACTTCCGCGTCGGAAGGCTCGGGCGATCGAGCGAGGAGCTCACGTATGGAGAGGGCGACGGCCGGCGTGCAGTATCCGCACTGGACGCAAGCGCAATCGATGAGGGCGCGCTGGATGGTCCGAAGGGTCGCGTCCTTGTTGTAGTAGTCGATGGTGACGACCTCGCGGCCATCGGCCTCGAGGGCGAGAATGAGGCAGGAATTGACGAGCTTGCCGTCGAGGAGAAGGGCGCAGAGGCCGCAGGAGCCTTCGCCGTCGCAGCCGTTCCTCAGCGAGACGATTCCCGCGCGGCGCAGCAGGGTTTTAAGGCTTTCGCCGGGTTCGCAGGCAAGGGCGACGGGACGGCCGTTGAGCGTGAATGTCGTGGTCATAAGGAGGCCTCCAGCGAGAAAAGCACATCGGCGAGAAGGGCGGCCGCCCTGAGGCGCTTGAAAGCCGCGCTGCCCCTAACGTCGTCGACGGGAGCGAAGAGGGGAGCGGCGGCTGCTTCGATCACGGCCTTGTCCGCCAGCGGCCTGCCTTCGAAGAGGCTTTCCAGTTCGGGGAAGCGGCGCGCGTGGGGCGAAAGTCCGCCCATGGCGATTCGCAGGCCGCGCAGGGCTGGCCTTCCGTGGCTTGCGCCACTCCCGTCACTCAGTTCGGCCGAGACCGCGCAGGTGAGAACGGCCACGTCGCAGGAGGTGCGGGAGTAGCGTCCGACGGCGAAGCGGCGCGACGCGGGCAGCTCGAATTCGATGCCGGCGATCAGTCCTTTTTCGGCAGGGGAGGCAGTCTGCCATTCCGCCGCCGTTAGGGCAGGGGCCTGGGCGCGGCTGTAGCGCGCTTCGGCCACGAGGAGGAAGGGCAGGAGGCTGGAGCAGGATTTGTCGGCGCCTATGTTGCCGCCTATCGTCGCTCTGTTGCGGATATTCCTGTCGGCCATGCTGAGGGCCGCCTCGCGCAGCGCGGCTGGAAGCAAGGCGGAATCGGCGATGGCCTGGAAGGTCGCGCCTGCGCCTATGATAATCCTGTCGCCATGACGCTCGATTCCCTTCGGGAGGAGGTCAGTGATCGCGATCGCGGTCATAGGGCGCCAGGCGAATTGGGATGTCAGGAGCCAGGTGCCGCCAGCCAGGAGGACGGCGCCATCTTCGTTCGAGAGGAGTTCGAGCGCTTCCCCGGCGGTTTTCGGCCTGAAATATGCTTTTACCATACAATCATCCTCGGGGGCGGGCGCCGCGCGGATGCGGCTCGCTTCCGCGCGGCGCCCGCCCCCAATGCCCTCCAATATATTCGGTTACAGAATGCCCGCGGACGTATAGAGCCGGCGGGCCGCTTTTTCGGCATTGACGCGGATCAGTTCCTCGTCGACGCCGCGGAGCTTCCTTGAGCGCACCACGAAACGGCCATTCACGATGAGGTGATCGACGCCGTGGTTATAGCCCGAGAAGAGAAGCGCGGCGACAGGGTCCGACAGGGCGCCAACGTATTCGAGCTTCATGACGTCGAAGAGGGCGAGGTCGGCCAGGGCGCCCTCGCGGATGACCCCAGCCTCTTCGTAGCCGAGGAGGCTGGCGCCGCCCTTTGTGGCGATGTTCAGCACTTCCTGGGCCGTGATGCCAGCCGAGCCGTAGCGGATGCGCTGCAGCAGTAGGGCTTGGCGCGCCTCGCCCAGCATGTCGGAGGAGTCATTCGAGGCCGAGCCGTCGACGGCGAGGCCGACGGGTATGCCACGGTCTATCATTTCGCGAACCCGGCAGATGCCCGAGCCCAGCCTCATGTTCGAGGAGGGGCAGTGGGCGACGCCTGTTTTCGTTTTCGCGAGGAGGTCGAGTTCCTCGTCGTTGAAGAAGATGCCGTGGGCGAACCAGACATCGGGGCCGACGAAGCCGCAGTCCTCCATGAGCCTGAGGGGCCGCCTGCCGTACATCCGTATGCAGTAGGCTTCCTCGTCGCTCGTCTCGGCGAGATGGGTGTGGAGGCGAGCGCCGAACTTGCGTGCAAGTTCGGCGCTGCGGCGCATCAAGTCTTCGGATACGGAAAAGGGCGAGCAGGGGGCGAGGGCTACCTTCCGCATCGAATCGGGGGCAGGGTCGTGGAAGCGCTTTATCGTCGCTTCGCAATGGGCGAGGATCTCATCCTCGTCCTGGACCGTGGAATCGGGAGGCAGTCCGCCATCCTTCTTCGAACGGCTCATCGAGCCCCTTGTCGGCGCGAAACGCAGGCCTAGGTCCGCCGCCGCCTTGAACTGCAGCGCCGGGATGTCGTCGCCGAAACCTTCCGGGTAGAGGTAATGGTGGTCGGTGGTGAGGGTGCAGCCCGTCTTGGCAAGCTCGGCCATCGCGAGCATCGAGGACCAATACACGGCTTCGGGATCGAGATGCTTCCAGATTTCATAGAGATAGAGAAGCCAGTCGAAGAGCTTCGCGTTCTGCACGGCGGGCAGGTTGCGCGTCAGCGTCTGGTAGAAATGGTGATGCGTGTTGACGAGACCCGGAAGGACGACATGGCGCGACGCGTCTATAATATCGGCTCCCGCGGGAGCGACGATGTTCGTTCCTATTCGCGTTATGCGATTTTTATCGACGAGGATATCGACGCCCGATAGTTCGGCGTCGGCAGCGAGCACCCTGAAGCAGTTCCGGAGGAGTATCACCGCATAACCTCCGCGTTGAACTCGTCGATGAGATCGTCCAACGCTTCAACCTGGGCGTGGAGGCCGCCCCAGTAGTTGCGATGGTCATCCCACTGGGCCCTGAGCTCGGCCAGATCCTTGCCCTGCTGCTCGATCCAGGTGAAGTACTTGAGATTGTGGATACGGCGCTTGTCCACCTGCGTGAGTTCGAAGACATGGTCCACGGAAATTCCGGCGAGCCTGTCCTGGTCCTTGTCGGACTGGCGCTGGCCGTAGGGACCGCGCTCCGCGTTGAGCTCGTCGAGCCTGGACTGGTACATGGTCATGGAGTCGGTGAACATGGTGAAGACGACGTCGTGCTCGTCCATTTCGTAGTATTTCGCCATCTTGATCGCGCCGATGAGGTTGCCGACGCCCGAGATGCCGAGGAGGCCCAGCTGGGCCACGGCCTCGGGATCGGCTCCCGCGGCGACGAGGGCATCCCGGCCCGCCTTCTCGTTGAAGAGGCGGATGAAGCGGATGGGCAGCTCGTCGTCGACGCCGATGGCGGCGTCGGTGTCACGCATATTGTGGATCCAGGGGATGTGCTTGTCGCCGATGCCCTCGATGCGATGATCGCCGTATCCGTTTTCGAGGATTGTGGGACATTGGAGAGCTTCAGCCACGGCGATCTTGATGTCGGGGAAATGGTCGCGTAGGTAGGAGCCAGATCCGAGGGTGCCGGCCGAGCCCGAGGAGAGGAGAGTCCCAGCTACCCGGTCTCCAGGCTTGCCCACCTTCGCGAAGACTTCGGCCATAGCCGGCCCCGTGACCTGGTAGTGCCAGAGATTGTTGGGCAGCTGGTCGAACTGGTTGAAGATGACGGCGTCGGGGCGCGTAGCTTCCAGCTCGATGCACTTGTCGAAGATTTCCTTGACGTTGGATTCGCAGCCCGGGGTGGCGATCACTTCCTCGGCCATGGTCTTCAGCCATTCGAAGCGCTCGCGGCTCATGCCAGCGGGAAGGATGGCGATCGAGGGGCAGGAGAGTAGGCGGGAGATATAGGCGCCGCCCCTGCAGTAGTTGCCGGTCGAAGGCCAAACGGCTTTCTTGGTGGTCGGGTCGAATCGGCCGGTGACAAGTTCGGGCACGAGGCAGGCATAGGCCGCGCCGACCTTGTGCGCTCCCGTGGGGAACCATTTTCCGACGAGGCCGATGATGCGGGCCTTCGTGCCCGTGATGGCGCGAGGAATCTCGAGAAAATTGACGCCGCCGAAGCCGCCGCCCTTTTCGACGGGCTCGTTATGCCAGTTGACGCGGAAAAGGTTGCGCGGATGGACGTCCCAGAGACCGATGCCAGATAGCTCTTTCTTCACCGAGGCGGGAATCTTGGCCGGATCCCTCATCTGGGCGTAGGTGGGAAGGAGAATGCCTTTTTCCCTGCATCGCTGGATATTTTTCTTTCTTTGGATTTCGTTGACGTTAAGATCGATCATCGGCGGCTCCTTTGAAACGCATGATGGAAAACCGCAAGCGGTGAGAACTGCCCGCGGCTCGAATAGTATACGACGCATTCCGGAAATTTTACAGGGCAATTTCCTCGCTGTTGGAGCTGTGCCTTCCTAAGGTTCGACAGATACTTCCGAACCGTCGATATCGAAGTGGTAGCTTCTATACCCTGAGTTCTTTCTGGTCATGAGCATGGCTGGTGGCTATTTACATATATATTGGCAAATGCTAATATCAATACAATTATTAAGAGGCTCTACAATGGGAATTGAACAAGATAAGAACGACAACAATCAGACTACCTTTAGCGGCCCGATTCTCTATTATACGGATAGGGTAATCGATCATTTTACGCATCCACGTAATATCGGCGAAAAATCCGATGAGAAGGCTGATGGCTATGCCCAGATCGGTGATCCCGGATGCGGTGATCAGATGAAGCTATGGTTTTCCGTATCTGAAGGAAGAATCTGTCAAATCGCTTTCAAATCCTATGGCTGTCCCGGAGCCATTGCCACGAGCAGCATGCTGACCGTTCTCGCGCAAGGGAAGACAATCGAGGAGGCCATGAATATCACCGATGATGATGTCGTGAACGCGCTTGGAGGGATCCCCGAAAACAAGAAGCACTGTTCTCTCCTCGGCGTCCAGGCGCTTCAGGCGGCTATTGCGCGTTACAAAAGTCGTCTGCAAATCTAATGGAAGAACCTGCTTATAATCGCAGGAAATCAACTGCCGACCAATCGATCTTGCCTTCGGCATCGACCAGGTTCGCGTCGGCATGGACATATTCGACTTTTCCTACGAACATTTCATGCGAGCCTGTGCATAGCGAGTCGACAACTGTACACTCAATTGATACCGGGCTGTCGAGGAGAACCGGCGCGTTGACCTTAATGCCATCTCCCAGCGGTATCCCAAGTTTTTCTAGCTTGTTCTCGTCGCGACCGCTGTGGGATCCAAGGTATTGGAATGTCCCCTTCATCGACGCGGAGACGAGATTCACCACGAAGACGCCTGTTTTTTTGATTATTGAGTAAGAATGGCGCGAAGGAACGATGCCCACCATCACCATGGGCGGATCATAGCTGCAGTTGCAGCAGTAGACGACGGCGAGCGCGTTGTTCCTGCCGTCCGAATCCCGGCACGATACGAGAATGGGAGTCTTAGGATTGAGGACTGAACGGAACGCGGCTGGTTTTTTTTCTTTCATGACCAAGGCTCCTTTATGCGTCATCGATGATGCGGTTTACGAAGCGCGCCAAGATATTTTTCCATTATGAACAATTTCGATAATTTTGCCAGAGTCTCTGAGATTTTGGAGAACAGAGTCCAGATTGGTGACACCTCTATGGGCAAGAAGGTTTCGCAGCTCTCCATCGGTCATAGGATGACGCCGGAGTATGCATGCCGCTGCAAGGAGCGGATCGTTCTCTCCTTCCGCCGAAAAACCGCCATAGCCTTTGGATGGGTGGAGGACGGTCGCGCTGCTTCCCAGTATCTTCTGAGCCCGCGCGATTCCTTCCTCGTCGCTGGGGCGAACCCAGGGCTCCGCGGGCGGGCGTGTCGGCAAGACAAGATGGATCTCATCGGGACCAATCCGCTTGATTACTTCCGACAGATTTTCAAGGGAAGCCTCATCATCGTTGATTCCGGCGATCAGCATAACTTCGAGCCATAATCTTCCCGTGAACTCGCTTCCGAACGCGACGAGTCCCTCGACATGTCGTTCGAAATCGAAATCAGGGAGAGGGCGGTTAATCCGCCGAAAGAGCGCTGCGCTTCCAGCGTCCAATGTCGGCAGCACAGCGTCCGCCGCGGAAAGATCTTCCCGTACCTCACTCAGGCTCAACAGGGAGCCATTCGTGATGACGGCGACAGGCAGCGAGGTCATAACCTTGACCACCCTGATCATCGTTCCAATATCGCGGTTGAGCGAAGGCTCGCCTGATCCGACGAAGGTTATCCAATCGATGTCTTCTGCCGATTCCGAGTGTAAAGCTGCTCGCAATTCCTCATACATCATCTCTGGAGGAAAGTACGAGGAACGCGATTTCGTATAAGGCCTTGTCCGGCCCAGCTGACAATAGACGCAGTTCCAGTTGCAGAATTTGAGAATGGAAAGGTCGGAGCCACCGTAGATCCCTTGAGGGGGAGATGATGCTTCTTTCCTGGATATCGGATCTATGCCAAGTGACCGACCAAGGCGACGAGAAGGGACGGGACCAAAAATGCAATGCAAGTCCTGGCCTGTTTACGCTTGCTTTACTTCATCGCCATCAGAATTTTTACTGTCTTTCGATGATGGCGCTGCAGCGCTTTTATTCCCATGACCGTGACCAAGTCCATTTTTGGCACCGTGTCTTTGTCCACGAACAAGAGCTTTCACGGGATCGCCAGCACAAGGTCCCAGCCCCTTGCCTGTTTTCTTTCCAGCACCAGCGGGACCACTCCCGTCAGAATTGGGCATATATACCTCCGAGCGGCTAAAGATACTGAGCGCGTCAACGACGCACATCACACATGTTCGGCATCACCTAATACAAAATAAGCATATGCTAATAATAAATCAATGATTCTCATCATTTCTCAGGGCAACAATTGATATGCTATGTATATGAAAACGAAAATTAGTGCGTACAGAGATTTTTACCGGTGACAAGCGTGTTTTCAAGGAAGAGCTTTACGATTTTTTCCGCTGTCTCCCCCGGTGCCCCCGCAATGACTTCGATATTGTTCTGTACGAAGAGATTGATGGCGTTTTCGCCCATGCCTCCAGCAATGACATGAGTGATGCCAAGTTTTGCGAGCCAAGAGGGGTAGAGTCCCGGTTCGTGGGGAGGCGCGACGATCTCTTCTTGTGAGAGAATAGCCCTGGTGGCTGAGTCGACGGTGATAATTGCGAAGCGTTCACAATGGCCGAAATGAGGCGTAAGATTTCCATTTAGAAGAGGAATTGCTATCTTCATAGTGTCTCCTTTATAAAGCATAGGTAGAGAAGCGTACGATTGCGGCAGATAGTCCTGACGCCATACATACATCACTTCTCCCGTGGATAAGGCCTCCGCCCACCATGACCGCTTTCTTTATCTTTCCCTCATCCCGGACTGAACGTAGGAAGTCAGCGTCCTTCATGGATTGGAGCGTTGTTATACCCTTGAGTCCGATCCCGGGCACCGGAGGCATCTTTGCGATCGCGCCGGTGGCGAGTATGAGCTTGTCATAGCCAATCGTTGTGGTTTCT
This sequence comes from Treponemataceae bacterium, assembly GCA_963667725.2. Taxonomy (GTDB): domain Bacteria; phylum Spirochaetota; class Spirochaetia; order Treponematales; family Rectinemataceae; genus UBA11090. Next base: position 662,770 of record CAXXHO010000003.1, read on the forward strand.
TCGGTTAGGAGGTTTTTATAGGTTACCGTATGACTATGGGGGTCGATGCTCGTCGCTTCGCTGTTCGTTCGGGCGTCGATTGCCTTGGCGTTGAGATAGAATTTCGGATTCCTGACGACGCCCGCCGGCGTGCAGAGAAGCTGATCCCTGTCGTCGAAAGCGCCTCCAACGTAATATGGATAGCCACATGACGCCATCGAAAGATCAGCCCCTTTCTGAAGGACAATGATGTCGGCGCTTTCGTCCAGTCGCCTCGCCTTGGCCGCGGCCTTGGGGCCGGCCGCCGATCCGCCGATGACCACGATTTGTTTCTTGCTCATTGTGTTCTCCCGCATGATTTTATTTCGAGGGGACGATGACATCCGCCATCGCCTCTCCAAGAGCTTTTCCCGCTTCCGTGATCTCGACGCGAATGCCCGCGGCGCTTAAAGCCGCCGCCGCCTTGGGGCCTACCTCGGGCGCGATGAGAATGCCGACTCCTTTCTCTGTGAGGAAAGCCGCGGCGCCCGTGCCGGCGCCATGTTCGGCGTTGACGCCCTCGTTCGCGGCGATCACGTAGCTCGAGTCAGCGTCATTGTAAAGCGCGAAACTTTTCGCTCGGCCGAAGACCTTCCCGACGGTCTTCCCGTCGTCTGTCGGTAATGCGTATTTCATAATGTCTCCTTTGGGATTACGACATTCAGCTTTTTGCGTTGCATGGATAAAACAACTCCCTTGACAGCTTCGATTGTAGCTTTGACCTGATCGCCCGCCTCTCCTCCAATCGAAAGCCAGGTGTTCCCCGACTCCTCGGCAGCCCTCAGCGCCGGATCGAAGGGTAATTCGCCTGCGAGAGGGATGCCGGCTTCCGCGAGCATGATCCGGGCTTTGGAGTCCATATCGGCGCTGAGGCCAGTCTTGTTCATGATGGCGATGGCTTTTCTCTTCATGGAATGAACGAGGGCGACGAGCCGCCGCGCGTCCTTGATACCCGATACGCTGGCTTCCACCACGATGATGACGAGGTTAGCGCCGCTCAACGAGGCGATGACGGGGCAGCCAATTCCGGGCGCGGAATCGACTACAATGACACTGGCCTCGCCGGCTAATTGCTCGGCGCGATCACGGACAACCCGGACGAGCTTGCCGCTCGTGTCCTCTCCCGGCTCAAGTTCGGCGAACACCAGGGTCGGTCCCCGCGCCGTGTCCGCTACATAGAACTCACCGGCTTGTTTTTCGTACATGGTGACGGCGCCTTTGGGGCAGGTGTCCAGACAAGCGCCGCAGCGCTCACAGAGTTGGGGCACTATGACATAGGATTGCCTATCGGCGGATTTTCGGATCGCGTCGAAGCGGCACGCCTGGACGCAACGCCCACAGGCAGTGCAGGCATTGGCTTTGATTGAGAACCCAGGTCCCGCAAAGTAGGGGAATCGTTCCCTTTCCTTCGCATCCAGGGCGATCGCTCCATTGGCGGCATCCACGTCGCAGTCGGCAAAGATGCACTTTTCCCCCGGTATAGCCGCGATAGCCACGGCGAGCGCGGCCGCGATCGAGGTCTTGCCGGCTCCGCCCTTTCCACTCGCCACACTCACCGTCGTCATGCTGGTGCCGTCCATGAAACACCATCCAGCACAGTGGCGACGATCTTGTCCATTTCGTTCATGAAGGAGGCGTCGTTGCTCCAGAGCGCGGCTGACGCCCCCGACTCCGCGCGCGAACGCAGAAAGGCGATTCGCCCGATCACGGGAACGGATTTTTCGGCGCAGAACCCCGCGATATCGACGCTTCCGAAGCCATCCTTGTTTATGACGACCCCGGTTGGTATGTCGCGGCTTTTCGTCAGCTTTATCGCAGCGCCGAGATCATGGAGGGAAAACTCGGTAGGTTCAGCGACGAGAATCACATAATCGGCGCCCTCGATCGAATGCGTAGCCGGACAGGAGACTCCAGGCGGGCAATCTCGTACCTGGATCGCCGCGTCGCATACGGGCGCTCGACGTTTTGCCGCCTCGATGACGGCCGTGGATCGTATGTCGCCTACCTCCATTCGCCCTTCGAGAATGTGGAGTCCTTCTGTCATAAAAAAGGAAGTGCGGCCGACGGTCGCTTTTATTTCACCCAGCGCCGACGCGGGACAAACCGAGACACAGCGTCCACAGCCTTTGCACAGTTCTCCGCTTATTGAAACTACGCCGCCTAGGACTACAATCGCCCCGAACCGACAGGACTTGGCGCAAAGTCCGCAGCCCGTACATCGCTCCGAGAGAAGAGAAGGAATGGGGACCTTAACCGGTTCAGCCTCTCCGAGAAGCTTGGCGGCCTGAAAATAGCCGATGACGTCAGGCGCCTCGACGTCGAGGTCGACGAGCAGCGTCTTGCGGGAGCGGGCGAACGCGAGGGCAAGGTGGGCAGCTACTGTTGTCTTGCCGGTGCCGCCCTTGCCACTCGCAATGGCAATCACCGTCGCCTGCGGTTTGCTCACATTTCCGCTTCTTTGTTTGTCTGAGCGGCTTCGCTTACGGGTTTGCCACCGAGGAGAGCCTCGGTTCTGCCTAGTTCGGCTAGGAGAAAAGCCCTCTTCTGTTCAAGGATATGGTTCATATCCGCGCCAGCAGTTATTCCGTCGTAGCCGACGGAAAACCAACCGGCTCCCCTGCCTAGACCGTGTCCATAGCCGGCCTTACAACCGCAGCCAGGACCGTTGCCGCGCCCCATGCCGCGTCTTGGGCCGTTGCCCATACCATTGCCGATGCCACGCACATTGCGTGATCCCATCATAGCGGCGCCGCCGCCACAAAAACCAAGTCCTCTCCCTGTCATCGGTCCAGCTCCTTCGGGTCCTCTTCCATTGTAATTAGGCATATCAGCCTCCATATTGAAAAATTTAAATAGCGCCAACGGCGCATGCTTGTCATAAATAGCCAATGCTAATTACCTTATATGACGATAATAGGCATATGCTCATAATATGTCAAGTCCTTTTTGCTTTTTCTTGTGAGGCGGCGGAGGCCTTATACCCTAGTATGCGGAAAGAAATGATGAATCAATCGTAGGCTGCTCGAGTCTTTTCATCGACTATAGTGGGCGCGAGGCGTGATTTCCACTCCGAAGCCCTCCATGTTCCAAGGCGTTCGTGGATAGTGAGATATTTGGCGGGAATGGGGTGGGTACCGATAATGACTTTCAGCTTATAACGCTCTTCCATGAAATGAACAAAATGATCGATGCTGGGGCAGGGCGGGTACCCCACGAGCAACCCCGTGGCGAGGTGAATAACAGAGATGCCGTTCTTCGCCATTTCCTCTCCGGCATATTCGATATTCCCTCCAGGGCAGCCCCCGCAGCTCGTATAGCCGGCGATTTCCACATTCATGTCTTTATAGATGGAGAAAGCGCCTTCCCTGTTCTTAAATGCTCGGAAGCATTTCCCTCCCGCACAGTTTTTATAGCGATCACAGATGATGATGCCGATTTTCAATGTGTCTTCCATGTTTTTCTCCTGTTGTCGAAATTAGGGTATGCTCACCGTAGATAATTGTCAAATGCTTGAAATATATGAAGATTTGACAAAGAAAAAGGTATATTATATATTAGCATATGACTATAATATTTCTTCAATAAACGCTGTTTTAGGTGTAAAGCAGGATGGTTCTTCCTATCAGCAATCTAAATATTTTGCCATAAAAGGAGTTTATAGTATGGAAAACACTGTAGAAACAAAAATCGAAGCTATGCCCCGCATCGGCGAGAGGGCGCCCTCTTTCACCGCGGTCACCACACAGGGCGAGATCAAGTTTCCCGAGCAGTATGAGGGAAATTGGGTGATCCTTTTCAGCCATCCGGCCGATTTCACCCCTGTCTGTACCTCGGAATTCATGACCTTCGCCACGCTCGAGCCGAAATTCGACGAACTTGGCTGCAAGCTCGTCGGCCTCTCTGTCGACGGCCTCTACAGCCACATAGCGTGGCTGAGAACCATCAAGGAAAAAATTGACTACAAGGGCATGAAGAACGTCGAGGTAAAGTTTCCTCTCATCGAGGACATCAGCATGGAGGTGGCGAAGAAATACGGCATGATCCAGCCGGGGGAGGCGACTACGAAGGCTGTTCGGGCTGTCTTCGTCATCGATCCCAAGGGAATCATCAGGACAATCATCTATTACCCGCTCTCGCTTGGAAGAAATTTCGACGAGCTCATCCGTGTCGTCCAGGCTTTGAAGACCGCCGATGCTTTCGGCGTGGCCACCCCCGCCGACTGGCGCCCGGGCGACGATGCCATCGTGCCGACAGCCGGATCCTGCGGCGTCGCCAAGGACAGGATGGAAGGAAAGCAGGAGGGAGTGACTTGCCATGACTGGTTCTTCTGCACGAAGAAGCTCGAGAAGGCCGCCGTGCTCTCCGCTATAGGAAAAGGTTATAAGAAGTAAAGAGATCGTCACCCTAGGCTGTTGATTGTGCATCGGGATTGACGCAACCTAGGTGTTTTATTCATGACAAAAGCTCTATCTGCTTGACTAATTTGTCAATTATCTTCATTATGAGCTTATGACAATAACATCACTCATGGATGACTATTGCCCGAAACGCGGCTTTCGTGGAGAACATGGACTGTCGCTCTATATGGAAACGGCTGACATGAAGCTGCTTCTCGATACGGGGCAAACCGATGCCTTTGTTTCCAACGCACAAGCCTTGGGGATCGACTTTTCTTCCTTGGACGCTGTCGTCCTGAGCCATGGTCACTATGATCATGGGGGAGGGCTCAAAGCCCTCTACGAAAGGCTTGCCGCAACCCCTCCGCCTCTTTTTGCCGGCAGAGGCTTCAATGCGCCACGGCGAGCCAGAAATGGAGACAGACTGACGGACATTGGTCTTCCGTCAGTGTTTCTGCCTGAACATTCGCCAGCCCCTATACTTCTCGATACATCGGAAAAGTTGGGAAGTAGTACCTATATTCTTACGTGCGTGGAAAAGATAGATGGGAGTGAGGTTTCTCCCCGTTTTCGGGTTATTCAAGGAGGGGGCGAAACGCTTGACAGTTTTAATGATGAGCTTTCTCTTGTTTTTAATGAAAGTGATGGAATCGTGATCGTGACAGGCTGCGCCCATAGGGGAATTTTAAACATTGCCCACGCGGCCATCCGGGCTTTTCCCGGCAAGGTGATCAAGGCACTTGTCGGAGGTTTTCATCTCGTGGATATATCTGATGAAGAGCTTGTTGAAATCGCGAAGTCGATTGCTTCCCTTGAGCCTCAAGCGGTTTTTTGCGCGCATTGTACTGGCCCCAGGGGCTTTTCGGCGCTTCTGAATAGTCTGCCCGGCAAAGTCGCGTGGCTCTCGTGCGGCATGAGCATTTCTATCTGACAAGGAGTAATTATATGGAATTGGTTCCGGAAAAAAAAGCGAACCCGAGGATCAAGCGAGTGATTGGCGTCATCAGCGGCAAGGGCGGGGTCGGCAAATCCACGGTAGCCGTATTGCTCGCCGAGTCGCTCGCGGCGCAGGGCCGAAGCGTCGGAGTCCTCGACGCGGATATTACAGGGCCCAGTCTTCCCAGGCTTCTGGGCGTCGACTCGTTCAGGGCCGAATCTGACGAGCATCTGCTGTATCCAATCATCAATGAAGAGGGCATCAAAGTGCTCTCGATCAACCTTTTCAATGAACATGAGGATGAACCCGTCATCTGGAGGGGCCCTCTTCTCGCAAAAGCCCTCCAGCAGTTTTGGGAGGATACCGATTGGGGTGACCTGGATTATCTTATCGTCGATTTTCCTCCGGGAACTTCCGATATTGCGCTTACCGCATTTCAGACTATACCTTTCGCCGGGATCGTTGTCGTAGGAACGCCGCAGGACTATGTATCGATGATCGTGACAAAATCCATCAAGATGGCTACCATGATGAAGGCTCCTGTCCTCGGGATCATCGAGAACATGAGGACAATGATCTGTCCTTCCTGCGGCGAAGAGGTCACTCTTTTTGATGATGGAAGTTCGGTTGGCGGGAATCACTTTGGACTTCCCCTCATCGCGAGTCTTCCCTGGAGAAAAGAAGTGGCGCAGGCGCGTTCGATACGCTGGACCGACCTTCCGGAAGCGGCACGGAAAGAGGCCGACAGAATGGCCGTCGAGATGGAATTGGCACTCTCGAGCCATGCCTCGAATCCCGCAAAGGCTGTGGAGCACAAAGCAGTCTAGGAGGCTCTAATGCCACGACCGATAAGCGAGCGCCGTCTGGGCGCTCCCATAGCGCCGAGGGTCATGAAACCGGCGGGAATTCCCGCGCGAGTACTTGAGGAGGTGCTGCTTGGTTTCGATGAGGCCGAGGCATTGAGACTTGCCGACCTGGAAGGTTTATACCAGGAGGCCGCAGCGCGTTCCATGGGCGTATCGCGGCAGACATTCGGCCGGATTGTGGAAATTGCAAGGCACAAGGTCGCCGACGCGATATTGAACGGAAAAGCCCTGCGGATTGAAGGGGGCGAGATTGTCATACGAGAGCAAGGAGAAACTGTCATGAAAATAGCGGTACCATCACTGGACGGTCTTGTGGATGAGCATTTCGGCCACTGTAAGGAATTTTTAATTTTCCGTGTTGAGAAGGATTCGCTCATCGAAGAACAGCCTATACCATCTCTTGCGGGTTGCGGATGCAAATCAGGCGTGGCTTCAGTCCTCGCGAAATCGGGGGTCACCCACCTCGTGGCGGGCAATATGGGTGAGGGAGCCGTCCGCGTTTTAGGCTCTCAGGGAATCGTCGTGGTGCGCGGAGCTTCGGGCTCGGCCAAGGCGGCCGCCGAGGCTTTCGCGAAGGGTGCTCTCGCCGATTCAGGTGTCGGCTGTGCCGGACATGGCGGAGAAGGGCACGACTGTTCACATTGATTTTTCGATTCATGAAAAAAGCGGTCATCGGAAATCGATGACCGCTTTTTTATGTCTATGCCGCCGCTTTACGAGAGCCGCGCGCCCACCGCTTTCGCGGCGCTTTTTATGTCCTTGAGACCCGATCCTGTGAGCATGACGACAACGGTCTCCTCGCGGGGGATCGTCGACAGGACTTTCAGGTAGGAGGCGAAGGCGCAGGCGCTCGAGGGTTCCGCGAAGAGGCCGGACATGGAGGAGAGCCGGCGCTGGGCGACGAGGATTTCCTCGTCGGTGACGGTTACGCCCTTGCCGCCGTACTTCCTCAATTTGGCGAGGACGAAGCCGCCGTTGCGCGGCACATCGACGGAGATCGAGTCGGCGAGGGTATCGGAGGGGCGCTCATCGAAGCCGCCCGTCGCGAGGGCGCGCGCGATGGCGCTGGAGCCTTCGGCCTGGGCTGCCCAGAAGGTCGGCATTTTAGAGGTGAGGCCGAGCCTGAGGAGGTCTTCGAAGCCCTTGATGATACCGGCCAGGATGACGCCGTCGCCGGTGGGCACGAAGACGTGATCGGGAGCGGTTCCCAGGTCCCGGGCGATCTCGAAGCTGGCCGTCTTTTTGCCTTCGATGGTGAGGGGATTGTAGGCGGTGTTACGCGAGAGGACGCCGGTGGCCGCCGAATAGGCGAGGGATTCGTCGAAGGCCTGGTCGTAGGTGCCCTGGATCTCGCGAAGCTCGGCGCCGTACTGGAGGACCTGAACGCGCTTGGCCGCCGGCGCGGAGGCCGGCAGGAAGACGGTGATTTTGAGGCCGGCGGCCGCTCCCACGCAGGCCATGCTCGAGGCGGCGTTGCCGGTTGAAGCGAGGGCGATTTCCTTGAGCCCGAACTTGCGCGCGAAGGCCGCCACGAGCCAGCTCGCCCTGTCCTTATAAGAGCCCGAGGGGTTGCAGGTGTCGTCCTTGAGGTAAAGGTTGGGCGCGTCCAGGGCTTCGCGCAAGCGCTCAGGCTCCCATAGCGGCGTGTCCCCCACGGGCAGCGGCGGGAAAAATTCTTTCTCGATGGGGAGCGGAACGCTTCCGGCCTCCGCGATCCTGAGCGCCTCGCCTTCGTCTTCCTCCCAGGCGCATTCGAGGACGCCTTCCAGGGGAATGCCCGGCTTGTTTTTCCTGCCGCATTCATCGCAGAGGTAGCGTCCGGGCTCGATCGGGTAGGTGGCGCCGCAGGAGGGGCAGCGGTAGAGCCATCTCATGCGCGTTTCTCCAGCCTGCCGGGAAGGGCGGCGTAGAAGGCGGCGCAGATCTCGAGGTCGTCGATCCTGTTGATTTCGTTCGGCGCGTGGGCCTGGCTCTCGTCGCCGGGGCCGAAGCCTATGCAGGGGATCTGGTGACGGCCACATATGGCGACGCAGTTCGTCGAAAAGGTCCATTTATCCACGACGGGAGGTTTACCGAAAAGGTCGCCGTAGGCTTCCACGCCCGAGCGGACGAGGGGATGATCGGCCTTGATTTTCCAGGTGGGGAAATAGAGTTCCTGTCTGTAGAGGGTTCCTGTGTATGCCGGCTGGGCGTATTCGGGCATTTTTACCGTGAAGTTGTTCACGCCAGCTTCCGTCAGGGCTTTTTCGACCTGGGCGATGGCGATCGCGTCGTTTTCGCCCCAGGTGAGGCGGCGGTCGCAGTAGAGCATAGCCTGGTCGGGTACGGCGCACTGGCTCGGTCCCTGTACCTTGATTTGCGATACCGTGATGGTGCCCTTGCCAAGGAATCCATCGTCGTCCGGTTTCAGCTCGGTGTTGAGCTTCTCGATGGCGAGGGCGGCGCGCGCCGCCTTGTAGGCAGCCGAATCGCCGCGCTCGGGCGCCGAGCCGTGGCAGGAGACGCCTTTGATGTCGATCTGGATTTCCATGCGTCCGCGGTGGCCGCGGTAGAGCCTGCAGGAGGTGGGTTCGGTGGAGACGGCGAAATCGGGGACGAATTTCTCTTCCTCGATGAGGTATTTCCAGCAGAGCCCGTCGCAGTCTTCCTCGATGACGGTGAAGGCGAACCAGACGGTGAAGTCGCCGTCGTAGGCCAGTTCCTTCAGGATACGCGCCGCGGTGATCATGGAGGCGGCGCCTCCTAGCTGGTCGGAGGAGCCGCGTCCGTAGACGAGGCCGTCTTTGATAATTCCAGAGTGGGGCTGGGTTTTCCACTGGGCGGGGTCGCCGACGCCGACCGTGTCGATGTGGGCGTCGAAAACGAGCTTTTTTTTGCCTTTGCCGACGCGCCCGAGCAGAGAGCCGAGGCCGTCGATGTGGATATCTTCCATGCCCGCTTCGGCGCAGAGTTTCTTAAGCAGCAGGACGCGGTCTTTTTCAGTCGTGCTGAAGCCCGGCACCTTGATCATTTCGCTTAAGTTGCGGGCCGTGTAGTCCCTGTATTCCTTCGCTTTCGCGAGAATTGTCGCGCTGTCCATAGTCACCTTCCTTCCATATTGTTCCAGAGACGGCGAGCCTGGACGCGCGCCGCAGCCTGGATTTTTTCCATATCGAACAGGGGTTTCCTGTCCTGGATGCGAATTTTTCCCGCGACCGCGACGCTGCGCACGGAGCGAGAGCTCATGCCGAAGGCCATGTGGCCCGCGATGTTGGCCGGGTCGAGGGGGGTGGGCGGGTCGTAGTCCCAGAGGACGAGATCGGCCGGATTGCCGGGGGCGAGGACGCCGAAGCTGCCTTCGCCGGGGAAATAGCGCTCGAGGAGCCTGTTGCCGCGGTCGAGGCAGGCGAGGAAGTTGTCGGGCCACCAGGGGCCGGCCGATTCCCTGTGACGGAAGACGGCGAACTTGAATTCCTCGAGCATGTCGGCGCCCATGCCGTCGGTGCCGAGGACGACGTTCCCGTGCGTCGGCAGGAGGGCGTTGTAGCCCACCGCGTTGTTCATGTTGGATCGCGCGTTGTGGGCGAGGAAGACGTCCCGGGCGTTCATGATCTCAATTTCCGAGGGCGTGAGCCAGAGTCCGTGGCCGATGATGCCCTTGGGGGTGAGGGCCCCGACTTTCTCCAGCCTTTCGACGAGGTCGAGGCCGTGGCGATAGCGTGAATCGACGGCGTCGTACCTGTCCTCGGCGAGATGGATGTGGATGCCCCGGCCGGAGGTTTTCACCGCGTCGGCGAGGCCTTCAAGCGTCTCCTGGCCGACGGTGAAGCCGGCGTGGCCGCCTACGGCGGCCTCAACCTGGGGTCGCTGACCGCGCGCGCGCATCCCGTCCACTTCGCGCGCGAAGCGCAGGTTTTCGGACAGCCCCGCGTGCGCGCCGTCGGCGCCGTTCCGGTCTGTAGTCTCGTAGCAGAGTATGCCGCGCAGGCCCACTTCCTCATAAGCCTGCCTGATGACCGACAGGCTTCCGTCGATGGCGTTGGGGCTCGCGTGGTGATCCACGAGGGAAGTGACACCCGCAGCCAGCGCGTCGGCGCAGCCCGCGAGGGCGCTCGCCTCGATGATGGGCAGGTCGATCGCCCTATCCAGCCTCCACCAGAGGTGCTCGAGGATCTGGCAGAAATCCTTGGAGGGCTGGATGGCCACCTCCATGCCCCTCGCGAGCGCGGAATAGAGATGGGTGTGGGCGCAGACGAGGCCCGGCGAGAGATAGCCGCCTGAGCCCGCGAGTTCTGCCCGCGGGTATTTCGCGCGCAGTCCGGTTCCGATCTCAGCTATCGTCCCGGCCTTCGCGCCTTCCTCCTCCGGTCCGTAGGCGACGAGGTCGCATTCTTCCGAAACGGCGGGAGGGTTGAAGGACAGGAGCTTTACGTTCTCGAAAAGGATCATGGAGCTTCCTCCAGAAGATAGCGATGGGTTCGGTAGACTTCGCGCGCGAAGGCCACCATGGCCGAATCGGCCGGCGCGGAAACCGCTCCGTTCCAGGATGGGTAGTCGAGCTTATGCGGGGGAGCGCCGATCTCGGTTCTCAGGACGAGATTGGAAAGGCCGCCTTCGGAGACGAAGGCGAATCCGGCGTTCTTCGAGGCGGCGAGATCTTCCTCGTCGTCGAAGAGGGTGACTTTGCCGGAGAATGGTTCCCCCTCGAAGGGGCAGAAGAAGCCGCAGTTGCCGCATTCGTTGCAGAGACGGTCCAGATGGAGGATCTGGGCATCCTGGGCGAAGGGCAGGCCGGATTCGATGAACATGTTGGCGCGGTTGGGACAGACTTCCACGCAGCGCAGGCATGCCGAGTCGCAGGCGAGGCAGCGTTCGGCCTCCCTCTCGGCGAATTTAGGATCGTCGAAATCGAGGGAAGGCAGAATTTCTCCCCGCTTCGCCAGCTTGGACCTATCCATGAGGGGCGGGCGGTAATCGGCCGTCGGCAGGACGAATCCTTCGGCGGCGAGAATGGCCCTGGCAGCCGCCCTTCCGTCGGCTTCAGCGGCGATGATGGAGGCCGGACCGCGCCTTGCGTCTCCGCCGACATAAAGGCCCTTTACCTCGGTTTCCATCGTGTCGGGATTGGCTATGGGAAGATGGTTTCTTCCAAGGCTCACTCCCAGCTGCTCGAGAAGCCGGGCATCGGGTTCTTCTCCGACCGCCGTTATGAGGAGATCGCAGGGGAGTTCGAAGGTTTCTTCCGAAGGAAGGGGAGAACGGCGCCCGGAGGCGTCCTTCTCGCCAAGGACCATGCGCCTCAGCACGAGGCTGCCAGGCTTCGCTTCCTCGGGCAGGGAAAGCTCCAGCATCGTATTCCGCTCGCCACCCAAGGCCTTGGACTCCTGGAGCGCGTTTTCCAGTTCTTCCAGGTCGGCGGGCATTTCCTTGCGAGTCCTTCTGTAGGAAAGGTGGACGGATTCCATCCCGAGAATACGCGTGGCGGCGCGCACCGCGTCGCAGGCCGTGTTGCCGCCGCCGGCCACGATTACATGGCGGATACCGGCGAAGGCTTCGGCTCCTTCGGCCCCGAAACGTTTAAGGAAGTCGAGGGCGTCCATGGTCTTGAGCCCCGACCCTTTAAGCTTTAATTGGCGCGCGGAATCGGCCCCCGTGCAGATGAAGAAGCTCGTGTAGCCTTCCGCCTTGAGCTCGCCGAGCGAGGCGATGCTCCGCCCGAATTCGAATCCGACCCCTATGGAGGCTATCCTGTCGATATCGCGGGCGATTTCTTCCCTGGCGATCCTGAAGCCGGGTATGACGTTGGCGGGGACGCCTCCGGGCGCCGGGCCCGAGTCGAACACTTTCACTTCGTGGCGCGCTGAAGCCAGGTAATAGGCGCAGGCGAGTCCGGCCGGCCCGGCGCCTATTACGGCGCTCTTCCCTCCGGGGACGCAGAGCGCTTCGGGCAGGGGAGCGGCGGGCAGATCGGCGGCTCTCGCGGCCTTCAGCTTCACGTCGCGTATCCGCACCGAGCCCTCGTAATCGAGCCTGGAACAATGTTCCTGGCAGACGTGGTCACAGAGCACGCCCGTTATGTGGGCGAGGGGATTGTCAGAGAGTATCGTGGCGAGAGCCTGTTCGCTCAGGCCTGATCCTTGTGCCTTGATATAGGACGGCGCCTTCTGGTTTACGGGGCAGGCTTCTATGCAGGGAGCGGCGAAGCAGTCGTAGAGCGGGAGTTTTTTCGCTATGGAGACCTTGCCCACCTTCCATCCTTTTCGATACTCGGGTCTTCCGAGAGCGGCCTCGGCCAGGGCTTCCAGAGCCTCCGGGTTGGTCAACCTCGGCTCAAGCGGGATGGGCAGGGCGCCGACGGCTTCCCTAGCGATCTGCGCCAGGCGCAGGTATCCGCCCGGTTTCAGAATATCGGTGGCGACGGTCAGAGGTCCGAGTCCCGAGGTGATGAGGTCAGCCGCGTTGAGCGCCGAAACGCCGCCGCAGTAAGAGATTCGCGATCCCTCCTTGGGGAGGGATCGCGCTACCTTCGCCGCTAGCTTCATGGTGATGGGGAAAAGCGCCCGTCCCGACATATAGCGCTCGTGTCCGGGGAGATTCACGCTGTCGTTGGCGTTGGCGAGGGTGTTCGAGAGCTTGATGCCGAACCGGCGTCCTCTCGCCTGAGCCGTCTCGCTTAACTTCCGGACGAGGGCGAGGGCGGCGTCGAACTGCAGGTCGTGTTCAAAAGTTTCCCTTTTGATGACAATATCGTCCCAGCCCAGGCTGTCCAGAATCCGCCGCGCCTCATCGAAGCCGAGGAGGGTGGGATTGAGCTTTATGTAGGTGTCGAAGCCTTTTTCTTCAATTAGGTAGAGGCCGATGCGTTCGATTTCCTCAGGCGGGCAGCCGTGCATCGTGGAGAGCGTTACAGAGTGAAGGGGCCTTACTGGCATGTGCGCGGCGAGGGTTCTCGCCTTTTCGGCCAGCGCGTCGCCGAATGCCCGGGCGAAAGGCTCGCCCGCGATGAAGCGTTCGAGTTCCGCCATCGCCTTCGACCAATATTCGGTGGTTTCCGGTCGCCTCATTCCCTCGATGAAGGCATCAACCTTCGCGCTTTTTATCCCCTCGAGCGTATAGCCGACCGACATGTTGAAGAAGAATTCGGTGGGTTTGCGGGACCAGAGGAAGGAGAAGAGGTTCACCGCTATCCATGCGTTGATATATTCCTTCCTGGCTTCCTCCAGGCTCAGCTCAGTCGACCATTCGACATTGTGCCCTTCGTCCAGCGCGTCGATGCATGGTTTGTCGATATCGAGGCTGTCGTTCTGCTGGACGGTCTTGAGTTCGAAGACGCGGGCTCCCGATAAATACGCGGCGAGGATGTTCGGGGCGATCTGCGTGTGGGGGCCGGCGGCAGGACCTACGGGGATGCTCGCCCTTCCCGACATGACCGTGAGCCCGGGACTATCCGCTTCCAGATCGAAGATTTCGCGGAAAACGCTTCCCGGGATTTCGTAGATAGAATCCTTGGCAGCGAATTCGCCCGCCGCCCGCGAAAGAAGCGCCGAAAGCGAGGTCGTTTTCATGATTTTGCTCATCGATAACCCCATTGGATGAATTTTCCGCTGCCCGGAAGGGCGAGTATTCCGCCCTCGCCGTAGACGCGGGATCCCCTGACGAAGGTTTCCTTGATCCTGCCGGCAAGCCGCATGCCCGCGAAAGGCGTTATGCGGCTCTTGCTGTACATCGAAGCCGGGTCGAGAAGGGTGCTGGCTTCGGGGTCTACGAGGACGAAGTCCGCGTCCTTGCCTTCGGCGAGCGAGCCCTTGCCGCCCGAAATTCCGTAGCGGGCCGCGGCCGCTCCCGAGGTCGCTTCGAGGAAGCGGGGGAGGCTGAGCCTTTTGGCGAAAAGGCCTTCGGAAAGGAGGTAGGGAAAGAAGGTGCCGGTGCCGGGAATGCCGCCATAGGCGCTTAAAGGGTTACCCGTGAATTTTTCATAGTCGGGCGCGCCGGCATGGTCCGACGCCACAAAGGATATCGCGCCTTCCGCGAGCAGCTTCCAGAGCAGGGCTTTCTGGGAAGCTTCCTTGACAGGCGGGGCGGTCTTGAGCGCCGCCCCCAGGGCTTGGAAATCATCTTCGTCGAAGGCGAGGTAGTGGCCGCAGGTTTCGCAGCTCGCGCCCGAGGCGGCGACGAGCGCGGCCGCCTCGGCCGTGCCGACGTGGACGATATGGAGCCATCGCGGCCGCGCTCCCGCAAGCCGCAGCGCGGCGGAACAGGCCGCCGTTTCGGCCTCCATGGGGCGCGAGGCGTAGTAATCCTTCCAAGTGGGAGCCTTTCCGCCTCGAGCCGCGCCCAGGGCGGCCTCGGCCGCCGTTATCACCGCGGGATCCTCGGCGTGGAGGAGTAGCGGCCTGCCGGCTGCCGCGCAGCGATTATAAGCCCTGGCGAACTGCTCCGGCGTCACCGCCGTGAAACTTTCCATACCCGACACGAAATAGCACTTGAAGCCGACGACGCGCGAGGCGAGGGCGTCGATCGCCAAATCCATCGACGCGTCGTCGAAGAGACCGTTGACGCCGCCGTAAAAGGCGAAATCGACCACGGCGCTTTTCGAGACGATGGCGAGCTTGTTCTTCAGCGCGGCGAGGCTCGTGACAGGCGGCAGGGAGGTACAGGGCATGTCGATCACCGTCGTCACGCCGCCGCGCGCCGCTTCGGAGCTGCCGTGGAGAAAGTCCTCCCTCTGCGTGAATCCCGGTTCGTCGAAGTGGACGTGGGGATCTATGGCTCCGGGGAACATCATGAGCCCGGTGGCGTCGATCGTTTCCTCGTCGGCCGACGATACGTCGGCAAGGCTTCCCGCGGCGGCGACGCGGGCGATTTTTCCCTCGCGCACGAGAATGTCGACCCTGCAGAAATCCTTTTCGCCGGGCAGGGCGGCCAGGGCGTTCGCGATCAGCATAAGCCCTCCCCGTCCAGGAAAGCCTCGATTTTTTCGGGGATGAAGGGAATATCGTAGGTCGTCTTTCCGTCCGGCTTGGCCGCCCGCAGCGCGTCCAGAACGGCGAAGTACGCCGCTATGCCGTACTGCAGGGGCGGTTCTCCCACAGCCTTCGAGTTGAAGGGAGCGAAGGGATTGTCCATGTCGGACATCAATTCTATCTCCAACTTCTCGGGCAGGAAGGAATCGTTCGGGAGCTTGTAGGTCGAGAGCGTATCCGACAAGGGCCTGCCGTCCGCGCCGAAACGGAGATCCTCGAGGAGGGTCCAGCCCAAACCCTGGGCGAAGGCGCCCTCAATCTGCCCGATGTCGACGCGCTCGTCCAGGCTGTTGCCCGAGTCGTGGACGATGGTCGCCGATTCTATCCTGCAGGTTGCGCGAACGAGATCGACCCGCGCCGTGAGACAGGCGGCGCCGTAAACATGATAGGCGAAGGGCGTCCCGCGCTCGGCCTTCATATCGTAAAAAAGCCCCGGCGTCGAATAGAAACCGTGAGCCGAGAGATCTATCCTCGCCTCGTTCGCGGCCGCGACGAGTTCGTTCCAGCCGAGCGCGCTCGATTTCCTTTCGACGAGGATCTTTCCGTCCTTTATCTCGATCGAAGAGGGATCGACGTCGAGCATGGACGCAGCTTTCGCCGTCAGCCTCGTCTTGATTTTCTCGCAGGCGATTTTAGCCGCCATGCCGTTGAGGTCGCTGCCCGTGCTCGCCGCCGTGGGGACGGTGTTGGCCACGGTCAGTGTCGTGGTGCGTTCCACGGAAACCCTTTCCTGGGGAATGCCCAGGGTTCTCGCGGCGATCAGCGCGATTTTCCGCGACACCTGCTGGCCCATCTCGATGGCGCCCGTCGAGACGAGGACTGAGCCGTCCGTGTACACATGCACGAGGGCTCCCGCCTGGTTCATCGGCAGCTTCGTGAAGGAAATACCGAAACAGAGGGGAAGAATGGCTGCGCCTCTCTTTTCCAGGCTGTTCGAGGTGTTGAAGGCCTCGATGTCGACGCGAAGCTCCTTCCAGGAGACTTTTTCGAGAAGCCTGTCGAAGGACTCCCCGGCGCGTACGCGCTCGAGGGGCATGCCGAAATAGGTGGAATCCCCTTCGCGGTAGAGATTCCTGCGCTGGAGTTCGACCCTGTCTATTCCCATGGAGCGAGCGAGAGCGTCCAGGGCGGCTTCTATGACGAAGAAGCCCTGAGGAGCCCCGAAACCGCGGAAGGCGGTGAAAGAGGGCAGGTTCGTGCGGCACATGTTGCCCGTCACCCTCACGTTGGGAATTTTATAGGCGCCCGTCGCGTGGAGGAGGGTTCTGGAGAGAATGGCGGGAGAAAGGTCGCAGGAGCAGCCGGAGTTCTGGTAGTAGTCGGCCTCGAAAGCCAGAAGCCTTCCGTCGGCGTCGGCGCCGATCCGGAAATCGCTCGAGTAGGGATGCCTTTTGCCTGTGGCCTGCATATCCACGCGCCGGTCGAGGTAGAGCTTGACGGGTTTTCTGCTCACCCAGGCTCCCAGCGCCGCGAGGGAGCCCCATATGGCGGCCTGGTCTTCCTTGCCGCCGAAGCCTCCGCCCAGGCGGCGAGCCTCCACTTCCACCATGTTCATGGCAAGGCCCAGGGACTGCGCCACGGCGCGCTGGACGCCGGTCGGACCCTGCGTGCTCGAAATGATAAAGACCTTTCTGTCATCGCGGATCTCCGCGTAAGCACCCTGCGTTTCAAGGTAGACATGCTCCTGGCCGCCCGAATCCACTCGCCCCGAGATTACATGGACGCAGCTCGCGAAAGCGGATTCGGGCTCTCCGCACTTGATCGTCCGCGAGGGCAGTATGAAATCGGCGGCGGCCGCCGCTTCCCTCGGATCGAACAGGGCCGGCAAGTTCTCGCCGCTGACCCGGACGGCGGCGGCCGCTCTCCTCGCGAGCGAGCGCGTCTTCGCGAGCACGAGCGCTATAGGCTGCCCCCAGTATTCCCATTCTTCGGCGGGAAGGAGGGGCTCATCCGGCTTGTTGAAGCCTATCTGATTCTGGCCCGGAACATCCCTGGCCGTGATCACCCTGACCGACGGGTCGAGGGCGAGGGCCGCCGAGGCATCGATGGAGAGTATTCGGCCGTGCGCGCTCTCGGAAAGCTTCGCCGCGGCCTGAAGGCAGTCCTTGGGCTCGGGCAGGTCGTCGATATATTTTGTGGCGCCCCTCAAATTCAGGGCGGATTCGGCTATGGTTTTCATGGGAACAGCTCCTTCGCGATGCCGTCGGCGCCGAAGAGGCGGATGAAATGGGCCAGCATGAGCCTGCCCGTCATCCGCCTCCGGTAGGAAGCCGAGCCGCGAACGTCGCCGATGGGCGAGATTTCGGCTTCGGCGGCCGAGCCGACCTCCCTGGCGAGTCTGGCCAGAGCCTTCGCGTCATTCCTGTCGATCGCCGCTCCTTCCAGCGCCGCCGAAGCCTTCCTCAGCAGCGTCGGAACGGCGGCGACGCCGCCGGCGCTTATCCTGACTCCGCGCGCGAAGCCCTCCTCGACGCGGAAAGAGATGGCCGTATTGACCGCCGCGATATCGAGTCTTTCCCTTTTCGCGATCTTCTCGAAGGAAAACAGAAGCCTTGGTTTTGTTCCTGGAACGCCCGATTGGCCGCCTGATTCATCGTGGCTTATCAGCCCGTCCGGGATCAGAATAGCACGTATGATCTCGTTTTTCCGGAGTGCCGTCGTCTTATAGCCAGTGAAAAAATCCTCGATGGGAATTAACCGCGATCCGGCTTCAGCCCCCGCGGTCGCGCCGGTGTACCCGCCCGATGGAGCTGCGTACCCGCCGATTTCCAGCCTCGCCCCCAGAGCCATCAGCATCGAGGTGATGTCCCCCACGGGCGAAGCGTTGGCGATATTGCCCCCTACGGTGGCGATATTCCTGATCAGCGTGCTAGCGAACTGCCCTTCATAGGCATCAATGCCAGGGATGGCTTCCCGCACCGGCATCGAGGCGAAAAAATCGCGCAGGGTGACGGCGGCGCCTATCCTCAGCCATGGAGAACCGTCCAAATTTGTTCGGGCTATTTTCCTGAAATCATCGATCGAGCGGAGGCGGAGAGGCCTGAAATCGCCGGCCGGATAGGGATTTTTGACATAGTAGTCGGTTCCGCCGCCCAAGGCGATGAAGTCGGTCGCCCCCTGCGAGTCGGCTGCCGCGGACAGGCCTGCCGCCTCCGCCATAAACACGAGGACGGAACGTGGCAGCACGCTTTTCTCCACGAGCACCTTCAGCCGCTCCATGGGGTCCCGCGGCAGTTCTCCGAACTCCCTCGCGAGGCGCTCGGCAGCTCTCCTTATGGCGCCATACCCGGTGCATCGGCACAGGTTGCCATCCGCGGCGATCATGGCTCCCGCCAAATCCGGCTTGCCCGGACCCGCAAGCCAGGCGCTCAGGCTGACAATGAAACCAGGGCTGCAGAATCCGCACTGGCTCGCGTTCTCCTCCAGAAAGGCCCGCATCACGGGAGTCAGTCCCCCCGGCGCCGAAGCGCTCAAACCTTCGATCGTTACTAGGTGTTTCCCGGCGAGATCGCCCAGCGACAGAAGGCAGGAGGGTACAGCCAGGTATCGCGGCGCGCCTCCGTTGCAGTCGCCTCCGCCCGCGGCGCCTCCGCAGCAGCCGTCAACAACGAATTCCCCCACCAGCACGGCGCAGGCGCCGCAGTCGCCCTCCCTGCAGCCTTCCTTCGTTCCCGTCAGGCCCATCTCCCCTCGTATGAAATCGAGAGCGGGCGTGCCGGGTCCCGTCTTCGGTTCGACCCATGTGTCATTCACGAATATCCTGAACGTTTCCATCGTTACTATCTATTCCTTGTCCGCTTTATTCTCGCTCATTCACATAGAGATCCACCGGCGCGAAGCGGTCCACGTCGATAAGCCCCACATCAGTGATCTTGAGACTAGAGATCACGGGCAGGGCCATGAAAGAAAGGGTCATCAGCGGCGAATGGTTCGTCAAGCCTTCGCGGATGAATATTCCCTCGAAAGCGCGAAGCCTCTCGATGACGAAGTCGGCGTTTTGATCGCTCATGAGGCCGGCTACAGGAAGCGGGAGATCGAGGATTATGTCGTTGCCCACGGCATAGACGAGACCGCCCTTTATCTTGTTGAGGTGCCGGGCCGCCTTGAAAATGGAGGTGTTGTCCACGCCAGCGATGATCATGTTGTGCGAGTCGTGGCTGATCGTGCCGCCGATGGCGCCGCGCTTCAGGCCGAGCCCCTTTATGAAACCCTTGCCGATCCGCCCCGAGCCGATGTGACGCTCGATGACGAATATCTTGATGAGGTCCCGATCCGGATCGGAGACGCATTCGCCGTTCCTTACCGTCGGCTTTTCCACGAGATGGCCGGTGATGATGGAATCCTGCCTGGCCTCGATGACGCGGATCTTCTTGCCTTGGTCGGGGATGACGAAATCCCCCGCCGTAAGCCACTTGATGTTTACCGAGTCCCGGAGCGAAACCTGACGCGGCGGGAAATTTTCCAGGAGAACGCCGTTTTCGGCGATGAGGCGGCCGCGCTTGAACACCATCTCAGCCCTGAAATCCTCGAATGAGGAAAAAGCGACGAAATCGGCCTTGCATCCCGGCGCGATCACGCCGATGTCTTTCATCCCGAACCATTGGGCGGGGTTGGCCGCCGCTATCCTGAAGGCGTCCACGGGCGCCACGCCCCCCGCGAGGAGAAGCCTGAGCGCGTGGTCCATGTGACCTTCGTCGCGCAGGTCGTTGGAATGCCTGTCGTCCGAGCAGATCATGAATCTGGATATCGAGGAAGGCGTTATGGCAGGGATGAGATGACCCAGGTCGCGGGCCGTCGAGCCCTCCCTGAGCATGATGTACATGCCCTTGGACAGCTTTTCCGCCGCTTCCGCGGGCGTTGTGCACTCGTGATCCGAGCCGATTCCGGCCAGTATGTACGCCGAGAGAGCCGCCCCCGAAAGCCCTGGTGCGTGTCCGTCCACGGGTTTTCGAGCGTTCGTGAAGAGGGCGATCTTGTCCATGAGACGCTGCTCGCGCGCCAGGACGCCCGGGTAATTCATCACTTCGCCCAGGCCGAGAACCCGCTTGTCCTGGAGAAAAGGGTACATGTCGGAAGCGTAGAGCGCGGCGCCGGCCGTATCGAACTCGGTGGCCGGCACGCAGGACGGGACCATGAAGAAAATATCGAGGGGAAGGTTGTCCGAGGCCGCCAGCATGAAGCGCATGCCGTCGTAGCCCATGACGTTGACGATTTCGTGAGGATCGGCCACCACCGTCGTGGTGCCGTGGGGCAGGACGACGCGGGAATATTCTGCCGGGGTGAGCAGCGACGATTCGATATGGACATGGGCATCCACGAGACCCGGGGCGAGGAATTTTCCGCCCAGATCGATCTCGGCCCTGGCTTCGAGACCGTCGTTCACGCCGACGATCCTGCCGCTGCGAACCGATACCGTGGCCTTCGCGATGAAGGTCCCGCCGAGCACGTCGACGATCGTGCAGTTTCTGATGTTGAGGTCGCACGGAACCTTTCCGGCCGCGGTATCGATTAGGTCTTTGTTCATGCCCGCTCCTCCTCAGAATGCTTAGCTCTCAATGATAGCCGGAAAGCCCTCGGCGCGCAATGTTTTTCTATGGAAGGCGGGTCATGAAAAAGGGCGTTCCCTCGGGAACGCCCAGTCGTCGCGTCGCCGGAATTCCCCTACTTGTCTTCCCTCATATAGGCCTTGCTTAAGGCGGCGGGCGCCCCGATCTTCTTCGACAGAGCCTCCCACCAGGTCATGAGCACGAGCACGGCGATCGTCCCCAGATAGGGGAGCATATTGAGGAAGGCGGCGGGGATGTTGGTGCCCGAAGCCTGGAGCCTGAACTGGACGGCGTTGATTCCGCCGAAAAGCAGGGCGCCCCAGATCGAGCGCGCCGGATTCCACATCGAGAAGATTACGAGGGCCACGACGATCCATCCCCGGCCGCCCGTGATGTTCTCGGACCAGCCCGGCGTGTAGGAGAGCGAGAGGTGAGCGCCTCCCAAACCCATGAGGGCGCCCCCAAGGATCGTGTAGAGATACTTGGACTTGATGACGTCGATGCCCATGGCGTCGGCTGTCTGCGGGTCCTCCCCGATGGAGCGGAGCCACAGGCCGGGCCGCGTCTTGTAGAGGTAGAACCAGGAAATCGGTATGAGAAGGTAGACGGCATAGGTCAGGATGTCCTGGCTGAAGAGGGCCCCGAGTATGGGAACCTCGGCGACGGCTTCGAGCTTCAGGGGCGTGAATTTCGCGGCCTTCAGTCCCATGAGGCGCAGGCTGTTGGAGGCCGGTCCCAGGCGCTGGCCGAGGAAGCTCGAGAAGCCCGTGCCGAAAAGCGTGATCGAGAGGCCGGAGACTACCTGGTTCGCGCGCATAGTCACGGTGAGAAAGGCATGGACCGTCGCCATGGCCGCGCCTACGGCCGCGGCCACGAGGAGGGCGACCACGAGATTCTGGCTGTAGAAGGAAGCCGCGAAACTCGTCACCGCGCCCATGAGCATGATGCCCTCGATGCCCAGGTTGAGGATTCCCGCCCGCTCGGTCAGAATCTCGCCAATAGTGGCGAAGATGAGGCTCGTGCCCGCCCTCACCGTGATCGCGAGAATCGAAGTGATAAGGTCCATCACGCTTCTCCTTCGACGCAGGCGTCCCTCTGGCCTCGCTTGCCGCGCCCAATTCTCTTTATCCTGTACTCGGTGAAAAGGGAGCCGGCCAGCATGGGGAAGAGGATGAGGCCCTGCATCACTGTGCCCATGGCGGAAGGCAGTCCCATCATGAGCTGGACCTGGTCGCCGCCGACGAGGATGCCTCCCATAAGCAGGGCGACGAAGGGAATGGCGATGGGGTTCAGCTGGGACATCCAGGCGATGATGATGGCCGTGAAGCCGTAGCCCAGGTTGAGCCCCTGCTGGAGCCGGTGCGAGATGCCCGTCACCTCGCAGGCGCCGGCCAGGCCGCAGAATGCTCCCGAAAGGATGACGGCGAGGAAGATATTGCGCTTCACCGCTATGCCCTGATATCGCGCGGCCTTGGGGCTAGCCCCTATGATCGTCAGCTCGAAGCCCCAGCGCGTCCGTTTGATCACGATCCAGAGAATGACGGCGAGGACGAGAGCGAAGTAGATGCCGACGTGCGCCCGCCCGAACAGCCTCGGCAGCCATGCCGTCTCGGGGAAGGGCGCCGAACCCGGGAATCCGTAGCCCTTGGGATCGCGCCAGGGGCCGTAGTAGAGGTATTCTGCGAAGAGAATCGCCACATAGTTGAGCATCAGGGTGACGAGGGTCTCGTCCACGTTGAGTCTCGTCTTGAGGAAGGCGGGAATGCTCGCCCAGAGCGCTCCTCCTACGCAGCCGACGATGAGGCAGGCAGGGAGGACGAGGGAGGGAGGAAGACCCGCGCTTTGGAACAGGGCCACCCAGGCCGCCGCGATGCCGCCGAGCATCAGCTGTCCTTCGGCGCCGATATTCCAGAACTTGAGCTTGAAGGCGAGGGCGACGCCCAGGCCTGTCAGCATCAGGGGAATGGCCTTTACGAGGGTTTCCGAAAAGCCGTTGGCCGAACCGAAGGCTCCCTGGAACATCGCGGCGAAGGTCGTGAATGGATTCGTGCGGAAGATGAATAGAACCAGGCCCGTCAGGATCAGCGAAACCATGAAGGACGCCGCCGGCACCACGAAAAGAGCCGTCCTGGATATGGATTTTCGTTTTTCGAAGACTATTTTCATTATAGGCTCCCCTCGCGTTCCGCCGCTTTTCCCTTCGATTCGGGATCGACGCCCGCCATGAGGAGGCCTAGCGTCTCGGACTCAGCCTCGGCCGCCGGCAGCAGATCCATGATCCTTCCCTCGAACATGACCGCGATGGTGTCGGCCACCTGAAGCAGCTCGTCGATATCCTCAGAGACGAAGAGCACGCCCAGGCCCTGGTCACGCTGCGCCACGAGCTGCCTCCGCACCGATTCCGTGGCCCCGATGTCGAGGCCGCGGGAAGGGTAGACGGCGACGAGGAGATTTTTGCACGCGCCGATCTCCCTCGCGAGGATGGTCTTCTGGATGTTTCCGCCTGAGAGGAATTTCACCTGCGTCTCGGGGCTCGGCGTCATGATCTTAAAGGATTCAATCAGTTTTCTGGCCATCGAGGCTATGCGCCCGGGCAGCAGGAAAATGCCCGTCGAGAGGGGAGGCTTTCTGTAGCTCTTCATGGCCAGGTTCGAGGCCACGCTCATCTCGCCCACGGCCCCTACCGAGGAGCGGTCCTGGGGAATATGGGCGACGCCGGCCCTGATCACCGAGATGGGCGAGGCGTTGGTGACGTCCTTGTTCCCGACGCTTACCTTGCCCGCGGTGAGGCGCCGCAGTCCGGTGATGACTTCGGCCAGCTCCCGCTGTCCGTTGCCCGCGACGCCTGCTATGCCGACGATCTCGCCCGAACGGATATTCAGGTCCACTTCCCTCAAGGCCGGCAGGCCCCTGTCATCCTTCGCCGAGACTTTTTCGAGACGCAGGATGACGTCTCCGGGAGAAAAAGGTTTCTTCTCCAGCTCGAAGAGGATTTCGCGTCCGACCATGAGCCTGGCCAGTTCGGCGGGGCTCGTCCCGGCCGTGGTCACGCCCGCCACCACCTTTCCGCGCCGCAGGACCATGACCCTGTCGGAGAAGGTCATCACCTCCTCCATCTTGTGGGTGATGAAGACGGCCGATTTCCCCTCGGCGCGCATGAGATGGATCACCTTGCTCAGCTCGGCCGACTCCTGAGGCGTCAGGATGGCCGTAGGTTCGTCGAGGATGAGGATCTCGGCCTTGCGGTAGAGAAGCTTGAGGATTTCCACGCGCTGCTGCTCGCCCACCGAAAGCTGCCAAATCGAGGCTTCGGGGTCGACGCGGAGGTTGTATTTTTCCGAGAGCGCCTCGACTTCCTTCCTCACTCGCTTCATGTCCGGGACGAGGGGCTGATCGCGCATCCCCAGGATGATGTTCTCCAGTACCGTCATCGAATCGACGAGCTTGAAGTTCTGGTGGACCATTCCGATGCCCAAATCCTGAGAATCCTTGGGGCCGCCTATCGAGACGGGCTTGCCCCTGACGAGGATTTCCCCCGAATCCGGCCTGTACAGCCCGCAGAGAATATTCATAAGCGTGCTTTTGCCCGCCCCGTTTTCGCCTAGGAGGGCCAGGACTTCTCCAGGAAAAAGCTCCAGGTCGACGCAATCGTTCGCCTGGACGCCAGGGAAGGACTTGGAGACCGCTCTCATCTCGACGAGGGGCTGCCTGCTGTTTTTTTCCATCTGAACTTGCCTTGATTTCCGGATTCTTGAAGGGATTTTTATTTTAGATGCTTAAGATTACAAAAAAAGCCGCCCGGGTCCAGGACCCAGGCAGCTCTTTTCAGATCGACGATTACTGAACCTTTCCGACCACGCCTTCGACGAACCAATCCATCGAAGCCTGTTTGCCGTCGGGCACAACCTGTCCCGCGGCGTAGACCACTTTTCCGTCCTGACCCTTGAGGGGGCCGGTGAAGATGGACCAACCGCCGAGAATCTTTTTCTGCGCGTTCTCGACTTCCTTTTTCACGCTGGCGGGAACCTTCGCGCTGATGTCGGAAATCTTGACGACCTTGTCCTTGAGTCCGCCCCAGTATTCGTGGCTTTTCCAGGTGCCGTTCAGGGCGTTCTGGATGGTGTCGGTCAGGTAGGTGCTCCACTCCCAGACGGCGCTGGCGAGAACGGAATCGCCCACGAATTTGCCCATGTCGGAGTCGTAGCCGATGGAGAGCTTCCCGCGTTCCTGGGCAGCCTTCTGGGGCTCGGTGGTGTCCTGGTGCTGGGCGATGATGTCGGCGCCGGAATCGAGGAGGGCGACGGCCGCCTCGCGTTCTTTCACGGGGTCATACCAAGTATTGGTCCAGACGACCTTGACCTGGGCCTTGGGATTGACCGAGCGGACGCCGAGGGTGAATCCGTTGATGCCGCGCACGACCTCGGGAATGGGGAAGGCGGCGACGTAGCCGATGACGTTGGATTTGGTCATGCGGCCGGCGATGATGCCGGTTAGGTAGCGAGCTTCCTCGATGCGGCCGAAATAGGTGGCCATATTGGGAGCGGTTTTATAGCCCGAGCAGTGCTCGAATTTGACGTTGGGGAATTCCTTGGCCACGGCGAGCGTCGGATCCATATAGCCGAAGCTGGTGGTGAAGATCATGTCGAAACCGGCCATCGCGTACTGGCGGATGACGCGCTCGGCGTCGGGGCCTTCGGGGACGTTTTCTATATATTTAGTCTCGATCTGGCTGCCGAATTTCTTCTCGACGGCCAGGCGGCCGCGGTCCTGCTCATAGGTCCAGCCCATGTCTCCGGGAGGGCCAATGTACACGAAGGCGATCTTAAGCGGTTTTTTTGCCTGGGCGGCCATGGGGGCTACCAGGGAAAATGTCATGGCCAAAACCATGAGTCCAAGGATCAGCTTTTTCATCGACAACTCCTCCAACCTGACGGATATGCGACGGGAGCACGAAGCTCACGGCGCGAAGCATGCGCTAGGGTCATACTATCCTCTGGTCAGAGGGCTGTCAATTTATTTTATTGGGTGATCCAGGCTTGTTCCGCGCCCTTCACCGATTTCGCGGCCGAAAGCCACTTGCTCGCTTCGGCGCGGGTGGGGTAGGGGCCTACTCTTACGTTGTAGCGGCTTTTTCCGTCTATATCCTTGACCGTTATCACGGCGGGGAGGGATTTTTCCGTGAAAGCGCTCTTGAGCGAATCGGCATTGGTCTTGACCGAGAAACTGCCTGCCTGGATCCAGTATTCGCCTGTCGAGGGCTGGGCGGCGGGGGCGACTTTGGCCGGCGCTTTCGCGACTGTCGTGGTTGTCGGCTTGACGACTGGGGTCGAGGGCGCTTTCTGGACGGGCTTGGGCTGGACCGTCTTGGCTGTCTCGACGGGAGCGGCCGGCTTTGCTGCGGGGGTCGCCGTGGGTGTCGCGGAAGGTGTCGGCGACGGCGTTGACGTTGGCGTCACATAGATGGTCGTCGTGGCTGGCTTGGCCTGCTCCACGGGCGCGGACGATTGGCCGGAAGGATCGTTTCCGTACACGATGATGATGTCTCCGCTGCTTGTGGTCTTCGTGGTCGAGGGATCAGCGGGAGCGTCGGCGAGAAAATCCTGGGGAGAGTCCTGTCGCGGCTCAGCCTTGCCCGTAAGGTCGAAAGGAACTTCCTCGGTGGATTTGCCGGGAGAGAAAAGAAGGAAGGCCGCGCCTACAACGACAAGCACGAAAAGACTGACGGCGGCCGCCAGCCAGAGCAATTTTTTGGAATTTTCTGCCATTCAACGACTCCATGAGGTGTCCGGCTTGCCCGCGATTTCATACCGAGGCTTAAGCTTATGTCCGGTTTTTCCTCTTCCATTTAAGAATATCGGAGGCTTTGGCGGCGAAATATAGGCTTTTTTTAGGTTTTAGCGCCGTTGCCGCTGGAAGGCAGAGCGGCAAGAGCCGCCTTGATGCCACGCTCGAGCGCCTCGCGGCTGCCGGAATTGTCCACGAAGACGACAAGCGGCTTTCCGCCTGGCAGGCTTGTTGGCCTCAGTTTCCACATGGAGCGCTGGCTGGCGATCCGCCTGAGGATGTCGAGCGTGCCCAGGCCATCGCGCTTGCGGCCGCGCTGGATTCTCTGGCAGAGCGGCGCCCGAACCTCGATGATGAGATCGCAGCGCCGCGCGTAGTCGGTCCGGTAGAGGAGGGGGGCGTTGACGCAGACCCAGTCGTTCGCCGCGATTTCAGCTTCCATGAGCCCGAGAATGACGGGGTGGACGATGGATTCGTGGAGGCGCAGGCGTTCGGGATCCGAAAAGACTAACGCGCCCAGGGCCTTCCTGTCGATAGAACCGTCGTCGGCGAGGATTCCCCGGCCGAAGGTCGCGACGAGCTTATCAGCGCAGAGCCCGAGAGCCCTGTGCGCCAGCCTGTCGGCGTCGACATTGGCGAAGCCCATGGCTTCAAGTATCTCGGCGGCCTGGCTTTTCCCGGCGCAGTAACCGCCCGTAAGTCCGATTATCCTTTTCATTTAATGCATGTCGCCCCAGGAATAAGCCGACTCCATGCTCACCCTCAACGGAATGGAAAGTTCGGCCGCCGCCTCCATTTCCTTTTTTATGATGACGCAGGCGGCTTCGACGCTCGCCTCGGGAGCCTCGAACACGAGTTCGTCGTGCACCTGGAGGAGCATCGTGACTTCGGGCATTTTCTCTCGCAGCTCGGCGTCGACGAGGAGCATGGCCCTTTTCACGATGTCGGCGGCCGTCCCCTGGATGGGCGTGTTCACCGCGACGCGCTGGGCCGCCTGCCGCTCCGTCTTGTTCCTCGAGTTGATCGCGTCTATTTTTCGTCTTCGGCCGAACATCGTCGTGGAATATCCCGACGCTTCGGTTTCGGCTATCGTCTTCTGGATGAAGCCCGCCACGCCCGAGTACGTGGTGAAATAGGCGTCGATGAAGCCCTGGGCCTTAGCGTTCGGTATGCCTAGGTCCCTAGCCAGCCTGAAGGCGCTCATGCCGTAGATCACGCCGAAATTGATGGTCTTGGCGACCCTGCGATGTTCAGGCGTCACCGCGGCCTCGTCGATCCCGAAGATGAAGGCGGCGGTGCGCTTGTGGATGTCGACGCCTTCCTTGAACGCGGCGATGAGGTTCGCGTCGCCCGAAAGATGAGCCATCACCACGAGCTCGATCTGGGAATAGTCGGCCGAAATGAGGCGCTGGCCGGGCGCGGCCGTGAACGACGCACGTATCCGCCTGCCTTCCTCGTCGCGTATCGGAATGTTTTGGAGGTTGGGATCCTTGCTGGAGAGCCTCCCCGTGGCCGCGCCCGTCTGTATGTAGGTCGTGTGGACGCGGCCCGAGGGCGTGCGTTCGGCGAGTTCAGCCAACGTGTCGATATAGGTGTTCTTGAGCTTGGCAAGCTGCCGCTGGCGCAGAATGAGCTGCGGAACGGGGTCGAGAGGCGCCAGTTCCTCCAGGACAGTCGTGTCGGTCGAATACCCAGTCTTCGTGCGCTTCTGCGGAGGCAGCTTCCGTTCCACGAAGAGCACTTCCTGCAGCTGTTTCGTCGAGGCGAGGTTGAAATCGTGGCCGACGAGTTCCCAAACCTTCTTTTCGATGTCGCGGAGCTCGGCCTCGAGCTCGACGCCGTATTTGCGCAGTTCTCCGGCGTTGACGACGATGCCCTTCTCCTCCATCTCGGCGAGCACGGGGATGAGAGGCATTTCCATGTAACTGAAAATATCCTCGAGCTTTTCGCGCTTGAGTTCTTCGCTTAAGAGGAGATGCAGGCGGAGCGTGAAGTCGGCGTCCTCCGACGCATAACGCGTAGCGAGGGCGATGGGCACGGAATCGAAGGTCTTGCCCTTTTCGACGACCGATTCGTAACTGAGCCCCGACAGGCCGAGGAGCCGCTCGGAAAGGCTCTCGAGGGAGAAGGAATTGGATTCGGCGTCGAGAATCCAGGCCGCTATCATGGTGTCGAAGATGCGGTTGCCGATAGTGAGTCCGATTCTCTTCATTATATGGAAATCGTATTTAATGTTGTGTCCGACGATGAGCGCTTTCGACGCGAACAGCCGCTTCAATTGACGTTGCGCGGCATCAATAGGGACGGTCGGCGAATCGGGCGACTTGAGCGGAACGTAGAACGCTTCCTTGGGAGTCTTCGAAAGCGAAAAACCGACGATGTTCGCCACTATGGCGTCGATGCTGTCCGTTTCCGTGTCGAAGGCGAAGGTTCCCGCGGCGATGCACGCGTCCACGAGGGAGCCGAGTTCCTCCTCTGTCGTGACGGCCAGATATGTTCCGTCGCCCTTGAGATCCTCGGGCGAAAGGTTGAGCGACGCGGATGGCGCTGGCGGCGTGGACGATACCGACTGCGCTGACGGCGCGGGGGCGGCGTCAAGATCATTCTCGTCGAAAAGGCCGCCGACCATCGCCTTCCTTTTAGGATCGGCGCGGACCGATGTCACGGCCGCAGCTCCCGCGACGGCCGGGGAAGCCGCCGGCACTGAGACTTCGCCCAACGCTAGGCTCTTCATCCCTTCCCTCAAGAAGATAATCGAGGCGGCCGCCCTGTCGAGCGCATCCACGTGGAGTTCGTCCAGCGAGGAAAGCCCAAGGGGCAATTCGTCGGCGAGCGTTATAAGCTTGCGCGAGAGGGCGGCATCTTCCCGCCCGGCTTCCAGCTTCGCCTTCAGCGAATCGGGTTTGACGCTGTCGAGGGAGGCGTAGATGCCATCGACCGTCCTGAACTGCGAGAGCAGCTTGAGGGCGGTTTTGTCCCCGATGCCGCGCACGCCGGGAATATTGTCGGAGGCGTCGCCAGTGAGCGACAGATAGTCGAGGATCCTGTCGGGACCCACGCCCCATTCGACCTCAACTTCCGCCGAGTCCAGCTCCTTGAAACCGAAACCTTCCTGGGGACGAAGCGCCTTGACGCTCCCGCCGACGAGCTGGAGGAGGTCTTTGTCGCCGGAGACGACATAGCAGTCTCTCTCTTCCCTGCGGCTCCTCTTGGCGATGGTCGCTATCACGTCGTCGGCCTCGTAGCCTTCGGCCCTCAGCATGGGAACCTTCAACGCCGCGAGAATTTCCTCGACCATGGGAACCTGGTCTATGAGATCCTCGGGCGTCTTCTGGCGGGTGGCCTTGTAGGCATCATACATCTCGTGCCTGAAGGTTTTCCCCTTCGAATCGAAGACGGCCGCGAAGGCGTCGGGTTTTCGCTGATCGAAAAGCGAGAAGAGAAATCTGAAGAAGCCATAGACGGCCGACACGTTCCTGCCCGAGGAATTCCTCAAAGGCCTGGACAGAAAGGCGAAATAGGAACGGTAGACGATGGCGTAGACATCGAGGATATAGAGGGAGGGTTTCATGGGGGCTTCTTTCATCGTGCCTTCTTGGATTCTTCGTACGCTTCGATGATCTGGTAGGCGGCGTTGATTCTCGTGCTCGTCTCGGTGGCTTTTTTGAGCTGATCGGGCGTGGAGGCGTTCCTGTCGGGGTGGTATTTGAAGAGGAGCTTCTTGTAGGCCGCCTTCACTTCCGCGAAGGGGCTGTAGGGCTTGAGGCCTAGATATTTATAGGCATCCTCGATGACGGCGTTCGTGGCATCAGCCGAGGCATCGGCCGAGGCTCTATTGCCCCAGGATGTCCGGTAGCGCCGGTTTTGGTCTTCCCTGGCTCGCCGCTCGCGTTCGGCCTGCGCCCGCTGTTCCTCGGCTTCGCGCTTCTCGCTCTCGGTTTTGCTCGTGTCGAGGAAATCGTCCAGTTCGGCCATGGCGGCGTCCATATCCGGGTCGCCATAGGTCTGCCGCGTTCCGGCCCTGCCGTATGAAGAAGCCGCCGCCGATGTACCGGAACTGGCCCACGCTTTCACCAACTTTTCCAGACGCTCGAAAATCTGATCCACCCCTAGCTCCTTGACCCTGACTCTTGCGCTACTCTACCGCAGGGACGGGGCATTTTCAATGGCCGACGGGCTTTGCCAAAAAGCCTCGGTGCATGTATCATGCATCTTAGGACATATGCTATGGAAAACCACGAAAACGCGCGCGTCGTCGTCGTAGGCGGCGCCAACATCGATATACAAGGCACCTCCAGGGGTGCCTTCGTGCTCGGCGATTCCAACCCGGGAACCATCGCGCGCGCCTGCGGCGGCGTGGGGCGCAACATCGCCGAGAACTGCGCCAGACTGGGACTTTCGACATGGCTCATCACGGCCTTCGGCGACGATGAGGACGCGCGCTTCCTCCAATCCGACTGCGAGCGCAAAGGCATCGTCGTGAGCGCGAGTCTTAGCGCTCAGGCGCCCACCGCGCGCTATATCTGCGCCATAAATAACGATGGATCCCTCGTCGCGGCGGTAGCCGACATGGTTATCGTCGACTTGCTGACGCCCGAATTCCTCGCGTCCAGAAAATCCTATCTCGATTCGGCGGACTATATCGTCGCCGACGCCAACCTTCCGGCCTCGAGCCTGGCTTGGCTCGCCCAAGGCTACGGCAGAACGGAGAGGGCGGCGACAGGCAGGCGGTCTCCACGCCTCTTCCTCGATACCGTTTCCTCGGCCAAAGCGGTCAAAGCCAAAGACCTGACAGGCGACTTCGACTTCATGAAACCCAACAGGGCCGAGGCGGCCATACTCGCGGACTTTGCGGGCTTCGCGGGGACGGAAGCCGTCGAGCCCGAAACCCTCTGCGCGGCGATGGCTTCCAAAGGGAAAACCCCCGGCGAGCTCTTCATATCCCTTGGCGAAGAGGGAATATATTATTATACACATATAGCGGATTGCGGACGCGTTGGTCTCCCCGCGCCGGAATTGAGGCCAGTCTCGATAAACCGTTCGGGCGCCGGCGACGCGGCCTGCGCCGCCTTGGTCTGGGCTGACGCCAGAGGCTATGGAATGAGGGATAAGGCTCGCTACGCCCTCGCAGCGGCCATGCTGACGGCGGCTTCGCCCGAACCCGTGGCTTCCGACCTGAACGAAACCGTCCTTGAGACGCGCACGCGCCTTATGTTTCCCGAGGAGTGATTCGATGAACAAATACCTGGATATCGCCGAAGATGTGAAGTCAGCCCTCGCGGCGGGCAGGCCCGTCGTGGCCCTCGAGTCGACCATAATCAGCCACGGCATGCCCTGGCCGAAAAATCTCGATACCGCCCTCGAAGTGGAAGAGGCGGTGAGGGCGGCCGGAGCCCTGCCCGCCACGGTGGCCATCATAGGCGGCCGGCTGAAGGCCGGGCTCTCCCGCGCCGAGCTCGAGCGCCTCGCGAAAGCCGGTCCCTCCGTGACGAAGGCTTCCAGGCGCGACTTCCCGCGTCTCCTCGCCGAAGGCGGCATGGGAGCCACCACCGTGGCGGGCACAATGATCGTGGCCTCCATGGCAG
This sequence comes from Treponemataceae bacterium, assembly GCA_963667725.2. Lineage (GTDB taxonomy): Bacteria > Spirochaetota > Spirochaetia > Treponematales > Rectinemataceae > UBA11090. The sequence continues at coordinate 694,905 of CAXXHO010000003.1, forward strand.
GGATCAGGATTTTCGCGACGGGCGGGATGGGCGGCATCCACAGGGGCGCCGAGAGCACCTGGGACATCTCCGCTGACCTCGAGGAACTGTCGTGGACAAGCGTAGCCGTCGTCTGCGCGGGCGCGAAGTCCATCCTCGATCTTCCCAAGACCCTCGAATACCTCGAAACGAAGGGCGTGCCCGTCATCGGCTACCGGACCCAGGAGCTTCCCGCCTTCTATACGAGCCATTCCGGAATAATGCTCGAGGAGAGGGCCGAGAGTCCCTCCGAGATCGCCGCCATGCTCGAGGCGAAATGGGCGGTGGGACTCGATGGCGGCGTCGTGGTGGCCAACCCCATTCCAGAAGAATTTTCCATGGATCCCGAAACCATCAATCCGGCCATAGACACTGCCGTCGCTGATGCCCGCAGGCTGGGGATAAGCGGGAAAAGGCTCACTCCCTTTCTCCTCGCCAGGATAGTCGAACTCACGGGAGGGGACAGCCTTGAATCCAACATCGCCCTCGTCAAGCACAACGCGGCGCTCGCGGCGGTCATAGCTTCCGCTTATGCGTCCATTCGCCGATAAAAGAAGGAGTCTTTCATGAAAATTGTCCGTTTCCTCCATGAAGCCAAGGAAACTTATGGCATCCTCGAGGGGTCCATGATTCGAATAGCCTCAGGCACGCCTTTTGGCGCCTTCGAGACAACCGGAGCGACCGTTCCACTGTCGGCCGTGAAGCTTCTCTCGCCATGCATGCCCCGCAAGGCCCTCTGCATCGGTCTCAACTACCGCGACCACGCGGTGGAGTTCGGGCTCGCCATTCCCAAGACTCCCGTCTTTTTTATAAAGCCTTCAACGGCTGTCATCGCCCCTTTCGATTACATTGAGCGGCCGGCCATGTCTAGACAAGTGGAGTTTGAGGGGGAATTCGTCGTCGTGATCGGAAAGAAAGCAAAGAATGTACCGGCCGCCGATGCCTCCGGCTATATACTCGGCTACACCTGCGGTAACGATGTCACCGCGCGCGATCTTCAGCCCAAGGAAGGGCAATGGACAATGTCTAAATCATTCGACAGCTTTCTGCCTTTCGGTCCCTGGATCGAGACGGAATTGGATCCCTCGTCGCTAAAGATCCAAACCTTTCTCAACGGCCAGGCGAAACAGTCGTCCACTACCGCCAACCTCATTTTCGCCGTTCCGAAGCTCGTGGAATACCTCTCCGCGATTATGACCCTTGAGCCTGGAGACATCATTATGACGGGCACTTCTTCGGGTGTGGGGCCTATGCAGGCGGGAGACGAGGTCGTCGTCGAGATCGAGGGCATAGGCCGACTCGTGAATCCCGTGCGCTGAGGGCGAACCGTATGGCGAGGCACCGACGTCGTTCGCGCTTTATTTCCTCGAAGCCTCGTCGTATCCGAAAGCGAGGGCTAGGAGCGCCGTCATCCCTGCTTCCAGCGCCTCGTCGTTGAAATCGAAGGCGGGGTTGTGGAGCTTGGGCCAGTCCTTTCCCAATCCCAGCCTCATGAAGGCTCCGGGAATCCTGTCCAGGTAATAGGCGAAGTCCTCGGTTCCCATCGAGGGTATGAAGTCTTCCGACCACGAGGCTTCGCCCATGGTTGAGATGATGATGGATCGCGCCGTTTCCACGCTTTTCCTGTCGTTGATCGTGGGAATATAGCCTTCGAAGAGGGTGAAACTGTTCGTGCAGCCCAGGGCGGCGCAGGTGTTGGATACGACCGAGCGCATCTTGTCGCCGAGATAGTCCCGAAGTTCTTTGTCGAAATAGCGTATCGTCCCCTCAAGAACCACTTCGTCGGGAATCACGTTGCGCGTGCTCCCCCCATGGAGGGAGCAGACGGAGATGACGACGGGCTTCAACGGGTCGACGTTCCGCGACGCTATCGTCTGCAGCGCGATTATAGACTGGGCGGCGGCCACCACCGGGTCTATCGCCTCGTGAGGCATGCCCCCATGTCCGCCTTTCCCTTTTATCGTGATCGAGAAACTGTCAGCGGCCGCCATCGCCGGACCGGGAGCGCAGCTTATCTTCCCCGCAGGGAGGCCGCACCATCCATGGAAGGCGAAGGCGACGCTGGCCTTGGGCTCAAGCTCGAGTAGTCCTTTTTCGATGAGCGCCTTGCCTCCGCCTATCTCCTCCTCAGCCGGCTGGAAAACGAAGCGGACATTGCCCGCGAGGTCACCCGCGAATTCGCCCGCGACTTTCATGGCGCCGAGCAACATAGCCATATGGCCGTCGTGTCCGCAGGCGTGGGATCTTCCTTGAGTGACGGAGCTCCAGGGCCTGCCCGAACATTCCTGAATCGGAAGCGCGTCGATATCGGCCCGCAGAAGCACCGTCGGGCCTGGCCGTCCTCCTCGAAGGAGGGCTACAGTGTCGGTTCCGATCAGTGGTTCCATCAGCTCGACGCAGCAGCCAGCCGCGAAATCCCTGATGATGGCCATCGTTTCCCGCTCTTCGAATTTCAGCTCCGGCAGGCCGTGTAATCTGTGGCGCAGCTGCATCACGGATGGCGATATCTCGTGAACCCTGTCGACGATGTTTCTTGACAAGCTCGGTTTCATATTCATTAGCCTTCGATACTCGTTTTTGGGAGGATATAGCTGTCATTGACAACGGCGAGGTCCCGAGCCCCATCCCGAAAAGCCTCTGCGGTCGCGCTGTCGAGATCCCCCAAGATTGGCGCGCCCAGGAGGTTATGACCCACGATAGAGCGGTTGTTCGTCACGATTCTCAACGTGCATCGTTCGCTGATGCGGCGGATGGCATAGGATGCCACGGCCGCCAAGGGATCTTCAAGCTTTCCGGAATCGAGGACAGCCAGGATTTCCGCGGGGCTTTTCTCGAGAAGAGAGATGAACTCCGGGTGGTCGCCCAAACCTTCGTCGAGCGGCGTGACGAGGACGAGAGTCCCGCCATCCTTGACGAGCAGCTCCCCGTTGTAGAAGCCCTTGCCGCTCTGCCATAGGTCTGTGGTCGCTGGGTAGGCCGAGACCACCACGAGGTCATGTTTTTTCTCGAACGAGGTGGCCATGAAGTCTTCGGCGATGGAGACGCTTCTTTCAAAGGCAGCATGAGGGTTGCCCGCCACGACGCCGACGAGACCGCCGATCGTGGGGATACAGTTGACGCTGTATTTCAGCCCCGCGAGATCGCCGATCCTGTCGATGAACCCCCTGAACCAGTTGTCCTTCTGTCCGGGGATGATATGTTCTTCGATGATGGATTTGTAGTGGCAGCGATAGATCGTTTCGTACCCCGTCAGGCCTGGGCAGACGATCTTGGCGCCGCCCGACCAGCCCGAGAACTTGTGGGCCACGAGGCTGCCGATGCCGATCACCGTGCCCGCGTCCCTCAGGTTCTTGTTGAGAAGAACGGGAATGCCATCGATAATCCCGGCTTTGTACAGTTCCCCGGAATTCATGCAGTCATGCAGGATAATTTCCACGCGGCCGTAAAGCCCGCCAACTTTCATGCGGAGTTCTCGTTCGTTCATAGGCCTGTGCGTGCCGGCCGAAACCAGGATCATTGTCTGCGCGTCCGAGAGGCCCATGGCGTTCAGCCGCTCCTGAAGCCTCTCCAGAATAGGAGCCGTCGGGGTTCCCCGGGTATGATCGTCGATGGCGTAGATCACGCGTTTCCGCGGGTTGACTATGTCCTCGAGGGCCTGTCCGTGACGGGAAGATATGGCTTCGTCGATCGCCCCGAGCAGCGTGGCGCCCTGTCTCGGCAATGGTCCGGGCAGGCTCTGCGCGAAGCGTACCGATTTCGCGACCGATCCGTCGAGGACGATCGAATTCGCGGAGTCGAGCCTTACCTCGATAGAGGAAAATTTGGATCTAGAGAGAACCTTCGCAGCATTCATCTTCGCGATTCCTTCCATGGTAAAATCGTATAAACCTTCGCGGGAGTCTATTTCGCAAGGGCGCGGATGTCGTCAAGCAGGGAGTTCGGCAGCCGTACGCCATTCTTCATCGAATTAGCCCTTGCCGTCATTTCTTTCTCTCCGTGGAAGTATATCTTATCCTTTCCTGCGGACCTGGGGCTGGCGCAGAGCCTGTCCATGATGTCCTGCACCTTGGCCTTGATAGCCTGAGCGTCGCCGAAGGCTTCCACGCGGATCGCGCCGAAGAAGTGGCAGACGCCACCTCCCTGGTCGGTGTAAGTGTCGCGGCTCATCTGTCCTAGCGACAAGCCCGCGGAAAGCAGGTCAACGAGGGTAGCCAGGCCGAATCCCTTATGGCCGCCGAATCCTTCGCCTTCCCCGCCTAAAGGAAGGATGCCGCCATAGGAGTGCGTGTTGAAGTTGTGGATGACGGCTTCGGCATCAGTGGTTCGAGAGCCGTCCTCATCTACGGCCCAGCCCTCGGGTATCGGCTCTCCGGCGCGGAGCTTCACTTCTATCTTGCCCCTTGGAACTACGCTCGTCGCCATGTCCATATGGAAGGGAACCCTTGTGCCGGGGATGCAGACGGCGATGGGATTCGTTCCGAGCATGGCTTCCCTTCCGAAGGTGGGGACGACCAGAGGATAGGTATTGGTCATCGAGATTCCTATCATGCCTCTTTTCTGCGCCAGCTCCGAGTAATAACCCGCGATCCCGAAATGGTTGGAATTCCTGACTGTGGCGAAGCAGATATAGCTTGCCTCGGCCTTCTCGATGCAGCGCTCCATGGCGAAAATCGATACGTGCTGTCCTAAACCCCTGTTTCCGTCCACCACGAGGGAGACTGGGGTCTCGAAGACGATCTCGGGCTCGGCCTCGGGGCGGATGAACCCTTGTTTCGCCTCGCTGAGATAGCGGGTCAGGCGGACGACGCCGTGGGAACGGATCCCTCTCGAGTCCGCCTCGACCAGCACGCGAGCCGCTTCCTCGCTCTTGTCGGCCGGAAATCCGGCGCGCTGGAGAGCGGCGGCGGAAATCTTCACGAGTTCTTCAAAATCGATCACGATGTCTTCCAATGTATCCTCCGTTGTGAGGGCGCCAGAGACGCCGTCGCCCGAAATGTCGCCGCCCCATGGCCGCGGATCAGAGCCGGGGGCCGATCCTGGTGATCCCGAAGTCGGCGTAGCCGAAGGCTTCCGATTTCGTAAGTCTTCCATTCGCGATGTCCGCCACGAAATCGATCATCTTCGCGGACTCCTCCGCGAAGGTGCCGCCTTCCTCGAGAATCGAGGAAACGTCTATGTCGATGTCGTCTTTCATGCGCTCAACGGTTTTTCTGTTGCCGGTGACCTTGATGATCGGCGTGACGGGATTCCCCAGAGGTGTCCCGAGGCCGGTGGTGAAAAGCACAAGGTTGCAGCCGCAGGCCATGAGCCCCGTCGTGCATTCCGGATCGTAGCCTGGCGAATCCATGAACCACAGGCCGGGCGTCGAGCCCACCGTCTCGGCGTATTCGACGACGCCGACGATAGGGCAGGTGTATCCGCCTTTGGAAATGGCGCCCAGTGATTTTTCTTCAATGGTGGTGAGGCCTCCCCTGACGTTTCCCGGGGAGATATTGTTGGGTACGGCGACGCCGTCCACCTCGTCCCTGTCCTCGCCTCGGCTGTACTCGACCATCTTCTTGATGCGGTCCACCAGCTTCGCCGCGATCTCAGGGCTGGCGCAGCGCTTGGTGAGGATGCTCTCCGTGCCTATGACCTCGGTGGTCTCCGACAAGACGATTCGCCCGCCCAAGGCGAAGAGTTCGTCCGAGACATAGCCTACGACGGGATTGGATGAGAGGCTGGACGAAAAATCGCTTCCTCCGCATTCGACGCCGAGCACGATGCTTGAGGGCTGGACCTCTTCGCGTTTCATGCCCGCGAGGTCGCTGACCATCGCCGACACGATTTCCTTTCCTCGCTTCACGGTCGAAAGGGTGCCTCCCAGCTGTTGGGTGACGATGAATTCGACCGGCTTTCCCGACTTTCCCAAATCGGCCGCCAATTCCTGGGGATCGATCCTCTCGCACCCCAAACCCACGAGAAGGATGGCTCCGACATTGGGGTTGAGCCCCGTATTGAGCAGGGTCCTGAACGCCTGCCGATGATCGGCGCCTATCTGCGCGCAGCCCACTTCGTGGTGGACAGCTACGGCGCCGGGGATATCCTTCGCGATCAGGGAAGCGATATGATTCACGCAGGCGACGACGGGCATAACGAGCGTCACATTGCGAAAGCCGACCTTTCCGTCGGGACGGCGATAGCCAAATAATGTCTTCATCGTTTATTCCTCCGTTCTCTTGCTTCCCACATTGTGCACGTGAACATATGAGCCTTTCGTTATTTCGCGGAGGGAATATCCTATCTCGAAACCGTATTTTACGACGGCCGCTCCCGCGGGAATCGCGGACAGCGCGATCTTGTGGCCGCGCGGCACTTTTTCGCCGGCCTTCAGTTCAACGATATCGGTTAAGCCCTTGCACGAGACGATTTCATCCTTCTCGACGTCGTCCAGCACGGTCGCGACATTGTCGAGCCGATTCATTATCAATCCGCGTTTCATCGCTTCACTCCTTCGTCGCAGGTATCGGGAATGTTATGCTCGACAGTTTATCGCTTACGATCGAGATCAAATGTTTGATGTGGCGGGCGAGCAGTTCTTTCGCGTTTTCAAGGTCGCCTTTCAATATGAGCTCGCCGATTTGGATATGCTGTTCGAGCTCGGATCGCACCCAATTCATATCGTCGGGCGGCGAGTACTTCCTGATGACGTTGCGGTAGCGTTGGATATTAGCCATCAGCCTTTCGTAGGTGTGCTGCAGGTAGGGATTTCGGCAGGAAGCGATGATGAGGTCGTGGAGGGAGTAATCGAGTTCATATGGAAGGCTCGTGGGGGACTTGTCGTGGAGCTCTAGGAGTTCCCTCATCTCCATGACGAGGTTTTTCAGCACCATCTGGTCGACGTTGGCGATGGCTCTCTCCAGCGCGAGCAGTTCGAGGGAGAGGCGCATTTCGTAAACATATTCGGAATCCAGCTTCGTCATTGGCGCGACAAAGAAGCCCTTATTATGGATCCTCCGGATGAGGTCTTCCCTTTCGAGCAGCTGCAGCGCGCCTCTCACCGGCGTTATGCTTACATTCAGGGAAGCCGCGAGGGAGTTGATGTTGAGCGTCTCTTCCGGTGGAATCTCAAGCGAAATGATCCTGTTTTTGATATTTAGATAGACGACTTTCTCGAGGCTTTGCGCTTCAATGGGTTCAATATTCATGACATACCTTCCCGCTTGTTGTGACCTATATAATCTTCAAGTTTTTCGGCCATCTCGGTCAAAAAGACTGATTCTCCCATTTTCTTGTCCCCGAAGACTTCTACGCTGCAGTAGCCGACGTATTCAAGCCGCGCAAGCAGCTCGAAATATCGCGAGAAATCGATCTTGCCCCTGCCCAGAGGACTGTGAAACGTGTCCGCAAGATGAACGAAACCCAATCGGCGCCTATTTTCCACGATGCCGGTTTCCTGGTCGAGCCCCACATGATCGGTGTCCAGAAGCCAGCCGAAAGTGGATAGACCGGCGACGTCTATGAAGGAGCATGCCTGCGATACGGTGTTGAGGGTGTCGCAGATGTCGGGCCTAAGGGGCTCGATCAGTAGCTTCACGCCTTCTTCTCCGGCGAGCCTGTCGAGCGCGGAAAAGGATTCGGCCATCGCCTCGAGCGAAGACATCTCATTTCCGTTCCATACTTTTCCGCGAAAACGTCCTATCCCGACCTTGCAGCCCAAACCGCCGGCCAGCCTGACCACGCTTTCAGCCTTCCTCAGGGCGGCCTTCCTCGCAGAGCCGTCGGGGTCGTTCAGCATGAGGTTTAGCGAACCGAAGAGTTCGCCGGTGCAGAGCTGGCTCACTTCAAGGCCCTGCGCCAAGACAGCCTTCTTGAAAGCGTCACGATCGAAGAGGTCCGGATCGCCAATCATCACTTCGATGCCATCAAATCCAAGCCCTTTCATGCATGACAAAGCTTCGGTTAGCGGCAGATTGAGGCCGGTGATGGCGTGGTCTCGGGGGAGAGAAGGATCGATCCACATATAGGATTTTTTCATCACGTCCTCGCCGCCAGCTTGCATACGCAGAGGGAGAGATACTTCGCTTCGTCGGAATCGGCGCGCGAGGTGAGGACGATCGGACACTTCGTTCCCCAAAGAATCCCGCCCACAGAGGCTCCGGCGAGGTGAACGGCCGCCTTGATGAGCATGGCCGCGCTCTCCAGGTCCGGCGCGATCAGCACATCGGCGGGAGGGACGAATGAAAAGCGAAGGCCTTTCTTTTCGCAGGCGAGGGGAGAGAGCGCCGAATCCAAGGCCATCGGCCCATCGACGACGGCGCCGGCGATCTGACCTCTTCTGGCCATGGTCGAGAGAATGGCCGCGTCGCTTCCCGACGTTATGCCCGGCAGCACGAGTTCGTTGGCGCTGAGGATGGCCACCTTGGGCGTCGTCTCGCCCAGGAGCCTGGAACAGCGGATGGCATTGAGCACAATCTCGACTTTCTGGGCCAGATCCGGATAGGGGGTTACGGTACCGTCTGATACGACAATCGGCTTTTCGTAGCCGGGGAGGTCGAGAATGGAGCAGTGCGTGATATAGCCGGTACGGAAGGCCGATTTTACGAGGCCCTTGAGGAAGATGTTGGTGTTGACCAAGCCCTTCGCCAGACTGTCCAGGTCTCCCCGGAGGCAGAACTCCAGCGCTTTTTCGATGGCCTCCGCGGGGCTCCGCGCCAGAACCGTCTCGATTCCTTCTATAGTCGAGGGACTGAAGGCTATGGAATCGGCCACTCCGTTTTCGCGTGCCCGCCGCGCCGTCCTGACAAGTCCCTCATCGGGAAAGATCAGGCCTACCTTGAAATCCGGCGCGCGGGATTCCGCCTTCTGGACGCATCGAGCCAGTGTCTTCGATAGTTCCGCCATTTTTCTCGATCTCCTTCCTAGTAAAACAGGCCGTGTGCCGATCTCATGCCGACAGGGACGGCTTTTTGACTCGCGCTCAATAGTCCAGGGGCAGAATGTCGCCTTTCAAGACGTTGCGTACCCCTTCGGCGAGCGCCTCCATCTCGAATTCGCCCGGATACCAGAGCAGCCGGCCGGCGAATCCGAGAGAATCAGCGAGCATTCCCCGAATTTTTTCGCTATGGATCACGCCTCCCGTGAAGGCGAGGGCGTCGGGTCTGCCGCCGAATAGAGGAAGGAAGCTGGAGACCCCCTTCGCGATCTGGTAGACGTAGGCGTCGATGACCGACTTGGCTTCCGTATGGTCTTCGGCAAGCTTTAGTATATCCTGAATGTTTCTCATGCCAAAGTGCGACACCATGCCGCCTTCGTGCGCCAGCTCTTTTACCGCTTCAGGTATGGAAATCGCTTTGGCCTCCATGTATTCCAGCAACTTGAGGGTAGGAAGCCCGCCGGCCCGTTCCACCGCGAAGGGCCCTTCCTGGTCGCTGTTGTAGAGGTCGACCATCCGTCCACGCAGGTGGGCGCTGATGGATCCTCCTCCTCCGAGGTGTGTCACTATAAGCCCGGCGTCGGCATACTCCATCCCGATCTCCCGGGCGGCTTTTTTCGCGACCGATTTCATGGAGAGAGCATGCGAGAGCGAAGCGCGGCTGATGTCTTTGATGCCGGTGATCCTCGCCGTCTCGTCCAGTTCGTCGACGCTGATGGGGTCAACTGTGTAGCCGGGTACGCCGAATTCCTTTTCGAAATCCCAGGCCATGACCACCGCGATGTTCGCGGGATGCTGGCCCTGGAGTCCGCGCTTCGCGTGGCCGACCATCTCTTCGTTCACCCGGTAGACGCCCGACGATACGGGCTTAAGCCGCCCTCCGCGGGCGGCGAAACCGTCAAGCTGTCGGGGGTCTACGCCAATGCGCTCCAAATGATCGAGGACGCCCTGCCTGCGAGCGCGATATTGATCGGGGAACAGCGGCAGGTCCAGAAAGGCGCCGACATGTTCCAGCTTAGCGCTGTCGACGCATCGCTCATCTTCGTAGAGAGCGGTGCGCGTCGATGTGGACCCGGGGTTCACCACCAGGATAAGCATTTCTTCTAAGCCTTTCCCACAACGTCGCCGACGATTTTGGCGATCAGGGACTCTTCGAGGACCGTCTTTCTGATGCGACCTTCCCCATGGATCCTCTCGAGGATGTCCTCGAGCTGCTTTTCCGTCGCTTCGATGCCGTTCTGCCGCAGATAATACTTCACGCTGGCGTTTCCGCTGAAGGCTCCGTATTTTATTTCCGGACCGGGCCTGCCCACCAGCTGGGGCATGTAGGGGGTCATCGCCGCGTTGATGCCGGCGTCGTTCAACTTGTCGAGAGCGTCGACGACGACGCCCGATTCGACCCAGAACAGTCTTTCGCCTACGACGGGACTGTTGTACGCGGGCGACAGCTTCGCTATATCCTGCACCAGTTTCGACACGTTCCACAATTTGGAGATGTCGACGCCGGAATCGATGTTGAGCAGGATTTTGAGCGCCGCGGCCACTTGTTCCGTCGCGACGTTTCCTGTCCTCTCGCCGAGCCCATTCATCGAAGAATGAATCGTTCTCGCGCCTCCCATGACGGCGGCAATCACCGACCCCATGGCCAGGCCGAATTCGTTATGGACATGGAATTCGAGTCCAATCTTTTCGGGGATCACTTTCCGCAGTTCCTCAAAAGCGAACTGGATGGCCGAAGGTGTACCCACTCCGAAACTGTCGACGAAGGCTACGGTTTCCGGATTGGCCGCCGCCGCGATCCTGCCGAAGGTGTCAAGGACGTAATCGATGGACGAGCGCGTCGCGTCCCAGCCCATGAAACTCACCTTGGTGCCGTTCTTCCTGGCCATTTCGATGCAGTTCGTCACTTTTTCGACGACCTGATCCATGGTGCTGTGATAGACATAGGCGTTCAGGTAAGGATTGACCGCATGTTCCACGATGATACGGTCGACGCCCACTTCGAGGGCTGCCTCGATATCCTTGGGCATCGCCCTGCAGAATGCGACGATCTCGCTTTTGAGGTGCATTTGTTTCAGACGCTTGATCGCCCTGCGATTCTCGTCGGAAATTATGGGCATGCCCACCTCGATACGGTCGACGCCAAGCTCGTCGAGGGCTTCGCCGATCCTGACGCGGTCATCTTCCCTCCACACGAGACCGCAGGTCTGTTCGCCGTCTCGCAGGGTGACGTCGTGGATGCTCACTCTTTTCGGCAGTTTGGCGTAGGAGGCTCCTTCGAGGTAATTCTGGGGGGAGACCCAGCGCTGCGCGTCAAAATATGGCGTGCCTTTCATGGGCATGCCTTTTAGTTCATGTAATTCGTTTGTCATTTCCGTTTCCTCCTAGCTTTGCTATATAAAATTTGCCGTCAAAAATATTCGCTGTTGCCTGCTCCAGGCGACTTCGTCTCAATCTTTCGCGAAATACATATCCTGGATCATCTGGTTGGAGTGGATCTCCGACACCGGGCCTTCCATGACGATCGATCCCTGCGACAGAATATAGATTCGATCGCTCAACGGCAGGGACAGCTTGGCGTTTTGCTCCACGATCAGAAGCGTGAGTTTCGTGTTCTTCACGATTTCCTTCAAGGTCCTGAAAATTCTCTGGACGATAACGGGGGCCAAACCCATGGAAGGTTCATCGATCAAGACGAGATCGCATTTGGAGACAATCGCTCTCCCGATTGCGAGCATCTGCTGTTCGCCGCCGCTCAACGACCCGGCCTGCTGATTTTTTCGGGTAATCAGTTCCGGAAAGAGCTGGTAAACCTCATCGATTTTCGCCTTGCGCGAAGCGCCCGGAATTCTGGTGGCCGCGACTTCGAGGTTCTCGTTCACCGACATCGCCGGAAACACCTGTCTCCCTTCCGGAACATGGGCAACGCCTTCCTTGACGATAGTGTATGCCGGTTTGCCCACAAGTTGCGCGCCGCAGAACTTGATGCTGGAGCCGCTCTCCGGCTTCACCAGTCCCGAAATCGTGCGCAGGAGCGTCGTTTTTCCGGCCCCATTGGGGCCCAGAACCGATACCACCTCGCCTTTATTGACATACATGGAAACGGATCGAAGCGCGGTGATGCCGTTATACGCCACTTTCAGGTTTTCGATTTCGAGCATGGCTTCGTGATTGCCGTTCATTCTTCGTCTCCCAAATAGGCGGTTATGACCGCCCTGTTCTTTTCGATCTCCTCGAATGGTCCCTGGGCGATCACTTCGCCGAAATTGAGCACATACACCCAATCAACGGCTTTTCTGATGAATTCCATGGTGTGTTCGACCAGCAGCATGGTGATTCTCTTTTCCTTGAGGATATCCATGATGCGCAATACCTCGACAAATTCTTCCTTCGTCATTCCGGCCGCGGGTTCGTCGAGCAAAAGCAGGGAAGGTTCGAGCGCGAGAGCCCGGGCAATTTCCAGCGCGCGCCTTTTACCGTACGGAAGCTTGGACGGATAGGACATCGCGTCGCTTTCGAGGCCCAACAATCGTAGAAGCTCCATCGACTTTTCGTACTGTTCGTCTTCCTCGCGGCGCAGTTTTTTTGACCTGAACGCCACGTCAAAAAGCGATGACGAGATGAATTTGCCCCTTGGAACCAATACATTCTCCAGAACATTCAGCCGATCGAAAAGCTGGATCCTTTGAAAAGTCCTGGCGATTCCCATGGAGGCTACTTTGCACGCCGGTTGCTGCGATATCTCCGTTCCCTTGAATTTGATGCTTCCCGATGTGGGAGGGAAAATGCCGGAAATCTGATTGATGAAGGTCGTCTTGCCCGAACCGTTTGGGCCTATCAGGCCGGTCGTTTTTCCTTCCGTTATTAAAAGGTCGATCCCGTTGTTCGCTATGATGCCGCCGAATTTTTTCGTAAGCGCTTTCGTTTCCAGAATATACGACATGATTATGCTTTCTCCTTGCCTTTTGGGTTACGCAAGGTCATAGCTCGCGGATTTTCGCCCCAAAGCCGTGATAGACCATTGAAAAGGCTTGCCCCGAGCCCCTTTGGAAGGAAGATGATGATGAGGAGAACGATGGACGCGTTGACTATCAGATAGTAATTCTCGAAGCCCCTGATGTTAAGGCGGAGCAGTTCGGGAAGCCATGTGAGCAGTACACCTCCGATAACGCCGCCGCTCATGTGGCGCAGGCCACCGACGACGGCCATCGCGACGGCGTTGCCCGATTCGAAAAAGACGAAAGGCTCCGGCGTGAGAAATCCCAGCATGTGAGCGTAGAGACTGCCCGAGAGTCCCGCCAGGGCGGCGGAAAAGCTGAACGCCATAATCTTCGTGTTTTTGGAGTTGATTCCGCAGGCTTCGGCGGCGATTTCGTCGTCGTTCACCGCGAACATCTTTCGTCCGATATGCGAATATTTTATCCGGTTAATCAAAACGAGAGACAGAACGGCGAAAGCGAGAAACACATAATAGTACATCGCGTTCGAAAACAAATTATTCCCTATTTTCATGAGAGGAATGTTGAACAGACCCTGGGATCCCCCGGTCAGCTTCGTCAGATTCACAAGCAAAAGCCATACGATCTGCCCGAAGGCGATCGTCATTAGCGAAAGGAAGAAAGCCTTCAGCTTGAATGAAGGGATCGCCACCAAAAGTCCAGCGAAAGCGCTGAGCGCGACGCCAGCGAGGATGCCGACGGGAATGGGCAGTCCCAGTTTCACGGTCACGAGCGCCGAGGTATATGCTCCGATCGCGGAGAAGCCTGCCTGACCAAGAGAAATCTGCCCCGCGAAGCCGGTAAGAAATACCAAGCCTGAAGCCAAGATCACATTCAGCAGGGCTCGATTTGTCACGAAAAGATCATAATCGTTCCTGCTCAGCAGAGGCATGCAGAGGAGGAAGGTGAAAAACAGGAAATAGATGATTCGTTTTATTATTTGGCGCATTGCTTCAGTCTCCTTTGGTTGTCCAGTTAAAAATGCCTCGCGGCTTCCAGAGCAGTACGACAACGAGAATCATGAAGGAGATGATATCCTTGTAGGCCGACGAAATGAAAAGCGTGGAAAAGTTCTCGATCAAACCTATCGTGATTCCGCCGAGAATAGCGCCGAAAGGATCGATCAAGCCTCCCATCACCGCGGAAGCGAATCCTTTCACGCCGATCGATCCGCCCCCGAGTTCCAGGGACACGAAATATATAGGGGCGAGTAAAATGCCCGCTATGCCGACTATCGTGGTCGCCATCATGAAGGCGATGGATGTTGTCAGGTTGACGTTGACGCCCATAAGCGCCGCGGCTTCCTTGTTCTGAGCGGTTGCCCTGAGCATTTTTCCTATGAAAGTCTTTCGGAGAAGAAAGTAAAGACCGAGAATCAGCAACAATACGACCAGGAATATCCAGAAATAGACCGAAGGGATGCTTATCGGTCCCATCTGGACAAAACTAGTGGCTTCGCCGAAAACGGGGGGGAAGGGCTTCGGAAGACCGCCGAAGGTGGCGTTTATGACCGACAGCCACAATATGCACAACATCAGCGTGGCGACAACGAATTCGAGTTTGTCTCCGCCGTGCCGGGTGATCGGTTCATAGACGAGATAGCGCAACAACATCCCATAAATCGCGATGATCAGTATCGAACAGATGAAAGATAGAAAAAACCCGAAATGCAGCTGAGTATAGAATGTGTAAAACAAGTACGCGGCAAGCATCGCTGAACTTATGTTCGCGAAATTTATCCTGTTTATGCTCTGCCAGAGGAAAACGACGCCGAGGCCTATAAGTCCATAGGTGGACCCCACGGTTACACCGCCAATAATATTTTGAAGAAGATCATTAAAAAGCATGGATGTTTCCTCTCAAAGCCTGGAATTTAGCCAATCCGGCCGGGAGTACCTGCCGAATTGGCTACGAAGAAGCGAAACGCTAGGAATGTCTGACTATTGAATCTTCGTGATTATCTTCCATATCTTGCCGTCGAACTGCGAGATGTAGCAGATGTCGGTGTAATTGTGCAGCGCGTCCATCTTCATTCTCCCCTGTACGCCAGTATATTCGATGGTCGACAAGGCTTCGGTAATCTTCACGGAATCGGTGGATCCGGCCGTTTCGATCGCCTTTTTCAGCAGATAAACGCCATCATAATAGCACTGGGCGGGATCGCTGGGCTCTCTGCCCCATTTGGCCTTGTAGGCGTCCACGAAGGCTTTCACGGGCGGATCGGTATCCGCGGGGTTGAATCCTTGTACCGAGATTACGCCCACGGCCGCGTCGCCAGCCAGGTCCGTGAAGGCGGGAACGCCCCAAGCCGAGAAACCGACGACAGGCGCGGTGAGCTTCATCTGGCGATACTGCTTCATCACGACGGCCGCTTCTGGCTCATGGGTAAGTCCGACGAGACAATCGATGCCCGCGTTCTTGAGCTTGGTGATCTGGGCGGTGACGTCCTTGTCGCCCTCTTTCATGTTCTCTATATCGACGATCTTTATGCCGTATTTCGCGAAGGCTTCTTTGGCGACGTCGAGCGCCGAAGTGCAATAGTCCGTGGATCCGACGATGACGCCTGGCCTTTTCGCCTTGAGCACTTCCGCTATGTACTTGACTTGCTGGGCGACTTTGATGCCGTCATCGGCGCGAAGCCTGAACAGATAGTCGTTCTTAACTTTGTCGAATCGGAAGGAAGGGGAAGTGGCTCCCACGAGCATGGGTTTCTTGGCCTGCTGGGCGAGCGTATGCACGCCGATGACCGCCGCGCTCATGTTCGGGCCGAATATCGCCACGGCCCTATCGTCGAAGAGCGCCCTGCGAACGACCGTCGCCGCCGTGCTTGCGTTCGCCTGGTCGTCATAGACCACGAGGTCGAACTTCGCGCCCGCTACACCGCCAGAGGCGTTGATCTCGTCTATGGCAAGCAAGGCGCCCTGTTTGATGTAGTCGCCCAGGATCGACCCCAGCCCTGTAAATGGGGCGCTGAGAGCAATTTTAATAGGCTTCGACGGGTCTATTTTCCCCTGTCCCCAAACGTTGCCGTTTATGAGGATGAGCAGAATCAAGCCTACGAAAACCTTTCGAGAGAGCTTTTTCATAAAATCCTCCTATTCCCGATGCTTCATAAAATATATGATGCATCATGCATGATTGAAGAACAGTATACCGATACTTTTCATATGTCAATCTTTTTTATTTCTTAATTTCTTGTTGAAACAATCAATGATTATTTTAATGATTAAATTGGGATGAGGTTGAGAACATGGGTTGTGGATACTTAAGGCTGTAACTGTAGGTAAGTATTGGAATGCTCTCTAAAATGGCTCAGTTAGCAAGCCTTCGCTAATATGAAACGGCCGCGCCCTGTCCAGGGCGCGGCCGTTCTAGTTTTAACTCAAACAATTACTATCTTCCCATAAGCTTCAGCAATCCGATGCTCGCGTCGGGGATGTAGGTAACAAGCAGCAGGGCGAGGAACATGGCTACTATGAAAGGGAGAGCCTTCTTGACGATTTTGTCGAGAGGAATACTCGTCATGCCCGAAGCCACGAAGAGGTTGGCTGCGACCGGCGGCGTCACGAAACCGATGGCGAGATTGATCGTCATCATGATTCCGAAATGGACGGGATCTATGCCATAGGGCCTCAGGGCGAGCAGAAGGATCGGCGAGAAGATGATGTTCGCCGAGGTGGTGTCCATGACCATGCCGACAAAGACAAGGAAAACGTTCACGATCAGGAGGACGATGATCTTGTTGCTCGAGATGCCGAACAGGAAGGCGGTCAGCCCCTGCGGAATCTGGAGGAGGGACAGCACCGCGCCCATGGCCGCGGCGGGGGCGAAGGTCAGCATCATGCCGCCCACGAAGGAGGTGTTGCCGACGAGCATCTTCCAGAGGTTCTTCCAGGTCAGTTCCTTGTAGATGAAGACGCCGACGATGATGCCGTAGAAAGTAGCTATGACGGCAGCCTCGGTCGGGGTAAAGATGCCGCCGTAGATGCCGCCCAGGATGATGACGGGCATGAGCAAGGCCCATATGCCTTCCCAGGTAGCCTTGAGGAGAGCCTTCATGCTGAATTTTTGGCCGTTGCCAAGATAGCCGGCTTTCTTGGAGAGAACGATGTTGGGGACGATGAGGAAAGCGGCCACGATGAAGGCTGGCACGATGCCGGCGAGGAAGAGGTCGCCGATTGAGGTGTTGGTGGCGACGCCATAGACGACGAGGGGAATGCTGGGAGGCATGATGACGCCCAAGCCTCCGGCGACAGCCGACAGTCCAGTCGCGTAGGTTCTGTCGTATCCCGCCTTCTTCATGTAGGGGATCATGATGCCGCCGATGGCGGCCACCGTCGCGGGGCCGGAGCCGGAGATGGCTCCGAAGAAAAGGCAGGCGACGACAGTGACGGTTCCGAGGCCGCCTACCGTATGCCCGAGCGCCTTGTCCGCCATGTTGACGAGCCTTTTCGACAGGCCGCCCGTCTCCATGACGGCGCCGGCGAGCATGAAGCAGGGTATCGCCGTCAGCGGCAGGGATTCGAAGCCGGAATACATGGACTGCGCGAGGAAGGTCAGGTTCGTCGTTCCGAAGCCCATCGCGACGGCCATCATGCCGAGTCCGAGGGAGATTCCAACGGGCACGCCTATACCGAGGAGTACGACTGCCACCATTGCCAATACTAGTGATGCCATAGCTTACTCCCCTTTGCCTTTTTCAATGCCGCCGGCCTCAGGCTTGCGGATTTGGAAGTCCTTGACCTTCTGGATGCTGTCCTGCGCGAGTCTCAAGAGCATCAAGCCGAACATGGCCGGCAGGATGGAATAGTTGATCCACTTCGGAATGCCGATGACAGCCGTCGCCGTTCCGCTTCGAAACAGCCTGATGACGATGGGCATGATCCCGAACATCACGATGCAGCTGAAAACGGCAAAGAAAAAGTTTCCGACGAGATCGAGGATCAGGCGATTTTTCGGATTGACCTTGTCGAGCAGGATTTCGAGGCGGAGATGCTGATGTCTTCGGATAGCCGCGCAGGCGCCGAAATAGATCGACCATACGAAGAGGATAAGGGCGAGTTCCTCCGACCAGGAAAACGCTTGGTTGAAAACATACCTGGAGACGACCTGAGCGAACAGGACGAGGAACATGGCGCCCGACGCCACCGCTCCCAGGTATATTTCGATTTCATTGAGGAATTTCCTCACAGTCATAAATCCCTTCCTTTTTAAAACTGAGGGCAACCCGCTCGATGGAACCGCGGGTTGCCCATGGCTCTATGCCACGATGATCAGTATCAGTAGCCCATCTTCTCGATGGAGTTCTTGATCGAGTTGAAGTAATCGGCGCCGATCCTCTTGGCGGCTTCGGTCCAGGTGTCGGTGGAAAGCTTCCTGAACTTGGCGAATTCATCCGCGGAGAGTTCGTTCATCGTCATTCTTTCCTTGAGTTTCTCGATCATCTTCGCTTCGGTCTTTACGAGTTCGGGGCCGGAATAGTCCTGGGCGATTTTCGCGCTTTCGGCAACGGCTTTCTGAATGTCGGCGGGGAGGGATTTCAGCCACTTGTCGTTGGTCACCGTCGCGCCAGCCGTGTAGAGATGGTTCGTGAAGGTCAGGTATTTCTGAACTTCGGCATAGTTCTGGGCGAAGATGTTGGCGATGGGGTTTTCCTGGCCGTCGACAACTTTCTGCTGGAGGCTGGTGAAGAGTTCGGCGTATGCGATGGGCGTAGCGGCGGCGCCGAGCTTGTTCATGGCCATGATATGGAGGGGGTTGTTCTGGGTGCGGATCTTCAGGCCCTTGATGTCTGAAACCTGGTCGATCGGGCGCTTGCTGTTCGTGATATGGCGCATGCCAATGGCTCCCATGATCATGACGCTGAGGCCGGTGTCCTTGATGCACTTTTCGTTCATCAGTTTTCCCGGCTCGCCGGCGACGATCTTGTAGCCCGCTTCCAGGTTGGGAACAAGGAACATGACGTCCAGGGGCATGAAGGCTTTGGTGTATTCAGCGAAGGCGCCGACGTTGTAGGAATAGGACTCGAAATTGCGGGACTGCAGGCCGCCGAGGATCTGGTCCGCCGAGGTGCCGAGGCTGCCGTTGTAGTAGATCTGGAATTCAACCTTGTCGCCCAAGCGCTTCTTCATCTCGATGAAAAATTGTCTGTCGCCGCGAGCCACGGGGGAGTCGAGCAGGTTGCCGGTGACTGCTCCATGTCTCCATACGATCTTCTTGGGGTTATTGGACTTGGCGTCGACGGTTTTCCAGATCGCCTCATCAGCCGCTGAGAGCGGCGTGGCGATGGAGAGGGCGAAAGCGGTGACGTCCAGTTTCTGTGCCGCGACATTGGACACGAGCCCGGTGAGGGCAAAGAAAATCACAAGCGCGGTGGCGGTGATTCTGGTTCCTGTCTTCATATATTCCTCCTTGCTTCAACATGGATGTCCACAGGGACATCCTGAAAAATCATTTGATCGTGACGACCTTGGACTGCCTGTAAGCCTGTTCCGAGATTTCGTTGCCTATACCGGGTTCGTTCGGCACTTCGAAATACCCGTTGACCGGCTGGGGATTGTGCTTGGAGAGGCATGCGTTCCACGCGCAGCGGTTGGCGATGTGGTGCTCGTGGATGAGAAAATTGGGGATAACCGATTCGAGATGTAGCGCGACGTTCGTGGACAAGGGACTCGCGCAGACATGGGCCTGGACGTTCACGTCGTAGGTATATGCCATGTCGCAGATTTTCTTGGCTTCGGTCAGGCCGCCGCAGTTGCCGATATCAGGCTGGATCACCTGAAGCGACTTGTTCTCGAAGTAGGGAGCATACTGCCACCTGGAGTAGATGCGCTCGCCTGAAGCCTGGGGAATGTTGACCTTCTCGGCAATGTATTTCTGCATGTACGGAGTGGGGGTATTGGGTTCCTCGAAATAGAAGATGCGGTACTTTTCAGCCATCTGTCCGAGCTGGACCGCCGCCTGGGCATCGAGCGAGGAATGGTTTTCGATGATGATGTCCAGATCCTGGCCGCATTGGGCGCGGATTGCCTTGAGCCTGTCCTCGATCATATGCATGAACTTCGGATGGATGATGTGCGTGCGCTCTTCTTCTCCGAAAGTTTCGCCGTTGGGGCCGTAGGTGAAGAAATCGATCTTCACGGCGTCGTAGCCTTCGTTCATGGCTCTCTGGCATACATCAGCATAATCCTCGGTCGTATAGGACTGCTTGCCCATTCCCACTTTAGAATCCCAATCCCAGCCGAACTGAAGCTGGGAAGCATAGGCTCTGAGTTTGTCCCTGCGTTTTCCGCCCAGGAGGGCATGGAGAGGCTGATTGAAGAACTTGCCTTTGATATCCCAGAGGGCGATATCGATGGCGCTGATGCCGGAGAAAACGATCGGGCCGCCGTTCTGTCCCCAGAAGGTGGTCTTGTACATCTTGTCCCAGATAACCTCGTTTTTCAGGGGGTCCATCCCGATGATGATCTTCGCGAGGTCTTGGACCATCCCGAAGGCCGCGGTCTGGCCGGAGACATAGGCGACGGCTGCTTCTCCGTCCCCGCAGATGCCTGAGTCCGTATACACGCGGCAGAGAATTGGGTGCCAGATGGGATTGTCGGGGACATCGACAAGCAGCACGTCCACTTTCGTAATTTTCATTGTTGCTCCTTTGCGGCGCTTCTATCAGCCGCGCGCCGTTTCATCGCGCGGCTGATTTACGCGGCTGCGCTGTGCCGTTCAAGCCCAGCGATTGGCTTTGATGGTCACCACTTCGCTCGCGGCGATCGTCTCGTCCGTCAGCTCGTTGCCGATGCCGGGTCTTTCGGGGACGCTGAAGTAGCCGTTGACGGGCTGATAATCGTACTTGCAGAGATTGATGTTCGCGTCGAGAAGGGCGGCTTCATGGTGTTCGTGGATGACGAAGTTGGGGATGACAGCCTCGACCTGGAGCGCCGCGGCCGTGGAGATCGGGCCGCCGCAGATGTGGATCTGGACGCCGACGTCGTAGACGTGGGCCATGTCGCAGATTTTCTTGCCTTCGGAGATGCCGCCTGTGTTGCAGAGATCGGGCTGGATGATGCCCACCGAACCCTGTTCGAAGAATTCGCGGAAGCCCCAGCGGGAATAGGATCTTTCGCCGGTAGCCATCGGGATCTTCACGTTGTCGGCGATCTCGCGGAACAAGGTCTGGTTAAGGGGCTGCGTCGGCTCCTCATAATAGAAGCAGCGGAACTTCTCGAGCTCGCGGCCGAGTTGGATGGCAGTCTTCTTGTCGGTGAGGGAATGGAGCTCGATGATGATGTCGAGGGCGGGGCCGCCGGCTTCGCGTATCGCCGCGACGCGATCGACCGCGATCTTCAGCTGGTCATATTCCAGGATTCCGTAGTTGCTCCAGCCCATCCAGCGACCCTGGAGGTCGAAGCCGACCGGGTCCACTTTAATGCAGTTGTAGCCGTCGGCGATGGCCTTCCTGGCCGCGTCGCCGTACTGTTCGGGTTTGGAGAGAGCATGGCATTCCTTGCCCCAGTCGAACTGGATCTGGCTGGCATAGGCGCGGAGCTTGTCGTTCGTCTTTCCGCCGAGAAGCTGGTACACGGGTACGCCGAGCGCCTTTCCCTTGATGTCCCAGAGCGCGATATCGATCGCGCTGATCCCCGAGAAGATTACTCCGCCGCCGCCCATTCCCCAGAATGTCGAGCGATGCAGCTTGTTCCAGACTTTCTCGATGTTCATCGGGTCCATGCCGATGATGAGTTCGGCGAAATCCTTGCACATGCCGAAGGCAGCGTTGTTGGCGTTGCCGTAGCAGAGTCCGGCCTCGCCGAAACCGCTGATTCCTTCGTCGGTGTTGACGCGCACGCAAATGGGATTCCAGGGTGTTCCCTTCACGCTCGGCTGGCCTGTCAGGACCTTGATGACATCCACGCTTGTGATCTTCATTGCTTCTCTCCTCCTTGTCGATTGGATAGCCATATATGAAATTTCTCTTTATTCGACGCTCGGCGGGACGCGGTCATGGGGAGACCTGGTCGACGCTTATTTTTCGTTCGTAGACGACAACAAGCTCGTCTATCATTTTCGTAAAGGCTTCCACGGCGGCTCGCTGGTCTCTGTTCTTGAAGGCAGCCAGGACTTTTCCGTGGTGATCCATGCCCGCGGCCAGGGTGGGAATGCCATAGGCTTCCCTATAGTGCTGTTCGTTTTCCCCAAGGTGGAGGAAGAAGAGCTCTGACATGGATTCGTAGATTTCTATGAACAGACTGTTCTTCGACATCAGGAAAACCTGGTGATGGAACCTGTAGTCGTAGCTGACAGTCTTCTTGTAGTCCTCAGCGCAGAGCGCGTTCCAGTACTCGCTGAAAATGCTTTCGAGCGCTTCGATGTCGCTCGCGTCGGCTTTCTTGATTCCCAATTTCAGGCATTCGATTTCCAGAGCCTTGCGAAACTCCAGGATTTCGAGGGCATTTTTGGGTTTCGAAAAAATGGAGCTCAGACCTTTCAGGAAGACGGCGGGGTTGAACTCGATGACGTAGGTGCCTTCGCCCATTCTTACTTCGACGAGCCCGAAGGTTTCCAGCTTCTTGATCGCCGCTCTCACCGACATTCTGCTCACGCCGAATTCGGAGGCGAGCTGGATCTCTGAGGGCAGGGATTCTCCGGGCTCCCACTTCCCCGCGATGATCGACTTTTTAAGTTCCTCGAAAATCTGGTCGGGGACGCTCGTTCTCTCGATCTTTCTGTAACCTTCCATCGTTTCGGATTCCCCTTGTTTGACTGATCGACTGATGAACTGTTTGCTGTCCGGTTGTTCGCTAGGCCCAGGATAGGGCCAGTTTTTAATCCTGTCAACTTTTTTTTGAAATTTCTTTGAGCAGGGAAGAAGTCTCGCATTATTGACTTCAAGGTCGAATGACGATTCAATGAAGAGGGTTTCTCCGGCGCAGGCGCCGGGACCGCGATTTTGACGTCGAAAAGCCGAAGGATTCGAATGAAAATTAAAAAAACTTCCTTGCCCGATGAAATTTGCGACAGCATCAAGGCATCGATCAAGAATGGGGAGTGGAAGCTTCAGGAAAAACTGCCTTCCGAGAACGAACTTTCGGAAATGTTCGGCGTTAACCGCTTGACCATCCGCATGGCGTTGCAGAAGCTGAACTCGCAGGGTATCGTCGAAACACGCGTGGGCGAGGGTACCTATGTAAAGGATTTCAGCTTCAGTACCTACATCGGCGAGGTATCCGACTTCTACCTCATGCCCGAGATGATCGATAATGTGTGCGAGTACAGGCAGCTTCTCGAAGTGGAGTGCGCCAGGCTCGCCATCGAGCGCGCCTCTCCCGAGGAGGTGGAGGCGCTTGGCGCGGTCTGCGACCGCTACGACAAGACCAATCTGAGGGTGTTCGCTATCGCCGACTGGAATTCTGAACTGATGCAGGAACTGATCGAGCGTGATCTCGAGTTTCATTATGAGATCGTGAAACTTTCGAAAAACATACTCTATAGATACTCGTTCGAGGTGGCGAGGGAACCGATATTCCGCTATCTGCAGATGATCGTCACCCAGCGACACAAGAGTTCCATAGGGAATCGCGAGCTCATAGCCAAAGCTTGTTCCCAGCATAGGATGATCTTCGAGGCCATCCGCGACAAGGATTTCGTGAAGTGCAGGAACGCGATCCTCAAGATGATCGATTATACCATAGACCTCAGCGAACTGGCATAGGCCGATCCGCCTAAGCTCCTGGTCTTCGGCCCCGCGCTAAGCCATGAGGCTGGCGAAAATAGGGATGGTGAACACCGACAGGATCGTCGTGGCGAAGACGACTTCCGACGCGAAGGACGAATCCGCTCCGACCGATTCCGCGATGACGACGGTCTGGGCGCCGGCGGGCATGGCCGTCATGATGAGGGCGATGCCCGGGGCAAGCCCCGTCGAGCCGGTGAGCTTGATTATGCCGTACACGGCGAGCGGAATGCAGACGAGCCTCACCGCGATCGCCACCAGCAGCGCTTTTTCGGGAAGAATCCTCTCCACGCGAATATTGGCTATATTGGCGCCGACGATGAACATCGCGAGCGGCGTCTGAAGCTTTGCCATAAGCCCCACCGATTCGAGCAGGAAGTTAGGAAGGGAAAAGGGCAGGAACCAGAGGATAATGCCCAAGGAGATCGCGATAATGCCCGGGTTCAGCAGGATTTTTTTAAGCCGTCCCTTCTCCGCCTTTTCCTGGAAAAGGGAAAGACCGTAGGTGTAGATCAGAATCATGTACGCGACGTTGTAGATCGAGGCGAACATCATGCCTTTGGTTCCGGCTATGCTCTGCGCCACGGGCAAGCCCATGAAGGCGGAATTCGTGAATACGGTGATGAAAGACAGCACCTTGCGCTGGTTATCCGGAAAGCGCCGGTAGGCGAAGGACGCGAGGGCTATCGATGCTCCATGAATGGCGAAAGACCATAAAGCCATTATTCCAAGCTCGGGCAGCACGGATTTCGGGATGCTTCGATCAAGGCTGACCAGGAACGCGAAGGGGAGGGCGATATTCACCATGAACGACGAGAGACCGCGCAGGAATACCGCATCGACCGCTTTGAATTTCTTGGCGGCGAAACCGATCGCCATGATGACGAATATCGATAGAATTTTTTCCAGGACCACCTAACGTCTCCTAGCTTCGATTTCTCTATCCTATCCCGCAGGTGGTCGCGAGTTCTAGTATGAGCGCGAATGGTCGGGGTTTATTTCGGTTCAGCTACCGTTGCCGCCGCCGTATTGGCCGCCAGGGCGTCCTGTATGAGTTTGGACAGCCTCAGCAGCGTATCGTCCGACAGGGTGTCAACCTTCGATTTCAGCTCTTCCACGGTGGCCAGAGCGGCTTCCAGTTCTCCGGCCGAAAGCTTCGCGGCTTCCAGATCGGCCGTAAGCTGGGCAACGAGCGTCTTGATGGCCTCGATTTCCTTGATGGCGTTTTCCGCGTTGGTCAAGGCGGCGCTCATGGAATTCAGTTTTTCGTCGGTGGCCGTTGTATAGGCGGCAAGTTCCGACTTGGAGACGCCGCCCATCGACTTAAGCATGGAAGCGCAGCCGGTCAGCGACACGATACACCCGATCACGATTATAAATGATACGATTTTTTTCATGAGAGCCTCCTAGTGCATTGTAGTGCAGGAGTATCTAAGCTTCAAACATTATCTTCAGGAAAATTAGGCTGATCGTGAAAATTCCTCGATCTTGCGGCAGCGCGGGGCATGAATCGGTTGATTCACGCGCAACGGCTAATGAATGCAGCGAATTAAAATATAGACAAAGTGTTTAATAGGTCTATTGAAATATAGACAAATACTTGATAGAATACATTCTATGATAGACGAAAAGCTTATTGAATCCAGATCCGGCAACGACCTGGCGCGCGGGTACTACCGCGGCAAAGATGGATCCTCCTTTCACTGTCTCCGTTGTGACGTCATCTTCGAGAAAGGTCGCGTATATCCCTCAGCCGGCGGCTTTTCCGCGGCCGAACGCGCGATGAAGGAACATGTCGCGGCTGACCACGGGAATCTCTTCGATGAAATTCTCGATATGGGAAAGGATGCGACGGGGATTCCCGACGCGATGGCGGAAGTGCTGCGCCTTCTCTATAAAGGGAACGCCGACAAGGAAATCGCGACCATGCTGGGCGGGAAGGCGCCCTCCACGGTGAGGAACCAGCGACGTGCCCTGCGTAGGCGCGAAACGGAAGCCAAGATTTTCCTCGCCCTCATGAAGCTCCTGGACCAGTCCGGGAAGCGTGTGGGTCGTTTTATAACCTACCCGGCTTCGATGCCCATGCAGGATGACCGCGCCGTGGTGACCGAGGAGGAAGCCCTGGCGATAGAAACCAAATACCTGAAGGGTGACGGGAGCTTGCTGCGGATTCCGCGCAAAGAAAAGGAAAAACTAGTCATTCTCCGCAGGATTGCCGAGCGCTTCGCGGCCGATCGCCTTTACGACCAGAAAGAAGTCGACGCCATTCTGATCCAGGCCGACGCGGACTACGCGGCGCTCAGGCGCTATCTCATCGACTATCGCTTTCTGGAGCGTGAACCCGATGGGAGCGCCTACTGGGTGAAGGGTAAGAAACCTTCTGCCGACCAGGCTTAAAAAAATAAGGCGATTCGCTCCGTGAGACTTTTCCCGTCCCGCGCTGATGGGAAAAGTCAATAACGGATATGTTTTGTCAATATTCCGCATTGCCTATGGACTCTTTGCGATCTAGTCTTCTAGATGTAACCAAGCTCCAGGGAGTGGCACATGAAGACAGTCTGCGGAATCGACCTAGGCACCCAAAGCTGCAAAGTCCTCGTCTACGACTTCGAAGGACGGAGGATCGCGGCCCTGAGCCAGTCTCCCCTGGAGATGATCGCCCGGAACGACGGCACGCGCGAGCAGGAGGCTTCCTGGTATCGCGAGGCGCTCAAGGCTTGTTTCGCGGCGATAGATCCCGCCCTCAGGGCCACGATCGCGGGGATCGGCGTCTCGGGCCAGCAGCATGGATTCGTGGCGCTGGATGAGAAGGGGTTGCCGATCCGGCCCGTCAAGCTTTGGTGCGACACCTCGACTGTCGCGGAATGCGCGGAACTCACCTCGGCCGCGGGAGGGGAGGGAGCCCTTCTCGCCCGGACGGGGATGCTCATGCTCCCCGGCTATACGGCTCCCAAGATTCTCTGGCTGAAAAAGCGCGAACCCGAGGCCTTTGCTCGCCTCGCCCATATACTTCTTCCCCATGATTACGTGAATTTCCTCCTCACCGGTGAGTACGCGGCCGAGTTCGGCGACGCTTCGGGCACGGCGCTTTTCGACGTGAGGGCGCGAAAATGGTCGGCGCCGATCTGCGCGCTCGTGGATAGGCGCGTCGAGGCCTGTCTCCCGCGCCTGCTTCGGCCGGAAGAGCCGGCGGGGCGGGTCGGGGCGGCCGCCGCCCGCGAATTCGGCCTGCCTGAGGGGGCGATCGTGGCGGCGGGCGGCGGCGACAACATGATGGGCGCTCTCGGCACCGGCACGGTGCGCGACGGCTTTCTCACGATGAGCCTCGGCACCTCGGGGACTCTCTACGGATACTCAAGCGCGCCCATCATCGATCCGAAGGGCAATCTCGCGGCCTTCTGCTCCTCGACAGGCGGCTGGCTGCCTCTTCTATGCACGATGAACTGCACCGTCGCGAGCGAAAAAATCAGGACTCTGCTAGGCCTTGGCCTCGCCGAGCTAAACGCGCTGGCGGAAAAAGCTCCCATTGGCGCCGAGGGCCTCGTCGTACTGCCGTTTTTCAACGGCGAACGCATCCCCAACCTTCCCGAAGGCAGGGCAAGCGTCAACGGCGCCACGGCGTCCAACTTCACGAAGGAAAATCTTTCGCGGGCGGCCATGGAATCGGCGATCTTCGGCATGAAGATCGGCCTCGATTCCTTCCGCTCACTCGGTTTCGAAGCCAGGGAAATACGCCTCATAGGCGGCGGGGCCAAGAGCGCGCTCTGGAGGTCCATGGCCGCCAATGTCACTGGCCTCCCGGTCCGCGTCCCGGCGGGCGAGGAAGCCGCCGCGATGGGCGCGGCCCTGCAGGCTCTGTACTGCGGCGAGCGCGCCGCAGGAAGGCCGGCCAGCCTGGAAGCCCTGGTCGACGACCATATCGCCATGGACGCGAAAAGCGCCGTAGAGCCCGATCCCGCGCAATCCGGGCGCTGGGAAGCCGCCTACGCCGAATACTCGAAGTATCTCGGGGCCTTAAGCCCACTGTATGGATAAGGAGAACGCAATGACTGACTATTTCGTCGGGACGAAGGAATACTTTCCGGGCATCGGCCGCATACCCTTTGAGGGCCCGAAGAGCGACAACCCCCTCGCCTTCAAGTACTACGATCCGGAGCGGAAGGTCGGCGGCAAGACGATGAAGGAACAGCTTCGCTTCGCCGTCGCCTACTGGCACAGCTTCTGCGGCGACGGCCTGGATCCCTTTGGTTCCCCGACGCACTTTTTCCCCTGGAACGACCAGCCTGCCACGCCCATGCAAGCCGCCGAGCGGAAACTCGACGCGGCCTTCGAGTTCTTCACCAAACTGGGCGCCGAGTACTACTGTTTCCACGACCGCGACATAGCGCCCGAAGGCTCTACGCCCGCCGAAAGCGAGAAGAATCTCCGGCACATAGTGGAGCTCGCGGGCGAACGCCAGGCGGCCACGGGAGTCAAGCTCCTCTGGGCGACCGCCAACATGTTTTTCAACCCACGCTTCATGAACGGGGCGGCCACCAATCCTGAATTTCCCGTCGTCGCCCACGCGGCCGCCCAGGTCAAGGTTGCGATCGACGCGACGATAGCCTTAGGCGGACGGGGCTATACCTTCTGGGGAGGCCGCGAGGGCTATATGAGTCTCCTCAACACGGACCTGAAGCGCGAGAAGGAACATCTCGCCCAATTCCTGACCATGGCGCGCGACTACGGCAGGAAGCAGGGATTCAAGGGCATGTTCTACATCGAGCCGAAACCCATGGAACCCATGAAACATCAGTACGACTTCGATGTCGAGACAGTGGCGGGTTTTCTGCGCGCCTACGGCCTGGAGAAGGATTTCCGCATCAACATCGAGGCTAATCACGCGGAACTGGCGGGCCACGATTTTTACCACGAACTGGAGACCGCCGTGTCGATGGGCTTCTTCGGCTCAGTGGACGCGAACCGCGGCGATCCGCGCAACGGCTGGGACACCGACCAGTTCCCCTCGAGTCTACAGGAGACGACGCTGGCCATGCTCGCCATCCTGAAGGCGGGCGGCTTCGTCACCGGCGGCCTTAACTTCGATGCCAAGATACGCCGCAACTCCGTCGACCCCAGCGATCTCTTCGAGGCCCACATAGGCGGCATGGACGCCTTCGCGGCGGGCCTCGTGGCCGCGCAGCGGATCATCGAGGATGGCAAACTCGCCGCCTTCTTGAAAAACCGTTACACGTCCTTTGATTCGGGCGCAGGTGCGGAATTCGAGCGCGGCGAGCTG
Organism: Treponemataceae bacterium; assembly: GCA_963667725.2. Taxonomy (GTDB): domain Bacteria; phylum Spirochaetota; class Spirochaetia; order Treponematales; family Rectinemataceae; genus UBA11090. Next base: position 723,839 of record CAXXHO010000003.1, read on the forward strand.
TCGCTGGAAACCCTCGCCGGATTCGCCTCAGCCTATGGCAGGGACGGAATCACCTCGGGCAAGCAGGAATGGCTGGAAAACCTCATCAACAGCAATATGTTCAATCTTTAATCGTCGAGGCGCGCATGCTCGTCGCCGAGCGCGGAGCTCGCGGCAAATCGATTGCCAGGAACGCGATGCACGCGAGTGCATATTGTGTCTTGCGCGTTTGAAAAAGCGGGTGTAGGATTTTATTGAGTAAAATGCACGCGTGTGCATAAAACAAGATCGTGCATAAAGCCAATGAGGAGGATCGAGATGATAGAAGCCAGCGCGGACGCGAAAAATATCCATAAGTTGCGCTACGGCATGGTGGGCGGAGGGCAAGGCGCCTTCATCGGCGATGTCCACCGAAAAGCGATTAATCTTGATGGGCTCGCGATCCTCGCGGCTGGCTGCTTTTCGCAGAACTATGAAAACACCCTCGCTACGGGCGCCTCTCTTGGATTGCCCGCCGAGCGCTGTTACCGCGGTTATGAGGAAATGGCTGAGAAGGAGAGCACCAAAGGCGATGCCATCGATTTCGTCGTCATCGTGACGCCGAACGCGCTTCACTATCCCGTAGCCAAAGCTTTCTTAAGCCGAGGAATCAACGTTGTCTGCGACAAGCCCCTCACCTTCGAGGTAGCTGAAGCTCAGGAATTGTCGGAACTCGCCAAAAAGAAAAAATTGCTTTTTTGCGTCACCTATACCTATACGGGATATCCCGCCGTCAAACAGGCGAGGGAAATGATAGCTCACGGCGACATCGGGGAAATTCGTTTCGTGAACACCGAATACCCCCAAGAATGGCTTGCCACGCCGAGCGAGAAGGAAGGATCCAAACAGGCCGCCTGGAGGACGGATCCCAAACTCGCCGGAAAATCCAATTGCGTGGGCGACATCGGGAGCCATGCGGAAAACTTGGTCTCCTATGTGACGGGGTTGAAAATCAAATCGCTCTGCGCCCGTCTCGATACTTTCGTGAAGGGCAGAGCGCTCGACGACAACGCCACGATCATGACCGAATTTGAAGGCGGGGCAAAGGGACTCTATTGGGCGAGCCAGATCGCCATAGGCTGTGACAATAGCCTAAAGATAAGGGTTTTTGGCACGAAGGGGAGCATCCAATGGTCGCAGGAAAACCCCAACTACCTCGGCATATCCCGGCTCGGCGAGCCGAGCCAAACGCTCTCACGAGGGAGGGACGCCTTCTATCCGGGCGCCCAGGCCTATTCTCGAATTCCGTCAGGCCATCCCGAGGGCTACTTTGAGGCCTTCGCCAACATATACAAGACCTATATCGGTGCGCTTGCCTTGCTAAAGGCGGGCAAAAAGCCCAAGGCCGAGGATTTGGATTTTCCGACCATTGAAATGGGCATAGACGGTGTGCGCTTTATCGGCAAATGCGTGGAAAGCTCCCAGAAGGGCGCTGTCTGGATCAATTATTGAGGAGGGAATCATGTCGAGACCAGTGACGATTTTTTCCGGCCAGTGGGCCGATCTTCCTTTCGATGAATTTTGTGGCAAAGTGAAATCTTTTGGCTACGATGGCGTGGAAATCGCCTGTTGGGGCGATCATATGGATGTGAAGCGCGCGGCCACCGATCCCGCCTACATCGCCGGACGTAAAGCCATTCTCGCCAAGCATGGTCTGAAGTGCTGGGCTCTCGGCGCTCATCTTGCCGGTCAGTGCGTGGGTGATCTCTGGGATCCCCGCCTCGACGGCTTCGCCCCCCCGGAGTTCAAGGGCAATCCTGCCAAAATCCGCGATTGGGCTATTCAGGAAATGAAGTATACGGCTCAAGCCGCCAATGCCATGGGCTGCAAGGTAGTGACCGGTTTTATGGGAAGCCCCGTCTGGAAATACTGGTATTCATTCCCCCAAACAACCGATCAGATGATCGATGACGCTTTCGCCGAAATCGTAAAACTTTGGACTCCCATCCTCGATGAATTCGACCGTCGCGGCGTGAAGTTCGCTCTCGAAGTCCACCCAACCGAGATCGCTTTCGATTATTATACGGCCGAACGCCTCCTCGCGGAATTCGGGAACAGGCCTGCCCTCGGCTTTAATTTCGATCCCTCCCATCTTATCTGGCAAGGCGTGACGCCCCACATTTTTCTCCGCGATTTCGCTTCCAATATCTACCACGTCCACATGAAGGACGCGGCGGTCACCCTCGACGGCAAGGCGGGCATTATCGGCTCCCACCTAACCTTCGGCGACACGAGGCGGGGTTGGAACTTCCGCTCGCTTGGCCATGGGGACGTGGATTTCGAGAATATCATCAGGGAACTCAACGTGGCCGGCTACCAGGGGCCTCTCTCCGTCGAGTGGGAGGATTCAGGCATGGAAAGGGAATATGGAGCCAGGGAAGCCTGCGAATTCGTCAGGGACATCGATTTCGCCCCTTCGAATCTCGCTTTCGACGAGGCTCTGAAGCAGTAAATGGAAACTCTAGTCAGGACCGAGGGGGTCTCGAAGGAATTCTCCTCAGTGCGGGTGCTCGATAATATCTCAGTTGAGATCAGGGTGGGGGAGGTCTTCGGCATCATCGGAGAAAATGGGGCTGGGAAGTCCACCTTCATCAAGATCCTCTCGGGCCTCTACGAACCTACGGCCGGCAAGCTCTGGTTCGACGGGGCGCCCATGGAAATCCGCGGCCCGGCCGATGCCCGCAGAATAGGCATTAGCCTCATTCCCCAGGAATTCAATCTCGTCGCCGATCTCTGCGTCTATGAGAACATTTTCCTGGGCGAGGAGCTGTTGGAGAAGGGAGGCTTTCTCGACCGAAAAGCCATGATTGAAAGGACGCGCCTCCTCCTCGCCGAACTCAATGCCTCATCGATCGATCCCGAGGCTCGTATCCAAAATCTCTCGGTGGCCCAAAAGCAGATGGTGGAGATCGCCAAGGCCACAGCCTACGATTCCCGCCTCCTCATCATGGACGAGCCGACTACCGTGCTCACGAGCAAGGAAATCGAGGTCCTTTTCAGGCTCATGGAGCGGTTGAAGGCGAAGGGCGTCACTCTCGTCTATATTTCTCACAAATTAAAGGAAGTGAAGAGGATCTGCGACAGGGTGATGGTGCTGCGCGACGGGGCCTTTATCTGCCTCGAGGAAGCCGCGACCATGGAGATCGACGAAATGGCCCGTCGGATGGTCGGCCGCGAGCTCAAGGAGATATTCCCGGAAAAGAAACCGGCCCAGGATGGCGTGGCGCTCTCCGTCCGGAAGCTCTGCGTCGAAGGCTTGCTTTACGATGTCAGTTTTGAATTGCGCAAGGGCGAAATCCTGGGCTTCGCCGGCCTCATTGGCGCGGGGCGCACCGAAGTCGCCGAAACCATCATGGGATTGAGGAAGGCTGACTCGGGCGAAATCTTCATAGACAGCGCCGCATTGAAGGTGAAAACTCCCTCCGACGCGGTGAAGGCGGGCATCAGCTATCTTTCCGAGGACAGACAGGGAGCAGGTATCCTGACCGCCTTCGACCTTATCGGCAACACGACCCTCGTTTCGCTCGGGGATTACGCCACACCGCTTATCGATCGCAAAAAAGAAACCGAAAAGACGGGCTTTTATGTCGACCGTTTCGCGATAAAAGCGTCCTCGCTTTATGCGCGGCTCGAACAGCTTTCGGGCGGAAACCAGCAGAAAATATCGCTGGCTAAAAGCATCGACACGAATCCTAGGATCATCATCGTCGACGAGCCCACGCGGGGCATCGACGTGAAGGCGAAGCATGACATCTACGCCTTCATTCGCGAACTCGCTGATTCGGGCCTCTCCGTCATTTTCATCTCTTCCGAATTGGAAGAACTCATTGGCATGTGCGGCCGCGTGCTCGTGATGAAGGAAGGGCGAATCGCGGGCGAACTTTCCGGAAGCGAAATTAGCGAAGAGGAAATCATGTACTTCGCCACCGGAATCAAGGGAGGACTATAAATGGCTGCATCCGCGCCAAGAAAATTCAGCTTTGAGAAATTCGCGCCCCTTGTGGCCCTGGGTGCGCTGGTGGTCGTCTCGACCATACTCTACCCGCGCTTTCTGGAGCCTCGTAACCTTCTCAACATCCTGAGGCAGGTCTCCTACACCGGCATAATCGCCCTGGGCATGACCTTTGTCGTCATCTCCGGCGGCATAGACCTTTCGGTGGGCTCCATGACGGCCCTCGCCGGCTCCTGCGCCATCCTCGCGCTGAACGCCAGCACCCAGGCACTCATGACCTTTGAACCGCGCTGGCTGGGAACGGGACTCTGCGTGCTCGCCGCCGCCGCGGCGGCCCTGGCGGTTACCCTCGTCGCGGGCTTCTTCAACGGCTTTCTCGTCACCAAGGGCAAGATAGCTCCCTTCATCGTCACCCTGGGCTCGATGGCCATATTCCGCTCCCTGACCCTCTACATCGGCAGCGCCGGCGAATTCAGATCTCAGAATTCCAGCTACGGGGACATGGGCATGTCATCCATTCTCGAGATTCCGCTCCCCGTGTGGATTCTATTTGGGCTGGCGGCCCTTCTCTCCATTCTTCTCGACCGGACCCGCTTCGGGCGCTATGTGTGCGCCGTAGGCTCGAACGAAAAAGTGGCCAAGTACTCGGCCATAGACATCGATAATATCAGACTCCGGACCTATGTCATCGTGGGCATCATGGTCGCGATCACCGCGGTTCTCATTTCGGCGCGCCTCAACTCCATAAGTTCCACGAACGCGGGCAAGGATTACGAAATGGACGCGATCGCCGCCGTCGTGATAGGCGGCACGGCCATGACCGGAGGCCATGGCTCGATTTGGGGCTCGGTCGTCGGCGCGATCATCCTGGGTATCATCAACAACATGCTCAACATGCTCGGCGTTTCACCCTATCTTCAGGGCCTGGTGAAGGGCCTCGTGATCATCGGGGCGGTCTTCATCCAGAGGGGTTCTTCCAAAAGCAAGCGCTCAGGTCTTTGACCAGGGAAGATTCGGGAATCGGGCCGTCGGCCTATGGTCCCCGATTTCAATAGTGTACGTGCTAGGTTTTTAAGGAGGTTTGTATGAAGAAGGCATTCCTTGCCCTCATGGTAGTCCTCGCTCTTTCGGCTACCCCCGTTTTCGCCCAGAAGATCAGGGTAGGCGTTTCGATCCCGACCGCCGACCATGGATGGACTGGCGGCATAAACTACTATGCCCAGAAAGCCATCAAGGATTGGCAGGCCAAAGACAAGAACATTGAGTTCTACCTGGTGACCGCCGACTCGCCGGCGAAACAGGTCAATGACGTTGAAGACCTCATGGTCAAGGGCATCGACGCCCTGGTCATCCTGGCCTACGATTCAGCCCCACTCACCCCCGTTGTCAAGAAAGCCTATGAGAAGGGCGTCTATGTCGTATCCGTCGACCGCGGCCTCACCGAAAACGTGCAGGATGTCTACATCGCCGGCGACAATCCTGGCATGGGCCGCGTCTCGGCCGAATGGCTGGGCAAGGCTCTGGGCGGCAAAGGCGAAATCGTCGTCCTCGAGGGAATTCCCTGCGTTATCAATTCGGAACGAGTGGACAACTTCAACGACGTCATCGCCAAGAAATTCCCCGGCATCAAAATCCTCGATTCCCAGCCCGCCAATTGGGACACACAGAAAGGCCTCGAGATCATGACCAACTATCTGCAGAAGTATAAGAAAATTGACGCCGTTTGGGCGCAGGATGACGACGTTCTCGTCGGCGTTCTCCAGGCGTACAAGGAATCCGGCCGCAAGGACATCAAGATATTCCTCGGCGGGGCAGGATCGAAGGTCATGATCAAAAAAGTAATGGATGGCGATGTTCTCGTCCAAGCCGACGTCACCTATCCGCCCTCGATGATCGCCTCCGGCATTTCTCTCGCGATCTATGGCGCCCGTAACCAGCCCCTGCCTGGCTTCTATCAGGGAAAGATCCCCTCGAAGATCGTACTGGCCGCCGAGCTGATCACGAAACAAAACGCCAAGTCCTATTATCAGCCTGAATCGATTTTTTAAAAATAAATAAAAGTGCGGTTGTGGGGGCCGCGGCCGGAAGGCCGCGGCCCCCGGCACATCCCGGGCATGGACTTCGGCGCGGCTGATCGCTAGAATGAGTGCGTTTTCCGGCCGGAAAAGCCTTAGTCCCCGAAGCAGGAAATGCCAATGGCCCAGAAACCCTCGCGCGCCGATGTCGCCCATTTGGCGGGTGTCGCCGAATCCACGGTATCGCGGGCGCTCAACGACTCGAACCTCATCACCGAGCCCATAAAGAGCCGTGTCCGCGAAGCGGCCAAAGAACTTGGATACATACCTTCCCGGCAAGCCGCCCTTTTCGCGCGCAAGCGCACGAACACGATAGGTTTTGTCGTGCCTTCCTACGGTTCCTTCCCTCCCTTTTCCCGATCGTACTTTCCCGCCCTCCTCGATGGTGTCGTTTTGGAGACCGACGCGAACGATTACGCTACGACGGTTATCCTCGACAAGCAAAGCAGCTGCAACGAAGATTACATGGCCTTGATACGGTCAAAAACGGTCGATGGGCTTCTCTTTGCCGTTACTCGAGACGATTTCGAGCCATTTAGGGGTTTACGCCAGCAGGGCGTGCCCTTTGTGCTCATCAACAACTACCAGGAAGGATTGAATAGTGTCGACGCCTTGCCTGAACCGGGCATGCGCATGGCTTTTTCGCACGGCTTCAACTTGGGCCACAAACATTTCGGCTATATCACGGGCGATATGCGCTACAAGAACGCGATCGACCGTCTGCATGTCTTCAAAAAGCTTTGCATAGAATATGGAACTGCCTCTTCGGTGATCGAGGGCGATTTTTCGAAGACATCGGGGTATAGAGGCGCGGCCCGCCTCCTTGCCCCGGCCAATCGTCCCAGCATCATCATGACGAGTTCGGATCGCTCCGCCTTCGGCGTCCTTAATTACGCCGCGGAGCACGGAATCCGAATTCCCGATGATCTGAGCGTCATCGGTTACGACAACCTGCCTCCCGTTCAGGATGTCACGCCGCCTCTGTCCACCGTCGACCATCCCGTCACCAATCTCGCCAAAAAGGCGACGAGACTCCTCCTGAGCATCCTAAGGGACGAACGCATCGAGCCCGTCCAGGAATGGCTGGATACCGGCTTCATTGTCAGGGAATCGACCACGATTTACAGGCAGCGCCCATGACGCGTCTCGCGATCGTCGGCACCGGCGGCATGGCCGAATATCAGGCGAAGAAATTCGCCGAAAATGGCAACTGCGCGATCACCGCCTGCGCCGACCGGAATGCCGACCACGCGCGGAATTTCGCCCGACGCTTTGATATTCCCTATCATTGCGACGCCATCCGGACGCTTCTGGATCATGGAGACTTCGATGCCGCCACCTGCTCGGTGATCGACAGCCAGCACGCCCGCATCTGCGAGGCTATTCTCGGCCGCGGCCTTCCCGTCTTCTGCGAAAAGCCTTTGGCGCGCAGTATCGCGGAGTGCGAACGGCTCACAGGGCTAGCAGCGGAGACGCCGGTGCCGGCTATCGTCAACTTTTCTAAACGGAACGCCCCGGCCCTTCATGCCCTGAAAGCCGTCCTCGACACGGGCGAACTCGGCGCGATAGAATCCGTTGACGCTTCCTATCTCCAGGATTGGGTGGCGAGCTCCCACTGGGGCGATTGGAAAACAGTGCCGCGCTGGAAATGGAGACTCCTCCCCTCCGAGAGCAGCTCGGGAGCGGCGGGGGATTTAGGGAGCCATCTCGTGGACGCCCTGCTTTTCCTTTTCGGAAGCCTTTCGGCGGATAAGCCGGGTAAGGGCTTGAGTCTCATCGAGGCGATGGATGCCGGCTTCCTGACGGCGGAAACGTTGCCGCCTGAATTCATGGACAGCGCGGTCGCGCCTCCTCTGGTGGAGTTTTCGGCCAATATCTCTCTTCCCGGCGGCATCCCCCTCACGCTCAGGACGAGCTGGATCGAGCGGGGCTCCACCGACGTTTTCGCGATACAGGTCCAGGGTTCGAAGGGCATGGCCTTGCTCGATCTCGTGAAATCGCGTGCTTCGATCGAAATCCGGCCAGCAAGCTCGGCTGGATCGGGCGACGATTATGGGGATGGCGCCTCCTCGATCAGGCGCGATGGCCCATTGATTCCATCCACCTATGAGCGCTTTATCGAACTGACGGAAGCGCATATCGCGGACGCGGATGCCGACGTCGAAACCGACGCCGACTATCCGACTTTCGAGCAAGGACTCAAGGTAATGCGCGTTCTCGATTCACTAATCCCTGGAGGCTTGCCGAAATGAAGAAAATACCTCTTGGTACGCTCGTCAAGGGTGACGCGGATCCGGCGATGGCCATTCGGACGCTGGGGCCTTTGGGGTTTGAGTGCTTTTCTCTCTCTTTCTGGGAGGGCCTGGGTGGTACCGATCTCCTGAAGCTCGCCGAAGAGGTGGGAAAAGCGACCGAGGAGACGGGCACGTTTATCAGCGCCCTCTCCGTCTACGGCAATCCTCTAAGGGACGACGAAAGGGGCACCGCGACCAGGGGAAGCCTGGAAGCTCTCCTGGATGCCGCTCCGCGCTTCGGCTGCGGCCTGGTAAGCTGCTTCGCCGGCCGCGTGCCGGGAACCTCGGTGAAAGATTCATTGCCCGCGTGGAAACGATACTTCGCCCCTCTGGCCGAGCGAGCCGAAGTATCGGGGTTTAGGATCGCTTTCGAAAACTGCAGGCTGGGTGACACGTGGAAAACTGGCTCCTGGAACATCGCCATAAACCCCGACGCGTGGGAACTCATGTTCGACGCGATATCTTCCCCGGCGATCGGCCTGGAGTGGGAACCCTGCCATCAGGTGGAAGCCCTGGCCGATCCCTACGCTCAGCTGAAAGCCTGGCTCCCGAAGATCCTTCATCTCCACGGCAAGGACGCGCGGATAGACAAGCGCCTCTTGGCCGCTCGAGGACTCTACGGTTCGACACGCTGGCACGCTTCCTGCTTACCCGGGAATGGCGACACCGACTGGAGGCCTATCCTTGACATCCTCGGGCGTCGCGGGTATACAGGCAGCATCGACATAGAAGGCTGGAACGACGCCGAATGGTCGGGAGAAAGGGAACAGGAAGGTCAGGCGAGGGCTTTGGCTCATTTGAAAAGCTGCAGGGGAGCCTGATAACAACCAAAGCGGAACCGGCGGTCGCGGCTGGTTCATTGGAGACCAGTCATGCGTGATGACGCGAGGCTCAGGGATTTTATGTCGAGATTGGACAGCGGCGTCTATTTCGTCGATCGACAGCGGAGAATCACTTTCTGGAACAGCGCGGCGGAAAAGTTGACCGGATACTCTGAAAGCAAGGCTCTAGGTTCTCGCTGCTCGGACAATCTCCTGAGGCATATCACGCCCGACGGAGTCCAGCTTTGCCTGCAAGGCTGTCCCCTCGCCGGAACGATTTCGGACGGTAAAGTGCGGGAAGCCGACGTGTATATGCATCACAGCAGCGGGCATCGGGTTCCGATCACCGTATGGGCGGCGCCGCTCACCGATGAAACCGACACTATTATCGGCGCCATCGAGATATTCTCCGATCGCCGCGATCGATCCACCCTTCTTTCCGAACTCGAGCGCCTGCGGCATGAGGTGCTCACCGATCCGCTCACGGGGCTTGGCAACCGGCGCTTCCTGGACATCATGATTGAATCCCGTCTCCTCGCCCTGAGGGAAGGGGCGGCATCTTTCGGGCTCTTCGTGGCCGACATCGATCACTTCAAGTCAGTGAATGACGAGTATGGCCATGATGTAGGCGACAGGGTGCTCGCCATGGTCGCCGCGACACTTAGTTCGGCGGTGCGTCCCCTCGATGCCGCCGTGCGCTGGGGCGGCGAGGAATTTATCCTTGTATGCCCGAATGTGGCTGATGCGCTTGCCTCCATCGCCGAGCGAGTCAGGACGATGGTGGAGAAAAGCTGGGTGGAACTGGAAGATGGAAGGACCTTGTCCGTGACCATCTCCGTGGGCGCCGCCAAGGCCGCCAAAGGCGACACGCTCGAATCCATCGTGGCAAGGGCCGACAAACGCCTCTACGAAGCCAAGAATTCCGGCCGGAACCGCTGCGTCGTGGGCGATTAAGCCCTGTCCAGAATTCCTTGGTACTTCTCCGCGAAGAGCGCCGGCTGGCCTCCCGTATTCCAGAAAAGCACAGACTCGTCCTTCCCGAAACAACCCTTTCGTATGAGATCGACGAGGCCAGCCGCGGCCCTTCCCGTATAGACGGGATCGAGTAGCAGCCCTTCGGTCCGCGCGAATAACGTCACCGCTTCTCTTTCGGCGCCGGTGAGCACGCCATAGCCGGCCGAACAATAGGAATCGTTCGCGAGAATCTCCTCCGGCCTTATCTCGATGCGTCTGCCTAGAAGCTCGGAGGCGTTCGAGGCGAGGGTCGAGACGCGCGCCTTCAGCCAGGCCTCCGATTCGTCGATGCTGATGCCCAGGACCTTTCCGCGATAGCCGAAGAGGCGCGCTCCCAGGGCTAGCCCCGCGTGGGTTCCTCCCGAAGAGGTACCGAAGACGAACCAGTCCGCGTCTATGCCCTGGGCCAGGACCTCCTCGACCGCGAAGGCATAGCCCATCGCCCCTATCGGGCTCGATCCGCCGTAGGGGACGAAGTAGGTCTTTTCTCCCGCGGCGTCCAGTTTCCCGCAGGTCTCCCTTTGCGTTCTTTCCCTGTCCTTCCTGTCGGCGACCCAGACGATGCGGGCGCCGAAAAGCCTGTCCAGGAGGAGATTCGCGCTTGGCTCGTCGGGTTCGCGCCCGTCCAGCACGAGGACGCAGCCCATGCCGAATTTAGCCGCCGCAGCGGCCGTCTGCCTGCAGTGGTTGGATTGGGCGGCTCCCGCCGTCACGAGCGTCCTAGCACTCTTCGCCAGGGCGTCGGCCACCAGGAACTCCAGCTTGCGCGTCTTGTTGCCGCCCAGTGCGAGCCCCGTGGCGTCGTCCCTTTTCACGAAAAGGCGGGGTCCGCCCAGCTCGGCCGAAAGCCGCTTCATTTCCTCGATCGGCGTCGGAAGGTGGGCGAATCTGATCCTGTCGACGTTTTTCTCGATTGCGCTCACGACGGCTCCTTTTTTATGTCATTGTCCCGAAGGTCTGCGGTGTTCGAACCTCAGGCCCGACGCGTTCCTGACGGTAAAGCCTTTCCAGTAGGTATCGCTCCCCGCCGTCGATTCCTTCGAACGCTCGGGCAGGTCGAGATAGGCCTCGGCCGCCGGATCCTCCATCAGATATTTCGCGAGGAAGGCGGTGACGAAGTGCTGGGCTATATTGTTGCCCCGAACGCCGTCCCAGACCGGATCCTGGTAGTGTTTCCAGTATCTGGCCTCGGGGCCGGTCGACAGGCAGACTTCCCTCGGCGCCGGTATGGGCGCAATGGCGTTGTGGCCGGCGTTCTCGAAGGTGAGGAGGTATCGTTCAGCGTGGACGCAGTTCTCGAAAATATTCCGCACGCCGGGCTCGTAGCCCACCGTCGTATCGATGCTGCCGGCGAGGAAGATCAGCGGGGTTCTGACGCCTTCCAGGCCTGATTTATCCCAGAACCCATGGGTCCAGCCCCAGGGGGCTATCGCCACGGCGGCCTTGATCCTGGAATCCAGGCTTGCCTCATACTGGGGGTTGCCCGCCTGCCTCGCGGCCAGGAGCATATTGGGCGGCGCCAGCGGGTTTTTTACTATGGCCGGGCTAAAGCCGCCGCCGATCGTGTTTATCAGGCCGTACCCGCCCATGGAATAGCCGATGATGGCCGTCCTGTCTGCGTCAATCATGCCCGCGAGGTTCGCGCCTACGCCCTCGTCCGTACCCGCGCCGGTACCCGCGCCCTCGTCCTCGCCGTTGAGGCGAGCCAAAGCGTTCAGGATGAAAAGCTGATCGAGGGGTCGGTTGTACAGGGTGGAGGAGAAGGCACCCAGATTGTCGTAGGTGCTCTCGAAATGGTCCATCGAAACAACGATATAACCCTTGCTGGCGAGGTTTTCGCCGAAATGGCACATGATGAACCGGTTGCCGGGATATCCGTGCGAGAGGATGACGAGGGGGCAGGGCCCTGCTTCCTTCGCTGGTTCGGCGTTCCTGACGGCCCGTCCCCAGAGCGAGACAAAGGTCTTGCCGTCGCGCGTCATGACCTTTTCATACTCGCCGGAGGAAGGCCGGCCTGATTCCCTCTTGGCGGGATACCAGATTTCGGTCGTAAGCGTCCTGTCGTAGAGGGGGGCTGGCTTGCCGGTATCGGTCCTGGCCACGTCCACCTGTCTTGGGTTCGTGAAGGTGACAGTTTTCACCCCCACGGGCAAGGCTCCGAACGGCGCCAGGTCGGGCGCGTCGGGGCGGATGGCGTCTATGCGATTGCCGCTGGTTTCTTCATTCATCGATCTTTCCTCCGCCGGATGAGGGCCGCCGCCAGAATGCCGATCGCCGCGGCCAAGGCGGCGAAGGCGAGTGGTGTATTGTAGCGTACGTTTTTATAGACATCGCCTTCTCCCGGGAGGGGGAGGGGTATAGGGTCGTAGGGGAGTCCGTTTTTCGCCGCGAGGGACCTGATGTTAAGGAGATTGATCACGGGGATTCCCCGAGCGGCATACTCATAGATAAGGCCCCGGTCGGCCGATGGGGGAATGCGCGGCGGGTCCATAACGAGGCCCTGAGGAAAATCGAGGGTATAGGAGGACGCGCCGCTGTTGGAGCTGGCGCCGCCGATATTCACGAAGCATTCGATTTTTTTCCCCGCCGAAGCCTCTTCGAAAAGCTCAAGGCGTCGCGCGATGCTGGCCTCGAGATCGGGCGGGGTAAAATCGATGAACTCGACGCCGGTTTCCGTTGCCAATCCGGCGATGATCGCGCGCGAATCCTCGAAGAGAGGGTTTTCGCCGTGGTCGCCGTCGGCTCCGGGAGAGACGGCTATCAGCGAATAGGGGATTATCGACGCGTCGGAGAGGATGCGGATCATCTTGGGCGTGGTGAATTCTGGTCTTGTCGCCCCATACATCGACGAGCCGAAGGAGGCTATCGTCAGCGCCTCGAGTCCCATTTCCCGGGCAGCGCAGAGCGTCGCTATGGTCATGCCCGGAAAGGATCCGCTGGCGCCCACCGCGATCAAGTCTCCTTTTTTGAGTCCCGCCTCGTGAAAATAGCGGACCATGAGGGCCGCGAAATTGGGATTGAGGGTGCTCCGCTTGGCTTCCAGATCCCCGAGCGTCGTCGTCAAGGCTGTCCACTCGGGTCCGATCAGGCCCGTCGAATTGGGATCGAGCTCTCTTTCTATGGGGATGTTCTCGGAAACGAGGGCATTTTGGAGAATACTTTCCGCTTTGGCCATCAGCCTCGCGGCGGCCAGCTGGGTTTCGTAGAGGGGGTAGGGAACGGCGGTCTTCGTCGCCTGAAGCAGGACGAAACCGAGGCAGGCCGCCGCCAGGGCGCCGGTGAGATATCCCGCGCTTATTCGCGAACGCTGGAAATAGGCCGCCTTTCCTTTCATCGGAAGACGACCACCATCATGACGAGGCGGATGACGATCGCCGCGAGGAGAACCATGGCTATAGTCTTCGCCACGCCCTGTTTGAGCATGTCGTTGGCGATCAGGCCAGGGACGATATAGCCGATGATTCGGATGTCCTGGCTGAGCCAGTCGACATAGAAGAATGCCTGTTCGAAAATCCACGTGCCGGCGAGGCTGAGCAGCACTGTAGCCATGAAACGCCGCCTTCCGAAAATGATCATGAAACGCTGCAGAAGGCGGATAAGCAGGAATATGAGGATCGCGAGGACCATGGTGGAAAGCAGGCGCAGCGGCTGCTCCAGATAGAATGCCAGATAGCCCGGGGAGATGAGGCCTCCGGCGGAAATGCCCAGGAATTCGCTGGAGAGAAATCCCAATATGATGCTCAATCCTATAGATTCCTGAAGCATTCCCCCTCCTTCTTCCTTCCATAAGGGTAACCGTGTTCCATACAGTAGGTCATCAGCGCTTTGCCCATGCCGTAAATGTTGCCGACGCCGAAAAGCAGGAAAGATTCGCCGACGCGAGCCGCCAGGTCGGAGAATAGGGCTCCGAAGTCCGTTCCGCTTGCGCAGGTCATGGTCTCGAGTCCGGAATTCCCGAAGCCGCGCGCCACTTTTTGCCTATGCTCGCCCATGGCGACAAGCAGCCTGATGTTCCCTAATCTGCCGGGCAATCGCAGGAATTCCGGAATTCTGTATTCGCGGTCGGCGCGGTTGTTGTAGAGGAGAATGAGGGGCAGATCGGGGGGCAGGAGCCTGGTAGCCTCATTCCATACCATTTCCGTGGAAAGGATATCGTTCGCCGCGAATCCGTTGACGAAGATCATGCTGTACGTCGGCGACTCGACGGCGAACAGGCGAAGCACGCCGATGTCGGGCTCGGCTTTGATCATCCCCTCGATGGCCTTTTCCCTGTCAATGCCAAGCTCCGAGGCGACCTGAAGGGCGATGGACAGGTTTTCCGGGAAGACGGGATAGGAAAAGCGTTCCAGGATATCCTCGGTAAGGTCAGATAGATTCGCCACGACGACGCGTCGCGCCGCGCCCGCGATGGGCGAACCCGCAAAGCGGGAGTCGGAAGTTATGAGCGTGCCGTCGGGGGGAATGGAAAATGAGAGGGCGGCTTCCGTGTCCGCGACGGTGGGCCCCATTTCCTCCACGTGATCCACGCGCGCGTTCGTGATGACGGTGATGGTGGGTCTGACGAGCTGGCTTCGCATCAGCATCTGCGACTCAGGTCTCACGGCCATGCACTCGACGACGAGGGCCTCGGCTTTTTGCCGCGCCGCCAGCCTCGCGAGGGCTTTCTGTTCGGTAATCCTGGCCCCCAAGGGGCGCCTGACCGGCGTCTCGCTCCCGTCTTCGAGGATGACGCGGGCTTCGGAGCCTGTCGTCTTGGCTATCGTTCTGTACCCCGCCTCCCTCAACGCGCCCGCGATAAGCCGCGTGACGCTGGATTTGCCCCGGGTTCCGTTGACGAGGATGCGTATCGGTATTGAGCGCAGATTTTTTTGATGGAAGAAGTTTTCCGCCAGGCCCAAAACGAATAGCGCCAAGCCGAAAACGATGACAAGCTGCACACGATGCTCCCGTTGCGGGCTTCTCTCCCGCGAGAGGAGTCCCCGTAAATAAAACCGGCACGGCTGAGTGCCGTGCCGGAAGTATACAACAGGCTTACTTTTTTTCCACTGGCTTGATGGGCGCTTTGGACATGATTTCGCTCCACCACTTATTGGGTGTCTGCACTTTCATTTTCTTGTTGCCCCACATATAGGTGCCGAGCAGCTGGTCGCCGAGGGCGAGCCAGTCAGTGTGCCACATTTCGGCGTTGGTGTAGGCGTAGGAGGTGAGCAGATCGATGGCCTCCGCCTTCTTGCCCTGGTTGATCAGGTTGGCGGCCGTGTTCTGGATCTCGTCCACGATCTTGTACTGGGTGTCCATCCTGGGCTGACGGAAGGCGTGGATGTCCTGGACCGCGCTCTGGTAGTTGATCCTGGCGATCTGCTGGACATAGGAATTGGTCCACCAGCCGGAATCGCGGCGGAATTCCTCATAGCGGTTGCCGGTCGTGTACAGGGAAGGCAGCTTCGTCATGGTCGGCCACAGGGGCGTGATATAGGTGGTGTCGGGAGCGCCGTAGCCGTACCACACGAGGCACTTGGCTTCGTCGGGCAGCCATGCTTTCACGTTCGCTATCATCACGTAGCAGGTCCTGAACAGGTTGATGGAGCGTTCCTTGTGGTAGGGAACGATGGGGTCGCCGTAGGGACCGGCATCCGGAGCGCGGGAAAGGTCATAGTCGGTGCCCTGATAGTAATCGGCCTTGATCTCCAGGACGTCCTGGACGGTAAGCTTCTTCTCGGGGATGACATAGAAGGGGAACCTTTTTGCGTTCGGGTCGAGCTTGAGCGAGGGGGCGACGAGGTCGAAGGCTCTCCACTCGCGGCGGGTGCTGTAGGCACCCTCGTAGGGGGCGTAGATTTCGGCGGGGGAGAAGGGAACGCCGGAAGCTTCTGACCAGAGACCGTTCTCGACGGCGAAACTCTTGATGTTCGGCGAATACAGGTAGTTTTCGTGGTCGTTGAAATCGATGGAGTCGATGCGCGCGCGGTTGGCGGCGACAAAGAATGCGTTTTTCGGGATGCGGCGGGCGGCCCAGAGATCGAGTCCGTAGAACTCGGCGATCCAGACATCGGTGCCGTCGGCGATATTGATGGTTTCGCCCGGGTCTTTCCAGCCGTACTTCTCGACGAGGCTTCCCATGACGAGCACCGCTTCCTTCGCGGTCGCGGCGCGCTCGAGGGCTATGTCCTGGGCGTTCCAGCAGTCGATGAGTCCGAGGTTCTTTCCGAAGATCAGGTCATAGGTCTTCTTGCGGAGGGGCGTGGACTTGTCGAAGTTGAAGGTGCTCTCTCCCATCGACACGCCCTTCTCGTTGATGAAGGAATAGCGCGAATGGAAGTAGGCGTAGGTCTGGGCGGCTTCGGGGATCTCGGCCACGAGGGTGCCGTTTCCGTAGTCCTTGACCTTGGGATACTGGCCGAAATCGCCGTAGTTGTGCGAATCGATGACGAGGTCGCGCGTGGCGCCGGCTGCTTGTTTCCCGCCCGGGGTGATCCAGAGGCGGAAGTCCGCTCCGGAGGAATCGTCATTGTGCGTGACGACGGTGGAACCATCGGCCATGGCCTCGGTGCCGACGGCGACGATCGTGCAGGCGAAGGCTGACTGGGCGTTCATGAACAATGCCGCCGCCAGTATCAGCAGGACGGCCATCGCTCTCTTCATTCCTTTGTGCATAAGCTCTCCTTTTCTGGGGTAACTTCAATAATGCGGCTCACAGCCGCAAAAAAGCGCAAGAATCATATCTCGAACACCAGCTCCTTGGCGGCCGTTTTGGGGTCGTGTAGGTAATGCCCGCAATCGTTCGCCTGGAGATCCAGGTAGGTCGGCCATTCGACGATCACTTCCTTTTCAGGCTGGAACTGGTTCATCCAATTGATGGCCTCGAGGGCGCCGGTAAGGTGTCTTCCGCAGCGGTACCAGAGGGGCGAGCCGAATTCCAGGTTGTAGGGCACGTAGGTGAGGCCGTGTTTGGCCGCCGTGGCCAGGAACTCGTCCTTGCCCTCGGTGAAAAGTTCCTCGGTCATGGGTCCCACCACGCGGTCGATGAAGGGCTCGGGGGTTTCCATGAGGATGGCCAGGGTGTCGCTGTAGTCGCCCCATTCGCGGTGCGAGAGGCCGCGCAGCCCCTTGGGCGAGGATTCGCATTTCATGTCGAAGGTGCCCGCGCTCAGGTTCATGGCCGCCATCATCGCGAGGTCAAAGGACCTTTCGTGGGCGACATAGGTGCCCACCACGGGGTACATCAGCGAGGCTTCATGCGCGTCGATCGACAGATCGATCTTTTCTCGCCTGATGAGTTCCATGATCGCGTAGGAGGCGCGTTCGGTGAGCGTCCCGTCCTTGCGCCCGGGATAGGTGCGGTTCATGTTCCTGATATCCTGGTAGGCAAGGCTCTGTTTGGAAGGATAGTTGACGTAGGTGAAGGGGTCGGGCCACTGGTCCAGGGGATTCGTCCCGCGGTCGCCGATGCGGAACTTCTTGCCACCGAATTCAGTCTTCACGGTGAAGAACTTCGGATAGGCGTTGCCCAGCATGCCCGTGGTCGAGCCCGAGCGGTTGCCCTGGGGGATCACGAAGACCTTGCCCTTGGTCACCTTGATGTTCTCCATCATGATGTAGGCCGAGAGGCTGGTGGCGGGCTCGTAGGGATGCACGTTGGCCATGTAGAGGACTGATCCGCCGGGAACCCCGGAGTCGTACACGAATATGGGCGTGTCCATCCAGGTGCCTTTGATGTTCTCGAGGTAGTCGCTCAGCATCTTCACTTCGGTCAGCCCGGGCGCCGACACGACGGTTTCCTTGTAATGTCTCAGTTCGTAGAATTCCCTGCCGCCCATGAAGGCGAGGGCGAGGGCGGCCGCGAGAAAGAAAATTTTGAGATAGAGTCTCGCCTTTCCGCTCGCGGGGGCTTTTTTCGTTTCCATTTTTCGTTCTCCTGTCACTTTATGCCCAGTACACGCAGAAGGAAGGGTATGAAACAGTATGCGTAGACGATGTCGTACACGATGCCGGGCCTGGCCGTGCGCTTGAAGAAATTCCGCAGGAGGAAAAATCCGATTATCCCGGCTATGATGAAATAGATGACGTGGATGATCTGTTCGAATAGCACCATGCGATCCCCCTTACTTCAGAAAAGCGAATTTGTTCGGGATGATAAGCATGACAAGCGCCAGCGCTCCCAAAAGGAGGACGGGCAGGAATATCTGCTTCAGGAAGGACATGTAGCTGCCCTTGTAGCCCACCGTCTCGCAGGAAATGCGTCCCACGATCCTCGACGGCGGCAGGCAGTCCCCTATGGGGAAGATAAGGCTCAGGGCCGCGCAGACGACCGTCGTGTTCATGCCCGCCGCGTTGAACATAAAAATGAGAGGCGTGCCGAATATGATGGCGCTTCCGTAGCTCAGGCTGCCCTGCGCCACGGGACAGAAGAAGAGCACCGTGAGAAGGATCCAGATCATCGGCAGGGTCACGAAGGTGATGCTCAAAAGACCCCGTACGCCGGTGGCCGCCATGACATTCACCAGGGCGCCAACGCTTATGACCGTCGCGAGGAGGGGGAAGACCTGTTCCATCGTCTTCTTCATCACTCCATAGTAGTCAGCGAGCGTCGACTTCCTCGGATTGCAGAGGACGGCGGCCAGGGTGGCCAGAACGAACATGAGGGGAAGGCCGAAGACCGGGGTGGAGAAAGGCGCGTACAGCGAGAGGAGGATGAGCCCCACGAGAAGCACGAGGGGGCAGAGAATCCTGAACCAGCCCATGTTGGCTTGCCCTTCCGGAAGTTCGGCGAGGATCTTTTCCTTGCTCTCCCTCTTGGCGCCCCAGCCCAGATAGATGATGGTGAAGGTGCCGACGATAACGATCGGCAGGAGGAGAAGCTTGGAAAAGCCGACATAGGGCATGTTCGCCTGCGCCGTCATCAGCATCACCCAAAGATTGATGGGCGGAGCCGCGGCGGAGAGAATGGCGAAGATGAACACGAAGGCGGTGGTTTTCTTGTCTGAGAGGCCCATGTAGCGCACGACCGTGGACACCAGCCCTCCCACCACGAAGATCGAAACGGAACCGGCGCCCGTCAGCGCTCCCGGAATCAGCATAAAGACAGCCATGCAGATGAGGAGAAGCCATTTGCTGTCGATGCTCTGGACGAGCTTTCTCGTCACGACATTCATGGCTCCCGAGTAGGAATAGATGTTGACGAAGAGCGAGGCGCAGACAAAGAGGATGGCGAGATCGAAGTTGGTGAAGAGTCCTTCCACCAGAATCCGCACGGGAAAGCCGAGGCCCGCCGCGATCGCGCCCACGACCGCCGCGATCACCATCGAAATTTCGGGCGACTTGAGCTTCCAGCTCGAAATGACGAAGCTCGCGACCATCGCGACGAGCACTATCGACGTTTTAAGATACATACAATACCCCTTACTTCTATTTTATGAATATTTTCTTGCACAGCTCGGTGAAGTCGATGGCGTTGTCTATGACGGTGAGCGGAATCTTGTATTTCGCCTTGAGCTTGTCGAAACGTTGGTCGGTATTGCCGCCCTTGATGACGATCATCCAGTCCGCGCTCGGGCAGATGGTGTCGATGCAGCGCTCGTTGGGGTTTGTAGCGATGGTGGAACGCTTGTCCTTCTCGAGCAGCACGGCGATGATCGGCAGCTTGCTGTCCTTGGCCGTCTTCACCATTTTCTGGAGCCTGGCGATTTCCTGGTCGATGGTGATGCCCGAGGCGCCCAGACCCTTGTCCGAGGATCCGATGATTACCATCAGCGCCTTGTAGGGTCTTTCCTTGATGTCCGTCTCCACCGGCTCCGATTTGTACCAGAAATCCTGATCCAGCATGATGGTCTTGGTCTGCGACACGAGAAGCCGCGCCATCTTCCCTCCAGGTCCCTGACCAGCGTTGGTGATGAGCATAGGAAGCCCGTACTGTTTGATAGGATCTCCCGAACTGGCGGCGAAGACGAATCCCGGCGTGACGACAAACAGAGCCGCGAGCGCCAAGAGCAGAGTCGTTCCTTTACGCATTTGTGTATCTCCTTTTCCATTAATAATTCTATATATATTAATTATACAGATGTGCAGCTGCGTTGGCTGATTTCAGTCAGTCGATTGAGCTGGTCACATTCTATAGCAGGTTGACATGTTGTCAAGGCAACTCGCCGGCTAATTCGAATATGTACACCAGAATTTTGTGAAACATAGTTAATTCTTGTTGCAGGATGAAATTGTTTCTATCGGAAGAATTGTGGATTTATATCCATTTTAACGTGTATATAATCATATTAATACCAAAAACGCCTAACGTTGACACGCTTGGACGCGATGTTTTTTGCGGACTATTTTAAGCGCTGAAACACGGCCCGGTCATTTTTCATCTCTTCTCGAATAGCCTCGTAAAGACAGGCAGCTTCGCTATCTCATTCGCCAGGATCGCCACGAGGCTCGTCACCGCGCAGAAGGCTATCTCCCAGGGATGAAGCGGTGAGAAGCTGAATATTTTTTCGTTGACCGCCGGCACGAAGATGGCGATGCCGAGGAAAGTCACAGCCGCCAGACATACCCACCACAGCGCCTTGTTGGGCACCCTCAGGCTCTGGAAGATGCTTCGCGACCATGAGCGGTTGGCGAAAATCATGCCGATGTTGCCGAAAACAAGCGTGACAAAGGAGATGGCGCGGGCCTCGCCTTCGCCGAACCCCTGTCCCAAACCCCAGGCGTAGATGCCCGCGACGATGGCGAATACGACGAGCCCCTGGCATAGACCGGTAAATACCATCCTTGGCCCGAAGAGCTTTTCCTTCTTGCTGCGAGGCCTGCGCTTCATGATGTCTTCTTCCTCTTCCTCCATCTCGAAGACGATGGAGCAGGCTGGATCGATGATGAGTTCGAGGAACATGATGTGGACAGGGAGGAGCGCGAGAGGCCAGCCGAAAAGGACGGGGAGGAGGGACATCCCGGCAATGGGCAGGTGGACTGAAAATATGAAGGTCATGGCCTTCTGCAGGTTGTCGTAGATTCTTCTTCCAAGCCTGATGGCGGCCACGATGGAGGAGAAATCGTCGTCGAGAAGGACGAGGCCGGCCGATTCCCGGGCGACGTCGGTGCCCCTGCCGCCCATGGCGATGCCGATATCGGCGGCCTTGAGGGCCGGCGAATCGTTGACGCCGTCGCCCGTCATGGCCACCACCTCGCCGTTGCTCTTGAGCGCCTGGACGATCCTGAGTTTCTGCTCGGGCACGGCGCGGGCGAATATGCTCACCTCGCCGATGCGCATGGCGAGGTCGGCGTCGCTCATCCTGTCCATTTCTGGACCGGTTATGACTTTGTCGGGATTCGGGAGGCCTATGGTCCTGGCTATGTTTTTCGCGGTGCCTGAATAGTCGCCCGTTATCATGATGACGCGGATGCCCGCCGTCTTGCATTCGGCGACGGCGGCCGGGACCATGGGGCGTACAGGATCCAGAAGCCCGAGGAGGCCCAGAAAGCGGAAATCGAAATCGTGCTGGATTTCAGGCAGATTCATCTTCGAGAAGGAGGCGCAGGCGACGCCGATGACCCTGAGGCCGTCGTCCGCCATCCCGTCGATGTCGACGTCGAGGGATTTTCGTTCATCCGCCTTCATATGGCAGAGGTCGGCTATCGCCTCGGGCGCTCCCTTAGCCGCGATGATATAGTTTAGGCCGTCCTTGGATTCCCAGACCCTGCTCATGGCGAGAAGCTCCGCCGACAGGGAGTATTCGCGCACGAGGGACCAGTCTTCGTGCAGATGCTCCGTGTTGTGCAGCGTACGGGCGCCCAGTTCCTTCATCGCTTTTTCCATGGGTTCGAAAGGATCGGCGGGGCTCGCCAGAATGGAATATTCCACGATTTCGTGGAACTCGTCGGGCAGCGAGGCGGCCTTGCCCGACACTTCGCATAGGCGGCCTCGGGAGCAGAGCCGGGCGACGGTCATTCTGTTCAGGGTGAGGGTGCCGGTCTTGTCGGTGCAGAGGACGGTGGCCGATCCGAGGGTTTCGATCGCGTGGGTCTTGCGCGCGAGGACGTTGCGTTTGGATATGCGCCAGGCGCCGAGCGCCAGGAAAATAGTCATGACGACGGGGAATTCCTCGGGCAGGGTGGCCATGGCCAGGGAAATGCCCGCGAGGATGCCTCGGAGCCAGTCCCCTCTCGTGAGCCCGAAGATGACGACGACGAGGAGACAGAGGCTCACGCCGACGAGAGAGAAGGTCTTGACGATGGTGGCGGTCTGGTGCTGGAGATCACCCTCGTGGCCTTCACCTTCATCGAGAGTCTGGAGCGCCTTGCCGATCTTGCCGATTTCCGTGTTGAGGCCCGTGCCGAGCACGCGCGCTATGCCTTGTCCCTGGACTATCATGGAACCCGAGTAGACAAAAGGCCGGTCGTCGCCGCCGGGCCTGCCGAAGGCTTCCACGCCGTTCCAGCCGCTTTTGCGCACGGGCACCGATTCGCCCGTTAAAAGAGATTCGTCCGCGGAGAGGTTGGTGGCCCGGAGGACGACGGCATCGGCGGGTACCCTGTCGCCTTCGGCAAGGAGGACGATATCGTCGGCCACGACGTCGCGTCCCGCTATGCGCAACTGCTGCCCGCCGCGGATGACGAGGGCCCGCGGACTCGAGAGGTCGCGAAGAGCGTCGAGGGCCTTTTCGGTCTTGTTTTCCTGGTAGAGGGTTATGCCGATCACCACGACGACAAAGCCCATGAGCATCAGGGCTTCGTCGCGGTCGCCGAGGAGGAGATAAAGCGCGCCGCAGGCGATGAGGAGCATGAACATAGGTTCCCTGACGACGCTCCATAGTATGAGGAAAATCGAGCGTTTCTTGGACGAGGGCAGTTCGTTGTAGCCGTCGCGGGCAAGGCGCTCCATCACTTCCTGGTCGGAAAGTCCCTGCAGGGATTCAGGCTGGAAATCATCGTTCATGCATGCTCCTCTCCGCTCGCGCGAGTGGCGTCCGGCGTAAAGCAGTAATTATAGAACGATATAAACTTTTTGTAAATACAGAAAGTTGAGAAAGTTAAGGTACTACAAATAGTCTTCGTTGACAGCAAGCCGACCGGTCTCTATACTCAAAGCATCCGGAGGGCCTTCGTGATCCATAACATAGACGAGATGCATTTCATAGAAGATTTGGGACTCTTCTTCGAGCAGCTGGGAATGCCGCGGATGAACGGCCGCGTCCTGGGTACCATACTCATCTCCGATGAAATCAGCCTTTCGCTCAATGATATATGCGACACGCTAGGAGCCTCGAAAAGCGCCGTCTCCGTCGCCGCCAAGCATCTCGTCGCCGAAGGCATACTCGAACCGGCGCACTCGCCCGTGCCACGCAGAGATTACTTCCGCTTCAAGTCGGGCGGCTGGCTCACTTTCATGCGTTCCCGCATGGAGATCCTCGCCGGCCTCCACGAGATCGCCGACCGGGGGCTCGCGCTCAAGAAAGAGTCCGATCCAGCCCTGAAGGTGCGGATCGAGGAAGCGCACGACATCTTCGAATTCGTCGAGAAGGAATTCCCCGACTGGCTCTCGCGCATGTCGGCCAAACGCAGGCAGAAATAGCGCCGCTCAGTTCATTTTATAGATAATCCTCGGAAAGGCGCTCATCAGCAGCGAGGCCAGGTTTTTCATGTCCGCGTCCTTGGTGGCCGGGTTCTTGAGCCAGAGGAGAAGCTGTTCTGGGTAGCTTCCCTTTTCGCCGATGACCCAGGGATTGAAGGCCTCGCGGAAGTCGCTCTTCGTGAACTGCAGGGTGAATTTCCCGTTGGCGACGATGGCCGGTTCGTCGGCGGGCACGAGACCTATGGAGCCGCCGTCCAGGAGAATGTAGTTCTTTTCGCCAAGGTTGGTCGCTATAGCAGGGCTTCCTTCGAGGCGGAATACAATGTAGGCGTGGCGCGGAAGTTTCTGGTTCGTTCTATCGAAACGATAGAGATACGCTCCCCCGCCGGTTTCCTTAATGTCGGCGAAGCGATAATCGGTGAGCATGAGTGCGGCCATGTTGTTGCCGAAATCGCGCAACGTCACGAGAAGAGGCATCACGATTTCTGTCCTGGCCTTCGCCTCGGGAATGATATCCAGTTTGTAGACGACCGGCCGCGTGGTCGCGCAGGAAGCGGCGATCATGGCGAGAGCGAGAACCGCGCCCGACAGGAAGGCGCCGCGCGTGAGTTTTGAGAAAGCAATCCGGATGTGTTTCATGGTAGCCTCCCTTCACTTGTATGATACAACCCTAGAGGAGGCGGAGGCGATTGTCAAGTTTTTCGCCGCGCCGGACTCTTTGAAGCGCCGTTTCCCGCAGCGGGAGAATCGAAGGCGGCATGGCGGGCTCCTTGCACGAGGAGAGCCGTAATAGTAGAGTCTGGGCATGCTTCCCAAGGATTATCTGAAATGGTACGCGCGCTCTCCGCTGGGGATCGGCAGCGGCTTCGCGGGGCTGGCCGCCGCTCTCGCGGGCGTCGCCGGCGGAATTCCGGCAGGCTTCGCGCTCTTGGCGGGATCGGCCATCGTCATTTCGGCCGGATTGGTCTCTCTTCTTGTCGGGGCTGGACCTAAATCAGCCATCGCCGCCAGGGAAGCGGCGCTCGGTCGCGACAGGGCGAAGAAGCTGAGCCATGCCGACGCCTCGAGGGAAAAGCTGGCGCGGATCAGGATCGCCGAGGGGCCCGCGGCCGATGCCGTCCGACTCGTCGCGCTGGCCGCGGGCGAGTATCTGGATGCCTGCAGGCGTGAAGGCAAGGACGATCCACTAGCCGACGCCGCGCTGGACGAGGCTCTCGATATCGTCGACATTTTTCAAAAGGAAAAAGACGAAGCCGCCACCGAGAAACGCTTTGGGCTGGAGGACGCGGACCCCTTCGCGGACGCGGAAAGCCGCGTTGCCGCTGCGCTGCGCGAAAAAGCGGGGCTTCTGCGGGAGCGGCGGATTCAGATAGACGGCGGCTTACCCGCGTCCGGCCGCATGTCGGTCAGGGAGGAGATTGAATGAAACGAACGCGTTTCGGGGCAATGCTCGCCATCGCGCTTTTCGCTCTCGTGGGCGGCCTGTCCGCCCTTTCGACATCGCTGGAGTCGGCCGACATCACGGTGGTCTTGAGGACCGACGGCAAAGCGGATCTGTACTACTGCCTCAAATGGGAAGCCTCGGGCGGCCAGATGCACGGATTCTATTTCCAGGGCGAAGCCTTCGAACCTGTCTGGGACATGAACGGCTGCTATGCCGACCTCCCCGGCGGCCTCCGCCAGCCTCTTTCCATAAAACCGATGGGTTCGGGAAAATTCGATGTCATTCTCTCGGACGGCAAGGGCTTCTCCGGCAGCGCCTACTACTTCCTGCACTATGCGGGGGATTTCGCCCGCGCCGGCCTCATCGGCAGGACAACCAGCCAGGAGTTCGGGGATCTTCTCTACTTCGACTGGGCTCCCGTCGAGTGGGATGCGGGCATGGAATCGCGGACGGTGAGGCTCGTACTCCCCATGAAGGTGGCTGGCGAGTCGCTCACCGAAACCGAGCGTTCCGGCGTCCCTCTGAAAACCGAAAAATCGGTGAATGCCGAGAACAAGATAGATTACTACGGCTCGAAGGGCGATGACGGCTCATATTACCTGACGCTGAGGTTTTTCCAGGAAAAGCTCGCGGCGCGGCAAACCCAGCGCCTGCGGCTGTATTTCCCCGAAGGCTATCTGCCCATGACGGCGGCCTTCGATGAGGCGGCGGGACAGGCAGGGGCCACGGGGCAGCTTGGAGCCATGGGGGAGCCCGGCGCCAATGGGCAGCCCGGCGCCGCGGAAGGCTCGGGCGGTAACGGAGAAAGCCTGCGCGGCCTCAGGCTGCTGACGAATCCCCTCGTCGCGGTTCCGGCCTTCGCGGCGCTCATCGCGCTGGCGCTGTACCTTTACATGCTGAACCTTCGCCGCTACGGAAAGCGCGCCGCCCTCGTGAAGGGAATCGCCTGGGCCGGCGATTCCTGGGTGCCGCCCAAGCTGTTTACCGGAACCTATCAGGTTCCGGGCAAGATAGCCGAGGATCTGCATCCCGCCGAAGTGGCGCTTCTCTTCGAGTTTCCCCTCGCCAGGGTCGTCGCCCTCATGCTCGAAGGGCTGCGAAGTCAGGGAATCATCACGATCGCTGAGGAAAATCCCTTGAGGATTTCCATCCTGAGCCGGAATGAGGCGAAGGACGAGATAGAGGAAAGCTTCCTCGCCTGCTTCGATGCCGAGGGCAGGGTCCTGTCCGGCCTGATGATGGACTTCTTCGAGGCGACGATACGCGGGCTCCAGGAAAAGCTCTGGGACTGCGACATGGAGGCGACGAAGGCTCATTACCGGGCCCTGCTGGCCGAAGCCGAGACGATGGAGTCGGAGCGAAAAAGCGGCGAAGCGCTCATGGACGAAGAACGCCGGCTCGCCTGGCGCGCCCGCAACCATTACTGGTACTACTGGCATGGCTACTGCTATGTCCATTCCCATCCCGCGCGCTTCTTGGGGCTGGGACTTCCCGAGGCGCTCTCGACGGGCTACAGCGATTTCATGCGATCTTCGGCCTGCTTCTCCGGCTGCTTCACTCCCGGCAAGGAAGGCCAAGCGGGAGCCTGCTATTCGGCCTGCCACAACGCTTGCCATGATGCCTGCCATTCGGCCTGTCATTCAGCATGCCATTCGGCCTGCCACTCGGCATGCCATTCGGCATGCGTATCCGGAGGCGGTCATTGATCGGCGGCGATCAGAACGCGCGCGGAGGGAGCCAAGGCGACCGACCAGATCTCTCCTGGGTGCCGGGATTCTGGGAATCCGTGCGCGATTACATGTTCGTGCGCGAGGAGGACAACGTCGTCATTCTTCCGCCCAACATGGTCTATAAAACCAACGAAACGGGCGTGAAGATCCTCGCGGCCCTCGATTCGGGCCAGAAAATCGAGAAGCTGCCGGGAATGGACGCGGCGAAGCTGCGCGACATCGCCGGTTTTCTTTCGGACATCAAGGATATCTGCGACGGCCGCCAGGTGACGACAGAGCGCGTCGCCTACGGCTTCGACTTCACCCGACTCCCCATCCTGGGGGAGATCGCCGTCACCTACCGCTGCAACAACCGCTGCCTTTTCTGCTACGCGGGCTGCGGGAGCGGAGGGAGCTGCGGATCCGGGCAGGCCTTTCCTTCCGGCATGGCCTCGGAAGAGATGGATACGCGGGAAATTAAGCGCGTTATTGACATTTTCAGGGAAAAGGCCAAAATTCCCTTTTTCTCCTTCACCGGGGGGGAGCCGCTGCTCAGGACCGACCTCGAGGAGTTCATCGCCTATGCCGACGGGAAACATCTTCGCGTCAATTTGATCACGAACGGCACGTTGGCGAACCCCGAGCGCGCCCGGTCCCTCTACAAGGCGGGCTTGAGGACGGCCCAGGTGAGCCTTGAAAGTCCCGACGCCGCGATCCACGATCGTCTCTGCGGCGCCCCGGGCGCGCACGAGCGCACCTTGGCGGGCATCGAAGCGCTCGCCGCCGCGGGAATCCGCGTCCAGACCAACTCGACCCTTACCCGGCCCAACAGGGAGAGCCTTCTCTCGATGCCCGCCTACCTGAAGAGCCTCGGCGTCGAGCGTTTTTCGATGAACCTCTACATCCCGGCTGCCAATTCCGAGCGGGCGCCCGAGCTCTTCGTGGCCTATTCGGATACCGGCGCCTTTGTCGACGAAATCCGCCGGCAAGCCTTCAGGGAAGGGCTCACTTTCTTCTGGTATTCACCGACGCCGCTCTGCATCTACAATCCCGTCGCCAGGGGTTTGGGCAACAAGAGCTGCGCCGCCGCCGACGGTCTCCTGAGCGTGAATCCCGCCGGCGATATCCTGCCCTGTTCCTCCTATCCCGAATCGCTCGGCAACATTCTGAAGAAAGATTTTTCGGATATCTGGTTCTCGGAACGCGCCGCCCACTTCAAGAATAAACGCTACGCTCCCGAATCCTGCGAAAGCTGCGGTTCATTCACCGCCTGCCAGGCCGCCTGCCCTCTTTATTGGGACTACGCTGGCTACGGCGAGCTCGAGAACGCAAGGAAAACGATGGAAACAAGAGCAAGCGGCGATAATCGCGCGATGTCGCGGCCCGCGGTTTCCGCGGCCGACGAAAAGAGGTAAAGCGATGGACTACGAATTTTCTTCCATGAAACTGAGTCTTTCCGCAAGGCTGGCCCTCGCGGCCGGGCTTTTTTCCGTTGGAGCCCTCCTCCAGGTCCTCTTCGGCTGGGGCCTCCTGCCCGGCTTGATCGCCATTGTCCTCGGCTACATTCCCCTGCGCCTCAAGCCGATAACGAACAAGCCGGCCGACCAGGGGCTCGAGGAATGGCGTCCCGTCTCGATGGCCGAGATCGACAAGCTGGCTGATACCCTGCGCGAATCGAAGGCGATCTTCGGCAAGTCCATCGGCGGCAGCGTTCTCATGGTCATACTGGCAAGCGCCGTGGCGATCGCCGCTGGTGTTTCGCTCGCCTTCAGCCCCGATCTGTCGCTGGTTCTGGCCGACGGACTGCTTTTCGCCGTACCCGCCATGTTTTTCGGAAGGGTGAAGGCCTTCGTGCCCCATGTCCTTTCTCTGAAAATGCCCTGCTTCCAGGCGCTCTTTGCCGAGCGGATCCCCGAGCACGTCGTCGTCACGCCCTATCTTCGCTTCGACAAGGACAAGAATGGGGGCGACGTGCCCGAGGATATCCGCCTCATGATCGAGCCCAAGCGCAAACCCGACGATTTCGTGGGCGTTCAGGTCCAGGCGGCCATCAACAAGGGGCCGAGCGCCGAGGTGCCTTATCTCTACGCCGTTATTCTCACGAAAGGGAAGGGCGCCAGCTACCGCAGGTTCGAGGATCTGCGCGCGAGCGGCTACGAAAAAGAAGCCGGCGGCGACGAAGCCTACGGCAGCATCGTCGTGAGGCAGGAGACTTCGGGGACGGGCTACGCCACGAAACCTTCCGACTGCGTGAGGCTGTTCAACCTGATCTGCGGAATCCTGAAGGCTTAAGCGCCGGCCCGCGCTATCGCCGCCTCGTTATATTACTTGTTCCCCGTAGCGTCGCCGCCGGCCATCCGGAGCAGCCAGGAGGCTTGCGGGACCAGCCCGCCCAGCCTTTCTTTTCTGATCTGCAGGAACCAGGGCTTGCCGTGCCGGATTTTTCCTCCGGTACAGCCTTCCGCGTCGAAAAATCTATAATCCTCCGCTTCGAGCCTGATGGCCTTCCCCTCGGGGGGGATGACCTCGATGACTTCGCCGGCCGGGATGCTGTTCTTCAGTTCGGCATAAACAGGACTTGTCCAGGCTTCGTCCTCAAATCGGGAATTCAGCGAAGTCCTCTCCGCGTCGGCGTCGAGGCTCTGGGCGGCTCCATCCTCGATGGCCGGCATATTCTCGAGGCTTCCCGCGAAAAGGTGAGTCTGCCGGTAGGACGTGACGGCAGACAGGTCCATCCCCTCGCGGCCGTAGAAAAAGCCGGTGTCGTACTCCCTGTGGCTGACGGCGAAGAGATCCTCGCGGAAAAGATTCTCTTCCCCCGGATGATCGAGGGCGTATCGGTAGGCGCGGGTGATAAGGGCGACATAGTAGATGCTTTTCATCCTGCCTTCCAGCTTGAGGCTGTCGACGCCAGCCTCCTTCAGGTCCTGAAGGTGGTCGATCATGCACAGGTCGCGGGAGGACATGAGGAGGGTGTAGCCGCCGTGGCTCGTCTCGCCCGTCTCGACGGGCAGCAGCTGGCCGTGGCGTTTTTCCTCTTCGATATAGACTTTATAGTGCCAGCGGCAGGAATGCGTGCAGTCGCCCTTGTTGGCCGATCTTCCCGCCAGCCAAGAGGAGATGAAACATCTGCCCGAATAGGCCATGCACATGGCGCCGTGCACGAAGGCTTCCACCTCCAGCCCCGGCACATGGTCCTTGATGGCCTTGATGACGTCGAGGGAAAGTTCGCGCGCCGGAACGATGCGGCTGAAGCCCATGTCCCGATAGAGCTTCGCCGCCCGCCAGTTGGTGCAGTTCGCCTGCGTGCTGAGGTGGAATTCCCTGTCGGGAAAGGCTTTTCTCAGCATTTCGTAGGCGCCGAGGTCGCTCACGAGAAATCCGTCGAAGGGGTACTCCGCGATTCTCGGCAGCGCTTTTTCGAGGGCGTCCAGGTCGTCGTTGTGGAAGAAAATGTTGGCGGCGCAGTAGAGTTTCTTGCCTGGCGACGGCCGCGCCGGCGCTGGGCCCGGCCGCCCCGGCGGGACGCCGGGCCGCTCCGGCAGCCCGCCGGGCCGACTAAAAGTCTCCTTAATCGCGCGGATTCTGTCCGGAGCCATGCCATCCTCATCGTCGATGTTTTCGGCCTGGGCGCGGAGGCTGAAGAAGGGGAGACCGATGTAGGCGGCGTCAGCGCCATACCGGTAGGCGTAGATCAGTTTTTCGATGCTGCCAGCGGGGGAAAGAAGTTCCATGCATGGATTATCCCCGCGGCGCTTCTTTCTGTCCATCACCGCGTGATAGATTGGAGAGACACGGAAACGCGAGGGTAGGGAGGTCTGGAATGGAATACAAGGTAGTCGCGCCGAAGGAAGCCTATACGCTTCAGAATGCCGGGGGGCTTGTCTTCATCTGCACGAAAGGCCGGGATGGCCGATACGATCTCGCGCCTGTAGCCTGGTGCTGTCCCCTGGACTACGATCCGGTTTCGCGGTTTATCTGCGTTCTCGATATAAGCCACAGAACCTTCAAGGACCTGGAGGTTTCGAAAGAATTCGCCATCGCCCTGCCGGCCGCCGATCAGAAAGACCTGGTGAACCGATGCGGATCGATCTCGGGAAACGATGTCGACAAGTATGAAGCATTGTACATAGAAGCTTTTCGCGGCAAATGCGTCGACGTGAAAATTCCGGCCGGAGTCGTAGGATGGATGGAATGTTCCCTTTCCGGCCTGGTCCTGGAGGGCACTTCGGCGATCGTCATGGGCGATACCCTCCACGCCGAGGCTGTCGAAGGAGCCT
Source organism: Treponemataceae bacterium (assembly GCA_963667725.2). Classification (GTDB taxonomy): domain Bacteria; phylum Spirochaetota; class Spirochaetia; order Treponematales; family Rectinemataceae; genus UBA11090. Next base: position 755,004 of record CAXXHO010000003.1, read on the forward strand.
GGAAGGAAAGGATTCATTTTGTGAGCGATGGTCTATTTTTCCGCCCCGGCGCTCTCTCCTAGGCCTATCAGGAGGCTTCGCGCGGCCCCCCGACTTGACTCCTGCGGCGCCTAGCGGCATTATTGCGGTATACGCTTGGACGCGAAGTCGCCGAGACGTGAGGTGAACCTTGAACATTAACGCGCGGCCCCCTCTGCAAGGGATGGCCCGATGCCGCTGATAAAGCTCGATTCCGTCAGTTACACATATCCCGATTCCCGAACCCAGGCATTGAAGGATGTCTCTCTTACCATCGACAAGGGTGAGTATGTCGCCGTCGTCGGCAACAATGGTTCGGGCAAGAGCACGCTCGTGCGCCTCTTTAACGGACTGCGGAGCTCCGATTCGGGCGCCGTGCTCGTGAAAGGCCTCGATCCCGCGCTCCGCGGCTCCTTGTTCGCGGTGCGTTCCGCCGTCGCTCTCGTCTTCCAATCCCCCGTGGATCAGATCGTATCGAGCTGCGTCGAGGAAGATGTGGCCTTCGGTCCCTCCAACCTTGGACTTCCCAACGAGGAAATCGAAAGGCGAGTCTCAGCGGCCCTCGACAAGGTGGGCATGACCGAGCTGCGCGGGCGGCCTACGCGCTCGCTCTCGGGCGGCCAGCAGCAGAAGCTCGCAATCGCTGGGGCTCTAGCGATGAATCCCGAATGCCTTGTTTTCGACGAGGCTACCTCCATGCTTGATCCCAGAACCAAGCTGGCCGTCCTCGAGCTCATGGAAGAGCTCGTCACCCAGGGAATGACCGTCGTTCACGTGACGCACGACATGAATGACGCTGCCCGCGCCGGAAGAATCATCGCCCTCGAGGCGGGGCGGATCGCTTACGACGGAAGTCCTGCCCGGTTTTTTCTGAACCTTCCGGATTTGGCGGACGACGATCCGCCGGCGGCCCCCGCCGGAGGCGGAATCGCCGCCCTTGCCATGGGCTTCGATCTGCCAAAAACCATAGCCGCGGCCGGATTGTTCGGCTTGCGGCCTTCCCTCGACGATGACATCGAGACGCTGGCCGGGCGGATCGCGTCGGCGCGAGATCCATGCCCCGAAATGGCGCCTTCGCCGGCCTCGGAGGCCCGAAATGAAGCAGCCTCCGAGCCCGTGTTTTCCTTCAGGGACGTATCCTTTTCCTACCTGCGCGGAACGGCCGGAGAAGTGAGGGCATTGGAAAATGTTTCCTTCGCCGTCCGGAAAGGCTGGCGCGTCGCGTTGGTGGGCAAGACAGGTTCAGGCAAGTCCTCCGCGCTCCAGCTTTTCAATTCATTGATCCAGCCCTCCCAGGGCTCCGTCATCAGCTTCGGGCAGGATACGAAATCCGCCTCGCTCGACGCGCGCAAACTGAGAATCACCGCTCCGCTTTCGATCCAGCGTCCCGAATCGGCGCTTTTCGAAATCTACGCGGCCGACGACGTCGCCTTCGGCCCCCGGAATCTGGGAATTTCCGGGGCGCCCCTCGTCGATAGGGTGCGAAAGTGGATGGATTCGGCGGGCATTCCTTATGACACGTTCCGCGACCGGATGACGCGCGGCCTTTCGGGGGGCGAAAAACGAAAGCTCGCCCTCGCTGGCGTCTTTGCCCTTGAATCCGAGGCTGTGCTTCTCGACGAACCCACCGCGGCCCTGGATCCCTCCTCGCAGAAGGCGGTTTTCGGCCTCCTTGAGCGGGTTTCCCTGCAGGGGAGGACGGTGGTTTTCGCCACGCATTCCATGGAGGAAGCGGCGCAGGCCGATATGGTCGCCGTTTTCCGCGACGGGCGGCTCGCCGATTTCGGTTCGCCGCGAGAAATCTTCTACGATCGCTACGACTCGGGCTGGGGCATAGCGCTACCCTATGCCGTCGGGCTCGCGAAGCGGCTGAAAGACCTCGGCGTCCGTATCGACGGGAATCCATTGACCCTGGAAGCCCTGCACGAGACCTTGGGTTTCTCGTCGGCACCGGGGCAGGCTGGCGCCACGCCCGAGAGCGGAGGCCCGTCATGAAAAATCTGGAATTTTTCAAAAATATCGGCATAGGCCAATATATCGACTCGGGTTCGTGGTTTCACGGTCTGCGCCCCTCGACGAAGTACGTATTCCTGCTGGCCCTCTCCGCGGTCGCGATAGCCGCGCCGACGCCGCTCGCGGTGGCCTTGGTAATATTTTTATCGCTCGGCCTCGCCGCGGCCTCAAGAATACACGTCATGTTCCTGCTTCGGACGCTGAAGCCCATCTTCCCCGTGCTGATCCTGACGGCGGTCCTTCAATTTCTCTTCAGCTGGCCCGGCGACCTTTCCGTCTCCCTGCTCTCCATCGGGCCTCTTTCCTTCACGATGCACGAATTATGGATCGTGTCCCTCATCCTGCTGCGATCTTCGGGCATGATGATCATCGTTGGATGGTTCACCTCGGTCACGACCGAATCTGACGCGGCGCGGGGCATCGAGGACATCCTGCGCCCCTTGAGCGGCAAGGTATCCTTCGTTCATCGCCTGTCCCTCGCCGCCGCCACGGCCATCCGCTTCGTGCCGATCGTGGCCGGCGAGCTGGAGGAAATCGTGAAAGCCCAGGCGTCCAGGGGCGCCGATTTCGGTTCCGGCAGAAAGAACATCATCGCGAAGGCGAAGGCCTACGCGCCGCTCTTCGTGCCGGTGACGATCCGGGCGCTGGAGCGGGCCGAACTTCTGGCCGAGGCCATGGAGGCGCGCTGCTATACGGGGGAGGGCAGAACCCCTCCTCCCCGCCGTCCAGCCCTTCGGGGCGACGCGCTTTCCGCGGTTTTCGTCGTCGTTTTTTCGATCATTGTCCTGATTGCGGACAATATCTATATAAAAGCCTGGATTCGACCTTTCTAGGCGGCTACCAGGCAGGGAGGACGATATGTCTGAATCCAAACGCGAAACCAAGGGATCTTCTTCCTTGATTCGCACGACCATCGTGACGGGAGCCTTGAGCGCCGTCTCCATAGCGCTTTTTCTCACGCCTTTCGGCTACATTCCATGGGTGGCGGGGGCTTCGCTGACGGTCATGCATGTTCCGGCCATTCTGGGCGCCGTGCTGGAGGGACCTGTGGCGGGGGCTATCATAGGCGGCATTTTCGGCGTCACGAGCCTCATAAAGGCGGCCACGGCTCCCCAGGGTCCGATCGACGTCTTTTTCACGAATCCCCTCGTTTCCGTGCTGCCGCGCATCCTCGTCGGGCTTTTGGCCTGGGTGGCTTTCAAGGCCATTGGCAGGAAGAAAGTGGTGCTGGGCGCCGCGGCGGCGGCCATCGTCGGCTCGCTCACCAATTCGCTCTTCGTCCTGGGCTCCCTTGTCCTGCTCGGCGCGCTGCCGCTCGCCGCGGCGGCTTCGGTGTTCGTCGCCAACAGCTTTGTCGAGGCGGCCCTGGCCGCCGTGCTGACAGTCGCCGTAGTCGCGGCCTGGCGGGGCATCGGTTCCAAGAGCGGCAAGGCTCGTCTCGCGGACGAGGAGAAAAAATAGCCTGACCTGAACGGAGGACAGAATGCTGGTAGCGATCGATATCCGAAACAAGGTCATATCCGTGGGTTTTCATGAAGACGGAACCTGGAGGGCGATCCGCAGGATCGGAGCGCTCTATCAGAGAACCTCCGACGAATATTCCATGCTCTTCCGGCATTTCCTGCAGGAGATGCCGGAAGCCGGCGGGGCGTCTTTCAGCAAGGCAGCCCACGCTGCCACCTTCAGCGCGACAGCCCCCGCCGTCAAGGCGGACTCGGTCTGGATCTCCAGCGTCGTGCCTTCGCTCACACCCCTGCTGACCGCTTCGGCCAAAGAAGTTTTCGGCTGCGAGGTTCATGTCGTCGGTCCGGGCGTCAAGACCGGCATCAAGATCCGGACCGACCTGCCTTCTGAGTTGGGCAGCGATCTTGTCTGCGCCGCGGCCGCCGGCCGCGACCTGACGGATTCGGCTTTCATCGTCGTCGATTTCGGCGTGGCGATCACCTTTTCCGCCGTGAATCAGGCTGGCGAATTCCTCGGCGTCGCGATCGTTCCCGGACCTGAGACCTGCGCCGAAACCTTAAGGCTTCAGGCGGTCCAGATTCCCGAGGTGAAGCTGGAATTTCCATCGCGCTCGATAGGCCGTTCGACGGGCGAATCCGTGCGTTCAGGCATCCTGCTGGGATACGAAGGTCTCATACTCCATATGCTTGAAACGATGGCGGAAGAAATGCGGGCGCTTGGCGCCGGCGCCGTCGTGGTATATGGAACGGGCGACGAGATCGGGCGCGAATTCCTGAAGAGATCAGGCAGAGGCAGCTTCGTCCCCAACCTCGTGCTGGAGGGACTCGCTTCCATCGCGAAAAAGTCGCTCCCTGCCTGATTCGGCATACCGGCCCGCCTGGCCCGTCGCCTAGCCCGCCTGCCCAGCCCCGCCGAACTTGTATTTTTCGAGAAAGACTTTCGCGGATTTGGCGTTGGCGATGGAGCAGGGGCCGTTGACGCAGCCTCCATCGCAGGCCATCACCTCGAGAAGCGCGGCTTTTCCCTCCGGCCGCGGCTTCATTGTCTTTATGGAGGCCAAGTTTTCTTTCGTGAGGCCAGAAACCACCACAGCCTCGACATCGGGTACAAAGGAGCCTTCTTCCGCCAGTTTCGCCAGTTCCCTAGTAACCGCGGCCGCCACTCCGCCCGACGCCCCAAAACCCCTTCCCATGGGCGAAGCGCCGGAGAGCGCAATTTCCTTTTCCTCGTTGACCTGGATCGAAGCCGCGATCAGCATGGTTCCCACTTCCTCGGAAGTAAGGACCGCGTCGATCGCGTTTATGCCGATCCCGTTCGCGGCGATCGCGCCCGCGTCGATCGCGCCCGCCGCTTCGCGGGCTTCCCACTTCTTGGCGACGCAGGGACCGATAAAGACCGTAAAAGTCTCGGGTTTTCGCTTTTTCGCGAGCATACCGGCCACGATCATCGGGCTTGGCGTATCGGATACATGCCGAGCCATCGACGGGATGCTTCGCGCTGCCCTTGTCCATGACGGGCAGCATGAAGTGGCGAGAAAGCCGTCTCCTTTGGAGAATCGCTCCGCCAACTCTTTCGCTTCCTCCACGGCCACAAGATCGGCCGCCTCGGCCGCTTCCATCACTTCGGTAAAACCGAGGCGGAGCAGGGATGCCGCGAACTGCCCCGCGGAGAAGGGGAACTGCGCCATGGCCGCGGGGGCCACGATGGCGGTCACGCGCTTTTTCGCGCGGATCGTAGCCATGACACGCACGAGCTCCGATTTCTCCACGGGAGCGCCGAAAGGACAGGCATTAACGCATCTTCCGCAGAGAATGCATTTTTCTTCATCGATGGCGGCCGTGCCGTCATCGCCTTTCCTGATCGCCCCTACAGGGCAGGTTTCCTCGCAGGGGACGGGCACCTTTATGATGGCGTGGAAAGGACAGGCTTTTTCGCAGAGCCCGCAGTTTATGCAGCGTTCTGGATCGATATGGGACCGATCGTCCTTGATGCTGACGGCGTTTCTGGGGCAGCCAGTCTTACACGGGCGGGCAAAACAGCCCTGGCAGGCGTCGGTGACGAGATAGCGCGTCTTGGCGCAGGAATTGCAGGCCTCGGATATCATCGTCAGCGGGAAAGTATCCTGGCGCCCCGCTTTCATCGCCTCGGCGGCATACTCCCTCAGGGGCCGCTCCACGTCGGACATTTTCTCCGCCGCAAAGCCCAGCATGCCTAAAAGCCTGAGGCGAATCAGCGCCCTGTCGTGATGGATACAGCAGCGTATGATTTCCCAGCCATCCCTGGTGGTCTCGAAGGGAATGCCGTCTATGTCGGCTTCCAGCCTGTTTTCCAGCATGAGCCGTGCGATTCTGAACAGCAGCTCGCGCCTAAGCTTGACGGCGTTATTTTCCTTGGCCATTTTCTTTTCCCGCCAGCGCTTCCTGAATAGATGCCTCAAGCGCCGCTATCGTAGCTTTCTCGACGACCTTGCCGTTGACCGTGGCGAAAGGCGCCTTGTTTTCCTTGCCGCATTTGCAGAGACCAAGGCATGGCGCGCCGTCCCATTCCACCTTTTCGCCAAAGGCGGCTTTCAGCTCCTCGAGCTGGCTCAGGATTTCGGCTCCTCCGAGGACATAACAGGCTGTGCCTACGCAGATCGTCACTTTCGCTTTTCGCATGATGCAACTCCGCTTCTGGTCAGATTAGTCAGATGAACCGTACCGTGACTTCCTTCAGGTATTTCTCCTCGAGGAGGGCGGCCAGTCGCTTGATGACGTTCCTTCGTATCTCCAGTTCGACCGGCATGGTCGGGTCCTGGTGGGCTTCGTTTATCTTCGTGCCCACGAGAAATTCAATCGCGTCGGAATCGACAAGGAGCTGGAGGATCATCGCCGCGGCGTTTTCATCCAGGCTTTCCGGCTTGAAGTCCTGCTCGATGTATTCAATTACCTTGCCGAGGGTGAGAATCCCTTCCGTTATGAGGTCGGCGCCTTCCATGGCCGATGGCGGGGGGATGAGGGGGTCGGAAGCCTTGAGCGACACCCGGATTCGCTTTTTCAGTTCCCGGGCGATGATGTTGGCCGTCGTTCCTCCGCATATGATCTTCTTCCCATCGAAGGCGGAAAAGATCGCCGCGAGCTCGCCGTCATCCTCGGGATGGATGGGCGGCCCCGACGCGAGCAGCAGGCGCCTCGCCTGTCTGAAATACGCCGTGGTGCAGGTGATGTCGTCCTTGGGCTCTCCCCCGTCATAGTATGCCGCCCGGAGGACGATGGCGCGGGCGATTTCCCTCGCCGAAATGTCGGATCGGGAGCGGATCAAGTCGTTCGTGAAATCGCGGACCCCTTTCAGCCCCCAGCCCAGGGGCATGGCCTTGCTGCCCATCCCCGCCTGCGTGACGCCGTCCGAAAAAAATATGAGCCTGTCCCCAAACTGAGCCTTGAATGTGGACCAATGAAGGACTGGCTTTTTCGGATGCTTGCCGATGCTTTCCCTGCTCGTGACCGCTATGTCGAGCTTTATCGGCTCCAGGTCCACGCCTTCCCTGATAAGGAGATAGGGAGGATTGTCGTATTCGATGATCCTGACCTCGGTTCCCTTCTCTATGTCCACGATCGTGAAGGTCGAGTAGCTGATCTTCCGTTCTGAACACACGGGCAGGGATTTCATGATGAGCCGGGCGGTCTTCCTGATGGGCATGTTGGAGGCGATGCAGCCCGTGGCGAGGGTGGCGGTGAGCGTAGCCAGCACGCCTGCCTTGATGCCGGAGCCGAGACCGTCCGACAGAACGGAAATTATCCTGTCGGAATCGTGAAGTTTTCTCGACATGAATACGTCGCCGGCGGCCAGTTCGCCCTGTTTCGCCAGCTGATAGTTGCCGATCTCGACGAAGTACCGGTTCAAGACGAGGTCCTTTCGGAATCGTCGTAGGAATCGCCCGGCCCCTGGGCCTGGAAGGATTCAATGATGGACGTGAGGGCCGATTCGGCGTCGGCCGCGTTTTCGCCCAGCAAATAGGCGATCTTCTGCACCGTCTTGAGGTTCTGGCGCATGACGGTCCGCGCCTGGTGGATGACCCTGTCCTTCTGTATCCATGGGGCGGTTATGTCCTGGAACAATCCACCGGCAAGCAGGCCCTTCTCTATGCTAAATACGGTGCCGTGGATGACCCTGTCCTTTATGCGGAAGTCCGACGTGAGGCTGTCGGCGCGGCCAGCGGTGAGCACGTCCTGAAACGCCTGCCAGAAGGGCACGAGTTTCTTGATGTCGGCGTTTTCCATGGTCGGCCTGACCTCGAAAATGGCCATCGCCTCGGCGCCGAGCAGCTCGGCGAAGGGCTTGTTGGACTCCACCACGCGCATCGCTGCGTCCACGACGACAGCGGCCGAAGGCATGGCTTTGAGGAGAGCGTTGGCCTTTTTCTGCGCCAGGTTTCTCATGTAGGAAACGCACATGGTCTTTTCGGCCTTGTCCAGCAGCATCGCCCTGGCGAAGGCTCGGCATGAGTCATAGCCGCAGCCTGAACAGTTCAATTCGTCCTTATGGCCATATTTTCCGATCGAGGCTAGGGCTAGCCTCAAGTTCTCGTCGGAGACGGCTTCTTCCTTCACCGGCCCTTCCATGAGCGAGCGGGGCTGGAGGAGCATCCCCGTTCTCAAGGGGGCTGGAGCCTCGTATTTCCGCGCGTCGGCGTAGGTCAGAACCCGCAGCCTTTTGGCGACCGTCCCCGAGCCGCGCGCGGATTTGGGGCCGTTGATGCAGCCTCCCTCGCAGGCTAGCAGCTCGATGAACAGCGTTTTATCTCCGGATGCGGGAAAATCGGCGTCGAGCGCGAGCTCTCCGCCCTGAACCGCCTCCCTGATCTGCCTAATGCCCGAGAAGGTCATGCAATGCGCGTCCTGGAGCCCGGCATGCTTGAGGGAGGCGATCATGCCTCCTTCGATAGGATAGAGCGCCCCATGGAAAGACCTTTTGGGGAACAGGTGGTCGTCATTCGTGGGCTGAATGGTCTTAATGTCGATTTTTTCTTCTTCGAGCCACGCCCGCAGCTCGCAGAAGGTCAGCGCGACGTCGATCGCGCCTTCCGACCCGTCGGCTTCTGTCTTTTTCGCTATGCAGGGGCCGGCGAAGATGACCGCCGTATCCTGTCCGAGCATGTCCTTCAGGTACCTTCCGTGGGCGACCATGGGCGAACAGACATCGGCGATATAACCCGAAAACGCCGGCAGATACTTATGAATGTATTGAACGACGGAAGGGCAGGCCGAGGAGATGAGAATCCCGGGTTTATTCTTTTTTATGGAACGGCTGAGTTCGGCCGATACGAGATCGGCGCCGAAGGATGTTTCCGAGACGGCGTGGAAGCCCAAGGCCTTGATCGCGGCGACGATGTTTTCCATGGGTACGCCGGGAAATTCGGCGGCGAAGGAAGGCGCGATGGAGAGCACGGACTTGGCCCTGAGCCGAACCAGGATCTTGGCCCGCTCCAGATCGCTCCTCACTTTTTTCGCCTTCTGAGGGCAGACTTCGACGCAGTGCCCGCAGTTGATACACAGCTCCCCCATGACTTTGGCGTGGTTTTCCGAGATGCGTATCGCCTTCACGGGGCATTCCCTCAGGCATTTGTAGCAATCCTGACAGGCCGTCAGCTCGGTATAGATGGCTTGATCCTTATTCACGCCGACGCTCCCTTATAATCCGAATCTCCCGTGTCTTTCACGCCTTCCTCGCCTTCCTCCGCCGGGAATTCATGTTCGAGGATGTCGCTTACGCTCGCGGAATTCACTTTCGTATAGATCGCCGATCCGATCTTCAGTATTGGACCTTCGCGGCACCTTCCCTCGCAGAGGGTGCCGCCGAGCTCTATATGGGCATCCATCCGATGGTTTCTAAGCCATGTCTGTATCGCTTCCACATTGTAGGCGTTTCCTCTGGCATAGCAGGAACTGCCCATGCAGATGGTGATGGTTTTTTTAGGTTTCATAAGATAAAATATTATATATAAAATACTATCTAATAGTCAATACGCAAAGAGTATCGCTTGGACTGTACCCTGAGTCGCCGCTATGCTACTATAACTCCGTGGCAACTTCCAAACAAAATAACAAGCCCATATACGACGAATCGAAGATCAAGACGCTGTCTTCCCTTGAGCATATCCGTCTTCGGACGGGCATGTACATCGGCAGGCTGGGCGACGGCTCGAATATCGACGACGGCATCTATGTCCTTATAAAAGAAGTAATTGATAACTCTGTGGATGAGTTCATCATGGGGGCTGGAAACCGCATCGCGGTGACCGTGGCCGGCGACAGGATCCGCGTGAGGGACTACGGGCGCGGCATACCCCTCGGCAAGGTCATCGACTGCGTTTCGATCATCAATACGGGCGCCAAGTACAACGACGAGGTCTTCCAGTTCTCGGTAGGCCTGAACGGAGTTGGAACCAAAGCGGTCAACGCACTCTCGAAGAATTTCCACGTCGTCTCCTACCGAGACAGCCGTCTCTTCGAGGCGACCTTCGAGCGGGGAGTGCTGAAAAGTTCCCGCGAGGACTCGGCGGGCAGGGAGAAAAATGGTCTTCTTGTGGAATTCACCCCCGACACGGACATATTCCCCGAGTACAGCTATAACATGGAGTTCCTGGAAAAGCGGATGTGGGCCTACGCCTGCCTCAATACGGGTCTCACGATCATCCTCAACGGCAAGGAATTCAAGGCCCAACATGGACTTCTCGATCTTCTCGACTCGGAGGTCAACGGTTCAGCCCTCTACGACATAGGCTGGTACGTAGGCGACAAGATCGAGTTCTCCTTCACCCATACCAACAACTACGGCGAGGAACATTTTTCCTTCGTCAACGGCCAGTATACCTCGGACGGCGGCACCCACCTTTCGGCCTTCCGCGAGGGCTTCCTCAAGGCGGTCAACGAATTCTACCAGGCTTCCTGGAAGGGCGAGGACATACGCGAGGGGGTGGCGGCGGCCGTGGCGGTCAAACTCCAGAATCCTCTCTTCGAGAGCCAGACCAAGAACAAGCTCGGCAACGCCGAAATCCGTCCCTGGATACAGCAGGAAGTGAAACGAGGCGTCGACGAGTTCCTGAGGCGCAATCCCGTGGCGGCCAAGAAGCTCCAGGAAAAGATACTCTCCAGCGAAAAGCTGCGCACCGAACTCAATGTGGTCAAGAAAGAAGCCAAGGAAGCGGCGAAAAAGATCGAACTCAAGATCCCCAAGCTCAAGGACTGCAAGTACCACCTGGGCGACGGGGAGAAGGGCGACGGATCGATGATCTTCATCACCGAGGGACAGTCGGCGGCCGGTTCGATGGTCAGTTCCCGCGATGTCTACACCCAGGCCATCTTCTCCCTCAGGGGCAAGCCGGAAAACATGTTCGGCAGGCGCCAGACCGCCATCTACAAGAACGAGGAACTCTACAATCTCATGATGGCCCTGGGCATTGAGAACGAGCTGGAAAACCTGCGCTACGGCAAGATCATCATGGCCACCGACGCCGACTACGACGGCTTTCACATCCGCAATCTCCTCCTCACCTTTTTCCTCACCTATTTCGAGGAACTGGTGACGCAAGGCAGGGTGTACATTCTCGAGACGCCCCTCTTCAGGGTCAGAACCAAGAAGGAGACGAGATACTGCTACAGCGCGCGGGAGCGGGACGAAGCCATCAAAGCCCTCGGCCCGAGCAGCGAGACGACGCGGTTCAAGGGCTTGGGGGAGATCAGCCCGGCTGAGTTCGGTCAGTTCATAGGAAAGGATCTGCGTATCGTGAAAGTGGATATACAGACCCTGGCCTCGGTGCCCGAGCTCCTCGAATTCTATATGGGCAAGAACACGCCCGATCGCAGGGAATACATCATGCAGAATCTCATCGCGGACCTCTAGGAAGCAGCCATGGCATACCTGAAGAAGCTTTTCAACGATAATTTCCTCTACTACGCCTCCTACGTCATAAAGGACCGCGCCATCCCCGATCTCGAGGACGGCCTCAAACCCGTACAGCGGCGCATTCTCCACTCCCTCTTCGAGATGGATGACGGCAAGTTCCATAAGGTGGCCAACGCGATAGGCCACTGCATGAAGTACCACCCCCACGGGGACCAGTCGATCGGCTCGGCCCTCGTCGTCCTGGCGAACAAGGAACTTTTCATAGACAAGCAGGGCAACTTCGGCAATATTTTCACGGGCGACGAGGCATCGGCCGCGCGATATATCGAATGCCGGGCTTCGGCCTTCGCCAAGGAAGTCTTCTACAATCCCAAGACGACTACCTACGTCGATTCCTACGACGGACGGAACAAGGAGCCCAGGCATTTCCCCGCCAAGCTCCCCGTCGTCCTTCTCATGGGCGCCGAGGGCATCGCGGTGGGGATGAGCACGAAGATCCTGCCCCATAATCCGGTGGAGGTGATCAAGGCCGAGATAGCCTGTCTTCAGGGCAAGAAATTCGAGGTCTACCCGGATTTCCCGACGGGCGGATCGATGGACCTCTCGGACTACAGGGAGGGCAACGGGAAGGTTCTCGTACGGGCCAAACTCGACACTTCCGATCCCAAGAAGATCGTGATCAGGGAGATTCCCTATTCCTCGACGACGGAAAGCCTCATAGCGAGCATCGAGGCGGCTTCCCGCTCGGGCCAGCTCAAGATAGCCTCGATCTCCGATTTCACCACGGATAAAGTGGAGATCGAGATACGCCTCCAGCGCGGCGTGTACACTCAGGAAGTGATCGACGCTCTGTACGCCTTTACCGAGTGCGAGCAGAGCATCTCCTGCAACTGCCTCGTCATTCACGACCAGAAACCGGAGATCACGACCCCAGCCGAGATCGTCCGCCACCATGCCGACAAGCTTCTCGCCGTCCTGAAAAAGGAACTGGAGATAATCCGCGACGAACTGCTGGACGAGCTGCATGCCAGGACCCTCGAACGCATCTTCATCGAGGAGCGTGTCTACAAGCGCATCGAGAACAAAAAGACCCAGGAGACGGTCAACCTCGCCGTGCTCGAAGGGCTCGAGCCCTTCGCCAAGGAGATTGGCAGAGCGGTGACTCCCGAGGATATTGAACGCCTGCTGAAGATACCGATTCGCCGAATATCGCTGTACGATATAGAAAAAGCGAAGGACGAGATGCGCAGGCTCGGCGATCGCCTCAAGGAAATCGAGGCGCATCTTCGCGGCCTCGTGGCCTATGCCGTAGACTTCCTCAAGGGCATGGCCAAGAAGCTTGAGTCCTCGTGGCCGCGGCGCACCGCCATCCAGAGCTTCTCCAAGATCGACGTCAAGGAAGCGGCGCGCCGCGACGTCGCGCTCCGCTACGACGAGCAGTCGGGGTATTTGGGGATGGCCGTCTCCTCGGGAGAAAAACTGCTCGAGGTTTCAGCCTTCGACCGCATTCTCATAGTCCGGCACAGTGGCATGTACTCGGTGGTGCCCGTTCCGGAAAAACTCTTCGTCGATCAGGGGCTTCAATGGGTGGCTGTCGCCAACAAGGAAGAGATCAGCTCCACCCCGCTCACGATTGTCTATCGCGCCGCGGGGACAGGTTTCCCCTACATCAAGAGGAGTTCGATCGAAACCTGGATCATCGGCAAGGATTATTCCCTCATTCCCGAAGGAGCCCAGATGCTCCTTTTCTCGACGGAGAAGGATTTCGAGTTCACCCTCAGTTATGCCAAGAAAGCCCGCACCAAAAAGAACGAAGAGACCTTCAAGACGAAAAATTATATGCGCAAGGGCATGAAATCGGCCGGTCAGCGCCTCGCCACCAGGGAAGTCCTGGAGGCCGTTTCCGCGGCCAGGCGGGTCAAGCCCACGGGGCCGAACGAGCCCGAGCTGATCCCCGAAGCCGACTTCAGCCTGGAGAGCGCCGCGAAGACGGTAGTACCAGCAAAGCCGGTCAACCCGAAACCTCCCCGGAAAAAACGGGAGACGCCTAAGCCAGCCGAAGAGCGCCCCCATGGATTGCTGGCTGCCCTGGCGAGAAAGAAAGCCGAGCAGGGCGACGAAGAAAAGAAAAAGCCGAAATGAGATTCCTATTGACAAAGCCATGAGAAGACGCTAAATTTCATTCGCTTTTGGAGATTATCCAACAGCTTTCCCCTGTAGCTCAGCTGGCAGAGCAAGTGGCTGTTAACCACTGGGTCCCTGGTTCGAACCCGGGCGGGGGAGCGTCAAAAGAAAAGGGTCATCCGAGAGGATGACCCTTTTCTTTTGACGGCGACGAACCTACCGGTTCGTCGTTTTACTTGAAATAGACGGCGACGAACCTACCGGTTCGTCGATTTACTTGACGCACGACGACGAACCTTCGGTTAGCGCAGCCCAATCTTTCCCATACTGCGTTTGTTATCTATTTGACCTTAGAACGGCCGATAGCTTATCCCATCGTCGTAGACATCGGTCTTTTCCATTTTCTTCCACCAGCGAACCACGATGAAGGTGATCGGAAAGATCAGAAGCTCATAGGCTGAGGCCAGGGACGATTCGGAGAGGGTGTTCTGAAGTATCTGGGAGGGAGTCCAAACGCCTGAAAAAGCCAGGATATTGAAGAGAGCCGTATCGATCATGTGAGCGGGGAGGCTTGAAGCCATCGCTCTCAAAAAGAAATGCCTTCCTTTCTGCGCGACCTTCATTTTTGAAAGGACGAGGGAATTCAGCCAATCCCCGACCCAGTACGCCACCAGCGATCCCGCGGCGATCCGCCAGGTTGTCGAAAAAAGGACAGTCATCGCGTTCTGTATCGAATCGTCGATCCCGCGGAGCCGAATCGTCAGCGACAGGATGATGGCGATCAAGGCTTGGGCCGAGAAATTCGCCCAGATCGCCTTCATCGATAAACGATAGCCGTAGATTTCCGTCATGATGTCGGAAATGACATAGACAAGGGGGTAGGTGAAGAAAGCGGCGGTCAGCAGAAACGGGCCGACGCGGACAAGCTTCACCACCGTGATGTTCGAGATGATGAGCAGGGCGGCATAGAAAATGGCCAGAAATATAAACGCTGGCGTCGCTGTGGTGATTTTATCCTTAGCGAGTGGGTCTTTCATCTTTTCCTTCTTCGAAGCGGAGAATTCAGCCATCCAGCATGGAGATGAACGTTTTGACTATATCGGGATCGAAATGCCGGCCGGCCTGTTCCCGTATATAGTCCATCGCTTTTTCTTTGCTCCACGCTTTTCGATACGGCCTGTCGCTGGTCAGCGCGTCGAATACGTCTATCACGGAGAATAACCGGGCGGCAAGAGGTATCTTCTCGCCTTTCAGCCCCTCGGGGTACCCGCTGCCGTCCCATTTTTCATGATGATAGAGGGGTATGACGAGGCTTTCCTTCAGATAGGGGATTCTCGACAGCATATTGTAGGCGATGAGCGGATGCGTCTTCATGAGTTTCCATTCTTCTTCATCCAGTTGGCCTGGCTTTTTCAGGATGCTGTCGGGAATGCCAATTTTTCCGACATCGTGGAGCAGGGCGCCGCGGCTGATAGTGGATATTTCCTCTTCCGGAATACCCAGACGGGCGGCCAGGGAGAGGGCCAGCGAAGTGACGCGTTTCGAATGCCCTTCGGTCTCCTGGTCCCGATAATCCATGGCCGCTGACCAGCCTTCAATGGTCGCTTCATAGGAAAGCTCCAGATCCAGGTAGGCATGCTGCAGATCCGCGTATATTGAGTTGTAGTCCAGGGCAAGACCGGTCTGTGTCGCGATGGCGTCGAAGAGTATCATCCATTCGGGACTTGCGCTGAAGGGCTTTCTCTGGAAGGTTTCCAGTACGCCGGTTGTTTTTCCGGCGATGATGATCGGGGCGCATTGTTGGGATTCAAAGGCTTCGGCGCTGATGAGGGTTTCGAATTCTTTATTGTCATTGAGAGGTTCAATGTGGGGATTCGATACGATTCGCTGTTCCTCGGCCGCTATCCCGACATAGGGCTGGCCATAGCGGACTTTGGCGTTTTCGATGAGGCCAGTCCTGAATCCGCTCTGTGCCCGACATATCAAAAGGCCGCTCTCCTTGTCGTTCAGATAAAGGGCGACGGCGTCGCTGTCCAGGAATTTCTGCGTTTGGCGAAGCAGGGGTTCCATGACCATTTCGAAGTCCATATCGCTATTGATGGTGCGGCTGATAAGCTTCAGGAATGATATATTCCTTATCTGCGCCGATATTTTCTGCTGAGCCATCACGCTTTGCAAAGCGACTTCCAGTTGTCTGGCCATGGAATCGAAAAGTTTTTTCAGATCCAGAGGAGAATCTTTTGGATAGCGGATCAGGAGCTGCCCGATCTTTTCCTCTCCCATGGTCATATGTCGGCTGAAGGTTTCGGATTCCTCGGAACGCGAATTTTCCGGCTTCTCGCCGAACCATTTTTCCTTGCCGGGTTTTCCGTCCGCGCAGAGACAGATGCCAGACTGAATGTCCGGATACTGTTCCTTTAAAAATGCCGCCGCGTTCTGGCAAATTCCTTCGAGACTCTTGGCCTGCCCCAGGGAAGTGGACAGCCACAAATCCTGCTCCATTTCCTTTTTCTTCTGTTCTGAGGTCGATATGTCTTTCTTGATGACGACAATATGAGCGAGATTTCCATCCTTATCGATGACAGGGCAGAGTTTTTCTTCCTCGAAATATAGGCTTCCGTCTTTCTTTTTATTGACGCTGCAGACCACCTGTTCTTTCATCTCGAAAGGGTTTTCGCGTATAGACTCCAGCTTCTGGGAGCCTAGAGCGCTGCGGGAACTATTGAAAGCATTGTCCAGCAGTTCCGCGCTGGTATAGCCGGTCAGTTCCTCGTAGGCAGGGTTGATCCACTCGATCCTGCCCGCCGCGCTTAAGACCGCTATGGCAGCCGGGGCGACCTTCAAAGCCGTCGCCTGAAGGGCTATCAGCGCGTTATGGATTTTCGCTTTTTCCTCATTCTGATAATAATCGAGGGCATGGTGAATCGCCGTGGGAAGCCTCGCGAGATTGTCCTTGAGGACATAGTCGTACACGCCCTGTTTGATGGCCAAAATCGCGGCTTCTTCCCCTATTTTGCCCGATACAATGATGAAGGGAACATCGATGCCTTTCCGCTTTATCATCTCCAGTGCGGCCAAGCCATTGAACTGCGGAAGAGACCAATCCGAGATGATGATGTCGAGTTTCTGGGGGAGGGCTAAAAACGTTTCCAGCTCTTTGCGGCCCTGCACGTGGATGCATTCCGCACTGGTGAAATTGGTTTTCAGCGTATGTATGACGAGAAATGCGTCATCGGGATTGTCTTCGATGACAAGTATCCGGAAGGACGCGTCATGTTGATTATGGGAAGGCATCATGCGCCTCCAAGGGTGAAATGAAATGTCGCGCCCTTGGAGGGTGCCGCCTCGGCCCATACTCTGCCGCCATGCCTGGTGACGATCCTTCGAACGATGCTGAGCCCGATTCCCGATCCGCCGTATTCCTGTTCGGAATGCAACCGCTGAAAGGGCGTGAAGAGTTTGTCGGCGTAGGCCATATCGAATCCGACGCCATTATCCCGAATTGAATAGACTCGCTCATCGCCAATGTCCGCGGCGCTGAATGCGACGAGAGCCTCGGGGAGCGCCGATGTGAATTTCCACGCGTTATCGAAAAGATTGAGAAGCATCAATTCCATGAGGGCCTTGTCTGCGTTGACCGACAGACCTTCCTGAATGGACACTGATGTTTTCCTGCCCGGAAAACGAACCGACATTTCCTCCGCGCTTTCCCTCGCGAGCCGCGAAAGGTCGACCTTGGAGTATTCCAGCGCTTGCCTGGCAATTCTCGACAGACGGAGCAGGTCGTCGATGAGCTGGCTCATTTTTTGGACGTTGTATCGTATCCTCTCGATAGAGTGCTTCGAGGTATCCGAGAGCCGGCTCTCCGCATTTTCGACCAATAGAGCACCGAAGCCTTCAATCGCGCGCAAGGGGGCCCGAAGATCGTGGGAAACCGAATAGGCAAATGCTTCCAGTTCCTCATTGGCTTCCTGAAGCTGCTCGGTGCGCCTGGCAACCTGGTTTTCCAGCGACTGGTTCAGTTCCCTCACTTCGTTCTCCGCTTTCATCCTGGCGGTGGCGTCATGCACGATGGAGTAGACGAGCTTCTTGCCTGAATACTCGATCGGACCAGCGAAGACCTCGACATCCCTGATGTCTCCCGAAGCCCTTTTGTGTTTGAAGATGAAAGCGTCATCGTTCCGCTCAAGCGCCTGGTTCAGCCTGTCGCGAAGCTGATCGGCTGGCAGGGTGTTGATTTCGGCGATGTTTTTCGAGAGTAGTACCTGTCTCGTCCAGCCATAGAAAGCCTCGGCTGCGGGGTTCGCGTCGACTATCCGTCCGGTTTCATGGTCGATAAGCAGCATGATCGACCGATGGTTCTGAAAGAGAAGTTTATAGCGGGCTTCGGATTCTTCGAGCATCGCCTGGTTCTTCTCGCGCTCCTCGTTTTCGATGAAGAGCTGGCAGATGAGGAAAAAGGCGAGAGGGTAGAAGAGGAGAACAGGAAGGGCGATCGCGGGGATGATTTCTTTCCAGCGCTGATCGGGCAGCAATAACTGAGCCAGGAGCATGAGCAGGTGGACCGAATAGCCGATCGCCAGGATTCTCCAGGCATTCAAGGGTTTTTGGGTCCGTTTTCTCCAGGAGTAGGCGCAGAGGCCGATGCCTGCGGCTATGATGATGGTGAGGACCCCGACGAAGCGGCCGCTTCCCCCGATGATAAAAAAACGGAATATGACAGAAGACAGCGTCGCTATTCCCAGGACGATGGGGCCGCCAAAGAGACCGGCGATCGTCAGCAGGATCGTTCGTCCGTCGTAGATAATGCCTTGGGCGAAGCGAAAGGAAACGAGCATCGTTATGATCGTGGCGGAACTGAAGAGCAATCCATTGAGCAGTGAGACGATAACCTGCTTGCCGCGGAGTTTTCGGGCTATAAGGTGATAGATGACGGCGATGGAAATGATGAGGGATATATTCTGAAGGATCGAAATCGCCATACTGGTCCTTTGGACATTCCGCTATTCTCGGCGCGAAACGAAGAACGGAGTAAGTGTAGCAGAAAGAATTCTGAAGTCAATTGACAATAGTCAAATGACAATAGTCAATCGACCATCTTGAAAACGATAATGTCGGGCGCGGACGAACTAAGAAGGGAGAATCCCCGCGCCGCGAAATATTCCACAAGGCAGCGAACCGTATAAAAACTCACGTGCGTCGGATCCATCCTGTACCACCACGGGCCGAAGTCTTCCATGGATTCCGGCAGGAATCGGGTACGTATGGCGATTATGCCGCCTTCATGGACGCGGGTCGCGAGAAAGGCGAGCGAGGTTCCCGGGCTCCGCATATGCTCGGCTACCTCGTGGAGCAGAATCGCGTCGTAATGACGCTTTCTCCACGCTCTTGTTTTCGCGAAAGCGGGGTCGTACAGGTCGTAGCGATAACCCGCCTCTTCGAGCATGGTGGCAAGGACGGGAGCCGGTCCCGAACCGAAATCTAGGACAAGGCAGCCCGGAGCCTTGAAAGGAGCGACCGCTTTCATGATGAAAGAACGCAGAAACGCGACGTATCCCTGATTGGATATATCGTTCCGGTGAAGCAGATAGCGCGCTTTTTCTTCCGCTTGGGTGACGAAGTGCCGTTTCCCGAGAGATATAAAGCCGCAGCGCCCGCAGCGATGGTAGGCGAGGGTGGATTTTTTCGTCGACAGGGAAAAAGCCGCCATCGGCTCGCCGCACATCGGGCATCTCATCGGCTTCACCGTTTATAGATCCATTCCCTGGTACGGAATTTCGTCACGGACAATTCAGCCGCCTTGGCCAATTCCTCAGGCCTCGGTTCCTCTTCCCGCGCATCCATGTCGAGGGCGCGCAGAAAGCCGGTCCGCATCGACTTTGCCGCTTCCTCGAAAGAAATTTCCCCGCGAAGGATGGCCGATACCGACGTAACCCTGGCTTTCACGTCTTCGATCATTTTGCCCAAGGCTTTTTCTTTGGGCACTTTCAGAAGGGTAAACATCTTGTCCACGTCGACCTTGAGCAGCACGGTGCCGTGCTGAAGGATGCAGCCGCGCTTTCGCGTCTGCGCGTTGCCGGAAATCTTTCTACCGCCGCTCACGATATCGTTGATGGGCGCGAATTCCGCTTCGATGCCGAGTTCCCTTAGACCTTGGATAATGCCCGAGCAGATGACGGAATAGGAATCGAGAATGGAGGAGGGGGCTAGGGGGTGCCCTTCAGGGATGACTATGCTGTAGGTCACTTCGGCATCGTGGAAGACGGCGCCGCCTCCGGTGATGCGGCGCACGATGTCGACATTCTGCCTTTCGCAGGCTTCGATGTCGATTTCATCGGTTATGCCCTGGAAATAGCCGAGGGATATGGCTGAGGGGTTCCAGCCGTATAGCCTGAGCGTGGGAAGGGCGGCGGAATCCGCGACGGATCCGAGGATCGCCTCATCGAGTCCCATGTTGAAAAACGCGTCGTTACGCCCTGTTTGCAGTATCCTGAAGGGATGTTTCATCGATTGCGCCTCTTATGGTTGCCAGAATGCCCTGACCGGAAATGCCCATGACCTGAATGCCCAAGTCCCGGATTTCCGCGTCGAAGGCATCACCGATTTTTCCCAATGCTGTTCCGCGAAGCCGCGATTCCGCCATCTCGAATTTTTCTTCCGGAATCGCGAAAAAATCGCCGCGAATGGAGATGGCTCCCACGACGCAGTCGTCATTCACCGGCTCCGTCAATTCGGCCGATATCCTCAGCAGCTTGCAGCCTGCCGGTTTGCCCACGGCTTCGATTTTCATCCTAGCTTCGTCTTCCACGCGTCGAAGGCATGGTAGCTCGTCCTGGCGAAGGGGGCGGCCACGACGGTCGAGAAACCGGCGGCACGCGCGTCTTCGGCATAAAGGGCGAAGGTGTCGGGATGGATATATTCGGCCACGGGAATCTGCCTCGCCGAGGGCTGGAGATACTGCCCCATGACGAGGATGTCCACCCCCCCATCCCTCAGCTCGGCATAGGTCGCCTTAAGTTCATCCCTGGTTTCCCCCAGGCCGAGAAGAACGCTGGATTTTGTCGCCCGGACGCCTGAATCCTTGGCCTGCCTCAGGGTTTTAAGGCTCCTGTCGAAGCTGGCACGGCCGTCCCTGACATGCTGGAGCCTTCGGACCGTCTCCACGTTGTGGGCGAGGACGTCAGGCCGCGAAGCCGCTATCACGCTCAGTTCCTGATCGATGAAGTCGGGAATGAGGACCTCTATCCTGACGGCGGCGGCCGTCGCGCGGATGGCGTCGATGCAGCGGGCAAAATGGGCAGCGCCCCGGTCGGGAAGGTCGTCCCTGTCCACCGAGGTGATTACCGCGTAGGAGAGGCCCATCTCGCTCACCGCCCGGGCGAGGGCTTCGGGTTCGTCTGCCCTCAGCGGTCTGCCGTTTTTAGCCGTTTCCACCGCGCAGAACCGGCATCCCCTCGTGCAGATGTCGCCCAGCACCATGAAGGTCGCGGTGCCGCAGCCCCAGCATTCGCCTTTGTTCGGGCAGCGCGCCTCATCGCAGACGGTATGGAGGCCATGCTTGGCCAATATGTCGTCCACTTTTTTCCATTCATTGCCGGCGGGGAGCCTGACCTTGATCCATTCTGGTTTTGGCTTGATTCTGGAAGATTCCATGCGGGGGAGTATATACAAAAAAAAAGGCCCTCACAATGAGGACCTTGAAAATAGGTAGCGAGGGAGGGGATTGAACCCACGACCCAGCGGATATGAGCCGCTTGCTCTGCCAACTGAGCTACCTCGCCATGGACGGAAGATTTATACCTGCTCGCGCGGGACTTAGTCAAGGCCTTTTGAATCCTGCTCTGCTTTACAATAGATGAAGGCGCCGCTATACTTCCGCGAGAAAAAGAGGAAGGGCGCGTTCTTCGTGAATGCCGTCTTCTTCTTTAAATATTGGTTTCCCGGAGCATCGATGTCATCGACGGATTGGCGTGAACAGAAAAGAGAAGAATTGTTTGAAAGCACACTCAAGGGGCTGGAAAACCATAGACGCGTCGATCCCGGATTCACGCTCGAGGACGCGAAGGCTGCCCTTGAGCATCAGTATGTCCTCGAGGGAAACGACTGGCTGGGCAGAGGGGAACTGGGCGATATCGTCTCATCCGCGACAATCGCCGCATACGAGCATTTCATCTTTGAATGGGCAGCGGAACTGAAGTCAGCAGAGAATAAGCAGGAGCGATGATGAGCATCGAAATAAGACCAGTGGCCTCCAAAGCCGAGCTTAAGGCCTTCGTGGCGTTCCCTGAAACTATCTATGGCGACGAGCCCAACTGGGTACCGGCATTTCTGTTTGACGATATGAACACCCTCAACAGAAAGAAAAACCCCGCCTTTGAATTCTGCGAAGCCGAGTATTGGACAGCGTGGAAGGACGGCCTGATGGTCGGCAGGATAGCCGGCATCATAAACCGCCGCTATGTCGAAAAATGGGGGAAAAAATACGCCAGGTTCGGATGGATCGACTTCATCGAAGATTTTGAGGTGGCCAAGGCCCTGGTCCAGACCGTGGAAAAGTGGGCGCGCTCGAAGGGAATGGAAGGCCTGCACGGTCCTCTCGGCTTCACCGATCTCGACAGGGAAGGCATGCTTGTGGAAGGATTCAACGAGCGGGCCACCTTCGCGACGATCTATAATCATCCGTATTATTCCGTCTACATGGAAAAGCTCGGCTATGCCAAGGACGTCGATTGGCTGGAGTTCCAGATCCAGACGCCCGATGCCATTCCCGAAAAAATACTGCGGGTGAACGAAATCCTGGCCAAGCGTTCAGGCGTGAGGCTGCTCGACTGGAAGAGCAAGAAAAAGCTCATCGCTGACTATGCCGACCAAATTTTCGATCTCCTCGATGAAGCGTACGCGGGGCTTTACGGCACGACGCCGCTCTCGCGCAGGCAGGTGGAAGCCTATATCGATCAGTATCTGGGTTTCGTCGATCCGCGCTTCACGAAAGTGATGGTGGACAAGGACGACAAGCTGGTTGGCTTTGCCATAACGATACCCAGCCTTTCGGAAGCCCTCTATAAATCGAGGGGCAGATTGTTCCCCCTCGGCTGGGCCAGGCTTCTCTGGGCGCTAAAGCACCCCAAGACTAT
The DNA here is from genome assembly GCA_963667725.2 of Treponemataceae bacterium. Taxonomy (GTDB): domain Bacteria; phylum Spirochaetota; class Spirochaetia; order Treponematales; family Rectinemataceae; genus UBA11090. The sequence continues at coordinate 777,641 of CAXXHO010000003.1, forward strand.
CGATATGATGCTGATCGCTGTCCGCAAGGAATATCTCCAGAGAGGCATCGTGGCGCTCATGATGACTAACCTCAACCAAAGCGCGATAGAGGCAGGGATCAAGTTTTCGGAGACAAATCCCGAGCTGGAAACGAATATAGCGGTACAGGGACTTTGGAAGAGCTATCCCAGAAGGCAGCACAAGCGCAGGAGAGTCTACATCAAGCTGCTGTAAATCGCCCGGCATTGCCTGGCAGGTTTTTCAGCCTATCTCCGGTTCGCGCAGATAGAGCGGACCTTCCAGTTCACCGGCGCCGCCTTTTTCCATGAATTGGATTTCGGCGAGATGTGCCAGTCCAGAAAGCCGCTTGGCGGCATCGTCCTTTTCGACGCTAAATCCTGGCCTTTCGAGGGCATAGTCCGAGAGGAGATCGGCGTCGGGACCGACAAAAGAAACCTCAGCCTCTCCGTCCACAGCGGCAAGCAGGGCGGAGAGTGAGACATCGAGATATTCGCTCAGCCTTTGCCCGCTCCGATAGAGCGCGGCGTAAATCCGATTTTTCCGCGCGTCTATGACGGGGACTACGGTCCGCCCCGGCTTTTCCCGGCCGAAAGCCATGCAATCGAGGGTGGGAACGCCGACCCAGGGCAGGCCGAGCGCCAGCGACAGGCCTTTGGCCGTGGACATGCCTATGCGCAGCCCCGTGAATGAACCGGGGCCGCTTGTGCAGGCGATGAGGTCGATATCCTTCAAGCCTATCGAGGCATCGGCCAGGCAACGCTCGATGGTGGGCAGCAGGGTTTCCGAATGTCTAAACCCGCTTTCCACCCTCGTTTTCATGCCTCCGTCGCTTTTTACGCCCACGGCCAGCATATCGGTGGACGTATCGAATACGAGAATATTCATGGCAACAATGCCTCCAGCCAGGCTCCCTGGAGGGAAATCCGGCGGTTGTCGTCTTTTTCGAACTGTATATCTATTATGGCTGTTCTTTCATTCACTATTTCGGGCAGCCTTTCGCCCCATTCGATAAGGCAGAGACTGCCGGGTTCCTCGAGCATTTCCAGTCCGCCGATTTCGAAAAAGTCGGCCTCTCCCGAAAGCCTGTAGGCGTCGATGTGGTAGAGCGTGAGCCTGCCTTTATATTCGGATACGATCGTGTAGGTAGGGGAGGTCACTTCCTCGGTTATCCCGAGACCTTTCGCGATGCCCTTGCTCATGGTGGTTTTGCCGGCGCCAAGATCGCCCCTGTAGACGATGACGGTGCCGCCGGAAACCGATTTTCCTATCAGTTCTCCCAGAGCGAGCGTCTCTTCCCTGCCATGTGATATGAATGTCTTCAGAATTTTCTCCGCGGCACGAGTATACCGCCATAGGCCGATCTTGCGCCAGCACCGTTGAGCGGGCCTCTGGGATATCGGTCAATTCCATGGTAAATTATCCTTGTTATTATACCGAGAATAAAGCAGACCCGTTTTGGTCAGATCTGACGAAATATGTCCTATAATGACATGGGCGCGTCTATGGAGGATTGTGGTGACAAAAAGTGGTTTGAGGTTTCCCGCATCCGATGGAAAGTTGATCGCGTATCAAAAAGTGATTCCCTCCGCGCAGGCTAAAGCCGTTGTCGTGATCGGGCATGGCATGAACGAACATGGGGGCCGCTACTCCCATCTGGCAAAGGCTCTGGCCGACGTCGGTCTGGCCGTTTACATACCCGATCTCCGCGGTCATGGAGATACCGACGACGGCGCGAATCGAGGCTACCTCGCCGATTCGAACGGCTTTGAGAGAGTAGTCGAGGATCTTATGGAGCTGGGCGACTTTGCCGCGAAGGAAGAGGGAGGTCTTCCTCTTTATTATTTCGGGCATTCCTTCGGGTCCATTCTTTGCCTCGCTCTCAGCGGCATATACGGAAAGTATATGGATGGCGTGGTTCTATCGGGGCTGCCGGAAAAGCCGACACCTTTCCTGGCTCTCGCCGGAAAGTTCATCATGAAGGTAGGCAAGTTTTTCAAGGGCGGACACGCTCCGGCCGGGATACTTCGCTCGATGACCTTCGGCAGTTATGCCAAGACTGTTAAAAACATGAGGACAGGATCGGACTGGATCAGCAGGGATACGGAGGTCGTCGATAAGTACATCGCCGATCCCAAATGCAATTTCGTCTGCTCCTTCGGTTTCTACGGCGACCTGATGCATGGACTCGAGCAAGTCTATTCCGAAAGTTTCCTGGACAGCATTCCGACAAATCTTCCGATATATTCGATCAGCGGATCGGAGGATCCCGTCGCCGGAATGAAGACCGGGTTTGAGACGATGTCGCGCACTTTCAGAGAATTGGGGCTTGTCGATTTCGAATCGAAATGCTACGAGGGCGGCAGGCACGAGAGCATCAACGAATTGAACAAGGACGAAGTCCTGTCCGATATCGCCGACTGGTTTTCGCGGCATATTGCATAAACGTGGCGTATAATCGCATTATGTTGAAACGAGTGAGGCTTTTCTGTGTTCATCCGATATCGTAGAGACAAAAAAGGCAAACCTGTCGAACAAGCGCTGATCTATACGGAACACGAACATGGCATAAAGAAAGCCATGATCGATCCAGAGGCGATCAGGATTATCGAGCGTCTCAAGAGCGCCGGCCATCAGGCATATATCGTGGGCGGCGCCGTTCGCGACCTGGTGCAGGACAGAAAGCCCAAAGATTTCGACTTGGTCACCGACGCCCTGCCCACGAAGATCAGAAAGCTTTTTCGCAACGCCCGCATCATCGGCAAACGATTCCGCCTTGTCCACATAATGGCCGGCGGCGATATATTCGAAGTGAGCACCTTCAGGTCCATCAAGAACGGATCGGTGGGCAACGAATTCGGCAGCATCGACGAGGACGTGCTCCGCAGGGATTTCACGTTCAACGCGCTGTATTACGACCCCACCGACCAGACCCTCGTCGACTTCGTGGGGGGATTCAAGGATCTCAAGGCCGGAAGGATCAAGCCGATCATCCCCCTCAACCGGATTTTCAAGGAAGACCCCGTGCGGATCATTCGCGGGGTGAAATACGGGGCTCTGGCGGATTTTAAGATACCCTTCGCGCTGAAGCACGCCATTAAGAAAGACGCTCATCTCCTGGCCGACGTAAGCAGCTCGAGGATGACGGAAGAATTCTTCAAGATTCTGGCTTCGGGAAAATCGGAACGCATCTTCCGCATCTTAAGCGAGTTCAGGCTTCTGGAATATTTCGTGCCCTCCGTATGGGAGAAAATCCAGACCGACCTCGGCTACTCGCAGAAGCTTTTCGCCGACCTCCAGACCCTCGACGCCCTGCGGATAGAGGTAAGCGACAGCGATATCGAAGAGACAGACGCGGATTCCGCGGCCAGGGGGCAGCAGAAACTCTCGGTGATCCTCTCCTGGTTCCTGAAATCCTGGATCGTACCCGAAGGGGGCAGCTTTGAAGATTCCAGCGAAGCCTTCCGTACGGCCCTCCTTTCGGCCCGATCATTCATCCAGCCCCTGAATCCCCCTCGCGTGGAGCTGGAAGCCGCCATCCTCATGATTTTCAGGACTTCCGGCCTCTCTCCCCTGCAAAAGCCGCAGAAAACGAGAAGAAGGCGAAGGCCTTCGGGGAAAAGAGCAGAGCTGCCCCCGGCATCGCCCTAAATCTTCCCTTCATACTTGACAAGCACGCTCGCATTTTTCACTATAAGGGCGTGAACCCCGAAAAGCTTTCGCTGCTTTCCGATCAGGAGCTGATGCTTCTGGCTGAACGTATGGGTATCTATATCCCTGACGGTTTGGATCGGCCTTTCGTCATCGAGGAAATAATCTCGGCGCTGGAGGACGACGACAGGGAGAGAGTGTTCAGCCACGACGGAACCGGCCATGTCGAGGAAAAAAAGCTCTCCGGCGGGTCCTATGCCCCCTATCCCTCGCACGACCATTCAGGCATTCCGGAACGCTACAACGAGACGATGATACGCGCTCTCCCCCGCGATCCTTCATGGATCTACGCGTATTGGGACATTTCGGAGCAGAAAAGGACTTCCTTCACCGAGGAAGAAGCATCGGCAGGCCTGTTCCTGCGGGTTATCGAGCTGAATCCGCAGAGCGAGCGCAAGAATAGCTTTTTCGATATAGGCATAAGCATGGACGACTGGAAATGGTACATCAATATCCCCCAGCCCGGTTCCACCTATCGGGTTGACTTATGCCTGCACAAAAGTGATAAGATCAGGGCGCTCGCGCGTTCCAATGAAGTGCGCATGCCTGTCTACTACATGCAGCGAACGCAGCAAATGCCCCAGATCACGAAGAGCCTGCTAATTCTCTCTGGTATTGAAGGATTACATTTGACCGAACCGAGGGACGATAATCCAAACAGGATACTGATGGCCGATGGGGAGTAAAGGAAGAAGATGAAAAAGCCCTGCCTCGCACTGGTGCTCAATGCCCATCTTCCCTTCGTCAGGAAACCTGAAATAGACCCGTTCTTCGAGGAACGCTGGCTGTTCGAGGCGATTTCCGAGACATATCTCCCCCTCCTGAGGCTTTTCAGGAAACTCGAAACCGAAAATATCCCTTTCAAGCTGAGTATCGCGATCTCTCCCACCTTGCTGGCCATGCTCTCCGACAAAATTCTCTGCGATCGCTATTCGCGCTATCTCGACCTGCAGCTGGAGCTGGCGGCGCAGGAAAAGAAAAGACTGTCCGGCGATTCGGTATTCGCTCCGATCGCACAGCTCTATCATACGCTGTACAAGCGCAATAAGGACGATTTTGACAATCTCTATCTGAAGAATATCCTCACCGCTTTCGATTACTTCTACAAGAAAGGCAAGATCGAAGTGCTCACGAGCGGCGCTACCCACGCCTTCCTCCCCTTATTCCAGGACGCTCCCCAGGCGATCCACGCCCAGGTGGAAACCGCCATAGTCACCCACCGCTCGGTTTTCGGAAAGAACCCGCAGGGATTCTGGCTTCCCCAGTTCGGCTGGTATCCTGGGCTCGGCGAGCTCCTGCATGACTACAACATCAAGTACACGATCGTCACGACGCGGGGAGCTCTCCTCGGGCATCCCACTCCCTTCTACGGCTCATTTTCGCCCGTCACGACTCCCTCCGGCCTCACGGTCTTCATCAGGGACGCCGGGGCAACGAAAGCCGTTTGGTCCGAAACCGAAGGCTATCCCGCCGATCCGGTCTACCGCGATTTCTACCGCGATATTGGCTACGACCTCGATACGTCCTACGTGGGACCCTTCCTTGGCGAGGGCATCGATCACGGCGTTACTGGCTTCAAATACTGGGCGGTGACCGGCCATACCGATCAGAAGCGTCCCTACGAGCCGCTCTCCGCGGCGGCGAAGGTCATTGAGCATGCCCACGCCTTCTTGGCCGAAAGGAAAGCGGCGGCTAGGGCGGCTTCCTTCTGGATGAAGGACCGCCAGCCCCTCATCGTCTGCCCCTATGATGCCGAACTATTCGGACATTGGTGGTTCGAGGGGCCGCAATTCCTGGAAGCCCTCTTCAAGACAGCGGCCAGGAAACGCGGCGACGACGATCTCGAGTTCGTCACCCTGAGCGAATACGATCGCAATTTCCCAGAAAACCCCGTATCGGAGCCCGAATTCTCCTCCTGGGGGGAGGGAGGCTATGCCGAAGTCTGGCTGGACGGCTCCAACGACTGGGTGCACCGACACAGTCACCAGGCCATCGAGCGGATGATGGAGCTGGCTGAGCGCTTTCCCAACGAATCGGGCTTGCGGGAACGCATCCTGAACCAGGGAGCCCGGGAGGCTCTCCTCACCATGGCCTCCGACTGGCCCCTCCTGCTCCGTTCGGGGCAGTCGAGTTCTTTCGCCAAGGGACAGATCGAGGAATCCGTGGGCAACTTCACGCGCATCTACGAGATGCTCTGCGCCAACACCGTCGACACCGAATGGCTGACGACCCTGGAAAAGAAGAACAATCTGTTCCCGGAGATCAACTACCGGGTATTCGCGCAAAAACGCTGACCGTCAGAATGGTTTCTACCGACTCGCATACATTCCCGGGCTGTTAAAGACTTCCCGGATACGACAGGAGAGAACAATGAACGTAGTGATTATCGGTGCCCAATGGGGCGATGAAGGGAAGGGGAAAATCGTCGATTATCTCGCCCATGAGGCGGGAATCGTCGTGCGCTTTTCCGGCGGCGCCAACGCGGGACATACGATCGTTCTCTCCGGAACGCGCTATGCCCTCCATCTCGTCCCTTCGGGAATCCTTTATTCCGACAAGATCGTCATCCTGGGCTCAGGCATGGTCATCGATCCCGAAGCGCTTTTCATCGAACTCGACGGCCTAAAGGCCAAGGGCATTGACTGGGAAGGCCGCGTCCTCATCTCGGACCGGGCTCACATCGTCCTGCCGCGCTACAAGGAGCTTGACAAGCAGGTAGACAGCCAGCGCAAGAAACCCATAGGCACGACGGGCAGGGGAATCGGTATCGCCTACTCCCTCAAGGCCTCGCGCGACGGCATCCGGCTGGCCGACCTCGACGACGAGGAGCGCCTTCGCAACCTGACCGACGAGGACAGGGCTTTCTTGGGCGCCTGGAGGGAGAAGCTCCTCCCCATGTCAGTCCCCGCCAGCTCCTATCTCCACCACCACAAGAATTCCTGGACCCTCTTCGAAGGCGCCCAGGGCGCTCTCCTCGACATCGATACGGGCACCTATCCTTTCGTCTCCTCGGGCATGTCCTGCGCCGCCGGCGCGGCCGCCCAGGGCGGCATAGGCCCGCGGGACATCGATAGGATCCTCGGCGTGTTCAAGGCCTATACCACCAGGGTGGGCAACGGCCCCTTCCCGACGGAGTTCGCCGACGATTCGCCCGGCTCTCTCTCGAACTACATCAGGACCACCGGCAACGAATTCGGCGTCACGACGGGCAGGCCCCGCCGCTGCGGCTACCTCGACCTCGTCGCGCTCCGCTACGCCTGCATGGTCAATTCGCTCGATCGGCTCGTGCTGACCCACCTCGACGTCTACGATAACCTGCCCGAATTCGAGGCCTGCGTCGCCTACAAGATAAACGGAAAAGTGGTGGAGGATTTCCCCGCCTCGATAAAAGACCTGGAATCAGCCACCCCCATACTCAAGAAATTCCCCGGCTGGAACGAACGCATCGACGAATGCCGCCAGTGGGACGAACTTCCCCTGCGCGCGCGCGAATACGTCCAGTTCATAGAGGAATTCACCGAAACGCCGGTGTCCATCATCTCGGTCGGATCAGACCGGAACCAGACCATCATAAGGGAGAGCCCGTGGATAAGATCCTGATTCTCGACTACGGCAGCCAGTACACGCAGCTCATCGGCCGAAGGGTGAGGGAGCTGGGCGTCTATTCGGAAATACTGCCGGGCGATTCGGCCCTGGATGCCGCCGCGCTCGAGAGCTGCGTCGGCATCGTCCTCTCCGGCTCGCCCTTCAGCGCCTACGAGGCGGGGGCTCCGGTTCCCCACGAATCCCTCTACGCCAGCGGCCTGCCCATCCTTGGCATCTGCTACGGTATCCAGAAGATGACCCTCGACCAGGGCGGCGCCGTCGAGCGCCTGCCCGAGCGAGAATACGGCAGAAAGCCCGTCTCTCTCCTCGAGAGCGGGACGCGCGATCCGCTCTTCGCCGGCGTGGGCCGTGAATTTTCCACCTGGATGAGCCACGGCGACTCCATCGCGAAGGCGGCCCCGGGCTGGGAGATAATCGCCGAGTCAGAGGGCGGCATCCCCGCGGCCTTAGCGCACGGAAGGCTGCCGCGCTGGGGCGTCCAGTTCCATCCCGAGGTGAGCCACTGCGAGTTCGGCCAGAAAATCCTTGGCAATTTCGTGCTGGGCATATGCAAAGCCGACGGCGGCTGGTCCATGCAGGCATACCTGGAGCGCGAAGCCGACAGGATCAGGGCCAAGGTCGGGAAAGCGCCGGCCCTCCTCCTCATATCGGGCGGCGTGGATTCCACCGTGGCGGGAGCCTTCCTCCTCAAGGTCCTCGATCCCGCACAAGTCTATCTCCTCTATATCGATACGGGCCTCATGCGCAAGGCCGAGAGTGACGAGGTTATGAAAAACCTCTCCTCGCTCGGCGCGCGCCACCTCCACATGGTCGACGCCGAAACCGAGTTCCTGGGCGCGCTGGCCAGCGAGGCCGACCCCGAAAAGAAGCGCCGGATCATAGGCGATCTCTTCATCACCATCCAGGAGCGCGAGGTGGCGAGGCTGGGCATCCCCGAGGCGTTCCTTGTCCAGGGGACGCTCTACACGGACCTCATCGAATCGGGCAAGGGCGTGGGGAAGAAGGCGCAGGTGATTAAAAGCCATCACAACGTGCGGAGCCCCCTCGTCGAGAAGAAGCGGGAAGAGGGACGGGTCATCGAACCGCTGGACAGACTCTACAAGGACGAAGTCCGCGCCCTAGGCCGCCTTTTGGGCCTGCCTCCCCATGTCGTCGGCCGCCATCCCTTCCCGGGGCCGGGCCTGGGCGTGCGTATCCTCGGCGACGTGACGAAGGAAAAATGCGATATCCTCCGCGACGCCGACGCGGTCTTCATCGGCGAACTGAAAGAGCGCGGACTCTACGACAAGATATGGCAGGCTTTCTGCGTGCTTCTGCCCATCCGCTCGGTGGGCGTCGCCGGCGATGAGCGCAAGTACGGCTACGTGGTGGCCCTGAGAGCCGTCGTCAGCGAGGACGGCATGACGGCCGACGTCTATCCCTTCGAATCGAAGGACCTCATCGCCATTTCCTCGGCCATCACGAACAAGGTGCCGGCAGTCGGGCGCGTCGCCTACGATGTCTCCTCCAAGCCGCCCGCCACGATCGAGTGGGAGTGAATTGTCGTATTGATCCTTTGTCGGGTTTATAAAAATAGTATCAAAACGAGGCAGGAAGATGAAGAAAGTGCTGGTTCTTTTGATGATGGCCACGATCGCGCTGCAGGTCTTCGGGCTCGATCAGCCGACGGGGATAAAGGGCGGCGCCCCCTCGAGTTCAACGCCGCTGTGGGCGGCCGCTGACGCGAAGAAGGATAAGGTCCTCGTCGTCAGCGATATTCATCTGGGAATCCTCGACAAATACTCGGAGAATCTCAAGAACAGGGCCGTGTTCATCGAGTTCCTGAAACGCGTGGAGAACACTGCGGACGTCGGCGAACTGGTCATCGCGGGAGATTTTCTCGATGAATGGTATCTGCCGCTGACCTATCCCGCCTATGAAGATTCCGGCAAGTTCTACTGGCAAATAGTCAGGAACAACCAGGCGGTATTCGATGAATTGAACGCCCTGATGGCGCGAGGCATCAAGCTGACCTATGTGCCCGGAAACCATGACATGACGCTGGAGGCAGACATCCTGGCCCGGGCGCTCCCTGGGATCAACCAGGCGCGCGACGCCTGCGGCATGGGCAGGCACTACACCGGAGCCCGCAACGAGATCGTGGTCGAGCATGGACACCGGTACGATGTCTACTCGGCGCCGGACAGCGTCTCCAACAAGGATATAACAGGCGACGCGCCGTCCATCCTTCCGCCCGGCTATTTCTACGCGAGGATTGCCGCGAGCTGGGTGCTGCAGGGAAAGCCCATGATCAAGAAAGATTACCCGGAGATCAACAAAGCCCCAAATCCCGCGACCGACCCCGACCAGTACGGCGCCTATCTTTACTACAGGATATGGTCTGGCGAAATGAACCGGATCACGCCTTACGAGCGGTTCGAGGATCGCGTGGTAGATATCAAGTTCAATGGGTATAACGGAAAATACTCCCTCAAGGATGTCTTCCCCGTGGCGCAAGCCGACGGCACCATCAGCGCGCCGACCCTCTTCAAGAACTATCAGCGCGCATGGGACAAGATCCAGGACAACAACCTCGTCGCGGTGAAGACCTCCTTCGCGGAGAGCGTGGCGGGCGCGCTGGACAGCGAATACTTCTTCAAGCAGGCGAAAAGGCAGTATCTCGAGAACGCGAACCAGAAGGTGGACGTCGTGGTGTTCGGCCACACCCACAATCCCTCGCTCAGGAAGCTGCCGAACGTCGAGGGGAAATATTACGTGAACAGCGGCGCCTGGATCGACGAGAACACCTATCATCCCGCGGCGAGCACCTTCGTCGTGGTGACGAGCGGGGACGAAACGGATATCGCGGAACTCTACGAGTATTACCGCGACGGGACTATAACCAAACTGAATTGATTGTCGCGAAGCGAAGGCGCTAGAAGGCGCGGCCGGCGGCGTCTCATTCCTTTTCTTCGGGATAAGGGTGGAGCGATCCGTCGGGGGCTTTAAGTATCCAGAAGCCATCCTCCATTCCGACGACACTCTCCGGCAGGTACATCTTGCCCGCTCCATCGGGCGCGTCCACGGCATAGCGCGGCAGCTCCAGACCCGAGAGTCGCTTCCGCAGCTCTCCATAGATCGCGAGCCCGCGCGAGAGCGGGACGCGGAAATGGGCCGTGCCCGAAGCCAGGTCTCCCTGGAACAGGTAGTAAGGGTCGACGCCGACCTGGACGAGGCCTGAGAACAGAGCCTCGAGCGTGTCGGCGGAATCATTGATGCCGCGGAGCAGGACGGACTGGCTCCGTACCGGCAGTCCGGCCCTGACAAGCATCTCCATTTTTTCAGCGAAAAGAGACGAAATCTCGGCGGGATGGTTGACCTGAATCACCACTCGCAGAGGCTTGAAGCGTGAAAGCATCTCGACGAGTTCCTTGTCGACGCGGTCGGGCAGGGTGACGGGAGCCCTGGTGCAGAGCCTGATGAGTATGCCTTTTTTACCCACCCTCAGCCGCGAAAAAAGCGCCTCGAGCTTCGGCGTCGACGCGCTCAAGGGATCCCCGCCCGAGACGAGCGCTTCCCGCACCTCCTGGTGGGATTCCAGGTAGGCTTTCACTGCCTCCTGCGCCGTGTCGTCCATGAAGCCCCTCTCCTGGGGCAGAAGGGAACGTCTGAAGCAGTGCCGGCAATAGACGGGACATTCCCCCGTTGTCCTCAAGAGGATGCGCGACGGATACTGATGGACGAGTCTGGAAAGAGGAGAGTGGACTTCCTCGCAGAGCGGGTCCTTGGATTCTATGGGCATACGCTCCAGCTCAACCCTGGAGGGCAGAGCCTGGGCGAGAATGGGATCGATGGGAACGCCTTTCTCGTCCCTGCGGCAGTCGCGGTAGTCCTCGGAGGCGAGACCCAGCCAGTACGCGGTGGCCGCGAAGGGGAGGGCCGATTCGGACTTCAGCCTCGAAAGTAAAGCCATATTCTCCGCATCGGTCAGTAGAGTGATTCTTTTTCTCATCGCTTCGCGCCAATCGCTGTTCATGCCCCAACGCTATATCGTTTCAACCGTCCTTTGCAACACCTGCGGCCTGGGCGCGCCTCATGGACGGCGGCAGGTCTCTGGTATATGCTTGGCGGCGCATCGGACCAGCAGGACGATCCGGTCCCGAGGAGTGAGAAATGCCAGCGTACAGGAACCTTGTATTCAAGGGGGGCGGAGTCCGCGGAGTGGCCTATATCGGCGCCCTCAAATATCTTTATGAAAACGGACTCATGCGCTCGGTCGAGCGCGTTGCCGGCACATCGGCCGGCGCCATCACTGCCATGGTCCTCGCCTTCAACTTCGAAAACTACGATTCCATAAAGTCGATCAGCGATAGCCTCGACTATCGAAAAATCCCTGCCGAGGGCGATCTCAAGCCCGAACAGGCGAAGTTCATAAAGGCCAATCCTCTTATGGCAAGATCGCAGTCCCTTGGGATCGTCAAGAACCTCCAATGTTCCTTGCGCCTCCTCCAGGAAAAGGGCTGGTACTCGAGCGACTACTTCTATGGCTGGTTAAAATCGGTGATAGCCAAGCAGTTCTCCGTTAAAAAGGAAACCTATACCTTCAGGGACTTCAAGGATCCGTCCCTCCATGTGGACGAGCGCCATTTCTTCGATCTTTTCGTCACGGGGACCGATATTTCCAATAGGACGAGCAGGGTTTTCTCCTTTGACGCAACGCCCGAGATGGAGGTGGCCATGGCCGTCAGGATATCCATGTCCATTCCCCTGTTCTTCGAGGCCATGCCGTTCCAGTATCCCGGGACAAAGGAAAAGCAGTTTTACGCCGACGGCGGCGTCATGTGGAACTATCCCATCAGCCTGTTCGACGATCCCAGATACGGGAAAAAGTTTTTCAAAGGCATGAACGCGGAAACCCTGGGATTCTTCCTCTATACTTCGCCGGAATCGACCGAGTACAAGGAGGTGAAGGGGATGATGGACTATGTCGGCGCCCTTTTTGAAAGCCTGCTCCTTGTCCAGGATCAGCTTGTGCTCTACGGGGAGAAGAACAAGGACAGGACGATCTTCATCAACGATCAGGGCGTCTCGCCGACAAACTTCAATATCGCGGTCGGCGACGAAGTCTATGAAAAACTCTTCCTGTCCGGCTACGAGTCTTCCAAGGAATTCTTCGCGGAGAAGACAAACTGGGACATGGTGCTTCACCGACTCCAGGAGCGGTTCGGCTGGAAAGGGATGGAATACTGACGCTCAGCGGGGGCTTTACCGATCTTCCGCGGCAAGGTCGCGGAATCATCCTTGAGAAAAATGCAAAAATATGCAATACTGTGGAAACGCCCAAAATAACGTCATGGAGAAAAACCCGACATGAAAGAAAGACTTGAGCGCTTAAAAGTGGTCAAGACCCTCATAAAAGCCCATCGCATAGATTCACAGGACACCCTGCTCCAGCTCCTCGCTGAGGCCGGCTATTCAGTCACCCAGGCAACCCTGTCCCGCGACCTCAAATACCTGAAAGTCGGCAAAGTCGCGGACGGACAGACGGGCTATTATTATACGGTTCCTTCCGAAGAGGAGCGCAAAGAGTCGGAGAAGCATTATATACAGGATTTCCTGCGCGGCTACGTATCGGTCGACTGGAACGACGGCCTCGTCGTCATCAGGACTTTTTCCGGCCACTCCGACACGGTAGCCATGGCCATCGATAACATGGGCATGGAAGACGTGCTCGGCACCATCTCGGGACGCGACAACGTCGTCTTCATCGCGCTGAAGCGCGGCAGCACGGGCGACGCGTTCGTGAGGGCGCTGAAGGCTAAAATTCCCGATTTCGATCCGGAGTAAGAGTTTTTTGACTGTCTAGAGGGGCCGGCCGCCGCGGCGGCCGGCCCCTATTGCCGCTTAAGCCCTTCTCGTCCGTTCCCGCGTCATCGCGTGCTCTTCGGCTAGATGCTCTATGAGATCCTCGACCTTCCATTCCATGCTCGTCGGCGTCGTCGTGGCGAACGCCGTCGATGCGGCCCCTAAACCCAGCGCCTTCACCGCCCTCATCACCGCTACAGCCTCTTCGTTCGTATAGCCGTACAGGATCACCGCCTTGAAATCTTTGTCCATTCGGGTAGTATAGCTCGAATTGAAGATTGCCGAAATGCCCTTTTCGTTCGTATCTTTATCATACAGGAAATCCAATGAACTACGAAAAATTCACGCTCAAGGCACAGGAAGCGGTTCGGGACGCTTCCGCCCTCGCTCAGTCCCGCGACAACCCGAATGTCGAAGTCGAACATCTTCTCTATGCCCTCCTCACCCAGGAAGAAGGCGTCGTGCCCTCGCTTCTGGACCGCATCGGCGCCGACAAGGCGACGGTGGAGAAGGGGACTGAAAACCTCCTCGCGAAGCTTCCAAAAGCATTCGGCGAAGCGGCCCAAGTCTACCTTTCCGGCGCGGCATCGAAAGCCCTGGCCAAGGCCGAGACCGAATCGGCAGCCCTCAAGGACGAGTATGTCGCCGCCGAGCATATCCTCCTGGGCATCATCGCCGTGGAAGGCGCCGCGGCATCCCTTCTCAAGGCGCAGGGCGTGACGAAGGAACGCATTCTTTCTGCTCTCCAGGCCGTGCGCGGCAACAGGCGCGTTACCGACCAGGATGCCGAGGAGAAATACAGGGTCCTGGAAAAATATACTCGCGATCTCACCGCCCTCGCGCGCGCCGACAAGCTGGATCCCGTCATCGGCCGCGACGAGGAAATCAGGCGCGTGATGCAGGTGCTCTCCAGGCGGACCAAGAACAACCCCGTCATCATAGGAGAGCCCGGCGTCGGCAAGACCGCCATCGTCGAAGGCTTGGCGCGGCGAATCATTTCGGGCGATGTCCCCGACAGCCTCAAGAACAAAACCCTGCTCGCCCTCGACCTCGGCTCCCTCATCGCCGGCGCCAAATTCAGGGGAGAATTCGAGGAAAGGCTCAAGGCCGTCATTGAGGAAATCCAGAAGTCCGACGGTAAGATCATCCTCTTCATCGACGAGCTGCACACCCTCGTGGGCGCCGGCGCGGCGGAGGGGGCCATGGACGCGTCCAACCTTCTCAAGCCGGCCCTCGCCCGAGGCGAGCTGAGGGCGATAGGCGCCACGACGCTGGACGAATACCGCAAGCATATCGAGAAGGACGCCGCCCTCGAGCGGCGATTCCAGCCGGTCTACTGCGCCGCCCCGAGCGTCGAGTCGACCATAGCCATTCTGCGCGGCCTCAAGGAGCGCTACGAAGTGCACCACGGCGTGAGGATTCGCGACGACGCCCTGATCGCGGCAGCCACGCTCTCCGACCGCTACATAACGAGTAGGTTCCTCCCCGACAAGGCCATAGATCTCGTCGACGAAGCCGCCAGCCGCCTCAAGATGGAGATCGAGAGCCAGCCGACGGAGCTCGACGTCATCGAGCGCAAGCTGACCCAGTTCAAGATGGAGGAGCAGGCGCTCAGGAAGGAAGTGGATGCGGCATCCATGGAGCGCCGCTCCAAGCTGGACAAGGAGATTTCCGAGCTCACGGCGCAGCGCGACGCCATGCGTCTTCGCTGGGACAACGAAAAATCCAAGATCGGCGGCCTGAGGGACACGAAACAGAAAATCGAAGAGCTCAAGCTTGAAGCCGACAGGAAGGTTCGCGAAGGCGACCTGGCCGCGGCTTCCGAGATAAAGTACGGGCGCCTGATCGAAGCCCAGAAGAAGCTGGACGCCCTTTCGGCCGAGATGAAGTCGGGGGCTGGGGATCGCCGGCTCCTCCGCGAGGAAGTGTCGGAGGAGGATATCGCTCGCGTCGTGTCGGCATGGACCGGCATTCCCGTCTCGAAGATGATGTCGAGCGAGTCGCAGAAATACGTGGAACTCGAAGACAAGCTCAGGCTTCGCGTCATAGGCCAGGAGCCGGCCCTGTTGGCCGTGGCCGACGCTATACGAAGGAATCGGGCGGGTCTGTCGGATCCTCGCAAACCGCTGGGGTCTTTCCTCTTTCTCGGACCGACGGGCGTGGGCAAGACCGAACTCGCCAAGGCCCTGGCCGAATTCCTTTTCAACGACGAAAAAGCCCTCACGCGCATCGACATGAGCGAATACATGGAAAAACACGCCGTCTCGAGGCTGATCGGGGCTCCTCCCGGCTACGTCGGCTACGAGGAAGGCGGACAGCTCACCGAAGCGGTGCGCAGGCGGCCTTATTCGGTCGTCCTTTTCGACGAGATCGAAAAAGCCCACCCCGAAGTGTTCAACGTACTCCTTCAGACGCTCGACGACGGACGGCTTACCGACGGACAGGGCAGGGTGGTGGACTTCAGGAACACCATCATCATTATGACGAGCAATATAGGTTCGGAGCTTATCCTCGAGGCCGAGAGCATGGATGCTGTCCGCAAGGATATAGATTCCCTCCTGAAAGGGCATTTCAAGCCTGAGTTCCTCAACCGGATCGACGAAATCGTCCTCTTCGAAAGACTTTCCGAGGCGATGATCCGCTCGATAACGGACCTTAGGCTCGCCGAGCTCATCGGCCGACTGGCTGAAAGGTTCATAACCCTCGAGATCAGCCCCGAGGCTCGCGATTACATCGCGGCCGAAGGCTACGACAGGCGGTTCGGCGCCCGGCCGCTCAAGAGGGCCATACAGTCCCTGCTCGAGAACCCTCTCGCCAGATCCCTTCTGTCGGGAGAAGTGAGGGAGGGCGACAAGGTGCTCGCCGGCGCTTCGGCCGGCGGACTCACGTTCACCGTGACGAGACCGGATGGCGACGATGCTTCCGAATAAGGGAAGCGTTCAGGCCCTGTACAGCGATTCCCATGCCCATCTGGGGATTGTCGAGTCGAGGCTCGGCGCCGAAGCGGTTGAAGCCTTGCTGACGGCATACGCAGGGGCTTGGGAATCGGAAATCCAGAACGGCCAGGAAGCCTCGGCGCCCTTCATCGTCGATATCGGCGTGAATTCCGGCGATCTGGTGCCTCGGCTTGAGCGTCTCGGGCGGTATCCCTTCGTCCAGTTTTCGGCCGGACTCTGGCCTGGCCGCGAGTCGCTCGAAAGACCGGGCGAGGCTTTGGCCGCGTTGAGGGAAGACCTGCGGTCGCCCCGCTGCCGCGCCCTGGGCGAGTGCGGCCTCGACTATCATCACATGGATGCGCCGCGGGAAGACCAGATAAGGCTGTTCGAAGCCCAGGCATCCATGGCGGCCGAGCTGGGCCTTCCCCTCATCGTGCATTCCCGCGACGCCTTCGAGGACACGCTGGCCGTCGTGACAGAGGCGGCTTCGTCGGTCCCCGTCATCATTCACTGCTTTGGATACGGGGCTCGCGAAGCCGAAGATTTCCTGGAAGCCGGTTGCCTGCTTTCCTTTGCCGGAAACCTCACGTACAAGAAATCCGATGGACTCAGAAGCGCCCTTGTCCTCACCCCGCTGAATAAGCTGCTCATGGAAACCGATTCGCCCTACATGAATCCCATGCCGCATCGCGGGAAGGATGCCACGCCGCTCGATATCGGGCGGACGATAGGGCTGGCGGCGCGACTTAAGGAAATATCGGTGGAGGAATTATCGGCGGCGGCTCAGGCGAACGCCTTCAGAATATTCTCGGGAACGTGGCGCCGGAGCGAAGCGGAACCTTCCTGACCGCGTCGACGGGGTGGCCCTCGGCCAGCTTCTTTGCCGCCTCTATTGCCGCCCAGGCCAGGCTCGCCTCATCGCCCCAAATTACATACCTGTAAAGCCTTGGTTTTTGCCAGAACGCGGGCGGCTGCATGCCCCAGGAACTCTGGTCCGCCAGGAACATCGGGACTGCCTTGCCTGTCGCGGCAGGTTCCGCGAGCGAATCGGCAGCCGCCGATTCGGCGACGAAGGCGTCATCGATGGCCAGCACCACGACAGCCGCGCCCCCCGCCTCGTTTCCGTTGACGGAACCGCGCTCGACGGGAACTGCCGGCTTTATAAGTCCCAGGATCGCTTCCTTCGTCGCCCCTGTCGGATCCACGGCGAGAAGTTCCTTGTCGAGCAGCCTGACCTCGAGCCGTCCCTTGCCGATTTCGGCTTCGAAGGCGGCCACGAAAGCATCCAGCGCCGACCTTCCCCTCATGAAGTTTTCCTGGTAGACAATTCCGCAGTAGGCGGCATTCCCTTGTTTTCCGGAAATTTTCCTTAGATATCGGGCGGCCTTCCTGCCCATGGCGGAATAGGCGGCGTCGAAATCGTACTCGATGGCGTGGATTTTCGTCGCCGGATCGAGACTAAAACCGGAGGCGAAGGGGACGACAAGCTGGGGCAGGGACGCGCGCCTGCCGCCCGCCGCGCGGGCGGCGCCAGCTGCGCGGGCGGCGCCAGCTGCGCTGGCGAGTCCGTACGCGGCCAAGGGGCTCGCGACAAGGGCTTTGGGCATGGTTTCGCCGTTTTTCATCCATTGCCCTATCGTTCTTTCCGCGGCGGTTTCGATGGCTGCCAGGGCAATCGGGGCTGAAGTCTCGATCGGTTCCGCTATCTTCCCTGGCTTCGCTCCCATTTCCGCTTCCATTCCCGATCCCGGTTTTGATCCGTCGGGAAGCCTGGCCAGTATTTCCGCGGCTTCGGGCAGCAGGACCGCGAAGGCTTCGTCCATGAAGCCCGCGACCCCGTCTTCGGGCTTCGGGACTGTCCGGTCGCCGCAGGAAAAGACAAGCATGAGGACAAGCATGCCGGCGAGCAAGTGGAGAAGCGGCGCGGCAAACCAGCGAACCGGCAACGCGGCGAGAAGCGAAAGCCCCCGCGGTTTCGCTCTTCGTTCCGCCCATACGCGTTGTTCCATGATTCTCCGCCCTCCGCCTGCTTGACGATCTATTGGTCTCTCCATAAGATTAGCAGGAATCGCGGGCGGAAAGAAGCATCACGCCCAATTTTCGGAGGTATCATGACAAGCTATAAGGAACTTGGACTTTCCAACACCGTCGAGCTGTTCGCCAAGGCGGTAAAGGGCGGTTATGCCCTTCCCGCGTACAACTTCAACAATATGGAGCAGATGCAGGCCATAATCCAGGCATGCGTGGAGACGAAAAGCCCCGTCATCATGCAGGTTTCTTCAGGCGCGCGCAAATACGCCGACTCCACCCTGCTGCGCAACATGGCTCGCGGCGCCGTGGAATACGCCAAGGAACTAGGCTACCCCATCCCCGTCGTCCTTCATCTCGACCATGGCGACACCTATGAACTCTGCGTCGACTGCATAGAAAACGGTTTTTCCTCCGTCATGATCGACGGATCCCATCTGCCCTACGACGAGAACGTCGCCCTCACCAAAAAGGTCTGCGAATACGCCCATTCGCGCAAGGATTACGTGACGGTCGAGGGGGAACTCGGCGTTCTGGCCGGCGTCGAGGATGACGTTTCCTCCGAACACAGCAACTACACCCGCCCCGCCGAAGTCGAGGATTTCGTCAAGAAAACCGGCGTCGACAGCCTGGCGATCTCGATCGGAACGAGCCACGGCAGGACGAAGTTCAAGCCCGAGCAGTGCACCAGAGGCGCTGACGGCGTTCTCATTCCGCCTCCCCTCCGCTTCGATATCCTCGAGGAAATCGAGAAGCGCATTCCCGGCTTCCCCATCGTTCTCCACGGTTCTTCCTCCGTTCCCCAGGAATATGTGAGGATGATCGAACAGTATGGCGGCAGGCTCAAGGATTCCGTAGGCATTCCCGAGGAACAGCTCCGCAAGGCCGCACGCAGCGCCGTGTGCAAGATCAATATCGACTCGGATGGACGTCTGGCCATGACAGCCCTCATCCGCAAGGTGCTCACGGAGAAACCGGACGAATTCGATCCCCGCAAGTACCTTGGACCGGCCCGCGACGAGCTCAAGAAGCTTTATATGCACAAGAACATAGAGGTTTTGGGATCGGCAGGAAAAGCCTGAGCCGTTTTTCGCCCTTTTGCGCGGCCTTTTTCGCGCATCGGGGCATTGCAGGTATTTACCCGATTTGAAATTATATGGTAATATACGCGTCGCGCCTGTGCAGGTGACCAACCGCATGTGCAACAGGCGCGTAAACCCGTAGGCCGATCCCCGTAACGGACGAACGGGTTTGCGCTAGAGGAGGTCAGTTGGCAGACAAGGATTTGCGGATCAATGAGCAGATTCGCGTGCGTGAAGTAAGGCTTATAGACGACAAGGGTGAACAGAGAGGCATCATTCCGACCCTCGAGGCGATCAAGATCGCCAGGGAGATCGGCCTGGACCTCGTCGAAGTGGCACCCCAGTCGGTTCCCCCCGTTTGTAAGTTGCTTAACTATGGCAAGTACAAGTTCGAGCAGGAAAAAAAGATCAAGGATACGAGGAAGCATACCAAGGCCGCGGAGCTCAAAGAAATCCGCATGCAGCCGAAGATTGCAGGCCACGACCTCGATTTCAAATCTGCCCATGTCAAGGAATTCCTTGAGCAGGGCAACAAGGTCAAGGTAACCATCAGGTTCCGCGGCCGCGAGCTTGCGCACACGGAGATTGGCGAACAGATCCTTAAAAAGATCCTAACCAAGCTGGAAGGTTACTATATCATGGAGAAGCTGCCCCTCATGGAAGGCCGATTCATGTCCATGGTGCTTCAGCCGAAAGCCTCCATCATCAAAAAGCAGGCTGTTTCGGATGAACCGACGCCCGAGATCAGCGAAGTTTTATGAAACTACGAGAAGGACGGTAGATAATGCCCAAGATGAAGACGAAGAAAGCCGCCAGCAAGCGGTTTACCCTTACCGCCAGCGGTAAGGTAAAATACAAGAAAATGAATCTTCGCCATATTTTGACGAAAAAGAGTGCGAAGCGGAAGAGAAATCTGCGGAAGCCGGGTTTTGTCGCTGCTGGTCCGATGCACCAGATCAAGAAAAAGCTTCTGCCCAACGGCTAGTTCGGGCTTAACAGGAGAAATGCAATGTCAAGAGCAGTAGACGGCACCAAACGCAAAGATCACCGCAAGAAAATACTCAAGATAGCCAAAGGTTATTGGGGAAGACGCCATTCCAACTACAAGGTCGCGAAGGACGCTGTAGCGAAAGCTCTCTCCGACGCGTACAAGGACAGGCGCGACAAGAAGGACGTGTTCAGGACTCTCTGGATCGCCCGTATCAATGCGGCCTGCAGGGCTCAGGATCTAACCTACAGCAGGTTCATCGAAGGCATTAACAAGGCCGGCATAACGATGAACAGGAAAGTTCTCGCGGATCTCGCCATCACGGATCCGGCGGCTTTTTCCGCTATCGTCGAGCAGGCGAAAGCGGCCCTGAAGGTCTGAGGCCATGGTAAGTCTCGAGCAAATCCGCGCCCTCGAGGCGCGGGTTGAAAAAGCGGTTGTACTGATCGATAAGCTTCGCAGGGAAAATGCCGAACTCGAGCAGCGTCTCATAGAAGCCTCAAGCTCCGAGGAGCAGGTCAAGGCAGCCTATTCAGAGCTCGAGAGTAAATCCGCGGCATCCATTCGAACCGCCTCTGATTCCGAGGCTTTGATCCAGGACCTCAACGCGCGTCTCGCGGCAGCGGAGGAAAGGGTCAGGACGGCCGAGGGAAGGGTCAAGGATGCCGAAGCCGAGAACGCTTCATACAGGGATCGAACCCTCGCGGCGGAGCGCAAGTCCGCCGATCTTGAATCCAAAGCGGAAGAACTTCAGAGAGAACAGTCAAGAATTGAGGAAGGACTGACGCATGCCCTCCAGAAGCTGGATGCCTTCGAGGATCTGGTGATGGGCATATCTGTCGGCAACGCCGATGCGGCCGTCGCCGACGAAGCGTCAGCTACCGTGGAAGAAAAGGCGGAAACAGTCGACCAATCTCCAGCGGCCACCGAACCTCAGGAGTCGCCGTTTCTCGGCGCGTCGTTTCGAGGCGAGCAGCTCCCTGGCGATTCTTCACAGGGCGAGGAACATGAACTCGACATATTCTGAGGAAGGCGGAAAAGTGCCATCCCAGATTATTCCCATTGAAGTGCTCGGCGTTTCCTTCACAATTCGCACCGATGAGGATCGAGCCTACATCGAAGGCCTGGTTTCGGAGCTTAAGGAAAGGCTTTCGGGCGTTTCCGGCCAGATGAAAATCGTGGATCCGCTCAAGCTGGCCCTCATTACGAACCTTCTGACTTTGGATGAAATGCGTCGCGGCGAGAATCAGAAAGCTTCCGCTTCCAGGGAATCCGAAGCGGCTTCGCTTCTCGACAGTCTGGATAAGCGTTTGGGTGAGCTTGGTCTGTAATTGAAAGCGGACAGAATGGTCCATAGGAGCGAATAATGATAATGCCTCTCGAACAACTGATAAATTACAATACCAACTCATACGAACTAGCCGTCGCCGTAAACAGGCGGGCATTCCAGCTGGCCGTGCTGAAGACGCCCGAGGTCGAGAAAAACAACGGCAAGGTTGTATCCCTGGCAGCCCAGCAGGTTTTCGGCAAGCAGGTGGATTATCGGTTCATCAACGGTTAAGGTCATTATCGTGACCGGCCCGACGGCATCGGGCAAAACAGAGCTCCTTGACAGCGTTTTTGGTCGGGGAGCTTTTTCGTTTTTCGCTTCCCTCGGGAAAATCCGGCCCGACAATGAAAACCTTCCTTCCGCCGCCGCCGTCATAAGCGCCGATTCCATGCAGGCGTACAGGGGGATGGATATAGGAACGGCCAAGCCAGAGGCCGAGCTCCTTTGCCGACTTCCCCATCATCTGATCGACATCAAGAATCCCGACGAACAGTATACGGCGGGAGAATTCGTCCGCCTGGCCGACGCCTTGTGCGTTTCCCTGGCCGAAAAGAATATCGTACCGGTAATTTCCGGCGGCACGGGCTTTTATCTGAAAAGCTTCGTCTGCGGAACGGGTACGGCTCCTCCCGCCGACCCCGCCGTTAGGAAGGAAGTCGCGGGAGACCTGGAAAGGCTGGGGCCGGAGAAGCTCCGGCGCGAGCTTGCGGAAGCCGACCCGGCATCGGCCGCCCGGATCAACGAACGCGATCTATATCGGTTGACGAGAGCGGTGGAAATTCTGAGGATGAGCGGGCAGCCGCCTTCCTATTTCGCTCCCTCCAGCGAGCCGCGCTCCGGTTACGAATTTCTCATCCTGGGCGTCGAAAGACCCCGTGACGAGCTGAAGCGACGCATTCATGCCCGGGTTGAAAAGATGTTCGAAGCAGGCCTCGCGGAGGAGGTCGACGCGCTTAAGTCAGCGGGCTATACCGCCGAAAACCCGGGGCTCAAGGCCATTGGCTACAGCGAATTCTTCTCCATGGAGGGCGCGCCGCGGGGCGATATAGCCGAGGCGATAGAACTCCATACGAACCAATACATGAAACGTCAAATGACATTCCTGCGTGCCCTGCCCGGCATTCGATGGATGGAAGCCGATCCCGACCTCTTCTCCCGTACCATCGTCTCTTTCCTTTCGGGCTCCCGGCGATAAAATCTCTCCGTCTCCTTTAATATTTTCGGCGAAGCGGTTATAATCGCTCGCAATGGATACGACGACTAATCTTCTTGCGGCGTTGCTCGCCATGCTTCCCATTTCGGAATTGAGGGGAGCCATCCCCTTCGCCGTGCTCAGGGGTACGGATCTTCTTGCCGCCGCCCTTATCGGCATCGGTTTCAACGCTCTTGTCCCCCTTATCGCTTTTCTCTTCCTATCGACACTCCATAAACTTTTCTATAAATGGACCTGGTACAAAGGTTTTTTTGATCGTTTCGTCGAAAAGACCAGGATGAAAGTACACGCCAAGGTCGAGAAATACGGGTACTGGGGACTCCTTGTATTCGTCGCCATCCCGCTTCCCGTGACCGGAGCGTGGACGGGAACGCTCGGCGCCTGGATCCTGGGCATGAATTGGAAAAAATCCTGTCTCGCGATAGTGGGCGGCGTTGTCGTCGCCGGCATAATCGTCACGCTTCTCGTCGCCCTGATGGGCGCCGGGGCCACGTCGATTTTTTTCAAATCCATCTGATCGTTTAGGGAAACCGCAGCTCAGCCTCGCAACAAGGATACTATGGCTATCGACTTTGCCTCAGAACTCGATCCGGAACAATACCGAGCCGTCACGACCACCGAAGGGCCTCTTCTCATCATCGCGGGGGCAGGTTCGGGCAAGACCCGCGTGATCACGTACCGGATCGCTCGGCTTCTTTCCATGGGAGCGCCGCAGGAATCCATTCTCGCGCTCACCTTCACTAATAAGGCGGCCCGCGAGATGGCCGAGCGCACCAGGGAGCTCACGGGGCTCCCTCTAAAGAACCTGATCGTCTCCACCTTCCATTCCTTCGGCGCCTGGTTTCTCCGGAAGGAAATCCACAGGCTCGGCTGGAAGGAAAACTTCACCATCTACGATGAACAGGACAGGATGCAGGCCGCCAAGGAATGCGCCCGGGAATTGGGGTTCGGGATGGAAGGTTTCGACGCGGCCAAGGCGGCAGCGTTCATCTCCGCGAGGAGAACAGGGTTTTCGCCGACGGCCGGGGCGCGCGAAGCCGATGCCGTAGGAAGCGGCGCTTCCGTGGGAAGCGATGCTTCTGTAGGAAGCGACGCCTACGAGGGATTATTCGAGGAATACAGAAAATGCCTTCGTCTCTACAACGCCGTCGATTTCGACGATCTCATCGCCATGCCCCTCGAGATATTCCACGCGTTTCCAGAATCGGCCAACGCGCTTAAAAAGAGATTCCGCTACGTCATGATCGACGAGTTCCAGGATACGTCGCTTCAGCAGTACGAACTCATCAAGGCCTTCGCGTCGGACAACGTCTGCGCGGTGGGCGACGACGATCAATCCATCTATTCATGGCGAGGAGCGAACTTCGGAAACATGGAAAAATTTGAAAAGGATAATCCTGGCATAGTCGAAATAAAGCTGGAAAGAAACTACCGCTCTACCTCCACCATACTGGGAGCGGCCAACGCTTTAATAACGCACAACGTTAAAAGAAAGAAAAAAAATCTGTGGTCGCCGGCGAAGAACCTTGGGGTTCCCATTCTTCTCGACGAGACCGAGGACGAAGCCGAGGAGGCCGAGAACATCATCCTCAGGATGAAAACCCTGCGCATCGCCGACGGTTTGGCGTGGGACGCCTTCGGCATCCTCGTGAGGACGAACTCGCAGGCGAGGGTGATAGAGGAATCGCTCATGGAGGCCGGCCTGCCTTACAGGACAGCGGGGGGGCCCTCGTTCTATCAACGCAAGGAAGTGAGGGACATGCTCGCCTATCTCAAGGCGGCGGCCAACCTGGACGACGACATGAGCGTCCTGAGGATAATAAATGTTCCGAGACGCGGCATCGGAAAGGTGGGGCTCGAGAAAATATCAGGCTTTTCCCGCTCGCGCAATATGTCCATGCATATGGCCCTCGAAATCATCGAACGTTCTCAGGATCCTCTCTCCAACGTGAAGTCGGTGCGCGAGGCCATGGAATTCTTCGCCTATCTGACGAGCTTTCGCGAAACGCTTCTGTCGAGAAAAAAACCGATCTCGGCCTGTCTGAGGGAGATGGTGGACAGGATCGGCTACTGGCATTATCTGCTCGAGGAATATAAGTCGGACGACAAGACGGCGGCGTGGAAATACAGGAACATAGAGCTGCTCGCCGCATCTATCGAGCGTTGGGAAAAAGATCCTGACACGATGGACAAAGGACTCTTCGCCTATTTGGCGCGCGTCGCCCTTGTCACGCGCGACGATCCGGACGATGACGACGGAAAGATAAGTCTTCTCACGATTCATTCGGCGAAGGGGCTGGAGTTCGACGTCGTCTTCATCCCCGGCTGCGAGGAGGGGATCCTGCCCCACGCGAGATCCCTCGAGGAAGGCGACGGGGACCTTGAAGAAGAAAGGCGGCTCTTTTACGTAGCCCTGACGAGGGCGAAAAAGCGGCTTTTCCTGAGCCGCTGCCTGAGAAGAAAGCACCGCATGCAGGCGGTCGATACGGCGCCCTCTCCCTTCCTGGCGGAACTGCCCGAGGAATTCCTCAAGTCGGAAGATCCCATGGAGAGCGCCCGTTCAGAAGAGGATCTGCGAAAGGACGTATTGGCGAGAATGAAGGCCAAGTTTGCCGAAAAAGCCGGGTGAGAGCCGGACTCCTACCGGTCGACGCCGGAATTCCCCACGTTTATCCAGGTGAGTTCGTGCCTGTTGTGCCAGAGGTGGATGACTTTGGAGCCGGGAATGGCCGCGAATTTATCGGTCGTCGCCTTGTCGAACGAAGGCCCCTGCATCTTGATCGTGCAGATGAAGTTCTTCGCCAGGCCCGACTCCCTCCATGCCGATATCCAGTCGAAAAGAGCCTCGGGATAGCAGATCACGTCGGAACAAAGCCAATCCACGGGACCGATATCGCCTGGTTTCAGGGTGAAGGCATCATGTTTCATGTAGCGTACCCCGGGCATAGCCGCCACTGATTCGTCGAGGGGCGCCCTGTCTATGGCGATGACCTCGGCGCCCAGCCCGGCCAGGGCCCAGGTCCAGCCTCCCGGGCAGGCGCCGGCGTCCACGCAGAGATCTCCCGGAGCGGGGAGTCGGCCGGCGAAGAGAAGAGCTTCCCATAGTTTTCGGTAAGCGCGCGAAGGCGGGCCTTCCTTGTCTTCCACGAAGGAAAATTCCCCGTTCGGAAAGGGGCTGGAGCAGCGGGCCGAACCGAGGAGCAGATGTTCGTCGAGCAGCGTAAAGCTTCCCATAGGCGATTCGGGCAGGGAGAATGGAAAGGCTTTCGGTTTGACCGGGACATGGGGCAGGGCGTCCACGATCAGGGCTGTCCTTCGGTGCAGACGGGTAGGGTAGGCCGCCCAATTCCTCTGGACGGCGCGCAGCGCTTTGGCCGCCTGCGATATGGAATCGAATTCTAGGAGAAAAGGCTCTTTCCATACATTGCGCGTCCAGTAGATATTCTTGGGCTTCGTCTCGGGAAGCGGAGAAGAATCGGGGCTCCAGCAGCCGACCAGCTCTTCGTCCACCCTCCCGTAACCGGGCAGTTCATCGAGCAGATGACCGAGGAACCCTCTCGCGGCCAGATAGGCCTCACCCTTCAGGAATTGCATACCTGACAATAGCAAATTCCGCCGGCTTCCTCAACCGATCGGGCGTCGACCCTCCTCGCCGGTGGCCGATGCTCGCGCATGGCGTTTTCAATACATCCTCTTGCGGGCTGCGGGTTACTGTGCTAGACCGTGAGATGCGGCCGCGGCCTATCGGCCCAAGCTTTTTCGAGGAGTCATATGTCGGATCTCGGTCTACTGCTTTCCGTTTCGCAAAAATTTGACAACGTGATTCGCGACCCCGTCTGGGGCGACATGCATTTCGACGAATCCCTCTTCGAGCTTACGAAAACGGCGCCGTTTCGGGTTCTGGATGGGGTGCGGCAGCTCGGTCCCGTCACGTACCTCTATCCGGGCGCGACCCATACGAGGAGAGGCCACAGCATGGGCGTATATTATATCGCCCGGCGCCTGGCCTTGTCGCTCATCGAACGCGGCCAGATTTCCTTCGCGAGCCCGGAAGGGCTTCGCGCCTTTCTCGTCTCCGCCCTCTGCCACGACCTGGGGCATTACCCCTTCGCCCATTCGCTGAAAGAGCTTCCGCTGGCGGCTCATGAGGCTCTGGCGGGAGATCTCGTGCTGCAGGAACCCCTGCGCACGGCAATCCTGGACTGCGAGGCCGATCCCGAACAGGTGGCCGCGATCATCGATCGCGATCGTTCCCTTCCCGACGACAGGGAAACCAGGCTGTTCAGGCGTATACTCTCGGGAGTACTCGATCCCGACAAGATCGACTACCTGACGCGAGATGCTTTTTATTGCGGCATACCCTATGGAATACAGGACGCCGACTTCATCCTGCGCCGCATCCTGGTGGATGATGATTTGCTTACTGTGGACGTGCGCGGCGAAATGAGCATAGAAGCCCTGCTTTTTTCGAAGTATCAGATGTACCGATCCGTCTATTGGCATCATACGGTGCGCTCGGCCACCTCCATGGTCAAA
Source organism: Treponemataceae bacterium (assembly GCA_963667725.2). GTDB lineage: Bacteria > Spirochaetota > Spirochaetia > Treponematales > Rectinemataceae > UBA11090. The sequence goes on from CAXXHO010000003.1 coordinate 804,913, forward strand.
AAGTCCGTCCTGCTCGGACTTACCCATGGCGCCATCGTACCGGAAAATCTTTACGGCCTCGACGACGCCGGATTCAGAAGCCTTACGGCGGCCGGCCCAGCCGAATTCTTCCAGCCGGCCGAGGATGCCTTCGCGGGAAGGATGTACAATCTCGTCGGCGAAATCAGCTATGACGCCGAAAACGCCGTCCATGCCGACCTCAACGAGCTCGGGAAAAGACTCGAAGCGGAGATGGCTCTTGCTATGGCGGCCAACGTTAGGGAATCGGATATCGTGATCGATATTCCGGAGCCGATAGATTTCGAGACTAATCTGATGGTGAAAACGCGCGACGGCCGCGAAGCCTTCTCCTCCCGGACAAGGTTATTCGGTCCCGAATCGCTGAAAAGTCTCGTCCAGTCGCTCAGAAGGATCAGAATATACGCCCATCCGCGCGTCGATTCCGCCCTGCTCCATGGACTGGCGCGCGAACTCCTGACCTGAGAAAGCCGCTTCCGGACGCTCCTATCGTCATTTCTTGGCAGAGTCCAAGAAAAATGCATGCAGAATATTGAATTAACCAATAAATCATTGCATTGAATGATCTTTTCCCCATTGCCACGCCGCCGTCGGACCGGTCCGGCAGAGGGTATACCGCTATACGCTCGTGTAGCTGTTCCGCGAAAAAATATTGTTTCTGTCTATTCTTTCCCTCTCTTTTCGTTGACAGCTTTCCTATAAAGGGTAAAATTGAGTTGTAGTGGTAAATTGTGGGAAATAGTAGGAAATAGTGGTATGAACCTTCTAACTGGCGAGTTCAGGAACACCCTGGACGAAAAAGGACGGATCTCACTCCCCGCGCGAATGAGAAGCGAACTGCCGGGAACGAATCTTGTCCTTACCAAGGGTGTCGACAAATGCCTTTGGCTTTTTCCTCCTCTCCAGTGGGAAGATCTCTCCCAGAAACTCATGGCGAACACAAGCCTGTTTCAGGCGAAATCACGGCATGTACAGCGCAGGATAATCGCTCCGGCCACAGGCGTCGAGGTGGACCGCCTCGGCAGGATTTCCATTCCCCAGGAATTGAGGGAGTGGGCGGGGCTGTCTCGCGAGTGCATCATTCTCGGAATTTCCAAATACATCGAAATCTGGAACGCTGAAGAATACGAGAAATATATAAACGACAACGAAAGCGCCTTCTTGAGCGACACCGAAGATCTCGGAGGCCTGACGCTTTAGGCGTCGGGGTATCCATGAAAGAGAAATCGACTTCCCCGGACGGAACTGAAGCCCCCGTCATTCTCCATACGCCGGTGATGCTCGCCGAGATTCTCGAACTGTTCGATATGGTAGGCAAACCCAACGCGCTCGTGGCCGACTGCACCTTAGGCGCCGGCGGCCATGCCGAAGCCATACTTTCGCGATCCTCCGGCGTCCGTTACGTCGGCATCGATGCCGATCCCGAAGCGAGGGAGCGTTCGGCGGCCAGGCTGGGGGTCTTCGCCGACAGGCTGGAAATCCGGGCCGGCTATTTCGACGAGGTTCTGGAAGCGTGGGCTTCTTTTCCCGGCTTTGAAAGACCCGACTTCATCCTTTTCGACCTCGGCGTCTCGACGCATCACTATCTCGATTCCAAGCGGGGTTTTTCCTTCGCGAACGAAGAACCTCTCGATATGCGCTTTTCCCCCGAAGCCGAGACTTCAGCTTTCGATCTGGTCAATAAAATGACGGAAAGCGATCTGGCTGACGTCATCTATCAGTATGGCGAGGAGCGCTATTCGAGGCGCATAGCGAAATCGATTCTCGAGGCGCGCAGGAACGCGCCCATCAGGACATCCAAGGCCCTGGCTTCCATCGTGGCGGGCGCCGTGCCGTCCTCCTACCGATACGGCAGGATACATCCCGCCACAAGAACCTTTCAGGCATTGCGGATAAAAGTGAACAACGAACTGGAAAGAGAAGAAAAGGGGCTCGCCTCCGCCGTGGATATGCTCGCGCCGGGCGGAATTCTCGCCGTCATTTCCTTCCATTCGCTGGAAGACCGAATCGCCAAAAAACTATGCAAAGACTATAGCAGAAATAAAGGCTACGAGGAAATCTACAAAAAGCCGCGCATTCCTACCGACGCGGAATGCGGGACGAATCCGGCTTCCAGATCGGCGAAGCTGCGCGCCCTGCGCGCGCCCTCGGCCGCCGCGGCATCGGGAATGAAAGGAGCGCGGGAATGAAAATCGGACGCTTCTGGACCCTCATGATTCTGGCCGGTTTTTTTGCCTTGGGCATGGTCTGGCAGTCGAGCCGCTTCACCGACCTTTCGGCCAAGGCTCGCCTTCTCGAAGAGGAACAGGAGAGCTGGATTGCCGAGAACCGAAAAATCGAGGCGGAAATCGCCCTTCTTTCGAGCAGGGAAAGAACGGAAGCCATGGCCAGCCGCATGGGACTCAAGAAAGCCCTGCCCGAGGAAAAATTGAGAATCCAGCTGACGCCGTCGGGAGAGAGTATCTCGCAGGCTCTGGGATCGGGAACATCTTTGAGCTCGGCCAAGAAGGCGGGGGACGGCGTTCATGACTGATACCAGGGTCCTGTTTTCCGCTGGCGAAGCGGCCGGCATGATCGGGGGCGCTTGTAGAGGCAATCTGGAAGCCCCAATCCTCGACGTGACCGCAGATTCCAGGAAAGCGGGGAAGGGCTCTCTCTTCGTAGCCCTGCCCGGCGAGAATTTCGATGGTCACGATTTCATCGCGGCGGCCCTGAGGCAGGGCGCTTCCTGCGTATTGGCCGCGCTGGACAAAAAAGAAAGCGCGATCGCCGCCGCCGAACTTGGCGCTGCCGAACTTGGCGCTGCCGAACTTGGCGAAGCGTGCCTGATCTTCGTGCAATCCCCCCTGGCAGGGCTCCAGGCCTTGGCTCGCGAGCATAGGCGGAGGATGAAGGGGCTTCTGCGCATCGGCATCACCGGTTCCTCGGGCAAGACGACCACCAAGGAATGTATCGGCGCCGCGCTTTTGCCGACCTATCCCGCCGGCAGCCTCATAATGAATGAAGGCAACCTCAATTCGGATATAGGCCTTGCCCTTTCGATGTTCGCCCTCAAGGCCTCCCACAAGGTGGGGGTTTTTGAAATGGGCATGAACAGGAAAGGAGAGATGGACGAACTCGCCTTGATTTACGAGCCGGACATCGCCGTAATAACGAATATCGGTACTGCGCATATCGGCATGATAGGCACGCGCCAGGGCATCGCCGATGAGAAGAAGAAAATTTTCTCCAGATTCAGCGGCTCGCAGTGCGGTTTCGTATGGGAAGACGATCCCTACAAAAACTTCCTGAAGACCGACGTCTCGGGCCGGATTTCCGAATTCGGTTTCCGCTCGACGAAGGGGCTGGAAGAGGTCGAGAGCCTTGGCCTTCGAGGCTGGCGGCTTCGGTGGCTGGGTCAGGATTTTACCTTCTCGCTTCCGGGAGAACACAACCTGCTCAACGCATTGGCCGCGCTTTCGGTGGCCGCCGACTTGGAGCGCGATCCCGAACTGGTCGCTTCCGGGCTTGCCTCGGTAACGCCGCTTTTCGGCCGCTCGGAAATCTTCGAAGGCAGAATCTTCCTCGTGAGAGATTGCTACAACGCCAATCCCGAAAGCGTGGCAGCCGCCATAAGCCTCTGCGACTCGGTCGAATGCGAGGGCAAGAAGATTTACGTCCTGGGCTCGATGCGCGAGTTGGGCGACACATCGGCCGACGAGCATGAGGCGATGGGCAGGAAGGCTGAATCCTCGGCCGCCGATGGTCTTTTCTTCTTCGGCGACGAAGCGAAGGCGAGCTACGAGGCGGCCTTGTCGGCAGCCAAACGCGGCCCCGCCGGAAGCCGTCCCGGAAGGATCATTTTTCACACAAGCGATATCGAGTCTTTAAAGAAATCCGTTCTGGATTACCTGAGGGAGGGCGATCTCGTCCTGGCCAAAGCATCCCGGGGCCTCGCGCTCGAGCGTTTCACTAAGGTCCTTTTCGATCAGGGCTGGGTCAGCGAGAGCGCTAAAGCCGAGGAGATAAACGGTATCAATCCAACCGCAACGAAGGGGGCCGCCCATGCTTCGTGAACTACTGCTTCCGCTCGTTAAATACTTTTCTCCCTTCAATATTTTCCGTTACCTGACCTTCAGGTCGGCATACGCGGCACTGAGCGCCCTTCTCATCGTCTTTCTCTTTGGCCCCTTCGTTATCAGAAAACTGCGCGTTCTGAAGTTCGGACAATCGGTCAGGCTGGACGGACCCCAGAGCCATCTGGCGAAGACCGGCACCCCCACGATGGGCGGCATCCTCATAATCGCCGCCGTGGCGATTTCCGTCCTTCTCTGGCAGGATATCCGAAACCCCCTGACATGGATCGTCCTCTTCTCCCTCCTGGGATTCGGGGCGATAGGCTGCGCCGACGACTTGCTGAAGATTAAGAAACACAATTCGGACGGGCTCTCAGCGGTCCAGAAACTCTCTCTTCAGTTCCTGGTTTCCATGGTCGCCGCCGTAAGCCTCTATTCCATAGGCGGCGAGTATTCCACGAAAGTGTACCTGCCTTTCTTCAAGAACCACGTCCTCGACCTGGGCATCTTCTGGATTCCCCTGGCCATGATCTATGTCACCGCCTGGTCGAACGCCGTGAATATCACCGACGGTCTCGATGGGCTCGCCACGGGCCTTGTCATAATGGCTGTGATCGCCTTTTCCATACTGACCTATGTGAGCGGACGAGCCGACTGGGCTGCCTACCTCGGCATTCCCTACGTCAAAGGTGCCGGCGAGCTGACCGTCTTCAACTTGGCCCTCTTGGGCGCCTGTACGGGCTTTCTCTGGTTCAATTCCCATCCCGCCGAGGTATTCATGGGCGACGCTGGCTCTCTCGCTCTCGGAGGCGTTCTTGGCGTCCTTTCCCTTATCGTGAAAAAGGAAATTCTCCTTCTTCTCATCGGCGGCGTTTTCGTGATGGAACTCGGCTCGGTGATGCTCCAGGTGCTCTATTTCAAGGCTACGAAGGGGGAAAGGCTTTTCCGCATGGCTCCGCTCCATCATCACTTTGAGCTCTCGGGTCAGAAGGAAACCAAGGTTGTCGTCCGTTTCTGGATAATGGGCGGCATGTTCGCGCTGCTGGCGCTTTCGACGCTGAAGATTCAGTAGGCGATGGTGATGAAACTTCTGCGTGAATTGGCGGCCGAGGGCCGGACACTGCGCCATCCCGAGGCGAAGTTTGCTGGCGCCTTCATGGCCCTGGCGGTTATAGGCTTCATCGCGATGTGGTCGGCCTCTTCCGGCTACGGCGTCAAGATGGAGAGGGGAGCCAGTTACTTCGCGATACGGCAGGCGATTTTCCTCCTCCCCGCCGTTTTCATCTTCATCGCGGCTTCCGTCATTCCTCTGGACAAGTTCAGGAACCTGGCGGGATTGTTCGCCATGGCCTCCCTCGTCTCGCTGGTTCTGCCTTTCCTGCCCGGCATCGGCGTCGAGATAAACGGCGGCCGGCGCTGGATCAATCTCATAGTCACGAATTTCCAGCCTTCCGAACTCTGGAAGCCCATCAGCATTTTCTATGCCGCGCATATTCTCGACAAGAAGAATCAAACCATCAGGAACACGGCGGGCGAGGCGATTTTCCCCTTCCTCGTCATCGTCCTCGGCTGCGTCATCGTTTTTCTCCAGGACGATTTTTCCACATCCATGCTGGCATTGGCGGCTGCCCTCTCCGTATTCTGGTTCGCGAGCACGCCGATGAGATTCTTCCTGGGTACCCTCGTCTTGGCGATACCCGCGGTCTTTCTCATGATCACCTCCTCCGAATATCGCCTCACCCGCGTATTGGGTTTCATAATCCCCGACTACGATCCCCATGGAATGAACTATCAGGTGCAGAATTCCATACGCGCCATAATGTCGGGCGGTCTTTGGGGCAAGGGGCTGGGGCTCGGCACGAGAAAACTCACCTCCATTCCCGAAATACAGTCCGACTTCGTCTTCGCGGCCTTTGCCGAAGAGATGGGACTCATCGGCGTGGCCGCTGTCTTCGCCTGCTGGATTTTCCTCGTCGTCGCGGTGATCCGCGCAGCCAGGAACATGGAAGGTTTCCGTTATCTTCTCGCGATGGGTATGCTCTGTCTCCTTTCGATGCAGTTTCTCATCAACCTGGGTGTCGTGTCCGGCTTCCTTCCGGCCACGGGCATCGCGCTTCCCTTTTTCTCGGCAGGCGGATCTTCCCTCTTTTCCACGGCCTTGGCCGGGGGGTTGATTCTCAACGCGCTCAAGGATACCGGCTTCTCGGCAGTATCCCCGTCAGGTTCGGCGCAGAATTCTGGAGGAAACGGCAATGGCTGAACTCTTGTCCTTAGCGAAGTCGAAAACGGGCGCGACCCGCCAGGCGCCGGCCGCCCAACAGGCGAGCTTGAAGAGCAAAGGAACGGCTGAAATCGCCAAAAGCCCTAAAAGCCACGAAGGTTTGTCATATCTGGAACGGAGCACGGCTCGCCGGGAGACGGGACTCGCCGGCGCCTCCGGAACATCGCCTCATCCCGGTTTGAAGAGTTTCGCGCCTTCCCAGCCCAGGAAAGACAGAGGGCAGGAAGTAGTAGACCGGAGCGCTCGCGGCTTCCAGACTGAGACCCCCGAACCCACGCGCTCGAAGCAGAAACCGAAGAGGCTCTATGATCAGAAGGCGGCTTCGATAGCCAAAACGATCTCCGCCAGGGAACGTCAAGCTGAGAAAAGCAGAGAAGGCCAGCGGAGCGATAACGCCAAGCTGATCGTCGCCTTCATCCTCCTGATCGCGCTGGGGCTAGGGCTCTACTTTTCCGTTCCGGAAGTCACGAGGGTGAACAAGGTGTCGGTGAACGGGATGCTGAACACCACCGAAAAGGAAATCACCGACGCTCTCCTTCTTACCGCCGACATCAATCTCGTCAACGCCGACGTGCCCGCCATGGAAGGGCGTATACTCGCCAATCCCAAGATAGCCGCCGTGAATGTTAAGCGCTCCTTCCCCGATCAGCTCGTCGTCGACCTCGTGGAGAGGCAGGCGGTCGCCTGTGTCCTCGTCAACGAGGAAATCGGCACGAAATCCATTGCCATAGACCGGGAGGGCATAGCGTTTGCCTATATGGATTCCATCGCCGCCACGACCAAGCTTCCGGTTCTTTCGGGTATTCGCTTCGAGCGTTTCGTGCCCGGACAGAAGCTTCCGGAATTCCTGCGGCCTCTGCTGCGCGACATCGCCGAGATTTCGAAGGAAAATCCTTCGCCGCTCGAGGCTTTCTCAGAGATCAAGATCGAAAAGATTTCCGATTCCGAAGCGGAACTTCTCCTGTTCCCTTCCGGAAAATCGGTTCCTATACGAATGCCTTCCAGACTGACGAGTAAAAATCTCGGATCGGCGCTGCTGGTCCTGGACATTCTGGCCAGCAGACAGGGCGCGGAGAAGATCGAAGAGATCGATTTCCGCACGGGTACCATCGTATATAGGACAAAGGAGGCACAAACTGGCTGACACCTTCATTGTCGGTCTCGATATCGGCACCACTTCAACAAGGGCTGTAGTCGGGGATTTCAACGAAGAGGATCAACTCGAAATCATCGGCGTGGGCGTCGCTCCGTCGACCGGCCTGCGGAGAGGAGTCGTGCTCAACATAGAGGCGACCCTATCCTCGGTAACCTCGGCCATAGAATCGGCCGAGCTCATGTCGGGGCGGGAAATCCATTCCTGCGTTCTGGGCATATCAGGGGCCAACATCGAGAGTCTCAACTCCAAAGGCGTGGTGGCCGTTGCGGGCAAGGGTCGCGAAATTACCGCCGACGACATAGCGCGGGTGCATGAGGCTGCCCAGGCGGTTTCCATCCCCATGGACAGGGAAATCCTCCATGTGGTGCCCCAGACCTATACCGTGGACGCGCAGCGCGGCATCCGCGACCCCCTGCACATGATGGGGGTGCGGCTCGAATCGGAAGTGCACATCATCACGAGTTCGGTGACGACGACCCAGAATATGGTCAAATGCGTGAATCGCGCCGGATACAAGACCGATCACCGCATTCTCGGCAGCCTGGCCGCCGCGCGATCGGTGCTTTCCGACGACGAGCGCGATCTCGGCTGTCTCCTGATGGATATCGGCGGCGGAACGACGGATCTCATGGTGTTCCGCGACGGCGAGCCATGGTACACCTCGGCCGTTCCCGCGGGCGGCATGCAGGTCACCAACGACATTTCGATAATGTTGAGCGTTCTCATGGACTCGGCCGAGCGCCTGAAGCGCGAAGCCGCCTCCTGCTGGCTCGAATCCATCGACCCCGACGAGCTCATCGTGGTGCCGGGCATCGGCGGAAGGGAGCCTACGGAGATACCGCGGAGAAAGCTCTGCGCCATCGTCCAGCCTCGCATGGAAGAAATTTTTCTCATGGCCAAGGAAAAGCTGGACAAGGCAGGTTTCCTCAAGGATATCAAGGCGGGCATCGTCCTCACCGGAGGCTCTGCCCTGATGGCGGGAACCAAGGAGCTGGCCGAATCCGTGTTCCAGGTGCCCGTGCATCTGGGGACGCCGCCTTCCATTGGCGGCCTGGAAAACGAGTACAGGAATCCCATGTTCGCGACGGCCGTAGGGCTTGTGCTCATCGAAGCCGACAACCAGCTCGCCATGAATCCTTCGCGCGGGCAATCGGCGGCGCATAAGGAAAAATCCAGGGCATCCAGTCTGGGGAAAATAGTCACGTGGCTCAAGGATAAATTCATCTGATCAATGGAGGGAAAAATGGCTATAGAAATTATCGATGACGACAGTTCGGTCAATCCGACCGTGATTAAAGTAATTGGCTCGGGCGGCGGCGGCTCCAACGCGGTGAACAGAATGATAGCGGGCGGGCTCAAGAACGTGCAGTTCATTTCTGTGAACACCGACCTCCAGGATCTGGGCCGCTCCAAGGCCGAGATCAAGCTCGGCATCGGGACGAAGCTCACGAAAGGCCTCGGCGCCGGCGGAAAACCCGAGATCGGCGAAAAGGCTGCCATGGAAGACAGGGAGATGATCGAGCAGGCTCTGCGCGGCTCCGACATGGTCTTCGTCACCTCGGGCCTGGGTGGCGGCACCGGCACCGGCTCGGCCCCCATCATCGCCCAGACGGCGAGGGACATGGGCGCCCTGACCGTGGCCGTCGTGACGAAACCCTTCGCTTTCGAGGGCAAGGTCGTCGGCCGCATCGCCGAAGAAGGCCTCGAGAAACTTCGCCAGGCCGTCGACACGGTCATCGTCATACCCAACCAGAACCTTCTGAAGGTCGTGGACAAGCGAACGCCCATCAAGCAGGCCTTCCTCCTGGCCGACGAAGTGCTGAGGCAGGGCGTGCAGGGCATCTCCGATCTCATCACCCTGGCCGGCGACATCAACATCGACTTCGCCGACGTCCGCACCGTTATGCAGGGACAAGGCGACGCCATCATGGGCATAGGAATCGGCACGGGCGAGAATCGCGCCACCGACGCGGCCAGCAAGGCTGTGAACAACCCCCTTCTCGAGGACGCCAGGATCGAGGGAGCCAGGAACGTGCTCGTCAACGTCACCGGCGGCGAGGATTTCTCCCTCGTCGAATACCAGGAAATCGTCGACTTCATCACGGAAAAGGCAGCCGAAGAGGCTCATATCATCGCCGGTTTCGTCACCGATCCCATGATCGACGACGAGGTCAGGGTGACGGTCATCGCCACGGGATTCGGACCGCGGCGCGCCGATCCCAAGGAAATCGAGGCCCAGAAGGCCATCCTGAGAGCCAGGACGGAAATCCGCAAACCCTCCAGCGACTACGTTTCACCCGAGGATTATGTCCTCATGACCCAGACCATCCAGAGTTCCGGTAAGGGCTTCGGCTTCGAGAACGCCGCCGACGGCGACGAACTCGACATTCCCACCATCCTGCGCGACAAGAAATTCGGCGCGGAAAAAGCCGAGAGAATGGGAGTGAGAGCGTGACCCAGCTGGGGGCTCGTTTCAGGGCTCATCTTCTGCTCGTACGCAAGCGCTCGGCGCTCACCGCCGAAGCCTACCTCCGGGAACTGGACAATCTGGAGGCATATCTTGCGGGGCAGGGGAAGGAGCCTTTGACGGCCACCGGCGAGGATCTGCTCTGCTTCCTGGTATGGAGGCATGAAAAAGGGCTCTCAAGGACGACCATGGCCAGGATCGTGGCCAGCGTCCACTCGATCTACAAGTTCATGAAGCTCGAGGGGCTTCGCGGCGACGATCCCTCGCTGCTCATTAGGACGCCGAGACAGGAACGAGTCCTGCCCGACGTTCTCCAGCCCGAGGAAGTGGACAAATTCCTCGCGAGCATCGATCTTTCGACGCCCAACGGCATCAGGGACAGGGCTCTTTTCGAGCTCATCTATTCCTGCGGGTTGAGGATTTCAGAGGCTTCGAACCTGTCTTTCGACAGGCTCTTCCTGAAGGAAAGGCTCCTGCGCGTCCTCGGGAAAAGGAAGAAGGAGAGGATAGTGCCCTTCGGCGACGAGGCTCATTACTGGCTGGAAAAATATATAAAAGAAGCCAGGCCTCATCTGGAGAAGCGAAAGAAATCCAACCTCGTTTTCCTCAATCAGGAGGGCGAAGGCATATCGAGAAAAGGCATCTGGAAAAGGTTTTCGGGGATCAGGGCAGTCTCGGGCGTCTCGGCGAAGGTCCACACCTTCAGGCACAGCTTCGCGACTCACCTTCTGGCCGGCGGCGCCGACCTGAGAACGGTGCAGGAGCTTCTGGGCCACTCAGACATTTCCACGACCCAGATTTATACGCATATCGAGGAGGAAGCGCTTCAGGGCTATCACAAGGAGTATTTTCCAAGAAACTGAGAGGCGGATGGAAGCGTGAATGCCATCGGGCGGCGTTTATGGATAGGAGGATGAGGATGAAAAGGGCAAACCTGGGATATCCGCAGAGACTCTCCCTATTCCACGCGATGTTCGATGACGAAGTGGAGGGAATGCTGGGCACGGACATCATGGATCCGCTCCTCGCGCTCGCCGTCGCTAGAATGGATTTCCTGAGGAGTCATGAAAAGCTCCTGGTGGCCGCCGCCGCGGGTTCGCGCGAGGGACTGTTGTCGATGAGGGCGGGCGATGTCCAGTCCATCGCCATGCGATCGCTGAAGCTTGAATGCTGGAAGCCTGTTTTGTTTTGGGAAAAGGCGCTGAGGGACAGGGATTTTTTCGCGCCGAGGGGCATCCGTTTCGTGGCTATCGGCGATTCCGCCTATCCGCCCCAGCTGAGGGAAGTCTACAGGCCGCCTTTCGGCCTTTATCTGAGGGGAAGACTTCCCGATCCGGAAATCCCCGCGGTGGGAATCGTGGGAACGAGAGTACCGACGGGGAATGGGCTGCATGCAGCCTATGGGCTCGCGGCGGATTTATCGGCGAATGGGGTCTGCGTGGTATCCGGTCTGGCGAGAGGGATCGACGCCGCGGCCCATCGCGGTGCGCTGAAGGGTCGCGGAAAAACGGTCGCGGTGCTTCCGGGCGGCATCGAGGCGATCTATCCGGCTTCGAACAAGGCGCTGGCCTCGGCCATCCTGGATTCGGGCGGGGGCATCGTCACGGAATATCCTCCCGGCACGGAGATACAGCGCTACCGCTTCCCCGAGCGGAACAGGATCATCGCGGGAATGTCGCGGTCTTGCGTCGTCGTGGAGGCGCCGGGAAATTCGGGCGCCCTGATCACCGCAGACCATGCGTTGACCGAGGGACGCGACGTATTCGTGCACGGCGCCTGCGTGGGCGGCACGCGCAACGCCGGCGGGGACGCTTTGGCTTCCCAAGGCGCCGTAATTGTGAATAATGCTGAAGACGTTTTTCTGGAATGGTCGGCGAGCGGACGCGGATTGACGGCGCGGCGACAACACGAGCGTGTAGGAGACTGAAAATTATGGTAAAAATGACGAAAGATACAAACCTTACCGATCAGAAGCCCATGGCGGAGCTGTCATCGACGGAAGCATCGACCAGGAAAAAGCCGGCGCCCAAGAAGACCGCCACCAAAAAGGCCAAGCCCAAGAAGTCCGCCGCGGCCAAGGGGACGAAAAAGGCCGAGAAAGGCAAGACCCTCATCATCGTGGAATCCCCCGCCAAGGCCAAGACCATCGAAAAATATCTGGGATCGAGGTACAAGGTGCTTGCCTCCATGGGACACCTCATCGATCTCCCTAAATCGCGCATCGGCGTCGACGTGGACAATAATTTCGAACCCGAATACCTGACCATCAGGGGAAGGGCGGATGTGCTCAAGAGCCTCGTCAAGGAAGCCAAGAAATCCGAAGCCGTCATGCTGGCATCGGACCCTGACCGCGAAGGGGAGGCCATCGCCTACCAGATCGGCAAGTATATTGGGGAAAAGGAACCGGGGCTCAGGATCAAGAGGATCACCTTCAATGAAATTACGCAGAATGCCATCAAGGAAGCGGTGGACGCCCCCAGGGAAATAGACCTTACCAAGGTGGACGCGCAGAAGGCTCGTCGCGTCCTCGACAGGCTCGTCGGCTACAACCTCTCCCCCCTGCTCTGGAAAAAGGTGAAGAACGGCCTTTCGGCCGGCCGCGTCCAGTCGGCGACGCTCAAGCTCATATGCGACAGGGAAAAGGAAGTCGAATCCTTCATCCCCGAGGAGTATTGGACGATAGAGGCGGGTCTCAAGGCGCATCGTTCGACTCTCAAGGCCGACCTCGTCCTTTACAAGAACGAGAGGCTCCAGGTCTCGAAAGAGGAAGAAGCCAAGGCGATCGTCGGCGCTCTCGAGGGCAAGCCCGCCGTCGTGAGCGATATAAGGAATACCGAAAAAGTCATAAAGCCCAAGGCGCCCTTTACGACCTCCACACTGCAGCAGACGGCCGCCAACCGCCTCGGCTTCACTAGCAAGAAGACAATGCAGATAGCCCAGAAGCTCTACGAAGGCATAAGCATGGGAGCCCAGCGCACCGGCCTTATCTCCTACATGAGAACCGACTCCACGCGCATTTCAGAATACGCCCTCGCCGAGGCCAGGCGCTGGATCGCGGAATTCCATCCCGGCCAGCTGCCACCCCAGGCTCAGCATTACAGCGCCGGAAAACAGTCGCAGGACGCCCATGAGGCCATCAGGCCGACGAGGGTCGATCTCGCCCCCGACGATATCGCGCGCTTCCTCCAGCGCGACGAGCTCAGGCTCTATGCGCTTATATGGGAACGCTTCGTGGCTTCCCAGATGATCCCCGCCGTGATGAACATCACCACGGCGGACATCGCCATCGGCGAAGGACTTTTCAGGGTCTCGGCTTCCTCTTATATCGAAGAAGGCTTCTACAAGGTGATCAAGCTCGCCGCTTCCAAGGAAGAAAAGGCGAGTCACAGCCTTGCCCTCGAAGTCGGCCAGGCCCTGCCCGTCGAGAAGATCCACGCCACCCAGCATTTCACCCAGGGGCCGGCGCGCTACAACGACGCCTCCATAATCAAGGCGCTCGAGGAACTGGGCATAGGCAGGCCTTCCACCTACGCCCCCACGATCAGCACCCTTCTTGAGCGCTATTACGTGTCCCGCCAGACGAAACAGCTGGCCCCGACCCTGCTCGGCAAGATGATAACGGAGATCCTCTCCGAATATTTCCCCGACGTCATAGGCACGGGATTCACCTCGAGCATGGAAAGACTTCTCGACCAGGTGGAAGAGGAAAAAGTCGACTGGGTCGCCGTGATGAAGGATTTCTATTTTCCGTTCAAGAAGAGGCTCGACGAGGTCATGTCCACGCTCACGAGCAAGAAAGGACAGCTGGATGAGGCGACGGACATCGTCTGCGAACTCTGCGGGAAACCCATGGTGAAGAAGCTGGGGCGTTTCGGCTTTTTCCTGGCCTGCTCCGGATTCCCCGCCTGCAAGAACACGAAGTCAATTCCCCTCGCGAAATGCCCGAAATGCGGCGGTGACATCGTCGAGCGGAAAAACCTGAAGGGCAAGCGGAAGACCTTCTACGGCTGCACCAATTATCCCACCTGCGATTTCGTGTCCTATGACAAGCCTACCGACAAGCTCTGCCCCAAATGCGGCTGGTTCCTGGTCGAAAAGACCGACAAAGTATCGGGCGTCCACAAGGGCTGCATCAATCCCTCGTGCGACTATCTTCATGCCAAAGACGAAGAGCGCCCGGAGGAATGATCGATGGATAAAAGGATCGAAGACTACCTTTCCTATCTCGAATCCGTGCGCGGCCTTTCCGAGCGGACCCTGCGCGTCTATGGAGACGACCTGGGACGGTACGAAAGCTTTCTCTCCGGCGCCGATATCGACGCGGCGGTGGCGCATGACATCCGATCCTTCGCGGGTACCCTGGTGATGGAAGGCAAGGCCGCCTCGAGCGTCAACCGCGCGCTTTCGACCATCAGGGGTTTCTATCGATACAGAATGCGTTTCGGCGGCCTGACGAGCGATCCCGGGCGAGAAGTGGAGAACCTTTCGGCGACGAGACCTTTACCTAAGTTCATGTTCGAGGACGAGATGGCTCAGCTCATCGAATCCATCGACGGAACGGGCTTCGCGGAAACCCGCGACAGGGCTCTTTTCGAAGTCCTGTACAGTACGGGATGCCGGGCCTCGGAAATAGCGGGCATGACGATCGAGAAGATCGATTTTCCGAGAGGAATCATACGCGTCCTGGGCAAAGGTTCCAAGGAGAGGGTCGTCTTCCTCGGCAGGATGGCGTCGACAGCCCTCGCCAACTACCTTGTCACGCGCGCCATGCGCCTGACGAAACTGCGCGTATCGGATCACCGGCGCGCCTTCGTCAACGCCAAGGGCGGCCCCCTCACGGTGCGGGGCATCGAGAAAATTGTGGAAAAACGGCGCGCGGCCTCGAACATGAAGAAGATCGTTTCGCCGCACGCTTTCAGGCACAGCTTCGCGACCCAGCTCGTCGCGGCTGGCGCCGACATCAGGGTTGTCCAGGAGATGCTGGGACATTCGAGCATATCGACGACGCAGGTCTACACCCACGTCGATATGGAGCATCTGCGCAAGGTCTACGAGCTCGCGCATCCGCATGGAACGAAGGAGCGATAGATGTCCGACAGCGACAGAAAGAAATTCCGTTCGACGACGGTGCTCGTCGTGAGAAAGAATGGCCATGTCGCCATGGCAGGCGACGGTCAGGTCACCCTGGGCGAGACGGTCATGAAGAGCAACGCCCGCAAAGTGCGCACGATCTACGGAGGGAAAGTCCTCTGCGGCTTCGCCGGCGCCACCGCCGACGCCTTCGCCCTCCTCGAACATTTTGAGGTGAAGATTCAGGAATACGGCGGCGACCTCACGAGGGCGGCCGTGGAATTGGCCAAGGACTGGAGGACAGACAGGATCCTCCGCAAGCTTGAAGCCATGCTCCTCGTGGCCGACGCCAAGAAATCCCTCCTCCTCTCGGGAACGGGCGATGTGGTGGACCCGGCAGAGGACGCCGTGGCCATCGGATCGGGCGGCCCCTACGCCTACGCGGCGGCTATGGCTTACCTGGAAGCGTCGAAGAGCTTTGAGGAAAAACTGGCGGGCGTCCAGCTTCCCGCGGGCGATCCCTCCGAGACGCCCCTCCACGCCTTCATGGGCGCGGCGGATATCGCGCGCAGGAGTCTCCAGATCGCTTCGGGCATCTGCATCTACACGAACGACAAGATCATGGTGGAGGAAATATGACGCCGGTTGGATTCGATGCGCTGACCCCCCGGGCCATTGTCGAAGAACTCGATAAATACATCATCGGCCAGACAAAGGCCAAGAAAAGCGTGGCCATCGCGCTGCGCAACCGCATGCGGCGCCAGCGCCTGTCCGAGGAAATGCGAGACGAGATAGCGCCCAAGAACATACTCATGATGGGCCCGACGGGCGTCGGCAAAACCGAAATCGCCAGGAGACTGGCCAAACTCTGCGGAGCTCCCTTCATCAAGGTGGAAGCGACAAAGTTCACCGAAGTGGGCTATGTCGGACGCGACGTCGAATCCATGATACGAGACCTCATGGCTTCGGGCGTGGCCATGGTCAAGGAAGAGATGCAGGCGGAAGTGGCGGCCGAGGCGAAGCGGAGAGCCGAAGAACGTCTTCTCGATCTTCTCCTGCCTGGCCTGTCCAATTCGGTGGAACCGGTAGGCTCCACGCAGGCCACCCTCGTGCAGCCGCTTCCGCCGAACGAGACCCGCGAAAAATTCAGGAAACTCCTGCGCGAGGGCAAGCTCGATTCCCGCGAGCTGGAAATCACCGTGAACGCGGCGGCGCCTTCCATGGAACTGTTCGCGGGAACCCAGATGGAAGATATGGGCGTGGCGCTGGGCAGCATAGGCAACATGTTCGGCGGAAAGCGCAAGAAGAAGAGCGTCAGCGTGGCCGAAGCCCTCCCCATCCTCGAGGCCGAGGAAATGGAG
The DNA here is from genome assembly GCA_963667725.2 of Treponemataceae bacterium. Taxonomy (GTDB): domain Bacteria; phylum Spirochaetota; class Spirochaetia; order Treponematales; family Rectinemataceae; genus UBA11090. Next base: position 821,321 of record CAXXHO010000003.1, read on the forward strand.
AAACTCGTCGATCCCGACAAGGCGGCCCAGGAAGCGAGGCGCCGCGTCCAGGATTTCGGCATCGTCTTCATCGATGAGCTCGACAAGGTCGCCAACAAGGAAAGCCGCGGCGCTTCGGGCATCGACGTATCGCGCGAAGGCGTCCAGCGGGACCTTCTGCCCATCGTCGAGGGAACCATCGTCAACACGAAATGGGGCGCCGTGGACACGACACACATCCTCTTCATCGCGGCGGGAGCCTTTACCGTCTCCAAACCCCAGGACCTCATCCCCGAACTCCAGGGCAGGTTTCCCATCCGCGTCGAACTGGACGCTCTCACCGACAGGGATTTCGAAAGGATACTGACCGAACCCAAGAATGCCCTGGTCATCCAGTACGCCCAGCTTCTTTCGACGGAGTCGGTGAACATCAGCTTCGAGAAGGGCGCCATCGCGCGGATAGCCCAGATAGCGGCCGCCGCCAATACCCAGACCGAAAACATCGGAGCCCGCCGTCTCCATACCGTGCTGGAGCGGCTTCTCGAGGATCTTTCTTTCGAAGCCGACACGATGGCCGGACAGAATGTCGTGATCGATGTCGCATATGTCGACGGGAAATTCAAGGATTATGCCGAAAGGCAGGATTTGAGCAAATACATTTTGTAGCAGGAGGGCCGATCAGCCATGGACTCGATAAATTTATGCAACTGCGACATCGACAACTCCGCCGAAGTGATGGAGCGCGAACTTTGGGACCGATACCAGAGCAGCCGTGACCCCAAGATCAGGGATCATCTTGTCGAGCAATACGCTCCGCTCGTGAAATACGTGGCTGGAAAAGTGGCCGCGAACCTCCCTTCGTCGGTTGAGTACGACGACCTGGTGGGATACGGAGTCTTCGGCCTCTTCGACGCCATCGATAAATTCGATACGGCCAAACATGTAAAGTTCAAGACCTATGCCGTCACCAGAATCAGGGGCGCGATGTACGATCACCTGAGGGAGATGGATTGGGTCCCGCGCTCGGTGAGACAGAAGGCCAAGGAAATCGAGCAGGCGGTGATGATCCTGGAGGCGAGACTCGGACGTCCCGCCTCGGACTCGGAAATCGCCGCGTCCATGAATCTTCGCGAGGCGGAATTCTCGCATCTCATGAGCAAGATTTCCAGCACCGCCATTCTGTCGCTCAACGACATCTGGAATTCAGGCACCGACAGCGAGAAAATGTGCATCGGCGAGAGCATCGAATCGCCCAGAGGCCTCAACCCCGATTCCTCCGTCGAGAAAGAGGAAATCAGGCGGGTCATAAAGCAGGCGATCACCGAGCTTCCGGAAAAGGAGAAAAAGGTTCTCGTGCTCTATTATTATGAGAATCTGACGCTGCGGGAAATCGGCCAGATCCTGGACGTCACCGAATCGCGGATTAGCCAGCTGCATACGAAAGCGATCATCAGACTCAGGGCTAAGCTCACGAGCCGCCGAAAAGGCATATTCTAAGCGGCGGCGACGAAACGCGAAGCGATTGAAGGGGGCCGAAAGGCTCCCTTATTTTTTTTCCTCATCTTTCGGGGAGTCTTTCGCCTGCTCCTGCTTTTCGGCGGCGGCGATTCCGTATTCCTCGATCTTCTGATACAAAGTCTTGCGGCCTATCTTCAGCACCTCGGCGGTCTTCGTCTTGTTGCCTCCCAGCATGGCGAGCGTTTCGGCGATGATGATTTTTTCCGCCTCCTCGAGCGTGCAGAAGGCGGGAAGATGCAGCTCCTTCTTTTCCTGGGTGGAGCGCGGCCCGGGAGGAAGATCGTCCACCGTTATGAACTGCGTCGAGGCCATCACCACGGCGCTCTCGATGCAGTTGCGCAGTTCGCGCACATTGCCCGGCCAATCGTAAGCGTAGAGCGCCTGCCTGGACCGAGGATCGAAGCCCTCGATTTTCTTGCCGTTTTCCTGGCTGAATTCGTGGAGGAAGGTGGCGGCGAGGAGGGGAATGTCCTCTCGCCTTTCCCGCAGGGGAGGGACGTGGATGTTGACGACGTTGAGCCGGTAATAGAGATCTTCCCTGAAATGTCCGGCCGTTATTTCATCCTTCAGGTCCTTGTTGGTGGCCGCTATGAAGCGCACATCGACTTCGAGCGTGGATTCGCCGCCCACCCTCTCGAATTTCCTGTCCTGCAGCACGCGTAGAATCTTTATCTGGACATTCTGGTTTATCTCGCCTATCTCGTCGAGGAACAGGCTTCCGGTGTCGGCCAACTCGAAACGGCCTCTTTTCCGCGTCTGCGCTCCCGTGAAGGCCCCTTTTTCATGCCCGAAGAGCTCGCTCTCCAGAAGGCTTTCGGCCAGCGCCGCGCAATGCACTTTTATCAGCGGCTTGTCCCTGCGCGGAGAAAGATTGTGGAGCGCGTCGGCTATCAGCTCCTTGCCGACGCCGGACTCTCCCGTTATGAGGACGCTGGCCCTCGTAGGCGCCACCTTGCGGATGAGATCGAAGATTTTCCGCATGGCCGGACTCTTGCCGATGATCGAGCTGATGCGCTGCTGAGCCAGAACTTCCTCGCGCAGCTCCTGGTTTTTGATCGAGAGCTCCCTGATTTCCAGGGCGTTTTTCGTGAGTTTCAGGAGATGTTCGAGATCGAGGGGTTTCGTGATGAATTCCAAGGCGCCGAACTGCATCGCCGAAACGGCTTCCGAAATGTCGCCGTGGGCCGTGATGATGATGACGGGGACATTCTGCCAGCGGCGCTTGATATGCTGGAGAAGCTCCATGCCTGAAACTTTCGGCATCTTCAGATCGGTTATCACGAGATCGATGTACTGTTCCTCGAGAAGCTGCATCGCCTCCTGGCCGTCCGAGGCCGTCAGCGGGGCGTAGCCCTCCATGCCGAAAGCCTCGGCGAGGCCGTCGCGTATGTTCTTTTCGTCGTCGACGATGAGAATGGTGAACTGCATCTAGTCCTCCGCCTGTGATCCGGCGATAGCCACCGCATCCTGCCATTGGGGAAGCGATTTCTTCTCTTTTTGAGGAACGGGAAGATGGATGGTGAACGTGGAGCCTTTCCCTTCCTTGGATTCGAGGCTGATATCCCCCGAATGTTCCTTGATGATCTTGAACGTGATGGTGAGACCGAGGCCTGTCCCGCTCTTTTTCGTCGTGAAATACGGCTCGAAAATCTTCGTGAGCATATCCTCTGGAATGCCGGTACCCGTATCGGAGACGGAAATCGTCAACTCGTCATTGGTAGCCGCCACCGCTATGCCCAGGTTGCCCCCATCGGGCATGGCGGCCATCGCGTTCTGGATAAGATTGAGAAGTGCCTGCTTTATATGACGCTTATCCATGAGAACGCGCGGCAGATCATCGCCGATCGACACGTCGACATTGATTCCTTTTCTGTCGGCCTCTGGCTGGATGAGATCGGCGATTTCCTCGACGATCTGGGCCGGGTTTTCGCTCATGAGCTGTATATCCATAGGCCTGACGGCGAAAAGAAAGTCCACGACAATGTGCTTGAGCCTGTCCATCTCCTCTTTTACGACATTGAGATGCTTCTTCATCGCGGCTTTATCCGTTTTCTCAGGCTTCAGCAGCTTCTCGAGAAGCTGGATTCTTATGGAAATGGAACCCAGGGGATTGTTGATCTCATGGGCCACGCCGGCGGCCAGCGTCGTCAGCGCGGCGAGGCTCTCGGCTCTTCGAAGCTGGGTTTCCTTCTTGCGCTTTTCGGTGATGTCCTCGATGTGGATGATGGTGCCGGCAATCCTGTCCTCGGAGAGCAAGGCCGAGAGGCTTATCGCGATGATGCGCGTTCCACCTGAACTCTGGAGGGCGAACTCGCGTCCGAGGATCGTCTCTTCCGAGGTCAGCGCTTTATAGAAGAAATCCTTGAGCTCCTCGTCCGCGATCGCCATCCAGAAGGGGCTTCCTCCCCATCCGCCTTGGATGCGGAGAATTCTTTCGGCTGATTTGTTGATGAGGACGGGCTCATGGTTCAGGCTGCAGACGACGATGCCGTCGAACATAGACTGGAGGGCGGCCTCCAGCCTGTCGTTCGTCAGCACGAGTTCATTGAACAGAGTCCGAAGCTGGTCGTTGGTCAGCTTGTCCGCCCGCGACAGGGCTTTTCCCAGGAATGAAGGTTTCATCGATCATCTCCGAATGATGTGGCGAGCACTTTGATGAGCAGATCGGGACTCCTGTTCAGCGAGCCGTATTGAACCGCCGCTTCGCGGGCGAGCCGGGACCAGCGGTCGATCGCCGCGACGATGGCCGGCTCCCCCGCCGATTCCCGCAGCAAACCTGAAAAAACCGAAAGCAAGGCGCGTATGAAGTGATTGAAGGAGCCGGCCATCGTCTTGTCCTTGGCCCCGAACCCTCCTGTTGCCTCGCCAAGCTCTTCCAGAAGCTCGGACATGGATTTTCCCGACTTGTCCGCGTCGGACGCGAGGAGGCGGCCGTATGGGCCGCTGGTGGGGATTTTATCGCCCAGATCGAGCAGTATCCTGCCCGTGAAGCGTTCCGCGTGGAGTTTCGCCAGGGCGGGAGGGAAAGGGATGCGGGATTCGAAGTAGGCCTGGAGGCTGGGCGTCATCTCGTTCGATTTGAAGACCCTGGAGAGGATGAGCTCCGTGGCCGCCTGATCGCGCGGAGCGAAGGGATAGAGCCGCGAACGCGAGAGGATGGTGGCCATCATGGAAGCCCGCCGGCTCGTGAGCAGGATGAAGCGCACGGTCTTCGGGGGTTCTTCCAGTATTTTCAGCATGGCGTTCCTGGCCGAGTCCTGCATCCTGTCGGCGTTTTCTATGATGATCGTTTTGCAGTTCCCGGCGGGGGCGAGTTGGGCCCAGATCGCCATGTTGCGGATCATGAAGACGCCGGGGGCTTCGGGCGCGAAGACTTCAAGAGCCAGGGCGTCGGCATAGACTGAGTCCACGGCTTTGGCGACGGAAGGCGGTATGCCTTCGCGCAGGCTTTCGGGGACCAGAGCCTCGGGTTGGATGAGGTCCATGGCTTCCTCGATCGACTGGAGGAGGCTCGCGGCTTTTCCCAGCTTCGTTTCCTCGCCGCTCCACAGCGCGGGGCTGAAGCGGGCGAGAAGCTTCCGGATCGATCGCAGGAAAAAGTAGGCGGAGGGCTGACCGGGGCGACGGAGGAAAAATTCCTTCGCCACCACGATTTCCTCGGGAAAGCTGCGTTTTCCGAAGAGAAGGAGATCGCCGTGGATGAGCTGCAGGTGACGCGCGCAATCTGGACAGGCGCAGTTCCAGACGCCTTGCCTCGCGCAGGAAAGGACTCTGGCCGTCTCCAGCGCCGCGGTAAGCTTGCCTGAAGCGGGAGGTCCGGAAAACAGCAGGGCCGGCGGCAGGGAGCCGCTGCCTATATCGCCGATGAGAGAGGCTACTGTCGCTTCCTGGGCAAGTAAATTCTCGTACATAGGCTATTTCTTCGGCTTGAAGAGGTTCTGCAGGTTCAGGGATTTGCCCGTTCCCTCGAGGGCCGGCTTCAGGGTTTCATTTATGGCGGGCCCTATGATGGGAAGTATGGTGCTGGCGAAAAACGAGTTGGCCAGGGCTGTCTTGACGTCAAAGAAAGGCTGGATTTCCATGACGACGAGGACGAGGGCCACGATGGCCAGTCCTTCGGCGATTCCGAGCGCGAGGCCGAGCACTCTGTCGAATATGTCAAGATTGGCCGCCTCGAGCCCTTCACGGATGAGCCTTTCGATTAGCTTCATGATGAGGAATCCCAGAACGAAGCAGATGATGAAGGCGATGACGTACTGAACGCTGGCCGGCAAGGTTCCCGTCCCCAGTTTTTTGGCGGCGAACTCTATGACGGTGTTGGAAAAAAGCAGTCCGGCGAAAAGGCCTACAGCGTAGGAGGCCACCGAAAGAACTTCCTGGACGAAACCGCGGACGAAGCATCTCGCGGCGAGAATGATGATGATGCCCGTGAAGATCCAGTCCATGGTGCTCATTGAGTTCCTCCTGGCGCTTTGTTTACTTGTTTGATGATGAGATCGGCGATGTAGTCCGCCGAGAGCGCCGAAGCGCCGTCTTCGCCTTTTACGCTGGCGAGAGCGAGGCCGGCTTTCTTGGCTCCATCCATGGCCGATGGATTTTCCAGATAGCCCAGGATGGCCGTGAGCGTGTTTTCCGGCGATGCTTTCTCGCTTCCGAGGCAGATGCCCGCCCCGGTTCTTTCCGCCATTTCGGCGTTCTCCACCTGATCTCCGCGCGTTCCCGAGCCCGCGAGGGGGATCAAGACCATGGGCTTTCCGAGAGCCGCCGATTCCCAGACCGTTCCGGCGCCGGCCCTGCCCGCCACGATTGTCGAGGCCGCCATGATATCGCTCATTTCCTCGCCGATATAGGGCAGGGCGGCATAGCATCCCGGCTTTTGGGCATTGGCGGCCGGATCGTAAAGATCCTTGCCCGTCTGATGGGCGATGAAGGCTTTACCTTCGAGCCGGGGCCTTATCGCCCGCACGATTTCGTTGACCTGGCGCGAGCCCTGGCTGCCGCCTACAAAGAAGACGATCGGAAGGCCGTCGGGAGCGCCGAGAATTTTCCTGCCTCTTGCGGCGTCGCCGAGGAAAAGGCTGGGCCTGACGGGATTGCCCACGATGGCGATCCTGGCCTGGAGCGCCGCGCCGAGCATGGAGGCTGTCTTCGGCCAGCTCAAGAGTATTTTCTCGGCCTTGCCCGCGTTGAGCCGCGTCGCGAGTCCGGGGCTCGTGTCCGATTCGTGGGTAAAGTAGGGAATTCCCAGCGATGCCGCCGCGCGGCAGGGGGGAACGCTCACGTAGCCACCCTTGGAAAAGAGGAGTACCGGCTTGAGCGCGGCGAGGAGGCGCCTCGATGCGACGAAGCCAGCGGCGACGCGGAAGGCGTCGGCCAGGTTCTTCAGCGTGAGGGAGCGGCGAAGTTTGCCCGAGGGAATGGCGAAATACTCTATGCCTTCCTTCTCGACGATGCCGCGGTCCAGGTCTTTTCGCGAGCCTATCCAGACGATGTGTCCGCCAAAGCCTTTGGCCTTCAGCGCCTGGATGACGGCGAGGCCCGGGTAGATGTGTCCTCCCGTACCTCCGCCGGTGAAGGCGATGAGCGGCGTCGCGGCGGGCTTGGACGTCCTGGTCTCCGTCGCGGCTCCGCCGTCGGTTCCGCCGCTCATTCGAGAAATCCGGCCATCTTCGCCATGGCGCTCAGGACAGCCTCATCGGTCTTCTCGCCCTGCATTATCGAGAGCATCTTATTGGCCAAAAGCTTGCCCAGCTGCACCCCCTCCTGATCGAAGGAATTGATGTTCCAAGCGAATCCCTGGAACATCACCTTGTTCTCGAAATGGGCGAAAAGGGCTCCGAGCTGTTTCGGTCCCAGCCTTCCGCCCAGGAGCAGGGTCGACGGCCTGCCTCCGGCGAAGCGCTTGTTGGGGTTCTGGTCATCCTTGCCGCGCGCGAAGGCGACGATCTGCGCGAGGAGGTTGGCGACGAGTTTCTGCCTCGACGACGTTCCCATCGAGAGCACGTCGTCGGAATGCTGGTTTTCGGTGAACCCAATGAACTGGAGCGGCACCCTGTCCGTCCCCTGGTGAAGGAGCTGGTAGAACGAATGCTGGCCGTTCGTGCCCGGTTCGCCGAAGACGACGGGACCGGTGGAATACGCGATGGGCTTGCCTTCGCGGTTGACCGACTTGCCGTTCGATTCCATATCCAGCTGCTGGAGGTGGGCGGGAAAGCGCGACAGGGCTTCCGCGTAGGGCAGGACGGCGGTGAAGGGCATGCCAAGGACATTCCTTTCGTAAAGCCCGATCATGGCGTCGAGCAGCGTGGCATTCTTGCGGATGTCAGGCTCCATGGCCGCCCGGTCCGCCGCGTGGGCCCCCTCCAGGAACTCGGCGAAGGTTTCGGGGCCGAAGGCGAGGGAGAGGACGACGCCCCCGACGGCGCTCGATGTCGAATAACGTCCTCCGATGAAATCGTCGATGAAGAAGCTGGCGATGTAACCAGGATTCTGGGCCAGCGGGCTCGTCCTGCTCGTTACCGCCACTAGATGCCTGGAGCCGTCGAGGCCTGCGGATTCTAGGCGGTTGCGCACCAGCGTCTCGTTCGCGAGCGTCTCCTGCGTGGTCCCGCTCTTGGACACGAGGATGAAGATGGTGGTCTCGAGGTCGAGACCTCGCAGCACCTGGTCAGCGTCGTCGGGGTCCACGTTCGATATGAAGCGCGCGCGCATACTCAACCTATGTTCAGCCGCGGCCCAGCGTTCGAGGGCTATATAGGAGGCGCGGGGGCCGAGATCCGATCCGCCGATGCCTATCTGAACCGCCGTCTCGAAGGGCTTGCCCGTGGAGCCCAGCACCTTTCCGGAATGCACGGCTTTCGCGAAATCGGCTATCTTCCCGCGTTCGGCTTCGTAGAAAGCGCGGACGTCCTGCCCTCCCGAGACGACGGCCGGGCCGAGCTGTCCCCGCGCCAGATGGTGGAGAACCATCCTCTTCTCGCCGGTATTCATGACCTCGCCGCTGACGAGGGCTTTGTATTTTTCAACGAGTTCCTGAACGTCCGCGAGCCTCTGCATGGCGTCTATCAGCGCCTCGTTCACGGGGGCGGCGGCGTAGCAGAAGGTAAAGCCCTCGGGCATCTGCGCCGTGTACGCCGCCACGCGTTCCGGCGTTAGCGCCCGGGCGACATCGACCTTGGGCAGGTTCGCCAAAGCCGCGTAACTATTGCAATCGTCGAGATTCCTGTATTGGATCATATGCTGCTCCATCTGTATCCTTATGATACATGATATGGTGAAAATCGCTACACTTCAAGCCGCTTTTATCTATAAAACCTTCTTCGCATTCGCCTTATCCAGATAGAGCTTGTTCTTCCTCAGAATGCCGGTGCCCGATTTCAAGATGCCCATGCTCATAGTCTCCCTGATAAGGGCCAAGGCTTCACGTTCCTGCCATCCCGAAAGAGCACCCGCTTCGGCGCAGGTGGGTGGGTGGGCGAGAAATGAGCGCATCGCCCGTTCGCCGGTGTCGCGTTCTCTGCGGCCATCAGGCTGGAATTGGAAATCCGGGCTTGCGCGGCCGAGGCTGGCGATCATGGGCTGACAGAGAAGCTTCACGCTCTGTCTGAGCGTGAAGCGCCCACGATTGCGTCCGAAAAAATCCAGGATTTCGCCGAGACCTTCCGGCAGGGCCTCCGCCGATCCGTCGCAGATATCGCACCCTGAACAGGGCGAGGAGAGTTCGGAACCCATGAGCCTGTGCAGAAAAGCCCGTCGGCAGCTCAGCGCCGAGGCATACTCAAGAAAAGCGTTCTGGCGAATCGCCCTCAGCCTGTTCCTCTCCTCTCCCTCGGCGTCCTGGGCTCCGTTTTTTGACTCCCTGGCCTTTGCCCTCCCGCCGGAGTTCGCGGAATGAATCAGGATGGCCTCGGCCGTCTGGCCGTCGCGCCCGCCTCTTCCCGCTTCCTGTATGTAAGCTTCCACCGATGGGGGTTCCGAGTAATGAATGACCGTCCTAATGTTTCGCTTATCCACCCCCATGCCGTAGGCGCATGTGGCGGCCAGTACTCCATCGGCGCTCTCCATGAACCAGGTTTCCGTCGCGTTTTTTTCCTCCCTCGTCAGGCCAGCGTGATAGAACCTTGCATCGATAGTGGTGTTGTCCCTGATGATTTCGCAGATTCTTCTCACTCCATTGCGGGATTGGTCAAAGACGATGAGCGGTTTCGGTTTGGCACGAACGAGCCTGAGAAGGGTGTGAACGGGAGCGAGGGTAGCCTCTACCGAATAACGTATGTTGGGCTTATCGATATCGGCGGTTACGAGCGAAAAGACTTCAGTGCCGAAGATATAGCGCGCGATGGCTTCGGCGACGGTGGGGCTGGCCGTGGCGGTGAAGGCGCTCACGACCCTGGGCTTGATCGCCTCGATGCATCTGCCCAATTCCAGATAGGATGGTCTGAAGGTTTCGCCCCATTCGCTGACACAGTGCGCCTCATCGATCGCGAGGTGGAAGATTTTCGCCTCGGAGAGGAAATCCATCAGCCGCGGTGTCGCCAGGCATTCGGGATTGGTGATGACAATTCTGGCTTCGCCGCTGCGCACGGCTTCCTGCCGCTGTCGTCTCTCTTCATCCTCCATCCCTCCCCGAAAGACGGCGCAGGAGATGCCGCGCCTTTTCAGGCTTCGCTCCTGATCATTCATCAGAGCGAGGAGGGGATAGACGACGACGCTGGGGCCGGGAGCGAGGAGGGCGGGGAGCTGGAAGCAGAGGCTTTTGCCGAATCCCGTCGGGAAAAGAACGAGCTGGCGCATCTTCTCTCCCGTCTCCATGGCGTCCAGGATGTTGGCGATAGCCATCCGCTGGAGGGGGAAGAGGTAGTCGATGCCGAATTTCACGCTCGCCAAGGCAGCGACGGGGTCTTCTTGTGACGATGCAAGCTGATCTGATGGTATTTCCATACCCTTTGAACATACCGAGGCAACCATGATGCTTCAGTATATGCTTGAACTCTTAAAATGATTTTAGTCATATGTCTGTTGATAATGTATACTATGCGCACTTATTTCTGGGACCGAATATTCAAGACACTTTCCAGTTCCCTGGCTGCCGGAAATACGGGACTAATGTCTCTAGTAAGCCGTTCCCTTGCCTTCAACCATCATGTCGTAGGCTTGTTTGACGCGTTCGTAGTTCTGGTCCCTGTCGAGCGCGAAGCCACGTCCTATTCCGTCTACGATAGAGCCTGTCCCGATGTCCTGAAGCTTGTCTTCAAGATCCATCAACAGCTGTGGCGCGCTGCCGGGTTCGGTCGATCTGCCGTCGAAGATGATGTGAAGATAGACGTTCCGCAGCTCTTGGGCTTTTGCCATTCTGGCCACGGCTACGGCGTAATCCATGCTTCCGTGGGAGGACTTGTAGGTCAGGTAGGTTATCAAATGCAGGGCCGCGCCTTTTTCTCGAGCCTTCCCGATGGAATGGAGAATGACGGGGTTTTTCTCGAACGAGCCGTCTTCGATTGCCTTGTCGATGCGTATGTCGTCCTGAATGACGCGGCGTCCCGCGCCGAGGTTCATATGACCGGCTTCGGAATTTCCCGCTTTACCAGACGCCAGTCCCACGTGCGCGCCTGAGGCGTTCAGGCGGCACCAGGAGGAACGGCTGATAAGGCTATCCCAGTATGGGGTCGATGCGAGGAACATCGCGTCATTATCGTCGCCAGAGCCAAGTCCCCAGCCGTCCAGAATCACTAAAAGTACCTTGCGGTTTGTCCCCCAGTCCTTGTTGCCTGTCAGCTTGTTTCCTGTCATCTGCGCGGGCTTTTCAATGCCCATGATATCAAGGACTGTCGGAGCGACGTCATAAAGGGAGCCGTCTCTCAGCGGCATCGTTTCGTCGGGATTTTTTGGGTCCAGAATTATGAAAGGGACAAGGTTTGTGGTGTGGGCGACATCAGGCGTTCCGTTTTTCGTGTAGAGCTTTTCAATATTGCCGTGGTCCGCGGTGACAATCACGACATAGTCGCGCTTCAGCGCCTTGATGGCAACATTCTCAAGATTGCCGCTTACCGCTTTGCAGGCCTCGAGTTTAGCCTCAGTGCTCGACGTATGGCCAATTACATCGCCGTTCGCGAAGTTGACGACGATAAAATCATATCCGCCCAGCGCTTCTTCAACCGTCTTTGCGACTTCGGGCAGTGAAAGCTGTGGAACCGTATCAAAGGAAAGGCCCTTGGGGGAAGGAACGCAGCGGTTCGTCTCTCCGGCAAGACTGTCATCGTTCCCGCCGTTGAAGAAGTACGTCACGTGCGCGAACTTCTCGGACTCGGCGCAGTGGAACTGGGTTTTTCCGGCCTTCGACAGCACCTGAGCCAAAGGAAGGTCGACTTTATAGGGCGCGAACGCGATCGGGAGATGTCGGAATTTTTCGTGGTACTGCGTAAGCAATACGAAGTCCAGGTCATGAAGGTACTTTCTGGGGACGGCAGAGAAGGCGGAGTCGGTGAACATTTCGGTCAGTTCGATTTCGCGCTCGCCTCTTCTGCAGCAGAAGACGACGCTGTCGCCATCCTGTATCCTTCTGTGCGAGCGGCTCACCAAGGCGGCCATGTGGTAGTCGTCCATGCCATCGGCATACGCTTTTCTTAGGGCTTCAGCCAGAGCGCGCCCACCATGCTCGGTTTGCTGCATTCCGTTCTCCGTACTAGATAGTATTTCGTCTGTTGCGTTCTTCCTCGACATCTTTGCTCTCAGGCTTGTACCATGCGGGATCCTTTATCTTGATAAAGCAGGGTTCGCCTGCCCTGAAAAAGTTCCTGTGCGGAGTCTGGACCATGAAAGTGCCTTTGCCTACGGATACCAGATATTCCATGAATTCCGTTTTTGAGGTTCTCTTGAGGATTGTCGACTTGTAGCCTTCCTCTCTGTTGAGGTCGATCGCGTTTGGTCTTGTGGCCATCACATAATCGCCTTTCAGATCTAATGGAGTCCCGGTGAACAGTAAACTGGACTCGTCATCTTTTAAAAAAGCTCTTCCGTCCCTGATAGCGACATCGGTGAAATTGGACTGGCCGAGGAAGTTGTAGACAAAGCGATTGACCGGCTTGTGATACAATTCCTGCGGAGTTCCGATCTGCTGGATATTTCCCATGTCCATGACCAGCATGCGGTCGGAAAGCGCCATGGCCTCCGCTTGATCGTGGGTGACAAAGATGATGGTAAATCCGAATTCTTTCTGCAGCCTTTTGATTTCAAAGCGCATCGATTCTCGCAGATGAGGGTCGAGATTCGAAAGCGGCTCATCGAGGAGCATGACATCGGGATTGACGACGATCGCTCTAGCCAAGGCGATTCTTTGCTGCTGACCGCCGGAGAGGTCTGAAGGATAGACTTTTTCAAGTCCGTCGAGGTTGCTGTGGTGAAGGGTGAGCGCTACGCGCTTTTGTATCTCTGAGCTTGGGCACTTTTTCACCTTAAGAGGGAAGGCCACGTTGTCATAGACATTCAGATGAGGCCAAACGGCGAAGGCTTGGAAGACCATCCCCAAATTACGCTTTTCCGGTGGAAGATAGATGTTCTTCTTCTTGTCCGAAACAAGCCTGCCGCCGAGGTAGATCGAACCTTCGGAGAGGTCTTCAAAACCCGCGATCATACGCAACGTGGTAGTCTTTCCGCAGCCCGAGGGACCGAGGAAGGAGAAACACTCGCCTTTTTTCACGGAGAGGTTGAAATCCTTGACCGCCACAACCGTTCCCAACGACTTTGTGGTAAACGACTTTGTCACATGCTCAAGCACTATTTGGTCCATGTCATACTCTCTTTTTGTCTTTGACGAGTGCCTTGACAATGTTGTTGCAGAGAATGATCAGCGTGATCGTGACCACCGAAAGGGCTGCCGCCGGAGCTATCTGGCCGTTGATTCTCAACTGGTAAATGGCGACCCCAAGCGTCCTGCTTTTGGGTCCGTACAGAAGAATGGATGTTGTCAGTTCCCTCATGCAAGGAAGGAATACCAGGAAGAACCCCGATATCATGGCGGGCTTGATCAAAGGCAGGGTAATATCCTTGAGAGTCTGCATGTGGGATGCCCCGCAGGACCTCGCGGCCTCCTCAAGCGAGGCGTGGACCTGATGCAACGCGGCGGAACTCGATTTAAGCGCGTACGACAAGTACCTCGCGATGTAGGCGACAAGGATTATCCAAATGGTGTTGTACAACGTGATTCCGAAAAACGCTCCCGACCAGGCGAGGATACAGCCGATGGCCATGACGGTTCCGGGCAACGAATAGGGAAGAACCGCCATCATTTCAAGGGCGATGCCTCCTTTCGGTTTTACCTTGTAGATGACATAGGCAAGCATCGTTCCCAGAAGCAGGCAGAAGGAAGCCGCCGAGAATGCCAGAAACAGCGAGTTTTTCACCGAATCGCGGACCATGATGTTGCCGACGAAGATTCTGCGGAAATTGGCTAGGGTAAGGTTCTGGGCAAGGAACGGCAGGCCGTACGCTTTCACGAAGCTGACCAGGATGATCATGACGATCGGCGCGACGACGATAAGGCTCAGGAACAGCAGCGAGAAGGCGAGAAGAGGATACTTGGCTCCCCTGAGCTTGATGAGCATGGGACGCATGGACTTTCCTTTGATGATGTCGTATCGCCCGTGCGTCATAAGGCGTCTCTGTACCAGAAGCGCAATGGAGACGATGAACACCAGAACGATGGAGAGGGCGGCCGACTGCCTGATACCCTCGAAACTTCCGCCGGCGCGGTCCATTAGTTTGGTTATCATCGTGGGCAAGGTGAAGATGTTCTGCGAATAACCCAACATCGCCGGTATCCCGTAGTTCGACAGAGAAGTGATGAGTACCAGAAGCATTCCGGACGAAATGGCGGGAATCGTGAGGGGAAGGGTGATCTTCCTGATCACGTACGGCTGGCTGGCTCCCGCTATCCTCGCGCTTTCCTCAAGGGTCGGGTCCATGCGCTCGAGCGCGCTGACGACCTGCATGTAGACAAAGGGGAAATAGTAGACGACTTCGATGACGATGATGCCGGCTACGCTGTTGATATTAAACGGAGCCTTCGCGAGGTTGAAAAGGGACATGAGGGCCTTGTTCACATATCCTCCACGGCCCGAGAACATCATATCCCATGACATCGCGGCGAGAAACGGCGGAATCATGAACGGAATGGAGAAGAGGAACTTCATCACCCCCGTCATGGGAATGTCGCTCCGTCCCAAAAGCCAGGCGAAGAAAACCCCCACGACGGTAGCGAGGGCGGTTGAGCAAACTCCTATCACCATAGTGTTCCACATGGCGCCGATGTTGCTTTTCTGGAATATGACCTGCTTGAACATAGCGATGTCGATCTTTGTCCCGTCCCAGAAAGCGTAATAGAGAATCATGAGCACGGGAAGGATGGCCACGGTTATCAGGGCTACGTAACAGAGAATGATCATCAACCGGTCCAGGGGGAAGCCCCTTTTGCCCTCAAGACGTGCCAGATCAGGGTTTATGACTCTGGAAAAGATCATGCATCCTCCCTCGCAAAATACCTTTCCTCGAGAAAAGCGAGCCCGACTTCCTCTCCCTCCGAATAGGATTTCGCGTTTTCGGAAATGGCGAGCTGCTGGACCCGAATTTCCATTCCCGGAAGCCTAACGAAATAATTGTACATATTGCCGAGGAAAATCGATTGCGCGACGGTCGCGCGAACGGGACTGTTGTCATCAAACACGATGTCCATCGGCCTTATGCCGAGCATCGCCTTTGTGCCCGTCATTTTCTCGCGAATCTGGGATTTGAAGAGGATCTTCTTTTCGAGATCAAAGAAGGCTTTGCCGTCCTCGACCACCACGGGGATGAAGTTCGAAACCCCTATGAACTGAAAGACGAATCGGTTCGCGGGGTTCCTGATGATTTCCTCATCGGATCCGATCTGGGCGATCGACCCATCGGGTTCAAGGATCACTATCTTGTCGCACAGTTGCATCGCGGCTTCCTGGTCATGCGTGATGTAGATTATCGTGGTGCCCAGCCTTTGCTGCAGAAGGCGAATTTCGACAAGCATCTGCTCGCGGAGCTTGGCGTCAAGGTTGGTGATCGGTTCATCCATGATGAGAAAATCGCTGGATGATGTCAGAGCCCGCGCTATCGCGACTCTCTGCTGCTGCCCGCCTGAAAGTTGGGAAGGCATGTACTTCTCGTAGCCCACCATATTGACTTGTCCTAGCGCGTTGTGCACCTGAGGACCTGTCTCTTCCTTCGACAGCCCGCGCTTTTTCAGCGGATAGGCGATGTTGTCGTAGACGCTGAGATGCGGCCAGACGGCATAATCCTGAAATACCACGCCGATATGTCTTTGTTCGGGGGGAATGTCGACTCTATCCTTGTGACTGAACATGGTCTTTTCGTCAATTTTCACCGTTCCCTGTTGCGGCTTGAGGAAACCGCAGATCGCCCTGACAATGGTGGACTTGCCGCAACCCGAGGGACCAACGATGCCCATAATCTGGCCCGGTTCGATCTTCAGTGAGAAATCCTTGAGGACCACATGCTCGCCATAGCTTACGCAGATATTTTCAAGTTCGACCTTTTCCACGCGTCACCCCCCGAAAACGACGCGTGCCGGATGCAGGGCATCCAGCACGCTGACTAAAACGATTCTGATTACTTTTTTGTCTTGAAATATGAATCGAACTGGTCAAGCAGCTTGTTGCTCACTTTGGCGAGGTCGACCCAATCGATAGGAAGCGCCTTTGAGGCTATTTCGGTGGCAGTCAGCATGCCGGCGGGAAGTTTGACGCCGTCGACGACTGGCGTGATATTGTACTGAGTAAGCAGCTTCTGGCCGCCGTTCGGATCCAGGATGAAATCATAAAGAAGCTTTGCGAGCTTTTCGTGCGGAGCGCCGGCTGGAATCGCGATCGGACAGGGCACGGCGACGATATCCTTGGTATCATGCCAGCCAATCGGGGAACCTTCAGCCATAAGGTTTTTAGTGTTGTAATCAACGCCGAAGGCGACCTTGTATGAACCGGCCGCGACTGCATTGTTTGTCGCGCCCGAACTCGATTGAAGCTCCATGCCCATCTCGCTGAGCTTTTTAAAGTAATCCCAGCCGTATTTGGGGTTGTGAGTCATCGCATAGATTAGCGCCTTCGTCGAACCTGAACCGGTCGGGTCCGTCATGATCAGCTGTTTATTGAAATTCGGGGCGAGAAGGCCGTCCCAGTTGTACGGGGCTTCCTTATCCGAACACGAGGTCGTGCTGAAGGTAATGCCCATGATCAGCAGACGGGCTCCGGTAAAATAGCCCGCGGCATCCTTGAACTTGGAGTCCACACCCGTCACGAAGGGGGACATATACTGGAGAAGGTGATTATCGGCCTTGAGAGTGATCATCGCCGAGGGATCCGCAAGCCATGCAAGATCACAGGTTACGGACTTGGACTGGAATTCCATCAGGAGTTTGGTGACGCATTTGCCTGATGTGGCGGAATAGTAATCCAGCTTGACATTCGGATACTTGGCTTCAAAAGCGTTTTTGAGAGCGATCACGACATCCTCGCCGGTAGACGAATACAACATAACCTTTCCGCTGTATGAGGCGTCGGCGGCGATGGCTGGCAACAAAGCCGAGACGAGCAACCAAATAAAAATCAGCTTTTTCATACTACCTTTCCTCCTTGATAACGGGCTTGAACCCGAAAGGTAATTTTATTATGAGTTATGGAATTTTTAATGGGTAGTACAAAATCATGACTTTTTTATCGGTTGTTCGAAATTTGAATTATTCCTTCTTTTTCTTTTATCTTGTCAAGAATTACCTTTGTCATGCATAATAGCTTCGGAGAACTCCATGCCCCAGGGGAAAAGCAGGACAAGATTATCCATGTCGATGATCTTCACCGGATCGTTGGTAGGAATGTTTTTAATTTTTCTGATTCTCATGGCTATTGTCTACAGCCAGTTTCAGAAATCGCTGCTCTTGTCTCTTGCCAAACAGAACGAGGAATTCGCCTCCCAGGTCAGTTCAACCACAAAATTCGCCGATGAGATTCTTATCAGTGTCACAAACCAGCTCTTCTACGATCCGGCCGTAACGTTGCTAAGGAAAAGCGATAAGATTTCCAACTTTGAATTCATCGAGGGAATAAGACAGATAAACGATATCGCCGCCTCGGCTATCCTGATTGACTCGATCTACATCTATAACGGCAAGAAGGATTATATTTACAGTACCGCGCAGTATGGGCCGGTCAACGATAATGCCGAGCGTTTCAGGGACAAGGACGCGGTACGAATGCTCCGTGAGCGTAGGAGCGAGCAACGGCTGGTAATTATTCCCCGGGAAACATCCATGTTCAGCGGTTCGGGTAATTCGGCCATCTATTCGTTTATGTTCTTTGAGACGATTTCGGACGGGACTCCGGATACCAACGCTATCCTTCTCAACCTGAAGGCATCGGCCTTCACCAAGTTGTATTTCGGCAGCGACTTTCAGAATCAGGCGTTCATCATAAACGGCAAAGGGACCTTGATCGCTTCCAAGGACTCTTTAGAAGAAAGTGCCAGGCATGGGCTAATCGCCAGGATCCTCGCGGAAAACGCGAACGACAAGGCTAGCGGCTATTTCACCTTCCCCAATGCTGGCGTAGGGAAAATGCTCTGTTTCTATTCATCTTTGGGTGAGCACAACTGGATCTATGTAAAGACTCTTGCCTACGAAGAAGCCTTTCCCGCATTGCTGCGTTCACGCAACCGCACCCTTGTCGCCATTTCCGTCATAATCCTTGTTCTCGTGGCGGTATCCGCGCTCATAGCGAATCGCGTCTATGTCCCCTACAGAAAGATTTCGCAAAAGATTTCCAAAGCAATCAGCGGCAACGGAAATGAGAATCCCGACCAAATAATCAGGAACCTTGACCAGCTTATCGTTGAACATGACAGCCGGGAATTCCTTGGGCCCATGATAAAAAGCGAGATCCTCAAGGATTTGCTTCTGGGAAAGAAGTCTATCGATATGCCCGACTTCAACCTTGAAACCCACCACCTTCAGATAGCCATAAACTTTCCAGTCACGCTATATCTATTAAGCAACAAGGACATAGTACTTAATACCGAGGATATCCAGGAGAGGATCCCATATTGCGAAACGGTGGCGATAAATTCCTACCTTATCCTTTTCCTCCAGCCTATGAGTCAGGATCAGGAAATACATGTACGGAACGAACTCGTCAGAAAAAATCCTGACATGCTTCTCATTTACTCCGAAGAAATCAGGGACTGGTCTTTGATCCCTGACACTTTCCAGAAACTCGGGGAGACTTGGCAGCTCAGATTTCTGCATCCTGAGACAAAGCTGATTAGCTTGAAAGACCAGCCGCTGAGAAGGCATGTAATGGCCCCGCTTTCTGAAAAATCGGCCGCGGTAGTAGGATTTCTGAAGAAGGGATTCTATTCAAAAGCGGCGGAAACCTGGAATCTGTTTGTTCGTGAACTGGAGGACAAGCAGTACTCGACGGTCAACGTTGCGCTCATAAACATCGCGAATGCCATACTCAAGCTTGCCTTGGATTACAAAGTGCTTGATTCGACATACGAGGAATCTTGCGTGGCTTACCAGATGACGATCGACAGTCTGGATGATATGAACGAACTGAATAAACTGTTGGACGATCTTTTTCGCAAAATCACCGACAATGTCCAGCAGATGCAGCAGACCAGCAAGAAAGATACAATCCATGAGATTTTCGAATACCTCGCCCAAAACTACACCGACATGCAGATTTCCACTAAGTCGGTTGCCGATGTCTTCAAGATGTCGCCCGCGTACCTGTCGCGAATTTACAGACAGGGGCTGGGCCATTCTCTGATGGATGAAATTAATGCGCTAAGGATTCAAAAGGCTAAAGAGTGTCTTGCCGATCCCAACGGCCTGATAAAGAACATTCCGCAGAAGATTGGTCTTGAGAATTCACAGTACTTTTTCCTGCTGTTCAAGAAAATGACAGGCAAGACGCCCAAAGCATATCAGAATGACTTGATAATGCTCAGAAAGAGAGAGGCCGCGAAACAGAGCAGACGAGTCTGATGTTCCGGTTCTCAATCCAAGCCGATAGGGATTTGCAATCTTCGGTCTTGGCATGGAACAGCATAACCGCCGAGGGTTTTGCTTTCTGTATCAGGCTCTTGATATCTTCTTGATCCGGATGCACCTTGATGACGGTCGATTCAACAACCAGCTTTATTGATTCCTTTCGGCGGTATTCCGGGTCCGATATCATTTTCCCCAAAGAACCTGTGGCGACATGTCCGCTTATGATTATTTTGTTTCTGCCGTCATTTTTGATTTTTTCAAAGTATTGGACAGAAACGGGGCTTGTCATCATGCCGTCTGGACATAAAACCGCATATCCTCCTAAATCATCACTGGTTCCGTCTTGAGCTTCTATAAAGCTTCCCTTCGCGTCCCATAACGATGATTCAGAAATCCACCCGACTTTGTCTTTAAGCGTATACAAGCTCTTTAGGATGCTTTTATCTACAATTAATGACACTTTCTGTTCCAAGAGATACAAAAAGAGGTCGATTCCCCGTCCGTTTGAAGGTACCGGGAGCAACACGGTTCCGTTTTCGCGAATCGTCTTATTAACAGATGCGAGGATGTTCTCATACTGTTGTTTTTGGTCGATTGTCCTTGCGGCATATGCTGCATCGGTGATAAGAATGTCGCAGGCCGGCATTTCATCGGCCTTCAGCAACAGCGAGTCGAAGCAGGTATCGCCGGTATAGAGAAGAGTAGTGCTGTTAAAGTTAAAATGGTACCACAGACTCCCCAGCATGTGGGCGCTTCGCCCGGCGAGTACCTTGATGCCAGAGATCTCATTGACCCCAAGTTCCAGTGGGTGAAAATCCAGAAGTTCGATGTTGTTCTCGTCAAACGGAAGAGTTCCGCCTTTCTCTTTCACGTAAGAAACCCATTTTCTCATGAAGCCTTTCGCTAATCTCATGGTTTCCGAGTGGCAGAATACCGGTCCACGGTATCCGAGCTCGTATAGGTAAGGCAAGGCGGCGCTATGGTCTTCATGTGCGTGGGAAAGGAATACGGCATCGATCGATAATGCTATCTCTTTGGTTATATGGGGGTAGACTCGTTCGACCGTGGAAATTTCCCTCAGCACGCCGCAATCGAGGAGAAAACGTTTCCCCCCAGCGGAAACATGAAAGCAATTGCGCGCGTCTTCGCCGCTGCCGCCTAACGACTCGACTGTAACCATATAACCCTCAATTGAAGAAAAATTCTAAATCAGTTTCTTCCGGCAGACAAGGACTGTCATTCATATCTATATATCCGATACGCGACTTGGGACGATGTATCTGCTGGTCCCGAAACCGCGGCGAGGAGGCCATATCTCCTTTTCGCGAACGGGCGGAAGCGAAGCGAGCATACATTGATCGAGATGGTACTCGAGGCATACACATGGGTTTGTTCCCATACCTCTCATGATCGGCAGCGGCCGATGGCCGCAAATCTTTCTGAACAGGAGTCTTCTATGCAGAAGCGAATCGGGATTGTACTCGCGATCGCCCTGTTGGCGCTCACCGCGGTGGGGGCACAGGGCATGTATCTCGGACTTGGGCACGCGTCCAATTTCCGCCTCGGACCGGGCAAAGACAGCACGGGAACGCAGGTATACAGTTTCAATTTCGTATTTTCCTCCGTCATCTTCGACGCGGCGGGGAAAGTCCTGGATTGCGAATTCGACGCCCTCGAAGTCAGCACGCCTAACTACGACGGCGCTTCCATGCCCCATTTCGCTGGCTGGCCCGGGAGTCCCGAACCCAACTTCACCGACCACAAGACGGAAAAAGTGGCGGGAAAAGCCCCCACGACCGTCGAGGCGGTGGCGGCTGACATAAAAGGCTGGAAGACCAAGCGCGATCGCGGCGATGACTACGGGATGAATCCGAGAAACGACTGGTATCATCAGATGGATATATACGAGAAACTCTTCGTCGGTAAAACGATGGACGAGATAAATGCCTGGTTTGCCAGGTATTTCAGCGACGTGAACGGCCGCCCTCTCAATCTCGAGACGAAGGTTGAGAAAGATATGGCCAAGGTCGCCCTCCTCAATGAGACGGAGAAGGCCATGCTCGTCGACGTGCGAACCGGCGCCACGATGAGCCTGAACGACGCCCATGGTCCCTATCTCGCCGCCCTGAAGAGCGCCTGGGAAAACAGGAAACCTTTGGCGAAGTAAAAAGCGGAAAGGATGGAGCATCGGGAGTCTGCCTCGAGTCGAGGCGTCGATGCTGATAAAGGGGCTGCCCGGGAAGCGATTTCCGGCGGCCCCCTTTTTATAGACCGAGTTTCGGGCAGATGGCTTCCAGGGGGCAGAGATCCTTTCCACGAAGGCAGGCCGGCGATCGCGCGGTGCAGACGAACTTGCCGTGTCGGTTGAGGGCGTGGGAGAAGGAAGTATGGCATTCTTCGCCGAGATTCGCGCGGATGATGTCTTCGATATATTCAGGATCTTTTTTTTCGCTGAGCCCCAGCCTGAAAGCCACGCGCATCACATGGGTATCCACGATGATGCCTGGCGAACCGAAGCAGGCCGACGATACGAGGTTGGCCGTTTTCCGGCCCACGCCCGGTAGGCGAAGCAGCTCTTCCATCGTTGCTGGTACTTTCCCGCCGAACTCGGCGACCAGAATGCGCGCCGCGAGCACGAGATGTCTCGCCTTTGTCCTGAAAAAACCTACCGAATGAATGAAGGGTTCTACCTCCTCAGGTTCGGCGGCGGCAAGCGCGAAGGCGTCGGGATATCTGCCGAAGAGCGCCGGCGTCACGGCGTTCACCTGGTCGTCTGTACATTGAGCGCTCAGTATGACGGCGCAAAGAAGTTCGAAACAGGAAGAATACTCGAGAAGGGGTTTCGCGTCGGGCCAGAGCGGAACCAGGATTTCCCTGATCTGGGAAATGCGATTTCGCAAGGCGACGTTTTCGGTTGGAGTCTGTTTTGCCACGGCCGAAGTATTCCATGGCCGGCCTTCCGGAGTAAAGTCCGGAAACGCCAAAACTTGACCAAGGCGAGGACGATGATATAGGATGGTGCCGGTTCCCAGGAGAAAAAAATGAATCCCAAGTCCCTGAAAGGTCGTTCCCTTCTTACCTGGATTAATTTTACGCCGGATGAAATACGATATTTTCTCGAGCTCACGAAAAAGGTCAAGGCCGAGTCCGAGAAATCCGTGATCCGTCAACGTTTCAGGGGGAAATCCCTCGCCCTGATCTTCGAAAAACGATCCACGAGGACCAGGGCCGCCTTCGAGACGGCCTTCGGGGAAGAGGGCGGACATCCCGTATTTCTTTCGAAGGAGGACCTCCAGCTGGGAGCCAAGGAATCCATCGAAGATACGGCGCGGGTCCTGGGCAGGATGTTCGATGCCATCGAATTCCGCGGTTTCAGGCAGGCCGATGTCGAGACCCTCGCTAAATATTCAGGGGTGCCGGTATACAACGGACTGACGGATTCCTTCCATCCGACCCAGGTTCTCGCGGATTTTTTCACGCTCGAACAAGAGTTCGGCAATTTCAAGGGCAAGAAGCTTGCTTTTGTCGGCGACGGCCGCAATAATGTCGCTCGGTCACTCATGGTGATTTGTTCCAAGATGGGCGTCCATCTATCGATCATCGCCCCGAAGCCGCTCTGGCCCGATTCCGAGCTGAAGGATATATGCCGGACCTTCGCGAGTGAGTCCGACGCCGCCCTGGAGATTACCGAAAGCAAGGAAGAAGGCGTTCGCGGCGCTTTGGCTGTCTATACCGATGTCTGGACTTCGATGGGGGAGGAAGCGTTCGAGGCCGATAGAGAGGCTATCCTTCAACCCTATACGGTGGATTCGAAGCTTATGGACTGCACCGGCGATACGCGCAGCATTTTTCTTCATTGCCTGCCCGCCGTCAAGGGCAAGGAAGTGTCCTTCGATCTCTTTGAGGGTCCAAGGTCGAGGGTTTTCGAGCAGGCCGAGAACCGGAAGCACGCGATAAAGGCGATTTTGCTGGCTACCCTATGAACGCATTGAATGGCGGAAAGGAAAATAATGTATGAAAGAAGTCCCTCAAGGGATTATATGGTTCATTGAAAACCACGATTGCTTCTATGTCCTGGGTCATCGCGAACCCGATGGAGACTGCATCGGATCCCAGCTAGCCCTCGCGTCCTTCCTCAAAAGCCTGGGGAAACGCGTGCATGTCCTGTCTTCGGGACCTTTCACGCGTTCGGAAATTCTCCAGTACGAGCATAAATTCAAGAACGAAGCCCCGCCGGAGCGCGACTACGAAAGAGCCGCTGCCCTTGTCCTTGACTGTTCCTCCATGTCCCGCATCGGCTCGGTGGGCGAAACCATGCCTAAGGTGCCGATTGCCTTCATCGATCATCATGCCTCGGGCGAAGTCCCCGGCGAATCCGATTATCTCGACCACAGCGCCTCGGCAGTCACCGCCATGGTATTTCTCCTCATGGAGGCCATGGGACATCAGCCCACGAAAGAAGAAGCCGACCTCCTGTTTTTTGGGCTCTGTACCGACACCGGCTTTTTCCGTCATCTCGACGAGAGGGGAAGCGCGACCTTCGATGTCGCCGCCCGCCTTGTCCGCGCCGGGGCTTCGCCAAAGCGCACTTTCATGGAGATCAACGGCGGCAAAACCATCTTCTCCAGGAAACTTCTGGGCGAGATGCTCACGCGCATCGAATCCCATTATGACGGCAAACTCCTGGTTTCCTACGTGAATCTGGACGATCAGCAGCGTTTCGGCCTCGCCAGCAGGGACTCCGACATTCTCTACCAGCTGATGATGAGCGTCGCGACCTGCGAGGCCTGTTTCGTGGTGAAGCAGGAAGCCGAAAAGCAGTGCACCGTCGGCTTCCGCTCACGGGAGCGGGTCAATGTGGCCGAAATAGCGGCTCGCTTCGGCGGGGGCGGCCATAGGCTCGCCTCGGGGCTCTCCATCCAGGGAACGATCGATACCGTCATGGAAACGCTCATACGCGCCTTCGAACCCGTGTTCGAAAACTTCAAGGAAGAAAAATAGGTTCTGCTTTTCCCTTGCTCGCTGTCATGAACTCGCCTTCCCGGAGCAGGGGAAAGGTAACGGAACGCAACAAAATCATTTTTCATGTTTTTCTTGCTGACCGATGGCATTGTGAAGCGCCGGTTTTTGATTTTGCTAGTTTATTTCATCATAAAGATTAATTTCTTGATATCTTAGAATTCCCCAGTCCTTTTACTCTTTTGGCACTCCTCCTGCATGCATAGTGGCGTGGAGGAATCTACAATGACCACAAGCCTTCTTTCGACCCTCTATCCGGCTGAGCTTGGAGGGGCAAGCCTGGCTCCTTTCATGGAAGAATTGAGCGCGGCGGAGTCCCTCATCATGTTGAGCCTCGTCATGAAAGTCTTCTCCAATCCCCGGCGTTTCGGATTCGTATCGGGCGATGAGGCCGCCGAAGCCTTCCTTCGCTATCAGCGGCGGCTGAAATCCATCATAAAGCGAAGCGAGGCCATCGATGGAAGCAAGGATGCATACATAGATTCCTGCGTTCGCTATCTCGCGAAGTCGGTACAGCGCTCGCTGCGGAAGAAGGAAATGGTCGACTGCGTGCTCGAGATCGCCGGCGAAACCGGCGCCTGTCTTTTGACGCAAATGGAAAGCGATCTGGAATCCTTGTCCGTCATGGAGGAAGATGAGCGCAGGTTTATCGGGGGCATAGCGCCTTCGCTTTTTCTTGCCCGCATGGACGCCGCGGAAAAACGTCTCCTCTATCTCGTCATCAAATGCGCCTGGGAAATGGACGATGAAATGACGGAGAAGGTAGCCAGGCGGCTCGGCCTGCCGGTTCTGTGGCTATGTTCGATCCTTCACCTGGCCAGATCGTCGCTTGAGCCCTCAAGGCTCTATCTCTCCCGCATTAATGAAAGGATCAACGTTTTGTGGCTTCGCCTGAGGCTTATAGAAGCGGAACAGCGGGGCGACAATGTCAGGTCCGAGCAGCGGGAAAAGCTCGTACATAGCTCTTCGCAGTGCAGACGGCGCTATGAAGCCCTCCTTGAGCGAAAATCCCGATTCCGTCTTCTCGTGTCCAACCGGGTGATCGCCGAGATACTGCGCATTCCCAAAGGCTCCGTGGACTCGGGACTTTTTTACCTTAAGGCCCAACTGCGCGGGAAGCTTGATGAGCGCTGAACGGGCAGGGTATTCTCGTTTCATGGATATACTAGTCGCTACATTCAACCGACATAAAATCGAGGAATTGGCTCCGCTTTTCCCGACGCACAGGCTATTGAGCCCCGCCGACATGGGGTATTCGGAGATGGAAATCGAGGAAGACGGCGCCAGCTATTTCGAAAATTCGCTCATAAAGGCCCAAGCCCTCTACGAACTCGCGGGAATGCCGACCTTGGCCGACGATTCGGGGCTTTCCGTGGCGGCTCTGGACGGCGCTCCAGGCATCTATTCATCCCGATACGGATCAGGCGATGGGCAGGTGAAGCTTTCTTCGGCCGAGCGCAACGATCTTCTTCTCGCGGCGATGAATACCGCCGCGGACAGGAACTGCGCTTTCTATTGCTGCCTCGTTTTCCTCTATGGCGATGACAGATTCCTGAGCGTCCAGGAAACCTGTCCCGGCATCCTTGCCGAGGCGCCGAGGGGCTCGGGCGGTTTCGGCTACGACCCTCTCGTATTTCTTCCGGAACTGGGCAAGACCGTCGCCGAGCTTTCGCCGGAAGAGAAAAATCTCATCTCCCACCGAGGCAGGGCGGCGAGGAAGCTGAATGCCATCCTCGCTTCCGTGGATTTTTCCCGCTGAGCTAGGGCAGAAATCGACCCGCGCGGAGTCCGAGGCTTCCCCGCTGGGCATAAAAAAACCGCGCTGGCCTATGGCCATGCGCGGTTTTTTCATCAGCCGATGAAGCGTTATTTCGCTTCGGTGGCTTTGATACCATACTTGCGGTTGAAGCGCTCGATGCGTCCCGCGGTGTCTACGAGCTTCTGTTTTCCGGTAAAGAAGGGGTGGCAAGCGGAACAAATTTCCACTTGGATGCTCTTTACCGTCGAACGGGTCTCGATAACATTGCCGCAGACGCAAGTGATGGTTGCATTCTCGTACTTGGGGTGAATTCCATCTTTCATATCGTTCCTCCACTGCGTCGCCTGGCTAACAATGCCTGAAAACCGGCCATTGTGACGGCGATTGAATATTGCCGGACTATTATACTCCCAAAAAACCGAAACGTCTATCAGTCGCCGCTTGAGTAAGACGGACCGCTCATCGATTTCAGGAAGGCCTCATTATTCTTGGTTTTCGTCATCCTGTCAATCAGGAGCTCGATGATGTCGGAGTCGTCCATAGGGTTTATGACCCTGCGGAGCACCCAGATTTTCTGGAGTTCCTCGTCGGTGAGGAGAATTTCCTCCTTCCTGGTGCCGGATTTCTTGATGTTGATGGCCGGGAACAGCCTTTTATCGGAAAGGCGCCTGTCCAGATTGATCTCCATGTTGCCGGTGCCCTTGAATTCCTCGAAGATTACCTCATCCATGCGGCTTCCGGTGTCGATAAGCGCCGTCGCTATGATGGTGAGGGAGCCGCCCTGCTCGATGTTGCGCGCCGCGCCGAAGAAACGCTTCGGCTTGTGCAGGGCGTTGGAGTCGACGCCTCCCGACAGTATCTTGCCTGATGTGGGCACGGTCTGGTTGTAGGCGCGGGCGAGCCTGGTGATGGAGTCGAGGAGGATGACCACGTCGCGTCCGTGTTCCACCAGCCGTTTGGCTTTTTCCAGCACCATTTCGGCTACCTGCACATGGCGTGTGGCCTGCTCGTCGAAGGTCGAGGATATGACCTCGGCCTGTACCGAGCGCTCCATGTCGGTGACTTCCTCGGGACGCTCATCGATGAGGAGGACGATGAGATAGACCTCGGGATGATTCGTCGTGATCGCGTTGGCGATTTTCTGGAGCAACACGGTTTTTCCGGTCTTGGGCGGCGACACGATGAGGGCGCGCTGGCCTTTTCCTATCGGGCAGAATAGGTTGATGATGCGCGTGGAAAGCTCTTCGGAGCTGGTCTCGAGGTCTAGTTTATGGTTTGGATAGAGCGGCGTGAGGTTCTCGAAGGGAATGCGGTTCTGCGCCACGGCCGGTTCGTCGAAGTTGACGAGCTCTATGCGGAGCATGGCGAAGAAGCGCTCTCCTTCCTTGGGGCTCCGAATCTGGCCGTAGACCGTGTCGCCCGTTTTCAGGTTGAAAAGGCGTATCTGGGAAGGGGAAATGTAGATATCGTCGGTGCCTGAAAGGTAAGAATTCTGCGGAGAACGGAGGAAGCCATAGCCGTCGGGAAGTATTTCCAAGGAGCCATAGGCGTAGATGATGCCGCCCTTATCCGTGTGGGATTTCAGGATATAGAAAATCAGTTCCTGTTTTCTGAGGGCGATGAGCTCGTCGTGGTTGATGCCGTATTTCGAACCGAGATCCCTCAGCTCCTTGATGCCCATTTTCGACAAGTCGTTGATAAGCAGCCGCGCCCTCGAATCCGTGTGTTCCTGTTTCCCGTTCTCATGCTGTCTTTCGTTGATAAGTCTGTCGAAAGATTCCTGCTTGCGCACGAATCCATTTCTCGTTTCGCGCTCGAGAGCGGCCGCCGTCGCCACGTCTATGGTTGGATTGACGCCTTCCGTCTCGGGGGAGATGGCGGGGGAAGCCTGCGCGAAGGCCGATGCCTGCGATGAAGCCTCAGCGGGCTGTCCCTGCTCGTAGCTCTGATGCGCGGGCAAGTCGTTCCCTCGGGCGAATCCCGCCGCTTGAACAGGCTTGCGCCTGAGTTTGATCTTTTTCGTGCCCTTGCCCGCGGAAGGTTGGCCGCCTGTGTTTTCCCTGGCTGGCGCTTCGGTCTGCGAGGCTGGAGTCACCGTTTCTGTTTCCCCAAAAAGGGAAGGGGCTTGGTCGGGGTTCTGAATGGTGGGTTCAGTTTCCGTTTCTTCCATCTGATCCTTCTTTTGATTTTCATGTATACGAGTTTTTCCGAAAATTGCCATCAAAAACTCCGTTATAAGCACATATCGCACGTGCCTGACAGGGCTGTCAGGCCGTTCTTCTTTTCATTGTTTGTCTATGGATTCATGTATGCAGTGAATTCCGGCATTGGAACACCCAAAGCCGGGAAAGGCACCTGCCCAATTTTTTTCTCGGTATGGCAGAGCCGAACTGTCACGTCTACTATAGTATTCACGGTCCGATCTGTCAATCGCCGATTCCGGGCATTCGAATCCGCCCCTCAAAGTGCGAGGTTTCGGCGATGCTGATGTTGGGCGTCTCTATCACGGCGCTGACGTTGGCCATGTCGCAGATTTCCACAAAAGTCTCGGCCCGGATCTCGCCGCTGAACCTGCCGGAGATGGACAATGACTTGGCCGCAAGTTTGCACGACTCCACGATCGCTTCCTTGTCAATCGTGATGTGGGAGGAAGAAGCTATGGATCCTGAGTAGTTGCCTTTGATAAGGAGGCTGTTGTCGGTTATCAAATCACCTTCCATTTTTATGTGGGCGCTCAATTCGGTCGAATGTAGAAGCGGTTTTTTTTTTCGTTTTGTTGACATGCGAAAAATAGTTGCATGGCTGAATGAAGCTGTCAATTTAAAAAAAGCGAAAACATCGCGGTTTTCGCTTTTTTTACCTTAATAGCCCAATTCCTCATATTCCTGTTATGGTCTATGGAGTCTTTTCGCCGTGGTTTTAGGGTTTTTTAAACGTTCTGGAGATGATGGCGGCATCCATCTCCCATGCGGATTTCTTGAGTTCGCGACCAGGTCTGAACCCGGCGACGCCGTGGTCCTGAACCGATACGATTTCACCGGTTTTCGGATTTCTAGCCTTGGTCCTGCCTTTTCGAAGCTTGACTTCAAATGTGCCAAAACCGCGCAGCTCAACGGTTCTGCCACTGAGAATAGCTCCTTTTATCTCCGAAAAAAGGCCATCGATAAGCTCGTGTATCTCTTTTCGAGTGGTCTTGCTCGAAGGAGAGAGGGTAGCGTAGAGCGCATCGATTAACTCGGCCTTGGTAAGTTTTTCAGCCATTTTGCTTCTACTCCAATGATCCAAAATACCAGCGATGCTTTGCACCGACTGAAGAATTTCCTGATATGCTCAGTAGCGCGTTGGTTCAGACACCGAGTCTATTGACGAGCTTCTGCATCCTGGATTTCTTGCGAGCCGCCGTGTTTTTCTTCACGATGCCCTTGCCCGCGGCGGTATCGATGCGCTTGATCATTTCAAGGAGCGCTTCTTTCGCGGCTGTTGTATCTTTTTTCTCAGAAGCGGTAACAACCTTCTTGGCAGCGGTGCGGATGGCGCTTTTCACACCCTTGTTCTTTATGCGGCGTTTTTCGTCCTGTCGCATTCTCTTCTCAGCGGACAGATTCTTCGTGCTCAAAGGGAGTCCTCCCGGGATGATGCTCGATTCATAACGAATCGGTATTGTCAGTTAATTCGACTAGGAAAACTACCAGAGAGGACCGAGTATGTCAAGACTGCAATTGACTCCCTCGGCGCAATCTGATTAAATAGGATAACGAATTAGCCTGTATCCAGAGAAACCATAGTGAATATAATTATCGTCGCTTGCATATTGACAGCCTTTGCCTCATGGGAAATCATCCTGCTCTCATTTCGTATCTTTGGATCTAAAACCATAGCCAAACGGAAGACTCAGCTCTATGAGGACAAGGCGATAGAGATCATCTTTTCGATGTTTTTCGCCTATAGGGGATTCAAGGTTCGGTTCGAGAACCGCCTGGAGGGAAAGCTCCCGAAACGTTATCTCGTCGTTTCCAATCATCAGAGCCTTCTGGATATTCCCATAATAATGCATATATTGCCCTCGGGGACGCGGTCCCGTTTTGTCGCGAAACAAGAGCTCGCTTGGGGGATACCTCTCATCTCGCTGCTCCTGCGCACGTCGGGGCATTGTTTAGTCAGACGGAAGGGCGATGCTCTCCAGGCTGTGCGAATCGTGACGGCCATGGCCAAGCGATGTAAAACCGAAGGCACTATCCCGGTGATCTTCCCGGAAGGCACTCGCTCCAGGACCGGGGCCTTGGGGACGTTTCATTCGGCAGGCTACCGGAAGATATTGGAGGTAGAGCCTCTGCCTGTCCTTGTCGTCGCTGTGGACGGAGGCTGGCAGGTGGCAAAACTGGGGGATTTTTTCAAAAGGTTTGGAAAAACCGAGTATTCAGCGCGTTTTCTCGCGGTTCTGCCCGCGCCAGCAAACAGAAAGGAATCCTTGGCCACGCTGGAAAAAGCCCGGGAATTGATAGAAAAATCGCTTGAAGAGAGACAAGAGAGGGCAGCCCCCGACAAGGCCGTCAGGGGCTGATCAGGAAATCAGCTGAAATCACTGGGCTTGCGTTCTACGCGCTTGCACTTTTCGCACTCCGCGACATTGCGAACTTTGCCGTTCTCGAAGATTGTCTTCATCTTAACTTCGCCGCCGCAGGGGCAGTAGAAGTGGTGCGTGCTGCTGGAAGTACGAGCGTTCTTGGAAACATTTGCCATTGCGTTCTCCTTGGAAAGACGAGATAAGATATACGTTTGGGGGCTCCTGTGTCAACCTTGCGGGAGCCCGTTGCCGGTTCCTGAATCGAAGGCAAAAAAAGACCGCCGGATAAGGAGGAATATCCGGCGGTCAACGCAAAAGGAGGTGCATGAAAAGCGAATTGCTGTCGTCCTGCACTAATAAAAGTAATGCATTAGTCCGGAAGTTACCACCGAAAGCGCAAAATTAATTTATTTTTTTCCATATTTCCCTGATGGCATCCAAAAAAAAGTTTTTCATCGGGACTTTGCCTCTGATGACTTGGGCCTTGAAGTCCCTCACGGCGTAACCGATGCCGATATCCCTGTTTTTTAAATGTTTCAGTTCGTCCCAATGCTGGACGAGAAAGAGGTAGAGATCGGCGTAGGTTCTGCCGGGAAAGAGCGTAAGAATCTTTTCCTCCCCTATGGCGAGGATTATGGGAAGGTATACATTCTCGTGCCAGGAAAGCATGGCGTTTGAAAATTCGATTTCCTTGGATTCCTGCTCGTTGAGATAATATTTGTGAACGGCGATATGCTCGCGGATCGTGTCGTACCGGCCGGGTTCCGAAAAGCTGAGGTCATCCCTGCCGATTATCGAAAGGTAGCCCGTTTCATCGAAAAAACGCTTTTTTTCATACTCCACGACGGCTCTTCTCAGCCCATCCATGCCCATGTCCTTGCTGAGCTCTATTTTTGCCTGGAGGGAGGTCACTTCGGCATCGATCTCGATCTGGCCCAAGGCTCTCGCCACCGATACCCTGTGGTTGCCATCCCGCACGAAATATACGCCCCCCATTTCATAGAGCCTGATCGGCGGCAGACTGATATCCTGATAATAGGTTTTGTCTATGCTGACCCAACGCTGCTTTAGATGTTCCTTTCTGGGGAGGAAGTGCCGGTTGAAGTCCCTGTACCGCCCTTCGCTTCCCACGATTTTTTCCAGGGGAACCGTGGCGAGCCCGGCGTAGACCTCGCCTTCGGGCCTAAGCAGCTTGCGGGCGGCGTCGAAGGGAAGGAGGTCTTCCTCTGAGGGCTGGAATATATGGGATATGCGGGATAGAAGCGCTTTCGTGTGCGCCTTGTAGAAATCCTGCTCCACCATGCTATCAATCAGGGCATTGGCCATCGCGTCTCCTTGAGAGGGCAAGAACCCTATGACCGTACACGTTGACGACGGTCGTTGTTCCCAGCCGTTTTTCGCGCAGCTCGCGGCTGTCGTAGACATGGACGTGTCCATGAACGAAGAATGTCGGCGCCGCGAATTTTATAAGCCATCTAAACATCCT
Organism: Treponemataceae bacterium; assembly: GCA_963667725.2. GTDB lineage: Bacteria > Spirochaetota > Spirochaetia > Treponematales > Rectinemataceae > UBA11090. The sequence goes on from CAXXHO010000003.1 coordinate 853,728, forward strand.
AAAGCCCTGGTGACAGAGGTCGCTGCCGTCGTGGATCCCTTTCGGCGGCGAATGGGCGAGGATGATGTCCACGCCGCGCCCATAAAAGAGCTTGCGGATGAAGAGTCTTGGAATCAGCGGGAGAATCCTGATTTTCATGCCGAAATCGGAGTATTGATTGGCTCCGCCATTATAGAGCATGGACCCGGGCAAACCCAGCACCGAAACGCCCGCTTCTTTCCTTATGTCGAAGGACACTCTTCCGAGCGAGCTTCTCTCCCTTTCGGTTTCGTCGTCGATGCCCAAGGAACTCGCGAATAGATTTATCGGCTTTTTGTCGACGGGATCGTGGTTGCCCGCGACGGAGACGATAGGCTTATTGAGCATCGAGGTGATGAACTCAAGGTATTCGTCCGGAAGATCCCCCGCCGAAAGGATGAGATCGACGTCGCCGAAGCGCTGGCGAACGGTCGAGGAATAAACGAGAAGGTCGACTTCATCGGCCACGCATAGAATCTTCACTTCCTTCACGACGTGATTCTCCCCACCATGCGATACAGCGCAGTCTTGTCGAACTTCACCCATACGGGCCTGCCATGAGGACAGCGGGGAAAGGGCAGGGAGAGAGCTTGTTCGATGAGCTCACGCGCGGCGAAATCGTCCAGGAGGTCTCCGTCCTTGACGGCCGCCCGGCAGGCCATGGTCGCCAGGAAATTCTCGGCCGGAACCTCTCCCGCTGAATCTTCGGAAAAGCAATCGACGAGGGCTTGAATGCCTTTTTCGCCGAGAAAGGCGGGAACGGCGTTGACGACGAAACTATCGCCCGACCGTTCGATCTCATAGCCCATGCGCTCCAGTTCGGGGAGGGCGGCGACAAGCCTGCGCGAAAACTCTTCCCCGTCGATTTCGAAGATGAAGGGTACGAGGAGAGATTGGCTGGCCGCCTTTGCCTTGGAGAGTTCGTCGTAGAGGATGCGCTCATGGGCGGCGTGCTGGTCCAGGACATAGAGAATTTCATCTTTTTCGAAGAGGATGAAGGGGCCGAAGGCTTTGCCCAGGTAACGGAAGGCGGCTTTCCCGCCCGAATCGGCTCCAGGTCCCGAATAGCGCCTTGAATCGGCCGCGACCCCCGCTCGCGCGACAGGAAATCGCGGTTCGCCGGGTACTGCCAGTCCGGGGGCGTCGGGAGTCTCTCGGATCCAGCTCCCTGCCGTATCCCCGCCGGTGGCTAATGGGATGTCCCACAAGACTCTTTCCGTTTCTTTTCCGCTCTCCTGCCTGAAGCCTGCCGACATGTCGCTTGGTCCCGCTCCCAGCGTCGAATGAAGCTGAACCCTGAAGGCTGAATAGAATCCCGACTTGATGGGTTCGGGATTTTTTATCCTCACTTCCCGCTTGGCGGGGTGAATGTTGAAATCGGCCTGCGAAGGGTCTATTTCGGCGAAGAGGAAGGCGCAGGGCTTCATGCCTCCGGGAAGGTACTCAGAAAAAGCGTATTCGAGCAGGCTGATGAATCCCCATTCGGGCACCTTCCGCCTGTTCACGAATACCTGAAGATATTTCCTGTCCTTTCTGTGGAAGGAAGGGTCGGCGTAGATCAGCGTCAGGGCGGCTCCCCCCGCCTCCACCTCGAAGCGCGAGAGTATGCTTCCGGGAATTTCCCTATAGAGAAGGGCTATCCTGTCTTCCTGGCTGGATTTGGGGAAATGTTCGCTTTCCGCCCCAGAGCGCCAGATAAAAGCCACCGATGGATGAGCCAGGGCTCGCTCTACGAATATCTGACGGCAAAGAAGGGCTTCCGATGCCGGACGTTTCAGGAACTGGCGGCGGGCGGGGAAGCGTTCGAATATACCCCTCACCGAAACCGTCGTGCCCTCCCTGGCTGCCACCGGGGAAATGGAGGCTTCCTTCCCGGGTTCTTTCTGAAGACACCAGCCCAGTTCCGAGCCTTTTTCCCGGCTGGTCATCTCGAGCCGGGCTACGGCGGCTATGGAAGCCAGTGCCTCCCCCCGGAACCCGAGGGTCCTGGCCAACAATAGATCGTCGGCGTTTTCTATCTTGCTGGTGGAGTGTTCGAGTATGGACAGTTCGAGATCTTCCCTGGACATACCGAATCCATCGTCCGAGACGCGGATGAGGTCGATGCCACCCTTTTCGATGTCGACCCGGATTTCGGAGGCGCCCGAGTCGATCGCGTTATCGATGAGTTCCCGCAGGGCGGAGGCGGGTCTGTCTATCACTTCTCCGGCCGCGATGAGGCGGGAGGTTTCGGGCGGAAGAAGGTGGATGCGTGCCATCAGAACAATATAGCGTTTATGCGAGGCTAAAAAAAGGACGCCCCGGGGTGGGGCGTCCAAAAATCCGTATTTTTCCTTGCCCTTCTTCCATAGTGAAGGGCGAAAAGGTAATTCGCTAGAACCTGACCCTTGTCTCGATCGTGACGGTGGGGGCCATCCTCACGCCTGAGGTCGGATCGTTGTCGACCACGTACTTGATATTGCCGGTCGTCGTGTCCCTGACCGCGATAGCCTTGAAGATCAGGCCGATCGCGAGGTTGGGCGTCTTGGGAATCGGTATCTCGATCTCGCCCGCGAAGGCCGTCTGCTCGTCGAAGAAGGTGAACGTGCCGTCCATGAGCGAATTGACGAGGCCTCTCTTGTCATAATAGACGGCTCCCGCCACGTCGACGATGGGAATGAGCCCCTTCTTGATGGTGAAACCGGCGTGGAGTTCATCGTCGGCGGCGTCGCTGAAGGAGAAGCCTGTCGACGGATCCCATGGCCACATATAGCCGGCCGATAGGGTGAGCTTTTCCTTGAAGAGAGAGAAGCCGGCTTCGCCGTAGATGCCCATGACCGTAGGCGCCGTGGATATGGAATTCGTTCCGTCGAGATAGCCGATATAGTCCATCACGTAGTTCGAACGGCTTCGCTCGTAGGTGGAATCGAAGAAAGCGGGCCTGAAGATGCCGGTGAAGTACCTGTACTCCAGCCTCCAGTCGATGAAGAGAACATTGCCGAGGAATCCGGCCGCCGCTCCCCAGTTTTTGGGACCGCCGTCCCACACGAGATCGGTCTGGAAACCGCTCGGAATGAGCGTCGAATTGCTCGTGAAGGCCGATTTGACGTAGGGAATGGTCAGGGAAGCATCAGCGAAGGCCCTGATGCTCATGATTTCGTTGGTCTTGATGATGGGAAGGTCGAGGTCCACGCCGGTTCCGACGAACACGAAGTTGTCGACGGCCGCGCTGTAGCTTGTGTCCGCCAGATCCTGGGCCGCCGCGAAGTCGGCCACGGCGGAAACGCCGAAAGCCAGCTTGGATTTCTTGATCGGGCGGAAATACAGGCGGGCGCCGGCGATTTCTGGGACGGGCAGATCGTTCGCGAGGGCTTCGAAACCGACGCCTCCGAAATCGATGCCCGTGTTCACGCCCGTGCGCCTGATGCTGGGGAAGTCGGTATCATTGCGGTAATTGCGCATTATCAGACCATGGCCGATGGTGAGGCCGTGGAGATTGCCCACCTTGACGAAGAAGGGATCCTCGAGAGGCTGGCCGTACTCAAGGTACTTGATCTTGAGGATGATGTCGGCGGCTGTATCCTTGATGGCGGCGAAAGTATCGGTTCCCCAGTATTGAGCGCCGAAATCCCACTCGTTGTTCCCGCCCGGCTGGTACCAGGATCCGGGGTTGAAAAGATCGTCGGTATAGATGACGGGTAGGTAGAAACCGAGCTTCAGCCTCCCTATCCTCACTTCAGGGGAAAGTACGACCTTGGAATAGCTGTTCCCGTCGATGCTGACGGAGCCTATCTCCATGCCCATATTGTCGCGCAGCCAGTCCATGAAGGCCTCGCCGGGGCCGCCTTCGGCGGCTTGGGCGAAGACGGCGCCGGGCGCCAGCAATGCCAGCAGGACTATGATTGATAAGATTCGTTTCATTGTATGCCTCCTTTCCGGCTTAGAAGCGCACCGACGCGCTCAGGGAAGAGCTTACGTCGAAGCCGCCTATCGAGCTGTCGTCGTTGACCTTGGACGGATTCCAGCTATAGGTATAGCTGAGGGTCAGAACCGTCGCTCCGGTCTTATAGTTCACGCCGAATCCTATCACCGCGTCCTGGGGATCGATCAGGTCGTCGAAGATCCCGGTTTCCCTTCCGATGAAGTATTTCTCGTAGCCGCCTTCAAGAGAAAGTCCACCGATGATTCCTTCTCCCAACAGCACCTTGCCCTTGAGATGGGGATAGGCGGAGCTGTTGTCGGTATCAGCGTCGGGGGCGGGGACCGGGGCGAAGGGACCGTCCAAAATGGCGCTGAACTGGAGCTTTCTATTGAAGAGATCGAAGCCGAGGCTGGCCAGCCAGCCGGCGGTGAAGTCGCCGGGCAAGGTGCTTTCGATATAGTCAAACCGCTCCGCCCTGTAGAGATCGTAGTTGTTGTCGAAATAGGTCGGGATGAAACCTTCCTGGAGATAGCGGATCTGGGCGCCGTAGCTGATGAAGCTTATCAGCCTGCCGCCGACGCCGGTGATGGCGCCCATGGCGCCATTCATCTCCCGGGCTCCCTCCACGAAGGCGGTGAGGGAGAATACTTCGCCGGTCACTATCGGAACCGTTACATCGGCCCCATACACGTAGATGAGCTTCGTCACGGGATAGGAGCTGGCGGTGATCTCCTCGGCTGTCGTATAGATCAGAGGATTCCTGTCCACCACCGCGGTTCCTCCGATCTGAACCCGGCCGAGAATGGATTTTCCCATAAAGGCGAGAGGCCTTACATAGACTCTTCCGCCGATCACGTCGAGATTGGCCAGGTTGCCGGTGAGCGCCTCAACCCCGAAATAGGGTACGTTGAAAAGTGCTCCGTCGACTCCCGCCTGCAGGCCGAAAAGCCTCTGCTCAGGAAGGAATTTGGTATTGGCGTAATCTGAGACGATGAGACCGTTGCCCAAGCCAAAATCCGAAATGGAGCCAAGCTTTACGTAGAGCGGATCGATTCCCCGCTTTCCATACCGCACATACATGATTTTAGGCAGATAGACATCGAAGATCGTCTTGCCGCCCGAGGGAACCCAGTCGGGGGTGTAGAGAACGAAGGGGTTGCTTTCGTCAGGATAGAGCTGGAAACGGAAGGTCAGATCCAGGCCGATTCCAAATTTTCCCATGGCCAGATCGGGCTGGAACCCTAGTTTTGACCAGCTTTCCATCACGCCCGTATCGGGGTTAGGCAGAAGATCCGATCCCAGGTTGAGACCGGCGGAAAAACCATCTCCCGTATCGCCAGATTCCTGGGCCGATAAAGGGAGGAGCAGAGTGATGATTACAACGAACAGGGAAAGTCGCTTCATTGTTGATAAGCCTCCTTGAAAGGCGATTTGCGCCGGGCGCCGATTTTCCTACTACCCATTATATGACACTTGTACAAGGATTACATGATTACTTCTATTTTTCAAGCAAAAGCGACAGGCAATAAGGTCCTTTTATGATGGAATCCTTGCTGGAATTCGCCAAAAAAGGTAATGTAGCTTCAGCCTGTCGGGTAAAGGGGTACGAAGATGGACTTTTTTGAACGAATTGAAGAGATCGTCAAAGGCAAAGGCACGAACCTCTGCATAGGTCTGGATCCTTATTTCAGCAGGGAAGAACGGACGAAGCAGGGTGACGAAGCCTGCCTTGCGGCGGCCTTGAAGGCCAATCTCCGTATCATTGAAGCCACGCATCCTTTTGCCGCCTGCTATAAACCGAATATCGCCTTTTATGAAGCCTTCGGCAGTCGCGGCATGGCTGTGCTCGGACAGACATTGGCGGCCATTCCCCGGGAAATCCCCGTAATCCTGGACGCCAAGCGCGGCGATATCGACTCGACCGCCCGAGCTTACGCCGACGCCGTTTTCGGCGAATTGGGAGCCGACGCGGTAACCTTGAGTCCCTACATGGGCAAGGACACCGTCGATCCTTTCCTCGACTGGAAGGACAAGGGCGTTTTCATACTCTGCAAAACGAGCAACCCCGGCGCCGGGACTTTCCAGGACCTTTCCGTGGCGGGAGAACCGCTTTATCTGCGCGTCGCGAGGGAAGCCTCCTCATGGTCGGAACGGGTAGGGCTCGTCGTCGCCGGCAACAATGCCGCCGCGCTCGCCAGAGTTCGCGCCGCCGCTCCTCATGCCTGGTTTCTGGCGCCCGGAATCGGGGCTCAGGGCGGGAAAGCCGACGAGGCGATGCGCGCCGGCGCCCGCGCCGACGGCTCCGGCATCCTCGTCGTGGCCGCCAGATCCGTCGCGGGCGCTGCCGATCCCGGCGCCGCGGCTCGCTCCCTGCGCGATGAGATGCGCCGCGCGGCGGCCGAAGCCAGACCATCCAACGTCGCCAATGCCGCCAATGCCGATGGCGCGGCCGTACCGGGCTGGAGCGCCGCTGTGGGAGCCAGCGAAGCCCTGAAGGACAGCCTCGTGCGCCACCTCATCGACACCGGATGCTTCCGGCTGGGGGATTTCGTCCTCAAGAGCGGCAAGAAAAGCCCCTTCTATATAGATCTCAGAAGACTCATCTCCGACCCCGCCGCCCTCGAAACGGCAGGCCTGGCCTATGCCGAACTAGCCCGGGATCTCGCTTTCGACAGGCTCGCGGGCATACCCGCCGCCGCCCTTCCTCTTGCCACCGCCGCCGGCCTCGCGCTCAAGGTGCCCATGATCTGGCCCAGAATGCCCGTCAAGGAACACGGCACCGGTAATAAAGTGGAGGGCGAGTTCAGGTCCGGTGAAAAGGTTCTTCTCCTCGACGACCTCATCACGACAGGCGCGAGCAAGCTGGAAGCCATAGAGATACTACGCGGTGAGGGCTTGAACGTAAACGACCTGATCGTCCTGATAGAACGGGGAAAGCAGGGAAGGGTGGACATGGAGAAAGCGGGCATCCGCCTCCACGCATTCCTCCATGTCAGAGAGCTCTTTTCCTCCTGTGAACGCCTGGGAATCATCGACGGGAAGACGCGCGCCGAACTTGAACGTTTCGTCGACGAGGAATGAAGACGCTTCGCCGGCCTAAAGAAGGTCGGCCAGCGTCCTGGAAGACGCGTAGGACCTGATTTCGTTTTCGAGGGATATCCAGAACTGTCCCGCGTTGCATCCGACGAACTTCGAACAGGGCGACTTGCCTCCCGTCCTCGTCATGGCGCAGGGGGAAATCTCCATGGATTCCCCCGCGGCCTCCAGGACGGAAAGCACGCTGATTTCGCTCTTGTCCTTCACGAGATAGAAGCCGCCTCCCGGCCCGCGGTAGGCGGCGATGAGGCCCGCCTTCCTCAGCCTGAAAAAGATCTGCTGGAGAAATTCTGTGGAAATTTGTTCGTTCTCGGCTATGACGTGCAGAGCCATGGGATTGTCTCGGTTTGAATCGGCGGCAGCCAAGGCTAGAATCGCCTTGAGCGCGTAAATACCTCTGGTCGTCGTTCGCATTTTTAATTCTCCTTATGAAATAATGGCAAATGCGATTATAACCAGGGAGAATTACTCACGCAACTTATTTTTAGAAATATACATAGTTATTTTACGGGCTGCCCACTGATGTCGGGGAGCCGTTCCAGGTTTCCCAAAAGCCAGCAGCGGTGGATCTTTCGGTTCCTGAAATCGCGCGGGATCGTGGCCTCGGTGACATCTTTCCAGGGCAGTCCGATGGAGGCCGCCTCCCATTTGAGCTGGCGTGAATTCGTGGAAAAGAGGATGGTGCCCTCGTTCGCCAAGACTTCGGCGCATGCCTTCAAGAGAACAGGCCAGTCGCGATTGATGTCGAAATCTTCCTTGGCCATCGTTGAGTTGGAGAATGTCGGGGGATCGGCGATGATGATGTCCCAGGTTTTGCCGGCGATCGCGGCTTGCCTCAGGAATTCCATCGCGTCGGATTTTATGGGTTGGTGCGCGGTCGCGGCAAGCCCGTTGATCCTGAAGTTTTCCACCGACCACGAGAGATAGGTGTTGGAGAGATCGACCGAGACCACATGGGAGGCTCCTCCCGATGCCGCGTAAACCGAAAAGGAACCGGTATAACTGAAGAGATTGAGAACGCGCTTTCCGGCCGAGGCTTCCCTTATGGCCGCTCTCGCGGGCCGGTGATCGAGAAAGAGGCCGGTATCGAGGTAGTCCGAATAATTGACGTGGAAGAGAAGACCCGACTCCCTTATTATGGATTCGGCCTTCGTGTCGCCGTTGCGGTCGTACTGGGAAAGACCCTTCATCCGCCTGCGCGTCTTGAGATGGATATGTCCCGGGGATACGTTCAGCGCCTTGGCCGCGCTTTCCGCCATGAGATCGAGCCAGGCCGCTTCCTCAGCTTCGTCTTTTTCGTAGGGGCGTTCATAGAGGGCGATGACGAGGGCGGCATCCTCGTTTTCGCCATAGAGATCCACCGCCAGCGGGATTTCCGGTATATCGCGGTCGTAAACCCTGAGCGCGTGGATGTCTTCCTTGCGAGCCCATTTTCTCAACTGCCTGCTGTTCTTGATGAGACGGTTGGAGAGATATTCGGCCTGCTTTACGTCTTTCTCCGAAGGGAAGGACATGCTTTACAGCTCTGCGGTTTCGTTCTTGAGCGCGATCTTCATCATGACCGCGAGCATGGCATAGCCTGAGGAGAGATCCTCGCGCCAGACGATTATGTTCGCGGGGACTTTAAGCTTGATGTTGGTGAAATTCCATATGGATTTGATGCCGGCCTTCACGATGCTGTCGCAGGTGCTGCTCGCGAAAGGGGAGGGGACGGTGAGTATGGCGATTTCCGCCTGCAGTTCGGGGATGATCTCCTCGAGCTTTTCGAGCGGATAGATCGGGACGCCATGGACCGTGCTCCCGACTTTCGACGGGTCGGTGTCGAAGGCCGCGATGATGTTGAGCCCGTGGTTCTTGAATTCCTGATAGCCCGAGAGCGCCGATCCGAGGTTGCCCGCGCCGACGACGACGGCCTTATGTTCGACATTCCACCCGAGATAGCGTTCGATTGCCAGGACGAGATCGTTGACCGGATAGCCTTTTTTGGGTTTGCCGATGATGCCCGTTATCGCCAGGTCTTTTCTCACCTGTATAGGTTCCAGGTTGAGCTCGTTGGCGATGACGGTGCCGGAGATGAACTGGTCACCGTTGCTTTGCGCGTGTCTGATAATATTCAGATACGAAGGCAGGCGCCTTATGGACGGAGCATAGGAAACCTTTTGCTTATTGGTCATAATTTCTCCATAGGTAAATTTATGATAACTATCTATCGATAAAAGTCAAGCGAAAACACAAGCGTGATTTACTAATATAATATATATCAATATAATGATATAGAATAGCGGTTTTCTCCACGATTTTTTCGATTTGCTCATACTTTTCAGCCTATCAGTCCCACCAGATTTTCGCGCAGAAATCCGGCCTTATCGTCGCGCCGGCGTGGCGGATGGAGCAGGCCGTCCTGGTTTGCGAGAACAGGGAGGCCATTCGTTCCGAGAATAAGGTCAGGGTTCTGCCGCCGGCCACGTCTTCGTCATAGAGAAGCGCTTTTTTGCTCTTGAATCCCAGAAGCCACGCCTGATCGGAAAAAGTGAGGATCGGTTCCTCGTCGTTGCGCTTGAACATGGAGAAGCGAATGAAATAGAGTGGTATTCCCATGAGTTCCGAGAGGAGAAGGGCAGGCATGATGGAGCCGTGGGCGGCGGCGACGATGATATCGGGCTTGAATTCCTCCTCGACGCTTTTTGCGAGTCGGACGAGGAGTCCGGGGTCTGAGCCCCGCCACGTGTAGGCGTCCCTGATGCCCGTATAGACGAAGCCGCGAAGATTGGGGGGCAGGGATTCGTGAAACGAGGCCATCTGTTCCCCGAAGCTCGCGTCGAGCCGGAGGGCGGCTCTCGCCAGGTCTATGGAGCGGCGGTATAGCCGATTGGCCACGTCGATGGCCGCGATGTCGTAATCGATTCTGTACTTCCTGGCTTCCTTCAGTTCGTAATAGAGGGTTGGATGCAAGGGCAGGTCGTGTTCGACGCAGATTTTGTAGTTGAGCATGACATTGACGATAGCGGGCGCCCTGACATAGAGGAAAACCGCCAGTCCGGGAGCCTCGAGCCATTTCGGGGAGGAAGGAGAGGAAGGCCGTCCCGCGAGGGCTTTGAGCTCCTGGACGGTTATGGCGACCTCGCGCAGCAGGACTTCATAGGTTGCGGAAAACTCCATCTCGGGCGGGGGAGTCGTCCAATCGGCGGCGCCAAGCAGTTCGACAAGCATTATGGACAATGTAGCCGCGGTCAATCCGCGGCGCAAGCTTTTTTTTCGGAGGCAGGGAAGGTGGCCGAGACGGCGGTTAAGACGGTGACCATAGCGATTCTGGCCGGGGGGAAAAGCAGCCGTTTCGGCGGGACCGACAAGCAGGAGATCCCGCTCAACGGCGAAGCCATGGGAAGGCAGGTGGCAAGGAACGCCCTCGCGACGGGCCGAGCGGTGACGGTTGTCGGAAGGAACAGAAAACCCTACGAAGGTCTGCCCGTCGCTTTTACCGAGGATCTCATCCCCGGATTCGGTCCGCTTTCGGGGCTCCATGCGGCCCTATCCCGTTCCGAAACCGAATGGCTCTATCTACTGGCCTGCGATATGCCTGTTTTTAGCCGCGAATGGCTGAGCTATCTCTTAGGCTGCGCCGGAACCGGTTCCGGTTCCGGAACTCCGCAGGCTGTCGTCGCCCAATCCGGCCGCTATATCGAGCCTTTTCAGGGACTCTATTCCCGCAGGCTGCTTGGGCGGCTGGAAGATATTTTCGCCGAGAGTTCAGGCTTCCCCGGACATTTTTCCTTCGCGAGACTTATAAAGGAAGCTCCGCACCATATCGTGCCCGAAGATGTCGCGAGGGGATTTTCCCCTGATTGGCGGCTTTTCTGCAGCATCAACAGCCAGGAGGATCTTGGAAAATTTTTACTGTCTCAGAAGAGCTAATTTTTTGCAAGTACTAGAATAGATTTACTTTTTTCGCATATAATTCTATACAATGACATTTGAATCACTCGGGCTATCGCCCGCAATGCTGGAAACCCTGGCAAAAAAAGGGTTTGAAGAGCCGACACCAATTCAGGCTCTCGCCATTCCAAGGCTTTTGGTACCAGGCCCGGCCATCGCGGCCCGCGCTCGCACCGGTACCGGTAAAACGGCCGCTTTCGGAATTCCCCTCATAGAGACCATCGGTACCGATGGCCCGATCGGAAGAACCCCCGCCTCAGCCCTCATCCTGGTCCCCACCCGCGAACTGGCCCTTCAGGTGACCGAGGAGATTTCCTCGCTGAAGCACGGCGCCAAGCCCAGACTCGCCTGCGTGTATGGCGGCGCCTCCATCGGGGAACAGCTGCGCAGACTTGCCCAGGGAGTCGATATCGTCGTGGGCACGCCCGGACGAGTGCTCGACCACATCGGACGGGGCAGCCTCGACGTATCCCACCTAAAATTCTTCATTCTCGACGAAGCCGACGAAATGCTCGACATGGGTTTCATCGACGATATCCGCGCCGTCATGGAGACGATGAACACCGACGTCCGAATGCTACTGTTCTCCGCGACGCTGGCTCCGGCCGTTCTCGACATAGTGAGGGAAAGAACCGGCGACATCGAGATTCTGGAAGACGAGACCGATACCCTGCCGACGCAGCTCGCGGAGCAGCTCTGGATCGAGGTGCATTCGAGGGACAGGCTTGAGGCGCTCTGCCGCATCGTGGACAGCACCGAAGACTTTTTCGGCATCGTCTTCGTCGCGACGAAGGTTGAAGCCGACAGGCTCGCCAGCTCTCTCGCTGAGCGAGGCTATGACGCCGAAGGACTCCATGGCGACCTCAGCCAGGACGCCCGCGAAAGAGTGCTGGGCAAGTTCAGGGACAAGAGACTGTCCATTCTCGTCGCCACCGACGTCGCCGCTCGCGGACTCGACATCGAAAAGCTCACCCACGTCATCAACTGGTCTCTTCCCCACGATCCCGATTCCTATCTCCATAGGGTGGGCAGGACGGGCAGGGCCGGCAACTCGGGCACGGCGATAACCTTCGTCACTCCCGACGAATACCGCATGCTGTTCCGCATAAAAAAACTGTCGGGAAAGCAGCTCAAGAAAGTAAGCGTGCCGGCCGTGGCCAGCATCCTCACGACCAAGAAAGAACGACTCGCCACGAAAGTGGCCGCCCGTGCCCTGACCTTCGCCGAGGAATCATCCAACAGCGAAATCTGGCGGGAACTGGCCAAGAACATACTGGAGTCCCTCGAACCCGAGGAAGCGCTCGCCGCCGCGTTGGCGGAAGGCTTCTCCGACCAGCTGGATCCGAGCCGGTACAAGGACCTCACCGAGGTTTCCGTCGACGAGGCCGGCACGAGCAGGCTCTTCGTCGCCGCGGGAAAGCTGGATCATTTGACGCCGAGATCCCTCGTGACAATGATCAAGAAGCTGTCCAATCTTTCCGACGGAATGATCGGCAGCGTCGAAATCTACGATGCCTTTTCATTCGTGTCCGTTCCCTTCAAATCGGCCGAGAAAATCATCGACGAAGCGAGAAGGGCGGGGGGCTTTCCCACCGTCAAGCGCGCCGTTCCCAAGAACTCCCAGGGAGGCGAAGGCCGCGGCGGTCCGGGCCGCGGCGGTCCCGATCACGCCAGCCACGGCTTCGCGCCGCGCGGGGCTGAGAGGCGCGGACCGCGCCGGGAGGCCAATGTCGGTCGTCCCGAAGGCTTCGAATCGGGACACGGCAAAGGTCCAGGTCCCGTGACGCCCCGAAAAGAAGGCTATGCCGGACGCAAGGAAGGCTACGCGGGCAGGAAGGAAGGCTTCGGTCCGCGCAGGGAAGGCGCTCCCGAACGGAAAGCCAGAAGCCGCAGCTACGGCAAAGACGATAAGAAACCGCTCTGACGCGCGATCGCGCTTAAGGGAAGGGCCTGCCCGGGAAGCAATTCCCGGACAGGCCCTTTTCATGTTGGGATACCAGCCTTTTCCGTATAGCCATATAGGGAAAAATCGTCCATACTATGAGCCCAGTTCCATCGGCTTTTCGCGATGGACATATCAGGATGGATGGAGTTCCCCATGACGGAAAACGCCGTTGTCGAATGTGTCCCTAATTTTTCCGAAGGCCGAGACAAGAAAAAAATCGAAGCGATAGCGGAAGCCATCCGCGCCATAGCCGATGTCAAACTGCTGGATGTGGACCCCGGCGCCGATACGAACCGCACAGTGTATACTTTTGTCGGCTCGCCCAAGGCCGTGGTGGAGGCGGCCCTCGCGGGCGCCCGCGCTGCTCGGGGCCTCATAGACATGCGGAGCCACGCGGGCGCCCATCCGCGCATAGGCGCTCTGGACGTCTGCCCCTTCGTGCCGGTATCGGGCATCACCCTGGAGGAATGCGCCGACCTGGCGCGCCAGTTCGGCGGCCGCCTCGCCGAGGAACTGGGCCTTCCCGTCTACCTCTACGAAAAAGCCGCCTCCAGGCCTACCCGCGTCAGCCTCGCCGAAATCCGCGCCGGCGAATACGAAGGCCTCGAAGCCAAGCTTAGTGATCCCGAATGGGTGCCGGACTTCGGTCCAGCGCTTTTCGACGCCCGCTGGGGCGCGACGGTGACCGGCGCCCGCGAATTCCTCATCGCGTACAACGTCAACCTCAACACCCGAGACAAGAAACTCGCCAACGACATAGCCCTCACGGTGAGGGAGGGCGGCCGCGTCGCGAAGAATCCCGATGGCAGCGCCGCCATGGACGCAGCGGGCAACGCCATCCGTGTGCCAGGCCGCCTCAAGGCCGTTCGGGCCATAGGCTGGTACATTGAGCAGTACCGCTGCGCCCAGGTTTCGGTGAATCTGCTCGATTACAACACAACTCCACTTTATGAGGTATACGAAATCATACGGGAAGAGGCGGACAAGCGCGGTCTTTTCACTACCGGTTCGGAGCTTGTCGGCCTCATACCACTGAAGGCCATAACGGATTGCGGCCGCCATTTTCTGCAGAAAATGGGCAAAAGTCCCGGACTGTCCGATAAAGAGCTCGTCGAGGTCGCCGTACAGTCCCTGGGGCTCGAATCGGTGAGTTCCTTCGACGCGGGACACAAGGTTGTGGAGTGGGCCTACGCGGGAAAAGGCCGTCTCGTCTCCCTCTCGGTGGCGGATTTCGTCGACGAAGTCGCGAGCGACTCGCCCGCGCCGGGCGGCGGCTCGGTGGCCGCCCTGGCCGGTTCCATGGGCGCGGCCCTGGCCGCCATGGTGGGAAACCTGACTGCGGGCAAAAAGGGCTACGAGGAGCACTACGCGGCCCTGGCGGCCATGGCGGCCGCGGCCCAGCGCACCAAGGACGAGCTGCTGGACGCCGTCGACCGCGACACCGAGGCCTTTGACGCCGTGCTCGAGGCCGCCCGCCTCCCCAAAGGCAGCGAGGCGCAGAAGGCCCTCCGCGCCAGCAGGATGGACGAGGCGAACAGGACCGCGGCCCTCGTTCCCATGGGCACGGCCAGGACCTGTCTTGAGGCGATACGGCATTGCCTCGTCGCCGTGGAGAAGGGGAACAGGAATTCCGTGACCGACGGGGCGGTCGGCATCCTCATGGCCAAGGCCGGCCTGGATGGCGCCCTCCTCAATGTTCGGATAAACCTGGGCTCCATCCAGGACGAGGTTTTTTCCGCTTCCCTGAGCAGGGAATCCACCCGGCTGGGCCGGGAAGCCAAGGAAATCGTCCGGAAAGCGTTCGCCCAGCTTGAAGCGAGCCTGAAGTGAACCTGAAGCGAGCCTGAGCCGCCGAAAAGTTTTCGAATAAAGATACGTTTGGATATTGACCCCGAACTTCTCTGATACTATACCTTGCTGTGAACATATCAATGCACAAAGGAGACGTGGAGCGGTGAAAGGATCGGATGTTACCGTTTCAAACGTATCCAAGTCCTTCGGCACCTTCAGCGCGCTGAAAGATGTCAGCCTGGATATCCATAAAGGCGAATTCTTCTCCCTCCTGGGCCCTTCCGGCTGCGGGAAGACAACCCTGCTCCGGGCGATCGCGGGATTTGAGGAACCCGACTCGGGAATCATAAGCATAGATGGGACCGACGTGTCGGGACTTCCGCCGGATAAAAGGCGCTGCAACACGGTTTTTCAGAGCTACGCCCTCTTTCCCCATCTCAGCGTATACGAAAACGTGGCCTTTCCCCTGCGCATAAAGAAGACTCCGAACCGGCTTATCAAAGAGCTCGTGATGAAATATCTCTCCCTCGTGCAGCTCGAGAGCCATGCCGAAAAGAAGCCGAGCCAGCTGTCGGGCGGGCAGAAACAGAGAGTCGCCATTGCGAGGGCCCTCATCAACGAGCCCTCCGTCCTCCTTCTCGACGAGCCCCTTTCGGCGCTGGACGCCAAGCTCAGGCAGCACATGCTCATGGAGCTGGATTCGATCCACGACAAGGTCGGCATCACCTTCATCTACGTCACCCACGATCAGCAGGAAGCCCTCTCGGTCTCAGACAGGATAGCAGTCATGAGCGCGGGGAACGTCCTCCAGGTGGGCTCGCCGCAGCAGATCTACGAAAATCCGGCCACGGAGTTCGTGGCGAGGTTCATAGGCGAGGCCAATGTTTTTCAGGGCAGGGTGCTTTCGAGAGAGGGTACGCTCAATGTCATGGACGCCGAAGCCTTCGGCGAGATGCTCGTCGACGACGAAACGCCGGTCGACGTGGGCGACAGAGTCATCGTGACGATCAGACCGGAAAAAATCCGCATCACCAACGAGAAGCCGTCGGGAAAGGAACTCAATGTCGTCCACGGCATCGTGGAAGAGCCGGTCTATTCCGGCTTTCAGACGAAGTACGTCGTGCGGACCGACGCTGGATCGCGGATCACCATTTTCCGCCAGCACGCCAACTGGTCGGAGGGCATCCCCGACATCGAGTGGAAGGATGAAGTCTTCCTGTCATTCAGCGCGCGCGATCTGGTGATCGTGGAGAAGAACGCGTCATGAAGCGCAACTACGGCATGGCTTACGCCGCGCCCCAGGCATTGTGGCTGACGGTTTTCTTCGCGGCGCCCCTCCTCATCATCATCGCGTACTCCTTCCTCAAAAAAGGACTCTACGGCGGCGTCGAGCTCCATCTCAGCCTGCAGGCATATATTGACATGGCCAACCCGACGCTTCTCCTCGTAACCTTGAGAACCCTGTGGATGTCCTTCGTGGCCACCCTCATCACGATTCTCATCGCCTTGCCCTGCGGCTACAGCATCGCCCGCTCGAAAAACCAGGCGCTGAGGCTCTTTCTCGTCATCGTTCCCTTCTGGACGAACTTTCTCGTCCGCTGCTACGCGTGGATCGCCATCCTGGGGAACGAGGGTTTCGTCAATCAGGCGCTGCGGTTCCTCGGATTCAGGCCCGAAGGAGTCCAGTTCCTCTACAACCAGGGAGCCGTCGTCCTCGTCCTGGTCTACATGTATCTCCCTTACGCCATCCTCCCCCTCTTCTCGACCATCGATAAGTTCGATTTCACCCTGCTCGAGGCGGCGCGCGATCTCGGCGCCTCCAAGATGCAGTCGTATATAAAGGTTATGCTCCCCAACATCAAGGGCGGCATCGTCACCTCCATCCTCTTCACCTTCATACCGATATTCGGCGCCTACGCCGTGCCCCTCCTCATAGGAGGCAAGGATTCCTACATGCTCGGCAATGTCATAGCCGACCAGCTGACGAAAACGCGGAACTGGCCGCTGGCTTCGGCGATCTCCATGACGGTTACCCTCCTCACCGCCATTTCCGTATTCCTTTTCGCGCTGAGGAAACCCAAGGAACACCATATCGAGAAGGATTTGGATCCGCTCGCCTCGTCGTCCGGCAGCGCCGGCCGGAACGGGCTCATCGGCGGCAGCGCCGCGGGAGGACGCTGATGGCAGCCCGCGTCCATAAATTCGGGCCATTGAGGATAGCCGCCCTCTTTCACGCCAGGCGAATCGTCAGGAAGGGCGCCAAGGCGGCCATCGGGCTGGTGCCGAAGAAGGCGCTCGGCTCGAACATCATCTACTGGCTCGTCATCGGTTTCCTCTTCATGCCCCTGGTCGTCCTCATCGCCTATTCATTCAACAAGTCGAGATCGGGCGAGTGGACGGGTTTTTCTTTCGTCTGGTACCAAAAGCTCTTCATGGACTCCCCCGACCTGTGGAAGGCCTTCCAGAACTCCGTGATCATAGCCTTTTCGAGCGCCCTCATGGCGACGGTCCTTGGAACGCTCGCCGCCGTGGGCACCGCCCGCTATTCGTTCAAGCTGAAATCCTACGTGGCCACCATGAGTTTTATCCCGATGATCCTGCCGGAAATCGTCGTCGGCGTCTCCCTTCTCATCTTTTTTGCCGGCATCGGCCTGCAGCTCGGCATGATGACGGTATGGATCGCCCATACCACCTTCAACATTCCCTTCGTCTACCTCCTCGTTTCGGCGAGGCTGGAGGAATCCGATCCCACTATCGTCGAGGCGGCCCGCGACCTGGGCGCCTCAGAACTTCAGACTCTTTTCAGGGTCATCATTCCGATGGCTCTGCCCGGCATAGCTTCGGCCTTTCTTACCGCCATCACGCTATCGCTGGAAGACTTTGTCATCACCTTCTTCGTGTCGGGTCCGGGGGCGACGACCCTGCCTCTGTATATTTATTCCATGATCCGCTTCGGTGTATCGCCCGTCGTCAACGCGCTGTCGGCCGTCATGGTTGCGGGCACGGTGCTCCTTGTCTATCCTTTGAGGAATTTCCTGAAGGTTTTTGCCGCCCGTTGAGGCGGCTCTATCCCAACAAGGAGGGTTTTCATGAAAAACATCCTCCGCGCCATGAGACTCGATCTTTCGGCGCTGCTTCTCCTCGCTTTGGTGCTTGTGTTCAGCGGCTGTTCGGGTGGCGACGCAAAATCGTCTAAAAAACTGTACATCTTCAACTGGACCTACTACACGCCGGACTCGGTCATCGAAAAATTCGAGAAGGAATACGGCGTCGACGTGGTGTACGACTCCTTCGCGTCCAACGAGGAGATGTTCGCCAAACTGAAGGCCGGCGGGGCCAACTACGACCTCTGCTTTCCCTCGGGCGACTATGTCTCGATCATGATAAAGGAGAAGATGCTCCAGAAGATCGACCACGCGGCGCTCAAGAATTACGGCAACATCGCGCCCGACGTGCTCGCGAAGAGCGATTTCGATCCGGGAAACGAATACTCGATTCCTTACTACATGGGCGCGGCCGGCGTGGCCGTCAACAAGACCAAGGTTCCCGAATACGAAAAGTCATGGTCCGTTTTCGCGCGCAAGGATCTGGCCGGGAAAATGATCATGCTGGACGATATGCGCGAGGTCCTGGGCGACGCGCTGAAGTATCTCGGCTATTCGGTCAACACGGTGGACGTGGCTGAGATAGAGAAGGCTAAATCCCTGGTAAATGATGTATGGAAGCCCAATCTCCTCAAGTTCGACGCCGAGGCTTTCGCTAAAAACTTCGCGGCGGGAGAGGTTTGGGTGGCTCAGGGCTACGCGGAATCGATCTACGCGGAGCTGGACCAGAGCCGTTGGGGCGAAATCGATTTCTTCATTCCTAAGGAAGGCGGTCCCAGCTATATCGACTCCATGGTCATCCTCAAGAATTCGAAAAACAAGGATATGGCGATGAAGTTCATAGACTTCATTCACCGGCCGGAGATCTATGCCGAATTCTGCGATGCCTTCGGTTTCCCCGCCACGGGCAACGCGGCCGCGGGAGCGCTCAAGAAGGGGCCGAGCTATTACTCGGCCGAGTCTCTCGCCCCCTGCGAACTCAAGAAGGACGTGGGCGCCGATCTCGAGAAGTACAATGCCGCGTGGCAGGAAATTAAAGTAGGCAAGTGAGAATCTGACACCAGTCCTTTTCCTTGGACATTGCCGATGACATCAGGTTGCCTGAATATATCAGGCAACCTTTTTTATTTCCAAACCAAATGATGGAAAAACATGAGGATCGACGTTGACAAGTGCGGTGAATTCGGCTGATCATGATTAATAAAATTGTAATAGATCTTCCAACCTAAAAGTCTGCTTTGTGCATACGTCTATATTTCTCGGGAGCGGAGCGGGGCTTCATATGTTGAATCCTTTCAAGTTCGGCCTTAGCAAAAAACTCATCACGTTCATTGTATTTACTATAATAGTCTTTCTTTCCGCCACTTCACTCATAAGCAGCAAGACATTAAATCAGTCGGCGATGATCACCGCCGATGAGATTTCCAATACTCTTCTCGATCAGACTGAAAAACGGATAACGCAATTTTTCAACGAGATGGGATTGCTTGCCGAAAGTCTGGCGAAAACCAAAGCGGTCCAGACGCTCTCGCTCGCTGATATGAAAGATCTCTTCATTTCCGTCGTTATGACCCGAAAGAGCTATATTCGCGGAATTTATGTAGGAACCGACGATGGAAGAATGTTCGAATGGGGAATAGGCAAGGGCTTCATCGACAATGTCCCAACCTTCCCGGCGGGGTATGATCCGCGCCAAAGGCCTTGGTATAAAACAGCGCTCGAACAAGGGAAATTCTCGATCTCGGCTCCGTACCAATACGCTAGTATCGATGAGCTGGGCATTACTTGCATTTTGCCGGTGCATAAGTCCGATGGGAGTTTTATAGGCGTATTGGGAATTGATATCCTCCTCGATGATCTGAAAAGAATCCTCGAAGAACTGGAAATTCCAAAGCAAGGCAAGGCTTTGATGCTGACGTTGAGCGGGGAGATAATAGCGAGTCAGTTTCCGCACAAACAGGAAGGTACCCTTTCTCTGAAAGCCTTCTCCACTCCAGGGAGCGAAAAAGTACTGAAGAATCTAGCAGGCAGCTTTTCCAGCTTCGTCGATGGGCAAAAGATGCACTTCGTATTCAAGAGGTCTGCGAGCGCGAATTGGATTATTGCGGTTGCGATGCCTTATGAAAGCATTTTAGAACCGATGCGTGATCTAATGAGAGCGATCACCTTCATTGACGCGATGCTCATGCTTCTTCTAATACTCTCCATAACGCTGATAGCGAACCATCTCATTATTTCCCCGCTCAACGGACTCGTTGAGGTGATCGGCCGGATCAAACAGGGGGAGAAGGCCCGGATACCTATCAGCGGAAAGGACGAATTCAGTTTTCTGGGCGAGGAGTTGAATACGCTGTTGGACATTGTCGAGGATAATTCGCGCCATCTCGAGGAGAAAGTGAAGCAGAGAACCCAGGAGATCGTACGGCTTCAGGCAGAGAATACGCAATATAAGATAATTGAAGAAAGACAGAGGATTTTTCGCGACATGCACGATTCGATAGGGGCGAAACTGACGAATATTTTTTTCTGCAACACGATAGCGAGGGATCAGGCGAACAATGAGTCTCCTATGCTGAAAAATATGATAGAACGGATAGAAATCAACTGCATGGAGGCTGTTCAGGAGCTCAAGGAGATAATTTTCGGGATGAAAGAAACAGGGCGGTGTACCGTATATAGCTCAAGATCCCTGGTCGACTCGATTCGCCAGCGCCTACAGGCGAAGCAGATCGGTTTTATATGCGACACCAGGAGCCAGGACGCTCTCAATGAAATCAAGCGAAGTCATAAGGATGAAATCGAGAATATTTTCGACGAGATCGTAAGCAATATATTAAAGCACTCACAGGCATTAAATGCGACTCTGGAGGTTGAAAACCGCGGTGGAGAAATTGCGATCCAATTTTTCGATGATGGCACAGGTTTTAATTTAAGCGGGCTAAACGGCTCAACATCAGGCCTAAATAATATACGTTATCGCGTAAAAAAAATTGGTGGAAGACTCACGTTGACATCTCGCGCCGGCATGGGAACCAGATTTCATATAAGTCTGGCATCCGAAGGAATAAGCGATGCATGAAAACCAGATCATCAAGAGAATTGAAGTGTCGATTGTCGAAGATGAGAGAGAGGTTCGAGAAGGACTTCGATATCTTCTAGGACACGACGATCGGATACATATTCTTTCAGCCTTTGCGAACGCCGAAGAATTCATCGCGAGCCTTCCAAACCGACTGAAACCCGAGATTGTGCTGATGGATATAAATCTTCCCGGCATGAGCGGAATAGAAGCGACTCGATCGCTTCAGGCTGGGTACCCAAACATCATCGTGCTGATTCTTACCATCTTCGAAGAGGAAGTGAAAATCCTCGACTCGATAAAGGCGGGAGCAAGAGGCTATATCTTAAAAAACACTAAACCCGACCTTCTTATAGAACAGATAATAGGCGCTCGCGAGGATGGCTCACCTGTTAGTCCGGTCGCGGCTAGATTTATCCTCGACGAAATCAGGCGCGAATATTCGAATATACAAGGGAGCGAATATAAATTAACGAACAGGGAAAAAGAAGTGCTGAAAGATATTGTCGACGGCTTGACCTATCGGGAATCGGCAGAAGAGCATCATATCGCCGGTTCTACCGCCAAAAAACATATACTCCATATCTATCAGAAGCTCAATGTTTCCTCGAGAGCCGAAATCGTCAAAAAGGCTCTGACTGAGAAGCTGATATGAATCCTTGGGCATGATGTTATCCCCACTGGCTCCTTTGGTGTACTTTTGCTGGCAGTGCTAGAGCGGATCGAATAAAAATACATCCTATGGTGAATATCCTCTTTTGGGAGCGGCAGTATAATCATAATTGATCCAATAACTCACTAGGAGGCATTTATGATTCGAAGGCGGCTCAATTCACTCGTAACGCTATTCTTCATAGCGTTGCTGGTTTCTGCGAATGTCTTTGCTCAAGAACCCCCTAAGGACTACGCACCAAAAGCAGAAATCGTAAGCCTGATCGGCACGATCCAGCAAAATGCGACAGTTCAGCAAGCTTTGGAGTATATAAAATCGCAGCAAGCGCAGATCATCAAGGACGATATCGAATTGACGCAGATACCCGCTCCTCCCTTCACAGAGACAGTGAGGGGCGTTGAATATGTGAAGCGGCTGGAAGCCGCTGGGCTGAAGGACGTCAAGACTGACGCGGCTGGCAACGTCTACGCGATTCGCAGGGGGACCGGCAATGGTCCGTTGCTCCTCGTCGCAGCCCACCTGGACACAGTCTTTCCAGAAGGAACCGATGTTACTGTCAAGCAAAAAGACGGAAAGCTATATGCACCCGGTATCGGAGATGACGGTATCGCGTTGGCGTCCTTGCTCGCTATCGTCAGAGCTTTCGATGTTACGGGAATAAAGACGGTAGGCGATATCATCTTTTGCGGGGATGTAGGTGAAGAAGGCCTCGGCGACTTGCGCGGGATGAAAGCAATCTTCGCCGATATCAAAGAAATCGATGGTTTTATTTCGATTGAATCTGGATTCAGCGGGGTAACCTATCTCGCTACCGGCAGCCATCGTTTCGAAGTCACTTTCAAAGGTCCTGGCGGGCATAGTTTCGGCGCGTTCGGAATTCCAAGCCCGATTCATGCGATGGGAAGGGCGATCGCGAAGATAAGCGAGATTCAGGTCCCGAAAGACCCCAAGACAACGTACACTGTCGGCGTGGTGAGTGGCGGCACTTCGGTCAATTCCATCGCCTTCGAGGCGAAAATGTGGGTGGACATGAGGTCGAATGATGAAATCGAAGTCGTAAAGACGGAGCAGCTTTTCCGGAAAGCAATATACGATGGCGTTTTCGAAGAGAATTATCGCTGGGGTAGCGATAAGATCAGCGTCGATATAGCGATGGTCGGCAATAGGGGAGCAGGAAGCCAGGATCCATACGCACCCATCGTGCAAATAGACTTCGCAGCGCAGCAAGCGGTGGGAATCCCCAACGTTAAGCTTGGTTCTGCAAGTAGTACCGACGCAAATCATCCAATTGCTCTCGGCATTCCGGCGATCACGACCGTTGGGGGCGGGCGAAAGGGCGGTGGCGGACACGCGCTAAACGAGTGGGTCGATCCCACTGATGCATATATGACAACTCAGCATACGCTCCTTACCATTCTTGGTCTTGTAGGTGTCGACGGAGTCTCCATTCCGCAGCTCGCGGAAAGAAAGTAAATTTAAGCTTGCTTAAAAGTGACAGAAACGCTCAGCGATTTTCCCCTGGGCGTTTCTACCTAAGAGCAACGCGGAATAAAGAGGTGAACCAATGGCAGAATCGACTCGAGATAAAAAGGGCATTTTCGATTGGTATTTCAAGACCAATCTTCTCGCCCGCATTCTTGTTGGCCTCATACTTGGTGCCGTCGTGGGCATCGTCCTGGGATTTTTCCCCGATTCGGTAAAGCCCTTTGTCGATAATTCGAAATTCTTCGGCGACCTCTTCATCCGACTGCTGAAGATGATCGTGGTGCCAGTCATCCTCTTCTCCCTGATCGCGGGAGCGGCAAGCATCGATCCCGGCCGCCTCGGCCGCGTCGGCGTCAAGATCATGGCCTATTATCTGTTCACGAGCGCCCTCGCTGTCGCCATCGGCCTGGTATTTGCCAATATCCTCCAGCCCGGAGCCGGCTTCAATATCGTCGGAGCGGCCGGAGTCCAGGGAAAGGCGGCCGCCTCGCTGCCGATCTCGCAGATACTCCTCAATATCGTCCCGACCAACCCCATCGATTCCCTCGCCAAGGGTGACGTTCTCCCGATCATCTTCTTCGCCGTGGTCTTCGGGATCGCCCTCTCCTATATCAAGGGCGCCGAGAACAAGAGCCTGGCCAAGGCGGGCGCGACCCTCCTGGACGTGGTGAACGCAGCCGCCGAAACCATGTATAAAGTGGTTTCCGGCATCATGCAGTACGCGCCGATCGGCGTATTCGTCCTCATCGCCCAGGTGTTCGCCCAGCAGGGACCCAAGGCCATCGGACCCCTTCTCATCGTCACCCTGACCGTTTACATCGGACTTCTCGTTCACCTCGTGGGCGTCTACGGCGGATTCCTGTCCATCTACAAGCTGGGCTTTCTCAAATTCCTCAAGGGAGCCAATGAGGCGATGATTACGGCCTTTGTTACCCGATCCTCGGGCGGAACCCTTCCCATCACGATGCGCTGCGCGGAAGAAAAATTGGGCATCAACCGTTCGATCTGTTCCTTCACCCTGCCCCTGGGCGCCACGATCAATATGGATGGAACGGCGATTTATCTGGGCGTCTGCGCCATCTTCATCGGCAACGCCATCGGTCAGCCGCTTACCATGAGCCAACAGGGCATGGTCGTACTGACCGCGACCCTCGCTTCCATCGGCACGGCGGGCGTACCGGGCGCCGGAGCCATCATGCTCCTCATGGTCCTTGAATCGATCGGCCTGAAGGTCACCGAAGGCTCGGCGGTAGCCGCGGCTTATGCGATGATCCTCGGCATCGATGCCCTCCTCGACATGGGACGCACGAGCCTCAACGTCACGGGCGACATCGCGGGTTCAGCCATTGTGGCCAAGACTGAAAAAGAACTGGACATGACAAACTGGAAATAAGGCATAAAGCAAGAGCTAATCGTGAAGATTAAAAGTTGTGGTAAGGATAAGTAAATGAACTAGGAAGAAAAGGCGGGTGCCCAGACTCAAGGCCTAGGTACCTGCCTTTTTTGACTGAAAATGTTTTTCAGTAACCGGGCATGTCGGAGAGACCGCCGGCGTTGACGACGTCGGCGAAGCCCAGGGACTTGAGGATGCGGGCGCCCATGGCGCTCCGCGCCCCCGAGGCGCAGTAGAGCACGACGGGCTTGTCTTTGGGGCCGATCTCCCCGGCTCTGGCCGAAAGTTCGTTGACCGGTATGTTCAATGCCTTGGGGAAGTGCTCGTCCGCGAATTCATCCTGACTGCGGACATCGACGACGACGGCCCCGGCTTTGATTTTCTGTTCCACGCTGTTGAAAAATCCCATTCCTATCTCCTTGTTTCATAATCTGCGGCGCCTGGCTAGGCCTGGCGCCGATATTCTCATGCCGGGTTGCGCCCGGCAGCGCTGACGAAGGGAGGACCTAGCCTCCTCAATCCCCGACAATCTCTTCGAAGCCTCCGAAAAGCCTCAAGCTGGTCATGCCGCCCGAAACGTAGACCGGGTCGCTGAAGCCGTTTTGCCGCAGTATCCTGGAAGCCAGGTGGCCTTCGAATCCGGCCAGGGAGACGATGAGGAGCCTCGCGTTTTTCGGGATTTCCTCCAGCCTGTCCCGGATTTCGTCGAGGGGGACGTGAAGGGATCCGGCCAGGTGGCCTTTCATATATTCGCCGAAATTCCTGACATCGAGGAAAGTGAAGGCGTTTTTACTATCCGCCGCCGCGAGCGCCGCTTCGTGGGGAGATACGAAGGGCGAGTAGCCGGAGAGATCGTTCTCGGCCGCGAAGGCGGCCATCTGTATGGGATCGTTGGCGCTGGAATAGGGCGGGGCGTAGGAAAGATCCAGTTCGGCCAGATCGGAGAGCTTCATCCTCGCGGCGAGGGCTGTGGCGAGCACGTCGATGCGCTTCTCCACGCCGGCTTCGCCGAAGGCCTGGGCCCCGAGCAGCCTGCCGTCCTCCGCATAGACGAGCTTGAGCGATAGTTCCTTGTAGCCTGGGTAATAGCTGGCGTGATGAGCCCTGTGGACATGGACCGCCCGAGCCTGGATGCCCGCCGCCTTGGCGGCCTTTTCGGAGAGTCCGGTCTGGGCGAAGGTATAGTCCACCGCCTTGAACACGGAGGTCCCGAGGGCTCCGGCGTACTTTTTCATGCCGCCGGCGGAGCCCGGAGCCTTTCCATGGCCCGCCAGCGCGTTCGTCGCCGCGATCCGTCCCTGCCTGTTCGCGGGTCCAGCCAGCGGAATCCTGACCTTGGCCCCATCCACCCTTCTGACCAGCTCCACCATGTCGCCGGCGGCAAAAATATCCTCGTCGCTCGTCCGGAGGAATTCGTCGACAAGAAGGCCGCCCGAAGCGCCGATCGCGAGCCCCGCCGCTTTGGCGAGTTCGGTGTTGGGCCGCACTCCGGCCGACATGAGAACGATATCGGCATCGAGTTTCGTCCCGTCGCTCAATTCGACGCTATGGGTGGCGTAGTCAATTCTCTTGAGGGATTTCTTCGTGTAAACCGAGGCTCCGGCCTCCATGAAGGCTTTCGCGATCTGGGCGCCGAACTCAGGGTCGGCGGGCGGCATAAGCTGGTCGGTGAGTTCTACGATGGAGGTCGAGAGGCCGCGTTTTATGAAGGCCTCGGCGGTTTCGAGACCGATGAAGCCGCCGCCAACGACGATGGCTGATTTCGCTCCCGTATCGGAGATGTAAGCGTTGATGGCATCCATGTCGGGGATGGTCCAGAGGCGGAAAACATTGGGCGAATCGACGCCGTCGACCGGCGGCACGAAAGGAGTTCCGCCCTGGGCGAGGATGAGCTTGTCGTAGGGGATGTCTCGCTCCCCCTCGGGACCGCGGACGCGGACGGAACGCGCGGTTTTGTCGATGGCTATGGCTTCGGTCTTCAGGGCCACGTTGACTTTATATCGGGAAAAGAAACCTTCGGCGGTCTGCAGGATGAGGGCGCTCCGTTTCGTTATGTCGCCCGAGAGTCTATAGGGCAGGCCGCAGTTCGCGAACGATACATAAGGGCCCTTTTCGATGAGGGTGATCTCGGCTCTCTCGTCGAGTCTTCTCGCCCTGGCCGCCGCCGTCGCTCCTGCCGCCACGCCTCCGATAATTACGAGTTTCATATTAAAGACTCCTTATATATAGATAATACTATATAAGCTTTAACCAGTCAACTATAAGCCGGTGCCTAGGGTCCTCACTTGGGCTCCGCTTTCTGCTCGCCGAAGTTCCATGCCTTGTTCTGCGACTGGTTTATTCAATATACTACGGCGAAATGAAATTTTCGAAACGCATCGATTTTTCCGCCGCCCGAAACGATCTGGAACTGGAACGAAGCGAGCGAAGACGCCTGGGCCTGCCCGTTTTCGACCTGTCGCAGTCGAATCCCACGAAAACCGGATTCGCCCACCAGTCTTCGGAACTGGCGCTGGCGCTTTCCAGCGAAGAAAACCGTCTCTATTCTCCCGACCCCAGGGGCCTGGCGCACGGACGCGCCGACATAGCCTCCCATGTCTCGCTCTCCGGGAAAAGCGTCGACGCGAACCATCTTCTTCTCTGCGCGTCGACTTCGGAAGCATATTCCTACCTTTTCAAGCTTCTCTGCGATCCCGGCGAATCGGTTCTCGTGCCAAGGCCGGGATATCCGCTTTTCGACCATCTGGCGGCCCTGGAATCGGTGCGAGCCTTGGGTTACAGACTCGAATATCGTCATCCTTGCGGATGGAGCATCGACCTCTCCTCCCTGCGGGAGATACTGGAAGGCCCCGACGGCGCGAGCGTCAAGGCTATCGTCCTCATAAATCCCAACAATCCCACCGGTTCCTATCTGCGCGAAACCGAACTGGCTGCCATCATCGAGCTCTGCCGCGTCCATTCCCTGGCCATCATCGCCGATGAAGTATTCCATGGATACGAACTCGAGCCCAGGGAGGGGAGGGTATCCCTTCGCGGCAGGGAGGAAGTCCTCACCTTCGTTCTCGACGGCCTTTCCAAGCGGCTTTGCCTGCCTCAGATGAAGCTGGGCTGGATTTCGGTCTCGGGTCCCGAGGAAGATGTCGAGAGCGCCATAGGCGCCCTCGAGCTCATCTCCGACGCCTTCCTTTCCGCGGGAACGCCTATCATGAACGCCGCGGGCAAGCTTCTTTCACGCGAGAACGAAACGGTTTCGGCGGTGAGGGAACGCATGCGGAGCGTCTACGGCATTTACCGGGAAATCCTGGAATACGAAGGCTCGCCGCACCGGGTCCTCGCCTGCGAGGGCGGCTGGACGGCCCTCGTGCAAAGTCCGCGTTTCGCATGCGAGGAAGAGCTCGCGCGGGGTCTTCTGCGCGATGAAGGAATCTACGTGCACCCGGGATTTTTCTTCGACATGGAAAAAGAAGCGTATTTCGCCTTCAGCCTGATCATAGATCCCGAGGAGGCCAGGCTGGCCGCAGTGAAATACAGAGCGTATTTCGACCGGTTTCTGCATTACAGCAGATAATTGAATAAAGGAGGGGATAACATGTCGGCTGCCATAATAAACGGAAAGGAAATCGCGAAGGAAATCCGCGCGGAAATAAAAACAAGAGTGCGGGCGCTCGCCGCCCAAGGCATCGTGCCGGGTTTGGCTGTCGTCCTGGTGGGCGAGGATCCGGCCTCCCTCTCCTATGTTACCGGAAAGGAAAAAGCATGCGTCGAGGCGGGGATCGCCAGCTATGGACGCCATCTCCCGGCGTCGACGAGCCAGGAAGAACTCCTTGCCCTGGTGAAGGCCTATAACGACGACGACAGGGTGCACGGAATCCTCGTCCAGCTGCCGCTTCCCGGCCATATAGACGAAAACGCGGTGATCGCGGCGATTTCGCCTGACAAGGACGTGGACGGGTTCACGCCGATAAATATTGGCAGGATGTTCCTCGAGGAGCCCTGCTATCTGCCTTGTACGCCGGCTGGCATCCTCGAGATGATTAAGCGGAGCGGAATCCCGACAAAGGGCGCGAATGTCGTCGTCGTGGGCAGATCCAATATCGTCGGCAAACCCCTCATGAACCTGCTCGTGCGAAAATCCATCAACGCCACGGTCACGGTATGCCATACGGGGACGAAAGATCTGGCGTCGTATTGCATGAACGCCGATATTCTAATAGCATGTGCCGGGAAAGCCGGCCTGATACGCGGCGACATGGTCAAGCCGGGCGCCTGCGTCATCGACGTAGGCGTGAACCGCGTGGAAGACGCCGCGGCGGCCAAAGGCTATCGATTGACCGGCGACGTGGATTTCGAGGCGGCCTCCAGGGTGGCGGGATGGATAACGCCCGTGCCGGGCGGCGTCGGACCCATGACGATCACCATGCTTCTCGCCAATACCGTCGAAGCCGCATCCCGTTCGGCCGTATGAAGCCCGACTGAAAAGAAACGACCCGGAGGTCGAACAATCCATGGTCGATGTTCAATCCATGAAAGATGAGCGCCGCATCCCCATCCAGAAAGTGGGCGTGAAGGGCGTGCGCTATCCTATAACGCTCAGGGACAAGACCGCCCAGATCCAGCACACCACGGCTGTCGTCAATCTCTACGCCGACCTTCCCCACGAATTCAAGGGCACGCACATGAGCCGCTTCATCGAGGTTTTTGAGGAATTCCGCTCGGATCTCTCGATGCCCAATTTTCTCGGGATGCTTCAGAAAATAAGAGCCGAGCTGGAAGCCGAAACGGCCTATTCCGACATCCACTTTCCCTATTTCATCCAGAAAGCGGCGCCTGTTTCGGGGCAGACTTCGATAATGAGCTATGATTGTTCCTACGAGGGAAAGGTATCGGCGGCAGGCCATTCTTTCATCGCCGGCGTGACCGTTCCCGTGCAGACCGTCTGTCCCTGCTCGAAGGCCATATCTAGCCAGGGGGCGCACAACCAGAGGGGACTCGTGACCCTGAAGGTCGCTCTGGGGCCGTTTTTCTGGTTCGAGGACATGATCGCCATCGTGGAGGATTCCGCCTCCAGCGACCTCTACACACTGCTGAAGCGCGAGGATGAAAAATACGTTACCGAACGGTCATATGACCGTCCGAGGTTTGTCGAGGACCTTGTGAGAGAAGTATATTTGAAAGTGGACAGGCTGGGAAAGTTTCCAAAGTTCTCAGTCGAAGCCGAGAACTTCGAAAGCATACATAATCATTCGGCGTATGCCTTTGTCGAAAAAAATTGAGAAGGAGCGACTATGTCCGATAAATATCCCGTCGAGCAGAAGGACTTAAGCGAAAAAGGCACCAAGGGCATAATGTCGGCCGGGGCGGGCGTTGGCCTTCTCGGCATCAACGCCCTCCTCGGCATACCAGTACTGGGCTGGGCTCTTTCCGCGGGCATGCTCGTGCTCGGCGCCATGGGCGTCTTCGGCAAGACCAAGACCGACAAAGTATCGGGAACGGTCTTCACGGTAGCCGGCATCGCCGGCCTTACGACCATGTTCCTGCCGGGTCTCGCCCACAGCCTCCTCAGCCTGGGCGGCATCGGGCTTCTCATCTATGGTCTCGCGAACATCGGAGGCTTCCTTACGGGGCTTCGCAAAAAGAACTGACGGATATCCATTCAATGAAATACTACCTCGAGACATACGGCTGCGAGATGAACAAAGCCGAGTCCGCCGCCCTGGAGACAATACTGCGCGAACATGGCTGGCGGAGCGGAACCAGGGAAGAAGCCGATCTCGTCCTTATCAATACCTGCACCGTTCGAGCGACGGCCGAAAACCGCGCTTGGGCAAGAATTTCCCTCTTCGCGGCCGAAAAGCGCAGGCGCAAATTCGTCCTCATGGTGGTGGGCTGCATGGCGGAGCAGTACCACGATGAGATGAAAAAGCGAGTGCCGGAAATCGATTACGTTTTAGGCACTTTCCAGAAACAGTCCTTCGGTCTCGTGATGGACCAGATTGCGGCCGGCACGCATTATGACCTGGCGGACGAATCGCCTTCCTATGTCTTCTCGAAGACTCACCACGAACCCGGCGCTTTCAGGGCTTTTGTGCCCATCATGCACGGCTGCAACAATTTCTGCAGCTACTGCATCGTGCCCTTCGTCCGCGGCAGGGAAATCTCGCGTTCGCCCGCGGATATCCTGGCCGAGCTGGACAGTCTCGAAGCGGCCGGCGTGCGCGAGGTCACCCTCCTGGGGCAGAACGTCAATTCATACAGATGGGCGGGAGAGACGGGCGGCATCAATTTTCCCGGACTGCTCAGGATAATCGCGGCTCACCTGCGCGAGAAGAGGCGGGCGGCAGGCATCGGCTGGATACGATTTCTCACCAGTCACCCCAAGGACCTTTCCGAGGAGCTTGTCAGGGTGATCGCCGAGGAACCGGTATTCTGTCGGCATATCCATCTATGCATCCAATCCGGATCCAATCGAGTTCTCGCCCTAATGAACCGAAAATATACGAAGGAATACTTCCTTGGCCTCGTCGACATGATGAGAACCGCCATTCCCGGCCTCTCCCTGTCTACCGACATTCTCGTGGGCTTCCCGGGGGAGACGGAGGAAGATCTGGAGGAAACCCTCGACGTGATGAGAAAAGTGCGTTTTGCTTTCTCCTTTATGTATCATTTCAATCCGAGGGAAGGCACTCCGGCGGTGAAATTGCCGGACAGGGTTCCCGACAAGGTCAAGAAAGCGAGACTGGCGCGGGTTATCGCCCTCCAGAAGGAAATAAGCACGGAGCTCATGACGGAAAGATTGGGGGCCGTGGATGAAGTGCTCATCGAGGGCAAATCCCGGCGGTCTTCGAAGGAAATGCTGGCCAGGACGGCAAGGGACGAAATGGTTGTCCTGCCGGCCGATCCTTCCCGGATCGGTCAATTCGCGCGGGTGAGGCTGTCCGCGAAATCGGGCAACACCTTCAGGGCGGAAGAGGTGCATGAATAGAAAATTGACGGCGCTGCTTTTTCTCGTCTTCCTGGCCGCCGCGGCTTTTGGGCAAAGCTCCAAGTCGCCCGCGGCCCCGATCGCGCCAGTCCTGCCGTCAACACCCAAGATTACGGGCGAACCGACCCTCGCGGCGGCCAGAAGCGCCGTCGCCAAAATGATAGGGAAGGAAGCTTTCGGAAACTATCTGGAAACCTATGCCCTCGCGCTGCCCCTCCACGACGCCGTCGCTCTCTGCAGGGAATTCCTGCCCAAGGCTCAGGCGGCGCAAAGCGCCAATCTTGCCGCTTTCGCTGGTTCCATCGCTCTTCTGGCGGGACGCTATGACGATGCCGCTTCCCTGTATTCGCAAGGATCGACAGCTACTGCGGGAATTCACCCTGATTTGAACCTCAAGGCGGCTCGCTGTTACCTGGCGGCGGGAAATACCGTCGCGGCAAAAACGCAGCTGGATCTTGTCCCCAATGACGCGGAAGGGAAACCCTGGGAGCCGGCTCGACAGCTTGCCCTTTCCTGGCTCTACCTGTTCGAGGGCGAACCGGAAAAAGCCTTCATACTATTGCAGCCTCTCGTCTCGGAGAAAGGCGGCCAAGCCTCGCGTCGCGAAGCTCTTTTTCTCCTCTGGCTGGCGGCCGGCTCTCCCGAATTCGCGGATTTTAAGGTTTCCACAAAGGGGCTGGACGCGAGAAGCGTGGAAGCCATGCTCCAGTCCGAGTTTCCCGGCTCCATGGAGCAGGCTCTTACCAGGAAAGAAGTCTTTGCCAAGCCGGCTTCCTGGCTCCTGGCGGCGCTCTATGCGCCCTCCCGGGCCGCGATAGGTATGACGGTCGCGGAGCGCAGCCTGGCCAAACATGAGGCTCCCAAGGCTCAGGCCGCGGGATCGGAGAGCTCCATGACGCAGCTGCAGGTGGGGTGGTTTTCCCGCAGGGAAAATGCCACGACATTGACCGCGAAACTCGTGAAATTGGGATTTTTGGCCAAGACTGACGAGCAGAAAACAAAAGAGGGCGAACTGCGCTGGGCGGTGATCGTGGATGCGTCGGGGGATTGGTCCAAGACTCAGGCCAAACTCAAGGACCTGGGATACGAGTCATATCTCCTGCCTTAATCGTCGAGTTTCCGGAGCAGAATATCGGGCTGATATAGCCTCTCTACCCTGTCCGAAAGAACCTGAGCCGGCTGGAGGATAAGCGTACTGATCCCATTGTTTTTTCCCAGCCTGATTTTAACCATATAGCTGAGTCGGCCGGATGGAATGGATTTGTCATCGATGAGGCTGAGATCCAGGATAACCTCATCGTCGACCTGGAATAGCGTGAAGAATCCCTGTGAAGCCAGACTCAGTCTGAATTTTCCCCCGATCAGATCGAGCCGCATGCCGTTTTCCGAAGCGTAGAAACCATCGAAATCCCCTAGTCTCAACGCGATCTCAGCCTCGCCGCCATCGAGCCCCACGCTGAAGGAGGTTTCGGCGGGCAGCATTTTAAAACTTTCCTTACGGGATGTCGTGTTTTCGTTCGATGGGCGTCTGTAGACGCCGTTCCAGTCCTCCTTCATGGCGAACTTGACGATCTGCTGGGCCGTGGCTCGTATCCTCACCTTATCCAAACCCACGAGATCGATGCCGAGAAGGCGGATCATATCGGGCACGGCGCTGTTGGAAATAGGCGCGTAAATGCCGGCGAAAGCCGCGTTCGATCTGCCCCAGTCCCACTGCTGCTGTTCCTGTTCGCTATGGAGGGAGATTTTTCTTCCTTCGGGATCGAAGAAGACGAGGGTGGGGACAGCGCCTTCTTCGTCTTCCTTTATCCAAAGCCCCTTTAAGTAGTCATCGAAGTCCTCGGCTTGTCCGGTAAGAATCCTGTTTATAAAGAGTTGTTCGATATTTCCTCCGGGAACGAAGGATTCGGCTCCCCGCTCGAATTTCCTGCTGAAATGATTCCAGGAATACATGATTCTTTTCTGGTCGAGCGGAGAGGCCCCGCCGGGAGCCTCTACATAGACGCTGATCAAGATCGGCTCCTTGCCCTTGGGAAGGAGTTCGGCCAGAAGTTGGGACAAGGTTTTCTTTGACATGGATTCGACGATACCTGTTTCGGCCTCCACCTCGGCCTCAGCCGGCTCCTCGAAGCTAATGGATAGTCCCGATTCCGAAAAGGCGGTGTAATAGGAATTGGATCGGGCGGAGGGACGTTTGAAAACCGTGAGGGTTTGTCTATTGTCTTCGTCTATCCCGTAGCAGAAGAGATCGACGCTCCCGTCGGCCAGAAGATCCTTGGGCTGGACAACGACAGCGTTGGGCTTGGTGGCGAGGGTTTCACCCTTCCATAGCCTGAAATAGCTGCTGGAATTGGGCAGGAAATCGGCGATGACGATGGAAATCCTTCCGTTTTGCGTGTTAGTCGGCTTCACGATCAGAATTTGTTCCAGATCTTCGTCTTCGTCCAGGTTCATGTCGACGACATCGAGCAGCGTCTCATCCCATTCCAGGTTGATCTTCGACCGTTGCGCCGCCGTGGATTTTTCGCCGACTTCGCCCGCTTCGTTCGATACGGCTTCTATTTCCACCACCCTTCCCGCGACGGGCAATGTCGCGGCCAGGTTCTCCTGCCGCATCCTGGCGAAAAAATAGATAAAAAGACCGAAAGCGAGGATGAATGTCACGATCAGGATGGCTTGGATGACTCTTTTCATTGGCTGAACCAAGGTTGTTGTAGCACAGGGCACAGGAACGAGACAAGCGCGGAAGGATGGCGGCGCCGCGGAAGACATGATATCATCAGCCATTCTATCATGAAGACCATCAAGAATAAATCGGCACGCGTACTTATGTTCGCTTCCGCCTTCGTGCTTCTCAGCGCCGTGGCTCTGCTCTGGATCACCATGATTAGAGAGACCGAGCGCAAGGACCTCCTTCTCGAGTATGAGGCGTTTCGGGCTTCCAGCGCCATCGTCGAAGAATATCGGCAGGACAGATCCTTTACCCCCGAGGGCGACAAAAGGGTTTTGGGCTTCGGTTTCTACCGAATCGATGGCAGCGCCTTTCAGCGCTATGGCACGGCCCCGGAGACGATTCTGCTCAGGGACGTGCTCTGGGCGAGAAGGCAGGATAATAAAAACGGCGACCTGCCAAGCGGAGTCTCCGTTACTTTCTCTGAGGACAAGAAAACTCTGCGGCTTTTACGCTATTCCGGACTGCAAAACCCCTCCAGAATGATGGGGAGCGGCGGAAGCGCGACCGGGATGGGCATGGGCTGGGGAAGACTGGCCGCCCCGCTCTCGCCTGGGCTTCAGGATGAAACGGCCACGACACCGGCGCAAACCGCGCTGGTAGGCACCTATCTCATCTGGATGGAATATTCGGCCAACGGCCTTAGCGCCGAGAGGCTGCAGTTTTTCCTCGTGGCGGCGCTGATCACCGCCGCTCTTCTTGGACTGTATATCGTCCTGATTTTCGTTTTTAGACACAACGAGGAACTGGTGAGCCGCGAAGCTGAGACGAGGGAGCTTGTCCAGCTCGGGGAAGCGGCCAGAACCCTTGTCCACGAGATAAAAAACCCTCTCGGCATAATGCGCATCCAGACGGCCAAGATAAGGCGAATTGCCCTACAGCCTGAAACTTCGACATCATTGACCCAATCAGCCGATATCATCGAAGGCGAGATAATGAGGCTCTCGGGATTGGCAGACCGGATTCGCGAATTCCTGAAATCGAAACCGGCCCGGCGCGATCCCCTGGATCTCGTGCCCTTTCTGAGGGCTTATTGCGGCCGCTATCAAGATCTGAAGGATTCGGATATAAGCCTTGCCCAGGAAATTCCCGCTAGCGGGACAGCCATGGTCCTCGCCGACGCCGACAAGCTCGTCACGGCGCTGGACAATATCCTGCGCAACGCCATCGAAGCGGTGGAAGATCTCCCGGCCGGAGAAAAGCGCATCGCGCTCAAGCTTTTCCGCAGGGAAAACAATTGGGTGATAGCCGTGGTGGACTCGGGAATGGGCGTGCCTCCCGAAATACTGTCGCGCATTTTCGATCCTTTCTTCACGACAAAGGAAAAAGGCAGCGGCATAGGCCTCGCGCTGGCCAAGCGCCTCGTCGAATCCTTCGGGGGAAGCCTGACCTATGAAGGCGGGGACAGGGGCGGCGGCGCTGTCTTCCTGATCACCCTGAAAGAAGAGCAATCGACTTTAGGTAAATAATTCCGGAAAATGAAAAGGGGCGCGGGATCGAATCCCGCGCCCCTTTTCATGGTTAAAATAATACTGGAATGGATTGCAGGAAACTCATATCCGCTTCAGGACCCGGGCGATGATCTCCAAGGCTTCGCGCAGTTCTGCCTCTGTTATGACCAGCGGCGGAGCGAAGCGGATGATGTTGCCGTGAGTCTGCTTGGCCAGCAGTCCCTCATCCCTCAAGGCGAGGCAGACATCCCAGGCCTGGAACCCTTCCTCGAAGACAATCGCGTTCAGGAGGCCTTTGCCACGTACCAGCTTCACCTTCGCGCAGGGAATGGCAGCCGCTTCCTTTCGGAACAGCTCGCCGAGGCGCGCCGCGTTCTCCTCAAGTTTTTCGTCCTCGAGCACTTCGATGGCCGCGATTCCCACGGCGCAGGCGAGAGGGTTTCCGCCGAAGGTGGAACCATGGGTGCCGGGAGTGAAAACGTCCATAACCCTCTTGTCGGCCACGATGGCTGAGATAGGCATGATGCCGCCGCCGAGGGCCTTGCCCAGACACATGATGTCGGGGCGGGCATCTTCGTACTGCCACGCGAAACGCCTGCCGGTCCTGCAGAAACCCGTCTGTATCTCGTCGAAGATGAGGAGGATGCCATGCCGGTCGCAAATCTTCCTCAGCCGGGCGAGATAACCCTCGGGCGGAACCACCACGCCGGCTTCTCCCTGGATAGGTTCGACAATCACGGCCACGGTATTCTCGTCGATTCTGCTCTCGACGGCCTGGGCGTCCGCGTACGGCACCTTGATGAATCCGGGCACGTAGGGGCCGTAGTTCACGAGGGATTCGGGATCTATGGACATGGAGATAGCCGCCAGGGTTCTTCCGTGGAAATTGCCTTCGGCGCATATGATCGTCTGCTTGCCGTTGGGCACTCCCCTGATCTCGGCGCCCCAGCGCCTGGCCGCCTTGAGAGCGGTTTCGACCGCTTCCGCGCCGGTGTTCATGGGGAGGGCCGCCTCGTAGCCCGTGTATTCGCAGAGCTTTTTAAGAAACAGACCCATCTTGTCGTTATGGAAAGCCCTCGACGTGAGGGTGACTTTTTCGAGCTGATCCTTTACCGCCTCGATGATGCGCGGGTGGAGATGGCCCTGGTTGACGGCCGAATATGCCGACAGGAAATCGAAGTAAATCCTGCCTTCAGGGTCTTTTACCTTGCAGCCTTTTGCCTCAGCGATGACGACGGGGAGCGGATGGTAGTTATGCGCGCCGAACGTTGCGTCCAGGGCGATGTAGTCCTGGGACTTCATGGAAGAACCTCCTTGGTATCTCGCCTTTCTGTCGATATCGAAAATTAGGGAGGGCGATTGACTCAGTGTATACCGGGATTGGTTTCCACGCCAGAGTAAAAAGGTTAAATCATATTGGTATAGATAATTATCGAATTGTGGTGCATAATGATGCAGAATGGCTGGCCCGCGCCAGGCCTAGGTCGGATCTGAGGCGGGCCGACATCAGGTCATCAACCTTTCTCGTAGGAATAGCTCAGCGCCTCGCGATGTTCAAACCGCTCGACGGCGAGGGAGAGAAGGGTATCCAGGAGCTCGGGGTAGGGCAGACCGCCCGCCTCGCACATCCGTGGATACATGGAGATGGCGGTAAATCCGGGAATGGTGTTCACTTCGTTGATGAGAATATCGCCGGTGCGTCGGTCGATGAAAAAATCCACCCGGGCCATTCCCGATAGTCCGCAAGCCTTGTATGCCTTGACGGCGAGGGCCTGGATGGTTTCAGCCTGCTGGGGAGGGATGGAAGCCGGAACGCAGAGCGTTGCTCCATTGGGGTCCTTGTACTTGGCCTCGTAATCGTAGAATTCGTGGGCCGGCATAATTTCGCCCGGCGCGAAGGCCTTGGGCTTTTCGTTGCCCAGCACGGCGCATTCGATTTCCCTGGCGCTGATGAATTTCTCCACGAGAACCTTTTCGTCGTAGGCGAGGGCAATATCCAGAGCCGCCTCAAGCGCCTCCATATTCCCGGCTTTCGAGGCGCCGACGGAGGAGCCGCAGCTGGAGGGTTTGACGAAGCAGGGCCAGCCGAATCGGGCCTCGATTTTCCTTGAGAGGTTGGCCATGAACTGTGGGTTGGCCCTGTCCGCGGCCCTCACCAGGATCGAATCGACCACGGGGAGCCCCTCACGGAGCCAGAGTTCCTTGGCCACGTGCTTGTCCATGCCTATGGCGGAACCGAGGACGCCGGCGCCCACGTAGGGGAGACCCGCGCACTCGAGGAGGCCTTGTATCGTCCCATCCTCGCCGAAGGTGCCGTGCAGCACGGGAAAGACAATGTCGCAGCCGAGATTTTCGGTTCCGCCATCGCGCTTCTCGACGAAGAGACCTGCTCCGGGGGCCACGAAAACCCTGCGTCCTTGGTTGATGGGAGGCAGTCCGCTCATGCCCTGGCGGCCTTCGGATCCTTCGCCCGTCTTGTCGTCCGCTTCTGCGGCCATTCTCGCGCTTTTCAGCGCGGACGCGTCCTGGAGAAGCCATTCCCCCGTTTTCTTTATGCCGATGAGGAGGACTTTATATTTCTTGGCGTTGAGCTGCCGCACGATGCTGGCCGCCGAAATGAGGGAGACTTCATGCTCTCCCGATTTGCCGCCGTAGAGAATCGCTATTGTCTTCATAACACGTCCTTTTAAGAAATCAGGATTGAGCCGCGGAATCGTCAAGGAATCCCATTTCCTCGAGCGCGGCGACGGCTTCGGCTTCCTCGTCGTAAGGTATTGAATGATCTTTGTAGATTATGGAATTTTCATGTCCCTTGCCGAGAAGGAGAACCGCGTCATGGGCTCCCGCCATGGAAAACGCCTTGCGTATGGCCTGGGGGCGGTCGGGAATGAGGAAGAGCCTCTCCCCGCGCTGAAGTCTGGGGCAGCCGGCGGCGATATCCTCGAGGAGGTCCATAGGATTTTCTCCCCGCGGATCCTCGTCGGTAAGGATGAGGACATCGCAGTATTCGGCCGCCACCGCTCCCTGCCTGGGGCGCTTTTCGGTGTCCCTTTCTCCGCCCGAGCCGAAAAGGCAGAAGATCCTGCCTCCGACGCGTTTGCGTATCAGGGGAAGTATGGCCTCGAAGGAAGAGGGCGTATGGGCATAGTCGATGATCACTTCGAAGGGTTGGCCCTTCTCTATGTTCATCATTCTTCCGCGCACAGGCTTCAGCGCGGGCAGGAGGGGAAGGAGTTCGGCGTAGGGTTTTCCCGTCGCGGCGGAGACGGCCAGAAGCGCCGCGAGGCTGTTGCCTACGTTGAATTCGCCGGGCAGGTTGATCCTGGCGGGCACTCCGCTCAATCCCAGCTCCGGCGCTTCGACGAGGAAGCTGGAGCCTTGGGGATCCGATACGATCCGGGCTGCCGAAATCGTCGCCGTGGCGCCCTTCGCCGAATAGGAAAGCACCGGCTTCGTCGTGCAGGACGCGAAATATCCGGCGCTCGGATCGTCGGCGTTGACGATGCCGGCTGAGGAGACGCGTATGGGCTCTCCCTTGAGCGATTTCATGTGGTCATGGGCGTCCAGGTTCCTGAACAGATTGGCCTTGTCATGACGGTACTGTTCCCAGGTGCCGTGGAATTCCAGATGTTCGCTCGTGACGTTGGTCATGATCCCGATGTCGAAGGCGACGTCGGCGAGCCTGCCCGTGCGCGCGCTGAGCCCATGGCTGGAGGATTCGACCACGGCGCAGACATATCCCGCGTCGCGCATCATGGCGAGCATCCTCTGTACGGCCGTGGCCTCGGGCGTCGTCTGGTGCTCCGGATTGGGTCTTTCGCCCGACCCTGTGTCCGACATGACCGTCGAAAAGAAGCCCGCTTTCGCGCCAGCGAGATTGAGGAGCTGGTAGATAAGGGAGACCGTCGTGCTCTTGCCTTCGGTTCCCGTCACGCCGATGACGCTGAGGGACGAGGAAGGGCGATCGTAAAAAGCCGCGGCCAAAGGCCCCATGCTTAGGCGGGCATCGGCGACGCGCGCGTAGCTTATGCCGGGAACGGGGTTTTGGATGATTTTATCGTGGATGATGGCCGCGGCTCCGCGAGCTATGGCGGCGGCGATATAGTCGTGTCCGTCGCTATGGATGCCCTGGAAGGCCGCGAAGATGTCGCCTTTCGCGATCTTCCGCGAATCGTACTCGATTCCGGAAATCTCGGGATCGGAACCTAGGGACACCGAAATCGGCTCAAGGGCGGCGATGAGGGACGAAAAGCGTCTGTTCATTTCGGATGGAGGATATCATGGAGGAGAAAGGGATTCAACAGGGATGCGGCGGGAAGGGATCGCGGGTATGCGCTTCCATGAAAAAGCCGCGCCGGAAGTACTTCCGGCGCGGCTTTCCCGCTCAGCATTGAGCTTGGAAGGGTGGTCTGGGACTCCTACAGCACTACCTTCAGCCCCGCGTAGACGACATAGGGTACGGTGGTCAGGTCGAAGGAAGTCGGGATCAAGCCCATGGCGCCTCCGCCGATCCTGAAGGCGTTTTTCTTGCCGATGCCCAGCCAGACGGAGAGGTCGGGGATGAAGGCCCCGAGTTCCTCGAAACCGAAGTTGTTGGGTATGCCATAATAGGCCAGGAAGTAGCCACCGAGACTCGCGTCGATCGATAGGGCTCCCAGGGCGAGCTCAGCCTGCACGATGGGATATGCCGCCGACGCGATCAGGGCCGTCCATGCCTTGATGCCGGCGCCCAGCTTGATGGGACCGGCGTCGAGCTGGAGAAGAAGGGCGAGGTTGGGAATGGGGATGATGCCCACTTCGTCGAGTATGCTCCCGATATCCCCAATATCAGCGGTATTTCCGTTGAAGACGCCAAAAGTAATCGGTGCGCTCGCGCCTATCTCGAACCGGAACTGGCTGAACGCGGCGGGAACCGAAATGCAGAGTATCAGAACCATGCAGATAAGAATCTTCTTCATTATAGCCTCCTCGGACAATGTGGAATTCTAAATCGCCTTGCTTAGTCAAGTATAGCCCAAAAAGGGCGCAAATCAAGTCATAGGCTGGCTTGCCAAGCTTTATGGGAAGGGATATCGTTCGAAATATGTTCACCGTGAGAATAGAAGCGGGTTTCGCCGCGGCGCACCGCCTGATCCATTACAACGGAAAGTGCGAACGGCTCCATGGCCACAATTATAAAGTGAGGGTGTGGGCGGAAGGGGATAGCCTGGGCGAAGGCGGCATGCTTGTCGATTTCGGGATCCTGAAGAAGGCCTTGGGCGACATCATCGTAAAGCTCGATCACTCCGATCTCAACGAGATTCCGCAGTTCGCCGACGATCCGAGCGCCGAGAAGATCGCGAAATATGTCTTCGACGGCATTCTGGCCGCCCATCCCGAGCTTCCGGTTTCGGCCGTGGACGTTTTCGAGACCGAGACTTCGATGGCCAGGTACGCAAAAGTCTAGAAGCTCGCTCAGCTCCAGCCCGTAACCTTCGCGAGCGGCTTGAATCCGCATCCTTCCCCAAGCGCGTCGAGAAGCGGCGAGAGTTCGGCCTTTTCGCCGACGCGCAGGGATAGGGTGGCCGTCGCGTCGGTCTCCCTCATTTTCGCGTCCACGACGATCTTCCTTCCCTTCGATCCTTCCGGAAAAACATAGAGTCGGCCATGGTCATCGCGTTTCGCGGTGTAGGAAAGCTGGCGTTCAGCGGCAAATGCCTCAAAGGTTCCCCGCAAGACATCGGAATGTTCAGCCGGCAGGGCGATCTCGATATCGACGAAAGAAGGGCTCGGCGCTTTTTCCAGGCGCGTGAAGGCCGGAAAACTCGATGCGTCGGCTGGCACCCGACTTTCGGGCTTGGCGACGGATGAGTGGGCGCTCTCAAGCCTGGAAAGGAGAAGTTCCGTTCTTTTCGCGTCAGGGCCGTAGAGCGCCACGGCGCCGCGACCGTACCGGCCCCGCACAAAGAGGCCGTTGAACGGCGAGTTGCCGGAAAAGAGCAGTTCCTTGGCTTCGAAAACTATGTTTTCGGCGCCAGGGACCTTGGCCGACAGGCTGCGCAGCAACCAGGAGATCCTGTAAGCGGGATCGGCTTCCGAAAGATCCTCCGGATAATCGAGGACAAGATAGGTCGGGGCGAACTTGGCCTTGGCGGCAAGCAGTGCTTCGATCTTCTCGGAATGCTTGAAAACGGGGGGAACCACGAGATTGTGGCCCGTCATCGCTTCTATCGCCTCGCCGTCCGCGCAGACGCCGCAGCCGGAGCAATCCTTGCCGAGACAGGAGAACCTGTCGTCCAGTCGTTTCGCCTCGATGTAATGCTTGTGGAGAACCTTGAAATTCCGTTCGTCCTCGAGGAAGGCAAGGGGAGGGCGATACTCCGAAGTTTTCTCCGCCGGAAAGGAAGCCTCGGAATCCCTGCCCAGTACAGAGGGGCGCAGCGATTTCCAGGACCCCTCGCCAAGCGAAAAGTCGTAGACGAAGCCCATGGAGGGGATTTTTTCCAGCCATCGATAGGCTATGCTTCCGGCGAGCGAAAGCGTCTGGTCCACGAAAGATTCCTCGGCGTCGGAAGCCAGCCTGAATTCTATGCCGGCGCGTTCGCAGGCTTCGCGCAGAAGCAGGGCGAGGCGCACGAGTTTTTCCCTGTCGAATTCGAGGGGGGCGTACTGGAGCGGCGTGAAGGGCAGTCTGACCAGGAATCCGGCCGAGACGAGAATCCTGGTGGAGGGGGACTGCGAGTCTTTCCTGCGTTTCACCCCTTCAATGAAGGCCGAGAACTCGTTGAGATCGGCCGGCGTTTCGGTACCCGCAATTATGTAGAAAAGTTTCAGTTCCTTGACGCCGGGGCGAATCGTCATCTTGAGACAGTCATCGATCGTCTTGTTCGTGAGTCCCTTCCGGTAATAGGCGCGCATCGTTGCGGAAATGCCCTCGATTCCGAGGGTGAAGGAGTGTTTGCCTCCCGCCAGCTCGGATTCCATGAGCCCTCTGGTTTCAACGAGGATGTCCAGGCGCTGACTCATGAAGGACACTCTTCTGAATATGCGGTTCAACTCAAAAATTAGGTCGAAAATACGCGAGTGGGTATTGAAGTTGAAGCTGTAGATTTCAAGGTCTTCGGCGCCCGTGCTTTTCCTGAGTTCGCGTGCTTCCTGGATGAGTCTTTCCATATCTGCTTCCGCGTAGGGCCGGCGGTCCCAGCCCTCCAGGCAGAAGGAGCAATAACCGGGGCAGCCCGAAGTGATGGAAAGTCTGGCGCTCGAGGCGCTGGGGCCATTGAGGACGAGGGGTTTTGTGACCGTGTGCGGACGCTGGGGAGCCAGGGCTCGTTTCGCGCCTTCGGCCAGAAGGCAGGGCCAGAATCCCTGGATTTTCGCGGCCTTTTTAAGGCGGGCCAGCCGTTGCTTGGCTGTGGTTTTTTTTCTATCGGCGCCAGAAAGAACCTGGGCGAGCGTCCCGATGGCCGCCTCGCCTTCCCCGAAAAAGATGCCGTCGACGAAAGCGTCCTGGGCCGGATATTTTTTCTCGAGGCCTTCAAGGACGATGGATCCCATGGCCGAGGCATTCGAGCCGCCGGCGATGACGATGGGCTGATCGTCCAGGAGGGCGCGGGAAGCCGCCGACGTGGACAGGCCCGCCGTCGTGAAGAGGTAGGGAAGGTTGACGAGCTCCAGGGCGAAGGCATTGGATACCATAATGATGTCAAAATCGCGGGGCGATTTTCGGGAGGCGCGGCCGAAGAACCAGGGCAGGTTCTGCGACGAAAGCGCTTTTCGGTCCGCCGCGGTGGGCAGAAAGGCGAAATCGATGAAGGCATCCTTCATGGCGGAGCGGATTTCATCGAAAAGCACGAGATGGGGCGTCGAAATGTCGACATCGCGCCAGGGCGAGAGGCGGACGATGAGGATGCGCGACGAGGATTTTTCCCATGCCGGATTGGCCATATCGCGCCGGACGGCGGGGAGGATTATCGAGCCTTCTTTAAGGGACGACAGTATCATATCGGCTTTCGTGAAGTCGCTCATCGCTGGGTGCCGTCCCCGCGTTGGGGATACTGTCTCCGCTGGGGCGGTTCTCCGTGTTCGGAACGCATCTTCTCCCTGTAATTCTTTTTTTCGGCGTCGCCCTTTTCTACCATCGCGAAAAAATCCTCGACGGGCGGTTCGACGACCTGGCCTTCCTCGAGTCTTTTGGTCCTGAAGACGAAATTCCTGTCCACGGCGAGCCTGGACGCGCTCCTCAATTCCCAGGCGTCGGCCAGAACGATGCTGATGCCCTTCTCGCCCGCGCGGCCGGTTCTTCCCGCCCTGTGGACGTACCAGGAATTTTCCTCGGGAAAGTCGAGGCTGATGATGTGCGTGATGCCGGCGATATCGAGGCCTCTGGCGCCGAGATCGGTGGTCACGAGGTAGCGCAGGGTACCGTTCTCGAAACGCTCTATGGCCACGCGGCGATGCTCTTTTTCCTGTTTCGCGAGGATCGAGTCGGCGGGGAGGCCGATTTCGGCCAGGCGTTCGGCGGTTCTCGCCACCCTGTCGCCGGAAGAGGCGAAGACTAGGCATTTTTTGGGCTTGATCGCCGCCTCAAGCCGGCGGATGAAGTCTATCCGCTTGCGGTGCTCGACATAGAACACCCAGTGCTCGATGTCGCGGGTGAGAACCCCCTCGTCCAGGAGGTCGAGGGATTCCGAATCCTTCATATAGACTCTGGCGAGCTTGCGGGTATTGGGCGATATAGTAGCCGACGCTAGAATTTTGCATGAGTTGGGCGACGCCGCGCCGAGGATGCCGTTCACCTGTTCCCTGTATTCCGTCGAG
Organism: Treponemataceae bacterium; assembly: GCA_963667725.2. Lineage (GTDB taxonomy): Bacteria > Spirochaetota > Spirochaetia > Treponematales > Rectinemataceae > UBA11090. The sequence goes on from CAXXHO010000003.1 coordinate 898,109, forward strand.
AAAAGCCTGTCGCCCTCGTCCAGCACGATGAAATTCACGCTGTCCAGCCTGAGGAAACGCATCTTGACGAGATCCGAGGTCCTGCCGGGCGTGCCGACGACGATGTGCGGTTTCTTTTTCAGGGCGTCTTCCTGGCGGGAAAGGGGGCTTCCCCCGAGGAGGGCCAGGACGTTCATGGCGATGCGCGACTCGGCCAGGAGCATCTCGGCCTGTTTGGCCACCTGGACAGCGAGCTCCTGGGTGGGGCAGAGCACGAGGATGAGAGGTCCTTTCGACGGACTCATGTCCTTGACCATGGAAATAGCCGGGGCGAGGTAGGCGAAGGTCTTGCCCGTTCCGGTTTCGGACTGAAGGAAGATATCTTTCTTGAGGAGTATTCGGGGTATCGCCAGGCGCTGAACCTTGGTGGGAATTTTAAAGCCGAGCGTCCCGAAGGCGGCGGACAGTTCGGCGCTAAGGCCTAAATCGGAAAAGTCATTCATGGTACTATACTTGCACGAAGAAGCCGCGTTGCTCAAGCGCCTCTATACCGCCCGGAATCGAGGCGGCGTTCGCCGAGCGCGCGTCAGCAGACGCGCGCCATTGCGAAAGCCCTATCTTTCGGCTATAGTCTCAGCCAACATGAATCTCGAAGCATTCGTACTGGGCTGCGGCGGCATGATGCCGCTTCCCTACCGTCACCTTACCAGCGTACTTCTAAGGCGCGAAGGTGAACTGTTTCTTTTCGACGCGGGAGAAGCGACACAGATATCCATCCGTCGCCTGAATCTCCGGTGGAAGAAAATAACCGCCATTTTTATATCGCACATGCATGCCGACCACGTCACGGGCTTGCCGGGAATCCTGATGCTCAACAGCCAGGTGGACAGGCAGGAACCCCTCTATATATTCGGTCCCCCACGGATCGCCGAGTATATCGAGCAGACTAGAAGATCCCTCGATATGTACATCAACTATGAAATCATCGTGAAGGAATTCACCGAACCGGGAATTCTGTGGGAAGACAAGGATTTCTCGATACGCTCCTTCGGCCTGAGGCACACGAAGCCATGCTATGGCTATACGCTCGAGGAACATATGCGTCCGGGAGCCTTCTTCCCGGAAAAAGCGCTCGCGATGGGAGTGCCGCGCGGACCGCTCTGGTCCGTGCTCCAGGGCGGAGGGAACGTAACCTTGCCCAGCGGGCTTCTCGTCCATCCCGAGGATGTCCTCGGGGCTCCGCGCATGGGCAGAAAATTCAGCTATGCCACGGACAGCCTCTACTTTCCGGATATATCGCGCGAAGTCGCCGGTTCCGACCTCCTTGTCTGCGAAGGGATGTTCGAGGACGCGCTGCTTGCCTCGGCCGTGGAAAAGCGGCATATGACGGCGCGCCAGGCCGCGACCATCGCCAGGGACGCGGGAGGGGTGAAGCTCTTGGGGCTTATCCATTACAGCCCGCGCTACGCGGACAAGGAACTCAAGCAGCTGCTGAAGGAAGCGCAGGAGGTTTTTTCGAACACCATCCTCACGCGCGACAGGATGAACTTTCCTATAGAAAACGTGGACTGAAGTCTCGTTTTTCATGAAAAAGGGCCGCACGCGATCGCGTGCGGCCCTTTTTATGCGCCTTCGGCGCTTCTATTTCATTCGGCCTTGGGCTTGAAGGCGAGTATTCTGGAATGGCCGCCCGAATAGGCCTTGTGTACCGCTGTCGACGCCTCGCGGTATATCTTGTACGCGTCGATCTGTCTGCCCGAACGGGCGGAGATCCCTATAAACACGGGCGCTTCGCCTTCGATATCCTTATAGAGGCTCAGGGTAGCGGAGAGTACGTCGGCTAGGTCCTCGGACATCTTCAGGGTGCCGCCAAGGTCAACGGATGGGAGGACTATCGCGAAAGCCCCTTTGTAAAGTTCGAATACCAGATCCTTCGAGCCGATATAGTCTTTTACGGTGACGGCAAGGGCGACAGCCGCGGGATCGCTGCGGGAGCTGACACCGCAGTGGATGAGCATGAGCGAGACTTCGGATTTTGCGCCGCGTCCCAACTCCTCGCTCAATCTGGCCTCGAGCTGCGGATCGCCCAAAGACAGGGGCATCGGCAAGTTCGCTATATCCAGGCGATCTGAAGGGGTACCAGAAGCGCGAGCGGAAGGTACCTCGACAGCTTGGACCTTTTCCGTCCGGTCCTCCGCCCTGAGTTCCTCGAATTCCTGAAGGGTTTCCCTCGAATCGGCTATATCGTTCTCATTTTCCGCGGCTTGTTCTTCTTCGGGAAGGGTTTCCAGTTCATCGAGCTCTTCGTTTATCTCAGCGTCGAGATCCTCATCGAGCTGTCCGTTTATCGACGGCTCTTCGGATTTGGGCTGCGGTTCAACCTTCCGCGATGCGATCGGGGACTGATCCGCATGGCGATTGGACCAGCCGGCGATTTCTTCCTCGAGTTTGGCGAGGCTTTCCTCGAAGTTACGGCCGGAGGGGGCAAGGCCGGGGACAGGCTGTGTCTTTGTCTGGATTTCGTCGACAGTATCGATCTTCTCTTCTTCTTCGGCGTCGAGCGAATCCGCTTCGATCAGGAGGTCGGGAATTTCATCTTCGAATTCTTCATCGGTCATGGCCGCCTCGTCCTCATCAATGGTCTTATCCTCTGGTTCTAAGACTGGGGCAGTTTTTACCTCGAGTGGCGGCATGGCTTCCGGAGGCATGGCGGTTTCGGGGGACGTGGCAGTATCGGGCACGTTCTCGGCATCCGAGCGGTTTTCTCCCTTGCCTTCATTGCCGAGCAGGACGATGGCTAAAGCGACGACCAGGCACCAGATCGCGCTGATTATGACGGGTACCCTGGCGGCCTGGGATATATCCGACTTTCGCAAGGTGGCATAGATGGCCGAAAGCTTCATTCCCTCGCTCAGAGGCGTCGTGAATATGACTGTGCTCCATTCCGGGGCCGAAAACCCCGCGCGTACGGAAGCATCGTTGGGAAGCGCGAAATATGACGAACCCGACGGAACCTTCCATAGCGCCATGCCCGACGAGTCGAGGACCTGGGCGGCCAGAAGCCTATTGCTTCCCTTGTAGAGGGCTATCAGTCGTTCGCGCAGGAATTGATCCTGCAGGTCGCCCGCAGTCTGCAAAGACATGAGGGCATTCCGGAGGATGGAATATTCCGCTCCGCTGGAGCGCTCGCCCGATGTCCGTAAATCGCCCAGCCTGTAGACGAAGGAGACTATCGCCAAAACGGCGACGATGATCGATACGACAGCCACGAGTCCGCGAAGTGTTTTTCTCATGTTCCCTTCCTGATCTTCTAGATTATCGGAAGGAGATGGAGCGGTCTTGCGCACAAATTATCGGGTTGAAGGCTTTTCCCGCCCCGGAAAGTAGCTATACTAAGCTTGAGGAGGAACCTCCCCATGGAAACAGGCGAAGCGAAACGCAGACCCGCTCTCCCCAATGGCTGGTATCCGAGGGATCGGGAGACCATAACCCGAGTCCTGGCCGAATGGACCGAGGGGCTGAAGACCCATGGCGCCTCGGCGGTGGTTTCTCCCCATGCCGGATGGTCCTTCTCAGGCAGGCTTTCGGCGCTGGCCATCGCGGCTCTCGCCGAATCAGAGACGATAGCTGTCGTCGGCGGCCATCTGCCGCAGAACAGCCCCATCCTCTACGCCAGGGAATCCTCCTTCGAGACCGTCTGCGGGGAGCTGCCGGCCGACGTCGAGCTGCTCGATGCCCTGGGCGATGAACTGCGCGATTCGGGCGTTCCTTCGCCCTACGCCGATGTATATGTCGACAATAGCGTGGAAGTCCTCCTGCCGATGATAGCGGCTCTGCAGCCCAAGGCGAAGATTCTCTGGCTTCGGAGCCCCCCTCACTATGGAGCCAAGGAACTCGGGGCTGCCCTGGGAAGGGCTTCGACCTTGCTGGGCAAGAAGGTGGCCTGCGTGGGATCCACCGATCTGACCCATTACGGCCCCGCCTATGGGTTCATGCCGGCCGGAATGGGCGAAAAAGCCGAAAAATGGGTGAAATCGGTGAATGACAAGGCCTTCATCGACGCCCTGCTCGATATGAACTGCGAGGTTGCCCTTACCCATGCCGTCAAGAAAGGCTCGGCATGTTCGGCGGGGGCGGCGGTCGCCTCGCTGAGCTTCGCGATTGAAGTGGGAGCCACGGAAGCCGAGCTTCTGGACTATGCCACGAGTCTCGATATCAGGCAGGACGATTCCTTCGTCGGATACGCGGCCATCGCTTTCCATTGATGCGCCAGAATCTCCGGAGGCGTTCCTGCCTCGGAAGGCGCTAGAGTCCCAGGTAAGCCCTCACCGTTTCCTTGAACTTCTTGCCGCGGTCGAATTCGTGGAGGAACATCCCGAAAGAGGCGCAGCCAGGCGAGAGCAGGACGGCCGAACCGGGTTGGGCCAGGGCGTCGGCGGCTCCGACCGCCTCGGCGAGATTGTCGAAAGGCCCCTTCCACGCGATGCCCTGCTCCGCGAGGAGCGGAATGAGCTTGTCCGTGCCCGTGCCGGAGAGTAAGACGATCGATGCCGCTTTGGCGTACGCTCTCTTCATGGGTTCGAAATCGATGTTCTTGTCGGTGCCTCCCGTTATGAGGACGACAGGATCGACAAAGCTTGAAAGCGCGGCGTCGACCGCGTAGGGTATCGTCGCCGCGGAGTCGTTGTACCATCTGACGCCGCGCGATTCGGCGAAGAATTCGAGCCTGTGCTCGACGCCGGGAAAGGTCGACATCGCGGAGGCGATCTTTTCGGCTTCCATGCCCATGGCGCTCAGGGCGAGTCCCGCGGCGAGTAGATTCTTGCGCATGTGCGCGCCGGGAACGAGAAGGCCGGAGGGTAGTATCTCCTCGACGTTGGGCGATCCATTTTTCATCGAGCGGCGCAGCCCGAGCTCCAGCCCGTCGCGCATCGTCGAAAGCCAAGCGCCTTCTCCTCGCAGTTCCTTCCCCGAATACCAGAGCACCTTTCCCCTCGTTTCGGAAGCGAAGCTTTGTCCCCAGCTCGAGTCGAAATCGCATATCGTATAGTCTGAGGAGTCCTGATCCGCGTAGATGAGACGTTTGTCGGCAATGTATTCTTCCATGGAGCCATAGTAATTCATGTGATCGGGCATTATCGCGGTAAGCGCCGCCACCTTGGGCTTCAGGACACCCAGGCCCTTCATGTCGGCGAGCTGCCAGGAGGAGAGTTCGAGCACGACGGGCCTGTCCGCGGCCGTTTCATCGAGGAAACCCAGGGGCGAAACCGTAATATTGCCGCCGAGGAGCGCCGCGATTCCGTTTGCCTTGAATCCGTGATGGATGGCGCTCACCGTCGACGACTTGCCCTTGGAACCGGTCACCGCGACAATGGGCGATTTCGAATAGCGGAGGAAAACGGAAATGTCGGTTTCGAGGCATTTGGCCGCGGCGAGAAAAGGGGAGGTTCGTCTTACGGCTGGATTCTTGATTACGATATCGGCATTCCTGAAGTCGTCGGTCTCGTGGCGTCCAAGCACGTAGCGAATATCGCGACCCGAAAGGGCTTCTATGGACGGCGCCAGCGTGGCTTCATCTCTCAGATCAGTGACGGTGACGAGGGCTCCCTTGTCGCTGAAAAACTTGGCGCTCGCCAGACCTCCGCCATGCAGTCCCAAGCCCATTATGGTGACCTTCATGCCGGCGATATCTTTTATGGAGGAGGGCATCATCGTCATATATTCCCTTTCGGCACCGCGCCGATAGATGCGCTTTGCGCGCGCGGAGCCAGGGACATTATAGCACAACCCCGGCGGCGGCGTTAATCGAGGGGATCAGTTTTCCTGGCATTCCTTTCCGCCCAGATAGGCGGCCTGGACCCGCGGATCGACCGCGAGGCTCTTCGACTCGCCTTCGATCACGATCTTGCCGAGCTCGAGGATATAGGCGCGGGAAGCGGCCTTGAGGGCCTTCCGCGCGTTCTGCTCGACGAGGAGGATGGCCACTTTTTCCTCGTCGTGAATCTTCTTGATGAGGGCGAAAATCTCCTGCACGATGATGGGAGCGAGACCCAGCGAAGGCTCGTCGAGAAGGAGGAGCGAGGGCGAGGATACGATGGCGCGGCCTATGGCCAGCATCTGCTGCTCGCCGCCGGAAAGGGTGCCAGCCAGCTGGTTGCGCCGCTCTCTCAGGATGGGAAAGAGGTTGTAGACCCGCTCCTCCATGCCCGCCTGGCGCGCTTTTTCCCTCGCGTGCCGGACGCCGTACTTGCCCAGGATGATATTCTCGCGGACGCTCAGGGTGGCGAAGACATGACGCCCTTCCGGCACATGGGCTATGCCCTGTGCCGCCAGGGTGTAGGCGGGCATGCTCGTCAGCTCGTGGCCGCCGAAGAGTATCTGGCCTGAACTGGGCTTTTTCAGGCAGGAAATCGCCTTCAGGAGGCTTGTCTTTCCCGCCCCGTTCGCGCCAAGCACTGCCACTATCTCGTTTTCGCCCACCGTGAGCGACACGCCGTCCAGGGCGCGCACGGCCCCGTAGTCCAGGGATACATCCTTGATTTCAAGCAGAGCTGCCATGGTTTTCAGTCCTCTTCCTTGCCCAGATAGGCTTCGATAACGAGCGGGTTGAGCCTGATGTCGCACATCTCGCCCTCGGCGATTTTCCTTCCCGTCTGCATGACGATGACATGATCGCTGACCATGTCCACGAGATTCATGTCGTGCTCGATGAGCAGAATCGAAAGCCCGTCGGCGAGAAGAGAGAGAAGGAGCCTGGACAAATCCTCGGTCTCCGCGTCGTTCAGCCCAGAGGAAGGCTCGTCGAGGACGATGAGATCAGGGTTGACGGCGAGGGCGCGGGCGATTTCCAGGTAGCGGCGTTTCCCGTAGGGAAGGGAGGATGCCAGCTTGTCGGCGGATTCAGCCAGCCCGACCCGCTCGAGGCAGCGGTCGGCGCAGGCCAGCATGGATTCCTCCTCCCGCCGCTGCGAGGGCAGCCTGAAAATGGAACCGATAAATCCGGCTTTTCCCCTGCAGTGCTGGCCGCAGAGCACATTCTCCAGGCAGGTGAGGGTGGGAAAAATCCTGATGTTCTGGAAGGTGCGGGCAATCCCCTTCTTCACGATCTCATGGGGACGCTCGCCCGAAATCTTCTCGGCCTTGAAGCTGATCTCGCCCTTCAGGGGCTTGTAGATGCCCGTGATGAGATTGAACAAGGTCGTCTTGCCCGCGCCGTTGGGGCCGATGAGGGCGGTGATCCTTCCCTTGGAAACGCAGGCGTCCATATCCGCGACGGCGGTCACGCCGCCGAACGAAAGCGTTACGTCCTTCACTTCCAGAAGGGACAGATCCGAGGCGGGTTCAGGCGCCCCCGCCGCCGATCCGGCGCCGGACGTAGCGTCGGACGCGGCGCCAACACCTGATTCGCTATCCGCCTGAGCATCGGAAACCGGCTGCCTATGGCGCTTGCCGCCTAAGGCCTTCCGCAGCGTTTCACCCGAATCCCTGACGCGCGGCAGGAAGCCCGCCGGCTTGAAAATCATCATGAGAAGGAGGGCGAGACCGAAGAACATGAGCCTGTATTTGGCGAAAGGCCTGAAAATCTCCGGGAAGACCGTGATGGCCACGGCGCCGAGCATCGTCCCCGGAATCGAGCCCAGGCCGCCCAGAAGCACGATGCAGAAAAGCAAGGATGACTCCATGAAAGTGAAGCTTTCAGGCGACACCGACATCTGCTTGGAAGCGTAGACGTTGCCCGCTATACCCGCGAGCGCCGCGCCGAGCACGAAGGCGGCGAGCTTGTAGTGCCGCACATCGACGCCGAGAGCCTCGGCGGCCGTCTCGTCCTCGCGGATGTAGTTCCACGCCCGTCCGACCCTGGAGCGCTGGAGCCTGATGAGGCCGAAGGTGATGACGGCGATGAGCCCCCAAATGAGATAGTAGAACTGCCGGGACGAGACGATCGGGACTATAAAACTAGGTCCGTCTATGCCGTTGATGCCGTTGGGGCCGCCCGTGAGGCCGAAGGGATTGTTGATCATGGTGAGGCGGATGATTTCGCCTAAACCTATCGTCACGATGCAGAGATAGTCGCCCTTCAGGTGGATGACGGGGGCGGTGACGATCCAGGCGAAGAGGCCGGAAACGAGGGCCGCTATCGGTAGGAGGAGGAGGATGGGGAGATGGAACTGCGTGTTGAGTATGGCGGTGACATAGGCGCCGATCGCGTAGAAGCCTGTGTGGCCCAGATCGAAAAGCCCGACCTCGCCGAGGACGATATTGAGCGAAAGGCCCAGGAGAGCGTAGATGCCGCAGTAGAATCCCACGTCGATCCAGTAATTGTCTATGAAGGGCATCAGCGGAAAGAGAAAGAGGATGGCTATCGAGGCGAGGGTGATCGTCCTGCGGTCCACGCGCCTTTTGCCTCCCTCCGTCGGTGCGGAAAGAATCCTGTCCAGAATGGTTTTTGTTATGCTCATCAGACTTTCTCCGCCGTTTTTTCGCCCAGAAGCCCCGTCGGCCGGAAAATGAGGGTGACGATGAGAAGGATGAAGACGAAGACGTCCTTCCACGCGCCACTGACGTAGCCGGAGAGCAGGGATTCCACGATGCCGAGGAGAAGACCGCCGAGCATGGCGCCGGGGATGTTGCCGATTCCGCCCAGAATCGTCGCGGTGAAGGCCTTGAGGCCATAGTTCCATCCCATGTTGAAGCTGATGGAGCGGTAGTAGAGCCCGTTCATGAGCCCGGCTACGCCGCCCAAGCCCGGGCCGAGGGCGAAGACGAAGAAAATGACCTTGCGCACGTCGATGCCGACGAGGGTGGCTGTCTCCCTGTCCAGGGCCGAAGCCCTCACGGCGGCGCCGAAGGTGGATTTTTCGACGATGAGCCAGATGATGAACATGAGCGCGAAGGAGATGGCGAGAATCGTCACCTGGAGTTCGGTGACGGGGATGCCCGCGATTTTGAAACGATAGGAGGGAACGACGCTCGCGGCGAAAGCCTGGGGCCGGGCTCCCCATATAGCCATTATCGAGTTCTGGATGAAGATGGCCACGCCAAGCGCCGAAACGACGAGGGAGAGTCTGCCCGAAGGATAGACGGGCCTGTAGGCTATCCTCTCCACAAGAACGCCCGCCAGGGCGACGCTCGCCGCGACGATGCACGCGGCGAAGGCGATGCCGCCCCATATGCCGAGCGTGGCGGTGACCTTGCCCGCCGCGCTCGTAAGCAGCGTGTAGCCAAGATAGGCGCCGAAGGCGAAGAGGTCGCCGTGCGCGAAATTGATGAGCTTCATGACGCCATACACCATGGAATATCCCAGGGCGACGAGAGCGTAGAAGGAACCGATTGTCAGGCCATTGATAAGCTGCTCGATGAAGGTGTTCACGATTCTCCTTCGCGCTTACGAAAGGCGGGCGCCTGATGGGCGTCGATGTCCTTCAGGTACCCGCCGCTTGTTATAGCGCTTTAGCTATGGCGAACCGCCTATGTCACTTGTCGGATACTACGAGTTTGCCTTCGCCGCTTACGGCGTACATCTTGTAGGGCACATCCTTGCGGTCGCCGCGCTCGGTGAAGAGCACCGCGCCCGTGACGCCCTCGACGCCGTCCATTTTCGTCCTCATGGCATCGGCTATCGCCGCGCTGTCGGTCTTGCCGGCCTTGGCGATGGCGCCTACTATGCCGTAGAGTCCGTCAGCCGCGTAGACTGGCCATGGGCTGGACGGAAGTTCCTTGAATTTTTCCGCGTAGAGAGCCTTGAACTGTTCCGCGATGGGCGTCGTCACGTCGGTGACGAGGGGCTCCTGGGTCATGAGGGCGCCTTGGGCGACGCTGAGTCCGGCAATCTTCACGAAATCGTCGTTGATGGCCGCGTTGCCGCCGATGAAGGGGCAATTGAGTCCCGCGTCGCGGGCCTGGCGGATGAGGAGTCCGGCTTCGGGATAATAGCCGGTGAAGTACCAGACATCAGGGCTGGTTTCGCGCAACTTGGTCACCGCCGAGGAGAAATCCTTTTCCTTGGGCGTGATGGCGTCGAAGTAGATGATTTCTGTTTTACCAGCCGCGATATAGGGCTCGAGGGCTTTCTTGGCTTCGTCGGCCACGCCTTTCGCGAAGGTGGAGTTGTCGTGCATTATGGCGACGCGTTTGGCTCCCATCGTCTCCACGGCGTATTTTCCGAAGAACAGGCCTTGGGCGTCGTCTCGTCCGCATGTTCTGAAGAAGAATTTCCTGTCCTTGTCCATGGTGAGCCGGACGGCCGTGCAGCCGTAGCCAACCGAGACGATTTTGTTTTTTTCATAGATATCGGCCGCCGGTTCCGTCACCGAAGAACCATAGCTGCCGATGACGGCGACCACTTTCTGGGATACGGCTTTCTGCGCGGCCAAGGCTGAATCCTTGGGGTTGGAGCCGTCGTCCACGACGACGATTTCCACCTGTTTGCCCAAGACCCCTCCGGCCTTGTTGATCAGCTCGGCAGCCACTTCGACGGACTGCTTGGCCATCTGGCCTTCGTAAGCATAGTCACCGGTGATCGGCGCCTGCAGGGCGATTTTGATGGTCTTCCCCGCCTGGGCTCCTGAGCATCCGGCCAGAATCAGAATCATCGCTGCCGTCAGGCATGTGACGAGTAGAATCCCTCGTCCGTGTTTCCTCGTTTCTGACATCATTGTACCTCCATAACCTATCGTATAGTAGCAAATTACAATTCGCAAGCGAAAAACGATCCTCTTTTCTTCCTTGACAGCCCGGCGGAGTGGCTATAGCCTGCGTTATCTGGTTTAGTTTTCTGTGAGGGGAACAATGTCAAGAATTGTCACGCATCCCGTGCTTCCGATACCCGAAGAGGTGAAGGAAGTCGGCTTTTTTTTTGACGGAAAGCCAGCATCCGGAATTGCCGGCGAACCCGTCGCATCGTCTCTTGTGGCTCTTGGGATTTCACGCTTTTCCCTGCATCCAAAGGACGGGGCCCCACAGGGCCTGTTCTGCGCGAACGGTCAGTGTTCGCAGTGCACGGTCCTGATCGATGGCATTCCCCGCAAGTCATGCGTCACGCCCCTCGCTGAGGGCATGGATGTACGCACCCTCGTGGGGCTTCCCGCGCTTCCGGCAATCGATGCCCCATTGCAGCAGGCCGAACGCCGCACCATACGCACCGACATTCTCGTCATCGGGGGAGGTCCCTCGGGCCTTTCTGCCGCCCTGGAATTGGGCAAGATGGGATTCCAGGTCATCATAGCCGACGACAAGAAAAAGTTAGGCGGCAAACTCGTGCTCCAGACCCACAAGTTCTTCGGTTCGGAGGAAGACTGCTATGCCGGCGTGCGCGGCATAGAGATCGCCTGCAGACTCGAAGACAAACTGAAAAAACTGCCCAACGTCACCATCCTGCGGAACGCCCCCGTCGTCGCCATCTTCAAGGACAGGAAAGCGGGCGTCTACAAGGATTACTCCTCCTATCTCCTCGTCGAGTTCACGGCCCTGGTCGTGGCGGCGGGCGCCCGCGAGAAAAGCATCCTCTTCCCGGGCAACGATCTGCCCGGCGTTTACGGCGCCGGGGCCTTCCAGACCCTCGTCAACCGCGATCTCGTCGCGGCTTCCAAAAAGCTCCTCATCGTGGGATCGGGCAACGTCGGCCTCATCGCCGCCTATCACGCACTCCAGGCGGGGATTCAGGTGGCGGGCATCGTCGAGGTGGCGGGCCGGATCACCGGCTACAAGGTCCATGCCGACAAGATCCGCCGCATGGGCGTTCCCATCCATCTCAACACGACGATCCTGAGAGCCGAAAGCGAGGGATCGGGCGAGGGCAGGGTGACGAGGGCTCTCGTCTCCAAGGTGGATGACAATTTCAGGCCGATTCCCGGAACCGCGGTAGCCCACGATGTCGACACCGTCCTCATCGCCACGGGTCTCGCGTCCTGCGACGAATTTCTGAGGCAGGCGCAGAGCTACGGCATCCTCGCCGTGGCGGCCGGCGACGCCGAGGAGATAGCCGAAGCTTCCAGCGCTATGTTCGGCGGCAGGATCGCGGCCTTCGCCCTGGCCAGGATGCTCGGCAAAAGGATAGAAATAGATCCCACCTGGATTCCCAAGCGCGATGTCCTCAAATCGCGGCCCGGGGACGTGTTCTCGAGGAGTCCAGTCCTCCCCGAGGCCAAATGGAGTCCCGTCTTCTTCTGTTCCGAGGAGATTCCATGCAATCCCTGCACGACAGTCTGCCCGACCTCGGCCATCAAGCTGAGACCGGTTCGCCATAATCTCCTCGACCTACCTTATTTCGACGGGACGAAATGCATCGGCTGCCTCTCCTGTGTGTCTGTCTGCCCCGGCCTGGCCGTCAGCCTCATACGAAGAGTGGCGGATAACGCGGCCGAAGTCATCCTGCCCTGGGAATTCGCCGCCGATTTTCCCGACGGCACGATGATGGACCTGGTGGGACAGGACGGCACATTCCTCGAGCGCGCTCCCATGGTTTCGCGGAAGCGGAACGCGAAGAAGAATACCTGGCTCCTCACTTTCAGGACATCCTTGCGTAACGCGTCGAGCATCGCCGGCATAAGAGTCCAGGGACCGGAAGTTTCGGAAGGTACGCCCGTAACCGAGTCGGGCTGCGTCGACACCGACGCCTATGTCTGCCGCTGCGAGCGCGTCACCTTGGGCGAACTGATTCAATTCATAAAAGAAAACAATGTAAGGGACATCAATCAGCTCAAGACGCTGAGGGTGGGCATGGGCGCCTGCGGCGCCAAGACCTGTTCCCAACTCGTGGGAAGAGCCTTCAAGCTCGCTGGCGTGAATATCGCCGAAGTCGAGCCGGGCTCGCTGCGGCCTCTCTTCATGGAAGTGCCGATGGGCGAGGTCGTCAACGAAGGCCTCTCCAAACTGGGCGGCAAGGACGCGGGTTCCAGGGGGGCACCATGAAAACATACGATATCATAATAGCCGGCGCCGGCTCGATCGGTGTCCCTCTCTCATGGCAGCTCGCCGAGCGCGGCCTCAAAGTGGCGGTCATCGACCAGGAAGCCTCCTGGGGCAGGGGACAGAACCGGGCTGCCATCGGCGGCCTGCGCGCGACCCATTCCGACGCCGCCAAAATCAGGATTTGCCTCGAATCCATCAAGATCGTATCGACCATGAAGGAAGAGCACGGTCTCGATATCGAATGGCTGAAGGGCGGCTACCTCTACATTGCCTACGACGAGGCCACGCGCGCTTCTTTCCTCAATCTTCTGAAGTTGCAGAAGGAAGCGGGACTGGACATCGACTGGGTCGACCCCGACGCCGTGGAAAGGCTGTCGCCGGGCATCAACCGCGAAGGTCTCCTTGGCGGCACTTTCAGCCCCGGGGACGGCTTCGCCTCTCCGCTGATGGCGGGAACGGCCTATCACAAGCTGGCGCTGGACGCGGGCGTCGATTTTTTCTTCAACACGAGAATCGAGAGCGTGAATATGGAGACGGATCGGGTAACGAGCCTGTCGGCGGGCGGCGAAACCTGGAGCGCGCCGCTCTTCATAAACGCTGCGGGCGCCGAAGCAGCCGACCTGGCCAGCCTGGCCGGCGTGGACATCCCGATTCATCCCGACTGCCACGAGGCGGGCGTCACCGAGCCAGTACAGCGCTTCATGGAACCCATGGTCGTGGATATCAGGCCGGATTCCGAATCAGGTAACTACTATTTCTATCAGGCAGGCACTGGACAGGTCGTCTTCTGCATCACTCCGCGGCCGCAGATATGGGGAAGGGACAAGGGTTCCACATCGAGCTTCCTTCCGCTCTGCGTGCGGCGTATGCTCGAACTCTATCCGCGCCTGCGCAATCTGAGGGTGCGGCGCACCTGGCGCGGCATGTATCCGATGACGCCTGACGGCCTTCCCATCATCGGCTATCCCGAAAAGGCGAAGAATTTCCTCCAGGCGGTCGGGATGTGCGGTCAGGGCTTCATGATGGGGCCCGGCGTGGGCAAGATACTCGCCGAATCGATCGCTTCCGGCGGCGATTTCTCGAGGCCAGCGGGAAGCACAGGCTATGGCTTCGTGTTCGACGAGCTTTCCTGCACGAGAGGCTTCGATCATGTGGAACTTCTGAAATAGGCCGAACTATTGGTCTTTTCTCTTGACTGTTTTTCTCCGCTATGGCATATTCCTAGTATTCCCATAGGAATTAAGGAGAAAACAGCCTCGATGTTCCAAGTCCCTGTCAAAACCCAGTATGCCATCAGGGCTTTAGTGCATCTGGCCCGCAAGGGCGGCGACAGCGCCTCGAAAATAGCCGAAGCGGAAGCTATCTCCCCCAAATACCTTGAAGGAATCCTCAGCCAGCTGAAATTGGCGGGCATCGTCATTTCGGACAGGGGGCGTTCGGGCGGCTACCATCTGTCGCGCGAAGCCTCGGAAATCAAAATGATCGATATCGTCAGGGCGACTGAAGGCGAAGTCAGGCCCGTGGAGTGCGTCGACGACAGGAATGTCTGTTCCATGGGAGCCATCTGCATGCCGCGTAAATTCTGGCTCGGTCTCAAGGACGCGGTGGATGGCTATCTCTCGTCGGTATCGCTCGGGGATCTCGCGGAAGATCACTTCATCGCCATCGGCAAAATAGAAGGAGAATAAATCATGCCCCAGCATTTCGTGTACATGGATTACAACGCCACGACCCCTTTACGCCCCGAAGTCAAGGACATCATGGTAAAGGCGCTCGATATATACGCCAACGCTTCGAGCATGCATGAGGCTGGCAGACGGGCTCGGGCCGAAATAGAGCAGGCCAGGGCATCAGTGGCGGCGATCATCGGCGCGGCCGATTCCTCTTCCGTCTATTTCACGTCTGGCGGCTCCGAATCCAACAACACGGTCTTCATGACGATGTACGACATAGGACGCAGAACGCCCTCCCGCAGGAAGATCATCACGACCTCGATCGAGCATCCCTGCGTCATGAATTCCGCGGCCTATCTGGCCTCCGAGGGATTTCCCGTCGTCTACCTTCCCGTGGACGCCTATGGGCGAGTCGACATGGAAGCGTACAGGAAGGAACTCACTCCCGATACGCTCCTCGTGTCCGTGATGGCGGCGAACAACGAAATCGGCACCGTCGAGGACATCAGGACGATAGCGAAAATGGCGAAGGCCGTCGGAGCCTACGTCCATACAGACGCCACCCAGGCGATCGGCAAGATCTCGGTCTCCGTCGAAGACTGGGGCGTGGATTACCTCACCATGTCCTGCCATAAAATCTACGGACCGAAAGGCATCGGCGCCCTCTATGTCAGGCCTCGATCGCCCATCGTCCCGCTCATACGCGGCGGACACCAGGAAAACGGCGTGAGGGCGGGCACCTACAACAACCTCGGCATCATAGGGTTCGGCAAAGCGGCCGAGCTCGCGCTCAAGGACCTACCGGAGTTTTCCGCCAGGCTGCGTTCCCTTCGCGCCATGCTCAAGGACGGCCTCGTGGCCAGGATTCCTCATGTTAAAGTGAATGGACATCCGACGGAGGTGCTGCCCAATACCTTGAATATCTCATTCCCCGGCGCAGAGGGCGAATCCATTCTTCTGTCCCTGGACCTGGAAGGCATCCAGGTTTCCACGGGTTCAGCCTGCGCATCGGGCAGCCTCGAGCCCTCCCATGTTCTCCTGGCGACGGGCGTCGGACCCGAACTGGCTCATGGTTCGATCCGCTTTTCGCTGGGCAAGTACACGACAGAAGAAGAAGTGCGTTATGTGATCGAGAAATTGCCCCCGATCATCGAAAGGCTCAGGAGAATGTCGACGGTGTCGGCGACCGAGACCGCGGCCGTCAATTGATCGCCGCCTGAAACAATAAGCGAAAAACAGCGAAAAGGAGAATGCTATGGACACATTCCAGTGGCTATATACGGATACCGTAAAAGATCATTTCATGAACCCTAGGAACGTTTTCAACCCCGACGAGGCCTTTGTGGCCGACGCCGAAGGAGTTGTGGGCAATATACGATGCGGCGACCAGATGATGTTCCTGCTCAAGATAAAAGACGACGTCATCGCGGACGTGCGCTGGAAGACCTATGGCTGCGCTTCGGCAATAGCCAGCACCTCCATGCTTTCGGAATCCATCAAAGGCATGAAGCTCAGGCAGGCATATGGCATCAAGCCGGCCGACATAGCCGCGAAACTGGGCGGACTGCCCGACAACAAGATTCACTGCTCGGTTCTGGGCGACAAGGCGCTGCGCGCGGCCATCGACCAGTACCTCGAAAAGAACGGCAGGGCGGGGGAGTTCAAGGGCGAAGATGCCGTGGTTATCTGCAAATGCCTCAACATCACCGATAAGGATATCGAGACGGCGGTGAAGGCAGGGGCGAGGGACTGGCACCAGCTTCAGGAAGCCACCAAGATAGGCACCGTATGCGGTGAATGCAAAACCAAGGCCGAAGAACTTCTCCACGAGTTCGCGCATATCTATTCCTGAACTCGGCCGAGCGTTCCGGAAATCCATCAATGAAAAACAAGACCGTCCCGGAAGCCGCCCCCGCGATGGGTGCCCGCGAAGCGGACGCGTTTCGGGCGCTCGTCTATAAAAACGCCGCCGCCTGCTGGCGCGAGCTGCCATGGAGGCGGGACGCCGATCCTTACGCGATAATGGTTTCGGAAATGATGCTTCAGCAGACGCAGGTGCCGAGGGTAGTCCCGAAGTATCTTTCGTGGATGGAACGCTTCCCCGAGATCGGAAGCCTCGCGGCGGCGCCCGCCGATGAAATCCTGCGGTTCTGGAGCGGCCTCGGCTACAACAGGAGGGCGCTGGCCCTCCACCGGAGCGGCCAGATCATCGCCAAGGATTTTGGAGGCCGTGTTCCCCAGGACGAAGCCGCGCTGCGCTCCCTGCCGGGCATCGGCGTCTATACTTCCCGCGCGATACTCGCCTTCGCCTTCGACAGGCCGACGGTATTCCTGGAAACCAATATACGCACCGTTCTTTTGAAGCATTTTTTCCCGGAAGAGACCGGCGTCTCCGACAGGGCTCTTGAAGGCATAGCGGCCCAGGTCCTCGACGTGGCCGCGCCGCGTCGCTGGTACACGGCCCTCATGGATTACGGCTCCGAGCTCAAGCGAATCGAGGGCAACCATTCTGTGCGCGGCGCGGCCTATAAAAAACAGGCGCCCTTCGCCACATCGTTCAGGCGCGTGCGGGGCGCCGTCCTCAGGCGACTCGTCGAAAGCAAAAAAGTGGCGATCGAAGAACTCTACCTCACGCTTCCCTTTTCGCGCGAAAACATCGAAAAATGCGCTTCGGCCCTCGTCAAAGAAGGCTTCGCCGCCTACGAGGGCGACAGCCTTAAAATCTCCGGCTGAAGACGATCAGACCTTTTTCCCGAAAATACCCGAGAAAAATTTCATGATGCCGTCCCAGACGCGCCTGAAGATATTGCCGTGGGGAATATCGGCCGAAGTCACGAGATCGATGGCCGAAACGTCGCGCTGGCCCAGCGAATAGACTATCCTTCCGAGTTTCGTGCCCTTCGCGAGGGGGGCGTCGGCGTAAGGCTGCGCCTCGACGCGCATCCTCAGGGATTCGGACTGCGAGCGCGGAACCGTGACGGCATTCGTCCTCGCGGGAACGAGCTCGGCCCTTCTTACGTTGCCGAACCAGGTCCTGGGACTTGGAATGACGCCCGGATCGAGACTGATCGTCGAAAAGTTATCGAAAGCCCAGTCGAGGAGACGCGTGGTGTCAGCCGTGCGCTGACGCCCCCCGCCCGCGTAGGACGAGCCGGTGCCGCCGAGGGTCACGGCGATGAAACGGGTGCCGTCGCGCTCGGCGGTGGCTGCCATGTTGAAGCCCACTTCGATGATGTAGCCGGTTTTGAGCCCATCCGCCCCGTCATAGCTGAATATGAGCGGATTGCGGTTGTATTGAACGATCCTGCCTTCGGGCACGAAGCCTGGCGCCGCGTGTTCGGCGCGGGGGAACTCGATGGACTTGACCGAGTGCAGTTCCCGCAGGGCCTGAGGATGCAGCTCCAGGTATTTTTTGCAGAAGAGGGCGAACTGACGGGCCGAGACGAGGTTGAACTCCGAGAGCCCCGAAGGTTCCTCGAATTTCAGATGGTCAAAACCCATGTCCTGTACCGTCTTGTTCATGAGCGCGGCGAAAGCCTCGTTGGAGCCCGCGATCCGCCGCGCCAGGGCATAGGCGGCGTCGTTGCCAGAGACCACGGCCGCGCCGAGCATGAGGTCGCGGATCGATACCTTCATCTTGGGATGGAGATACATGATCGACGAGCCGTAGGGAATGATCGGCGAACAGTCCCTGCGGTCTATCTCGACGAGTTCGTCGGGCGAAAGACGGCCGGCCGCTATCTCCTCGTAGACGAGGTGGAGCGTGACCAGCTTGGTCAGGCTCGCGGGGGGCAGGGAAATGTCGGGATTCTTGGCGTAGAGAAGGGTTCCCGTCCTTGCGTCGATGAGGACGGCCGAACGGGCGTTCACCGAGGGCGCCTGGGAAATGCCCGCCGATTCGGTGGCGGGAAGCCGGCTGGACTGGGCCGTCAGTTTGAGGGGAATGGCGAAAAGGAGGGCCAGGACGGCGGCCGCCGCCAAGGTTCTGGCCGCCGACATGCCCTTCCTCGCCATCCCGCGAGCATGGAATTCGGGCATCGCTTGTGTGTCGTAATTCATCGGGTTTTCCGGGATCTCAGAAATCTGCTTGTCTGGGCGCTCTCGGGAAGGGAATGACATCCCTGATATTGGTCATGCCAGTGACGTAGAGCAGCAGGCGCTCGAAGCCCAGGCCGAATCCCGCGTGAGGCGTGGAGCCGAAGCGTCGAAGGTCGAGGTACCACTTGTAGGAGTCGAGGTTGAGGCCGCCGTCCACGATGCGCTTCTGCAGGAGGTCGAGGCGCCACTCGCGCTCGGAGCCGCCCATGATCTCGCCGAAACGCGGCACGAGGACATCCATGGCGGCGACAGTCTTGCCGTCGTCGTTCTGCTTCATGTAGAAGGCCTTGATCTCCTTGGGATAATCGGTGACGACGAGGGGGCCGCCCACCACTTTTTCCGTGAGGAACTTTTCGTGCTCGCTCTGGAGGTCGCAGCCCCAGTAGGGGTCGAATTCGAAGACGCCCTTGTGCTTTTCCAGTTCCTTGACGGCCTCGGTGTAGGTCATGCGCGAGAAGGAGCCCTTGGCGACCTTCGTGAGGTCGTCGATGAGCCCTGGCTGGATTCGGGCGTCGAAGAAGGCGAGATCCTCGGAACAGTCCTTGAGCGCGACCTTGACGAGATAGAGGAGGAAATCCCGCGCGAGGGCGATGTCATCCTCCAGCTCGGCGAAGGCGATTTCCGGCTCTATCATCCAGAACTCGGAAAGGTGCCTTGTCGTGTTGGAATTTTCGGCCCTGAACGTCGGCCCGAAGGTGTAGACGCGGTTCATGGACTGGCAGTAGGTCTCGACGTTGAGCTGGCCCGAAACAGTGAGGAAGGCGGGCTTGCCGAAGAAGTCCTTGTCGTAGTCCACCGGACCACCCGCCGCCGCGATGCGGTCGAGATCGAGGGTCGTCACCTGGAACATCGCGCCGGCGCCCTCGGCGTCCGACGCCGTTATGAGGGGCGTGTGCACGTAGAAAAAGCCCCTCTCCTGGAAGAACTGGTGAACGGCGAAGGCCATCCTGTTCCTGACGCGGGCCACAGCGCCGAAGGTGTTCGTGCGCGGCCTCAGGTGAGCCATCTCGCGGAGGAATTCCATGGAATGGGCTTTTTTCTGGAGAGGGTAGGTGTCGGCCGGAGCTTCGCCTATGACTTCCAGGGAAGAAGCCTTCACCTCGAGCTTCTGGCCGGTGCCGGGGGAGACGATGAGCGTTCCTTCGACGCTGACGCTGGCGCCCGTCGTCGTGCGCTCGAATTCGGCGGCCAGGGCGGGCTTCGCGACCTTCTCCTCGTCGAAAACGCACTGTATATTCGTCATGCAGGAACCATCATTGATCTCCACGAACACGGCGGATTTGGTCTGCCTCTTCGTGCGCACCCAGCCCTTCACGGTGACGTGCTGGCCTTCGAGCTTCGATGATAAAAGTTCCTTCACGGTTGGAATCATGGGTATCTCCATAAGAGCATGCAAATTTTATGCATGATACTCTGTCTGAGGCATAAAATCTATATACGGTGACGGGATTTTTTCCCCTCGATGTTGTCGGTCGCTTCCCCGATGTGGTACTATAGACGTGAGATAATGCTTTTTATGTCTCGCACGAGGACAACCTTGAAATACAGCCTTCCCGTCGCTTACGTTCTCTGGGCCATCTCCGGATGCGGAGCCTTGGGCTTGCATAGATTCTATCTCGGCAAAGCCGGAACGGGCTTTATCTGGCTGCTCACCGGCGGCTTGGCCGGAATGGGATGCATCTACGACCTCTTCACCCTGCCCAGGCAGGTACAGGACGCCAATATGCGGAACGACGCCCAGGCCTTTCTCGCGCAAGGCGCCTCGGCCGCCAGGGACCCGTATCTCCATACCGATGGTCTTTCCTACAGGCGCGTGGAACCGGCCGAAAAAACCATCTTGAGGGTTGCCCGGAAAAACGGCGGACAAGTGACCCCCGGCGAGGTGGCCATCGAAGGCGACATCTCCGTGGAGGAGGCGCGCAAGGAGTTGGACAAGCTTGCCAAGAACGGCATGGCCGAAGTCCGCGTCCGCTCCTCCGGCGTCGTCGTCTACTACTTTCCCGAGTTCGCCGACAACAACAAATCCGATTTCGTGGATCTGGGCTGAAGTCAACGTCCGCCTTCGCCCGAACGAAAGAGGTCCCTCGCGGGACCTCTTTTATATTTTGGAATCGATCTGTTGTCCTTAGGGGCCTGGATTGTCGTAGAGAACGAGATCTCCGGTGCCGCCGGAGATGTGCGGCAGGAAATCCCACTCATCCGGATAGAATGAATACGCATAGTCAATGTTCCAGTTTTTTCTTATCTGTTGTTTCGTGTAGGCATAGGCCTCATTGACCGTCACGTAGCCATCCCCATCGACATCGCCGGATTCGGCCGCCTCTAAAAGGTAGTTCGTGAATACCCCCTGCTGCACTGCGCCGTCTTCCCAGGATACTTCCTCCGAACCGGAAGCGCTCAACGCGAGTACCTCCTGGTCTCCATATGTCGAAAGGTTGTCCGCAACCATGGCGCCGAATTTCGAGAGCGCCCCCAGGAGAAGGGTTTTATCCCATGTCTGGTAGTTATACTGGCTGTAGTCGGCCTGGGCTGTGTCCACGGAACCATTGCCCAAGGTGAAGCCGCCCGAATAGCAAGAATCTAGGATTAGCATCCTGTGTTTTGCGGGAACCGCCGCGAGCCAATTTGTCAGGGTGGCAGGGGTGATCCATTTCGCATCGACAGGCCATGTGACGTCGTAGGGGAGAATGTATGCTGTTCCTGTGGCTTCGTCGATGGAACCATGTCCAGAATAGTACACAAGGATGGTTGCACTCGGATCTGTTGATAAAGCTTCAATATGCGTTTTTATACTGGCATAGGTGGCCTCGCTGTTGATGAGGGTGGTCACCGAGGTCCAACCTTGAGCTTCTAACATTGCCTTCATACCAGTGGCGTCGTCATCTGGATATTTAAGATCGGGGGTCACTGTCTGATAATCCTGGACCCCAATGAGCAGCGCATACCGGTTCGTCGGCGTGGTCAGCCCACTGGAGGGTATCGAACATCCGGCGAGGATCGTTCCGAGCGACAGGATGAAGATGAGGGCGATCGAGGCTCCGGCGCCTCGGTACGGAGAGGAACGTGTCCGTCGAATTTTTACCTTACCAGTCATTTGGACGCTCCCTTGGACAGCTGAAATCCGATTCCGATTTCAAGCCCGACAGACATGGTTCGCGCGGTGCCGCGGAACATATATTCCACCGGCATGGACGCGAAAATGTTAAGCTCATGCCCATGGAGAAAAGGAAGGGAAAGTGGCTGGAGGAAACGCGCTTCGCCGACAAGCGAAGCGTAGGCGGTCACGACGCTGAGGCCCGTGAATCGGGAGGCAGACAAGGCCCCTCCCGCGAGGAAATCCAGCTCGCCCGAACCGACGGGAACCCGCAGTCCCGTCATCGCCGCGAGCCGATAGCCCCAGAAAGCGCGGTATCTAAAGAGCGTCGGATCCCAGGCCGAGGCGCCGATGGAATAAACACCCAGCTCGCCTCGTATCGGTATCCAATAATTCATGACCAGTTCCACACCTGTGCCGATGCCGAAGCCGTACGCGGGCAGGAGAGCGACATCTGAGCCGTAGCCGGGAGCGTAGAGGGCTCCGCCCGAAAGATCGGCTCGCCATGGGGAAGCCGCGACGGGCAGCACTGCCATGAAAGTCGTCACGATGAAAAAAATGACCGGCACAAAGATATGCCGACGGTTATTCGCCATACTTACCTTCTATTTACCGTCTAAAAGGTGTAAATTCACCTGGAGATACAAATGATCAGCACTATATATATTAACCACAACCAGCGCCGGTTGTGTACAAAGCGCGGCGCTTTCCTTCTTTTTATGGCAGTCCTCCTGATGATTGCCACATTGTCCGGCTGCTCGAAGGGATATTCCCGCTTCATGAAACTGCCCGCCGACCCGTCGGTTGGGTCCGGATTGGGCTGGGCGGCGGTCACTTCGGCCTATGCCCATGCCAAAAAACTGCCCGACGCGACTTCCGAGGACATATCAGTCGTCCGAAGGGGAACCGTTTTCCTCTGCGCGGAGCGTAAAATAGATCCGGCGGGACAGGACATAGGCGGACTCTGGTATAAATTCGGCGAAGGTTCCGCTGCTGGATGGATTCATTCAGGCGATCTGAGTATCTTTTCATCCGAGGCGCAGGCTCGCGAAGCTGTAGAGCTTCTTCAATAAAATCATGGCCAAGGAAGGCTGATGGAGTTTTTTAAAGTCTGGATCATGCCCCCTCTCGTCGGGGCGATTATTGGCTATTTCACCAATTGGCTTGCCATAAAAATGCTTTTCAGGCCATTGAAACCAATTTACATAGGCAAACTCAAGCTTCCCTTCACGCCGGGCATCCTTCCGAGGGAGCGCCTGCGCCTAACCGACAGCGTCGGCGAAACGGTTTCCCGCGAACTGCTTACGCCCGAGGTTTTCAGAACGAGGCTCGTCGAGCCGGCCCTTAAAACCAAGATCGAGCAGTCCGTCTATGTCATCATCGACGATGCGCTGAATCACGATGCTTCCGCCTTGCTTAAAAGCCTGGCGGGCGAGCGTGAAGGCTCCAAAGCCCCCGAAGTCCCCGAAGTCCCGGGGATTCCCGAATTGAAAAACTTCGGCTCCAGCGAAGCGGGCAGCCTCGTCGCCTCATCCTTCAATTCAATCGTCGGATCCGTCGAATTCAGGACGGCGCTCTCGTACGCGGCCGGACGGACCATCACCGAGGCGGGAAAAATCCCCTTGGGCAGCATCCTGCCCGGCGACCGCGTCCGAGCCCTGGCTGAACGTTTCGCGGGAGAGTGGGGCGAGCGCGACAAGAAGAAAATGATCGAAGCCTTCGTGGACAGACTTCTGGAATCCTCGCCCTCATCCGGTCCGCTCGTTTCGCCGAGGACGCTTTCCCCGCTTGCCGAAGCGGCCACGCGCTCGCTCTACGCGAGCTTGCTGCCTATTGTCGAAAAAATTCTCGACAGCGAAGCCGTGAAAGCTGATCTCAAGAATGTCGGCGTGGATATGATCCGAAGGGTCATCGGCAGGCTGGGGCCAATCCAGCGCCTGATAGTGACGGCGGCGAACTACGAGAAAACCCTGGCCGACACGATGCCCGAGACGATACGCGACGTGTCCGGATCGATAATCGGCCTGCTGCGGGGCCCCGACATGGAGAACAAGGTGGTGGAATCCGTCCTGGCCTACATCGGAACGCCGAGGCTTTCCCATTCGTCGGCTCCCCTGGCTGGCATTTTCCCGATTTCCGAGCTGAAAAGAGCGCTGGAACTATTCTTTCAGGGGCTGGAACTGGAGAAGGCGAGTTTCGCGGAGAACGTGGAGAGACGCTACGCTTCAATAGCCGAAAAGTCCCTGAGCGAACTGCTGCCTGGACTCTCGGAGGCTCTGGTCGGAAGCGTCGAGAAGGGGCTTACGTCGACGAGGCCCGCCGATGGTACGCGGTCGCGGATAGGATCGGATCTGCTTTCCCGATCCCTGAGCGATTTTCTGCTTTCCTACGCGGAAAAAATCGAGGGAAAGACCCTCGGGGCTGTCCTTTCGCTGGGCGAGGCGGAAAGGCGCAGGATCGCGCGCGTCGTTTCAGATGCCGTCACGCAGGCGCTGGCCTCGCAGTCCGAAAGGCTTGTGGAGGCGCTGGATATCCAGACGATGGTCGTCGACAAGCTCAACGACCTGGATATGTCCGACATCGAACGCATCATCCTCAAGGTGGTCAACGACGAACTCACGTGGATAACCGTATTGGGAGGAATTCTGGGCGCCTTCATCGGCGTGATCCAGAGTCTGCTCACTTTGCTCTAGAAAGGAAATTCTTTACTTCGGCGCAGAGATAGAAAGATCCGGTGACGAGGAGAGCGGCCTGGCGGACTTCCGCCTCCGATACGGCCTTGGCAATAGCCGCCCCTGTGTCCTCCTCGAGCGCCGCGTCGGGTCTCAAAGCCTTGAAACTGCCGAACACCGACTCAGGATCGCTCACCTTGAACGTACCCGGTTTCGTCACGACGATCGCGTCGAAATGCGGGGCGAGAAGGGCTGCCATCTCAGCGTGCCGCTTGTCATAGGCGCAGGCGAAGAGGAGAACCTTAGGGCCCGGAAAGAGCGAGGCCATGCTCTCCACTGTCAGGTGTATGGATTCGGGAGTGTGGGCTCCGTCCAGCACAATGGCCGGCCCCAGTCGGGCAAGTTCGAAGCGCGCGGGAAGTTTTGAGCGGGACAGTCCGCCGACGATGGCCTCCGCGCCGATTCCCGGCAGGGCGGTGGCCGCCGCCAGTGTCGCCAGGGCCATATTCTGGGCCTGTATGGCCCCTATCATGGGGCAGTGGACGCGCAGGCCTCCATCGCCAAGGATGGTCGCCATGCCCGATTTAGAGCCCTCCATGGCCTCCAGCACGCAGCTCGTCCCTTCAGGGTCGATCCGTATATCCCTCGCGTCGATGTCGGCGCCGAGACGCAGAAGCTCGCAGCCCCTTTCCGCCGCCGCGGCTTCGAAGACGCGGAGCGCCTCATCCTTCTGGCGCGCGATGCATGCCGGTCTGCCGGGCTTGATGATTCCCGCCTTCTCGAAGGCGATTTTTCCTATCGTATCGCCCAGAAACTGCATGTGTTCGAGCTCTATCGGCGTGATCACCGAAACCTCGGGATCGACGATGTTCGTGGAATCCAGCCTTCCCCCCAAACCCGTCTCGATGACTTGAACGTCGCAGCTCAAGGCCCTGAAGGCGCAGAAAGCCACAAGGGTGGTGAGTTCGAAATAGGTCGGCATTTCGTCGCCGGGATAATAGCTTGGGCTTTTGTCCTCGATAAAGGGCAGGACTTCTTCCATGGCCGAGATCAGGGCTTCTTCGGGCATTTCCCTGTCGGGATAGGCTATGCGCTCCTTCCATCTGAGAATGTGCGGCGAGGTATAGAGGCCGACTTTCATGCCCGCCGACTGGAGGATGTTGGCGCACATGGTGGACACGGAGCCTTTGCCCTTCGATCCGGCCACGTGGATCGTGAGCCTTCCCGAATGGGGATTGCCCAGCTTGTCGGCGAGGAAGAGCATCCTGTCCAGCTTGAACTCCGTCTTCTGTCCTTTTTCGACATTGACATAGCCCATCAAATATTCGAATACATCGTCCGACGTGGAGAAGCGCGATCTCGGCATAGGGCAAGCATGATGCTACAGGGAGGGCATCGTCAATCCCCGCCGTGAATTTGGCGTTTGGCGGCTTTGGCGGGAATCTGTTTCGGTCTATCAAGTAGCTTGAGCGGACTGCCGATATTTGGCTCATGGAAGTGGTCACGTGAGAATGGTTCATCTTTTGGACAACATATACCGGGAGAGAAACCCCGCGAGAAAAAGAACCCGCCCCTCGGTTTCGCGCGGCCACCCCAAGACCGAGGCTTCGCCTGGCGCTATGGCCGCTGTTTCGGCCAATGCCAGGGAAACGGAAAAGCCGGCATCAGCTCATGGATGTTTTGCCAAGAAGGCGCTCATCGTCGTCGAATCGGAAGGGGCGGTGTTCGATTCCCTCGCCCGGAACCATGAAAAGGCCTATCTCCCCGCCTTCGCAGGCTGTTTTTCCTGGGGCTTCGACGCCTCGGCATGCTCGGAACTCTGGCGCCGCCTCGCCCTGTCTTCCAAGCTTCGCGGACAGGAACCGCTTCTCATCCTTCTTTCCGCCCTGCGGCTTCTCAACAGGAGCTCCCCGTCCATACGGAGGGCCGCCGTCATCAGGGTGCTGGACAGCTACCTCGCGGCCCCGGCGAGGGATCCTTTGGGCTTCGCCTCCTCGCCCAAGGGCAGTCCCGAGCGCCTCATCCTGGACTGGATTTCCATGTCCGACTCCCTTCTCGACGAAGAGGATTACGCTCCCGAATTCCCCACGGCTTCCAGCTTCCTGAAAACCCTGAAGTCCCTCGCGCCCGGAGCGCAGATTCTGGTCTACAGCAGTCTGCCCGAAGCCGTAGCCCTGAATCAGTGGGAGATGGCCGGCCTGGGGGACTGCTTTTTGAGGATTGCAGGCTCCGAGCGCGGGGATTTCGCTGGCTATCTGAGAACCGCCCTGAAGAATGGCTATGACACCGACCCCATCCTTGTCGTGGGAACTACCAGCATCGCGTGGCAGGCCGCGCAGGCTGTGGGCGCGCGGTTCTATCCCGTCATGCCCGAAAAGGAAGAGGAGAGCTGGACCTATCTGGAAAACGAGTTTTTCCCCGCCTTCATGCGCGGCGAGGCTTCTCTCGTCGAGAGGGATTCGCGCGATTTCATGCGCATGATGCTGGAGGATATTGACCTGCCGTCGATGGCGAAAGTTTGATTAGGATACATTATATGACTCTATTAAGTGACTTACTCGAATTTGAATTTAAAGAAGAATGCTGTAATGAAATGCTGGTTTCGTTAAGAAGCTTAAAAGGTGTCGCTATCGATGAAACTAAAGGTCAGATTTCAAGTAAATCAGAATACTTCTGTTATGTACGTGAATCAGTATATTCAATTCTAGATAGAGCATCATCGATGTTGCCAGATGGCTATCAATTTTTGATAAAGGAAGGCTATAGGCCCGCTTCGATACAACAAGATCTGAGTTTGTCGCTCCATTGAATGTAGCAGGTCCTCCTACGGGTGGGGCGATTGATGTAACATTAACGGTAAACGGAAAAGAAGCATTTATGGGCACAAGGTTCAATGATGAGCCCAGTGAAACTGATAATAAAACATATTTAGATTCTTCAAATATCAGCAAAGCGGAAAAAGAATATAGAAAAATTCTATCAGAAACCTTATCTGCCGCAGGCTTTATAAACTATCCACCAGAATGGTGGCATTGGTCGTTTGGTGACAAATATTGGGCATATATCAAGGATGATTTTGAAAAATATAGCATAATTCATGATAACGAGATAAAAAATCTAACTTCGAAGGATCCTGCTTCATTCTATCAGGAGGAAACACGATGCAGAAAAAAGCCTTGGTAATAATCGATATTCAAAATGACATAACGAAGAATTACAAGGATGTCATTGGCAATATCAATAAAGCTATTGATTGGGCAATCAATAATAATATTCATCTAGTTTATATACGGCATGAAAATTTATCAGCCGGAACAAGGACATTTAAGCCCAATACACATGGGTCGGAATTAGCTTCAGACTTGAAAATTGCGTCAAATAATGTTTTTACGAAATACAAAGGAAACGCCTTAAGCTGTGAAGAGTTCGCGGACTTTATCGGCAAAAATGAAATAGGTGATTTCTACATAGCAGGAGCGGATGCCGTGGCATGTGTTAAATCAACCTGCTACAACTTATGCAAAGCAAATTATCGCGTTAATGTCCTGTCAGATTGCGTTACCAGTTATGACAAAAGGAAAATTGACGAAATGCTGCGTTATTATGAATGCAAAGGCAGTAAAATTATTTGTTTGAATGACCTGCTAATTTGAGCTGTTTCCAGGGTAAGCCAATGTTCAGACTGTGGCCAGGGACAAAAAGAGCGGCCAGCGTACCGTTCCGATCTTTTTTCCGAGCAGTTCTTTGAGGCCGACTAACGCTTCGGCGCCGAGATTCGCGCGCAGCGCTGCGCCATAGTCGCTTTCCGCGGACAGCCAGGTCTCGATTTCCGCCGCCGTCAGATAGCGGTCGTAGGTCAGGCGCTCAACGCGCATGGCCGGTTTATTCGATATTCCCGCTTTTTTCAGATGGCTTGAGAAAATCTTCCCCGCCTTTTCCTCATCCTGGCGGATCGCGTCCGCGGCAAGGCTCGGTCCGCCTCCGCGTTTTTTTTCGAAGGCTTCCAGCGCGTCGATGAGTTCCTTGGTTTTCGGGTCGGGGTCCTCGAAATTCAACTTCAGCATTTCGGAAAGATAGCTGGACCTGCCGCCCAGAATGTCGAAAAAGGCTATGCCGGCGGGGGCGGCTGCGGCGAGGGCGGTCGTGGAAGCGGCGAGGGCTGATTCGACGTATGCCCAATAATCGAAGGAAGGATCGTGGCGGCCGAGAGGCTCGCAGATAAGTATTCTGTCGAAGGCCGCGAATCCGAAGCCTTTCTCCAGCCAGCTGGGGGCGGAAGGAGCGAGCGCGGCGGGCGTGACGGCTATCGGGCGCAGGAGTTCGGGGATGTCCGAGGTGAGCCGCTCGAGCTGGGTCCGGGCTTCCTCGTTCTCCACAAGGACGGCTACCGTTCCCTCAGGGGCGCGCCTGGCGGCCTCGAGGGCGTAGAAACCCTTCCTTGGATCCAGGACGAGGATAGTATCGGATCTGCCGCAGGCTATGGCGTCGAAGATGAAGGCGCGGGCGAGGCGGAGCCTGAGCGAAGCTGTTCCCTCGGCTCTGGATACCCATTTCTTCCGCCGCTCGCCTTCCTTGGACCAGACTGAAAGTCCCGGCTTGGCCTGAGCGCGGCTTTCCTCCACATCTTCCTCGATGAGGGAGAGCTGGGCCTCCCTCCGCTCGAGAACATCGGCCTTCCGCGTACCTTCGAAACCGGTGGAGCCGGGGAAATAGAAGACGCTGCGTTTCAGCGATTCGGGCAGATACTGCTGGGCGACCCAATGGTCCTTGTAGGCGTGGGGATATTTGTAGCCTTCGCCATGGCCGAATCCGACGGAATCCCTGTTGGCGTCCTTGAGATGGTCGGGCACTTCGGCGCCTTCCTCCTCGACGGCCTTCAGCGCGTCGAAGTAGCCCATCGTCGAATTGGATTTCGGGCAGGTGGCAAGGTAGAGGGCGGCGAGGCTCAGGTGATACTGACCTTCGGGCATGCCTATGCGGTCGAAGGCCTGGGCACAGGAAGATACGACCTGAAGGGCGTTGGGGTCGGCGAGGCCTATGTCCTCGGCCGCTGATATGAACATCCTGCGGAAAATGAAGGAAGGATCTTCGCCGGCATAGACCATGCGCGCGAGCCAGTAGAGGGCAGCGTCGGGGTCGGAACCCCTGAGGCTCTTTATGAAGGCGCTGATCGCGTCGTAGTGGTAATCGCCGTCCTTGTCATAGAGGACGACGCGTTTCTGGATGCTTTCTTCAGAGGTTTCGAGACTCACCCTTATGCTCGTGCCCGCCTCTGGCGGCCAGCGGTCCACCGAGGTTTCTATGGCGAGTTCGAGGGCGTTGAGAAGGCTGCGCGCGTCGCCGTCAGCCGTGTGGATGAGGTGCTCGAGGGCTCCTTCCTCGAACTCGACGTCATATTCCCCGTAGCCGCGCTCCCTGTCGCCCAGGGTCATCTGCGCTATGCGCGCCAGGTCTTCGTCGGTGAGCGTCCTGAGGAGGAAGACGCGGGAACGTGAGACGAGGGCGCGGTTCACCTCGAAGAAGGGGTTTTCCGTCGTGGCGCCGATGAGGACGACCGTGCCGTTCTCGACCCAGGGGAGGAGGGCGTCCTGCTGGCTCTTGTTCCAGCGATGGACTTCGTCGACGAAGAGGATGGTGCGCAGCGAGTAGAGTTCGTAGTGGCGGCGCGCCCTTTCGATGGACTCCCTGAGTTCGGCGACGCCCGAGAGGACGGCGTTGAGGGCGATGAAGTCGCTGCGGGTGGTGTTGGCTATGATGCGGGCGAGCGTGGTTTTTCCGGTGCCCGGGGGGCCGGAGAGAATGATCGAGGAGAGCTGGTCTTTCTGGATGGCCCGCCTAAGGAGTCTTCCTGGGCCCACGATCTGTTCCTGGCCGGTGAACTCGTCGAGGGTACGGGGACGCATTCGGGAGGCGAGGGGTTCGCGGCCCGGGAACTGCGTTCCCGGGCCGCCGCGGAGCCCTTCCCGGGCTGCCGCCCCGCTGCCGCCGCCCAAGAGCGCGCCCTTGGGCGAACCCTGAGGCGCGGCGAACAGCGGGTTGTCGCTTTCCCTTGCCATTCTATTCCGCGGTCCAGCCGGACCAGGTGCTTCCGCTCACCGTATTGGAGTAGAGCGCGTAGGTATCGGTGCCCTGGGCTGCCAGCCCTATCAGAAGGGTCTTGTTCGTCGCGGAATAGTAAAAGGCCATTACCGGCTTCGTGTAGATAGTCGTCGTATAGGAACTCGCTGTGGGAGCGAAAATGGCGTCGGCGTTGTTGCCGACGATTGGGTCGGCGGTCGATCCGACAGTGTATTCGTAATAGCCGTATCCGGAATTATTCTTAGCCACGAGGAGGCGGTAGGCGCTGGCCGCATCGTCGATGGGAACTTCGGCGAGGACGCCGAGGCTTACGCTTGAGGCCAGGTTGTCGGATGTCCAAGTTGAAGCCGAGCATGTATAAAGATCGCCGTCCGATGTCGTGACATGGACCTTGCCTGCCGAATCGGAGGCTACGGCTTTGAGGGTCTCGCCCGCCGATGAGGGCCCGCTCGCCGTCTGTTCGGTAAAAGTTCCCAGACTTGTCGTCCTGTAGAGCTTGGACGAAGTGATAGCCCAGTAGGCGCTATCACCATAGACGAGCCCCTGGACGGGAATGTCCAGGCCGGTCAATCCGGCGCTGACGAAAGCGCTTCCGTTATAGTAATAGAGGTCGTAGGTCGCTAGCTCTTCGGTATCGGTATGTGCGGCCGCGAATAGCGTCCCGTTGGCGTAAAAAAGAGAGTCGACAATCTTCGCCGCGAATTCGCCGCTGTCCATCTTGGTCCAGGCGGTAGCGCCCGAATCGGCGGTGGAGTAGATTCCCTTGAGTGCTGTCGTGGACGTGTTCGCGGTGGCGATATAGACGGTTCCCGCGCCGTTCGACGCAAGCCCCACACAGTAATAGTCGGAATCGCCATTCACCGGCATTACTAGCCATGTGTCGCCGCTGATCGGCCGGTAGAAAACCTTGGCCATAGCGGCATAGTAATTGCTGCCGTCTTCGGCCAGGGCTTTGACGGTGACATTCTTGAATACATCGGTGCCCACTTGGGCTTTCTCGGTCTGTATTTCGTGAAAGACGCCGAAACTGTTGTCGCAGGCTGCGAAGGCGATACTTGCCGCGACGGCGAGAATTACCAGAAACGCAGGGTTCAGTTGTTTTATTTTCATTATTCTCGCTCCTAGAAGTGGTAGACGGCGCCGACGGAAATTTCGAGGAAATTGGCGTATCTGGTGAGGTCGCTGTTAACGCCGAAGTGCAGTTCGGGGATCAGCCACCAGAAAACCTGGCCGCCAAGGCTCCATGCCTCGCTTACCTGGGTGAAAACGCCGCCTCCGAGTTTCGCGAAGGGGCTGATCGTGCCATCCCCCGAAAGTCTGAGGACGGTGGCTCCGACATCCAGTCCCACCGTGTATTCCATCGGTTCCTTGCCCCACCAGTAGCCCAGTCTGAAGGCGACCGGCGCCACGAAGAGGGTCCGCCCACCCACCGTGGTGTTGAAGGCTCCGCAGAGCGAACCGCCAATCGTGAGTCTATTGGCCACGAAGTACTGATATCCGAGGCTGAATGAGGCGCCCACGCCCAGCGGCGTGGCTTCCGTCGCGAGAGCGTCGGCGGGAAGAATGAATAGCGGTATTCCGGCTCCTGTCGTGAGCGAGATGATCTGGCTGCCCTTTCTGTGCAGACCCCCGAAATAATTCTGGTTTTCATCGCCATCCTGCGCGAAAAGGGGCAAGGCAACAAGAAGCATGAGCAGACCGATGGCGGCAATCTTTCGTTTCATCTTTCCTCCACAAAAATCGGAACGGTAAACAATGCAAGAGCCTGATGCGGCACTATAGCACGAAAGGCATTGTCTCCACCACGGAGCGCTGGCATCAGCGCGCGCCAACGCGGCGCGATGTCCGGGCGAGCACCGTCCACCATGCCCGATCCAGATCCCGGCTGTCGCTCTCTATCCTGTAGAGCAAAGCGTCCAGGTGCCGAAATGAAAATGCGCCGAAAGGGGGCGGCGTAACATTATTTCCAACGAAAAAACCCCTTCCCGGCGAAAGAGGCGGCGAATCCATGGGACTGAGGCCAGTTTCCTTGGCGATATGATCGGCCGCCTTGAGGATTCCTCCGGAAAGAGGCGTTTCCGGGACTATATACCATTTCCCGTCGACGAGCGCGACGGAAGAGAAATGAAGGAGGGGAGGGAGATCGGCGAAAAGGCTCTGGGCATTCTTCCTGAACGGTTTGTCGCTGAACGCGACTTTTCCCGAACCTTTTTTCGAATAAAACCCGAGATAGATGGCTTCCGGCAGCGCTGAAGCTTCTGAACTGTCCCCGGATCTGAAGGCGAATGAGCGTATTTCCCGTATCGAGCGGATTATATTGCCTTCCGGCACGAGCGCGATCGCGAAAATTGCCATTCCTCTTCCTTTCATCGATGGAACTTGCCGAA
This sequence comes from Treponemataceae bacterium, assembly GCA_963667725.2. Classification (GTDB taxonomy): domain Bacteria; phylum Spirochaetota; class Spirochaetia; order Treponematales; family Rectinemataceae; genus UBA11090. The sequence goes on from CAXXHO010000003.1 coordinate 930,999, forward strand.
ATTCTATGGTACTATTTTAGCCTAGAGATCGTAAAGGTGGACGGCTATGGAACACAAGGTAGAAGCGCTGACCAATTTTCTCAAGGAAACCATTTCGGGGTGGAGCAATGTCGAATGCATCACCATGGATCCCAGGTCGGAAAATTACGCTTATGATCCCTACTTCGCCCTGGTCATCGATGTGTACTGCAGCGGACAGGTGCCTTCTCCGGAAAAACGCAGGGATGCCTTTGGCGACCCAGGGGATTTCGAAACGGCCGCGGGCATGACGAAAGACAGATTTTTCCTTCAGGAAATGCCCATCCGTATTGAGTACAAAGATATAGGTCTCATGAACAAGATGATAGCGCAGCCCGACCATCATCTAAAGCTCCTCAAGAATTCGGGCACCTACCCCTTTTACCGCCTCAAATACAACAAGGTCATCTTCAGCGCCACGGGATGGATCGATAAGATACGTCTCGATCTCGAGAACTTTCCCGACACCGCGTGGGAAGCTCTCTGGGACAGCTTCAGCTCCAAGATGGAGCACTATCTCTCCGATATGGGCGCCGCCTCTTTCTCCGACGATAAGTTTTTCCTCATCCTCTCGGAAGCCGGTTTCTTCCGCTATGCGGCGGCCAGCGTATTCATGGTGAACAAGCAGTTCGAGCCCTCCCACAGGGATATCGAAGCGCATCTGCGCCTGCTGCCCATCGTGCCCGAAGGATTCTGGACGACCTGGGAGGCGCTGCTGCAGAAAGAGTGCGAAATGTCGCCCGGCAAGCGTTTCGAGATAGCGAGAATGCTTGCCAGTTCGGTGCTTTCTCTGCGCTGATTGGAGATGACTGACACATGAATACATTCCCTTTGGCCAATCGGCGCCTAAAATCCATCCACGTGGTCGCCGTTTTCGCCCTTGCCTTTCTCCTCCATTCCTGCTCGAGCGCTGAGATTTCGTCCTTCGTGTGGAAATCGGCTTCGGGCGAGAACCTGCCCTTTGCCCAGAAAGCGGATTTTCCCAAGGGAGAGGAAAACGCCTTCAGCCTGGCTAGACCTAAAAATTCCTATGTCCTGCGGAAACCCTTGCAGATCGGCCAGGGGCTTATGGTAGCCGTAAGCATGACGGTGAAGCAGGAAAACATCGTCGTGAGTCTCTCCCTCTCCGCCGACGCGAAAAATGCCGGACAGGAAGTCCGTTTCGCGGCCAGGCCGGGCGTCACGGTCTTCTACCTCAGCCCTCCCTCCGCCTCGGCGGTGAGGATGCTCTCCATAAACGTGACAGCCCCCCCAAACCCTGCCGCGGACGCGAAGGAAGACAGGGTTCTTGCCGAACTGGATTCAGTATCCATTCTTCCGGCTTTCAGGGGCTATGAGCGCAGGCTCAAGGGCGGCTACAGGATTTCCGACGGCATAGCCATCGAACGAAAGGGCGCCTCCGCGAACCTCTGGGCGCTGGAAAATCCTTTCTCCGGCCAAGATGCGGCGGAGAAGGAAAAGGGCCTGTCGACGGCCCTCGTCATCAGATACGCCAAGCGCGCCGACGCCGACATCGTCATAGAAGCCGGCAGGCGGATAGTCGCCAACGGCGCGAGCGCCAAGAAGGAATTCGTCATTCCTGCATCGGTTTTTCCCGACGCTTCGAGCCAGGCCCTCATGACAATCCTCGTTCCCGACGAAATTCAGCTGGAGGCCGCCTATATCGAGGCGCTTCCCCTGGAAACCGCCTCCCGCGTCGATCCCGGCGTCGCGCTGCTCCAGCCTCTTCTTTCGGAGAGGGAGGATTTCGCATGGTACCGCTGGGATCTCCTGCCCGATGTCCTGATATTCGACTTCAGGGATTACGCGGTCCAGGACAGCTATCTCAAGAGGCTGGCTTTCTTCGTCGAAAAGAAAGGTTTCGTCGGCAGGCTGGCGAAGGATGAGGAGATCGCCTCCCTCCATGGCTGGAATGCCCACGATTATAGGGCCGAAGACCTGGCCAGGTTCTTTACGGCCGCCGGGGAAAGCGATTTTCCCTTGAGCGGGGAAGAACTTCGCCTCAGGGATTTCCTTGTGGAGAAAGGTCTCCTCACGAAGAAGGGCAACGGCTTTGGAAGCCGGAACGGCGCCATCATCTCGATAACCCAGGAATCGGATTCCTATCTCCGCCACCGCTTTCTAACCCATGAATCCTCCCATGCCGTTTACTTCACCGACGCCAGCTACCGCAATTTCTGCGTTTCCCTCTGGAACGGCATGTCCAAGGAGGAGAAGTGGTTCTGGGTTCTCTATTTTGGATGGATGAACTACGACACGAATTCGGCTTCCCTCATGGCCAACGAGGTACAAGCCTATCTCCTCCAGCAGTCGCCTAAAAATGCCGGTGAATATTTTACCAAGACATTGCCCGATCGACTTCTCGAAAACCACCCAGAGCTGGAAGCTCCCATCGCGCTCTATATGGAAAAGCACGGGCTTGAGTTCGAAAAAAAGGCTAGGATGCTCGATGGATGGCTGAGATCAACCTATGGTTTCGGCGCGGGCACCACATTCTTTCTCGAGTGAAAGGCCGAAGGGCGGGCTACGAAGTGAAGATAGTCGGCGAGGAGGGGGTTTTTCAGACGAGATCCAGGAACTCGAATATTTTTCTATACAGCTCAAAGTACTCCGACCGGGCAAATTCGTCGATTTTTTCCTCGGGAAGGGATTCCAGGAGCCTGTCCAGATAGCCCAGCAGCTTCTTGAGATCGGCCATCGTCTCCTGGGGCAGGGGCTGCCCGGAGTTTTCCGCCGCGGCCTCGGGGCTCTCGATTTTCTCCGGCCGGGCGCCTGAGGATATGGAAGAAGCCTTGGAGATCATGTCGTCATAGGTGTTTTTCAGCGTCCCGAGCTCCAGCTTTATGGATCTCAGTTCGCCGGCGATTCTCGAGAGAAGATCGGACTGAAGGGATTCTCCGCCGCGCGAGGTTCCCTGGGCGCGGGCTGGTGGCAGGGGTGAAGGGACATCGGGCATGGTCGCTTCCTCATCGTCGGGACGGCTCTGTCCCTCGATGTCTTCGGGGGCGATGAAAACGCCTTCTTCGTCGGAGCCGGAAGCCGTTGGATTCCAAAGCAGTTTCTGGTCGATTTTTTCGAGCGAGGAGAGGATGGTATCAGTCTCTTCCGGGCTGAGGAAAACCCCATCGTCCAAAAGTTCCTCCCGCGCATCGATGGTCGAGGATTTATGCGCCTGACTTTGTTGTCCCACTATGAAATCTCCCCTATGAAATTATTATATCAGGAACGAAAGGCTTTACAAGACAAATCTAGAGCCGCCGGGCCAGCCTGTCAATATTATTAAAGCGGCTAAGCGTTTGTACCGTAAATCATGATAATGGGTGAAACACAACTTCGCAACCCGGCAGGCAGAGGTCTGTCGGCTCTGGGTGACGCTTTGTCGAACGCTCTCTGCGCCTGCGTCATCACCTACTGCATTGTCTCATTCTTCGCCGGCCAGGCGGGAATGCTGGCCTATAGGGACATGAAATCGGGCATCCGGCAGATGAACGAGAGAATCGTCGTACTGAACGAGGAAAACGCCAAGCTCCAGGATCTGCGCAAAGCCCTGGCCTCGAATTCGGACCGAATCGCCCAGGAGGCGAGATCGATAGGCTATCTGCGCAAGGATGAGAGAATGGTGATCTTCTCCTCTCCGCAGCCGGCGACGGCCGAACCTTCGCGCGGCCGTGAAAACGAGCCTATTCGGGCTGGATCTTCCACCGGGCTTCCCGATCTGATGATCAAGATCCTCGCCGCGATGACGGGGCTGGCCGTGCTCCTGGCTTCGCTGCTTATGTCCTCTCTTCCAAGCCGGCGCGGCGCGCTCAGAACGACGGCAAATCGATCTTGATCGTTGTGTCGAGATCGGGCAGGGTCAGCGCGCTGTCCGGCGTCGACAGGGCGTTGTCGTTTCCCGTAGAGCCGTCGCCGCTTCCCGTGGACGAGGTTCCCGTTATCAAATTGAAGAGATTCGTGGTATTTTCGGTCTCGTCTTTGTGGATGTCACAGCTTTTAATTGGCTGGGTGCCGTCCAGATAGAGGAGATTTACCGTACCTTCGTCGCAGTATCGCGTAGGGAGCAGACCCGAGACGGCGCAGACGGTAACGCTGGAAAGGCCGGTCTGGGGCGAGGGGAAATTCTTGTACCCCAAACCCTTGTGGATATCCCTCATGAAGTCGGCCCATATAGGGGCGGCGATGGTGGCGCCCGTCTGCTCGACGCCCAAGGAGCTGCCGGGCCTGTCGAATCCGAACCAGATCGCCGTGGTGTAGTAGGGACTGAATCCTACCGTCCAGGCGTCAGCCCAGTTCACCGTCGTGCCCGTCTTGCCCGCGAGGGGGATCGTGTATGTATCGCCCTTTTCGTCCTTCTGCTTCATGGAGTTTCCGGAGTTGGTCGCGCTCGCGAGGGTGCCCGACCAGACGACGCGCTTGAGCATGTCGGTCATGATGGCGGCGTTCTGCGGGCTAACGACCTGGAGGGCGCCGCTTTTCTCGCGCAGCCTATCGCGCATTTCCTTTTCCGGCTCCAGGATCAGGTTGCCGTTCCTGTCTTCGATGTAACGGATGGCGATGGGCTCCACCGCCTTGCCGCCGTTGGCGAATACCGAATATGCCCTGGTCATGCGAAGCGGCGATACGCCGATGATGCCCAACCCGAGCGGATAAAGCCGAGGGAAAGTGTTCTGTATGTCCTTGGGGTCAGTGATGCCGAGAAGGGCCGCCGCCCTCTGGATGGCGGCGTCGAAGCCTACCGTCTCGAGCACCTTGACCGAGGGAACGTTCATGGAATGTGCCAGGGCGTTCCACGCCAGCACGTTGCCCTTCCATTCGCCCCTGAAATTCAGTGGAATATAAGGAGTCCCGTCCTCGTTGTAGAAGATGGTGGGAGTATCGTAGATGAGGGAGCCTTCGGTGATCTTCTTGGAATCGATGGCCGCGGAATAGTAGAGGGGCTTGAAGGTGGACCCGGGCATGACGTTGGACTGCGTCGCCCTGATGAGCTGGTTGGCCGTGCTGTAGTTGGATCCGCCGATCAATGCCGTTATATACCCCGTCGTGTTGTCGATGGTCACCAGAGAACCTTCAACGATGGTTTTTTCGAGGTCGGTCTTTATCCTGGCCGTACCGGAGTTGGCCAGCAGCTTCAGGTCGGGCATGCCGAAGAGGAGGGAGACAGCGTCGAGGGTGGGGTTTATCCTCGAGGTATAGTAATCGTAGGATTTTGCCTCGCTCTTGGAATCGGAGACGAAGAGGGGATGGAGGTTAAAAGACAGGCCGAGCAGTTCCACGATGGGCGTATAGGTGTCGTCGGCTTTGGAAAGGCGCTGAGACGAAGCCCTTTTATACGAGGCGTTGGCCCTTTCTATGCCCCGTTTCATGTAAGCGTCGGCAATTTCCTGCTGATCGAGATCGAGGGTGGTGTAGACCGACAGACCGTCGGAATACAGATCGGCCGAGCCGTAGAGGAGGTCTTCCTCGAGCTGGCGCCTCACGTACTCGCTGAACCAGGGGGCCTTGTCTTCGCGGCTGTAATACGCCGACGAGGCGATCCTCGTGTAATCGAAATTATCCCAGTAGAGGTTGAAGGATGCCTCAGCCTCGGCTCTGGAGAGAACTTTGTTCTCCACCATCTGCTCCAGGAGCACTTTAGAGCGGGCCTGCGCGTTCTGGGGATTTTTGAAGGGATTGTAGAGGGTAGGTCCCGAGAGCTGGATCGCGATGATGGCCGATTCGGCGGGGGTGCATTCCTTGGCCGGATGGCCGAAGAAATACTGGCTCGCGGCATCCACGCCGTAGAGACCTCCCGCACCCATGATTGTCCTGTTGAGGTACATTTCGAGGATTTCCGGCTTGGAGAATCTGCGCTCGATCTGAAGGGACCACCAGAGTTCCACGAGCTTCCTTCGAAGCGAGATGTCTTTGCGGTCGTCGTAGAGATCGCCGGCAAGCTGCTGGCTGATGGTAGATCCGCCGCCCAGGTTTTTTCCTATCAACTTGCCGAAAGCGGCGCGCGCTATCGAGCGGAGCGTAAAGCCCCTGTGCGAGTAAAAGCTCTTGTCCTCGCGCGTCAGGAAGGCGCCGATCAGATGGGGAGGCAGTTCGCTTATCGATACGGGGTTGCGCTTTTCCTCGGAGAAGAACTCGGTGATGAGTCTTCCTTTTATATCATAAAGCTTGGTCGGAAGCGCCGATTTGAACTCGGTGAAATTTTCGTTCCGTATGGTGTTGACGGTACCGCCCAGCGCCGCGCCGAAGCCCGCACCCAGGAGGATGACAAAGCCCAGCGAAAGCCAGACGAAGAGAGGAGCAGCGTTTTTTGACCTCTTGGACATGACAACAAAGGTATACGAGTGCCGCGGCTTGGTCAATTATGGACGAACAGGCGTACGAAGGGGCTTACGCGGCGGAGCGGGGAGGGCCGGGCTCAGGTTCGGGGTCCCATAGTATGGCCGCTACTGGATATTTATTTTTAAAAATTGTAAATTTCTTCGTATAGTATTGACGAAGCCGGTCAATTATGGATATTAATTTATCTATAGATGCCGGGAAGTGCGATACGCACTTTATATAACCTAAATATGTTCCCAAGGAGGAACTCCATGAAAGTAGCAATCAACGGTTTTGGAAGGATCGGAAGACTCGTATTCCAGTCCATCGTGGATCAGGGCCTGCTCGGCAAAGACAAGATCGATGTCGTCGCCGTCGTGGATATCTCCACCGACGCCAAGTATTTCGCGTACCAGCTCAAATACGATTCCATCCATGGCCATATGAAGGCGCAGATTTCCTCCAAGAAGAGCGACCCCGCCCTTACCGAGGACGATGTGCTCGTCGTGAACGGCCATGAGGTCAAATGCGTCCTGGCCGAGAAGGAACTCAAGAATCTCCCCTGGAAAAAGCTCGGCGTCGAGTACGTCGTGGAATCCACTGGCCTCTTCGCCAACGAGAAGTCCTGGGGCCACCTCGAGGCTGGCGCCAAGAAGGTCATTATCTCCGCTCCCGCGAAGAGCACCGACGAGACCAAGAAGATCCCGACCTTCGTCATCGGCGTCAATGAAGGGAAGTATGATCCGTCCAAGCACGACGTCGTCTCCAACGCCAGCTGCACCACGAACTGCCTCGCGCCCCTCGTCTATGTCCTCCTCAAGGAAGGCGTCGGCGTCGACCGCGGCCTCATGACTACCATCCATTCCACCACCGCGACCCAGAAGACAGTCGACGGCGTTTCCAAGAAGGACTGGAGGGGCGGCCGCGCCGCTTCCAACAATATCATCCCGTCCACCACCGGCGCCGCCAAGGCCGTCGGCGAGGTCCTCCCCGAGACCAAGGGCAAGCTCACCGGCATGTCCTTCCGCGTCCCGACCCTCGACGTCTCCGTCGTGGACCTCACCTTCACCGCGGCCCGCGACTCTTCCATCGAGGAAATCGACGGCCTCCTCAAAAAGGCTTCCGAGACCTACCTCAAGGATATCCTCGGCTACTGCGCCGAAGAGCTCGTCTCCACGGACTTCATCCACGACGCGCGCTCGTCCATCTACGACAGCCTCGCTACCAAGCAGAACAACCTGCCCGGCGAGAAGCGCTTCTTCAAGGTTGTCTCCTGGTACGACAACGAGTGGGGCTATTCCAACAGGGTGATCGATCTCCTGCGCTACATGGATACCAAGAAATAAGGTTTCGCTTACGTTGCGGCGGCGGCGCCGCGGTCGCTCAGGGTTTCCTGGGCGGTTGGGGGCGCCGCCGCAAGGAGCCTGAAAAATGATCAAAACCGTCAAGGATATAAAGCTAGCCGGAAAGCGCGTCATCATGCGCGTCGACTTCAACGTTCCCATGAAAGAGGGGAAGGTTCAGGACGACACCCGCATTATGGCTGCCCTTCCCACGATCAAGCATGTTCTCGATGCGGGGGTTAAGAGCCTCGTCCTCATGTCCCACCTGGGCGATCCCGACAAGGATGCCGTCAAGGCCAAGGAAAAGACTGAAAGGGACGGGAAAGTCTTCGATCTCGAAAAGTATCTCGCGGGAAAACATAGGATGAAGCCTGTCGCCGAGTATCTATCAGCCAAACTGGGCAAACCGGTCGTATTCCTTCCTTCCTGCATGGGACAGAAGGCCGCCATCGACGCCTTGCCCGACGGTTCCGTCGTCATGCTGGAGAACACTCGCTTCCATAAAGAAGAGACCTCCAAGGATCTCGCCAAGCAGGAAATTCTCGGCAAGGAACTCGCTTCCTACGGCGATGTCTACGTCAACGACGCTTTTGGCTCGGCGCATAGGGCCCATGCCTCCACCGCGACCGTCTCCAAATTCAGCGCCGTGAGTGTTGGCGGCTTTCTCATGGAAAAAGAAGTGGCCCACCTCGAGCCCATGCTCCATAATCCCCCGCGGCCCATGGTCGCCATCATCGGAGGCGCCAAGGTTTCCTCGAAGATCGCGGTGCTCCAGAGTCTGCTCAAGACGGCCAGCGCCCTCATCATCGGCGGCGGTATGGCCTACACCTTCCTCAAGGTCAAGGGCTTCAAGGTCGGCAAGAGTCTCGTCGAGGACGATTTCCTCGATACGGCGAAGAGTCTGCTCGATGAAGCGGCTAAAGCCGGCGTCAGGATCGTTCTTCCCGTCGACCATATCTGCGCCGCCGCCTTCGCCCCGGACGCGACGCCCGTGAACGTCGACGGCGAGAACATCGCCGACGATCTCATGGGGCTCGATGTAGGCCCCAAGACCCTCGCTTTGTACAGCGAAGTTCTCTCGAAAGCGAAAAGCATCGTCTGGAACGGCCCCGTGGGCGTCTTCGAATTCGACGCCTTCGCGAAGGGAACCGAGGAAGTCGCCAAAATGGTCGCGGCGGCGACGGGCCGCGGCGCCCTCACCGTGGTAGGCGGCGGCGACTCCGTGGCCGCCGTCAACAAGTTCGGCCTCGCCTCCAAGATGAGCCACGTTTCCACCGGCGGCGGCGCCAGCCTCGAGTACCTCGAGGGCAAAACCCTGCCCGGAATCGCCTGTCTCGAACAAAAATAGCCTCCCTTTCCGGAAAGACCTTGCAGCGATTGAAGGCCACCCGAAAGGGTGGCTTTTTTTTATCCCCGGGCGATTCGGCGGGAGGGGTTTTTTCTTTCCTCCTCGACGGGTTGTCTCTATATTATGACTAAAGGAGTCAAGATTGAAGACCGCGGTAAAAACTGGAACTGAAGCGGCGATGACGACGACGAGGGTATCGATGACGACCAATGCGGCGACGGTAAAAGCGGCGGCGGCCGCGGCCAGCAAAGCCGGCGCGAAGCCGGGGGGCGGAGAATCGCCCGGCCTCGGACTGTTCGCGAGGATGAGCGAAGATATCGAGACCGTCAGGAAGCGCGATCCCGCGGCGCGCTCATCCGCGGAAATCGTCCTGGCCTACGCGGGGCTGCACGCGATATGGGCGCATAGGACGACGCATTTTCTATGGCGCAGCGGCGGAAGGATCTCTGCCCGGGTACTTTCCCAGCTCGCCCGCTTCTTCACCGGCGTGGAGATTCACCCGGGGGCGCGCATCGGCCGACGATTCTTCATCGACCACGGGATGGGCGTCGTCATCGGGGAGACGGCGGAAATCGGCGACGACGTGACCATCTATCACGGTGTGACCCTGGGGGGAACAACCCTGAGCAAGGGGAAGCGCCATCCGAAGCTGGGCGACAGGGTGATCGTCGGGGCCGGGGCGAAAATCCTCGGCAACATCAGCATTGGCGCTGACTCGAAGGTTGGGGCCAACGCCGTCGCCATACGCTCGGTGCCCGAGAACTCCGTCATCGTGGGATTCCCCGGCCGCGGCTGCGGCGACAGCGATCGCTGTTGGGGCGGCGAGGATTTCATAATTTGAAGCATGCAATTTTTTATGACGGTTTCTCCGGTTTGGATACCGAAAATGCCTTTACTAAAGGTTTGGATATCAGCTACTATCGTCGGCGTGGCCGGAACCCTGCTTGGTTCCGAAAGCTTCTTTAATACGAGGTACTGCTCATGCGTTCATATTTTATCGCCGGTAACTGGAAAATGCACAAGACCGTCGCGGAATCCGTCGCTCTCGCCGTCGATCTCAAGGCCAAACTCGCGGGCTGCAAGGAAAAAGTGATGATAGCGCCCGCTTTCACCGCCCTTTCCGAGGTCGCGAAGGTGCTTGTGGGGTCCAACATTCTGCTCGGCGCGCAGAACATGGGGCCAGAAGAACAGGGAGCCCATACGGGCGAGGTATCGGTGCTCATGCTCAAGGATATTGGCGTCAAAGTCGTGATCCTTGGCCATTCGGAGCGCAGGCACATTTATCTCGAGTCCGACGCCCTCATCAATAAGAAGGTCAATCTGGCCCTGGCTCATGGGCTCGAAGTCATCCTCTGCGTGGGAGAGACCCTGGAGGAACGCGAGTCCGGAAAACTGGAGACCGTTCTCTCCACCCAGCTGCGCGAAGGGCTCAAGGGCGTCGCCGCGGAGAGCCTCGACAAGGTGACCATAGCCTACGAACCCGTCTGGGCCATCGGCACGGGCAAGACAGCCACGCCCGAGGATGCCGACTCTGTCCACGCTTACTGCAGGAAGGTCCTCGCTTCTCTCTACGGCGAGGCGAAGGCGAAGACGATGATCATCCAGTACGGCGGCTCGGTGAAGGCGGACAACGCCGCCTCCCTCATGGCCAAGCCCAACATCGACGGCGCCCTCGTCGGCGGCGCGAGTCTCAAGGTCGAGAGTTTTGCCCCGATCGCCTGTTTTAGGTAAATTATGATGAGGTCTTGATTCGAGGCCTCGTTCTCGTATACCATGAACTCCTGTGCGCGCAACGCGGGCACAGGTTGTCAATCTTGCATTCCGGGAGTCGTTACCATGGGTTTTTTTGCTGTGCTGCTCCTCATTCTCTTCGTTCTCGTCTGCGCGCTGCTCATTTTCCTCGTCATCATCCAGGATGAAGATTCCGACTCTCTCGGCGGCATTTTCGCCGGCGGATCGGCGAGCGCCTTCGGATCGAGATCCTCGAATGTCGTCATCAAGATAACCTATGTGCTTGGAGCGCTTTTCTTCGTAACAGCCTTCTCGATGGCCATCATCAACAAGTCCTCCACCGGCAATGTCGAAGCGTTGGTTACCGAGCAGGCTCAGCAGACGACCAATACCGAATGGTGGAAGGGCGATACGACCGCCACCACGCTGGCTCCCGACGCGACCGCGCCTGCCGAATCGACGACGCAGACAACGACGAAATAAAGCGCCGATCGGGCGCCAGAGAAGCGAAGACTCCTCCCTTGCTTTGTCATTAGAGGATGGAGCGGACATATGATACTTCAAAAGGTGTTTCAGCTTTCCACGATCAAGACAGGTTTGGAAAGCGAGAGCAAAGAAGAGCTCTTCGAGGAACTTGTCGATGTGCTGGCCCGAAGCTATCAGGCCAAGCTTCCATTCCCGCGCCAGAAGATTCTCGACGCCCTAATCCGTCGCGAGGCCAAGATGTCCACCGGCATCGCCAAGGGCGTTGCCCTCCCTCACGCCACGGTCGAGGGGCTCGACTGCCTGAGGGGCGTTCTGGGCATTTCCTCCAAAGGCATAGACTATGATTCACTGGATGGCCATCCAGTCTTCCTCGTTTTCATGCTTCTGACTCCCCCCGATGACGCCGAATCACACCTGCATTCGCTTCAAAGAATGGCTTCCCTGATCGACGATACCGATATGACCTCCCGGCTGGCGGCTTCCGCGTCGTCCTCTGAGGCTTTCGCGCTTATTAAGGAATTTGACAGCAGCGACCTGAGCTGAACGTAAAAATTGTTGGTTAGTGTGATTCCACCCGGCTTGTTCTGGAACAGGACAGATGGGACCGCACCTGTCTATACAGATTTTGTATAGTAAGAGAGGTGCACCATGGATTCTCTGAATGGCCTGGACAGATTGCTGGAGGCCGAAACAAAGGCCGCGGCGCTGATCCGGGACGCTGAAACGGAGGCTGGCCTCATTGTCGGCAAGGTCCGCGACGAGGCTCACTCCAGGGAAAAAGAAAGGCTCACGAAGCTTCATGCCGAGCAGGAGTCCGAACTGGCCTCCTTCAAGTCCGAAATCGCCGAAAAACTCAAGAACGAGCTCAATGAATACGAAAAAAGTCTCGTCGCGACTCAGAGAGACGAACGGTTATTCGCCACAACCTGCGGAAGGTTTATGTCCTCCGAGGTTTGAGCATGGCCGACTCCTTTGAAATAGCCTATCTCTACGCCAGGGTCTGCGGCGCCTTCTCATCCATGTACCTGGGCGCGAAGGGCGCCGCCCTCGCCGCCGAATCCTCTCTCTCCTCGATCTGGAAACTGTATTTCGAGGAAGATATTCCCAACCAGCCTGAATCCAGGCTCCTCTCGACGCTGGAACGCAAGGTTATCGGGCATTCGATGGAGCGTTTCATGACCCTCGCCGGTTCGGCCATGGAGTCGGACGAGTTCATCGCGGCCATCGTCGCCAAGTATGAGATTTCCGTCATCAAGAATCTTCTCTACAGACTCGCCGCGTCGGAACCGAAGCCGGAATCGCCGTTCTTTTCAAGTCCGACCATAGAAAAGGCGCTTTCGGCCTGGCCCAGGCTGGAAGAGATGTTCGCGGACTCCCCCTACGCGTGGATAGAGGCGGCTGGCCTTGCCGATATCGGGGCCGCCGAAAACCGCTTGGACAGGCAGTATTACCGGCAGTTATGGGCCGCGGTTTCGGCGCTTCCAAGGAACAGAAAGGGCAATATTCCCGCTCTTGTGCTGAGGGATATCCAGTACCAGAACCTCGCCTGGGCTCTTCGGGTTCGCAAATACTATGGTTACGGCCGGGAGAGTACGGCGCCGCTTCTCGTGGAGATCGAGGGCGAAGACGCGGTTTCCCTCGCTCTCGACAGCTTCGATCTGGATATCGACAACCTGGGAAGCTTCGACGCATGGCCTGCTAGAAAGCTTCTTGAGGGACAGACTTCGTCCCGTCTCGATCTTCCCCTGCTCGAGAACAGGATGCAGAGGGATCTTTTCGCTTTCATTCGACGTTCCATGCATATGTATCCATTCGGCTATACGCCGCTCTACTGCTATTTCAAGATGCTCGAGGCCGAGGCTTCCTTTGTCCTGGGCGTACTCGAAGGGATAAGGCTTAAAGCGCCGGCCGAAGAGAAAATCGGCCTGGCCTGGGCTCTCGCGGGAGATGAAATATGAGTTCGACGACGATGAGGAGGATGGAACTGCTCCTCCTCAAATCCGATATTGACGGCACGCTCAGGTACCTTTCCTCGGGGCATTCTTTCCAGATCATTTACCCGGACGAGGATGGTTCTTCCCGGGCGAGGGGTGACTCGCGGGAGATCACCAGGCTGGATGCCGCGATGGCGAAGCTGGGCAAGATAGGCGCCTGTTTGGGCTACCAGGAAGCGGGCCTGGATCTGGGAAAGGCCAAGCTTCCGGATGAAGCCCTCCTCGCTGAGGTGGACAGGCTCGCTTCGTTCTGCGGGGAAAACGAGGAAGCGGCCCTGGCCCAGAAGCTGAAGCTCGGCGAGCTCGAGGAATCGCTGCGCGAGGTGAAGGCTTTCGCGGGGCTTTCGCTGCCTTTCGAGGAGATCAACAAGCTCGCTTTCGTGGCCCTGCGCATAGGCAAGGTGGACCCGGACAGGATCCCCCTGCTCGCGGGCGCTCTCGACGCGAGGGCGGCGATAATTCCTCTCGACGACGAGGGGTCGATCATTGCCGTCGCCTCGCGGCGGGGCCGTTTTACCCTCGAAACCGAGCTGGCCAAGGCGGGGTTCGTCAAGGCCGATCTGCCTCCCGATTTCAAGGGTGTCCCGGCCAACGCCCTGGCCGCCATCGAAGCCTCCTACGAGGGGGCGAAAAAACGCCTCGCGGCGCTCGCCGAGATGAAGGAGGAGGAAGCCCGCCGATTCGCCGCCTCATGGGCGGAAATGCTCTCTTCGGTGAAGCTGGGCAAGGCGCTCAAGAAGGTGGAGAGCAGGCTGGAAGGCACCGAGTGGGTCTACAGGCTTTCGGGCTGGGTCCCCGCGCGGAACGTCAAGCCATTGAGCGACAATCTTTCGAGGCTGTTCGGCGACCGTATGGCCATACGCGTCTACAATCCTGAGGACGAGGAGGGGAAGCTTCCGGAAGACAGTCAGGAAGTGCCCGTCCTCCTGAAGCACAACGGACTGGTGTCGGCTTTTCAGGGCATCGTCCTCTCTTACGGCACGCCGGTGTACGGCGACATCGATCCCACGCCCTTCGTGGCCTTCTTTTTTACCCTTCTCTTCGCGATCATGTTCGGCGACATGGGCCAGGGCGCCGTCATCATATGCGCCGGGCTTCTGATCAGGGGGGCGAAGAAGGGATTTTTCGCCGCTTACCAAAAATTCTGGCTGGCCTTCGTCGCGGCGGGGGCAGGTTCCATGTTCATGGGACTTCTCGTCGGCTCTGTCTTTTCTAACGAAGCGCTCCTCGTTCCCGTGGAACGTTTCCTCACCACCTTGTTCCTTGGCAGTCCTCGCGACCGTTTCCTCGACATCATGCCGAGCGACAATATCAGCGCGATGTTCAGCTTTTTCGGCTTCACGGTCGGCATCGGATTCCTCATCAACTCGACCGGCCTTGTCATCAACATGATAAACCTCGCGCGAAGGGGAGAATGGGGCGAGGCCCTGTTCGCGAAGACGGGGCTTTCAGGCACCCTTCTGTTCTGGTGGGCCGCCGGCATGGGCCTGCGGATCATTCTCGGCGGAAAACTGGGATGGATCGATATTATCGGCCTGGGGATTCCCCTCGCGGCGCTGCTCTTCACCGAACCGCTCCAGCGGGCCGTTATGAAAGCGGGCGGGGAAAAGCTCTCGGTCGTCGATGTCCTCGTGGGCGGCCTCGTGGAGATCATCGAGACCTTCTCCTACTACGCCTCCAACACCATGAGTTTCCTCCGCGTGGCGGCCTTCGCGCTTGCCCACGCCGTGCTCTCCTTCGTCGTCTTCACGATGGCCGAGCTCGTTAGGAACCGCGCGCCCGGAGGCATCGTGTTCCAGCTTGTCGTGTTCATCGTCGGCAACGCGGTCATCATAGGGCTCGAAGGCCTCATCGTCACCATACAGGTGATCAGGCTCCAGTACTACGAATTTTTCTCCAAGTTTTTCACGCGGACGGGCAAAAGCTTCGATCCCATACGCTTCGAGAATTGAAAAGGAGTTGTTCATGAAGAAGAAAATCACGACAGCGGTCCTGGCCGCGGCGGGCAGCGCATCCGCTTTTGCCCAGACTCAAGGAGCGGCGACCGCCCCCGTATCGGCCTGGGCCGGCGGCATCAAGTATCTTGCCGCCGCCCTCGCCGTGAGCGTGGCGGCCGTAGCCGGCGGCATGGCTGTGGCCAAGATCGGATCGGCGGCGATGGGAGCCATGGCGGAAAAGCCCGAACTCTCCGGCAAAGCCCTTCCCTACGTTGGTCTCGCGGAAGGCATCTGCCTCTGGGGCTTCCTCGTGGCCCTCCTCATCCTCCTCCTCTAGGGAAGGGAATCCATGAAGGAAATATTCGTCCTCGCCGAAGAAGAACTCGTCATCGCCTTCAGGATGATAGGCGTGGATGGGGCGGCTGTGGCTGGCGCCGATGACGCCCTCGCCACCTTCCGCCGCGTGACCGGCGCTTCGGGAGAATGCAGAATGCTCATCCTCGCCGAGGATATCGCCGACATGCTCGGGACGGAACTCATCGACTGGCAATTGTCGGGGCGCTATCCTCTCGTCGTGGAAATACCGCCCCTGTCGGGCTCCCAGCCCGATCATGTCCAGCTCGTCGACGCCGTCCGGCAGGCGATAGGCATCAAGATCCAATGAGGGAAGAGCTATGGAAGAGATAAAAGGCACCGAAGCGCTCGAACGCGAGATACTCGACGACGCCGCGAGGAAGGCCGAGAGGATTGTCCGGAAGGCCAAGGAAGAGGCCGAAAGGTTAAAGGCGAATTCGGCCGAGGCTCTGGATGGAATGGTCGCACAGCTCGAGGCGCGCAAGCTCGAGAAGATCGCCCAGATGAAGAGGGAGACCTTTTCGAAAATGCCCCTCGAGAAAACGAGGCTGAGGGCGCGCTTCATTGACAGCGCGATGAGGGCCTCGGTGGCCAAATTCATGGCCGCCCTCGACGACGCGAAGCTGGGCGCCTGGTGCCTATCCGAGCTCAGGAAGCGTTCCTCCCTCTTCGCGGGACGGAAACTGCGCATGAGCCACCGAGGCATCGACGCCTCTTCGCTGCGGGAGATAAGGGAGCTTCTTGGAACCGGCGCGGAGGTCTCGGCCTTGGCCGTGGCTGATGCCGGCGCGCCTCCACGCGGCATCGTGGTCGAAAGCCTGGACGGGACGATGGTCATGACGCTCGGCGAGAAGCAGCTTGAAGAAAGGCTTCTGGATGAGTACAGGGGAGAACTGGCTTCGGCATTGTTCCCCGCGACGGCCGAAAGAGGATAAATGTCGATGAGAGCAGGGACAATAGCGAGAATTTCCGGACCGATCGTCAAGGCCAGGGGCATGGCCTCGGCCGGGCTCTACGATGTGGTGAAGGTCGGCGCGGCCGGCCTTATCGGCGAGATCATCAGGCTCGAAGGCCAGGTCGCCACCATCCAGATCTACGAGGACAACACCATGATGAGGGTAGGGGAGCCCGTGGAATGCCAGGGCAAGCCTCTCTCCGTCCTCCTCGGCCCCGGACTTATCGGGTCGATCTACGACGGCATACAGCGGCCGCTGCCCCTGCTGAAGGCTCTTTCAGGCCCCATGCTCCTGCCCGGCGTCGCGGGCGACGCCCTCGACGCGAAAAGAAAGTGGCGCTTCCAGCCGACCATGGCCGTCGGCGAACCCATCGGCCCCGGCATCGTCTATGGTACGGTGCAGGAGACGCCCTCAGTTCTCCATAAGCTGGTGTTCGACGGGACGACGCCTCCAGGCACCGCCGCCTGGGTGGCCGCCGAGGGCGACTATGACATCTCGCAAGTCCTCGTGAAGTCCTCAATCGGGAACGAATACTCGGCCTCGTCGCGCTGGCCGGTCCGGAAGGCCCGCGCTTTCGCGCAGAAACTCGTACCTAACGAACCTCTCGTCACGGGCCTGCGCGTCATCGACGTGCTCTTTCCCGTGGCCAAGGGCGGATGTGCGGCCGTGCCCGGCGGCTTCGGCACCGGCAAGACGATGACGCAGCACGCGATCGCCAAATGGTGCGACGCCGACATCATCGTCTACATAGGCTGCGGCGAGCGCGGCAACGAGATGACCGATGTCCTCACCGAATTCCCCAGGCTCATCGACCCGAGGACGGGACGATCTCTCATGGAGAGGACCATTCTCATCGCCAACACCTCGAACATGCCCGTCGCCGCCCGCGAAGTCTCGATCTACACGGGCATCACCATCGCCGAGTACTACCGCGACATGGGGTACCAGGTGGCCGTCATGGCCGATTCGACATCCCGCTGGGCGGAAGCCCTGAGGGAACTCTCCGGGCGCCTCGAGGAAATGCCCGCCGAGGAGGGATTCCCCGCCTATCTTCCCACGAGGCTCGCCGAATTCTACGAACGCGGCGGCATGGTAACGACGTTGGAGGGGAGGAAAGGCTCCGTCACCATCATCGGGGCCGTTTCGCCTCCCGGCGGCGACTTCTCCGAGCCGGTGACCCAGCATACCAAGCGCTTTATACGCTGCTTCTGGGCCCTCGACCGCGACCTCGCGAACGCCCGCCATTATCCGGCCATTTCCTGGAACGACTCCTATTCCGAATACGCCGACGATCTCATGGCCTTCTGGGACGGCATCGACAGTTCCTGGAAGAAATTCAGGGCCAAGGCCATGGACATTCTGAAAAAAGAACGCAAGCTCGCCGAGATCGTGCGCCTCATAGGCCCGGATGCCCTTCCAGACGAGCAGCGCCTCATCCTCATGACGGCCGAGCTCCTGAAGACTGGATTCCTGCAGCAAAGCAGCTTCGATGCTGTCGACATGTACTGCGTCCCCGCGAGGCAGACGATGATACTCGAGTGCATTCTCACTTTCCACGAACTGGCGGAAAAAGCCATCCACGGAGGGATTCCCCTGCCCAAGATAGCCGCCATGCCCCTGCGTAACAGGTTGATGCGGCTGAAAAGCTCCATAACCAACGAACGTGTCGAGGAAGGACGGGGCGTCCTTCTGGAAATCCGACAAGCTTTCGCCGAATTGGGCGCGGGATTGGGGCTTGGCGCGGCGGCCGGGTTTGGCGCCGACGCCGCGGCCGGCGCCGGAAGCGACAGGACGGTAGCAGAATGAGAGGAACAGAATACAAGGGCCTTACCAAGGCCGACGGCCCCATCGTCATCGCCGCGAGGACGGAGAACGTGGGTTTTTCCGAACTTGTGCGCATAAAGGACAGATACGGACAGCTGAGGATAGGCCGCGTCGTCGACATCTCGGAGCAGGCCGTGGCCATACAGCTTTTTTCCGACACTTCCGGCATATCGCTCGACGAGGCATGGGTCGAATACCTGGAAAAGCCCCTCGAGTTTCGCGTCGGCCCCGATATCGTGGGGCGCATCTTCAACGGTCTCGGCAAGCCCATGGACGGCTACCCGGAAATACCATCCTCCGACTTGCGCGACATAAATGGCCTTCCCATCAACCCCAGCGCTCGCGTCTACCCCAGGGACTTCATCCAGACGGGTATCTCGGCCATAGACGGGATGAACACCCTGATCCGCGGCCAGAAGTTGCCCATTTTCTCGGGCAACGGTTTGCCCCATAACAGGCTTGCCGCCCAGATCATTAGGCAGGCCAAGGTGAGGGGAGGGGAGACCCAGTTCGCCGTCGTCTTCGCTGGTATGGGCATCAAATATGACGTCGCGCGCTACTTCATCGACGCCTTCGAGCAGTCGGGCGTCCTCTCGCGCGTCGTCATGTTCCTCTCCCTGGCGGACAGCCCCTCCATCGAGCGGCTCCTTACGCCCCGCAGCGCCTTGACCGCCGCCGAGTACCTCGCCTACGAAAAGAACATGCACGTCCTCGTCGTGATGACGGACATGACCAATTACTGCGAGGCGCTTCGCGAAGTCTCGGCGGCGCGCAACGAGGTCCCCTCGCGGAAAGGCTATCCAGGCTACCTCTATTCTGACCTGGCCTCGCTCTACGAGCGGGCGGGCCGCATCGAGGGATCTGAGGGCTCCATCACGCAGCTGCCCATCCTCTCCATGCCCAACGACGACATATCCCACCCCATACCCGACCTCACCGGCTACATCACCGAGGGCCAGATCGTCCTGGAGCGGGACCTCGCCCAGCGCGGCGTCTACCCGCCTATCGCCGGCCTGCCTTCGCTCTCGCGCCTCATGAAAGACGGCATCGGCGAGGGCATGACGAGGGAAGACCACCGGGACCTCTCTTCCCAGCTCTTTTCGGCCTATGCCTATGTGCGCTCGGTGCGCGACCTGGCCGCCATCATCGGCGAGGAGGAACTCTCGGCGCGCGACAAGGTCTATCTGGAATTCGGCGAAGCCTTCGAGACGAGATACCTCGCCCAGGGCGAATTCGAGGACAGGAGCATAGAGCAGACCCTCGACCTGGGCTGGTCCATCCTCTCCCTGCTGCCCAGGGAAGAGCTGGTGCGGATCCCCGAGAACCTGATCAGCAAGTATCTCCCCGAGCGCGGGAAGGGAAACTAAAGGAGCGTCGATCATGGCACAAGCCTATCCGGCCCCTACCAAAACCAACCTCATCAACGAAAAGCGCGGCCTCGGGCTCGCGCTCCAGGGCTACGATCTCCTCGAGAAGAAGCGCGAAATCCTCGTCATAGAGCTGCTCAAACGAATGGACGAACTCGGCCTCCTCGAGAAGGAAATCCAGGAACTGACCGAAAAATCCTATCGCCACCTGCGGAAGATGCTCCTCGTCGTCGGCCGGGAAAGAGCGCTCGCCCTCTCCTCAAAGCCGGTGCGCTCCATCAGTCTCAAGACGGGGAACGTGAACGTCAGCGGCATGAACCTGCCCACCCTCGTCGTCCGGGCGGGCGCCCCCGAACTCAACTATTCTTTCATAAATTCTTTTGCCGTAGGCGACGAAACCGTGATAGAGTTCAGCGAGCTGTTGCAGAAACTGGCCGCGGCCGCTGGCCTGCGGTCCATCGTCTGGCGGCTCGCCCGCGAGGTCAAGAAAACCCAGCGGCGCGTCAACGCCCTGGACAAGATGGTGATCCCCCGGTCGGGAGAAATCGTGAAATTCATAGAATCCACCTTGGACGAGCGGGATCGCGAATCCCTATTCGCCGTGAAGTTGCTCAAACAGCGGATGTCGGAGCAGGACGCCTTATGATACAGATATTCAGGACGATTCTCGTGGCGATAAACGGTTCGGAAGCCTCCATCGACGCGCTGAAATACGCGCTCGCCATGAAGAAGCAGTTCGGTTCGAAGCTCATCGCCTGTTATGTCGTCGATACGGCCACCATACGCCAACTCGCCCTTTCCCGGATATTCGTGCCCGACGAGAGCGAGGAATACGAGCGGAGCCTGGAGAATTCGGGCCGCCGCTATCTCAATTTCTGCGTGGAAATCGCCGCGAAAAAGCGCCTGACCGTGGAGACGCTTCTCGGGAAAGGCTCGGTTCCGGGCGAGATCATCAGGGCCTCGATCGAGAACGGCGCCGATTGCATCGTCATCGGCGGCCAGCCCTCCGAGATGCAGTCCAGGGACGCCGTGGCCGACGCGAACCGCGAAATTCTGCGGAACGCTCGCTGTCCTGTCGTGTTCATAAAGCCGGGCATGGGCGAAGAGCTCTACAGGGGCCTGTAAACGGATTGTTACGATTCTTTTTCGTTGCTATAGTAGCCGCGAGGAATAAATGCGTATTGCTGTTGTCGCTATAAGCGAGAAAAAAACCGACAGACTCCTGAAGCTGGCCCGCGCGGCCTCGCGTGAATTCAGCCTGATGGGTCATGTCTCGGACTTTTTCGAGGCGGTGGATTATCGGCTATCCACATACGACTTCCTGGTGGTATGCTCGGAACCCAGCGGACTCGGAAGCGGCATAGGCAAAAAGCTAGGCGAGCAGCTTTCGAGCGGCGGGAATCTCGTGGGCAAACGAACCATGGCCCTTCTCGTCAAGTCCGGACTCCTTCCCCAAAAAGCGCTCGCGGTCATGATGACGTCTCTCGAGAAGGAAGGCATGATCGTCACGATGGGCAAAGTCGTCGCGAACGATGGCGAATCGGTAGCGGCGGCGCGGGAAGCACCACTTTTACGGGGCTAGATACGTGGAAAATTACTACGATGTGCTTGGCGTCCCTCCCGACTCTGATCAGAGCGCCATAAAAAGCGCCTTCAGGAAAAAAGCGAAGAAGTATCATCCCGACACGAGCGCCTCCGAAAGACCCTCGAGCGGTCAAGAGGCCAGGGAGAAAATCGACTACGGCAAGACGGCCAAGGGTTCGGTGGCCTCGGTGCGCGAATCGGCCATGCGCCTCATCCTCGAAGCCTACAGGATTCTTTCGGACGGCGAAAAGCGGCGGGCTTACGACCGCAGCCTGAGGAGACAGAAGCTCGAACAGGGGGGATTCAACTACAGGGCTTTCCTGAAGGCCAGAACCCACGATCCCGAGAGTCAGGCCAAGCTCATCGTCTACGACCTTCTCCATAATTTCGACGACGAAGCCCTGGAAACCTACGAGCGCTCCAAATCCTTCGGCGATTTCAGGCTCGAGCGCTGGCTGGAAAGAGGCGACGCCATGGACGCCGAATACTGCCTGGCCGAGGAATACGAAAAGCGGGGGCGGCTTCTCAAAGCCTATGCCATCTACAAGCGGCTCATCGCCATGGAACACGAAAAAGCCTGGTTCCGTTACTACTACGATGTCGTCGCGCTGAAGTTCAGAACGCTGGTGCTGCAGAAAATGCCGGGACGGATAGACGAGGACGACTATCTCGACAGGCTGGAAGAATCGATCGCCCTTGAGGTTGGGGTCAGGGATTCGGCGCAGTTCCTGAGGAAAAAAGCCGAAGTCCATCTGCGCCGCAAGGAATGGGGCGAGGCGCATCAAGCTCTCGAGCGGGCATCCCGCCTAGTGCCCAGGCTGCCGGGACTGAGCGCGGTTCGCAGGCGTCTCGCCGAAGCCGACGTCGATCCGCTCGCCTGAGAGTATTTTCCGCGCCCGATTACGCGGCGGGCACATCGAAATGGCTCTGCTCTATTGAAATACCCTGGGTTTTGGTTTACCTTCTCCAATCGGGTTTGTTATAAACTGTGTAGGATTTCCGCCTAATAGGCTATGTATGAAGCAAGAGCGAGTATAAAAGATGAGAAAGATTTTACCTGCTTTGTTCGCACTCGTAGGTCTGGCCGCCCTCGGCGCCCAGACTACCATCGATAAACCTGCCGCCACCATAAAACTGACCAAGCAGGAAGTCATCTCCGTCCGCCAGATCAAGACCGACGTCCAGCGTCTCGAAAAAGCCGCGGGCATCACCTTCACCGTCGAACAGATCAAGCAGGTTCTCGACGCGAGGATCAACAGTCTCCTTTTCGTCCAGTTCTGCGAAAGGGAGAAGATTTCCGTAAGCGATACCGATATCAGCAACGCCCTCGCGCAGATGAAGGCCAGTCTTGGGGCCAAGGCGACAGACGCGGATCTTGAAAGCCAGCTGAGGGCGAGCGGCGTCTTCGTCGAGCCGAAAGTATATGTCCGCCAGCGTCTTCTTTTCGAAACCTACGTCCAGACCAAGCGGAAGGACGAGCTGAAGGCCATTCTCGTCGCTCCCAGCGCCGACGAGATCCTCAAGGCCTACGATCTCGCGAAGGCTTCCCTCGTCCGCCCGGACACCATGAGGGTCAGCGTCCTCTATGTGGACACGAGGCTCAAGAGCGATGTCGACGCCAAGAAGGCCAAGGATACGCTGCAGTCGGTAGCCTCAGCGCTCAAGGTTAACCCCACGAAATTCGATGAGTACATGCTGAGATCGAGCGACGCGGCGGGGTACAAGTCCATACCCTCCCTCTATATAGAAAAGACCGCCCAGAACAAGAGCCTTTTCGGGGCCGATCTCTTCGATGTCGTCTTCAAGCTCAAGGCCGGCGATATCTCCGGCATGGTCGAGAGCCCCACTGGATACAGGATCGTGAGGGCCAACGAGTTCCTTCCGCAGAAGCAGCTGGGCCTGGCCGATCCTGTCCCGGGCAACCAGAACATGACAATTCAGCAGTTCATCGCCTATCAGGTGGCTTCGGCGAAGGAAGCGCAGTTCATGGACAAGCTGGAAGCCGATCTCATCACGAAGCTAAGAGGCGAGGCTTCCATAAAGACCTTTGACGAAAATCTGAAATGGTAAAAAGAGGGAGCTGATGGCTTCACGCAGGAAAGCAAGAATACTCGCTTTTCAGGCACTGTATGCCTGGGAAGCTTCCCGTTCGTCGCTCGACGATCTACTCAAATTCGCGTGGCTCGAGGCTTCGAAGGTCGAACAGCTCGAGGACGATACGGCCGCGTTCACGAGACTCATCATCGCGGGAACCCTCGAAAACATGGAAGAGATCGACGCGAGGATAAAGAAGCACTTGTCCCACTGGCCCTTCGAGAGACTCAAGAAAGTCGATCTGGCCATCTTGAGGATGGGGACGTATTGCCTCCTGTTCCAGGACGACATCCCCGCCCAGATCACGATCGACGAAGCCATCGAAATCGCCAAGGAATATGGTTCGGAAGATTCATATAAATTCATCAACGGCGTACTGGACGGGATCCACAAGGATACAGGGCAGGGAGACTCCGGAGGGGGAAACCCAGACGCTAAGCGCTGAGGCAGGTACATGATCAGACTCAAGAACAAGGAACAGATTGAAGGCATACGCAAATCCTGCGTCCTCCTCTCCGAATTTCTCGAAAAGCTTCGCCCCATGGTGCAGCCCGGGGTAAGTCTTCTCGAACTCGACAAGTTCGCCTACGACTACACGATAAAGCGCGGAGGCAAGCCGGCCTTCCTCGACTACGAGGGCTATCCGGCTTCCATCTGTCTTTCCGTCAACGAAACCGTCATCCATGGTATTCCCAGCAAACGCCGCCTCGTCGAGGGCGACATAATCGGCGCCGACTACGGCATCGAGCTGGACGGCTATTTTTCCGATTCAGCGGTCACCTGGGCCGTCGGCAAGGTCAGCCCCGAGGCTGACCAGCTCATGAGGGTGACGAGAGAATGCCTGGACAAGGCCATAGAGGCCGTCGTTCCCGGCGCCCGCATCCACGACATAGCCAGGGCTGTTTTCAGCCATGCCACGCGCTACGGCTACGGCGTCGTGCGCCAGTACTGCGGCCATGGCGTCGGCCTCGAAATGCACGAGGATCCGCAGATCCCCAATTATATCTCCAGCGGACCCAATCCGAGACTCCTTCCCGGCATGGTCATCGCCATCGAACCGATGATAAACGCGGGCAAGGGCGACGTGAAGGAACTGGCAGACGACTGGACGGTTGTGACGCTCGACGGGTCCCTGTCGGCGCATTATGAGCACAGCGTTCTTGTCACCGAGTCCGGTCACGAGGTTCTCACTTCCTGGACTTTCTAGTGAGCGTTGATTGTCATATAGCCTGATGCTTCCGCCTATTTGGCTGCTGTAACGAAAATCAGTATTTTATCTTTTAGTTAGTAGCACACTGGAAATCGCATCTCAGGAGAAGCATATGGCATTGAACAAAAAGCTCTACTCAAGAAAATTTTTCATAGCGAACCTCATCATCTTGGGCGTGATCATCGGCTTCGTCTTCGCCTTCGTGGGCGGCCGATCCCTCGGCGGCGTTTCGCAGAAGTTGGTTTCGCTGCCGATAGTCGAGGCGGAAACGCCGAGCGTGCAGGTGACGCCCGAAATAGGCGCGGCCCTCTCCCAAGCCGAGGCTGTCCAGACCGCCTTCCGCTATGTCGCCAACACCGTTCTGCCCTCGGTGGTGGAACTCGATGTCGTGGACAAAGTGTCGGATACCCCGAAAACCCAACCTAGCATCCCCTTCGAATTTTTCTTCGGTCCGCAGGAAACCATTCCCGACCAGAAGACGCCGAAATTTGGCCAGGAAGGCCTCGGATCGGGCGTCATCGTCAGGAAAACCGGCAAGACCGTCTACATCCTCACGAACAACCATGTGGCGGGCAACGCTGAGAAGATCACCGTCATAATGAGCGACGGCAGGGAATTCCCCGGCACACTTGTGGGAGCCGACGAGCGCAAGGATATCGCCCTCGTGAAGTTCGAAACGAGCGATCCCGATATCGTGGTAGCCAAGCTGGGCGATTCCTCGAAAATACAGGTAGGAGACTGGGCTATCGCCCTCGGCAGCCCGCTCGGCCTTGTGTCCTCGGTGACGGCGGGCATCGTGAGCGCCGTGGGCAGAAATGGTGGTCCGGACGGCAATATCAACGATTTCATCCAGACAGACGCGGCCATCAACCAGGGCAACTCCGGCGGAGCCCTCGTCAACATCAGGGGCGAAGTCGTGGGCATCAATACATGGATAGCCACGCAGACCGGCGGCTCCGTGGGCCTGGGTTTCGCCATCCCCATCAACAACCTCAAAAGCGCGATCGACGATTTCATCCAGCACAAGACCGTCCGCTACGGCTGGCTCGGAGTGAGCCTCCTCGGCATCAACGGCGACAAGGCCACGGCCAAAGAGCTCGGCATAGAGGATAAGAAGGGCGCCTTTGTCGCTCATGTCTTCAAGAACGGCCCCGCCTACAACGGCGGCGTCCTGCCGGGCGACTTCATAACCGGCGTCGACGGGGCGGACGTGAAGTCCCAGGACGAGCTTGTCCGCAAGATCGGCGACATTCCCGCTGGATCCTCGGCAGTCATCGACCTGATCAGGGCGGGTAAGAAAATGAGCCTCAAGGTCAAGATCGATCTGCGCGACAAAACAGTCGCCAGCAACAACAAGGACCTCTATCCTGGCCTTTCGGTGATCTCACTTCAGTCGGAGTCCATCGACCAGACAAAGGTGCCGGAAAGCGCCAAGGGCGGCATCGCCGTAACCGACGTCATAGCCAAGAGTCCGGCTTCGGTGATGGGGCTCAAGGCTGGCGACATCATCATTAAGCTGAACGAGAAGAAGGTGGAAGGACTCATCTGGTTCTACCAGCAGATCAACGACCCGAGCGTTAAAAAGCTGACCTTCACGGTGGTCCGCGACGAGCAGATAATCGATACCCTTGCTTTAAATAAAAACTGATAGTATTATCCCATCTTCGCGATAACTGCTTGAAGCCCTGATTTTTCAGGGCTTCAAGCTTTTTGACCATATGCGGTCCCCCTTGAGGAACGCGGAATATTCTCCCGAGAGGCCCTATGCACAAAGAATTCGTTCCCTACGACACCATCAGGAACAATGCCCTGAAGATGGCCTACCGTATCTACAAAGATGGATTCATCCCCGATATCATCTACGTGTCCCTGAGGGGCGGGGCCTATATGGGGAATGTCATAAGCGAGTATTTCAAGTTCATCACCGGCGAGACAAACCCCGTTTTCTACGCGGCTGTCGTCGCCCGCTCCTATACCGACGTGAGCACCCAGGAAGAGGTCAAGATCGACGGATGGACCTACAGTCCCGACCTCTTCCATGGAGGGGAAAAGGTGATGCTCGTCGACGACGTCTACGACTCGGGAAGGACCGTCAACTACCTCACCGAAGTGTTCATGCGAAAGGGCTTGCCGCGCGCCAACATCAAGGTCGTCGTTCACGACTACAAGGTCCGCGAATACCTGCCCGACACCCATCCCATCCACCCCGATTACTGGTGCCGCAAGATCGAAGTGCCCACGCTGGAAGACGAGACCTGGATCCACTACATGAGCCACGAGCTTGTCGGCCTGTCGGCCGCCGAAGCCCAGAAGTACTATATCGACAAGGATCCCGAACTGGCCGAGGCCATGAAGCTCGTCACCGGCTGAAAATTCAGGAAAAGAAACTGAAAAAGAGGGCGGCCCGCATCGCGGGCCGCCCTCTTTTCATAGGTTCGGAATCGGGTTTTCAGATCGCCGTGCCGGCCGGCACGATCATGTTCTTGGGAATGACGATGACGCCGTCCACGACATAGTGCGTGGCGTATTCGCCCTCGGGCCGCGGCATGTCGTCGATGCCTATCCTGCAGTTGGGGCCTATCCTCGCGTTCTTGTCGATGATGGCTCGCCTCAGTATGCTTCCGCCGCCGATGCCGATGTTAGGAATCCCTTTCAGGGCGTTGGCCTTCTTATCCTCTTCCGTTTCATAGCGGTCGGCGCCCATGCATATCACGCCGTCGAGGCTCGCGCCCGACTCGATGATCGTGCGAATTCCCACGATGGAGCGCGATATGGACGCGTTGGTGATGATGCAGCCGTCGGTGGCCAATGCCTGGTTCAGCGTGCAGTAGTTGAGCTTGGACGCTGGAAGATTCCTGTTGTGCGTGAAAATCGGGTTGTCCTCGTCGTAGAAATTGAACTTCGGGTTGATGTCAGTCAGCTGGATATTCGCGTCGTAGAAGCTCTTGATCGTTCCGATATCTTCCCAGTAGCCGTCGAAAAGGTAGGCGTTGATTTTTTCCTTGGCGAGGATGTCGGGAATGACTTCCTTTCCGAAGTCGTTCGAGTCGCCGGCGAGGGCTTCTTCCATGAGGGAAGCGTCGAAGATGTAGATGCCCATGCTCGCGAGGTATTCATTTTCCGGCGCGGAGGATTTCGGGCGGATCTCGTCGGGGAGCTTGAAATCCGAGATGTCCTTCGCTGGACCCGGCTTTTCCATGAAGGATTCGATCAGCGAATCCTTTCCCGTCTTGATGATGCCGAGGGCGCTCGCCGTAGTCCTGTCCACCATGGTGCCGGCGATCGTGAGCCTGGCCTTCGAGGCGAGATGTCTCCTGAACATGTCGCCCAAGTCCATCCTGTAGAGCTGGTCGCCCGATACGATGAGGTAATGGGTGGGGTTCTGCGGCCTGAAATGGATGAGGTTCTTGCGCACGGCGTCGGCCGTGCCCTCATACCAGCCCGAATGGACAGGGGTCTGCTCCGCGGCGAGGATTTCCACGAATCCGCTCGAGAACGTATCGAAATTGTAGGACTTGGCGATGTGCAGATGGAGGCTCGCGGAGTTGAACTGGGTGAGGATGTAAATCTTCTTGAAACCGGCGTTGATGCAGTTCGATATGGGAATATCGACGATGCGGAACTTGCCTCCGAAGGGAACGGCCGGCTTGGATCTTTCCTTGGTGAGGGGGAATAGACGAGTGCCTTTGCCGCCGCCAAGCACGATCGACAATACTTTCAGCATGATGGCCCCTTTCGCGCGGGTGTGTTGAAAAATATATACACATCTGTTTACCTAAGCACCCAGCGCGTGTAAAGTATAGCTTATGATGAAGAAACCCGCCACAGAATTTTGGGACTCTTTTCTCGCCTGGCTCGATGAGCAGGGGGAAGTGGCCTGGACCCGTACGCTGCGGCAGCGCTCGCCGAAACTCGCCGAACTGCCTGCCGATCTCGCTCCGCCTCTCGCCGCGGCCCTCGCCGCGAAGGGCATTTCGACTCTCTACACTCATCAGTCCGAATGCTACCGCATCGCCCGCTCCGGGCGGAATTTCGTCGTCGTCACGCCTACGGCATCGGGAAAGACCCTCTGCTACAATCTCCCCGTGGTCCAAACCCTCTTGGAGAACCCCACCGCCCGCGCCCTCTATCTTTTTCCGACGAAAGCCCTCTCCCAAGACCAGCAGGCCGAGCTCAACGAAGTTGCCCTGGGCGGCGCTCTGCCCGTAAAAATACAGACCTACGACGGGGATACGCCATCTTCCCTCAGGACGGCGGCGCGGACCTCCGGCCGTATCGTCATCACGAATCCGGACATGCTCCACGCCGGGATTTTGCCCAACCACGCCAAGTGGATACAGTTCTTCTCCGGCCTGAAATATGTGGTCGTGGACGAAACGCACAGCTACAGGGGCGTTTTCGGCAGCCATGTGGGCAACGTGCTGAGGCGGCTCAAACGCATCGCCGCCTTCTACGGCGCCCAACCTTCCTTCATTTTCTGCTCGGCGACGATCGCCAATCCCCGGGAACTCGCCGAAGCGCTGATCGAGGAGCCCGTCGAACTCGTCGACGACAACGGCGCCGGGGCCGGCGAAAAGACGATCGTCTTCTACAATCCCCCCGTCATCGATCCGGTGCAGGGCATGAGGAAGAGCAGCGCTACCGAGTCCGAGCGCATCGCCCTCGAACTCCTGCGCAAGGGGGTGAAGACCATCCTCTTCGCCCGCTCAAGGCTTGCGGTGGAGCTCATCGCGAGCAACATCAACCAGAGCCTGGAGAATCCCAACAACGAAAACGAGAGGATAAAGGTGAGTCCCTACCGTTCGGGGCTTCTTCCGTCGGAACGACGCGCCATCGAGAAAGGCCTGCGCGAGGGATCGATCAACGGGGTCGTCTCCACGAACGCCCTGGAACTCGGCATTGACATAGGCGGCCTCGACGCCTCAGTCATGGCGGGCTACCCCGGCAGCACGGCGTCCTTCTGGCAGCAGGCGGGAAGGGCGGGGCGAAGGGGTGGCTCCTCCCTGGCCGTGTTCGTGGCATCGGCCGCTCCCCTGGACCAGTATTTCGCCCTTCATCCCGAATATTTCCTCGCGCAGTCCCCGGAACAGGCCAGGGTCGACCTGGACAATCCCTTCATCTTCATCGACCACGTAAAGTGCGCGGCCTTCGAGCTGCCTTTCGCTGAGGGCGGGGCCTTTGGCGGCGGCGCGGATAAAATGGAAGGCGGCGAGGGCGAAACGGAGGGCGGCGAGGACAAATTTGAGCCCGGCGAGGGAAGCGAGCGTTCCGAGCTGACGGCGGAGGCCCTTTCCCTGCTGGAGGAGGAAGGCGCGGTGCGTCTCACCGGCGGACGCTGGTACTGGTCCGACGAGGGCTACCCCAGCGAGAAGATTTCGCTTCGCTCGGCCACCGCCGACAATATCGTCATCGTCGACGTGACCGGCGGCGGAAGCCGCGTGATCGGCGAGATGGACAGGCCGAGCGCCAAGGAGCTCATTTTCGACAACGCCGTCTACATCCACCTGGGCACGCAGTTCATCGTCAAGAAGCTCGACATCGCCAACAAGGTCTGCCACGTCGAGCGCAAGGACCTGGATTACTGGACCGACGCCGTCGTCAAGACCGACCTCGAGGTGCTCACCGAGGACGAGCGCTCCTCGCCCGGCCAGTCCATGCTCTTCGGCTACGCCGTGGGCGACGTCCTCGTGAGGAGCCAGGCGGAGAAGTTCAAGAAACTGCGATTCCACACGCGGGAGAACGTCGGGTTCGGCGAAATATTCCTGCCGCCCGAGGAAATGCAGACGCGCGCCCTCATGCTTCTCTTTCCGAAGGAAAGCGCGGCCGGCTCTTTCCTGGAGAGGCTCGATCCGGCGACGGCAGCGGCCGCGCTCGTCGGGGCCGCTCGCTTGCTCAAGTCACTGGCTCCGGCCTTCGTCCTCTGCGATCCCCGCGACATCGGCGTATCCGAGCGCGTGAGAGACCCTCATTTCTTGATCCCGGCCATCTACCTCTACGACAAGTATCCTGGCGGCACCGGTCTCTCGGAGGCCCTCACGAGCAAGCTGGACGGACTCATGGGCGCTGCGTACGAGAGGCTCCACGGCTGCTCCTGCGGCGCGGGCTGCCCTTCCTGCATCGGCGCCGACCTCGTGGGCGCCGATGGCTCGCCCCAGGCCGGCGAAATTTCCGGCCAGGCACGCAGGGGCGGCGCCGGATTCAAGCCCCTTGTGGGCGAACTCCTGGCCCGCTGCAGCGGTCGTCCTTGAGGAGCCTTCCTTGTCAGCCATGAAGGGCAGACTTGCCCGTCTCAAGGAAATGGGGCTCATCAAGGCCTCGGAAATAGGGTCACGTCCAGAAAAGCCGGAGGGACAGGGAAAGCCGGTAAAGTCGAAAAGGCCCGTACGGGAAGAAAAAGCCGGCTTCCTTCCGGGATGGGAAAGGATCGCTCCCCATACCTATACGAGAACGATGGAGACCGGCTTCAGTTTAGACGAAAACCGCGGCGACTGCTTTGAGGAAAGCCATTTCGCGAACCAGCGGCTGAGACGGAAAAAGGGTCTGCAGCCCCTGCCTTTGACCGCCATCCCCCTGAGCCGGCTCTCCTTCTTCGACCTCGAGACCACAGGCCTTTCGGGCGGGGCGGGCACCATAGCCTTCCTCGCGGCCGTCGGTTTTTTCGAAGGCGGAGGCTTCCTCGTCACCCAGGTATTCATCGACGATTTCCCGGGCGAGCCCGCTTTTCTCGATTTCACGGTCAATCTTCTCGCTGAGCATCCTTATCTCGTCACCTACAATGGGGCCGCCTTCGATCTGCCCCTTTTAAGGACGCGCTGCATCATGAACGCCGTTACCGTCCCTGAATTCAGCCATATCGACCTCCTGCATATGGCGAGGAAGTTCTGGAGGAAAACCTTCGGCTCCTGCTCCCTGCAAGCCATGGAGATAGCCGTTCTCGGGGAGGGACGGGAGGACGATGTGCCCGGATTTCTCATCCCGCGGCTCTGGCTCGAATACTCGGGAACGGCCGCAGCGGACGCCGATGCTCTCGAGGCCTCTCTCGCGGCGATGGGAAAGGTGGCCGACCACAATCTCCTTGATGTCAGATCGCTCGCCAGGCTCTTCCTCAGGGTCGAGGGAATCATGAAGGAACCCTGCGTACGATGGGAGAGCGAAAGAGTCTATGTCCCTCACCTCGCCATGGAACTCATGGCGGCCGACAGATCGGAGGAAGGCTACGTCCTCCTCGATGAAGGCGCCGCCGCAGGCGACCATGGGGCGCTCAAGCTGCTTTTCAGGTTCTACAGAAAGGCGGGGGATATCGAAGCCTGCGGACGCGTCATCGCCGCGATGGACGAGAACAGCGTCGAAGGCTGCATGGAAAAGGCGAAATTCCACGAACATGTGAGAAAGGATCCCGGAACCGCTCTTGTCTACGCCGAAAAAGCGATGGACCTTCTGGAAGCGGAAGCCGCCCAGGAAACGGATCTCCGGAATCCCGGCGCTCTAAACCGAGACAGCCCCGAACGCGAGGCGCTCGAGAAAAGGCGGGCGCGGCTCTTGAGAAAACTAGGGAAATCGGGAGATGGCTGCCGCGGGTGAACAATTTCCGCGACCGATGGTGCGAAGGTAATCGGATTATGTCAGGGCTTGGGATTGGCCTGGAGCGTGTCTCCGAGCTGGCCGCAGGCGCCCATGACGCCTCTGCCGCGGTGCATTCGCTGGACGGCGACGAGTCCAGCCTTCTCTAGCACGTCGGTAAAGGCCTGAACTTGCGCCTTGCTGGGCGTTTCGAAAGGAAGTCCCGGCACGGCGTTCCATGGAATGAGATTGACCTGGGCCTTGAGCGGTTTTACCCAACGCACCAGGGCGCGGGCATCGTCGGGGCTCGCGTTCCTGTTTCCGGTGAGGACTGCTTCGAGGGTGACACGCTCGCCGGTCTTTTCCTGGTACTCGAGGAGGGCGGCCTTGAGAGCCGCCAGGTTCCAGGTGCGGTTTATGGGCATCATCTCCGACCGCATATCCTCGTCGGCCGTGGTCAGCGACACGGCGAGCCTGACTCGGGGACCGTTGGCCGCCAGGTCGAGAATCCCCGGGACGACCCCGCTCGTGGAGATGGTGATCTTTCGGAGCGACATGCCTATACCTTCCGGATCAGAGAGGAGGGCAATCGATTTTCGAAGCGCGGGAAGATTGAGGAGGGGTTCTCCCATGCCCATGAAGACGACATTCGATATGAAGCCCCGTCTTTCCTTGAGGTAGTAATACTGCTCGAGGATTTCGTCCGGTCCGAGATTCCTCAGGAAACCGAGCTGGCCGGTACGGCAGAATTTGCAGCCCATGGGACAACCCACCTGGCTGGAGAGACAGGCGGTCTTCCTTCCCTCGATATCCTCCAGAAGGACGCACTCGACAGCAGCGCCGTCGCTGAGCCGTATCTGAAGCTTGAGGGATCCGTCCTCATCCTTGAATTCCGAACTCACCAAGGATGAGCGGAGGGTGCCGAACAGGGCCGCCAGACGTTCCTTGTCAGCGCCCGGGAGATTGGTCATGCCGGAAAAATCGCTTGTTCCGCGCACGATCCAATCGTAGACTTGTTTCGCCCTGTAAGGCTGCTCAAAGCTGAGTAGGTCGAGGATCTCGTCAGGGAGCAGGCCCGAAAGATAAACCGACGGTTTTACATCATTCGAAGGTCGGGTCGCCATTCTATGGTCTTGCCTTCACGAGGCCTTCGCCGAAAGCTTCAGGAGCGCTTCGGAGATGAAGGGGTTCTTGATTCCCATCTTCGTAAACTCGGTGAGGATGTCTATGGCCTGCTGGCGCTGACCGGCGGCCACGTAGCACTGGGCGAGTTCGAGATAGATTCGGTAATTCTTGGGATCGTTCTGGATGAGCATCTTCAGGCTCGTGATGGCGTCGTCCCATTTTCCCTGGGTGCGCGCGATGACGGCCAGGCCGAGGATGGCGTATACGTCGAACTCTATGTTGAGGGCATCCTCGTAGTATTTCACCGCTTTATCCAGTTCGCCGATATTCCTGTAGGCATCGCCCGCCCTGGTGAGGATTACCTTGTTCTTGGGATCCTTTTCCAGAATCTTGTTCCAGTAGACGAGGGAATTGGCCTGCTTGCCGACGCCTCTGTAGCAGTCGGCTATGCCGAAGAGGGCGTAGAAGTTGTCCGGCTCTCTTTCCAGGGTTTTCTCGAAATAGGGAACGCCGCGGTCGAACTGCTTCAGTTTCCGGTAGCAATTCCCGATGGAGGTGAGAACTCTGATGTCGACCCGGTCGCCCTGAAGATCGACCATTCTCTGCCAGTAGCCGAGGGCTTCCTTGTATTCCTTGAAGTCATAATGCAGATGGCCGAGACCGATGAGGGCGTAGTGATTGTCGGCTTCCATCTCGAGAACGCGCTGATAGATAGCTTTGGACTTCCTGAAATCGTGGACTTTCCGATACGCGTCGGCCACTCTCGTCAGGACGGTGATGTTCGTATTGTCGTGGAGCAGGTACTGCTCCTATATCTCGATGGCTTTGTGATACTGATTGAGGGCCTTGTAGCAGTCCGCCAAACCGAACAGGGCATAGCTGTTTCCTGGATGGAATACGAGGCAGCGCCGGTAATGGTCGGCGGCGTCCCTGTAGGCGCCGCGTTTGCGGGCGGCGTCGCCGAGGCCGACCAACGCGTAGTTGTTTTCCTTGTCCTTTTCCAGAATCTGGGCAAAGCACTCAACGGCTTCGTCGAATCGGTTTTCCTTGAGAAGCTGGTAACCTTTCTTGGAGGATTCGGAGATCTCGTTGAGTTCGCTCTCGAGGGCTTCCGGAATTTCAAAGAAATCGTCTTGGGGGAGAGGAACAGGCATGTCGCTCATGTTTTTTCCTTGTGGCAGAAAGCGTATTTTATGATTCAAACATTTTAAAAAATACGGATCTAAGGCTGCTTTCTGTCTAACTGCAAAGTATAAAGCGAAAAAACGGAAAAAGCAATCGGAGTTGTATCGCTCAGGTCGCTTTACGACTTCGGTAAAATCGCACGATCGAGCGACCGTAGCTTCGTTCGTCCTCGACCGCGAGGGATCCGATTTTCAGGGGCAGTTTATCTTCCTTGGGGAAATGGATGATCGCCAGACCGCCTTCCTTTAGGGACAATCCTTTCACCAGGGTCTTGAGCAGATCCAGCTTGAAGGCGTAGGGGAAGGGAGGGTCGAGGAAGGCGATATCGAAGGCGACCTTGTTCCGGGCCAGGAAAAGCTCCACCGGCTGGGCTTTGCACTCGATGCGCTGATCAGCGGCTATCGAGACGTTTTTGAGGAGAATGGGGAACTTGGCCCTATCGCGTTCGACGCACATAATTGGGTTGGCGCCGCGCGACGCCGCCTCGAGGGCGATGATGCCCGATCCGGAGAAAAGATCGAGAAAAGAGAGGCCCGTCATATCCCCCAGGACGCCGAAGACGGATTCCCTCATCCTGTCCATGGCGGGACGGATGGCTAGATGTGCGTCGGGAAGCTCGATTGTCCTGCCGCAGTAGATTCCTCCGGTGATGCGCATAGGCTTACCAGTCCCTCGTGCGGAATTCGCGTCTGATGTCGCGGTCCACGTCGCGTTCCTTGATGTCGGCGCGCTTGTCGTAGGCTTTCTTGCCTTTGCAGAGTCCTACCTCGATCTTAACGAGGCCGTGCTTGAGATAAACCGCCAGGGGAATCAGCGTAAAGCCTTTTTCGCGGACTTTCCGGTCGATACGTTTTATCTCCTGCGCGTGGAGCAGGAGTTTCTTGGGCCTGTCGGGATCGTGGCTGAATACCGAAGAGAATACATATTCCGAGATATGGAAGTTCCTCAGCCATACTTCGGCGTTCCTCACGTCGGCGTAAGCGTCGGGGAAGGATATTCTTCCGTCCTTGATGGATTTGACTTCCGTGCCTTTGAGTTCCACGCCGCATTCGAAACTTTCTTCGACGCTGTAGTCGAATCGGGCGCGCCTATTGAGGGCCACGACCTTGACGCCTTCCGGTATGCTCATCGTTCCACTATCGCGGGCCTGAAGCCGAGAAAGGCTGATCCGTGGGCTGAGGGCATGCCGCCGCGCGAGAATAGGGTGATGGAATCGGAATCGTTGGCCCAGGAGCCGCCGCGAACAGCCTTTTCGTCCCCCGAAAATTGGCCGGCCGCGAAGGCGGGGTAGGGGCGGTAAGCGTCGGCTGTCCATTCCCAGACATTGCCGAACATGTCGGCGAGGCCTGTCGCGGAATAGCCGGCGGCGCCCGATCGCGCGGGACCTTCTTTCGCCGCGTCGGACCAGGTGGCTTTCTTTTCAGTCAGCGAGGCTGGGGCTGATAGTCCCGCGCGAGCCGCGGCCTCCCACATCGCCTCGCTGGGCAGCTCCGCTTTCCACGCGCTTCCCGTTCTGGAGGAGAGCCATGCGCAATATGCTGACGCCGCTGCCCAGGAAACGTAGGTCACGGGCTTGTCGCCGTCGATTCCGGTTTCCTTCCATTCACTGAGATAGGTGTCGTCGGCCAGCCCCGCTTTTATGAGGGCAGCCTTGTTCCTTGGATGCCAGTCGGCATTGGCCGCGAGGAAGGCGGTCCATTGCCTGTTGGTGACTTCGGTCCGGGCGATGCCGAAGGTGGAAACGCTCGCCATATAGCCGGCCTGGGAGCCGGAAGGGGCTTCGCCCCCCATGGGCAGCTCCCCTCGCGAGAAGAGTACAAAATCATGGGCGGCCAGCGAAACGGAACCCTTGGGGCCTGGAGCTTCCATGCCGGAAGTCGGCTCGGAGGCGGCCGCGCCTTTGGCGATGGAGCTTAAAGGCAGGGCAGCAGAACTATCCTTGGACAGGATGTCCTGGAGCCAGACAGCTCCAGCCTTTTCGGAACAGAGGGCGGCGGCTGCTATGCGAGCCGCCGAGACCAGGGAGAGCGGGCCGGGCATGCCCGCGGCGGTTACGAGGACGCTTGCCTTCAATCCGTCCCTCGCGGATTCGGATGAGGCGGTGGCCGACAGGATGTCCCTGGCGAAGTCCAGCGAACTCGAATGCTCTGCGGTATCGCTATCCTTGCCGCTCGGCGCCGGCGCCGAGCGGTCCAGGGGGGCCGATAAGGCGCCCGTTCCGGCCAAGGCTGAAACCGCGTCGGAGAGTACGGTCGGAAACTGGTAGAGGGCGCTCGGTTTTCCCGCCAGGGACCATTCGGCATATTCTTTATAGGCGGAATGAATGAGGGCCGCGGGATTTTCGGCCGAGAGGCCGAATTCGATTTTTTCGCGGCGAGGGAAAATAAGGCTGCCCAGTAGCCTTCCTTTTATATGGATATTCCTCGTCTCGGGCGTAAACCCCTCGCTTTCGACGCGGATCGAATAGTCGCCTGAGGGAAGAAAGATATTCTGTCCGATGCTTCCTTTGTACGCGTCGTCGACAAAGACTGCCGATTTGGCGGGGGCGCCTTCGAAAACAAGATAGCTTCCGTTTTTCCGTATCCCTGGCAAAACAAGGGCCAGGAAGAGCAGGAGCATCGCGAGAATCGCGTAGACCGCGGGCAGGTAGACGCGCGGCTCGACGCCGGCTATGGAGTGCAGTCTGACGGTTGCCTGATCGATGTCGGACTGTGTGATTTTCTTCTCTTCCTTCATTGGGGGAAGCGTATAGGATGCGTCCGGACCTTGTCAACGCGGTACGAACATGGTAGTGTGATTTCAATGACCAAGCAGGCTGGCAAGAGCGCCGATTTCATCGACAGGCTCCAGAATTTCACGGAAACGCTACTCACTCGTCGTCTCAGGAAAAGACTTAAGGACAAGATGAAACAGCAGCGGCGGAACGCCGTGGTGGATTGGCTCATGGCCATTTTATGGGCGGCCTGCGTCGTTCTCGTCATCAATCAATATATCTTCCAGAACTACCAGATACCTTCCGAGTCCATGGTCAAGACGCTGAAGATCGGCGATATGATTTTCGTCGACAAGCTTTCCTATGGCCCAGAACTCCTGCCTGGCGTCGCCAAGCTTCCAGGGCTCGCCCAACCTCACCGAGGCCAGATCATTGTTTTCGAGAATCCGACCTATCTTTCCAAAGGACCAGTCTTCACCATTGTCCAGCAGATGATCTATATGCTCACGCTTACGATGGTCGATATCGACAGGGACCAGAACGGCGAACAGAGGGTCCATTATCTTATAAAGCGCGCCGTCGGGTTTTCCGGCGACAGGATCAGGGTCGACGAGGGCGAGGTATCCATCAAGCCCGAAGGTTCTTCTTCCTGGTTTTCCGAGCCCGCGCTGATGAAGCATCTGGGGCTTCCCTTCGCCGCCGAGCGGATGGTGGCTAAAAGCGAATACAAGGCCATCGAGGCCGTCGGCGCGATGTCGGCATATCAGGAAAGCAGGCTTAGCGTTCCCGCCTCATCGGGATCGGCGAATATCTCCTCGGCATACAAGGACGCTTTCGGTTACGACATGAAAAGGGTTTCAGTGCTCAAGGACATGAATCCCTCGGATTCCCGGATCGCCGCCACATCCAGACGTTACGAGATGGGTTGGTATATACCGGAGGGAAGAATCTTCCCGATGGGCGACAACAGGGACAATTCGCGGGACGCCCGCTACTTCGGCCCGGTGAACCTGAACCGAGTGCTCGGAAGGGCATTGTTCATCTACTGGCCATTGGGCCGGGCAGGCCGAATCCGCTGAAGATTCATACTTCCGATGTCTTGGTAAAGGCGTCGGGTGCCGGTAGATTCCAGGGGGACAGGTCATGGCGTTTTCCAACAGACATCGCTCCTACACCGAGAAAGTGATGACCGCCCGTAAAAGGCGCAGAGGACTCCGCAAGGTCCTCCTCGTTCTCCTCTCGGTGGGGCTTATCCGCACTTTCTTCCTTCAGTCGTATAAGGTTGACGCCACATCGATGCGGCCGGCCCTTTCCCCTGGCGACAGAGTCCTGTCTTTTCCCCTTCCGGTTGGCGCCGCAACGCTTTTCGGAAAATTGCCTCGCATAACCGACTTGAAAAGAGGGGAGCTTATCGTCCTCGCTCCCGATCCCATACCTGCGGAAAGCTGGTGGTTCAGCGCCTGGGATAGCCTGGCGCGATTCTTCACGCTTCAATATTATTCCCCCTCGGCCCGGCGCCATGGCCTCAGTCTGACCTCTCCGGGCCTGTATAGAGTCATAGGACTGCCCGGCGACGCCATCAGGCGCAAGGGGGCTCTGTATGAAATACGCCCGGCGGGTTCCACTTTGTTCCAGAATGAGTACATGCTTTCCGAGGTCAGCTATTCGCTTTCCGGTACCTCCCCGGTTTCAGGGCCGGCTCAGGGCGGAGAATTCGCGCGCGTGAATATCCTTGGAAAGAACGAATACTACGTCGCCTGCGACGACAGATCCTTGTTGGCGGGATCCCAGCTATGGGGGTCCGTAGGACAGGAAAGAATCATCGGGCGGATCATCGCCGTCTGGTGGCCTCTACGGCGCATGAAAATACCATGAACCTTTCAGGCTTCCTCTCGGAAAGCGGCGGGGCATTCGAAACGCCGCGATCCCTCTATGTTCATGTGCCCTTCTGTTCCTCCCGCTGCTCCTACTGCGATTTCCATTCCTTTCCCTGTTCACGAGTATCAGCCTCGCAGCGAGCCGACTACGTGGAAAAGCTCCTGCGGCGTACGGAACATCTCTGCCGGACGGCCTCGGCCTCCATCGAGACCATCTTTATCGGCGGCGGCACGCCCACGGTTCTGGAAGACGAGGTTTTCGGAAGACTTCTCGCCGGAATCAGATCCATTGCGGGGCATCCTCCTCTCGAATGGACGGTAGAGGCCAATCCAGAATCGCTGAGCCCCAGCAAGCTCGAAATGATGGCTGTTCATGGGGTCACCAGGCTTAGTATAGGGATCCAGAGCATGGACGACGCCGAGCTGGCCATCCTCGGAAGGCATGCCAGGGCGGCGGATAACCGCGGAGCCCTGGAC
Organism: Treponemataceae bacterium; assembly: GCA_963667725.2. GTDB lineage: Bacteria > Spirochaetota > Spirochaetia > Treponematales > Rectinemataceae > UBA11090. The sequence goes on from CAXXHO010000003.1 coordinate 970,494, forward strand.
ATGGCCATCCAGTCGGGACTCAAGCTGTCGGCCGACCTCATGACGGCCTTGCCCGGTCCGGAAAAACGCTCCTCCCGCTCCTCTACACGCTCCGCCCTCCGCGATTCGACCGCCTTCCTAGCCGAAAAGGGCGTGGGGCATCTCTCCATCTACGACCTTGTCGTCGAGGAGGGAACGCCGATCAAGGGGCGGCTGGATCGAGCGGAGCTTTTTCCCGCCGACGAGGACGCGGCCTTCGATGAACGCGAGAATGTTGAAGGCTTCCTCAAGGCTCTGGGGTTCTCCCGCTACGAGGTTTCCAATTATGCGCTCGAAGGTTCCGAATGCCTTCATAACCAAGCCTACTGGTCGATGAACTCCTATCTGGGCGTCGGAAGCGGCGCGGTTTCGACGCTGATCGTCGCCGACGGAAGAAAGGCGGCCGCCGCGGGGGCGAGGGGAAGCCTCTCGCTGAGAATCGAGGAGGGGAGGGATCTGCAGACCTATCTCCTTGACCCCGACAAATCCCTCGCCCTGTCCTGGATAGGGAGGAAGGATTCGGCCTTCGAGATGATCATGATGGCGCTGCGCACGGCCAGAGGCCTCGATGAAGAGCGGTTCAAGGCCCGTTTCGGGCTGGAAGCCGGCGCTATCTTGTCCAACACGAGGGAAAAATGGAAGGACCGTTTTTCGGAAAGTGCAGGTTTTCTCAGGCTTGACGGCCCCGGTCTCGACATCCTCAACCTCATCCTCGTCGATGCCCTGGACGAAATGGGCTCCTGGTTTCCCGAAGCGGGAGGGAAAACCCCATGACAAGAGTGCTCTCGATTCAATCCCACGTCGTCTACGGCCACGTCGGCAACAGGGCCTCAGTCTTTCCCCTCGAAAGGATGGGCGTGGAAGTCTGGCCCCTGAACACCGTGCAGTTCTCCAACCATACAGGGTACGGACACTGGAAAGGACAGGTTTTCCCTGGCTCCCATATCGCGGAACTATGGGAGGGACTGGAAGCCCTCGGCCGCGCGTCCGCCTGCGACGCCCTCCTTTCGGGCTACCTGGGCGCACTGGATGTCGGGGAAGCCATCCTGGATATCGTCGCCTCGATCAGGAAAAGCAACCCAAAAATGCTGTACTGCTGCGACCCCGTCATGGGCGACTATGAACGCGGCCTCTACGTGAAACCCGGCATCCCCGAGTTTTTCCGCGACAGGGCGCTTCGCGAGGCATCCATCATCAAACCCAACCAGTTCGAGGCCGAAGCGCTCTCAGGCGTAGCCATCCGCGGCATGGAAGACGCCAGGCGAGCCTGCGCCATCCTCCATGAAAAAGGACCAGGGATCATCCTCGTCACGAGCATCGACGCCATCCGGCACGGCGGGGATCAGATCTGCACGCTGCTCTCGCTCGGCGATCATGCCTATGTCGTCAGGACCCCGCGCTTTTCCTTCCCCGTCCCCCCTCACGGCGCTGGCGACATGGCTTCGGCGCTCTTCCTCGGCCATTACCTGGAAACCGGGGACGCGGCGCTTTCGCTGGAGCGCATGGCCGGCGCCGTCCATGCCGTATTCAAGGCGACGAAGGCCCAGGATTCCGTCGAACTGGCGATCGTCGAGGCTCAGGACGCGTTCGCTGAAAGGAAAAGCCTGTTCCACGCCGAAAAAATCTGGTAAACTCCGAGGCTGGGGACGGAATAGCCGAATGAAGGCGTCCGTACGCAAGGAGCCTGCCGATGAGCGATTTTTCCTATGCCGTAGTTTCTTCCGTACTTCACGACAGCCGGGCCATAGAAACCATATTTTCCGGTTTCGAACCGCTTTTTTCAGGCCTGAACGGAGAGCGTGTCGAACTGAATCCCCCCGCCGACGGCGGCCCTGTCGCGGCGGCGCCCCCGTTTTTCTTCATCCTCACGGGCGGAACCGAGGGGCTCGTCCTCAAATATCTGTCTTCCCTGCCCGCCTCCGCGTCGGCCAAACCCTATCCACTTGTCCTCATAGCCCATCCCCGCCACAACTCCCTGCCTGCCGCCCTGGAGATCGCCGCGCGGGCGAGACAGGACGGAGGATCAGCCATCGTCATACAGATAAGAACGGCGGAAGACGAATCGGCTCGCGCCGATATCCTGGAAGCGATACGCCTGAACCGCGCCGTCGCCGCCATGCGCGGCTCGAGGATCGGCGCCGTGGGAGAGGCTTCGGACTGGCTCGTCGCGTCCAGCCAGAAAGCCTCGGCCCTGAAATCGACCTGGGGCGCCCAGCTGGAACCGGTGTCCATCCGGGAGCTGGAGGATAAAATAGAAGGACTCAGGGAAGGACCGCTCGGCCCCAAGGCTTCTGCATTCCTCCAGGAATCCCGCTATAAAAAAGAGCCGGCCGGCACGGACATGCATAAATCCGACTTGATATATGGGGCCCTGCGCGCCATCGTCGCCGAAAAGCGGCTGGACGCCTTCACGCTCAGGTGTTTCGATCTGCTAAGCCTCGAGCGGGCGACGGGCTGCTACGCGCTTTCGCAGATGGCCGACGACGGAATAGACGCGGGCTGCGAGGGCGATATCCCTTCCATTCTTGCCCTTCGCTGGATGCGCCTGCTCTCGGGCAAGCCGGCCTGGATGGCCAATCCTTCCGAGATCAACCTGGGGAAGACCTCGAGTAAAGGGAATATCCTGCTTGCCCACTGCACCGTTCCCCGATCGCTGCTCACCGGCTATGGGATACGCAGCCATTTCGAGTCGGGATTGGGCGTCGCCATCGCGGGCAAATTCGCGCCAGGGCAAGTCACCCTCGCGCGCATCGGGGGCGTGTCCCTCGATCAGGTCTGGCTCGCCGAAGGCCAGCTCACGGATTGCCCGTCGGATGAGGGGTTGTGCAGGACACAGGCTGTCATCGAAATGGATAACGCCGATCTGGCGCGGCTGCTCGATAAGCCGCTTGGAAACCATCTCATCGTCGGCTTCGGACACTGGGCGAAAATGGCGCGCCGATATCTTTCAATGGAGAATATCAGGGAGATTTGATCTCACTGCACGAAAAAGTCGTAGGATGGATGAAGTCTTTCGGCATAGTCTGATCGCAGGCCCAGGTTGAATTTCTTCTCCGTCCCCAGGGTTGAGGGCGGGCCGTGGCCCGGGAATATCATCGTGTCGTCAGGATATCCCTGCAGTTTCGTTTCCAGCCTTTCGAACAGGGCCTGGGCGTTGAACGACGAGGTGGTCTTCCCTATGATGCCCGCGTGCAGGGCGTCGCCGGTGAAGAGATAGGGACCGATACTGTAGATCATGGAGTCCTGGGAATGCCCGGGCACGGCCAGAGCCTTGATCGAGAAGCCCGCTTCCTCGAAGCTGTCCTGATCGCGCACCTTCCTGCAGACGATATCGAATATCTTCTTGTTGGATGCGTAGACGGCCGGCTCATAAATCCTCATGAGCGTTTTCAGGCCTCGGCAATGATGGATATGGTTATGCGTGATGAGTATGGCCTTGAGCGAATAGGATTTGTGTTCTATCTGGTCTATCATCGTCGTCGTGACCTCGGCCGGATCCACGATTATCGCCGATGAAGTCTCCTCGTTTCCCAGAATATAGGCGTTCGAGAAACCGTAGATCGAATAATGCTGGTAAATCTTCATAGATAGATATGCTCCATGTCCTTCACCGCTTCCGTGATGTTCGAGCCCACGGTCGAGATGGATACGGCCTTCTTGGGCATGAAATAGACGCGCTTGAAATCGCAGTCGTCGAAACGGCTGTTCTCGATGTCGGACAGGATGAAGCGGGAGTCGTAGAGGTTCGAGCTTGAAAAAGTGCTCTCCTTGATCCTGCTGCCGTCGAAATTCACGTGGATGAGCTCCGAATTCTCGAAGCTGCAGTCGAAAATATCCACGTCCCCGAAAGAGCAGAAGTCCATATCCACGCCCGAGAAATCGCAGGAATCGAGACAGGCCGTGTCGAAGAAACAGAGGCGGAAGGAGGCGCCCGTGAACATTATATGGGAGAGCGAGGTTTTCCCGAAGTTGCAGCCGACGAATCGAATCCGCGAAAAATCTCCCACGTTCAGGGCAATATGCGAAAAATCGATGTTGATCGCGCTGCGTTCGCCGACGATGCCGTCTATGAGAAGCTTTACCGCTTCCTGGGGGCTGGGATGATGTGTCCGGCAATAAGGGCTTCCCGCGAAGGTGGTTTCCTCGCAGCCGGCGGCGCCGCAGGGCATCTTTCTGTACATGAGGACAGGCTACACCATCGAGGCCGGCGGGACAAGGCCGCGCCCGGCCGGAGCCTCCGACCGGAGCTCCCGGCCGCAAGCCTATCCTCTGCTTGAATCGGGACTCTTCTAGGGTATATTATACTAGCATGTGCTATTATTGCGGGGAAGCGCTGCCTGCTAGCCCGAAGATCGGTTTTTCCGAAACCTGTCCCTCCTGCGGCAAAGACCTTCATGTCTGCCTCCATTGTTCCTTTTATCTCATAGGGGCGCATTGGGATTGCCGGGAAACCATCGACGCCCTCGTCGCCGAAAAGGATAAAAGGAATTTCTGCGAGTGGTTCGGCCTCGATGCCCGCTACGGCGTGAAGAACGCGGGCTTGATCGCGACGCGCGGCAAGGCCGAATCAGCTAAATCCGCCTTCGACGCGCTCTTCACGAAATGAGTACCATGACCAAGAATTCTTCCATCGTGTTTTTCGACTCCGGCGTGGGAGGGCTCTCCTATCTCGAACAGGCCCGGAGCCTTCTTCCGGGGGCGACCCTGCATTATGTCGCCGACGATGAGGGCTTTCCCTACGGCACGAAGACGGTCAGGCAACTGGAAACCCTGCTCCTGGACAGGGTAAGGCGCCTGAGGGCGAGGGTTATGCCCGAAGCCCTCGTCATCGCCTGCAATACGGCCAGTCAAGCCGGCCTCAAGGTGCTGCGCGAAGCCCATCCATTCTTCCCCATCATCGGCACCGTGCCCGCCATAAAGCCCGCCGCCGAGAGTTCGAAAACCGGACATATAGGCGTCTTGGCAACCGAGCGGACCGTCGTCGATCCTTATATCGACGATCTCATCGCCCGCTACGCTTCCGAGACGGAGGTAGTCAAGCTGCCGGCTCAGGACCTGGTCTCCTTCGTGGAACGCCACTACCTTTCGTCGACGGAAGATGAGAGGCGTGCTGCCGTGGAGCCCTATGTCCGCCTGCTTCTGGACCGCGGCGTCGACAGGATAATCCTCGCCTGCACGCATTTTCTCCATGTCGAAAAGGATATAGCCGCCTGCGCGCTTGCCCTCGGGGCCGCGGAGGTCGAGATCGTCGATTCCCGTCAGGGCGTGGCCAAAAGGCTCGCGCAGATCATCTCCGAACTGGAAAAGGACGATAGCGGGACGGCAGTCTCCGAAAGAGGGCGCTTTTTCCTCACCGGGGAACCGCCCTTCGATCCCTCATACGCCCAGTGGGCCGAACATTTCGGCCTCCTTCCTCCGGAACGGCTCTAGGATGCCGCGGGTGAAAGCTTGACCGGAACGGTGATATTCTCGACCAATAATTCGGCACAGGTTCTCTGCGACGACGGATTCCTGCGTCTTTGCCAGATAAAGGGCAAGAGGATAAAGGCGCTGACGGGCAGCTACAACAGCCTGGCCGTCGGCGATATCGTGGAAGTCACTCCCACCGAAGGCAGCCTGGGCCTCATCTCAAAAATGCAGCCCAGGAAGAACACTTTCGGCCGATACAACGAAAAGGGCAGGGCCGAGCAGTCAATCGCCGCCAATATCGATATGGTGATCTGCGTGACCTCGCCCAGGCTTCCTCCCTTCAGACCGCGCTTCATCGACAGGCTGGCCGTCATGGCCGAATGGGCCAGCGTTCCCTTCGTCATCGTGCTCAACAAGATAGACCTGGGCGTCCCTGATGAAGTCCAAGAACGCCTGGAGGATTACCATGAGCTGGGCTATCGGGTAATCCAGAGTTCGGTGAAGACCGGCGAGGGCATCGAAGCCCTTCTGGGGCTCCTTTCCGGCTCGGTGGGCGTGTTCGCCGGACAGTCGGGGGTCGGCAAGTCGAGCCTCCTCAACGTCCTCGTGCCCGGAACCGAGCGCAGAACGGCCGACGTGTCTGAAAAATACGACAGAGGAAAGCATACGACGACCATGGCCGAGATGATTCTTACCGATAGCGGACTCAAGATTATCGATACGCCGGGCATTCGCAGGCTGGCCCTCAGGAGCCTTCCCCCCGACGACCTGGCAGGCTGTTTCCCGGAGATGCTCCCCCTCATAGAGGACTGCGCCTACGGCTCGCGCTGCAGCCATACGGACGAGGAAGGCTGCGCCATCAGGGAAGCGGTGGAGGAATCCACTATCCATCCGGACCGCTATGAAAGCTACCTACGCATCAGGGAGGACCTCGTCCAGCCCGTCGCGTGGAAAAAGTCGGGCGTCCGCGATCCGGGCAGGAAGGAGAGAGGGCTTTCATCCAAGATCAGGACGAAAATCAGGGGTTCTGGTTCGGCCGATCTCGACGAACACGACGAACTCTTTTAGGATCGATGTATGTTTTTAAAAAACGATCACAGCCTTAGGCTCCTTGATTTTTTCAGGATACGCGAGCGTACCGCCGAGTATTGCCTCTCCTGGGAGGGGGGCGAGCTTGTCCGCGCCTCGCTTCCCATCGACGACAAGGCTCTCCTTGAGCGCTTCAAGGCAGATATAGCCTCGCTATGCGACTTTCTCGCCTCCAGCGAGCTGCCTTCCTTTTCTTTTCCTCAGATAGCCGAGGCGCTGAAGCGCCTCGGGGCTTCGGGCATGACCCTCGAGCTGGAGGAACTCTTCGCCCTGGGCATCTGGACGAAGGAATTCGACAGGCTTTTCGCCCTGCTCTCCAAGGTCGACTTTGCCGCGAAAAGGCAGGATGGCAAGAAGACAGAGGACGAAGAGGGCCCTATTGAGGAAAAGCGGGGATTCCATCCTCAAGAACTGGCCGAAAGATGGGCCGAATCGGAAGCCGAGGAACTGTTCGCCGCCGCGCCTAAGCTTCAGCATGTATCTAAAATCATATTCGATATTCTCACGCCGGACGGGGAGCTCCGCGATCTGCCAGAGATAAAGCGAATTAGGGACGCCATCGCCCGCGCCAACCGCGATCTGCTGACGATTTCCGACTCCTACCGGAACGATCCCGACCTCCGTTCGGTGCTTCAGTCCGACGAGCCTACCCAGCGCGACGGCAGGACCGTCCTGGCCGTGAGGGCTAATTTCAGGGGAAGGGTGAAGGGTATCGTCCACGAGGTTTCCTCCTCGGGGCAGACGGTCTTCATAGAGCCGGCCGCCCTCGTCGAGAAGAACAACGAACTCGTGCAGCTCGAAGCCCGGCTCAGGGCTGAAATTTTCCGTATTCTCAAGGAGACGACGGAGAAGGTCAGAAAGGACGCGCCTTCGATAGGGCAGGCCAGGATTCTCCTCGCCTACATGGACCAGCGCCTGGCTCGGGCGATCCAGATGAGACGCGAGGAACTCGTGCTGGCCGAGGTCGTCGACGCAGGGTTCACGATCTGGCGGGCTCGCCATCCCCTCTTAGGCAAGCGAGCCGTGCCCATCGATGTCGACGTGCCCGATCTGACCCGTACCCTCATCGTCACCGGACCCAACACGGGAGGCAAGACCGTCACGCTCAAGACTATCGGGCTTTTCGCCCTCATGCACCAGTTCGGGCTGGGGCTTCCGGCGGCCTTGGGCACGAAACTGCCCATATTCGACGCCGTCCTGGCAGACATCGGCGACGAACAGTCCATCGACCAGTCCCTGTCCACCTTTTCCGGCCACATGAAGGTCATCGCCGATGTCGTGAAAAACGTCAGCTCCAGGAGCCTCGTCCTCCTCGACGAGCTGGGCGCCGGCACCGACCCCGAAGAGGGCTGCGCCATAGCCATGGGCCTCCTCGACTTTTTCATCGAGAAGGGCTGTCTCACCATGGCGACCACGCATCACGGCATCCTCAAGAACTATGGATACACCAGGCCGGGCTGCCTGAACGCCTGCATGGAATTCGATTCGACCCTCCTCGCGCCGACCTACCGCATTGTCATGGGCATCCCCGGGGAAAGCCGCGCCCTCGAGATCGCCGCGCAGACAGGGCTGGCGGCCGATATCGTGACGAGGGCGCGGCGCTACCTGAGCGACGAGCGTACCGATGTCGGGGAAATGATCAAGGGCCTGAACGAGAAGCACAGGGAACTCGATTCGCTCGAAAGGGAACACAAGAAGCGGCTCAAGGCCGTCACCGAGGATAAGCGGAAGGCCGATCTCGCCGTGCTGCGGGTGCGCCAGCGGGAATCGGAGTTGCGCCGCAACGGTCTCTCCGACCTCAGGAACCTTCTTTCGGAAAGCAGAAAAACCCTCGAAAACCTCGTGCGCGAGCTTCGGGAATCGGGAGCGAATACCGACAAGACGAAGGACGTCAAGAAATTCCTCGCCGATCTGGCGGAATCCGTCGAGAAACAGTACGGGGTCCTGGAGAGCGAAGAGCTGGAGGCCAAGGCCGAACTCAAGGCGAGGGTTCAGCCGGTCGATGCGGACTCTGTGCCTGGCGAGGCTTCTTCCGGAAAGAAGGCGCGCGCAGTCTTCGCCGAGGGCGAAGAGGTGATGTACGGACCTTACAGAAAGAGGGCTCGACTGATCAGGAAGGCCTCGGGCGGCAAATGCGTCATCGAAATCGGCTCCATGCGCCTCACGGTCGCCAAAACCGACCTTACGCCCGTCGAGGAAAAGAAATCCGACAGGCCCGTCTACGATGTTGAGCTAGCTCCCGAGGGCGCTGAGGGGTCGGCGCGCGCGAGTTTCGAGCTCGACCTGCGCGGATTCCGCCTCCTCGAGGCTATCGGCGCCGTGGAACGGCAGATCGATGCGGCCAGCCTCCAGGGCTTGAGCCTATTTTCCATAATTCATGGCACGGGGGAGGGGGTTCTAGGCAAGGGCATCCACGACTATCTCAGGTCCAGCCCCGCCGTCGAAGATTATCATTTCGCCAGGCCGGAAGAGGGAGGATACGGCAAGACGATCGTCAGACTAAAGGCGTAGTTGACAGTTATTTCGTTGCTATGCTATCGTTTTGCGTCATTTGTTGGGTTTATATAAGGAGATCCTATGTCCGGTCATAGTAAATGGGCGACCATAAAGCACAAAAAGGGACTGGCCGACGCCAAGCGCGGTCAGATGTTTACCAAGTTCATCAAGGAAATTTCCATAGCCGCCAGGATGGGCGGCGGCGACCCGGACATGAATCCACGTTTGCGCACTTCAATTCTGAAGGCGAGAGCCGCGAACATGCCCAAGGACAATATCGACCGTGCCATAAAGAAGGGCGCGGGAGAGCTTGAAGGCGTCAACTACGAAGAGCTCGTCTACGAAGCCTACGCTCCCGGCGGCGGCGCGATGCTCATCGAGGTCCTCACCGAGAACAAGAACCGCGCGGCGGCCGAAATCCGCAATCTTCTCACCCGATCCGGCGCCAACCTCGGGACCTCCGGCTCCGTTTCCTACCTTTTCAAGCGCAAGGGCGTCCTGACCTACGACGCCGAAGTCTATTCCGAAGACCAGATCATGGAAGCGGCCCTCGAAGCCGGCGCCGACGACATCGTCAGCGAGGAAGGGACCGTCTCCGTCTATACCGATCCCGCCACCTTCGAAGACGTGCTCAACGCCATGAACGCCAAGAATTTCGCGACGCTCGGCGCCGAAATCTCGATGATCCCCGATGTGTATCTGGCCCTCGATGCCGAAGCGGCGGGCAAAGTGCAGAAAATCATCGACAGGCTCGAAGAGAACGAAGACGTTCAGAACGTCTATCACAACATGGAACTTCCCGAATCAGAAGAGTGAGGGATGACAAGGCCGGGACTATGATGTCGGCGCGGATCCGCAGTGAGCGGATCATCATCGGCATCGATCCCGGCCTCGCCTCGCTGGGCTATGGCCTTATCGTTGAGGGCAAAAACGGCCAGATCAGGCACCTTGCCCACGGCTGCGTCAAGACATCTTCCGAAATGCCGTCAGCCGAAAGGCTCCAGATCATCTTCAACGAAATACATTCCATTCTTACCCTCTACAAGCCCGACGTGGGCGGCATCGAGGATTTATATTTCTTCCGCAACGTCAGCTCCGCCCTGCCCGTGGCCGAGGCTAGGGGCGTCATCAAACTGGCCTTTATCCTGGCCTCCGTGCCCCTTGCCGAGTTCACTCCCAACGCCATCAAGAAAGCCGTGACGGGGACGGCGAGGGCCGACAAGGCTCAGGTGCAGGAGATGGTGAGGATTCTGCTCGGGCTCGAGAAGAAACCCTCTCCTGATCACGCCGCCGACGCCCTGGCCGCCGCCATATGCAGACTGCATTCCGAAGGTCCCGTAGGCATTTCCCTTTCCTGAGATAGTCCCGACATTAAGCCGGCTCAGCGTCCCCCGCTCTGGCGCAGGCGGCGCGAAACCTGCTATACTTCCCTCAATGTTCAATAGAATACTGGGTCTTCTTTCTGGCCGCTCGGCCGGTTCCATATTCGTCCTCACCGGCGGCATCGAATGGGATATCGCCGTTCCCGCGCGCGCCTCAGGGCTTTTCGGCCCGGCGGGCGAGCAGACCGAGGTTTTCGTCTGGCTTCATCATTACGAGGACGGCATGAAGCTCTTCGGCTTTCCGTCGGAACACGAACGCGCGATATTCCTCGATCTCATGAAGGTGGAAGGCATCGGGCCCAAGCAGGCGCTCAAGATACTATCGGGGATTTCCCCGACGGATCTGGCCGCCGCCCTCGACGCGGGCAATCTCTCGGCTCTCCAGAAAATTTCCGGCGTGGGGCCCAAGATGGCCCAGAAGATGGTCCTGGCCCTCAAGGGGCGGCTCGTCGACCTAAAAGCCGAAGGGGAGGCCGCCGCGCCTTCTTCGCCCTGGGCCGATGTGGTGAGCGCGCTCGCCGACATGGGCTTCGACAGGAAATCGGTGGAGGCATCGGTGCGGAAGCTTTCGGCCGACATTCCGTCGGGGACTGACGGATCGTCGGGAGCCGCCGGTTCGCCATCCGGCGAGCGTGAACTCTTCAGGCGCGCCCTCCTCGACCTTTCCGCCGGGGGCTCCAAATGAGGAAGACATCGGCTGAGAATCCGGATTTCGACATGAAAAGCGGCGCCATGGATCCCAATTTCGATCCCGCCGAAGATGAGCGCGAAGCGACTCTGCGGCCTCACGTCCTCTCGGAATTCCAGGGGCAGGCGCGCATAAAGGAAAACCTTTCGATATTCATCAGGGCGGCCACCGAACGCGGCGAACCCCTGGACCATCTTTTCCTCATGGGGCCCCCCGGGCTCGGAAAGACCACGCTCGCCCTTGTCGTGGCCTCCGAGATGGGCTCGGATTTCAAGCCCACCAGCGCTCCCGCCCTGGAAAAGCCCAAGGACCTCGCCGGCATCCTGACGACGCTGCGGCCGGGATCCGTCTTTTTCATCGATGAAATCCACAGGCTCAAGCCCGCTATCGAGGAAATGCTCTATATCGCCATGGAGGATTTCGAGCTGGACTGGATTATCGGCCAGGGACCCTCAGCGAGGACGGTGCGCGTGCCTGTGCCGCCCTTTACCCTCATCGGCGCGACGACGAAGGCCGGCATGGTTTCGGCCCCTCTGGCGAGCCGCTTCGGCATTTCCCTGAGGTTCGACTATTACAGCCCCGAGGAGCTGGAACTCGTCATCAACCGCTCCGCCTCGATACTGGCCATAAAAATCGGCAGGGAAGCCGTGAGGCTTCTGGCGTCCACGAGCCGCGGCACCCCGCGCATCGCGAACAGGCTCCTGCGCCGCATGAGGGATTTCGCCCAGGTGGCCGGCAAGGATTCCATCGACATCGAGGTCGTGAGGGAAGGGCTGTCCCGCCTCGAAGTGGACGAACTCGGCCTCGAACGTCTCGACAGGGATATCCTGAGGGCAATAATCTCGAAATATGCCGGCGGACCCGTGGGGGCGGAGACTCTGGCCATAACGGTCGGAGAGGGCGTCGACAGCCTCGAAGATTACTACGAACCCTTCCTCATTCAGGCGGGACTCTTGGCGAGAACGCCGCGGGGACGCATAGCGACGCCGTTCGCATATAAACATCTAGGCATGGAGTACAGCAGTGAGAACGGAAGACTTCAATTTTAACCTTCCCGAAAAGTCGATAGCCCAGTATCCGACCGAAAAGCGGGGCGAGTCGCGGCTTCTGGTCCTGGACCGCGCCAGCGGAAGACGTACGCATTCGATGGTGTCCGACGTGGCGAGCTTCCTCGAACCGGGTACCCTCATGGTATTCAACGATTCCAAGGTCAGGAAGGCGAGGCTTTACGGCACGGCGCTCGACACTGGCGCCAAGGTGGAATTCCTCCTTCTCTCTCCTGTAGGCGGACAAATAGGCCCCGCGGTTTCAGCGACTTCCTGGATCGCCATGGCCAGCAAGGCCAGACGACAAAAAATCGGAAGAACCTATCTTTTCCCGGGCGGAATAAAGGGCAGCGTCGTCGGGGAAAAAGCCGACGAAAAAATAATCGAGTTCGACCTTCCCGTGGGGGACGCATACCTGGACCTCAATGGCCATATCCCTCTTCCTCCCTACATAAAGAGAGACGACGAGACGGCCGACTCCGACAGGTACCAGACAGTCTATGCCAGAACGACGGGCTCGGCGGCATGCCCCACCGCCGGACTTCATTTTACCGAGTCTATCCTCGCTTCAATAGCGGCTGCCGGTATCCAGATGGAATGGGTTACCCTTCATGTGGGGCTTGGGACCTTCCTGCCCGTTCGCGCGGAACAGATCGAGCAGCACAGGATGCACGAGGAATGGTACTCCGTATCCGAAAAGACGTCGGCCGCGGTCAACGCCGCGAAGAAGGAGGGACGCAAGATCCTCGCCGTCGGAACGACGAGCCTGAGGACGCTGGAATCCGCGTGGGGTTGCGAAGGCCTGCGTGCCGGCGCCTCAAGCACGAGCATATTCATCTATCCCGGATATCGTTTCAACGTAATAGATCAACTCTTCACGAATTTCCACACGCCCATGTCCACGCTGCTCATGCTCGTATCGGCTTTCGCCGGAAGGGAAAGCATCCTGGACACCTATGCCGAGGCCATCGAGAAAGGATACAGGTTCTTCAGCTACGGCGACGCCATGCTTATCCGCTGATCATTATTCGAGACTCTTCTGGAGACCCGTCTCCAGAAGAGTCTATAGACGGGTCTCCAGACGAGTTTCCAGATGAGTCTCCAAGGCTAGGAATATCTGTCTAGTGACATCGTCCATGGATTTTTCCGCGTCTATCACCGCGATGTTCCATCCGGCGGCCTTCGCGTCGGCCAGCGCTTCCTCATATGCCGCGCTCACCTGCTTCTGGATGTGCAGTTTTTCATAAATCTCCAGCTGATCCCTGGCGCTGACCCTGCGCATGGCTGTTTCCGGATCGATTTTGAAGAAAATTGTGAGTCCGGGAATGGGGAATACCTCGTTGAGACGCCTCGGAAGATCCTTGCCGCAGGCGATGCCCTGATAGGCGAGGCTGGACAGGGAATAACGGTCGCAGACGACGATTTTCCCCCCCTTGGTCGCGCTGAGAATGCCTTCTTCCCCAAAAACATGCTGATAACGATCCGCGGCAAAGAGATAGGCCACCGTGCCTGGTTCGGCCTTGATGTCTCCCCTGAGGACGCGTCGGATGAGGACGCCTTCGGGGCGAGACGTTGGTTCCGCGGTGATCATATGGGGAATGGCGTTCTTCTCCATCATCGAAGAAAGCCTTCGCATCTGCGTCGTCGTCCCGGAACCGTCAATGCCTTCAAAAACGATGAAGTTTTTTATGGCCGTTACTGTGTCATAGCTTTGCATGATGTGTTAGTATATAGGGCGCAGCCCATATTTTCTATGCAGGAATTGATCGGATGGCACGAAAAAGCGCTAAATTGGCCTGGGCCGTCATAATCGCGGTTCTGGTCGCAGGAATACTCGCGGTGTACACCGTACCACGTGTGCGGAAGTATGCCGATAGGCGCATCGAAACCGTCATCAGTTCTCTTCAGGATACCGTTTTTTCGATCACGGGCCTCAGACTGGGTTATGGATACGCCGCGCTTTCCTCATCCAGCCGCGTATCCATCCACGATATAGAGCTTTTCCAGGAAACCGCCGACGATTATTCCGTTCTGCGCCGCAAAGTGATTTCGGCGGGAGACCTGGAGCTGCGCATCGACCTATGGGCCGCGATTTTCGGAAAGCCGGCCGACATCATCAGGGAAATACGGGTCTCCGCCATAAGCATCGACCTGGAATTTCCCGACGATTTCAGCATTTACAACAACATCAGCAAGTACCTGGCCGATCAGCCGGCCGGCGAAATGCCGCGTCTCTCCATCGACCTCAGCGATATCTCAATCGGCATCCGCGATGGCGAGAGAGGTAAATACGGCGCGTCCATATCTTCGCTCCAGGTATCCACGATCTCCGGTCTCCTGGAATTGGTCGCTCCTTCAGCGATTGTTTTCGCCTCCGTTCCCGCCGCCGAGGCGCAGGAAGTTTTCCTGCAGGTGACGATGGCCAGGGTATCCATGCCGAGCGATTCTTCCGGACTTACGGCTTCCCTGGGGCTTTCGGCGCGCTATGGAACCATGACGCTGGCCGAACAGAAGATAGCCATCGCGAAATCGGGCGAAAAGTTCGAACTGAAGCTGGGGAACGGAAACGGTCTCGAAGGGGTTCTGCGGTATACGCCCGGGCAGGAAGCGCTGGATGGCGAAATTAGGCTGAAGGAGTATAGACCCGAAGCCGACCTGTCCGGATTCGATGCCGTCCTCAAGGATTTGTTCGGGCTTAAATATCAAGGTGAAGTCCTTTTTTCCTACGGAAAAGACGGGTTGTCCTATGAAGGTCGTCTGCAGGCCGCCGGGGAAGCGGGTAAGCGCGTGGGCGGGCTGTCGGCGGAAGGGGCCGAGCTGGAAGCCGTCGGGAAGGGAAACGCGGAGGGACTGGAAGAACTGCGGCTCAGGGGCAGGGCGGGCGACTATACGCTGGCGTATGAAGGCCCGCTGGACTATCAGGGGCTGAAAATTATCGGCGCAGTGTCCCTCTCCGCCGGTGATGAAACCGTTCGGGGAGAACTCAAGGGCGAGAACGGAAGCTACGCGCTGTCGGTTGGGGATGCCGTCCTGAAGGGCTTTAAGATAAGCGACTTGATGGCCGGAGTAGAGAAGCGGGGCGATATCTACAGCCTGAGGCTCAAGGGTGAGCTGGAGAAGGACGGCCAGTCCGTATCTCTTGATGGTACTGGAAAATACGGAACGGAACTGAGCTTCAAAATCAAGCTTGCGTACCAGGACAGGTCTTACCTCCTGGAAGGAACCTATGGGAAGGGGCTGGTAAGCCTGAACGGCGGTTACGGGCTTAGCGGTGAGGTGCGATTCCTCGATGAAGGAGCCTTCAGCGGAAGCATCAAGGCCCAGGGTCTGCCATTGGCCGTGGATGGCGGCGTTCTTTACCTGGATCTGTCGCTGCGCGGCAATTATGCGGCGAACGGGATCTGGAAGGTTGAAGGCGATGAAGTCCGGGTGCGGTACGAAGGGAAGGGAGAAATCCCGGCAATAGGGCTGAAGGGCTTGAAACTCGACGCGGGAAAGCTGTCCGTGAAAACTTTATCCCTGCAGGGCAATGGCTACGGCCTTTCCGGCGGCCTAAGGGGAAGTTACGGAGAAAAGGCCTTGGAGGGTTCAGCCTCCCTTGTCGGGGAAGGAATGCTTGGCGGCGGAACGGCTCGTTATGAGCTGAGTCTGGGCTACGGCGAAGGCAGCGGAAAGCTGAAGCTTCAGGTGGACGGCTATGATCTAGGGCTTATCGGCGTGGATGGCTACCGGGCAAAAGCCCTGCTCGAGGGATCCGGGGAACTGTCGCTCGAGGAACTGCTCCGCGGTGAGTACGGGAGGCTGGACGGCTGGGTGCTGAAGGGCAAAGCCGGCCTCGCGGGCAGCGCCGGCCTCGCGAGCAGCGCCGTGTCGATTTCCGATCAGAGGCTGGAGCTGAGCAAAGCCGGCAAAGAGCTTTCGCTGAAGATTGGGAACGGGAGAGGTTTTGACGCGATCCTGCGATATGCGCTTGGCGAAGAATCCGTGACCGGAGCGGTCACGCTGAAAGGGTATAAGCCGGAGGGCGATGTCCTGGGACTGGCGGGCGCGCTGAAGGAGCTTCTCGCGCTGCGCTACGATGGCGGAGCCTCGTTTGCGTACGATAAAAGCGGATTGAGGTACGAGGGCGACGTTTTCGTGAAGGGCGAGACAGGGCAGAAAGTGAGCGGCCTACCGGTGGCGGGCGCGAGCGTGGAGCTTGCCGGAAAGGGAAATGAGCGGGGATTTGGGGAAATAGCCGTCAAGGGAATACTTGGCGATTACAGGATTGGCTATGAAGGTTCGTTCGGCTATGAGGGACTGGCGGCGGCCGGCGAGATCTCGCTCTCGAAAGACGGGGAAGCGCTGCGTGGGACGGTAAAGGGCGAGCGAGGAACCTATGACGTGACCGTCGGGGCGGGTCTCCTTGGTGGAGTTGAGCTTAAAAATCTGACGGCGGGTATTAAAAGCGAAGCCGATAGATACGGGCTCAGGCTGAAGACGGAAATAGGAGCGGGCAGAGTCGAGGGCGATGGATTTATCCTGAAGGGGAATTCCGACTACGAATGGCGGATGAACCTCCAGGACTTGGATATGCTGGGTATATTGAGTGTCGCGCGGGGCTTCGGGGTCCAGCTGTCCGCGGACGGAATCGGGCAGGCGTCGCTGAGCGGAAGCCTGAGCATCAAGGGAGACAAGGGAAAGAGTTCATGGGCGGCTTTCGGAATGGAAGGAGCGCTCGATGTCGATGGCACGAAGATCCTCCTGACAGGTTCCGGATCGGGCGATGAAAGCTGGTATGAAATACGCGGTCTTGAAGCGGAGGTTGCCGGGGAGACGGTCAGCATCAACGGAAAAGGCGAGTTTGGAGCCCTGACAAAGTTCGCCGGGAACCTCGGTTACCGAGGAGTGAACTACAGGCTGGAGGGAACCTATTCAAAAGGCCTGGCGACCCTAAAGGGCGAATACGGGCTCGATGCCGAAGTTGTGATCGGTAAAGATGGAACGCTGAAGGGCAGCCTGAAAGCCCGCGCCTTCCCCTTGGCTCTGGATGAGGGCCGTATGTATGGTGACCTGTCGCTGCGGGGATTCTATGGGGCGGACAAGGCTTGGCGGCTGGAAGGCGACGAGATTGCCCTGCGTTATGAGGGGAATGGAGCATTTCCGGCCCTCTGGATGAATGGGCTGAAAGTCAGCGGCGGCGTGGTGGACGTGGCTGCCCTGACGCTGAGGGGGGAGGGCTACGGGCTCTCTGGAAGCCTTAGCGGAAGTTTTGGGGCAAAGGGTATTGAAGGCCGCGGTCATTTTATCGGCGAAGGTTCCTTGGGCAGCGGGCTGGCTCAGTACAATCTGGATCTGGGGTATGGGGAAGGTCAAGGCAGGCTGAAAATCGGCCTGAGCGGCTATGATCTGGGAATTGTCGGCCTCAAGGGCTTCCGGGCTCATGCTTCGCTGGAAGGATCGGGAGAGCTGTCGCCAGAAGAACTGCTTCGCGGAGAGTTGGGAAAGCTGGATGGCTGGGTGCTGAGAGGAAAAGCCGGGCTCGAAGGCGATGCCTTGACGTTGAACGATCAGGACATCGAGATAAGTAAGGCCGCCGACCTTCTTTCATTGAAGGTGGGAAACGGCAAGGGATTCGAAGGGCTGCTGCGGTACAGCCTGGACGGGAAAGAGCTTGAGGGCCAAGTATTGCTTGCCGCGTACAGACCCGAGGGCGATATCGCGACGCGGATCCCTCTGCTGCGGGATCTTTCCGGGCTTCTGTTCGAGGGGGGAGCCGCCCTTTCCTATGGCGAAAGCGGATTATCCTATGAAGGCCAGATCCTGGCCCTCGGGGAAGCCAGTCGGCTGGTGGGCGGCGTATCGACGGATGGCGCGAGGTTTGAGGCTGCCGGAAAAGGGGATGGGATCGGGCTCGCCAAAGTGGCCTTACGAGGCGTTCTAGGGACCTATGAGCTCAGCTACGATGGTTTGTTACGCTATGAGGGATTGAAAGTCGCCGGCGGCCTGTCCTTCTCGGCAGGGGCCGATATCGTTCAGGGGAATCTGAAGGGCGAGAAGGGCATATACGAGCTTACGATCGGGCAAGCTTCGATAATGGGCATCGGAATCAGGGGCTTGGCGGCTGGGCTTGAGAGAAAAGCCGATAGCTACGGTCTCACCTTGAGCGGGGAACTGGAAAAGGACGGCGAGACGGTACGGGTCAAGGCGACGGGTGAATACGGAACGGATCTGAAGTTCGCCGCGGAGCTTGGCTATCGAGGCGTCGCCTACGGCCTGGATGGAACCTTTGAAAACGGTCAGTTGACCATGAAGGGCGGATACGGCCTCGTAGGCAAGCTGGTCATCGGCGAAGGAAAGGCGATAGAGGGAAGCCTGAGCGCCAGGGATTTGCCGCTGGCTGTGGACGGCGGCATGGTGTATGGAAATCTGTCGCTCAGGGGCGCCTACGGGAAGGATAGATCCTGGTGGGTGGAAGGCGATGAAGTCGGCCTCCGTTACGAGGGAAAGGAAAAATATCCGATCCTCGGAATGAAGGGTTTGAGAATCGGCGGCGGAAGGGCGGAGGTGGACTCCCTCACGCTGGAGGGAGAGGGCTATGGTCTCTCCGGAAGCCTGAAGGGGAGCTACGGTGGGGAAGGAACCGAGGCTTTTGAGGGCAGCGGCATCTTCATCGGTGAAAAAGCCCTGGGCGGCGGCTCGGCCATATATGAGCTTAGCTTCGGCTATGGCGAAGGCCGCGGCAGAATTCGGCTTGGCGTCGATGGCTACGATCTGGGTTTCGCGGGGCTGAAGGGATACAGGGCGAATGCCTCTCTCGCCGGATCCGGCGACCTCTCTTGGGCGGAACTCGTCAAGGGCGAGCTTGGGAAGCTGGACACATGGGTGATGAGGGGCAAAGCAGGGCTCTTCGGCGATGCCATGACGCTCTCCGAACAGGGATTGGAGCTGCGCAAAATCGGCGATCTGCTCACCCTGAGCGTCGGAAACAAGAATGGATTTGAGGGAGCGGTGAGTTATGCCCTCGGTGCGAAATCAGCAGGCGGCGAAATCCTCCTGGATGGATATTCGCCCGAAAAAGATCTCATCGGTCTGGATGGGATCCTGAAAGATCTCCTTGGCCTGAAGTATGGCGGCAAGGCGGTATTCGCCTATGGCGAGAGCGGCCTGACCTACGCTGGCGACATTGTCGTGCAGGGGGAAGCCGGCCGCAAAATAGGCGGACAGTCCGTGGAAGGCATGCTCATGGAGGTTATCGGAAAGGGAGACTTGACCGGCCTTGGCGAGCTGACGCTGAAGGGTTCTTTCGAAGGATATACACTTGGCTACGGGGGATCGCTTTCCTATGAGGGTATGAAAGTTGCGGGCGCTCTATCTCTGTCGAAGGGGGAGGAAGCCGTTCTTGGATTTGTGAAGGGAGAAAAAGGAGCGTATGAGCTCTCGGTGGGAGATGGCACGCTGGGGGGCATCAGGCTTCAGGGCTTGCTGGCCGCGGTTGAGGAAAAGGAAGAGCGTTACGATATAAGATTGAACGGGGAGCTTGCGGGAGGGAAGATCGAGGCTGAAGGCTCTTTATTGAAAGGGAAGAAAGGCTACGAAGGGCGCATGAGTCTTCAGGATACCGAAATCATGGGCCTGCTGCGTCTCGCTGAGGTTTTTGGGCTCAAGGTTCCCGAAGTCGGGCTTAAAAAAGCTCTTGTCAGCGGAGGATTCAGCCTCAGCGGGGACTATGAGAAGGTAGCCTGGGCCGTCGGGAATTTGAGAGGGGATCTGGAGCTCGATAGCGGCAAGGTCGTTGTAAAAGGCTCCGGGATAGGGGACGGAAGTAAGTTTGAGATCAAGGATCTGATTCTCGAGACGGGAGCGGAAAATATCAGCGTGAAAGGCTCAGGCGAATATGGCGCCGGCATAAAGTTCGCCGGAGACGTCGGATTCCGGGGGATGAATTATGGGGTGGAAGGAGCCTATGAAAATGGCCTGGTAAAGCTTAAAGGCGATTATGGGCTCGAGGGGGAGGCGCAGATAGGCGACGACGGCACGTACAAGGGCAGCCTTAAGGCCAAGGGCTTCCCGTTGACGATGTCTGACGGCCTGGTCTATGGAGATCTTTCGCTTCGCGGCACCTTTGGCGCCGACAAAGTCTGGCGGATCGACGGAGACGATATCGGTCTACGCTATGAATATGAAGGCGAGTATGAGTATCCGACGCTTGGCATGAAAGGAGTAAAGATCAGCGAAGGCAGGCTGGATGTCGGCACGCTGACGGTTACGGGAAAGGACTATGGACTTTCAGGGTATCTGAACATCGGGTATAAAAACTTGCTGACGAAACCCGCTATCGCTTTGGATGGATCGCTGAGAAACTCGAAGAACGTCGTTGAGACCTACAATGTAAGCGCGACGTATGTCGATGGAATCGTCGACGCGAAAATCGGCATCGCGGGCTTCCCGCTTGAGCGATATGTCAAAAAAGACATAAAGGGCGCGATAGAGGGAACCATCAGCATTCTGGGACCATTAGATCAGGCGGCGCTGAAGCTGGATCAGCTGGACTTGAAAATCCTTCCTCCCGCCAAACTGGACGTCAAGCTGATCGGGGGAGAATATAGGAACATTCCCATCAAGATGACGGCTTCCGGATCGCTTGAAAAAGGACTTCTCAAGATTGTTTCGCCCAAGATTGATTACCTGAATCACCAGGCGGAAAACATAAGCGCGGCGATATTGCCGGCGGAAGGCAGGATAAATCTCAGCTTTGACTACAGGACGGTGCTGGGGAGCGAACGTCTGGAGACCAGCGTCGTCGCCGAGGCTCGAATACACGGCGCATCAGCCGACGCATCCGCTAACGCGAGCGCGGAAGACAAGGGTTTTTCCGCCGAATTCTCCGGAAAGCTATTAAATGCCAAATATCGTGAAACTTTAGTGGATCGCTGGGAGTTTTCTGGTACATACGGGAACGGAAATCTTTCCTTTAACGGCGACAGGGGAGGGCTGATGGCGAACATTGGCGCCGATGGAGCCTTCGACGTAGTGATGAAGGATAGATTTCCCGTTTCCGCAACCATAAAGGGGACCATGTCGAGCAATATCGTGACAGCATCCATGGAAAATCTCGAGATCGATCTGAAGAAATTCAGTTCGGTTCTGCCGACGGGGAAAATCTCCTTGCTCGATGGAGTCCTGACAGGCGACCTTATGCTCAAAGGTCCGCTCTCCGACCCGGAGATAAACGGCGCGCTCACCCTGAAAAAAGCCAAGATTCTGTCCAGGGAATTGGTGCTGGGCGAGCTGGGTCCATTCTCCACGACACTCAACTTTACCGGCAAGAATATCGAAATGGCTCCAGCGACGGTGCCTCTTGAAAAGGGAGTCGTGGAGGTCTCGGCGTCGGGCCTTCTGGATCAGTGGGCTCTGACCGACCTCAAGTTCAATGTCGTGTCGCAGAAAGACAGCGTGGTCAACGTGTCGACCAAGATCGCCGGCATAACGGTCGTGGATGCCAAGGCGCAGGTGGACATGGTCCTTTCGATAGAAAACGATGTCCTCGTCGCCGAAGGCTCCGTGTATCTCGAGAGGGGACAGGTCATGATCGATCCGCAGGGATTCCAGCCGGAAAACGCCGCCCCCGTCGATCCCGACGCCCTGGCCTTCAGGATCAAGGCGGCGATGACCTTCGGCAAGCAGCTCGAAGTTTACCTTCCCGACAACAAGATTCCTCTCGTCCGAGGCTATACGTCTCCAGGCAGCTATCTGACGCTTCAATACGACTCCGCCTCCCAGGATTTCTCCCTGGACGGAAAAATCGACCTCAGGACGGGGTATGTGCTCTATTATCTGAGAAGCTTCTTCCTCAAGAGCGGAAGCATCTATTTCTCCGAAAACAGCACGAAATTCAACCCCCTCATCACGGTCGCCGCGGAATTGAGGGAGTCGAACGCCCTCGGAACCGTCAAGATCATGCTGAACGCCGAAAATTCGCCTCTGGAGCATTTGAATCCCACCCTCAGTTCGGTGCCCTTCTACAGCGAAACCCAGCTGATCGCGATGATGTCGGGCGGGGTCCTGGCCGCTGACACTTCGGAAACGCTCAATATCAGGGAAGCCGCGATAGCCTCCTCGGAATTCATACCCCAGTTCAATATTTTTAAGTCGTTCGAAAGGAAAGTGCAGACCGCGTTGGGCCTGGATATCGTGTTCATACGTTCGTCCTTCATGCAGCGCTGGCTTCTCGACCTTACGAAGCCGGCCACCGAGGCGAATCCCGAGGATCCTCTGGCGCGCTATCTGGATCAGAGCGAGCTCTATGTCGGGAAATACATAACCGATTCGGCCTTCCTTCATGCCGGCCTGAAGTTCCGCGAGGACCCCCTTGTGAGTTCGTCTCGTTTACGTCTAGACTCCGAATTCGGCATCGAACTGGATTCGCCGATGGGTCTTATCAATTGGAGCATCACGCCTTCCATAGACGAAGGCTCTCTCGTCACCGGGCAGGAATTGAGCCTGAGCTGGCGATATGTGTATTAGATTACCTAAGGGAACATACATGAGAAAAACTTTGCTGGCTTTTGCCCTGATCCTGGCTTTCGGTATGGTGGGCGCGCAGGAATCCTCGGAAGAATGGTTCTGGGATAAGTCCATCCAGTCCGTGCAGTGGGACGGAATAAAGAAAGCGAACAGGAACGAACTGGACGCCCTCCTCCGCAATTACATAGGCAAGCCGTTCACGCCCGATCTTTGGCTTGAGATGCAGTCGAGGCTGTATGAACTCGAATGGTTCGAAACGATAGAACCCCTCGCCGTGCGGATCGAGGACTCGAAGGAACAGCTCATCCTTCGTTTCGTGGTAAAGGAAAAAGCCTCGGTACTCTCCGTGCGGGTGAGCGGCAACTCAGGGGTCAGATCCTCCGACATTCTGGGAGCGATCGGCACCAAATCCGGCGATATATACAATCCCGCAAAAGCCAACCTCGACGATGTGGCCATCAAGAAACTCTATAACGAAAAGGGTTATCCGGACGCCCTTGTCACTCATGAAGCGACGGCTTCCTCTGATCCTTCCCTTATGATCCTGACCTTCAAGGCGGTCGAAGGCGTCCAAGTCTCCCTCCGAACGATCAAATTCACGGGCAACACTTCGATGTCAGCCAAGACGCTCAAAGGGCAGATGACGCTCAAGGAAGCGGCTCTTTTCCAGAGCGGAGCTTTCCAGGAAACGAAGCTTGAGGAGAGCAAGAAAGCAGTCATCGACTATTACCAGTCCAAGGGCTTTGTGGACGCCAAGATCATCGACGTATTCAAGGAATATGAAAAAGACGCCGCTACGGGCAAAAACTGGCTGATACTTACCTTGGCCCTCTCCGAAGGCAGACAGTGGAAATACGGCGGCATGGCTTTCGAGGGAAACAAGGTCTTCGCCGAGGACAAGCTGAAAGGCCTCGTCACCCTGAAGCAGGGCTCCGTCCTCAACTACAAGAAGCTCCAGCAGGAAAAACAGAAGATTGACGATCTTTATTATGAATCGGGATACATCTTCAACCAGATCAATCTGGCGGAAACGAGGGACGAGAACGCCGGTACCATCCTGTTCACGATAACCGTGACCGAACGCGACAGGGCTCACATCGAAAACCTGAGCTTCAAGGGCAACGAGAAGACCAAGGAATTCGTCCTGGCCAGGGAAGTGCCGCTGGAGGCGGGGGATATTTTCTCCAAGGCGAAAATTATCGACGGCCTTCGGAATCTGTATAATCTTCAGTATTTCTCCGCGGTGGAGCCTGAAATCCATCAGGGAAGCGCCGAAAACCTGATGGACCTTGTCGTCAACGTCGAGGAGATGAGCACGGCTGAAATCCAGTTCGGCGTCACGCTGAGCGGCCTGGGCCAGAGCGACTCCTTCCCCCTCTCCGGCTACGTCAAATGGAATGACAGGAACCTGGGCGGCAACGGCCAGAATCTCCAGGCCAATGTGACGCTCTCGCCGACGGAACAGTCGGTGGAAACCTCGTTCAGCGAAAGCTGGCTCTTCAATAAGAGAATCTCGCGCGGCCTGAGCCTTAAAGTGGGGCATAGCACCGAAACGACAGGTCAGGATATTCTCGGCCCCGTATTCACTGACCAGGATATCCCCGATCCTTTCGTGGCGATCGGCAGCGGCACCAACGAATGGAGCGGCTCCCTTTCCTCGGTCCCCGACCAGTATCTCATGCCCTATGAAAACTGGGATTTCAGCCTTGGCTTCAATCTCGGCTACACCCTCAAGACGAGGGTTGGCGACATCGGCGCTACGGGCGGCCTGTCCTCAGGTCTGGGCATGATCAATTACGACGAGGATAAGTATAGGCCTTACGAAGCCGAGTTCCGCGAGACCAACCAGGACTGGCTCCTCACCAACAGGATCTATGGCCGCGCTTACCTGAACAATCTGGACTACTGGTACAATCCCTCCACGGGCTATTACGCCAGTCAGCGTATGACCGTCACCGGATTCCTTCCCTTCGAGCGACAGCACTATATAAAGTCAGAAACCCGCCTGGACGGCTATGCGACGCTTTTCTCCATTCCTCTCAGCGAAACCTGGAATTTTAAATGGGTTCTGATGGCCCATTCCGGATTCCAGGCCCTCATGGCCGAGCCTTGGGCCGACTTCAGGGTCACGAAGGATTGGGTGAGTCTCGACGGAACCTTCAACGTGCGCGGTTGGGACGATCTCTACGGCTCGAAAGGCACGATGCTCTGGGAGAATTCCCTGGAGTTGAGAATGCCGGTGATAGACCAGATGCTCTGGATGGATCTTTTCGTGGACGCTGGCGCCATGAAGACGAGGAACGGCATGGTCGATATGACCTTGTCGACGCCTGCCGCCACCGGATCCAGCAGCCTTTCGTGGGAGAATTTCGCGTTCAGCACGGGGCTGGGATTCAGGTTTACCATTCCCCAGTTCCCCTTCAGATTTTATTTCGCGAAGCGCTTCACCTTCGACGGTTCGGATATAACCTGGAAGACCACGGGCACGGACTTCGATTTCGTGCTGAGCATAACGCAGCCGCTCTACTGATCGGGGACCGGCTGCCGCTAAGGACTGGCTGTCGCTTTGGGACAGGCATCGCCGGGGTATCGGCGAGGATGCATGGAGGTAAGGACATGAATAAGATAGCGAAAGCGGGAACGATATGCGTGATTTTTCTCATATTGATGACGGCCCCTGTCGTGTCGCAGCAGATAACGCGCGTAGCCGTCGTAGACCTTTCTCGGGTCCTGTCGGCTTTTCCCGCTGACACCGCCGCCCTCAAGAACTTCGAGGCGAAAAAGGCGGAAATCCAGGCAGAAGTGGACAGGAGAGCGGCTGAAATCAAGAATCTGCAGAGTAAAAAGGCCGATTCCGATACCTTCGGCGACGGAGACCGCGCTTTCGACCTATCACGCGAGATCGAACAGAAAACGGAAGCTTTGAAGGAATATGTCAGCGCCAGGCAGAATGAGCTGGACCTTCTCGCCAAGGCGCTGAGCTCGAGCGCTTCATTCGTGCAGAAGCTCGGCTCGACGATCGCCAAAGTGGCCGAAGCCGAAGGGTATTCCCTGGTGCTGAATCTCAAGCCCCAGGATCAGAACGCGAGCGTGGTGTTGTGGAACAGCGCTTCCATCGATATCACCGACAAGGTCATACAGGCGATTCCCGCTTCTCGGTGAAGCGCTCAGTCTTCCTGGTTCTGGCTGTCCGCCAGGGCTGAAGTCAGGGAGCGGAATCGTTCCTCGTTTTCGGCCGAAAGCATGCTCAGCTCCTTGTGGGCATCCAGAAGGAAGCTGACACTAAGCGCCTCCTGCGCCGCGAGTTCCGTTTTTTCCGCGGGCTCCGGGCAGGATTCGTCGGAGAACTCCAGCATTTTCGTCATTCCCATGGTTCTGAACAGGCTCATGCACTGCGCGTTGGCGTGATGTATCACAGGCTGGCCAATTCCGAGATTATGGGCCGTCTTGGCCAGGTAAACGATGAGACCCAGGAAGGTCGAGTCCATATAGAGGCAGTCGGAAAAATCGAAACGAAGAGAGCGCAGGCTCGAGTCCGGTCCCAGAAAGGCCTGAAGCTTGGCCTTGAGTTCAGGGCAAAGCGTTGCCGTGATATGACCGACAGGGATGATGACGAGACTCGTATCCTTTAAACCGAAAAAAATCTGCTCTGCTGTCATAACCTTCTTCTTTCGTTCCGTTCCAGTCCGCTGGAAGCGTTTTTTCGCCTTGTAGAGTAACCGTCCGATACGTATAATTCAAGCCTATGCCCGAACGCCTTGCAATGCTGGATCAATACCGCAGAATTAAAGCGCGTTATCGCGACGCCATCCTCTTTTTTCGCCTCGGTGATTTTTACGAGATGTTTTTCGAGGACGCGATCGTAGCCAGCTCCCTCCTCGATCTCACGCTCACGAAGAGGCAGGGGCAGCCCATGTGCGGGATTCCCTATCACGCGTATAAGCCCTACATCGCGAGGCTGCTCAAGGCAGGCAAGAAAGTAGCCATCTGCGAACAGCTTACGGCGCCAGGTTCCAAGGGAATAATTGAACGCGACGTCATCGAAGTCGTGACGCCCGGGACGACCATCGAGGAAGATTTCATCGATCACGCGTCCAATAATTATCTCGCAAGCCTCTGCAGCCTCGAGGGGCGGATGTGCATCGCCTGTCTCGATGTGTCCACCGGCGAATTCAGGGCTTATTCCAGCATGGAGGAGGGCGGGGGCGGCTCCGAAGCAGGGGCTGGAGCCGGATCCGGCGCAGAATTCCTTCGATCGGAGCTGTACAGACTGGCGCCGAGGGAAATCATCATCCAGCAGTCTTTATACGAGCGCCCCGAAATGGGAGCGATCATCCGGGAGATGGAAGGAATCCTCGTGGAACGCCGCCCGGACTGGAGTTTCGACAGAGTGAAAGCCTTGGGGGAACTCAAGGAACGTTTCGGCGTAGCCTCCCTGAAAGGCTTCGGCTTTTCCGACGAAGCGCCGGAACTAGCCGCCGCGGGGATTCTTCTGGAATACCTGGACGAGAACGCCAAGACGCGAAGTCCCCATATCAGATCCCTTCTTCCCTATGACAGGGACGATCATCTTTCGCTGGATGAAGCCACTCGCAGGAACCTGGAACTCGTAAGGAACCTCTCCGATTCGGGGAAGCGGGATACGTTGCTTTCAGTGCTGGACAAGACAAAGTGCGCCGGGGGATTCAGGCTGCTGAGGCAATGGATACTCCAGCCGCTGCGGCGGAAAGGGCTCATCGAGGCCCGTCTGGATGCCGTGGAATACCTGTACCGGGATCAGCTTCTCCTCAACGATCTGCGCAGGCGACTGGGCGCCGTCCTGGATTCCGAACGTCTCATCGCGCGTCTCGCCATGGATAAAGCCCATGCCAAGGACCTGCTGGCCCTCGGGGATTCTCTGCGGGCTTCGCTCTCCATAGGCGACCTGCTGAAAGACAGGAGCGCGCCAGCTCTCCTCACCGAGGGCCTGGACGAGGAGGTGGAGAAAAGCTGCGCGCTGGTCTCAGGCATCATCGATCGTTCGATCAAGGAAGATCCTTCGATTCTCCTCACCGAGGGCAATCTCATGATGGATGGATACAGCGCGGAACTGGATCATCTCCGCTCCGTCAAGAAGGATTCCACCCAGATTCTCGAGGAATATCTCGAGGAGGAAAAGAACGGATCGGGCATCCAGAATCTTCGGATACGCTACAATAAAATCATCGGATACTATCTTGAAGTGTCCAAGGGCAAGATCGACGCCGTGCCGGCGCACTTCATCCGGCGCCAGTCCCTTGTCGCGGGCGAGCGCTACACGACCGATCGCCTGGCTGAAATAGAGAGCGAAATCAACGGCGCCACGGAGAAAATCGCCGAGCTGGAAAAAAGACTCTTCCTTGAAGTCAGGGAAAGCCTGAAAATCCATATAGAGTCGATGGAACGCCTGGCGCGCGTCATCGCCGCCACCGATTGTCTCGCCTCGTTCGCCGAAACGGCCACGGAGGGAGCCTATTGCAGGCCCGAACTTCTCGAAGAGTCGGTCATATCGATCAAGCAGGGGCGCCATCCCGTCGTGGAGGCCTGCCTTCCCGCGGGCGATTTTGTGCCGAACGACCTGGAGCTGGATACGGAAGGCGCCTGCTTCGCTCTCATCACCGGACCCAACATGGCGGGAAAGTCCACGATTCTCAGGCAGACCGCCCTCATCACCCTCATGGCCCATATCGGTTCCTTCGTGCCGGCGGAAACGGCCAGAATTGGGATCACGGACAAGATTTTCTGCCGCGTGGGCGCCCAGGACAATCTCGCGAGGGGAGAGAGCACCTTCCTCGTGGAGATGCATGAAACGGCCTATATCCTCAATACGGCGACTCCCCGAAGCCTTGTCATCATGGACGAGGTGGGCAGGGGAACCGGGACGCTCGACGGCGTCTCCATCGCCTGGGCGGTGAGCGAGCAGCTTCTGGACGCCGTGCGCTGCAGGACGCTTTTCGCCACCCATTACCACGAACTCACCTCGATAAGCCATCCCCATCTGGTCAATCTCAGCATGGCCGTCCTCGAAAACGAGGGCGAAATCGTCTTCTTAAAGCGGCTAAAGGAAGGAGCGGCGGCCGGGTCCTACGGACTGCATGTCGCGAGGCTGGCCGGCATTCCCGAAGAAGTCCTCGCCCGGGCCAAGGCGCTGCAGAAGAGGTTCGTCAGTTTCGAGCGGAGCCTCTCGCCGCTGGCGGAAGCCGAACCCCCTGCCGTCGCGTCCCCTCGGATAAGGGAGCGGCAGCCCTCGCGCGAACTGTTCTCGGCCGACGACATGGCGATCGCGAAACTCAGGGGCATCGATCCGGATCGCATGACCCCTCTGGAAGCCCTTCAGTTTCTTTCCGAACTCAGCGCGACGCTCCGCTGAAGCAAAGCGTTCCGTTGAAGCAAAACGCTTTATCGGACGCGTCCATAGGCTGATGAATGTAAAGCCTGTAAATGTCTTTAAAGCCTTGGCCTCGACCGTCGCCGGGTGGGTCGTCCCCCATTATTGCGCCGTATGCGGCGAGCGCGTGGACGCGTCTATCGCGACAGACGCGTCAGACGCGACAGACGCGGCGGAGGAGGAGGGGAACCCCACTCTTTCGATACCCCTTTGCACGCGCTGCGGGGCGAAACTGACGCGGATAGGCGGCCGTCGCTGCAGGGTATGCGGCCAGGAGCTTTATTCCGAGCAGGATATCTGTTATGGATGCAGAGATATCGAGCGATCCTGTCCCGAAATCTACCCGCTCTTCAAATATTCCGGGCTGCCGGCCGTTCTCATGAGAGAATACAAGTCCTCGAAACGACGCTCCCTCGCGCCGTTCTGGGCTAGCCTCCTCTCCGAGGTAATCGATTCCCGCTGGCCCGGCAGAACCATAGTTCCCGTGCCTCCTCGCCCCGAGAAGATAAGGCGGAGAGAATGGGACCAGGTGGAGGCAATCGTCGCTGCGCTGGAGAAGAGGGGCTATCGCGTCGAGCGAATCCTTGAGCGGCATGCCGGCGCACAGCAGAAAAAGCTGAACAAGGCCATGAGGAAGACGAATGCCGAGAAGGCATATTCGGTCATTCCCGCCAGAGTCTCCCGAATGCCGGCCGATCTCATTCTCATGGACGATGTCTACACGACGGGCGCCACGATCGAAGCGTGCGCCAAAGCCCTGCGCGAAAACGGAGCCGTAAATGTCTGCGCCCTCGTCATCGCCGCGGATTGACGTCCTTCCCCAAAAGGTCTTTAGGCTTTATGCGGGCGTCACGGCCGCCCTGGCGATATCCTTCTGGCTATTGACTAACCCATTGTAGAATACTACTATAACGGCATGTAAAAAGCGCATGATTCTTTTTAGAAATAAGGAGAGTCGTTCTACGACTCTTTTTTTTTGGTTTGATCTCCAGCATGCTGAGAGTTCAAATCTATCCGTTGCCGGACAATATCCGGAACAAATGCAGGCGAGGCGGCGTGGCGGACGACAAAGATTTGGAACCAAGGATCGAAGAGATCCTGGGGAACGCGGGATTGCATCTCCTTGATTTTTCGCTTTTCAAGCACAAGGGGGGCATCAAGGTTAAGGCGGTCGTATATTCGCCTTCTGGGACGGGGACGGATGAATGCGCGAAGGCGCACAGACTCATTCTCCCCCAAATTCAGCTCGCTTTCGATGCGCAAACTCCAGATATTGAAATTTCGAGCCCAGGCATAGACAGGATCATCAAATCGTCGAGGGAGTGGAAGGCCTTCGTCGGCAAGGCGGTCAAAGTGCTGCTGCATGGCCGTGAAGAATGGATCACCGGGGAGCTGACCGGGTATTCCGAAGGGAAAATCAGTTTTTCCGTCGCGGGAGAACCAGTCACCATCGACATTTCATCCATCGCGAAAGCGCGCTTGGATTCTTCGCATAAGGGAGAGTAAGCAATGGCATCTGACATGGCGGAAGCCATTCGACAGCTGATCAGCGAGAAGGGCATTTCCGAGGAACTCATCGTCAATACGCTGCAGGAAGCCCTGCTCGCGGCATATAAGAAGAAATTCGGAACGAGCGAAAACGCCATCATTCGCTTCCGGGACAACTATGAAGGCGTGGATATCTACGCCAAGAAAGTCATCGTGGCCGATGACGACCTGGAGGACGAGGTTCTCCAGATGACGCTGGAAGAGGCTCATGATTACGCAGAGGACGCCGAGGTCGGCGATATTCTCGAAATGCCCGTCGATCCCCAGGAATTTGATCTCCAGTCCGTCATGGTGGCGAAACAGACGACCAGGCAGAACTTCCGCGATATCTCGCGCGACACCCTCTACGCCGAATACAAATCGAAGCAGGGCGAGCTGATAATCGGCTACTTCCAGCGCGAAAGGAACAATGTCATCTATGTCGACCTGGGCAAGGTCGAGGGCATTTTCCCCAAGAAATATCAGTCCCCCAGGGAAGCCTACCACGTCGGCGACCGCATCAAAGCCCTTATTTACGAAGTGGACAAGGGAAAGAACGGTCTTCAGATCATTCTTTCCAGGAGCCATGCCGAGTTCGTGACCAAGCTTCTCGAGCTGGAAATACCGGAAATCTACGACAAGACGATAGAGATTTTCAAAATAGTCCGCGAGCCCGGCTACAGGACAAAGGTGGCCGTATTCTCCAAGAGGGACGATGTGGATCCGGTGGGCGCCTGCGTCGGCCCCAAGGGAATGCGCAGCCAGCTCATAAGCCAGGAGCTCGAAGGGGAGAAGATAGACTTCGTCAAATATGATGTCGATTCCCGTCAGTTCATCAAGAACGCCCTGTCGCCCGCGGAAGTGAAGACCGTCCATATCATGGACGAGGCCAAGCACACGGCGCTGGCCATCGTGGCCGACAAGGAACTCTCGATAGCGATCGGCAAGATGGGGCAGAACGTGAAGCTCGCCAATCGCCTCTGCGACTGGAATATCGATGTGAAGACCGAAGAGCAGTATCTGCAGGACGGCAGGAACATCGAACTCAAGCGCGCGGCCGACAGCCTGTTCTCCGACACCAATGAGCAGATCGAAGAGGAAGCGGAAGAATCCGTTCTCCTGTCCGACCTGCCTGGCATGAAGCCCGAGTGGCTTTCGGCTATGGACGCCGCCGGAGTGAGCCTTGTCGAGGACTTCCTTGAAAAGGACGATGAGGAACTCGCAAGAGTATCCGGTCTGTCCATCGAGGAAATCCAGATGATCCAGGGCATCATCGAGGAAAATATCGAGATCGTCCAGGAAGAGACCGAGGATTCAGCCGAAACGGCATCCGATGAATATACCTGCCCGGATTGCGGCACGGCGGTCACTCCCGACATGAAGAATTGCCCATCGTGTGGCGTTGAACTGAGTTTTGAATATAATAGCGACGACCAGCAAGCGTAAAAGGTAGGATATGACGGATAATACCGAGAACTCTCAGAAGAAAGTCCATCTCATCAAACAGCCGAAACCGGCCCAAGGCGAGGTACCCGCGACGCAGGTTCCTGTTTCGCACGAAAAGCCAGAAGAAGAAGCCCAGGCCGAGAGGAAGAAGGTTGTCGTGGTGAAGAAAAAGATCGTGCTGAAGAAGGTGCAGGCTAAAGTCGTCGCCCATCACGATCTTGAAGGCGGAGAGCAGCCTGCTGAGGTCGTTCAGGTTCCAACTGTTCAGGTCCAGCATGAAAAGACCGCCGCTCAGCCATCTGAGAAGTTGTCGACTCACGTTCACCATACGGCCGAGCAGGCAACAAGTCCTGCCGCTCCTCCGAGCATGGCGCGGCCCGAAGCCGGGCTTTCGCGCGACGAAGGTTCGAGCGCGGACCAGAAAAAAGCTCCCGTATCCGTTCTCGCCGCCTTAGGCGAAGCGGCCGCGACCGCATCGACCGCCGCGTCGGTTTCTCCCGCGGCAGCGACGGAAAATGCGCCATCCTCGCCTTCCGCCCATGACGCTTCCGCAGCGCCGGCGGCAAGCAGGCCGGCTGATGCTTCCGCGTCCTCTCCTGCCGGTCAGCCGGCACGACGCGACCCCCCTATGAGACCAGCTCAGCCGGCCAGACCGGCTTCATCAGCCAATCAGACTCCTCCGCAGCCAGGCTCGTCCCCGAGCGGCTATCGCGGAAGCTATCAAAGCAACCCGGCAAGACCTCACGGGACTGCCGGAACCGTCGGCGGCTACCCCGCCAACCGAACTCCGGGCGATTCACCCAGGCCTTCCGGCTATCAGGGCAGAAGTGGCGGATATCAGGGACCCTCGGGCTCAGGTGGATACCAAGGTCCCGGCGGTTACCAGGGGCAGGGCGGCCAGAGTTCGGGCGGCTACCAGGGCGGTTACAGGGGGAATTCCTCTCAACCCTACGATCCCAACAGGCCGAGGCCTCAGGGCTACCAAGGCTCGGGCGGCTACCAAGGTACAGGCGGTGGCTATCAGGGCCAGGGCGGCGGCCAGAGTTCGGGCGGCTATCAGGGCGGCTATAGAGGGAATTCATCCCAGCCTTACGATCCCAACCGACCGAGGCCTCAGGGCTACCAAGGTTCGGGCGGCTACCAGGGTTCTGGAGGCGGCTACCAGGGCACCGGCGGCGGCTATCAAGGGCAAAGGCCCTATCAGGGTTCCGGAGGATACCAAGGATCCGGAGGCTATCAGGGATCTGGTGGTTACCAAGGCCCTCCGGGAAGCTTTCCCGGGACAAGACCTCAGTATCCATCTTCGGCCCCGGGCGGATACCCGCGCGGTCCCCGTCCTCAAGGCCCAGGCGGCCCCGGCGCTCCCGGCGGCTATCGTCCCGGCTACCCCGCGCAGGGCAGACCGGCGGGCAGGGGCGGCAATATGTCGGGCGGACCGAGAGGCGGCGGCTATGGCGGCGCCCGCGGTCCTGCCAATGGTCCTTCTCCCCTCGAAAGCAGCAAGACAGCCCAGCGCAAACCGGCTCCGAGAAGAAAGCCGGGCTTCGTCCGACGCGAGGATGTGGAACTAGAGAAGGAACTTCAGCTCAAGAAGAAGGCCGAGGCTCGCGCCATCGCCATTCCCAAGTCCATCGACATCATGGAAAATATCTCCGTCAGCGATCTGGCGAAGAAAATGAATATTAAGCCGGCCGAGCTCATCGGCAAGCTCATGGCGCTCGGCGTCATGGCTACGATCAACCAGAAAATTGACGCCGAAACGGCGACGATCCTCGCCAGCGAATACAACTGCGAAGTCAAGATCGTCAGCCTCTATGACGAGACGGTCATCGAAAAGGAAGCCGAGAATCCCGACGACCTCCGTGCCCGTCCGCCCATCGTCACCGTCATGGGACATGTCGACCATGGAAAGACGAAACTGCTGGACGCCATCAGGAAAACCGATGTCGTGGCCCACGAATACGGCGGGATAACCCAGCATATCGGCGCATACCAGGTGGTTACGGCCAAAGGCAACAAGATCACCTTCCTGGACACGCCGGGACACGCCGCGTTCACGAAGATGCGCGCCCGTGGCGCCCAGATTACCGATATCGTCATCCTTGTGGTTTCGGCCGTCGAAGGCGTCATGCCCCAGACGAAGGAAGCCCTCGATCACGCCAAGGCCGCCAAGGTTCCCATCATTGTGGCCATCAACAAGATCGACTTGCCCGAATCCAATCCGGACAGGGTCAAGACTCAGCTTTCCGAGATGGGCCTGATTCCCGAGCAGTGGGGCGGCACGACACAGTTCTGCGAGATTTCCGCCCTTCAGAAAAAAGGTATTCCCGAACTGCTCGACGCCATACTGCTGCAAGCCGAGATACTCGAACTGCAGGCCAGCTACAAGCGCCTGGCGGAAGCCAAGATTGTCGAATCACGCATCGATCAGGGCAGAGGCATTGTCGCCACCATCATCGTGGCCACGGGAACCCTGCGCATCGGCGATTCCTTCGTGGCAGGCATCTACCCCGGAAGGGTAAGGGCCATGTTCGACGACAAGGGCAACCGCGTCGAAGAAGCGACGCCCTCCACGCCGGTCGAGGTTCTGGGTTTCGAAGGCATACCCAACGCCGGCGATCCCTTCGAGGTCGTTGAAGAGGAAAAATACGCCCGCGCCATCTCCGACAAGCGCCAGGAACTCAAGAAGTACGAAGAAGGAAAGAACGTCAAGAAAGTCACCCTGGACAACCTCTACGAGACGATTTCGGCCGGAGAGGTCCAGGAACTCAAGGTGATCATAAAGGGCGACGTCCAGGGCTCCGTCGAGGCGCTCAAGGGCATGCTGGAGAAGCTTTCCACCAAGGAAGTGCGCCTGAATGTCCTGCGCGCGGCCGCCGGCGCCATCTCGGACGACGACGTCATGATGGCTTCCGCCTCGGATGCCATCATCATAGGCTTCAACGTACGGCCGATCGCTTCGGCCAAGCTGCTCGCCGACAGGGAAAAAGTCGATATCAGGAAGTACAACATCATCTACAGGGCCCAAGAGGATATCCTCAAGGCCATGGAAGGCATGCTGTCTCCCGAGCTCAAGGAACAGGAAATCGGCAAGGCCGAAGTGCGGAACATATTCAAGGTCCCGAAGATCGGCATCATCGCCGGTTGTTACATGCTTGAGGGCGCCGTGCACAGAAACAGCCAGGTGCGCGTCATCCGCGACGCCATCGAAATTTTCCAGGGTAAGATCAATTCGCTCAGAAGGTTCAAGGACGACGCCAAGGAAGTGGTCGCCGGCTACGAGTGCGGTATTGGAATCGAAAACTGCAACGACCTCAAGGAAGGCGACATGCTCGAGATCTACGAAACGGTCGAAGTGGCGCGTACCCTTGGGAAAGCTGAAGGCAATGGATCAGATAAGGCTTAGGCGGCTCGAAGAGCTACTGCGCGAGGAAATCGCGGCGCTCATCTCATCGGGCGAAATCAGGGATCCGCGCGTCGGGTCCCTGGTCTCCGTCACTCGCGTGGAAGCCAACCGAGACGGCTCCACCGCGAAGGTCTGGGTGAGCTGCATCACGGAAGACGATAAGGAACTCTACGCCGCCGTCGATGGACTCACCAGCGCGGCGGGTTTCATACAGTCCCAGATAGCGCGAAGGGTGAGGCTCCGCCTCACTCCCGTCCTTCATTTCGTGGCCGACCTGGGCATCAGGGAAGGCTTCGAGATGACCGAAAAGATAAAGGGTCTCCTCAAGGAATGACAGCATCCGGCTTCCTTCTCTTCGA
This sequence comes from Treponemataceae bacterium, assembly GCA_963667725.2. Classification (GTDB taxonomy): domain Bacteria; phylum Spirochaetota; class Spirochaetia; order Treponematales; family Rectinemataceae; genus UBA11090. The sequence continues at coordinate 1,006,272 of CAXXHO010000003.1, forward strand.
CAAGCCAGCGGGCAGGACATCCTTCGCCGCGCTTGGCGGATTCAGGAAAATTTTTCCCGGGGCCCGCGTGGGCCATACGGGTACGCTCGACAACTTCGCCACGGGACTGCTCGTGGTGGTGGTGGGAAGCTATAGCCACCTCACGCCCTGGTTCACGGGCCTCGACAAAGAATATGAAGCCGAAATTCGGTTTGGCCTGGGAACAGACACGCTTGATCCAGGCGGCGCCGTAACCGCCACGGGAGAGATTCCTTCCCTTACCGCCCTGGAAGCCTCCCTTGGCCCGTTCAGGGGCCTTATAGAGCAGATCCCTCCTGAATACTCCGCCATACATGTTCAAGGGAAAAGGGCGTCTGACATGGCGCGGAAAGGCGAGGCCGTAAAGCTTCAGGCAAGGCCGATCACCATCCACTCCCTGGATCTCGTCGATTATAAGGACGGCAAAGCGTCCGTGAAAGTTCATTGTTCATCCGGTACCTATATCCGCTCCCTCGCGAGGGACATAGCCGCGGCCTGCGGTACCTGCGCCCATGTCAGCGCGCTGAGAAGGACGAAAGTCGGGGCTTTTTCGGTAAGTGACGCCATTCAGTCGCCCGAAGAGGCCAGCGTCCAGACGCTCCATAGCTTCACTCCCGAGACGGCCGGACTCCTGGGGCTGGGAACCATCAGCATCGCCAGGGAAGCGGAAGCCGCCTTCACGAACGGCCTTCCGGCCCTCCTTGTAGAACTCGGGGCTGGCCTTTCGCGCGACGGCGATCTGGCGGCCTTCTCCGGCGATGGGAGAATCTTGGGCGTTTTGGAGCGTCGTTCGGGCCTTCTCGCCTATAAATTCGTCATGCCGAAGGGAGCGGGCGCCCGATGAACATCCAGACCTGGTCAGAGTTCGCCGCCTCCAAAGGCCATGAGCCGCTTTCCGTGACGATAGGCGTATTCGATGGCGTTCATCGAGGGCATCAAAGGCTGCTGGATGCCGTTCTGGCCAAAAAACCGGCCATGAAAAGCGCTGTCATCACCTTCGCCAACAATCCCAAGAAGATACTTCATCCTCAGTCTTTCAGGGGAAGCATCTTCAGCCTCCGGCAGAAGACCGACGCTTTCGCCAGGGCGAGTTTCGATCTTTGCGTACTGATTGACTTTTCCCAGAATTTCGGTACACTTTCAGGCGCGGAATTCCTTTCGCTGCTTGCGAATGCGGGGGTAAAATTCGTCTGTGTCGGCCCGAATTTCAGATGCGGCTACAAGATGGATACGAACGCGCAGGCCCTCGCTGAAATCTGCGGGACGCTCGGAATGGAAGCGCGGATAGCCGAGCCGGTCATGTATGGCGGACATCCCGTGAGCTCGAGCAGGATAAGGAACGCGATTCTCGAAGGCAGGCTTGGCGAGGCCGCCGACATGCTGGGAAGGCCCCATATCGTCGATATCGAAACGGTGGATACAAGCGTTTCCGGCGGTTTCGTTTTAAAGCCGGTGGAAGACGCGGTGCTTCCGCCCGCAGGCGTCTACAGGATCATCATGGATCCGGATACGGGGAATACGATGATTTCTGCCCGCATCGAGAACGGGGAGATCATCACGGGAACTTTTGAACTACGCGACGTGAAACGCGCCGCGATAATAAACTTGGTATCACAAGAGTGGTAAGGAGAAATAGAAGATGGCATTGACCAAAGAGGACAAGGCCCAGGTCGTACTCGAGTACGGCACCAACGAGAAGAATACCGGATCGATCGAGACGCAGGTAGCCCTGCTCACCAAAAGGATCACCGACCTCACCGATCATTTCAAGACTCATAAAAAGGATACAAACTCCAGGCGCGGCCTGCTGAAAGTTGTCGGTCAGCGACGCAAGCTGCTCAAATATCTTCAGAGGACCAACCTCGAAGGTTACAGAGCGCTCGTCGAGAAGCTTCAGATCAGGAAGTGATTGTGGATGAGTTACAGGAAATCAGGCCCGGCCGCAGTTTATGCGCACGGGCCTTTTCCTGTTGTTCCGGCCTTGCCCGGAACCTGCGGTCTAGGCCGTAAAAAGGAAGAAAAATGGTACATTCAGTAAGTTGCCAGATCGGCAACGAAACCCTGGTCCTGGAGACCGGCCGCATGGCAAAACAGGCTGGCGGCGCGGTGTTCGCGACCTACGGTGGTTCGGCCGTCCTCGCGACCGCTTGCTGCTCCGAAAAAGTGACGGAAGGCCTGGATTTCGTTCCCCTCACCGTCGAGTACAACGAAAAATATTATGCCGCCGGCAAGATTCCCGGCGGTTTCATCAAGAGGGAATCCCGTCCCAAGGACAAGGAAATCCTCGTATCGCGAATCATAGACAGGCCCATGCGCCCGCTCTTCGACAAGGCCTTCGGCAGGGAAATCCAGGTCGTTCCGACCTGCCTTTCGACGGATAACGTCAATCCTCCGGACATCGTGGCGATCAACGCGGCCAGCGCGGCAGTCCATATCTCCGACATTCCCTTCGCCGGTCCTATCGCGGCCGTCCGCGTGGCTCTCGTCGATGACAAGTACGTCGTCAACCCCACCTTCGAGCAGTGCGAGACCGCCAAACTCGAGATCACCGTCTCGGGCACAGCGGCGGGCATCACCATGGTCGAGGGCGGATCCCACGAAGTCTCCGAAGAGGAGATGATCGGGGCCATCGAGTGCGCCAAGGAACCCATCGCCAAGATCTGCGCCATGATCGTGGAACTCCGCGGCCTCGCCGGCAAGGATAAGCTCCCCCTCGCGCCCCTCAAGGTCACCCTGAACAAGGAAGAAGAGATCCGCGCTTTCGCTGCGCCGCTCCTCTCCGCGGCCCTCTTCGTGAAAGTGAAGCAGGAACGCTACCTGGCCGTGCGCGCCGCCATCAAGCAGACCCAGGAAACCTTCGCCGAAGTCCTCGACTGCGAGGTGCAGCAGAAGCTCTTCTCCGCCCTCATGGAGGACCTCCAGTACCATATTCTCAGGAACGGCATCCTCGACAAGGGACTGCGCGTCGATGGCCGCGGTCTAGAGGACGTGCGCCCGATCACCTGCGAAATCAACGTTCTCCCGAGAACCCACGGTTCGGCCCTCTTCACGCGCGGCGAAACCCAGGCTCTCGCCGTTACCACGCTCGGAACCATTCTCGACGAGCAGATCCTGGACGACATCGAAGGCGATCGTCGCGACCGCTTCATGCTGCACTACAACTTCCCCCCCTTCTCGGTAGGCGAAACCGGACGTCTGGGAACGGGAAGACGAGAAATCGGCCACGGCAGCCTTGCGCGCCGCGCCATTGAGGTCATGCTCCCGCCCAAAGATAAGTTCCCGTACACCATCCGCGTCGTCTCCGAGGTCCTGGAATCCAACGGTTCCTCTTCCATGGCGACCGTCTGCGGTTCCTCCCTCTCCCTGATGAGCGCCGGCGTTCCGATGCGCAAACCCGTGGCGGGCATCGCCATGGGACTTATCACCGACGAGACCCGCTTCGCCGTGCTCACCGACATCCTCGGCGACGAGGACCATCTCGGCGACATGGATTTCAAGGTAGCCGGAACGAAGGACGGCATCACCGCCTTCCAGATGGACATCAAGATTTCCTCGGTCAGCACCGAAATCCTCACCAAGGCTCTCGCCCAGGCGAAGCGCGGTAGGATGCATATTCTCGGCATCATGGAGAAGACGCTCTCCGTGCCCTCTGAAGACATCTCCGCATACGCTCCCAAGGTCGTCAGCGTCAAGGTAGACCAGGAAAAGATCGGCGCCATCATCGGGCCGGGCGGCAAGAACATCAAGGGAATGTCCGAGAAGTACGACGTCCAGATCAACATCGACGAGGAAGGCACCGTCACCATCTACGGCAAGAATCAGAAAGCCGCCTATGACGCGCGCGACGCCGTCCTCAGCATGGTCGAGGAACCGGAGATCGGGAAGATCTACGACGGCACCGTCAAGCGGGTCATGGAATTCGGCGCCTTCATCGAGATCATGCCGGGCAAGGAAGGACTCTGCCATATATCGAAACTCGCCAAGGGCCGGGTGGAACGCGTAAGCGATGTGGTCAAGGAAGGCGACGCGGTAAAGGTCAAGCTCATGGAAATCGATCACATGGGAAGACTCAACCTCGCCATGCTCGAAGCTCTCGACGAGAACGGACAGCTGCCGCCCCAGAGCCGCGACGACAGGCCGCCGAGAGACGACCGCGGTCCCAGGGAGCCTCGCAGGTTTGACGACCGGAGGGATTCGTCCCGCAGACGCTGAATCTGACGTTTTTATGATACAACCCAAAATCCTGTCGGCCGGAGCGGCCCTGCTCTCCGAGAGCCGGCGGGATTCTCCCAGTTTTACCGTCTCGATCTGGTTTCCCTACGGATCCAGGAATGAAGCCCCGATGAATCGGGGCTTCGTTCATTTCGTCGAGCACATGCTCTTCAAGGGCACGAAACGGCACGACGCTTTCTCCCTCTGGCGGGCCATAGAACGCACCGGCGGCTACGCCAACGGCTTCACCGAGCGCGACTGCATCTGCGTTTACTGCTGCGTTCCCTCCAGGGACTGGCGCCTTGCCACGGAACTCATCGCGGAAGCGGCTTTTTCCTCCACCTTTCCCGTACAGGAGTTCGAAAAGGAAAAGCAGGTCATCCTTTCGGAAATCCTGCAGATAGAGGACGACGTCGAGGAGACCGCCTTCGATGCCTTCCTCGCCCATTTCTGGCCTGACCATCCCGCCGCCAAGCCCATCGGGGGCAGCTGCGCCGAGGTGGAAGCCATAGACCGCGGCCGGCTCTTCGACTTCTACCGCGGCCTGTTCACTGTTTCGAACGCGATAATCGCTGCATCGGGCGATTTTGACGAGGCCGGACTCGCGGAATTCATGGATGAGGCGATAGCCAAGGCCGCGGTCTCGGACGGAGCATCGGCTGACGCCGCAGCTGGAAGAGCCGTAGCTGGAACCTCGGCTGAAGCCGTCAGCGCGGTATTCTCGCTCGCGTATCCTGGGACTCCCGCCGCCAGGGCTTTCCGGGGTTACACCAAGGCCCCCAGTTCGCAGATCTATTATTTCGACGCTCTCCAGCTCGACGCCCCCCTCGCCATGAAGGATTTTTTCTGCCTGAGCGCTATAAACGGCATCCTGGGCGAAGCTTCCACCTCCAGGCTTTTTCAGAAGGTGAGGGAAAAATTGGGTCTGGCCTATACGGTACAGTCCTCCCTGTCCTTTTCCCGCACAGAGGCGCTCGTGGCCATTCAAGTGGTGATGGGAGACAATAAGTTCGTGGAATGCGTGAACGCGGTGGACGAAGAGACGAAGGCGCTCTTTGCATCGACGCTCTCAGACGAGGAGCTGACCGAAGCCGCATCGAGGCTGGCCGGCAGCTTTGTCCTCTCCCTCGAGGATCCGGAATCCAGGATCAGAAGGCTGGCCAGCTGGTATATGACGCTGGGAAAGATCCCCGATATAGAGGAAGAGCGACAAATGTACCTCAACGTGGAAAGGGACGATGTCCTGGCCTTGCTGACGCGGCTCGCTTCGGCCCGCAGGGGACGATACGCCTACGGCAGCATAAAGCCCAGAACGGCTCGAACGCTCGGCCTGGAGGAGATATAAGATGGATTCGATCCGCGTACCGGTTATCCTCGAGGAGGGAGCCCGGCTCCCCGAATACAAAACCAGGGGATCGGCCGGCGCCGACCTCTATGCGAACATAGCCGAGACTCTTCGGCTCATGCCCATGGAAAGACGGGCCGTTCCGACGGGGCTTCGCATGGAGCTTCCCCCCGGGTATGAGGCCCAGGTCAGGCCGAGGTCAGGGCTGGCGCTGGAGAAGGGCGTCACCTGCCTCAACAGCCCTGGCACGATCGATTCGGACTATCGAGGGGAGATCAAGGTGATTCTCGTCAATCTGGGGAACGCGGAAGCGCGCATCGAACCAGGCGACAGGATAGCGCAGCTCGTGATCGCAAGGTATACTGAGGCTGCCTTCGAGCCAGAAAGGGCGATCGGAAAATCCGATCGCGGCGATGGGGGATTCGGCTCGACAGGTGCGTAGCCAGTAAGGTCCCAGGAGGTCTTCGTTGATGGCAAGGAGGACGGATGCGGCAATATCGCGCGGATTTCCTTTCACCGCGCTCTTTTATATCGTCCGCGAGTTCTGCCTTTCCTTCGCGATATCCTTTCTTTTCTTCTTTGTCGTCTTTTTCATAAACCAGATACTTCTCCTGGCCGAGGATATCCTTGCCAAGAGCGCCCCCCTGGACCAGACCCTTCTTCTACTTCTCTATTCCCTTCCATCGGTCGTCGCCATCGCCGCACCATTCTCGGCCCTGGCCGGCGCTCTCATGACATCAGCCAGGATGAATACCGACAATGAAATACTCGCTTTTTCCGCGGTCGGGATTTCGCCGGCCGCGCTCTACGCTCCCTTCCTGATTATGGGCCTCGTAGCCTCCCTTCTTTCCTTCGCGGCCAACGATTATTTCCTTCCTCGCAGCGCCGTGGCTTTTCGCAAGGTCTATGGCCAGCTCGTCGCGCGTTCCGCTTCCATCGAGTTGACGCCTTATTCGGTAAAACGCTATTCGCAGACCGTTGTCGTGACGGGAGCGGGAAAAAGCGGCGATATCGGGGATATCCTCCTTTTCGAGTCGGGCGGGAAAACGGCCGACAAGGTCATGGCGGCGGGAAGGGCCAGCATCGTCATAGACCCGAGCGGAAACGGCGCGATCATAAAAATGACCGACGTACTGGAGCACTCCGTCGTCCTGACCGAGGACAGCAAATTTTCGGTTTCCCGTGCCGACACGTTGTTCTACCGTTTCGTGCTCAAGGAACCGATAGTCGGTTTTTCCGGCAACAGCCCTTCTGAGATGAGCTCCGGAGATTTGCTGGTCAATCTGCGGAAGAAAAAAAGCACCCTAGAGGCGCGGAAAAGGGATGTGGCTAAGCAGAGCGCCGAAGCCAGAGCCCGCATGATGGATGACTATCGACAGAAAGATCCCTTACCCGGAAACCGGCCGGATTCCCCGGAAAACGAAAAGAGACTCCAGCGGTCCATCACCGTCCTTCGACAAACCCAGACTTCGCCCCCTTCGGACCGGTCGCTTCAGATCTATGAACTCGAATACAACAAGAAGTTCGCCATTCCCGCGGCGGCTTTTTTCTTTTCGCTTCTGGCCTTTCCTCTCGGACTCGGGACGAGAAGAGCCGGAAGAACGGCCGGCTTCGGCATGGCGCTGCTCTTGTCCACGCTTTACTGGGGCCTTCTCTTTGCCGGCCAGACCGCCGGACTGCGCAGCCGCATCCCGCCGGCCCTCGCCATGTGGGCGCCCAACGCCCTTGTCCTGGTTGCCGCTATCCTGGCCTGGGTGATACGCCACAAAGGCAAGAGGCGAAGCATATGAGAACCGGTCCCAGACTCCTGCGACGCCTTCTCTTCAGGCAGACCATGCTGCGCTTTTTGGGCGGGGAGGCTTTTCTAGTCGGGATAATGATGCTCGCCGACCTCTTCTCCTCCATGTGGCGCCTCCTGGCCATGGACGCTCCCATCGGCAGTATCCTCGTCTGGCTGGCCGCCGGAATTCCCGCACACGTCACGGAAGTGCTTCCCATCGCCTACCTTTTCGGCATCACGCTGAGCCTCGCCGAGATGCATGCCGACGGGGAACTGCTCGTCGTCTGGGGCTCGGGCATCAGCGTGCAGAGTCTGAGCCTTCCTATCCTGGCTTTTTCCGCCATCATGGCGGGAACCATGTTCGTCGCGAACGATATGGTTACGATTCCGGCCTCGGCTGAGCGCGACCGTCTCTTCAGGACGATGACAGGGCAAAAGGGGCAGGGCAGCCAGATATCGGACATCACGATCATGGCCGACGGAGGCTCCTTCGTTTACAGGGTGGGATACTACGATCCCACGGCCAGAAGAATCGTGGATGTGGATATTATCGAAAGGAATGCTTCGGGCGAGTTCCTCGCGAGAATTCAGTCTCCACGCGCCGATTGGACGGGGGAGAGCTGGAAATTCCAGGAAGCGAGGATTTTTTTCAGGCAGGCATCGGGTGGATGGACGGAGAAGACCGAGGCCGAGTATTCCCGCCCTGACCTGAACGAGGGACCCGATTCCTTCGGAATATTGAGGGAAAAGCCTCCCCTCATGAAGACCGCCGAACTCGCGTCCTATATCAGGGTGCTCCGGGATTCTGGACTGCCCTCCGTCGAGGCGCGAACCGAATACCACAAGCGATTTTCCCTGATCTTCACGCCTTTCATCGTCTATGGGCTTTCCATCGCCTTCGCCGGGCTTTTCAGGAAGAACTCGCTGCTGATGAGCCTCCTTTTCAGCCTCAGCACCGCCACGGTATATTATGTCGCGCAGATGCTCGGCGCCCTTTCCTCCAAGACCGGCTGGGTTTCACCCGGTTTCGGCATCTGGAGCGTTACCGTCGCCTTCATCGTCGTTTCGACGCTGGGCTATCTGAAAGCCAAAACATAAAGGATCGCGAATGATCAATTCCGGAATATTCATAGAAGGACACAGGGACTCGGGTTCGCGGGCGAGAACCGGCGAGATCCATCTTCCTCATGGAATCGTCCAGACACCAGCTTTCATGCCCGTGGGCACCAACGCGACGGTGAAGGCCGTTCCTCCGGAAGACCTGCAGGCCATGGGCTTCAAGATAATCCTCGCCAACACCTACCACCTCTATCTCAGGCCAGGCCACGAACTCATCAAGGCCGCCGGGGGACTGCATGGCTTTTCGGGCTGGAAGGGCAACTTCCTCACCGACTCGGGCGGTTTCCAGGTGTTTTCGCTCTCCCCGCTCAGGAAGATTACCGAGGAAGGCGTGAAATTCCGCTCGCACATTGACGGCTCGAGCCATTTCCTGAGCCCGGAAAAGGTGGTGGAAGTCCAGACGGCCTTCAATTCGGATATACAGATGCAGCTGGATATCTGTTCGCCCTGGGGCGAGGATGAAAAGAAAGCGCAGAAGGACATGAACCTCACCCATGCCTGGGCGCGCCGCGCCAAGGCGGCATGGGAGAAGGCGAGGGACGAGGATGGCTACCAGGGGAAGCTCTTCGGCATCGTCCAAGGCAATTTCTACAAAAACCTCAGGCAGGAAAGCGTCGAGCGGATCGCCGAGCTGGATCTCCCCGGCATCGCCATAGGCGGACTCTCAGTGGGCGAGCCCAAGGAAGTCTTCAACGAAATGCTGGAGCATACGGCGGCGCTCCTCCCCTCAGACAAACCGCGCTACCTGATGGGCATAGGAACGCCCGATTACATACTGGAGGCAGTCCGCAACGGCATAGACATCTTCGATTGCGTGTACCCCACCAGAACCGCGCGCAACGGCCTTTTATTCACTTCAGCCGGACAGATCGTCATCAAGAAAGCGGTCTATGAGCACGACTTCTCCCCCATAGATCCCGAGTGCTCCTGCCCGGTCTGCCTCAACCATTCGAGGGCATATCTGCGCCATCTGTACCGGAACGGGGAAATTCTCTATTCGATACTTGCTACGAGACATAATCTCCATTTCCTCGGCGACCTCGTACGCAGCATCAGGCTCGCCATCCTTCAGGATCGGTTTGAGGCTTTCCGCGCCGAATTCCTCAAGCGATACGCAGGACAGAAGAATGTCGAGGATGAGAATTAATCGGAGCGTCGCTGTCCTTCTGCTGGCGTTCTGGCCCATCTTCGGTAACGGACAGGCGCAGGAATTGCCGTCGGCGGCTTCTCCTCCCATCGTGGATATTTCCAGCCTTCTGCCTCCCGTCAGAGGCCTCGATTTCAACGAGCCCCGCGAGGAGGTAGGTAGGACGGGGACTATCCTGCCCGACGAGGCGGCCGTGGATGGGCTTTCCCTCATAGCGGGGGCGCTGGCCTGGCTAGGGACGCCCTACCAGCTCGGCGGCTCCTCGCGTTCCGGTGTCGACTGTTCGGGTTTCGTCTCCAGGGTGCTCTACGCGGCCGTGCCGAAGCTAGGGCCCTTCCCGAGGCGCAGCGACGAGTTCTCGGCCGTCGGCGAGAAATCCGCGACGATCGAACCCGGCGATATCCTGCTGTTCGCCTACGATCAGGCGATCTACCACGTGGGCTTCGCCCTGAGCGCGAGCACCTTCATCCATTCAGCGTCGGAGGGGGCGAGGACGGGCGTCATCATCTCCAGCCTCTATGAGGGCAACTGGAGCGCAAGGCTCTACGGAGTCCGCCGACTTAAAATATGAAAAAAGCCGCTTTTAAGCGGCTTTTTTATTGGATCGGTTCAGGCCAGCGGCTTCGCGGCAATCAAAGATCAGCCACCTCGATGCTCTCGATGAGGTACTGGAACTTTCTGTCGTGTATCGCGAAGGTCAGGCGCTCTCCCACTTTATGGTTGAAAAGCTTCTTGCCGAGGGGCGAGAGGTAGGAAATGATGTCCTTGGCCGGGTCGGATTCCCAGGGGCCGAGGATCGTATAATATTCCTTTTCGCCGGTCAGTTCGTTGGTGAGGGTCGCCTTCGTGCCGAAGGATATCTTTGTGGTCGTGATCGTGGATTTGTCGAAGATCTGGGCTTTTTCCAGCTCATTCTTTAGCTTCCCGACCTTGGCGTTCAGCTCGTCCTGCTTCTCCTTGGAAGCCTTGTATTCGGCGTTCTCCCGCAGATCCCCAAGGGACAGGGCGAAGGCGATTTCCTTCTGGTTCAGCGGCACGTCCACTTCCATGATCGACTGGAGGAGCTTCTGCTTTTCCGAATATTTTTCCGAGGTGACGATAAGTCCGCGCGAAACGGTGAGCTTTTCCTCCTCGCCGAAGAAGCGGAGGTTGGGATACTTTTCGGAAATCTTGTGCTTGATGCTCAGCTTGATCGCGGGATCCACTTCCTTGATGTCCATGAGGAGGGCGTAGACGCGCTCCGTGGTCTCGATGTTGGTCTCGAGGAGGAACTTCTCGAGGACGTTTTCCTTGAAGAGGATGTTCTGGACCAGCCTGTTGACCTTGCGGTTTTCGGAGGTGTCCTTGTGGTTGTCGATTTCCTTGAACGTGATGTCGAGAATGTGGAGCAGAGTGAGGAGAATCTTCTCGTACACGATGCCGAGCTCTGCGAACCAGGGCTCCTCGCGCAGATCCTTGATGAGCCAGATGAAGGCTTCCCGGTAGTCCTTGTAGTTCTCGACGATGTCCATGCCCATCTTCTTGAGCTTGGCTGAATGTCCCGCTGTCTTGAGCGCGTCGAGCATGCGCATGGAACGGGCATAGGGCAGCAGCTTGATATAGATTTCCGGCCAGCTGGGGATGAAGTTCTTGATGTGCAGGATATAGGCGTTCCTGAGATCGCTGTCCTTGAGGTTCAGGTATATGGCCAGGGGATTATCTATCTGGGCGAAAAGATCGGCGAACTTTATCTGGACGCCCTGCTGGAGTCTCGGGTACTTGGTCGCGAGTTCCTTCAGGAGGAGGTAGGAAGCGATGACGTGCTCATCCACCGACTGGTATGATTTGAGGAAACTCTGGAAATAGGTGAGCATCTCCGAGAAATAATCGGAATCGAAATCGTTGGTCTCGATGTAATCCCTGAAATACACGACGCGGTCGAAATAATTCTTCTCGGCCTTGAACTGGATGTAAACCTTTTCCTCGTAGGAAAGCGGCCTGTCCCTGACGATGAAGGTCGAGATGTCGTCGGCGGCGTTGCCGAAGGAAGCGTCGGTCTTGAGAATTTCCTTGGCCTTAGCGCTCCAGCTGTTCCATTCGCTGGCGGTGAGGACGGCGGGCACGAGTTCCGCCTTTACGCGCTTCAGTTCGGCCTTGTTGTCGAAGCTCTTTATGATGTTCTTGAGCGTCCAGACGATGTCGGTCTTGACCTTTTCGCGAAGCTTGTCCTTGGGCCAGATGGCCTTGAGCACCCAAATATGATCCTTGGAAAGGGGCATGAGGCTGTCGATGGCCATCTTCAGGGACATCTTATGCCCTCTGGACTTCGCGAAATCGATGGTGACCTCGTCTCCCTTGACCACCGCGATGCGGCCGATGTTCCAGGTCCTGTGGAAGACGAAGTTGCCCACGTCGAAGACGATGTGCTTTTCGAAATCGTCCATCGCTTCATGCAGGGCGCGGTATGATTGGTTGATATTGGAGAGCTTGAGATAGTCCTGGAGCCTGGAGTGCCCGGCGTACTTGCCCGAATAGCACTCGATGAGCTCCTTGCGCATGGCGGGATTTTTCTCGTCGTAATCGATGACCAGTTTCAGGATATCGAGGGCAGTGCTCCATTCCTTTTTGGCCTTGTAGTTCGCGTAGAGATCCATGAGCAGCATGGCGGCCTTGTCCGGGGAGATCACAGAGGCGATTTTTTTCTGGACATGGAAGAAATAATCGATGTCCTCGGGACAATAATCGACGAGCTTGAGCCATATCTCGCGAACGTTGGTGGGCAGACCCTTGTTGATGTAGCGCAGGAGGGCTTTCTTGTAGAAGTCGATCGCGTCCTCGCGAAGCCCGAGCTTGTCTTTGCGCTCGGCGATCAACTTGACGATGTCCGCTTCCTCGTAGTCTATCTTGATGAGCCTTTCCCAAGTCGCATAACGCTCTTCGATCTTGTCGTCGCTCTCATAGCATTCCGCGAGGCGGGCGAGGGCGATCCTGTTCTCGCCATAGTCGAGAATCCTCAGGCATACGAACTCGACGATGTTCGTGCGCTTGCCTTCCGCGAAAAGATCCATGAGCTGGGTAAGGTAGGATTCATCGGAAGGCTGCTTTCGCAGGGCGATGATGCCGGCCACATAGAGAGCGATGACGCTGCTTTTCGTCTGCGTGAGATGTTCGTCGCAAACCTGGAAAAGTTCATCTACGGCAGAGCTTGCTTCGGCCTCTTCGATAAGTGCATCCAGCTCTTTCAGGCTGTTGACGGAATAGTTCTGGAGCGTCGATCTCGTCCATTTCTCTTCGTTGAGCATTTCTTGCACTTTGCCAGCAAGCTGGGTTTCTGCCATAGCGTTCTCCTCTCTATGATACATACTGCTTGAAGATATCCTCATCGAGCAGCCGGATTTTCAGCAATATTTTTTCGCTCCGCGCCTTTTCGGCGCCGGACGCCTCGTAATGATCCAGAATCCAGAAATATCGGTTCAGAAGGCGAGGCTTCAGCGTGGCGCTCATCGCGGGATTCTCGCGGAGATCGTTCTCCAGCTGGAACATGGAAGAATTGAGCCGTGAACTTTCCGAAGGCCCCAGTTCGCGCTTTACCCCGAACAGACCGGTGAGTTCACCGTAGACCGGAATCCATTCGGGAACTTCCTTTTCCGGAAATCCCTTTCCCTTCGCTATTTCGACGAGTTTATGGATCGTATCGGATTCCAGCAACTCGAGATCTATCTTGTCGGGGCCAATAAAAAAGGCCTCCCGGAAAAGAACCTTGGATTGGCGATGCTCTCCCGAAAGGGCATGGCAGTCGGCCAGTTCAGCCAGATAGCGCGCCTCATCCTTCCTGCACTTCACCGCCCGCTCAAGGTGCTGCTGCGCCGTCTCGTAATCGCCCAGGGCTTTCCGGCATCTTCCCAGGCGGAAATCGAATTCGGAGCCGAGGGCCGCCTTTTCCTCATCGGGAATGGCCAGGAAAAAATCCAGCGCCACGCTGAAAGCCATACGCCTGAAAGCGTATTTCGCCATCTCGAAATCGCCGGTGATCCGCGAGAGGAAAGACTGGAAGGTCTTCCACCTCGCCATGATCTGGTCGCCTTTCAGAAGAGGCGTCTCCAGTTGGCCCGCCTCATCGATTCGTTCGCGCCAGAACTGTGCGCACTTCATGGAAAAAAGGACCTCGCCGTTGTCAAAATCCTCATAAAGCGCTTCGTCGAAAAATCGTGAAGCGTTGCCGAGATCGGCGTTCTTGAGGCATTCATATCCCAGTGCCAGAAGCGAAGGGACGCGATCTAGGTTTACCATGTACATCCAGTTCCGAACATCACTATCTTTTCATACTAACCCATCGTTGCGGAAAGAGTCAATCGTTGACAGGATTTCCATGCTTTCGCTGAAGGATGGATGAATTCACGTAAAGAAAACCGGTGGAAAATTTAGGGCCATGATGTTACTATTCAGATATGAATTTTCCTTTGATCGCTCCCTCCATCCTTTCCGCCGATTTTACGGATATTTCTTCCGGCCTTGAGGCCGTGAAGCGTTCCGGAGCCGACTGGATTCACCTGGACGTAATGGATGGGCGTTTCGTGCCGCCCATCACCTTCGGCGCGAAGATGGTATCCGATATCCGCGCCCGAACGACCCTCCCGCTCGACGTTCATCTCATGACGGAAGAGCCGGAACGGATGATTCCGGAATTCGCCGAAGCCTGCGCCGACATCATTACCTTCCACGCGGAGGCATGCGTCCATGCGCACCGCGCGATCCAGACCATTCGCGAGTGCGGAAAAAAGGCAGGTCTTTCGATCGTTCCATCCACCCCGCTGTCGTCCATTGTCGAGTTGCTTCCTTTCGTCGATCTTGTCCTCATAATGACGGTCAATCCGGGATATGGGGGACAGAAGCTTCTTCCTTTCTGCCTGGAGAAAATCAAGCGTCTGAAGGACATGCGTTCTTCCATGAAGCTGGAGTTTCTGATCTCGGCCGATGGGGGCATAGGCCCTTCGACTATCGCCGAAGTCGCCGATGCCGGTCCCGAGGTCCTTGTCATCGGCTCGGCGTTTTTCAATGCCGAAGACAGGGATTCCGTCGTTCGCGACATGCGGAACGCATACAGGAAGAAGGCCGTCTGTTGAGTCTCGTCCCATTCGCAAGCGCGGAGGCGTCGAAAGCTTTCCTCAAGAGGGCGAAGCGATGAGAGCCGTCGTACAGAGAGTATCCTCGGCGAGCGTGACGATAGGAAAGGCCGATAGCGTCGTTGTAGCCGGAGCCATCGACCAGGGCCTTCTCGTGTATCTCGGCGTGGGCAAGGAAGATTCCGAAAAGGACGCCGAATACCTGGCGGAAAAGGTCGCCCATCTCCGCATATTCATGGACGATGAGGAAAAAATGAATCTATCCCTCGTCGATCTCGGCTATGGGGTTTTGGCGGTTTCCCAGTTCACCCTCTATGCGGACGCAAGGAAGGGAAGACGTCCGTCTTACTCGGACGCGGCCGGAAACGATGAGGCTCTCAGGCTTTACGAACATTTCTGCCGATCGCTCTCGGCCGGGGGAATCCATGTCGAGAAGGGGCGTTTCGGGGAAATCATGCGCGTCGCTTACGTGAACGAGGGTCCCATTACCATTCTCCTCGATTCCAAAAAACTGTTCTAGGAAATTACCGAGGCGAGGTCGCCGGAATAAAAAAAGGGTTGTCCGTTTCCGGACAACCCTTTTTTATTTGCTACATGGAGCCATTAAGTCTCACTATTTCTTGGACGTTCCCTTGGGCCTGCCGACATGGCGTTTCGTGGAAATCGCCGCGGCGGTTTTCTTGGCTTTCACAGCCGCTTTGGCGGGGGCTTTCGCGGCTGTTTTGGTTGCTGTCTTGACAGCGGCCTTGACAGTCTTCTTGACGGCGGGCGTCTTGGTCGACAGCGCTTTCGCGGCCGCCGGCTTTCGTCCCCGAGTCGATTTGACTTTCTGAACCGCGCCTTTCTTGGCGGGGGCTTTCGCCGTCGGTTTGGCGCCTGCCTTGGAGGCTTTCGCGGTCTTGAGGGTTTTCGATGCCTTGGCTAAGGCCATGGCCTTTTCGGCCTTGGCGGCCGGTCTGCCGCGTTTTGCCTTGACGTCGGCCGCTTTCACGGCGACTTTTTTGGCGGCGGCTACTGCCTTTTTAGCCGGCGCTTTCACCGTCTTGGCGGCCTTGGCCGCGGCTTTTTCCTCGATAACAGCCTGAGCCGCCGCGAGGCGGGCGATGGGCACGCGGAAAGGCGAGCAGGAAACGTAGTTCATTCCCGCCGCGTGGCAGAATTTGACGGATTTGGCTTCGCCGCCGTGTTCGCCGCAGATGCCTACCTTGAGATTCTTGCGCGTTGAGCGGCCGCCGGCTATGCCCATTTTCACGAGCTTGCCTACGCCTGCCTGATCGATGCTGACGAAGGGATCGTTCGCGAAGATCTCTTTTCCGCCTTCCTTCTCCGCCTTTACGTAGTCGGGGAGGAATCGGCCGGCGTCGTCGCGTGAGAGGCCTAAGGTCATCTGGGTGAGGTCGTTCGTCCCGAAGGAGAAGAATTCCGCTTCCTCGGCGATCTCGTCGGCGAGGAGGGCGGCGCGGGGAATCTCGATCATCGTGCCGACCATGTAGGTGATCTTGGATTTTGCCTTGGCGATGATAGGATCGGCCACTCCCCTCGTCTGATCGGCGAGGATCTTGAACTCTTTCCTGTCGATGGTGAGGGGTATCATGATCTCAGGGAGCACTTTGATGCCCTTCTTCTCCATGTTGACGGCGGCCTGGATGATGGCGGTCACCTGCATGTCGAGAATCTCGGGGTAGGTGATGCAGAGGCGGCAGCCGCGGTGGCCGAGCATGGGGTTGGATTCGTGGAGCTGGTCGCAGCGCATCTTGATGAATTCGGGGGTCTTGCCGGTGATCTTGGCGAGCTTGTCGACGCCCGCGTCGTCCTTGGGGGTAAACTCGTGAAGGGGAGGGTCGATGAGGCGGATGGTGACGGGTTTGCCGTTCATGGCCTCGAAGATGCCCTCGAAATCGCCCTGCTGGAAGGGAAGGAGCTTGGCGAGCGCCTTCTTGCGGGTTTCGACATCGTCGGCGATGATCATTTCCTGGATGGCAAGCTGACGCTTTTCCGAATTGGCCGGGACTTTGAAATCTTTGAAGAACATGTGTTCGGTACGGCAGAGGCCGATGCCTTCGGCGCCGAGCTCGACAGCCTTCTGAGCGTCGTGGGGAGTGTCGGCGTTGGTGCGGACCTTGAGGGTGCGGATTTCGTCGCACCAGCCAAGCAGCGTCTTGAATTCCTTGGTCTGTTCGGGCTTTTTCAGGGGGAGAGCGCTGATGAATACGTCGCCGGTGGTGCCGTTGATGGTCACTTCATCGCCCTGCTTGAGAATCTTGCCGCCGACTTTTACGGTCTTGGCCTTCTCGTCGATATCGAGGGCTTCGCAGCCTACGATGCAGCACTTGCCCCATCCGCGGGCCACGACGGCCGCGTGGGAAGTCTTGCCGCCGGTCGCGGTGAGGATTCCCTGGGCGGCGAACATGCCGCCGACGTCTTCGGGGCTGGTTTCGCGGCGGATGAGAATGGTCTTCTCGCCGGCCAGAGCCATGGTTTCGGCGTCGGCGGCGTTGAACACGAGCTTGCCCGCGGCGGCGCCCGGGACGGCGTCGATGCCGGTGGCGAGCTTCAGTTCCTTGAGCTTGGCGGCGCCGGTGGCGGCGACGTCGATGATGGGATAGAAGACGCCCTCGATCTGCTCGGGTGTTATGCGGGAAATGGCTTCCGCCTTGGTGATGAGTCCTTCGTTGACCATATCCACCGCGATCTTGAAGGCCGCGGAGGGAAGGCGCTTGCCGGTGCGGCACTGAAGCATGTAGAGCTTCTCGTCTTCAATCGTGAACTCGAGATCCTGCATTTCCTTGAAGTTCTTCTCGAGGGTCTTGCGGACCTTGAGCAGCTGCTTGTAAGCCTTGGGAAGCTTGGTGCCGAGTTCGGCGAGCTTCATGGGCGTGCGGATTCCGGCGACGACATCTTCGCCCTGGGCGTTGATGAGGCAGTCGCCGTAGAAGACGTTCTCGCCGGAGTTGGGGTCGCGGGTAAAGCAGACGCCGGTGCCGGAGTTGTCGCCCTTGTTGCCGAACACCATCTGCACGACGTTAACGGCGGTGCCCTTGAGGTCGGTGATTTTCTCGACGCGGCGGTAGGTTACGGACTTGTCCGCTTCCCATGAATTGAAGACGGCGTCGATGGCGCCCCAGAGCTGTTCCATCGGATCCTGGGGGAAATCATCTTTCTTGTTTTTCTTATAGAATGCCTTGAATTCCTCGCAGAGCTCCTTGAGGTTGTCGGCGCTGAGTTCGGTGTCGTTCTTGAATCCGAGCTTGCTCTTCATCTCGCTGAGCATTTCTTCCATGGGCTCTTTGGAAAGTCCCATGGCTGTGGTGGAATACATCTGGATGAAGCGGCGGTAGCTGTCGTAGGCGAAACGGGGATTTTTCGTGACGGCGGCGAGACCCTGGACGGATTCGTCGTTGAGGCCGAGGTTGAGGATAGTCTCGAGCATGCCGGGCATGGAACGGGCCGCGCCCGAACGGACGGAGACAAGGAGGGGATCCTTGGAATCGCCGAGTTTCTTGCCGGCCATTTTTTCCAGCTTTATGACGGCGGCTTTCACTTCATCGACGATCGCCTTCGGGAGTTTGCGTCCGGCCTTGAAATATTCCTCACAGGAGGGAATGCTGATCGTAAAGCCGGCGGGAACGGGAAGACCGATCTTGGTCATCTCCATGAGTCCGGCGCCTTTGCCGCCGAGAATGTCTTTGCTCATTCCGGCGCCCTCTGCGATACCGCTTCCAAACGCGTACACGAATTTCTTTTTAGCCATTAGGCATGTCCTCCGAAAGGAAAATGAATCGCGAAGCAATGCTTCGCATGAAAAGCGATTTGCTTTGTTCAAATCACACTGGAGTAAACTAATAGAAAGAATGCTCTATGTCAAGAAAGCGCGGATGGCGTTATGCGATCCAGCCCTTCGCCATTGACTTAAACAGCTCCGTCGGGTACATGATATTTACGTGAAGCATATATTTTTCCACGTCGACCTCGACGCTTTTTTCGCTTCGGTGGAGCAATGCGACCATCCCGAATATAAGGGAAAACCGACGATAGTCGGCGCGGCGCCGGGACATCGGGGCGTCGTTTCGACCTGTTCCTACGAGGCCAGAGCGTTCGGCCTGCATTCCGCCATGCCCATCTCCCAGGCCTTCAAGCTTTGTCCCCAAGGCATTTTTCTCCCGGTACGAATGCGACGATATTCGGAGGTTTCCCGACAAATAATGAAAATCCTGACGGGCTTCACGCCCGACACCATGCAGATTTCCATAGACGAAGCCATGCTCGACATGACGGGAACCCAACGTCTATGGGGCGAATCCGAGAGCGCGTCGGCGAGGATAAAGAAAAATATTTTCGATGAAACGGGGCTGACCGTTTCAATCGGCGTCAGCGCCAACCGATATGTGGCGAAAATCGCTTCGGGAATCAGGAAACCCGATGGATTCGTCCTTGTTCCCGAGGGTTCCGAATCGGAGTTCATGAGCTCGCTCCCCCTGGAAAAATTATGGGGGGCCGGCGAGAAGACCAGAAAATCCCTCAAGGATATCGGAATTACCTCGATTGCCGGACTTCAGAAAATTTCGCTTTCCATTCTGGAGTCGAAATTCGGAAAGGCCGGCGCGGCATTTCTCTGCGCCGCGGCGAGGGGCGAGGATCCCGGAATTTTCTCGGGCGAGACAAAATCTTCATCGATGAGCGGCGAGCGCACGTTCGAGAGGGATACAACGGACAGGGAAGCGGTGTGCGACGTACTGCGCATGCTCGCCGACGACCTGGCGGCCCGGATGTGCGTTGAAGGAACCTGGTCCTGCACGCTGGACCTCAAGCTCCGTTTCGGCGATTTCTCGTCGATCTCCCGGCAGTGCACGAAGGCCGAACCTTATTCCTCGGCCAACGAAATCTACGGCGACGCGATCATGCTTCTTGACAGGAATTGGGACGGAAAAAATCCCCTGCGTCTCGTAGGCGCGGGGCTGCACAGACTCCAGAAAGGCGCCTGTCTCCAAGGCCAGCTTTTTGAGCCCCAGGACGGCAAATCCGAGGAAGTGCGCAGGGTAGTGCAGGAAATAGGCAGGAAAGGCGCCGGCACACTTGTCCGGGCGAAATTCCTACCAGGAAAGCCTCATTGACGGGGGAATTTCGCTCGCGACGATGTCTTTCATCTGCCCTTCGAAGATCGCCGTATTGCCTTCCTGCCGCACCGCTACGGCCGGATGCTGGGATGCCGTTTCCTTGATGGGGGAGGGGAGTTCGACGGCGAATTTGAAGGTATAGGAGGCAAAGGCTTCCTGGGCGATCTGCTTCATGTCGGCATCGAAGGTAGGAAGGCTCTCCCCCACGGTGAAGACGATATGGTGTCCTCCCGAGTCCTGACTGTGCTTCGCCAGCTCTCCCTTTGGATCCAGATATCGCATGAAGGCGTCCAGGCTGTCGAAGGATATCACGGTCTTTATGAGGAGGTCCGTGCCATCCTTCCTGCTAGACCAGGCATCCAGCGCCAATCCCTTCACGCCCCTGAGGCTGTTCTCTACATCGGCCCTCGTCAGCGGGACGGGAAGCATGGCCTTGTTGGCCTCCAGTTCCCCGAAAGAAACAAGTTCCTCGGAAAGCCTGTATTCGGCCGAAACTTTTCCCGAACCATTCTCCGAAATCTTTACCTTCGTATCGATGCCAACGCAGGAAGTCATCAGAATCATCATGGCGAGGCAGCCAAGGACGGCCCTGCAGTTTTTGGAAATCATCGTGTCCCCTTTCATATTGTCAGTCATATACCTCGGAATGAATTTGCGCTTCATAGATGTTCACGGGAAAACCGTCCTCCACGAACCTCACCGCCTCGTTGAGAACCTTCTCCCCGAAGGTCTGGGAGTTGGAGACGATGGCCGCGCCGATTTCGGCGAAGCCGAGCGAATCCTGGAGATCGACTTCAGCGCAGGAAAGCCGGAACTTCCTCTGCATCCTGCTTTTCATTCCGGAAATCACCTTGCGCTTGTCTTTGATGCTCGTGGTTTCCGGCAGCTCCACGATAAGCAGAAGCATGGATACGACCATATCGGAATAATAGTATCACGCACCCGCATTCTTGACACCCCCTTATGGCGTGGATATTGTGCTGAGTTATGAAACGCAGACTAATCACTTCGGCGCTGCCCTATGTGAACAATGTCCCCCATCTGGGGAACCTCATACAAGTACTTTCGGCCGACGTGTTCGCCAGATTCTGCCGCCTGAGGGGCTACGATACCCTTTATATCTGCGGAACCGACGAATACGGCACGGCCACCGAGACGAAGGCTCAGGAAGAAGGCATTACTCCCCGCGAGCTCTGCGACAGATTCCACGCCCTCCATCGCGACATCTATTCGTGGTTCGGCATCTCCTTCGACAAGTTCGGGCGCACATCGGCGCCCGAGCAGACCGCCATAACGCAATCGATCTTCCTCGATCTCGAAAAGAACGGCTACATAAAAAGCCAGACCATAGAGCAGCTGTACTGCGATTCCTGCGGCAGGTTCCTGGCCGACCGCTACGTCAAGGGAACCTGTCCCTCCTGCGGCTACGACGGCGCCCGGGGCGACCAGTGCGAGCACTGCGGCAAGCTTCTCGAGCCGACAGAGCTCGTCAATCCCAAGTGTTCCAGCTGCGGCGCCACGCCCCATCTCAAGGCCACGACCCATCTCTACATCGACCTGCCGGCCATTAAGCCCAAGCTCGAGCCCTGGATCAGGGAAGCGAGCGAGAAGGGATTCTGGTCCAACAACGCCATCCAGATGACACAAGCCTGGCTTAGGGACGGCCTCAAGGCCCGCGCCATCACCCGGGACCTGAAATGGGGCATTCCCGTTCCCCTGAAAGGCTACGAAGACAAGGTCTTCTACGTCTGGTTCGACGCCCCCATCGGCTACATTTCGATGACGGCTGGGCTAGCGGCCGAAAAAGGCTTCGACTGGAAATCCTGGTGGCAGAATCCCGAGAACGTCGACCTGTTCCAGTTCATCGGAAAGGACAACATCCCCTTCCATACGGTCATCTTCCCCTCCAGCCTCCTGGGCTCAGGACGGGACTGGACGATGCTTCACCACATGTCATCGAGCGAGTACCTGAACTATGAATCCGGCAAGTTCTCTAAGTCCAAGGGAATCGGCGTTTTCGGCACCGACGTCATGGAGACCGGCATCCCGGCCGACGTGTGGCGCTTCTATATTTTCTGGAACAGACCCGAGACTTCGGACTACACCTTCACCTGGTCTGACTTCCTGGAAAAAGTGAACGGCGAACTCATCGGCAACCTCGGCAACCTGGCCAACCGAACCCTGACCTTCGTCTCGCGCTACTACGAGGGAGCGATCCCCGCCGGCAGACCCGACGCGGAGTTCTGGGAAAGGGCGAGGGAAATCGAGGCGAGAATCACCGCTTCCCTGGAGAGGGCTGACCTGCGCGAAGCCTTCCGCGCCATCTTCGAGCTGTCAGATATCGCGAACAAGCGTTTCCAGGACGGCGCGCCGTGGAAGACCAGGATTTCCGACCCGGAGGCGGCGGCCTCCCTCGTGTCGGACCTCTGCTACATCCTCAGGGACATCGCCCTGCTCACCGAGCCCTACATGCCCCACGCCGCAGAAAAGCTCGCGGCGATGCTTGGGCAGAAACTGGGCCAAGGCGGCCTCGACTGGTCCGTCCTCGGCAGGACGGAGGGGCTTTCGGAAGTGAAGACTCCCGAGGTGCTTTTCGCCAAGCTGGATGAAAAATATATCGCGACCCTGCGCGAGCGCTATTCGGGCTCGCAGAAGGAAAGAGCCGACAGGGATCTGGCGGCTGGCGACGTAAAGGCGCCAGCGGGCGACGCGAAGGCGCCGGTCTCTGCCTCTGCCTCTGCCGTGAAAGCCCCGGCTCCCGACGCCAAGCCCGCGTCCGCGGCCAGCGCGCCTACGGCAAACGCTCTCGCCGCCAAGGAAGCACCGGCTCCCAAGCCTATCCCCTACGCGGATTTGCCCGTAGAGCAGCGCTTTCTCAAGCTCGTTGCCCTCAAAGTGGCGAAAATCGTCAAGATAGAACGCCATCCCAAGGCGGACAAGCTCTATATAGAAACCCTCGACGACGGCTCTGGCGTCGAACGCGTGATCGTGTCCGGCCTCGTGCCTTTCTATAAAGAAGAGGAGCTCCTCGGCAAGCACATCATCCTCGTCGACAACCTGAAGCCCGCGAAGCTGCGAGGCGTGGAGTCGAAGGGAATGCTTCTCGCTGCATCGCTTTCCGGCCCGGACGGAAAGGAAGCGGTGGAGGTGTTGAGCGCTCCCTGGGCCGCGCCGGGAACGCCTGTCTCGCTTGAAGGGATGAAAGCCGAAGGCCCCGCCGATGCTCAGATCGACGTGGACAGCTTCTTCTCCGTGCCGCTGGCGGCCAAGCTCGGTTATGCCCAGGCAGGTTCCGCCCGGCTCAGCGTCGACGGCAATCCGCTCAAGCTCCAGACCGTGCTCGACGGCGAGATCGGTTGATTTTGGAAGAAAAAACCTTGCCTGAGGCAGATGGCGACAGCGGCGATAGCGGCGACGAGACCTCCGCGAGCCCGAACCCGTGCCCCAGCCTGAGCCGGAGTTTCATGCAGACCACCTTCTGGGCCCGTTTCAAGGAAAGGACGGGCTGGAAGGTCTATATTTTCCCGAGCGGTCCAACCGAAGGGAATCGCGCGGCCGCAGCGGAAAGAAAAGGCGAGGGCGATATCGTAGTTCTTGTCCGCCCGCTGAGGCTTGGATTCAGCTTTGCCTATGTTCCTCACGCTCCGGCTCTGACTCCCGAGATTACCGATCCTTCCGCTTATCTCGAATCCCTTGCCGCGACGATAGCGGCCGCCATAAAGGAAAAGATACTCTTTCTGCGTTTCGACCTCGCTTGGGATCGAGAAGGCGCCGCGGGCAGGCTCCTTCTCGAGGCTGTAGGGAAGGGCGAGGGGAGACTGAGGCGAGGTACGGCTGTCCAGGTGCCTGACACCGTCCTTCTCGACCTGAGAAGACCGGAGGAAGAAATCCTTTCCGGGATGAAGCCGAAATGGCGCTACAACATCAAGCTGTCGGAAAAGAAGGGCGTGGAGATAAGCAGGGAAGGCGCCGCGGCGCTGGACGTCTTCTATACGCTCTATCTGGAAACGGCGAAGCGGGACGGCATAGCCATCCACCCGCTGGCTTACTATGAAAACCTTTTCGTCACCGCCCGGGACGTTGAAAAATCGTCGGATTCGCTTTCTCCCAAGCTATCGATTTGGGTGGCGCGACATGAGGGAGAGGCGCTGGCCTCTATCATCACCCTCTTCCAGGGCGAACACGCGACCTATCTGTACGGCGCTTCCTCGGGCGAAAAGCGTAACCTGATGCCCGCTTACGGTCTCCAGTGGAAGGCCATCCAGGCCGCCAAAGCGGAAGGCTGTGTCGACTACGATTTTTTCGGGATTCCTCCCGACGAAGATCCCCGCCATCCGATGGCGGGACTCTATTTCTTCAAGACAGGGTTCGGCGGAAAGATCGTGCACCGGGTCGGATGCGTGGATTACCCCGTGCTGCCCCTTGGATACGACCTCTTCAGAAAAGCGGAAACCTTGCGTCTCTTCTGGTTCAAGAAGATCAAGAAAATGCTCAAGGGATCAGCCAGAAGGCCCTGAAATCTCCGGATCGCTTTCGCCGAACACGATTCCCTCGAAGATGAAAAGCTGCGTATCCGCTTCCTGCCAGGCCCCGGGGGGAAGCCCCGCCTTGAGGCATACATGGTTCAGGAATTCCAGGCGATTCCATCCATTTTCCGTGGCGACTTGCGGAAGAAGGACTCCCGACCTTCCTCTCGCGATGATATAGATTCCATGGTCTCCCACGATGATTTCTTCGGCGCTGGCGATTTTTCGCGGAATGCCCAATACGGTGATCTCTATCGTGATGTCGGCGATTTCCGCGCGGCTGACCGGGTCGAAGCGGGGATCCTCAAAGGCGGCGGCCAGGGCCATCTCGCTTATGGTCTCGTCGAGCGGCAATTCGCTTCGCATGCGGCCGATACAGCCGCGGAGCTGTCCGTTTTCATGCAGCGTCACGAAGGCTCCCGCGGACCCAGCGGCTCCAGTTGACCCAGCGGCTCCCGTGCGCCGACGGAGGTCTTTCCCTGAGGCGGGCATCGCCTGAGCCCTATGAAACAGGCGCGCTTCGATGCTCTCCCTGGCGATGGCGCATAACGCGCGCTTCTCATCGAGCGATAAGGCTAGATCCATGGCTACATCCTCGCAAAGCCCATTGCCGCGTAGCCGACGATAGGTTCGCCCGCTTCGGCGAGAACTGCCGAGCTGTTCAGTCCGTAGAGGAGCGGCCTGGTTCCCGATGAAAGCGCCGAACGCATATATCCGGCTATTATCCTGCCTCCGCAGAAAGAAGGAGCCGAATCGCAGAAGGCGCGCAACTCATCCATCGCCCTTTTTTCGATGGATTCCACGATGGCGCCGCTCTGCCTGAGACAGGCCTCCGCGTCCTCGTCGACGGCCAGATTGGTGGTGAGCACGAAAAGGGTAGATTCCAGACGTCCGCCCAGTATGAATCGCAGATTGGAGAAAAGCCCATCGAGCGTCTGGTCGTCGGCGCCGGAGACGATGATGGGCAGGATAAGGGCCTTGGGAAAACAATGCGCGGCGAAGATAAGCTGCATTTCGATCGAGTGTTCCTCGAAATGGGGAATATCGCTGAGGCTGAGGCTTGTGCTACAATGGAGCAGTTGCCTGACCGCGATCCTGTCGACCTTAAAAGTACAGGTGGGAACGGAGAAATCATGCGCTTCCGGCATGAAGATGCCCGGCTCGAAGCTTCGATGCGAAGGACTCACGATAACGATAGTCTCGATATCGCCGCCCGCGGCCGCCTTCCATGCTCTTGCGGCCATAGCGCCGGAATAATCGATGCTCCCGTGGGGGCTGACGATAGCGGCGCAGCGATCTGTCTGGGGAGACGCTTCGTTCAGCAGGGTGCCTATTTTCTGCGCAAGTTCCTGTGGAGATGCGGGGTAGAAGAGGCCGGATACGACGGCAGTGCGCGTGAACCGCGATGTATCCCTTCGGGAGGCATCGGTTTTATTTTTCATATCTTTGAGTATAAGCGCAGATTCATTAAATTCAATGCGATTGAGGGAAAAAACGGAGTAATGCGGTGATGCGAATTCTTATCGTGGACGATGAAAAACAGCTTGCCTTTTCGCTAAAGGATTATTTTGGACCGGATGGAATCGAAGCCGACATCGCGTTGGACGGCAAGACAGGGCGGCAGAAACTCGAGGAGCAGGCGTATGACGCCCTCGTCTCCGATCTGAGGATGCCCGGACTTGACGGCATGCAGCTGCTTCATTGGGTGAAGGAAGAAGGACCGAACATTCCCGTCATCATGATATCGGCCCATGGGGAAATCCGGGACGCCGTCGAGGCGATGAAGACCGGCGCCTATGACTATCTCGTCAAGCCTTTCGACCCTGACGAGCTTCTCATACGCATAAAGAAAGCGGTGGAGAATCATCGCCTCACGCTCTCGCTCCGGGCGGGAAAGAGCGGGAAAAAGGCCACGGGAGAGATGATCGGCGAGAGCCAGAAGATGAAGGAGATCGTAAGGATCCTGGGTAAGGCGGCTCCTTCTGGCGCGACGATTCTCCTCACGGGGGAGAGCGGAACCGGCAAGGAAGTGGCCGCCCGTCTCGTCCACAACCTTTCCAAACGCGAAGGACCTTTCGTTCCCATCAATATGGGCGCTTTTCCCGAGCACCTTCTGGAGAGCGAGCTTTTCGGCTATGAAAAAGGCGCCTTTACCGGCGCGGATTCCCGGAAACAGGGTCTCTTTGAAAGCGCCCAGGGCGGAACCCTCTTTCTCGACGAGATCGCCGAATTGCCCCTCCACCTGCAGGTGAAGCTGCTCCGCGTCCTGCAGGAACGCAAGGTACAGCGGCTGGGCTCGCTTAAGGGCACGCCCATCGAGGTACGGGTCGTGGCCGCCACGAATCGCGATCTCGAAAAGGAAGTCAAGGAAGGTCGTTTCAGGGAGGATCTTTATTATCGCATCAACGTGATCAGGGTGAGGCTGCCTCCGCTGCGGGAACGTCGGGAAGATATTCCCCTGCTCGCGGGAGCCTTCCTATCGCGCTTTTCGTCTGACATGGGAAGAAAGGTGGAAGGCATCGGGAGCGAGGCCATGGATTTTCTCATTCGCTACGATTTTCCCGGAAACATCCGCGAACTGGAGAACGCGATCGAGCGAGCCTGCATCCTCACCGAATCCGACCTGCTTCAGTCCCGCGATTTCGAGTTCATAGCGCCCAGGGAAGCGAGACCCGGTCTTCGGGGCGAAGGCGCTGAAATGGCTGCCGAGGCGATGGGCGGCATTGGCGCGGCGAGGACCCTCGAGGCGATGGAAAAGCAGGCCATTATTGAGGCATTGAGCCGCAACGCGAACCATAGGGAGAAGACGGCGGCCGAGTTGGGGATTACGAGGCGCACCTTACTCAACAAGATTAAAGAATACGACCTGGACAAAGGAAACTGATGAAAGCTCTATTCGGACCCGCAAAATTCTATCGCAGCGCGCTCGTGGTGGTCGTTCCCATCATGATCCAGACCCTCCTGACCGGACTTGTCTCCCTTGTTGACAATTTTATGGTGGCCGCCTTAGGCGACTCCAAGATGGCGGGAGTGAATGTATCCAACCAGATCAACTTCATCTATCTCGTCATCATCAATACGATATGCGCCGCAGGTGGCATTTACCTGTCCCAGCACAGGGGAGCCGGGCATAAGGAAGGGATGCGCCAGGCTTTCAGATTCAAGCTCATCCTGGCCCTCGGCATTTCCGCCCTGTATACCCTCATTTGCCTGTTCTTTGCGGAACCCCTGATACGGATGATGCTGGGCGGCAATTCGGAAGGGGAAGAAATCGTCAGGGAGGGCGCGAAATACCTTCGGGCGGTAGCCCCCAGCTTCATACCGATAGGCCTTTCCTCGGCGATGAGCACTTCCTTCCGCGACACGGGCGTCACAAAGGTGCCGCTCCTGGTCTCTGTCTGCGCGGCCCTCGTCAACACATTCTTCAACTGGGTGCTGATCTATGGCAATCTCGGCGCGGCGAGACTGGAAGTAACCGGGGCTGCCATAGCCACGGTAATCGCGCGCGTCGTGGAGGCTCTTGCTTTCGCCGCGATGATTTGGCGTAAGAAGCCGGGGTTCGGATTCAAGCCTTCGGCGCTGCTCCGTATTGACCGAAGACTCTTCGGGGAAGTGCTTTCGAAATCGGGCATGATGCTTTTCTCGGAAACCGCCTGGGTCGTTTCGGAGACCATCATCACCGCTCTCTACAACGGGAGAGGCGGGGCCGAGACGGTGGCGGGCATGGCCGCGGGCTGGACCATAGCGAACATCATGTTCCTCGTGTTCCCGGCAATCCATGCAGCGACGGGCATCATCGTCGGATCCACCCTGGGTTCGGGGAAGCTGGACGAGGCCAGGGAGAAGGCCCGATGGATACAGTCAGGGTCGGTCATCCTCGGCCTGGCGGCCTGCCTCGTGGCAAGCGCTTCGACCCTTGGCATTCCCCTGGTCTTCGGCAATCTTTCCGAAGAGGCCAAAAAAGTTACAATAGGGCTAGTCTTCGTCATCGCCGCCTACCTTCCGCTCTGGTGCCTCCTCAACGCCCAGTTCGCCGTGTCCCGGGCTGGCGGCGACACCCTCATGGGAGTATGGGTCGACGTGGGCATCAGCTACGCGATATTCATCCCGGCGGCCATCATAATCTCGCGTATCAGCTCCTGGGGGCCTGTCCTTCTTTACGGCGTGGCGAAACTGTCGGACTTCCCGAAAGCCTTCTTGGCGATGTGGTGGCTGAAAAAGGAACATTGGGTGAAAAACCTCGCGGTTGAAAAAACGGTCGCGCCGGAGTAGTCCATCTCGCTATCCCTGGTGCGCACGAAATGCGCACCAGGGGAAAGTATGGATGCGCAAATATTGCGCTTCTGTGAAAAAAGCGGCGATAATTGCCTGTAAATAATTTTAAAAACTAAATTATTCTATATATATAATAGAATTATAGTTATAAATATCGATTGGCACGATTCCTGCTCTAAATATTGCGAGGAAGGAGAACCCGCAATGAAAAAGAAATGGATAGCAGGAATTATGGCCACGGTTTTAATAGCGAGCGCCGCGATGCTGCTTTTAAGCACCCGAACAGGCGAAAAAGCAAACGTATCTAAAAGTGATTACGAATTTACCTCGGCATCGAGGGGCACCCTTGAAACCGTAGTGACGAGCTCAGGCACACTGGCGCCTGTCTCGAGCGTCAGCGTCCTCTCGCAGATGAGCGGCAGAGTCGAGAAAGTTTTCGCGGACTACAATGATACCGTCAAGAAGGGACAGATCCTCGTCACGCTCAACACCGACATGCTCGAGCTTGAGCAGAAGGAAGCGCAGGCTGACCTCAACATAGCCCAAGCCAACTACAATCTCGCGGCCCTCGATTATCAGAACAATTCCACGCTGGCAGCCAAAGGCCTCGTGTCCGAATACGATCTGAAATCAAGCAGGACAACGCTCGATGTGAAGAAGGCAACGCTTAGTTCAGCCCAGTCTGCGCTGAAGGTCATCGAGACCCAGCTCACCCAGTACGCGCAGATCAAGTCTCCCATAGACGGCATCGTCCTCGAGAAGGACGTCGATGTAGGGCAGAGCGTCGTGGAAGGGTCGAGTTCCAACGCGACCGCGCTATTCACCCTGGCCGAAGATCTCTCCAAAATGGAGATAAAAGCAGAAGTGGACGAGCTCGACATCGGCTCCATCAAAGTCGGGCAGGCGGTGCGCTTCACCGTGGAGGCCAATTCCGGAAAGACCTACTCGGGATCGGTGGGGACCATAAGGCTCGTGCCAGAAACGACGGACAACGTCGTGAACTATTACGTGATCATAAAAGCCGACAACGCGGACGGCACGCTTCTGCCCGGCATGACGGCCAACGTGGAATTCATAAAGGAAACCAGGGAGAACGCTCTCCTTGTCCAAAATTCCGCGCTGCGTTACCAGCCGTCCAGCCTCGGCGCTCAGGAAATACAGCGCATGGTCTACGCGGCCGGCCTCGCGGATCTCTCCGAAGACGCGAAAAAGGCCGCGCTCGCCGAATACGACGCCGCGCTGAAGGCCACCGACCTCGCCAAGAATGCAAGCTCAACCACGACGAGCGGTCTCTCCAGCATACTGGCAGGCGGCGGTCAGGGTGGCCCCGGCGGTCCCGGTGGATTCGGAAACAAGAAAACGGCAGCTACGGGGACGGAGTCAGCGTCGGACGCGGCCGCCTCGGCGACGGCGGATTCAACCGTGGCGAAAAAAGCGCTCTGGTATTTGGACAGCCAGGGGAAACTCGCCGTGAGAATGGTGGGCGTAGGGTCGACCGATGGCGCGCGTACGGAAATAATCGGCGCCGACGATCTGGAAGGGATGAAGATCATCCTTCGCGAAAAGGCGGAGTAGGCATATGGCAATCATCGAGCTGCGCGGCATCCAACGCCGCTACGAGTTGGGCGACATAACCGTAAAGGCTATCAGAGGCCTGGACCTGGACGTCGATTCGGGCGAGTTCGTCTCCATCATGGGACCTTCGGGCTCGGGAAAATCGACGCTCATGAACATACTCGGCTGCCTGGACAAACCCACGGCGGGAAGCTACTTCCTCGACGGTGAGGATATCGCCGCGGCAGACGATACTACCTTCGCGGATATACGCAACAGAAAGATAGGTTTCGTGTTCCAGGGCTTCAATCTTCTCGCCAGGACCACGGCGCTGGAGAATGTCCAGCTGCCCCTCCTTTATAGGCGCGGCGGTCTCGACGGCGATCCCGCCAAGAGAGGCGTGGAAGTGCTCGAAGCCGTGGGACTGGGCTCCAGGCTTCACCACCTGCCTTCCCAGCTTTCGGGCGGACAGCAGCAGAGGGTGGCCATAGCGCGGGCGATGATCAATAACCCGGCCTTCGTGCTGGCCGATGAGCCCACGGGCAATCTGGATTCGGAGATGACGCTCGAAGTCATGTCGCTGTTCCAGGAGCTGAACGCCAAGGGAATAACGATCGTGATGGTGACGCATGAGCCCGAAGTGGCGGCTTATACGAACAGAATCATCACCATGAGGGACGGCGCCATCATTTCCGACACTGCCGTGGAAAAGCCAGGGAACGCGGCGGCCGACCTGGCGGCTAAAAGAACAAGGGGGGCGGCATGAGCATAGGAAAACTACTTTCTCTTTCAACGAGGAGCATCCTCAGGAACAGGATGCGGAGCCTGCTCACCTCGCTGGGAATCATCATCGGCGTCTGCTCGGTGATCGTGATGGTCGCGGTGGGCCAGGGATCCCAGGCTCAGATAGCCAAGAACATAGCGTCGATGGGCACCAACCTCCTGATGGTGATGCCGCCCCGCGGTCCCCGCGAAGCCAACAGAATCAGCGAGAGCGATATCGAGAAAATAATGGCCGAAGCGAGCTATATCTCAGCGATCTCCGGTTCGGTGCAGAGCAACGACACCGAAGTGGTAGGAGGCTCAGGCAACTGGCCCACCACAGTCAGGGGCGTGCAGACCGGATATACGACCATTAAGCAGTGGACCATGGCGCAAGGCGAGTTCTTCACCGAAAGCGACGAAACATCCAGGAACAAGGTGGCCGTCATCGGCAGCACGGTGGCCAATGAGCTTTTCGCCGACACGGACCCGGTGGGACAGAGGCTGAGGATAGGGTCCACGATCTTCACGGTGATAGGCGTTCTCAATTCCAAAGGGAGCAGCGGCATGGGTGAGGACCAGGACGATGTCGTGATGGTGCCGCTCTCCGCGGCGCTGGCGCGGCTCCAGAAGAGCAAGTACCTGAATTCCATAGAGATGAGCGTGACCCGCGAGGATCTCATGGACGCCGCGCAGGCCGAGGTCACGACGATACTGCGCGAAGCCCACAGGCTTGGGCAGAACGATGAAGCCGATTTCGACGTGATGAACCAGGCCGAGATCATCGCCACGGCCTCGGCGAGTTCCGCCACGCTCACGACCCTGCTTGCCGTCATCGCCGGAGTATCACTGATCGTCGGCGGTATCGGCATCATGAACATCATGCTCGTCTCGGTGACCGAGCGGACAAGGGAAATCGGCATACGCATGGCGGTCGGCGCGCGAAGCAAGGACATCCTCCTGCAGTTTCTGTCGGAGTCGATACTGCTGAGCCTCTGCGGCGGCGTCATAGGCATCGCTCTCGCCTTCATCATCGTGAAGCTGCTCGGAAGCCTCGCCCAGATACCGGCCATCATCAATCCGCTTGTCGTGGCCATTTCGGCAGGCTTTGCCGCCGTCGTGGGCGTTTTCTTCGGCTATTATCCGGCGAGGAAAGCGTCGCGGCTCTATCCCATCGAAGCGCTTCGCTATGAATGACAAGGAGAAAAACATGAAATCCAAAGGTGCGATAATTTTTCTGGTTCTATGTATGCTCGGGGGAATGAACCTCTGGGCGGGAGAGGCCGCGAGCCAAGGCCTGAGCCTCGAAAAGGCGAGACAGCTCGCTCTCGCGAAATCCAACACGATACAGCAGGCTCTCCTCAGCGTGGATTCAAGCCTCCTGGCCGAAAAGGCCCAGCGCTACGAGCTTCTTCCCCAGGCTGCGTTGGGCCTGAGCGGCGGAATCACTTATCCCGCCGGCAGTACATCGACCGTAGCCGACTCGGCGACGGTCACGGCTTCCTTCTCCCTGTCGCAGACCATCTACGACGGGGGCGAGAACGCCATTCTTCTGGCGATCGACAAGCTCGCCACCGAGAGCGCGAGGAAAGAAGCCAGAACAGCCTATCTCGATGCGCTCGAGTCCACCGATTCGGCCTACTACGCCGTGCTGGAGGCTCAGGCTGTCGTAGAGGCGGCCGAGAGCGACCTTTCGGCCTCCAAGGCTCACCAGGCCATAGCGCAGGCCAAATTCGACTCAGGCATAGTCATAAAGGCCCTGGTGATGGAAGCCCAGGCTGAGACGGCATCGAAGGAAACGGCGCTGAGCCAGGCGCGAAGGACCTTGGCCGTGGCCAAGGCGAAACTGAAGTCGGTCACCGGCTCCACGCTGGCGCCGGAAGCCGTCGATTTTTCTCGATACGATACGCTGATGGAGACCCTCATGTCCTTCGACGATTCGTCGACCGATGCTTTCATCGCGAAACTGCAGGCTTCCGCCCTCGCGAACAATCCGGCGCTGGCGGTGTCTTCGCTGGCATTGAGCCAGGCGG
Organism: Treponemataceae bacterium; assembly: GCA_963667725.2. Classification (GTDB taxonomy): domain Bacteria; phylum Spirochaetota; class Spirochaetia; order Treponematales; family Rectinemataceae; genus UBA11090. The sequence continues at coordinate 1,039,259 of CAXXHO010000003.1, forward strand.
AGAAGGAAGTAGAGGCTGCCAAGACAGGGTATCTGCCCTCCGTTACCGCTGGATGGACCCATGCGGCCTCATATGAGGCCGCGGGCCTGGATTTGGCCTCGAAGGGAAGCCTAAGCCTGTCCGTCTCGATCCCCCTGGATGGGTATGTCACGAAGAATACGGTTCAGGCCAAGACGATAGAGGCCAGGAAGACAGCGCTCACTCTGAACTCCGATATTGAAGACTTGAGCCTCAGCATCCAGAGCGCCGCCTACGACCTCATCTCTGCGGCGCGTTCGGTATTCTCTTCACGGAAAGCGCTTGAGTACGCGGAAAGCAACTACGAGGTTGAGCTGGAATTGTTCAGGCTGTCCAAGGCTTCTTCCTCCGATTTATCGGACGCCGAGCTGCTCGTGAGCAGCAATCGCTCCTCGCTCATCTCGGCGCGCTACACCTTCCTCAATGGGCTGACCTCGCTCAGGAATCTGGCCGGCCTGGACAGCGAAGCACTTCTTCTATCGCTTATGCAATGATATTCTCAGCCATAGGGCGGAAAGCCTGGAGGTTTTCGTGAAAGGGCATAAGGCGTCGGCCGCGATCGCCGTTCTGGTATTTATCATTCTCACCCTCGCGAACGGGATGATATTCAGGGGCCAGAGTCTCCTCTATCGTCTCGAGAGCCGGAACGAAGCCGAGCAGACCTTGAACGCCCTTTTCACGAGCCAGAAGGTGTATGACGATTTCGGGTCGGCCATCGAGCAGAACGCGACCCTGATGGATCGCGTTCTCGGACTTGGGCTTTACGACGTCCATGGGGAGGGGCTCTACTCCTGGGGCGAGGTGCCGGCGACGTACAGCGCGGCCGGATTGCCCGCCAAGGACGAGGGCAATCAGGTGCGCCTCTACAGCGAGAACGAAAAGAACCATTCACTCGTGCTTATCTTGAGACCTACGCGCATGATCCCTCCGCCGCATCCACGCGCGGAAGACCTTGATTATATAGCGGAGGACGATTTTCCCAAGCCGCGTTCCCTCATGCTGGAACTGCTGCGCGACAGCGACGTCGTCTTCCTGGAGCTGCGCCAGCCCGAACTGTGGCGGAATACTTATCTCATGAGAATCCTTTTCCCCATCGTCGAAATCATCCTGGCCGGCCTCGTCTTTTTCATCCGGCTTCTCGTGGTTCGAAACCGCGAGTTCCTCGACAGGCTGGAGAAGCAGAAAAGCCTCGTCGTCCTCGGCACGGCCGCGAGTACCCTGGCTCACGAAATCAAGAATCCTCTGCTCGCCATAAGGCTCCAGACCAGCATCCTGGAAAAGACGCTTCCCGAAGAATCCAAGACTGAAGTGAGCATCATCAATACCGAAGTGGAAAGGCTCTCTCGGCTCACCACGAGGGTAAACGACTATCTGCGTGACCCCAAGGGCTTTCCAAGCCTCCTCGACCCTGCCGAAATTGCTTCCGAAGCGGGCCTGCGGCTCTGCGGGCGATCCCTCGTCGAGGCCGGAACCTCAGACCTGAGAATCCTGATGGATCCGGAGCGTTACCGTTCGATCCTCGAAAACCTTCTGAGGAACGCCATCGAAAGCGGCGGGAATCCGGAAGAAATCAGGATAGCCATGGAAGCTCAGAACGGAAAAGTGAACATCGAGGTACTGGACAGGGGGAAGGGGATATCCCCTGCGGATAAGGTACGCGTCTTCGATCCCTTCTTCACCACGAAAAGCCAGGGAACAGGGATCGGATTGGCCATATGCGTACGATTCGCGAAAGAAGCGGGCGGCGCGATCAGCCTCGAACGGCGCGAAGGCGGCGGAACCTGCGCCAGGCTTAGCTTGCCGGAGGCGGTCGCATGATGAAAGTGCTGGTCGTGGACGACGAAAAAAACATACGCGACTCGATCCAGAAGCTTTTTGGCCTGGAAGGCATGAGCGTCACGACGGCTTCGGACGGCATAGAGGGCAAGGAAGCCCTCATAGGCCAGAACTTCGACGCCATAATACTGGATCTACGCATGCCGAGAATGGGCGGCCAGGCTCTCCTGGAGTGGATCGTCTCCGAAGGAATTCGTTCGCCGGTTATCATGATTTCTGCCCTGGGCGAGATTTCGGATGCCGTGAGGGCTCTCAAGTCGGGCGCGGAGGATTATCTCCTGAAACCCTTCGACCCGGAAGAACTTATCCGCAAAGTAAGGAACGCGGCGCTCAACAGAAAGCGCGACGACGCGCTGGAGGCCCACTCGAGGACGGCGGGCGCCCCTTCGAGGCTCATCGGAGAATCGCCTTCGATACGTTCGCTCAGGTCAGTCATCGAGCGGGTGGCGGCGACGGACAGCACCGTCCTCATTACGGGAGAGAGCGGGACGGGCAAGGAAGTCGTCGCCAGGGAGATCCACGGCGCTTCTACGGGGGCGGGGGAGCCTTTCGTGGCGGTGAACATCGGCGGCATGCACGCCGAACTCGTGGAGAGCGAGCTTTTCGGCCACGAAAAGGGGGCTTTCACCGGCGCCGACGCCAGAAAGCCCGGACTCTTCGAACTGGCTGGGGCCGGCACCATTTTCCTCGACGAGATCGGCGACATGCCCCTCCCGCTTCAGGTAAAGCTGCTGCGGGTGCTTCAGGAGCGCAGGATCAGGAGGCTGGGCGGGACGCGGGACCTTCCCGTGGCCGCCAGGATACTCTCCGCCACTAACAAGAATATCGACGATCTCGTCGCCGAAGGCCGTTTCCGCGAAGATCTGTATTACCGCCTGAACGTGGTGAGAATCCGGATTCCCCCATTGAGGGAAAGAAAGGAAGACATTCCCCTTATCGCGCGCCATGTTCTCCAGAAGCTCTGCGACCGCATGGGGAAGGCCCCGAAAACGCTCGGCGCCGCGGCGATGGAGCGGCTCTCCGCCTACGAATTCCCCGGGAATATCCGGGAGCTGGAGAACGTCCTTGAAAGGGCCATGATCTATTGCGAGAACAGCCTCATAGAGGTGGCCGACCTGGACTTTGCCCTTCCGAATCAGGATCGTCCCGCGATAGCGAGTCCCCGGTCGGGCGCCTCCGAAACCGCTGGGATTTCGCGCGGTCAGGTAGAATCCATCGGAAAGGCGGCAGCCACAGAATCGATGGACGACATCGAGCGTGACGCCATCGCTCAGGCGCTTAAGCATTGCGCGGGCAACCGCAGTAAGGCCGCCGAGATGCTCGGCATAAGCAGGCGGAGCATTCAGTACAAAATCAAACGCTATGGCTTAGGCAGTTCATAAGCTTCGCCTGATTCCGCGAAAGTCAATATTCACAATGCTCCATCCTCATTTTTGCCGCGTTTTCCCTTGACAGAAAGGGAGCGCCCGTCCCATCATTGGGTCAATCACGAATTTTTTTTAAAAAGGGAGGAGTGAATGAAAAAATTGTTAGCAGTCTTCATTTTATTGACCGCTGGCCTATCCATTGCCTTTGCGCAGACGCCTGTAAATCTCTATGGCCGAGGCGCCCAGGGCAAGAACGGCGTGGTCGCCGCCGCTAAGCCTGAGGCTTCGCAGGTTGGCGTCGATATTCTCAAGAAGGGCGGAAACGCAGTGGATGCCGCCATCGCCACGGCATTCGCGCTCCATGTCCTGGAACCCAACGCTTCCGGCGTAGGCGGCGGCGGATTCATGATCATCAAGATGGCCAACATGGACAAGGCCGTCGTCGTAGACTTCCGCGAGTGCGCCCCGGGCGCCTCCACCCCGACGATGTATCTCGGAAAGGACGGCAAGGTCGTTCCCGGCTCCACCTTCGAGGGCGGACTTTCCGTCGGCGTGCCTGGCGAAGTGAAGGGGCTTCTCTATGCCTTCGATCATTTCGGTTCAGGCAATCTCTCCCGCATGGATCTCGTGCAGCCGGCCATCGGCTGGGCGCTGAAGGGCGTGCCCGTCACGGTCAACCTCGCCCAGATCATCAATGACAACTACAAGAAGCTCGTGCAGTACGAGGAAGGCGCGAAAATCTATCTCAATGAAGGGCTTCCCTATGAAGTAGGCGAGACCTTCACGAACCTGGATTACGCGAACACCCTCGCGAAGATCGGAATTTATGGCGAAGACGCGATTTACAAGGGAGAAATCGCCGAAGCCATGGTCGCCGAGGTACAGAAACGCGGCGGTATCCTGACCATGGAAGATTTGGCGAACTATGAAGTGAAGATCCGTGAACCGGTCGTGGGCAGCTATCGCGGCTACAAGATACTCTCCGTGCCTCCCGCTTCTTCTGGCGGAACTCATCTTGTGCAGATGCTCAACATAATGGAAAATTTCGACGTAGCCAAATCGGTCCAAGGCAGCGCAGCCAACGCCCACCTCTGGGCCGAGACGCTCAAGATGACCTTCGCCGACCGTTCCAAGTACATGGCCGACACCGATTTCGTCAAGGTTCCGCTGGCGGGCCTCACTTCAAAAGAATACGCGAAAACCCTCGCGGCAAAAATCGACGTTAAGAAACCGATGGCATCGGCCACCGCAGGCGATCCCTCGAAGTACGAATCAGGTTCCACCACCAGCCTTTCCGTCATGGACAAGGAAGGCAACATGGTGAACATCACCAAGACGATCAACTACTTCTTCGGTTCCGGCGTCGTCGTCCCCGGCACGGGCATCATCATGAACGACGAGATGGACGATTTCGTGCCGACCCCCGGTTCAGCCAACTCCGTCGAACCCGGAAAGCGCCCCCTCTCCAGTATCAGCCCGACCCTCGTCCTCGATCCCAAGGGCAGATCCTTCATGACGCTCGGCTCTCCAGGCGCGACACGCATTTTCCCGACGGTAGCCCAGGTCATCTCCAACGTCATCGATTTCGGCATGCCCATACAGGAAGCCATTATCGCCCCCAGGGTCTTCCAGATGGCCTCAGGCGCCCTCAATCTCGAAGGACGCTATTCTATCAACACCTATGAAGCGCTCAAGAAACAGGGCCATACGGTTACGATCCGCGGCGATTGGGACGCCTATTTCGGCGGCGTGCACGCCGTTCTTTATGATTACAGCGCGGGCATCCTCTACGGCGGCGCCGATCCCCGGCGCGATGGACAGGCCGCGGCGTTCTAAGCCGAATCTTCAGTAACAATGTTTTCTAGTGGGTGCCGCTGATATCGGCGGCACCCATCTTCATAGATAGGGGGAATGGTTTGTCGCAGGAATTCATGATTTTTCTCGTAATGGTTGGCGTATTCATCGTAGGATGTTTCGCGGTGAAATGGCCAGTCTCCATCTCCATGCTCGTGGCATCGGTCGCCGGCGCGCTCGCGGGGGGGCAGGGGATACCTATCCGCCATCTGGTCGAGGGCAGCTTCGGCTACGTCGATACGATTCTCACCATCGCCACGGCCATGATCTTCATGAGCACGTTCAAAGAATCGGGCGGGCTGGAAGGTCTTTCCACCGCCGTAATTAAGCGTTTTCATAAAGTGCCTTCCGTACTGCTTATTCTCTTGACCTTCGTGGCAATGTTCCCCGGCATGATAACGGGATCGTCCAGCGCCGCTGTCCTGACCGCGGGCGCGGTGATAGCCCCCATCCTGGCTTTGCTCGGCATCCCCGGCAGCAATGCCGCGGCTCTTATCGCGATGGCTGGTATATTGGGAATGATAGCTCCGCCCGTCAACCTTCCCGCGATGATCATCGGCGGAGGCATCGACATGCCCTATATGGGATTCGAGATTCCCCTGCTTCTGCTCACGGTTCCTCTCGCCGTTTTCTCGGCGCTGTGGTTTGGCTATCGTTACGCGAAAAAAACCGACATGTCCAAAGTGCTCGCCGCGCTGGATACGACGATGCTTAATAAATATGGCGCCCTGCGACTTTTTTCGCCGGTCATTCTCGTCGTTCTGCTCATGGTGACCGATAGGCTTTTGCCAAAATATTCCAATTTCGGCATGCCGCTCATTTTCGCGATCGGAGCCGCCCTTGCCTGCTTCACGGGCAGAAAATTCAACATCTTTTCCGCCGCGAAGACCGCGATAGGGCAGGCGCTTCCGGTGCTCGGCATTCTCGTCGGCGTCGGCATGTTCATACAGATCATGACGCTCACGGGAGTCAGAGGATTCATCGTCGTAAACGCTTTGTCGGTCTCCCCGGCGATGCTCTATATCGCGATAGCGGTAATAATCCCGCTTTTCGGGGCGGTGTCGGCATTCGGCGCGGCCAGCGTTCTCGGCGTTCCCTTCCTGCTCGCGCTCCTGCAGAAAGATCAGATCATCACGGCCTCGGCGCTTTCGCTGATCGCGGCATTGGGCGATTTCATGCCGCCCACGGCGCTGTCGGCCATCTTCGCCGCTCAGGTTGTGGGATTAAAGGGCTACGGCTCTACATTGAAGAAACTGATTTTCCCGGCGCTTCTCGTTGTCGCATGGGCGCTGATATTCATAATTTTTTCGAAACAGATTCGCGCATTCATATAAAAGGAGGCCGCGATGCTGACGACTATTATCTATCTTGCGATTCTCGCGGTCGTGCTGGGGCTCACCGTATGGTGTCTCTTGACCTCGAAAAAACCCAGTGAACAGGCTACTGCGGCGATGGTGATCGTGCCTCTGCTGCTTCGGCTCTTTCTAATAAACTAGGAATATGGCATGAAAAAACATCAAATTACGGCAGCTATTTTCCTCATGCTCGCTCTCGGCGCCGCGATCGCGGCAGGCTTTTCTTTCCTCTCGATGCGAAAGGCTGAACCCATCGTAAAGGGTCCCGGCGTCTCGGAAGTTAAAATGCTCTCTGACTGGTTTCCCGGACTGAAGGGATCAGCGGGTGATACGGAAGTATACATCCTTAAGTCGGCAGCCTCGCCAGATGCGATGACAACGACAAAGACAGAGACGGTACCCGACGCGTCCATGCTCATCTTGGGCGGCACTCATCCCAATGAACCTTCCGGCTTCATGGCGGCCGTACTGCTCATTGAAAACGCCCTGCCTTTATCAGGAACATTCTATGTCATACCAAGAGCTAACGCTTCCGGCTTCACTCACAATGACCCTCAGGAAGGATCGCCCCAGCGTTTCAGTATAAAAACCGCCAACGGATCCCGCACTTTCCGCTATGGATCACGCGCCACCAATCCGATCCATCAATGGCCAGACCCGGACGTCTATATACATGCTTCCTCGGGGCAAAAGCTGTCAGGAAGCGAAACGCGCAACCTCAATCGCGGCTATCCAGGCAGGCCGGACGGAACCCTCACCGAAAAGGTATGCTACGGCATAACTGAGATGATCAAGGCTGAAAAAATCGCCATCACCGTCGATCTCCACGAGGCCTCGCCTGAGTACCCCGTGAATATGGCCATGGTAGCCCATCCCAAGTCCATGGACCTGGCTTCTTCTACCGTCATCGGTCTCGAAATGCAGGATATCGCCATAAGTCTCGAGCCTTCGCCCGTGAACCTGCGAGGGCTGACGCATCGCGAGTTAGGCGATTTTACCGATACATTGCCTGTGTTGATGGAAACGCCCAACGCTTCCCAGGGACGCCTGCGCGGCAAGACCGACGAAGCGCTTGTCCTGACCGGCAAAGACAAGTGGTATGTGCGCGCCCAGAAACTGGGCCGTCTCTACGTGCCCTACGATGAGAATGGGCATCCTCTGGAGGAACGCGTGGGAAGGCATCTCGCGGGCATTTCGGAACTGGCTTTTTCCTGGACGATGCTCAATGAAAACCGTCCTCTGGAATTTTCGGGACTGCCCACTTTCGCGGAAATCCAGGAAAAAGGATTGGGAACCTGGCTGAAAGACGTGAATTGATCGAGCCGAAACTATTGTTTTTTCGAGAACCGGCCCGCCAGCTCAGCGATCCAAGCGCCCTGCGCCTTCGCCGCTCCAAGCTCGTGTTCGCTCGGCATTCTGGCGCCGTCGCCGCCGGCTATGGTCGTCGCGCCGAAGACCGAGCCGCCATTGACCTCCGTGGTGTCGAAGAGGGGCGGATACTTGGCGTAGGGCAGGCCGACGACGACCATGCCGTGGGCGAGGAGCGTGCTATGCACATGATGAATCGTCGTGACGGCGCCGCCGTGCTGGGTCGCGCTCGAACTTATCACGGATCCTACTTTGCCCACGAGTCCGCCCCGTCCCCACACTGATCCGGTGGAATCGAAGAAAGCTGCCACCTGGCTCGGCATATTCCCGTAGCGGGTGGGCACGCCAAAGATGATGCCGTCGGCCCATTCGAGGTCTTCCGGCGCGACGAGAGCCACGCCCGCAAAGGCTTTTTGAGCCTCGATCGAGTGCGTGATGGAGAGTACGTCGGGCGACAACGTCTCGGCAATGCGCAGGAGCTTCACTTCGGCTCCCGCGCTTTTCGCGCCTTCCTCGGCCGCCTTGGACATCTGATACATATGGCCGTACATCGAATAAAAGACTATCGTGATCTTCATGGATCGGCTCCTTAAATCTGCTGGCTGAGATAAATGGCTGTGTTCATCTGAATCAGTTCGAAAGATTGGATTCGGCGAAATCCCAGTTTATGAGCTTTTCCAGAACCAGGCCGACATAGTCCGCGCGCCTGTTCTGGTAATCCAGATAGTACGCGTGTTCCCAAACATCGATGGTCAGCAGCGGTTTCAAACCCGATGTCATCGGCGTTTCAGCATTGCCGGTTTTTACAACCTTCAACGTGCCGCCGTCCATTACGAGCCACGCCCATCCGCTACCGAACTGGCTTGTCGCCGCGGCCAGCAACTCTTTTTTGCAGACGTCCAGGGAACCGAACGAGGCGTCAATTTTTTTCCTCAACGCGGCGGAAAGTTCGGTGCCGGAGAAGGGCGCGAGACTGTGCCAATAGAAAGCGTGGTTCCATGCCTGGGCCGCATTGTTGAAGATCGCCGCTTTATCCGTCTTCCCGGCTGTCCGAAGGATGATTTCCTCGAGCGACAACGCCGAAAGTTCCGTTCCAGCGATGAACTTGTTCAGGTTGTCGACATAGGCTTTGTGATGCTTGCCGTAGTGGAAGCCGATCGTCTCCGCGGAAATTACCGGGGAGAGAGCGCTATCCGCATAAGGCAGAGGCGGAAGAACGATGACGGTCGCTTTTTGAGTCTTGTCAGTATCCATACTTTTTACTCCTTTTTCATTTTTTGATAAAAGCCAGAAGATCGGCGTTGAGCTTCGACTGATGCGTATAGGAAAGTCCGTGCGGCGCTCCGGGATAGATTTTCAGCGTGGCGTCCTTGATGAGCGCGGACGAGCGAAGGGCGGAAGCCTCGATCGGGACTATCTGATCATCGTCCCCATGAATGATCAGCGTGGGCACATCGATTTTCTCCAGGTCTTCCGTAAAATCGGTTTCGGAGAATGCCGCGATGCAGTCCAGCGTATTCTGATGGCCGGCCTGCATCCCCTGAAGCCAGAACGAATCTATCATTCCCTGGGACACCTTCGCTCCGGCGCGATTCGCTCCAAAGAAGGGACCCGAGGCGATGTCGCGGTAACATTGGGAGCGGTCGGCGATGGAATTGGCGCGAATCGAATTGAACGCTTCAATCGGTAGACCTTTCGGGTTGCCTGGCGTTTTCAGCATCAGGGGAGGAACGGCGGCTATAAGGGCGAGCCTGGATAATCGTTTCGTGCCATGACGGCCGATATAGCGGACGGCTTCGCCGCCGCCGGCTGAAAAGCCGACCAGAGCCAAGTCTTTCAGATCGAGCGTTTCAATGAGCGTCGAAAGATCGTCGGCATAGGTATCCATGTCATTGCCGATCCAGCTCTGTTCCGAGCGGCCGTGTCCTCTTCGATCGTGCGCTACGCAGCGGAATCCATTGGAAGCGAGGAATACCATCTGCGCTTCCCAGCTGTCGGAGTTGAGGGGCCAGCCATGACAGAAAACCACGGGTTGCCCGCTGCCCCAATCCTTGTAATAAATTTTCGTGCCGTCTTTCATCGCGATAATGCTCAAGATGGACTCCTTTAAAAATTACTAAACGCGTTTGAAGTTTATAAAGCCGCGCTCCACATCGGCGCTGATCAGTTGGACTCGCAGCGTTTGCCCCACGTCCAGCCCCTCAAACCCCTGTTCAAGCCTTCCTTCGAGGGGGGGGGCGGTGATTCGCACCCACGTGCCCTTATCGGACGCGCCGGTGACGATGGCCTCGAAAAGGTCGCCGATCCTTTTCTCGAGGAGGATCGCCGCCGCCGACTTGATGAGCTGCCGCTCGACTTTTTGGGCCGCATCCTCGGATTCGGTGCAATGCCGCGCGAGAATCTCGAGTTCTTCGATAGAGTAGGGAAGGGGTAGTCCTTCGATGGCGGCCTTCAGAAGTCTTTGGGTGATCAGGTCCGGATACCGGCGGTTCGGCGCCGTGGAATGCGCGTAATCCCCCACGGCGAGGCCAAAATGCCCTTCGCTTGGGCTTCCTGGCGCCTGGACGACATATTCGCCTCTGCCGAGTAGCTTGATGATGCTGAGGGACAAGTCGGGAAAATGAAGAGGGTCGGTCTTTTTCGATGCAGCCAGAAAACTTTCCAGCGCTTTAGGATCGGGTTTAAGGGGCAAGGTCGTGCCGCGTTCGGTGGCGATCGCCATTATTCGATCCCATCGCTTGGGCTTCCGGACGACCCTGCGAATAGCGGGGAAATGTTTGGAGGCAAGAAAACGAACGGTAATGCCGTTCGTGGCTATCATGAATTCTTCTATGATTTCTTTTGCCCGGTTGCGCGTATCCGGTTCCAGGTTGACGAGGGTATCGCCCATAAAAACGGGCTTTGCCTCGATCGTTTCGAGCATGAGCGCGCCTTGTTCGTGCCGCAGTTTCTTCATCTTCTGCGCCATGGAATCCTGCAGGCGAAGGCTCTCTTCCATGCCGGCGACGACGCTTATTTCCTGCGGAATGGGACCGCTGCCATCGAGCCAGGCCGCCACGCTGTTGTAGGAGAGCCGCGCCCGGTTACGTACCTTAGCCCTATAAAGGGAAGAGCGCTGTATAGCGCCTTTTTGGTCGAGCGTCATATCAATCACCACGGCGAGACGATCGGCGCTAAAATTAAGCGAAGTTAAATCCGTGGAAAGTTTTTCTGGAAGCATGGGAAAGACTTCGGAAGCCGTATAGACGGATGTCGTGTTTTGCCGCGCATGAAGATCGATGGCGGATTGTTTTTTAACGATGGCGTCAACATCAGCGATTGCCACCAGGATCCTGGCATCGCCATTGTCCGATGATTCGGCGGCTGTAAGCTGGTCGAGGTCACGCGAATCGTCGTTATCGAGGGAGCACCAGAGAAGATTGCGGGCATCGGTTAAAGCCGTGGCGTCGGTTTCGACCGCCGGTCCCGTGACTTTCTCGAGCTCGGCGAGCGCCGCGCGCGGAAAATCGGGAGCAAGTCCCCGCTCGATCATTACCCTGTGCGCGATCTCGTCGAGAAAGCCTCGATCCCTATGCTCGTTTGTTTTCATCATCGTTATCTCACAATAGTAAATAAGGGAAGCGGGAAAGGTCTGTGCGGTATCGAACATATGTGGCCTCCGCTAAATCTGCATTGACAAGTTTTAGTTCAAGATATATATTGACAAATATGTCAATCATAAGGAGAGACCATGTCGCCACGAACCCAGGAAGCCAATGACGCCCTCCATGCGGAAAGGCGAAAGACAATTCTGGATGCGGCTCTGCATGTCTTCGTGGAGAACGGTTTCAACGGGACGCGGATGCAAGAGATAGCCAAGCGATGCGCTTTAAGCTACGGGCTGGTCTATCATTACTTCCCCGCCAAGGAAGCGATATTCGCGACGCTTGTGAACATGGCTCTCGACGCGGCCGAACTGTTGCTATATTCCCTTCCTCAGGGCGCGGAGCCCCAAGGCTTCGGCTCTCTCGCGGGTTTCGCCGTTTCCGACCCGTCACCGCTCTATTTTGCCATAATCGTGGAGGCATTGACGAAGAAAAGCGTAGCGCCAGAACTGAAAGCCCGCGCGAGGGAAACGATACTGAGCATGAAGACCGCTTTGGCCTCGGCTGGGAGCGGCGAATCCCCAACCGACGATGCAACGAAAGGCGAGGGGATACTTGCCGTACTTCTCGGCGCATCGATCATGAAAATCTGCCGCCTGTCGGATGGAACTTTCGCTTCGCGTTCGGCGATGATTTTAGCCGCTTCTGGAAGGAAATAGGATATGGAAGCGAGGAGATCGCCCCTTTTCGCATGCTGCCTGGCTCGACGACCGAAGCCTCTTCTTCATACTCCCAGCTCTTCTCGATCCAAAAATTATTGGCGGAGAGACCCGGTTCGTGCTCGTGCGTACCGAGGGCGGCCAACGCGCGGCGATGCGGCTTCGCGCGGAAGGTGTTGCCGAGGTGACCGATTACGCCGGGAATTTCGCGTATCATCCTGATCGACGCCGCTATCCTGAGGAGTGAATGAATGAGCAATCCGCTGGCAAGAATTCTTATCGCGATCGGAAGTTCGGCTTCCATAGGTTTCGGCATCTGGCATTTTTTCGTCCCAAAGGATTGGAAATGGTATTCGTATATCGATGCGCGCGCGACCGAGTTGATCATCGCGGTACAGGCGATTAATATCTTTTTTTCACTCGCCCTCGTCCTGTTTGGCTTGATGAATCTATCGCTGATAATCGGGAACAAGTCAAATAGATACTCCATCGCGATCGTACTGGGGGCGACATGTATACTATGGCTTACGAGAATATCGATGCAGATAATCCGCCCCCAGGGTTCGATGAGTCCAACGCTTCAATACTCGATGCTTTCATCATTTATAGCTATTTCCCTCTGTTTCGTCGTTCCGCTGGTTTTGGTGCTGGTAAAAAAGGATTATTGCCGATGATCGCCTCGCAAAACGATTTTCAGGCAACGATTACATCAGGCACTTTAGGCCATCGAAGCGAAATGACGCTGGTGACCACATTGATGATGCGGCATTCTCTCGCGGTCGCGAGCGTAGAGACGAGGATCATGATGCTTGGAATGACCATCAATAGCGACGCGGAAAAAAGACTCATTTGTGAAAAATCAAGAAATCCCATCTTACCGCTTGTAATGCTGCCGATGGTTCCGGGCCGAAACAGCGAAAAGATATCGCAATAAATATAGAGACACATCAGAGCGATCCATGCGGACATTATGATGAGCTTTATATTAGCTTTTTGTTCCACGAGAGATAATTTCTTTGCCATAAAAACCCCTTTTATAAACGAATAAAATGACTGTCTTCCTGAGTGCCGCGCCAATAATCTTTCTCAATAAAAGACAGGGGAAGAATAGGCAAAACCATCGTGGATGTCATTGATCTAGGTTAAGAACGATCGGGAATATTTTACTTCCTCGTCGGGCGAGAAAGCCTCTTTCGTATTCTGCTCAAGGATTCGGGCTTTACCCCGAGGTAACTGGCAATTTGATATTGAGGAATCCTCTGGAGCAAATCCGGCCGCTTTTCTACCAAGTCCGAATAGCGCTCCTAGGACGTCGAGGTCCTGTAGCGAGCGAGGCTTTCCTGAAGTTTCGCCGCCATTATCTCCGACATGGCCAGGCACACCGACTTCAGCTCGGGATATTCGGCGAGTATTCTTATAATGAGCCGCGATAACTGGACAGGAATAGAGACAATATAAAGTGGACCGCTCCTCCTTGCAGAACGGAAAGAAGGAGGCATAGAGTTAGCTATGAGAAAGCGGTACGACAAAGAATTCAAGGCCAAAGTAGCCTTGGAAGCCCTGAAGGGCGAAAAGACTCTGCAGGAACTGGCGATTACTTACTCGGTCCATCCGAACATGATCGCGCTCTGGAAAAGGCAACTTTCGGAGCACGCATCGGCGCTCTTTGAGAAAGAAGGGAAGGATAAAACAACAGAAGACGCCACGAGGCAAAAGGATGAACTGTACAAACAGATAGGACAGCTCCAAGTGGAGAACGACTACCTTAAAAAAAAATACAAACAACTGTACGGGACCGATCCGAAATGGTAGAAGCCGATCATCCCGAGCTCTCAATAGCGCAGCAATGCACGATCCTCGGGATAGCTCGATCATCTTACTACTACCAGCCTAAGGAAGCTCCGGAAGATCATGATTTGGCTATTCTGGAAGCTATCCTCGAGGTGCTGAAAGAGAAACCGTTCTACGGTTACCGTAGAATAGCAAGGGAACTGATCTATTTGGACGTTACACGAAAGCAAGTTCGAAGGATTATGAAGAAAGCCGGATTACGGGCGATCTATCCTGGACTTCAGCTTTCCAAACCGTCCAAGGGTTCCAAGAAATACCCCTATTTACTTAGGGGGATGAATATTTGGCTACCGAATCAGGTGTGGGCGTCTGACATAACCTATATCAAGCTTTCTGGCGGTTACGTCTATCTGGTTACGATAATTGACCTGTATTCCAGGAAGATTCTGTCCTGGCGGGTTTCTAACACCATGGATGCCCAATTTTGTGTGTCGGCACTGGAAGAAGCAATTGCCCATTACGGAGTACCAGGCATTTTTAACACAGATCAAGGAAGCCAGTTTACTTCTGACGCCTTTGTGTCGGTGCTGGAATCTCATGGAATACAAATCAGCATGGATGGCGTAAACAGGGCGCTGGACAATATCTTTGTAGAACGGTTCTGGAGATCCTTGAAGTACGAGGACATTTATCTCAAGGATTACCGAACTATGACGGAGCTGAAAGATGGGCTGGCTCGCTACCTTAGGTTTTATAACAGTGAGCGATTCCATCAATCGCTGGAGTACGAAACTCCAGACACTATTTATTGGAGTAAGTTCCCGGCAAGGGAACTCAAAGAAGCTGTATGAGAGGAGAAGGTGTCCACCTTATTCCTGATTCTTTTCTGTCTAGACAGGTGGGCTCATTATAGTGTTAATCGAGCCCTGGATAACATCTTTGTTGAGCGATTCTGGAGATTCTTGAAATACGAAGACATTTATCTTAATGATTACTAGACAATGTTGGAACTAAAAGCTGGTATTTATCGGTACATCATGTTTTACAACGGTGAGCGATTTCACAAGTCTCTGGAGTATGAGATGCCATACTTTATCTATAGAAACGTTTTCAAAGAACAATAATCAGCCAACTTCGCGTAGAAAGGGAGGACCATACACGGATGAATCTGTTCTTTTCTGTATTGACAACAATATCCAATAGATACAGTATAAATAAAAGGAGTTTAAAGAATGAAAAAAACTTTCTTTTTCCGTCTCACCACGTTACTTATAATCGCATTGTTCGTCTTGGCAGGTTGCGCAACCACAATCGGAAGTACCTCTAAAGTGGATACCTACACCCACGCTTCATCCAATCCTAAGGGTATGTCGGGTTTCCCCGATAAAACGCCGCTCACGGGAGCAAAGCTCCAGGGCGCATACGACTTCCTGGTAGATTCTTCCCACTATGCGTACACTCAGAAGGATCTGCCGTCTTTTAACTCAGCAAAATATCCCCATGGATTTGACGAAAACTGGCGCTCCAAGCTAAACAGTCGTGTATACCGAGGTCCCTACTACGATCCCTTATGCAGGTCCGTTGACTGGCTCTCCATTAATCCCAACGGCACGGTGGACGTATCCCTGGGTTCTTATTGGGGCATGGTGACTCCGAATAAGGAACTCCCGGTTTCTGAATTACCGGGCTATCAAAAATCGAGCAAATATCAGATTTTTTCCTACAATTCCTCGGGCCAGATGACCCAGAACTGGAAAGAGCGCAAACGCGGTACCTTTGCTATAGATGCCTCCCTGGCTGAATATTATGGCATCGGAGGCAACGGCGTTCTTCTCGTAGAAGTGGCGCTGAACCACTACACGGACGTTGTTGTTACCCCGGAACAGTACTATGACGGCTTGCTGCCCGAAAGCTGGTCGATGGGCACCAATTTCGGTCTCAAGGCCATCGATCCTTCATATCCCAGCTGGACAGAATTCTGGAAACTGAGCGAAGCGCAGCGGAAGGACGTTCTTGCCAAAATGAACGGCGATGTCAAGGTCAAGGAATTGCTGGCTACCCGGGGCTCTTATTTCTGGTTTGATGTCCTACAGATCGTCAGCGTTACCAATCTGATCGGCTTTGAGTTCGAATCCGCCAATGGTAAAATTAACGGCATCGACAAGGACCACGACGGGTTCCTGGATAAATATCCTGCTGGCCACGAAAAAGCCGGCCAGCCAATCATCTCCAAAATGTCAAATCTTCGGGTACCCGAGTACAGCCTTTACCTGAACTTTAACGACGGCTGGTGGTACGACCGCTGGTCCACTCCCGGCCAGATTAAAGTCGTCTATGCCGACGGTACCGTCGTGTCGGATCCCAGAAAGAAATAACGCACTTTGCCCGTGGCGCTTTTCGTGCCGCGGGGGCTGCGTTCCGGGCGCCTTCTCGTAGAGGTGTCCCGGGCGCGCAACATCGGAGGAGATTATCTTGAAGCTGCGCACCTATGCCGCGACCGTATGCGTCCTGGCATTTCTCTTAATGGTCACTAACTGTGCCAGTAGCGCTAAAAAGCCGATGGCCGAAAATCCCCGGGTGACAACGCCCACCATGGCGCAAAACCCTGACAGGTATTTTAATAACGGTTCCATAGCTATTACCCTGGTAACTGAAACGCCCAACGCGGCAATTTACTATACCCTCGACGGGTCCATCCCCGCCGCGGAAAACGGCACCCTCTACGCTGGGCCTTTTAACCTGACCTTTGATAAAACAAAGAATACTGAATTTAGGGGCTACGTCCTAGTACAGGCCATTGCCGTTAAGGCGGGCCATCCCAACAGCGCCATGACCTCGCAGATTTTCCAAGTGTTCCCGGCGGAGCAAATCAAGGGCTTAGACGGAAAGCCGGTTACAGGCGGACCCGCGACCGGAACGGGCACCGGATATTACGCCCCGGTAGAGGTAACCTTAAGCCTAAGTAACGGGTATATAACCGACGTCAGATTTATCAACGTGGAGGACAAACAAACTGAAACGTTTTTTAACAAGGCCAGAACCTATGCGGCTGATTTTTTTAAAGTTATGAACTCCCCGGATTTTGTTCCCGCCGTATCCGGCGCTTCCTATTCCGGCAACGGCGTCAGGGAAGCCGCTAAAGACGCGATAAACAAAATCGTAAGCAAATAGAATTATTATAAAGGAATGAAGCCTCCCGCCCTGGAGGCTTTTTTATTCCAAGTCACGTCTCACAGGCTTCATTTACTCTACGTCTCCCCGGACAGACCGGTACCGAAAATCAAGCCCTTTTTTGATATTATAAATTTTTGTTGAAACTCATCTTACCACTGTGTTTATTGACTAAAATAAAAAAGGCTGTCATCTCTGACGGCCTTTCCGTTCGTGGAGGTGAGGGGAATCGAACCTAAATACTTATATGATATATAATTACATAGTATATCATAGAGTGCTATGATTTCTTTCTCTAAAAGTACTTAGCTCTGTCAACATCATAATGAGCCCATTGATATTGCTCGTCGTTATCCTCGATTTTAAGAAATATTGCTTACAGTATTGATTACAGTATTGCTTACAGTATTGCTTACAGTATTTGATTAGTAATAAATTATTGGGTCCTTTTATAGGCGAAGTGCATATTCATAGAAGTCAATTCTTTCGAAATAGCACCTGCGCATTACGAGTGCATATTCTATAAAGCATGCAGTAGCTTACACTACTATAGTATTTGCATAATTCATTTCAGTCAATAGATATAATTTCTATTGTGTTACTTTTAGTTATCTAGCTTTGCTCAGTTAATTATGCAGTTTTGGTCAACTTTGCTACCGATTTTGCTACAGAGCTTGGCTCTATATAGGCAGATTTTTATGCTTAGGTAGTATTCAATTCAAGCGATCATCCACCGAGCAGTTTGGACAGTTCCTCAGCTTTCTTAAGCGTGTATGGGATTGCCCTTTCCATGAAGTCTTCTGACATCCGTCCAAGCACTGCTGATACGCAAATTGTGCCAACAAGCATTCCCGCCCCGCTGAAGACCGGTACTGCCAATGCGGCCGATCCCAACGATTTGTCTTCAAAAGAAACCAGGTATCCTTGTTTACGAACCAGTGCAAGACATTCTCGCAACTCAGTTTCTGTTGTTAACGTATTTTTCGTATATTTTTTGAACGGAGCTTTTGCCAAGACAGCATTACGCAAAGTTTCAGAGCCCCATGTGAGCAATACTTTGCTTGAAGCCCCGTAGGGGAATTCCCCTTCTGAACCTTCTATCATGCTGTAACGTACCGGTTGCGGGCTTTCCACTGAACAGATACAAAGTCTCTTATCATTTCGGAGAATTTGAAAGCTTACCGTTTCCTGAAGGTCATTGGCCATTTTTACTAATTCCGGACGAATAGTCTTGATAAGTGTGTTGCTTCGTTCGTAGGCTTTTCCAAGGGAGAGCAGCCTTGGCCCTAATGAATAGATTCCCTCTTCTCTCATGTGAATCATATACCCCATGTGTTCCATGGTTCCGCAAAGCCGCATGATCCTCGATTTATTGATACCTACTTCCCTGCTTAATTCTGCGAGTGAGGCATGCGAGTCTTTTTTTGCCAGATAATCCAGGATCCTTAGGCTGTAAATAAGAGATGAGTTCAACCTGTCAGATTCTTTGCTTTTTGCATTTTTATCGATTTTTTTATCTTCCATATAATATTCTCCTCGGCTAAATTCCAGCTCTCTGCACTGATGGATCGTGACCAATTACCTATACAGTGATTCCCGTCACCTCTAAAAACATAAAGTGTTCCAGAAGTATAGATAGAAATATCAAAAAATAGAATCATATTCTACTTGACAATACCGAGTTTGTACAGGAGAATAAAAATAGAACGCAAGCTAATATTTTAGAACAGTCGTTATTACAACATACGAACTGGTATACAATTTTTGAAAGAATAAAGAGGGTAGGTAGATTCGTGGATTGTCTCGAAAGGATATTCAAGGAGATTCATAGTAATCCGGAGCTCGCAATGAAAGAGCAGAAGACAACTGCGCTTATCAAATCCGTCATAGCTGAGTTAGGAGTTGAACAGATTCAACTTCAGAGAATGGAAGTGGGCGCAGCATGTATAATACGTGGTAAAAAACCTGGGCCTACACTAGCCCTACGGGCTGATATGGACGCTCTGCCGCTTGAAGAGAAAACTGGGCTAGATTACGCATCCAAGATACCATTCACAATGCATGCCTGTGGGCATGACTTAAATACTACAATCCTTATAGGAGTACTTCAACAAATGGTAGAGCGCCGGATCGATGAACACATCGCGGGCAATATCAAATTTCTCTTCCAGCCGGCGGAAGAGACGCTTGAAGGCGCCAGGTTGATGATCGATGCACAGGTCCTGCAAAATCCTAAAGTCGACATGATCCTCATGTCTCATGGTGATCCAGATCTCAAGGTGGGCCAGATTGGTCTATTTAGTGAATTCAGCCATGCAAATTCTGATACGTTCATTATTGAGATGAAAGGAACAGGAGGTCATGCCGCCAGACCATATGAAACCCAGGATCTCGTTCTTACAGGCTCATATATAATTACAATGTTCCAATCCATTATCTCCCGTAATCTGGATGCGAGGGATATAGCCGTTCTCTCGGTAAGTAGTTTTAATGCCGGTAATGCCCCTAATATTATTCCCAGCACTGCTCGATTGACTGGTACGGTTAGGACCCTCGCGGATAATGTCCAGGAAATAATCCAGAATAGAATGCAAGAAATCTGTGCATCAGCAGCAAGTGCATTCCATCTCGAGGTGTCGTTTCAATACAAACGCGGTACGCCCTCTTGTAAGGTAGATGATCATGCAGAGGCTCTTCTTCTCGGAGCCGCTTCTAAGTATATACAGCGGAAAGACATCTTTGACCTGAAAACTAGAATGGGAGGAGAGGATTTTGCCTATTTTTCCAGGCTTGTTCCCGCTGGAGTTATGCGACTTGGTGTGACGCCTCCTGACAGTAAAAAGTATGGGTCTACCCATTCATCAACATTTCGAGCCGATATGAATGCTATTCCCGTTGGCGTAAAGATTCTTTGCCAGGCCGTAGAGGATTATTTCAAATGCAATTAAGTATCAATAACACTGTAGAAAATGGCTTATCAGCCAATTCAATGGACGCTTATGCATACCTTGAAGATTCCTCAGCGGTAACGGTGGAACTCGCGCCTGATGTCGATGGACCCTGGGACAGTCTTCTTCCCGTGTCGGGAGAGCAGGAAAAAAGGGCGATGAAGCTGTACAAGGATTCAATCGTTTTTGATCTGCACAATCATGTGCACCGATTACCGAAAAACGTGTTGAGCGATTTCGAATCGTATGCAAGAAGCGGACGTGTGGCGAACGGGTATCAAGGTATCGCCAAATCCAGAATGACAGCCTGTTTTAATGGATATGGAGGAAGTGTTGGTAGGCGCTCGAGCCCTCAAGCCTGGCAATTCGATGACATTCTCTGGGATCTTGGCATGCGGCAGGCAGACATTCTACATCACCCAACGGTCACTATGCCAGGGACCTGTGTAGCCGACATTTATAAAGCCAAAGAACGGGGTATTTGTGCAATTTTCGCTAATGTTGAGAACGCTGGTATCATTGGGAATGAACTAGATAGACTCGATGTCCTATACGGGTTCGGAGTCAGGTGCCTAGGCCTGTCTTATAATCAGCGTAATACACTTGCCGATGGCAGCAACGAAAAGGAAGAGGGTGGGTTAAGCCTGCTTGGAGTCAAAGCGGTCCTCAGGATGAACCAGCTGGGAATATTGATGGATTTCGCCCACAGTTCGGATAGAGCTATTTTAGACACTCTTGAGGTATCTCGTGTTCCTTGCTGTATCAGTCATTCCATCCCTTTGGCATTGCGTGACCATCCTAAAGCTAAATCGGATGAAATCCTGAAGCTTATCGCTAAGGAAGGATGGGTTTTTGGCGTACAGTCGGTCCCAAACATTACTTCGTCAGGCAAGGAACAGAGCATTATTGATGTTGCAGATCAGATAGACCACTGCGTTGAAGTTATGGGTATCGACCATGTGGCGATTGGTACTGATTCTATGTTTGGCAATCATCGAGATCTACATAAATGCATATCAAAAATGATGGGACACGCACATAAGGGGTTCATGGGCGAATATGTTAAATACTTGGAAAACCCCGGCGAGCTTCCTAATTTGGGGAGAATTCTGGTTTTGCGTGGTTACTCAGATGAGGATATTGGTAAACTACTTGGGATGAATATTGTACATCTTCTCGGAAATACTATCGGCTAGATTTGCATGCAGCAATTTTGAATTAAGGAAGAAATCGGTATGACGAAGGCAAAAAAAGATCTAGTTTGGTCCGTATTGCTTTGCGCGACAAGCATTGGGACCTACTTCTACAGTAATTCGTTCAAGAGTCTCTTTGCGACCCAGTTTTTAGCCGAATCATCCGTATATACAAAAATTTGGGCGGTTGCTCTTTTTCTTCTTTCCGTGGCGCTCGGGATACGCTCCCTTAAAAACATTGATAAGGAAAAATCAACGCAGTTGGTGAGTATAGGAACGATAGTGTCTATTCTTGCGTTGATCATCTACCTTCTTGTATTGAATTATGTGGGTTTTCTTATCAGTACAGTTGTTTTTCTGACTGGTATGATCACGTATTACCAGTGGTTGAGCTTGAAAAAAGAAGAGCGCGCAATTTTTAAGCTCTCTGTATCACTGATAAAATCGTTTTTTTTATCAGCAATCGTATCAGTAATCCTACAACTGATTTTTACCCATTTATTTGGTGTATTACTTCCGACATGTATTGTGATCGGAATTTGAATACAAGGAGGAGAGCCATGATGTCGAAAAGAAATGCAAGGTTGTCCAAGCGTATCGTTTGTTTGGCGGTTATGATGCTAACGGTTGGGATATCTGCATATGCACAGAATTTCCCAATACACTCAGTGAAAGTAATAGTTCCTTTCGGACCGGGAGGAAGCGGAGATCTCACTACCCGTATCCTTCTCCAGTATACCAATCTTGGACAACCTACTGTCGTTGTGAATATCGCAGGAGCAGGTGCCACCATCGGAACCATGGAAGCCTATAATAGTAAACCTGATGGTTATACGTTGCTTGCTAATACTCCTGCTGGAATGATACTAGGAGGATTTCAGGGCCTTTATTCTGAAGATGTCTTCCGGAAGATGATTCCATTAATTGTCATGGGCTTAGACAATCCTGTATTCTGTGTTTCTGGAAAATCTCAATTCAAGAACGCCAAACAATTTTTCGACTACGCCAAAGCTAATCCAGGAAAGCTGAACCTCGCATCTGTTGGGATGTCCACCATGTATACGTCCAGTCTTGTCGTAAGAGATTCTGTTGGTATGGATCTCAATTATGTATCTTTCGATAGTTCTACAAAATCAAGAGCGGCGCTTCTTGGAGGCCATGTCGATTCCTTGCTTGCCACGATTTCCGAAAACAAAGCGTTAATAGAATCTGGTGATCTCAAACCCCTCTTTGTGCTTTCGGCAGAACGCTCTCCTTTCCTTCCTGATGTTCCCACTATGATCGAACTTGGATACAACGTCACTGGATGCCTCGGTACACGTGGAATCTGGGCTCCAGCTAATACTCCTGCATCGATCGTCAAGAAGCTGGAATCTGCTTTCCTTAAGGCAGCGCAGAATCCTGAGTTTAAGAAAGTATATTTGGAAAAAATGGCGATCGAGCCGGTAGCATGGGATAGCGCTACGTGTAGGGCTTGGGTCGACAACAATGCTGCATATTACAAAGATCTCTTGCACAAGTATTCAAAATAATATCGAGGAGCTATGTGATGGCGCGGGTATTCATCAAGGGTGAAATCCGCGCCGTAATTGAGACTAGTCAGGAGATAATATGGATATTCTTTCAATACTCGGGGCAGGATTCCAGGCCTTTTTGACCGATCCCACCGTTATGGCTTTACTTATCGGGGGTGTAATCCTCGGACTGATTTTCGGAGTAATTCCAGGACTAACGGCGGCGCTTGGTGTCTCCTTGATACTGCCACTTACCTATGTACTGTCGCCCATCCAGGGGCTTGCGACGTTGATAGGTATCTATGTTGGTGGAATATCAGGTGGCTTGTATGGCGCAATCTTGATAAATATTCCCGGCACCTCAGCATCTATAGTGACCTGCTTCGACGGACATCCAATGGCGAAAAAAGGAAAGGCAGCCGAAGCTCTTTCTATGGGAATTTTTGCTTCCTTCATCGGGGGCACCTTTAGCATGTTTATCCTAGTTACCGTAGCGCCCTTGCTAGCAAAAGCAGCTTTGGTCTTTGGGCCATGGGAATACACTGCATTGGGAATAATGGGCTTAAGTGTGGTTGTGAGTTTAGCAAGCAAAGATCTCCTTAAGGGGCTAATCTCGGCTGTTGTCGGCATTTTTCTTGCGCTTGCAGGAATGGACCCGATTTTAGGAATTAGCAGATTTACTTTCGGATTCTGGCAGTTGAATACTGGGTTCCCTACCTTGCCCACTATGATGGGTTTTTTCGCATTAGGTGAGATGTTGAATCAGGTACGCTCTCTTGAGTCGGGCAGTAGTGAAATGCAGGTCTTGCAGAAAAAAGTGCCTCTGCTCCCCTCCTGGAGCAACATCAAGCAATCAAGACTAGCCCTATTCATCGGATCCATAGTCGGTACCATAATTGGCATTCTGCCCGGTGTCGGGCAATCTACGGCATCAATGCTTGCTTACTCACAAGTAAAAGCGTTGTCTAAACATCCTGATGAATTTGGCAAAGGCAGTATTGAAGGTGTTGCGGTATCTGAATCCGCCAACAATGCGGTATGCGGCGGTGCCATGATTCCTATGATGACTCTTGGCATTCCAGGCGATCTTGTTACATCGATCCTTATGGGCGGTCTTGTTATCCATGGTTTACAGCCAGGTCCGCTTATGTTCCGTCTCAACCCTGATGTCGTGGGTTCAATGTTTGTAGCTTATGCCCTCTCAAATATTATCATGGTGATCGTTGCACTCGCGATGGTTCGTATCTTCGTTAAGTTACTTAAGGTTCCTGCGAAAATTCTCTATCCTATCATACTAATTATGTGTGTACTTGGTACCTTTAGCGTCAACAATCGGGTGTTCGATATTTGGATTCTTCTCATAGCTGGGATTTTTGGGTATTTGTTTACTGGGAGCGGTTTTTCTCTTCCTCCAATGATTCTCGGCTACATCCTTGGCCCAATTGTTGAGAGCAACTTCCGCACGGCGATAATCGCATCCAAAGGTAATCTAGCAGATTTTGGAAACAAACCTATTGCTGTTATAATCCTCATCATATCAGCGCTTTTTATACTGCTTCCACTTTATTTCAAGTTCCGAAGAACTAAAGCTATAAAGAGATGAAAGGCAATTTTCACTAATTAATCGGCAAACTATCTGTCGAGGTGTCACATGAAGGCACCTCGATATTTTTAATAGGTTTCTCTATTATTCGCAATACATGTCCAGTCTTTAGGAATTACATAATGAAGACAAGCATTGTTAGGGCTATTAAAGCTGTCACTAATGGTCTTCGCTAGGATGCCTTAATGACTTTACGCCTTAACACTTCCGTTAGTGTAAAAGGTGGATTTTAATTTTAAAAAGAAACCAATCCGTTATATAAGCATGTAATACGCTACACCTAAATGGGTTGACTGGTTCAACAACCGAAGGCTGTTCAAGCCAATCGGCAATATTACTATACCAGCGGAGTTTGAAGATTCATATTATACTAATCAAGAAATCTTGGTCTTCGGAACCGGACTCATATGAAAGGTACTCCGGTAAACCTGGGGCGATTCACTTTCAAGGCATTCCATGGTAGTTTTGATTATGGAGAACTCGATCATCTCTTCGCTATGGATTAGTTTTTGAATTATTTATTCTGCCATAAATATTTGATTGTTTTTTATGGATTTATAATATGATAAGACATAGTCAAAAGAAAACAACTCCTCATATGAGCTTACGAGTACGCTTAGCTGCCGTAATGATGGCAACCATCATTATTTCTGTCTGTATTCAAATAGTTGCAGCGCGAACGTTTATAAAAAACTACATCATAAGTAATGGTTCTAATAGAGTTCTAAATATTGCAAAAGATCTTTCAATTGACCCGGAAATTATAGATGCGTTTTTGTTGGATGAGCCACAGTATGTGATTCAGCCAATTGTTGAACGGACAAGAGTTTTAACGGAAACCAGTTTTATCGTTGTTTTTAATATGAATAGTGTAAGATACTCTCATCCAGTCCCTTCAAGGATTGGAAAAAAGTTTATCGGTGGAGATGAGGAAAGAGCATTAAAAGGTGAGAGCTATGTATCAACTGCAAGAGGAACCTTAACTACATCAATTCGATCTTTTGTTCCGATTAAAAATGAGGAAGATCAACAAATAGGCGTTATCTCTGTCGGGCTTAATTTGGATGATCTTCAGGAAGAGACAAGAAATATTACTGCCATTCTTTATTATATTGGAATGATAACACTCGTAATAGGTATTGTTGGGTCGACTGTTCTTTCGCAAAATATAAAAAAGAGTCTTTTTGGTCTTGAGCCTGTTGAAATTGCAACACTTTTAGAGGAGAGAAATATCATTATTTCTACTGTTATGGAAGGCATTGTTGCAGTGGACCGAAAAGGTGATCTTCTTCTGATCAATGAGAGCGCTCGAAGATTACTCTCTATCGAAGATAAGCTTAGCTCCTCAATGAATCCAGCAATATATACTTCAATTGGTCTTGATTCAGTTATTGCTACCGGTGAGTCATCAATTGATGATGAGATCAGTCTTTGTGGAAGAGATGTTGTGGTAAATCGTATTCCAATGGTTTCTGGTGATACAATAATTGGCGCTGTTGCGACATTACGTGACAGAAGTGAAATGAAATTACTTGCAGGGGAGTTGATGGCGATCAAGCAATACACTACAGCTCTTCGTGCTCAAAAACACGAATTTATGAATAAGTTACAGGTTGTCTCTGGACTGTTGCAGATAAATCGTTCTACAGATGCATTAGCATATATAAAAAGCACTGTATCTAAACAACAGCAATCAGTGGATTCTTTACGACTAACCATTGAACCAGCTGAAATTTTGGCATTAGTTTTGGCCAAGATGGATGAAGCAAACGAAGCGAATATAATTATTAAAATAGAAGACGGAAGTCATTTGCCTTCACTCGGATACACAGCAACTGCAGCTTTCATCACTATTATAGGAAACCTTATACAGAATGCTATAGAATCATTGAAAACGAGCGAGCAACAGGAAAAATGTATTTCTTTACATTTTAGTCAACAAAACGGATGGTTCGATCTCAATATCGAGGATAATGGGATAGGAATAGATCCATCTCTACGAGATAAACTATTCTTGCAAGGTACTACTTCTAAAGGGGAAGGTCATATGGGTGTCGGTCTCTATCTTGTAAAGAAACAAGTAGAAGTAATGCAAGGGGAGATAGAAATAATTGAGAATAGTGGCGTAAAGATTAGTATCCGTATTCCTTTGGATAAGCTATGAATCCTATACATGTTATGATTGTTGAAGATGATTTTATGGTTGCCGACTTAAATCGTCAATTTACCGAATCATCGGGTAATTTTATTGTTGATAAAGTTGCATATAATGGTGCCGAAGCTTTAGCATTTCTTACTAAAAATGTCATTAATCTTATCATACTTGATATTTATCTACCAGATATCAATGGTATAGAACTCCTCAAGATCATTCGAAAGAGGGACTTCCCCTCTGATATTATATTAATCACCGCTGCACATGATGCGGATACAGTGAAAGAATCAATACGTTTCGGTGTATTTGACTATATTATCAAGCCTTTTGATATGATCAGGTACCAAAACTCTTTATCTAGCTATTTTTGTTGCCTTAAGTCATTGGAATCTTCTGAGACAATTGATCAAGCACGGGTTGATATTGTAATGGCCGGAGCGAGTAAAAAACAGGATTTGATTTCTTCTCTTCCTAAGGGAATAAATCTATCTACAATGGAGCGAATAAAAAATATTCTTGAATATATCAAAGGAGAAATAGGTATTGATGATATTTGCTCAACAATGCCTGTATCACGGATAACAGCGCATAGATATTTGGAATATCTTGTTGATGATGGTTTCCTTGAGAAAAAATTTCGTTATCAACATATCGGCAGACCTTTGACTGTCTATACAAGAAAAGGCTACTAAATTATATAATATTACGTTTTTAATATATTGTGTAGATGATAAAAATGATAAAAAAGATAACAATGAAATAAATCTTTACGTAGTTCCGAATTTATGCGATCAATATATTGATGATAAATTTTAGGATTCTAATTAAGCAACTACTATATGTTTTCTCATTCGTATGTTGTCTTTTCTTTTCCCAAGCATATCTTCATTCGCAAGATATATCAAATAGTAAAACTTTTTATTCTTTACCACCAGTATTGATTACTTCCTGTGGACAAAGCCCTGATGCATTCTCAATCAGTGCGATAGCTCGACGGATAGGCTTTGAATACTTCTATGATGATCTTTTTACATCATCGAAATTTGATGCATTTCGAACAGTAATAATTGTGATGGGTGCAAGTCAGAAAGGATTGGGAGAAGCTGGCTTAAGTGTTTCTATGGAGCTGTCAAGAGTATCGGCCCTTCTTAAAAAGGCAAAAACTGTGGGGGCGAAAGTTATCGCAGTCCATATCGGCGGGGAGGCAAGGAGAGGGGCTGATTCGGAAAAATTTATTGACCTCGTCATCGCATTGGCAGATTGCATTATTGTAACAAATAGGGGGAATGAAGATGGCAAGTTTTCTAAAGAATCAGAACGGTTGGGAATTCCCTTATTCCTAATAAAGGCTCCGAAGGATATTGAAGAACTGCTGTTAAGGCTGTTGAAGATTTGAAGTAAAAATCTTTAGCTAATTATAATCATAAGCAATTTAGCTCATTTCTAAGTTCAAACTTAAGAGAGGTATAGGTATGTCTAAAAGGCAAGTATCACGATTCATTGTAAAATTCTTTGTATTTGTTTTATTGGTCTCTTCTGTTGAGGCAATTCCCTCTGGATCAGCAACTCCTCATGCTGGAATGCCAATATTTATAACCACTGCAGGGCAAAGCGCTGATGCATATGCTGTAAAGTTACTGCTTGATAGAAGCAAGATGAAATCCGGTTATGATGCCATCGCAGAAGCTAATAAAATTATTGGATCAAAAACTCTAATTCTCGTCATGGGAGGGAGTTCTAAGGGTTTGGGTGCTGCAGGTATGGATGAAGATGAAGAAATTGCCCGTATCAATCACCTTCTAGATGGTGCCCGAAAGGAGAAAATGTACATCGTCGGTCTTCATATAGGAGGTGAATCTCGTCGTGGTGCTCTTTCAGCCAAATTTATCAATCTTGTTGCTCCGTTCTGCAATTATCTCATCGTGAAGAAGGATGGCAATAAAGATGGCTACTTCACTGACTTAGGTACTAAGAAAAAGATCCCTGTCACGCTTATCGATGAGACACTCGATTTGGTCACCATATTCAAGTCGTTGTTTTCTGTAAATTAATGACTTGGGTATTTATCGTAAAACGGCGATCGACAATATTGCCCTAATATGGCTCTAGTGTACGACCGCTAAAGTACTACCCCTAAAAGGAGGGAGTGTATGAATAAGAGCAAGGAAACTCGAACCTCGAGCACCCACGTTACGGCCCTAGTGGCTGTTGTAGTGTTGCTCGTTGTAGTCGGTGTATCCGCGGGAGCCCAGGTAATTTACAGGCCGGATGTTGTAGGCAAACAGGGTGTCGTCGCTTCCGCCCATTCGCTCGCATCTGAGGCTGGATTGCAGATTCTTCGTGACGGAGGAAATGCTATCGATGCGGCAGTGGCGGTTATGGCTGCTCTCAATGTCGTGGAACCAAATGCTTCTGGCGCCGCAGGAAATGGATGCCTCACTATTTTTTGGAAACCCGATGGACAGGTCAAAGAGCTTCTCATGACAGGGGCTGCTCCGCTTAATATGCCCACCAATGGCCTAAGCCCAGAAGAACGCGACGGGGGTATCCTCGCTGGTGTAACTCCTGGAAATTATGGAGGCTGGATTGAAGCTCTCGATAAGTATGGCACAAAAAGCCTCGCAGAAGTATTAAAGCCAGCAATAGGCTACGCGGAGAATGGTTTCTCAATAAGTAAGTCCTTAAGCGGTGTCATTGAATCTTATAGACCAGTTCTTGAGTTGAATCCCACGACAGCAAAAATATGGCTTCAGGAGGGCAAAGCACCAACAGCTGGTACCATTATTGTTCAATCGGATCTAGCAAACACCTTCAAGAAGCTTTGTGAGGCCGAAAGCGTCTCTATTGCCAAAGGTCAAAGCAGAAGCGCTGGGTTGAAAGCTGCATATGATTGTTTCTATACGGGCGAGATTGCTCACGAGATCGCTGACTTTTATAAGGAAAACGGTGGTTATTTTACACTTGAAGATCTGGCATCGTACCATCCTGAATGGGTGAAACCCGCATCAACAAATTATAGAGGTTTCGATGTCTACAGCACACCAGCAACTTCTCGCGGTGGAATTGAACTCATCATGGCATTGAACATGATAGAGGCCTATGATGTAAAAAAAATGGGACTAAATAGTGCTGAAGAACTCCACCTCGTTGCAGAGATCATGAAAATCGTAAAGAGTGATGTTTATCATTACGTTGCTGACCCTAATTTTATAGATATTCCTCTCGATGGGATGACATCTAAAGCATACGCTGAGAAACGTCGTTCGCTAATCGATTTTAATAAAGCTATTAAATTCCCCGAACCTGGAAAGCCAGAAGACTATCTTAAAGCTGCACAGTCAGCAGATAAAATATCTTCTGTCATCTATACGAAAGCCGGGAATCCTTCATACATCACGAGCGTAGGTTCCACCACCAGCTTTAGTATTGTCGATCAATACGGAAACGCTGTAGGTGGTACGGTTACACTTGGTGATTACTGGGGAACTAAGGTCGTAGTAGGAAATACTGGATTATTGTTCAACAATGGAACACGTGATGGCTCAACCGCAGGTAAATATCCAGATAACGTAAACTACCCGCAACCTGGTAAGCGCGGACTCCTTAATAATTCCCCTACGGTAGTACTCAAAGATGGCAGCCTTGTTTCAGTATTCGGAACACCGGGTGGTGAAGGCATTGGCATTACTCAATTCCAGTTACTCATGAACTTAGTTGATTTTGGTATGGGAATACAGGAAGCAATCGAGTCTCCGCGGTTTATCCTTGCAGCAAAACCTGACTTCTATACAATCGGCGCTGACGTGTCATGGACTATCGAAAGCAGGGTTGACCCCAAAGTAATCAAGTCTCTTACAAGCCTTGGCCATAATATTAAGGTCTCCAGTGCTTTCACGAGCAGCGTTGGTGGTATGCAGGGTATTCTCGTTGATCAAAAAACTGGATGGATTTTTGGAGGTGGTGATCCGAGACGTGGCGGTTATGCGGTTGGATTTTAAACTAGGTAGTAAATACTAAAAAGAGCCCGGGGGGTCTCGGGCTCCTATCTCTTTGTAAGGAGCTCCTAAGGTGTCGCAAATTTGGCAGACTATAATAACCCTGATAATAATGATTGGGGTCTTCCTTATAACAACAAGGCTTTTAAAACTTTCACCTGCCTTCGGCATGCTTTTTGGCGCTATTGCTGGTGCTCTCACTGCAGGAGAAGGGCTTGCGTTAAGGCATCTAGTGGAAGGCGCCTTTATGTATTTTGATGTTGTGATGGTCATTCTCACTGCTTCAATCTTCATGAGATTATGGAGTCAATCGGGCGGCTTAAATGTATTCGTACGTGACCTAATAATGATATTCTCCTGGTCACCGTCTCTACTTCTTGTGCTCCTAATGTTCGTTGTTATGCTACCAGCAGCTCTCACTGGCTCTGGTACTGCGGCTATAATGGCAGCCGGCGGGCTAGTGGCAACTATCCTTGATAAAATGGGTCTCCCTAAGAAGAACATTGTTGGCTTCATCGCGATGGGTGCAGTCTTTGGATTAGTCGCTCCTCCAATTAATATACCTGCGATGATTATTAGCACTGGCATTAATATGCCTTATGATGGTTTCTTCGGACCTCTGCTCATTCTGAGTATCCCATTAGGGGCACTATCCGCGCTACTTATTGGCAGAAAGCATGTTAATAAAAACTTGAATGCTAACGAGCTACTCGCAAGTGTAAGTGGTGAAGTTCCTCGGCTTGGATCTCTTGGCGCTTACTTACCGTTGATTGTTGTGATAGTGATTATGATACTTCAACGTACTTTCCCAAGAAGTTTTCCACAAATTGGCAACACCATGGTTTTCGTCGCTGGGTCTGTTGTAGCTGCATTATTGTCGAAGAAGTTAATGTTAATCGAGACTGTAAAGAACACAGTCGCTGATTCCATTGGAGTATGTTGTCTTCTTATTGCAGTTGGCTCAATTGTTCAAGTTATGACACTCACTGGGGTACGTGGTCTTCTTGTCGTAAGTACTATATCGGCTCCCATAACTATCTTATTTATACTTCTCTTTCTCGGTTTACCGCTCTCTGGTTGTGTGCTTGGCACGTATGGTGCTGCTTCTGTATTCGGTATCCCATTCATGCTCGCGCTACTTGGACGAAACCCGATTATTGCTACAGCGGGCATTAGTCTAATTGCCGGGCTCGCTACCCTCACGCCTCCAACAGCTCTAGATGGACGTGCTGCTATGTTAATCGTGAAATATGATGGGAGTTATACCCAAGTCTTAAGAACAATGGCTGTCCCAATAATTCTTGCTGATGTTCTTGGAACCCTCTTCGTAATCTTTGCATCCAGCCTTAAATGGTTGATCTTTTAAAGGAGGTCGGGAATGCTTCTCATTATTTTATATAAACTCGTCTACTGCTGCATCCTCGCCGCAATAGTTATTGGCCTTTTCCAGGCGGCATTGCTAAAAGCGAAGGCCTCCTTCGCAATTGTGGCTTTACCTCTGCTCTTGCGATTATTTGGGATTAAATGAGGGAGATAAATAAATGACAAGCCAATTTAAGGAAAAAGAAGCCAAAGCTACACTGTCAAATACTGCCTTTTCACTTATCGTAGTAGGATTTTTAGCCTCAATATTTATCTACTCTGCCATAACTTTCCTAGGTATGAGGAAATTTGAGGCTGTACCTAAAGGTCCTGGTGTAACCCGCTTGGGTCTCCTTTCTGATTATTTTTCCGACCTTAAGGGAGGGGCAGGGGATACTGAGATCTTCTATCTCGAGGGCAAAGAACCTGGGGGAACCGTCATTTGCCTAGGAGGGGTCCATCCTAACGAACCTTCGGGAGTACTGGCTGCAACTCTTCTTGTTGAGAATGCTCAAGTTAATATTGGGCGATTAATCATTATACCACACACTAACGCCAGCGCTTTCTCCTATTCAACGCCTGGTGAAGGCACTCCGATGAGCTATACTATAAAAACGGACTGGGGAGAACAAAAATTCCGTTATGGTAGCCGCCTCACAAATCCACTTCACCAGTTCCCTGATCCCGATGTATATGTTCATTTCCCCAGCAATCAGCTCATGTCCGGTAACGAAGCAAGGAACCTTGATCGCGCTTTCCCAGGTAATCCTAAAGGTGGCCTAACCCAAAAAGTTGCTTTTGCCGTTGCCGAAATGGTGAGAAAAGAGGATGCAGGACTTGTAATTGACATGCATGAAGCGAGATTGATGAATCCCATAGTCAACTGCATAATTACTCCAGAGCGAGCCCTAACTCTTTCATCTTTTGCTCAAATGGATCTTGAATCCAGCACTAAACAGCCTTGGCATCTTGAACCTTCTCCAGCTAAAATGTTTGGTATGTCCCATAGAGGACTGACTGATGCCACGAATGCTCTTGCAGTCCTCATGGAGACTGGGAATCCTGCAATGGACTATCCACGAGGACCAACTACAGAAAATCTCATCGTTGAAGGCAAGGATGATTTTTATAAACTAGCCTCTGATAAGGGACTTCTGTATGTCCCGTATCCTAAAGAAGGTCTATCCCTCAAACATCGTGTGGCTCGACAACTTGCAGGAGCAGATGAACTCATTCGAGTTTTCTCCGAAATATCTGAAGATGGACAATCTATAAGTGTTGAGCATATACCTACATACGAAAATGTTGAAGCCTACGGCCTCGGACATTTCATCCTTGAGCCTTAAGCCTTGAGCCTTAAGCACATAAATCCCGCCAATGTATCTATACTATTAATGGCGGGATTTACTTTTATATTTCCATATGAAAAGGATAAATCATGAATCTCAATCTCACTTTAGCCAACCTTTCCCAAGCCTTCCCCGAAGACTTCACCCAAGACCAGAAAGCCCGCGCCCAGACCCTCTTTCTCAAGAAGCTTTCCATTCAGGCGCATAAGTTCTACGGCGGCAAAATGCAGACCGTGCCCAAGGCCGGCGTCTATGGTTTTAACTGGTTCAATGTATGGTATACCCCCGGCGTTTCCAAGGTTTCCACGACGATTCGCGACAACAACGACGAATCCTTCGCCCTTTCCAACAGGGGTAACCTCGTCGCCGTAGTATCCGATTCCACCCGCGTCCTGGGCGACGGCGACTGCACGCCCCCTGGAGGCTTGGGTGTCATGGAAGGAAAAGCCTTCCTCATGAAATACCTGGGCGGCGTCGACTGCATCGCCCTCTGCGTCGATTCGCGGGGCAAGGACGGCAAGCACGACCCCGACAAGATCATCGAATTCGTGAAGATGCTCCAGCCCTCGGTGGGAGCGGTCAATCTCGAAGACATCAGCCAGCCCAACTGCTACAAGGTCCTGGACGAGCTGCGCGAATCCTGCGACATCCCCGTATGGCATGACGATGCCCAGGGCACAGCCTCCGTCACCCTGGCGGGCGTTCTAAACGCTCTCTCCCTCGCGGGCAAGAAGCTCTCGGAGGCCAAAATTGTATTCCTGGGCGCCGGCGCTTCCAACACGACCATCGCCCGCCTCATCATGACCGATGGCGGCAAGGGCGAGAACATGGTGATGTTCGACACGAAAGGTTCGCTCCACGCTGGCCGCAAGGACATCGAGGCCGACCCGAGGCTCTACAGGAAATGGGAGCTCTGCCAGGCCACGAACCCTAAGCGCGTCGCCACGGAAGCCGAAGCCCTCAAGGGCGCCGATGTCCTCATCGCCCTCTCGATCCCCGGCCCCGATACCGTCAAGCGCGAATGGGTACACTCGATGGCGCCCAAGTCCATCGTCTTCTGCTGCGCCAACCCCGTGCCTGAAATCTGGCCCTACGCGGCCAAGGAAGAAGGCGCCTTCATCGTGGCCACCGGCCGCGGTGACTTCCCCAACCAGGTGAACAACTCCGTCTGCTTCCCCGGCATTCTGAAAGGAGCCCTGGCCGTGCGCGCCCGCAAGATCACCGACGGCATGGCAATACGCTGCGCCCACTCCCTCGCCGACTTCGCCAAGAAGCGGGGCATCACGCCCGACAACATCGTCGCGACCATGTCCGAAACCGAGGTTTTCGCCGTGGAAGCCGCAGACGTCGCCATGCAGGCCATCGCCGAGGGCGTGGCCAGGGTCCAGGCGACATGGCAGGAAGTCTACGACAAGGCTATGGCCGACATCGCCGCCTCGAGGAATCTGACCAAGGACATGATGGCCATGGGCTACATCAAGGAACCGCCCCAGGCGATGCTCCAGCAGATGCTCGATGAGGCTATCGCCGAGGTGCGCTGATAATTCTCAACTGTGATGGGTTGTTTTAATTATTTTTTACATTGCCATTGCTTCTTTAAATTATATAAAGCAACACCTGATGTAGAGGGTGTTGCTTTATTCTATTTAAATAATATAGTTGGAATTAAACTTTTTTAAGGTCAGTTATTGTGCTCTTTATGTACTAATTTACTTACAAATTAATGCTGATATAACTTTTTCGGGGGCCTCTTTGATTAATCAAAGCTAACAGTTCCAATCAATGCCGCAAATGTTACCCCCAATCCGAGCATAAACCCTATCCCAATTTCTATCATCGTCTGCCTAATAGGCTTTTTTTCCGCTTCGTCTCTGCAGCTCTATAATGAGCCCACCTGTCTAGACAGAAAAGAATCAGGAATAAGGTGGACACCTTCTCCTCTCATACAGCTTCTTTGAGTTCCCTTGCCGGGAACTTACTCCAATAAATAGTGTCTGGAGTTTCGTACTCCAGCGATTGATGGAATCGCTCACTGTTATAAAACCTAAGGTAGCGAGCAAGCCCATCTTTCAGCTCCGTCATAGTTCGGTAATCCTTGAGATAAATGTCCTCGTACTTCAAGGATCTCCAGAACCGTTCTACAAAGATATTGTCCAGCGCCCTGTTTACGCCATCCATGCTGATTTGTATTCCATGAGATTCCAGCACCGACACAAAGGCGTCAGAAGTAAACTGGCTTCCTTGATCTGTGTTAAAAATGCCTGGTACTCCGTAATGGGCAATTGCTTCTTCCAGTGCCGATACACAAAATTGGGCATCCATGGTGTTAGAAACCCGCCAGGACAGAATCTTCCTGGAATACAGGTCAATTATCGTAACCAGATAGACGTAACCGCCAGAAAGCTTGATATAGGTTATGTCAGACGCCCACACCTGATTCGGTAGCCAAATATTCATCCCCCTAAGTAAATAGGGGTATTTCTTGGAACCCTTGGACGGTTTGGAAAACTGAAGTCCAGGATAGATCGCCCGTAATCCGGCTTTCTTCATAATCCTTCGAACTTGCTTTCGTGTAACGTCCAAATAGATCAGTTCCCTTGCTATTCTACGGTAACCGTAGAACGGTTTCTCTTTCAGCACCTCGAGGATAGCTTCCAGAATAGCCAAATCATGATCTTCCGGAGCTTCCTTAGGCTGGTAGTAGTAAGATGATCGAGCTATCCCGAGGATCGTGCATTGCTGCGCTATTGAGAGCTCGGGATGATCGGCTTCTACCATTTCGGATCGGTCCCGTACAGTTGTTTGTATTTTTTTTTAAGGTAGTCGTTCTCCACTTGGAGCTGTCCTATCTGTTTGTACAGTTCATCCTTTTGCCTCGTGGCGTCTTCTGTTGTTTTATCCTTCCCTTCTTTCTCAAAGAGCGCCGATGCGTGCTCCGAAAGTTGCCT
Organism: Treponemataceae bacterium; assembly: GCA_963667725.2. GTDB lineage: Bacteria > Spirochaetota > Spirochaetia > Treponematales > Rectinemataceae > UBA11090. The sequence goes on from CAXXHO010000003.1 coordinate 1,075,389, forward strand.
TTTCCAGAGCGCGATCATGTTCGGATGGACCGAGTAAGTAATCGCCAGTTCCTGCAGAGTCTTTTCGCCCTTCAGGGCTTCCAAGGCTACTTTGGCCTTGAATTCTTTGTCGTACCGCTTTCTCATAGCTAACTCTATGCCTCCTTCTTTCCGTTCTGCAAGGAGGAGCGGTCCACTTTATATTGTCTCTATTCCTGTCCAGTTATCGCGGCTCATTATAATATCAGCCCATTGCAAACCACGGATCTCGCCCATTCTCATGCCACAGAGAGAGCCGAGATATACCGCGGCTTTTGCCCTTGGCTCGTACTCATCGAGGTTGAGAAGCTTTCCCAGCTCCTTCCTGTCAATTATGCCCCGCTCATTCGGCGTCTCTGGGAGCTTCTCGAAGCCGAAAAAGGGATTCGGTAGTCTGTTCTGACGCGCATGCCATCGGACGGGCACAGAGATCGTTTGTATCCTGATATTGATCGATCGTTCACAGATGCCCCGCTTTTCAAGATGTTCGATGACGTTTTCAAGGAAGCCAGTGTTCACGGAGCTTAATCGCTTCTTGATACAGAGCTCCTTGAGCTGCTTCTCGACTATATCTGCCGATTGCTTGATATATTGCTCTGAGAGGGGGTGTTTTCGCCTTGTTTTTGCCTTTGCGTAGTCCGAGTCAGACTTCCAGAAATTTATGAGGAAGTCATAGAGGAATGGGTCATTAGCCCGCGAGACGATCCCTTCCTTTAAAAGACGGTCAGCTTCACGTACGGCCTGGCATTTTGTATGAATTCCAGGGGCCTGAATTGTTGTTGAGCGCATAACGCTGCCGTCCGGATTGAGAAACCTTGCGATGAATCGTTTTCTGCCGTCGGGGAGGGTTCTTGTTACGATGAAGAAGGGTGAAACCGCCATGGGGGCCTCCGTTGAAGGACCCTGGTACCGTTACGTATCATTTTACGTATCACTGGCGGTTTAAGAGAAAAACGGCAACAAACCAGTTTCTCTTAAAGTTTTATGCTGCAAAGACTTAGTAATAGAGCGACCGATGGGAGTCGAACCCACGTCTCCAGCTTGGAAGGCTGGGGTAATAGCCGTTATACGACGGTCGCGATCAGGCCGTCGCAAAACGACGGTCTCGATTCAGCATTGGATATGTATAATTTTTAGCTTGATATGTCAAGCCCATTCCAGGGAAACATCCGTAAAATACCCTAATAAGGATTGACGATCATCGAATTCAAGAATATAAAAGACAATGCCCTAAAGTGAGCTGGATAGCTTCAAATTCCAATACAATCGTCGCGAGACAAGGATAGCAGCCGTATGGAACTACAAGTTCAGGAACTTCTCAATAGAATTAAAGCCGAGGGAGTGGACGAAGCCCGCGCCGAGGCCGAAAGGATTATTGCGGACGCGGAAAAAAAGGCCGAAGCCATCGCAAGCAAGGCGGAGAAGAAAGCCGCCGAGCTCGAAACCGGGGCGAAGACCAGGATTGAGGCTATGGAAAAAGCATCCAGGCTGGCGCTTGTCCAAGCTTCCAGGGATACTATCCTCGCGCTGAGGGGGAAGGTTCAGGATTTTATGCGCAATGCCATCCTGACGACTAGCTCGGATGTCATGGATGCCGCGTTCATTGCCGGGCTGCTTCCTGAACTTCTCAAATCCATTGCCAAGGAAACCGAAGGCGATCTCAGCGTCCTTCTGCCTTCCGAAACCCTAAAGTCCCTGGATGGCGCACTCGCCAATAGGCTTTCCAAGGAGCTTGGCAAAGGCGTCCAATTTAAACCTTTTGATGGAATCGACGCGGGATTCCGGGTCGCGGTTCAAGCTTCATCCGCGCAGTACGATTTTTCGGCTGAATCCGTCGCCGAGATTCTGGCTTCTCGCGTGAACGCGCGGCTTGCCGAATGCGTCAAAGCTTCCCTCGCGGAGGACAAGCTTTCGTGAGCCGTTACTGGTTTTTGTCGGCGACATTGCCTGGTTTGTTGTTTGGGGCAACGCCACCCATGTCGGGAGACGAATTTCTGATACTCTGCGAGAGGAATATGTCCCCTGAGGACTATGCGGAAACCGTCTCAGCCATCGGGTATTTGAACAGCGACCGGGTTCCCGAAAGAATGAAGTCATCTTTTTTATCCAGTTTCGTGGCTTGGGAACGAACCTTCCGGAACGGGCTCGCCCGACTGAGAGCCAGGCGGCAAAACCGCAGCGAGGACGAATTCATAAGGCCCTCAAAGCGTTCGGATGAGGCTGAAAGCATTGCCGCCTCATGTTTCGCGATCGATGATCCCTACCAGGCCGAACTCAATCTGGAGAGGGAACGCTGGAACGCGATAGAGAGGCTTTCGTCGCTTTCATCATTTGATCTCGATTTTATCATCGCCTATAGGCTGAAGCTGGCGATTAACGAACGACTTGAGCGGCTGAACGCCGAGACCGGGAGCGTCGGGTATCGTCGTCTTTATGGCGATATCCTCGACAAGGCATCCCGAACTGCCGAAACAGATAACCTGGGAGAAAAGGCATGAGCCAAAAAAGCGGGCGCGTGGTTGCGGTTAACGGGAATATGGTTTCCGTTCGTTTTGAAGGCAATGTGGCCATGAACGAAGTGGCCTATATTCTTTCCAACGAGAAAAAGCTAAAGAGCGAAGTCATCAGGATCAGGGGCAGCGAAGCTCAAGTTCAGGTCTACGAGATGACGAAGGGCATTCGCATCGGTGACGGCGTTGAGTTCACCGACCTGATGCTCTCCGTCGAACTGGGGCCGGGCTTGTTGGGGCAGATCTATGACGGTCTCCAGAATCCTCTTCCGCAGATCGCCGAGAAAACCGGATACTTCCTCGAATCGGGCGTTTATCTCAAGGCACTCTCCAGATCCCTGAAATGGACCTTCACGCCCTCAGTCAAGACTGGTGACATCCTTCGCCGAGGCGATTCTATCGGTTCGGTTCCCGAAAGGCACTTTACCCATAGGATAATGCTTCCCTTCGATTTTTTCGGCGAATGGAAGATAGTGAGCATAGCCGAGAAGGGAGAATACGCTATCGACGAGACAATCGCCGTCGTCGAGGACGCTCGCGGAACGAAGAAGAATCTGAGCATGGTCTTCTCGTGGCCGGTTAAGCGCGCCATCGACTGTTATGTCGAGCGGCTCAAGCCGGAACAGCCCATGGTCACCAAGACCAGGATCATCGACACCTTCTTTCCTGTGGCCAAGGGCGGCACGTACTGCATTCCTGGGCCTTTCGGCGCCGGCAAGACGGTGCTCCAGCAAGTTACCAGCCGCTATGCCGACGTGGATATCGTCATCCTGGCGGCTTGTGGCGAGCGAGCCGGAGAAGTGGTCGAGACCCTGAAGGAATTCCCGGAAATCACCGACCCCCGAACGGGAAAATCGCTGATGGAACGCACCATCATCATATGCAACACCTCGAGCATGCCGGTAGCCTCCAGGGAGGCTTCCGTATACACGGCCGTCACGCTCGCCGAATACTATCGTCAGATGGGATTCAACGTACTTCTTCTCGCGGACTCGACAAGCCGCTGGGCTCAGGCCATGCGCGAAATGTCGGGACGTCTGGAGGAGATCCCCGGCGAGGAAGCTTTCCCCGCCTATCTCGAATCGGTAATCGCGGCCTTCTACGAGCGCGCTGGCATCGTTCGCCTGGCGGACGGCAGTTTCGGCTCGGTGACCATCGGCGGTACGGTTTCCCCCGCGGGCGGCAACTTCGAGGAGCCTGTGACCCAGGCGACGCTCAAGGTTGTCGGGGCTTTCCATGGCCTTTCGAGAGAACGTTCCGACGCGCGCAAGTATCCGGCCATCCATCCACTCGATTCCTGGTCGAAATACCCCGGGATCATGCCCAAGGAAACGGTTGAGTATGCCCACTCCTTCCTCGAGCGGAGCGCCGAGGTTGGGGCCATGATGAAGGTAGTCGGCGAAGAAGGAACGAGCCTTGAGGATTATACTGTCTATCTCAAGGGTGAATTCCTGGATGCGGTATATCTGCAGCAGAACTCCTTCGACCCGGTGGACTCGTCCGTTTCTCCGGAGCGACAGAGAAAGATGTTCCGTCTTGTACTCAGCATCCTCGCCGCCGCCCTGCAGGTAAAGGACAAGGAAGACGCCCGCTCCTGGTTCTATGAAGTTCGCCAGGTTTTCATGGATCTCAATGGCTCCAAGGAAAGCTCCGAGCTGTACGGTCAGTCGCTCGCCAAGATCGAGAAAGCATTGGCAGAGCGCAAGCCAGAATACGATGCCGAGGCTAAAAGCATCCTCGCGAGACTGGAGTAAACGATGAATAAAGTCTATTCGCATATAGAATCGATCACCGGAAACGTGATCTCAGTCCGCGCCGACAATATCGCTTACGGCGAGCTGGCCGAAGTGACGAGCCGCTACGGGCTCTCCCTCGCTGAGACCATCCGCTTGGATAAGGATCTTGTCTTTCTCCAGGTTTTCGCCGGCGGCAGAGGCATCTCCACGGGCGACGAAGTCCGATTTTTAGGCCATCCTATGCAGGTCAGTTTTTCCGACAACCTGATGGGAAGGATTTTCAACGGAGCAGGGGAGCCGCGCGACGGCGGGCCCGTCCTGAGCGACAATATGATCACGATAGGCGGTCCTTCGGTTAACCCCTACAAGCGCATCATCCCCAGGGAGATGATACGCACCGGCATACCCATGATCGATCTTTTCAATACGCTCGTCAAAAGCCAGAAGCTCCCGATTTTCTCCGTATCAGGCGAACCGTATAACCAGCTGCTGGCCCGCATCGCCATGCAGGCCGAAGTCGATCTTATCGTCCTCGGCGGCATGGGCCTGAAATTCGACGATTATCTGTTCTTCAGGGATACGCTGGAAGAAGGCGGTTCCCTCGCCAAGACGATCATGTTCGTCCATACGGCCGCGGACCCCGTCGTCGAGTGCCTCCAGGTTCCCGACATAGCCTTGGCGGTCGCCGAAAAGTTCGCCCTCAAGGGTAAAAATGTCCTTGTCCTTCTCACTGACATGACGAACTTCGCCGACGCGCTCAAGGAAATCGCCATAACGCAGGAACAGGTGCCTTCCAATCGCGGATATCCGGGCGATCTCTACTCCCAGCTCGCCGCACGCTACGAAAAGGCCGTCGATTTCGCCGACGCTGGCTCCATTACGACACTTGCCGTCACGACAATGCCGGGCGACGATGTCACCCACCCGATTCCCGACAATACAGGATACATCACTGAAGGCCAGTTCTACCTCCATGGAGGCAGAATCGAGCCCTTCGGATCGCTTTCGCGCCTGAAGCAGATGGTCAACGGCAAGACACGAGAAGATCACCGCGCCATCATGGACGGCATGATCAAGCTTTTCGCGGCCTATCGCGATACGCTCGAGAAAAAATCCATGGGTTTCCAGATGACAGCATGGGACAAGAAACTGCTCAAGTACGGCGAGCAGTTCGAGACGAAGATGATGGATCTTTCCGTCAACATTCCCTTGGAAAAAGCCCTCGACGAGGGATGGGAAATCCTTGCCTCCTGCTTTGAACCGAGGGAGACGGGACTGAGATCGGATTTGATTCAGAAATTCTGGCCGGCTTCACAGGTTGCCGGAACGGAAAAAACAAGCAAGAACGAGTAGGGGATTCGGAGACAAGGGCTATGGCCAAGATAAAGCTGACCAAGAACGAGCTGAAAAAGCAGAAAGACGCCCTCAAAATGTACCAGAGGTATCTTCCGACGCTCCAGCTCAAGAAACAGCAGCTCCAGATGGAGATACGAGGCGTGGAAGCGCGCCTTGCCCAGCTGATTGCCACAAAAGAAGCGCTTGAACGGCAGTTTTCGTCCTGGGTCGCCGTTTTCTCTGAAGAGGATGCAGCCAGATCCGCTTCGGGCATGCCGCTCCTCTCGCTCAAATCGATCAGAACTTCGGAGGGCAATATCGCGGGGGTTATGATACCGGTTTTCGAGGATGCGGAATTCGAGCTGAGCGCCTACGACTATTTCCAGAAGCCGCTCTGGGTGGACAGGGCCCTTCAGCTTATGAAGCAGGTTCTTTTGACCGACGCGGAATTCCAGGTCGTGGAAAAGCAGAAAAACCTGCTCGCCGCCGAGCTTCGCATAACGAACCAGCGGGTGAATCTCTTCGAAAAGGTAAAAATCCCGGAAACGCAAAACGCGATTAAGATGATTCGCATCTATTTGGGAGACCAACAGACGGCCCAAGTCGTCCGAGGAAAGATATCCAAGAAAAAAGTAGAGGGACGTGAAGAATGATCGCACCGATGAAAAAATTTCTTCTCATCCTCCTCAACAAGGACGTGCATGCCGCGCCAATTTACCTGCGTAAGCTTGGGATTGTCCATATCGAGAAATTCCAGAGTTCAGGAGAATCCTGTTCCGCCCTCGAAACGGCGTTGAAGAACGCTCAGAACACCAAAGGCATATTGGTTTCGAACCTCGACAGGAAGAAGGGCGGCGTGCCCGATACGACGCTTAAAGCGATTGATGTGATTAATTCTACAATATCGAACCAAACCGCCGTCTCCGCTCTTCAGGACAGAATCTCTGACCTCAGTAGGGAATCTGACAGAATACGCAGCTGGGGAGAATTCACTCTCGAACTCCTCGACGAGCTCAGGCAGTTTGGCATCACGATCAGACTTCTGGAAGGTCAGCCGCAGCGGATCGCGGAAATCGGCGAAGGCGCCGATTACATCAGACTCTTTGCCCCAAAAGGGAAGGCGAGAATAGCTTTGCTTGGCGAGGGTCAGGTTCCAAGCGGATTCGAGGAATTCAGACTTCCCGAACTGAACCTCTCCAGCCTTGAAAAAGAAATTTCCGAGTGCGAGAAAAGCCTCGCTGAGAAAAAATCGGAACTCGGGCGTTTGGCGTATAATATCGAAGCCATCGACCGTGAAATTAGACGGATCGAATCGGCCTTGACGATCGAAAGCCTTCGCGCCGGCATGCCCAAGGATGATACGCTCCGCTATCTGTCCGGCTATGTCCCGGCGAAAGTGGCTGATACGTTGAAAGAGGAAGCCGTGAGGCGCGGATGGGCGATCGCTCTCGACGACCCTTCGGATGACGAACTGCCGCCTACGAAAGTCGAAAATAACGCTGTCGTGCGCATGATCCAGCCGGTGCTCGATTTTATTGGCATTGTGCCCAATTATCGTGAATACGATACTTCCCTTTGGTTTCTCGGTTTTTTCTCCCTCTATTTTGCGATGATATTCGGCGATGGGGGGTATGGCGTCATACTGTTCGCGCTCGCCTTCACCATGCTGCTGAAGAGCAAAAAAGAAAAAAAACCTCTCCCTGATTTCGGCAGACTGCTGTTCGTTTTGAGCGGAATGACGATTCTATGGGGATTGGCCACCGGTACCTGGTTCGCGGTTCCGTTTGAATCCCTCCCCGCCATGCTGAAGACCTTATCCCTGCCGGCGCTGAACGGCGCCAACCCGGACGCTGGGACGAATACGAAAATATTCTGCTTCATTGTTGGCGCGCTTCAGCTTTCCCTGGCGCATATAAAGAACATCAAGAGGGATTTCCCGAATCCAAAGTTCCTGTCGCAGGTGGGATCGCTTGCCATGGTCATCGGCATGTTCGACGCGGTGCTCAACCTGGTCATAGACGCGACACGCTTTCCCTTGCAGGGCTGGGCTCTGGCGCTTATCGGCGGCGGATTCCTGCTCGTTTTCATCTTTGGAAACTGGAACGGCAATCTTATCAGGGCCATACTTGATGGATTGAAAGGGATTATCCCCACTTTCCTGGGCGTCGTCAGCGTCTTCGCCGACATCGTCTCCTACATCCGCCTCTGGGCTGTCGGCCTGGCGGGGCTCGCGATCTCGCAGACCGTCAACGGAATGGCGGTGAATATGTTCGGGCCGCAGGGCGGCAGCATCGTAACCTTCTTGATAGGCGGACTTGTCGCCGTCGTCCTTCTCTTCGTGGGGCATGGCATCAACCTCGTTATGAGCGTGCTCTCAGTCCTCGTCCACGGCATCAGGCTCAATATTCTCGAGTTTTCCAGCCACCTGGGAATGGAATGGTCTGGATATAAATATGAACCCCTCAGCGAATCGGCCGAGGAGAGAAACGTACAGGAGAACATCATATGAACATTGCCATGATCGGCGCGGCGTGCGTGCTCGGGTTTTCTGCCATCGGTTCTGCGCTTGGAGCGGCCGTTGCGGGACAGGCAGCGATCGGTTCCTGGAAAAGATCCTACATGAACAACAAGCAGGCTTCCTTCCTCTTGGTCGCCTTTGCCGGCGCGCCCCTTACCCAGACGATTTACGGGTTTATCCTCATGAACAAAATGCTCAGTTCAACGAAAGAGCCGCTTCTGCTCTGCGCAGCGGGCATTATGGGCGGAATAGCCATGGGAATGTCGGCGTTGGCTCAAGGACAGGCTTCGGCCGCGGGATGCGATGCCTTCGGCGAGACCGGCAAAGGCTTTGCCAACTACATGATGGTTGTCGGCCTCTGCGAAACCGTAGCGCTTTTCGTGATGGCCTTCACCTTCGGAGCGATCTGACGGTTCCGAGGCGCCGCCCGCCCGCCCCGCGGCAGAAATGTCCGCCCCGGGCAAGCGGGCGGCGCCTGACCCTCAAAGCACCATATGAACTATAAAAGCAAGGTCGTCAAAGTCGGCTCCCTCATGATGGGCGGCGACTGGCCCGTTTCCATCCAGACGATGTGGAAAGATCCTTTGCCGGCTTTTTTAGGCGAAAACGACCCAAAACTGCATAATGTTCTTTCCAGAATCGAAAAACTGAAAGAGATCGGCTGTGATATTCTCCGCTTTGCCGTGCCCGACGAGGCGGCCGCGGATTCGCTGGGCGCCATAGCGGCCAAAAGTCCTTTGCCCATCGTCGCCGACATTCATTTCGACTGGCGTCTCGCCCTGCGCTGCATGGACTATCCGATCGATAAGATAAGGATAAATCCAGGTAATATAGGCGCGCCCTGGAAGACGGCCGAAGTGGTGGCCAAAGCCAAGGACAAGGCTGTCGCGCTCAGGATTGGCGTCAACGCCGGTTCTCTGCCGATCGATCTTCGCGATGGCGAAGATATCGCGGCTTCCTGCGTCTTGGCGGCCGAACGCGAGATGGCTGTTTTCGAAGAGCTTGGATTTACCAATCTAGTGGTGTCGATGAAACTGAACGAACCCGGAGACGTCGAACGCGCCAATCGACTGTTCGCGGCAAAATTCGATTACCCCCTGCACTTGGGCGTAACCGAGGCCGGTCCTCTCATAAGCGGAATCGCCAGGAATACCGCGGCGCTCGTGCCTCTGCTCAAGGATGGCATCGGGGCCACGATACGCGTTTCCCTTTCGGACTCGACGGAATCCGAGGTGATCGCTGCGCGCGAGATAATAGGCTGCGCGGGACTGCGCAAGGCTGGCGTGCGGATCGTCTCCTGTCCGCGATGCGGCCGCGCTTCCTTCGATACGCACGCATTTCTGGCTCGCTGGTCGGACAAGCTGTATTCGCTGAAGGCTCCAATCGAAGTCGCCATAATGGGTTGCGTGGTAAACGGCCCTGGCGAGGCGCGGCATGCCGATCTCGGCATTACCGGTGCCGGAGACTACGTCCTCATCTTCAAGAAAGGTCAGGAACCGAAAAAAATTCGACGTTCCGACGCCGATACAGCCTTCGGCGAAGAACTTGAGAATCTGATCGGATAATACTTTTGTTCAAACAGGAGAAAGGGGTGTCTGTTTTTCCTCTTCCGCTTCTCTTGCTTCCTCGGTCAGTATGGTACCTACTATGGAGGTAACCAGTTCCTTTATGAATGGGTCTATTATCGAGTAGACACGCTTTGTCTTCTGTACTTCCGAAGATACGATACCGGTTTTCTTCAGTATGGCCAGATGCTGTGAAATGACGGGCTGCGGCTGGTTCAGGCAGTGCCAGAGGTCGCCAACACAGGGCACATCCTGTCGGACGATCATGCAGAGTATTTTTAAGCGGACTGGATGGCCAATAGCCTTAAATTTCGTGGCGTAGGGTTCCAGCAGCTCGTCGCGGCATATTGGTGTTACTTCATTATTCATGGTTTAGAATATTAACCCTATTCTATAAATTTTTCAATATAAAAAAGTATTGATATTGGCGAAAAGAGTTAATCAATATTTGGATTGTGCCTGCTTTTCCGCCGCCGCCATCAACCGGCTCTTTGTCGGGTGTCTCGTCTTGACTTCGCCTAACTTCAAGGAGGCTTCGGAAGGTTTGATCGGCGCGGTTTCCGCGGAAGAAGGTGCCGAGAGGTATTCCGAAAGCATTTTGGATGTCGCCGGCGACAAGGAGCCGGAATCGGCCTGAGCGGACAGTTCGGGTATGCAGCGCAGATTTCTGAAAAGATGCGCGGCATCCACTTCGCATGGGGCGAAAATGAGAATTTTTACGTCGTGCAGGCTTTCCGAACAGAGCAGTTCGGCGGCGAGGAGTTCCCAATGGAAGGGGAAGTCCTTGAATCGGATGATAAGCAGGTCGGGATGTATTTCAGGCAGGTTGTCGGCGAGCTTCACCGGGTCCCTATAGCGGATTACCGAGTATTTCTGAAGACGCGAACGATGACTGACGGCGCGCGAAAAAGCATCGTCTTCCGCTAAAATTACTGCAAGCATACTGTGTTGATCGCCTCGCTTATGGAATAAAAAAAGACCGGAGACTATACTGAGCCCCAGTATCCGGATTGATCCCGGTTTCATGCTTTCGTCGAGAGGAAAAGAATACGATGGACAGAAAAGAACCGCAAGTACTTATCGACAGAATATTCCGACACGAAGCATTCCGGACACTGGAGAGAAAAATAGAGATTGGGGAATACCCTGTCGATCTGGCCGAAGCGGAAAACTCTTTCATGGCTCTTGTCGTCGCGGCCATGAGAAAGAAAACGGGGAAATCTTTTTTCATCGTTCTCCCATCGGATCGAGAAGTCGAGGATTTTTCGTCTGATTTGGCCTTTTTTGGCGTTCAGAGCCGGATATTGCCATGGTGGAACACGGCGGCGTATAGGCCCGCGGCCGTACGTTCGCGCGCGTTCGGGGAGAGGGCTTCGATATTCGCCGATTTGTCGGGCAAGTATTCCGGCGTCATTATCGCCAGCCATCGCGCCTTCATAACGCCCGTGCCTCCCAAGGATTATTTTTCCAGGATGCTCATTCATCTGCGGCCCGGACAGGCTTTCCAGCCGGGGGCCGTGGCCGATCGACTGGGAGAGTATGGCTACCTGAGAGTCCCCAGGGTTGCCCTCCCGGGGGAGTTCGCACAGCGAGGCGAGGTTCTGGATGTATTCATGCCCGGCGACGAGCAGGCGCTTCGCGTTCAGTTCAGCTACGACGCTATCGACAAGATTACCCGTTTCGATCCCAATTCGCAGTCGGGGTACGAGCGCATCGACGCATGCATCGTACGACCGCTCAAGGAAATCGTCTGGGACAAGGCCATCGCGAGAATCGTTGCCGAGCAGGGGGAGAGCTATCCCGGTTGCCGCGGCAGGATGGGGGCCCTCGAGGAAGCCCTGGCAGAACAGGGCGAGTGGAAGGGCGAAGAAGTCTGGTACGGGACGGCTTTCGGGGAAATCCACTCAGTTTCCGAATACTTCCACGATTCCATGGTGTTTTTAGCGATCAACCGGGAGAGGCTCGACGCGCAGGAAGAATCGGCGCGGAAGGAATACGCGGGCATGTACCGGTCGGCGCTCAGGGATGAGCCTGTTCCCCCGCCCGAACGATGCGTCAATTCCTTCGATGCCGCGCTGGGTTCCACCAAAAGGGTTGTGCGCTCCTATGCGCTCAGGGATCAGAACCAGGGCGGCCGGCTGGCGATGGGGGGCGAACCCGCCAGGTCCTTTTTCGGCAACATCAAGTATTTCCGTGAGGATTTGGCCAATTTTGAGAAAATAAAGACGCAGTCGTACCTGACCGCTTCCTCCGATATTCAAGCCGACAGGATCGGGAGCCTCTTGAAGGAATCGACGGCGGCCATAATCATCGGCGAGCTGTCGGCGGGTTTTTCCATTCCCGCGCTCCATCTGCGCGTGGTTCAGGAGAACGAAGTTTTCGGCAGGCGCAAGCGGATACCCAAGAGTCTTTCGACGACGAAGAGTTCCATCATCGACAGCTTTGTCGAGCTGGCGCCCGGCGACTATGTCGTCCACGTAAACTACGGCATAGGCCGGTTTGCCAGCATCGAGCGGATGCGCGTCCTGGGCAATGAGCGCGATTATATAAAGATCGAGTATGCCGACAGCGAAACGGTATTCGTGCCCATCGAGCAAGCCAATCTCGTGCAGCGCTATATCGGGAACGAGGGGGAAAGCCCCAGGCTGGACACGCTGGGTTCGAAATCCTGGGAAAACAGGAAAAAGCGCGTCCGCAAATCGGTGGAGGAGCTGGCGGAGCGCCTCATACGCATCTACGCGCGCCGCAAGGCGGCCCGGGGCTACGCTTTCCCCAAGGACGGCGAGTGGCAGACCGAGTTCGAGGCGGCTTTTCCTTATCAGGAGACGATCGACCAGCTCAAGTGCATCGAAGAGATCAAAAAGGACATGGAACTCGACAAGCCGATGGACAGGCTGGTCTGCGGCGATGTGGGCTACGGCAAAACCGAGGTTGCCCTACGAGCCTGCTTTAAGGCGATGATGTCGGGCAAACAAGTGGCTTTCCTCGCGCCCACGACGATTCTCGCGGAGCAGCACTATGAGAACTTCCTGGAGCGGCTCGAAGGCTATCCTATCCAGGTGGGCATCCTTTCGCGGCTCGTGGACAAGAAGCAGCAGAAGAAGACTATCCAGGGACTTCTGTCGGGAAGCATCGACATGGTCATAGGAACCCACAAGATCCTGCAGAAGGACGTGGCTTTCAAGGATCTGGGGCTTCTCGTCATCGACGAGGAGCAGCGTTTCGGGGTGAAGGACAAGGAAAGGCTCAAGGAAATGAAGGCCGGCATAGACTGTCTCACGCTGACCGCGACGCCCATACCCCGGACTCTGCATATGTCCATGCTGAAGATCAGGGACATGTCCATCCTCCAGACGCCTCCCGCCGCGCGCCAGCCCATCCAGACCTATGTCGAGGAATTCAACCCGGAAGTTATAGCGCGCGCCATCAGGAACGAGATGGAGCGCGGCGGCCAGGTTTTCTACCTGCACAACAGGATAGAAAGTCTGCCTGAGGTGGAGCAGTTCATCCGGTCCATCGTGCCGGAAGCCCTGACTGAATCGGCCCATGGACAGATGGATTCGGGCGAGCTGGAAGACATCATGCACCGCTTTATCCACGGCGCCTTCCATGTCCTCGTCTCCACGTCGATCATCGAGAACGGCATAGATATTCCCAACGTCAATACGATCATCATCGATAGGGCCGATTTCTACGGCATCTCCCAGCTCTATCAGCTCAGGGGCAGGGTGGGCCGTTCGGACCGGCAGGCTTTCGCCTATCTTCTCTATCCCGACAAGCGGGCCTTGAGCGAAATCGCCATGAAGCGCCTGCAGATCATATCGGACTTCACCGAACTGGGATCCGGATTCAAGATCGCCATGAAAGATCTGGAAGTGAGAGGAGCGGGGAACCTCCTGGGGCGCGAGCAATCGGGAGATATCTTCGCCGTGGGATTCGACATGTACCTGAAACTGCTCGATGACGCCATAAACGCTCTCTCCGGAGCGCCCCAGGAAGAAGAAGAGCCCTACCTCGAGCTGGAGTATTCAGGCTATATCCCCGATACCTATATTTCCATGCCGATGATCAAGATGGAAATCTACAAGAAAATCGCTTCGATTTACAAACAGGGCGAGCTGGACGCTCTGCAGGAAGAACTCGAGAGCCGCTTCGGCCCGATGCCCGAGGAGCTTCAATCCCTGCTTTCCCTGGCCGAGATAAGGATTCTTTGCCGAAAGCTCTCCGTTTCGACCTTGAAAGAGCGCGGGGGGAGGGTGATCGTGGAATTTTCGAAGGTATCGAAGATCTCGGTCGAAAGGCTTCTGCGCCTCATGCGCGAATCGAACGGCCGAGTGAAGCTCGACCCCGGAAAACCCAATGCCATCATTCTTCAGACAAAAGCCATCGGACTTCGGGAGAAAAGCGAATTCATACGCGAACGCCTCGCTTCGCTTGCCTGACCGGCTCGCGTTCTTTCAGCGGGTGTTTTTCGGCTTGAGGCCAGCTCTTTGCCCGAAAAGAAAGACGGCGGGGATCTTGCCGATTTTAGGAAGGGGAGCCGCCCTCCACTGGGCGCCGGGTTTGCTCAGTATGCTTTCCGCCGAACCACATAGACCCGAGGCTACACAGAGCCATAGATCGTCCGGAACAAGGCTGGCCAGATCGGCAAGCAGCGCGTCGTTCCTGTAGGGCGTCTCGATGAATATTCTCGTCATCCCATCGCTCCGCAAGTCCTTGAGCAACCGCAGAACCGCCGAGCGCCGCGCGCTCTTTTCCTGGGGAAGGTAACCCAGGAAAGCAAAACGCTGCGCGTCGATCCCGGAGGCGGTGAGCGCGAGAATGATGGAGGAGGGGCCGGAGACTGGCAGGATCGGTATTCCTCTGGAATGAGCGAAGGAAACGAGGGCAGCTCCCGGATCGGCGATGCAGGGCATTCCCGCCTCGGTGAAGAATCCGCAGTCGCGGCCGTCGAGCGCTTCCGCGAGGAGGCCGGGAATATCTGACTCGCTGCTGTGTTCGTCCAGAATTTTCATGGAAAGCTTTTCCATCGACTCCTTATCCTTAAGCCTCGAAAGAAGCCGAAGCGCGGTGCGTTCCGATTCCACGATAAAGAAATCCAGCGAGCCGAGAAGGCGTAGGGCCTCGGCTGGCAGTGACTGCGCGAGTTTGACGGGAGCCCAGCTTTCCGCTTCATAGGGCTGAAGGGGAGCGGGGAGGAGATAGAGTTTCCCTGGTGTTTTTCTGCTCATGAGAACAGCCTTTCAAAAGCTTCCTCGAGCAGCGACAGGAATAGGCGGCGGTCGAACCAGTCCTGGCTTTCAAAGGCGCTCATGTAATCATCGATGATGGCTTGTACTTCCTTGGACGCCGAAGAAGTCTTTTTACCCGCGATGGACATTTCCCTATCCTTCAGGCGGAATGCCTGAACGCCGGCGAATGCGAGTCTGAAATCCTCAATCTTTCCTCGCTCGATATTGGCTATACAGACAAAGGATGCCGTTTCACGACCTGGGAATTGCCCGAGACCAAGCTTTCGGTGGAATATGAAGTTATACGAATATAGGGGAATTCTTACTCTGGAGAGCAGCGCTATCCGCGGGAAACTCGGCTTTCCGTCCTCGCCGCATAAATGCGATACGCTGGCCCAACGGGTTCCCGAAGGAGTCTTGAGTTCCACCTGCGCGTCCATGCAGGCCAAATAAGGCCACAGATCCATGAAACGGGAACGGCAGCAGAGGTTGCCCCCAATCGTCGCGACATTCCGGATGGCATGATTGGCGATGGAATCGATTATTTCGGGGAGGGGGTCGGGGAGCGTACCTGGAGTAAGCGACAACAGGCCGGTGAGGGTCGTGCAGCAGCCCAGTTCGATGAATTGTTCCGTACGGATGGTTTTCCTTAGTTCCTGAACTTTGGCTATGGACGCTACCTGAGCGGGAAATTCAAGGGCTCGCGTCGTCTGCGATCCGACGATTTCAGTCCCGCCGGCCAGAATCTGGATTTCGGGATTGGCGCGAATGAGCGTGAGAATCTCAGCCGTCGAAGTTGGGTAGTATGGCTCACTTATCCGCACGATTGAATTTCCTTTTATTGCGCATTTCCGCAGCCATGCCTACCGCTTTTACGAGCGAGACCGGATCCGTGCAGGAGCAGGCAACCATGTCCAGCTGTTTCAGAATTTCTTTCTCTTCGGGAAGCGGGCTGCGTCCAAGGAGGTCGAGAATGGCCATGATCTTCCCTGTTCTGCAGAAAGCGCAGGGAAGCGCCTCGGCTTTCTCCATAGCCAGGATGATCTCCTTGACGTCGGGCATATCCTTGAACGCCTCATAGCTCTGTATGGTGGATCCTTTCGCCTTGAAGGCGGGGACGAGACAGGAAAGAACGAGGCGTCCGTCCATAAATATGAAGCAGCGGCCGCACTTGCCCGAAAGGCAGTCGGGAAGAAGGCTGGAAAGGGAAAGCTCGTCGCGCAGGACATCGACGAGTCGATCGCCGCTTCGCGCCTGGAGATGTTTCGGTTCGCCGTTCACATTCAGGTCTATGATCATGTGGTCTCCAGGAGCTTTAGAATTTCGCTCCCCTGAAGGGGCAGCTGGCGAGGCTCCACGCCGAGCGCTTGGGTCAGGGCACTGTAGAAAGCGGCCGGCACGGTGATGAAAGGCAGTTCACCCAATCCGCGCGCCACGCTAGTCTTTTCTGATTCAATAAATTCTATGCCGATGGTTGGAAGATCCAGAAGACTCAGGTTCCGATCGCGAAGATATTCCTCGCTCTCTATGCCTTCAGGATTGAAGTCTGCTCCCGTGCATAGGTTGAGAGCGGCTATTATTGAAGAACGGAGTGAGGAAAGCGCCTTCTCCTTGGAGACGATCCTGCCGGCGTCGACGACCATCCAGACCGCGAGAGGCTTCGGCTCGCCGCTGATCGTGTCGATTTCGACCTCAACGGCCGTGCCGCACCATGAAGCCGAATCCAGGAAAATATTTCCCTGCGCCGGACTCTTGTCGAGGCCAGGGTTTTTAGGCGAGCGCGTCTGTACCTTCGCGACGATGGGCAGGCTTTCCCTGAAACGCTTTTTCTGGATTGCCTTGCAGGTTCTTTCGATCAGCTTGTTTACCGTTGAAGCGCCGCGCGACAAGGTTAATGGACCGCAGGGATTCGTCCTGTCCGTATCGGGGGGAGAAAAATGTATGGTCTCGGGCGGAATCGAGAGGAGGGCTGAGGCTGTCGTCTTCCACATCGCCTTGAGGCTTTCCGAGCCGATGGACGCCTGAGTGTTAATGATGAGATCCAGGTCCCTGTCGAGGGTTGTTTCGACCGAATAGGCATTCATCGAGGGTTGATTGGAAAAAGTCTGTCCGGTTTGATAGCCCACCGTGAGGGCGATGCCGCGGACGATGCCTTCCCGGCATCCAGGATCCCTTTTTTTAACAAGTTCGTAGCTGGCGTACTTTCGTCGATAATCTGAAATCTTTTCTAGCTTCTTGTGAATTTTCGCGAAGGGGATCTCATAGTCGAGAGGTTTGCTTCCGAAGTTGGATGAACCTTTAGCGAGCATATTCAGCGTTTTAATCTCGGCGGGAGTCTTGCCTAATGTTTTCGCGAGATGATTCAGGTGCGATTCGATGGAGAAAAAGGCATGCGTCGCGCCGATGCTCCCCATGGCGCCTAGAGGAATGATGTTGCTCTTGATGGCATAAGCTTCGAGCCGTATCGAAGGGCAGGCGTAGATGCCTGTGATTGCGGCGGCGGCTTGGTGGACAAGTTCCCGCGCCAGGGGATTGTAGATGCCGATATTGATGATGATCTTGATGTCGAGGGCCTGAAGCTTGCCCTGTTCATTGGTGGCCGATTTTATCGTAACAGCGCTCCGAGCCTGTTTGGGGGTGCGAAGGAAATCTTCCTTTCGTGTATACAGCAGCTTTACGGGCTTTTTGCAGACCTTGGCCGCTATGGCTGCCTGGCAGGCCACGATTGAGGGGAACCATAGGCGGCCGTCGAGCGATCTGCCCAAATCGGTAGGCCGCACGACGATGTCCGTTTCAGGCACTCGCATGATGGCGGCCACGGATCTTCTCACGTCAGAAGGCCACTGCGAGGCGCAGTAAATGGCCATCTTGTCATATTCCCAGTTGGCGATGGCTCCCATGGGTTCGCTGTAATGGTGATCGAAAATTCCGTTCCGGTAGACCGCGCGCTCTATATGTTGGCTTTTTTCAAAAGCTAGGTCGATATCCCCATAGTCGATCGCGTATTTATAGCCGATCTGCGAGGAAGAGAAGCTTTCCCATTCCAGCTGGGGTTCTTCCTCTTCGTATTCGACTGCCACGGATCCAGCGAGTTCGTCGCATATCGCCGCGTCCGGTCCCGTGATCAATCCGAGAGCCTCGCCTTTGTAGGAAACGGTCTTTTCGGCGAAGAGGTAAAAGTCATCGCCAAAGATTAGAGGTATGTCTTCCTCCATGATATCCGAGGCGATGAGGCAGCGATATCCTGCGGGAAGCTTAGGCCGGGTAATCTTGAAATTTTTTGCCCTGACGACGGTGGAACGAATCGTGGAAGCGTACAGCATGCCCGGGAACTGCATGGAGCTGAGGAGGGGCAATGCTTCGGAAGCGTTCTTTTCCGTCAATGGCCCGCCTCCTCGGCCATTTCCTTCGCAGCATTCTTTGCCGTATCCTCGGCTTTATCCTTGACCGCTTCCAGGATTTCGAAACCGAGGTCGAACGTTATGGGCGAATCGGTCATCTCGAACTTGATCTTGGCTCTTCGTTTTCTCTTATCAACCTTGATGATACGGCCTTCCAGCCCCATCATCGGTCCCTGGATCACCTTTATGCGGTTGTTTTCATCGAAAGATACGAGCGAGGAGCCAATCTCCCTGCCGAAGGAGAGAAGGTGGCGTATGATCTCCGAATCCCTGTCGCTCAAGGGCTTGATGCCGTCGGTGGCCGGCAGTACGCGCGCGAAGTGTCTCGTGCGCCTGAAAATCCTAATGAGTTCGGCGGAAGGTTTGTCCTCAGGGTACTGAAAAAAGACATATCCCGGGAAAAGACAGTTCATGAGAAAAACAACCTTGCCTCTTCGTCTGGATTTGAGCTTTTTTTTGATGTTGTAAAGCGGCTGATCGGGTCGGGTTTTTGAGAAAAGTTCAATAAAGTCATCTTCCCTGCCGGTCATCACCTGGATAACAAAAAAATTCATGGTCTGCCTTTGAGTAGCATTCTATACAGGCGCACATTGTAGGATGGAACAGCCGATTTTGCAATGCGAAGCTCTAGGAAGCTATAGACAGCCGCAACCTTTGACAAGAACTGAAGGGCCATACTATCATTCCTCCATGGCAGAACTTACAAGACCTGAGCGCGTCGCCGAACTGGAAAAGCTCATCGTGACGCATCAGCGGCTCTACTATAACGCCGAGCCGGCGATCAGCGACGAAGAATTCGACGCGCTCTGGTCTGAACTGGAAGACCTGGATCCGGCCAACGCGCTTTTGCGAAGGATTGGCGAGGACAAGGCCGACGGCTGGCCAAAAGTCAGACATACCATTCCGATGGGAAGCCAGGCTAAGGCTACCGATCCCGACTCCTTCGAAGCCTGGGCCAATAAGATGAAGTTCGAGAAGTATATCGTACAGTACAAGATGGATGGGGCGAGCCTGGAAATCCAGTATCGAAACGGCCTTCTCGTCCGCGCGGTGACGCGAGGGGACGGAACGATAGGCGACGACATAACTCCGAACGCCCGCAGGATGATCGGGCTGCCCGCTACCTTGCCTTCGGCCTTTACGGGCGGCGTGCGCGGTGAAGTTCTCATGCCCAGGCGCGTTCATGACGAAAAATACGCCGACAAGGCCAATTGCAGGAACGCCGCCAACGGAATCATGAAGCGCAAGGACGGCGTCGGCTGTGAAGACTTGGCTGTCATCTGTTACGATGCCACCGGAAGCGTCGGTTCCCCGAAGGAGAAGGATCTATTCAGCGATGTGGACGCTCCCGCCGAGGAATCCTCTCCTTTTTCGAACGAAATGGAAAAGCTCGACTGGCTCGCCAGGATGGGTTTTTCGGTGGTTGCGACACGGGTTTTCGAGAACGTAAAGGAAGTGGTCGACTACAGGGGCAGGATAATGGCATTGCGCCCCAGCCTGGAGTACGATATTGACGGCCTCGTCGTAAAAGGTCTCGCCATCGACGAGGAAGATCTCGCGAAACCCCGGCCTGAAAAGCAGATAGCCTTCAAGTTCAGCCCCGAAGAGGCGGTAACAAGGCTGAAAGCCATCGAATGGAGCGAATCGGGATCCCTTTATACGCCCATCGGCATCGTCGATCCGGTGCGTCTCGCCGGCACCACAGTCCAGCGCGCCAATCTCTGCAATCCCGACATGATCCGTTCCATGAAGCTGAAACTAGGTTCCCTGGTAGTGATAACCAAACGCGGCGAAATCATACCCAAGATCGAGACGCTCGTGGAAAATCCGCCCGAAGCCTCCGACATCGAGCAGCCCAGCGTCTGTGGAACCTGCGGAACGCCCTTGGTCGATGAGGGGACGAGGCTTTTCTGCCCGAACGAGCTTTGTCCCAAGAAAGAGCTCCACCGAGTGGAAAAGTGGCTCACCATCCTGGACATAAGGGATTTCGGCTCGGCCCTTGTAAGGCGGCTTCATGAGGCGGGGAAGGTGAAGACTATCGCCGATCTCTATAGCCTCACCGTCGAGGAAATGCAGGGGATCGAGCATATGGGGAAGATTTCGGCGCAGAAGGTGCTCCGCAATCTACATGCCGTCAAGGAAGTCAGCCTTGCCGAGTTCATCGCGGGATTCGATCTGGAAAACGTCGGCCTCCTCGTGGCCGACAAGCTTGCGAGGGGAGGATTCCCGACTTTAGCTTCCTTGTTCGGCGCGACCGATGCCGATCTCATAAAGATAGACGGCATCGCCGAGACGATGGCCGCCAGTATCATCAAGGGACTTGCCGCGGTGAAGGACGAGATGAAGCTCCTTCTTGAAGGCGGCGCCGTAATTATCAAGGAATCCGCCCTCGTTTCGGATCGAGAGGTTCCCGGGAACCCGATCGCAGGCAAGAGCTTCTGTTTTACCGGGGAACTTCGATCGATGAAAAGGCCCGAAGCCGAAAAGAAAATCAGGGATCTCGGGGGCACGGCTAAATCATCGGTCGTGAAAAACCTGGACTTCCTTGTCACCAACGACCCCGGATCGGGATCCGACAAGAACCGGAAGGCGAGGGGATACGGAGTGGCCATCATCGGCGAGGATGAGCTGCTCGCCATGTTTGCCGCTTCGCAGCCTTGAACGACAGAGCCCCGAAGCGATAGTATCGGATAACCTTAGCGATGATTGCGGAGAAACATGCGATGACCGATATCAAGAGACTTTGGAAAGAGCGCGTCCACCAGGCGCTGCGGGAGATGGCGGCGAGTTGCGGCCTGGATGCTGCGGCCATAGGCCTGGACGCCATCGTCGTGGAATTCCCTCCCAAGCCCGAACTGGGCGACATAGGCTTTCCGATGTTCGGCTACGCCAAGCAGATGAAAAAAAGTCCGGCGGCCATTGCGCTAGAATTGGAAAGAACGCTGGGGGCTGAGAAGAACGGCTCTTCCGCTGGCGGCGACTCGACCGGAAATAGCGGAACCGCGAAAGCTGTCGGACCCTATCTCAATGTCTTCCTGAACCGTGTCTCCGCGGGCGCGGAAATACTCCGGCGCGGCGAAAGCTCCGACTGGAATTCCTCCAAACCCATGGCCGGCCGCAAGGTCATGATAGAATTTTCCTGCCCCAATACGAACAAACCGCTGCACTTGGGCCACCTGCGCAACAACATCCTCGGAGAGTCTCTCTCCAGGATCACCAAGGCGGCCGGCGCCGATGTCAGGAAAGTGAACCTCATCAACGACCGCGGCGTCCACATATGCAAATCGATGCTCGCCTACATGGCTTATGGCCAAGGGCATAGTCCCGAGGACGAAGGGCTCAAGAGCGATCACTTCGTGGGCAAATACTACGTGCTCTTCAATACCTTGAAGGCAGAGGATCCCAAGGCCGAGGAAAAAGCCCAGGAGCTTCTGCAGAAGTGGGAAGCGGGCGATCCCGAGGTCATCGCGCTTTGGAAAAAGATGAACAAGTGGGCCGTGGACGGTATCAAGACCACCTATGCCCGGCAGGGTGTGGATTTCGACGCCTACTACTATGAGAGCCTCACCTACATGAAGGGCAAGGACAAGGTCCTCGAGGGCTTGCGGGAAGGCATCTTCTATCGGGAGGATGACGGTTCGGTCTGGGTCAATCTCGAGGATATCGGCCTCGACAGAAAAGTTCTGCTGCGCAAGGACGGAACGAGCATCTATATCACCCAGGACATAGGCACGGCCATCTACCGCCATGCCGACTGGCCCTTCGAGCAGCTCATCTACGTGGTGGCCAGCGAGCAGCAGTATCATTTCAAAGCCCTTTTCGAGATCCTTAAAAGGCTTGGCTACGATTGGGCCGCCAACCTCTACCATCTAGCCTACGGGCTCGTGAACCTTCCGTCGGGAAGAATGAAGACAAGGGAAGGCACGGTGGTGGACGCGGATGATCTCATCGACGAGCTGGCGAGCCTGGCTGAGAAGGAAATCGTGGCCAAGGGCCGCGACGCGACGGTAGGCGACGTTAAGACCGTCTCCGAGAAGGTCGCGCTGGGAGCCCTTCATTACTATCTCCTCCAAACCTCCCCCACGAAGGACATGCTCTACGATCCGGAACAATCCCTTTCCTTCACGGGGAATACAGGCCCCTACATCCAGTACATGGGAGCCAGGGCCAGCTCCATCCTTCGCAAATACGGGCAGGGCGAGGGAAACGCGCGGAATGGGACCGTGTCGATGGCGGCCCTCTCGAGCGACGCCGACTGGAACCTTATACGCAGGCTGACCTCCTTCCCCGAATCCCTCGAGCTCGCGGCGAGAACCAAGGAACCTTCGGTTATGGCGGCTTATGCCCACGATGTAGCCTCGGATTTTTCCTCCTGGTACAGGGACAACCAAGTGCTGAACAGCCCCGATCCCGATCTTTCAGCCAGCAGGGTCGCGCTTGTGAGAGCAGTCAAGGCCACCCTCGAAGCCGTATGTGAAATGCTCTGCATTCCCTTTCTTGAAGTGATGTGAGAGGGAAGAAAGGCCATAAGCGTAGATTCCACGTAACATTAATCTGCCTATGGGTTGACATCCTGGGCCCGCGCGGTGTATAAAACTGCGCTACGTATGGATTTTTGACGAGGATAGCAAAGATGTATGCAGTTGTAGAAATTAACGGAAAACAATATCGCGCCGAACAAGGCAAAGCCCTGACGGTGGACAGGATCGACGAAGAAGCAGGCTCGAACGTTTCGTTCGACAAGGTTCTTCTGCTCTCCGGAGAAGCCGGGGTGAAAATCGGCAGTCCCTATGTCGAAGGCGCCAGCGTAAAGGCTGTCATCGACGCGGAGATAAAGGCCGACAAAGTCATCGTGTTCAAGTACAAGCCCAAGAAGGACTACAGGCGAACGCAGGGACACAGACAGCGCTACACGGTACTCAAGGTTCAGGAAATTATCGGCGCCTGACGCGCCAAAAGCATAGGGGAGAATATCATGCCACACAAGGGTGTAAATGGTCGCGACTCGAATCCTCAGCATCTTGGCGTTAAGAAGTTTGCGAACGAGGCGGTTCTCGCCGGTTCCATCATCGTCAGGCAGCGGGGCAGCAAGATCAATCCGGGACTCAATGTCGGAATCGGCAAGGACGATACGCTTTTCGCCCTCGTCGACGGAATGGTTTCCTTCAAGGAAGTCAAGGGCAAGAAATTCGCCCAAGTCGAGCCTTTCCCGGCTGAATAATTCGAATACGGAATATTTCCGTGCCGCGTTCTGCGGCACGGCCAGGAGCCGCTCGATGTCGGGCGGCTCTTTTTGCGTCTTGCCGCATGGCATTCGAATTGGTATTTTCTCTTAACGGAGTCACTTGTGATAAAATTCGCGGATGAGGCGACGATTACCGTCGCATCGGGAAAAGGCGGCGATGGCTGCGTAGCGTTCCGGCGCGAAAAGTACATACCCATGGGCGGTCCTTCCGGCGGCGATGGCGGAAAGGGCGGCGACGTCATCTTCCTCGTTAAAAGCAATGTCAGAACCCTTTCCTTCCTGCGCTTCAGGCAGACATTCAAGGCTCAGAACGGCATCCCCGGCATGGGCAGGAATATGCACGGCAAGGACGGCGAGGATATCGTCATTCCCGTACCTCCGGGCACCGTCGTCAAGGACGCCGAAACGGACGAAATCATCAAGGATTTCGGTTCCGCTTCAGGCGGCCGAAGCGTGAAAGAAGGCGAAAGCTGGGTTTTTCTCAAGGGCGGAAAGGGCGGCTGGGGTAATACGCATTTCAAGAATTCCGTAAACCAGGCCCCGAAAATTTCGATGCCGGGACAGCCGGGCCATGAGAGGAAACTCAAGATAGAGTTGAGCCTCATCGCCGACGTAGGCTTGGTGGGTTTCCCGAACGCCGGCAAATCAAGTCTCCTGGACGCTTTTACGAACGCGCGACCTAAAATCGCTCCCTATCCTTTCACGACCAAGATTCCGAACCTGGGGGTTCTGAGCCTCCACGACCGCGACATAATCCTGGCCGACATTCCCGGCATCATAGAGGGCGCGCACGACGGCGCCGGACTGGGAATACGGTTCCTGAAGCACATAGCCCGCACGGCCTGTCTCGCCTTTCTAGTTGACCTGTCCGATGAAAACTGGAAAAGCGCCTTCACCGTCCTTAAAAGTGAGCTGCAGTCGTTCTCGCCGGTGCTTGCGCAGAAATCCAGAATCATCATAGGGACGAAGCTCGACCTGCCCGAGGCTAAGGAGCGCTTCTCGGAATTCGCGGCCCAGTTCCCCGGCGAGACCATCTTCGGAATTTCCGTTTTCAGCACCGAGGGGCTGGATGAGCTGAAGGAAGCACTTTTCCGGCAGGTTGTCGATTACGAGAAAGCCAGCGAAAAGGAAAAGGCGAACGGGATGACAGGCGGATTTTTCGACACGAGCGCTTTCGATACGGACACTTTCGATAGCGGAGCCAGCGCTGTCGGCGACAATGCGGCAGGCAATGACGGGGCGGGAGAGGATCAGCTCAGGTGAAAACCGCCATCTTCGGTGGGACGTTCAATCCGGTTCATATCGGCCATCTTGTCATAGCCGAGGAAGTGCTCGCTCAGACCGACTGCGATAGGATACTATTCATACCAGCCTATAATCCTCCGCATAAGAGTATAGATGACCCCGGTCCCGCCCTTCGGCTGGAGATGCTGGAGAAGAGCGTACAAGGCAATCCAAGATTCAGCGTCAGCGACTGCGAAATCCGCAGGTCGGGCGTTTCCTACAGCATAGACACCATCCGCTATCTTGTCGGCAATGGTCTCGTCGAAGCCAAACCCAGCCTCATCATGGGCGACGATCTCATAGCGGGCTTTGACGGCTGGAAGGAAGCGGATGCCATTCTGCGCGAGAGTTCCCTTATCGTCGTGCACCGGCTTTCCGATACCAGACTCCCCATGAACCATTCCCATCGCTATATCGATAACGCGATATTCCCTGTGTCGTCCACGATCGTCAGGGAAAAAATCGCCCAAAAGAAAGCCTGGCGCTATCTGGTGCCCGAAGCCGCGCGGAAAATCATCGAGGAGCATGGACTATATGGACTCCAGAAGTCTTGAACCTCTTGTCCGCGGCAATTTGAACGAATTCTGCAAGCCCTCGCGGATCGAGCATTCGCTGTCGGTGGCGGCGATGGCTTCCAGACTATGCGTCCGGTTTGGGCAGGATCCCGAAGATGGCTATGTCGCCGGTCTCGCCCACGACCTCATGAAGGACAAGCCCGTGGAATTCCAGTGGGAGCTGGCCAGGGAGGCCGCTTCCGAGCCTGGTCTCGACTTTATCGCTTCCGTCGTCAGCCGCATGGATGAGGAAAGGTCTTTCGCCGACAAGATCATCCATGGTCCCGCCGCGGCAGTCTTCCTGCGTCGCGAGCGCGAGGTTCGGGACCATGACATGCTCGAAGCCGTAGCCCTCCATTCGTCGGCATCAGCGTCCATGTCGGAGCTCGCCAAGATAATTTTCGTAGCGGACAAGATGGAGCCGCGGCGCGATTACATCACGCAGGACGAATTGTCGCAGGTCGAAATCCTTGACCTGGACGCCCTTTTACTTTACGCGCTGAACTTGAGCATGGGCTGGCTCAGGAAAAATAACCACGCTATTGCCCAAAGCACTCTCGACTTATACAATGCCCTCACGATGAGTGATAATTGAAATGAGAAAAATCAGATTCAATAAAAGCCATATTCTTCTATGGGTAATTCTGGCGCTTTTCGCCTCCGCTGTCGTCGTCGGCGCCGTGGCGCTGAGGGCTGAGAGTCTTTCGATGCAGCTGAAGACCGACAGGCCGATCAATATCCTCCTCATTTTCGAGCAGAGGAATAAGCCGGTTTCGACGCAACTTCTGATGTTCTACGCTTCCAAATCCAAGGCGGCCCTCCTCGATATACCGGCCAATACGGCAGTCATCCTTAAGACGATCAAGCGCATGGACAGGATCGACTATATATACAAAGCGGGCAGCCCCAAGAATTTCCTGACCGAGATATCAAGCTACCTCGATATCCCCTTGAACGGATATCTTCTTTTCAACGAGAAAAGCCTCAGCACCATGGTCGACCTCCTCGATGGACTCCAGCTTTTCATACCGTCCATGATCATCCAGGAAGGCGAGGCGGGAGTGATGCTCCCCGGCGGCGCGGTAAACCTCGACGGCGACAAAGTATCGCAGTACCTTCGTTATAAAGAAGAGAACGAGAGCGAGGGCGACACCCTCGTGCGGAGGCAGAAACTGTCCATAGCCTTGCTTAAAAAACTCTCCGACAAGTCCAAGTATTTTGACGATAAAAGGGCGTCGGCGACCCTCGCAGCGGCCATGGACAG
The DNA here is from genome assembly GCA_963667725.2 of Treponemataceae bacterium. Lineage (GTDB taxonomy): Bacteria > Spirochaetota > Spirochaetia > Treponematales > Rectinemataceae > UBA11090. Next base: position 1,102,050 of record CAXXHO010000003.1, read on the forward strand.
CAATTTCAACGCCGAGGCCAAAAAGATGCTGGTCCGGGAGATAGCGAAGCTGGACGCCGATTCCATTCTCCTGCAGAAAATCACCGGAATATACAGGAACGTGGAGGGACAGAGCCTTTTCTTTCCTTTCTACGACGGGGAGCTGGCCCGCGACATGCTTAAGCAGACGCTCAATGCCATGAACGCTTCAAATGTCGCGTCATCGAGCAGCAAGATCTATACGGTGGAGATCCTGAACGGCACGACGGAGAGGGGGCTAGCCGCCCGAACCGCCGAAATATTCGGCAGCTTCGGCTACGATGTCGTTGCCGTAGGTAACGCCGCCACCTTGGATTACGCGAAAACAGTCCTGATCGATCGTTTTGGCGACAAGGAAGCCTTGTCCTCAATCGCCGGCGTCATTAAATGTACGAACTTCTCCGAAGCGGCCGAATACACCGGAAAAATAAAGGCCGACTATACGATAATTCTGGGGAATGATTTCAATGGGAGGGTTTGTGTCCGATAGTAAATCGCTTGCATTCAATATCGCGTCCATTCTCGCCGAGCATAAAGCCGGCGATGTGGTCGTGATGGATCTGACGGGGATCGCCGGATGGACGGATTATTTCGTCATTGGCACCAGCACCTCGATTACCCACCTGCGCGGCCTGTCACGTTTCGTGGACGCCTATCTCACGGAGGTTAAGCAGAAACCGCTCAATAAACCCGTGGCCACGGAGGATGAAAGCTGGCTTCTCCATGACTTTGGCGATGTAATCGTTCATATCATGAGTCAGGAAGCGCGAACATTCTACGAGCTGGAAAAGCTTTGGTTCAAGGCAAAAGTCTTCAAGATCGAAGCGTCTCCCGGCAGACAGGAAACGGCGGAGGAGTAACCGCATCAGGCTCTTTGAGATTAGGCTCTTCAAGGCATAAAAAGAAGGCTGCCCGGCGATGAAACCTCGCGGACAGCCTTCTTTTTCGTTTCTAACGTTACGGCGCTTTACTCGTCGAGATCGTCATACTCCACGTCGTCATCGTAGCCGAACTCGTCATCGTCGTCATCGTCGAAATCGTCGTCTTCGTCATCGAAGTCGTCGTCATCGTCGAAATCATCGTCTTCGTCGTCAAAATCGTCGTCATCATCGAACTCGTCTTCGTCGTCGCTCATATCATCCTCTTCCTCGTCGAAATCCTCATAATCGGCGTCATAGCTGTCATCAAAATGAACCGGGGAACGGAGCACAAAACCCGCGTTTTCTATAGAGCCTTCTCCGGCTATCGTAACAAGTTCGTATTCCGATTCAGTCGATGCAAATGCGCTATAAATGGGGGTCATCGCAGTTTCCTCCCTCACCTTACCATCGAAAAGTCTCAAAGCCTGCGTACTATGCTTACATTAAGCGGGCGCGTCAAGCCCCATTTATTTCATCTGGCAACGAAAATCTAAAGAGCATATTGGAATCTGTCAACTGCAAAAACGTATTTTCAGGCAAAAAAAGAACAAGATAGGGTAAAGGAGAAAAAATCTTTGACACAGAACCCTTTTGATACTAGATTCTTAGTCCATGAAGCGTGAAATCGCGATCGAAGCCTTCGCGAAGATCAATATCGGGCTTGAGATCGGGAAAACCCGTCCGGACGGCTATCATCCCATCCTTGGCATTTTCCAGTCGGTGGGCATATCAGACAAAATAGTCTTTTCAAGGCGGGAATCCGGGGGCATCGCCGTCGAAGGCGCCTTCGATTGCCGCCCCGAGGACACGACGGTCTATAAGGCGGCCGATCTGTTCAGTAAGCGGTACGGAATGCCGGGTGGTTTCACCGCTTTCGTGGAAAAAGGCATACCCTCGAAGGCCGGCCTGGGCGGAGGTTCGGCCGACGCCGCGGCCGCCATTGTAGCCCTGGACAGGCTTTATGGCACTCACCTTGCCGCTTCCGAACTACGCGAAATGGCTGCCCGCATCGGCGCCGACGTCCCATTCTTCCTCTCCGGCGGCGCGGCCATAGTCTCAGGCATTGGCGATATCATTGAACCCATCGAACCCCGAAGCGATTTCGCCATTCTCCTCATCCAACCGAATTTCGGCGTGTCGACCAAATGGGCCTTTGCCGAATTGGATTCGTTCCGGCGTTGCGATGAAGCGTCCTCCAATGCCGAAGATGATCCTGGGGATCTTGATATCCGTAAAGGCGAGCTTCTGTCCGCCTATAGAGGCCCGCTCGAAGCGTGGAGGTTCGATAATTCCTTCAGGAAGATGCTGTACCATAATTTCCCCGTTTATGTCGATCTGGAAAAGATGCTCAGGAAAGCGGGGGCGCTTCATGTTTCCATAACGGGATCGGGTTCCTGCATGTACGGAGTGTTCGGCTCGATCGAGGATGCCCATCTCGCGGAAGCGAAGCTGAAGTCCGGAGCCGATGACGGAAATGCGGAAAATACCTTATACGGCATGGGGTTGCATCCAATAAAACCGCTTGAAACAAGTCTGTATCTAGGCTAAAATCCAAATATGTAACTGCGTACACAAAAGGAGCGTCCTTACTATGGAAATTACGGACATCCGAATCCGCAAAGTTCCGACTGAGGGGAAGTTGAAGGCGTATGTAACCGTCACCTTTGATGAATGCTTCGTGGTGCACAATGTGAAGATAATCGAGGGGAAGAACGGAGTCTTCATCGCGATGCCCAGCAGAAGGACGAACACGGGGGAGTACAAGGATATCGCTCACCCGATATGTCCGAATTTCAGAACGCGCCTTCAGGAGCGAATACTCGCGGCCTATGCTTCAGACGCTGGAACCGACGCGACAGTCCCGGAATTCGACTGATCTAGCAGCAGCACCGAGCGCTGGACAGATACTCAGAATTTGGGACGTCGGCAAGCGGTAAGCCCCCGGGTTTTGGTCCCGGTATTCGCAGGTTCGAATCCTGCCGTCCCAGTACGGCTTAAAAAGCCAAATGCGTAAGGAGAGATTCAGTATGGAACACTTTGTGATTCAGGCATTCAATAGAGAAAAATCGACGAAGGGACAGCTCAATCAATATAGGATTGACGGCAAGATTCCCGCTGTCGTATACGGCGGCGGCAAGTCAGCCAGCAATCTGCTGGTCAATGCTAAGGAATACGAAAAAGCCCTGAAGAGCATCACCGAAAGTACGATCATCACCCTCGATATCGAAGGCAAGAAAATCAACGCTTTCGTGAAGGATCATCAGCGCCACGCGGTCGAGAAGTATGTGCTTCACATCGATTTCCTCGAAGTGCAGGAAGGCAAGAAGCTGCATGCTCGCGTCAGGCTGATTCTCAAGGGAACACCTGTCGGCGTTGTCGAAGGCGGCATCCTGGAGAACCCGGCTCACGATATCGAAGTCGAGTGCGATCCCTCCGTACTGCCCGAGAGAATTGAAATCGACGTTTCCGGTCTGGGCGTCAACCACGCTTTCCATGTCCGCGATTTGACCCTGTCGCCCGAGGTTAAGGTGCTCACGAGCCCCGACCAGGTAATCGCCATCGTCAAGTACGCGCGCGAGGAAGTGGAAGAGAAGCCGGCCGAAGCCGCCGCCGAAGCAGTCGCGGGCGAAGCCGCAGCTGCCGCGCCGGAAGCCGCCGCAGCCACCGCAGCCGCTCCGGAGGCGAAGGCGAAGGCTTAATTCGGGACTGTTTTCGCGAAAACAATTGCAGTTTTGCGGGACTTCCCGCAAAACTGTTTTTTTATCCGAAAGCCTAAGGATATGCGGACGGAACATGAATGAATCCTGGGGTCTACTATAGATGAATGGAGGCAGAAAACCTGGTTTCTCACCGATGGACCGCTGTCTCGATACATTTTTTGCCGATCATCCCGATGCTATTGGCCAGGGGCTCATTGTAGCGTATTCAGGCGGGGTCGATTCCGTTTCCCTGCTCAGCGCGCTTGCCTCAAGAGGCCTCAATTCCCTGCGCGCTGTCCATGTTATGCATAACTTAAGGTCGGCCGATGAGCTTCGAAGGGAAGGGGAAATTGTCCGCGAAACATGCCGCGAACTTCACCTTCCGCTCACTATAGCGACCGTCAAGCCGGGCGCGATCCAGAAGTTAGCCGATAAGAAAAAAATCGGGATAGAAGCCGCGGCGCGCGAAATAAGATACGGAATCCTGAAGCGCAGCGCCAAACGCTTTGGAATGAGCCTGATATGCACTGCCCACAATGCCGACGATCAGCTAGAAACCCTTATCAGCCGGTTTCTCAGCGCATCGAGCATCGACGGACTCGGGGGAATCCAGCCTCTTCGCGATATAGGCGACGGGCTTCTTCTTATCAGGCCGATTTTGTCTCTTTGCAGGAAAGACATCGAACAGTATGCCCTTTCCAAAAAGCTCGCCGTTTCCACCGATTCCACCAACGCGTCAGCTAGCTTTTCGCGCAACAGGATTCGCCACGCGATCATGCCGACGCTCGACCGCGAATTCCCGGGATGGAAAAACGGGCTCCTCGGGACTTCCAGGAAACTGGCCGACGACAAGCTTGTTCTGGATGAAGTTCTCGGCAAGGCCCTCGATGCCTGCCATGTCGATACGGAAGGGAAAAAAGCCTCGATCGACCTCGGAATTTTTTCATCGGCGCCGGCTGCCATAAGGATAAGGATGCTGGCTCGGTGCATGCCCATTCTGGGCAGGGAAGGCCGCTTGTCCTGGAAGGCTTTACGATCAGCATCCGAATCGATAGCTCAGGGAGCTTCAGCCGCCGATGTCCCCGGGGCAAGAATATTCATCAGCGACGGAAGGCTGGAAATCGTGCCTGGGCTTGATTTTCATGGCGAAGACAAGTATTTTTTCGTGATATCTTCTGAAGGAATCTATCGCTGCGGCCCGACCGAGATTACCATAGGCTGGGATGCCCCTGAAGCCGAAACCCAAGGTTCCGGCGGAAGGAAGGCAGAAAGCAAGGGATACTTGATCGAAGGATCCTTCGTTTTTCCATTGATAGTGCGCTCAAGGAAAGCGGGAGACGTGATAAGGGCGGTGGAAGGCGAAAAGCGGCTGGACGATATTATGAAGTCCTGGCACCTGGACAAAGGGATCAGGGATATGATTCCCGTCATTGAGGACAGGGAAGGCATTGTGGCCGTCCTTCCTTCATCGCTTGAAGCGGCTCACTCGCACAACGAGAAATTCAGGAACTATGCAGGTCCGCAGAATGGCCGCAGGCTTTATATCAGGATTAAAGGAGCATAATTTCGATGCTTGACGATAAGAAGAACGATGAAAATCCTAAACGCCCCGAACTGCCCAAGGGGATTCCCCCGAGGGCCAACAAGGCCGCTCTCGCGGTTTTTCTTTCCTTGACGGTGCTTTTCGCGACTTTTTTCCTTTTCAACGACAAGTCGCCTTCGAAAGAAATTCCCTATTCAGCATTTCTTTCCTATCTGGATTTGGGGGAAGTGGATTCAGTTCAGATAGTGGACCAGAAGCAGATCGAGGGATCGCTGCGGAGCGCCGACGGCACGCAGGTGGCGTTCAGGACATCGATTCCTTACATCGACCTCCAGCTCCTCGCCCAGCTCAAGGATAAGAACGTCAAGGTGTCGGGAGCCGTCGGTAGTTCCAGCCCTCTACAGATATTATTTGAACTGGCGCCCTGGTTTTTCGGCTTCTTCCTTATCTGGATCATGATGAGGCAGATGCAGGGCAACAATAAGGCATTCCAGTTCGGCAAGAGCAGGGCCAAGCGCTATATTGAGCCAAGCAAGAAAATCACTTTCGACGATGTGGCCGGGCAGAAAGAAGCCAAATACGAACTCATGGAAGTCGTCGATTACCTGAAGAATCCGCAAAAATTCTCCAAGATGGGCGCCAAGATACCCAAGGGCGTCCTCCTCGTGGGCATGCCCGGAACCGGTAAAACCCTCATAGCGAAAGCGACTGCGGGCGAAGCCAACGTGCCGTTCTTCCATATGTCGGGATCCGATTTCGTGGAGATGTTCGTCGGCGTCGGGGCAAGCAGGGTGAGGGACCTCTTTGAGCAGGGCAGAAAGAACGCTCCCTGCATTCTGTTCATCGATGAGCTGGACGCTGTAGGCAGGACCAGGGGCGCCGGCTACGGCGGCGGCCATGATGAAAGGGAGCAGACCCTCAACCAAATGCTGGTGGAGATGGACGGTTTCGACACCAAAGACGGCGTCATCATACTCGCGGCGACGAACAGGCCCGACGTGCTGGATCCGGCCCTTCTGAGACCGGGACGATTCGACCGCCAGGTGGTCGTCGCGATGCCCGACGTCAAGGAACGCGAAGCCATTATAAAGATTCATATGGCTGTCATTCCCGTCGATCCCAATGTCGATGTCCTGAGACTCGCGAAGGCCACTCCCGGCACTTCGGGCGCCGATTTGGCCAATATGGTCAACGAAGCTGCCCTGTTCGCCATCAGGAAGAACAAGACCACCGTTGAAATGGAAGACTTCGAAGACGCGAGGGACAAAGTCCTTATGGGCGTGGCGCGCAAGAGTCTTGTCATCGCCGAGGAAGAGAAGAAGGCGACGGCCGTGCATGAGTCAGGCCATGCCCTTCTGCATTATTTCCTACCCAACGCCGATCCGCTGCATAAGGTGACGATCGTCCCGAGGGGCAGGGCGCTGGGACTCGCTTTATCCCTCCCCGAAAAAGACTCCTTTTCCCTCTCCCGCGGCTGGCTTTATGACAGGCTTGTCATAACCTACGGCGGCTACGCTGCTGAGCGGCTGATTTACGGCGAAACGACGACCGGCACGGCCCAGGACCTGCGGCAGGCAACCGATATGGCGCGCCGAATGGTCTGCGAATGGGGTATGGGCGAGAATTTGGACCCGATGGCTTATGGCCAGGAAGATGAGCCGATTTTTATCGGGAAAGAGATAGCGCGCCATAAGGATTATTCCGAGGAAACCGCGAGGAAGATTGATGAAGCCCTGAAGAATCTTCTCGGCAAAGCGCTGCAGCAGGCAACCGACATTCTCACCAGGGAAAGGGTGAAGCTGGAAGCCTTGGCCGCGGAACTCATGCAGAAAGAAACCCTGGAGGATGCCGACGTGAGGACGCTCCTGGGCTTTGAGTCCAATCATAACGTACAGGTGACCGAAGCCTGACAGGAGAAGGGATGAGCCACGGGGCATCGCGGCATTTAGGCGCACTGCTGTTTTTTTTCCTGTTGGCAAGTTCATGCTCCAATCTTCCTGAGGTGGAGACGAAGTCAGTCGATTATTCTGTCCTCAAGCGGGATGAACTTTTGGCTTTAGCCGAAGTCGACCAGGAATCATGCATCGAGGCGTTATCCGTGATTTCAGTATCGGAGAGCCAGGATGCCAGCCTGGATTATGAGAGTCAGGCGGATCTCGCGTCCTTTGCGACAGAAAAACTTGCAGCGAGATTCAGCGCCGAGATGAATGAAGGCCGCTGGAAGTCCGCCGAAAAAAGCCTTGCTTCCCTCCAGGCCATCGAGTATATGGCTGACGGTGTTTTTCTCCAGGCATCCCTCATAGCTGGAGCCGCCCTTCCTCGGAATGCGGCAGCGAAGATTTATCTTGGCAAGGCCGAAGAATATGCGAGAAGGAACCTGTATTCTCCAGCCGCGGCCTATATCCATAAGGCCTTGGACGCGACTTCCTTTACGGGGGGCGATGCAACGATAGATCCTTCTCTCCTGGAAGCATGGTACGCGAAGGCGGCGAAGGCAGAAGACGGGGCTACCATGCGTCGCATACTCTCCTTTTTAGCGAAGGAGAGGGCTGATTACCTCATCCAGTCCATTGGGATCGGCGCAATAAAGACGAAAATCGGAGAAATGGCCGACGGTGTCGTCACTGTCCATGTAGACAAAGGATTGAAGATCGAAAATGGCGTCGGGTATCCGGAGAGGATCCTCGGCACCGCCTTTCAGGTCGAATCCAGCGGTTATTACATAACCAACTATCATGTCATATCCAGCGAAGTGGATCCCGCCTATAATGGATATTCCCGCCTCTCGATACGCCCGCCAAGCAATCCCGAAGCCAGGATTCCGGCGAAAGTCGTGGCCTGGAATGAAGATCTGGATTTGGCCGTTCTTAAAAGCCAGGAGATTTCTTCCCATACCTTTTATCCTTTCAAGCCTGAAAAAGCCTTCAAAGGGCAAAAAGTATATGCCATCGGGAGCCCCGTGGGGCTCGAGAACAGCGTTGCGGCCGGAATTGTCAGCGCGACGGGAAGGCGGATACTGCCGCGAGGCGAAGCCATTCAGATCGACGCCCCCATAAATCCCGGCAACTCTGGCGGGCCTCTGCTGGACGAGGATGGCGATCTGCTGGGGATCGTTTTTGCCGGCCTCTCCAATTTTCAAGGGCTGAATTTCGCCCTTCCCGTATCCTGGATATCCACCGTATTCCCTTCGCTTTTTGACGAAGGTAAGATCGAGACATCCTGGCTTGGCCTTGGAATCGCCAAGAATCTCGATGCAAGTCTCGATATTAGCTATGTCTTTCCGGGAAAGGGCGGGATCGAAGCCGGCGACAGCCTTCTCTCTCTCGACGGCAAGGCATGCGCCGACATACAGGAAGCCCAAATGCTGGCAGCCGGCAAACCAGTGGGCTCTCTATGCTCGGTACTCATCAAGAGAAGGGGCAAGCCTCTCCATATAGTTCGAAAAACTGAAGCCATGCCCGATATACCGTTCAAGAAAGCATCCCAGCGCGATACGGCCGAACGGATGCTGCAGGGAGCCACGGGGATGCTGTTGGATCACGTTTCCGGCCCTCGTGGCAATGGCGGAACCTATAAAGTAACCAAAACATGGCCAGGCATGATGGCCGATGAGTCGGGAATCGGCGAGGCCGATATCCTCAAGTTCCTCAGATATTCAGTCGATGGCCGAAAGAACGCGATTATCTTCGATGTCAGCGTGAAATCGCTAGGGTCAGGGTATCTGGAGCGCACGATGAGGATGGGGCTTTCTCTGGAAACGGACAACTTTCTATAGTATCATTGCTTGAAACAGGGCAGAATCCAACTGCCGAGCGGGGTATTGTCGATGTCCTTGATCGCGATAGTGGAACATGAGGCGCTGGTTGCCCTCGATATCGCTAAAACCCTCCAACGCGCCGGCTACGACATAGCTGGACCTTTTGCGGACGGACGGGAGTATCTGGAAGCCTTGGCGAAGAGCCGAGGGTACGATCTCCTTCTCGTGGACCTCGCGCTCGAAGGTTCTGTTTCCGGAATGGAAGTCGCTCTCGATTCCAGGAAAAAAGCGGGCATACCTTGCGTTCTTGTCACGGCTCTCCTGGATTCGGATATCTCGCCCGGGACAAAAGACGCCGAACCGCTTGGCATTCTCGTGAAGCCCTTTTCCGAGCGCGAGCTGCTGGGGACGACAGAAATAGCTCTTTTCCGCGCGGGAATGGAAAGACGGCTCTTCTGCAGCGAAAAACGCTATAGAAAACTCTTCGATCTTAGCCTATCGCCGCGCTGCATCGCCGACGCCGACGGAAAGATACTCGAGATGAATGAGTCATTCGCAAAAGTATTCTCCATTCCTGCCCCGGCGCCCGTGCTCTCTTCCCTTTTCAGGGGCAAGGGAGATTGGGATAGAGTGAGGAACTCGGTTCTGGGCGGAAAGACGATTCTGGGCGAAGAATTCCCAATGTCCGATACGGGGGGCAGACAATTATCCATTCTGGCATCCTTTTCCGCATTCGATGAATCGGGATCGGGCAAAACGCTGATATCCTCGGAATTCTTCGATCTGACCGAATCCCACAGACTTCAGGACGAACTGCTACAGTCCCAGAAAATGGATGCTATGGGAAGGCTGGCCGGCGGCATCGCACACGACTTCAATAATATACTGACAGCCATCGTCGGACACGCGGAGATGCTCAAACTGGATATCAAGCCGCAGGATGCCGCATACGAGGATGTAGAAGGAATCGTTAAAACAGCGAGCAGGGCAACCCAGCTCACGAGACAGCTCCTTGGTTTTTCCCGAAAACAGCCTTATTCTCCAAAACCCGTGGGACTTGTCTCCATCGTGAGGGAAGCAACCGGTCTATTGAGAAAGCTTGTCGGCGAATCCGTGCTTTTCTCGGTAATACTGCCGCCTTCCGACTTTATCGTATATGCTGATCCTATACAGCTTGAGCAGGCGCTTATCAATCTGGTGGTAAACGCGCGCGATGCCCTGGAAGGTAAAGCCGGAGCAAAATTGAGCGTGCTCGTGGAAGAAAAAAAACTGACCGAAGCGACGCGGACGGGAACCTACCTACTTCCTCCCGGGAGTTATGCGACGATAGAAGTAGCGGACAACGGGAGCGGGATCTCCTCGGAACTCGTCGGGAAAATATTCGACCCCTTCTTCACGACGAAGGAAACCGGCAAAGGCACGGGACTTGGCTTGGCCATCGTTTCTTCCATCGCCGCCCAGACCAGGGGAGCGATCAGCCTGTGGAGCGAAGTCGGCAAGGGTACGACCTTTACGCTTTGGCTGCCCGCGACCCTTGAAGAAGGCAAAAGCCAGCCCATAGGGATCAGCCATGCCTCGGAACAGGTAGTTGAGAGCCAGGATCTAACATTGCAGGGAAAACCGAACATACTGCTGGTGGATGACGATGAATCTCTGCTGGAATTCCTCTCATACACGCTTTCCAAGGCGGGGGCCTCCGTGATGTACGCGAGAAACGCGGGGGAGGCCATCCTTCAGGCGGAGCAGAACGACTATGAAGTCCTCGTGGCTGAGATAAACTTGCCAGGCCTGGACGGATTGGATCTCTACTCGAGACTTTCGGCGGGGAAACCTTTGCGCTGCGTTTTTATCTCAGGCCGGACCGGATCGAGCATAACCCTCCCCAAGGGAACGAGACTGCTCGAAAAGCCTTTTACCCCTTGGGAATTCATCTCTGCCATACGCGAGGCGGCTTCCTCTTGAGCGGCGTCATGAAAGAATCTGTCGGTAAAGGCGTTCTTCCAGTTCGATAAGCTCCTTCGAAGCATAGCGACGGCTTTCCCGGGCGATGGGGACATCGAGCCTGTCCAGCAGCTTTGAGGGTCGGGAAGAGAGAACCAGTATCTGATCGGCCAGATAGAGCGCATCCTGAATGTCGTGCGTCACGAATATCGCCGTTCTTTTTTCCTCCCTCCATAGAAGGGAAAACAAATCCATCAATTCTATGCGCAGCTTGAGATCCACCGAGGAAAACGCCTCGTCGAGAAGAAGGATGTCGGAAGGGTAGGCGAAGGCGCGGGCAAGGGATAGTCTGCGTTTCATCCCCCCGGACAAGCCGAAGGGTTTCGCGTCCCCGAAATCTTCCAGCCCCGCGCTTTTAAGAAAACGCGCGGCTCTTTCCAGGACCACAGCCTTATCTTTCAGTCCCGAAAGCGCGAAGAGAAGGTTGTCCATGGAGGAGAGCCAGGGCAGAAGACGCGGTTCCTGAAAAGAATAGGAATAGCTTGCGAAGGGGAACCCTGTCAGGGAGCCTTCATCCGGCTCAAGAATTCCGGCGATTATATTGAGGAGGGTCGTTTTGCCGCAACCAGACGGACCGAGAATAGCCGTTACCGAAGAAGAATTAAATGACGCATCGATTCCCGCAAGGACTTCGAGCGGACCGAATCGTTTCTTTATTCCTTTCAGCTCGAAGGAGTTCATTCCGCTTTTTCTCCTTGGGGAAGAGCAAAACGTTTCGCCACAAGGCCAAGGAGGAATTCGCTTATGCCGCAAAGGAATACCGTCACGACGGCCCAGGCCAGGACGGTTCCCGTTTCAAGCGAAAGCCTTGCGTCCTGAAGGCCAGTGCCGAGGGCGAAGACAGGCTGGCTCAGCACTTCTCCTGCCACTACGACTTTCCAGCAAAGACCCAGGGCATTCTTCGTCCCTGATAAAAAGTGACCGCGAGCGGCGGGAAGTTTCAATCTGAAGAACTGAACCAGTGGAGGGACCTTGAATACGTCGGCCATCTCGAGCAGTTCCCGATCGATGGAAACAATGCCCGCATAGGTGGAGGTGTGGATGATTGGGTAGGCCATGAGAAAGGCGGAGAAAATGGGCACGCCGGAGGAAGGCAGCCAAAACATGGCTATCAGGATGAGCGCTAATACTGGCGTTGCGCGTATCGTCGTCAAGAGGGGAGCCAGGAAGTCGTTAAACCAAGGATGTAATCCCGCCGCTGCTCCCGTTGCCGCTCCTATGAGGACAGAGAGAAAAAATGAGATGAGGACACGCTCGAGGGTGCCGAGAATGGCTTGCCACAGATGGGATGAGAAAAGAAGGGAGCCGAGATTCTGGGCTACTTCCTCAGGCCCCGGTAGTATGATCGAGGAGCCGATCGCGACGGAGATAAGTTTCCAGACGAGCAGCGCCGCGACGATACCAAGTAAACCAAAGCCCAGCCGGCGAGAAAGCCTTGCTCTTTCGCTTCGTTTTAGGGGCAATGGCAGCTTGGTCGTTCTCATCCGCTGAAGTCCCGCTCAGAGAGCGTAGAAATTCGCCCCGGGCAGCTTCCCGCCGACGGATTGGGGGTCCGAGGCGAGGAAAAGGGAGAGCAGCGCCTCGATGCTTGCCCTGGCTTCCAAAGCTGAGCTGTAGACATAGGCGGATTTGGGGATCGCAGCCTGAGCGATCGCCGCTTTCATGCCTAGGCCAAGTTCTTCCACGAGCTTGCCTGTGGCCGCGGGATCCTCAAGGGTCTTTTTTATGGAAGCTTCATAGGCCTCGGCGATGCGTTGAACAACCTCGGGATGAGCTTCGGTCAAGCGCCTCGAAACGACAAAAAGAGACATGGGGTAGCTCTCCAATCCCGTTCTCTCCTTCCAGAGCGCGTCGAGGTTTATTGGAGAGCTGATTGATTTATTAAGCATGATCGCTTGCGTGGCAAAGGGTTCGGGCAGTACGGCGCAGGAGATTCTGCCGGCCGCGAGCTGGGCAGCCATCTCCGGGCTCGCGAGATTAAAGAGGGCTGTAAAATCCCTGCCCGCTTCCATGGATTCTTTTTCGGCGAGAAAGCGGAAGAGATAATCCGGCGTTGCTTTTTGGCCCGCTATATAGACTTCCTTACCCTTAAGATCGGATAGATTCTTTATCGAAGGATCGATGGAGAGGAACTTGACCATGCCATTCCCGACTACGGCGAGGACTTTTACCGGTACGCCCGCGTTGAAAAGCTTCGCGGCGAGGTTCACGGGCAGCACGCCGCCCTGGATTTCGCCCGAAATAAGCTTGGCCGCGACAAGATCGGCGCTGGCCGCGGTTACGAACTGGAGATCGACGCCGGGAGATTGAGGCGGCTGCGCCATCATCCAGGCGCTTCCGATCCCTGACGGTCCTTTGAGAATGGATATAAGGATTTTTTCGGTAACCGGCTGGGCGAAAGCCCCAGCCGCGGACGCGAACGTCAATGCCGCAGCCAACATACACGAGACTCCGCGAAACGATTTCATGATTCTCCTCCTGAAGAACAAGCCAGTAATTCCTTGATGCGAAGCTCGTCGAGGTGGATGAAAAGGTTCTTTTCGAGGGTGGGGATGACCAAGCCCTTAGGTCCATCTTTTACGCGCCGCAAATATTTAGCCTGAGTATAATACACATTGCCTTCCATGTTTTTTCGCGCCTTAGAATAATAGAGCGCCAGATTAGCCGCGTCCAGCATTATATCGAGCGGGAAGGTCTTCGAACGCTGAGCCTTGATGAATACGTACGATCCAGAATAATCGCGTGCGTGAAGCCAGAGGTCTGAGCCGCGTATATGATGCCTCAAGAGTTCGTCGTTTTCTTTAGCCGATCTCCCAACGAGCATGGTCCAGCTCTTGTACTCCAGCCAGATGCATGGAAATTTACGGGTCGACTGTTCGCGAACCGTCCCTGCTTTTTCCAGCGCCTTCGCGATGGCGAAGGGATCGTTTTCCGCTCGCATCCTCGTAAGCCAGATCTTCGCCTCTTCCTGCTCGTAATTCAGCCTTGCGAGCTCCTTGCCGATTTCCTCCAGGCCAGAGGAAGCCTTGCGAAATTTTTCATAGTACTTCTGAGCGTTTTCCACATTGCTCAGCGAGGGATCGATCTGTATTGAAACATGCTTGTCGGCATAGAAATCGTGGGCTTCGATGAATGCGCTCGAACCGGAACGCGGATTTTTAGACGTCGAAGAGTCGAACCCTCCTGCCATCAGGATGTCGCCGATCTGTTTGTAGCGTTCCGCGTCGCCGTAATCCTTGAGAAGAAGCCTGAGTTCGGTTTCGCGCGTTTCCATGAGGCGCATGCGCTTTTCAAAACGCTCGTTGGCGCGAAGCCGCATGTTGTCGAGGGACAGCTCACCCGCCTTGTTTCCATAATGGATCGCCACGCGCTCCGAAAAGCTTCCGTCGCCTTCCAGGTCGCGAATGGCGAATTTTTCGTTCTTCCTGGCCATCTCATCGGCGTCGGGAACCTGCAGTGATGATTCGATGAGGCAGAGTTCGCCCGAGCTTTCGCCTTTTTCCGGCTTTCTCAATAAAGCATCGACGATGAGGTTGTTCTCATCGACAAGGAAGATATTCCCGGCCGCGCCGCTCCATAGTCGGGCATAGATGGCGTAGCTTCTTGAAGGAGCGCGCGGTATGCCGTTGGAAGTCTTTCCCATATCCGCACGTTCGGGCTCAGATAGCTCGGTTTCCTCGTCCACCGGCATGGTGAGGGAAATTTTCACTATCCGGTCCGAGGCGAGCTGTTCCACCGAATCGATTCTGCCGCCTCGAATGCGGGACTTGAGGCACTCCATGAAACGCAATGGCCTTTCGTTCTTGACAGGCAGCTCGGAGAGCGCGTGGATTCTGCACGCACCGGCTGAAACGCTTATGAGAATATCCTGCCGGCCTTCTGCCGTTCCGAAGGTTTCAAGAATGATCGTATCGTAGGATGGCTGCAGAACCTTCTGTATTCTCGTGCCGACCAGCTTCAGCTCGGACAGAACGAGATCGATTTCCTTGAAATTGAGCGACATTCTACATCCTGGCGCGTCCCGCGCGCCCTGCCTTTACCGTCCGTGGCAGTGCTTGTATTTTTTGCCCGAACCGCAGGGACAAGGATCGTTGCGGCCTACTTTTTCGCCGCTGCGCATGACAGTGACGTTCTCGGGCGTCGAAGCTTCCGATATCTGAGAACCCTGTGGTCTCTTGGAGAAAGAAGGCTCGGGGCCGCCGGCCTGGGGTTCAGACGCGGTGAACTGCCCTGAGCTTTCGTGGTGAGCCATAGCCACGGGCTCCTTAGCTGGAATCTTGCGCTCTTCCTCAGCCCTGATCTGGACCCTGAGGACTCTCGAGGCGATGTTCCGCCTAATGTCGTCGATGAGGTGCTCGAAGATATCCGACCCTTCGATCTTGTACTCAAGAAGAGGGTTCTTCTGGGCATAGGAGCGCAGATAGACGGCTTCGCGCAAGCCCTCCATCGTATCCAGATGGTCCAGCCATTTATTGTCGATCTCCTGCAGGTACTGATAGCGGATGAAGTTGTTCAGATTGGCTTGGCCCGCCAGCGCGAGCTTCTGGTCCAGATCGGCATCCAGGCGCTTTTTGACGTTGCCGTAGAAGACCGAGGCGGATGGACTCTGAGCCGAGGCGACGGAAGCGGAGAGGAGGGAAGCAACCTCGGCTGCGGTCATCGTGACGCCGAAGGTGTCGCGGAGGAGAAGGGGAAGCTCCGAGGCGACGAGTTTATCGCCGGATTTCTGGCGCCCGAGAGCGTCTGAAGTCATGGAGGCGAGCATTTCCTCGGCGCTTGCGCGCACTCTGTCGAGCAGCTCCTCGTCCTTGAGAATGGCGTTCCTCTGGTCATAGATGAAGCCGCGCTGATTGTTGAGTACGTCGTCGTACTCGAGAAGATGCTTTCTTATCTCGAAGTTGCGCTCTTCTACTTTTTTCTGGGCGCTCTCGATGGTTCGGTTGAGGAGGGGATGGTAGATGGGCTCGCCGGGTTTCATGCCCACCTTACTCATCATGTTCTTGAAGTTTTCGCCCCCAAAAAGGCGCATAAGGTCGTCGTCGAGGGAGATGAAGAAGGCCGAACGGCCCGGATCTCCCTGGCGGCCCGATCTTCCGCGCAGCTGGTTGTCGATTCGCCTCGATTCATGGCGCTCGGTTCCTATGACGCATAGCCCGCCCAGGCTCCGAACCTCGTCGAAGTCCTTCTTCCAGGTTTCGTACTCACCGGCCATGATTCTGGCGAATTCCTCATCCGTGGCTGACGTTCCGGCTTTCCGGCGCGCCCTGAACTCGGGGTTGCCGCCCAGCTTAATGTCGGTTCCGCGGCCCGCCATATTCGTCGCTATGGTCACGGAACCCTTGGCTCCGGCTTCCGCGATGATGAGGGCCTCACGCGCGTGGTTCTTGGCGTTGAGTACTTCGTGCGGAACGCCGCGGCGTGCGAGAAGCTGTGACAGTTTCTCGGATTTCTCTATGGAGACAGTACCCACGAGGATGGGCTGGCCTTTCTTGTGTGCTTTCTCGATTTCCTCGCTTATTGCCTCGAATTTCTCGGCTTCGTTGAGGAAGACGAGGTCGTCTTCGTCGGCGCGCACGAGAGGTCGGTTCGAAGGGATAACGACTACATCGAGACTATATATTTTATTGAACTCTGGCGCTTCAGTGTCGGCAGTTCCAGTCATTCCGCATATTTTATCATACATGCGGAAGTAGTTCTGAAAGGTGATTGTGGCGAGCGTGCGATTTCGTCTGGCGATTTTTATTCTTTCGCTGGCTTCGATGGCTTCATGGAGACCGTCGGAGTAACGTCTGCCGTGGAGAATGCGGCCGGTGAATTCGTCGACGATCTGGACGAGACCGTCCTGGACGACGTAGTCGACATCTTTCTGGAAGAGTCTCTGGGCGCGAACGGACTGCGTAAAATAATGGGCGAACTGAAAGTTGCCTTCCTCGAAGAGACTGCCTTTGATGAGGCCGCGCTTCTGGAGCAGTTCCTCGATATGGTTTAGGCCCTGGCTCGTGAACATGACGCGCTTCGATTTCTCGTCGATCCTGTAATCTCCTTCCGAAACCTCGCCGTTCGCCTCGTCAGGGTACTCCCCCGTATCCGGATTTTTAGTGACTTCGGTGAGGGAGAGGGCAAGACGATTTACCTCATTCACCTTGTAGGTGTCGTCTTCGGCGGGACCGGAAATGATGAGGGGCGTTCTCGCCTCATCGATGAGAATGGAGTCTATTTCGTCGACGATGCAGTAATTGTGTCCTCGCTGGACTCTAGACTCGGGAGTCCAGGTCATATTGTCGCGGAGGTAATCGAAACCGAACTCATTGTTCGTCCCGTAGGTTATGTCGCAGGCGTAAGCCTTCCGCCTTGCGTCATTGTCCATATTGGAAAGAATGCAGCCGACGCTCAATCCCAGAAACTGGAATATCTTGCCCATCCACTGGCTGTCTCGTTCGGCCAGGTAATCGTTGACCGTGACGATGTGAACGCCCTTGCCGGCAATCGCGTTGACGTACGCGGCGCTCACCGAGGACAGGGTTTTTCCTTCGCCGGTCTTCATCTCCACGATCTTGCCCTGATGAAGGACGAGGCTGCCCATCATCTGGACATCGAATGGTCTTTCCCCGAGAATCCTTCGGGCAGCTTCGCGCGACAGGGCAAAAGCTTCGGGCAGAAGGGCGTCCAGGGATTCGCCTTGAGCGAGCCTCGCCCTGAAAGTTTCGGTCTGCGCGGGGAAGTCGTCGTCCTTGAGGGCTATGGCCCAGGATTCTTTCGCGTTTATGGTGTGAAGCACTGGAAGCAGGGTTTTGACATCCCTCTCTCGCTTGGAGCCGAGGAATGCGGTAAGCAGATTGATAGCCATGGCTGTAAGAATACTTCCGGCTAAGGAAAGGGTCAAGGAAGTAAGGATAATGTCAGCGCCATAGTAATGGCCGCGCCATAGTAATGGCGTTGACATTCGCCGCTCCTGCGGGTAAGGATGGATATCGCGATGAAACCCGCTTTGTCATGCTTTTTATGCGCTCCGCTTCTGGCCTTTCTCTTGGTATCGTGCGAACCGTCGCGAAACGCCAGGAATATTGTCCGAAACGACCTATTTTCCATAAGCTATGGCATTTCGGAAAACCAGATCGACATCTCTTCAGGCGGCGAAAGCGGCATCGACCTGACCATGAGAGAAGGAATATTCCACCTTCTCGACGGAACGGGCGGAAAAGTCTTGAAACTTTCATCCTACGGGGATCTTCTCGCTCTGCTGTACGACCCTTCGAGGTCGCCGGAGCCCAGGATCGTCAAACCCATCGAAATATTGGAAAATGAAGCCCAAAATAACGTCATCGACGCCCCGGGGCGCTATGCCGCGCCGATCAAGTTCGAAGCGCCGGGAAAAATCGCCGTGGACGCCAACCAGACGATCTATATAGCCGACAGGGTAGCGAATAGTACGGATCGCATTTTCGACACGCAGATCGATTCGTATTGCGACAGGATAGTCAGAAGGTTTGGGGCGCAGGGATCTGAATTACCTTATATTGGGCAAGAAGGTCCTGGAGGATCTCCTTTTCCCTATATCATGAGAGTCGACGTCCTTGGAAACGGTACGGTGGCGGTTGTATCGGCCTCGGAAACAGTTGTGCTCGTTCATCACTTCGCGAAAGCGGGCAACCTGCTTTCCAGCCTTAGGCTGAATAGATCTTCGCTGCCGGTACCGGACGGCATGGCCGAATCCGCGGGAGAGAATGAGGGAGTCAGGATACATGCCAACCTGGATGGGATTCTTGAAGTAGCGAATGGCGAATCCTTCGAAGTCGCCCTGAAGATAGATTATTACAGGGAATATTTCGACCCGGACAGCTTGATCATATCCAGCAACGAGTTCGCGGGATCATGGATCTTCGTACTGAACGGCTCCACGGGGAAAGCCATGAACAGCTTGGCAATCGTACCCGGAAACCCCGATACGGCCATTCCCGAACTCATCGGGGAACACTCGGGACTCTTCTATCTTCTTTCAGACCGCGCCTCAATCGGAAATGAACAAGCCAGGCAGAGCGGGACAGGCGCGGGCAAAGAAGGCTCTAGCGCTGCCAGGATGCTTCAGCTCGTCGATATGCAGGGAAAAGTCCAGCAGCGCTACCGGCTCGACGTGCCGGTGGATGCGGCAGAAATAATGGTTCTGAAGGTTTCGGACTCGGGACAGGTCTATGCCCTTCTAAAGTCGGACATGGCCGTCCGCGTCGCGTGGTGGGAATAATAGATGATAAAGCCCGTTCACAAGGAGCCGAGATCACGATGAAATACAGGATTCAGCAGCTGAAGATGCATCTGGATCATGACGACAAAGCCATCGAGAAGGCTGTCTGCGCCATCCTGGGAACCAGGATGGATGAAATCGTCTCGTGGGGCATTGTCAGGAAGTCTTTTGACGCCAGGGAAAAATCCTCCATCAGAGTCATCTATTCAGTGGATGTCGAATCGAAAAAAACCTTGAGCCAAAACCACGTCGGGAAAGATATTCTCCCCCTGGGCATCGAGGAACGATACAGATTCCCTATCGACCAAACCGGAAAAGAAACCGCGAAGCGTCGCGTGGCAGTAGTGGGCGGCGGGCCCGCGGGCCTTTTTTGCGCGCTGCTCCTTGCCGAAAACGGCTTCAAGCCTATCGTCCTCGAGCGCGGGGAAGATGTCGAATCGCGGATGCGTTCGGTCGATCTTTTCTGGAAATCGGGCATTCTGGACCCTGATTCCAACATGCAGTTTGGCGAGGGAGGAGCGGGAACCTTTTCCGACGGGAAGCTCAATACCTCGGTAGGCGACCAGCTCCACCGCAACCGGAAAGTGATCGAGGAGTTCCTGGAAGCCGGGGCGCCCCCGGAAATAGCCTTCATCAACAAACCTCATATCGGAACGGACTACCTCGTCGGTGTCGTAAAAAACATAAGGAAGAAAATCGAAAGCCTCGGCGGGGAGGTCCGATTCCGCTCCAAGGCAACCTCCTTCGAGATCAGGGACGGGAAAATAAGGGCCGTCTGGGTGAACGGCACGGAAAAGATCGAAGCTTCGACCGTCGTTCTGGCCATCGGGCACAGCGCCAGGGACACCTTCGAGGAACTGTCGCGCGGCGTCGTGCGCATGGAACAGAAACCCTTCGCCATAGGCCTCAGGATCGAACATCCGCAGGCATTGATCCAGAAGGCGCAGTTCGGAGCTTCCTGGAAAAATCCCCGACTTCCGACGGCAGACTACAAGCTCACCTATCAGACGACCAAAGGACGAGGCGTCTACAGCTTCTGCATGTGTCCCGGCGGTTTTGTCGTGAATTCAAGTTCTGAAAAAGGCATGGTCGTATGCAATGGCATGAGCAATTTCGCCCGGAACGAGAAAAACGCCAACTCCGCCATAGTAGCCGCCGTCAGGACCGAGGACTTCGGAAACGATAGCCTGCTTGCCGGCATGGAATTCCAGAGAACCTGGGAAAAAGCCGCCTATGCCGCAGCGAATCCGAAAGAGGGCGGCTTTGCCATGCCCGTGCAGACGCTGAGGGACTTCATCGCGGGGAAATGCACCGCAGGCTTCGGAAGCGTCACGCCCTGCTCGAAAGGCTCCACGAGTTTCGCCGATCTCAATGCCTGCCTTCCCGGCTTCGTGACCGAATCGATCAAGGAAAGCGTGGGGGCATTCGACAGGAAAATCAAAGGATTCGCCCATCCTGACGCCATCCTGACCGGCGTGGAGACGAGGACTTCTTCACCCCTAAGAATATTGAGGGACGAAAGGATGCAGAGCAGCGTGTCGGGACTGTTTCCCTGCGGCGAGGGCTGCGGCTATGCCGGCGGCATAATGTCGGCGGCCATGGACGGAATCAAGGTGGCGGAAGCCATAGCCGCCGCGATAGCCGGAGGAGGCGCATCATGAAAACGCTGGTTACCTGCGAAGAGTCAGGCGCCCTGGACTCGACAACCAAGGCCATACTAGCCTTGAGCTCCCTCCAGCTTATGGAAAAGGCCTCGCTCAGGATATGGGACAAGCTGGCTGCCATCATCGCCGCGAGACCCGAATTGCGGGGAAAAGGCAAAAATATCCGCATTGTCGCTCTCTGCGGCAAAGGCGACAACGGAGGAGACGCACTCGCCATCCTTCGTCACGCCTTTTCGGCTGGATACAGGAATCTTGAAGCCCTGGTCTCGGACAGGGAGTTGAGCGAAAGCGCGAAAAAACAATGGGAAAGCGTCATAGCCTCGGGAATGACAGCGACTCGGTGGATCGAGCCTGAGAATTCCGGAAAGAACCTGGGTTTAGAGCCTGACCCTCTGTTATCCCAAGCTGACATAGTCATCGACGGCATACTGGGAACGGGCCTCAAGGGTCCCGCATCCGGCGAAGCCAAAGCGATGATTGAAAGGCTGAACACGCTCAAGGAAGGCGGGGCGGCGGCCCTTGTCGTCTCGGTGGATCTACCTTCGGGACTGGGCGATGGCTGGCATAAGGAGCATCCCTGCGTGATCGCCGATATCACCCTTGGCCTGGAACCGGTAAAGGCTGTCTGTTACCTTCCGGGTAGCCGGCTGTCATGCGGCGATCTCGTCGCCGTTTCCGATGTTTTTCCTGAAAACCTTATTCAGGAGCACGGCGACACGACCCTCATCGAAGACCAGGATCTCGGCCTATTCATCCCGAGAATTGAGAATGACGGCTACAAGATGAGCAGGGGACGGCTCGCCGTATTCGCGGGATCCATCGGGGCCATTGGCGCGGCCCAACTCTGCGCCAAGGCGGCGCTCGCCTCAGGCGCCGGGTATGTGACGCTCTATGTCGACGAAGCGGTCTACCCCGTCATCGCGCCGACTCTGGAGTCCGTCGTCGTCAAACCTCTGTCCGAAAAAATGGACATGGAAAAGTGCGACTCCATCCTCGCTGGACCGGGATGGGGACAGCAAGAGGATAGGCTGAAGACGCTCAAACTTCTCCTCGGATTGGATATCCCTCTCATTCTCGACGCCGACGCCATCCGCATCCTCGCGTCGCATACCGAACTCCTCAGCGACGCGAAAGCGCCCTGTATTGTAACCCCCCATTCTGGCGAGTACGCAGGCTTGGCGGAATCGCTCCATGTGTCGCCTGAGATGGCTGTCTGGGCAAGCATGAGGAAAGTCTGCGAAGGCCTCGGCATGATAACTGTCATGAAGAGCCACACCACCTGGATACTCTCGCCAAGACGGAAGACGGCCGTCTATGAAGGACTGACACCGGAATTGGGCACTGCCGGAACTGGCGACGTGCTCGCCGGCATTCTCGTTGGCATCGCGGCAGGAAAAATAGCGCAGATGAAACGTTCGGGAAAAGGCGAAAGTCGCGACAGAGAGACTGTCTGGAAAGCGCTTGAGGATTCGGCTTCCTGCGCCGTCATTGCCCACGGCCGCGCTGGGAAGAGGCTAGCGCAGCGCCGAGGCTGGTTCGAGTCATCGGATCTCGTGACGGAGTGTTCTCTCGTCCTTCATGAAGAAGCGGAAAGAGCGCGCGCGCGCCCTTGACCGCATATGCTTATACTCGTTAGGGTAGGGACCACCGGACGGCGAAATCATGATACAGTTCTACTTTTTATCGGTAATCCTTAATATACTTTGCGGCTATGCGCTCGCATCGAAACATTCGGAGTCATCGACCTCCTCTCCAATCCTGCAGGGTGCGCGCCTCGTGATCGCCGATAAGGGACTGCGCCTCTCGCTCGCCGTGCTATCGCTGGCCACCGGCGTCCTGAAGCTTTTATTCGCGCTACGCGGCGACATTCCCATAATCGGCGATTTTTTGCCGGCCACCGCTGGGATTATCGTGGGAGCGGCCCTCTTGCTGGAACTTTCCGATGATGCCCATCTGCCCTTCATGCATAGAGGAACCATTGGTGCCCAGATAGAAAAAGTTCTTGTTTCATATAAGGTCCCGATAGGGTATGCTGGAATTATCGCGGGGATTGTTCATTTCCTGTTCCCGATGGTGCTCTTCCTCTGATCACCGAACCAAAGGAGACTACCTGGTGAAGCGCTCTATAGCCGGAATCGCCGTACGTAATGACAGAATTCTCGTCGCGAAGCGTGTGGAAGGCGGACCGATCGGTCTTCGATGGGAATTTCCCGGTGGAAAAGTCGAAGAAGGCGAAACCGACGAAAATGCCCTTAAGCGGGAATTCGATGAAGAATTGGGCATCGACGTCGTGCCATTGCGCATCTTAGGAACGAGCAGCTTTCTCAGCGCTTCGGGATCAAGGGAATTGGCCGCCTGGCTTGTGGAAATACCTCAGGAAAGCGTTCTGGTGCTGAGAGAACACAGCGATATCGCCTGGCTTAGGCTCGATGAACTGGCCGCCCTCGATCTGGCTGACAGCGATAGAAGCCTTCTGCCTTTCATCACTCTTCCTTGACGGGATCAAAGAGGGTGAATTCCGGTTTGGCGTTCTCCTCCGGTGAGCTTATGAGCATCTCGACCCTTCCCTGAATCTTATCCAGCTCTTTTTTTAGGCCCTTGGACAGCTTTATGCCTTCCTCGAATACTTTTATGGCTTCTTCGAGGGGAAGATCCTGATCCTTTATCTTTTCCGCCAGTTCTTCCAGCCTTTCCAGGCGGGATTCGAAATCTTTCACGGCTTTACCTCCCTGACCTCTACGCGGGCCTTGCCCGACGAAAAAACAATCTGAAGCGATTCATCCTTATGAAGTTGCGCGGCGGCTCGAACGATCGCGCCCGAACCGAGCGGCGAATCCTGATTCAAGCCCTCCGTCGCCGGCGCGGCCTGGCGCACGATGGAGTAGCCGCGCCTGAGGACGGCCATAGGACTCGCCAGCTCCATGCTCGTGTCGCAAAGGGCGACGCGATGCCCTCTGTCGCGCAGAAGCAAGGTCATGCCGGCGCCCAGATCGTCCCCTGCGTCGTCGAGACGACGGGCGACGGGCATGAAGATGCGCATGAAACGCGCCTCCACGTCTTCGGGAGCGAAGGTGGAGAGGGCCATGCGCGCGTAGTCGATGCGCGAGCGCGCTGCCGATTCGAGGGCGCCGCCGAACTGGGCTACCTCCCGCTGCAGGATTTCCCGGCTCTCGGCCACCAGTTCGGCGGCTGCCGACGGAGTAGGCGCGCGCACATCGGCGGCGAAGTCGCTCAAGGCCCAGTCTATTTCATGGCCGACGGCGCTGATTACGGGAATTGTCGAGGCGGCTATGGCGCGGACCACGAGCTCGTCCGAAAACGCGAGGAGATCCTCAGGCGACCCGCCCCCGCGGCCCACGATGAGCACATCGGCCAGCATCAGCCTGTTCGCCTGCCTTATGCGTGCCGCTATGATGCCGGCCGCTTCCTCCCCCTGCACGGGGGCGGGCAGGAGCAGTATATCGATGCCAGCGTTCCTCCTGCCCAGGACATTGAGGATGTCGCGGAAAGCGGCGCCCGTGGGGCTCGTGACGACGGCCACGCTGGAAGGGAACCTTGGCAGGGCTTTTTTCCTGTCCTGGTCGAAGAGCCCTTCCGCGGCGAGGCGCCGTTTTCTCTCTTCTAGCATTGCCAGAATGTCGCCCACTCCCGATTTCCGCATCGACTGGACGATGAGCTGGTACTGTCCGCGCGCCGCGTAGACCGAAATCGAACCCCTCGCTATCACCTTCATCCCGTCGCCGAGTTCAAAATCCAAGTCGGCCAGGCGGAACTTGAACATGACAGCCTGAACCATTGCGTCCTTGTCCTTGAGCGAAAAGTAGAGGTGCCCGGAGGATGAGAGCTTCGATCCCGACACCTCGCCCTCCACGGATATCGATGAGAATGAGGTCTCGAGGCTGTTCTTTATGAGGACGGTGAGGGCTCCGACGCTGAGGACGGATTTCCCTGAGCGGCCGGCAGGTTTCGCCTCATCTCCATCCGTAGCGGGGCCGATATCATCCCAAATCGACGTCATGAATTGCCTTTCCCTTTCCGGCTAGCGCCGGAATATCGTCAGCCAGACAGTACCCGCGGCGATCGAAGCGACCGTCACCGGCAGGCCAACTTTGAGGTAGTCGAAAAAGCCTAGCTTGATGCCAGCCTTCTCGCCCTGATCCGCCACGATGAGGTTCGCGACGGAACCCAGGAGCGTAAGGTTCCCGGCATAGGTGCTGGCCATGGCGAGCATCAGCCACGCTGTGCCCGAATTCTCGAATCCGCGCGCCACGGGAGAAAGGAGCATCACCGCGGGCACGTTGGAAACGACGTTGGAGGCGAAGGCGATCGCGAGCGCGAAGGCGGCTCCGGGCTTGCTCAGGTATGGCAGGACCCAGCGCATGAATCCATCGAAGAGAGGCGTGCCAGCCACCGCGTTCGTAAGGATGAAGAGGCCGGAGAAAAAGACGAGGAGGCTGAAGTCCACCTCCGCGAAGACTTTCTCCGGATGTATCCGCCGGGAGATCATGAGGAAGCCCGCCGAGGCCAGGGCCGCCACGCTCGTCCGCGCGCCGAAAGCCAGGAGAGCGAGGAGGATGGCCGCGGCGACGAGGCTCTTGATCATCAGTCTTTTATCGACACTGTCGTGTTTCGACGAGGAGCTGGCCCGTAGCTCGCCAGCCGGCAGCATCGAGGAAGTCTCGGCCGAAAACTCCTTCCTGAACACGAGAATAGTCGCCAGGTAGCAGAAGCCCATCGCGAGAAGGGAAGGCGGGGCGAGCCACGCGGCGAACTCAAAAAAGGGAATTCCCGATTGGGCGGCGATGAGCATGTTCTGGGGGTTGCCGATGGCGGTGGCGCAGGATCCGGCGTTCGCCGCCGTGGCGAGGCCTATGAGGTACGGCTTCCCGTCCCGTCCGGATCTCCTCGCGACTTCGGCCACGAGGGGAGTGAGCATGATGCAGATCGTGTCGTTGAGGAAGAGGGCGGAAAGCAGTCCCGAAGCCAGGACGACGATGGCGAGGAATACTCTGGGCGATTTGGCGAGGGAAAGGATCTTCGCCCCGGCGAGATAGAAAAAGCCCGAAATTCTCAGGTTCGCCACGAGTATCATCATCGCGAGGAGGAGGGTTATCGTTTCGACGTCTATCGCCTTGAAAGCGGATTCAGCCGTTATTCCCCCCGCCAGGATAAGGAGAATCGCGGCGCAGAGCGCTATGCTCGCCCTGTTCATCGCGAGACGGGGCAGCCTCCCCGCGGCTATGCCCGCGAAGGCTATGACGATGAGAATATAGGCGATGACTGGATAGGAAACCATGATGGTCGAAGTATAGCACGGGAAATGCGGGCGCATAAACCTGAGGGGAGGCTAGGGAAGCCCCTATTCGCGCTCCTGTGGCAAAGATCGGACGTTTCGTGTATCATTGCCGAATGAATCCTCATGATTTGCCCGTATACCAGCAGAAGGACAAGATCCTCGACGCGCTCAAGGAAAACCAGGTGATCGTCGTAGAGAGCCCCACCGGCTCAGGCAAGACGACACAGCTCCCCATAATACTGAACGAAGCCGGCTATGCCGACCACGGTCTCATAGGCGTGACCCAGCCCAGGCGCATCGCCGTGCTTTCGGTGAGCGATTTCATCGGCCGCCAGCTGGGTGACATAAAGCCTGGCATCGTGGGCTACAAGATGCGTTTCGAGGATGTCACTACCTCCTCGACGAAGATAAAGGTCATGACCGACGGCATTCTGCTCCAGGAAATGAAGCTCGATCCCTATCTCTCCAAATACGATGTGCTGATGGTGGACGAAGCCCACGAGCGCAGCCTCAACATAGATTTCATCCTAGGGCTGCTGAAGAAGGTCCTGGAAGTCAGGCCTACGTTCAAGGTCATCGTTTCGTCCGCGACGATCAACGCCGAGGTGTTTTCGCAGTATTTCGGCGAGTGCCCCGTGGTCAAGATCGAGACGCAGACCTATCCCGTCACCCTGATCTACGACCCAATAGCCGAGCCGCCCGTTCAGGCTGAGGAAAGGTTCCGCGACTCTTTTTCGCGCGGACACGGCGGCAGGGACGGCCGCGATGGCCGTGACGGCGGAAGAAGGGACGGAAGGGACAGCCGGGGCGGCAGGGACAGCTCAGCGGGGAATCCAGGAGGTTCCGGCGCGCCCGCTTCGCCGCTTCGCTATAGCGATGAAGCGCTTTACGACAAGATCCTCTCCATTGTGACCCGCTCCCTCGAACAGAGGGAGGAAGGCGAGGCCGGAGACATGCTGATTTTCCTTCCGGGGGAGAAAACGATAAAGGAATGCGCCATGCGCATCGCGGGCATTCCCCTCGCGTCCAAAATACACATCGTTCCCCTCTACGCGCGTCTGGGCAAGGACGAACAGGGAAAGGTCTTCGATCCAGCCCCCGAAGGCAAGACGAAGATCGTTATAGCGACCAATATCGCCGAAACCAGCGTCACGATAGACGGAATCACGGTCGTGATCGACTCGGGGCTCGCTAAGCTCAACTACTACAATCCGCGGACCTTCACGTCCAGCCTCATCGAGACGCCCATATCCAAAGCCTCCTGCAACCAGAGAAAGGGAAGGGCGGGGCGCACGAGGCCGGGCATATGCTACCGACTCTATCCCAGGAAGGAATTCGAGAACCGTCCGCTTTTCACGACGGAAGAGATATACCGGACCGACCTTTCGGAAGTCGTCCTCAGAATGGCCGAACTCGGAATTTCTGACTTCGCGAGTTTCGACTTCATCTCCAAGCCGCCCAAAAGCGGCATAGCCGGCGCCATAGACGTCCTCAACCTCCTAGATTCCCTCTCAGACGACCAAACCCTCTCCAAGATCGGCGAGATGATGTGCGCTTTCCCCCTCCTGCCCAGGCTTTCGCGCATGATCGTCGAATCCATAATGCATTATCCCGACGTGATCCACGAAACCCTCGTGGCTTCGGCCTTCCTCTCCACGATGAGCCCCTATATCCTGCCGCCGGGCGAGGAAATGGAGGCCAGGAAGGCTCACCACGCGTTCAGGGATCCCATGGGCGACTTCGTCTCATACCTACGCATATTCGACGCCTTCCAGGCCGCTCCCGACAAGACTCGTTTCTGCGAGAAGAACTACCTGGACGAACGCACGATGCGCGAGATTGTCCGCATCAGGGAACAGCTCGAGATCATCGTGTCGGATATGGGCGTCCCCATCCTGCGGGGCGGATCGCTCTACGACTATCTCTGCGCCGTCTCCAGGGGACTCATTCAGTTTGTCTGCGCGCGACAGGAACGCGGACTTTTCCGTTCTCTTACCGCCGAAAAGATTTCAATCCACCCGGGCTCGGTCATGTTCCGGGAAAATCCCGACTTTATCGTCGCCGGCGAAATCGTGAGGACGACGCGCATGTACGCCATGTCCGTCTCTCCGCTTCCGCGCGACATACTCTCCAAGATTTCGCCCATAGTGGCCGAAAGGCTCCTCTCCATCGTCGACAGCCGAAAGGAAGAGGCGGTGGACGCCGGCAGGAAGGATCGCGCCAAGCGCAGGCAGGCCGCCGAGGGCGAAGGCAGAAGCGAACCCCGCGATTTTACCGACAAGATCAAGCTCGGGGGACAGGTCTTCGACCTGGAAAAAACCTCCGGCAAGAAAAAAATGGCCATTCTGCCCTGGGAGACCTTCAAGATTGCGAGGGAAAATATCGACAGGGACGCCGGATCCGCCTACAAGGGGCTCCTGGGGACGGTGCGCTACAAGGGGTACCACCTTCTCGAGGGCGAAAAGCTGGAAACGATCATCAGAATTCAGGATTGGCTCGACCTGGAGAAAGATCTGGGCAGGAACTGGCCTCGAAGCGCGAATTTCGAGATTCAGCGCGGAGAAAAGGCGGAATCGACGGAAGGAGCCTTGGCGGCTTCCGCCGACGCCACTGGAACAGCGGCGCCATCCTTCAGTCATGAAAACCTCGAGAAGCTCGTCGACAATCTGGATCACGTGCTACAGGTCGCCATGCCCAAAGGCAAGGACAAGCGGCTCGGTTTCGTCACCCTCTATACCGACGGCGCCGGCGTCTTCTGGTTCAGGGTCTCGAAGGGCTTCCATACGGCCTTGAACGAGAGCATCTCGAGCCTGGAAAACCTGGCCGACGTGACCGCCGACGACAGTGTTTCCGCGGCGATGAAGGAAAAAATCGGTCTGCTCTACAGGAAACTGAGCGCCTTCTTCGAATAAACCAAACCGTCGGGCGGCGCCAGCTTTGGCGCCGCTTATTCTTACGCCGCCGCCTTGTCCGCCGCCCGCTCGGTTTGCCGCCTTACGACTTTCCCGTCTTCAGAAAATACAGCTCAAAAGCCTGACGGCTGGCCATCTTGGCCTTAGCCTCGAATTTCGTCTCAGGCCGCCATTCTATTTTAGGCGCGAATCCCTCGAATTTGTTGGCGACTCCGGCGCAGGAAGAGAGCAGTTCGAGCGTCGATTGACCGTACTCCTCGATATCGGTGACGAAATAGAGGTATCCCCCGGTCTTGAGGCGCGAGATCATGAGGTCGACAATCGGCTGGCGCATGAGCCTGCGCTTGTGATGACGTTTCTTGGGCCAGGGATCGGGATAGAAAACATGCAGGCCGGCCAGGCTATCCGCAGATACCATGTTCGCCAGGACCTCGACGGCGTCGTGCTGTATTATCTTCAGATTCTCCAGCTTATTCCCGCGAATTTCCATGATGAGCCTGCCGACTCCCGGACTGTGCACCTCGACGCCTAAGTAATTGAAATCGTTGCGGTCCTTGGCTATCTGCCATGTAGCCTGGCCCATGCCGAAACCGATCTCCATCACGAGAGGCTGGGGCAGGGGAAAGAGTCCGGGAAGGTCGACGGGATGGCTGTCGTAGGGGAGGATGTACTCGGGACCAAACTCATCGATCGCCTGCCGCTGCGCGTCCGTCATTCTTCCGGATCGCAGGACGTAGGTTCTGATGAGGCCGGATACATTCTCCCTCAAGTTTTCCGGCTGATCGGTCATTCCTTGGCACCGCCCAGGAAAACGGCCAGCTCGTTGAAGTCGGTGAAGGCGATCGTCGATCTTTTCACGAGGTCGCGGAGCGGAAACTGCCCCTCGGCGAGACTCGATTCATCCAGGAGAAGGGCATAGGGAACGCCTTTCTTTTCAGCGTAGCCATATTGGGCGATCAGCTTTTTCGGTTCCGGGTAGACTTCAGCCGAAATGCCCCTGGCGCGAAGCCGCGAGGCCAAGGCATGCAGGCTTTTGAGATTGGCATCTCCCTGATTGGCCAGGAGAACCTTGGGATCGCTCGTGCCCGCCACCGATTTGCCCATGGCGTCCAGGGCCGCGAGAAGTCGGTCGAGTCCGACGGAAGCGCCTACGCCGGGCAGCTGCTTTGTCGTGTAAAGACCGGCGAGCTCGTTGTAGCGCCCGCCCGAGCAGATGGAGCCGATCTTGGGCAGATCTTTCAGGAAAGTCTCGAAAACCACCCCGGTATAGTAGTCGAGGCCTCTTGTTATGCTCGGGTCCAGATAGATTGAATCCGAAAATCCGGCGAACTGTGCTATTTCGTATACATCTGAAAGTCGATTGCGCGCCGCGATAGCTTCCTCGTCGTCGGATTTGCAGAATCCGAACATTTTATCGAGGGTTTTCGTGAAGCTGTCTTCGGGCTCTATGAAGTTCAGGATGCCGGATGCCATGGCCGCGCCCACTTCGGCCGACAGGAGGGCAAAGGTTTCGTCCTTGCCGATTTTTTCAAGCTTGTCCACGGTGCGCAGTATGAATACCGATTTGTCGGCGCAGCCGGCGGCGGCCAGGAAGCGGTTGAAAAGCCCCCTGTGGTTGATCCTAATCCGCACTGGACCCACTTCCAGGGATTTCATCGCGTTGGCTATCACGAGGACTATGTCGGCATCGGCCGACGCGGAATCCGTGCCTACGATGTCGAAGTCGCACTGCATGAACTCCCTGTAGCGCCCTCGCTGGGTGTTTTCGCCTCTCCAGACCTTGGCGATGTGGAAACGCCGGAAGGGAAGGTAGAGCTCCTCCACGTGTTCGGCCATGAACCTGGCGAAGGGAATGGTCAGGTCGAAACGGAGGGCGACATCGCGGCCGCCATTATCGTTGAAACGGTAGACCTGCTTGTCCGTTTCCCCGCCGCCCTTGCCGAGGAGAATTTCGGAATACTCGAGGGCAGGCGTATCGATCGGCACAAAACCATAGGATTGGAATGTTTTTTCCAGTTTCTTGACGAGGGAAGCGCGGGCGCGCTCGGCGTCCGGAAGATAGTCCCGGAATCCTTTAAGGACTCGCGGCTCGATTATGTCAGACATTTTTCCTCCACTGAAAATTCAGGGCCCAATTATGGGAAATTCCTGGAGCAATTGCAAGTATTGCATAAGAATGACTAAACATGCTATAAAAATGTTCCCTCTTTATCCAATCCGACCCATCGGGCCGCGGTTGAATCAAGTGCTCTCCGTATGGAGGGTAAGGTCCACAAGGAGGAAAGAATGAGACCATATGAGATTGTCGTAGTCCTGCCTTCGGAAGAAGAAGCGTTCCGCAAAGGCAAGGAAGCCGTGGCGATTGATCTGGCGCAGATCAATGCAGCCGACATCAAGGAAGAGGATATGGGAGACCGTATTCTGGCCTATTCCATCAAAAAGAAAGACCGCGGACATTACATCCTGTACCGCGCGAATCTCGACCCGCAGAGCGTCATTCCCCTGGAGAGATCATTCAAGCTCAACACCAGCGTTCTGAAGTATCTTTTGGTCAAAGTCGAAGCTTAAGTCGGGGAGGCCTATATGCGCGACATAAATGTCGTGGTTCTGGTGGGAAGACTCACGAGGGATTCCGAACTCAAATACACGAAATCGGGAATGCCGATCGCGCGCTTTTCCATAGCGGTCAACCGCTCGAGGAAACAGGGCGAGGAATGGGTCGACGAGACCAGCTTCTTCGAGATCGATTTTTGGGGCAAGGGAGCCGAAGCGGTGAATCGCTACCTGACAAAAGGCCAGCAAGTCGGCGTCGAGGGGGAACTGAGGCAGGATCGCTGGGAGCAGGACGGGCAGCCGCGCAACAAGGTTGTCGTCAACGCCAGCAATGTCCGGCTTCTCGGAAACGCCCCGTCGGGGCAGGGAAACGGCGGCTACCAGAAACCGCAGCAGAAGGCGGCGCCCTATGAGGGCGGAGCCGAGCAGCCAGCGGGGGGGAGCCAGACCGCGCCCGCCGTCGATACCTTTGACGATGATATTCCTTTCTGATACGAAGCTATAATAGGAGAAATGCAATGTCAGATATGAAAGATGATGTAAGGGGCGGTCGTTCCGACGATCAGGGCGATAACCGCAGGGATGACGATCGTTCGAGCGGTCCGCGCAAGGGCAAGGGATTCTTCAAGAAGAAGGTCTGCAAGTTCTGCACCCAGAAAGCCCATATCGATTACAAAGACTCGGATACCTTGAGGCGCTATACGACGGAGCGCGGGAAGATCCTGCCTCGCCGCATCACCGGTACCTGTTCGAAGCATCAGCGCGCGCTCGCCGTCAACATAAAGCGGGCGAGAGCCTTGGCGCTTCTTCCCTACGTCGTGAAATAAGCCCGGAGATCAGATGTGAACGGACGCGCTTTGCTGACCAGGAACAGGGAGCTGCTGCTTGACGCCTCGGCGGGATTACTGTCGGGCTTCATCTACCTCTCCTATGTTCTCTCATTCGCTTTTCTCATACCGGTGCAGCATGCGTTTGCCGGCAGAGGAAGGAAATCTGGTCTCATAGCCGCGGCTTTTTCGTTTCTCGCCATAGCGATCGGACAGATCGCCAGAATGCTTGAAATAAAAACGCTCGACCCGCTGGTCATTATCGCGGGCGTCCTTCCTCCTCTCCTGCTTCTTGCCGCCATCTGGTTTGTCAACGCGCAGATAGGAAAAACGGGAGCGGGCGGTAAAATCCTTATCGCCGTCCTCATCCTGTCGGCCATTGCCGCGCCATTCGTGATAAAAGCCACATCAGACAAGAGTTTTTCGGCCTGGATGATAGAGTATATCGGTTCAGCCATGAAATCCTCCGGTCTGGAAGGAGACGGCGAGGCCTATGCGCGCGCCGCCGTGAACGCCGCGATCGCCGTCATACAGTCGGGATTCGCGGCCATCATCCTGTGGATTCTCGCGGGAAGCTGGTGGCTTGGATCTTACATTGCCGCACGCGCAGCCATTCGTCAGAAAACCGCCGATGAGAGCGTCTTCGCTTCCATCAGGCTCTCTCGTTTGCGCGTTCCTTCCTTGGCGCTCTGGCCGACGCTGCTGTCCTGGGTACTGCTTTTCGCCGTACTCATAACGAAGCAGACCGGCCTCGTGTCCGCCCTGGTCTGGAACATCTCGCTGTGCCTGGCATCTCTCTACGCCATGCAGGGGATCGGAATCATCTCGCATCTTTCGCGGCAGTTCAACGCGACCCGTATCGTGCGCTTGCTGGCGCCGCTCGCCGTAATGGCGATCGCGCTGAGCAACACCGCGGGCGCTATCATATTTATTACGTTGCCCATATTGGGCATTACCGAGGTATGGCTTCCATACCGCAACGTAAAAGGAGCCTTGAA
This sequence comes from Treponemataceae bacterium, assembly GCA_963667725.2. Classification (GTDB taxonomy): domain Bacteria; phylum Spirochaetota; class Spirochaetia; order Treponematales; family Rectinemataceae; genus UBA11090. The sequence continues at coordinate 1,135,477 of CAXXHO010000003.1, forward strand.
ATGAAAATTATCCTGAACCAAGACGTCCCGAACTTAGGCGAGATTGGCGATGTCAAGGATGTTGCGCCTGGTTACGCGAGAAACTACCTGCTTCCACGCGGTCTGGCTTCCGTGTACAACACCAAGACCGTAGCTCTATTCGCGAAGAAGAAGAACGAAATCGACGCCATCAAGGAAGCCAAGAGGCTTTCATCCACCTCGCTCAAGGAAAAGCTTGAAGCCGAGGAAATTTCCATCGCCATGCCCGCGGGCGCGAACGGCAAGCTCTATGGCGCCGTGAACAACGCTATGGTGGCCGACGAGCTTCTCAAGAAAGGAATCGAAATCGACCGCAAGAAGATCGAAGTTCCCGGAAGGGCGATCAAGAGCGTGGGCAACTACAAAGTGATCGTTCGCCTTTATGAGAAGGAAGAAGCTGTGGTCAAGCTTTCCATCACCGGCCAGGAAGTCAAGGCCGAGAAGACGGAAGACAGCGACCAGCCCAAGAAGCAGCGCGTGCGGAGAGTCAGGGCCGAAGCGGCCGAACCCGTCACCGATGAGGAACAGGCTGCCGCTTTCGAAGCCGCTATCAACGCCGGACAGATGTAAACGGATGTAAACGGCCCTGCGCCGCTGGATTTTGATACTATGGGGCGCGGGAGTCCGACTCGCGCGCCTTATGGGGCATCTTGTACCTCGGATTCTTAAAAAGATTCCGGATACTCGATGCCTTTTTTTTAGTTCTATCGTATAATTCGGATTCGAAAGGGGTAGCCGATGACGCCTGTTTCCCTGAAAGACAAGATACCGCCCAACAACCAGGAAGCCGAGCAGGCCTGCCTGGGCGCCCTGCTTCTCGATCCGGACGCGCTCGGCGTTGTCTTGCGCTATATCCGCGCCGACGACTTCTACCTCAGCACCCATGCCGAGATTTATTCCGCGATCATAGCGCTCCATGAAAAAGGGCAGAAAGCCGATCTCATCACCCTCACCGAGGAGATGAAGCAGGCCGGCAGCCTGGATAAAGCCGGGGGGCCGGGCTATATCGCCAACCTCACGTCGATGACGCCTTCGGCCGCCAACGTCGAATACTACGCGCAGATAATCCAGGAGATGTCGACCCGCAGAAACCTCATCCGCCTGTCTTCCCTCGTCACCTCGCTGGCCTATGACGATACCACAGAAACAGGCCCCATCCTTGACGAGATACAGTCCAAGATTTTCGAGATTACGCAGAACAGGCGCACCGCCTCGTATCATTCCATAAAGGACCTGATCCCAGAGCTCATTACTGTCATAGAGCAGCTGAGCAACAATCCCAACGCCTTCACGGGAATTCCTTCCGGCCTCACCGACCTGGACGCCATGACCTCGGGATTCCAGAACTCGGAATTCATCGTCATCGGCGCGCGCCCTTCGGTGGGAAAAACGGCCCTGGCCCTCACGATAGCCAGCCATATCGCCATAAACTGCAAGATTCCTGCCGCCTTCTTCTCGCTGGAAATGTCGGAACACGCCCTCATGAACAGGATAATATCGTCAGAGGCCCAGGTTCCCGGCGAACGCATAAGGACGGGAAGGCTGAGAAGCTCGGACCTGAACGATCTGATGGATGCCGCGGGGAGAATCTACGAAGCCCCGCTCTATATCGTCGACATGCCCAACATGAAGTTGCTCGAGCTTCGCACGATGGCGCGGCGCCTCGTGCTCGAGCGCTCCGTCAAGATAATATTCGTGGATTATATTACGCTGATAACGCACGAGAACGCCGAACTGCCGCGCTGGGAACAGATATCCGCGATATCGAGATCGCTGAAATCGCTGGCGCGCGAACTGGACATTCCCATCGTCGCCCTGTCCCAGCTGAAGCGCGAGGCCGAGGGAAAGCAGCCGAACCTTTCGGACGTGCGTGAGTCGGGCTCCATCGAGCAGGATGCCGACCTCATACTTTTCCTTCACAGGGACCGGGAAATCAACAAGACGGCGGATCAGCGTTCGGAACAGATAGAAACCGAGCTGATCGTGGCCAAGCAGAGAAACGGACCCATCGGCAAGGCGAATGTCTGGTTCAAACCGGCCTTCGCTAAATTCGTCAACATGGAAAAGCACGGCCGCTGAGTCTGTCATTTCCCCGCGAAGAAAAGCAGGTCGCTGAAGGTGGCCAGGAAGAACAAAGCCATGATCATGGCCGCCCCGACAAACTGGAAGCGATAGATGGTCTTCGTGAGAAGAGGTTTCTTTCGAAGGATTTCGACGACGGAAAGCAGAATCTGGCCGCCGTCCAGGGCTGGTATCGGCAGGAGATTCATCAGGAAAAGGCTGACCGAGAGAAAGGCGAGAAAACTGAGGATCGTGGGGATGCCGGAAAGCCCCGAAGCCTTGATGCTTTCCTTGGCCGTATTGCCGACCATATAGGTTATCCGCGCCGGTCCAGAAACTGCCTTGAATACATTCACCCCGCTGAAGAGAAGCCCGATGCCCTTGACCGACATCGCGAAGGTATCGACCGTCTCTTTTCCGCCCTGGGCTACCGCCGCTGGAAGCGAAGAAGCCTTGTCGGTTCTCGAAATACTCTTGAAGCCTATCCCCAGATTAGATTGGCCGCCAGCTTCATACGAAAGCACCATCTTCACGGGAACGTACTGCCCGTCGCGCAGCAGCGTCATGGTGACGTTTTCGGGCTTGGATTCCAGGGCTGCCAGGATGCCGATGGAGTTTTCTATCGATTTTCCCTGGACTTCCGCTATAATATCGCCCTTGCGTATGCCGGCGATGGAGGCGGCTCCCTGCGGATCAACATAGTCGACGATGGGATCTATCCACGCGTAGATTCCTATCAAGCCTTGCCCGGAATCTTTTTCCAGGCGGGGAGTGACGGGAATGGACAGGCGCTCTCCGCCGCGGTCCACCGAGAGAGTTAGGGCTTTGCCCGGATTGAGCCCGATCATCTCCTGGAGATCCGAATAGTCGCGAACCTTAGTCCCGTCGATGGAGCTGATGATATCGCCTGACCTCAATCCGGCCTGATCGGCCGGTCCGCCTCCGGGGGATCCCGAGAGGGCGGATATCTCGCTCGCGAGTATGATCTTGTTGGGAGCCGTCTGAATCGTGATTCCCACGAGCGAAACGATGGAAAAAAGGACGACGGCGAGAACGACGTTCGAAAGCGGGCCGGCGACAAGAATGAGTATCCTTTTCCAGGGCGAGGCGCCGTAAAAGGATCCTTTTTCGGAGGGAATCGTGGGCAGCTTTTTCTCCAGGGCGATCTTGAAATCTTCCTCGCCCTTCATCCTGCAGAAACCGCCGAGAGGGAAGGCCGATACGCGCCATTCGGTCTGGTTTTTCTTGAAGCCGAAGAGTTTCGGCCCCCAGCCTATGGAAAAGACCTCCACCTCCACGCCCATGGCGCGAGCCGCGAGGTAATGGCCGAATTCATGGATGATGACGACGAAAGACAAGCCGATAAGGCCGAGAAGAACTGTCAGCATTGGTACTCCGTGAGAGCGAGATGCGCCAGGAAACGCGCTTTCTTGTCGAATTCAAAGATACTGCCTATATCGGGAACAGGGAAAGACCAATCGTTGCTTAAAACCGAACGAACGACGGCTGGTATTCGCGTGAATCGGATTTTTTCCGCGTCGAAGGCTTCGACGGCTATTTCGTTGGCCGCGTTGTAGGCGATAGTAGCGGCTTCGCCTGAGCGGACCGCGTCCCTGGCCAGGGCGAGCATGGGAAAACGGCTGGTGTCGGGCGCCTCGAAACGCAGAGTTTTGCCCGCGAGGTCAAGGAAGCCGTAGGACGCATCCACTTCTTCAGGCCAATGGAGGGCGATATTGATGGGGAGACGCATGTCCGGCATGGACATATGGGCGTAGAGGGCTCCGTCTTTAGTCCTTATGAGCGCGTGCACGATGCTTTCCGGGTGTACGAGTACCTTTACCTTATCCTCGGGCAGGTCGAAAAGGCGCACCGCCTCTATGAGCTCGAGGCCCTTGTTGGCAAGCGTGGCCGAATCGATGCTGATTTTTCGTCCCATTTTCCAGACAGGGTGGCTGGCCGCCTGGTCGGGACTTATGCTTTCCAATTCCGCGGGGGATTTATCGCGAAAGGGGCCGCCCGAGGCGGTAATCGTGAGTTCTTGCACGGAGCACTTGCCTATTCTGGAAACAAGCTGAAAGAGGGCCGCGTGTTCTGAATCCACGGGAATTATGGAAAGGCCCTTAGCGTCGGCAAGCGCCTTCAGGTGGCTGTAGCCCATGACCACCGATTCCTTGTTAGCCAGGGCGAGATTCTTGCCGGATGAAAGCGCCTCGATGGAGGCGAGGAGGCCGGCGGCGCCGGCAATGCCGTTCACCGCCAGGTCGGCGTCGGAGTTCCTGATGAGGGAAGCGATCGCGCCGGCGCCGCGCCAGTCCATCCCGCGCTTCGTCCCGTTGCCCAACCCGCTCTCACCATTCATGGCGAGGAGGGCCCCTGGAAATTTCGCCCCTGCCGCCCAAAGCGCCTCGGCGTTCCTGTCGGCGGAAAGCCCCGTAACGATGAAGCTTCCTGGCGCCTTCCGGTTCGCGTCTTCGACGCAATCGATGGTCTGGCGGCCGATAGAACCCGTGGCGCCGAGAATGAGCACTTTTCTTGGATTCATGCTGCGCCTAAGCCAGAGGTGGGAAAAAGCCCAGCAGCGAGGAAATCAGCACGAAGATGGGCGCCGAGAAGAGGAGACTGTCGAAAGAATCCAGCACGCCGCCCCTGCCGGGCACCAGCGAACTGGAATCCTTGACGCCTGCCGAACGTTTCAACGCGCTCTCCGCTAGGTCTCCTACGATGACGGAGCAACCCATGGCAAAACCGAGAAATATCGGACCGGCAAGAGAGCCGAATCCGCTTCCGGGAAAAATGAGATAGGAGATCAGGCCAGCGATTATCGAACCCGAGAATCCGCCTATGAAGCCCGCGAGGCTTTTGCCGGGAGAAACGGCGACGATTCCGCGTTTCCTGCCCAAGGTCACGCCGGTGAGCCATGCCAGGCTGTCGTTTCCGAAGGTCATGAGGGTGAAGGTCAATACGGGGGCTACGTATTGGCCGAAACAGGAGGTGACGTAGACGAAAAAGGAACCCAGCACGCCGCAGTAGAAAAACACGAAAAGCGACGCTGCCGCGTTTGGGAGTATATCTGTGAATTCTTCTTTCTTCGCGAAGGCGAAGGGAGTGAGAACGACGAGGCTTCCCAAAACGGAAGCGGCCAGAAGCAATTCCAGTGCCGAGTTGTTTCCCGGAAGCATCGTTACGAGATCGGGAGATAGAAAAACGACGAGGCTGGCGGCAAGCGAGAGCATGACGATTAGATTCTTTCTTACCTTTATTTCCTTGGCGGCGAAAAGCGCCGAGGCCTCCCCGACAGCCAGGTACTGGACGACCAGGACGACCAGCAGAAGAAGAATATTCCTCCCGAAGGAGGCGAAAACCACCACGGCGATGAAGAGGGGGATGCCCAGGAAAAATATGAGCAGTCGCTGGATCGTGTTCTTGGTCATTTCGTTCCCCCAAAGCGTCTGTCTCTCGATGCGTAATCATCGAGAGCGGCCTTCAGTTCATTCTCGCCGAAATCGGGCCAGAGGCAGTCCGAAAAATACAGTTCAGAATATGCCGATTGCCAGAGAAGAAAATTTGAAAGACGGCACTCGCCGCCTGTCCTGATGATAAGGTCGGGATCGGGAATTTCCGGATGGTCAAGGTTTCCGCTGATGTTTTCCATGGAGAAGCTGTCCTGAAAATCTCGTTCGCCGGCATTCGCGGCGTTATGGCCATCATCGTTGGCGCGATCGAGAGATGCGGCGATTTTCCCGATGGCTCTGGCGAGTTCATCCCTGCCGCCATAGTTAATCGCCAGGTTTACCACCATTCCCGGGAAAGAAGCCGTATCCGCGGTCACCGAATCTATCTCCGCGAGAATATCGGGAGAAAGTCCCTTCCTGCAGCCTGAATGAATAACCTTGATCTTATTCTGCCGATAGAAGTCCAGTTCCGAGGATAGGTGATTCTTCACCAGCGTCATGAGAAACCCCACTTCCTCTTTGGCTCGTTTCCAGTTTTCCGTAGAGAAGGTGTACAGCGAAAGATATTGGATGCCAAGTCTGGACGAAGCGGCGACTATCTTTTTGGCGGCGACGAGTCCCTGCCTATGGCCTTCGGTCCTTGGCAGACCGCGTTTCGTCGCCCAGCGGCCGTTTCCGTCCATTATTATGGCGACGTGAGCGGGGAGTGTGGAAGTCATTCAGACTTCCATAATTTCTTTTTCTTTTTCCTCGAGCACTTTGGTGATCTGGACGATGAAGGAATCCGTGAGTTTCTGAAGTTCATCCTCTTCCTTCTTCGTCAGGTCCTCGGGGACGCCACCCGCGGCGGCTTGCTTCTTCAGTTCTTCCAGACCGTCGCGGCGTATATTGCGAACGGCGACTTTCGACTGTTCAGCAATTGCCTTCGCCTGTTTGACCAATTCCTTCCTTCTCTGCTCGGTGAGGGGAGGAATTGCTATGCGGATCACCTTGCCGTCGTTGGAGGGGTTGAGCCCCAGTTCGGACTTGAGGATGGCTTTCTCGATTTCGGTGAAAAGGGTGCGGTCCCAGGGCTGGATGACAATGAGCCTGGCCTCCGGAACGGAGACGGTGGCAACCTGGGAAAGGGGGCTTTTTTGGCCGTAGTAATCGACTCTTATCTTGTCGAGGAGGGCGGGGGACGCGCGGCCGGTACGTATGCCATTGAATTCATCCCTCAGCGACGAGATCGATTTCTTCATGCGCTCTTCGCACGTGGCTTTCACCGTTTCCATAATTCCTCCCCTTCGTATTCAATGAATCGCGGAGCGGCGAATACGCCGCTCCGCTTAAACCTTACCGATAGGGCGTCAGCCTTTTCAGGCGGCGTCTCCCACTTTGATGTATGAATAACTTACGATCGCGAAATCAGCGCCCGTCTCTTTCTTGACGGCGGCCATGGCGGCCGAAACGCTCATTTTCTCGTCCTTGACGAAAGGCTGATCCAGGAGGCAGACCTCGGCCATGAGCTTTTTGAGCTTTCCGGCCAGAATGCCTTCGACGACCTTGGCCGGCTTGGACTTGAGCTTTTCGTCCAGCTCGACCTGCGCGGCGAAGATTTCCTGCTGTTCCTTCACCCAGCCGGCGTCTGGCTGGCTCTGGTCGAGGAACATCGGATTGAAGGCGGCGATATGGAGCGCCACGTCGTGTATGAAGGCTTTGACCTTCTCGTCGGCGAAAGCGGCGGCGGATTTCGCCTTGGCCCTGACGACGACGACGAGCTTGCCTTCGCCATGCGTATAGGTATGGAGATACTCATCGGCAGCTGCTTCGAAATAGCGGACGCGCTTGAGGTTGATGTTTTCCTTGATGACGATGGCGATATCTTTCACCATGCCGTCCAGTTCCGCATTGGCTTCGTTGGCTTTCGCCACGTAGGCTTTTTCGGCGATCTTGTATCCGTCGGCGATGAAGTCGGCGTTCTTGGCGACGAAATCGGTTTCGCAGACGATTTCCGCGAGTCCGACGTTGCCGTCTCTTTCGACGAGGAAGATTTTGCCTTCGTTGGTGGCGCGGTTGGCCCTTTTCTCGAGGCCGGCCATTCCCCATTCGCGCAGAAGCTTTTCGGCGGCAGCGAAGTCGCCTTCGGCTTCGCTGAGCGCTTTCTTGCAGTCCATCATTCCGGCCCCAGTTTTTTCCCTGAGGCTCTTGATATCGGAAGCTTTAATATCCACGATTCTGCTCCTTATTTCTTCTCGTAGAGCTTGTCTTCGTCGATGACAGGAAGGGCGGCTTCGGGTTCGGCTTCAGCGGCGGGAGCCACGGCTTCCTGAGCGACGGCGGCGGCCGCGTACGTGCTGATGTCGACTTCAACCTCGTCATCTTCCTTCTTTACGGCGTCGGTATGGACTTCTTCCACTTCCTCGACCGGCAGGCTTTCGACGATCTTGAGTCCTTCGGAAGCGCCGGCTTCGACGACGGCGTTGGCGATGATCTGGGTGAAGAGGCTGATGGAACGGATGGCGTCATCGTTGCCGGGAATGGGATAGGTGATCCCTTCGGGGTTGCAGTTGGTGTCCACGACGGCGACGATGGGGATGCCGAGGCGCTGGGCTTCGGCGACCGCGATGGCTTCCTTGCGGGTGTCGACCACGAAAAGGATGCCGGGCAGATCCTTCATCTCCTTGATGCCGCCAAGGTTCTTCTCCAGCTTGATCTTCTCTTTCTGGAGGCTGGCGACTTCCTTCTTGGTCAGGCTTTCAAAAGTGCCGTCTACTTCCATGCGCTCGATTTTCTTGAGGCGCATGATGGATTTCTTGATGGTGGTGAAATTGGTGAGCATGCCGCCGAGCCATCTATTATTGACATAGAACTGCTCGCAGCGCTCGGATTCTTTCTGGATAGCGGTCTGAGCCTGCTTTTTCGTTCCAACGAAAAGTACGGTCTTGCCGGAGCTGACGACCTTCTGGACGGCGTCATAGGCGTCTTTGATCGCCTGAATGGTCTTCTGGAGATCGATGATGTGAATCCCGTTGCGTTCCGCGAAGATGAATTTCTTCATCCTGGGATCCCAGCGCTTGACCTGGTGACCGAAATGCACACCGGATTCAAGCAGGTTCTTCATGGTAACTACTGCCAAGAGTTCCTCCCGTGATCAGGCTAACCTGATCCCCTTCTCTGATTCTCGTCCCGGAATGTCGCCATAGCCGGGCGGAAGATTAAGTTGGCATCGCCGCGGCGGCGCCAACCCCGGCACTTGAAGTGCCGTTATGCTGGTACGATCGGAGGCCGGAAATATTCACGTGCAGCAGGGTGCGGAAGTTTCTAGTACAGCTAGGTGCGCCCGGTAGCTCCGAAGTCGTAATCAGCGTCTATGAGAATGCCATAAAGCTCGCGGATTGGCAAGCCCACCACGCAGGACCATGATCCTTTCATCGCCTCGATGAAGCAGGAACCGCAGCCCTGGACACGGTACGCGCCGGCCGCTCCCCGCCATTCCTCCGTGTCCAGGTACCCTTCGATTTCCCTTTCCGACATCGGCGCGAACCGCACCTTGGTCGATGAGCAGGCCGTATGGCGTATGCCGCTATCCAGATCGAGAAGGCAAAGACCGGAGAAAACCGTATGCGTCTTGCCGGCCATATAGGCGAGCATTGCCTTGGCTTCGGCCCTGTCGGCGGGCTTGCCGATCGTTTTCCATTTTCCGGAACGATTGAAGGCCACCAGCGTGTCAGCGGAGAGAAGAAGCCGTGGCTTTTTATCGCGTTCAGGGACGGCCGCCCCGGTATCGGTCTCGCGTTCCAGCATCGCCATTCCCGCCAAGGCCTTTTTCTCGGCCAGCGCTACGACCCTGTGCTCGGGGGCAAGATGATCGCAGACGCTTTCGTCTATATCGGGATGAAGGATCGTAAAGGGCAGGGAAAGGGAACGGAGAATCTCCTTCCGGCGGGGGGAGGAGGAAGCCAGTATTATCGTTTCCATGCATAGATATTGGATAAAAATGGTCATGGGGTCTAGGGGGGAGTATTTGAAGGAGAATCTTATTGACTATCATCGGGCGCGCGTACTAGTATGAAACGCCTTTCGGGGAGCGCCAGACGCGCTCTCCCCTTGAAAAGAATCAAGGGCGATTAGCTCAGCTGGATAGAGCGTCGGCCTCCGGAGCCGAAGGTCGCGCGTTCGAATCGCGCATCGCTCATTTTTTAAGAATTGTCTGTTTCCGTCTTTGTATTTTTCAAAAGAAAAATGAAAACTCCTTCCTCAATTTGTGCTTATATGGTATATATCTATTGAGGCTGATGGATGAGCGCGATAGAAACGATGCTGCAAAGCGAATACCTGCATTTATACCGTTCCGTAACCAGGCTTAGGGAAGAATGTCTTCAGAGGCCGAAGGGTTCGCTCGCGATCAAGAAGCGGGGGAACGGCAGCTATGTCTACCTTGTGAAGAGGGAAAACGGCAAGGTCGTCACCGAGTATATCGGAAAACTGGGTACCTGGAAGACGAAGGGCGTGGAAGCCAAGGTAATCGAGCGCCGACGCTATGAAGCCGAGCTGAAAGAGGCGGAGATACAGATACATAAGCTGAAGAAATTGATGAAGGCGAGCGGTGCTTTTTTTGTTGAACCGACGCGATAAGTATTGTAAACTGATTCTATTGTATGTTTAAACCGCTTTTCGCGGATAATTGCTGAAAAGAAGGATTGATGAAAGACATCTTCGCGGTCCACCTGGCCGAATATGAAGCCTCTCCAGCCTGTGTAGCCTCCGCGCCGGCGACGGTCAAGCTTCTTGGGGAACATACAGCCAACAGCGATGGCATCGTGCTGGCGGCGGCGATCTCCTATGAGATGAAGGTTGCCATTTCCCAGCGCAAAGATTCTTCCATGCGGTTTTTTGCATCCGACCTGGGCGAACGCAAGAGAGCCTCCACGGGAACCCTGAAATTCAAGCGCGAAGATCGCTGGGCTAACCACGTCAAATCCATCTACGATTATTTCTCCAAACTTTATGATTTTCAGGGAAAGGGAATTAATGTCACGATAAGCGGAAATGTGCCTCAAGGCTTGGGCCTGGGCATCTCAGCCGCCATAAACATGGCCACTGCCTTGGCGCTCAAGACCGTTTTCAACCTCTCCATCAAGAATGAGGAACTTGCCGAACTCGCTTGCAAGGCTCAGTCCGTTTTTATGGAAAAACCATTGCCCATGTACGATTACCTCGCGGGCATAGCCCCCGGGATTCGATCGCTTTCCATCATCGATCTGAGGATTCCCCGCAGAAGAGCCGTGCAGTTCCTGGACGAAACGTGGAATCTCGTTCTTACGGATTCTCGCGTGCCACGAGCCTCGGCCGAGCTCGAGCTTAAGCAGCGCGCCGACGATTGCAGGCGATGCCTGCAGTATATTTCCCCCAGAGGGAACAAGACTCTTAGGGATGTTCGTATATCTGACCTCGACGAACTCATGGGGGTATTGCCCGAGAGCGTTCGGAGACGATGCATCCACGTCGTCGAGGAGACTTCCAGGGTTCTGGAAGCCGAAGACGCGTTGGCGAAGCAGGATGCGCCGGCCTTCGGCAGAATCATGAACAAGTCGCACGCTTCCTTGAGAAATCACTACGAAATTTCCTGTCCCGAGGTTGACTGGCTCGTGAAGAGGTCCCTTGAGATCGACGGAATTCTTTGTTCACGCATGACAGGTCCTGGATTCGGCGGCTGCATTTTTTCCGTGATGAAACAGGATGCCCTCGAAGAATACCGAAAGCGTCTCGAGGAATATGAACGAATTTTCGGTTTCAAGGCACAGATATATGAAACCTCTATAAATGGCGGCATGAGAGTAGTCACGTACTAAAGACTTTTTAGGCCGCAATGTATCGTTGGCCACAAAAAACTACCCGGAGCAGTATATGCGAATTCTTCTGACAAACGATGACGGCATCGACGCCGAAGGGCTCGATGTCCTTGAAAGCTATCTGAAAGCGGTGACCGCGAGCGATGGGAAAAAGCACGAAATTGTCGTCATCGCGCCCGAGGGTGAGCGTTCCGGCGTTTCCCACGCCATGACGCTGAGACGTCCGACTAAAGTGAAAAAACTCTCAGAGGGCATCTACACCTGTTCGGGTACGCCCGCGGACTGCGTCATCGTCGCCGGCCTCAAGGTCATGGACGGTATGCCCGATCTCGTGATCTCTGGGATAAACAGAGGCCCCAATCTCGGCACCGATATTATCTATTCGGGGACATGCGGCGCCGCAAGGCAGGCTGCTCTCGTTGGAATCCCGGCCATTGCCGTTTCCTGCGCGAAATATCAGCCTCCGCTCGACTATCGCGCCTGCGCCGCCTTCGTCGCCAACAATCTCGATCAGCTTATCGCGGCCTGGAAGGCCAATAGTTTCATCAATGTCAACGGCCCGTCTTCGTCGGATGAAAGCCTATCCGCGCGCTGGACCGTCCCGGGTAGGAATAAATATTATGACAACCTGAAGTGCTTCGACGGCGCCGATGGCTATACCTACTGCTTTCTGGCCGAGGGACGCAACGAAAGAGCCTTTGACCTCCAGTCGGACCATCATGCCGTATCCGAAGGCTTCATCGCCCTAAGTCTCGTGAACATCCATCCGGAAGCCGCGCATCCGGCCGCGTGGAACGGTTCGGTTTTCTCCTGATCAGGGAAATAAAGCAGCGATGGCTCTTGACGCAATCCGCTGCTTTTATGTATAGTCGGTCTCGTTGCCTGCGCCATCTTAGCTCAGCTGGCAGAGCACGTGACTTGTAATCTCGGGGTCCCCGGTTCGATTCCGGGAGATGGCTCGAGGGGTGTTTCAGAAGTGCCCTGTTTTGGGGAGATTCCCGAGTGGTCAAAGGGGGCAGACTGTAAATCTGTTGGCTTACGCCTTCGAAGGTTCAAATCCTTCTCTCCCCAAAACCTCCTCTTACCGAGGAGGTTTTTTTATTGCTGGAAAAGCAGTAACCTGTATACTCGGAGCGCCATAGTGTTCGAAGAAGCCAATCGGTGCGGATTGTCGTTTGAATGCAAAGAATGTTCGTTTTGCTGCACCGGCTCTCCCGGATACGTCTGGCTCGGCCAATCTGATATAGCCCATCTTTGTGAATACCTGGAAACGGACTTCGACTCATTCGTCAGGAAGTACTGCAAATATGTCGATGTGGAGAATGGAAGGGCGCTCAGCATAAGGGAAAAGGCAGGATACGACTGTATCTTCCTCGATGCGGGAAAATGCTCCGTCTATGCCGCCAGACCCGTTCAATGCAGAACCTATCCTTTTTGGGAAGAAATCCTTGAATCCAGCGATGCCTGGGCGGCGGAAGCATCGTACTGTCCGGGGATAGGCAAGGGCGGCCTCGTCTCGCCAGAAAAAATCGCCGAACTTGTTCTTGAGCGGAGATCCAATCCGCGGCGCTTGTTCCCGCAAAAAGGGAGCGAGGAGAGTCTATGATGAAGAAACCCGCGATACGGACCGGCCTTGTCATACTCGCCGCCGCCCTTCTCGTGATTGTCATTCTCGCGCTTACGTTTTCAGGGTCGGGCGGCGGCGCGGGCGCTGCCGAAAAGGTCCTGCGCATCGCGAAAGGTTCTACGGCGAGCGAAGTGGCTTCCGTGCTGCAGAGGGAACAGCTTATCCAGAACCGATTGCTGTTCCAGCTCTATCTCAGGATTACGGGAACCGACAGAAAGCTTAAGGCCGGAACGTATAAAATTGTCCAAGGCGCCGGCATTCCCGCCATCGTCGCTGCCTTGACCGAGGGCAGGACCGTGCAGATTCAGGTGACGATACCGGAAGGTTCTACATCCCGAGTCATAGCCGGCATCCTTGAGAAGGCCGGCGTATGCAGCAAGGATGGCTTTTTAGCCGCCGTCGGCAATCCGGCCCTGGTCGCTCAAGTCGGGATACCCGCTTCGAGCCTCGAGGGTTTTCTCTTCCCCGACACCTACCTTTTCTCGGAGAACAGCGATCCTGAGCTGATTGCCCACGTCATGGCCCAGACGTTTTTCACAAAGCTCGAAAAAATCCGTTCAGGCAGAAAAATCGACCCGGCGAAACTCTACGAAGAGGTGATTCTCGCTTCGATTGTCGAGCGCGAATACGGCATCGAATCGGAGGCAGGCCTCATCGCGTCGGTTTTCAAGAACAGGCTTAAAATCAATATGGCGCTTCAATCCTGCGCCACGATCGTCTACATCATCACGGAAAAACAACTGAAGCCGCATCCGCGAGTCGTCTATTACGCCGATCTGGAAATACCCGATCCTTACAACAGCTATATCCACCGCGGACTTCCTCCCGGTCCGATATCCAATCCGGGCGAAACGGCGCTGCGCGCCGTATTCAACAGCCCGCAAAGTGATTATCTTTATTTCAGGGTCACGGGGAACTCCGAAGGAACGCATAAATTTTCTAAAACCTTCGAGGAACATACCGGTGAAGTGATACCGGTCAAAGGATTCTGAAGAGCGATGAGCAGACTACCGGAAACATTGATCCAGGAAATCCTCGATAAAACGAACTATCTCACCGTTTTTCAGGAAAAAGTAAGGCTGGCGAAAAAAGGCGGCAAATGGTGGGGGCTGTGTCCCTTCCATTCCGAAAAGACTCCTTCTTTTTCCGTCGATGCCGAGCGGGGGCTTTATTACTGTTTTGGATGCCAAAAAGGCGGATCCCTGATCGATTTCCTTATGGAAACGGACAAGCTTTCCTTTCCAGAAGCCGTCGGCGAACTCGCCGAACGCGCCCATGTCGCCTTGCCTGTGGATAATTCCTTCTCTGACAAGGAAGAATCGGAACGCAGCCAGCTTTATGCGCTCTATGAAAAATTGGCGATAGCCTTCCATTGGCTTCTGCGCGAGCACGATTCTGGCGCCGAGGCTCTGAGAATACTCACGAAGCGAAAAATACCAAGCGAACTTATAGACTCTTTCAGGTTAGGCTACGCGCCGGCCGACCCTGCCTGGCTTCATCGATTCCTCGTCGGCAAAGGTTTCTCTCCGGAATTTCTCGAGAGAACAGGCTTTTTCTCTGCGCGCAACAAACGATATCCCCTGTTCTGCGATCGCATCATGTTCCCGATAGCCGATCAGCGGGGAAGGGTAATCGCCTTTGGCGGAAGGCTTATCCACGGTGACGGACCCAAGTACATTAACAGCCCGGACACGGCCATTTTTCACAAACAGGAAAATCTCTTCGCTTTTGACAAGGCGCTGCCCGCCATCAAGGAAAAAAATTCGGCGCTCATATGCGAAGGCTACATGGACGCCTTGTCATTTCACGCGGCGGGAATCAGGAATGCCGTGGCTCCGTTGGGGACGGCATTCACGACGAAACAGGCCGCGCTCATACGACGGAGGGCCGAACGCGTGTCCCTCTGCTTCGATTCGGATGACGCGGGAAAGAAGGCCGCGGAGAGAGCTTGTTCAGTCGCGGGCGGCACCGGTCTCGATACCAGCGTAGTCCTGATGTCAGAAGGAAAAGACGCATCCGAAATTCTGGAGAATTTTGGAGCCGACGCATTGAAAAAGGTTGCGGAATACAGTATAAATAGCGGAGATTTCCTTATTCGAAGAGCAGAAGAGCTTTTCGATCTGGGATCCATGGATGGCAAATCCAAGGCATCGGTGTTTTTCTATCCGTACCTTGACGCTCTGGATTCAGAGGTAAAGCGCAACGGTTTCCTTGATATCGTGGGCCGCAGGATGGGAATCAACCCAAGCGGACTGTTGACGGATTATCTGAAGGCTAAGGCTATAGACGGCAACCAAGCCTTCCGGAACGGAAAAGATGATTCCGTTCCTCGCCGAACCGGAAATTTTGGGGCGAGAACAGCCGACCTTTTTTTCATGACGGCCGTCGTCCTGTTTCCTGAGGCTTTTTCGCAGGTAAAAGAATCGATACGTTCCGACGACCTGGACGATCCGCGTGCCCGGGATCTTTTTTTCGCTCTCGAGGAAGCATCCATTCGCGATGCAAAGGAGACCACCTCGATTCTCTCCTTAACAAACGATGACGCCGCAAAACGCTTTGTCCTTGCCGTTGCGGCATCCGGTGAGCTGGATCAGGGGCTGGAAACCGTCATAAGCGACGGGATAAAGTCTGTCCAGATCCGATCGCTGGAAAGGAAACGAATGCGCCTAATCGCGGAAATTGGCCGTACATCGCAAAAAAACGGCGATGCTTCGTTAATGGCGGAGACCTCTTCTGCCGAAATTCAGGAAACCGTGGTTGATCTGTTGAAAAAAAAGATGCAACTTGATGTTAAAATCGCACGTTTAAAAGGTGAAGTCGATGAGTGATGTAGAACTCGACCCCGCCATCGCGAAGCTGCTCGAATACGCGAAAGAAAAAAAGTCCATCAGCTTCGATGAACTCTCTGATTTTCTTCCTGAGTCTGTTCTAAATTCCGAGAAGATAGATTCGATCCTCGCCCTGCTGGAAGCCAACAACATCCAGCTGGAAGAAGAGGATATCCAGATCGAAGACGAGCAGACGCTCAAGAAGGAACTGGAGAACAAGCGTCTGGTCAACAACTCGAAGGAATCGGGCAGCGACGACCCCATACGCCTCTATCTTTACGAGATAGGTAAGGAACATCTGCTCACGGCGGATCAGGAAGTCGAACTTTCCAAGATGATGGAGGAAGGCGAAGAGATAATCAAAGCCATACTCCGCAGGTCCGGCATGCTCATTCCCGAGTTCTACCAGCTCACCGTCAAGGCTTTGCGCAAGGAAGCGAAAGACTCCACGGGGCAGCGCAAGGAAAATACGGAAAAGATCGCGGAGCGCAGGAGACTTAATCAGTTCTACCGCGATGTCATACGCGACAATCTCGCCGACCTCCGCGATTATGTGGATCTTAAGAAGAAAATCCTTGCCAAGGGCGGGGATATATTCACCGAAGGCGATCTCGTAAAAAAAAGAGAAGTGCTTCTCGAAAAGATCAAGGATACGGAGATACACCCCGAGGAAATCGGCTCTTTCTCCGAAAAATTCATAAACGCCGCCAAGAAGATCAACAAGTACCGACGCGAGCAGGACAGGATCCAGCGCATTCTTCAGATATCGTCGATGCGCGATATCAGGGTTCTCGGAAGAAACCTGACCATCAAGGAAAAGCGGGAGGCCATAGAGGAACAGCTGGGCCTGCCTTCCGAGGATATCAAGGAAAAAATCCGCCAGCTCCAGGTTACCGAGAAGAAGCTGAAGGAACTGGAAGCGGCTTTTGAGGCCGAATGCGATCAGATCATCTCCATGGCAAGGGACATAAACCGCGGCCGGAAAATGATGAAAAGCGCCAAGGACAGGCTTATTAAGGCCAACCTCAGGCTTGTCGTCTCGATCGCCAAGAAATACACGAACAGGGGCCTGCACTTCTTCGACCTCGTCCAGGAAGGCAATATCGGCCTTATAAAAGCGGTTGAGAAATTCGAGTACCGCAAGGGCTACAAGTTCTCCACCTACGCCACATGGTGGATACGGCAGGCCATCACGCGATCCATATCGGATCAAGCCCGCACCATACGCGTTCCCGTCCACATGATCGAGCAGATCAATAAGGTAGTGAGGGAGTCGCGGCAGCTTATGCAGAAGCTTGGGCGCGAACCGACCGACGACGAGATCGCCGAGCAGCTGGGTTGGCCCGTTTCGCGCGTAAAGAGCGTCAAGAATGTAGCGCGCGAGCCAATTTCTCTCGAAACGCCCATAGGCGAGGACGAAGACTCGCTTCTCGGCGATTTCATAGAAGACAAGGAAATCGAGAATCCTTCGATCCAGACCGATTATAAGCTGCTCCAGGAACAGATTAAGATGGTCCTTTCCACGCTTCCCCCGCGAGAGCAGGAAGTGCTGAGGATGCGCTTCGGCCTGGACGACGGCTACTCGCTCACGCTTGAGGAAGTCGGTCTCTACTTCAACGTTACACGGGAACGTATTCGCCAGATAGAAGCGAAGGCGTTGAAGAAACTGCGCCATTTCAAGCGGAGTCAGAAACTTCGCGATTATATGGATCATTGATAGGGGTGTACGAGCATGACTACAGTCGAAATGTTGGAAAAGCTGAAAACATACCAGGAAATTCTCAGCGAGCGAGTGGCGCTGGAGGAAGAGATCGATCTTCTGCCTAAGACCATCGAGGCTCAGAATGAAATGCTTTCGCGCCTCAAGAAATCCTTTGTCGAAAAGGATGAAGCATTCAAGAATTCCGAAGAGAGAGTTCGCGAACTCAGGCAGGGGTTGCAGGAAGCGGAGATGTTGCGCGAAAAGTCCGAACAGCAGATGGACGGCATCACGACGCAGCGCGAGTACGAGGCCATAAATAAGGAAATTCGCGACGCCACGGAGAAGGAGCAGACCCTTCGCAAGGATATCCAGCAGGAAGAGCGGACCTTCGCGGAGATCGAGGAAGAACTCCAGAAAACCGAGGGCGGCATCGCCATGCTCGAGCAGGAAATCGCCGAGAAGAGCAAGGCGATAGAGAACGAAAAAGAAAGCAAGCTCGCCAACATCAAGGACCTCAAGGAAAGGGAAACCGTCATATCAGAAGGAATAAGCACCGATATTCTCTTCAAGCTCGAGCGAATCATTCGCAACAAGAAGGGTGTGGGTGTCGTGCCTGTCCACGGCGTTGTCTGTACCGGTTGCCATATGATCCTGCCCGCCAATTTTGTCAATGAAATCAGGGATGAGGAAAACACCCGCGTCAACTTCTGCCCTTACTGCTCCCGCATACTGTTTTTCGAGGAAACCGACGAAATACCCGAATTCATTGGCGACATCGAGTCCGGTTCGCTTGCCGATCTCGCCGATTATTCGGAAGAGGGTGAAGAAGAATCCGAAGCCGACGAAGAGGACGACCAGCAGGACAAGGACGATCAGGACAAGGAATTTTCGGCACCCAGGAAATCAGGGGGCAGGAAAAGCTCCTTCTCCAGGGAAGAGTTTTCGGAAGAAGCGGACGAATAACGTAAAAAAGTTTATCCTTTATACGAGCTGATTGTTGTGAATTATAGGAGCGAGCCGCGCTGCCGCGACTGATCGAAAGATTCGTCGAGGAAAGTCCGGGCTCAAGCGGGCGCGATGCCGGATAACGTCCGGGACGGTAACGGACCGATGACATGCCCTCGTGCTGGGCGCAAGCCGAGCGTGAGGGGGCATGGCGTCAAGGCTGTTGCCGGACAGAGAGTGCCACAGAAAATAAACCGCCAGTAATGGTAAGGGTGAAAAGGTGGGGTAAGAGCCCACCGCATGCCCGGCAACGGACATGGCATGGCAAACCTCATCGTGAGCAAGGCCGAACAGCGGTGGATGGCCCATCCTGCCGCGCGAAAGCGCGGCGAAACCGCGGGTTGGTCGCTCGACATCGAGCGGTGACGCTGGATGCAGAGGGATGGCAGCGACGCGGGATTTCCCGCGCACAGAACCCGGCTTATAGGCTCGCTCTTTTTTTATTTTTTTGCATTTCGACGATCAATCAGCTTGTTCGATCTTTCATCGGACGTGAATCTTACATTATACTATCGCGGTCCGCATAATTGTTTTAAGACAGTACGGCTTATCTGGGGTTTGCCTTATATGAAAAACAGCACACACCCTTCCTGGTGGTCTAGAAAATTTACGATCGGTCACGGAAACCGACTGATTCCGGGCGCTATAGCCATTATAGTTATCCTTAGCTTACTAGCCGGGTTCTATTTCCTGGTTTTCGGCTTCGAAGAAAAAAAGTCGGCTAACCTCAGCGACGCACAATCCTTTTCAAAAACCAAGATCCTGGAAACATGGAGTTCTGGCGATAAACTTCACACTTTGGAGATGACCCGCGCTTCCCTGAACCTGCTTCCCCTTGACCCCTTCTACCTGAGTTTTAATGGAATCGCGGCATATTATATGTCCTCAGAAAAGCCGGAGGGCGACGAGAAACAAAGCCTGCTTGATGAAGCGGTATTCAGCCTAAGAAAAGCCATAGCTTCGGGCGGAAAGCTCCCGGTCAAGGCTCAGGTGGAATATGTCCTGGGTAAAGCGTATTTTCAGAAGGGATTGCCTTGGTATGATCTGGCCGCAAAATACCTCGCCCAATCCAAAGAAGATGGCTACGCGGGCAAGGATTCTGAACAATACCTCGGATTGAGCTACGCAGGGCTCCAGAATCACGAATTGGCCGTGAAGCATTTTGAAACGGCGCTCCAGCAGGAGCCGAGCGATGTATTGATGCTATCCGCGGCTATAAGCTATAAAGAATTAGGCAATGTTGAGAAGATGTCGGAATTGCTGTCAAAGGCAGTTGCCACTGCTTCCGATGCCTTGATAGTTCAGCGCGCGCGTTTTATGCTCGGCGATACGGCCATGAGCAACGGCGAGATCGCAAAGGCCGGAACGCTGTATCAGTCGATCGTCGATACCGACCCCCGCTCCGCGGAAGGATGGTACAGGCTCGGGCTCGTATTCGAAGCCCAGAAGGATCCGATCAAGGCCCGTGCCGCCTGGCGCAAGGCCACCTCGATCGATCCAAATCATATTGAGGCGAGGAAGAAGCTTGCCGAGCGACTATAGGGAGGAATGATGGCGGTAAAGAAATTATTTGAATCCTTTTCGCAAGACATCGGAATAGATCTGGGTACCTGCAACACCCTTATATATATTCGCGGGAAGGGAATCGTCTTGGATGAGCCTTCCGTCGTCGCCGTGGAGAAGGGAACCAGCCGCTTGGTAGCGGTAGGCACGGAGGCGAAAGGCATGCTGTCGCGCACGCCCAGAGATATCATCGCCAAAAGGCCTTTGCGGGACGGCGTGATTGCCGACCCCGACCTCACGGAAAAAATGATCAAGTATTTCATTCAGAAGGTCGTTCCGAAGAATTGGTTTTTCAAGCCGAGAATTGTCATCGGCGTTCCTTCCTGCATTACCAAGGTCGAGGAGAACGCCGTCATCGATTCAGCCTATAAGGCCGGCGCCAGAACGGTCAAGGTAATCCCCGAATCGCTCGCCGCCGCTATCGGCGCGGGAATTCCGATTGTCGAGCCGGCCGGGCATATGATCTGCGATATCGGCGGCGGCACGACGGAGATCTCTGTCATTTCCCTGAAAGGCATGGTAGTCACCAGGGCGATCAGGGTCGGCGGGGATGAATTCGATGAAGCGATAATGCGCCACATAAGAAATGTCCATAATCTTATAATCGGTGATCAGACAGCCGAGCGGCTGAAGATGGAAATTGGCAACGCGAGTCCCGAGAGGACCATCGAAAAGGTGGAGATAAAGGGAAATGACGCCATTACCGGTCTACCGCGTCGCTTTGAAGTGGATTCCGTGGAGATCCGCGAGGCTCTCATGCCCTCCATCTCCCTCATCGTCGAGGAAGTCAAGAAGACCTTGAGCGAGACTCCCCCCGAACTGGCCGCCGATATCGTAGAACGCGGTATCGTGATGTCGGGAGGCGGCGCTCTGCTGAAAGGCCTACCCAAGCTGATCGCCAAGGAAACCGGCGTACCGGTGATTCTCGCGGAAAAACCGCTGGAGTGCGTGGCTATCGGCGCGGGCAAATATTTCGAGACCATGAATAGCAGGGAAGGCGCCGAAAGCGTGTATGAGAGCCTCAATCTTTAGGAGACAAGCCAATGCCGCAGAAAAAGCGTAGCCGCGGCATATTGGCGACGCAAAAAACTCCTATCATTCTCATAGCGGTGTCACTTCTCATGATTTCAATTTCTACGAGAAGCATCCTCAGTCTTCCAGGCGCGGTCGCATCCGCGGTGACTGGCGGGATTCAATATGTCTTCTCATCGGTTGGCGGTTTTGTAAAACGCACGATCTTTTCCATCAGCGAACTGGCTGATTTGCGCGACCAGTACAACTCCCTCGCGGATAAACTCAAGACATACGAAACGCTGCAAAGAAATTTTGCCGACATGATGTCGGAAAACGCGAGACTGAAGGAACAGCTGGGATTTGCCCAGAATTTGACGACCATCAAGGCTTCGACGCAGATTATCGCCAAAGACCCTGGAAACCTCTATACTAGTTATGTCATCGACAAGGGAAGCGCTGCCGGCATAACGAAAAACATGGCTGTCGCGGCTTTCCAGAACGGCATGCAGGGACTCGCGGGGAAAATCCTTGACGCGAGGAGCAAATCCAGCGTCGTCCTTCCCATCTTCGACCAGCGTTTCTTCGTATCCGCGCGACTGTCCAGAACGCGCAACGAAGGACTGGTGAATGGACAAGGCAACCCCGATGATCCTCTCGTCATGCGCTATGTTTCAAAACTCAACGCGGCGGAAATTCAGATTGGCGATATGGTGGTGACGAGCGGTCTAGACTCGATTTATCCAAGCGACTTGGCGATAGGGAGGGTAAAGGAGATCCAGCTGCCAGAATACAGCAGCTCGGCGATCATCTTACTGGAGCCCTCCCTTAACTTTTCCAGGCTGGAATACCTTTTCGTAATCCAGAAAGAAGAAAGCCCATCTTCACCGGACGCGGCGACAATCGCGGAATCGCCGCCACGAGACGAAAAATGATAAAAGCCGCCTTGTCTTCCACGATACTGTCCTCAGCGTTTCTCATCATCCAGACGACATGGATGAAAAATGGCCTTGTCTGGGGAGTGATTCCCGATTTTTGCCTTCTTGTCATCCTATGGGTCGCTTACAACAACAGAAACAGCCAGGGGGTTATTACCGGGTTTTTTTCGGGGATAGTCTGCGATTTCCTGTCATCCTCTCCGCTGGGATATTTTTCCTTTCTCTACATCATACCCGCTTACGCCGCTACCTTTTTGAGGAAAGTAGTGACCATGGACGCCTTTTTCATTCCCGTTCTTTTCGGCTTCGCCGGAACGGTGCTTAAAGGGCTAGGGAGCATTTTTCTCCTCCTCATCTATGGCCCGGAATATATGAGCGCCTATTCCTTGTCGGACTACCGTTTCTGGATCGAAGCGACCTTGAACGGCGCCTTGGCGCCCCTGCTTTTTTTCGGATTGAGCAAGATACGACGACTTCTCGTCACTAAAAAGGTCACCGAATGAAGAGGGGCGGCAGGTTCGCGGCACCCAGCCTCGAGGTTGGATGATGGGCAACTCTCAGCAGCAGTGGGCCGACAGGACAAAACTTCTCAGAGTACTTCTTGGCCTTATCTGTTCGATATATGTTGCCTATCTTTTTAATCTCCAGATCCTTCGCGGAGCGGAATTCAAGGCTCAGGCGCGAAAATACGCCATCCAGGCCGTAAAGATACCTGCCGCGAGGGGTGAAATCTACGACAGGACCAATGCCGTGCCCCTCGTCACCAACGATGAGGCCTTTTCAGTGGAAATCATACCCGCGGAAGTCTCCAACGCGAATAGGGACCTAATCTTCGCGCGCGTAGCGGAACTTCTCGACATTAAAGTAAGCGACGTGCGAAATAAAATACCGCCGAAATATTATCATCTCTACCAGCCTATAGCGATCACGTCCTCTGCCAGCTATGCCACCATCGCCAAGCTCGCCGAGCACAAGGAAGATTTTCCGGGAGTTTACTGGAACTCCAGGCCGATCAGACGGTATCTGGAAGTGGAATCTCTCGCTCATGTTTTAGGATACGTCGGAGAGATTGGAAGAGATGAATACAAGATACTTTTTAACAAGGGATATTCGTCGGACGATATGGTCGGAAAAGCGGGAATTGAAAAAGTCTATGACTCGATCCTGAAAGGAACCGACGGACATCTTCTCAAGACCGTTGACGTAAAAGGCAGGGACCTGGCCGTCGAACAGACAAAAGTGGAAACACCCAAGGCAGGCAAACGGCTCGTGCTTACCATAGACCGTTCCATCCAGCAGCTTGCGGAAAAGGCGCTGGGGAAGAGAATGGGATCTATTATCGTGATGAAACCGACTACCGGCGAGATTTTAGCCAGCGTATCCTATCCCTGGTACGACCCCAATATCTTTTCGTCCAGCAGGGCAGGCGATGAATACGCGAAGCTTCTTGCCGATCCCAACAATCCCTTGTTGAACCGGGCGATCCAGTCCTCCTATCCGCCGGCATCGACATTTAAAACCGTGCTAACGACTGCCATACTCGAGGAAAAAGTCATTTCGCCAGACCAGAAGATTCTTTGCCGCGGCGTTATCGATTACGGCGGCAGGGACTGGAACTGCTGGGTTCATAGCCCTGGACATGGGCTTGTGGATTTGAAGGGCGCCCTCGCGCAGTCCTGCGATATCTACTACTGGACGGTTGGAAGGGACAACTTAGGCGTGGAGAAAATCGCCAGCTACGCCGGTGATTTCGGCTACGGAAAACTCACCGGCATCGACCTTCCAGGAGAAAACTCCGGGTTAGTGCCGACTCCAAAATGGAAAGAACAAAATTACAACGAACGATGGACCCTGGGCGATACCATGAATTTATCCATAGGCCAAGGGTTCATGCTGGCGACGCCGCTTCAGGTAGCCGATATGATCGCCATGATTGTGAACGACGGAATAGTCTATAAGCCTCATATTCTGAAAGAGATACGCGATCCCGAAACGGGAGCCATCATTCAATCGGTCGAGCGCGAACAGATCATGAGCGCTTCCATAAGCAAGGCTACCTTCGAGCAAGTCCGAAGAGATCTTCGCGGCGTCGTCACCGTAGGAGGCTCGGCCAATGTTCCCGTTTCAACAAAAGCGGTGAAGGTAGCCGGCAAAACCGGCACGGCGGAAATTGGACTGAAGGACAGATGGCATTCATGGTTCGCGTCGTATGGTCCCTACGACGCTTCCCCTGAGGACCAGATAATTGTCGTTACCATGATAGAAGCCAGCAATCCATGGGAATGGTGGGCTCCCTATGCTGCCAATGTCATTTACCAGGGTATTTTCAGCGGACAGGACGCGGAGACCGCGGCCAAGTCCGTGGGGTTGAACCTTCAAGGCTCGCTGCGAAGGGGGAGGGCCGAATGAAGCATTTTCAGTTGCCGAAATTCCTCTCGGACATCGATTACTCGCTTCTGCTCATCACTGCCCTCCTCATAGGAATCGGCATTCTTTCGATAGCTTCCGCCGGAATCGACACCGAAGGTTTCCGATTCTCGGACGAGTATTCCAAGCAGATTATCTGGGCGGCCACCGGAGCCTTGCTAGCCCTGATCGCTATGGGTCTCGATATTTCGCGGCTGAAGGATTATTCTTTTCTGGCCTATGTCATTCTATGCCTTATACTGGTCTACACCCGATTCGCCGGAAGGGTAGTCAATGGCGCCCGTTCCTGGATCGGTATCGGCGATAATGGAATTCAGCCCTCGGAATTCGCGAAAATCACCACCATCCTCTTCCTGGCCCGATATCTGGACGCGTCCGAACAGATGAGCAGTTTCAGGCGCCTCCTCACCAGCGGCTGCATCATAGCCGTTCCCGTTCTTCTCATCCTTTCCCAGCCTGATTTCGGATCGGCGCTCGTATTTTTTCCCATTCTCATCGCCATGCTGTATATGGGGGAAATCGATATACGATATACGCTCTTCATGGTTCTGACGATCCTGGTCACTTTCATTCTTCTTATACTCCCTCTCGCCGGCAAGTATTTTTTCAACAGCGGAAACCTGATAGACCTTTTTTTCCAGCGTACCGTTTTGGTGAGGCTGGTCGTCAGTTTCTTCTTCGTCGTTCTGGGACTCGCGTCCTGGGGCTGGTTCGTTTTCAAGAAAAAGTACTATTTCTGGCTTTCCTATATTTTTGCTATTTTTGACATCTCAATCCTGATATCCTTTCTGGCGCACAAGGTTCTAAAAGAATACCAGATAATGCGTTTGATGGTCTTCCTGAATCCCAACGTCGATCCTCAAGGCGCCGGATGGAATATCATACAGGCGGTCACGGCAATAGGTTCCGGCGGACTGGCAGGAAAGGGCTATATGCAGGGGACGCAGAGTCACGCTCGGTTTATACCCCAGCAGAGTACGGACTTCATTTTTTCCATAATAGCGGAAGAATGGGGCCTCTTAGGCGGAATCATCCTGATTTTCTTGTTCGGCGCCCTCATGTATCGAATTATCTCCCTGATCGAGACCACGAAAGACCGCTATTCGATGCTCGTCTGCGGCGGTTTCTTTGGAATGTTCTTTTTCCATTTTATGATCAACATCGGCATGGCCATCGGCATCATGCCGATCACCGGCATTCCTCTTTATTTCATCTCATATGGCGGATCTTCCCTATGGGCGGCCATGACTGCCATAGGTTTCCTTCTCGGTATATCCGCCCGAAGGTACAGAATGTGACAGCAGAACGATTCATCGATCCGATAAACGACTTCGGTTCGGAACTTTATTCAATCATGAAACCGGCCCGCTATTTGGGCGGCGAACTGGGTTCCCATCCAAGCGTCGACCCAAACGACGAGCGCCTGAAAGTCGCGCTCTGCTTTCCCGACCTCTACGAAATCGGAATGTCGAACAACGCGATTCGTATACTCTATAACGACATCGGCAAGCTCTCGGATGAAATAGTCTGCGAACGCGTGTTCGCCCCCGCCCCCGATTTCGAGACGCTGCTCAAGCGGCGTGGCATTCCCCTCTACACGCTCGAAAGCGGCATACCGCTGCGGGCCTGCGACATCCTGGGCTTTTCGATCGGCTACGAGCTTCTCGCCACCAATATCCTCACCGTGCTCGATGTGGGCCAGATCCCCATTCTCTCCCAGGATCGAGGCGAAGACGATCCTATCGTGATAGCCGGCGGCCCGGCCGTGACCAATCCGCATCCCTTCAGCCGATTTCTGGATGCCGTCTATATAGGCGAAGCCGAAGGTGGCTTCTATGCCCTGCTTCAGGAGCTGGCAAGGCTAAGGCGGAATGGAGCCAAGAGGAAAGCGCTGCTCGAATGCCTGCGCTCCTCAAAATCCATATGGATGCCTAAAACCGCCACGAGCGCAGCCAAGCCGGCCCTGCGAGCCGTTTTCGCTGATTTCTCGACATCGACGGCTTCCACGGCTTTTCCCATCCCGATAATCCAGACGATACAAAGCCACGGATCCGTGGAAATCATGCGCGGATGCCCCAATGGCTGCAGATTCTGTCATGCGGGTTACTACTATCGGCCCCAGCGCGTGAAATCGACAGCGCAGATTGAGACTGAGGTCAAAGCCCTCGTGGAAAACGGCGGCTATAGAGAAATAACGCTTTCCTCGCTCTCCAGCGGCGATTATCCCGACATCGTGGGGCTTTTCAAGAGGCTTAATGCCTCCTGGAAGGACCGTTTCGTGTCCTTCCAGCTGCCCAGCCTCAAAGTGGATTCCTTCACGCTGCCGCTCTTGGCCGAGCTCTCTGAAGTGCGCAAATCGGGGCTCACCTTCGCCGTTGAAACGCCTATAGAGTCATGGCAGGCCTCCATCAACAAGACAGTAAGCTTCGATAAGATCGCCGAAATTCTGAAAGAAGCCAAACAATATGGATTCAGGTCAGCGAAATTCTATTTCATGATCGGATTGCCGGTACCGGGAAAGGGCAGGGGGGAAGGGGAGGCGATCGTCGAATTTCTCCGAAAAATTGCCCAAGTCGAAAGAATCGCCCTCAACGTAAACATCGGAACCTTCGTGCCTAAACCCCATACGCCCTATGCCAGAGAAGCGCAGATAGGGGAAAAAGAAGCGCTGGATACCATCTATTATATAAAAGACGCGTTGAGGCCCTTTAAATACATCTCGATAACTTACCATTCCCCTTTTACCGCTCTTCTGGAGGGTATCCTGTCCAGAGGCGACGACAGGGTGGGGGAGATCATCCTCTCCGCCTACTCCAAGGGAGCCAGGCTGGACGCCTGGGACGAGCATTTCAAGAAAGAAACCTGGAAGGAAGTCTTCGCCGAGACGCTCGAAAAAAATGGTTACGACCCTTCCCTTGAGTACATGAAAGGCAAACCGACCGGATCAAGCTTGCCATGGGACGATATAAATCTATTTATTAGCAATAATTACTATAATACGGAGAGCAAGAAGTCGCTTTCGAGCGAGATGACTGGCGCCTGTACAGACGACTGCGATCATCCCTGCGGAGCATGCAACGACGCTTTTCATTTAGTATCCAATACTATACAACCAGAACAATCGGTATTGGAGTCCAAGCCGGCAATTTCCGAAATTCTGCCATCGACGCGCGGATTCACGATTGGGGAGGCTTTTAAAACCTCCAGCGAAGATATACGCCTTGTGGTTTCCTTTAAAAAGGAGATGAATGCCTCGTTTTATCCATTACATTCAATATCCGGAATATATTCAAGGGCTTTTTTCATCCTGGGTTTGCCGATCCGCTTCACCGAAGGATTCAATCCGCTTCCTCGCATGGAATTCAGCCAGCCTTTGGCGCTGGGCGTTGAATCGGATGACGACATAATGGCCGTATGGCTCAATTCTTCGCTGGAAATCGCGGATTCCGGAGCTTTTATCAAAGCTTTCAATAGCTGCCTGCCTAAGGGCATCGTCGTCAACGATGTACGCATCGGCAAAAGCCGCAGCGAAGGCAAAAACTCGATAGGATCCTTGTATTGGGGATCTCGTTACGAGGCGCGCATGGATGATGACGAGAACTTTAAGCGGCTTGAAAATACCCTGACTGAAGCGAGCCTTCATGAGGCGATATCGACTGACGCGTCAACGAGATCCATTATGATTACGCTGAATGACGCGCATGGCGGCGACAGGAATATCATAAAACTTTTTTCAAACGCTCTGGACGCGGAAAAAGTATTGGATCATTGCTCGATACGAAGGAAAAGCAGCCTGATCTTGCAGGATGAAAAAGCTATAAGGCTATTTGACGCCTTATAGCGTTCTGCTGTTCCATGGAGAGAGGCTTGAGTTTTCATGGCTTGAGCCGCTTTTCTTATTAAATGGTTACACTACAGTAGACAGAATATACATTATACGAAGTCGCTAGTATTCCACGTAGCTCGTCGGTATATAAGGCATGCTGTAGACGGTCTGCCCTATCGTTGACTGATCCAAACCGTAGGAAACCGAAAATAGCACAATATAGTAAGTATCGGAGCTGCTGCCGGTCGTTCCATTATAATCATCATCGCCGGCATTGAAATCTTTTTCAGAGAAGCGCACATCCGAACTTGTAGAATCAAGAGTCCTGACCATTATCGATATGTCATTTGAGCTGGAGTCAAGTAACGGAGTAT
Organism: Treponemataceae bacterium; assembly: GCA_963667725.2. Lineage (GTDB taxonomy): Bacteria > Spirochaetota > Spirochaetia > Treponematales > Rectinemataceae > UBA11090. The sequence goes on from CAXXHO010000003.1 coordinate 1,164,143, forward strand.
TGCTATCATCGGTCAACAGCCAATCAGCGGTACTGCTGATATTTATATAAAATGAGCTTTCATCGCTTGCATCTATAGGAATGAGGGGTTCGCTTCTCGAATAGCTGTTGCGAAGTCTGGAAAATTTATAGCTGCTTCCGGAGAGAAGGCTCATCAACGAATCGGGATTATCGGCATATGAATCCACAAGGTCTGGAAGCGTTGTAGAAACCATCGCTGAAGCTGCATTCTCGTTCTGGTAAATGCGATAGAAAATTTCTATCCCTTTATACGTCTGGCTGGTTCCCTCAGACGACTCATAATTCCGAGGATCATTCTTAACGCTTAAACCAGCGTTATCCACAGACATGTACTGAGGAGGATAAAGATATGCCACTGTAGGCAGCCCGCAGCCCGCGGCGAGGAGCGCGAAAGCGAGACAAATCACGATACTGCGCGCATGCTTGGTCATTCGGCTTTATTCCTACTCCTATAATAAAAAAGCAGGATCGAGCCTCGCTCAATGCGACGGCGAACCTGCTTTTTTCTATATAAACCTGCTAAGCGATAAATCGTTACTTATCGTATCCCTGGGCTTTCAGATAAATAACCCTATCCTTGGCGAGCTTGGCCCAATCGGTGTTCGGGAAGTCGGAGAGAATCTTGTTGTAGCTTTCGAGAGCCGCCTTCCATTCGGACTTGGCTTCGCCCAGGCGCGCGACGGAGAAATAAGCATGGGCGAGGTTGGGCGTATCCTCTTTGTACTGGGCGATGATTTTGTTGTAGTATTCGAGGGCTACGTCGGCCTTCCCCTGCTCTTCCGCGGCTACGGCTGCGCTTTCCAGAGCCAGGGGCGCCAGGTAGGTCTTGGGAAGCTTGTTGGCGGCCTCAAGACTGGCGGTTTCGGCGTTAGCCCAATCTTTCTTCACCGCATAGAGACTGCTCTTGGTAAAGAGAGCCTGCTGGGCGGCGAATGATTTCGGCCACTTCTTCGTCACGGTATCGATATCGGCCATGATGCCGGTTTCAATTTCGGTCTTTTTCGCTTCTTCGGATTCATTATTCCACGTGGCAATCTTATTTCTTACTTCTTCCATGGCGCGCGAGGAGTTTTCAGCCGTGGAGTTGGCTATGATGGTATAGAGGCCCACAATCAGAAGAATGCCGACTACGGCGCCCGTGATGGAGAGAACGAGAACTTTTTTCTTGCTGATGAATTCGGAAAGCTTCTGGGTGAAGTCTTTTTTTCCCTCTTCCTCATTCTCGGGCTTTATGATTTTTGCCTTTGTTTCCATAGATTGCTCACTCCTTGGGTTGTGCAATATTAAGCTCTTTTATCAATCTTGATAAGTAGGTTCGCTGTATATTCATGGCCTTGGCTGTCGCCGTCTGATTCCAGCCATGAAGTTCTAGAGACTTCCGGATGAAGTGCGTCTTGAACACATTGATGGCTTCCCTGAGGTTTTTTCCGTTAAAGTCGTCGACATCTTCGCTTTTGCCGCCCAGCATCAGATCGCCGGCCGTGATCACGTGATGTCTGGTCATGACAGCGGCGCGCTCGACAGCGTTCTCGAGTTCGCGGACGTTGCCGGGCCAGGCATAGGAGAGCATGCACTCCATGGCCGAATCGGAAAACCCGCTTATCTGCTTGTTGGTTTCTCTGGCGGCCTGCTTAAGAAAATGCGACGCAAGGGCGGGAATGTCCTCTTTGCGCTCGCGAAGCGGCGGTATATAGAGGGGAAGCACATTGAGGCGATAGTACAGGTCGGAACGAAATTCCTGATTGCTCACCATGGCTTCGAGGTTTCTATTTGTGGCGGCGACGATACGAACGTCGACGGTCTTTGTTTCGGACGAGCCCACTTTCTCGAAGCTTTTCTGCTGGAGCACGCGAAGCAGTTTTGACTGGAGGCGAAGCGGCATTTCGGCTATTTCGTCGAGGAAGATGGTGCCGCCGTCGGCTATCTCGAAACGCCCTTTCCTGTCCTGATACGCGTCGGTAAAGGCGCCTTTCACGTGTCCGAAGAGTTCGCTTTCAAGGAGGGTTTCGGGAAGGGCGGCGCAGTTAACGCGCACAAAAGGTTTTTCGGCACGTTTGGACGCGTGGTGCAGCCTTTCCGCGAAAAGTTCCTTCCCTACCCCGCTTTCTCCCAGGATGAGCACGGAGGCATCGCTGGGGGCTATCCTGTCTATGAGGTCGACTTTTTCGGCTATCGCGCCGGAAGCGAACACGAGGGTATGCCAGCCTGAATTGGCGAGAGCTTTTTCATTTAAATATGAGAGTTCGATGGATGTTTTTTCCATAAACTTCGCGTTCTCGACGGCTATCGCCGCCTGCATCGCGAAAAGTTCGAGCCAATAGAGATCTTCTTCAAGGAAGTATCTGCCTTGCGTCTTATTGATCACTTCGATGACGCCGACCAGAACGCCTTTTACCTTCATGGGCACGGCGAGTATGGAGTTTGTCGGGAAATCTATTTCTTTGGAGATCGAGGGAGAAAATCGGGAATCGCCGGCCGGATCGTTGACGATGAGCGATTGCCCATGCTGGACCACCCAGCCGATGATCCCTTCCTTGGGATCCTGAACCTTCCCGGTTATTTCGGCTTTTTTCGGTCCGATGGCTATCTCAAAATGAAGTTTGCCGGCGACAGGATCATATAAAACGAGGCTCGCCGCTTCCGCGCCGACGAGCCTCGCCGATGATTCGATAATCTGCGACATGAGAACGTTTCCGTCGGCATAATTCGAGTTAATCAATGCGCAAACATCGATGAGCAACTCAAACTTCGCCTGGTCTATCGTCCCCACCATCGCCTTTGTCTTTTCTCAATATGCCGCAGCGCGGCAGATCAAGAGGGTTTTTTCGTCGTGTCGCGGTCTTTGAGCAGATCGCCGATGGTGTATCCGGCATCCGCGTCCTCGCTCTGCATGAACTTGGAAATCTCCTCGCGCTGCTGGCGCTGAACCAGATCGCGGATGGAAAGGCCAAGCTTCTGCCTCTCGGGATTCAAATCGATGACGACTGCTTTTACCGCCATGCCCACGGTGAAGGTCTTGAGGGCATCGTCCCAGGATACGTCCCTGTCGGAACTGAGATCCTGCTTCTTCACGAGGCCGTCGATATCGCCCTGGACTTTGACGAAAACGCCAAAATCGGTGACGTTGGAAACGGTGCCTTCGACGATGGAACCCACCCTGAACGCTCTCGCGAATGATCTCCAGGGATCTTCCGAGAGCTGCTTTACGCCGAGGCGCACGTTTCGCTCTTCCGGGTTGCTCTCAATGACCACGACTTCAATTTCTTCGCCTTCGTGGAGCACTGATGCCGGGTTCTTGACCCTGGACGTCCAAGAAAGATCGTCTACGTGGAGAAATCCGTCGATGCCTTCTTCGAGTTCCACGAAGGCGCCGGCGTTGGTTACTTTCACGATCTTGCGGGTGAGGCGCATACCGAGGGGATAGTTGTCGTTGATGCTGTCCCAGGGATTGACCTGAACCTGCTTGAGTCCGAGTGAGACTTTTCCAGCTTGAATGTCATACCCAAGAACCATGCAGTCGACGAGGTCGCCGGGCTTGAGCATGTCTTCGGGCTTATGCACTTTCTTGACCCAGGAGAACTCGGAGATGTGGGCCAGGCCTTCGATGCCCTCTTCCAGCTCGATGAAGGCGCCGTAGTCGGTAAGCTTAGTCACCTTGCCCTTCACGATGTCGTTGACATGGTACTTTTCCTCGAAGGTGAACCAGGGATCCTGGCTGAAATGTTTCAGGGAAAGGTTGATGCGTTTTTCTTCCGGTTCGAGACGAATGACCTTGAGTTCGATTTCCTGGCCCTTGCGGACATAGTCCTTGGGTCGGGTCACGTGACCCCAGCTCATGTCGTTGATATGGAGCAGTCCGTCAAAACCGCCAAGGTCGATGAAGGCTCCAAAGCTGGTAAAGCTTTTCACCACGCCCTTGACCGTATCGCCGATCTGTACCGTCTGGAAGAATGCCTCGCGGCGCTTATCGATGTCTTCCTCGAGCCACTTTCTGCGGTTGAGGATTATGTTGATCTTTTTCTCGGAATAGAGGCGCTCGAGATAGAACTTGCTCTTGAGACCGACGAATCCTTCGCCGCTCTCGACTCTCTGGATGTCGGCCTTGGAAGAAGGCAGGAATCCCTTGAGCCCGTGTCCCAGGTCGGCCTCGAAGCCGCCCTTCACTTCTTTCTCGATCGTTCCATCGACGGGCTGATGTTCCTTGAACGCGTTCGCTACGGCTTTCCAGAAGACTTTCTCTTCTGCGCGTTTCTTGGAGACAATTACCTCGCCGGAATGAGTTTCTTTTTTGACAAGGATGACTTTGACATCGTCGCCGACTTTGGGGGGTTCATCACCGAATTCGATTACGGGGATCTTACCTTCGGATTTGTATCCAACGTCGACAAACACGAAATCGCCAGCTATCTGGACGACTTTGCCGTCAATTAAATCTCCCTCCTCCAGCCCCTCGAAACTTTTGAGGTACTGCTCCTGCAATTGTGTCTGGAATTCGTCGCGGGCGGGAGCGGCGGCGTCCATTTCCACTTCCTTATTCTCCATGTGCTTCCCTTAAGTGTAGAATTTTACTGTATACTTTCTCATAAACTTGCTCTATGGTCAAGCCGGATGTATCCAAATACAGGGCGTCAGGGGCGATTTTTAAGGCTCCGACTTTCTTATTCTTGTCTATCCTGTCCCTCATCCTGATATTTTCAAGTATCGCTTCAAAGGTCATGGTCGAACTGCCCTGATCGAAACGCCTTTTCGCCCTCTCCTCCACCGACGCGTCTATATAAAATTTGGCTTCGGCTTCGGGAAAGACCACCGTCGTCATGTCCCGGCCTTCAACGACGCTGTCGCGGTTGGCGGCAATCCTTCTGACGATTATGTTGACGATGTCGCGGATCTCGGGAATGGCCGAAACCTGGGATACGATGGCGTCTACCGCGGCGCTGCGGAGTTCCGCGTTCATTTTCCTGCCGTCGAGTATGATGGCGCCGTCGGCGTCGGAATCGATGTCCAGCGCGGAGGCGCAGGCGAGGAGCGCTTCCCTGTTTTCATACCCTATGCCGCGCTCGATGGAAGCGAACGAAATCGCCCTGTAGATATTGCCGGAATTGATATACGTAAAGCCCAGCCTGGAGGAAAGCAGCTTGGCGATCGTCGACTTGCCGCAGCCGGCCGGTCCGTCCATCGCTACGATCATATGCCGGATTCCTTTTTTTTCGATTTTTCCGAAAACGAGCGCAAGGCCGCCACTTCCTCGGGCGAGAGCTCGCGATGCGCTCCCTCAGCCAGGTCCCCTAGTTCTATGGGGCCTATCCTCACCCTTTTCAGCTTGAGGGCGCGAAGGCCGAAATGTTCGAGCACGCGGCGGATTTCCCTGTTCTTGCCTTCGATGAGGACGGTCCTCATCTTTCTTTCAGAAAGGACATGGACTGATTCGGCCTTGTAAAGAATATCTTCCACCAGGACGCCGGCCTCGAATTCCTGGGCGAAGGTCTCGGGAATGTCCAGATCGGTCTCCACTTCGTATTCCTTGTCTATGAGACCGCTGGGGTGAACCATGAGAGCAGTCAGGTCGCCGTCGTTCGTGAAGAGGAGAAGGCCCGAAGACCATTGGTCGAGGCGCCCGACGTTGTAGACTCGTTCTTCCACCGAAGTGCCCAGGAGGGATGCGGCAACAGGGCGGCCCATTTCGTCCGACATCGAGGTGACGAATCCGACAGGTTTATTGAGAGCTATATACCTCAGGCGAGTCTGCTGCCTGACGACTTTCCCGTCCAGACGGACTTCGTCGCCAGGAAAGGCGCTGTCGCCGAGTTTCGCGGCGCTGCCGTTGACCGACACCCTCCCCTCCACAAGGAGCTTTTCGCAGGCGCGGCGGGAGCCGATGCCGCAGGAAGCGAGATAAGCCTGGAGACGGATTTTTTCGCGCGGAGTCGTGTTCATCCCTGTTCACCTTCCGTTTTATCAAAACGGTTTCTTTCTATTTCGCTCAGTTTAGGCAGGTCGGCGATGGAACCTAATTTAAAATATTTCAGGAATTCCTGGGTAGTGCCATACTGCATGGGTTTGCCGGGCACGTCTTTTTTACCCACTTCCTGTATGAAGTCGCGCGACAGGAGAAACCGCATCATTCCATCGGCGGAAACCCCTCGTATCGCCTCAACCTCTGCCCTTGTGATGGGCTGGGAATAGGCGATTATCGACAGGGTTTCCATGGCGGCGCGCGACAGCTTGGCTTCGTTTTTCTTGCCGTAATGATCTTTGAGGTATTCCCAGAGCTCCACCTTAGGGGCGAGTATCCATCCGCCGCCGGAACGGAGGGGCGCGAATCCGTGGACGGGCGATTCGTATTCAGCCTGGATGCGCTGGAGGGCGTTCAGGACATCTTCTTCGGACAGGCCCGAGACTCGCGACAGATAGGCTTCGCCTACCGGTTCGCTTTCGAGAAAGAGTATGGCTCCGATGATCGAAGCATCGTTTTCAGGAGTCTTTTCCATTGAGAACCTCGCTCGAGTAAGGGAAAATCAGGATATCGCCAAAAAGCTTATGCTGCTTGATGCTGATGAACTTGTTCTTGACGGACTCCAGCATGGCCAGGAATGCGCAGGCCAGGTCGAGAGCTGACCGCGGCCTGGTTATAAGCTCCACGAAGGAAAAGCTGCCCTTGCGCTCCAGGAGCTCCCTCATCAGGGAAATCTTCTCGTTGATGGATACTTCCTCGTAGAGATCGATGATCCTTTCAGAATTGAAATTCTGCACCAGGGAAGAGAAGGTGCGCAGCAAATCCCAGACATCGAGGTCTTGCCAGAGCGTCTCGTCATCATCGTCGGGAAATGGCAGCGTCCTTTGCATGCAGGACCGCTCCAGCGTCCATTCGACTTCCATTTCGCGCTGTTCCATGAGTCCTGAAAGCTTTTTATATTTCTGGTACTCGATCAGTTTTTCTATGAGCCCCTGCCTTGGGTCATCGAAGTCTTCGTCCTCGAGTGAACTGGAGGGAATGAGCATGCGGGATTTTATGAGAAGCAGTGTCGCCGCCAGATTGTAGAATTCCGAAAGCTCGTCGAGGTCGACGCCTTCTTCGCTCCTGAGACATTCCAGATATTGCTCGGTGATGGAGGCGATATGGATGTCATAGATATTCATGTCGTTGCGTTTTATCAGGAAAAGCAGGAGATCCAGGGGACCTTCGAAATCCTTGAGCCTGAAATTTCTTCTCTGCGTGCCGCTATCGATGTATGAGGAAGGGTTGTCTATGGTGGCGTCTATGTCTGGATTGTTGTTCATCACGGATAAATTGCATCATATATGCGGGAACCGGTCGGGTAAATACCCTGCGGCGGAAGCTCGGCCAGGAACTCCATGAAATTCCTGCCGCTCACAGGATCCTGAATCCCTGGATCGAGCTGCAGGAGAGGTATGAGGACGAATTTTCTCTCTCTCATGCCCGGATGGGGAACGATGAGATCGTCGTCAGCGATAATCCTTCTCCCGTAGAGAAGAATATCGATATCCATAGTCCTCGCGCCCTTGGACACTACGGCTGAGCGATCCCTGCCCAATTCCAGTTCGATGCGATGGATGGCATTCAAGAGATCGTGCGGTTCAAGCTCGGTCTTACCGGAAAAAACCGCGTTAAGGAATTCGGGCTGGTCTTCCACATATCGAGCCTTGGAACGCCATAATCCCGACATCCTTGCATCGGAAACGACTTCCTCGAGAAGCGAAACCGCCCTTTTTATGAGGGTTTCGCTATCCCCGAGGTTGGAGCCGAGTCCTAGCCATACGGTTTCCATGAGCCTCTTCAGAAAAGGTCGTCGGCGCTTATGACGCTGGCGCCGTCCGCTTCGGTCCCTGTCTTCATGCCGGCTGCCTTGGCCTTGGCTTCCTCGGGCGAAAGCGGCGAGGCTATCGCTATGCCATTCTGGGCGGCGGTGGCCTTCTCGAACATTTTCGCGCGAACGTCCTTCTCAATCGCCATGGCCGCGTCAGGGTTCTGTTCCAGGTATATTTTGGCGTTTTCCCTGCCCTGCCCCACTTTTTCATCGCCCCAGGTATACCAGGCGCCTTTTTTGTCGACGATGGAATACTTTACCGCGGCGTCCAAGAGGGAGGCCGACCAGGAAATCCCCTTGCCGAATATTATCTCCAGCTCAGCCCTCCTGAAGGGGGGCGCGACCTTGTTCTTCACTACCTTGACCCTGACCTTATTGCCAACGGCGTCATCGTCTCCGTGCTCGATCGTCTCGATTTTTCGTACTTCCAGCCTGACGGAGGCATAGAACTTGAGAGCGTTTCCACCCGTTGTCGTTTCCGGATTGCCGAACATGATGCCGATTTTCATGCGAATCTGATTTATGAAGATGAGGATTGTCTTGCTTTTAGACAAGCTGCCGGCGAGTTTGCGCAGAGCCTGGCTCATGAGTCTCGCCTGGAGGCCCATATGGGCATCGCCCATTTCGCCTTCGATCTCAGCCTGCGGCGTAAGCGCGGCCACGGAGTCTATGACGATGATGTCCACGGCGCCCGAGCGAATCAGCGATTCGGCGATATCCAGGGCCTGCTCGCCGTTGTCCGGCTGGGAAACCCAGAGCTCGTCGATGTCGACGCCCAGATTGCGCGCGTAAACCGGGTCGAGAGCGTGCTCGGCGTCGATGAAGGCGGCGATGCCGCCGCGTTTCTGCGCCTCCGCGATGGCATGGAGGGCCAGCGTGGTCTTCCCCGAAGATTCGGGGCCGTATATCTCCACGATTCGGCCGCGGGGATAACCGCCGATGCCAAGGGCCTCGTCGAGCAGTATGGATCCTGAAGGAATGGCTTCGATACCCTGGGCGCTCGAGTGCGCTCCAAGCTTCATGAGAGAGCCCTGGCCAAATTGCTTCTCAATCTGAAGCCGCGCGGCTTCGAGAGCCTTCTGTTTTTCGGCCTTTTCGTGAGACTTGGGACTGCCGTCCCCCGCTTCCGCGCCTAGAGTAGTTGTAAGCTCGCCTACCATATCGGCCGAACGTCCGCCCGCTTTTCTTGCCATTATTTCCTCCACAACCCTATACCGGTAAAATCATACCATATGCTTCAAAAAAATGATAGAAAAGCTCTCAGCTTTTTCGGATAAGCTCCTGAACCGAAATCCTGGAGGCCTTTCTAGCCGGAATAAGCGAGACCACCGCGCTGAGAGCGATGCTGAGCGCGGCTATGAGCGCGATCTGCGCAAAGTCGATGGAGATGGGGATTTTTTCAAGATAATACTCCGGATCCAAAAGCTTCAGCGCGACGGAAGGCTGTCCCTTTATGAAAGCGAGCCCCGAATCGAAAATATTGGCGATCCACTCTATGCCTGATATCAGGAAATTGACGTTTAAGGAGAGGATTAACCCAGCCAGGATGCCAAGAATGGTCCCTAAGCCTCCGGTGATGAAACCAGCGCCCACGAAAATTTGCCGTATAGCTGAATCCGTGGCGCCCATGCCGCGAAGCACGGCTATATCCATGGAATGTTCGACGACAAAGGTGGAAAGCGAGGAACCGAGGTTGACGGCAGCCACGACAAGGGCAATGCCCATTATGAAAAGAAGCATGGATTTTGTCGTGCCGAAAGACCTGTAGAGGCTCCGCTCGACTTCAGGCCAGGTTCTCGTCAGGTAGGGATCGAACCAATCCGGATAGAGAGACTCCATCGCGCCGCTCACGGACTCCTTAATCGAACCAAGGCTGTTCGAATAGGGGTCGGCTACCTTTATCCCAAAAAACGAGTAGGACGAAGGATAGTTCAGCAGCCTTTCTCCCGCTTCCGGGCTGATGAAAGCCCAGAGGGCGTCCAAATCGCGATAGCCGGCGCTCACGATCCCCGTCACCTTGAAAAAGGACAGCCTCGGGGCGTAGCCTGAAAAGTCGGCGCCGATGCCGCCGGCCGTGAATTCGTTTTGCTGGTTGGGCGTTATGACGGTGAGCGAATCGCCAAGTTTTACGTGAAGGACAGACGCCAGGGAGGATCCAAGAACGATGTCCCTTTTACCTTCGGGCCTGGCCTTCCCTTCGATCAGCCGAAGATACTGGCTGACTCCCGGATCGACGAAAAATTCCGGGCTCACCGAACGCAACATGACAGCGTTGCTGGCCTCTGCCGAAACGACAACCCCGCTTCCGTTCTTTTCGATATAGGCGGCCTGGACGCCTGGCACCGCGCTTAAAGCGACGCGACCTTTTTCTGCATCGCTTCCGGCCATGCTGTCAGGTGCCGCAACCTGCAGGTGATAGGTTTTTGTCTCCATATAGCGGCGCGTGATGCCCTCGATCATACCATCCGACACTATAAGGACAAGCACGATCGGCACCAGACTGATGCCTATTCCGAGGATCGCGCCGGCCATGCCGCCTGTGCGCTTCCGGCCGAGCAGGGAACGCGCGGCGATGAAAAAGGAAGCTCCGAAGGTCATAAGGGCTGAAGCCTCCCCTCGGAAAGGAAAAACCTCTTGTCGGCCGCCTCGGCCAGTCTTGGATCATGGGTGGCAAGAATGACCGTCGCTCCCGATATTGCCGGCAGCCCGAACATGAGCTCCTGGATGGCCTGGGCATTGTCCGCGTCGAGGTTGCCCGTCGGTTCGTCGGCCAGTATGACGGAAGGAGCGTTGACAAGTGCGCGCGCTATGGCCGTGCGCTGCCTTTCGCCGCCTGAAAGTTCCGTGGGGAAATGGTCCTTCCTTTCCGCCATACCGACTTTCTCAAGAAGGGATTCGGCCCTTGCCCAGGCTTCCTTTCGCGGAACGCCGTTCATGTAAGCCGGAAGCGCCACGTTCTCCAGGGCGCTGAAATCTTTCAGGAGATAATGAAACTGGAAAACGAAACCCACTAGGCAGCTTCGGTACTTGGGAAGCTCCTTTTCGGAAAGAGAATGCAGGGCATAACTTCCCACCGTCACTTCCCCAGAATCGAAACCTTCCAGTCCTCCGATGATCGAAAGAAGCGTGCTCTTCCCGGAGCCTGAAGAACCCATGATTGAGCAGGAACTTCCGGGCGTAAGCTCCAGGTCTACTCCCCTCAAGACATGAAGGATTTCGGCCTGACTCTCGAAATTCTTGATGAGATTCCTGCAGCTGATGATACTGTCACTCATTTCTGAATACCTCTGAGGGCTTGGCTTCCGAAACCTTGCGCGCCGCTACGAGGGCCGCGAGACCGGTGGACGCTATAGCCGTCAACGCGATGAAGATGATCTCGGCCGCCGATATCGAAACCGGGATCGCGTCGATATAGTAATAGGATGGCGAGAATAGCTTGAAATCGCCGCCTGAGGACGCTAGCCCCAGGCTGCCCAGCGAGGAAGCGATAAAGCGCATGACGCCGGCGGCCAGTTCGAGAATCCGGTTTATATTCGAGCTCAGAAGCAGCCCGAGGGCGATGCCCGCCACTGCGCCCATAAGGCCAATGGAAAGGCCGTTTACGATGAATATCCCGCGAATGTCGCCATCCGTGGCCCCGCAGGCCTTGAGCACCGCGATGTCGGACATTTTCGCGGCGATGACACGACGCATCGCGTGGAAGATATTGATGCCGACAACCACGAAGATGAGGCTTATGAGCAGCATCATCATCGACTTTTCGGTGCGGAGCGCGCCGAAAAAGCTTCTGTTGTAATCGCGCCAGGAAGTAACCTTGCCGGCTTCTTCCGGCAGGAGGCTCTGAATGGCACCCGCGATCCTGTAATCAGAATAGCGGTTGTCCAGCTTGATGCCCAAAACCGGGGATACCGTGGAGAAAAATGGGGCCAGATCGCCCGAAGCCTCAAGCGACACGAAGCCCATGGCCGCGTCGAATTCGTAGTAGCCCGAGCTGAAAACGGATCCGATCGGAATCGATTTCTTTATGGGAAGGACACCTTCCTCCGCGCTCTGGGACATGCCGAACAACTCTATCGGCGTACCCTTGTCGGCGCCAAGATAGGCGGCGGCTTCCTTGCCGAGCACGATGAAACCCTCCCGCGGCAATTTTTCCGACAGGGAAAGGCCCAGGGAGCGGACGAGCGAAGGATCGTCGCGCTCGGCGCCTCTGGGGAAAGCCCTCAGGTTAAGCGTCAGCGCCTGCCCCGAGGGACCGAGGGCGAGGACATGAGTTTCCTTGAAGGCGACGACGGAGGAAACGCCTGGGACGGCCCTTATGGCAGCGAGCGAAAAGGCATCGAGGGAGCCGGACGCGTATTCTTTGGGCATCTCCACGCGTAGGTGGAAGCTGGAAATTTCAAGAATCGAATCGATGTAGCCTTGCTGAAGCCCGCCCATAACGCCCAAAACGATGATGAGAGCGGTCACGCCCGCCGCTATGCCGGCCGCGGCGAGCAGAGCTCGGCTCAGGGACATTCGCCTGCGGCCTGAGAAACCCCAGCGGTATGCCGCGAAAAGCAGCGATTGTTTTGTCACTCTCCGAGGCCCAGAAATTCGTCAAGGAAGGCTTCGGGATCGAAGAGAGCGAAATCCTTATAGCCCTCGCCCGTTCCGACGAAAAGCGTGGCCAAGCCGAACTGCTTGGCCAGACTCAGCACCATCCCGCCCTTAGCCGTGGAATCGTGTTTGCTGAGGATGACACCGTCAACGGTCACCGCCTCGTTGAAGGTTTCCGCCTGACGCATGCCGTTCTGTCCAGTGGTTGAGTCCAGGACGAGGATTTTGCTGTACTTCGCGCCGGGCGCGCGCTGCGAGATGATCCTGTCCATTTTTTCCAGTTCCTTAAGGAGATCCTGGCGAGTATGCATGCGGCCGGCTGTGTCGGCTATTACGAGGCCCGCGCGTCCGGCGCCGACCGCCTCTATGCTGTCCCAGAGCACGGCGGCCGCGTCGGCGCCCTGATGCTGCGCCACAACCCTAACTCCCGTACGTTCTCCGTGAATTTTAAGCTGATTGACGGCGGCGGCCCTGAAGGTATCGCCGGCCGCGAGGATGATATTGTCTATGCCCTTATTTTTGGCCCAGAAAGCCAGCTTAGCGCAGGAGGTCGTTTTACCAACGCCGTTGACCCCCAGCAGCAGCACGATATTTAAACGAGCGGGGTCGATATCGAAAGATTTCTTCATCGCGTAAGGCTCGAGGATACCCTTGAGTGCCTTCCTGGCCGACTCCAGATCCCCGATTTTTTCCTTTCGGCAGACTTCCTTGAGGCGCTCTACTGTCTCGAAAGCGAAGGCCGCGCCCATATCGCCTTCGACGAGGAGATCGGTCAGGTCTTCGAATACCTCGTCGCTGAGAATCGTTTTCTTGAAAAAAGCCCGTATTTTATCGCCAAAACCCATATTTTCTCCGTCAGTGGAATCTATCGCGAAACATGTAAAACATCTACGAGTCTTACCGCGCTGTCAATGATGAAACCTAGGCTGAGCGACACCGAAACCGCCGCCACCGCGCCCGATACGTAGAGAGCCGTTTGGGTAGCCGCGCCTCGCGAGTACGCTTCATAGAAGGAATAAAACGTTCCGATCGCGATCGCGCTCAGGGGCAGGCTCAGGACAAAACGTCCCAAGGCCGAACTGAACCTTTTCTCAGCCCTTAGAAAACTGGATTTTTCAGCCCACTTCAACCGGTCGTCCGCGTTGATTATCGATGCTTCTGGCAGGGCGGCTCCAGCCGCGGGTTTCATGTCGATAACGATCGATGTATAGGAATCAGGTTTGAAATCCGCAATTTCGCAGAACCCATCCTCGAAACCGCTTTGTCGAACGATAATAGGGTAATTTCCTTTCTCATAGACAAAAATTCTCGTCCCATCCAGGGCGATGGATCCTTCGGAAGGCGTTCCCTGGACGCTGAGCGCGGCGCCAGAAGCCGGTTTTGTAACGATATCGACAACACTGACTTCCTTTGTCGCTACCCAATGCATCATCGCCGGCAAAGCCGCGGCGCGCAGATTTTCCAGCGTCGAGATTGCACCCTTATACAAGAATGTGCCCTGAGGGTTTTCGGATTCTTTTTCATAAAAAAGAATCCTGCATTCTACAGCTTCATCCTTTAATGAATAAAATCCGAGAATCAATCCATCCAGACCGGTAAATGCTTCCTTCCCCTTCCTCGCGTCAACGAAGGGAGCGTCGGCGGTTCTTGTCCGCAGCGCCGTTTTCATGGACAGCCGGCCGGGAAGAGGCTTCAGGGCCGAGAAAAGAAGGGAAGGAAGCGTCACGGAAAGAGCTCCCTCGGCCGATTTGCCTGCAAGTTCGGCTGCCTTAGCGAAACCGAACTCGGGGGAAGCCGTCTCTATCAGCGTTTCGGGCAAAACCTCGAGGAACTGCGTCATGCCCAAAATCCACTGGCTCGTGTCCTGAGCCTGGAGATTCTGCGCGGAAAAACCAAGCAGCAGGCACAGAAGACCTGCCGCTGTCAGCCCCCGCCTTCTAGACTTCCTCATCTTCATCTTCGGACTGCGGCACGCCGCCCTTCCACTTCCAGCGCAGGTAGGTTTCTATGAAGGGATCAAAGCCCCCATCCATTACCTCGTGGACGTTTCCGACGAAAAACTTGGTCCTGTGATCTTTGACCATCGTGTAGGGCTGAAAAACGTAAGATCGTATCTGTGATCCCCAGGCTATCTCTTTCTTGTCGCTCTGGAATTTCGCGTTTTCCTTTTCCTTTTCAAGCCTGTAATACTCGTATAGCCTGGAACGCAACACGCTGAACGCCACGTCCTTGTTCTTGTACTGGCTTCTTTCGTTCTGGCAGGTGACGACGATGCCTGTGGCGAGGTGGGTGATGCGCACCGCGGAGTCGGTTTTGTTGACCTTCTGGCCGCCGGCACCCCCCGATCGATAGGTGTCGATGCGAATATCCTCGGGTTTGATCTCGATAGTAATTGAATCGTCGAGAACGGGCAGCACATAGACGGAGGAGAACGAGGTATGTCTTCTGGCGTTGGAGTCGAAGGGAGATATCCTGACGAGCCTGTGCACGCCGCTTTCACCTCGTAGCAGACCGTAAGCATAAGGTCCGCTGATCTGAATCGTCGCTGATTTAATGCCGCCTTCCGCCTCAAGCATATCGACGACTTCCATCTTGAAGTTCCGACGCTCCGCCCAGCGAGTATAGGCCCTGAGAAGCATGCTCGCCCAATCGCATGCCTCGGTTCCGCCCGATCCAGCATGAATGGCGACGTAGGCATCAGACGCGTCTGCCTCTCCCGATAGTAGTTCCACTATCACGGCTGAATCGAAGCGCTTCCGAACGTCGTCAAGCGTATTCTGGAGGTCTTTTTCGAGATCGCGCTGATCTTCCTCGATGGCGAGTTCGTAGAATTCCCGCAGAGCCTCCACATCGGTAGTCAGGGCCCTCCATATCGCGACCCTATCCTTTATCTGCTTGATCTGCGCGAATATTTTCCCCGCTCTCGCCGAATCGTTCCAGAAATCCGGATCGGCGGTAAGTTTTTCTTTTTCCGTTACCGATTTTTCAAGGGCATCGGCGTCAAAGACGCCCCCAGATATCGCCTATTTCCGCCTGCAGCTCTGAAATCGGTTTTGCCATTTCTTCCAACATTTACAACTCCTTATATATTATTGCGCTTATAATCTAAATCAACTCACAGAAAGCTATTACATTTGTCACAAATATCATACTAGCTAAAGCACGGAAAAGCGGTACTTGGTGCTATGCGCCCATATTTCCCCCGGTTCGACATTGCAGGAAGGAAAATCAGGCCTATTGGGCGAATCGGGATAGTACTGGGTTTCAAGACAGAAGCCCGAGTGCTTTCCATACACCGATCCGCTCTTTCCCATTATGCCATCGAGGTAGTTTCCTGTATAGAACTGTACCGCTGGCGACGTCGTCGCGACGCTGAGCCGTCGCCCTCGCTTTTTTTCCGTCGCGACCGCGAAGGGCTCATCGGCCAGCAGCGAATCCACGATAAAGCAGTGATCATAGCCCGAAAGGGATGTACCGATATCGTCGCCTATCTTTTTGCTTTTCCTGAAATCAAAAGGCGTTCCGTTTACCTCGACGGGTTCCCCCGGCAAGGGAATGAGCGATGCACCCACCGGAAGGTAGCGGCCGCAGCGCAGGAGAAGCTCATGCTCCAAAATCGTGCTCGATCCTTCGCCCGCAAGATTGAAATAGGCGTGATTGGTCAAGTTCAGAGGCGTAAGGCTGTCCGCCTCCGCTTCGTAGAAAATCCCCAGCTCGCCCGTCCTGTCCAGCGTAACGGTCACCGCCACATGGAGGTTGCCTGGATAGCCCTCCTCGCCGTCGGCGCTATCAAGCGAAAAGCGGACCGAGGGATTGCCGTCGATCGTATCCATTGTTCCCTTCCAGAGGCGACGTCCAAAGCCCCGCCTCCCTCCATGTAGGTGGTTCTCCCCATCGTTCGAGAAAAGATTGTATTCTTTTCCGGCAAGAGAGAACGAAGCCCCGGCGATACGGTTGGCGAAGCGGCCAACCGTCGCCCCAAAATAAGGATGCTTGGCGGCGTACGGAGGGAAACTCGAGAACCCCAGGAGCACATCGTCCTTAACGCCCCTGGCGTCAGGCATCACGAGGCTCAGCCAGGAGGCGCCATAATCGCTCCAGGATGCCCTATACTCGCCCGATTCCAGAAGATAGAGCGATACATCTTCCCCTGAAGAAAGCGTTCCGAAAGATTTTCTGCATAATGACATATCAGACCTTATAATAGAGGCCGAGGGCCCATTCCATGAAACGATTAGGCAGTATCCGCTTCAGCAGCGGCACTGCCCTCTGAAAAGCCTGTCCGAAGGTGTAGCGCGCCCGAGGATGGGGGTTCTCGATGATCCTCTCGACGAGAGGTCCGATCCGTTCAGCCGGGTATCCCTTTTCCTCATCCTTCCAGGCGATATTCATTACCCTGGTAAAAGAATCTTCATAGTCCTTCGTCACCTTCGCGTCGCTTCGGCAATCCTGGTGGCGGATATCGCTGGGCTGAACCATGGAAACGCTTATGCCGAAACCGTTGACTTCGGCTCGCAAAGACTCCGTCATGCCTTCGAGCGCGAACTTGGAACCGGAATAGGCTCCCTGAAAAGGCAGTCCGACGACGCCGCCCACCGAACTTAGATTAATGATATGACCGATGCCCTGAAGGCGCATGATCGGAAGAACCTCCCTGCATACCAGCATCGCGCCGAGGCAATTGGTGCGCCAGCATCGCTCGATATCGCCGATCGATACGCACTCGACGGGGCCTACGACATGGAGCCCGGCGTTGTTCACGACAGCGTCCAGCCGGCCTTCTCGCTTCATGACGATTCCAATTCCCCGCGCCACCGATTCCGGATCCGTAACATCCATCCTGACCATAGGGAAAGCGCCTGATTCCTCGATTTCGTCGCCGGCTGATCGGCTTGTACCGTAAACATTGTACCCATGGGCGCCCAGATATGCGGCGCATGCCTTCCCGATTCCGCCAGAAGCGCCGGTTACGATGACAACCTTGGCAGCCGGCATTCGCTACCTCCTGCCGATGAAAGCATCGGCGATGATACGGGCTATCTGCTCAGCGTCCCAGCGTTCCGTATCGATAACCAGGTTGGCGCTGGAAACGTCGTCCGTATCGATTCCATACGTCTCCTTGTAACGCCTGTGGTCCCGTATGTCCCTCTGCGCGGTAAATGCGGCGATTTCGTCCCTGCTGCCGCCCTCCCGGGCATGAATCCTGTCTACGCGCACGCTCGGGCTGGCCTTGAGGTATACCCTCAAGGAGGCGTTGGGCAGGAGCCACATGGCGAGACGGGAGCCGATGACGCAGTCTTGTTTTTGCGCCAGCTCCACTTGCCGCGAATCAAGAAGCCGATCCCAGGAAGAGTCTTCCTCGGCGAGAGCCAGGATTTCGGCCAGACTTTTGCCTTCCTCCTCGGCGAGTTTCCTGAATGTATAGTTGATGAATTCGCATCCGAGTATCTGGGCCACTCGTTTTGATACGGTAGTGTTTCCGCATCCGGATTTCCCCGAAATAGCGATAATGGCGGCCTGCGTTTTTTTCATTCCACGTTCCTCAACTGCTCCCTGATATTTTCCAGGGAATCTTTCATTTCCACGGCAGCATGCGCCACGGCCACAAGCGTGTTCTTGGATCCGATAGTGTTCGTCTCCCTGTTCATTTCCTGGCAGAGAAAATCCATTTTCTTGGCGGGAGCTTCCTCGAACGCCATGGCTCTGAAAGCCTCGATATGCGCGTCCAGCCTCGACACTTCCTCATTGATGGTCAGCCGAACCAGCTGAACGGCGACTTCCTGAAGAAGGCGCTGCTCATCATACCCCTTTGGCAGAAGCTCTTCGAACCTCGACTGCAACTGCAGCTTGATGGCATTTTCCATCTCGACTACATTTTTCCGTACGATGGTAAGAGCTCCCTCGAAGCGCGCCAGCTCAGAAAAGATATTCGCCTCCGTGGCCTGGCCTTCCCTTTCCCTGGAGGCTTCGAACTCATCCAGGACGAGACCGATTTCGTCGGCTATCGGCTGCCAGATCCTTCCGCCATCGAAATCTTTCTCATAGGAAAGCACGCCCTCGAAGGAGGCTATTTGGCTCAACGAAGGTTTTTCAACCAGCCCGCATGCCGCGGCAATTGAAGAAATCGCCTCATAGACCGCTTGAGCTGTATCCACGTCGGGGCGCACGGAGATGGGAATATTCATTTTTTTCAGCCGAAGGCCGAATTCGACCTTTCCCCTATTGAGGCGTTCCCCCAGCAACTGCTGGATTTTCGGTTCAAACGAGGATACCTGCGGCGGCAGGGAAATGGAGATGTCCAAATAGCGGTTATTGTAGGATTTCAGCTGGACGCTTCCGGCGATTCCATCTCTGTCAAATTCTCTCTGCGCGAAACCGGTCATGCTTTTAAGCATCGCTATGTTCCTTTTTCCTCAGCTGTTCAAGCATCGTTCTCCCTAACTTCCAGTTGTCGCC
Organism: Treponemataceae bacterium; assembly: GCA_963667725.2. Taxonomy (GTDB): domain Bacteria; phylum Spirochaetota; class Spirochaetia; order Treponematales; family Rectinemataceae; genus UBA11090. The sequence goes on from CAXXHO010000003.1 coordinate 1,183,041, forward strand.
CGCTCCCATGGTTATGAAAAGATCGTTCTCATGGATAAGGGGTAAAAGCTTAACCGAAGTATCCTGGTGTTTTTGCTCATACATTATGAAGCCGCGGTTGATGTCCGATTTTTTTCCATCGGACAGATCGACGAGATCCTTCCTGCGAGCCTTCACCTTTTCGAAAAGGTTCCTGCCGCTGACGGATTCCACCGGCTTCTCTCTCGCCGAAGCGTATATGTCATGAAGGACGACGCAGTCCGCATCGTCCAGGCTCTCAGCGAATTCGTCCATAAGCGCTATTGTTCTGGAATAGGTATGGGACATGAAATCGACGATGAGTCGCCGCGATGGCCAGAAAGCCTTGATGCCCGCTATGGTCGCCTTCAGGGCCGTAGGATGGTGGGCATAATCATCCATGATGAGGACGTTTCCCGCTTCTCCCACAATTTCGCTTCTGCGTCGCGAGCCCTTGAACTCTCCCAGCGCGGCCCCGGCCTGCTCCCACTGCCCCTTAGTCCAATCATCGCCCTTTTGCGAATCCCTTACGATATCGTGAACGAGAGCCAGGGCTCCCGCCGCGTCGAGGACGAGATGCCTCCCCGGCACATGAAGCTCAAAGCCCGCCTCGCGGGCTCCCAGGGTAAAAGAAGTATGCCCTTCCCCCGTGACGCATGTCCTTACCTTCCATGGCCCATCGGCGGAAAAGCCATAGGGCGCGAAGCGCAGGTCCGGCCTCTTCGCCTTCGTGAAAGCGGCCACAGCCCCGGCTCCAGGGTCGTCGGCGCAGTACACGAGGAGACCTCCGACGGGAAGCGACATGACATAGTCGCGAAACGCCTCTTCTATCGATTCGTAGGTCGGATAGTAATCCTGATGGTCGCTCTCGACGCTCGTGAGAAGGATGCGGCGGGGGGAAAAGTACATAAAATGCCGCTTGTATTCATCGGTTTCCGCGACGAAATAACGTTGTCCCCTGATCAAGGTGCACCGGTCGCCGAACGAGGACACCGCCGATCCGGTGAGGACCGTCGCGGGGGCGCCCAGGGCGGCGAGCATGCTTCCGGCCATAGCCGTCGTCGTCGTCTTGCCGTGGACGCCGGAAATGCCGCTTGAATCGCTCATCCTGGACAGGGCTCCCAGAGCCTGGGCAAAACTGAACATGGGCAGGTTCCTTCGCGCGGCCTCGGCCATTTCAGGATTAGAAAGAGGATTGTAGGCATCGGAAAAAATGACAAGGTCCAGATCCGTTCCGATATGGGCGGCGTCGAACGATTCCTTCACGTCCATATGGATGGATCGGAGTATCGCGTCGGTATAGAAGGTGTCCGGCACATCGCTGCCCGAAAGCGCGGCGCCCTTGGCGGCGAGTATTTCGGCGAGGGCGGCCATGCCCGTTCCCTTGGCGCCTATGAAGTGTATGCGTTTCCCCGAAAGGTCATCTGGAAATAACTGTTCTGGCATAGCCTATTGTAGGAGAAAACCTTCCGAATGGGCAAGCTGGCAAAGAGTATGGTCGTATGGTTTTAAAAATGAAGCGAAAGGGAGAAGGTGGCGCTGGAATCGGCGGACAGCTCAGTGTCCCAGCCGAAAAGCATGCGTGTTCCCTGATAGAGGGCCTCGCCTTTTCCGGTGGAGGTATCGGAATTCATGTGTCCATCGTGCAGCCTGATGATCTGGGGAGTCTCCAGTCTGTCCATCGCATGCTCCATGCGCATCTGGAAAGGCTTGTCCGATCTTATTTCGACCAGTTCCTTTCCCTGGAGCATCTGGAAGGTGATGGCTTCCGCGGCAAAGGAGGAAGCATGTTCGAGCGGAGGGATTTTTTCCTTCTCTCTTCCCGCCGAGGAGAAAATTTCCATATCTTCCCAGCTCGCCGCGGGCTGGAGATTCACTTCCAAGGCATATCGCAGGGGAATTTGGTGCTGTGAGCGATTGACCAGTTCGATATCGACGCTGATGCAGTATTTCTGGAAAAAATAAGCTTTCTTTATGGCCAGGGGATGGAGGGAGGATCCCGACTTGAGCGCGAACTCCTTGCTGAAAACCACCTTGCAGGGACTTTTCTCTCTTTCGAGCGTCGAGTAGGTCTGCAGGCCAAGGTTTATACGTTCGTCGTCATAGGAACCGATGCCGAAAATCCTGTCCACAAAACTGCTCAAGGATCGCAGGGGGTCGTCGTTATAGACGCAGCAGTAATTCTGCTTATTCCTGAACGAATCGATTTCGAATACGGACGCGCCTTTTTCGTGTATATAGCAGTTCATATCGGCGGCCTGGTAAAGCGTCTCCCTGTCTCCGTCGCAGTCGATGTCGTCCAGTATTATGCCCGGGCTGAAACTTCCGTGTATCCTCGTGGCTTTTTCCGCCTCGATAAGCGATCGGTAGGCATTGATCCTCACTTCCGGTCTTCTTATTCCTCCCACGCCGCTTTCCCAGTACGCATCGCCGTTCTGCGCCTTCCATAAATCTTCCTGGGCGCTTTTCTTCCTTGCCTTGTCGCCCCGCAGCAGCGTCATGAGCGAATGGACATGATACATCTTGTCGTAGAGGTGCTTGCTCGAGGGATTCCGCAGGATGAGCTGCTTGGCCAGGTACGGCGCGCGGAGCCTACGAGATTCCGCGTCCGCGATTTTATCCTCGAACCCCACGCCCAGCCGCTTGGAGGCGCAGGATGAAAGATAGAAGAGTCTGGCGTTTTTCAAGGTTCGCGCATAAGCCTGGGCCGAGACCGTTTCGACGAAAAGGCAGTTTTTTTGGAACCAGGCGAAGGACTTTTCGAACATGACATCGGGGGACTCGAGACCTGAGGCTTCCCACATCCCCGGCACGGACTGACCATCGACCATCATCGTGTAGAGGCGGCCTTCGGGATGCTCCAGCATGAGGCGCTCGAGCGCCGATTCGAAAGGTATGGGCGTGCCGAAGGTTTCTTCGAGATCGAATACGGGGAAAATATAGAGCAGTTTTCTTTGATCCTCGGTGACGAGGGGCGTAAACTGGCCCGATTCTATGAAACCAGCTTCGGAAAGAATTTTAGCGGGTAAAAAGGAATAGTTCAGGCCCGAATTGCGGAATATGATCGGAAGCCCTGCATCCCAGGAGTACTCGTAAAGCCAACCGCCGGATGGGCGTTTGCCGAAGGTCTTCCGCAGATAGGTAGTCAGCATTTCTATCTGGCCGACTTTATCGGACGGCTGAAGGATGGGGAAGAGCGGACTGAAATATCCTCCGCCCAAGAGTTCAATCTGCTTCCGGTCGGCCATCTCTTCCAGAAGGAGTATAAATTCGGGATGGTTTTCCTCAATCCATTGCAGGACGACTCCCGAATAATAAAGAACGGCTGAAATATTCTGGAATTTATAGAGGCTCGAAAGAAATGGTCGCCACGAACGCTGGTAGGTAAGTTCGAAGACTTTCCCCGAAGTGCCGTCCGGCATGGTGTTGTATGTCCCAAGAATGACTTTCGTGCCTTGCATGTACCTTATACCTTACGCGTGATCAATCGATTCTATACTACATGGAATGCCCAGGAAAAGGGCATTCTCGATGATTGCCTCAATTAGCATGAATAGCCTCATTCATGGCGTTGTCATACATAACTCTATATTTCAATATTTGTATGACAACGCATCATTGGCGGACAAGAATTAATTACAGTCTGCAAAAAGCAAAAGCGATGCAGAATCCGAGAACCGAACCGACCAAAACTTCAGGCCAGGTATGGCCATGGACTTCCTTGACGGAATCGTACTTGATGCCGAGGCGTAGAGACAGGTCGTTGCCAAGTTTGTTCAGAACCTTGGACTGCAGGCCGGCCGACCGGCGTACGCCGAGCGCGTCGCGTATAACGATGAGCGAAAGAAATAACGACACGATAAAGAGATCGGAGAATCCTTGGGTGAGGGCTACCGCCGCGCTGATGGAAATTGCCACGGCTGAATGGCTGGATGGCATGCCGCCCGTTCTCCAGAAGAAAATGAGCATGGCTTCGCGAAGGGCTTCCCGGCGCGCTTTTACGAGCGATATGACAGCTTTTATGAACTGGGCGATGAGAAGGCTGAACAGAGCGGAGAGGAAGATTGGGTTTGAAAAGAGTGTCTGAAGGTCAACGGCGTTGTTTCTCATCGCTTCCGAAGTTTCACGTTCTGAAAGCTCTATGTCAAGCCTCGATGGTCTTTTGTCCCGAACTTCATTGACCCGCGCTGAGCCGATCTATAGTATGAGCTCATGGTTTCCGTATTCAAAATGCCCGTTGGACAAAACGATATCGGCAGGAGGCTCGATAAAATCTTAAGGATAGTCCTTAAGGATATGCCTATCTCCGCAATCCATAAAGCGCTGAGAAAAGGCGACATCCGCGTCGGCGGCGCGCGCCAGCCGCCCGAATACCGCTGCCGCGAGGGCGATATAATCGAATTCAGCCGTGTCATCCAAATTCCGGGCGGGGCGCCGGAAACAAGAGGCATCGAGCGTCTCTCGGGAAATCCTCCTGTCCTGCTGGAAACCGCCGATTTTCTTTTTTTGAATAAATCGATGGGCGTTCTCGTTCACGACGACGCTGGCAGCCTCGACGCTTTGGTCAGGTCTTACCTGGCGGGAAAACTGGGAGACTCCCTGGCCTTCACTCCCGGCCCTCTTCATCGCCTCGACAGGAATACTTCGGGCATCATCGCTTTTTCGCGGAGTATCGAAGGAGCCAGGGTCTTCTGCGAGGCACTCGGGAAAGGCTCCATCCATAAGACATATATCGCTATTCTGGAAGGCGAGTTAACATCGCGCACAACGTGGAAGGATAGAATTGAAAGGGATTTATCGCTGCGGAAAAGCTTCATACGCGGCGATTCAGAGCCCGAGGGCGCCGCCCTCCAATCTTCCGAACTCAAGCCCTCAACAGCCGAGGAGCCGCGGGAAGCCATCACCGAAGCCTTTCCCCTTGGCTGTAGGAACGGGCTAACCCTCGCCGCCCTCAGGCTCGGTACTGGCCGCACGCATCAGATCAGGGTACAGGCGGCCTTCCATGGCCACCCTCTCCTCGGGGATTCCAAATATGGAGGAAAGCGAAGCGAACAGCCTTATTACCTCCATGCCTGGGAGCTGCGTTTCGAAAACAAGCCTTTCTCCGACGTTCCCCTGTCGCTTTCGGCTCCGCTGCCTATTTATTTCGTAAAAAAAATTGAATCCTGTTTTTCTATGGATGAAAAAGAAGTATGTTCATCGCTGAGGCAATTCAGATTCTAGGAGGGGACAGACATGCCCGATCCGGTATTCAAGCCAAAAATGCCCAAAATCAAGCTCAACGCTCCCGTAATCATCATCGCGGCCATAGCGGTCGCTTTGATCCTCTTCCTGTCGACAAGCTTCATCGTCGTCGATCAGACAGAGAACGCGGTAATAATGACGTTCGGCAAATATTCCAAGACATTGGGCGCGGGACTTCACTACAAACTTCCGTTCGGCATACAAAAAGCTTATCTTGTGAAGACGAAGGTCGTGCAAACCGAGACCTTCGGTTTTAGAACCATAAAAAGCGGCGTCAACACGCAGTATTCCGACCAGAAATTCCCGAACGAATCAACCATGCTGACGGGCGATCTCAATATCGTCGATGTGGAATGGATCATCCAGTATAGGATTACTGATCCGCGAGCATGGCTCTTCAATGTGTCGGATAAGCAAAAGACCATCAGGGACATATCCCAATCGGTCATCAACCGCCTCATCGGCGACCGCCTGATACTGGGCGTCATTGGACCTGACCGGCAGAGCATCCAGGACAACGCGGTACAGATGATGAACGGAATCTTCAAAAAATATGATCTTGGAATAGAGATAACGCAGGTCCAGCTTCAGAACATCGTGCCTCCGAGCGGCGTGCAGGACGCCTTCGAGGATGTCAACAAGTCCATACAGGACATGAATCGCCTCATCAACGAGGGCAAGGAAGCCTATAACGCAGAAATCCCGAAAGCCAAAGGCCAGGCCGACCAGATTCTCGAAATCGCCCAGGGCTACTCGACCGAACGCGTGAACATGGCAAAGGGCGACGTGGCGCGTTTCGTCTCGGTTCTGGACGAGTACCGCAAATCCCCAGACGTTACAAGAAAGCGCCTGTATTACGAAATGATGAACGAAGTCTTCTCGGGCAGTACGGAGGTGGAGCTGATCGACAAATCTTTCAAGAATCTCGTTCCGCTCAAGATCCTCGATGCGCCCAAGGAGGCAGCCAAATGAAAAAGACACTGATATTCGCGGCGGCGCTGGCTGTCATCGTCATTGGCGTAATAATTATCGGGCCTTTTTTCATCCTCAACGAAGGCGAGCAGGCAGTGGTCGTCCGTTTTGGCAAGATCGTCAAGACACATACTGACGCAGGCTTAAAACTTAGGAGTCCTTTCGTCGATAATGTCATGAAATTTCCGAAAAAACTCCTCTCCTGGGATGGCGAGAAACAGCGCATACCGACCAAGGAAAACCAGTTCATCTGGGTGGACACCACCGCCCGATGGCGAATCGTCGATCCGGTGAAGTTTTATGAATCGGTAAGCAGTCTCGAGAATGCCTATGGCAGACTGGATGACGTCATCGACTCCGCAGTCCGTACCGTCATCTCGTCCAACTATCTCAGGGAAGCCGTGCGGAGCACCGACGAGCTCATGAATTCCAGCAACCTGGAGACTTTCCAGACCGGGGAATCGGTGGGATCCACCTCGCTGGAAGAACTCACCATTTCGGAAACTCAGTTTGAAAAGATAGAAAAAGGCCGCGAAATGCTGTCTGATGAGATGATAAAGATCGTCGCGTCCATCGCCCCCGAGTATGGAATCGAGGTCCTGGATATCGTGCCCAGGCAGATAAAGTATTCGGAAGAACTGACCGATAGCGTCTACCAGCGGATGATCAAGGAAAGAAGCCAGATAGCCCAGGCTTTCCGCTCCTACGGCGAGGGCAAGAAGGCTGAATGGCTTGGAAAGCTGGAAAACGAGAAACGTTCCATACTTTCCTCCGCGTACGAGAAATCGGAAACCCTCAAGGGCAAGGCCGACGCCACGGCCACGAAAATATTCGCCGAATCCTATGGCAGGGATCCTTCATTCTTCGAGTTCTGGAAGGCCATGGAATCCTACAAGGCCACAGTCCCGGGCTTGAAGAAGACGCTTTCCACCGACATGGACTACTTCAAGTATCTGTATAGCCCCACGGGGCGCTGATTCGCCGGAACGCGGGAGAGTTAGCGGCTAAAGCCGCTTTGTTTTCCGATATCATCTGAACAGGGAAGCCCTGACGAGTCTTTTTTCGTCAGGGCTTTCGTTTAGTTCCAGAATGGCGTGACTGCCGCAGCTGCAGGGACCGGGATTGATGACGAGGGTCCCGTCCTCGAGCGAGACGCAGCGGGACTCGTGTATATGACCACAGATCCACACATCGGGACCATATTCCACCATCGCTTTCGCGAATTCTTTGCTTCCCACATGCATTTCTCCATGCCTGTCGGCGTTCGTGCCATAGGGCGGCGTATGGGTAAGAACAATCACCGGCTTTTTTCGGTCTTCGGAGTAGAGAGGCGACAATTGGGCGGTCAGCGCTCCATTCAGCTCGCTCTCCGTCCGCTCGAAACTCGTGAGCCCAGCCCTCCGCAGGCCGCCCCCCACGCCCACAATCGAGGCGAAAGGCAAGTCTCGTTCATACCCTTCGGTTTCTAGGCCTTCAGCCTTGAAAAATGTCCTCACGGACAAAGGATCGCAGTTGCCGGCCACGAGAAATACGCGACGCCGCTTTCCATCGGAAAAAAGCGCGTCTATTACCGCCCGCGCGCTTTTCACGTCGCCGAAATTGGTGATATCGCCGGCTATGAGCACGTAATCCAGATTCGGATGCTTGGCGATTATGGCGGCTGCCATATCCCCGCGGCCATGTATATCTGAAAGCAGGAGGATTTTCATCACTGTTGCCACCTGTGGTATTTGTAGCTTCCGAAAACGCTTCCGTCAATGATGAGGATGGATTCGCTCGAATGTCGGGTTCCGAAAAATGAGGGCAATTCCCTTCCCTACCCCTTGAAATTCATGGCGTTTGCGGGGAGTATTCCTATTGTGATATCAGTAACAGAACTAGCGCTCGGTTTCGGAGAACGAAACCTTTTCAAGGACGTCAATCTAAAATTCACCGCCGGGAACTGCTATGGCATTATCGGCGCCAACGGATCGGGGAAAACTACCTTCCTTCGCATTCTTTCAGGTGAAATTCAGCACGACAAAGGCGAAATCTCGATTTCCTCCGGTTCGCGCATGGCTACCCTCAAGCAAGACCATTTCGCTTTCGATGAGTTCCGCGTCATCGATACCGTGATCATGGGATACGAGAAGCTTTACTCCATCGCGAGGGAACGCGACATCGTCTACGCCAAAGAAGACTTCACCGAGGCGGATGGCATACGCGCGAGCGAACTGGAGGCGGAGTTCGCCGAAATGGGGGGCTGGGAAGCCGAAGCTCAGGCGGCTGTCCTCCTCTCCGGACTGGGCGTTCCTGAAAACCTTCAAGACAAACTCATGAAGGAAGTGGATGAAACCTTCAAGGTCCGCGTACTTCTGGCTCAGGCATTGTTCGGCAACCCCGACATCCTGCTGCTCGACGAGCCGACCAACGGCCTGGACCTCGATTCCATAACCTGGCTCGAGGAGTTCCTCATCGAATCCCCGAACATCGTGATCGTCGTATCGCACGACAGGCACTTCCTCAACTCCGTCTGTACCCATGTCTGCGACATAGATTTCGGCCATATCAGGATGTATTCGGGCAACTACGATTTCTGGTACAAGATGAACGCAATTCTCGTCCAGCAGCAGAAGGACCTGAAGCGCCGCCGCGAGGACAAGGTGAAGGACCTGAAGGAATTCATCCAGCGCTTTGCCTCCAACGCCTCCAAATCCAGGCAGGCGACATCGCGGAAGAAGATCCTCGAGAAGTTGGAACTCGCCGATATCGTGCCTTCGTCGCGCCGTTTCCCCTACGTGAGCTTCAAACCCAACCGCGACATTGGCAACAATGTCCTCAGGATAATCGGCGTATCCATAGAAGCCGACGGGACGGAAGTCCTCAAAAACTTCTCCCTCAACGTCAACCGGACAGACAAGATAGCCTTTGTCGGCCACCAGCACATCGCAAAATCTACACTCTTCGCCGCTCTCGGTGGGGAACTGGAACTTTCGGCGGGAGATCTCTACTGGGGGCAGACTGTCGAAAAAGCCTATTTCCCCAAGGATGCCTCACCCCTCTTCGCATCCGACATGAGCATCGTCGAGTGGCTCAAATCCGCCACTTCCTCGGCCGACGACACCTATATCAGATCCTTCCTCGGCAGAATGCTTTTTTCCGGCGACGATGCGCTCAAGCCCGTCAAGGTGCTCTCGGGCGGCGAGCGTGTGCGCTGCATGCTCTCGCGCATGATGCTTTCGGGGGCCAATTTCCTCATCATGGACGAGCCGACCAACCACCTCGATCTCGAAGCCATTACCTCGCTGAACGACGGACTGATCGAATTCCCAGGCGTACTCTTTTTTGCGAGCCACGACCATGAATTCGTGACGTCCATCGCCAACCGCGTCATCGAGATATGTCCTGGCGGCATCATCGACCGATACATGAGTTTCGACGATTATCTGGGCGATGCCCAGGTGAAGCAGCTTCGCGATGAGTATTATCATGGTCATGTGGGAGCCGAGATATAGCCGCGGTGATGGTACGCCCAATGTTGCGCGCAGATTGCGGCGCCGTAAGGTACCGCTTAAGCATAATGGAGGAAAACGTATGAAACGAATCTTTGCGATGCTTCTCATCGCGGGCATGATTTTCGGCGCGGCCGCTTCCGTCGCCGCGCAGCCGACGAGTCGCCTTCTCACCGACGCGACCGGCATCGACGACAGGTCCTTCAATCAGGCGGCCTGGCGCGGCATCCTCGATTTCTACGGGGACAGCTGGAACAAGACCACGAAACGCGGCAAATTCTACGATGTCCTGACCGCCCAGACCCAGGACATGTATATTCCCAACCTGATGCAGGCGTCCGACGAAAAGTATGACCTCATCATCGTCACGGGATTCACCTTCGCCGACGCGCTCACCGAAGTGGCGGGCAAGTACCCCAACCAGAAGTACCTCATCGTGGACGTGGACTGGATCGGCAAGCCGAACGTTATGGAAGCCACCTATTCCGAGCATGAAGGTTCCTACCTCGTCGGCGTGGCCGCGGCCCTCAAGGCCAAGAAAGACAAGATCGCCGCGCCGAAATTCGGATTCATCGGCGGCGTTCCCGGACCGGTCATCACCAAGTTCGAGATGGGCTGGGTGCAGGGCATCAAGTCCGTATATCCCAACGCCGAGCTCGTCGACTATTACGCCAACGATTGGGGTAAGCCCGAACTCGCCAAGGCCCAGGCCAAGAACTGGTATGACTCCGGCGTATACGCGATCTTCTCTGCCGCCGGCGGCACCGGAAACGGAACCATCGCCCAGGCCAAGGAATACCGTTCCCAGGGCAAGAATGTTTGGGCAATCGGCGTCGATTCCGACCAGTATGAGGACGGCATCTACGCGACCGGCAAGTCGGCCGTGCTCACCTCGATGATCAAGCGAGTCGAAAACTCGACGAAGTACGCCCTCAACCAGGTCAAGAACAAGACCTTCAAGGGCCAGGTCGTCGTATTCGACACCAAGATCGACGGCGTAGGCTTCTCGGCCAGCAACGCCGAGCTCGGCGCCGATATCGTGAAGCAGGTCAACGCGGCCAAGGACAAGATCATAAAAGGCCAGATCAAGGTCGTTCCGACCTATGCAGCCGCCAAGGCCGCGGGCCTCGCGCCCGTGAACCTCCAGGCATCCGACAACTAATTCCGCTTTCGCTTTCTTGATCGCGGGGCCGTGTCGGGCTATGAATGCCGACGCGGCCCCGCTTTTCAACGCGGCCACCGATCAGGAGATTCCTGGATGGATTCATATGCGATCGAAATGGCGGGGATCACGAAGATATTCCCCGGTATCATCGCCAATGACAACGTGACGCTTCGCGTGCTGGACAACGAGATCCACGCGATACTCGGCGAGAACGGCGCGGGCAAATCGACGCTCATGTCGATTCTCTTCGGCCTGTACGAGCCCGATTCGGGCTCTATTTCCATACGAGGCAAGGAAGTCAGGATCAAGGACCCGAACCACGCGACCTCGCTCGGCATCGGGATGGTCCATCAGCATTTCAAGCTCGTGCATAACTACACGGTCACCGAAAACATAATCCTCGGCAACGAGCCGAGGGACCGATTCGGCAATATCGACATCAATTCCGCGCGGAAACGGGTGGCCGAACTCTCCAAGCTCTATGGCCTCGACGTCGATCCGGACTCCACTATCGAAAGCATCACCGTCGGAATGCAGCAGCGCGTCGAGATCCTCAAGATACTTTACAGGAAAGCCGAAATCCTCATTTTCGACGAACCGACGGCCGTATTGCGGCCTCAGGAGATCGACGAGCTCCTGCAGATTTTCGAGCGCCTCAAATCGGAAGGCAAGACGATCATCCTCATCACCCATAAGCTCAAGGAGATCAAACAGGCTGCTTCCCGATGCACGGTGCTCAGACGGGGCAAGATGGTCGGCACGGTGGATGTGGATTCTACTTCCGAAGCCCAGATGGCAGCGATGATGGTGGGGCGGGAAGTGCTTTTCACCACGGTAAAAACGAAGGCCATTCCCGGCGAGACGGTCCTGCGCATTGAACACCTCTTCGTCAAGAACTCTCGTGGACTGGAGACCATCAGGGACCTATCCCTAGAAGTCCGCCACGGCGAAGTCGTGGGCATTGCCGGCGTCGACGGCAACGGCCAGGCGGAGCTGGTAGAGGCCATCACCGGCTTGAGGCCGCTGGAAAAGGGCAGGATTCTCCTCAACGGAAAGGATATTTCCCACGCCTCGATACATAGCAGAATAGAGTCCGGCATAGGTTACGTCCCCGAAGACAGGCAGAAGGAAGGACTCGTCCTGGATTTCAGGCTGGACGAAAACCTCATCCTGAAAACCTACGGCTCCCCAGCCTACTGCGGCAAGTTCGGCATCCTCGACCGCAAGGCGATCGAGGAAAATGCCGGAAAACTCATAAAGGCGTTCGACATCAGGACCGGCGAAGGGGCGGCGACAAAGGTCCGCTCCATGTCGGGAGGGAACCAGCAGAAGGCCGTTATCGCCAGGGAGATAGAACTCTCCCCCGACCTTCTCGTCATCTCCCAGCCTACGCGCGGCCTCGATGTGGGCGCCATCGAGAACATCCATTCGCGGATAATAGCGGAGAGGGACAAAGGGCGCGCCGTTCTCCTCATCTCTTTCGAGCTGGAAGAAATCATGAACCTCTGCGACAGGATAGCGGCGATCTCCAAGGGCGAAATCGTGGGCATCGTGGAGGGGGAATCGGCCGATGAAAGGGAAATCGGCGCCATGATGGCGGGAATAGCCCAAAAAGCGCCAGGGGAAAAAGCATGAACAGGACGATCGATCCGCGTAAAGACAGGCTGGAAAGGCTTTTTTCCAATCCAAAGACGATTTCCATCTCCGTCGTCCTCCTCGGATTTCTCTGCGGAACCCTTCTCATTCTGATCGTGGGAAAGAACCCCGCCGGAATGTATTCGGCTCTCCTCCAGACCCTTACCGGCTTTGACATAACCCGCGGCACATGGAACGCGCGCTATATCGGCGAGTGGCTGACCGCGAGCATCCCACTTATCCTCTGCGGTCTTTCCATGGGATTCGCCGCCAGGACGGGCCTGTTCAACATCGGCGCCGAGGGCCAATACATCGTGGGTTTGACCGTGGCTCAGTTCGTGGCCCTCTACTTCCCTCCCGTTCCGGTAGTCCACTGGGTGGCGGCCGTGGCCGCCGCGGGGTTGGCCGGGGCGCTCTGGGGAGGCATTGTCGGATGGCTTAAGGCGAAATTCGCTGTATCTGAAGTCGTGGCCACGATAATGCTCAACTATATAGCCTTCTTCTTCTCGCGATGGACCTCCATGCTGATCCCCGGAGCCAATACCTATAAAACGCCCAATTTCCCGGCCACGGCTCGCCTCACAAGCCCCCTGTTCGAACAGCTGACGAATGGATCGAGGCTCAGCCTCGGACTATGGGTCGCCCTGCTCTCCTGCTTGATCTATTGGTTCATCATCGAGAAAACCAAGACAGGCTTCGAACTGAGAGCCACCGGCTTCAACCGGGACGCCGCTCGCTATGCCGGCGTCAGGGTAACGCGAAGCATCACGACGTCGATGCTCATTGCGGGCATGTTCGCAGGATTCGCGGGCGCCGTCGTCGCGCTTGGCTCCTTCAGCTATGGGCGCGTCCTGGGCGGCTATGACAATTATGGGTTCAACGGCATCGCCGTCGCGCTCATAGGGAACAACAATGCCGGAGGCACGCTGATCGCCGGCCTGCTCTTCGGGATGCTGTCTTCCGCCCAGCCTCTCATGCAGTCCAGGCAGATTCCCAAGGAGATAACCCTCATCATTTCCGGCCTCGTGGTCGTGCTCATCTCCATGCGCGCCGGAGTGAAGCTCATCCTCGACTGGAAAGCCAAGAAGAACGCGCAGGCGCAGAAGGAAGCCCACGATGAATAGCCTTATCGCCATGATCCCGTCCATCCTCATGATCGTCTCGCCGATCCTCATCACCGCCGCGGGAGGCATGATCTGCGAACGCGCCGGCATCGTGAACATAGCCCTGGAAGGACTCATGGGTGTCGGCGCCTTCACCGCAGCCACAATTCATTATTTCCTGGAGCCTTCCACCTCCTACTCCATCTGGATAGCCCTGGGCGTGGGCGCTCTCGCGGGTGTTCTTACCTCCCTTATCCACGCTTTCGCTTCCATAACGCTCAACGCGAACCAGACGGTCTCCGGAACGGGCATCAACCTTCTGGTGACGGGAGGGACGGCCTTTCTCGCTCAGATCATCTTCAAGATGGAGCGAACATTGCCTTTCAAACTAGGAATGATGCCCGGAATCGGGGGGATCTACCCGACGGCATGGATAGCGCTCGCCGTTGTCGTCGTCGCATGGTTCGTTCTATACAAAAGGCCTTTTGGAATGCGCCTTCGTGCCTGCGGCGAACATCCCCAGGCGGCGGCCTCGGCCGGCATCGACGTTCGCAGGACGCGCTACATCGCCGTCATGATCTCGGGAGCCCTCGGCGGTCTGGCCGGCGGCTGCCTCGTACTGACTCAGACCATCCAGTACACGGTGAACACGATAAACGGGGCGGGATTCATAGCCCTCGCCGCCGTATCATTCGGAAGATGGCTGCCTAAGGGAATAACGGCCGCATCCCTCCTCTTCGGCACGGCGACCGCGCTCTCCATCTACATGGTCAACATACAGAGCCTTCGCTTTCTTCCCCCGGAATTTTTCAGCGTTATGCCCTATATCATCACGCTTGTGACGCTCATGGTCTTCTCGGGCAAAGAATACGCGCCCAGAGCCTCGGGGCAGCCCTATGAGCGAAGCGGCAGCTGAATCAAAAGGAGAATATATGCATTCATCGAGAATTCACGAGAGGAAACTTGAACACTTTTCTTCCGGCACGCCGCACAATTCCGCGAAGAAAGGCGATTTCGCGCCCATCGTGCTCATGCCCGGAGATCCCCTGCGCGCCCAGTACATAGCGGAAACCCGCCTGAAGAACCCCAGAAAAGTGACCGGAGTCCGCAACATGCTCGGCTTCACCGGCAGCTGGGAAGGCAAGGATGTCACCGTCATGAGTTCAGGAATGGGCGCCCCCTCCATGGGCATCTACTCCTTCGAACTCTTCGCCTTCTACGGCGTCGAGAGCATCGTCAGGATAGGCACCTGCGGCGGCATGACCGCCGATATCGACGTCGGCGACATCGTCATCGCGATGACGGCCTCCACCGATTCAAACTACGCGCATCAGTATGGCCTGAAGGGCTCTTTCTCGCCCTGCGCCAGCTATTCCCTACTCGAAAAAGCCGTGGCGTCGGCGCGAAAACGCGGCATCAGGCATTGGGTTGGCGGCATATTCTCCTCAGACGTTTTTTCGCTTTACAGCGCCCTCGACGATGAGGATGGCTGGAAGAAATGGGCGTCTATGGGCTGCGCCGCTACCGACATGGAGTGCTTCGCCCTCTACTGCAACGCCGCCTATCTCAAGAAAAAAGCCCTCACCCTTCTCACCTGTTCGGATTCCAACATCTCCAGGAAGGAGATGACGCCCGAAGAGAGGCAGACCTCTCTCAATTCCATGTTCGACGTGGCGCTGGACCTTATTTGAGGCATCCCCCGATGCCTCCGATGCCCCCAATGGAATTTTCCCTTGATGCGGCAAAGGCGGAGCGTTTTCTCGAGACCATGAGGAAGCGCTTTGCCAGCAAGCGATTCAGGAAGGACCTGCCGCTCTCCATCGACACGATCGAGTTCCTACTGGAATGCGGGAGGCTTTCCCCTTCCTCTTTCGGCCTCGAACCCTGGCACTTTGTCGTCGCTGTAAATTCTGAGTCGATCAAGGCCCTGGGGGACGCGTGCTTTGCCCAAGACGCCGTCTACACCAGCCCATGCGTCATCGTCATCCTCGCGCGCAAGGAAGCCGCGTATAGCCTCGGTTCGGCCTTCCTGACGCAAAGGGCCGAACGCTTTCCGGGAGGCTACCCCGTCTTCGAGGCCGACTACAAAGGCTACCATGATTTTCTAATGAAGGAAGGCCGAATCCTTCATTGGACGCGCGCCCAGACCTATATCGCCTGCGCCAATATGATGACGGGCGCGGCATCCCTCGATCTCGATTCATGTCCATTAGAGGGTTTCGACGAAGCCGAGGTTCTGTCAGCCATAGATAAGGGCGAAAAAGAATGGACGGTGGGTATTGTGGTCGCCTTTGGCCGCCGCGATGAGGAAATTCGCCCCAAGATACGAGAAATGCTCTCAAACATGTATGAAATTATATAACCGAAATTCAATGACTCTGGCCGCATAACGACGCTTCGGGCAAATGCACCCTGATCCCCGCCAACGGCAAGGCAGCGGCCGTTCCGCCCAATTTCAAGGTTCGGAGCTATCCAACGCATGAGGATCATGGATTCATCTGGATCTGGTGGGGCGAAGGCCGGCCCTCCCCCTCGGTTCCGGCAAGTTCTTCATGTACGTCTACAATGAAGCGGATTCGGGCCAGAAGCCCAAGACGCCGGCGCAGGTTCCCGTTCCGAACCCTAATGGTTTCAAGCTCGAATTCATCTACCCCAATCTGTGGGAAAACCGGATCGCCGACAAAGTGAGAGTGTTAGGCGCCTTCATCCCCGTGGATGGCGAACACACCCTCCTCTACCTGCGGTTCTACCAAGCCTTCGCCCTCATCCCCCTTCTGGGCGACTTGATAGCCAAAGCCGCCATGCCCTTCAACCTTCTCGTCGCCCACCAGGACAGAGCGGTGGTGCGGACGCAGGTGCCCAAGGCATCGGGGCTCGGCAGAGGGGAGAATCTATTCCAGGGCGACAAGCCCATCATGGAATACCGCAAACGCAGGAAGGAGCTGCAGGAAAAGGCGGAAAACCAAGCCTGACGAAAAAGGCGCGCGCCGCTTTAGCGGCATGCGCTCAAGCGGCGCGCGTCCCTAACCTTAGCGCCTATTCCAGCACCACCCTGCAGACGCGTTTTTTGCCGGCGCGCAGGAAGAGGGCGCCCTCAGCAAGATCTTTCGTCGAAAATACCGCCGACTCGTCGGCGACTCTCTCTCCATTCACAGAAGCGCCGCCCTGCTGTACGAGGCGCCTGGCCTCGCTCTTGGAACCGACAAGCTTCGCCTCAAGGAAAAGATCCAGCACGGCGATTCCCGCGTCCAGCCTGGCCGCCGTCAGCGCCACCGAAGGGATTTCCCCCACGTCGCCCAGACCGACGCCGCCAAAGGCCGCCTTGGCCGCCTGGAGGGCTTTGTCGGCCTCTTCCTTGCCATGAATAATGGCCGTGACTTCCCAGGCGAGCTTTTCTTTTGCCTTGTTGATCTCGGCATCGGCGCCATTCGCCAGACGCCTGCATTCTTCGACGGAAAGGAAGGTGAACATCAGAAGGAAGCGTTCGACGTCAGCGTCCTGGACGTTGCGCCAATACTGGAAGAATTCGTAGGGGCTCGTCATGGACGGATCCAGGAAGAGGGCTCCCTTTTCCGTTTTGCCCATCTTCTTGCCGTCGCTTGTCGTCACGAGGGGGAAAGTGAGGCCGAAGCACTCGGCGCCTTCCACCCGGCGGATGAGCTCGATACCGGCCACTATGTTGCCCCACTGGTCATCGCCGCCCACCTGGAGACGACATCCGTGACGCTTGTAGAGCTGCAGGAAATCATAGCTCTGCAGGAGCTGATAGTTGAATTCAATAAACGAAAGGCCTGTTTCCAGCCTCATTTTATACGCTTCGAAGGAGAGCATCCGGTTGACGGAAAAGTGCCTGCCTATATCGCGGAGGAAGTCGATGTAGTTGAGATTGGCCAGCCAGTTCTTGTTGTTGTCCGAATATAAAGTCTTCCCGTCGAAGGACATGAAATTGTCGAGCTGCGCGAGAAAGCGGCTGGCGTTGGCGTCGATTTCCTCATAGCTGATGATCTGCCTCATGGTCGTCTTGCCCGAAGGATCGCCGATGCGCGCCGTCCCTCCGCCCATAAGGACGATCGCGTTGTTGCCTGCCTCGTGGAGATGCCTTATCGCGAAATAGGGAACCATATGCCCGATATGCAGCGAAGGACCTGTGGGATCGCAGCCTTCATACAGAGTGATGGGTCCTTCGTCCATAAGCCTGGACAGTCCTTCGATGTCCGTGCACTGCTGGATGAACCCTCGTTCTTTCAGTATTTCTAGCGCTTTATTCATGAGATCTCCTTGCCTTGAAGGGCAGTATATCGATGATGACGTTATTTTCTCAATATCTACGACGCATATTTCCAATACTACGCAAATATTATTTTATTTTTCTTTCCATATGTGCTATTATTGCCATATAGAACCGTGTTGCAATGTGCGCGGAGCCCTCTGGCAAAGCGCCATTTACCGGTTTGGACCCAGAGATTCCTTCAAGGAGATGAACCATGGCGACAAATGGAACAGCGATGACAAAAGCCCAGCTCGTGACCACGCTTTCCGAAAAGACCGGTATGACCAAAAAAGATGTGAAGGGCTTTCTTGAGGCTCTAGCCGAAGTGTCTTACAAAGAAGTGAAAAAAAACAAGAAGTTCACGCTTCCCGGTTTTGGAATCCTGAAGCTTGCCAAGCGCAAGGCCCGCACCGGCAGGAATCCCGCCACCGGCGAAACGATCAAGATTCCCGCCAAGACAGCGGTAAAATTCACCGTGTCCAAAGCCTGCAAAGAAGGCGTTCTCGGAAAATAACGAGAAAAGCCGCGGCTTCTGGCCGCGGCTCTCTTTTATTAGCGTTTCAGCCCATCAATGCTCTTCCAGCATCGACGATGTCTATGTCGCCGCCTGTATTTTTTACGCCCGCTTATATGCCTTGATCCTAGCTCTGATATAGCCCGACAGCTCTGAAACGGCGACGCGCTCCTGCTGCATCGTGTCGCGGTCGCGCACGGTGACGGTGCCGTCTTCCTTCGTCTGGTAGTCAATGGTGACGCAGAATGGCGTTCCCACCTCGTCCTGGCGCCGGTAGCGGCGGCCGATGGCGCCTCCCTGATCGTAGTCGGTGGAAAAATCTTCTTTCAGTTCAGCGCGTATATCCTTCGCCAGCTCGGCCAAGCCGTCCTTCTTCATGAGGGGGAGAACGGCGACGGTGATAGGCGCGAGCGTGGGATGGAAGTGCATGACCGTCCTCCAATCATCGTCGGTACCCTTGTCGGCCACCTTCTGTTCTTCGTAGGCGTCGCAGAGAACCATGAGGAGCTGCCTCGTGAGCCCGGCGCTCGTCTCGATGATGAAGGGAATGTAGCGCGCGTTCCCGTCGTCCTGGTCGATGTACTGGAGGTCTTTGCCAGAGAATTCCTGGTGGCGGTTGAGGTCGAAGTTCGTCCTGTTGTGGACGCCCTCGAGCTCCTTGAAGCCCATGGGGAACTCATATTCGATGTCGTAGGCGTCCTTGGCGTAGTGGGCGAGCTCGTCCGGGCCGTGGCGATGCCAGCGCAGCTTGTCCATGCGCACACCCAGTTTGGCGTAGTAAGCCCAGCGCTGCTCGCGCCAGTAGTCGAAGAACTTCTCGTCCTCGCCCGGTTTCACGAAATACTGCATCTCCATCTGCTCGAACTCGCAGGTGCGGAAGATGAAGTTCTTGGTGACGATTTCGTTGCGGAAGGCCTTGCCGATCTGGGCGATGCCGAAGGGAATCTTCATGCGGTTGGACTGGACGATGTTCTTGTAGTTGACGTAGATGCCCTGGGCGGTCTCGGGGCGCAAGTATATGAGGCCGGAGCCGTCGTCCACGGGGCCGATATTCGTCTTGAACATGAGGTTGAACTTGCGGGTATCGGTGAGTTCGCCGCCGCATTCGGGACATTCTTTTTTCGCCAGCTTGTCGGGGTCGATCTGGTCGGCCCTGAAGCGCTGCTTGCACTTCTTGCAGTCGACGAGGGGGTCGGTGAAGTTCTCGACATGACCGGAAGCTTCCCAAACGCGGGGATGCATGAGGATGGCGGCGTCGAGACCGACGATGTCGTCGTGGAGCTGCGTCATTTCCTTCCACCAGAATCGCGCGATGCGGTTCTTCAGTTCGACGCCCATGGGACCGTAATCCCAGGCTCCGGACTGTCCGCCGTAGATTTCCGACGACTGGAAGACGAAGCCGCGCCGCTTGGCCAGGGAGACGATCTTCTCCATGCTGATGCTGTTGTCCATGAAATAACTCCTGTACGCCGATTCCGGGAGCTTTGCTCACGAAATCAGCGCGCGAAACGTATTTCGTTTCGCGAGCCCTGCTTTCGCACCGCCGACGGTTACGGCGGCGCGCCTTGACGGGGCTTGGTCGGCGAACTGGCTCTAAAAAGCTCCCCGATGTCCCGAAGGTGCGCCAACGGGAGGACCTGCAGCCCTCCCGTTGGCGTTGCGCGATTATAAGCCAATTTTATCGCTCGGGGCTAGCCATCAAATGCGGACAAAAAAAGGGGACCATCCATTGGACGGCCCCCTTCCCCATTATCGGAAATCAGGAATATATTCCGCCGCGCGGCGCTTGGGCACAACGCGCGGGTTGCCGAAGCTTAGGGATTTACCGTGGTCTTATAGACCTGCTGGCCGTCCTTCATCTCGATGATGACGACAGACTTCATGGGATTGCGGAACTCGTCGTAAGTGATCTGGCCGCCTACACAGGCGAGGTTGGTCGTCTTGAGAGCGTCGCGGATGGCTTCGTTCTTCGTCGAGCCGGCGCGCTTGATGGCGTCGAGCATGATGTTCATGCCGTCGTAGGCGAGAACCGCGAGGGCGTCAGGTGCGGCGCCGTACTTGGCGCTGTATTTTTGCACGATGGCTTGAACTTCGGGGCGGGTATCGTCCTTGGAATAATGATTGGTGAAGTAACCGCCATTGACGGCGTCGCCGCCGATGTTCACGAGTTCGGAGGAATCCCAGCCGTCGACGCCCAGAAGGGTGCCTTTGAAGCCGAGTTCGCGAACCTGTTTGGCGATGAGACCGACGTCGCTGTAATACGCCGGGATATAAAGGCATTCGGGATTCGTCTGGACGATCTTGGTCAGCTGCGCCTTGAAGTCGGTTACGCCGGAAGCGTAGCCTTCGCTCGCCACGATCGTTCCGCCGAGGGCCGTGAAGGACTGGGTGAAGGTTTCGGCGAGACCTTTCGAATAGTCGTTGCCGAGGTCGAAGATGATTCCGACGTTCTTGATGCCGAGATCTTCGCTGGCGAACTTCGCGCCCACCTTGCCCTGGAAGGGGTCGATGAAACAACTGCGATAGATATAGTCGCCGATGAGGGTGACTTTCTCGTTGGTCGCCGTGGGCGTGAGCATCGGAATCTTGGCGGCCTGCGCGATAGGCGCGCCCGCGACGGCGACTCTCGACGTGATGCCGCCGACGATGGCGACTACCTTATCCTGCTCTATCACCTTCGTGAACACGGAGGCGCCTTCGGCGGGATCGCCTTTGTCGTCCTCGACGACGAGCTTGACCTGCTTTCCAAGCACTCCACCAGCTGCGTTCCACTCTTCAACCGCGAGTTCCATGCCGTTCTTGGTGGACTGACCATAGGTCGCGGCCTCACCGGTGAGCGGATTGATGGAAGCGATCTTGATCTCTTTTGCTTTCTGACCACCGCAGGATATCATCGCGAAAGCGGCCAAAACCGCCATCACCGATACCATCACCTTCGTAAAACGCGTTCTCATGCTTCCTCCTGAAACAGAATACCCGTGTCTCGCCGCCCGCAAAAAAAGCGAACGGATTATTTATAAGGGGTTGGGCTGTTTTACGGCGCTCAACTTCCCTTTTTCTCGATTTTCGCCCAGCTGTCCCTGAGCGTGACGGTCCTATTGAAAAGGGGTTTCCCCTGGTTCGAATCGGGATCGGCGCAGAAATACCCAAGCCGCTCGAACTGCACCGTCTGCCCTGGCTGGATTCCCGCCAGAGCCGGCTCGCCGAAGGCTCCCGAGACGGTCTCAAGCGAGCTCGGGGACAGATTGTCCAGGAAAGATCCTCCCGCTGGCAGATCCATGGGTCTTTCGGCGGCGAAAAGATTGTCGTAGAGCCGCGCTTCGAGAGGGACGGCGCCGTCGGCGCAAACCCAGTGAATCGTTCCCTTGACCTTGCGGTTGTCGGGAGCGTCGCCGCCTTTCGTGGCCGGATCGTAGCTGCAGTGCACGCGTACGACATCGCCCGTGGCCGGGTCCTTGTCGAATCCGGTACAGGTCACGATGTAGCCGTAGCGGAGGCGCACTTGATTGCCGGGAAAAAGCCTGAAGTATTTGGGAGGCGGAATTTCCTTGAAATCGTCCTTTTCGATATAGAGTTTGCCCGAGAACGGGAGCGTTCTTTTGCCGGCTTCGGGGTTTTCGGGATTGTTCACCGCTTCGAGCATCTCGATGTGCCCCTCCGGCCAGTTGTCGATCACCAGTTCCAGGGGACGCAGGACTGCCATGAAGCGCGGCGCCTTTTTATTGAGATCTTCGCGCACGCAATGCTCCAGGAGCTGTATATCCACCATGGAGTCGGTCTTGGCGATGCCGATGCGGCCGAGAAAATCCTTGATGGCTTCAGGCGTATAGCCCCGGCGGCGCAATCCCGCTATGGTCGGCATTCTCGGATCATCCCATCCCGATACTCTCTTCTCGCGGACGAGCTGAATGAGCAGGCGCTTGGAGAGAACGGTATGGGTGATGTTGAGACGCGCGAACTCGATCTGGCGGGAAGGAAACACGCCGCAATTGCTTATGAACCAATCGTAGAGAGGTCGGTGTATCTCGTATTCCAGGGAGCAGAGCGAATGGGTAACGCCTTCTATGGCGTCGGAAAGCGGGTGCTGGAAGTCGTACATGGGGTAGATGCACCACTTCGTGCCGGTTCTGTAGTGCGGCTCGCGTCTGATCCTGTACATCACAGGGTCTCGCAAGAGGAGATTGGGATGGGCCATGTCTATCTTCGCCCTCAGGGTTTTCGAACCGTCGGCGAATTCCCCAGCCCTCATTCTCGCGAAAAGGTCGAGGTTTTCCTCCACCGATCTGTCCCTGAAAGGGCTGTTTTTCCCCGGAGGCGTATAGGTGATGTTGTTTTTATCGGGAACGTTGGTTCCTCTGTATTCCTTTATCTGTTCCTCGTCGAGGTCGTCGACATAAGACAGGCCTTTCCGAATGAGGAGGCAAGCCAGTTCGTAGAGCTTTTCGTAATAGTCCGAGGCGAAGAACAGCCTGTCTTCCCAGTCGTAGCCCAGCCAGCTTACGTCGCGCTTTATGGCTTCCACATAGGAGAGATCTTCTTTTTCCGGATTGGTGTCGTCGAAGCGGAGGTTGCATTTCCCGCCGAAACTCTGGGCTGTGCCGAAATCCACATAGATGGCTTTCGCGTGGCCGATATGCAGCCAACCGTTGGGTTCGGGAGGAAATCTCGTATGGACTTCCTTTGTTTTCCCTTCGGCCAGGTCTTTCGCAACGGCCTCGCGGATAAAATCAGCGAAACCCGCTTCTTTCCTTTCCTCGTCGCTCATAATGGCTCCTTGCCGCGCTTCAGGGGCGTGGTGGCGTTACTATGCCGCGCAACGAGGCGGACGGTCAAGGCGGAGGAGAGGAGATTGGTCGCTAAATCTTTACTTTAGAGACTGAATTGCCACTTCAGGAATGAAAAAGGTTGTTGCCAGCGAAAAAAGGATCGCTCGTAGCGTTCAGACCCAATCGGCGCAAGCCTACTTCGTCTCCCGTGGCCGGTATGTGCGTAAGATGCAGCTCGCAGCCGGACAGGGCCTTGAGGGCTTCCATGGCAGCCTGGGCTGAAGGATTCATGGCCGCGCTGACGGAGAGGGCGATGAGGGCTTCATCCAGGCTTAGGGATACCGATTTTCTCCCCAGGACATCCCGCTTAAGGCTCGCGATGCTCGCCGTGACGACGGGAGGGAGGAGATGTATCTTTGAGGGAATTCCGGCCAGATGCTTCGCGGCATTGAGAACGACGGCGCTGGACGCGTGGAGGAAGGGCGAGTTCTTGCCGGTGACGATGGAGCCGTCAGGGAGCTCCAGAGCGGCTCCGACGCATATCCCCTGATTCCCCTTCCCTTCTTTCAGGGCCTTCTCAGCCGCCGTCCTGGCGTGGACCACGACCTTCCTGTCCTCCGGTTTTATGCCCAGCTCATCCATGATGGCCTGGACCCGAAGAATCAGGGGTTTTTCGGAGATTCCCAGCGCATACTCGCAGCTGTGCCGGAAATAGCGGCGTATGATTTCCTGGCATGCGGCTTCCCCCACCGCCTGGTCGTCGACGATTCCCGAAGCGATGCGGTTAACGCCCATTTCGGTCGGGGAGCGGTATCCCGCGGCGCCGCCCGAAACCTTGTCGAGTATATGGCGGAGCACGGGGAAGACTTCCACGTCGCGGTTATAGTTGATGGAGGTTTCGCCGGTAGCTTCCAGATGGAAGGGATCGACGCAGTTGAAATCCCCGAGATCCACCGTGGCGGCCTCGTAGGCGATATTGAGGGGATGTTTCAGCGGCATATTCCACACGGGGAAGGTCTCGAACTTGGCATAGCTCGCCTTCCTGCCGTCGAGATAGTCTTTGTAGACGAGAGACAGGGCCGTGGCGAGCTTGCCGGATCCCGGTCCCGGCCCCGTGACGACGACGATGGGTTTGGTGGTCGGAATGTAGTCGTTCGCGCCGTAGCCTTCCGGACTTACGATGCATTCGACATCGTTGGGATAGCCTTTCGTCGGCTTATGCTTGAACACCTTCACGCCCCTGCGTTCCAGAAGGGAGCCGAACTGCTCGGCGGCGGGCTGGCCTTCGAAGCGGGTTATCACGACGGCCGCGACCGATACGCCCCAATCCGCCAGCTGGTCGAGAATCTGCAGCGCGCTCGCGTCATAGGTGATGCCGAAATCGCCGCGCATCCGCTTTCTCTCTATATCGCCGGCGTAGATGCAGAGTATGACTTCCGCCTTGTCCTTGAGCATGGACAGAAGCTTGATCTTGACGTTGGGATCATAACCCGGAAGAACCCTGGCCGCGTGCCAGTCCCAGAGGAGCTTCCCTCCGAATTCCAAGTAAAGTTTTTCGGTTCCGACTGCCCTGGCGCTTATGAAAGCCGCCTGCTCCGCGAGATACTTTTCGTTGTCGAATGCTTGAACATGCACGATTTCAGACCTTCTGTGCGCCAAGATAGGCGATTGCCGCTTCTATTCGCGCGGCGGATTCCTCCGCTCCGAGGAGCTGGATGGATTCAAAAAGTGGCGGACTCACCCTGGATCCGGTGATCGCCACGCGGAGCGGCATGAGCATATTTCCGAGTTTGGCGTTGATCTCGACCGACCGCGCCTTGAAGCATTCCTCCGCGGCCGGGACGTCGCTGAAATCGACGCTGCGGACGAGGGCCAGGTTCTCTTGAAGCATGGCTACGGCCGCGGCGACATCGAGTTTCTTGGGGATGAACTCCTCGACCGCGGGCAAGGCCGGCCTGCCGTACAGGTAGGCCATCATGGCCGGCGCTTCCGAGAGAAGCTTGAGCCTCTCCTTCACGAGCGGCATGGCTTTCACTTCGAAGGCGTTCGCTTTTTCCTCGTCGGCGGCGCTCAGTTCCGCTTCGGCGGCGCGAAGCCCCGCTTCGACGAGGAAAGGCCGTACGGCCGCCGCCAGTCCGGCGTCGGTCTTCATCCTGATATATTGTCCGTTGAACCACTCGAGCTTCTGGTAATCGAATATGGCGGGAGCCTTGTTCAGCTTCTCCAGCTTGAAGAGCTTCTCCATGTCGCCGAGGCTGAAGAGATCGCGTCCTTCCTCGAAGGAGCAGCCCAGATGGGCGATATAATTGATCAGCGCCTCGGGAAGGTAGCCGGCCTTCCTGAATTCGTTGACGGCGGTGGCTCCATGACGCTTCGAAAGCTTGTGGCCGTCCTGGCCGAGCACCATGGGGAGGTGGCAGAGTTCGGGCATCTCCCAGCCGAAGGCATCGTACATGATCCTATGCAGCGGAGCCGAAGGTATCCACTCCTGAGCCCTCATCACCTGAGTAATATTCATCAAATGATCATCCACCACGTTGGCGAGATGATAGGTCGGGAAGCCGTCGGATTTGAGCAGCACCGGATCGGGGCTGATATCCTCGTTTTTCCACTCGATGGAGCCTAGAAGCCTGTCATGGAATACGGTGGTTCCTTCCATGGGTATCTTGAGGCGAATCACGTAATTTTTGCCATCGGCGAGATTTTTTTCGACCTCGGCTTTATCGAGGTTCCTGCAGTGCCTGTCGTAGCCCTGGTCTCCCGTCTTGGCCAACGCCTGATCTTCCCTGAGCTTGCCCAGCCTCTCCTCATCGCAGAAGCAATAGTAGGCCTTGTCCATGGCGACGAGCTTTTCGGCATACTCCCTGTAGATGGGGAAACGCTCCGACTGAACGTACGGACCCGCGGGACCACCGATATCCGGACCTTCGTCCCAATAGAATCCAAGCCACTTGAAGGTATCGTAAAGATTCTTCACGTATTCGTCCGAATAGCGGGTTCTGTCCGTATCTTCGAGCCTGAGGATAAAAGTTCCGCCGCTCGAACGGGCGAAAAGATAATTGATCAGGGCCGTGCGAACTCCGCCAATATGCTGGTTTCCCGTGGGGGAAGGCGCATACCTCACTCTTGTGCTCATCGGCAGCTCCTTGTCTCTAAACGACTCGCGAGTATAGCTCCCGGCCTTTCAAGGGTCAAGGAAGGGTCGAGACGAAAACCGCGTTCAGGCCTGAAAACCGGCGGCCAACCTCAGAAAGGCATACATCGCGGCGATTGGAACCAGGCTGAAAATCGAAAGCGCCAGCCAGGCGAGAAGCTCTGTTATTTTTACTTGCAAAAGTCCGAAAATGCCATACATAATGTCCAGGCAGAATCTGGCTGAGGACGTCACGAAAAATCCGAGGCCGCCATAAAAAAGACATTCGAAGATGACATGGTTGACCTTTTGATCAAACCGCAATGCCCTTGAGGAAGCCATGAGCGCGACGCATAGGATCATGAACACGAGAGAAGCCAAGGCCGCCAACGCGAAGATTCGCCGGATGGACATGATTCCTTCCGCGTTCTTGTCTTGACTGACCGATTTTTCCGAAGGCTCCATGGCTGAATGGTACTATACTACACGCGAAGTTTGTAGGAGGGACGATGGAATACTTCTTCAATTTCAATAAAATGGGCTACCTGAAGGAGAAGAAGCTGCACGGCTGCACGCTTTGCCTGGTTCGCGATGGTTCAGATGACGTGGAACGCCTTATTGTATACGAAAACGTATATCTTATAGTGTCGCTAAACCTCTATCCCTATAATCCCGGGCATCTCATCGTTTTCCCCAGGCGCCATATCACCGATATCCGTTGTTTCAGCGAGGATGAAAAACAGGCGATGAATCTTGCCGTCGATCTCTGCCTGGATAAACTAGATAGCGTCTATAGCCCGGCCGGATACAATATCGGCTACAATCAGGGCTTGGTGGCGGGCGGCAGCATCGAACATCTTCATATGCATATCATTCCACGGTATAAGAACGAAATAGGCATAGCCGAGCTGATTGGCGGCAAGAAGGTTCTGGTGCAGAATCCCCTCGAAAGCTTCGATCTACTCAAGAAGGCGTTCGCCGCCGGCGGGAAGGATAACTGAAAGGGCGCTGGATCCCGCTGAAATCCCGATTTTCTCTCCAGTGCTTTCGTTGCTGATGCCGAAATATCCCTTTCCCCATCGAAGCCCCTCGAGCGGCCATTTTAAGCCCGTAGACGACATGCCCTCGCTTCCCCCGCCCCCGGCGGGAAAAACAGAAACCGTTGCCCCGGAGGCAACGCCAAAAATCGCCGATGTTCCTTTTTCCAGATAGTAGATCGACTCATGGAGGGTATGCCATTCGCTGGGCGTCTTGTTTCTTGCGAAAAGGCTGGTCACGGCGAGCAGATGATCGAGCCTTCCTCCGCCGCCGCCGGCTATGATGAGGTAGTCGGCCCCTCTCGACCAGGCTGCCGATAGGGCGATTTCCGTATCGGTGTCGTCTTTCTCGGGCGAATACCGGAGGATTCGTTCAGGGGGGATCGTCTCGAGGCGGGACAGATTTTCCAGACTGTCAAAATCCCCGACGACGAGATCAGGCTGGACGTCTGCCTTAATAGCCGCGTCGAGGCCGGAGTCCGCGGCTATGACGATATCCGCCGCAGCGGCCAGCCGCCTGAGATAATCCGGCGAAGGGCCTTCCCCTCCCGTTATGATTAACGCTTTCATCCGGATCAGGTTCGTATCAAGCAGACAGTTTGTCAATCATGCCCGCCAAGAGCCGATCAGCAATTACTAATCGGCAACTGCCAATCGGCAAGCCGGCATGGCGACCGACGCTGACTTGCGCTTGATGGACAATATGGGAGGGCTTGGTATAGACTTTCACGCATATGTCGATCCGGAGCGGGAAGTTAGGCTGATGATGATGACCCTTTTCAATATACCCAAGGAAATCCGCCTCATCGCCGAGAAGGTGAACGGCAGGGGCAAGAAAGCCTATCTCGTCGGCGGCGCGCTTCGCGATCATTTCATGAAGCGTGGGGTCGGCAATGACTTTGACATGGCCACCGACGCCTCGCCTCAGGAGATAATCTCCCTTTTCCCGAGGGTAATTCCCACGGGCATCAAGCATGGAACGGTGACGGTGCTGACCGGCCGCTTTTCGGTGGAAATCACGACCTTCAGGGTTGAGGGCGGCTACACGGACGGGCGGAGGCCCGATTCAGTGAAGTTCGTGGCCGACATCGAGGAAGACTTGTCCAGGCGCGATTTCACCATGAACGCGATGGCGCTCGACGTGCTTTCAGGCAGACTCTACGATCCTTTCCTCGGTCAGGAGGATATCAAAAAGCGCTGCATCAGAAGCGTGGGCTCTCCCGCTCTCAGGTTCGCCGAGGATGGTTTGAGGCCGCTCAGGGCTATCCGTTTCGCGGCTCAGCTGGGTTTCTCCATCGAGGAATCGACTTTTTCCGCGATTTCTTCGGCCATCGGAACGTTCAGGCAGGTTTCCAGGGAAAGGGTTCGCGAAGAGCTGCAGAAAATACTCCTGAGTCCTTCCCCTTCGACGGGCTTGCGGCTCCTGGAATCCTCAGGCTTTCTGGGCGAGATACTGCCCGAACTGCTTCCCTCCAGGGGCTGCGGGCAGAAAGGCATGCATTCGTTCGATGTCATGGATCATCTTTTCCTGTCGGTGGATGCCGCGCGAAAGGACTTGGTCATAAGGCTGGCGGCGCTCTTCCACGACGCGGGAAAGCCGGCGGCTTCAGCCCTTGGCCCCGACGGGATCCCCACCTTCTACAACCATGAGAAAATCTCAGCCCAACTGGCCGCCGCGGCCATGCGGAGATTGAAGTTTCCAAACGAGATTATGGACAAAGTCCTTCACCTCATCAGAAATCATATGTTCAATTTCACGGAAGACTGGAGCGACGCCGCCGTCAGGCGTTTCATCACCCATGTCGGCGTCGGCTCCATTGAGGATCTTTTTGACCTACGAATGGCCGACGCGGCAGCCACGCAGGGCACGAAACCAGATCCCCGCCCTCTCGACGCCTTCAGAAAACGCATCGAGGCGATCTTGCTGGAGGAGACCGCCTTCAGCATCAAGGATCTCGCGGTGAACGGAAACGACTTGGCTCTCATCGGTGTGCCAAGGGGGCCTGTCATGGGGAAAATTCTAGGTGAACTATTGGAAACTGTCCTGGACGATCCTGCCCAGAACGAGAGGGAGAGCCTGCTTAAAATAGCGGCGGCTATTAAGGACCGCTACCCGAGCGGCTACTGAGAGAGGCTTGTTATGGCGGCGAGACGTTTGGCCGCGAGCGCGGAGCCGCTTTTCAGGCTGGAATAGATATCTTCGGCCACCACCTGCTCAGCCTCTTTCTTAGTCTTGCCCTTGCAGGGACCGTATTTCTTCTTGCCGACCTTGCAGGAAACCCAGAAAAGTCTGTCGTGTTCCGGACCTTCAGTCTTCTCAAGAAAATACTGAGGCAGCTCCTTGTAATATTTTTGCGCGTACTCCTGAATAACCGTCTTGTAGTCCTTGCTTTTTCCGCTGATAGCCTCATCGATGGAAGATTCCAGCAGACAGGCGACGAAACGCCGCGCGGCTTCATACCCCTGGTCCAGGAAAACCGCCCCGATGAGAGCTTCGAGGGCATCGGCTAGAATGGCTTTCTTGGTCCGACCTCCCGAGAGTTCCTCTCCTCTGCCCAACTGCAGCGCTTCGGCTATGCCTAAGGTCACGGCGAGAGGCGCCAGTGTCTGTTCCGATACAACGATGCTCTTTATTCGTGCCAGTTCGCCTTCGGGTCTTCCGTCCAGCTTGAAGTAGAGGAGGGATGCCACCACCTGGCCCAAGACGGAGTCGCCCAGAAACTCCAGTCTTTCATTGTGCGTAATGGTTTCGGCGTGATTGATTTCGTTGAGAAAAGATCGATGTGTCAGCGATGAATCGAGAAGGTAAACATTGTTGAATGAGATTTTAAGTCGTTCTTGGAAATCATGGAGAAAAATCTGGCGCGGAGAGAGTTCCTGCGTGATCATTCGCATAACCACGACAGGGAATCTACCCGCGCCCGCACGAAATGGTCGTTATTTGACCTGGGTCTTGATGAATTCGTAAGCATCGCGAACAGTTTCGAACTCATTCGCTTTTTCATCGGGAATCTGGATGCCAAGCTCCTCTTCGATTCCATACACGAGTTCGTAGGTATCGAGAGAATCGGCGCCAAGATCCTGGCGGAAGCTTGCGTCCAGCGTAATCTTGCTTTCCTCAACTTCCAGCTTGTCAGCTATAATCTTCTTGACCTTTTCAAAAAGCTCGTCCATCGGTGTGCTCCTTATTTGGATTCTGGGGCGATGATCTGCTTGCCCCGGTAAAAGCCGCACTTCGGGCAGACTTGGTGGAGGAGAACAGGGTTGCCGCAGTTTCCGCACTGTACGATCGTAGGAGCGGTCAGCTTCATGTTCACGGAACGACGTCTACGCGTTCTCGCCTTAGAAGTCCTAAATTTAGGTACAGCCATGATATAACCTCATTTGCGCTAAGTTTCGCCCAGTACAACTGGGGACAATATACAAATTTACAAATTTTGTCAAGAGCAGAGCCCTTTTCAAGCGCACACCAATTTACCTCAAATTTTAATCTTGTAGAAGTGGTCCGAACCGTTTTTCCAGTTCTTTTTGCACCAGATTCGGCACAATGCCGCGAGGAAGCTTTTTCCATACAAGCAATTCGCGCACGGCGCTCGAGCTCACATCGACGAATTCGGGACTTGCGAACATGAAAAGGGTCTCGAGATTCTTCTCAAGACGCTTGTTGAAGGTAGCCATCATCTGCTCATAGGGCACTTCGCTCATGTTCCTGATGCTCCTGAGAAGAATGCCGCAGTGGTGCTTCTTGGCATATTCGGAAATGAGCCCTTCCCATGAATCGATGACAACATTGGTCAGTCCGGCCTCAGCGACAAGAACGCGCAACATGTCGGCGCGCTCTTCGACGGTAAAAAGCGGCTGTTTCTGGAAATTACGCGCTATGATAACCCTCAGCTCGGTGAACATTGAAGATGCCCTGAGTATGATATCCATATGGCCTGAGGTGGGCGGATCGAAAGTTCCGGCGAAGACTGCTGTCATGGCTAGGACTGTATAGCCACGGAATGCGCAGGTCAATACTTTTGTTCGACGCCCTTTTCTGTCATAATCCCTGAACATGATCCTTCTGCCGGTTTTTTCAGCGGTTCTCTGCGCCCTATCCCTTCCAAACGAAATATTTCTAACAGGATTCTGGCCCACAGGCTTTGTGGCGCTGATTCCTCTCTATATAGCCTTGCGTCGCGCCAATAGCCCCAGGCGGTCCGCCCTGATCGGCGCCGTTTTCGGAGCCTTGAGTCACGCGCTCACTTCGTATTGGCTTTTCTTCTACAAGGATTTCGCTTTCTGGACCCTGGGAGCGACCACCCTCGCCTACGCCATAGTCTACGCCGTCGCGGCCATGTACTGCAATTTCCTCCTGCGCAATGCAGTCCACGCCTATCGCCCCTTCCTCTTCGCGATCGGATGGGTTGCCTTCGAATATCTCAAGTCTATCGGTTTTCTCGGCTATCCCTGGGGGCTGCTCCCCTACTCCCTCAGCTCCATTTCCCTCCTCCTCCAGACGGCCGACACTACAGGTGTCTACGGAATCTCCTTTCTTCTCGCCCTGTCATCGTCGATAGGGGCGGAACTCATCATGCGGAGAGAAAAGCGGCGCCCGTCCAATCAAGAGCCCAATTTCGCAGCCAAGGGAGCAGCTTTCCTTGCTTTCACGCTTTTTATCGCCCTCGTCTACGGCCTGGCAGCCGGCCTGCGACCTATTCCCCAGAAAGCGACCATCCGCGCGACCCTCGTTCAGCAGAACACGGA
Organism: Treponemataceae bacterium; assembly: GCA_963667725.2. Taxonomy (GTDB): domain Bacteria; phylum Spirochaetota; class Spirochaetia; order Treponematales; family Rectinemataceae; genus UBA11090. The sequence goes on from CAXXHO010000003.1 coordinate 1,215,117, forward strand.
TCCCTGGCTCTCGGGAGAAATGCCCGTGCTGCAGTCCAACATCGATCTGGCCAGACAGGCTTACGAGACGAACAAGGCGGTCGGCGGTCAGCCCGTAGACCTTATCGTATTCAGCGAAACAAGTCTCCAGCGGCCTTTTACGGAATACCGGCCCTGGTTTGCCAAGAATCCGAAATCCGATCCTCTCCTGCCTTTTCTTGCCGAAAGCGGATCGCTTCTTCTGACGGGAGCGCCGGTCATTCTCGATTGGGACAAGTACGAAGCCACGAATTCGGTCCTTCTCATTTCCAGTCAGGGAAGACTGTTGGATTCCTACGCCAAGATCCACCCTGTTCCCTTCGCCGAGGCCATACCTCTATGGGAATATGACTGGTTCAGGAAGTTCATGCAGGATGTCGTCGGGCTGGAAAGCGGCTGGGTTATGGGCAACGAGATCACTATGTTTTCCATCACGCCCAGGGCTTCCGGCGGTACGGAGATTAAATTCGGCACCCCCATCTGCTTCGAGGATGCCTTTGCCGATCTCTGCCGCCAGTATTTCCTGAAAGGAGCCGACCTCCTCATAAACCTGACGAACGATTCCTGGTCCAGGACGAAAAGCGCCCAGATCCAGCACTGGGCGATAGCGAGGATAAGGGCCATAGAGAACAGGCGAACCCTGGTGCGAAGCACGAATTCGGGCGTTTCCTGCGTCGTGGACGCCTGGGGCAACACACTGTACGAGATGCCCCAGTTCGAGGCCCAGTCCATGACGGTCGACATACCCGTCTACGCCCCTTCCGAGCCTACGCTTTATACAAGGTACGGCGACTGGTTCGCGGAACTCTGCGCGTTACTTTTGGCTTTCTGCGGCATTATTAATGGTGTGAGGTTCCGCAGGAAACTGGCTTGCGCGGACAGGGGAAATGTCCTTTACTAGGAATATCATTCGCTGGAGATAAGGAGGAGGCCATGAGCATTTCGGAATTCCTGGATTCTGCGCCCTTCTTCGATGTCGTCAAATACGGAAACCATGAGGCTCTCGACGCCATCGCCTTCATCGGAGCCCTGCGAAAGCATCCTTACGATTCGGACAAGTGCCTTCTCCTCACTGCCCCCCCCCCCCCCCCCCCCCCCCCCCCCCCCCCCCCCCCCCCCCCCCCCCCCCCCCCCCCCCCCCCCCCCCCCCCCCCCCCCCCCCCCCCCCCCCCCCCCCCCCCCCCCCCCCCCCCCCCCCCCCCCCCCCCCCCCCCCCCCCCCCCCCCCCCCCCCCCCCCCCCCCCCCCCCCCCCCCCCCCCCCCCCCCCCCCCCCCCCCCCCCCCCCCCCCCCCCCCCCCCCCCCCCCCCCCCCCCCCCCCCCCCCCCCCCCCCCCCCCCCCCCCCCCCCCCCCCCCCCCCCCCCCCCCCCCCCCCCCCCCCCCCCCCCCCCCCCCCCCCCCCCCCCCCCCCCCCCCCCCCCCCCCCCCCCCCCCCCCCCCCCCCCCCCCCCCCCCCCCCCCCCCCCCCCCCCCCCCCCCCCCCCCCCCCCCCCCCCCCCCCCCCCCCCCCCCCCCCCCCCCCCCCCCCCCCCCCCCCCCCCCCCCCCCCCCCCCCCCCCCCCCCCCCCCCGCCAGGAAAAGCTCCGATGGCTCGAGGAAGGCGTCGTCCTGGAATTCAGGATAAGCGACGTGCTGGCAGCCGACGAGCTGCCCTCGCCCGTCAACGAGCAAGGCGCCGCCAGATCCCTCATACGAATATGGGTCAAACGCGGCGCTATAGCGCTTCGCTATGAACCTTTTGAGGTAGGCGATACTTTTCTGGGACCGCGCGAGTCCGTGGCCCTCAGAACGAAACTGGCTCAGGTTTTCCAGACGCATTCCGAAAAACGCTGAACTCTCAGGAGGGCGTGGAGGCAGTCCATGCACGATGCCGAGTATTTTTCCCGTCTCGAGGACGCCCGCGTCCAATGCAGGTTATGTCCCCATGCCTGTATCCTGGGCGAGGCGGACAGCGGAACATGCCGGACGAGGATGAACGAAGGCGGCAAAATGCTGCTTCCTTTCTACGGCCTCATATCATCCATAGCCCTCGATCCCATCGAGAAAAAACCGCTTCGCCGCTTTCTACCCGGAACCAGGACTTTTTCCGTCGGGTTCTGGCACTGCACGATGCGTTGCCCCTTCTGCCAGAACTGGGAAATCGCCCAGCCCAGAACCGTGGAAGCCAGAGTCATCAGCCCCGAAGCCTTGGTCGATATGGCCCGCGATTCCGGCCTGCCTTCCATAAGTTTCACCTATTCCGAACCCTGTCTTCATATAGAATATGTCAAGGAATGCATGAGGCTGGCACGGGCGCAGGGATTGAAGACTGTGCTCGTGACGAACGGCAACCTCCTCGAAGCGCCCGCCAGAGACATCCTTTCGTTCACCGACGCGACAAACATCGATCTCAAGTGCTACTCGGCCTCTACCTACCATAACAAGCTCGGCGGAGAACTTGAGACTGTTAAGAAATTCATACAAATTGCCATCGCTTCCTGCCACACTGAGATCACCTCGCTTCTCGTCCCGGGCATCTTGGACAGCGAGGAAGAAATGCGGGGCATCGCTTCCTTCCTCGGCTTCCTTTCCAGAGAGATACCCCTCCATATAACGCCCTATCATCCCGCCTTCCAATGGAACCTGCCGCCTCTCTCGAGCCGGGAAATGGATAGAATCGCCGCTCCCGCCTTTGAATATCTGAACAATGTGTACGTCGCCCAACCCATTTACTGAAAATCGGCAGGGAATTTAAAAAAAACATTTTTCCCCTTGACATAAAAAGGAGTTTTCGTCATTGTATTGCCTGCCGATTGCACGGTGGGTGTAGCTCAGGTGGTAGAGTGCCAGACTGTGGATCTGGTTGTCGTGGGTTCAAACCCCATCACCCACCCGAGTCCAGATCCCGCACCATACTGTTGGAATTGGGTCTGTGCCTTGATTAGACGCGTTCGTAGCTCAGCTGGATAGAGCGACGGACTTCGAATCCGTAGGTCGCAGGTTCGATTCCTGTCGGACGCATGTTTTGTTTTTTGGGCCGCTAGCTCAGCTGGCAGAGCAACAGACTCTTAATCTGTGGGTCGCAGGTTCGAAACCTGCGCGGCTCATGAGCAAGGTGATCGGTCAACTTCCGCCTGGCGCAAGTTGACTGCTCTCTCTTGACAACGCGGTGGTCGTTCCGCTAGGATGCGCTTCGTGCGCGAGAGTGGTGGAATGGCAGACACGCTAGACTTAGGATCTAGTGCCTTACGGCGTGAGGGTTCAAGTCCCTTCTCTCGCAGGTTGTTCCTGCTTAGCGCGGGAATCGGCTGCATCGAGAAGGCGCGTAATTGCGCGGGAATAGCTCAGTGGTAGAGCGCGACCTTGCCAAGGTCGATGTCGCGGGTCCGACTCCCGTTTCCCGCTCCAACAATGTGGCGATTCGGAACCTGCCGAATCGCCTTTTTTTTTGTGCTTCACGGGGATATACTTAACTGATAAACGGCCTCGTAAAGCTACCAATGCCTGCCTTTGACGGCGAGGCTAAACTTTCCTTCCGAGAGGAACTTATGGTGATTTCTGAAAAGAAGACCGAAAAGCTCGAACACTCCAAAGTCAAGATGACGGCAACCGTCCCGGCCGCCGATGTCCGAACGATCTACGATGAAATGATGAATGAATACACCCGCAGCGTCAAGCTGGACGGATTCAGGAAGGGCCATGTGCCCGCCTCAGTCCTCGAGAGGAAGTTCGGGGACAGCCTCAGGCTCGATGCCATGAGCAGGGTTCTCGAGAAGGCCGTGGAAGCGGCGCTCGCTGACAGCGAGGAAAAGCCCCTCGCCTACGAAGCCCCAGCCCTCGACGGCGAACCTGAATTCGCGGTCGACAAGGATTTTACCTTCAGCGTCACCTACGACATTTTCCCTGTCTTCGCGATTCCTTCCCTCGACGCGATCGAGATTTCCCTTCCCAAGGTGGAAGTCAGCGAAGACGATATGAACCGCGAGCTCGATCAGGTTCGCGACAGGAACGCCATCGTCGTCGAGAAGACTGAAGCCGCCGTCAAGGGCGACATCGTTACCCTCAACTGGTCGGAGCTGAACGCGGAAGGCGCCGCCGTAGAAGGCAGTTCGCGCGAGGATTTCACGTTCGAGATCGGCAAGGGCCTTAACCTCTATAAGTTCGACGACGAAATCGTCGGCATGGCGGCCGGGGACAGCAAGACCTTCAGCAAAACCTATGCCGAGGACTTCGAATACAAGGAACTGGCGGGCAAGACTGTCACGCTTTCCGTGAAAGTGACCAAGGTCAAGCAGAAGAACCTTCCCGCCCTGGACGACGAGCTCGCCCAGGATATCTCCGAAAAGTACAAAACCCTCGACGACCTGAAGAAGGCCCTGAGGACGCAGCTCCAGACTTCCCTCGACGCCCGCCTCCGCGAGCTCAAAGAAAAGGCGATCATCGATGAACTGCTCAAAAGAACGAGCATCGATATTCCCGAATCCATGAGTGCTGCCGAGCTTTCGATGCGCTGGGATTCCCTCAAGCGCGAGATGGGCATCGATACCGACGAGAAAATGGAAAGAATAGCCGAATATTCAGGCAAGAGCCGCGCCCAGCTCTATGAAGACTGGAAGCCCCTCGTCCAGAAGGCTATCTCCGGCAGGCTTGTCCTCGACAAGCTGATCGAAGCCGGGTCCTTCGTGGCCACCGACGCTGATCTCGCCGCCGAATACGCAAAGCAAGCCGAAGGAACATCCATGTCGGCCGAGGAAGTGAAGGCCGAGTACGAAAAGCGCCAGTCCGTCGAGTACCTGAAAGAACACATCTGCGAAAACAAGTTTTTCGATTCCGTCCTCGCGAGCGCTGTAATCAAGGAAGGCGAAGCGGTCTCCTTTGTGGACTTCATGGGCAGGAATGAGTAATTTGTAAGGGCTTGAATGCTACTGAACATAATTGCCATAGCTCTAAGGAAACCGCGATGAATGAACAAATGAACAATCTGGTGCCCATCGTCATTGAACAGACGGGCATCGGTGAACGATCCTACGATATCTACTCCCGTCTTCTCAAAGACCGCGTCGTGTTCATCGACGGGGAAATCAACGATATCACCGCCGACCTTATCGTCGCGCAGCTGCTCTTCCTGGAATCCCAGGATCCGGGAAGGGACATTTCCATCTATATCAACTGCCCGGGAGGCTCGGTTACCGCCGGCCTCTCCATCTACGACACGATCCAGTACATCAAGCCCGACGTACAGACAATCTGCCTCGGCCAGGCCTCGTCCATGGCCGCTCTCATTCTCGCCTGCGGCACGCCCGGCAAACGCTTCGCCCTTCCCTCCTCGAGGATTCTCATCCACCAGCCCTGGGGAAACGCTTCGGGCCAGTCCAGCGACATAAGCCTTCAGGCTCGCGAGATTGTCCGCCTCAAGAAACTCACCATCGAATACTTTGCCCGTCATACGGGCAAGGAAATCGAGCGCCTAGCATCCGACATGGAACGCGATTTCTACATGAGCGCGCAGGAAGCCATCGAATACGGCCTGGCGGATAAAATTATGGAGTCCAGAAAGCATGCCCAAATCCAAAAAGCCTGAACAGTCTGAACCGGAAGCTTTCTGTTCCTTCTGCGGCAAAAGCAACGCGTTCGCGAAAAAAATGATCGCCGGTCCAGGCGTGAATATCTGCGATGAGTGCATCAATGTCTGCGAGCAGATTCTCAGGGAGGAAGAGCAGAAAATATCCTCCTCTTTCCTCGAGGACGTGCCTAAGCCCAAGGCTATCAAGGATTATCTCGACAATTACGTCATCGGCCAGGATTCCGCGAAGCGCGTGCTGTCGGTGGCCGTCTACAACCATTACAAGCGCATACAGCATCGGCAGATCGCCGATTCGGACGTCGAACTCGAAAAGGCCAACGTCCTCCTCATCGGCCCCACGGGGACCGGAAAGACTCTTCTCGCCAAGACCCTCGCCAAAAAGCTGAAGGTTCCCTTCGCCATCGCCGACGCCACCACGCTCACGGAAGCCGGCTACGTAGGCGAGGACGTGGAGAATATCCTCCTAAAGCTCATTCAGGCCGCCGGCGGCAACATAGAGGCGGCGGAGCGCGGCATCATCTATATCGACGAAATCGATAAGATCGCGCGCAAGAGCGAGAACGCCTCGATAACGCGCGACGTTTCGGGCGAAGGCGTCCAGCAAGCACTCCTGAAGATCATCGAGGGAACCATCGCGAACGTCCCTCCTCAGGGCGGGCGCAAGCATCCCAACCAGGAATATCTCAAGATAGACACCACGAACATCCTGTTCATTTTCGGCGGCGCCTTCGTCAGTCTCGACAAGATCATCGAGTCGAGAGTATCCAGCCACGCGCTCGGCTTCGGGGCCGACATCAAGCTGCACAGCGAGAAGAATCTCCACGAAATATATTCGCATCTGCATCCGGACGATCTCATCAGGTTTGGCATGATACCTGAGTTCATCGGCCGCCTTCCCATCCACGTCGCCCTGGACGATCTCAGCAAGGATGACCTGAAACGCATCATAACCGAACCGAGAAATTCGGTGCTGCGCCAGTACCAGGCCTCCCTGAAGCTGGATAACGTTGAACTCGTCTTCGAGAACGACGCCGTGGAGGCGATCGCTGAAAAGGCGATTTCGCAGAAAACGGGAGCCAGGGGCCTCCGCTCCATCGTCGAAGCCATGATGATAGACATCATGTTCGACCTTCCTAGCGAAAAAGGCATTAAACGCGTCATCATAAACAAGGCTGTCGTGGAAGGTACGATTCCCTGCATCGTCGAATATGAAAAAAAGACGGCTTGAGAGATTGCGCCAGCCAGGCGCCTAAATTCGCAACACCGGGGTGTCACGAAATCCTTCGTTGAAGGATATCGTGTCTGAGATAAGACCCGATGAACCTGATCCGGGTAATACCGGCGGAGGGAGAAATGAATACCATTCGTTTCTTTAAAACGAGGACTTCACGCAAGTCTTTCGTCGCATTTTTTTCCACGGTCCTTATGACCGTCCTTGTAGCGATCCTGGCGACATCCTGCCAGGAGGCCGAATCCAAAAACCTGACCGTATGGACCTACGACTCCTTCGTGTCCGAATGGGGTCCGGGCGCTGGGCTCGCGAAGCTCTACGAGGAAAAAACCGGCACGAAAGTGGAATTCGTATCCAAGGGCGATGGAGGCGGGCTTCTCGCCGCCGTCCTCAATGCCGGCAAGAAAGCCGAAGCCGATATCGTCATCGGACTCGACGACAACATGGCCGGACAAGCCCTGAAAACCGGCTTATTCAGCAGCGTCACGTTGAACAATCTCCCCAAAATCGATCCCAAACTCCTTGTGGATGAAAAAAATCGGCTCATTCCCTACGATTACGGCAACTTCGCCATCATATGGGACAGCGAGTCCGGAATAACGCCTCCCTCCAGCCTGGAAGATCTCACGAAACCCGAGTATGCCAAAAAACTGATACTAATGGATCCGCGCACCTCGACGCCCGGCCTGGGATTCCTCGCCTGGACCCAGGCGATCTATGGGGAAAACTGGCAGGATTACTGGAAGCGCCTGGGTCCGTCGGTGCTCGCGATGACGCCCGGCTGGGACACAGGCTATGGGCTTTTCACGAAGGGAGAGGCGCCTCTAGTCCTGAGCTACAGCACGAGTCCAGCCTATCACAAGGCATACGAGAACACCGAACGATACAAAGCCCTTGTTTTCGCCGAAGGGCATTCGGCCCAAATAGAACTGGCAGGCCTCCTCTCCTCATCCAAACACAAAAAGGAAGCGGAAAGATTCCTCGACTTCCTCATCTCCGAGGAAGCGCAGGCCATCCTGCCCGAAACCCAGTGGATGTATCCCGCCAACGGATCTACGACGCTCCCCGCATCCTTCTCCGTCGTGCCGGTCGATATCGTCACCCTGAAAACGGGAATCGCCGATTTCCGTAGCGATTCCGAAACGGCGGCGGCTTTGCTGGCTGAAGCGGCCCGCTGAGACGGTGAGGGAATCCCGATGAGAGGCAGGAACGCGAGTTCCCTGAAGGCTATCGCCTTCGTGGCGGTGGCCTTCACCCTATCTCCGCTTATCGCCTTCTCGCTGTCTTCCTTTCAGAGTACAGCGGGAAGCGTCTATCCTGGCGTCGCCATTCCTGGCGTCGCCAGGAATGGCGATGCCGGAAGTGGCGGCGCGGTTTCGGCGGCTCTCCTCGTACGCTCGCTTTTTTCTCCGTCCACCCTCGCGGCCCTCAAATTCAGCCTGACCCAGGCCTTCTTAAGCACTTTGCTCGCCCTGATCATCGGTTTTCCGGGCGCCTATTTCATCGCCAAATACGACTTTCGCGGCAGGCGCTTCTTTCTGGCGCTCGCCGCGATTCCTTTCTGCCTTCCGTCCATACTGGTCATTCTTTCCTTCATCCTTTACTACGGAAAAAACGGCTGGTTTACTCAGGCCCTTTCCTTGGCAGGCCTGGAATGGCAGGGCGGCAGCCTCCTCTACTCGCTCTGGGGACTCGTCTTCGTCCATGCCTTCTACAACTTTCCCATAATCATCCAGAACGTCGGCTCTGTCTGGGCCAAGATGCCCAGAAGTAGGGAGGAGGCGGCCAGAACCCTGGGCGCCGGCAGACTGCGCGCATTTTCAGTAGGCACCCTTCCCTATCTCCTGCCCTCCATCCTCCAGTCCGCCAGCCTGGTCTTCCTATTCTGCTTTTTCAGCTTCACTATCGTCCTCGTGTTCGGCGGCCTGGCCGGCACGACGCTGGAAGTGGGAATCTACAGGGCGATACGGTTTACGAACGACAAGCCCAAAGCACTCGTCCTCGCTTTTGCGCAGACCGTCATAGCCCTCCTGGCTGTGGGCGCCTTTTCGCATTTCGACAGGAAAAGCGTCGCGGCGGCGAAGGGTTTCGGGGAGTCGCCCTCGCGCGGATCGCCCTCGGGAGCCGCCATTACCGCTATCGTCGCGTACTTCGCGCTCATCGTCGTGTTTTTCCTGGGTCCCCTCTTCGCGCTTGCCGCCGAGGCGTTCATGGTGCGAAGCTCCATGGCGGGGGGGATCCGGTTCGGGCTGGATAATTTCGCGCGCCTGCTTGGCTTGAACATCTTCGGGACTCGTCCCTCCGGCGCGAACCTCACGGGCGGCGCCCCGCTGCTGAAGGCCGCGGCCTACAGTCTTCTCCTGAGCGGGTCGGCCGCCCTCTTGGCTACTTTTTTCGGCCTGGCGATCGCCGCCTCATCGCATTACGGCGAAAGAACGACCTTAGGCAAAGGCCCGAGCGGCTGGAAGGGGCTTCTCGGCATCGGCGGCGCGAGAACTTCGCTGAGCGGCTGGATCACTTTGCTGCCGCTCGCCCTTTCGCCCGCCCTCATCACGGCGGGATGGAGCGCGCTGCTCGATTCTAGCGGCGGCATCCTCATCGTGATCGGCCAGACATCGATCGCCTGGCCCTTTGTCGCCCGCTCCCTCTCGGCGGCTTTCTCGGCCCTCGACAGGAGAAAGAACGAGGCGGCGCGGACGTTAGGTTCCGGGCCTTTCCACGCTCTCGCGCGCGTGGACGCGGCCATCATCGCGCCCTCGGTGGCCAGCGCCGCCGCCTTCGCCTTCTCCATCACCATGGGCGACGTCAATATTCCTCTCATCCTCGGAAGCGGGAAGTACGAGACACTCCCCCTTCTGCTCTACAGGCTCACCTCATCGTATCGCTTCAACGAGGCTTGCGCGGTGGGCATCATCCTGGCGATCTTCACGAGCGTCGCTTTTTTCTTCAAAGAGAGAACCAATGAATCATCTTGAAATTTCAGGTTTGGGCTTCGCGCGCGGAGATTTCAGCCTCTCGGCATCCCTCGCTCTGGAGAAGGGCATGACAGGCGTCATACTGGGGCCATCGGGCTGCGGCAAGACCACGCTGCTTCGGTGCGTCGCCGGCCTGGAGCGCCAGAACTCGGGGAGCATCGTCGTCGAAGGCAGGGAAATCGGCCTTATGCCGCCGGAACAACGCAATATCGGCTTCGTATTCCAGGACCTCGCTCTTTTCGATCATCTGACGGGGAGGAAAAACATCGAGTTCGGCCTCGAGCGGAGAAAAATCCGCGGGACAGAGGCAGGCCTCATCGTCGAAACCCTGGCCGAGAAACTGAGAATAACAGCGCTGCTCGACCGAAGGCCATTCGCCATGTCCGGAGGCGAAAGGCAGAGGCTGGCCTTCGCGAGAGCCATCGCGGCAAAACCGGGCCTCCTCCTCATGGACGAGCCCCTCTCCTCGCTCGACGCGCCCCTCAGGCGGGAGCTGAGGGCTTATCTGCGATCGACGCTTTCGCGCGAAGGCATAACCGCGCTTCACGTGACCCACGATGTGGAAGAAGCCCTGGAACTGGGCGACAGGATTTTTCTCATGAACGCGGGAAGAATCCTCGCCGGAGGCACGCCTCAGGCCATCTACGAGAATCCGCCCGACGCATGGTGCGTTCGCTTCCTCGGGCTGGGCTCTCTCCTGCCGGTGAAGGCCATTGAGGCTCATGGAGAGGGCTGGATGGTGGCCGTCACTCCCTTCGGCCGCTTTACATGCCCTGCGGCCGCCTGCAAGGTAGACGGAAAGGACGGCGGGGATCATGGCGTCTTTTTCTTCATACCGAGGAAGGCCGTTTATGTAGCGGAAGCCGCAGCAGCGGTCGCGGCCGCGGCGGAAGCGACCGGCATCGACCGCATGGACGCGATCGTGGAAAGGGTGGTTTTTCAGGGCAATTACAGAAGGATAGCGCTGAGGCCCTTGCTTTCCAGACAGCGGGTCGGCGGCATCGGCGCGGAAAGCTCCGGCGCGGAGGATGTCATCGAGATGGAAGCCGATCTTTCGTTCAGAATCGTCCCGGGCGAGAAAATCAGGCTTTCCATCGATCCGGGGAAATGCGGCATCCTGCCCCTGCACGCAACGGCCGGCTGACTCAGCGGCTGTCGTCCAGAATTTTCAAGATAGCGCCAGCCGAATCGCTCGTGGATTCGTTTTCCTTCCAGCGATAGACGAATCGGCTGGCCTCCTCGTAGAGAGGCCTCCTGAGGCGCAGAAGTTCTTCTGCCTTTCTCGCGTAGTCGTCGGAATTGAGGAGGGGTCGGTGGCCGGTTTCGCCCGCAAGCCTGCGCAGGAGTTCCGCGAGGGGTACATCGATCCAGACGGTGCTGTAGGCGCTCGCGAGAAGCTTCCTGTTGGCGGGCGACATGACAATGCCGCCGCCGCAGGATAGGACGAAGTCGCCGTCGCGCCGCCCAAGGTCGGATAGCATTACCTCCTCCAGCTTCCTGAAGGCGGCTTCCCCTTCGCTTTCGAATATTTCGCGAATGCTACGCGCGCTGTCGCGCTCTATCTCCTCATCCGTATCCAGGAAAGGAACCGCCAGCCTCGAAGCCAAAACCTGGCCAATGCGGCTTTTGCCGCTCCCCATAAAGCCGATGAGGGCTATCTTGCGTCCTTTCACCTAGAGAATCTCACGGATGACCCTCTCCCAGTTCTTCGAGAAGATCTTTTCGATCTGCCCCGCCGCGTAGCCGCGCCGCGAGAGGGCCTGCGCCAGGATGGGAAACTCGGAAGCGTCAGCCAGGACATGGCCTTCCACGCCTCTGTAACCGTCGAAATCCGAGCCAAGGGCTGCCGAATCCAATCCGCCTACGTTGACGATGTGGTCTATATGGTCGATCAGGTGCTCAAGGAAGGATTTCTCAGGCTTCATGGACACGAAATTGGGCACGAAAACGGCCCCGACGGCGCCGCCCCCTTCCGCGATCCGCCTGATCTGCCTGTCCTCGAGGTTGCGCGGATGGTCGTTCAGGCTGCGGGCGTTGGAATGCGAGGCGATGAAAGGCCTCCTGGCCACCTGGGCCAGGTCGTCGAAGGCTTTGTCCGAGAGATGGGAGCAGTCCACGATCATGCCCATGGACTCCATTTTCTCCACAAGCTCGCGGCCCAGCGGCGTCAGGCCGTCCTCTCCTTCAGCCCGAACGCCGCGCCCGAAGGCGTTCCGCCTGTTCCAGGTGATGCCGATGGCGCGCACGCCGCGGCCGTAGAATTCATCCACGGAATCCAGGCTGCCTTCCAGGGCTTCGGCTCCTTCAATGGAGAGAAGGCCGCCCACGCTGACTCCCGGCAAAGCCTTGTCCAGGTCCGAAGCGGTCCTGATGGCGAACATCCGACCTTCGGCTTTAGCGCAGATCGCCTCGAACTCATCGATGAGTCCATGCGTATAGGCTTTTACCCGCGGCAGATCCGCGTCTTCGGCGAAAAGCGCCATGAACTGACAGCGGACTCTTCCTTCCAGAAGCTTCGGAAGATCGATATGGCTGATTTCGTTTCTCGCGAGAAAATCACGTCTTCCCGTATCGCCGGGAATCTGGCTCTTGCCGATGACGGCGAGAAGGGCATCGCAGTGCGCGTCGATGACAGGGAAATAGGCATCCTCTACGGCGAATTCCCCGCTGGGGCTTTTTTGCATCATAACTTCCTTGAATTTGCTTTAAGGCCTAAAAGTCAAGGCGATTATACATCGCCGCCTTCCTTTACGCGAGCGATTTCATCGCGGATGAGCGCCGCTTCCTCAAACTCAAGATTCTTGGCATGTTCCAGCATGCGCTGCTCGAGGGCTTTGACGAGGGACTTGCGCTGCTCCGGCACGAGCATGTTGTGTGTCTTCTTAAGGAAGCTGACTTCGTCGAGTGTCGTGTCGATCTTCTCTTCCTTGTGCCGTTCCAGTATGTCGTGCACCGACTTTCGGATGGTCGTCGGCGTGATGTCGTGCTCGGTGTTATAGGCTACCTGTATCGCCCTTCTCCGGTTCGTTTCCTGGATGGCGATCTTCATGGCGTCGCTTTCTCTGTCGGCATACATGACAACGAGACCGGCGGCGTTCCTGGCCGCCCTTCCCACTATCTGGATGAGGCTCGTGGCCGATCGCAGGAAACCTATCTTGTCAGCGTCCAGGATGGCAATGAACGATACTTCGGGCAGATCGATGCCTTCGCGGAGAAGGTTAATTCCCACGAGCACGTCAAACTCTCCCGCTCTCAGCTGCGTCAGGATCTCGACGCGCTCTATGGTTTCGACCTCGGAGTGGATGTAGCGCACCCGCAATCCTAGGCCGCTTAGATATTCCGTCAATTCCTCTGCCATTTTCTTGGTGAGCGTGATGATGAGGCTGCGTTCGCCGATGGCCGCCCTCTCCTTCACCCTCGCGTAGATATCCTCCATCTGCCCGTCGGTCGGCCTGACTTCTATCGCGGGATCCACAAGCCCCGTCGGGCGGATCATCTGCTCGGCAACCACCGCGGAACGGTCCATCTCCACCTTGCCGGGAGTGGCCGAAACGTAGACTACCTGTTTCACCATGGATTCGAATTCCTCGATCTTGAGAGGCCTGTTGTCGAGGGCGCAGGGAAGCCTGAAGCCGTAATCAACGAGGGAAGTCTTCCTGCTCCTGTCTCCTGAGTACATCGCGCCTATCTGCGAAAGTGTCACGTGGGATTCGTCTATGAAGGTCATGAAATCGCTTGGAAAATAATCGAGCAGGACGCCAGGCCTTTCGCCTGGGCCCCGTCCCGAAAGCGGCGCCGAGTAGTTCTCTATTCCCGAGCAGTACCCCATCTCCTCCATCATCTCGATGTCGTATTCGGTGCGCGACTTGATCCGCTGCGCCTCAATGAGCTTGTTCTGGCTCATGAAAAGTCCGTACTGCGCTTCGAGCTCTTCCTTGATCCTGGAGACCGCTTTCTGGACCTGGTTTTCGGGCATGACGAAATGCTTGGCCGGATAGATGACGGCTTCGTCCAGATCGTCGCCTGCGTGGCCGGTCAGCGGATCGAACTTGCGGATTCTCGCCACGGTGTCGAAATCCAGTTCTACGCGGTAGGCTTCCTCCAGGTAAGCGGGAAATATCTCGAGCATATCGCCCCTGACCCTGAACCTTCCCCGCTCGAGGACCATATCGTTCCGTTCGTACTGAAGATTGACGAGATTGCGCTTGACCGTCTCCAGATCCAGCACCATGCCCTTGTCAAGGTAAATCCTCATCTCCCGGTAGAGGTCGGGCGAACCCAAGCCGTAGATGCAGGAAACGGTCGCCACGATAATCACGTCGCGACGTTCCATGAGGGCCGCCGTGGCGGAGAGCCGCATCCTGTCGATTTCGTCGTTGATGCTTGAGTCCTTCTCGATGTAGAGATCCTTGGATGCCACATAAGCCTCGGGCTGATAATAATCGTAGTAGGACACGAAGTATTCAACCGCGTTCTCGGGGAAAAAGCTCTTGAATTCGCGATAGAGCTGGGCGGAAAGGGTTTTGTTGTGCGAAATGATGAGGGTGGGTTTCTGAAGCGCCTCTATCACTTTGGCCATCGTGAAGGTTTTGCCCGAGCCCGTGACGCCTTTGAGCGTCATGAATCTGGTCCCCGACTTCGCTGCCTCGACGAGCGTATTGATCGCACTCCCCTGATCCCCCGCCGGTTCGAAGGGGGCTACGACCTTGAATGGTTTCATCGCTGTTCCTTTTATTTTCCAGCTATTTATCCTGGACTTGTTCCGTAAGCGTTACCGTCGTCCTCATTTTCTGCTTTCCGCGATAGAACTCTACCGGGACCTTTTCCCCTGGCTTGTTGTCCTCGAGCGCGGTATAGAGGTCCGCGATGCTGTCTATGGACTGGCCGTCCACGCTGACGATGATATCCCCGCCGATCTTGAAGGTGGATTGTCCATAGCGCACGGCTACGCTTCCGCCCTTGAGGCCGGCCTTGTCCGCGTCGCTGCCTCCCTTGATAGCCGAAACGAGAAGTCCTTTTTCCACGGGCGAAGCGTAGCTGGACTTTTCGAGATAGGAAAGGAGGGCTGGAAAAAGCTGTATGGCTTCCATATCGATCCATCCGCGCCGCACCCTTCCCTCCTTGATGAGCTCGGGAACGATACGCTTCGCCGTATCGACGGGTATGGCGAAACCAATGCCGACCGAACCGCCTGACGGCGAATAGATCATCGTATTGATGCCGACCATCTGTCCGGCCGAATTGAAGAGCGGACCGCCGGAATTTCCCGGATTGATCGAAGCGTCGGTCTGAATCATGTTCTGGAGGATGGTCTTTTCATCCTTCTGGATAGGTCTCCCCAGGCCCGAGACGATGCCCTGGGTCAAGGTCCTTTCAAGGCCGAAAGGATTGCCGATGGCCAGCACCTTCTGCCCCACCTTGAGTCCTTTGGACGATCCGAAGGATATCGGCCGAAGCACCATCACCGAGGGCGGGCTGAACTTGATTACCGCCAAGTCATTCTGGGAATCGACCCCCACGACGGAGGCTTCGTACTGACTGCCATCGGCCATGTTCACGAATAGCTTATAGGCGCCCTGTACGACATGGTAATTGGTGAGGACATGACCCTTCGTGTCTATGATGGAGCCCGAGCCTGATCCTCCGCTTTGCGGAACGGGTTCGAGAAACCAGTTGATGTTGACGACTTCGGTCGTGATATTGACGACCGATTCATTGTAACGCTCATAAAGGCTGATGCTCTCGCGTTCGTCCGTCGAATATGCCAATCCTGATGGGTTTTGGTACTCGTCGATATTGGACGCGGCATTCTTTCCCTCGACGGCTATCTGTCCCTGGAGGACCTGGGAACTGACGGGAGTCGGCTCGATGGTTGATTGGGCGGAACCCTGATCCTTATCGATCTGGAATAGTCCGCTCCTGGCCAGAAAAAAAGCGGAAACGAAAATGAGGGCGGCGCTCGCGAGCACTCCAGCGGCAATGCCCAGCGTCATCTGTCGGCGCGAATATAGTTTCATGGGAATCCCCCTGAAAGGTTTGTCACACGAAGGTCAGCTTGCCCGCGGCCACTTCCTCGGCCCTGGCAAGCATGAAAATATAATCGGAGAGTCTGTTGAGAAACTTCCTCAAGTCGATGGAGACATCTTCCTTTCTTGCGAGCGCCACAACCCTGCGTTCGGCGCGTCTGGCTATGGTTCTGGCCATGTCCAGTGCTGCCGATCCCGCCGTCATGCCCGGAATGACGAAACCCCTCAGCGGAATTCTTTCTTCAAGCGATGAGGTTTTCACGGCAATTTTTGCCTCGTCCCCGGCAGTTATCGGCCGGTCGAAGGGAATGCCTACCGAAGCGAGTTCGCCGGCGACGCGGAAAAGCACGCGCTGTATCTCTTCTATGGCGTAAAGGACTTCGTCCTCCATGCAGATATGCCTTGCGACGCCCAGCGCAGAGGAGAGCTCATCGATCGTGCCGTAGGCCTCGACGCGCAAGTCGTCCTTGCCCACCCTTTCTCCCGACCAGAGTCCCGTGTCACCATCATCGCCCGTTCGCGTCATGATGCTCATACGATAAACATACTGCTTCAAAATCGTCTTCATCAAGTCGAAAAGCACCGCCCGCGTGACTATATGGACGCAAAGGCACGGAATATCCTACAATTTCCCACGACGTGAAAACCACCCGGCTTCCCACCTTCTCAGAGCCCTGCCCTTATGTTGCCGGAAAAACATCCATCGGCGAGTATCTCCCGGGGGAAGCGCTTTTCAGGGACTACGAAGCCCTCATTCCCCTTGGATGGAGAAGATCTGGAAACATGCTCTATCGTTACCGCTGCGAAGACTGCTCTCTGTGCATTCCTATAAGGCTCCGCGCATCCAAGATACTTGCCGGGAAACGTTTTGGCCGATTGAAGCGCGTGAATCGCGATATCTCCATAGAGCTGCTTCCCGCGAATTTTCGGCGCGATCACTTCACCTTGTATGAAAAATATATCAGAACTCGTCACAAGGGAACCTTTTCCGTGGCCGACACATCCGATTCCTCTCTCGAATCCTCCTATCGTGGAATGCTCGAGGCTCCCATGGCAGCCATTTCAGAGTACCGCGACGCCTCCGGCAAACTCTGCGCCACCGGCTTCCTGGATATACTCCCCAACGGTCTATCGTCGGTCTATTTCTCCTTCGATCCGGATGAGGGTAGACGAAGCCTGGGATCCTATTCGATTTTCGCCGAATCCGAGATGGCTCTGCGCAGGGGAATAGAATACTACTATCTGGGATTCTGGGTGCCGCGGGCGGCGACGATGGATTACAAAGCCGATTTCCCTCCTTTCCAGCTATCCGTTCCCGGGGAAAACGGCAGGGAAGCGGGCGGCGAACCGCCTATATGGAAAGAATTTCCGAACAAATCAGCGGCCTTGAGCTGGCTTTCGGCGATATCGCATCGTTGACAGTCAATGCCTATCATGGTACCGTAGTTCCCGATACTTTTTGAATACTGTTTTCAGAAGGAATACTATGGCATCCCAGATCAGCAATCCCGAAGGCGCCGAGGCGAAGAAAGTCCAGAAAAAGCCTACCAAACGCGGCGTGAAGAACCCCTTCGTCTACGGGGGAACGATTGTCATCCTGATAATCACCGTCATCGCCTTTGTGTTCATACCATCGATAGGCGGCGGTATGGGTTCCTCCAGTCAGTCGCCGACTTTCGGCAGCTGGGCGGGAAAACCCATCACCTATACGTCCGGATCGTACTTCGCGAGCCAGGTGGCCCAGATCAACGACTACCTGCGTCAGCAGGGGCTTTCCGAACAGAACTTCCAGCTTTATGCCTACCAGGTATGGAGCATGGCCTTCCAGAGCGCCGCCATCAGGACGGCCGTTGTCGAGACCGTGAACGACAGCGGTTTCAGGCTGACGGAAAAAGGTCTTGACGAAGCCATCGCCACCCTCCCCGAATTCCAGGAAGACGGGAAATTCTCCATCGAGAAATACAACAAGACAGCGGCCGCCACCCGCCTCACCCTGCGCAAGAACACGAAAGAAGATTACACCGTCAGGCGCTATTACGAGGATCTGTATACATTGGCTCCAAGTTCGGCGGAGATCGCTTTCGTCGCCTCGATGGCAAAACCTCAGCGCACTATTTCCTATGCCACCTTGCCCCTCGCCGACTATCCTGCCGAAGAAGTGGCCGCATGGGGCAACAAGAACGCCGACCTGTTCAAGACTCTTGAAGTTTCCCGCGTCACGGTAACCAGCTCGGAAGCCGATGCCAAGAAGATTCTCGCCCAGGTCAGGGAAAACAAGCTTTCCTTCGAAGACGCGGCCAAGAGCCATTCGCAGGACGCCTACGCCGACAAGGGCGGAGACGCCGGTACCGTCTATTACTATACCTTCGCCGAAGGTTTCGCCAACAAGGACGACGCCGCGAAAGTGGCTGCCCTCCCCAAAGGCGAAATCTCCGATGTCTACAAGATCGCCGACAAGGCTTGGGCCTTCTTCAAGCTCAACGGCGAGCTGACCATGCCTGATTTCGGCAAACAAGCCACGCTGGACGAGGTTCGGTTCTATATCAACGACAAGGAAAAAGGAACCCTCGAGAGCTGGGCTATCGCCAAGGCCAACGCCCTCCTTTCATCCGTCGATGGGGTTAAATTCCAGAGCGCCGCCAAACAAGCGGGCCTCAGCGTAAAATCGGCAGGTCCCTTCATCGTGAATGTGGGCAATCCCACCTTCTATGCCTACAACCAACAGATCCCCTTGCTCCAGACGCCCTTCCAGAACAGCGATCCCGCCCTACAGGCCGCCGAACAGGATGAAGCCTTCATGACCGAGCTTTTCACCCAAACCAAGGGCAAGGTCTCCAAGCCCCTCGTCGTGGGCGACAATGTCATCGTTTTCGCCGTGACCGAGGACAAGGAAGCCTCGGACGACGATACGGTCATGGTAACCTTCGCCTATCCCTACTTCCACCAGCAGACAATCGACACGCAAACCCGGGATACTTTCCTGAAGAGCAAGAAATTCAAGGACGAATTCAGCACGACCTTCTTCAAGATTTTCCAGACAAGCAATACTGCTTCCGCCCAGGAGACCACGACGGAAACCACCACGGAAGCGCCCGCCGCGGCGAACTGAAGACGCCACGGAAGATAAAAAGGCCGCCCAGGGAAACCCGGGCGGCCTTTTTATGTCATCGCGGCACGAAGGGCTATCGCTCTTCGTGCCGCGCATAAGGTCATGTCTCGTCGTCGTCGGTCCTGAGCACGGCAAGGAAGGCGTCCTGGCCCAATTCGATATTGCCTACCATCTTCATGCGTTTCTTGCCCTCTTTCTGCTTTTCGAGAAGCTTGCGCTTGCGGCTTATGTCGCCGCCGTAGCACTTGGCCAGGACGTCCTTGCGCACGGGATTGACGGTCTCCCGCGCGATGATCTGACCGCCGATGGCTCCCTGTATGGCCACCTTGTACTGCTGGCGCGGAATATTCCTCTGGAGGCGCTCGCAGACCTTGTGGGCCCTGTCGTAGGACCCGTCGCGGTAGACCAGCATGGAAAGCGCGTCCACGGGATCCCCGTTGATGAGGAAATCCAGCTTGGCGAGGTTGGTCGGCCTGTAGCTCGTCACTTCGTAATCGAAACTGGCGTAGCCGCGGCTCGTCGATTTCAGCTTGTCGTAGAAGTCGAAGAGCACTTCGGCCAGCGGCATCTCGAAGACGAGCTCGACGCGTTTCTCGTCCAGATGCGTGAAGGAACGTTGTTCGCCGCGCTTGCCGATACAGAGCGAGATGAGGTTGCCGATATAGGCCACAGGCGTGATGATCTGCGCCTTGATGAAAGGCTCTTCGGCGCTGTCGATCCTCGAAGGATCGGGGTACTGGCTGGGGTTGTCGATGAAGACGGTCTCGCCGTTCTGGAGTTTTAGCTTGTAGCGTACCGACGGGGCCGTCATGATGATGGACTGGTTGAATTCACGCTCCAGCCTTTCCTGGATGATCTCCAGATGGAGGAGCCCCAGGAATCCGCAGCGGAACCCGAATCCCAGCGCGAGCGAGCTGTCCTTTTCGCATATCAGGGAAGCGTCGTTGAGCATCAGCTTTTCGATGCTCTCCTTGAGGTCGTCGTACTCGGCCGAATCCATGGGATAAATCGAGCTGAAGACGACGGGCTTTATCTCCTTGAAACCGGGAAGCGCGGAGAGGCAGGGATTGTCGTTGTCCGTGATGGTGTCGCCGACTCTGACGTCCCTGACCGTCTTGATGCCCGCCGTGACATAGCCGACCTCGCCGGCGGCCAGCATATCCGTATCGCTCGACTGATCGATCTTGAAGAGGCTGACTTCCTCTATCTCGTGGATGGCGCCACTCGACATGAAGCGGATATTCATGCCTTTCTTCATCTTTCCGCTGATGACGCGCACGTGCACGATGGCGCCCTTGTAGGCGTCGTAATGCGAGTCGAAAATGAGGGCCTGGAGGGGTTCTTCGGAGGAGCCTCTCGGGGCGGGAAAACGCTGGACGATAGCCTCGAAGAGCTCGTCGATACCGATGCCCATCTTCGCCGAAACCGCGAGGGCCGCTTCGCCGTCAAGGCCGAGATCCTTGTCGATCTGGCGCCGGACGCCTTCGACATCGGCGGCGGGCATATCTATCTTGTTGATGACGGGCAGAATCTCGAGATCGTGCTCGAGCGCCATGTACATATTTGAAAGCGTCTGAGCCTGCACGCCCTGCGTGGCGTCGATGACGAGGATAGCCCCCTCGCAGGATGAGATAGCCCTCGAAACCTCGTAGGAAAAATCCACATGTCCCGGCGTGTCGACCAGGTTGAGCGTATATTTCTTCCCGTCCTGGGCGAGGTAGGGCAAGGTGATCGCCTGGCTCTTTATGGTGATTCCCCTTTCCCTTTCGATGTCCATATTGTCGAGCATCTGATTCTGCATCTTCCGCTCGTCCACCAAGTGGGCCTTTTCTATGAAGCGGTCGGCCAACGTAGATTTGCCGTGATCTATGTGGGCGATGATACAGAAATTGCGGATGAGTTCCTTTTCGTGCATGGTCTCACTCTACAGGAAAAGCGGCCTTTGCGCAATTATGCGTTTGGTGCCGCCCCGACGCCTTGAAAAGGCCCGAGGGCTGGGGCATAGTAAGCCATAATGACAGGATTCAGAAGCCTTCCGCGGAACGCGCGCTCATGCATCGCCATCGAACCGCTCTGGGCTTTTTTCGGTCCCATGGTCGCCTACTACATGCCCCTCTACCAGAGGCAGCTGGGCCTGAGCGAAGTGCAGATGGGACTCGTCAATTCGGCCAACATCGCCGCTGGCCTCCTCTTCTATACGCTCGCCGCTCCGATAACCAACAAGTTCGGCAGAAGAAACACGAGCATGTGGCTCGATTTCATCGCCTGGTCCCTGTCGATGGTCCTATGGGCGATCTCGCGCAGTTTCCTGTGGTTTCTCGTGGCCGCGGTCACGAACGCCACCGTGAGGATCGTCTATGTCTCTTGGAACCTTCTCATATCCGAAGACGCCGACGACGGCCAGCGGGCGACCATATTCAGCTACATCAATCTCATCGGAACCTTCGGCGGCTTCACCACCTTCGCGGGGGGAATGATCATAGCAAGCGCCGGCATCGTTCCGGCCATGCGCGGCATCTTCTGGGTCGGCGCCGCCATCCTGACGCTGATGTTCATCCTACGCTATTTCGGCACCAGCGAAACGAAGACCGGCGTGTACCTTAAAACCAAGACCAAAGGCCAGAGCCTCCTAAGGCTCGTCTGGCAGCAGGTTCCTAGCGCCCGCCTGGCGCTGCGGGATCCCTTTTTCATAAGGATGACGGGCATTTATTTCATAGGCAACGCGGTGCTCTCCATCGATTTCTTCCGCATCCTCTACATGAAGGACGTGAAGGGACTCTCCTCCTTCGTGGTATCGGCCGTCCCCGCCCTGAGCGCCGTCGTCAGCCTCGTGATCTTCTTCTTCATCCTACCGCGCCAGAAGGCCCTGAAGAATCGGGAACACCTGGCCAACGCCTTCCTCGCCTGCCTCGCCGCCCAGGTTCTCTTCATATTGATGCCCAAGGGATCGCCTCTTTCGGCGATTTTAATATTTCCTTCCCTCCAGGCTTCCTATGCCCTTCTCCAGACCTTCCGAGACACGGTGTTCATGAACAGCACCGCCGCGGACCAGAAAAGCGACCGATTCAGCCTCATCCAGGCGCTGATGATGTTCTTCAGCATTCCCGTGGGCTGGCTGGCCGGCCTCCTCTACTCCACGGCGCCTCAGCTGCCCTTCATCCTGGCGAGCATTCTGTACGCGGCCGGATTCCTCCTCGCGAGGAGCCTCCATCGTTATGAACAGCAGCGCTGAAAGGAACCTGGCCAGCCTGACGGGAGCGGTCCTGCCAGGGGAAGCGCGCGCCGGCGCGGCCTCGATAGAACAGGCGCGCATGAGCTTCCAGCCCGAGGCATATCCCAAGAAACCAGCTGACTATGTCCTTGTCTGGATGCAGAAAGCTCAGCGATCGAGGGAAAATCCAGCCCTGGACCTCGGATTCCACCTCGCCAATACGCTGGGCCTTCCCCTCCTCGTCCTTTTCGTTCTGGTCGATTACCCGGAAGCTACGCCGGTCCATTACCGCTTCATGCTGGAAGGACTGCGCGAGTGCGCGCTCGACTTGAGGCGGAGAGGCGCTCTTTTCTGCATAGACTCAGGCGTCATGACCTCCAAAGTAGCCGAATACGCCCGCGGGGCCGCCCTTCTCGTGGCGGACGAGGGCAAACTGGCCTTGGAGCGCGCCTGGAGAAAGGAAATAGCGGCGACGCCAGGGATGCCGCCCATGATCACTGTCGAAACGGAGTCCGTCATTCCGCCTTTCGCGGCGAGCGACCACCTGGAGTGGTCAGCCGCCACTCTGCGGAGGAAAATTTCGGCCAAGCTGCCCTTCTTCCTGAAATCCGCCGAATTGGGAGAAGGCTTTCCCGTACCCGAATGCCGCGTATCGGCCAGAGCCTCGGATTTTCCGTCACGCGACGAACTGTTCGCGAGCCATCGGGAAGCGGCGGGAGATCCCCTTCTCGCCCTGCAGAAGCTTCGGTTCGCTCCGGGCCGGCTAGCCGGCATGGCCCGTTTCGGCGAGTTTCTCTCTTCAGGAGCTCTCGAACGCTATGCCGAGGAGCGGAACGACCCCTGCAGAACGGGCCAGAGCGATATGAGCCCCTATCTGCATTTTGGCCAGGTGTCCCCCGTAACGTTGGCGGGAGCCGCTCTCGGGCATTCGGGGAGCGCCGCGCAAGTCTATGTCGAGCAGCTCGTCGTGAGGCGCGAGCTCGCGCTCAACTTTGTTCTCTTCAACCCCGGCTACAACCGCTACGAAACGGCCGCGCCCGAATGGGCCAGGAAAAGCCTATCCGAGCGAGACGACAGAAGAACACTCTACAGCAAGGCAGAACTGGAAGCCGGCCTCACCGCCGACCGGTACTGGAACGCGGCCCAGAAGGAAATGCTGCTTACAGGGAAAATGCACAACTACTTGAGGATGTACTGGGGCAAGCAGCTGCTTTCCTGGTTCGCCGATCCGGCCGAAGCCTTCGATACCGCGATACGCCTCAACGACCGATACTCTCTCGACGGAAGGGATCCCAACGGGTACGCCGGAATTGCATGGTGCTTCGGAAGACACGACCGGCCATGGCCGCAGCGACCTCTTTTCGGCAGCGTACGCTCCATGATGGCTTCTGGATTACGCAAAAAATTCGACGCGGAACGCTATGCGAGCGAAGTGGAAGACTTATATACTACAAGGAGAAAGGAGATATCATGAACCTCAACGAACTTGCGTACATTCAGATAGAAGGAACGCAGCGCAATCACGATATCGTCGTCTACGCGCTCTCCACCTGCGGCTTCTGCAAAAGAGCCCTGGCCTACCTTGAAGAGAAAGACATCGCCTATAAGTATATCTATGTCGACCAACTGCCCATCGAAAAGAAGAACGAAATCAAAGCCATTCTCAGGGAACGATTCAAGGAAAACGTGGCCTTCCCCTTCGCCGTCATCGACGATACGGCCCATCTCGTCGGCTTCATCAAGCCCGACTGGATCAGGACACTTGGGTTGACGGAGGAATGATGAACCAGAAAACGCAGGAGCAGACGAGGCTTTTCTCGAGAATGGTCGCCCAAAAACAGGGATGGGAACTAAATCCCGACGAATCGTTCTACGAAAGTCTCATCGAAGGACTGACCACCAATTTCAACCGCTACGGCTATTATCTATGCCCATGCAGGGATTCGGAAGGTTCCAGGGAAGCCGACAGCAAGGCGATCTGCCCTTGCGTCTGGTCCAAACTCGACGTGCCTGAGTTCGGCAACTGCTACTGCGCACTCTACCTTTCCAAGGAGCTGCTCGCGTCGGGCAAGGAGCCCGTATCCATCGTCGATCGCCGTTACGAAGAATGATTCGGCAACCGGGACCCATATAATGAATTACCTTGACTGGGCGGCCACGACGCCGCCGGATTCCGCCATCGCGCTTCAGGCTCTTCATGCCTCATTCGACCATTTCGCCAATCCCTCCAGCCAGCACAGGGCCGGAAAGGCGGCAAGGGATACCCTGGAAGGTTCGCGCGCGTCGTTTCTGGATTCGCTGGCCTTGGCCTCAGGCGTAAAATCCCTGGGTGGGGATCTCGCTTTCACCGCGTCGGGCACCGAAGCCGACCAGATTCCCCTCCTCTCTCTCCTCAAGCTCGCGAAAAAAAATGAATCGGGAACGAGGGCGATAAGGACCTCGGCGACCGAAAAACCGCATCTCGTCATTTCAGCCATCGAACACGCCGCGATAGACGCTCAGGCTGAGACTCTCTCGCGCCTTGGCTTCGCCGTCACCTTCGTGAAACCCGACGCGGACGGCATCGTGCGGCCGTCCAAAATCGGCGAAGCCCTACGTTCGACGACGAGGCTCGTGGCCGTCATGGCCGTCAACAACGAGACCGGCGCCATACAGGATATCGACGCCATCGGCCGCTCCGCCGCATCGGCAGCCTCGAGCCTCGGCGTAAGGACTCCGCTTTTCCACGTCGACTGCGTCCAGGCTCTAGGCAAGGTACCCCTAAGGCTTTCTGGCGGGCTCGTGACGAGCGCGGCCTTTTCCGCCCATAAGATACAGGGGCCCAAGGGCGTCGGCGCCCTGTGGCATTCCAAAGCCATCGACCCCCTCGCCGTCGGCGGCGGCCAGGAATCCGGCATCCGCTCGGGCACCGAGAACCTGTTCGGGATACACGCTTTCGCGCTCTGCGCCGCCAAGGCCGCCGCCTCGCTGGACGAAAGGCTTCTCCGCGCCCGTGCCCTGGAGCGACTCCTCCTGGACGGCATCGGCGCCATTCCCGGCGCCTGCGCGGTGCCGCCAAGCCGCGTGGCCGATGACCCGCGCTGGAGCCCATGGATTGTTTCCGCCGCATTCCCCGGCCTGGGCGGCGAAGTGCTCGCCCGCGCCCTCTCCGACGTCGACATCGCCGTGTCCACCGGCTCGGCCTGCTCCCAGGCCCACAAGACCAAGGGCAGAAGAGTCCTCGACGCCATGGGGCTGCCCGAGGAACTCTCCTTTTCCTCCATCCGCCTCTCCTTCGGACCCGATACCGCCGACGCCGACGTCGAAGCCTTCCTCTCGACCGCCGCAGACTTGTATCGCAGACTTAAAACCTGATACAACACAGCATCATGGAAACGCTATTCCTCATAAAACCGGGCGAAATACTCCTAAAAAAAGAAAATCAGAAAGAATTCACGCGACGTCTCATCCAGCAGCTGCACAAGCGCATGGGCGACGTAGGCTGCAAAATCGAAGAATTTCCGGGCCGCTTTTTCCTGTCCGTCGACGAACGCTACGCCGAGCGCGCGGAATTCGTCCTGAGCCGCTGCCCCGGCCTCAACGGCTACTCGAAGGCCTACGTGTGCCCCAAGACCGTGGAATCGATCCTGGAGGCTTCTGGACTCGTTGCCGCCAAGGCTTTGGCGGCCGGCAAGAAAGTTTTCAAGGTCGAAACCCGCCGATCCGACAAAAGCTTCCCGCTGGGATCCTACGCGATGTCAGCCAAGGCCGGCGAAGCGATTCTCGATACATTCCCCGCCCTCTCCGTCGACGTCCACGAACCTGATTTCGTGGTCAACATAGAAATCAGGGAAAGGGCCTACGTCTACGGCCACACCGAGCCGGGACCGCGCGGCCTGCCCTCGGGCACGAGCGGCAAGGGACTTCTCCTCCTCTCCGGAGGAATCGATTCGCCCGTTGCAGGCTACATGATGGCCAAGCGCGGCGCTCCCCTCGAATGCGTCTACTTTCACGCCTATCCTTACACCTCGGTCGAGGCGCAGCGAAAGGTGGAACACCTCGCCCTGCGGATAGCGGCCTGGTGCGGTTCGATCCGTCTATGGGTAGTCCCCTTCACCGACGTGCAGATCCAGATAAAAAAACTCGCCAATGAAGACGCGACGACGATAATGCTGAGATCAGCCATGATGGAGGCCGCCGACAGCATCGCCTTCAAGATAGGCGCGGACGCCCTCATCACGGGGGAAAGCCTGGGCCAGGTAGCGAGCCAAACGGTGGAAAACATGGCCATAACCGAGGCGCCCGCCAACCATCCCGTCTTTCGCCCCCTCATCGGGACCGACAAGGAAGACACCGTCAACATGGCCAAGAAGATCGGCACCTTCGATATTTCCATCCTGCCCTACGAGGACTGCTGCGTGCTCTTCTCGCCCAAACATCCGCTCCTGAAGCCCTCTTTCAAGGATTTGACGGCGGTCTACAGGGAATTAGGACTAAGTCCCCTCATCGAGGAAAGCGTCAGGAAAGCCGAACGATTCGTCTACAAATACCGGGATGTGCTGGAGGATTTCGGCGTCTCGTGAAGGAATTTTCGACGCGTAAAAACGGATTTATGGGTGCGCAGCGCGCAAAAGACCCGCATGCCGGCTCCAAGCGCGGCATGCGGGTCTTTCTCAATTGAGCGGTTATTGCTTGGCTTTGTCTTTAAGCTGATCGATCGTCTTCTGGGCGGTTTCCTTGATCTTCTGGACGGTCTCCTCAACCACCTCTTTCGCCTTCCCCGCTACCTGCTCCGCTTTTCCTTCGTTGCGAAGTTCCTTATTGTCGACAAGCACGCCCGCGGCTTCCTTAATGCGGCCCTTCACTACTTCCAGTTTTCCATTCATGTCGATGACTCCTATCCCTTGATTTTAAAACGTATGAACCGATCCAAAAACGCCGATCATTTCAATCCAGAGGCATGGCAGTCTGCGGCTTTACGCCGGCCATCGCCGCCCCATCTACTTTTTCTTTCTCAGCCTCACGGATGTCGAGCTGTTTCCCTCTTTCTCTTATGCTCCGAACCTTGTCGGCTAGCAGCCGTTTAGCCTTGCTGTGACGATAGCTTCCAAAGTAGATGAAGAGGGAATAGACGATGCCAAAGGCGAAGCTCAGGGCGCTTACCGCGACGATGGAGACGTTTTCCATCCGACGAATCCCCAGAAGATCGACCGAGGTTGTGAATCCGAGATTCAACGAAACAAGGGCCGCCAGAAGAACTAGCAGGACAACGCTGACAATTATGCGAACCATTTTTCTTTCCTTGGAGGCTTTCCGGAGCAGCATGTTTCGCGCAAAATCGTTGCGCGCGGTCGCGATGATGCACGCGCTGGCGTCAAAGCCTCATGATTCTTTCGTCTCGATATAAATATAAGAAGAAGTAGCGGCTTTATCTGTTCGGTGGCGCACATACCTCAGAGTCTGCCGCGACTATTGACAATTCATATAGTTGGTGAAACGCTATTAGCAATAATGAAATAACAGAGACTGAAAGGAGGTGTTCATGACCATTTTCTCGAGCCCGCCATATCCTCCAAATCCACGGCAAAACCACCTGCTCGCGGCTCTGCCCGAATATGAATACGCCCGGCTACTTCCCCATCTGGAGCGAGTTTCTCTTCCGCTCGGCAAGACATTGAGCGAATCGGGCAATTCCGATGTCGATGTCTATTTCCCCACGACATCCATCGTTTCCCTGCTACACGTGCTGTCGAATGGTTCTTCAGCCGAAATAGCCGTCGTTGGCAATGAAGGCATCGTGGGTATCGCTCTTTTCATGGGCGGAGCGTCCATGCCGAGCAGGGCCTTGGTGCAGAGCGAAGGACACGCTTATCGAATGCGCGGAGATCTGCTCAATTTCGAGTTCAATCATAATCCCGCGCTGCAGCATCTTCTTATGAGATATATCATGGCGCTCTTGAGCCAGATGGCTCAAACGGCGGTATGCAACAGGCACCACTCCATCGACCAGCAACTCTGCCGATGGCTCCTCCTCAGCATGGACCGCTTATCCGGAAACGTGCTCAACATGACACAGGAACTTATCGCCGACATGCTGGGGGTGCGCAGGAAAGGCGTGACAGAAGCCGCCGGAAAACTGCAGGATGCCGGGCTCATTTCCTACAGTCGCGGTTGTCTTACCGTATTGGATCGTCCCAGTCTTGAAAGGCGCGTTTGCGAATGTTACGAAGTCGTCAAGAAAGAATTTGCCCGGCTGCTCCCTGACGTAATTGCCGTATGACTATCCTCTGTCCGGAGACCTGGAACCGTCCTGATCCATGGCTCTTGGCGTCGTTCCTTTATTAATGGCCTTGGAGAAGATCCAGAACCACAGGCTCATGGCAGAGGCGAACGCCGCGATGCCGATGTTCGTAATCAAGGCATATTGGTTTTCCATATGCAGGTTTCCTAGACGATAATGCCGATACCCAGAATCGGCTTGTAGACATGAACCAGTTTGGTCGTCAAAAGATATTCGTAGGGTCTTTTCAAGCTGGATATCTGGCTGAAAGAAAATGATTTTCTTTTCTTCGTCGCTTCCATCTCGTGTCGTTCCTTATTTTCATGCATACCATGCTCCTTTTGCGAGTCTTTAAAATAAGGATACTCCGGGGTTTTACGATGATCTGTGCGGCAACGCACATAAGCATCAAAAGGCAAGGCAAAAAAAACGACCGGCTTGCCGTTGCTCCGCAACTGCATTGCCGATCGCCACTATCCCCAAGGGGAATCGAACCCCTGTTGGCGGGATGAAAACCCGCTGTCCTGACCGCTAGACGATGGGGACCAATACCGCGAAAACTCGCGTCTCCGCGTCCGGGGTGCAAGCTACCAAGAAACGCCTCCCCTTGTCAATATCCTCGCAGTTCCTAGAAATCCTCGAGCGCCAGTTTTTCCTTTATTTTCGCGAAGAGATGGAGCGCCAGCGCGTTTTCCGGCTCTATTCTGAGCGCTACTTCGCAGTCGGCGTGGGCTGTGGCCGTGTCGCCCATCTTGAAATAGCAGAGGGCCCTTCTATACCGCGAGAAGAAGTGATAAGGATGGATCTGCAGCGCCGCCGAGAAATCTTCCGCGGCGCCGAGAAAATCCTCGAGGACGCTTTTCACGACGCCGCGGTAGTAGAGCGCCTTGTAGCATTCGGGATCCAAGGTAAGGCAGGAGCTGAAATCTTGGAGGGCTTCGTGATACCTGGACTGGGCGAAATAGGCCATGCCTCGGTGTTTGTAGACAACGGAGGCTATCTCCCTGTCCGGCTTCTCGGCGACGATGGTGCTGTAGATGCGCACCGCCCTGTCGAAGTCGGCCTTGTTGTGCGCCTCGAGGGCCGCGAGAAGCAGGCCGTCCATCCCGAAGTTCCCATAGCCATCCATATCGTGCTTGCCGGTTAATCCGCTGTCGGGTCCGTTGGGGAGTTGATCTCTGGGCAGCGCATCCCCGAGCACCCCGGGCAGCGTTCCGGAATCAGCCTCGCCGTCCGGCCCGCCCTCCGCTTCGGATTCGGGCGTATCGGCCACTTCCTCGATTTTTCGGTAGAATACCTCTCTTCTATGTCCCAGCTCGGCGTTGAGCCGTTTCTCGAACTCTAGAATTTCCTGGAAAATTATGTCCGAGAGGGTGAGATTGGCGTTGAGCGCCGCCAGTTTTCTCCTCATGGGTTCGTCGAAAGGGGTGAACTCGGCCTTGTAGACCAGCTCGTGCTCCACCTCCGCCCAAGCTTCCTGAAGTATGGTACGCAGCTGGATTTCGATGACATGACGCTCGATATGGGGGCAGAACGACATGATCTCCTCCGGAATCCGCACGAGGAGATGGATGGATTCGTAGCCGAACTCGCGGAAGGATCGCTCCGCTCCCTTTCGCTCTATTTCCTCGACGGAAAAACGCTCCGAAAGTATCTTTTCCGCCTTGGCCAGGTCGCCGAGAAAAGGACAGATGACGCGGATGGCGATGACGTCGTTCACGGGCAGGGTGCCTGCCTTTTCCGTCCAGGCTTTCTTGAGCAGCCTCAGCTTCTTGGCGTAATAGGAATCGAATTCCTTTACCCGCCCTTTCAGCGTCGGTTTCAGGCCGTTATTGGAGAGCACCGACTCGACCATCGAAAGAAAGCTCGAGAGGGCTTCCTCGTAGCGAGGTTTGGAATCGGCGTACTGCGTTGAGAGTTTAGCCTTGTCGGGAATGACGAGCACTGACTGTTCCATAGGCATATTTGGAATATATCACCGAATCCGCGAATAGAGAAACGGAAATTTCAAGTAAGCGATTTCCGATCAGCGGATAGCGAGGTTTCCGTTTACATAGAGTTCGAGGACGCCGGCTCCCGGCACCGATTCCGAAATGGTTTTTTCAAAAGCCGATTGTATGAGCCTGAAGGAAACGTCGAGACTCGTCGGATCGGGTATCGCCAGTTCCACGATGAGTCGGTTGCCGCGATGCATGACGCTGCCCAAGCGGGCGTCCTGCCTGAAAAGAGGCTGAAGCGAATAGCCGATCGGTCCCAGCAGCAGTTCTTCGAGCACCTGCCTGGAACGTTCTTCCAGGGATCCCACCAGGGAGAGGTTTCTCGTTTCTGCCGCGAGCTTGGTTCTGTGCGCGTCGAGGAAATAAAGGCGCGCGCGTCGCGCGGCGGGATTGAGTCCGTTGAGGATGAGGGCGAGTATTACGATGGCGGGAATGACGAAAATCCAGCCGCGGGGCCGGCCCGGTCTTGAAGCGTTTTCACTCAATGAATTTACCCTTCGAAATGATCTATGAAATCGACGATGCCATTGTAGATCGCATCTCCGATCTTCCTCAAGTACCCGGAACCGGCGAGAAGGGCCCCTTCGTCGGGATGGGTTATGAATCCCATCTCGATGAGAATGGACGGCATTTTTGCGTTGCGGACGACAAACCACTCCTCGGCTCTTATGCCTCTACCGGGGCTCTGCTTGCCTATCGCCATACCCAGCCTGTCGTAAACCTTTCGCGCGAGGATGATGCTTTCGGTCGTAAACTCCTCTTCGAGCATCGCGTTGAGAATGGGCGCGATTTCCGTTCCCTTCTCCTTCACCGTGTTCGCGTCGACGACCGTCCTCCTGTACTCGGGATTGAGGTACCAGACCTCGAAGCCCTTCGCGTTCCTGTTGAAAGAAGCGTTGGCGTGTATCGAGATATAGATTACGGCTTCATCCTTCTTTAGCTCGGCTGAATTCGCCATGGCTACCCTGTCGTCCAGGGTGGGATAGCTGTCCCCTTCCCTCGTTATGATGATTTTCCTGTCCGGATAGCTGTTTCTGAGGAGTTCCACCACACGTTTCGAGACCTCCAGGGTCAGATCCTTCTCCAGCAGCCTGAGCTCCCCCACCTCGCCGATCGCCCCCGTATCCTTGCCCCCGTGTCCCGGGTCGACGAGAATGGTGGCCACGGAATATTTTTCCTTCTTTGGGGCGTTCTTCATCGAAAAATAGTCCGTGACTCCCCTGGTGAATCCGGCGGGAAGCATCAGCTTTTCCCCCGAAAGATAAGGAGCTTCCACCCGCTTGAGATTCTTCCAGTCCAGGACGATAAAAGGCTGATCGACGACGAAGGACACAAAGCTGCCGTTCTGCTCGATAAAGCCGCTGGAGGTCAGCGGATCGAAGGAAATAGCCGCCTTTGACTTCTTCCCGAAATCCAGGAGCGTCGTGGCATCCAGGGCATAGGCGCATGATGACAGGAAAATCGCGAATATAAACAGCGAAAGGCGTTTTCCGTTTATCATATGTTCTCCTATCGGAATATTTTCGCCGCGGACTTACTATTTTACGTAAAGCCTATTGCATTCACGCGGAATATTGATTATAAGTTGGACAGCGTATAGAGAACACCACTATATGTTGTAGTGGTGTTTTGGCATGCCGTTACAGATTGTACAAAAATAAAAAAGTCGGAATTTTCACGTACGATAGCTGTTATGTGCTGATATGCGGAGGAATAGGATGAAATTCGAGAGGAAATTTACAAAAAAAGACAACGGTCCATACGAGGGAATCGAATGGGAAAGCAGGACCAGCGAGATACGAAACCCGAACGGCAAGATCGTGTTCCATATGGACTCCGTCGTCGTTCCCTCTTCCTGGAGCCAGATCGCGACCGATATCCTGGCTCAGAAATATTTCAGGAAGGCGGGCGTTTCGGCCGAGACAGCGCGTAAATGGACGCGGTTCGTGCCCGAAGCCCAGACGGCAAACTCCTCGGACAGCCCGGTTCCCGGCTCCGAACACGACGCGCGCCAGGTTTTCCACCGGCTTGCCTATACCTGGTGCCTTTGGGGAAAGGAAGCCGGGTATTTCGATTCGGACGAGGATGAAAAGGCTTTCTACGACGAACTCGTCTACATGCTGGCGCACCAGCTGGCCGCCCCGAACAGCCCGCAGTGGTTCAACACGGGGCTCAACGCCGTTTATGGAATCGAGGGACCGCCCCAGGGCCATTTCTACGTAAATCCCGAAACCAACGAGGTGGTCAAATCGGAATCCGCCTATGCCCGCCCCCAGCCCCACGCCTGTTTCATCCTGGACATCAAGGATGACCTCGTCAACGAAGGCGGCATAATGGACCTCATCACGAGGGAAGCGAGGCTCTTCAAGTACGGCTCCGGAACGGGTTCCAACTTCTCCAAGATAAGGGCCGCTCAGGAAAACCTTTCCGGCGGAGGCGTCTCCTCGGGACTCCTTTCCTTCCTCAAGATAGCGGACCGCTCAGCGGCCGCGGTCAAGTCGGGAGGAACGACGAGAAGGGCGGCCAAGATGGTGATCCTCGACGCCGATCACCCCGATATAGAGCCCTATGTGGCGTGGAAGGCCGAAGAGGAATATAAAGTCGCTTGCCTCGCCGCGGGAAGCGCCGTCCTGCGCCGTTACGCCGACTCCATGATCGCGTCGGTCGAAAACTCGGGACTTCCTCGCGAAGCCTCTTTCTCGTTCGCCGAAAACTCCGCCCTGCGAAAATCCGTCAAGGAAGCCCTGGCGGCGGGCATACCCTCGGCATGGATTCACCAGGTCCTTTCCATGTACCACCAGACGGGAGAGTTGATCCCTCTGGCCCAGTACGACACCGCCTGGGAATCCGAGGCTTACAATACGGTATCCGGCCAATCGTCCAACAATTCCGTGCGCGTGGACAACGCTTTCATGAAAGCCGTCATGGATGACGCGGACTGGAATCTCAAGGCCCGCACGACCGACAAGGTCATGAAGACGATAAAGGCCAGAAAACTTTGGAACGACATAGCGAGAGCCGCATGGCAGTGCGCCGATCCGGGGCTTCAGTTCCACAGCACGGTGAACGAATGGCATACCTGCCTGAACGACGGGGAGATAAAGGCCTCCAATCCCTGCTCCGAATACATGTTCCTCGACGATACGGCATGCAACCTCGCCTCGCTCAACCTCCTCAGGTTCTACGACACCAAGACCGAGGCTTTCGACGACGATTCCTACAGGCACGCCATCAGGCTCTGGACCACCGTACTGGAAATTTCCGTCGTCATGGCCCAGTTCCCCTCCAAGGAAATCGCGCGCCGAAGCATCGACTACCGGACTCTCGGCCTGGGCTACGCCAATCTCGGCAGCCTTCTCATGGTCATGGGTCTTGCCTACGACTCGGACGAAGGCCGCGCGGTGGCGGCGGCCCTCTCCGCCATACTCACCGGCGAGGCTTACGCCCAGTCCGCTCGCATGGCGGCCGAATGGGGCAGCTTCGCCCGCTACGGCAACAACAAGGACGTCATGCTCAGGGTGGTCCGCAACCACAGACGGGCCGCCTATGACGCCAAAGCCGATGAATATGAGAGCCTCACCATAACTCCCTTGGGGCTCAAGGAATGGGCCTGCCCCGGCAATCTCGTGGCGGCGGCCCGCGAATCCTGGGACGATGCCCTCGCCCTCGGACAGAAACACGGATACAGAAACGCCCAGGTCACGGCCATAGCGCCCACCGGGACTATCGGTCTCCTCATGGACTGCGACACGACCGGCGTCGAACCCGACTTCGCCCTCGTGAAGTTCAAGAAACTCGCCGGCGGCGGGTACTTCAAGATCATCAACTCAAGCGTTCCCCCCGCTCTCCACGCCCTGGGATACAACAAAGCCTCGATCGAAAGTATCCTCCAATACGCGCTCGGTTCCGAAACCCTCGAGGGTTCGCCCGACATTTCCATCCAGGCGCTCAAGGAAAAAGGCTTTGGGGACGAAAGCATCGCCAAGATCGAATCAGCCCTGAAGAGCGCTTTCTCCCTTGAAAGCTGTTTCTCGCCCCACCTCCTCGGCCCGGAGGCCATGGCTTCCCTCGGCGTTTCGGAGAGTGAATACGGCGATCCCTCCTTCAGCCTTCTCGTCTGGCTAGGCTACAGTCCCGAGGAAATCGAGCGGGCCGAGCTTTTCTCCTGCGGAACCATGGGCCTGGAAGGAGCTCCCGGCCTCAAGGAAGTAGATCTTTCCGTATTCGACACCGCCACGCCTTCGGGAAAGAAAGGCACGCGCAGCATAGACTGGAAGGCGCACATCGCCATGATGTCAGCCGTGCAGCCCTTCGTCACTGGAGCCATCTCCAAGACGATTAATATGCCCAACACTGTTTCCAGCGAAGAGGTCAAAGCCGCCTACATGCTCGCTTGGAAAGCCATGCTGAAGTCCATCGCCCTCTATCGGGACGGCTCCAAGCTCTCGCAGCCGCTCTCCGCGCTTTCGCCCGGCGTCGACATGATAGCGGACTCCATCGTCGCCCTGCAGACAGGATCCCTGGAAGATAATGAAGATGCCGCCGCGCCCGCTCAGCCTGCTCCCGAAAAATCCATGATGGAGCCTGAGCTGCCGGGCATGCCCCAATCGCCGCGAGGCTTGCGAAAATCCCTGCCCAACCGCAGAAAAGGCTATACGCAGAAGGCCAAGATCGCTGGACATTCCGTATTCCTCCGCACGGGAGAGTACGAGGATGGAAGCGTGGGCGAGATTTTCCTCGACATGCACAAGGAAGGTGCCGCCTTCCGGAGCATCCTGAACTCCTTCGCGATCGCCGTATCGCTGGGCCTCCAATACGGCGTCCCCCTCGAAGAATACATAGACGCCTTCACCTTCACCAAGTTCGAACCCAACGGCGTCGTGCAGGGTCACGACTATATCAAGATGGCCACCAGCGTCCTGGATTATATTTTCAGGGATCTGGCCATTTCCTATCAGAACCGGCACGAGCTGGGTCAGATAAAGCCCGAAGACCTCGTTTCGACGGCGATGCAGTCCAAATCCAGCGACAGCGAGCACAAGTCAGCCTTCGAGAACGGCCGCTCCAATCACCCCTCCAAGCCCGTGCAGACCATCGTATCGTCGCCCGCGGCGAGCCCTTCGTTCACGCCTTCGCGCAATGAACTGTCTCCGGCGCAGGCCGTCCCGCTCAGTCCTTCGATCAAGTCCATGCGTACGGCGAGGCAGAAAGGCTATGAGGGCGACCCCTGCCCAGCCTGCGGTAACCTCACGCTCGTGCGCAACGGCACCTGCCTCAAGTGCGAAACCTGCGGCTCCACGACAGGCTGCAGCTGATCTCGTCACTTCAGTATGTATGATTTATAATAAAAAGCCCTTCCGGTTTAACTGGAAAGGCTTTTTTGGTATTTAAAATATTATATCCAAAAGAAAATCGCGATATGCTAGACCTTGTCCCTCTCCACGGGAAGGGTCATGCAGCGCGCGCCGCCGCCCCCTCGCGCCAGTTCAATGCCGTCGAAGGTCACCGCCAGACGTTTGTAGTCCGCGACGGATTCCTTGCCGCTTATGAAGCTTTCCGATTTGACGATGGAGAATCCCGCTTCCGACAAGGCTTCCACCGTGAACTTGTTGCAGGAATACATGATTATCTTCCCAGGGGCGAAAGCGAAGGAGTTGGCGCCCGACAGCCACTGTTCGCGCTGCTGATAAATGCGATGCCCCTTGCCGCAAAGTATGGGAGCGAGATCCATGCCCTGTTCCTTCAAGCCCGACAGCAGGGAATCCACTTCCCTATATTTCATCTTTCCGCCCTTCCCCGCGTCGATTCGATAGATAGCATTTCTCTTCGTCCCGAGGATGGCGGGCTCGTAGACGAGGGCCGCGTCGCTGTCGATCATCGTGAATACCATGTCGAGATGGATCGTCGCCCTCGTCTTGGGCAGGTCGACGGCGAATACCGTGATATCCGACTCCGAAATCCTCGCCGCGTTCTTGGCGATGCGTTCCACGGCGTAAGGCGTCGTGCGTTCCGATACGCCTATGGCGAAAACGGTGGGTGAAAGCACGATGATGTCGCCGCCCTCGATGGTCATGTAGCGGTTTCTCTCCGAAGGTCCGTCGAAGAGGAGGGTTCTGGCCGCGAAGTCCGGATGATGGGTGAAGATGAAGCGCGTGATCACCGCTTCCACCATGCGCACGTCGAAGGCGGTGGCGGCGGATACGGCGCAATCCCCTATCACGGCGGCGCTGTCCCTCATGAAATAGGTGTTCGGGAGCGGCCTGGAGATGAAGCTTTCCTCGTCCAGGCGATGGGCCAGGGAATTTGCCGGGGCCTGCACGCCATGGACGATAGCCTCCGCCAGCTGCCTGGCTGGCATGCCCATGAACTCCTCCATCGAGCTCCGAATGGGAAAGCAGCGCGACAGATCGGTGAGGAATTCGAACTTATTGCCCACGTCGACAAGGCAGTCGGTCAGCAGATCCAGGAGTTCGTGGACTTCGGCGACGCAGGCCAAGAACTTCTTGAGCTGAAGATACTCATCCAGGACTGAACTCAAGGGAATGATATCGTTGTAGAGATCCTTTTCGGCCTCTCCCGGAGTCATCGCCTCGATCTCGGGCCCCGGCGTATGGAGAATCACGCGCCGCAGATTGCCGATTTCGCTATCTATCGCCAGACTTTTCATAAGCGAAGTATGCACCAGGAATAAAAAAAAATCTTCACATTAATCGCGAGGCCCTTTTTGCATAACTATCGCCCTTTTTCCGGCCTTTTCTGCATGAACGTCGCGAAGCGGAAATTCGGCTTGAATGTATATGCAAAATCAACGTTTTTTGAACAAATCATATTTACTATCGCAATCTTGACAGGCAAATGGGGACATCGGATCATAGCTTCCGGAGGGGGCAAAGGCCCTTTCCCAAGGGAGGCCTTCGGCATGAAGCGAAGAAAAGTGATCATTATTGGAGCGGCTGGAAGGGATTTTCATAACTTCAACACACGATTCAGGAATGACGCGTCCGTCGAGGTAGCAGCCTTCACCGCCGCGCAGATTCCCGATATCGATGGAAGGAAATATCCCGCGGAGCTCGCCGGATCGCTCTATCCCAAAGGCATCCCGATCTATTCCGAATCAGACCTGCCCCGGCTCATTGCGGAGCTTTCCATAGACGAATGCGTATTTTCCTACTCGGATGTCCCCTATGCCCATGTCATGAGCCTTTCGGCTCTCGTCAACGCCGCCGGAGCCTCCTTCACCCTTCTCGGCCCCAAGGATACGCAGATCAAGTCGATAAAACCCCTGATAGCCGTCTGCGCCGTGCGCACGGGATCAGGAAAAAGCCAGACCTCGCGCAAGATTGTCCAGATGCTGATGGCGCGCGGCCTCAAGGTCGTGGCGATCCGCCATCCTATGCCCTATGGAGACCTGGTGCGCCAGAAAGTGCAGCGATTCGCCACCGTGGAAGACCTGGCCTACCATAAATGCACCATAGAGGAGATGGAAGAATACGAACCCCATGTCGTGAGGGGCAATGTTATCTATTCCGGAGTGGATTACGAGGCGATACTCCGGCAGGCTGAAAAAGAAGCGGACGTCATTCTCTGGGATGGAGGGAACAACGACTTTTCCTTCTATGTTCCCGATCTCATGGTCACGGTAGCCGACCCTTTGAGAGCAGGCAACGAAGTCTCTTTCTATCCGGGCGAAGCGAGCCTTCGCATGGCCGATGTCGTCATCATCAACAAGATCGATACGGCAAGCCCCGAGGCCGTGCAGACCGTACGCGAAAACATCACGAGAGTGAATCCTGAAGCCATCGTCATCGACGCGGCGAGCCCGATAAGCGTCGACAGACCCGAGCTGATCAAGGGCAAGCGGGTTCTCTGCGTCGAGGACGGCCCTACCCTCACCCATGGGATGATGAAAATAGGCGCGGGCGTCGTGGCGGCGCGCAAATTCCAGGCGGCCCAGATCGTGGACCCTCGCCCCTACGTCGTTGGCAAACTGGCCGAAACCTTCAGGATATATCCCAACATAGGAACGCTGCTGCCCGCCATGGGCTATGGAGCTGAACAGATATCGGATCTGGAGAAGACCATAAACGCGACCGACTGCGACGCCGTCCTCATCGCGACGCCGATCGATCTTTCGCGGATAATCAAGATCAACAAGCCGATCGTGAAAGTAGGCTACGACCTCCAGGAAATCGGAAAGCCCGATCTCGCCGACGTGCTGGACGTGTTCTGCGCCAAGCATCGACTGTGACGCCGTAACGGCGCGCACCCGGCGTCGATGCCGCGAACAAGAAAAAAGCTGCCCGCGAGGGCAGCTTTTTTCTTGAGGCCATGGGCTTTCGGCCGATGGCTATCCTTAGCTCAGCCGGCGACGATGGCTTCGGTCGGGCAGCTGGAGGCGCAGGTTCCGCAATCGATGCATTTGTCGGGATCGATCCAGCGGGCATCGTTCTTCTCGCTGATAGCGGTGACGGGGCATTCGCCTTCGCAGGCGCCGCAGTTGACGCAGGCATCGGTAACTTTGTATGCCATTGCAGTTCTCCTTGAAATATATGCTTTCAGCTCAATCACGCGAAGTTGCGATCCTGAAACATGAAGCGTTTCAGGGCGGCTGGCTGCTCAGGTTACGCAATCGACGCCGTCCTTCCGGACATATTATCATTCTTCGGTTTTTCTGTGAAGCTGTGGAAAAATAAAATGGGATATCAGAAATATCCGCATATCGCCAGCATCCTAGTGAAGTCCTGGGCACCCTGTCTTCTGAACGAACCCAGGGTCGGCGAACAGGAGGTGCATATTTTGACATCCAGCAATGCGCCCAGGCCGAGATTCTCCGCCAGATGAATATTCGCGGCGCGCAAGTCGATGCTGAAAGAGACGCCGTCCTTTCCCTGCTCGGCGCTGGCGACATGGATCGAGGTTTCGCCGAACTCGGCGGCGAAGCCCATCGCCCTTTCCTCGGGCACGGCATAGCAGCATGCCCCGATGCTCGGCCCCAATATCGCCGAGATATCCTCCGGCGCTGATCCAAACCGGGAAACCATGCCTGTCACCGCTTTCTTGAGAATGCCTGTTCCTCTCCATCCTGAATGAAGCAGGCCGAAAACCTCATTTTTCTGATCGAAAAGCCAGATGGGCATGCAGTCGGCCACCGTCAAGGCTGGTATCGAATCGGGCTCGGCCACGACAAGGCCATCGGCTCCGCCCAGGGCATCGGCTTTTTGGTGAAGATCCATCATCGCCTCGCCCTTCTGCTGAAAGATCACGCCGCGCGTGTGCCTCAGCTGGAGGGACAGTATCCTCGAAGGATCCAGGCCCAGCCCTGCGAATAGCCTTCCTCGGGCAAGGTTCACCCCTGAGGGGTCATACTTCATGTTTCCCGCCGCCACGGTGCTCAGAATGGCCCTGGGAGCGCCTGGGAAGTCAAAATCGAACTCCATATAGCGGCTATCATCGATTTCAGGCGATACTGTCCTTATCTTCACGAAACATCCCCCGCCGATTCGTTCCACGCGTAGATATCGAAAACAAGGCTGTCGCTTCCGGGAAAGACTATCTCGACCCTGTGACACTCAAGATAGAGCCGCGACGCCGCGATGCCGCCGTAGAGCCTGTCCCCGGCGACGGGATAGCCGGCCCAGGCCATGTGCGCGCGTATCTGATGCCTGAATCCCGAAGATATCTCCGCCTCCACATCGACAACCTTCTCTACTTCATGGAATTCCTCGACCAGGGATCGCCCCCGAGAGGATATCGTCGTTCGGTAGGATATGGGCGAAAGAGGCTTCTTTTCATCTTTCCTGAATTCCGGCGATACGCAGGCGACTCGAGCCCTCTTCTCGCCGTAAGAGCGGAAATAACACTCGATGCTCAATGTTTCAGGCCTTTTTCCAGATTCGCGAAGGTCGCTTGAAGCGTCTGCCCGGCTGTCCAGCAAGGGCCCGATTCCCGGAACAGGACAGCGCAGGGGGCGGGACCCGGGGAGTTCGCCTCCGCTTTCCCCGCGGGCTGCCGCCAGGCGGTAGAATTTGCGCATTAGCCCCCGCTTCTGCGCCTCAAGGCTCCGGAGGAAAACCTCCTCGGAACGGGCGAAAAGTATGAGGCCGGAAGTATCGGCGTCGAGGCGGGACAGCAGGCCCAGTTCGCTTTTCATCCTGTGCCGGAGGGAATTCATCTTTTCCCGGTCCGGGATCGCGCCGCGGGGCTCAACTTCGCGGGACTCCGCGCCGCCTTCGGAAGACTTTTCGAATCCTCCGGCTTGATCGGGTCGCGCGGTTCCGAGCCAGGAAACGAGGTCGCGGTCATGAGCAGCTAAGGGAACTGAGTGCGTCCCTGCCGGCTTGAAGACGCAGAGATATTCTTCGGTCTCGAAGGCGACGAATGGCGCTTCGACGTTCTGGAAAGGAAAGCCCTCGCTCATACGAGTCCGCTGTTCTGGAGGCGGTAGAGGTTCCAGTAAAGCCCCTTCTTTTCTATAAGCTCGTCGTGGGTCCCGGTTTCGGCGATCCTGCCCTGAGCGAGAACGATGATCTTGTCCGCGTGGCGGATGGTGGAAAGTCGATGCGCTATGACGACGCTCGTCCTGCCCGACAGGAGGCCTTCTATGCCCCTCTGGATGAGCTGTTCCGTCTCGGTGTCGACGGAACTCGTCGCCTCGTCGAGTATGATGATGGACGGATCATGGGCCAGGACACGGGCGAAGGAAAGCAACTGCCGCTGCCCCTGGGAGAGGTTGCTGCCGCTTTCGGCGAGGAGGGTATCGTAGCCGTTGGGAAGCGCCTCGATGAATTCATTGGCATGGACGGCTTCAGCCGCGCGTTTCATCCGCTCCACCGTCACGTCTTCGCCGAGACGGATGTTCTCCGCTATGCTGCCCGAGAAAAGGAATACGTCCTGGGGCACTGGCTGTATCGCTCTCCTGAGACCGTGGAGGGGAAGATTGCGCACCGGGTAGCCGTCGATCCTGATCTCGCCCTTCTGGATGTCCCAGAATCGCGTGACGAGGTTGGCCACCGTGGTCTTGCCCGCGCCGGTATAGCCGACGATCGCGACCATCTGCCCGGGATTGAGGGTGAAGGACAGATCCTTGAGAATCCAATCCTCTTCCTTGTAGGCGAACCATACCTTGTCGAATTGGATATGCCCGCGAATATTGGAGGGCATATCCATCGTGGGGGCGTCGACGATCATGTCGTCAGCGTCTAAAAGGTTGAAGATTCGTTCTCCCCCGGCCATGGCGCTCTGGAGGAGTATGTATTTTTCGGCCAAGTCCTTTATCGGTGAGTAGAACATGGAGATGAGGTTGACGAAGGCGATGAGGGTGCCCAGGGAGATGGAATGGGAAAGATAGAACAGCGCTCCGACGACGATAGCCAGGGCCGTGGTGAAGATGGCGAGAAAATCGACGGCCGGCCTGAAGGTAGCGAAAACGTACATTTCGCCGAGATTGGCCTTCATGAGGGCGCTGTCGTGATCGGCGAATTCGGCCTTGGAGGGTTCCTCCCTGACGAAGAGCTTGACGACATCGATGCCCGAAAGGTGTTCGGCTATGAATGAGTTGACCTTGCTCGTCCACTGCCGCTGATTCCTGAAGGCGTCCCTCGCCTTTTTTCTGGCGATATTCGAGATGATGAGGACGAAGGGAACGCTGGCGGTGACGACGAGGGCCAGGCGCCAGTCGAAGAAGAAGAGGACGATGATGGCCCCCGCCATGATGGAGAAATCCTTGATGAAGGCCGAAAGCACGTCCGTGAAGAACTGGTTGATCGTTTCGACGTCGCTCGTCATCCGGGTGACGAGGCGGCCCACGGGCTGCTTGGAAAGGTAGGACAGGGAGCGGGTGAGCACGTGCCCGAAGAGCTGCATCCTGAGGTCCTTCATAATCTTGAGACCGAGGAGGTTGCTGAAATAGATCATGACGAAGGTGGAGACCAGGATGGTCACCAGAACCGCGAGCAGCATGGCCACATAGCGCCCGACGAGGGCGCTGTCGGCGCCGCGCAGGCCCGCCGCCTCGGCGGCGGGCAGCGCCCTGAGCTTTTCGACGGATATGACGCCCCACTCGCCTTCAACCGCGAAAAGCTCGGGGCGCGCGGCTCGGAGCGCCGCCTGCGCGCCATTGCCTTCCTGTACCCTGAACACGTACATTTCGGCTGGATCGAAGAGCCCCTCGTCGATGAGGCGGGTCTTCTCCGCCGAACTCATGCCCGCGAGCCTGGATGTTCTGACGAAGACCTGTCCCTGGATCGTCGGATCGGCATCAGACAGCCTGAGCAATCTGTTGGCATCCGTTCCCTTTATATCGGCCGAAAATCCATACCAGGACTTCATGAGGGCATCGTCGATCGCCCGGCGGATGATGACGGGACTTAAGAGTTCCCCGGCGGTGGAGACCACCAGCGCGAGGAAAGCGAGCGCCGCTATGAGCCTATAGGGTTTGATATAGGAGAGTATTCGTCTCGAAATGGCTGAGTCAAAGCCTTTCGTCACGTCGTCGGTTTCAAAGAATTCAGCCATGACTTATTTCCCCCCGCCCGTAAATGCCGTGTCGGTTATTGCCGTGCCGGCGATCACGGCATCCGCGACGGCCCTGTCGGCAATGGCCGCCGTCGCCGCGGGAATCGACGAAGCCTCCAGTTCCTGGAGCCCGGCGATTTCGGCGTAGAACCCATCTTTGTCGGCTATCAACGCTTCGTGCTTGCCATACTGGATCAATTTGCCGTCCGCAAGCACGAGTACCCTGTCGGCGTGCCTCAGCGTCGAAACGCGATGGGAAACGATGATGTTGGTCCTGTTCTTCCTCTCCACGAGAAGGTTCTGCAGAATCTTCTCCTCGGTCTCCGCGTCGACCGCCGAAAGCGCGTCGTCCAGGACGAGGATTTCCGGGTCCAGGGAAAGAGCGCGGGCAATCGCTATCCTTTGTTTCTGCCCGCCCGAAAGGGTCAATCCCTTCTCCCCCACGATCGTGTCCCAGCCCATCGGGAAGAGCTGGACATCGCGCTCGAGGGATGCTATGCGCGCGAGCTCGTTGAAACGTTCCTCGGACAGGTCCGGTTTGCCGAAAAGAATGTTTTTCCGCACGGAGGCGGAGAACAGGAAGGATTCTTGAGGAACGACGCCATAAGCCTTGCGGAGCGATGCGATCGAATAGGCGCAGATATCCTTCCCTCCGATGAAAATCCGGCCTTCTCCCGGATCGATGAGCCTGGGCAGGACCTTGAGCAGGGTGGATTTTCCGCTGCCCACCCTGCCGAGGATGCCGAGCGTTTTCCCTTCCGGGATCTCGAAGGAAATTCCTTCCAGCGCCGGCCTTGAGGCGCCAGGGAAGGTGAAATCGAGGTTTCTCACGCTGAGGCCGCCGGAAGGCGGCTCCGTTATC
Organism: Treponemataceae bacterium; assembly: GCA_963667725.2. GTDB lineage: Bacteria > Spirochaetota > Spirochaetia > Treponematales > Rectinemataceae > UBA11090. The sequence goes on from CAXXHO010000003.1 coordinate 1,258,881, forward strand.
GCGTTCTCGGCCTCCTTGATTTCGCTCTTGGTATCGAGCACTTCGTTGATGCGTTTCAGGCTGGCCGCGCCCCTCTGTATGATATTTACGGTAAACCCGGCGCCCATGAGCGGCCAGATAAGCATTTCCAGGTAGGAAATCATGGCGATGATGTCGCCGGGACTCATCTTGTTCTTCAGCACCGAATCGCCGCCCACCAGTATGAGAATCGCCGTGCTTATGCCTGCCAGGAAGGATATGAGCGGGAAAAAGAAACCGAAGGTCTTCACCAGGTCCATGGAGGCGTCTTTGTAGACATCGTTGGTCGTGGAAAATCTTTTGGAAAAATACCCTTCCTTCACGAAGGCCTTGACCACTCTCATGCCCGCGAAGGTTTCCTGGGCTATGTCCGAAAGCTTGGAATAGACTTCCTGCACCCGCTTGAACTGCCCTCCCACGAGCTTTCCGAAGAAAAGGATCAGCACGGTGATAAGCGGCAGGGGTATGATCGTGTAGAGGGCCACCGAGGTATTGTCCGAGATCATGGCGATAAGGATCATCGATGACATGAAGACGCCGTCCACGAACGAAACGAAGCCCATTCCCATGGATTGGCGCACGGCGTTCATGTCGTTCGTCGCCCTGGCCATGAGATCGCCTGTCTTGTTGGCCTGATAGAACCCAGCCGACATTTCCATGAAATGGCCAAAAAGCTTGTCGCGCATCTCGGTCTCGATTTTCCGCGAGGCTCCGATGATGAAGTATCGCCAGAAGAATCTTCCAAGCGAGATGATCGCGGCGATGCCGATCATCCAGAGGGCTGGAGAAATGATCGCGGAGAGGGTGAAATTGCCCGCGGCAATGATATCCACCGCTTTTTTTACGAAACGCGGAATGAGGACCTGTGCGGCATCCACTATTAGAAGGAAAAATATGCCGATACTGTAGTTCCACTTGTATTTTTTTAGATACGGTATTATGGATCTGAATTCTTTGAACATATCCAGAGAGTTTACTGTTCCCGACTCCGAAAGACAATACTTTTCACCTGCCCGGATTGCCCGGCGGAGGTTTTTCTGCCATAGTGTCGCCGATGCAGGAAATCATCATTCACACAGACGGCGGATGCCATGGAAATCCGGGACCTGGAGCCTGGGCCTATGTCATGCGCTACGGCGAAAGGCTCCGCGAAGATAGCGGCAGCGAACCTGACACAACCAACAATCGAATGGAGCTGCGCGCCGTCATCGAGGCGCTTCACTTCATCGTCGCGCGCAAGGCGGAAGGCCAACGCCAGGGGACTTCCTGGGCCGATGCTCCCGTCCATGTCTTTACCGATTCCCAGTATGTCCGCAACGGCATTTTAAAGTGGATGTCGGGGTGGAAGCGCAACGGCTGGAAAACCGCCGACAAGAAGCCCGTCAAAAACAGGGAATTATGGGAGCAGCTGGACGCTCTTGTCTCCACGAGCCGGGCGGAATTCCATTGGGTGGAAGGGCACGCCGGCGTACCCGACAACGAACGCTGCGACACCCTCGTGCAGATGAGCATCGCCAACCGATAAAAAGATGCTGGATACGTGTTGACATAGCCTCCCGATAAGTATGAAATGTATTGTCTTTCGGCGAGATCAAAGGAGTTTTACAATGATAGGAACGACGGAAATAATAGTGATCGTGGCGGTGATATTGGTGCTCTTCGGGGCTAGCGCCATCCCCAAGTTCGCCCGCTCGCTCGGCGAAGCCAAGAAGGAATTCTCCAAGGCTATGAAGGACGGGGAAAGCGCGCAGGAGACAGGTTCCGGAAAAGATGAAGGCAAGAAAGATTCAAAAGTCTAAAACCGGCGATCCGGAAAAGACGATGACCTCAGACCTAAAAAACCCCGGCAAGGTCATGCCTTTCATCGAGCATGTGAGGGAACTGCGCAAGCTCATATTCATCTCCATGGGCTCTTTTCTCGCATGCGCCATCGCGTCGTTCATTTTTTCTGATAAAATAATAGGTCTTTTCACCAGGCAGTTCAACGCCGTATCCAGCGCCGTCGAAAGCAAGCTTGTGGTGACGACTATCATCGAAGGCTTTTCCTCGCAGATGAAGATCGCCGTCTACGCAGGAATTATCCTTTCCTCGCCCGTCCACATTTTCAATATTCTGCGTTTCGTCTTTCCGGGAGTGGAAAAACGCCATCAGCGAGTGATCCTCTGGACTTTATTCTCCAGTCTTGTCCTGATCGTATTCGGGGCTTATCTCGCCTACTTCAGGATCGTCCCTCTCGCCATCAGCTTTCTGACGAATCCCTACTTCATTCCTAAGAATGTGGGCTATTTGCTCAATTATCAGGCGAATATTTTCTATGTGTTCTCCTTCATACTCTGGTCCGTGCTCGCGCTCCAGACGCCCCTCCTCATGGAAGTTCTTCTCATGCTGAATATTCTGAAACGCAAGTCCGTATACAAGGCGAGCCGTTTCATAATCGTGGCGATATTCATCGCGTCCGCGATCATCACGCCCCCCGATTTCATAAGCCAGCTGGGCGTCGCCCTTCCCTTGACCACCCTCTATTTTCTCGCCCTTCTGATCGCGAAGATTTTCAAATTCGGAGAAAAATGATGTTTGGCATAGGTTTTTCAGAATTAGCCATTATCGTTCTCCTTATCATGATCGTCATACGTCCCGATGATTTGCCGGCTTTTTTCAGGAAACTTGGCCATTATTACGCGCAGGCAAAAAAGGTATTCAAGGAAATCACCGCCGTTAAGGACGATTTCATGAGGCAGATGGATATAACCGCTGCTATGCAGGATTCAGACAACCAAAAGACCGAAGAGAAGAAAACCGAGGCGCCCCCTCAAGCCTCTCCGTCACCGGAAAATCCTTCCAAGGATGATCCTGCGCGGGAAGAACTGGAAAAACTGGCCGAAGAAAGCCAAAGGGAATAACGGGAAAGGTGGCTGTCATCCAGCCGCTTCCCCGCTATTCAATCTGACCGCTTATTCGTTATGGCAGGTGTTGCAGTTGGCGAGTGTCTCGGCATGATGGCAGGAATAACAGTAATTGACATTCGGCTTGGCTGCGCCATCGTCAGCCTTGAACGGCACTTCGTGCGGAGTATGGCACTCAGCGCATTCCACGATAGTCTTCGATTCGTGCGGCACATATACATGGGGATTCGCTTTTTCATCCCACTCCGTCACATAATCCGCCGTTCTCTCCGCGAGTTTCTCGAAAGGACCGTGGCATTTCAGGCAATAAGCCGAATCCTTGACGACACTTTCATCGGTGGCGCTCGAAACGGCATCCGAGGCGGGCTCTTCGGCCGCCTCGCTCGCACCGCTTGTGGCGTCGGCCGGCTGTACCGTTGTCGGCGTAGCCTGGACCTGAATCGTCTGAATGCCGGAATCGTAAACAAATCCCGTATCCGATCGTAGGTCCGACGAAGCGTAGCCGAACATCACGGCCGAGAGCGAGACGGCCGCGGCAATCGCGCAGTTCCGCATTATTTTTTCATTGAAAAACATCTATGACTCCCGAAAATGAAGAAAGGCTTCGGCGGACTCGGAAAGTCCGCCGCGTTCATGCGTCAACGGCGAGAAAAGAAGGTTGATGACTTCCTCCTCCTCACCGTCGACCATGGAAAACAGGCTAGGTTTTATACAGACTCTTTTACGGCAGCGGCTCCGGCGATATATCCCTGGGTGAAGCAGCGGGCCAGACCGTGCTGGCTACATCCGGCCGCGGATTCGCCGCCGCAGTACAGGCCGGGAATCACTTCGCCGTCCATGCTCATGACCTGGCATTCCTGGCTGATTCTCAGGCCGGCGTAGGTATCGTGAACGGTGATCGTAGCCCAGGCCGCGTAGAAAGGTCCCTCCGCTATCTTGTACTGGGGCTTCGGCTTATCGAAAGCCTCGTCCACGCCAAGATCCACCGCCTTATTGTATTCGGCTACCGTCGCTTCAAGGTTGGCCGCGGGCATCTTCGCTTTCTGATAGGGACAGGCTTCGATCTTGGCCGCGAGTTCGGCGAGCGTGGGCGCGCTGAAGAAATAGTCGGGATGAACGGTTGTTCCGTCGATGACCCACTTCTCGCGCTTTACGGCCGCCGCGTCGAAGATGGCCCACTGAGGCCCTGCTGAGTAATCCGGAGCGGTAGAGCCTTCGTTGATGGCGAGGGCGGCGTCAGGATAGTTCATCGGGGCGTATTTTATGTTCTGGGCGTTGCGCCAATCGCCTTGGACGTAGGGCTTCAGGTATCCCTCGGTCGTTCCGTTCGGATAGCCGTCCTGCATCTCGTTGTAGAAGCGCTTGCCAACCTGATTGACGATGATAGCGTCCTGCCAGTTGCGGACATTCAGTCCCGTTGCCCTGACTTTCGGAAAGAGGGGGGACTCTTTCTTCCAGCCGACGTAGTTGGTCCTGGTGCCGATGATCGGGCGTTTTCTGAGAGCGCCGTTCCTGTCGAAGGTCTGGTTCGCCGTTCCCCAGAGGGTCGCGCCGATGGCCATGGCGGCGAGCTCGCCCGAAGCGTCCTGGGGCGAATATTCGCCTCCGGCCAAGGGCATTTCCTCGGTGAGTCTGGGATCGAACATCCTGCGGAAATTGACGTGGCCCGTGCTTCCGCCGGTGCCGATGATAACGGCCTTCTTGGCTTTGATCGTCACTTCGGCGAGGTCGAGGCCCAGATTTCCGTCGGACCTAAAACTCTTGAGCGCAGTCGCGCTGCCGGGAAGAATCGTCGGAGTATAGTTGGCCTGGATGCCCAATACCCTGCCGGAATCCGGACGTTCGCGGTAGATGGTGTTCATGTGGTAATTGAGCAGGAACTTCACGCCTGCCTTTCTGGCGCTGTCTTCCAGGGCGCGCATGAGAGCCGTACCGCCGGCTCCGGCAGGGCTTTCGGCGCTCTGTCCCTTGGTCCACACGCAATGGTGCTCGCGTTTCGCCGAAATTCCGACGGCATGGCCGCCGCTGTTATCGGGGGCTTTATCCACAAAAGGGACGCCCTGGGCGAGGAGGAACTCGAAAGTCTGTGCTTCGTTGTCGGCCAAGGCTCTCTGTACCGCCCTGTCGTTGTACCGGTAATCGGGCATGCCGCTCACTTCCACCACCGACCAGTCGGTGAGATCGCGGAACAGCGTCTCGGCATCGTCATTTATGCCGTATTTCTTCTGGAAGCTGGTTCCGCCTCCGAGGGGAACGTTGCCGCCCGAAATGATGGCATGACCGCCTATATCGTAATTCGCTTCCACGACGATGACGGACGCGCCCGCCTGAGCGGCCCTGATCGCGGCCGGAAGTCCGACGGCACCGGCTCCCAGCACCACGACGTCGGCCTCCAGATCCCATTCCCTGGGCAGATCGGCGGGGGTCGGCTTAACGGTTTTCGCCTCGGCGACTTTGCCGGTATCAGCGGCCAAGGGCTGAACTATCGCGGCTCCGGCCACGACCGCCGCTCCGGTTCCGACAAGTTTCACGAACTCCCTGCGGCTGATTCCTTTTTTTTCGTTTTCCTGCATACTCCCTCTTTTTCGGAAAATTAGAATCTGCGCTGATTATATCGGCGAGATGCCATGAATCGGGATTTGACGATCAATGCTCGCGCCAAGGCAAGATCGATATAAAAAGCATGGATAGCCTATATTCGGGATATTATATTGTCAACTAACTTTACAATAAAAATTTAGCGAAACATATTGATTACGTTGTATAGATTGAGCCCTGGGGTTAGCTGTTCAGGTGGGGAAGATGGGACCAGAGGGGCTCGAACCCCCGACCTACTGCTTAGAAGGCAGTTGCTCTATCCAGTTGAGCTATGATCCCAATCGACAATAAAGGCACGTAGTCGGGACGAGAGGATTTGAACCTCCGATCTTCTGCTCCCAAAGCAGACGCCTTAGCCCCTAGGCTACGTCCCGTTTTTTGCTATGGGGTACGCTAGACCGAATCAGCGGCCATTGTCAATATATCTTTTATAAAACACAACTGTTGACAGCCGGGAAATATGACTTATAATATTTGAGTTTCCTTATAAATAAATAGGGATTACCATATCTGCCACCCTGCAAGGAGTCACTATGTCGTTCGCAACCGATCAGATCAGAAACATCGCCATAGCCGGCCACGGGAGTACCGGCAAGACAACGCTGCTCGAACACATTCTCTTTCAGGGCGGAGTGATATCCAAGCCAGAAACCATCGAATCCGGCAAGACTGTCAGCGATTTCGGTGAGGACGAAATCGCGCGCAAGATATCAGTTCGCTCAACGCTGACGCATTGTGTCGTCAGAGACACCAAGATCAACTTCATCGACACGCCCGGATCCTCGGATTTCGTAGGCGAAGTCATACTCGCTTTCAGGGCTTGCGAAAGCGCCCTCCTCCTGATCGACGCCAGATCAGGCGTCCAGATCGAGACCATCAAACTCTGGAGAAATCTGGACAGCCGTTCCAAGCCGCGCATGGTGTTCATCACCAGGATGGACGAGGACCGCGCTTCATTCGGCGCCTGCCTTGAAGACATAAAAGCCAAATTCAAGATCGCTCCGGTTCCCGTCACGATCCCCATGGGTGAGGGATTGGAGCTCAAAGGCGTCATCGATGTCATCAACTCGAAAGCGTATATGAAGCCGGCAGCGGGCGACCAGAAAGAGATCGTTGCCGATGTCCCCGCTGAATACAAGGAAGCGCTCGAAACCGCCAGACTCCAGCTTTTTGAAGCCGCGGCCGAAGGCGAAGACGCCCTCATGGAGAAATACCTTGAGCAGGGAGAACTCAGCCAGGAAGACATGATTCTTGGCCTCCGCGCCGCCCTCTCTCTCTCGAAGATAGTCCCCGCCTTCGCCGGTTCTGGACTCAAGAACGTCGGCACGGCCGCTCTTATCGATTTCCTGGCCCTCATGGCGCCCTCTCCCCTCTCTCATGGAGCCGAGGAAGTAAAGGATTTCGACGGCAACATGATGGAAGTAACCGTTGACGCAGCCAAGCCGACAACCGCCATGGTCATCAAGACACAGATCGACCAATTCTCTGGCCGTCTTTCCATCGTCAAGGTATTCACCGGCTCTCTCGTGCCGGAACTCGAATTCGTCAACGTGCGCGACGGCAGAAAGGACCGCCTCTCCAAGCTCTATACGGCCCAGGGCAAAAAAATCGAGGAAACCCAGGCTCTCGTCGCCGGCGACATCGGCATCATCGCGAAAGCCGCCAGCCTCAAGACGAACGATACCATTTCCGCGATGGATCGGCCCTACTCCTTCAAGCCCCTGAAGCTCCCCACCCCCGTCCACCTTGTCGCCATCTCCGCGGCCAACAAAAAGGAAGAGGATAAGCTGAACGAGCTCCTCCTGAAAGCGGCCGAGGAAGATTTGACCTTCCAGGTAAACTACAATGTCGAGACTAAGGAAACCGTGATCGCGGGCATGGGCGACCTTCAGATCAGCATGATCCTCGATAAAATCAAGAATCAAGCCAAGATCATGGCCGAGACGAGGATTCCTCGCGTCGCCTATCGGGAAACCATAACCAAGAAATCCGGCGCCGAGTATACGCATAAAAAACAGACTGGCGGCCACGGCCAGTACGCGCGCGTAGTCTTCGAGGTCGAACCCCTGGAACGGGGCGCCGGCTATCAGTTCGAGAACAAGCTCTTCGGCCAGTCCGTATCCCGCGGCTTCATCCCCGGCATCGAGAAGGGCATCCATCAGGCGATGGAAAACGGCGTCGTCGCTGGCTACCCCGTCGTGGACGTGAAAACCGCCATAACGGACGGCAAGGAACACCCCGTGGATTCCTCCGAAATGGCCTTCAAGCTGGCGTCCAGAGGCGCTTTCCGCGAAGCGTCCAAGACCGCCAACCCCACCCTCCTGGAGCCTATCATGGATCTCAAGGTCTTCGCGGAAGAGAAAAATCTCGGCGACGTCATGTCGGACCTCTCGGGCCGCAGGGGAAGGATTTCTGGTAGCAACCCTATCGGCGGAGGCATCATCGAAGTCGACGCCCAAGTTCCCCAGGCCGAGCTTCTCCGCTACGCCATCGATCTCCGCTCCATGACCTCGGGCACCGCGTCCTTCGAAGTGGATTTTTCCCATTACGCTCCCATCTCCGGCAAGATCGCCGAGGATGTCATCAAAGCCGCGCAGGCCTTCAAGACGGCCGAGGCCGAGGAAGAGTGATTCGGAATTTTATCCAATAATGACAAGGGCTGCCGAAAAATGGCAGCCCTTTTTCAACACAGATTCACATGAATGGTTCCCCTGTCATGGCAATTCCGAAATCGCCACCCTGTAACCGACGCCGGGCTCCGTTACGATGAGCGAAGGGTGCTCATCGTCCTCCTCGAGTTTTCTTCTGAGAGCCCTTATATGGACTCTCAAGCTGCCCTCCTCCGCTTCGCCCGCCGGACCCCATACTTCCCTAAGGAGCCTATCCCTCGTGACGATCTTTCCCGCATGGCGGAGAAGTATCTCCAGGACAGCGTATTCGGTGTTCGTGAGATGGATTTCCTCGCCGTCCCTGGCGATGTGCCGCTTCCCGAGGTCCATTTCCAGGGCTCCCCTACGATAGACGGAACCGCCTTCCTGCCATTTCCTTCTGCACACCGCCGACAGGCGCGCGAATACTTCGTCCGTATAGAAAGGTTTCACGATGTAGTCGTCGGCGCCCGCATCCAAAAGGGCTATTATATCGTCCTGGGAATCGCGCACCGAGACAATCACGACCGGAACGCTGCTCCAGCCTCTGACGCTGCGAAGCAGCTCCGCGCCGCCCATATCCGGAAGATTTAGATCGAGTAGCACGACGTCTGGTTTCGAGGCCATGATAGCCTGGATGCCTTCGAAGCCGTTCGCCGCCTCGAAGACTTCCCAGCCTTTGCTCCCGAGGGCGATGGAGAGAAGTCGCCGTATCCTGGCTTCATCGTCTATGACAAGGACGCGCACAATCCTTACCCTCCTTGACAGTTCGGAAAAATCGCCTCAACCTCGAATCCGCCCGTGGATCGGCGAGCGGCTATGCTGCCTCCATGGGCTTCGACTATTCCCCTGCACATCGCGAGTCCGAGGCCGAGCCCCCCTGGAGCGTCGCCTTCGGCGCGTTTGAACTTCGCGAAAGGCGCCCTCATCCGCTCGTCTCCGAAACCAGGTCCCTCGTCCGCTACCGTAATCGCAAGACCATTGTCGCGAGGCATGAGACGCAGTTCCACAATACCATTCTTGCGGGAATAACGGCAGGCGTTCTCAAGGAGGTTCTTCATGAGCCGAACTACCAAAACATCGTCAAGCCGGAAATCACTGGGATTCTCTGGCAGGAGTATATTTACTCGCCGCCCAGCGAGCGACTCCGCAGCTGCGGCGGTGGCCGCTTCGGCTAAGTCCCTCGCCTCAGTCAGGTTGCGCTTCAACTTCAGCCTCCCCGATTCCATTCTTCCGATGGATAGAAAATCCTCCACTATCTCATTCAGATGTCCGGCCGAACTCAGGGCGCCTTCAAGCAATTCCTGTCTCATCGAGGGATTAGATCCTATCGCCTCGTCCCGCAGCGCGCTCAAGGAGCCAGTTATCGTCGTGAGGGGCGTCTTGAGCTCATGGGATACGGAATCGAAAAGCACTTTCGCCAGACGCTCCGATTCTAGCTCGAGCGTCGCTATCCTCGAAGCTTCTACGGAACGCTCCCTCTCGACGAACATGGCGAGGCTTCTACCGAGAGCCGCGAAAAGCTCATCATCGCCGGATTGAAAATTATTCCGCTTTCTATTGCAGGAAAACCCAATGGCAGCCACAGCGCTCGACCGCACTCGCGCCGGTATGAAGCGGTATGACGAATCCGGGAAGCGATCTGTTCCCTCGCCGCATACTTCGCTCTTTTCGGCACAATATTTCGCCGCCTTCCTGTCGATTTCCTCAAGATTCTCTGCCCCGCTGGCAAAAAAGGCTCCTTGCCTGTTTGAATCGCCGACAACGTATACGACGGCGGGGGCGGCATTGTAGCCTTCCACGAGCTTGGCCGAGGCCGCCGCCGCGTCTCTTATGGAGCTGAGTTCGGAGAGCCGCTCGGCGGCGGCCAGCAGCAGCGAGGCTTCCCTGTCCCTACGCTGGAGAAGACGCTCCCGCGACCGCAACCCCGCGGAGAGGGAACCCGTTACCGCCGCTACAAGGAAATAGAGTCCGAAGAGAAGTATGTCCTCGGGAGATGAGATCGCGAACGTGAAACGAGGCGGAATGAAAAAGAAATTGTACGCGAGGGATGACAGGACGGCGAGCAGGACCACCGGCCCAGGCCCCGACACGAGCGAGAGAAAGAGCACGGCCGCGAGATAGAGAAAAGCGACGCTCCTATGCCCCATAACCGGCGCGAGAACCAGGCAGATGATTGTCGCGAGAGCGAAGACCAGAAGGAGAAGGCCGTACTGACGAAAAGGCGCGCTGAACGTCTTCCGGATAGATGCGAGGGTAAAATCATTGCCGACATCCTTCGAATCGCTCACCACAACGACATCGAGCGGACCGGCTTCCCGAAGGATTCTGTCTGAGATAGTCGCCCTACCCCAAAAGTGGCCGAGGCGGGACAGCCCGGACCGCCCTATGACGAGCATCGTCGCGCTTTTAGCCTTAGCCCCGTCTATCAAAGCCCTCACCACGTCGGATCCGACGATGGTCGATACTTGGGCGCCCAGTTTCCTCGCTAAATCGAGATTGGCTTCCAGGCGCTCCCTGTCCTTACCGCCCATCAGAACGCCGCCATCGACATGAAAGGCGATCCATTCCATGCGCAGACCGGCCGCCGCATGATGAGCCCAACGCACCAAGCGCGCCGAATTGGGAGAACTCCCGACGCCTACGGCGATCTTTGTCCTGTCGCCGCTATGCTCTTCGCTGCTCTCTTCCGCCGACACTTCCATCTTCGCTCCCCGTTGACTATTGCTTATGGAGATACGCTGTAGCAAGGCATTTGAAACCTTCCTCACGAACTTTTTTCCCGCCTTCCCCTTTTCCGCCACAGAACCGCGAGCAGTATACCAGAAAGGCTGAACGCTATCGCGGCGCAAAGGCGCGTCAAGTCGAGCGGATGAGAAATCGGTATGCCTTTCTTAACCAGTACAATCGTTTCGGCATGAATGTCCAGATCGCCGCCATGCTCCGGGCAAGCCCTGTGCATGATGCCGGTTATGTAGACCCTGTCACCGATGGCTTCATAGTTACCGAGATACGCAATTTCTGGCAATCGGTCATTATCTGCCCATATGCCCACGGCTGTCCCGCTGTCGAGAATATTTATCCACGAATGATCGCCTCTCGCCATCACGTCGCCTACTATCTCGCCCTCTATCGCGACTATTGTTCCATCGTATGACGAGGCCTTTTCAACGATATCAGAAAGGTGGATGGCCGGGACGGCGGTAAAAAAATCCGTCCCCGGATCGGCCGCTGCCGGGACAATCGCCACAACAAGCGCGAAAAAAACGAAGATCGCGTCACTGAATGTAGTATCATTTTTCATAACTTCCTCTTGCCGAACAGCGATGCGACGAATCCCGCCGAAGCCAGGACAGCCATGAATTCGAGCCTGCCGGCCCACATGTTAAAGATGTAGACAAGCTTCAGTCCAGCGGGGATCGAGGCTGTCGTCACCCCAATGCTGAGACCGACATTCCCTGTCACGGATGCAGCTTCGAATACGGCTTCGAGAAAGGGAAAGCCCGCGAGACAGCCTGCCGCCGCGGCGAAGGCGAAGATGACCATGTACATGAGAACCACAAGAGCCGCCCCCCTTACCTGCCGTTCGCCGAGGGTTCTGAGGCCATGATAGTGGTATTTCTGCACTACGACAGCCGAACTTGGCCTGAGGAGACGCTTCGTGTCCTGGATGATCGCCTTGGCGAGGATGCCTACACGAAGGCCCTTGAACCCGCCGGCCGTGGAACAGGCGCTTCCGCCGATAAGCATCGCCATGATCACGGCGAGCAGGGCGAGATCGCCCCATTCGGCAGCGAACTGCCGGGGATAGATGGTCATGAATCCGGTTGTCGTATGGGCCGAGGCAAGCTGATAGAAACCCTTCCTGATAAGGCTTACCAGATCAGGGTAGACTTGAAGTTTCACCAATCCCCAGCACGCGAGCATCGTAAGGATACAGAGCGTCGTGCCGAAGGACACAGTCTCTATATTCTTGATAAGTTCCTTCCGGTTGCCCTTGAGCACCGCGGCGTGGAGAGCGAAATTGAAGGAGCCTACCACGAAGAAAATAAAGGTTATCGCCTCATAGAGCGCGCTGTGATAGTAGAGAACGTTTTGGGACATCGGGGCGAACCCTCCCGTGCTCCAATCCGCCATATAGATCCAGAGTCCGTGCAGAAAAGCCCTGCCAGGCGAGAGACCGATCGTCATCCCCGCCAGCCATAGCGCGGCGGTCCCGACCATGAGATAGATAAAGCTTATTTTCCATATGGCTTTCGCCGTGTGCATGACGCTTGGGAACAGCCTCTCGTCTTTTCCTTCGCCTACATAGAAACCATAGCCTCCGCCGCCGCCTTCGACAAAAAGCGCCAATGCCAGGACGATGATCCCCTGCCCGCCCACGAAGGTGAGAAGATGGCGCCACATGTTCAGCCCAATCGAGACGTGGTCAAGGTCCTGTATGAGCGTGAGCCCCGTCGTCGTCAGCCCGCTCATGACGTCGAACATAGCGTCGAGATAGGAAAGGTAGTGTCCGGACAGCCAATACGGAAGCGCCGATACGACCATCGCGACAAGCCATGAAATGCCCGCCGTCGCCATGCCATGCATCCATCCGGGCCTGCTTCCGTTCCGGCAAAATGCCGCAAGGCTGGCGCCGACGGTCAGGATCGCGCCGAAGCTCAGAAAAAAATCCGCGGCGGGCGCGTATTCGCCAGCAAGCAAGGAAGTCAAAGCCGGAATGAGGCAGAGGAAAGAATAACCCGCGAGGATTTTACCCGTGTAGTGGAGGACAATTCCGAGATCTCTCCACCTCGGCGAAGATCTCATAAAACCCCCGACATGAAAAGTGCCGCCGCGCAGGTAAGGATACCGATAGCGCCGATGGCCGAGGCATAACCGATTTCCGCAAGCACGCCGGCTACGAGGGGAGGAAGCGATCGCTTACTTGCGAGTTCCCGCGTCATTCCTTTTCTCCCATGAGGGCGCGCCGCAGCGCGGGCGCCGCGCTGCGGCGCGCCACGGCGAACACCCTGTCCAGAGGCTGCAGTACGCTGCGCCCTCTCGGCAGCGAGACCGAATCACCGCGCAATATGGCCACGAGGAGGCAGTCATCGGGCAAGCGAAGTTCCGAAACCGGCTGACCGACCACAGGCGAGTTTTCCGCGAGGCTCATCTCGGCCAGCTCGACATCCCCTCGGTCGAAAATTGAGGTAAGCCGCAGGCCATTCGATGGAAGCACATTGCCGATAGTCGTCGCGGCCAAGGCTGTCGTGCTGATGACGGCATCCACGCCAAGAGACCGAAAGAGCTTCTCGTTGTTCGGATCAATCACCCTGGCAATCGTGTGCGGCACATGGAAATGTTCCTTGGCTATCTGGCAAGCCACGAGATTGTCCGCGTCGCTTCCCGTCACGGCCACGAGATACATCGCCTGCTCGGCGCCCGCATCTTTTAATATGAGCAGGTCGCTTCCGTCTCCGCAGAAGACTTTTACCTCGAGCATTTCGGCGATCGCCGAGCCTCTCGCATCCTCACGTTCCACGAGCACGACCTCATAGTTGGAAGCGCACAGTACTTTAGCGAGATGAAATCCCACTTTCCCGGCGCCGATCACTATCACACGATCCATAAGCGCCCTCCTTTCTCCTTCGCCCTGGCGATGATGACCGTATCGTTTCGACGGACTATTTCCTTCCCGGCGATCTTCGCAAGGCGGCCTTCCTTTAACACCCCGACAATTCTCATCTTCATCGGCGACTTCACCCTGGAAAAGGGCAGGCCTAGCCAGGTTTCCGGAGGATGCACGCAGAGAAACGCGGGATCGATACTTGCGCTGAGGACGCCGAATCTATCATTGAGTATGAGTTCGAGGACCTGGTTGATTCCCGTGATGGTAGGGCAGACGGTATTCATGCCCAATTCGCGGTAGAATGCTTCCCGTTCGGGATCGGCGATCCTCGCAAGCACTTCCTTAACGCCGAAAAGGACCGTGGCCGCCTGCGCGCAGCAAATATTCACATTGTCGTCCGCTGTAGCCGCGATGAAGAGCGCCGCGTTCCTTGCCCCCGATCGCTCCAGGACTTCCATGTCCATGGGATCGCCGTCGACTATAAGCCCGTCAAATCCCTCGCCCAGCCGTTCCTGTTTGAGGCCAGAATCCACTATGACGACATCGTCCTGCCGCGAGGACATCGCCCTCGCCAGCCCTACGCCCAGCCTTCCACTTCCGGCAATGAGTACGAACATATTCTCCTCCCCTCGTTGCCTTAAAAGTAGCGAGGAGAGCCTTCATTGATGAATAGAGAGCTTGTTAAGGTAGGTCCTATACCGGTTAAGATTTCGTTAATCGTTTACCGCTGAGGCGCGAGGAGTAGATGAATGCCAGAGAATCCGCAAAGCTAGAGATTCAATTTCTCGACGTCCATTCCCAACGCCTCAATTTCGCGTATAAACTCCCCTGCCGTTTCGTACTTTCTGTAGACGGAGGCAAAGCGAATATACGCCACCTTATCCAGGTCGTAGAGTCTGCGGAGCACCATGCTGCCTATCGCCTCGCTCGATATCTCGTTGCTGGTCTTGGCCAGCTGGGCGGCTTCGTCCTCAATCTCGTTTATGAAGTTTTCGATGGACATTTGGGATATCGGTCTTTTTTCCAGCGAACGTATAAGCCCGCGCTCGATTTTGCTCCGCTCGAAGGGCTCGCGCCTCCCGTCGCGCTTGACGACCATGAGGGGCTTTTCCTCTATGCGCTCGTAGCTCGTGAAACGGAGGTTGCAGGAGAGGCATTCCCTCCTGCGCCGTATGGCTTCTCCGTTGGCGAGGCTCCTGGAATCGATTACTTTGTCATCGAGGCTGCCGCAGTGTGGACATTTCATGGTTTAGGGGGCTCCTTCGGCGCGGGCATAAGATGGTTCAGCAATTCCATGGGCAAGGGGAAGATGATCGTGGAGTTTTTCTCGACGGCGATCTCCGAGAGCGTCTGGAGATAGCGAAGCTGCATGGAAGTAGGCGCCGCGGCCATCACGGTAGCAGCCTGGGAAAGTTTTTCGCTCGCCTGAAGTTCGCCTTCGGCGGCGATGATCTTGGCCCGGCGCTCTCGTTCGGCCTCTGCCTGGCGCGCCATGGCCCGCTTCATCGTCTCGGCGAGTTCCACCGCCTTTATCTCGACGGCCGTCACCTTGATTCCCCATGGATCGGTGGCTTCATCTAAAAGCTGCTTGAGCAGCTGCCCCAGTTCAGCCCGCTTCGCGAGCATTTCGTCGAGCTCGTGCTGGCCAAGTACTGACCTGAGTATGGTTTGGGAAAGAAGGCTCGTGCTCTTCGTGTAGTCCGCCACCTTGTTCACCGCGAGCGTGGGATCGAAAACATTAAAGTAGACTACGGCATCGACGAGGACGGGCACGTTGTCGCGCGTGATCACTTCCTGTTTGGGCACATCGATGGTGAATGTCCGCATGTCGACCTTGCGCATGATATCCAGTCCAAAAGGAAGCACGAGGTTGAAGCCGGGGCCGACGACGGCCATCATGCGCCCCAATCTGAAAAGCACGCCCCGCTGATATTCGTTGATTATTCTCATCATGGGGATCATGACGAGCACAGGCACCGTGAAGAGGACTAAGGCTATAGGATCGCCCCAATAGCCGAGAGTCAATGTCGCGGCTGCCCAGACGAGCCCAAAAGCCAGGAGGAAGAAGAAGACCGGCAGCTGCTTGCGGGAGAGCGAGATGAAGGCAAAACCGGCCCACCAAAGGCATACGAAGATGAAAGCGGCAAGGAACAGGGTCATGGAGCGCCTCCCTTTGCTGAAAATATATCCAAATCGGAGGTTGCTGTCACCGCGGGAATTGCGTATTTTTAAAGTGTGGAGGGAAAAATGACGTTTTCCGATAAAATGAAGGATTTTTTTGAAAAGAGTTTCGACTCATCGAAGGATTTCTTGAACAAGGCCGGCTCGCAGGCGCAGGTCTGGGGCGAAAAGGGCAAGCTGAGGCTCGAGATTCTTCAGCTTCGCGCCAAGGCCCAATCCCTCACTGCCAAGCTGGGCGCTGGGGTATACGAGCTCCTCGTGGAAAAGGGAGAACCGATGATCGGGACCTATTCCGAGGGCATCGCTCCAATCATTGAACAGCTCAAGAACGTCGAGCGGGAGATAGCGGAGAAGGAATCGGCCTTCAAGCTCGCCGGCGGCCAGGACGCTGATCTCGACGGAGACGGAAACCCGGGCTGATTCGGCATTTGAATCCGCGGAATTGACGCTGTCTCGATTCATTGCTAGAGTGCCCTCGCATACAATTCGCGGGGGCATATTTTGACGCTAACATCCATTCAAGCCGTTATTTTCGACCTGGACGGCACGCTTGCCGACACGATCGGCGATTTGGGCCGAGCGGTGAACTCCGTGCTCTCAGCCCACGGTTTCCCCGAACATTCTATACCTACGCTCAAGAATATGGTCGGCAACGGTTTCTCCGCGCTGATGAGGCGCGCCCTGCCCCAGGACATCGTCGAGAATGAGGCGCTCTTCCGCAGCCTCCTGGACGAGGCATCCTCTGCCTATTCCCGCATGGCCCTCGACACGACGAAACCCTATCCTGGAATCGTGGAGCTGCTTGCCTCCCTGCGCGAAAGAAAAATCGCCTGCGCCGTCCTTTCCAACAAACCCGACGCGATGACCAGAGCGATGGTTTCTGCCTTATTCCCCGATATTCCCTTCATCGCCGTGATGGGCGACAGGCCTGGCCAGCCGCGAAAGCCGGATCCTTCCAGCGCCCTCGCCATAGCCGCGCTTTCCGGGATTTTCCCTTCCAAGTGGGCGTTCGTAGGCGATTCAGGCGTGGATATGAGAACGGGAGAGGCCTCCGGCATGCTCCCTTTGGGCGTGTCCTGGGGCTTCCGCGGCATCGAGGAGCTACTGGAGAACGGCGCGGCGGGAATTTTGGTAAAGCCGTACGACTTCCTGCATTACCTCTAGAGCCGTGACGCAGTTCTTCCCGTATTCCTACAAGAAATAGACGCCCCGCTGGTCGCGGCAGCCATATTGATTGCGCAAAACGCCTGAATTATTTATACTCGCCGTAGGCTAGCCGAAGAGCCTTGTGAAGGTATGGAGGAGCGCTTATGGAAAAATCAGTCCTGCTCGAGAGAGCCAGAGAATATGCAGCCCAAGAAAAAGACGTCCAGTTTGCCTCCGAAGTGAAGGATCTCCTTCTTAGGAACGACGATAAGGAGCTGGAGGACAGATTCTACCGGGATCTGGAATTCGGAACCGGCGGGCTCAGGGGCATCATTGGCGGCGGCTCCAACCGCATGAACACCCTCGTGGTGACGAGAGCAACGCAAGGACTCTGCGATTACCTTAAAGGCCAATTCCCCGCAAAGGCGCTCTCAGCCTGCGTAGCATACGATTCCAGGCGCCGCTCTGCGGATTTCGCCCTGGCCACCGCCCTCGTTTTTGCCGCCAACGGCATCAAAGCCTATCTTTTCCCTTCGCTGAGACCTACCCCGGAGCTCTCCTTCGCCATTCGCCAACTGGGCGCCGATACGGGCGTCGTCGTAACGGCGAGTCATAATCCTCCGCAATATAACGGTTATAAAGCATATTGGAACGATGGTTCCCAGGTCGTTCCTCCTCACGATGTCGGCATCATCGAAAAAGTCCAGGCGGTCAAGAAAGTCGAGACCATGGACAAGGGCGAAGCCCTCGAAAAAGGCCTTCTCGTCATTCTGGATTCCAGGATCGACGACGCCTATGTAGCCATGGTGAAATCCAAGCTGCTCCGTCCCGCCCTCATCAAGAAGGAAGCCTCTTCGGTCAAGGTAGTCTATACGCCTCTCCACGGCACGGGCGCCATGCTCTTCGAGCGGATAATGGGCGAATTGGGGCTCAATATCCTTACGGTACCTGAGCAGCGGCAGCCAGACGGGGAGTTTCCGACGGTTTCCTTTCCCAATCCTGAGGAACCTGCCGCGCTCAAGATGGCCATCGATCTGGGAATAAAAGAAAAGGCCGATGTCGTCATGGCGACCGACCCTGACGCGGACAGGCTGGGCATTGCCGTACCGGACAAAAGCGGAAAATTCGTCCTTGTCACAGGCAATCAGCTCGGCGCCCTCCACCTCGATTATCTCCTTTTCTCGCTTGCCGAACTCGGGAAAATGCCACCCCGCCCCGCCTGCGTCAAAAGCATCGTGACGACAAATTTCCAGACGGCCATAGCGGCCAAATACAACGTCGAGTGCCGCGAATGCCTGACCGGCTTCAAGTGGATAGCTGAGATCATGCGCAAGTTCGAGGCCGAAGGCAAGGATTTTATATACGGCACCGAGGAAAGCTACGGCCACCTCATCGAGATGGAAGTCCGCGACAAGGATGGCATCTCGGCCGCCGCGCTCACCGCCGAAATGACGCTCTACTGGCGCTCGAAAGGGAAAAGCCTTCTCGACAGGCTGGACGAACTCTACGCCGAATTCGGCTACTACGAGGAAAAAGGCATAAGCAAGTATTTTCAGGGTCCCACGGGCATGGGAACGATGACGGGGATAATGAATGACTACAGACATAGGCAGCCTATCGCCCTCGGAGGGATTCCCGTCGTGAGCATTCGCGACATCCAGACCGGGAAGGAGTGGGATGTCGGATCGACCGCGTATCGCGCGATAGACCTGCCCGAAAGCGATGTCCTTCAGTGGCGCCTACGAGACGGGACCTTCGTGACGGTAAGGCCTTCCGGCACAGAGCCCAAGATCAAATATTACATTCTCTGCCGGACCGATGCCGATGCTATCGGAATCGAGGCGGCGCGACTTCAGACAAAAGACAAAATCTCGGCCATCGAAGCTGATATCCGTAAGGTCATAGGCTGATGGCGTTGAATTCCAATTTTCCCGGAGGCGCTCCCCTTTGGTCCCGATATGTTCATCCATCATCGCAGCAGGATATAAGACCGGCGCCCAGAGGATGGATACAGCCTGATGGTGCCCAACGCCTGCCTCCCCCCGAAGGCGCTCCCGACGATTGTCCTCTGCCCTGTGACTGGGACAAGCGAGGCTATGCCGCCCTCGATGTCGAGACGACAGGCCTCGACGCCTTCCAGGACCGAGTCATAGAAATCGGCATCGTCCTTTTTTCCTTCGATGCCGAAGGAGCCCTCATCGAAGAGAAAACCTGGGAAAGCCTTATAAATCCGGGCATCGCCATTCCGGCATCGTCGACGGCCATACATGGCATAACCGACCTGGATGTGTGGGCCTCGCCAACCTTCAAGGATCTTTCCGATAGAGTGAATGGCTTTTTGGAAGGACGCGTCATGGTAGCCCACAACGCGCCTTTCGACGCGGGATTCATTTCCGAGGAATTTTCGCGCCTCGGAAAGATTTCGCCGATACGCGAAATGGCAGACAGTCTTGTCCTACTGAGGCAGGCAGTCCCTAACTTGATTTCCTACAGCCTGGGCAAGGCAGCTTTCGTCCTCGGCGTAGAAACGGGGACGTCTCACAGGGCTCTCGATGACGCCAGAACATGCATGAAACTTTTCACCCATAGCGCGCGCAAACTCGCGGGATTATGCGCTTGAGGACCTCATCGCGATGAATTCATCCAAAGACCCGCGTTCCTTCCGCCTCATGCTGCTTGTCCTGATTCCCTGCCTCGCTCTGGGATGCGTCCTATTGATGAAACCCTCAGCCTCAAGCCTCGCCGATAGGATATCCTCCCAGGACAACGATCCTGTTTCCCTGAATTCATTGAGAGATTCGGAAATACTATCGATGCTCTCTGCCCAGGAAATCGGTTCTATGGAACCCGGGCAGGTGAAAGAGCTGGGCTCCCTATTGACCGCGAGGGCGCTAAAAAAGAAAAGAGATCCCGCGGAGTACCTGTCTTCGGCCTTTCCGAGCGCCTCCGAAACATTGGCCATGCTTGCGAGAGACAGGGATGTGGATGATTACCTGGAAAACGCGGCGGATAAAGGTCCGGCCGGCGCCTATTATCAATCTGTCGTCGATCTGGTGCCCGCCTTCCAGCCGCTGCGCGGCAACTATGGAAAGCTTTTTGAGGGCGTTTACGAAACCATGGAGGGAAAGGGCAAAGTCCGGATTCCGTCACAGGCCTATGCCGACGCGGGTCTCTATAAAAGCGGCGTCACCCTCCCCGGCCTGTCATCCAAACCCAGGGAAAGCGATTATGATTATTCCCACACCTTCGCTCTGGATATTTTCCTGAAGGATGTGGATTTGCTTCCCTTCAGCACGCTTCAAAAAGGACCTGTCATCTTCTCGTTCACCGACGCCATCGTCGTCGCGACCGACTCGTCCTGGCACGGAGGCGAAGATCTGACCACCTATCGCTCCGGAGGGATCACCCCAAAGGCCGGCAACGGCGTCATCCTGTATTCCCCGAAAAAAAACAAGTATTATCTCTTTTTTCACCTCTTCGACGTACTCGTAAAGCCGGGCGAAGTCATCCCCGCTGGATATCCCCTGGGCCATGGGGGAAACACGGGCACCAACGCCAGAAAAAAGGGGCACGGGGAGCACCTTCATCTGGAGATTTATGATGTCGCCAGTTCCCGCTTCCTTCGCAACTATGAAATCGCGGACATTGTCTTCTGAATTTTCTTTCGATAGAATGCTTCAATGAGCGAAAACACGATAGACGACCTCATCCTCGCCGCGGACATAGGCGGTACCAATACCAATCTCGCGCTCGTACGCCATGCTCAAGGCAATTTCACCATCGTTCTATCACGTCGATATTCGACGCAAGCAGAAACTTCCCTGATCGATCCCATGGCCCGCTTTCTCGATCTGGCCCGAAGCGAAGGACTAGGCGGCCATGTCAAAGTCTGTTGCATATCGGCGGCCGGGCCGGTGAAAGATGGCGCGATACAGCTTACCAATGCCCCCTGGGCGATTCGCGCTTCCGAAATCAACGAGCGTTTTGGCTTCTCCGTTCACCTTATAAACGATTTTACGGCGATATCCTACGCCGTCGTGCTCCTCGACGCCGCCAACCGAAAGGAGATTACGCCGATACCGCATACCGACGGTTCCGAGCCTCTGCCCGGAACTGGAGTCGCCCTCGTTGTCGGAGCGGGCACGGGTCTGGGCGTTGGATTTGTAGACAGGCACGCCGACGGCAGCTGCATAGTCTATCCTTCCGAGGGAGGTCATTCGTCCTTGCCTTGCTGGGACGATTTAAGCCTTGCCTTTTTCCGCTGGGTCCAGGCAAAAATCGGGTTTGATCCCGGCATCGAGCTGGCCGTGTCAGGCCAGGGCATCGACAACATCTTTTCCTTCCTTTGTTCGGAAGCTTTCGATCCTCGTTCCGCCACTTGCCCGATAGACGCGGTCCCCGCCCCTTTCGCGCTCTCCATACTCGCAAAACCCGAACATGAGCGTCCCGCTCTCATCGCTTCGAACAGGGAAAAGGACCCGCGCTGTTCGCTGGCCATGGAACTCTTCTGCGAATTCTACGCGCGGAAGGTTTCGAGCCTTGCCGCTTCTTTACTCCCCTCCGGAGGGATATACTTGGCGGGAGGCATCTCGTCGAAAAACGAAAGCTTCCTCCTGGAAAACCATAGATTCATGCGGATTTTTGAACGCAACTATGCTCCCCACATAAGGGACTTGCTGGCTAAAACTCCGGTGGTGATCGTCAAGAACTACTCGATATCGCTCATCGGCGCCGCGAATGCGGCCGTTCAACTTGGGAGATAAAACCGATGCAAGACATCTCCGCCGAACTGCGCAAGGACATGGAAGCCAAGGGGATTGACGTTCCGCTCTCCCTTGAAATCCTCGAAAACTACAATGCCGGATACTATGACGAGGTTAAGCCGGTACGGGCAAAAGGCGTGCCTTTGATGGATGGGGTATCGGTCATTGACCTGAGGAATGCGACGCGCGAGGATAAACCGGTCTTTTCCTGCGACGCCGCGCAGGCTCAGGAAAATCTCGCGGTTTTTGGCGTGGATTTGTCCGGCTCGCCTTTCGGAAAGCGCGGCAGCGCCGTTGCCGGCGCCGACGCTTTAGGCAGGATTGGCTTCAGCGGTCCTGATCTTCTCTCGATAGGGAAAGCCATACTTCCCTTCACGGCCTATGGCATTCTCAACGGCGGTTCGGCGACCAGCTATGCAGACGGCAAGAAAAACCTTGCCCTAGGCAAGGAAACCTTCGAGGCTGTGGCCTCGGTTTTCGCTTCCATGGCTCCCCTATGCAGGGATATGCCCAAGGGCGTCACCCCCGCCTATATAAACCCCGACGGCAGTCCCGGGGCTAGTTTTCTCGAACTGAAGATGCGCGCCAGGCTCCTCCTCGCTGCTAGTCTCCAGCCTGCAAAAACCGGCAAGATCCTCCAAGAAGAGACAGACGTTCAAAGCATGGAATTTCTCCCGCTTTTCCAGATGACAAGCATGTCCAACGACAAGACGCTCGCCGACTTTTACGAAAAAGCGCGTTCATCGATCTTCCTTCAACCGCTCGCGCGGAAAACCGGCTTGGATCCCGCCACTTGGCTGACCGGCATACAGCCGATGATCGCGGCCTTCAGCCATTCATCGGAGGGAAGACCCAAGAGAATTTTCGACAAGGCATATGGAGCGGGAAATTCCTGCCTCCCTCTTCCCGGCGGTCACGGCCAGTGTTTCCGCGTCCTTCGCTCCATTTTCACCGAACTCCATGAGAGGGGAATCCGTTATGCCTGCCTAGGCAACGTCGACAATCTCGGCTTTACCCCGGATCCCCTGGAGCTGGCGATCCTGGCCATCTCGGGCCGTCCGGCCGCCTTCGATTTCGCCGTCCGTACGCCCATGGACGTCAAGGGCGGGATCCTCGTCGAGACCTCGGAAAGCGGCCTCACCGTGGCTGACATAGGCGCGGCCATAAGTTTTGAGGCGATGCTCGATCTCGAACGCAAAGGTTTTCCGATACTTTTCAATTGCGCCTCGGGAATTTTCGATCTCGATTATCTTGTGCCGAGAATTGAGGAGATTGCCAGAAGACTTCCCGTTCGATTCAGCGACCAGGACAAGGATGCCGGCAAATATTCGCAGGCCGAACAAGTCACCTGGGAGGTTACGGGAATCCTGCCGTCGTTCATCGCCTTCGCCGTCGAAAAGGAAGAACGATTTATCGCCGCCAAACTCCTCATCGATACGCTGCTGACGAGCGGCGTCGGCGCTGAGAATCTTGCCCTGCCCGAAAATATGAGAGCAACGGCGACCAAGCTGCACGCTGGCCTCGCGTCCTTGCTCAGGAATACCTATGGGCTTGAGCTTTCATGCGATAAGTGGACGCCGAAAGAACTTCTTTCCACGTAGCCGAGCGAGGCTTTTCATATAGTAGGAGAAATCAGCTCCTCTCCCGCCCCACAGGGTTCGCGACTTTACGGATATTCACCCTAATGCCGTGCATCACGCAGGAAGTGCTTTCTTCCGTGCCTTTTGTCGAGGTGAGGTGGTTGGCTGAGCCGAGCGCTTTTTTTTCTCCCCATGGATCAATGCACCAGGTTCCCTCGGGAAGCGACACTACGCCCCTCATTATCGTCTTGGAAACAGCCACGGCAGCCACGGTCTCTCCCGTTTCGGAGATAATTTTCGCCATATCGCCTTCCGCCAACCCCAGGCCCTGGGCGTCGGATTCGTTCATTAAGAGCGTATTAAGCAGGATTTTCTCGGGGTAATCGGCGCCTTGCGAATGGACACGCCCGGCCATCTTGGGCGTGACGAGAAGCCAGGATGGTGGCGACGCCGCTGCATCCCGCGAACCAGCGTCCGGCCAGCCGGCATCCCTCCAACCGATCCAGCCCTTGCCGGCCCCGAACTCGATTTTGCCCGATGCCGTGCCCAAGGCATGCCCCGCAGGATCCGAGGCAAAGCTCGCCAGGCCGGTTCTTTCCTGATCCGCGCCGAAATATATTCCATCCCGCTTGAACGTCTCGAGATCGGGGATTTTCGATGATTCCAGGAAAAAATCTATCCACTCCTCGGCGCTTCGCCCGCCGGTAAATGCCCGCTCCGCGCCGAACCGCGACGCCAATTCCCTGAATATCTCGAAATCGGATCTTTCCTCAGCCTCATAGGGAAGGATTTGAGGTTTGTAGAGAACATAATTTCCCGCCCAGGGAACTCCGACATCCTCTTTTTGCAGGGGTGAAGCCGCGGGCAGAACGATGTCGCAGTAAGCGGCCGTGGGCGTCATGAAGAGTTCGTGGCAGACAGCGAAATCCAGGGATTCGAAGGCTTTGATATTCTTGGCGATATCGGCGCCCTGATTGAGGAAATTGCCGCCGGCGGAATAAATGGCGTGGACGTTCGAGGCATAGGCGGGCTGACCTTCGAGGATGGAGTCCGCCCAGCGCAGCACGGGTACATGCCGGTTGCCGCTGCCGTCGCCTTCATCCATCGCCCCTACGCTGACTCCCGGCATCCGATTGTTGAGAGAACCCGAAGATCCTCCCGGAAGGGCGAAATTTCCCGTAGCAAGCTGAAGGGCAACACAGAGTCGAGCCGCTTCTTCGCCTGTCTCGGTTCGTTGAATCGAGTATCCGGGAATAAGCATAGTCGGCCTTGTCGCCGCCCACCGCCGCGCCAGGTCCACGATGGTTTCGGCATTCACGCCGCATAGATCGGCGGCCCAGGAGGGACTCTTCTCGACGCCATCTATGGCGCCAGCGACATAGTCAAGAATTTCATCGAAGCCCACGGCTCTCGCTTCGATATAGTCCATATCCAATAGGTTCTGTTTTAGAAGCACATGAAGAACGGCGTACATGAAGGCCGAATCGGTGCCGGGCCTGACGGGAATCCACTCGGCCTGGACAGCTTCCGCCGTCTTCGTCCTACGCGGATCGATCGACAGTACGGGTACGCCCCGCCTTGCCGCTTCCATAAGCCGAGTCCCCATTTCCGCCCCGAGTCTTGCCTCGAGAATATTGGCGCCCCAGAGGATGATCATCGCGCTCTTGTCCATGGTCGCCGCGTCGAATCCCGAACGGCCGTAATCCTGTCCGAACATTTTTTTCAACGCGAAACTGGCAGCATTGCTCGAATAGCTGCCGTCCAGGACGGTGCATCCGCCGATCGCGTTGAAAAATCGGCGCGTCAGTTTTTCGGTATTGTGAAGAGCTCCCGTGGAACCCGCGCTGGAAAGGCTGAGCACGGAATGCGGGCCGTGGCTTTCCCTGCAGGTAGACAGGCCATCCTTGATCCTATCAAGGGCTTCATCCCAGGCAATCTTCCGGAACTGGCCGGAACCGCGAGGACCAACCCTCAGCAGGGGCGTCTTCAATCGTTCGGGAGAATAATGAAAATGCGGAAGGGCAAACCCTTTCGGACAGCCCCGTATATAGGGACCCGCGGCCGGGTTGTGGCGGATTCTCAAAACCCTGCCCTCTTCGACTTCGGCGAGAAGAGGACAGGCGTCGCCTCCGCAGTCGCGGCCGCAAAAAACCGGCATTGTCGTCATGATGACGGCGATCTTATCATGAACCGAAAGCTATTTCGATCACTTCCTCCATCCTGTGTACCGGATGGAAGCGAATTCCCTTCTTTACATGTTCGGGTATCTCGTCGACATCGGTTTGGTTGGCCGCCGGTATGATCAGATCCTTTATCTTGTTGCGTCTGGCCGCCACGGTTTTTTCCTTGAGCCCGCCTATGGGCAGGACCTGGCCGGTCAGGGAAAGCTCACCCGTCATGGCCAGCCTGTCCTTTATCTTCCTGTTTATGACGAGAGAAAGCAAAGCGGTGGCCATGGTGATGCCCGCCGACGGTCCATCCTTGGGCGTTGCGCCTTCGGGAATGTGGAGATGGATCTGCTTGCCTTCGAAATAGTCAGCGCCGATATCGTACATCTCGGCGGCGACGCTCCGCACATAGGTATAGGCGATGCTGGCCGATTCCTGCATGACGGATCCCATCTGCCCGGTGAGCTTGAAGCCTTCCTTGCCCGGATTCGCCACGGCTTCGATGATGAGCGTATCGCCTCCCATGCTCGTCCACGCGAGTCCCACCGACATGCCGGGCCTTGTCGCCCTCTTGATGTCGTCATCGCGGAATATGGGCTGCCCCAGGTACTTCTGCACCGCAGCCCTGTCGATGACGACCTTGGATCTTCCTTCCTCGGGCGTATCCAGCACGATGGCTTTCGCCAATTTCCTGTGGATCTTGTCCAGGCTTTTCTCGAAATTCCTGACGCCGGATTCTCGAGCGTAAGCCTCGGCGATATAGAGCAGCGAATCCCTCGTATAACGGACATCGCTTTTCTTGAGCCCGTTCTTTTCAAGGCTTTTAGGCACGAGGTAATGCCGGGCGATTTCCAGCTTCTCGCTGTCGACATAGCCCGGTATCTGGATGATTTCCATCCTGTCGATGAGAGGCCGGGGAATCGTGTCGAGTGTATTCGCCGTCGTGATGAAGAAAATGTTGGAGATGTCGAAGGGCAAATCGAGATAGTGATCGCGGAAGCTGAAATTCTGCTCTGGATCGAGGGCTTCGAGCAGGGCGCTCGAGGGGTCGCCCTGATAGGACACGCCCATCTTGTCGATTTCGTCTATCATGAAGACCGGGTCTTTTGATTTGCTTATCTTGAGACCCTGGATAATCTTGCCGGGCAAGGCGCCCACATAGGTGCGCCTGTGTCCCTTTATCTCGGCCTCGTCCCTCATCCCGCCGACGCTGAAGCGGAAGAACTGTTTGCCCATGGCTCTGGCTATGGATCTGCCCACGCTCGTCTTGCCGACGCCCGGGGGACCGACGAGACAGAGTATGGAACCCTTGGAGTCTTTCTTGAGCTTCCGCACCGCAAGATACTCCACGATCCGGTCCTTCACGTCTTTCAGACCGTAATGATCGGCCTCAAGCGTCTCCTGGGCTTTGACCATATCAAAATCGTTCGAAAGCTCGGTCGTCCAGGGCAGGGAACAGATAAGGTCCAGCCAGTTCCTCGTCACGATATATTCGCTCGCCGAAGGATCCATCAGGTTGAACTTTTCGAGTTCCTGTTCCACCTGTTCCTTGACCTCCCCTTCGAACTTGAAGGAGTCGATCTTGGCCTTGAATTTCTGGTAGTCCGAACTTTTCGCGTCCGAAGGAAGCCCCAGCTCCTGTTTTATGGTCTTCAGCTCTTCCTTGAGGAAGTATTCCCTCTGGCTTTTCTCGATCTTCTCGTTGATTTCCGCCTGGACTTTCTTCTGGATCCTGAGCAGCTCCTGTTCTTTCTTGATGTATATGAGAACTTTCTCCATCCTTTCGCGGACATCAAGGGTTTCCAGCACCTTCTGCTGTTCCTTTTTATCGATGTTTAGAATGGAAGCGATGAAATCGGCGATTTTTCCGGGATGATCGATGTTGATCATGTTGAGGCGCATTTCCTCAGAGAAGAGCGGATTGTTCTCCGATACCTGCTTCATCTCGCTGAGGAGGGCTCTGGTGAGCGCCTTGATCTCGTCGGTGTCGTCGTTTATGTCGTCCAGATAGCTGACCGCCACGACGATGGGCGCTTCTTTGGACAGGAATTTCTTTATCTTGAAGCGCTTCAAGGTCGAGATAAATATGTTGATGCCGCCGTCGGGAAGGTTGATGCGCTTCACTATCTTGGCAACCGTGCCCACCAGGAAAAGGTTATCGGCTGAAAGCTGGTCCCCCTCTTCCCGGACAAGGACGAGGCCGACCATTCCGTCTCCCGTAAGGGCCTGTTCGACTATCTGCATGTCCGGCGGGTTAGCTATCATTATGGGCGTGAAGATGCCCGGGAATATCGGGCGGCCGATCAAGGTGATGACCGGCAGCTTGTTCGGCAGAATCTGGTCAATGGCGATTATTTCGTTGTCAGGCATAAAAGCTCCTGGGCATGATGTAGGTACGTTCACCGCATTGTTGAGCGGAGGTATTCATGTATCTACTACAATTTAAGGAATCAGGAGGGTTTCGGCAAGGTTATAGTCGCGTTTCATCGCGACAGGGTCGAAGCCCGAGCCTCTGCTGCGCAGTGTCGCCGCAGCCGCGACATTGCCGAGACGCAGACATTGGGCGGCATTGAAATCCCGGAGCAAGGCTGTAAGAAAACCAGCGGAAAAAGCGTCGCCCGCTCCCGTGTCGTCGATCGGATCGATGCGGGATACCGCCGAATCGATCCAGACGCCCTCGCGCATCATGGAAGCGCCCTTCCCCGCCTTCTTCACTACCCATTCCGTTCCGCTGCCTGGCTCTATCGCCGCCAGACCGCCCAACGCGATGAACTCACTTTCATTGGCGAAGACGATATCGCAGCAGGTCTGCGCGAACTCCGTAAGCGCCTTCCCGTAGGCCTTCGCATTGGAAGCCGTGGAAATATCCATCGCGACCTTCATCCCCGCTTTCCTGGCCTTCCTGGCCTGTGTCGAAATCCAAACCATATCGTCGATGAGGAGACCGTCAATATAGAATATCCAGCCTTGGTGAAAGGCTTCAACAGGAATCTCGAATCCCCGAATCTCCCTCGCCGCCCCGGGGCTCACGATGATACTCTTTCCGCCGGATTCCGCCGAGAACGAACAGAAGACGCCCGTTGACCTCTCCGAGGCTAGAAGGTGCGCGCCTATCCCCGCTTCCGCAAGTTCCCCGGCGAGGAATCGACCATGATCATCCCGGCCCACGCTGGCCCAGACTTCGGTCTCCATTCCAAGAGCCCGCGCCGCCTTGGCCATGATAGCGACGCCGCCGCCCATATTCCAGGAAACCTCGGTTCCATTCTCGCTGTCGCGTATAAAATCGCACAACTCTTCCATGAGGGCGGAAGGCACATGAGCGGGCGAAGGAAGCTTCCCCCAGCGCGCGGAAAAGGCGTCGGTCGCCTTCCCTATTCCATCCACGAGAATATGACCTATCGCCATTATGCCTTTGGATCGCGAATTCACCTGACTTGACCCTCGTATGTAAATATGATAATTTCTGCAGGCTTCATCCTTATGGATGAGGCTTTCGGGCGCTTGGCTCAGCTGGTCAGAGCGGCTGGTTTACACCCAGTAGGTCGGGGGTTCGAACCCCTCAGCGCCCATTCTCTCAGCTTCAATATCTAGGCATTCCGAGCAGCTGTGAATAGGGTTTCGCCTCAATGCTCGAAAGCGGAATGCCGCAGCGCTCGATTATCGCGAATAACTTCTTCTTAATGTTCTCCACGTCAATATCGACGCCTTCCTCATTCAAGGTTTCGACTTCGAGAAACTCACCCAGTCCATCGACGGCTACCAACTCAGCGATGATGCCCCCCTCGCCCCTCCAGGATGTGCCGGTCTTTCTCTTCTTGTAGAGAAGCTTGGCCGACATCTTATCCAGGAACTTCCTGAATGCCTGCGCGTCCAGTATGCCGAATTCCACTTCTTTGTTGATTTCGATGTTTTCGGTGTAGGTCTTTTCCTTGAACGTGACCGTCTCCCGCCCCGGCTCGGTGCGCAGCCTGAGGCGGAATCCTATCGCGGGGATGAAAGACGTCACGACGGGAAGCGCGTAATATTCATCGTTCTTGTCAATTTCGCCCATATAGGTCATGAACGTCAAAAGCCTCTTCTCGATAAGGGTTCGATCGCTTACTCTGGCTTTCAGCTCAATTTCAAGCATCGATGAATACGCTCCTGTTCAGTCTTTCATTTTCAGCACGGATTCGTCGTAATCCTCGGGGGGGACGAATCCCAGAAGCTCCACGCAGGTCGCGGCCAGACTGGAAATCCCCAGGCCCGAGTTCAGCGCTTTATCGTATTCACCTTTCGTCTCGGGGTCATAAATGACGCAGGGCACAGGATTGAGGGAATGACTGGTCTTGGCTTTGGGGCTTCCGTCGGTTTCGAGCAGGGCTTTCTTCGTCTTCTTGTCGTGCTCGATCATATCGTCGGAGTTTCCGTGGTCGGCGGTAAGGATCATGACGCCGCCGGCTTTTCGTATGGCTTCCTCAAGCCTCCCAAGCTGTATATCCATGGATTCCATGGAACATACGACCGACTGGAAAACGCCGGTATGGCCTACCATGTCGCCGTTGGGAAAATTGAGCCTGATGAAACGATATTTCCCCGATTCGATGGCCGTGATCACCCTGTCGGTGATTTCGGCGCATTTCATCCAGGGTCTCTGTTCGAAGGGAACGCGATCGCTCGGCACCTCGACATAGTCCTCAAGGGCTTCAGAAAACTTGCCCGTTCGGTTGCCGTTAAAGAAGTATGTCACGTGTCCGTATTTCTGCGTTTCAGAGATGGCCAGGGATTTTATGCCCGAAGCGGCGAGATATTCGCCCACCGTGCGGTCGATCGCGGGCGGCGTCACGAGATAGTTCCTTGGCACGCCGAGGTCGCCGTCGTACTGCATCATGCCGGCATAGAAAACCTCGGGCCGCGGACCGCGATCGAATTTGGAGAAGCTTTCATCCTCGAAGGCATTGGTAATCTCGATGGCCCTGTCCCCGCGGAAATTGAAGTAGATGACGCTGTCGCCGTCATTGATGCGGCCTATGGGTTCCTTGTGGTCTATAATCACGAATTCGCCCATATCCTGGTCGATGAGCTTGGGATTCTCGGCTCTGTAGGTCTCGACCGCCTCCCTGGCGCTCGAGAAGGGGCGCCCAAGGCCTTTGACGTGGCAATCCCACCCGCGCTTCACCATGTCCCAATTGGCGCCGTAGCGGTCCATGGTGATGTACTGGCGGCCCCCTCCGGACCCGATCCGATAATCGAAGCCCCGGGCATTGAATCCGGCGAGAAATTCCTCGAAAGGGAGAATGTAGTCGAGAGCGCTCTGCGAGCCCACGTCCCTGCCGTCCAGAAGGGTATGCACCCGAACGCGCTTTACGTCTTCCCTAGCGGCCTGCTCTATCATGGCCTTCAGATGGTCTATATGGGAATGGACGTTGCCGTCGGAAAATAGTCCGAGGAAATGCAGCGTTCCGCCTTTTGTCTTCACCCCGGCTATGAGCTCCTGCCATACGCGGCCGCCGAACATGGCTTTCGTGGCAATCGAAGCGCCTACAAGCTTGGCGCCCTGAGCGAAGACCCTGCCGCAGCCTATGGCATTGTGCCCGACTTCGGAATTGCCCATATCGTCGTCGGAAGGAAGTCCGACAGCCATGCCGTGAGCCTTGAGCTTCGTCGTCGGGGATGTGGATTCCATGGCCCTGAAATGGCGCATATCGGCCTGGGCTACCGCATCGCCGTCCCTGTATTCGCCGTATCCCACGCCATCCATTATCACCAACAGGACAGGCCCGCGCCTGCCTTTCCAATTCGGGTTTCTATCGAGAGCTGTCAACATTGAAAGACTCCTTGCCTATTCTCCAAAATACTCAATCAGCGTGTCGATGGGTAGGTTCTTGACCGTTTCCCTGTAATTGAGGAAGGGTAGTCCTATGACGGAGAAGGCACGTACGGGTTCGGCCCCGCATCGGCGTATCATGTCGCAGGTCGCGTTGATGGTGCCGCCCGTCGCGATGAGATCGTCCACTATGAGGAACCGGCTGCCCGGCTTTATGTCGTCGACATGCATCTCGAGAGTCGCCGATCCGTATTCGAGATCGTAGGATTTGGATATGGTTTTGCCGGGCAGCTTCCCCTGCTTGCGCACGAGGAGCAGCGGTA
The DNA here is from genome assembly GCA_963667725.2 of Treponemataceae bacterium. Lineage (GTDB taxonomy): Bacteria > Spirochaetota > Spirochaetia > Treponematales > Rectinemataceae > UBA11090. The sequence continues at coordinate 1,290,626 of CAXXHO010000003.1, forward strand.
GGCCCAGTTTATGGCAGAAGGGAGCGGCGAAAATGAACCCCCTCGATTCTATGGCGGCGACGGCATCGATGCGCTCGTTTCTGTAGAGTTTCAGCATGGAGCTAACGCAATACGCGAAAGCGTCCGGATTGGCGAGGACACTTGTTATGTCATAGAAGAGAATCCCGGGCTTGGGAAAATCCGGAATTTTACGGATGGCATCATCGAGATTGAAACCTTCCGTCTCATTGTTCGTTTCGGACATTGAACCGCCCCACATATTCATGATGAACGACAGTGAACAATATTAGGTACGCGACCCGCCGATGTCAAGCTTGGCCCCGTATCTCGAATCCTCGCGCCAAGGCCCACGGAGCTTTATTTTCTTTGTATGAACGCGTCGAGGATGCCGACAACAGCGCTGAGGCCAAGGGATATTCCCAACCGGATGAAGGTTTCGGAGCTGGTCACCGCCGCGGAATACTGACTCTTGAAAGGCCAGGGCGCATATTGCACGTCAAAACCGCTGCTCGCGAAACGAGCCGAATCGAATACGAAGTTCGTATAGAAAAGCGCGATGGGGAAAGTGCCCATGCCGGTGATCGCTATTCTTCGGAACTTCGCTTTTACCGCGCTTTCCTTCCGTGCGGATTTTTCGGCCGAATAAGTTTTAGGAATGGGTGTCGCCGATATCGCCGGTACCGCCGATGGAACGGAGGTCAGTGCCGTCTGTTCGGAGGAAATCGAAGGAGAACTCGGGGCTTGGCTTTCCTCTTGGGCCTCGCATCGTCCTCCAGCCGCAAGAGCGGAACACAAGCTGAGGAGGATGACGATACGTCGGACGAGTCCAGTCCCGCGGTGCCTGCCCCGGGAAAAGCCCGCCGAATCGCGCGCTAAGACGGAACATCTCATCGCCTGACTCCAAAAATTGCCGTGCCGATGCGCAGAAGCGTTGAACCTTCCTCGACGGCAATCTCATAGTCACCGCTCATGCCCATGGAAAGCTGCCCGAATCCGGGCAGGTCAAAACGCTTTTTTATTTCCTCGACGGCTCTTGAAAGTTTTCTAAACGAGTGACGTATGGTTATAGGGTCGTCCGTGTAAGGCGCCATAGTCATCAACCCACTCAGTACAAGCGGATAGCGTGGTTCAGAATCCCGGCCAGCATCGCTCTTCCATCGCAGGTATGTCTCTACCGCTTCAAAAAGGCTGTCGTCATCGGAAAATCCTGATTTCGTCGATTCTCCCGTATGCAATTCCAGGTATAGTTCGAGGTTCTTTTCTCCCGCGCGAGCGGTTATCGCCTGCAGCAGGCTCATCGAACTCACCGATTGAATGGCGTCGAAAAGCTTGAGGGCCTTATTGATCTTGTTGCTCTGAAAAGTGCCTATCATATCGAGGCTGATGCCGGGCATTTCCAAAAACAGTTCAGGCAGATACTTCCCCGCCGCTTCTTGGACTCGATTTTCCCCGAAACGCCGTATCCCGCAGGCATAGGCTTCCCTCACCGCCTCCTGCGGATGGAACTTCGTCACCGCCAGAATCGTTATCGCTTCGGCGCTTCTACCGGAGCGCTCCGCGGCGGCACGCACCTTCGCATGGATGGATTCTATATTTTCTTTTATGAAAGCGTACTCGGACATGGAATTATTGTACCCCCGGCAGGTTCAAGCGGCAATCCCGTCCTTCCTTCTGGAAAAACGGCTTTCTTTACTTGGCGGAAAATTTCCAATTAAAGCTGCTGGAATTGCCCGCGTAATCGTACACCGAGAATTCGAGGGCGTGCATGCCTCTGGGTATGAACTGCTTGCCCAAGAGGAGCCGGCCATCCTCATCGGTCAGCCTTGATGAAGGAGCTTCCAGATCCAGGAAAGCCAAACCCTCAGGAGTGATGCGGGCAGAATCGAGTTTTCTATCGGCGATCACCTTCCCGTCGAAAACAGCCTTGAGTCTGAAAACGCCGGATATGGATCCTTTGGCGTAGGCGGGATCGGTGACGCTCACTGCAAGGCTATAATTGCCCTGAGGGACTTCCTGCGCGCCCTTCCTCGGATTTTCGGCGATAATCGTGCGGTCCTGCCCCAGCAAGGCAATCTCTTCGATCCTGGGAGAGGCCCTATCGACGAGATCCTTGATGAAAAAAGCCGGGTTTACCCATAATCGGGAAGCGCCGTCGTAAACGCGAAAGAGGTAATAGGAGTAAAGTGCTCTCGTAATCTCTGCGATCCTGCCGACAACCTCGCCCTTCTTGATCATGGACTTGGCCGAAGCTTCCGATACGTAAGTTTTCCCTGAGTATAGGCTGATGAATCCATCAGCATGCGCCACCGCGGTAAAATTGCCCGTAGCGTGCGGCAAGCCGCCGGAAAGCAGATGATTGTCTTGTATGAAAAGTATCCTGCCGTCGCCTGCGGCCCTGATGGCGTCGTTTTCCGCGGAAAGAAAGGCTCCCGTTTGAAGGTATTTCTCTTCCTTTTGCCCATCAGGAAGCTGACCTGGCACGCCGAAATTCACGGCTACATCCAGGGATTCCATGCTGAGGGGAGCATCCTGCGCGAAAACGGGAATGCCAGAAGCCATTCCGATCGTCATGACCCATACTATGAGAACAATCAATTTCAGTGGAGCTATCTCCATGGGCAGAACCCTATTAACATGCCTGGCACTCGCGCTCAACGTTCCGCCGCCTTGTATCGCTGTATGGCATTCTTGCCCGCGATCATCATGATATCGCCTGAGACCGATAGTCCCGAGCCGGTTTCTTCGATCAGGAACATGGCTTCGATCACGCCCTTTCGTATCAATCCCGCGAAGCGTTCATTCCCTTTCGCCAGGAGGATCGCGAACCTGTCGAGACCGATCGGCTCTATAAGAAGCTCCGCTTCGCCGGCGAAATAATCGGCCCTCACGATCATGCCTTTTCGTTTCTGGACATCGTAGAAAGCCAGTCCATCGGCGGTTCGCCCTATGACGGACAGCCCATCCGTCGAAAAGGATGCCGGCTGATCGCTCACTACCTGACTTTCAAGCTTTTTCTCGAAAGCCAGCTCATAGCCATGATTCTTTTTGGAGAATACGAGGAAATACTGAGGGTCAAGTCCATACAAGGCGGCTATCGACTGCCCATTTTCGGAGATCGCCACCCCATAGACGCAGGGATAGGCCGAACTGACCGCATGCTCAGAGGGCTTAAGCTCATCGAGGAGTCTTCCTTCCTGGTCCAAGACCTGAATACTTCCGTTCAGCAGCCCCCAAGCCGAAGCCGCGGCCGACACCGAGCCGGCGGTCAAGGGTGAGCTGAACTCGCGCGTCCAAAGCGATACCCCTGCTCTATCCGTCTCCATGACTCCCTGCTGGTCGGGGCGAAGGATAAAGGAGCGGTCCCGGACTCTATAGGATTCCCTATCGCTCGGCGCTGCCGCGTCGGATTCGGGTACCGGAACGGAATCCAGCCGCACCAGTCCCTGTTCATACCTAAGGGGGCGCTGGGCGAATATGACATAGAAAACCACGGCGGCGGCTGTCATCCAGGCGAGATGGCCGCGTTTTCGGTTGGAGTAGTTGTTGGCGCGTTTCACCATGATTCCAAAATTGTTGTATTCAAGCTTTCAAATGGTATATAGTATTTATTACAGCTGTCAACATAAGAAGGCGTTTGATATGGAAATTGATGAATTGCTTTTCTCCGCCGCCCAAAATGCCGCGACAAAATCATACTCGCCCTACTCGAAATTCCGCGTCGGCGCGGCAATTCTCTGCGGCGACGGTTCCATAGTGACTGGAACCAATGTGGAGAACAGATCCTTCGGCCTCACCATCTGCGCCGAACGCAGCGCCCTTGTCGCGGCCATAAGCGAGGGAAAAAGGGACTTCAAGGCAATAGCCATAGCCACACCCGACGCCGACTATGCGGTGAGCCCCTGCGGAGCCTGCAGACAGGTGCTCTCCGAGTTTTTTCCAGCCGACGCGCCCGTTCAATTCGGCAATGCGCCGGGAAACAGGGTTCGCTGCACTATCGGCGCTCTGATTCCTTTCGACGCGCTTCATGAATTAGCTCACTGACGACCGTCGAAGCAACTCGGCCGCGTGGGCAAGAGAAGCCGCCCCTTCGCTGTCGCCGGCAAGCATCCTGGCTATTTCCTCTTCTCTTTCGTGGCCGCGCAATTGATCGATTCTCGTTACCGTTCGCCCATCCTCGACCTTTTTATCGACTTTATAGTGGACATCGGCCTTCGCCGCGATCGATGCGAGATGAGTGACGCAGAACACCTGCTTGAATCGTGAAATGCCTTTCAGATACAAACCGACATCAGCCGCCACCTCTCCTCCGATTCCAGTGTCGATTTCGTCGAATATGAGAGTATCTACCGCGTCTTTGGAAGAGAGGACGGCCTTAATCGCAAGGGCGACACGCGACAATTCCCCTCCCGAGGCTATCTTGGCGAGCGCTTTCGGAGGTTCGCCGATATTGGGGGCGATCAGGAATTCCGCATCGTCCATGCCCGCGGGCGACAGGATGAGCTTTCCGGTTTCGGACTTAAGCGGATTGACGGAAATGGGCAGTCTGGCATGAACCATCCCAAGGTGTGAAAGTATGGTCTCCACCTGACGCGAAAACCCGATCGCCGCATCTTTCCGCCTTGAGGAGAGCGCTTCGGCTTTTTCCAGCGCCTGTTTCTTAAGCTCGGCGATTTCTTTTTCGAGATCGGCTTTGTCGCTTTCCCAGGAGGAGTAAGCCTCTATGGCGGCGGCGTCCCGCTCTTCCCTGGCAAGAATATCGGCCAGCGAGGGGCCATATTTTTTCTTCAGACGCTTCAGTTCCGCCAACCTGCTTTCGATGTCCTCCAGTCTCTGGGGGTCGAATTTCAAGCCTTCCATATAGACGGAGACGCTCTCGGCTATGTCCTCCACCTCGAAATAGGCGCTTTCGAGCCTCGTGGCAAGCTCGCCCAACTTCGCGTCGATATCTTTGGCGGCGTCGAGACCGGCTTTAGCCTTCCGGAGAGATTCCACGGCGCCGTTGGACTCGCCGCCGCGGAGCGAAAGACCGTCAACGGCATTCCTGACGGCATCGAAAAGCTTTTCGTGCTGCGATAGGATTTTTTCTTCCTGCATCAGCTCGTCGTCTTCGTTGGGTTTGATCTTAGCCGCCTGGATTTCCTTAAGCGCGAAGGTGAGGATATCCTGCTCCCTTTCCCTGCGTTCCGCCTCGGCAAGACGCCGCTTGTATTCCCTGAGTCTTGTCGTCCAGGCTTCGTAGCTTCTCCGATACGATTCCTTTTCCGGCTCCAATCCCGCGAAACTGTCCAGGAAGATCAAATGGCTTGCCTTGTCCAGAAGCGTCTGATGCTCGTGCTGCCCATGGATATCGGCGATCAATGAAGTGAAGTCAGCCAGATCGGCCCTGCTCACCGCCCGGTTCTGAATGTAGGCGTAGGATCTGCCGTTGTTCCTCAAGCCCCGTCTCAGGTTGAGGGTTCCTTCTTCCTCGGGAATATCGTGCTCCCTGAGCCAAGCCAGAGCCGCCTTGTTCTGCGCTATATCGAGAATGGCTGAGACCGTGCACTCGTCGGAGCCTTCGCGTATCACTCCCGAATCCGCCCTCCCCCCGAACAGGAACCCTATCGCTCCCACGATGAGCGATTTTCCGGCTCCGGTTTCTCCGGTAAAAAGAACGAGGCCATCCGAGAATTCGACTTCCGCCGCGTCGATGAGGGCAAAGTCCCGGACGGAAAGATGCTCAAGCATTGGCGTCTCCCGACCATCCCAGTTTCGTGCGCAAGGCGCTGAAAAAAATGCTCTCCTGGGGAACGATGAGGACAGCGTCGCGCCGCGCCCTGCGGAACTGGACAATGTCTCCTATTTCAAGCGCGAAAGTCTCCTGGCCGTCGACCGTCAGCATGGCGCCAGATCTCCTCGTTTCATCCACGATGACATCGACCCTGGCGGTTGAAGGCAGGACAAGCGGCCGGGAAGCGAGCGTAAACGGACAGATGGGATTTATCACCATAGCGAGCATTTCAGGGTGTAGCGCGGGTCCTCCCGCGGCGAGGTTATAGGCGGTGGATCCCGTGGGCGTGGCTACAATAAGGCCGTCGGCCCTATAGAATCCGAATTTTTCTTCGTTCACGTAAAGGCAAAGCCGTATCATCTTGGCTATACCTTGGGATGACAAGGCGCCGTCGTTCAAGGCGCAGAAGGATCCAATGCGTTGTCCTGCCCTAACGATGGATACGTCCAGCATCACGCGAGAGGATGGCTTAAGATTTCCCGCGGCCCACTCATCGAAGGTAGCCAGCCAGGAATCCTTGCGATTGGCCGCTATGAAGCCCAAGGTGCCAAGATTCACGGGAAGCACGGGGATGCCCAAAGGCGCTGCGAGACGGGCGACATAAAGGAGGGTCCCGTCTCCTCCGAGACAGATTATAAGCTCATAACCGGCAAAGCTTGGAGCCCCGGATGGATCGCCCGCAAAGGCAAAACTCGTTGTCGTCCAGCCCCTACTCTCAAGCGCTTTGGACACCTTCACGGATTCGCCGGCCGAATCGTCTTTCAGAAGATTCGCGACAATCAAGGCTTTACCGCCCTTCATGCCGCCGAGAATGGCCATGATTCCTCCTCAGGGAAGCGTCGCAAGCACCTTCGCGATGACATTTGCGTCTTTTGCGCTGATTTTTTCGTGAAGCGGGAAGAGGATGCAGCGCATGGCAAGCGATCGGGCACCAGGGCATTCATTTTCCGGAAAATCTTCCATAGAGACAATACTCTGCTCGAATGCCGCCGCCGCTTCAATTCCGTTTCGCTTGGCATGGATCACGACATCCTTCATGCCTGACTCAAGGACAACAGGAAAAGCGTAGCAGCCCCCAAGTCCTTCATTGTCCTGCTTGAAAGTCTTGTGCCGCGTGCGTGAAAGCTCCATCTGAAAACTCGCTTCCAGTTCCCTGCGCCTGCGAAAGGAATTGGCCAGGTCCCTCAGCTGGGCCAAGCCCAGGGCGGCGTTATAGTCGGTCAGGGATATTTCTTTCGTCAGCGTCTCCCCAATGTTTCTTATTACCGGAGCATCGCGTCTCGCCGACGCAAAAAGAAGGGCCCCTCCTCCGGAAGTGACCGGAGAGCCCTGTTCAAGCCCATATATCGCGAAATTACCGATGGATCCGGCCTTTGTGTCGCCCCTGTACGCTCCCAAAGCCTGGGACATATCCTCTATGACCGGCAGCTGCGTCTCCAGAACGGCGGTCTTGTCGGGAAGCATTCCAAACGCCTCAAATAGGATTATCGCGGAGCAGCCCTGTTCCTTGGCGACCGCAAGGTTGGGCAGGCATGTCAGCGGGTCGTGGTCCATGTAAATTGGCTTAAAACCGAGTTCCTCGACCGCCTGCAGGTGATAGAGAGGAGCGAGGGGGCTCAAGGCCACTTTTGCGCCTTCGGAAAGACCCAGTTTCTTCAGGGCGATGCCGAGGGCCGAATAGGGGCTCCTCAAGGCTACCGCCACATCGTATCCAAATGCTTCCTTGGCGTTTTTGAGAAATTTCTCCGTATATTCGCCGGGTCCGATCGAATCGGTAACAAGGCATCCGAGGACCGTATCCATGTCTTTTCTTCGTATGAACGAACAATAAAGCGGTATCATTGCGTGGATTGTATCATCGGAAGGTTGTCAGAAACAAGAAGATGCGAAAATAAAAAAGCCTGGCGACGACCTACTCTCCCACCCAAAGGCAGTACCATCGGCGTTGAAGAGCTTAACTTCCGTGTTCGGAATGGGAACGGGTGTGGCCTCTTCACAATAGTCACCAGGCATAATTACCTGAAAGAAAGGGAAGAAGGAAAGCAAAAAGAGCCTTTCTTCATCAAGGGAAGCAGTGCGTATCTTGAATTCATCATCGATCGGCCGCCGTATTGCATGCAGCGCGCACTCGTATCATAGAAAAGCGACAAGATTGCTCTTTGTTAAAAAAGTGAAGGATAATATGGTCAAGCCTCACAGCAGATTAGTAGTGGTCGACTGAACGCATTACTGCGCTTACATCTCCACCCTATCAACCAGGTAGTCTCCCTGGTGCTTTCAGGAGGATTAAATCCTCAGGGATGGTTCATCTCGAGGTGGGCTTCCCACTTAGATGCTTTCAGCGGTTATCCCTTCCGAACGTGGCTACTCAGCACTTACCCTTGGCAGGATAACTGATAAACCAGAGGTTCGTCCATTTCGGTCCTCTCGTACTAAAAACAGCTCCTCTCAACCATCCAACGCCCGTGGCAGATAGGGACCGAACTGTCTCACGACGTTCTGAACCCAGCTCACGTACCGCTTTAATTGGCGAACAGCCAAACCCTTGGGACCTGCTCCAGCCCCAGGATGCGATGAGCCGACATCGAGGTGCCAAACCTTGCCGTCGATGTGAACTCTTGGGCAAGATCAGCCTGTTATCCCCAGAGTACCTTTTATCCGTTAAGTGACGACGCTTCCACTCGCTATCGCCAGATCACTAAGACCTACTTTCGTACCTGCTCGTCCTGTCGGACTCGCAGTCAAGCTACCTTATGCCTTTACACTTGCACTCTGATTTCCAACCAGAGTAAGGTAACCTTCGCGCACCTCCGTTACATTTTGGGAGGCGACCGCCCCAGTCAAACTGCCCGCCTACAACTGTCCCCATCCCGGATTTACGGAACAGGTTAGAAACCTAACCTTGCAAGGGTGGTATTTCACCGACGACTCCTCACAGCCTAACGGCCATGGATCAATGTCTCCCACCTATCCTACACATGCAAGACCAAGTCCCAATAGTAAGTTACAGTAAAGGTTCACGGGGTCTTTCCGTCTAACCACGGGTAACCGGCATCTTTACCGGTACTTAAATTTCACCGAGTCTCGCGTTGAGACAGTGCCCAAATCGTTCCACCATTCGTGCGGGTCGGAACTTACCCGACAAGGAATTTCGCTACCTTAGGACCGTTATAGTTACGGCCGCCGTTTACTGGGGCTTCAGTTCAGGGCTTCGCATTGCTGCTAACTCCTCCCTTTAACCTTCCAGCACCGGGCAGGCGTCAGACCCTATACATCCGCTTGCGCGTTTGCAGAGTCCTGTGTTTTTGGTAAACAGTCGCTTGGGCCTGCTCTCTGCAACCTTCTTACGAAGGCCACACTTCTCCCGAAGTTACGTGTGCATTTTGCCGAGTTCCTTAACGCGAGTTATCTCGAGCGCCTTAGATTTCTCATCCCACCTACGTGTGTCCGTTTACGGTACGGTCATGAAAAGACGAACCTTAGGGACTCTTTCTTGGCACCTTGATTACGCCCGCTTCGCTTTGCCGTAGCATCACTCGCTGTCACAGCTTACCTCATGATCCGGATTTGCCTGGATCACTCAACAGCTCGCTGCTTCGACCAGAACAACCGTTCTCTGGCCGGGTTTCACCTCATGCGTCATCCCGTCGAATCTCTTCATGGTGCTGGAATATGAACCAGCTTCCCATCGACTACGCGTTTCCGCCTCATCTTAGGGGCCGACTAACCCTGGGAAGATGACCTTTACCCAGGAAACCTTAGGTTTTCGGCGGACGGGAATCTCACCCGTCTTTTCGTGTACTTATACCTGCATTCTCTCTTCCATTCCCTCCAGCCACCCTTACAGGTGACCTTCACCGGCTTATGGAATGCTCCCCTACCATCCGTACCCTAAGGTACGAATCCGAAGCTTCGGTATACCGCTTAGCCCCGTTACATTGTCTGCGCATCATTGCTCGACCAGTGAGCTATTACGCACTCTTTTAATGAGTGGCTGCTTCTAAGCCAACATCCTGGCTGTCTTTGCAATAACACCTCATTTCACACTTAGCGGTATTTGGGGACCTTAGCTGTCGGTCTGGGCTGTTCCCCTCTCGACTATGAACTTTGTTGCACACAGTCTCACTCCCATACGTTGTGTCTAGGCATTCGGAGTTTGCCTGGGTTTGGTACCCGGTGAAGAGCCCTAGTCCAAACAGTGCTCTACCTCCTAGACATTTGTATGAGGCTGTCCCTCAAGGCATTTCGGGGAGTGCCAGCTATTTCCAAGTTTGATTAGCCTTTCACCCCTTATCACAATTCATCCCTGCGTTTTTCATCACACTAGGGTTCGGTCCTCCACTCAGTGTTACCTGAGCTTCAACCTGACCATGATAAGATCACTTGGCTTCGGGTCTACGACATGCAACTAATTTCGCCCATTTAAGACTCGGTTTCCCTCCGGCTCCAGTGCTTCTACACTTTAACCTCGCTGCATACCGTAACTCGCAGGCTCATTCTACAAAAGGCACGCCGTCAGAAGGTTGCCCTTCCTCCGACCTGTTGTGGGCGTATGGTTTCAGGTTCTATTTCACTCCCCTCGCCGGGGTTCTTTTCACCTTTCCCTCACGGTACTGGTTCACTATCGGTAGTCGCATCGTATTTAGCCTTGGATCGTGGTCGACCCAGCTTCCGACAAGGTTTCTCGGGCCTCGCCGTACTCAGAAATCACATCCACGAAGTCATTACCATGTAAAGTACGGGACTCTCACCCTTTCCAGTCGGCCTTCCCATGCCGTTCCTTTATGATAACGTTCTTGTAACTTCGCGAGGTCCTGCATGTCCCTCTAACGTGACTCTACAACCCCCCGTCAACAACGGCATGCACCTTGGCATTGACGTGAGTTTAGGCTCTTCCCCGTTCGCTCGCCGCTACTAGTGGGAATCTCTTTTGATGTCTTTTCCTCCAGGTACTTAGATGGTTCAGTTCCCTGGGTATTGCTGCACTACTCTATTTTATTCAAGTAGTACTAATCAGCTCTCGCTGATTGGGTTACCCCATTCGGCTATCCATGGATCATCGTATATGTGCTACTCCCCATGGCTTATCGCAGCTTGTCACGGCCTTCATCGCCGTGCGACTCCGTAGGCATCCACCGTACGCCCGTATTCGCTTGACCATATTATGCTTCACTCTTTATCGCTTCTTGATATCGTTTTCATTTGCTCATTCCTCAAAGCTATAAACCAACCTATTCCTAGATCAGTCACTTTAAGAAATGTGCCTGCTTCCCTTCCCTCATTATGTAAAAGAACCTTTTCTCTATGAATTAAAAACTTCAGAGAATTGGATGGGCCAGAATAGAGTTGAACTATTGACCCCTTCCTTATCAGAGAAGTGCTCTAACCAACTGAGCTACTGGCCCGAAAAAAAAGGAATAGGATAGAAAGAGGTTTGGGAGAGCGTCCTGTCACGAGACGCTAAAAGTATTACTGCCTTGTATATGATCGTGTACCGTAGTGTGAAGCTTGCGCCTCACGGTCGATACCCTTCTCATAGAAAGGAGGTGATCCAGCCGCACCTTCCGGTACGACTACCTTGTTACGACTTCACCCTCCTCACGAGACGTACCTTCGACGTCGTCCCCCTTACGGTTGGACAAACGGCTTCGGGTACCCCCCACTCGGATGGTGTGACGGGCGGTGTGTACAAGGCCCGGGAACGTATTCACCGCGCCATGCTGATGCGCGATTACTAGCGATTCCACCTTCATGGAGTCGGGTTTCAGACTCCAATCCGAACTACGGATGATTTTCTGCGATTTGCTCCACCTCGCGGCTTCGCGTCACTCTGTCTCACCCATTGTAGCACGTGTGTAGCCCTGGACATAAGGGCCATGATGACTTGACGTCATCCCCACCTTCCTCCGGTTTGTCACCGGCAGTTCCGCCAGAGTCCTCAGCTTAACCTGTTAGTAACTGGCAGTAGGGGTTGCGCTCGTTGCGGGACTTAACCCAACACCTCACGGCACGAGCTGACGACAGCCATGCAGCACCTGTACAGCGTCGTATTGCTACGCTAGATCATCTCTGACCTATCACACTGTATGTCAAACCCAGGTAAGGTTCCTCGCGTACCATCGAATTAAACCACATGCTCCACCGCTTGTGCGGGCCCCCGTCAATTCCTTTGAGTTTCACCCTTGCGAGCATACTCCCCAGGCGGTACACTTATCACGTTAGCTACGGCACTGAAGCATCCGCCCCAGCACCTAGTGTACATCGTTTACAGTGTGGACTACCAGGGTATCTAATCCTGTTTGATCCCCACACTTTCGCACCTCAGCGTCAGTTATTGGCCAGGAGCTTGCCTTCGCCATTGGTATTCTTCCTGATCTCTACAGATTCCACCCCTACACCAGGAATTCTAGCTCCCTCTCCATAACTCAAGCCTCGCAGTTCTCAACGCATTCCCACGGTTAAGCCGTGGAATTTCACGCCAAGCTTACAAAGCCGCCTACATGCCCTTTACGCCCAGTAATTCCGAACAACGCTTGCCCCCTACGTGTTACCGCGGCTGCTGGCACGTAGTTAGCCGGGGCTTATTCGCCGGTTCATGTCATCATCCGGGCATTCCCTCCCAGACTTATTCTTCCCCAGCAAAAGGACTTTACAACCTTTCGGCCTTCATCATCCACGCGGCGTCGCTCCGTCAGACTTTCGTCCATTGCGGAATATTCTTAGCTGCTGCCTCCCGTAGGAGTTTGGGCCGTATCTCAGTCCCAATGTGGGCGTACACCCTCTCAGGCCGCCTACCGATCATAGCCTTGGTGGGCCTTTACCTCACCAACTAGCTAATCGGACGCAGGCTCATCTCCGGCCGGTGCCGTAGCACCTTTCCTCGTCACCCTCACGGTGACGAACGTATTCGGTATTACCCACTATTTCTAATGGCTATCCCCATGCCAAAGGTAGATCACCCACGCGTTACTCACCAGTCCGCCGCTCTAGGGGCATTGCTGCCCTTGCCGCTCGACTTGCATGCTTAAGACACGCCGCCAGCGTTTGTTCTGAGCCAGGATCAAACTCTCCATGATATATTCCAACAGGCTTGCGCCTGCAGGATATCATAAAGAATTTATCTTCGTTGCCAAAGCTAACAAGCTTCGACAACCGGCATTCGATACTTCACCGACCATTCACTGGCGCAAATGATCGATTTTGCCGATCTCACTTCCGTGAAATCAGCCACGCACAACTCGTTAGAGTTGTGCGCCACCAATCGCTTGTGGCGATTGGTGCCTTACCTCTTTCTATCCCTTCCCTATTTACTGTGGTAGATCCCTCGGCTATTCGCCTCAAACCGCTTTGCGGCCTTCGGTTTTCGCCTCCCGCCCCTTTGGTCCGCCGTGGTTTCCCGCAGCCTTCCCCCAGAGCGCTCGATGAAGGTAGCAAACTTCGCTACCTTTTGTCAAGCCCGTTTTTGAGTTTTTCAACTCATTCGCGAGATTTCCGTATTTCTCGAAAACCCGCTCACGGAGCGCCTTCCCTCTCGTTCCAGCGCGAAAAGGAGGTTACTTGGAATCGAATTTATTGTCAACAGGTTTTTGATATATTTCCGGATAAACGCGGTATCTTTTTCTTGCTTTAAAAACCGTGGATTTCAGTACGGCCAGTAACTGTCCCCGTCTCCATACTCCCGATATCCGACGGCTTCCTCTACCATGGGGGCTTGTATGGTGATAGACCCCCGCATGTCGGCGATAGTTCTGGCAATCTTCAGAACGGAATGGCAGGCTCTCATAGAAAGCCCCAGTTCCTCCGCCCTGCCGCGGAACAGTTCGTCGGCTTCGGCGCCAAGACCACAGTACTGCTTGACCATTTCCGGCTGCAGCCTGCTGTTGTACAAACCTCCGAAAATAGCCGTCCTCTCCATCTGAAGCCGGGAGGCTTCTTCGACTTCATGGACGAGGTCAGCCTGGCGTTGGCCTGGGGAGCTGAGCATCGATGCAGCGTCCGGGATAAGGACGGGTATTCTCATATCGATGCGATCCAAGAGAGGACCTCCCAGTTTCTTCCAATAACGCTGAATTTCCATAGGAGAGCAGATGCATGCCTTGGTCGGGCTTCCAAGATTGCCGCAGGGGCAGGAATTGGCCGCCATGAGGAGCTGAAAGTCGGCTGGATACTGGAGAACCCGCCCGGCCCGCACTACGGTGATGCTGCCCCGCTCTAAAGGCTCCCGCAGCGATTGAAGGACATCGTGCCCGAATTCGGGCGTCTCGTCCAGGAAAAGCACCCCTCTATGGGCGAGGCTGATCTCTCCGGGACGAGGAGGCTTGCCGCCGCCGACGATACCCTCCAGGGAAGCCGAGTGATGAGGCGAACAGACCGGCGGCCTTGAAGCCGACGATTTACCGCCGTAGCGTTTCCCATGGAGCGACCATATGGCCGCCACTTCCATGGCCTGCATCTCCGTCAAGGCAGGCAGGAGAGAAGGAAAGCGCATCGCGGCCATGGTTTTTCCTGATCCCGGCGGCCCGAAAAGGAGAAGATTATGCCTTCCGGCGGCCGCTATGACGAGAGCCCTCATGACTTTCGGGTTCCCCAGATAATCGGAGAAATCAAGCCCCGGCGCCTCGGTATCACCTTCGGAAGAATTCTGGGGCGCCCCGCGGCTTGCGTGTTTTGAAAGGAAGCTGCCTCCGTCCCGGATGGAAAGGAGTATGTCCGGAATTTCCGATATATGGCCAATCGGGAAGAGACGTCCCTGGCGAAGCCGGCCAGCCTCGGCATAGTTGGATTCCGGCACGATATAATCACGAATGCCTTTCCGCGAAGCCTGGAGAAGAGCCGGCAAGGTCCCCCGCACTGGACAGACAAATCCATCCAGCGTCAGTTCCCCGATGACGAGGATGCTCTTTCCGCAGTCAGGAACCGCCCCGGAGGCGGAAAGAATCTTCAGCGCTATGGGAAGATCGTAGAGAGAGCCTTCCTTGGGAAGATCGGCCGGGGAAAGATTGATGAGGACCCTGTCCTGGGGGAATTCGAAAGAGGAGTTTCTGATGGCCGCCCGCACTCTTTCGCGGGATTCCCTGACAGATGCGGCCGCCAGGCCGACGACATCGACGGCGGGAATCCCGCGCCTGATATCGACCTCCACTTTAACAAGAAACCCCTCGAAGCCGAGGGGTTCATAGGCAAAAATATCCATGCGGCACCTTCCGCACGATATACGCGCGAAAAGGCCGCTTCCGCTTCATCGGGAGAAGCAGCCTCTTCAGCTTTCTCCCAGTATGGTGTCCAGATCGATTTCTCCGCCAGCCGAGGGCATGGTTATTCCGAAGGCCCCAAGGATAGCCGGATGGATTTCTCCGAAAACGCCGACTTTCTTGCCTTCGCACCAAACCTCTGCCTGACGGCCGGGAATAAAGCGGGGATCGAAAGCTTCCTTTACGCTATACTCCTTGCCGAGATAGAACATGAGCGTAGCCAGATGCGAAGCGGATTCATTATAGTCGGCTTGGGCATGCGTATTGAGGAAACCGATATACTGTCTCGTCGCGATGCCGTAGTTTTCTTCGGCATCCTTGATGGCGACCTTGCCCACTTCAAAAGTCCTGTGCGGATAGGGAGCCTTTACGGAGACCGATTCGGTTCCCAGGAGGCCCGGGAGCGGCGAGTTCCTGAGATACTCGAAGTTTTCGCTCATCGGGTTGGTGATCTTCACCACGGTTTCGGCTTGAATGCCCATCTTATCCACATAATCCCGCCTGCTGCCGAGATAGTTGTAGATCATTTCCTGGTACCCCATGCCTACGAGCGAGAGCTTCGCCTTCCTGGAAATCTGTTCGATGGGGGAAAGCCTTCCTATGGTGAAATCGCGAGGCTTTTCCGGGGGAAAATTCTCCATGCCGATGCCTATCAGCACATCTTCGATGATATCGACGGGGTGAAGGAAGTCGTTTCGATACTCTGCGGGCTTCACCGTGATGAAGTCGCCCTCAGCCTTGGCCTTCGAGCCCATGCTCTCGACCGCGGCCCTAGCCTTTTCCACGCTCATGTCAAGGCCAAGCAGTTTTCTCACCTGATCGATATGAACCTTCAGTTCCTGCTGGAAGTAAGAGGGGAACGTGATTTTCCTGCCGAAAGGCGTGTCATAGGGATATCGCACGGCGACATTTTCGATGGCAAAGCCCATGTCGTGGAGATCGCACGCGAGGATAGATGCGGTAAGCGAGACCGAGGGGTAATCGCTTCCCGTCACCTCGATGAAGAGCTCCGAATCACCGACTAGAACGGCGCCCAGGTCGGCTGAGTTGATAATGGGCGGATAGGAAAGCACCCTTTCGTTGTCGTCGAGAAGAAGGGGATGGATGGGTTCATTCTGAAGAATGGATCCGTATTCCTTCCCTTTGGGATGTTCGGCGAGAATCTGCCGCAGGGTCATCTTCCTCGTTTCCTGGAGGGGGACGAAGGAAACATTGTCGGGATCCACGCCTCGGTAATGTACAGGCCATGAGATCACCGAGGGACGATAGAGGCCAATGGAGACAGTTTTCCGCTTGCGCCCGAAATTCCACGTCAATTTTTCCTGGGCCTGGATGAGTTCTTTCAGCATCGAGTCGGTAATCGAGACACCCTTGGCCACAAACCCCGCGAGAAAAGGTCTGACTTTTCTGACGCTTTCTTCCACTTCAACGATGTATGGTGAATCACCTGTCTCGCCCAGCGGCACAAAGAAGGGATATTCGGTAATCTCCCCCTTTCTGTGGGCCTTGAGCTGGCGGGCGAGCCCTGCTGTCGTCCAAAGGTCGGGACGGTTCGTATCGTTGAGTTCTATCTTTATCGTCCTGTTTTCGGGCTCGGCAGCTTCCTTGTCCCAGCCGTCCAGTTCGGCCTTGGCCGTAGGAAGAATGGCTTCAAGTCTGGCCACGTCGGGACTGTCGCCCAGGAGCGAGAAGAAAAGCTTTTCGTTTACTTCAATTTTAGGCATAACATCTCCCTCAGCGTGTTTTGTTCATTGCTCGGCGCATGCGTACGCTCTCGAGGTCGGGGCTGAAAAGCTCCCTGAGATCGTTCAAACCGAGAGCCATGAGCGCCATTCTGTCGATGCCGATGCCCCAGGCGAGGACCGGTACATCGATGCCGAGCGATTTCGTCACTTCAGGGCGGAAAATCCCGGAGCCGCCGAGTTCGAACCAGCCGAGAACGGGATGTTTTATATGCACTTCTACGGAGGGTTCCGTGAAGGGGAAATAGCCTGGGACGTATTTCACTTCCTTGGCGCCGGCAACCTCCACAGCGAACATTTCCAGGAATCCGAGAAGCGTCCGCAGGTTTACTTCCTCGCCGAGGACGATTCCTTCCGTCTGATAGAAATCCGACAGATGGGTAGCGTCGACCTTGTCGTAACGGAAACATCGCGCTATGCCGAAATATTTACCCGGGACTTTGGCTTTCGGCAGCTGCCTGGCCGATAGCACCGTTCCCTGGCTTCGCAGAAGGAGACGTTTCGTGAAGTCGCGGTCAAAATTGTAATTCCAGCCGCGGCTCCCCGTATTCCCTCCGTTTTCATGCACTGCCGCGATATTGGAGAGATAGGGCTCTTCAATGAATTTGGCCGACTTGGGGTCATCTATATGGTAGACATCGTGAATATCCCGCGCCGAATGGAACTGCGGCATGAAGAGCGCATCAGAATTCCAGAATTCCGTTTCGACCATATTGCCGTCGAATTCCTCGAAGCCCAGGGAGACGAGCTTGTCTTTCACGCTCTCCAGGAATTCGACATAGGGATTCTTCCTTCCGGGAATCGTTCGGGCTGGATTGACGCCGATATTGTAAGGCCTGAAGGTGCCGCTTTTCCAGCTGCCATTCTCAAGCATGGCCGGAGTCAGGGCTCCCAGCTCCTCACCCGTCATTCCCAGCGCGATCAGCGCTTCTTTTACGTTCCGGGCCGCCTCGGCAAGGCGATATACCACCCGTTCGCGCTCGCCGCTTCTGAACGGGGCATCGCCAGCGCCTCGCTTTTTCGCCACCGACTGGATTATGGTCAGCGCATCGGCGTCCAGGCGGCTTTCCTCGAGGATGCCGCCCTCGGCCGCCGCGTTCCTGAGAAGCTCGCTCAACCTGACGACACGGCCGGGAAGAGCCGCCCCCTCTATTCGGGACGCCCTCTTTTCCTCATCCATGCGGAGAACGCCTTCCTTGGAAAGGAGGCCGAAGGCTGATCCTATGCTTTTCTGTTCCAGACCAAGCTTTTCCGCCAATTCGGGTAATTTTGCCGGACCCGAGCTGTCCAGGAAGCCGAATATTCTTTCCTCTGGTGTGCCTTTCTCGGCATATTCTGCGCCGAGCGGTGTGATCTCATAAAATACCGATACGGTTCTTGCCGTCTCTTCAATGAGCCCTTTGCCGGACAACCACGAAAAGGCCTGATTTTCCTGGCCTTCGCGATAGCCTAGATCACCGCGCACTTTTGCCGCGTCGATCTCGCTTCCGCTTTCGTATTTGAGTAGTATCCGGACTTCCAGGGGATGAAGGGTTTTTGCAACGCTTACAGCATCCATTTAGTCAGCTCCATGCTAGGAGATTAGGGTACATCGTAGGTCAAACGAGGATAACGATTGTGCCTATTGTGCGTCAGTATTGCTCAAAACCGCCCTAACCGTCAATGTGGAGGAAGGGGCTTCAGTATAAAAGCCTTACTCGACCTGCCGTCCATAGCTACTTCAATGGGGACCTCGAGGCTCGTCCACCGACAGTGAGCGGAAGACTGCGCGGTCGGCATCGATTTTAGCCAATTCCAGTCTATAAAATCCCCTTCATCGCGCGAAATCTTAATATAGCCAATGCTCATGCTCGTAAGGTTGTGGAAAAAATGCGAGCCCAAGGAAGAATCGATGACGAAATCGGGAAGATCGGCTTCGACGATGATCTTTGCCCTGGAAATTTGCGAGAATGATACGGGAATTCCCAGCCAACGATCTCTCGAGCCCCATCGCCCTGGCCCTACCAGAATGTATCGCCTGCCAAGCTTTTTGAGCTGCGTATCCATTTCTTCTATTTCAGCGGCCATTTCCAGCGTCTTTGAACGGTCGAAGGATTCCGGGTCTACCCATACGATGTCGCTGATCCCGAGTTCCCTGCCGTTGCCCATGGTTTTATTGGAATAGATAAAGCATTCTTTCCTATCCACTTCAGCCAGGTTAATGTCCACCTTTTCCTGTCTGTGGATGAGCGGTTTCAGCTGAAGAATATAGAGGGCGGGAGTACCGGTCTCCTCTTCCAGATTAAGCGCGTATTCTATCTCCACCGGAGTTCCCATGGAGCGCGTGCCAACATCCAGGATCATTGAGATGGCGTTGGCAAAGGGCAGCGCGTCATGTTTGAGAATATTCGCGAGATCGATGACTTTTGGTCCTCTGCCTGAGTCGCCCGGGACGAAACGCAGGTCTTCGGCATCCCACGTCGAAACGACGAGCGGAAATCTCCTGCCGCCGGCGGCCTGTGAAATAGGCAGTTCCGAGAGGCTCGCCATCTCGCCCGAATAGAGGTTAGGCGTCGAACGGCTCATGTCGAGAGCATGGAAATTCCTCTGCGTGTTCTCCAGTGCCTGATCCGGAGACAGTACGTCCAGTTTTGGATATTTCGGGCAGAAACGATGCGCGGCACCGCCCCCCACCACCCAAGTGCCGAGGCCAAGCGCGGAAACGCATAGACCGTCCTCGGGTTTCGTATATGAAATAGGATAATAGTTATATGACTGCGCGACTCCCGAGATTTCCGGATAGTAATAGTTGCCGTGCATCGAACCGACAAGCTCCTGAATGACGACGGCCATCCGTTCCTCTTCAAGATTGTATCGCGCAACTTCAAAATACGATCTTGCTTCCATCGAAAAAAGGCTCGCATAGATGAGCCTAATGGCATCGCAGAGCTGCGTAAGGCGTACTTCGATATCCGTGTGGTTGTTGGGAATTATATAGGTGTCGTAAATTCCGGAAAACGGGACCATGAGCATATCTTCAAAAAGCCCCGATGATCTTACCGCCAAGGGCTTGTCGGTCGCGCCCAGGAAAACCCTGAGCTTCGACACCAGGGCTCGCGACAGCGGGATCGAGAGAAACGTGCTTTTTAGCTCGCTGGAATAGGGGCCGTAAAAAGCCGAAGACCAAAGGTTGTGCGATTCCAGAAAGGTCTCGAATTCGTCGATCCCGATAAAAGCGGTGCGCGGAATTTTAATGTCCAAGCCGTCTATATAGTGGGAAAAATCGAGATTTTCCAGCAAGGAGTGAATAAAAACGATACCGCGACCCTTCCCTCCCACTGATCCATCGACAAGACGGCTGACATAATTTTCTTCAATCATCATGCTTTCGTCGAAATTCGCGATGATCCCTCTCGATTTTTCCTTCTTAACCGTATCGAGGATTTCCACAATGAAATCGCGCATCGCCGTAATATTGGGGAAGTCATCCAGCCGGTAAGGCCTGAGGACCTTGGACATCTGTATCTCGCCTCGCGCCATCAGCCAGGCGGAAAAATGGTTTCTCTCGGCGTGGTAAGCCAGACTTTCCGGCGGAAGGACATGGAGAATCTCAATGAACTCCTTCATGTTCCTGGCCTGCCTTAACTCGGTTCCGTCGGGCATGCAGAAACGGAAGACGCCAAAACCGAGATTCTGCTGGAGGAAGGTGGCGAGTTCCATCTCGAGGGATTCGGAATTCTTGTCGGTAAAGGCAGCCCCCATGGAATAGGCCTTTTCCCTTATTCTTTGCTCGCTGGACTGAACGAGAACGGGCAGATCGGAAATCCGCTTCTTGGCCATTTTGAGGAAAGCGAAACCGGCTTCTTCGTCGCATTTACCGTTTCTCGGGAAACGAACGTCGGTGATGACCGTGAGAAGATTGGCTTCATAGGTATTGAATATTTCCAGCGCTTCCTCGTAGCTCGACGCAAGAAGAATCTTTGGCCTAGCCCGTATGGAGAGAAGCTTATAGGTCTCTGTTACCTTCTCCTCTTCGATCAGATTCTGGGTCTGACGTAGCACCACCTTGTATAAAACCGGAAGGAAACGCGAGTAGTAGCGCACCGAATCTTCTATGAGAAGGATTACCCTGACTCTCGCGGACATCGTATCCGCCTGGACATTCCTCACGTCTTCGACAAACTTGATCATTCCGACAAAAAGCTTGGAGTAGCCGTTCCAGACAAAAATCCTGTCTATGGCGGTAAGGCCTGGAGCTGTCATGTCGAGGCTTTCGAGACTTGAGTTATTGGTGGCCATGAGAAGGATGGGTATATCCGGCCAGATATGCTTCATGTCCTGGGCCAGTTTGAGAGGAGCGTCGAAATCGATGCCTCCCATGAGGATAACGAGGTCGAAGCTCCCTCCGCGGAACTGATCGAGAGCCGATTCATCGGTATAGGCGCAGGTTACCCGCGGAATGGTGTTGAGGTTGAGCTTGAAGTATTCGCCATAAATCTGCTCGGTCAAAACACCATCCGATTCCACGACAAAGGAATCGTAAAGACTGCCTACAAGAAGTACTTCGCGTACCCTGAATCTCATCAGGTCATGGTAGATATTGCGTTCCCGTCGCTGCTGGTCATAGGCGGCCACAAGTTCGTTGAAATACATGGCTCCATAATAGTGCAAAAGCCGAGGAAACAAAAGCGTGATCTTCCTTGACCATAGCATCCTGCGCGGATATGATCGTTGTTACTCTTCGGAGGAGCATAAGTATAGCCGGGACGGAATGAATCCAGGCGCCGGAGTATTATTTCATGAAAAATCTCAAGCTCGTAGCGGCACGACCTGATTTCAGCCGCAGCATCATCAATGTTCAGGGCGTCGAATTCGGCAGAGGCTTCGTCGTAATAGCCGGCCCCTGCTCGGTGGAGACGGAAAAGCAGACCATCGAGACCGCCATCGCCGTGAAAAAAGCAGGGGCACTGATGCTCCGCGGCGGAGCCTTCAAGCCGAGAACCTCTCCCTATGCTTTTCAAGGACTCGGGCTCAAGGGGCTCAAGATACTGGACAAGGCAAAAAAAGAGACAGGCCTGCCGATCGTGACTGAGGTCGTCGATACGAGGGATGTGTCCTGGGTCGGCGAATATGCCGATATCCTCCAGATTGGCGCGCGAAACATGCAGAACTTTTCCCTCCTGAGGGAAGTCGGCAAATCTGGCAAGCCTATACTCCTCAAACGCGGAATGTATTCCACCCTTGAAGAATGGCTCAACTGCGCCGAGTATATCCTCGCCGAAGGCAATCCCAACGTCATTCTCTGCGAACGCGGAATCAGGACTTTCGAAACCTATACGAGAAATACCCTGGATTTATCGATGGTACCCGCCGTCCACAAGGAAACCCACCTCCCGATCATTGTCGATCCCAGTCACGGAACGGGGATCCTCTCCATGATCGAGCCGATGAGCCTAGCAGCCCTGATGGCCGGCGCCAACGGACTGGAAATCGAGGTGCACATCGATCCGGAAAGCGCCCTGAGCGACAAGGACCAGCAGCTCACGGTTCCGCAGTTCGAAAAGCTCATGAGAAAGCTGGATAGGGCAAAAGCCTTCCTGGACAGCCTGGACGCGGAATTTGCCGACAAGGCGAGCGGGAACGGCGGAGGCGACGCCGACAAGACCGATGATGGCAGTGAAGCGAAAATATTCGCCGACGCGGTCGACTGAAGGTAGTTTCGTGGACAAACCCCAAAACAGAGCGATGCTCGATACCATCTCTTTCCGCGGCATTGACCAAATAGGCCAGTCCATCGATACGTCCAAAACCTTGATCGTCACCGACCGAAAGATACAGTCCCTTTTCGGATCGTCCTTCCCGGATTGTCGCTTTGCCCTCATTCCCGAAGGCGAATCCGCAAAATCCTGGGAAACGCTTTTGGAGCTTTACGGATGCTGCGCCGACCTCGAGGTGGATCGGAACTGGAACATCCTCGCGATAGGCGGGGGCAGCGTGAGCGATATCGCGGGATTCCTATCCCACACATGGATGCGCGGGATAGGATTTTCCGTCGTTCCCACTACCCTTCTGGCCATGACCGACGCGGCCCTGGGCGGAAAAAACGGGCTGGACTTCAAGGGCTACAAGAATGTCGTGGGATCCTTCCAGCTCCCCGCCAATATTTTCTGCGATATAGAAACGCTGAGAACACTCGACGCGCAGCAGTTCGCTTCGGGCATGGCGGAAGTGATAAAGCACGCCATTATCGACGGAGAAAATTATTTTTCCTTTCTCGAAAAGGCTCTTCCACCCAAGAAAGACGGAGCCAGCGCCAAAATGGAGAACGAAGCAGCCGGCTCTCCCTGCTTCGATCATGCCGCTTGCCCATCCTCCCTGCTCCTGCATATGGTTTCGGAGTCCCAACGCGTCAAACTTTCCATCGTCGAAAGAGACCCGAAGGAATCGGGGGAACGCAGGATACTGAACCTCGGACACACCTTCGGCCATGCCGTGGAGCTCGTCTCGGGCATTCCGCACGGTTACGCGGTATCGATCGGCATCGCCCTCGCCTGTTTTTTTTCCCTAAAGCGGAACGAGATGAAGCCTGTCGTCGCGCGGCGCATCCTGAACCTCCTCGGCGGCTATGGACTTCCCGTCGATCCGGGATCTCTCGCTTTCGAAGCGGGAAGGATCGTCCCCGCCGGCTTGAGACCGAACGCGAGAAAAGACTATTGGGGAAGGGTGGCGGACGCGCTTTTCATGGACAAAAAGAGGGAGGGCGGTTACATGAACCTCGTCATCCCTCAGAATATAGGTGTCGTAAAAATTGAAAAAATTGAAATCGACGAACTCAAGGCTTTTCTGGACGAGGTGACGCGGTGAACAGATTCGGAAGGATTTTCAGGGTCGAGCTTTTCGGGGAATCGCACGGCAGGGAAATCGGCGCCATCATAGACGGCTGCCCGGCCGGGATTTCGCTCTCCGAAGAGGATTTCGAGGCAGATTTATCCCGACGGCGCTCGGGGCTCGCGGGCACTACGCCAAGAAGGGAACAGGACGTACCCCGCATTCTTTCAGGCATCTACGAAGGCCATAGTTCAGGTTCGCCGATCTGCGTTTCCTTTCCCAACGAGGATACGCGGTCAAAGGATTACGAACTTTTCGCGGCCGTCCCAAGGCCGGGTCACGCCGATTTCACCTCCCGGCACAAGTACGGAGGATTTGCTGACCCCCGCGGCTCTGGTCATTTTTCCGGCCGCATCACCGCGGGCCTCGTGGCCGCGGGCGTCATAGCCAAAAAAGTCCTGGGATCCGCCGTGTTCGATACGAAAATCCTGTCAGCCGGAGGCAGGCGGGACATTGAATCCTGCATCGCGGAGGCTGCCTCGCAGGACGATTCCGTCGGAGCCATCGTCGAAACCAGGGTCTCCGGTCTGCCGGTAGGCCTTGGTGAGCCCTTTTTCGATGCCTGCGAAAGCCTCATAGCCCACGCGGTATTCGCGGTGCCCGGCATACGCGGCGTGGAATTCGGCGACGGATTCGCCGCCGCGGCCATGAGGGGAAGCGCGCACAATGATCCCTTCGTCGACGCGAAAGGAACTACGCTCAGAAACGGATCCGGAGGCATCAACGGCGGCATAACCAACGGCAACGAGCTAGTGGTAAGGGCGGCCGTAAAGCCCACTTCCTCGATAGCCGCGCCGCAGAAAACCTTCGACTTCGAACGGGGCCGCATGACGGAACTCGTCGTCGAAGGCCGCCACGACGCGTGCATCGCGCTGCGAAGCGCCGTTGTCATCGAAGCGGCGATCGCCATCGCCCTGGCCGATCTCTCGCTGGCCGCGGCGGCCAGCGCACCCAGAAAAAACGAAAATGACCGGAGGAAACCATGAAACTAGACGATCTGCGTCTCGACATCGACAAGATCGATGCCAAAATCCTGTCCCTGCTCAATGAAAGAATGGAAAAGGCGATGCTCACCAAGAAATTCAAGACCGGCATCGTCGACAAATCGCGCGAGGACGCCGTACTCGACAAGATCCGGCGTTCGAGCCACTGTCTCGTCGAACCTAAGTTCTCGGTCGATATCTATTCATTCATAATGTCGGAGAGCAAACGCCTTCAGTCGATGAATTTCAAGACGCTGGGATTCCAGGGAGAACACGGCGCCTATAGCGAAGTCGCCGCCAGGGCTCTCATGCCCCAGAGCGCGATGATGCCCTGCAGGGAATTCAGCGACGTATTCGAATCGGTAGCATCGGGCCTTTTCGACTACGGAATCGTCCCTGTCGAAAATACTCTTGGCGGTCTTGTTGGACCTGTTAATTCCATCCTCATCTATACCAATCTCAAGATCATCGCCGCCATCGATATGCCCGTAAAACACAGCCTCCTCTGCGTTCCCGGAGCCGATCACAGAGAGCTCCGCCACGTGTGGTCGCATTCCCAGGCGCTCGCCCAGTGCAGGAATTTCATCGCTCGCAACAATCTTGAACCGGTCCAGTACTATGATACGGCCGGAGCCGCCAAGGCGATAGCCGAGACGAGACCCAAAGGCGTGGCCGCGATAGCCAGCAAGTTCTGCGCCGACCTCTACGGCCTCGAGATCATCAAGGAAGACATACAGGATTCCGTCAATAATAGAACCCGTTTCTTCGTCCTTGCCCTGGAAGATTCGGCCGAAGACGGCGACAAGTGTTCAGCGGTCTTCACGGCCGGCGACAAGGCCGGCTCGCTCTTCTCCGTGCTCAAGGTATTCGCGGACGCGTCCATCAACCTGACGAGAATCGAGTCGGTACCGGATACGCCGGGCAAATACGCCATATTCATCGATTTTGAAGGTTCCAGCAGGAACGCGAAAGTCGCCGAGGCAATCAAGAGAGTCTCGGGAGCGGCCGAAGACTTCAAGGTACTGGGCTGTTACAAGGAAACGAGGCTCTAGCATGAAAATATTCATACTGGGAACGGGCAGGATGGGAGCCTGGCTAAGCGAGGAGCTTTGCTGGAATCACGAAGTGTGGGTGCACGATACCGATCCGCTGAAGATGAAGTATTTCATGAAGGTCAACAGAATCCTGGATCTGGGCGAACTCGACGCGGTGAAACCCGAACTCTTCATCAACTGCGTCGCTCTTGGCGGAACAACCGAAGCCTTCGATGCCGTCATCCCCCATATTCCCGAGAGATGCATTCTGGCTGACATCGCCTCCGTCAAGGGAGATCTCAAGGATTATTATGAAAAGCTGGGCAGACCCTTTGTCTCGAGCCACCCTATGTTCGGACCGACGGGCGCCAATATCCGCGATCTCCACGACGAAAGCGCCATAATCATCTCGGAATCCTGCGAGAAGGGAAAGGCGTTTTTCAGGGAGCTCTATGCTTCGCTCAAAATACGCATCTTCGATTATAGCTTCGAGGAACACGACAAGACGGTAGCGTATTCCCTCGCTACGCCTTTCGCCTCCACCATGGTATTCGCGGCATGCATGAAAAAACAGGACGCTCCCGGCACCAATTTCAAGCGCCATATGACGATAGCGAAAGGACTTCTCTCGGAAGACGACAGACTCCTTACGGAAATCATGTTCAACAATTATACGATCCGCCAAATCGAACTCATCAATTCAAAGCTCGCCTACCTGTCGCATATCATCCGCCAGCGCGATTATGATGAAATGAAAAAATTCCTCGACACGCTCCGCACGAACATCGCCGACTAACCGCTGATCGAGGACAAGTCCTCGAAGAAATTCGGCCAGGACTTGGAAACGCACTCGCTTCCATGGATCTCGATGCCGCCCTTGGCTCCAAGGGCGGCGACGGCGGCCGCCATGGCCAGGCGATGATCTCCGAAGGCGTGGACCTCCCCGCCTTGGGTCTCCCCGCCTTTCACTAACATCGAATCTCCTTCCAGGCGCACGGAAACGCCAAGGGTCTCAAACATCGCTTTAAGGCTCGCCGCTCTGTCGCTTTCCTTGCCGCGCAGCCTATGAATGCCATGAAGGACGGATGTGCCGACGCATGCTGAGGCCAAGGTGACCAGGGGCGGGAAAAGGTCGGGACAATCGGTTGCGTCGAACTCGAAGGCATCGAGGCGCTCGCGGCTCACGGTCAAGACGTTGTTTTCCATCGCAAGCGACGCGCCCGCGGCCCTTGCGGCATCCACGACCGCCTTGTCGGGCTGACTCGAATCCAGCCGCAGCCCCCTGATCGCGAGTCCCGATTCCCCGGCCGCGATGGCCGCGGCTACGATGAGGAAGGCCGCTCCGCTCCAGTCTCCTTCCACCTTGAATTCGGCGGACTTGTAGCTTTGTCCTCTTTTTATCCAAAACCTGGAATAATCCTCGTTCCTTTCAATGCTGACGCCGAAGGCCGCGCAGGTACCTATGGTGAGGTCGAGATAGCCTTTGCTGACGGCATGAAGGACTTCCAGTTCCGAATCGCGCGGCGCGAGCGGGAGGGCGATGAGAAGGCCCGTAAGAAGCTGGGAACTTTCGCCGGCGTCTATTTCCGCGTTTCCGCCCGCGAGTGGTCCCTTGATAAAAAGCGGGGCATGGCCGCTAGAGCTCGCGCATTCGACGCCCAGCGCCTTCAAGGGACCTTCCACCATTCCCATGGGACGGCCGGCGAGAGACCCTCGCCCGTTCAGCCTCGTGGCTGAACCCAGAAGCGCCGCTATCGGCGAGAACATGCGCATGCAGAGTCCCGATTCCCCGCAGTCCAGCTCTAGCTCGCCTTGGGCGGCCTTTCCGGAGCCATCGGCAAAAAGCGGCGAACCTTCGATCGAAACGACGCTTCCGTCGATCCGGATAGAAGCGCCCAGACCCCTCGCCAGGCGCAGCGCCGACTCCGAATCGGCGCAGAGTTCGGCGCCGCGAAGGACGCTCCTTCCCCTGGCCAGCATCGCGCATGCCACGGCTCTCTGCATCGAACTCTTCGACGCCGGGGCGTCTATGATTCCGGAAATAGTATTCTTTTCGCAGCGGCGTATCATCGGATTATATTCCCCTTACGGTCATGCGTGGCGTTGTTAAGTCGCCCGTGTCAGATCACTATACCAGATCATTAGGCATTTATGCATTCCCGGGCTGCGGATGCGTAAAAAAAGAGCCGATCGCTTATCGCGACCGGCTCTTTCTATTTAGAAATCGGATACTTCCGCCCAACTCAAAAAGAAGCATTCCGGCTGGAATCAGACGAGACCCTGGGCGAGCATCGCCTCGGCGACTTTCTGGAATCCGGCGATGTTGGCGCCGACGACATAGTTGCCGTCGAAACCATACCTGGCCGCCGTTTCCGCGCAGGTCTTGTGGATCTGGACCATGATGGCGTGGAGTTTGTCGTCCACTTCTTCAGCCGTCCAGTTGAGTCTCATGGAGTTCTGTGTCATCTCAATGCCTGAAGTCGCGACGCCGCCCGCGTTCGCGGCCTTGCCGGGCGCGAAGGGAATCTTTTTCTCGACATAGAGCTTCCAAGCTTCGGGAGTGCAGCCCATATTGCTCACTTCGACGACGGTCATGACGCCGTTGGCGATCAGGAGCTTCGCGTCCTCGCCGTTCATCTCGTTCTGGATGGCGCAGGGCATGGCGATGTCGACCTTCTGAATCCAGGGTTTCTTGCCGGCGACGAACTTGGCCTTGGGGAATTTCTTGGCGTAAGTTTCGCACTTATTCCTGTCGATGACGAGCATTTCCTTGAGATAGTCCCACTTTTCCTCGGTGCCGATGCCGTCGGGATCGAAGATGTAGCCGTCGGGGCCGGAGATGGTCACGACCTTGGCGCCGAGCTGGCTGGCTTTCACGCAGACGCCCCAGGCCACGTTTCCGAAACCGGAAACGGCGATGGTCTTGCCCGCTATGCTGTCGTTCTTGAGCTTGAGCATTTCCTTGAGGAAATAGGTGGCGCCGAAACCGGTGGCTTCGGGACGGACAAGGGATCCGCCGAAGGACATGCCCTTGCCGGTGAGAACGCCGGTGAACTCGTTGGCGAGTCTCTTGTACTGGCCGAAGAGATACCCTACTTCCCTGCCGCCGACGCCGATGTCGCCGGCCGGAACGTCGGTGTCCGGACCTATGTGGCGGAAGAGTTCGGTCATGAAGCTCTGGCAGAAACGCATGATCTCGTTATCGCTCTTGCCGTTCGGATCGAAGTCGGAGCCGCCCTTGCCGCCGCCCATGGGAAGGCCTGTGAGGCTGTTCTTGAAGGTCTGCTCGAAACCGAGGAACTTGAGCGTTGAAAGCGTGACTTTCGGATGGAAGCGAAGACCGCCCTTGTAGGGGCCGATCGCGGAGTTGAACTGGACTCTGTAGCCGCGGTTGATATGGTATTCGCCCTTATCGTCAACCCAGGGAACCCTGAACATAATGGTTCGCTCGGGCTCGACGATCCTCTCGAGGATCTTCTGGGCCTTGTATTTTGGCTCAGCTTCGATGACCGGAGCGATGGACTCGAGGACTTCTTCGGCAGCCTGGAGAAACTCGGTTTCCCAAGGACAACGTGCGCGCAGGTCATCGAGAACTTGTTTTATGTAGGAATTCATTCGACCCTCCTTGTGGGTTTTTGGGGAAATTTTCATATCGCTGGTGATGTGTCAGCGGTTTTATTCTATACCTGGTTATCGATTCCGGCAAGTAAAATTACATCTTGAAACGATGTTTTAAATATTGAAACATTTGTGAATGAATATGCAGGTTTTTCATATGATAGTTCATTGCCCAGGCTCAACGCCCTTCTCGTTTTCCTCATCGTCCTTCAGGGACTTTTCGATTTTTACGGATAGTATCCTGTATGCTTCCATGGTCTGAATGGTGAAGATAGCCGCATCCGTCGCGATGCTCTCATTTTCGGTCGGGATTCGGCCGAAAAGATCGAAAACATAGCCGGCGAGGCTGTCGAATTCTTGTTCGGAAAGGTCGATGCCTATCTTCTCGCTAACCTCGTCGAGATGAACGCGAGCGTCGCATAGCCATGTCCGCGGCCCCACCTGGATGACGTCCTCGGCTTCGTCGTCGTACTCATCCTGTATCTCGCCGACGATCTCCTCGATTATATCTTCCATGCAGACGATGCCCGAAGTCCCGCCGTATTCGTCCAGGACAACGGCGATATGCACTCTTCTTCGCTTGAATTCACGCAGGAGGCTGTCGATTCGTTTTGTTTCGGGCACGAAAAAGGGTTTGCGCGCCAAGGCGAGAATATTGATGTCCTGCTTATGGATGAG
The DNA here is from genome assembly GCA_963667725.2 of Treponemataceae bacterium. Classification (GTDB taxonomy): domain Bacteria; phylum Spirochaetota; class Spirochaetia; order Treponematales; family Rectinemataceae; genus UBA11090. The sequence goes on from CAXXHO010000003.1 coordinate 1,320,569, forward strand.
GGCGGCCATGACATCTTTGGCGTAGAGGATTCCGACGACATTGTCCATCGATTCTTTGTACACGGGAATGCGCGAGTGACCGGATTCGATCAGCGTGTCGAAAACCTCGCCCAAAGCGGCGTCCGAAGCGATGAACACCGTGTCCGTGCGCGGAACCATCACTTCCTTGACCGTGGTTTCCGAGAGCTGTTCGACCCCTTCGATCATCTCCATCTGTTCTATGGCCTCGGGCTCGTCGCTTTTTCTGGGCTCCTGGCTTTTCTTTCCGAATAGGCTAAGAAAGGGACTCACAGTATTCTTTCTCCCTGGACTGTTTTCAATATGGCTTCCTGCTCCACAAGCATCGGCTGGAGCGGGCTGTTGTCTTCGTGATCCATGCCTGACAGATGCAGAATACCATGGATTATAAGTCTTTTCAGCTCCTCGTCCCGGCTGACATCGAATTCTTCGGCGTTCCTGGCGAGAGATGGAATGCTGATGACAATGTCTCCAGCGATAAAAATAGTGTTGCCCTCTTCCTCGATGCTGTCACCCATCGAGAAAGAGAGAACATCCGTCGCCTCGTCCTTGTTCCTGTAGTCGCGGTTCAGTGTTCTTATGAAATCATCGCCGCAGAATAGAAGCGACAGCACCCAGTTGTCTTTTCCGATGGACTCAAGGGCGCGAAGGGCGAACGCTTCGGCCTTCCCGAGCCATGAAGGCTCCTCAATGTCTCGCCAATCGAGGCTGATCTTGTTCATTGTCCCTGTTCCTTCTGCTTTGGGTATTCGATCCTGGAATGAAACTGACCGGCCATTATCCGCACGAAGGAATGCCGTATGACTTCCAAGTCTCTCAGGGTAAGCTCGCAGTCGTCCAGCTGTCCTTCCTGTATCTTGTCGAGTATGAGCTGGTGGACATGGGCATCGAGACGCGGGACGGAGGGTTTCTTGAGGGTGCGGGTGGAGGCTTCGACGGCGTCGGCAAGCATGACTATGCCGGACTCCTTATTGGCCGGCGGGAAGCCGGGGTAGGAAAAATCTTCCTTGCGTATGGAGTCGTCAGCTTTTTTAGCCTTATCGTAAAACCAGGCGATGACGGAGTTGCCGTGATGCTGGGCTATGATATCGACGACAGCCTTGGGAAGCTTGAGGCTCCTGGCCTTCTCGACACCGATCTTCACATGGCTGCGTATCACCGTGGCCGATAGGCGGGGATTTATATCGTCATGCTTGTTGACGCCCCGCTGATTTTCTACGAAATACTCGGACTGCTCGATTTTACCTATGTCGTGATAGTAGGCGCCTACTCGAGCGAGGAGGGGGTTGGCGCCGATATCCTCGGCGGCGGCCTCGGCAAGGTGGGCGACATTCATGGAATGCGAATAGGTCCCGGGAGCCTGGGTGAGCAATTCCTTAAGGGCCGGCGAATTCACGTCCGACAGCTCAAGGAGCCGGAATCGCGTCGGAAGGTTGAACGATTGCTCCAAAATGGGCAGGATGGCCAGGATGAAGGCGCAGCTGATGAATCCGTTCAGCGCCAGATACCCCGAGAGGGAGAGAAGCTCGGCGATTCTAAGCCCCTGTTGAACAAGCAGGATGAGGGCGAGCAGGAACTGGACGCCGGCTTGGAAGACAGCGGCCAGCACGAGGTTGACCCTTGTCTTGGCCGAGCTGATCATGAAGGTCGCGAATATTCCCGAAAAGATGACAAAAACGATGTAGTAGGGGTTCAGGTTGGAAGCCGAAGCGGCCAGCATCCCGAGCACGATGGAGAAAGAAAAAGAGAAGCGCTGCCCGGCAAGAGCCGCGCCGATTCCCGTAAAAAGCGCCACGGGAATGAGATAAGCCCCTTCGAACTGGAATTCTCCCGCGCTGGTTCTGCTCGCGAGAAGGACAATCACGTAGAAGACGAGGGCGCTGTAGACGCACATGAGGACGCCGTTCGTGCCGGCGGCGCCGTATTCCGCGTCCTTCTTCCTGAGGAGGAAAAATCCGAGGCTCGCGGAAGCCAGAAGCATACCCAGACTCCGCATGGAGAGGCCGATTTCCGAACGGGATACGGCGCCGCGGATAGCCTGGAGCCTGGCAAAATTTTCATCGGTCACCATTTCGCCCTTGCGGATCAGCAGCTCATTCTTGCCGACGGCGCGGGTTACTGGATCTACCTTGGCGCCAACTTTGCGCAGCCGGGTAAGGGAGGTCGCTTCGTCAAAAAAGACGTTCTCCGTCACGAAGCCTGTCACAAGGCCCTCGACGATGCCAGAGAGGGGGCGGGCCAAATGTTTGAGGGAAATTTCCTCGTCGATCAGCCTCCCGATTTCGCTTTTGGTGACCATGGAGTTCCTGGGGCGCTGCTCCAGTTCGGTTTTGTCGTTCACGAGGCGACGCAGCTCGAAATAATCCTGGTTGAAGCGGCTCAATCCTTCGGTAGGAAGCGAGAAGACACCGTTCCCGAGTATTCTCCCCAGTATATCCTTCGCGTAGACGAGGGCTTGGGCTTTGAGAGAGGATTTCGCCAGGGCAAAAAGGGTTTCTCTTGGCAAGGTTCCGGGGAACTTGCTCTGAAGCATCAGGATGCCTGTCTCGAGAGCGATATCCTGATCCATGAGCTCCCTGAAGCTGTTGGAGAAATTATCATACTGATCGAGCATTCTTCTGGTGATGCCGCTGTCGAGCTGAAAAACGGGAAGGACGAGTCGTTCCTCGGCGTCTACTCTTAGGCGTGTAGCTTCGGCGTCGACATAGACGACGTCTTTGCCCGCGGTGATATCCCTATCCGCGATGTTGCCTGGAGCCAAGCCCTCGAAATTGCGCTTGACGGCCACCGAGCCCGGTCCGAGAAAGAAAAGGAACAAGGCGGCCAACCCCAGGCTGATGAAAAAGTGAAGGCTAAAGAACTTGTCTCTGGCCGGATCCACGGAGAAGACTCCTCGCTTGCCGGGAGAAACGGTATCATTCATTTTCATAGGCTTCGATGATTTTCCTGACCAGAGGACTTCGTACCACATCGCGGGAATCGAGGCGATTAACAAAAACATCGTCGATATTCGAAAGGATCTGGATCGCGTGGACAAGTCCGGACTCGGTTCTCTTGGGCAGATCTATCTGGGTGATATCCCCTGTCACGATCGCTTTCGAGTTTTCCCCGAGTCGGGTCAAAAACATCTTCATCTGCTCCTTGGTAGTGTTCTGCGCTTCGTCCAGTATCACGACGCAGTTGCTCAGGCTTCGTCCTCTCATATAAGCCAATGGCGCCACCTCTATGGATCTGGACTCCTCGAGGCGGCGGATGGCCTCAAAGGGAAGAATGAGTTCCATGGCGTCGTAGAGAGGGCGCAGGTAGGGGTTTATCTTCTGGACGAGATCGCCGGGAAGGAAACCCAGGCTCTCTCCCGCCTCCACAATAGGTCTCGTGAGGATGAGTTTCCTTTTGGCTTTCACCAGCAGTTCCCTGAGCGCCCAGGCCATCGCGAGATAGGTTTTGCCCGTGCCCGCCGGGCCGACGGAGAAGACAAGATCGTGCGTGGCCAAGCCCTTCAGGTAGAGACCTTGCCCTTTGCTCCGCGGATATATCTTTATATGGCTCCCAGGCACCTGGATGCAGGAATCGAGGAAATCTTCGCAGGAGGATTCGCGTTCTTCCCTCGAGGGTTGGCGGCCAAGCGGCGTCAGCTCGGCGTGAAGCGCGATGATAAGATCGGGCGTCGCCGGAAGTCCACCTTCCACCGAGGTCACCAGGGCATCGATCAGCGCAGAAAAAAGACGCTGTTTATCCTCGTCCCCCCTCTCGATCGACAGCTCGTTCCCTCTGCTCAGAACCCTGGTCCCCAACAAATCCCCTATGATCGAAAGATTGTAATCATTGGGTCCGCAGAGTTCAGCGAGCAATTCAGTATTTTCCAATATAATGCTCTCCGAATTCAAAACCTCTCCTTATAAGCAGTGACGTACTTCATGTCGTATCATGAAGTATATCGATGCGGGCACGATTTGTATATTATCCAGGCTGCCGGCGGCGATCCATGGCGCTTTCATTCGGTGAATCCGCCTTCCTCATAGACTTTCGACGCCTTTATCTGCGGAATGTCTTTCCAGGTAACCGCGAGGCTGAACGAGAAATCGAGCTGGTAGTAAGGTCTGCCGCTGTCGGGCGTAACGAGCACCGGACTCATGCCAAGCGCCGCTTCCAGATTCCAGTCATGCAAATCCTGGGCCAATTTGAGGTTGAAACTCTGCAGCTTGAACAGGGAACTCTTGAGCTTGGCGCTGTCCCATAGGGAGAGAGAGTTGGCAAGGTCGGTCAGAAAATTCCTGTAGTAGTCCGATGGATTGAAGCTCCCCGAAGAGGGAAAGAGCGATGGCCAGTAACGCCAAGCCGATTTGTTGGCCGAGACGCTCGAAATGCTCAGCGAGGTACCCTCGGCGCTCGTGAGGGAGAGATCTATGCTCGCGCCCAGGGTGGACTCCGTAAACCGTACGAGATTCTGCGTATACGAAATCGTGGGACGCAGATAAAACTGAAGCGAGGAACTGTTTGTGTCGGTTTTAGCCGATGTCTCGCCAATTTTAGGCGTCAAGGAAAGCGAAGCTTCGTAAGGCCTGAAGCTTTCTGTGCCGTCAGTGCTCCACAGGCCGTCCGAAAAGGAATAGCCCTTCGATTTTTTGGCGGTGAAGGCCGTTTTTGCCCAGCCGTATTCCAGTGAAGTAACGCTCGAGAGAGGAGCCGCTTCGTCGAAATCCCAAGAAAAATCGGATTTGAGCACCGGAAAAGGCGAGGCGCCCAGGATGAGCAGGGCGCTCAGAGTGGAGGGAAGCAGCTCGGCGCCGCCGCTCGCCCTGGAAATCGCTCCGGTGAGATTAGCCTGGAAATACTTCCTGCTGAAAGCATAGGCGGCCGAATACTTTTCCAGGAGAGGCGGCAGCGAAGCGGTAAAACTCAACCGCTGCGACGCTTTGTTCCTGGGAGCCAAGGATAGCGAGGCCGAAAGGGCGTGGCTGCTCAATGTATCGCTGTTCCAACCTATCCATGTGGAAGTGTAGATCGGCAAGGAATCCTTTCCGTCATCGGTGAGCCCCGAGTACTTGTTCTTGTAGAGCGTGCCGCCGATGGAATATTGCAGGGATGAGGTCGATAAGGAAGTGCCCGAAGGGAAAGGGGAAACCGACAGAGCGGCGCTCGCGTCGACCGTCGTCGATCGATAGGAATAATCGGATAATCTGTACGGATGGACCGTCGTGGGCGAAATCCTCTCGTCCCTGAGATAGGGTCTCCATTGATCCTGGGAGCTGAACCCGAGGCTCGTCTGCATGGCCAGCAGTTTCTCAGCCCAGCTAGCGCTGGATGTCAGCGTCGCGCTCCCCTTCCAGCCGGCAAGGAGATAGGAAAGCGAAGTATCCACATCCTCGGGGTAGATCCAATCCGAAGAATAGAATTTCTCCTCGATGCTTGTGGAGCCCGATGCCGTCCAGCCAAGGTTGATCGAACTCTGCGAAAAATCCCTCGCCTTCTTTTCCGATGCCGCGAGGGATGAGTCTGCGGCAGTGAACTCGTCGCCTTCGTTTTCCGTCGGAGGAGTTGAATTTTCGCCATCGCCTTCAAGAACCGCGGCTTCGGCTTCTCCTGACGCTTCGGATATTCCGGGGGTTCGGGTTTCCCCGGCCGTGACGGAGGCCTGGGCCGCTCCTGCCGCTTCGGCAAGCGCGGCGTTGGCGCCTCCCGCCTTTTTTGCCTTTGAATCGTATTGAATGAAGGTACCCGAGAGTGAAAAAGAACTGTCCAGGAACTTCAGGCTATCCGGGTAGAAGAAATCCCGCTGTGGATCCACGGCCAGAATCCTTTTTTGGGCGGTCGTGAGCCCTGTGGTCGGCTGCGATTTGGATTTCCACGCCATCTGCGCCGCAAGTTTGGAGACGGAGGCGCTTTGCAGGAGCGATGGACCCTTGGTGTTTTGGACCGACCAGCTAAGGCTGGATTGCAGGCTTTGCGTCATGGAAGTCCGTTTCGATACGGCTGTGGTATTAGCGTCGATGGCCGAGAGCATATTGGAAGATTCGCTTCGCTGGTAAAAGTCCTTCTCGAAATAAGGATCCGAATACAAAGGCATTTTGACGGCTACGGAATAACGCAGCGGTCCTGAAGTTTTCTTGTATGAATAGGTGGCGTCCAGTCCGAACCTTAGCGGAAGGGCGATGCCGAGGAAGTTGGAGGAGTTCCAGTTGGAAACATTTCCGTTCGAGGCGTCGAAGGGCGAATAGAAACCATTCGATTCGAGGAAAAGCGAACGGCTCAAGCCCATGCCGACCGTGAAGTCCAGGGAGCCGGATTTTGTTTCGGGAATCGTGCCCGCCAGGCCGACATAGATACCTAAGGCCGAATAGATATCGGCGAGCAGCTTCAGAGTCCGGCCATTCGAAGTTTTCGAGGCATTCCCCGCCCCGTCTTCGCCGTCGACGGAAGCTGACTGCAGCCGCTTGATGAAAATGCCCGACAGTACCGTCGTTCCGCCGCTTTCCTCCTCGTTGAACAAGGAAAGACTGCTGGAAGAATTTGTTTCCTTTTTCATCTCCCCGAGAAGGTACGTCGTCGTCTGGACAAAAGCCCCTTCTCTCGAGCGATACCCTATGACGGGGTGGAAGACGATTTCATCGTTCGGATAGTAAAAAAACGGAAGCCACAGAACGGGCACGACGCCAAGATAGAGCGTAGCGCCGGACAAGGCCCAGTCGCCGTTTTCGAAAAGCCACACTTTCTTCGCCCTGATATGATAATGGGGCTGAGGGTCTTCGCAGGCGGTGACGAGGGCGTCTTCGAGTATGCTGAGGTCGCTTGCCCTTCTTGTTAGCTTTTCAAAATGAAAAGAGAGGCTTCGCTTGACCGCGGCGGAAGGGTCGAGATTATAGACGCCATCCAGAAATATCCCGGAATAGGATTTAAGGTCGACGAGGATCGTGGATCCCCTGAATTCGTCGTTGTGCCCCTGCCCTTCGCGAATATAGAGGACATCGCCCTTCGCCTGAACGATTTCCTTGTCCCTGTTGAAGATAATCTCATCGGCCTGGATCTTGTGGCTGAAACCGTCATCGGTCGTTATCTTCAGCGTCAGAGGGCCCGAGAGCCTAATGAAGCTGTCCTGGCTGCCTTCGAGGGTGAAATATTCCAGGTTGGAGGCGCTCTCTATCGTTATGCTGGAGGCCGAGGGCGGCGTGGCCGGCGGCGAAAGCTTGAAGAATTCATAAAGCCGGGAGCGCAAATCCTGGCTCAAGCCTTCCATGGAAAGCCCGTACTTTTCCGCCATAGATCTGAGTTCGTAATAATTGCTGATGGCTATATCGAGAGCGAGGGATTTGCGTTCGATTTCGGACATGGCAGCCAGGACATCGGACGACTGCGCCCCCCCCGGTGACTGGGCGAATACCGAGACCGCGAGAAAAAGGCTGAGGCCGAGTACGATGGCTTTGCGAAACATCTAGGCGATAGTACACCGGCCGGATGCCGGGATGCAACATTAAGCGCGATGGCTTCCCAGGTACTCCCGGAGATATTTTCCGGTATAGGAAGCCTTATTCTTGACGACTTCCTCGGGCCTTCCCTGGACTACGATGTTGCCTCCCTTCGTTCCGCCTTCAGGTCCCAGATCGATAATCCAGTCGGCCAGTTTTATGACATCGAGGTTGTGCTCGATCATCACGATGCTGTTGCCCGAGTCCACGAGCCGCTGGATGACTTCCATAAGCTGCTTGACGTCGGCGAAGTGCAGGCCCGTCGTGGGTTCGTCCATGAAATAGAGCGTCTTACCCGTGGAACGCTTGGCGAGTTCGAAGGCCAGCTTGATGCGCTGCGCCTCTCCGCCCGAAAGCGTCAGCGCGGACTGCCCGACCTTGACGTATCCCAGCCCCACCGAAAGGAGGGTTTCGAATTTATGCGCGATCGGGGGAATATGAGCGAAAAACTTTGCCGCTTCCTCTATCGTCATCTCGAGGACATCGGCGATGTTTTTTCCTTTGTAGCGCAGGTCCAAGGTGTCGGCGTTGAACCGTTTCCCGTGGCAGACATCGCACTCGATATAGACGTCGGGCAGGAAATTCATCTCTATCTTGAGCGTGCCGTCGCCCTGGCAATTTTCGCAGCGCCCGCCTTTCACGTTAAAGCTGTACCGGCCCGACTTCCAGCCTCTTGCCTTCGATTCGGGCAGATTGGCGTAAAGTTCCCTTATGGCGGTGAAGACTCCGACATAAGTCGCCGGATTGGATCGCGGCGTCCTGCCGATGGGGCTCTGGTCGATATTGATGATCTTGTCGATGTTTTCGATGCCTTCGATACCGCTGTACTCGCCCTCCAGAAGGTTGGAACGCATGACGCGGTTGGAGATGGCCGGATAGAGAAGATCGGTGAGGAGGGTGCTTTTCCCCGAACCCGATACGCCGGTGATGCATACGAACATCCCGAGCGGGATCCGCACATCCAGGTCTTTCAGGTTGTGTTCGCGAGCGCCGCGCACGACGATTTCCCTTCCGTTTCCATCCCGCCTGACCGCCGGAACATCTATGGAAAGTTTCCCCGCAAGGTACAGCCCGGTAATGCTTTTGCTCGAACGCATGACTTCTTCGGGCGTGCCCTGCGCGACTATCTTGCCGCCATGCTCTCCAGCTCCTGGGCCGAGGTCGACGATGTAGTCGGCGGTCCGCAGCGTCTGCTCGTCGTGCTCGACGACGATGAGGGTGTTGCCGATATCCCGCATGTAGAGGAGCGTATCGATGAGACGCTGGTTATCGCGCTGATGAAGCCCGATGGAAGGTTCGTCCAGGATATAGAGCACGCCGACAAGTGAACTGCCGATCTGCGTGGCGAGCCGTATCCGCTGCGCTTCGCCTCCAGAAAGCGTGGCCGCCTTTCGTTCCAGCGTCAGGTATTCCAGGCCCACATTTTTCATGAAGGTGAGTCTCGCCTTGATTTCCTTCGTAATCTGCTTGGAAATCTGCTTTTCCACATCGGTGAACGTCACGGTGGAGAAGAATTTAAGCGCTTCCTCCACCGACATGGACGAGACCTCGTTGATGTTCTTGTTTCCTATCGTCACGGCCAAGGCCTCGGGGCGAAGACGTTTCCCGCCGCAGGCCGTGCAGGGCTTTTCGGTCATGAAGCTTTCCAGCCACTGCTTTACGCCCTCGCTTGTCGTTTCCCTGTAGCGTCGCTTGAGATCGGCCAGAATTCCGGGAAATTTCGTGTTGTATTCAAAGTGCCCTGTCTTGTCCTTGTTGTCGTAATGGTATTTTATGGGGTCGTCGGTTCCGTACAGTATGGCCTTCATTATCGCCGGACTCAAATCCTCAAAGGCCGTATCGAGACTGAACCTGTAATAGGTGGCGAGGGCTTCGAACCTGGATCTGTTCCACGCGGAGGAGGGATTGTAGGGAAGACAGCCGCCCTCGTTGAAGGATAGGCTCCTGTCCGGTATGCAGAGGTCTGGCTCGAACTCGAGATTGAGCCCCAGACCGGTGCAAGAGGGACAGGCGCCCTGAGGGGCGTTGAACGAGAAGAGACGAGGTTCCATCTCAGGAAGCGAAATGCCGCATTCTGGACAGGCGCCTTTCTGGCTGAAAAATTCCTCTGAGATGCCTTTGTCGGATTCCTTGAGCACGATGACGACGCCATCGGCGATCTGGAGCGAGGTCTCGACGGCTTCGGCTATGCGCCGCCTCACGTCAGGTCCCTGTTTGATTCTGTCGACGACGACTTCAATGGTATGCTTTTTCTGCTTCTCGAGCGAAATATCTTCCTCGAGCTCCCGCATCACGCCATCGACGCGCGCGCGCGCGAATCCCTGCTTCCGCGCGTCCTCAAACCATTTTTTATGCTCGCCCTTCATGGCGCGCACGACGGGAGCCAGGATCTGGAGCTTGGTACCGGAAGGCCAGGACAGTATCACGTCCAGAATCTGGTCGACGCTCTGTTCTTTGATGACGCGGCCGCAGGAGGGGCAATGGGGCGTCCCGATCCTCGCGTAGAGAAGGCGGAAATAATCGTGGATCTCGGTAACCGTGCCCACCGTGGAGCGGGGATTCTTATGCGTCGTCTTCTGCTCTATGGAAATCGCGGGGGACAGGCCTTCGATATAATCCACGTCGGGTTTGTCCATGCGGCCCAGGAACATTCTCGCGTATGACGAGAGGGATTCGACATAGCGCCGCTGTCCTTCCGCGAAAATAGTGTCGAAGGCGAGCGAACTCTTGCCCGATCCCGAAAGTCCGGATATTACGATGAGCTTATTGCGCGGAAGTTCCAGGTCTATATTCTTCAGATTGTGCTCACGGGCACCTTTGATGATTAGTTTATCCATACGATGCCACAAGGATACGATATTAGGTCATTCGAGGCAAGTAGTGGCCTACATATGTATAGTAAAAAACTTTATCCAGTGCGGTAATTTGTCCGCTGCGGTCTTGAAGGCAGCCGTTGGAATAGGGCTTGTCGAAGGGAGTCTCGTTACGAGTAGGCGCCGCTCCGGCGAAAGACTGGGTATCCAGACAAGACGGTCGCCGGTTCTGGATAGCGCAGCCCCACCCCTGCCCTCGCCGCCCCGGCTAGCGCCGCCCCCGCCTCCAGCCAGAGTGGATTCCTTAACGAATTCTCTCGCGAATCCCTGGGCGGCTGCTCCCCCATTCGCGCCGATCGCGCCAATGGATGGATGCCGGCGCAGGAACTCCTCAATCGGATTAGGCCGTGCTCGGGAGATGTCCTTGTCCAAGCTTCCCGGTCTTTCGCAGGAAGAGAAAATGTCCCAGAGGGCAATCCGCGCCTTTTTCAGCATCTCGATCTTCTCGGCATAGGAATGGGGCTCGGGCAGCCCGACGCACTCGGAGACTATCTTCCAGAAATGATTCCGCGGGTTGCCATAGTATTCGCGCTTCGCCAGCGAGCGCGCCGAGGGGAAGGAACCAAGAATCAGGTAGAGCGGATACTCGCTTTCCTCGACCGCGCCCGCCGGGGGAAAGCCCTCGAGCGGGACATTCTCAGACATTGAATTTAAAGAAGACGACATCCCCATCCTGGACGACATACTCCCGCCCTTCCTGGCGGAGTTTGCCCGCTGCCTTTACGGCCGGCTCGGAGCCGAGGGCGACAAGGTCGTCATAATGATAGACTTCGGCCTTGATGAATCCTTTTTCGAAATCGGTGTGTATGACGCCGGCCGCCTGCGGGGCCTTATTCCCCGCCTTGATGGTCCAGGCCCTGCATTCATCCTCGCCGGCCGTGAAGAAGGTGCGCAGCCCCAGAAGCCTGTACGCCGCGTGGATGAGACTGGCGAGGCCGGATTCCTTCAGCCCGATATCGAACAGAAATTCCGCCTTCTCCTCCGGATCCTGGATATCGGCCAGCTCGGCCTCGAATTTGCCGCAGATGACGACGGCTTCCGATCCCATGCCTTCGGCGATCTTGCGCACGGCGTCCACGTGGGCGTTCCCATTCACGCCCGTCTCGTCCACATTGCAGACAAAGATTTCCTTTTTCATCGTGATGAGAAAGGCGCCGCGTATGGATTCAAGTTCGTCATCCTCGAGAGAAACGGAACGGGCCGGCCTTCCCTCCTGGAGAGCGGGCCTGATCTTCTGGAGCGTGGCGATTTCCTTTTCCGTCTCTTTCTTGACCGCCTGATCCTGGACCTTGAGCTGCTTCTGGAGCTTTTCGAGCCTTTTATCCAGCGTGTCGAGATCGGCCAGGGCCAGTTCGGTATGGATGACTTCTATATCGTCGATGGGATCCACCTTGTTGGCTACGTGGATGATGTCGGGATCGTCAAAACAGCGCACGACATGGGCTATCATGCCCACTTCGCGGATGTGGGAGAGGAACTGGTTGCCCAAGCCCTCGCCCTGCGAAGCCCCTTTCACGAGCCCCGCGATATCGACGAATTCCACTATGGCGGGAACTCTCTTCTTGGGTTTGAACATCGACACAAGCTTGTCCAGCCTGTTGTCCGGCACGGCCACGATGCCCACATTGGGATCGATCGTGCAGAAAGGATAGTTGGCCGCCTCCGCCTTCGCGCTCGTCAAGGCCGAGAAAATCGTGGACTTGCCCACGTTGGGAAGTCCGACGATGCCGCAATTCAATGCCATATATGACCTCTTTGATGATTTCGTTCGGTGCCTTCATTATTATGAAAAGGCGGCCGAAGAGCAATACGCGGCAAAAGCCTTTACCGTCGCGCGGGAATCGTACTATTATCGAAATGAACTCAGCACCAGACAAGAGGAGGATTCCATGAAATCCATCGAAGCGGTTTTCTCTAAAAACGCCAACAATATGAAAAAATCTGTCATACGGGAACTCCTCAAACTCACCAATCAGCCCGATATCATTTCCTTCGCCGGCGGGCTGCCGGCTCCCGAAACTTTCCCCGTCGAAGATCTCAGGGCGGCAGCCGATAGAGTCTTCCAGAAGCAGGCGACAAAAGCGCTTCAGTACGGTACGACCGAAGGCGATAACAGCCTGCGAGCCGAACTCATCCATTACGAGGAAGCTCATGGCTCGAAAGTGTCGCTGGAGAACCTCCTCATCACCTCAGCCAGCCAGCAAGCCCTGGACATGATACCCAAGCTTTTCCTCGATCCGGGCGACTGCGTCATCGCCGGACGTCCCACCTACATCGGAGCCATTCAGGCGATTCAGAGCTATCAGGGTAAAATCATCGGAATCCCCTTCAGCGACGCCGATGACGGCTTCGATATGGGAGAACTGGAAAAACAGTACGCAGGCGCCCTGGCAAGAGGCGACCGAGTCAAGTACATCTACGTGATCCCGGATTTCCAGAACCCTACGGGAATATGCTGGAGTCTCGAAAAACGACGACAACTTCTCGATTTTTCCTACCGAAACGATCTTTTCGTGGTGGAAGACGCGCCCTACAGGGAAATCCGCTTTATCGGCGAATCCATTCCCTCGATCTATCAGCTGGACCAGGAAGGGCGAAACATGGGCAATGTTATAGGCCTTAAAACCTTCTCCAAGATACTGGCGCCGGGAACGCGCATAGGCTGGATCATCGCGAGAGAGGACATAATATCCAAGCTCGTCGCCGCCAAACAGGCTATGGATCTCTGCACCAATGTCTTCACCCAGATGTGGCTGGCTGAGTATCTCTCCACGGGCAAGATCGAGGAAGTGGTGGCGCGCACAAGGGAGATATACAAGGAAAAACGCAACTTCATGGTTGCCATGCTCGAAAAATACATGCCGCGGCGCCCTGACCTCACGTGGACGAAACCCGAGGGCGGTCTCTTCCTCTGGATATCCCTGCCCGCCTTTGTCGATACCGATCGCATGGTCGGCACAGCGATCGATAAAAAAGTCGCCTATGTCGTGGGATCGGCTTTCTATTTCGACGAGCCGGAACGCAATGCCATGAGGATCAATTTTTCCTATTCCTCGATTGCCCAGATAGAGGAAGGCGTCAAGCGGCTTGCCGGTGTCATCGAAGAGGAAATAAGGGAACGCGAACCCAAGAAACGCGGCTAGAAGCAGTCGGATAGCCAAAGGCGGCTATCCCGCGGGCAGAAGTCCCACGACACAGCCAAGCCCCGGATTCCAGGCAATTCCGCGCCGCCTCCGGGGCTTTTTGATATTTTTTTCTCCTACCAGTTGATTATGACGCCCACTAATAAGTATTTTTACAAAAACGCTGTCCCGCGGCCAATGGCCGCTCCATATAGGGCGCGACGCTCAAGAAGAGGCCGCTGACTGATGTATAGGGGTAAGGGATATGGCAAGGAGAAACGCATGGCGATCATAGAAATCAATGACGTGAAAAAGGTGTATCCGCTTGGCAAGGTCGAAGTCCAAGCCGTGAAAGGGGTGACCTTTTCCATAGAAAAGGGCGATTTCGTCTCGATTGCGGGCCCTTCCGGCTCGGGCAAATCCACCATTCTGAATATGCTCGGTCTCATCGACAAGCCGACCTCTGGCGAGGTATTCATCGGCGGCAAGGCGACATCGGGCCTCTCGGACAAGGATCTTACGCGATTCAGGCACGAAGTGCTCGGCTTTGTCTTCCAGTCGTTCAACCTCATCCCCGTCCTCAATGTCTGGGAAAACATAGAATTCCCCCTGCTTCTCGGCAAGACGAAGATTTCCGCGAGCGAAAAAGCCTCCTGGATAGATTGGCTCATCGAGGAAGTGGGGCTCACCGAATGGAAGACCCATAAGCCCAACGAGCTTTCGGGCGGTCAGAGACAAAGGGTGGCCATCGCCCGCGCCCTCGTCACGAAACCGGAAATCGTGCTGGCCGACGAACCCACCGCCAACCTCGACTCAACCACCGGCGAGCAGATCATCGAACTCATGAAGAAGATCAACAGGGAACTGGATACGACATTCATTTTCTCCACGCATGACGCGAAGATCGTCGATGTAGCCGACCATATCATCCGGCTCAAGGACGGTCTCGTCATCGAAAACAGAAGAAGGGGCGAAGACAATGTTTCCGGCGGCAGCCGCGGCGAGGAGTGATCGCCATGCCAGTCACTTTCAGAATAGCTTTCCGCAACCTGTTCGAACATAAATCAAAAAGCCTCATCATTGGCATTTTACTTGCCTTGGGCGCCCTCATCCTCGTGGTAGGCAACTCCTTCATAGACGCGTCGCGTCAAGGCATAAGGACGAGCTTTACCGACAACTACACTGGCGATGTCTTCGTTTCCGGTGTTTCCGAGGAAGGAGATGTCTCCCTTTTCGGTGTTATGTCCGTGGGAGGACTCGCCTCCACCCCCGTGATTCCCGATTTCGACAAAGTCCTCGCCGAGGTTAGGGGTTCACCCCTCGTCAGCAAGGCTACGGGCATGGCGACGAGCTACGGCATCGTCACGCGCGGCGATGAAGGAATCGACAACCTGGACAGCGATGATTCCGATAAAGACATGACCGCCCGCCTTCTCTTCCTGTTCGGCATCGACGCGCGCGATTATTGGACGGTGTTCGATTCGATAGACATAACTTCGGGCAAGGCGCTCGAGCCTGGACAGACAGGCCTCGTCATCAACGAGGAACAGCTGAGCCTACTGTCCAAATGGATGAAGCGTCCCTTGAATATAGGCGACAATCTTGTCGTCCAGGGCTTTTCCTCGGCCGGAATGAAGATTCGCGAACTCCCCATCGTCGCCACCTACAAACAGAAAGGCGGGGGCGCGAACCCCATGCAGATGGCCTTCGTCGACATCGATACGCTGCGCATCATGGCCGGCATGACGATCGGAACGAACGAGAATATCGTGCTGAACGAATCCCAGACAGCCATGCTGAGCATCGACGACACGGATTCCCTCTTCGCCGACGACCTTTTCGAGGCGACGCCGGCCGAAGGCGGTTTCGATGAGAACCTCATACAGTCCCAGCTGGCCGACACAGAGGCACGGGAAAAGGCCAATACCGCCGATACGGGAGCCTGGCAGTTCATCGTCATAAAGACCAAGGACCCCGCCGGAGCAAAACCCCTCGTAGCCTACCTCAACGAGACGTTCGCGAAAAACGACATCAAGGCTTCGGCGGGAGACTGGCAGAAGGCGGCCGGTCCCTACGGACAATCGGTCGATGTCATCCGCATAGTGTTCACGGTCGCGATAGCGATCCTGTGCATCGTGGCGATCATCATCATCATGAACACCTTCGTCATCTCCGTCATTGAACGGACGGGCGAAATCGGTACGATGCGCGCGATCGGCGCGGGAAAAGGTTTCATACGAAAGCTTTTCGCCGCCGAAGCCCTCGTCCTGTCGCTCCTTTTTTCAACGATAGGCGCTCTTCTCGGTTTAGGGGTCACGGCGATCCTCGGCGCGCTTAAATTGGAAGCGGGCAATTCCTTCCTCGAAGTGCTCTTCGGCGGAAAGTACCTCGCTCCGGCGGTGACGCCGATCAGCTTCTTCGCGGCCATCGTGGCCATGGTAGCCGTCGGCTATATCGCCCATCTCTATCCCGTCTCGGTTGCGCTTAAGATTCAACCTGTACGGGCGATGCAGCAAGATTAGGAGACACAATCAGATGAATAAGGTTTTACCGCGGATTGCCCTGCGCAATCTTTCGCGCCAGAAGAAAAGAACGTTCCTTCTCGGGGGCGCCATAGCTTTCGGGATCATGATCGTCACGCTCATAAACGGATTCGCCGGCGCCTTCATACAGAACGTGTCGGAAAACTTCGCCTACCTCATGGCTGGCCATGTATTCGTCCAGGGATCCGAAAAGACCGCCTCGGGCAAGCAGATCCTCGTGATACGCGATGACTCGATCATCCTCAAGGCGCTCCAGGACGCCGGCGTAACCTACGAGTTCGCGACCAAGTCCAGCGAGGCCAGGGCTTCCCTCATTTTCGAAGGCAAGAGCATAACTCAGAACCTCACCGGCCTCGACATAGCTAATTCGCCCTTTCTTAAGGAAAGGCTCGTCCTCAAGCAGGGCTCATGGGAAGCCGCTCAGGCTAACGATGCGCTCATTATATCAGAGAAGATCGCCAAAAAGCTTAAGATCCTACCGGGCGACAAGGTCACCGCCCAGTTCCAGACCATCACCGGCCAGAACAACATCGCCGATTTCACCATCGCGGCCATCAGCGTCGATTCGAGCATCATCGGCTCCACCATGGCCTATGCCAACCTCTCGTTCCTGAGCGAAAACCTGGGACTTAAGGCGGGCGAATACATGTCGCTGGGTCTCATGCTGGGAGACATCAAGGACTCGAAAGAGGTCTCCGCCAGGCTCTACACGTCGATGAGCGGCATGGGACTGCAGCTTTTCCCACAGAAGACGAAGGAAGAGAGCGGCACGACCACCCCCTTCATGGCGATGATGCAGAAACAGAACAAGGAAACCTGGGAAGGCGTCAAATACCGCGTCTATACCATCGACGACATGCTCTCCCAAGCCCAGCAGATCGTCGTTGCCCTGGACACCTCCAGCCTCATCATCCTCCTCGTTCTCTTCGCCATTGTCATGATCGGCATCACCAATACCTTCAGGATGGTCATGTACGAGCGCATACGCGAAATCGGCACGATGAGGGCCATAGGCGTCCAGCGGGGAGAAATAAGGTCCCTCTTCCTCTATGAAGCCTTCTTCCTCGCCCTGGGCGGCGCCATAGTCGGTATAGTCCTGGCGCTCATAGCGATGAGCCTCCTCTCCCTCATCAATTTCGGCATGGAATCACCGGCTTTTCTCATAATGCGCAACGGTCACCTGTCATTCTTCCTGCCGCCACTGCGCGCCGTCGGCAACATCATCATAATCACCCTTCTCACGCTTTTCGCCGCCTACTTCCCGGCCAAGGCCGCCGCCAAAATGGAGCCGGCTGCGGCCCTCAGGACGACGAAATGACCAATGAAACATTGACCAGCGGCAGGCTCTGCGCCTCGCCGATTCCCGCTGAAAAACCGGAGTCTACCATGAATACGATAGTTCGAGATTACCGCCAAAAAAACAGAGGCCTTCTCGCGATGTTTTTTCTCGCTGTTTTCGCTTTTTTCCTGCCCATCTCCACCTTCTCCCAAAGCCTCTCCCAGGAGGGAGCCGAGAAAATACTCAAGGAACTGGATGAGCTGAGCAACTTTCCCGGCAAGGATTACACTTCCCTCTTCACCATCGTTTCGGAAAAGCCCGGAGAAAAGCAGAGCGTCACGCAGGTGAGGGTCTTCAGGCGAGACAGCAAAAAGCAGTTCACCATCCTCATCATGCTTCCGGACGTCAACAAAGGACAGGGATACCTTCGCGAGGATGACAACGTCTGGTTCTACGATCCCACCAGCCGCAAGTTTTCCCACTCCTCGGTCAAGGAGAATCTCCAGAACAGCGAAGCCAAGAATTCGGACTTCACCGCCTCATCCATGATCGACGACTACTCCATCCAGAAAATTTCCGATGGCACCGTTGGCAAGTATCCCGTCTGGGTATTGGACCTCAAGGCCAGGACGAACGAAGTAGCCTACGAGCGCGTAATCCTTTACATACGTAAAGACAAGACCATGACCCTCAAACAGGAAGACTATTCGGTGAACGGCCGTCTCATGAGGACGACGCTCTACCCGAAATATGTCGCGCTCGACGGAAAGCTTCTTCCCTCGCAGATTCTCATCGTAGACGAGATCAACAAGGGCGAAAAAAGCCAGATCACCATGGCCGAACAGTCGGTGGAGAAGCTGCCCGACAAGGTTTTCACGAAGGCTTTCCTCGAACAGGTAAACCGCTAGGTGCCCGGCCGCGGGCATCGCGCCCGCGGCCACAGGAGATCGAAACATGAAAAAAGCATTTAAACACGCGAAATCATTCGTTGTCATAGCCCTGCTTCTCGCGGGCGTCGCGTTGGGGGCGCAGGAAGCCGCCGAAGGCTCGGAAATAGATATGGATCTCGATACTCTCTTCGGCGAAGAGGTCGTGGAAATCGCTCCCGACGTTCCCGCGGCGACGGGCGACCCGGTAACGGCGGCGCTCAAGTCCGACAAGGTCAGGATAGGGGGAAGCTTTTCCGGCTCGCTCACGCCGACGGCCACATGGACGAGCCTTTGGGACGGGAGTTCCGATCTCCTCGATCCCGACAGGAAGGCTCTCTCATCCAGCCTCAAGTCCACGCTCTTTTTCGACGCCCGGCCCAAGGAAGATTTCCGCGTCTACGGATCGGCCAAAACGAGCTGGCCTTTCTCGACGGCGACCACCGACTCCATCGAAGTGCCCAACATTTCCATTTTCGAACTTTTCGCCGATTTTTCAATGAACGATAAGCTGTTCTTCCGTTTCGGGAAGAGCACGGTGAAATGGGGCGTCGGCTACTTCTGGAGCCCAGCCGACGTCATCAACCTCGAACAGATCAACCAGCTCGACGCCGAGGCTCAGCGTGAGGGACCGGTGAATTTCCGCGTGCACATCCCCGTTCCCGGAACCCAGAATAACTTTTACATGTACACAATACTAGACGAAAACACAGTCGCTTTCGAAACAACAGCCCTGGCGGCTAAGGCCGAATTCCTTCTCGGCAACTACGAGCTGGGGCTGGGCGCCTATTATCGCTACGATACGGCCGAGAGAGCCATGCTCACCCTCACCGGCCCCATCGGGAACCTGGACGTTTTCGGCGAGGCTATGGTTTCGCGGGGCAGCGGCAAGACTTTCATTACCGATATCCAGACCGCATCGCCGTATGCCATTTCCACGAGCTCGACCGCGGACAATCGCGAAAACTTCTACTTCTCGGCCAGCACGGGCTTTCTCTACAGCAACTCGAACAGCAACATCACGGCCATCGGCCAGTACTACTACAACGGCGAAGGCTATTCCGCGGCGACGAAGGACGCGCTTGTCACCAAGGCGAAACTGGCTATAGCCTCAACGTCGAATCCGGCCACCTCGGCCGCGCTCAGCGCCAGTCTCGCTGGCCTCATCTATGGCTCCGGCCAGCATTACGCCGCGTTGAGCTTCTCGAAGGGTGAATTGTTCACCGAGGATTTCTCGGCTTCAGTCATCGCCGTGGCCAATCTATCCGACTGGTCGGGGCTTGTGAAACCCACCTTCAGCTACGCGGTTAACGACAATCTTTCCATCGCGCTGAGCCCGACCTTTTTCTTCGGCCCGGCCGAAGGCGAATACGCTTTCCTCGCCGGGGGAAATATCGTCTCTCTGTCCCTTGGCGCCACGGTGAGCGGCTCTTTCTAAGCCGCTCTTTCCGAGCGGCGCGCGATTTGCGGTTGCCCTTTGCGCAAAGAAATGTTTTAATCGATACTTAGAGCGGTACCAATCCCGCGATGATCAAGAGACAAGGAAGCTGACATGAAAATCCATCCGATCACCGACAAGATCTTTGCCCTCCATGCCGATATCAAATCTGACGACCTCTTCGAAGGCATTTGGCCTATTCCCTACGGAGTCTCCCTCAACTCCTACCTGGTGAAATCGGATAAAATCGCCCTCATCGACCTCGTGCGCGATTGGGTAGGAGCCCCAGGGGAGCTGGCCGGGCAGCTGGCGACCATTGGCGTGGGCCTCGATGACATCGACTACCTCATCCTCAACCATCTCGAGCCGGATCACACTGGATGGCTCGAGGAATTCAGGGCCATTAATCCCAAGGCGGAGATCATCGCCACCCAGAAGGGCATAGACCTGGTGCGCAGCTTCTACAAGATGGACGATGGCCTGCGCGTCGTAAAGACCGGCGACAGGCTGGACCTCGGCGAAGGCGTCGCCCTCGATTTCTTCGAAACGCCTAATGTCCACTGGCCTGAAACCATGGTCACCTGGGCGGCTGACGGCGGCGTCCTCTTCTCCTGCGACGCCTTCGGCTCCTTCGGCGCCCTGGGCGATCGGGTCTTCGACGATGAGTTCACGCCGGAGGAGCATGTCTTCTTCGAGTCGGAATCCCTCCGCTACTACGCGAACATCATCGCCAGCTTCGGCCTCTTCGTGAAAAAAGCCATCGCCAAGCTCGCCGACCTCGATATTAAAGTAGTCGCTCCCAGCCATGGCATCGTCTGGCGCGAGGCTCCGGGGGAAATCATCGCCCGCTATGCCCACTACGCCGACTATCTAGAAGGCCCGCGAGAGAAGGAAATCGCCATCGTATGGGGATCGATGTACGGGAATACGGAAAAGGGTCTCGCGGCCGTGATCGAGGGCATCGAGGACGAGGGTCTGCCCTACACCATCCACAGAGTGCCGAACGAAGACGTATCCTGGGTCCTGGCCGACGCGTATAAAAGCGAAGGAATTCTCATCGCCATGCCGACCTATGAATACAAGATGTTCCCGCCCATGGCCTACGTGCTCGACATTTTCGAGCGCAAGCACGTCTGGGACAGGAAGGTGCTCCGCATAGGCAGCTTCGGCTGGATCGGCGGCGCCAAGAAAGAATACGAGAACAAGATTGCCCCGCTGAAATGGCAATCCATAGAATCGGCGGAATGGGCTGGAGCACCCGATGAAGATATGCTCGCCCTTCTCTATGAAAAAGGCAAGGAATTGGCTATCGCTGTCAAGAATTCCTGAATTCCGCGTCGGCGTAAAATCCATTGGATCGAGGCCGACCGACCATAAAAAAGGCGCCTGTCGGCGCCTTTTTTTATTGAACTTCCGAAGCTTCCGGGGAGCCTTGGCTATAGAAACCGTCTCGCCGTTACTTCGTCTTTTTGCTGATCAAGTTCGCGAGCCGGATCATCAGAAAGAAGACGCCCAAGGTCGCGAATACGCCGATGAGGCCTCCCGCCGTGACACCCAGAGCCTGAACGGTAGTCCCAAGCGTGTGGACGAGAGAGCCATCCGCGTTGCGCTCGCCCATCGACTTAAAATATTGGATTATATTTTCCATACCGTTCTCCTTATATCGTTGCCATGATGAAGATGAGGGGCACGAGGGCCAAGACCATGCCGCCGGCTATGACCGATCCCAGCTGGCCGGAAACATTGGAGCCGATGGCATGCATGAGGATGATGTTGCCCTTTTCCTCTTCATTCGCCATCTTCTGAATGATGCGGCCGGACATCGGGAAGGCAGAGATTCCGCAGGCGCCTATCATTGGGTTAATTTTCTTGTCTTTGGGAAGGAAGAGATTGACGAACTTGGCGAAGAGCACGCCGCCAGCCGTATCGAATATGAAAGCCACGAGGCCCATGCCCATGATGAGGAAGGTCTTCCATGTGAGGAAGTTCACGGCTGTCATGGAGGCGCCTATCGTGATGCCCAGGAGAAGCGTCACGAGATAGGCCAATTCGTTCTGGGCGGTCTGGGAGAGCCGCTCGAGGACGCCGGACTCGCGGATCAAGTTGCCGAACATCAACGAGCCGATGAGGGGAACCGAGATCGGGGCCACAAAACCGGAGATCATCGTAACGAGTATGGGGAAAAGCACCTTGAGCCACTTGGGCGAATTGGATTCATGATAGGCCATATGGATCTTTCTCTCGCTGCTCGTCGTCAGCGCCTTGATTACGGGCGGCTGGATAAGGGGCACGAGTGACATGTAGGAATAGGCCGCTACCGAGATGGGCGCCAATAGATGAGGGGCAAAGATGTTGGCGACGAAGATGGAGGTGGGACCGTCGGCTGCGCCGATGATGCCGATGCTCGCCGCTTCCTTGAGGTCGAAACCAAGCATCGTCGCTATGATCATCGTCGCGAAGATGCCGAACTGAGCGGCCGCGCCGAAGAAGATCATCATCGGGTTCTTGAACAACGGCCCGAAATCGATCATCGCGCCTACCGCGATGAAAATCAGAAGCGGGAAGATTTCAGTGGCTATGCCCATGTTGTAGAGAATCTTGAGGAATCCATCGGCGCCGGCATGTTCCCATACGACGGAGAGCGGCAAATTGACCAGGATGGCGCCAAAACCGATCGGGAGAAGGAGCATGGGTTCATATTCCTTGTTGATAGCCAACCAGATGAGAACACCCCCGATCCCGTACATAACAAGCATCTGCCATGTTATGGATGTAAAACCTATGAAAACATCCTGCATTTCGAGACGTTCCTTTCCGAACCAAAAGCCGGGCGGCTCAAGATATCGGTAATAATAATGACGAATCGGAAAAATTTTATCTTATTACTTCCCTTTTCGCAATCCTGCAGAACCCGCAAAACATTATTTAATCTGCTCTGAAGGCCGCCGACGGAACAGAGAGAGCGACGCTAGAACAGCGAAAGCCCGCGATGCTATGATAATGATCAGTATGAACAGCGATACCACGGTAGCGGTCGGACTATCAGGCGGGGTGGACTCCGCCCTAGCCGCCGCGATTCTGAAAGATGAAGGATACAAGGTCATCGGCCTCACCATGAAAATATGGAAAGGCGCCTATAAGATTCAGGAAGGCCTTAAACACGCGTGCTTCGGTCCAGGCGAAGAAGAGGATATCGCTGCCTGCGAAAGGCTTTCCGCTCAGCTCGGAATCGAATACAGGGTAATCGACCTATCTGAAGAATATGAAAAGCACGTCATCGAGTACTTCCGGAAAGAATATCTTGAAGGCCGGACGCCCAACCCCTGCGTCATCTGCAATAGGGAGCTGAAATTCGGTTTCCTGATCGATAGGGCTCATGACGCAGGGCTTGAGTTCGACTTCTTCGCCACGGGCCATTACGCGCGAAAAGAAGTCCGCCATGGGATCAGCTTTGTCCGGACGGCCGTGGATTCCGCCAAAGACCAGACCTACTTCCTCTACGGCCTCGAATCCCCCAGGCTGGAAAAAATCCTATTTCCCCTCGGCATGATGACGAAGGATGAAGTGAGAAAACTTGCCCGTTCTCATGGCCTGGAGGTGGCGGAAAAACCGGAAAGCCAGGACTTCGTAGCCGGCGGCGACTACGCTCCCCTTTTTGAAAGCGAAACGCCCGCTACTGGCGATATCGTCGATACCGCGGGTAACGTTCTAGGAAAACATAAGGGCCTGCCTTACTACACGATAGGCCAACGAAGGGGAATCGGCATCAGCACGGGGCCGACACCTCTCTATGTTCTCTCGCTCGATGCCCATAAAAACAGAGTCATCGTAGGCCCTAATGCAGGGCTCTTCTCATCAGGGCTACGATGCGGCAATTTCAGGTTCCAGGACCCATGCATGGCCGGGGGGAAAGTGGCCGGGCTGGCGAAAATCCGACAGAACCACAAGCCCGTATCATGTTCGGTCACCTGCTCGGGACAGGGCGTCGCCGTCGAATTTGAGATCGCTCAGAGGGCTGTGGCGCCCGGTCAATCCTTCGTCCTCTATTCCGGTGATGGTCTTGTTTTGGGTGGCGGCATCATCGATGAGGCGATCCCGGCGGAATAGACGCGGCGTGTTGACGCTGAGCCGCGGCAATGAGTACTATTCAATCTGTGATCGGGGGTGCACTGGTTTCGACTCGTGCGGTCCGTATCATGCGTTGCAGGTGGAGACGCCGACCTCCTAACATTCGGCAAACTTTTACTTGC
Organism: Treponemataceae bacterium; assembly: GCA_963667725.2. GTDB lineage: Bacteria > Spirochaetota > Spirochaetia > Treponematales > Rectinemataceae > UBA11090. Next base: position 1,344,481 of record CAXXHO010000003.1, read on the forward strand.
CAACAACAATGGCAATCTCGCTCTCGCCGCGTAAGTAGCGTAGAACGACGGACGTCCCGATGCGCCGCCCTGAGCGTCGGAAACGTCTGCAACTGACCGGGGCTCACTTCCCGCGCAGTCCGGGGCGCGGGGAGGAAAACAAACCGGAATACGAATCGGGGGAGCGCGCCGTCCCGCGCCCCTGGTTTCGACAACCCAAATGGATGGACAAACCTGTAGATGCGTGTGGTGCGCGTTCGGGGACGGGGGTTCGACTCCCCCCACCTCCACAAACCTTCGAGGGGCTGTCCGGCGTCGGACAGCCCCTCGTCAATTAAAGGAATCTATATGATCGGCTCGATATGCGTATTCTGCGGCTCGTCTCAAGGCGTTTCGCCCGTCTACGGCGAAATGGCCGTAGATCTAGGCAGGCTCATAGCCCGCAGAGGCATTACCCTCGTCTATGGCGGCGGCAACGTCGGCACTATGGGGATTCTGGCGGAAGCGGCCATGAAAGAAGGCGGCAAGGTAATCGGAATCATCCCGGTGCGCCTGAACGAAATGGTGGACCATATGGAACTCTCCGAACTTTTTGTCGTGAAGGACATGCATGAGCGCAAAGCCCTCATGCAGGAAAAGGCCGATGCCTTCATCACCCTGCCCGGCGGTATAGGCACCATGGAAGAACTTTTCGAAGTGTGGGCATGGCGATACATCGGCTACCATTCCAAGCCGGTAGGCCTCATCAACGCCAACGGATTTTACGACGATCTTCTAAAGCTGCTCACGAAGATGACGGACGAGGGGTTCATGAAGAAAGCCATGCTGGACGATCTCTGCGTCGCCGACAACCCCAAGGACATTCTCGAGGCGATAGAAGCCAAGATAGCGGCCGGCCTCGCTCCCACACTGAAGGTGCCGGAGAGGCGAAGCCGAGTCTGACGGCATTTACGCCTATCTCGCCTTAAGATACTTTTTAATGAGCCCCAGTTTCAGCTCGCGCAGCTTCGTGGATATGGAAACCTTGTAGACATGGGGATTCAGTTGCCGGAGATAGGTAGTATCGAAGGATTCCAGCCTTTTGGCCAAATATTCCTGACTGCTCCGCAGATCGGGTTGACCGCCTACCGTCTTGCCGTTCTCCATCACTTTGGATAAAAGCGGTTCCACCATGGCGGGCTGGATGGACAGTTTGCGATAGTCGCCCATCGGATGATTGGCCGTGATCACGGTCCCCGTTTCGGGCACCTCTTCATCGAGCGTAATCAGATCCAACCTGGCCGTTCCGCTTTCATCGTAGAGTCTGTAGAGGTTTTTCCTGCCGGGATTCGTCGATTTTTCCGGATTATCCGAAACCTTCATCACCGCTTTTTCAGTAGTCCCGTTCCGCATGGCAGCAAGTTTATAGACACCGGTGAAAGCCGCTTCGTCACCGCCCGTCACCAGCTTGGTTCCCACGCCCCATACATCGATGGGCGCTTTCGAGCTTTTCAGGTGCTCGATGATGGTTTCGTCGAGTTCATTGGAGACGACGATCCTGGCATCGGGAAAACCGGCATTGTCCAGCCTTTCGCGTACCTTTCTCGTGAGATAGTCGATATCCCCCGAATCCAGGCGAACGCCGAAGGAAGATCCCTTCGCCGCGAGTTCCTTCCCCACGATTATCGCGTTGTTGATGCCCGACTCAAGGGTGTTGTAGGTATCGATCAGCAGAACCGCGTTGCTTGGATAGATCTCGGCGTAGGCTCTGAAGGCGTCCAGTTCGGACGGGAAGGTCATCACCCAGGAATGGGCCATGGTTCCCAGGACAGGCATGCCGAAGAGCTTGCCGGCCAGGGTGTTCGAAGTGCCATAGGCTCCGCCGATGAAAGCCGCCCTTGCCGCTGAGATGGCTCCGTCAGCTCCTTGCGCCCGCCGCAAGCCGAACTCCATGATCCTGCCCCTCTCCGAGGCAAGCCAGATGCGCGCCGATTTCGTGGCGATCAGGCTCTGGAAGTTAAGGGTATTGAGGACGAGGCCTTCCACTATCTGAGCCTGCACCAGATCGCCCTCGATGCGGACAATTGGCTCCTGAGGGAATATGAGCTCGCCTTCCTTCACCGACAGAAGCTCCCCTTTAAACCTGAAGTCCTTAAGGTAATCCAGGAAACCTTTGTCGAAAATTCCGAGGGACTCAAGATAAGCCAGATCGTCCTGCGTGAAATGAAAATTCTCGAGCGCCTCGAGGAGAGTGCCGAGACCGGCGAAGACCGAGTAGCCTCCGGCAAAAGGCTGGCGGCGGAAAAAGTAATCGAAGACAACCTTGTGCTCGTTTATGCCCCGCTTCCAGTAGCCTTGGGCCATCGTAAGCTCGTAAAAATCGGTAAAAAGAGCGTTGTTCATTATTTCATTCATTGGATCATCTCTTTCAGCGCGACGATGCGGCAGCCCGCGCTTTTCATTGTTTCGATGGCCTTCCCGGCATCGCCGGGGGCAGCATCCACGGCCTTGATTCCCTCGGCGACAATATCGACGCCGAGCCCCAGCCTGCGGGCGTCCATGGCCGTAGCCTTGACGCAATAGTCGGTGGCAAGCCCGACCACGACGATGGATCGGATGCCAAGCGCTTCCAGCCACCCGGATAGCCCGGTGGAAGTCACCCCATCGTTCTCGAAAAAGGCGGAATAGCTGTCCAGACCGGGATTTGTCCCCTTGCGAAGGATCAGCCGGGCAAGGTCGGCTCTGAGCCCCGGATGGAAATCCGCTCCCCTCGATCCGGCCACGCAGTGATCCGGCCAGAGCACCCGCGGGGGACTGACGCTTTCATCGAGGGCGTAAGCCTTTTTCCCCGCCGAGGAAGCGAAAGATACATGGCCTCGGGGATGCCAGTCCTGCGTAAGGACCGATAGAGGCATTCTCCCCAGCAGCAGGTTGGCTACCGGTATGACTTCATCGCCATGGGCAACCGCGAGGGCGCCCCCTGGGCAAAAATCGTTCTGTACGTCGACGACAATCAAGGCTGAATGCATTGCTGTACCTTCATCTTCTGCGGATACCTATAACTATACTGGCAGAACGGATTTTCGGAAAGCGTGGGCGTGACAAGATCGGAATATTCGTCCGATGGAGATCAATCCCGAGCGGTGGAAAATCCCATTGTCAGGCTAGGGAACCGAGCGGGCAAGGCGTCAAGGGCATAGCCACCTTCCGGGCTCTTCAACGCCAAAGTCACCGCGAGATTTCCTAAAACCAGAATTTTTTGGGTCAGCTCTCCCGATATCGAAAAAGAAAAAAGAGAATCCGTCCTTTTCGCCGAGACGCCTATTTTCACGCTTCCCTGCCCCAGCCATGTTCCTGATGCCGAATCCACCCACCGCAAGCCGCATTCACCCCCGATCGAACGAAGGCTGATGCTGTCGCCAGCGCTGTTTGTCAGCCACTCCAGCGGCGACAATCCTCCACTTTCCGCGAAGTCCTCCTCATCATCATTTTCAGTTGCCGTCGCATCCTCGTCCACGCCGTTTCTCGAGAATGACAGCTTGCCTGCAGCCCTGAATGTCAAGCGATGGGAATCGACAGGCGTCTGGCTGTAGCGGAGAGAAAGCGATCCGCTCCGCCATCCGCCCGCGTCGGCCGAAAGCCTGCTGGCAAGACTGAAGGCTCCCAACCCCGCATCAACGGCGACGCTCAATAGGTCGGTCCGCCATAGCCAGAGCAAAGCTTCCACCGCCCGCAGATCTTCCCTGATCAAGGCCTGTTTTCCGCTTGAAGAATCATCTTCCGACAAGGATCCCGCCATGATTCTTGCCGTGAAATTCCATGCCTGCCCCTTGATCGAGGCTTTGGCGTCAGCTAAAAAATCATAGAGAGAAGCTTCTCCCGAAACCGTTCTGTAAGGCCTGCTGGATGCAAAAACCGAAAAGCTCGTGCCGATGGATGCCAGGTTTGAGCCGAAAACCTTTATAGGCCTTCCGTAAGCCCAATCCAGAGAAGCGGCTAAACCCGGATTTCCCAGATATCCAGCGCTGCCGGAAACCCAGGCGCCCGCCCGAGAATTCCCCAGTGCCATCCTGGCTGCCGAGGCGAGCGTAAAAAAAGTGGAACCGGGAGTAAAGGATGCTCCCGCCCGCCAGCCGTCGCCCGATACTTCGGCCGGCCTGTCGGCCAGGCTTGCTGAAAAAGCGAAGGACAGGGTTTCCGCGGTCTTCGACAACTCGATCCCCGCAGCGCGAAAGGATTCGTTGAACATTCTGCTTGAAGCGCTCGCATTGGCATCGGAATCGCTATCGACACTCACTTCAGATTGTATGCTTTTGGGTACAGCAAGCACGAAAATCTTAAGCCAGCCCGAACCGAATCCGAAAAGGAGCGAGTTTTTCGCTCCTTCCTCGCAGGCAAACCAGAGGCTGTCGGAAGGAGCCGATACGACGCTATAGGGCTTAACCTTCAAGGCCATACTGTCTTTTGTCTTGCCTGAACCCCAGAAGGCGACATAATCCTTCGAGCTATACGTAAGGTGCGGACTGCTGACGGTCGCTTCATCTAGAATCAACCCAACGCCACAGGCTAGCTTTATGGCTTCGGGGAGGGAGTACTCGATCTTGGCGATCACCTCTTCCTCGTCGATCGAGATTTTTCCGGAAAGGCTCAGCCGCGACGCCTCCGCTGATCGCGGGAGCCCTTTGATGTCGCCGCAAACCGCGAAGAACAATAGAAAAAGAATCAGTTTCTTCACATAAAAGGAACGCGAGATAGCCATATTCCCGCTTCACCCTATCGTAAATGTCCATGAAATATTGACGATTGACTGATTATATATTAATATTTGAATATAGATTTTCCCCCGGGAGGCTTAGATGTCTGTCACGCTATATTCGACCCCTAGTTGCGCCTACTGCAGGATGGCAAAAGACTATTTCAAGACAAAGGGCGTGCCCTTTACCGAATATAATGTCGCTTCGGACCAGCGCAAGGCCGATGAGATGGTACGGAAATCCGGTCAAATGGGCGTTCCCGTAATCGATGTCAACGGAAGCATCATCATCGGCTTCAACAAGCCAGAAATCGAACGCGCCCTGCATCGCTGAAAGCGCTGAACGCCCCGCAACGGCACTCCCCGCGCCCCGTGGATGCAACAAATGAAAAGCCCATGAACATTGCCGTTCATGGGCTTTTGCTTTATTATGCATGGCGGCTGCCCATATTTACCGCGCGGCCGGGAGCCATCGATGAACCAGGATCAAGTAAAATCCATACTGCTCGACGTTGAAGAATGCCCTACCCCTTTTACGCTGGTCTTCTCCGGCAAAGCCAATAAAAAGGTCAATGGACTCTATAAGCCAGAAAACGCCGAAATCGTTCTCCATAACAAGAACTTCGAATCGGACAATCAGCTGCTTTATACGGCGCTCCACGAATACGCCCACCACCTGCACCATGTTCGCCGCGGCGGTTTGCAGCAGTCGCGTCCGCATACCCAGGAATTCTGGGCGATATTTCATGTTTTGGTCCAGAAAGCCCAGGAGAAGGGCTATTACGAGAATATATTCGAGACAGTACCCGAATTCATCGAGCTCACGAAAACGATAAAAGAAAACTGCATACTGGCCAACGGCGAGATAATGCTCGAATTCGGCAGGCTCCTCGCCCAGGCATCACAGTTATGCCGGGTTCACAGGGCAAGATTCGAAGACTATATCGAACGAGTACTTGGAGTTCCCAGGGCGACGGCCACCGCGGCCGTGACGGCGCAGCAGATCGGCCTCGATCCCGGGATGGGCTGGGACAGTCTTCGCTTCGTGTCGGGAATTCATGACGCCGACGAGCGCACGAAGGCTATCGAAGCGTTGTCGGCCGGCGCGAGCCCGACCTCGGTCAAAGGCTTTCTGAAAAGCGCCGATGCCGCGGAAGATCCCGCTGACCGTCTCTTCAAGGAAAAGGCCAGGATAGAAAAGACGATCCGAAGCCTCTCGGAACGTCTCGAGGAAATCGAGAGAAAGCTTTCTGAGATATAGTGGATAATGCGGCCGACTGCCCTGTTAGCCTCAGCCCAGCTTGAAGCAGAGAGGAACCAGAAAAGGGACGACAAGGGAAAGCAGGGCGCCCGACATGAAGCTTATGGGGACAATCCAGGGTCCGGCCGATTGCTCGATGAGGGGCAAGGTTACGTCCATCGATGTGGCGCCGCCGACGCTGACGGCCATGACAGGGACCTTGCTTCTTCCAAGGAAAGGGATTAGCAGGAGCGCCAGACTTTCGCGAAACATATTCGCCAGAAAGGATACGGATCCCAATACCGGGTCGCCAAGGTTGGAGATAAGAACGCCGGAGAGACTATACCAGCCGAATCCCCCCGCCAGCGCCATGGCCTTGCCCGCCGTAAGCGAAAACAGAGGCACAAGAACAAGGCTGGAAGCCAAGGTTCCCACCATCGTGGCCAAAGGTACGACGAGGGCGGCGGGACTGGCAAACGCTTTTTTCAGGCTTGTTCCCGATTGCACGAACTGCATGCCGATGAAAAAGAGCAGCGCGTCCAGGGTCCAGCCCGTTACTCGCCCCATATCGAAGGCGGCTGGCGGCAAAAACATCCCCGTCAGCAAGCCGGCGACGACGAAAGCGAGGAGCTTCAGCGGAGCTTTCAGCTGCGCGATGAAAGCGAGGAACCTTTTCCTCAACGACCATCGCGGCGCGGATGAGCTGATGGTATCCGACGGGCGCGGTCCGCTCCCTCGCGCTTCCAACCGCCTCAGCCCCGGCACCACAAAACTGGCGCCATAGACCGCGAGACAGCTTCCCGTCACGGCCAGAACAGCGGTGGCCAAGGCCATGATTCCCATGGTTCCAAGATTCGCGAAGAGTTCCGGATTGTTGCCGATCCTGAACCCCATGCTGAAGAGAAGCGCCCAAAGGACATAGCGCACTATGCCATCGACGATCGAATTCTTGGGAGCCAGACGGAATTTGGCGAGCAGAGCTCCGCCGCAGATGAAAAAGAGAAGCGTCAGAATATCGATCAAACCCTGCATTGCGAAAACCATACCGAAAAATCGCCGTCTTGACCAGCGGTGATTCTTGACAGAAATCCCCACTCTCCGGACAATGCAGGCCAGAGGTTTCAGGTGAGGCAGTTCGACGCGACGATTACGGTAAACCGAGAGGTTTCCTCTTCATGGAAGATCCTAGGATTCGAATGGCCCAAAGACCTTCCCGTTCCCAAGCCGGGGCAGTTCTTCACGTTCAGGCCAAGAGCCCTGGAGCCCGGGGATTCGGGATTGCTGCGCAGACCCCTGGCCTTCGCGGCCTTCGCCGACAATATTGCCTATGCGCTCTATCAAATCCGCGGAATAGGCACCAAGGCGCTCGCAGCGACCTTGGAAGGTTCATCCCTCGATATAATCGGCGCCCTAGGCAACAGTTTTCCCTTGCCCAAGCCAAATGAAAAACCCATTCTTTTAGGCGGCGGCATCGGGATAGGCCCCCTTCTTTTCTTTCATTCAAGGCTTTCCGCCATGAAACGCGGCTCCGTTTTCGGTCCACGTCTCGTGCTGGGCTTCAGAACATCGAGCTTTGTGCCTGACTTCGAGGCGGCATTGAAATCGAGGCTCCCTGGAACGGCCAAGGGTCTCCAGGCACTCTCCGAAGGCCTCGCGGCCGCGAAGATAGCGACCGACGACGGGACGAGAGGATACGCCGGCACCGTCGTGGACTCCCTTGGCGAAGAAATATCGGGAACGGCCAATAATGGCGGGCGGCATTATTACGGATGCGGCCCCGGTCCGATGCTGGCCGCCCTGGACGCTTTCGCCGGCGCCGAGGGCTCGCCCTCCCATGTCTCCGTGGAACAATGGATGGCCTGCGGCGTTGGGGCCTGCCACGGCTGTGTCCTGCCCGCGGCCGGAGGCGGCTACCTCCGGGCTTGCGCCGACGGTCCTGTTTTCAAAAGCGGCGACATTCGGTGGAAGGAGTGAGCATGGAGCCTGATCTCAGCGTCGCCATTGGCCCCCTCGTCATGCCCAATCCCGTTGGCGTAGCTTCCGGGACCTTCGGCTACGGCCAGGAATATCAGGATCTCGTCGAAATCGACAGGCTAGGAGCCCTCTACACGAAGGCGCTTACCCTCGAGGCGCGCGCGGGGAACCGCCCTCCCCGCATCGTGGAAACCCCGATGGGACTCATCAATTCCATCGGCCTGGCCAATCCCGGGCTGCAGGGATTCCTGAAGGAAAAACTCCCCTACCTAGCGAAGAGGACCTGCCCCATCATCGTCAACGTCGGGGGTTCCACCAAGGAAGACTATCTCGCCGTCGTCGAGGGAATCGAAGCCTTCGCGGGCTCTCCTGAAACGGGCAGGCGCTCGGGCGTGGACGCCTACGAGATCAACGTCTCCTGTCCCAACGTGTCGCATGGAGGCATGTCCTTCGGCACCGATCCTTTCCTCGTCGAAGATCTCACGTCGCGGATACGTCGGGTTACGAAAAGAGCGGTCATCATCAAACTCAGCCCGAACGTCACCGATATAGCGGAGATCGCCAAAGCGGCGGAAGCCGGGGGAGCCGACGCCCTATCTTGCATCAACACCCTCGTAGGCATGGCGATCGATACCGAACGCTGCCGGCCCCTGATCGCGAGAGGAACCGGCGGGCTGTCAGGCCCGGCCATCCGCCCGGTCGGCGTCGCGTGCACATGGAAAGTGGCCCATGCGGTGAAGATACCCGTCATCGGCTTGGGCGGCATCGCGTCGGCCAGCGATGCCCTGGAGTACTTTCTGGCAGGGGCAGTGGCGGTCCAGATAGGCACGGCCCTTTTCGCTGATCCTAAGGCGCCGCTCCGCATCCTCGACGGCATAGCCGCCTGGATGAAGAAAAAATCCGTGGCCAGCACGAAGGACATCGCCGGACTCCTGGAATTCCAGCAATCCTGAGTCATCGGTCGATAAGAACCGTCCTCTGAAGGAAGGCCGCCCGATCTTCAACCTTGACGAGTAGTCTTTCCTCTCCGCTGAAAAACAGATGGATTCCCTCGGATAGAGAGGCCTTTTGCGCGCCCTCAGCCGAATCGATCCGGCAGAAAGGACTCTCGGGCCACCATCGCGTATCGCCGGGGAGAAGAAAGTCTCCCTCGGGGGCGGGGAAAACGCTTATCCTGAAAGACCCTTCCACGAGCAGCCCCGCTACCCTGTTAGGAGGGACTGACCAGGGATCCCTCCTTTTCGCTTCATTGATGGATTTCAGCTTTTCAAGAGGATAGACCCATGGATCATAGCCGTAGTTCTCAATTAAGCGTGCCGTGGCGGCGGCATAGCCGGATTCGAAACTGGCGCAGAGTCGATCGGGCGTCGACGACGGAAGCTCACTGCCGGAAGGCTCGAGATCGAAAGGGTAAAGGGCTCCGGCTGTTAGGAAGGTGATTGACCCTCGGGAGGGCAATGCGAAGATCGCCTGGGGATCTCCACGCCGCAAACGCAGGACGAGCGCCTCGCCTTCGCCCGCGAAGGCGAGGCGCTCCACGCCGCTCTCATCCTTCCAGGATACGGCATAGGACAAGGCGCCCATCCCCGACCAGGCAGCGGGACGCTCGGGCATTTCCACGATGACCGTGTGGACGAAAAGGTAGTCGAAGCCGCATGAAGCGCACAGCAGGACGCAGCCGAAAAATTCGAGAAAAGCGCGGAACCGACGGCACAATCTTCGCACCGGCACCCTCCACCCACCAAACGCCTGCGCGCCGGAATCCCGCTTCAATTCATGTTAGCGAACATGCGTTTTCTCCATTGCCCAAGCATGGTTCTCACCGGCTCCGATGCCCAGTCGGGATAGGTCCAAGGCAGGGCGTGGAACTCCTTCTTCTCGAAGATTAGCGTCAGCTCGGCATAGATGCCCTCGCTGAGCGCGATCCTGTGGGCTCTGTCCTTCGTCGTCGCGAGGACGAATCTCCCCGGCGCGAGAAGGCCGGGATCCAGGTTGACGCGTCGCCCGCCGCCATTTGCCGCGAAGCCCGCCTCGATGTCGTTGGTATCCGTCTTGATCGCGGCCAGGCTGGAAGGATCCACGAAATCCCTGAACTGGATGTAATAGCGCCAAATCGGTTCGCCCATTTCGCGGACATAGTAATCGGTCCATTTGAACTCTTGCCTTGGCGTCACGGTTTCGGCGGGACCGAAACGTCGCGCCAATGCCTCTAGAACGGCCTCTTCGATGCCGACATCGCTCAACAAGACCCCCGCGACGAGGATTTCCTTTCCAAACGCTCCGGACGTACCCATACAGTTGCCTTCCCTGCCATTTTATCGCATACTCGATCATGATGAAAACCAAACTATTCGCCATGCTGCTGATGATGGTTCTGGCTCTCCCCGCATTATCGGCCCAGGATGAATCCCCCAAGGAATTCGTGACGATATTCGGCGACACGCTGCCTGAGTTCGACCCCCACCGTTCCATATACTCAACGGAAGCCCAGATATTCACGGCCTTGTACGAAGGTCTTTTCTCCTATGACGGAGCCAGCCTCGAACCTCAGGCGGCCGCGGCCTCTTCCTGGAAAAAAACGAAAGACGGCATGGTCTACACCTTCCAGATTCGCCAGAACGCCAAATGGTCGGACGGCAGCCCCCTTCTCGCTTCCGATTTCAGGAATTCCTGGATGCGCATGCTCGATCTCAACGGCCAGTACGCCACCTTTTTCGACATCATCGCGGGCGCCCGCGACTACAGACTCGAAAAAAGCCCGAATGCCGAAACCGTAGGCATACAGGCGACGGGAGATAGGACGCTTGTCGTCACGCTGAACAGACCGGCCGCGTATTTGACGAGACTACTCTGCCATCACGCCTTCGCCCCCATTCACCCATCCATGCTGAAAGCCGAAAATTGGACCGAACGCATTCCCTTCCCCGTCAATGGCCCCTACCAGTTCAAGGCATCAGAAAAGGGCCGGATTTCGCTGGAAAAGAACCCCCAATACTGGGACGAAAAATCCGTCTCCATTCCCATGCTGGCTTTCCTATTCAGCGATGACGACGAAACCGCTTCCAGAATGTTCAACAACGAAGAGGCCCACTGGCTCGCCGGACCAGGCGACTTCGATGCCATTCTGATGGAGGAAGCACTCCAGGTCAACCCGATTTTTTCCACCCATTACTGGTTCTTCAACTGCTCCGAGACTCCCTGGAACCAGGCCTCCGTACGCAGGGCCATGGCCCTCCTCCTGCCTTGGAAAGAACTGCGCGATCCTTCGAAATACATGGTACCGGCGACAACCCTCGTCCTCCCCCTTCCCGGATACAGTCAGGCGAAAGGCATTGAAAACCAGGACAGGGACGAAGCCCTGAAGCTGCTCGAAGCCGCAGGGTATCCCGAGGGGAAAGGCCTTCCCGAGCTCAACATTTTCTTCGCGGAAAGCCAGGACAACAAGCGCCTGGCATTGCTCTTTCAGACCGCCTGGAAAGCCCTGCCCTCGTTGAAGGTCACCTTGGCGCCCGTCAGCCCGTCCAAATATTACGACATCATCACCGGCGATAAAAAAGCGAAAGGCATCACCCTCGCCCACACGACATGGATCGGCGATTTTGCCGATCCCGAAGCCTTCCTCCAGATGTGGACGCCGGATTCACCCCTCAACGACGCTGGATTCGCGGATACTGAATTCCAGGCCCTTCTCGCCAAATCCTACGACAAGGAAGGCAAGGAGCGAATGAGCCTTCTCGCCGAGGCCGAAACATACCTGCTGCAGAAAGCGGTTGTCCTTCCCATCTATCATAGTTTCGAGGCTTCGGTCATCGATATAGACTACATAGAGGGCTGGTACCAGAACGCCCTCAGCATTCATCCCTACAAATCCCTGAAATTCGGCAGCCCCAGCATCCAGCCCAACGTCGCGAGCGCGGAATCGGGTTCGGTCACGGTGGCCGCTTCGATGAAAGCTACCGCCGCTCAGGCGGCAAACCCGGCGCTTTGAAAGGATAAACGTTGATGGACATCGGCGAGACCGGACAGCTGCTGAGGAACTTGGGCTTCCCGCTTCTGAAAGTGCACACATCATATTCCCACCACGATTTCATAAGCCCAGCCAGACGCATTCTCGTCATTGGCCCCATGGGTTCGGGAAAGACCGAATTCACCGCCCGGGTCTGGCGCGACAGCAAGGTGGCGCTCAAGAAGAAAGGGCTCGCGGCGTCGCTTACTTCGAGCGGATCGGTCGACAGGCGGGAAGTCTTCGTCGTGCGGTCCAGCCTCGACAAGACTCGCTTCCCCGATTACCCGGATGACGCGCTGGCTTTCCGAGGAGGCTTCGAGCGATGCGGTAAGCACATCGGGGCAGCCCGCGATTCTTTTCAGTTGGAGACCTTGCTCGCCGACAATCCCGAGATCGGTACATGGATTGTGGACGAAGCGGCATTCTTCGACGAGAGAATCGCCTATCTCATGGCGGACGAATCGCGGCGCCGAGACCTCTGCTTCATCTGCCCCACCCTCGTCCTCAATTTCAGAAGGGAAATCTTCAACCAGACGGCCAGACTCCTCCTCGAAAACGCGACCGATGTATTTCCCCTCACGGCCTACTGCGAACACGAAGATTGCCTCATGGACTCGCTTTATACCTACCGTTACTATCTCGTGGACGGGAAGGAATGCCCGGCCCTGTATTTCGACCCGCTCATCATCATAGGCGGCGACAGGACGAAGTCTGACGGGCAGGAGCCTAATTACTGCACGCGCTGCGACGAGCATCATTATCTGCCGGGCAAGGAATACACCTTTTTCACGCTCAAGCCCCTGGGCGAACAGGCCGCGAGAGGAAATATCGCCCCCCTGCTGGCCGAACTCAACGCGCTGGCCGGCAATATCGAACAATCGCGGCTGCATTCCTCGCTGAAAAACCGCTATATCGAGTGCAATTCGCCCTGTACCATCCAGATGAACTCGCTCCTCGTCCCCTGCATAGCCGAACGAGCCATCGTGTATCTTTACGCCGAGCAGAACCTCCTTTCGGCGGAACAGGTTCGCTATCTCGTGGAAGGGCTCGCCCTGGACAGGGACTACCTTTCCAGGCGGCTTTCCGACAACAGAAGGCCGCTGGAGCTTTAGGCTTTCGCGGCGCCGACAAGGAAGGCGCGACAATGACGATTCCCTTCAAGGATTTACCCCGGTCGATATGGGCGCTTTTCGCCGTGCGGCTCGTGATAGCCGCCGGCAATTTCATCTTCCCCTTCCTTACCCTAATCCTGACGACGAGGCTGGGCTGGTCCTCGGAAAAAGCCGGTATTTTCCTCACCGTCATGCACGCGGCGGCGCTACCGGGCGTTTTCCTTGGCGGCAGGCTCAGCGATATTGTCGGAAGGAAGAAAATCATCCTGATTTGCCAGGGCACGGCAGTCATCCTTTTCTCCACCAGCCTCGCGATTGGATTCAAGCCAATTCTTCCCTTTCTCATCGCCGGAGCTTCCATCGTCCTCAGCATGACCTGGCCGGTGATAAACGCCCTCGTGGCCGACATGGTTCCCGATCCTGCCACCAGGAAATCCGCCTACGCGATGCTCTATTGGGGCAACAACATAGGATTTTCCCTGGGTCCTCTCGCCGCCGGCTTCCTCTTCCACAGGGCTCCGGGGCTCATGTTTCTCGGTAACGGCTGCGCCCTCTGCGCTTCCATTTTCATAATGATAAAATTCATTCCTGAAACAGGCTTGATCGTCCAGGCGGCGGAAGCCGCTGTCGGCGGAACGGCCACCGACGCGGAAGCTTCTCACTCAGGAAGCTTGTTTACCGTCCTCAAGGAAAGACCCACCATCGTCATGTTCGCCCTCGTCGTGGCTGTGATGAATTTCGTCTATAACCAGAACGGGTTCAGCCTTCCTCTCTATCTCAACGATATGCTCGGGGACAGAGGCGCGGAGATTTACGGATCGGCAATGACAGTGAACGGCATCACCGTCGTATTCTGTACGCTTTTATTGTCCAGGCTGATGTCGAGGACGCCCGTATTGGTCATCATGGCCGCGGCCAGCCTGCTCTACGCGATCGGCTTCGGAATCCTTTCGTTCCCGCCCAGCTTTCTTCTCGTCATCGTCTCCACCGTGATATGGACATGGGGAGAAATACTCTCCGCCACCAACATCAATGTCTATGTCGCGTCCAGGACTCCGGCGAGCCACAGGGGGCGGGTCAATTCGGCGGTGACGGTCATCACCAACCTGGGTTCGCTCTCCTCCCCTCTCATCTCTGGCGCGATAATCCACAGAGGCGGCACCGCATCCATATGGCCTATCGCCTTTTTCATCGGCATAGGAGCGGCCGCGCTCATGATTGGGCTGGGAGCCTATGAGAGATCCCGGGGTCCCGCGGCGCCCTCGGCCAGAACTGAGCTATGATCGACATGTCGAAGAAAGGCTATTAATTCAGGAGAGGAGCTGCCTAGTTCAGGAAAGAGGCGGCCTTATCGGCGAAGCCTTCCGCGTCCGATGCGGACTGGAAGACAGCCCTGAAGTTGCCGAGTCCGCCGCCGCCCCTTCCCCCAAATTCCTGGAGCATCGGCTTCAGCGCCACGCCGAGCGCGATGGGCTTATCCGGCTGGCTGGAGGATCGCATGATGCAGACGGTCCTGTCGGGCATCGACAGGGCGATGACGGAAAAGCCGCGAGCCACGCCTGCCTTGACCGTTTCCATGGCGGTATCGGCCTCCCTGTCGTCATAGCTGAAACGAAGGAGCCTGCCGCTGGCAAAGGCTGAAGACTGAAGCGCCAGATCGATTTCCATGCCTGCCCTTTCGCGGATAAGGAGGTTTCTTTCGCCTTCTAAAAGCCCGGCGCGACGCATCGTCAACGCAAGCTTGGCGGGGGATTCCTCGAGCGACGTTCCCAACTGCCCCGCAACATCCTTGAGCGCGTCAAAATGCCTCCCGAGGAGGGCGACGGCCCTATCGCCTGCGACAAAATAAATTCTCGTGTTGCCCTTGTATCTTTCCGTATACAGAATCTTGAAGACACGAAGCGCCGAAGCGGAAGCTACGTGGGTTCCGCAGCAGGCTACCCAGTCGTAGCCGTCGATCTCGACGATGGTGATTTTTTCTTCGCCGGCGGGCAGTTTTTTGCGAATCGGGAAGGAATACGCGTCCTCAGGCGGACAGCAATGAACGATATAGGGGCGGTCGCCGACGATGAAACTTTCAGCGGCCTTCTCGATGCTTTCGATCATGGACGCGTCCATCGAGTCGCGGGACACATCGATGGTGCTGTAGGCGGCGCCGAGATGGAAACCGATCGTGTGCGCGCCGTGCTCTCGTTCGAGTATGGCCGAAAGAAGGTGCTGTCCGGAATGCTGCTGGCTGTGGTCGCGCCGCCTCGCGGCATCAATGCTCATCGTCACCATATCGCCCACCGCGAAGGGAAGCTCGCCCTCGATCCGGTGAAGCACGACCGATTCCTCTTCCGCGACGCTGGCGACCGCCATTCCCCCCAGGCTGCCCAGATCGCATGGCTGGCCCCCGCCCTCAGGGTAGAAAATAGTGCGGTCCAGGATTACATCCTTGGCCGAACCGAAATCGCGTATCTCCAGGACTTTAGCTTCGCCGCTCACCGCCGAAGGATGGAGATAGAATTCCTTGACGGTTTCAGACATCGGCAGACTCTTTCTTCGCGCCTGGCGGCGGGGGCAGTTCTCTTCCCGCCTCGAACTCCACATCCTCGTCCTCGATCTTTTCCGCGGAGGGCAGAATGACGAGGGAAGCCTCTCCGGCCTGATGATGTTCGAGCTTGACGGCGATGGCCTTCGTTATGCCCGATTCCTCCATCGTGACGCCAAGGAGGGTATCGGCGCCGCTCACCGTCTTCTTGTTGTGCGAAATCACGATGAACTGGCTCGTCCGGGAAAATTCGCGCAGCAGGTTGATGAAGCGTATAACGTTGGCCTCGTCGAGGGCGGCGTCTATTTCGTCCAGGAAACAGAAGGGCGAAGGCTTGACCATGTAAGTGGCGAAGAGGAGAGCGATGGCCGTGAGCGTCTTTTCGCCGCCCGACAGAAGGGAAATGGCTTCCAGTTTCTTTCCAGGAGGCTGGGCGAGAATCTCGATGCCCGACTCGAGTATGTAGTCGGGGTCGGAGAGCCGCAGCTCGGCTCTTCCCCCTCCGAAAAGCCTCCTGAACATATTGTGGAAATTCTTTTTTATCTTGTTGTAAGTCTCGAGGAAAAGCTCGGCGCTTTCGTTGCGTATCTCGTCGGTGATCTGCCGGAGATCGTCCCTGGCCTTCTGAAGGTCGGCCATCTGCGCGGAGAGGAAATCGTAGCGTTCCTTGACTTCCTTATACTCCTCAGGCGCCATGAGGTTGACCGATCCCAGGTCCTTGAGCTTGCCGCGATAGGCGGAAAGCTCGTCGCGCAACGTCGAAAGAGGCGTCCGCAGTTCGAACATCCTCTCCTCGAATTCGGACAGGTCGCGCGAATAAAGCTCGAGGAAGTTCTCGCGTATATTCTTGATCTCCGTCTCGCTCTGGGCGATCGAGAGATGGATAGTCTCCAGTTCCGTCTGGACCGACTGCATCTTGTCGGCGAGACGCATCGAATCCTTTTTCCTCTGAACGAGATCGGAGTTCTTGAAGGCGATCCCCTTTTCGAGGGAGTCCATCTCCATGGCGAGCTTCTTGCCCTTCGCCTCGAATTCCGCCAGCTCAGAGTCGATTTCGCCGAGTTCCTCGTCCAGTTCGCCAAGCCTGCGGGATTCGGAAAAAATTTCCGTTTCCTGCTCACGCAGCGTCGCTTCCTGGCCGGCGATCTCCCTTCTGAACACGGCGATGGCTTCTTGAGCGCCAGACATCTGCGTCTGAAGTTTGGTTTTCCCGAGACGCGCCTCTTCCAGGGTGCGGCGATACGCGTCGATCCTGACGGCGAGCTCCTTGTTCTCCGCGCCGAGCTCATCGATCGTAGCCTTGTGCGTCCCGATCTTATCCAGGCATTGGGCGATGGACGTATCGACCGCTCTCTTCTTCGTTATTATACCTTCGGGCGAGAGGAATTCGTCCAGGAATGAGGGGGTCGTCTTCTTGTAGATGGAAAACTTCTCGGTCAATTCGGCGAGCGACTGTGAGGCTCCGCTCAGGTCCTCGACAACCTTGAGCACGGTGGCCACGAAATCGCCCGCGCTTTTTCCCTCATAGGTCATGGAACGCTTGACGTCGGACAGGAGGGTCGCCCGGCTTTCGAAGCGCGTCTTGATCCTGTCTATGAGAGCCTGGATTTCCGATTCCAGGGAATGTCTTTCGGCCGACGAATATCCAATTTCCTTGAGGCGGGAATCGAGTTGCTGGACGATCGCCTCGGTTATGTCATCCAGGGCAAGGCGCGCGGCGGCGATTTCTTCCTCGATGCGCTGAATCGAGACGCCGCACTTGGCCGCTTCCTCGTCGTTGCTTCGCAGGGCCAGGCTCGCCGCCTTTATGCCGGACTCGAACTCCTCGATGTGTTTCTCTGTCTCCTTGAGGCGGGTCTTGTAATCGGAAAGTTCACCTTCTTTGTCGGCTTCTTCGTCGCGGAGAGCGGCTATCTTGTCCTTAATGCTTTTGGATCTGAGTTCGAGCTGTTCGATCTTGGATTTGATCTCGCGGATCCTGTCCACGATGAGGCTCTTGTGTTTTTCCGCGCCGTTTTTCTCCACGGCCAGGCCGTAGAGGTTCTTCTGCATCTCCACGAGCCGCGACTCCATCTCGTTGACGAGATCCAGACTCTCGGACATGGAGGCGGTGAGGGCCTCAGATTCAGCCTTGATCTTCTCCCTTTCCTGTTTCTTGGCGGCGAATTCCTCGTCCCTCTTGTCCTTGTCGCGTATGAACTGCCGCAGGCGAAGAAGGTAAACATCCTTTTCCACCTCGAAGATCTTGTCCTTGAGCACGCGGAACGAGACGGTCTTTTCGGCCTGGTGCTTGAGAGAGTCATGGGAGCGTTTGACCTCGGCGAGGACTGCCTCGATCTGTTTCATGTTCTCTTCGGTGCGTTCAAGCTTCGATTCGGCTTCCCTGACCCTCACCTTATGCTTGGTGATGCCGGCGGCTTCCTCGAAGAGATAGCGCCTGTCCTCAGGTTTGGAGGAGAGGATCTGATCGATCTTGCCCTGTTCCATCACCGAATAGGCGGATTTTCCGATGCCCGTGTCCCAGAAAAGCTCACGGACTTCCTTGAGCTTGGCGAGTTTGCCGTTGATATAGTATTCGCTCTCGCCGGATCGGTAGAGACGTCGCTTGATGGCTACTTCGGGTACATCCAGAGGGAGTGTCCCCGTTTCGTTCGAGATGGTTATGGTTACTTCCGCCACTGAGAGCGGCTTTCTGCTTTCGGTTCCATTGAAGATGATGTCTTCCATGGTTTCCGCCCGCAGGCTCCTGGCCGACTGTTCGCCCACTACCCATTTTATGGCGTCGACAACATTGGACTTGCCGCAGCCATTGGGACCCAGGAGCGCGGATATGCCGTCGGAAAATTCTATCTTCGTGCGATCCGCGAAGGATTTGAAACCGAAAATTTCAAGGCTTTTTAGAAACAACGCTGATTCCTTTGCTAGGTTTTGCCTCTTTCAAGACTATCATGCATGGCCGGGAAACCGCAAGACAATGCCCTTATCGGCTAAAAAAAGCCTTCCGTTTCCACGACCCAAGGGTCGGAAAGCCGG
Organism: Treponemataceae bacterium; assembly: GCA_963667725.2. GTDB lineage: Bacteria > Spirochaetota > Spirochaetia > Treponematales > Rectinemataceae > UBA11090. Next base: position 1,363,090 of record CAXXHO010000003.1, read on the forward strand.
AAGGCCGATTGTCAGTTTCGGGTTATTGTCTTACTCGTCCTGCTTGATAAGGAGATCGTAGACTTCCTGGGGCGTGGAGCAGGCGAGGAGCGAGTCCCTGAGCTCCGCGGCCTTGAGGCGCGCCGAGAAGAAGGAGAGTGTCTGAAGGTAGTACGCATGCTGGTTGTAGGCGGCGGCGATCATGAAAAGAAGCCGCACGGGGACATCGTCGAGGGACTGGAAGTCCGTTATGTCGCATTTGGACACGCCTACCGAAACGACGAGGTCGGTGACCGAAGAAAGGCGGACATGGGGGATGGCGATACCTCTGCCGATGGCCGTACTCATCAGATCCTCGCGCCTTAAGATTTCGGCGATCAAGTCCTGCTTGTTCTTGATCTGGGGGGCCGTGGAAAGATTCTCGGCGAGCGCGATGAGGGCGTCGCGTTTCTTGGTATAATTCAGGAACAGCACTCTATTGGGGGCAATGATATTCTGAATCTGGATGGAACCGATGAGTCCAGCCGGCCGGTTGGAGGAGAGCCTTTCATTCACCCATCGTTCGATGTCGCTTTTTTTGAATCTCCAGACCGTGCCGATCTTGCCTGAAGGTATCTCGCCCTTCTGCGCCCAGTCGTAAACAGTTCTTTCTGATACGCGGAGGTACCTGGCAACCTCTTCAATGGTCAGGATGTCATCATCCATGCGAAAAACCCCCTATCTTTAGAATCTGATACCATATTATTGAATCCATTGACACCTTCTGTCAAGTAATACATTTAGATTTCTATTTTTGAACGATGCGTTCCAGTTCTTCGCGTATTTTTTCTGTATCGAAGCCCTGCCTTTTCAGTGTCCGACAGACGCTGTCCCGGAAATTCTCGTTCAGCTCGAGGCCTTTCTTTCGCCATAGGGCCGCCTGGCGGGCGTACTCTTTGGCCGTCGCGCGGGCGAGGGCGCGGCTGAAATCGATGTCCTCGAGGGCGGCTCGGATGGCGCCCTCGCCCTGGCCGCGAGAGCGGAGCTCGGCGGCCAGGAGCGCCGGGCCCGCGGCCCGGCGCTCCGCGCGTCCCCTCGCCCACACGCGCGCGTATCGCTCGTCGTCCAGGATCCTCTCATCCTTCAGGCTCTTAATCACGGCAGTTACCGTCTTCCTCGAAAAGCCCCTGGACGCAAGCTTCGCGGCGAGTCCGGCGCTCGACTGCTCGGCCCTCGCGCAGAGTTCCAGCGCTTTCTTCCTGGCCTTCAGCGCCTCATCCGTCGATGCGAGAAATAGGTAGAGATCGTCTTCCTCGCTTAACTCCAGCCTCGTCTGTGGCAGGCTCTCCAGAAAAGCGCGCCGCCCGGAGCCGCTTGGCGTTCCGGAGCCTTTCCGGAGCCCAGAGCCTTCCAAGAGCCCAGTGCCGCCTTGAGGCTCGGTACCGTCCAGCGCCATAGCGGCGATCATGCCTGCGAACTCGTCGACTCGGGAGAGCGGCAGGAAAAAAGAAATGCCCCCGGTAACGACAAGAGTCGGATTACCGGAGGCATCGAAACGTACGGATTCAATCCGCACCGTAGAATATCTCTTTTAGCGCTTGGAGAACTGGAACCTTCTGCGGGCTCCTCTCTGGCCGTACTTCTTGCGCTCAACCATCCTGGAATCACGCGTCAGGAGACCGTTCGTCCGAAGCGTGGCGTGGTTGGACGGATCCACCTGATCGAGGGCCCTGGCGATTCCATGGGCACAGGCTCCGGCCTGACCGTTGACTCCGCCGCCGACGACGCTGATCACGATATCGTATTTATTTTCGCTGGCGGTGACGACGAGGGGTTTCCTCGCCGCGGCCAGAAGCTCGGCTACCTTAAAATACTGGGTTGCATCCATTTCATTGACCGTCAGCTTGCCGGTTCCCTCACGGAGGAAGACGCGGGCGACGGCGCATTTTCTTCTGCCAGTGCCGATTCCAAGATTCCTAACCATTAAAATTCCCCTTCCCTTACAGGTCTATGGCAACCGGTGCCTGAGCCACATGCGGATGCTGCGAACCAGCATAGATCTTCATATTCTTGTAGAGTTTGCGACCTAAGGGCCCCTTGGGAAGCATACCTTTTATAGCCAGCTCAAGCGGCTCGATGGGATTGTTCTCGATGAGCTCGCGGAAGGTAAAATCCTTGAGTCCGCCGGGATAACCCGAGTGCCTGTAGTACATCTTATTCTGTCGCTTCCGTCCCGAGATCGCCACTTTCGCGGCGTTCAAGACTACGACAAAATCCCCAGTCTCCTGACTTGGCGTATAGGTCGGCTTATTCTTGCCGCGGAGCATGTAGGCGACTTTGGCGGCGACACGGCCGAGGGGCTTGCCCTCTGCGTCGATCACGTACCACTTGCGCTCGGCAGTAGCGGAAGTTACGAAAATGGTCTTCATCAATGTATACCTTCACCTTATTCGTGTAATTTTCACAAAATGCGCGTGGCATAATCCCACATTATAGTAAATGTGTCAAGCTCTCTTCATATTCTCGAAGCCCGAAGCGCAATTACTCTTTCTTGGCTTCGGTTTTTTCCTCGGCCTTCTCTTCTTCCTTTTCTTCTCTTTCAGCCTCTTTCTTGTCCTTTATATCGGCTACTCCTATCAGGATCGCCACCGCGCCGATCAGCACGGCGATGACAGGAATGGATCCCCTCAAAAAAGCCAGGACGTCACCCCACCAGCCAAGGACGCCGGGCAGACACATGAGCACTGCCATTACCACCAGGACGATGCCTACAGCGAGAGCTACCATCTCATTCTCCTTTTAGCCACTTTATGCATTATGTGAAAGAAGGGAATTAAATCGGTTTCATTATAACAAACCATGGCGTGCTTTGCAATATTTTTCGGCAGTTGCCATTCCCAGGCGTTGCGGCTATAAAGAGTCCATGATTTCCCCAGGATCTCTCGTGATTTTCAAAAGCCAGATAGCCCGCGTCGCTTCCTGCGCTGACGGCAAGATATCGCTCGATCTGGAATCCGGCGAGGCGAAAAAAGTCCGCGAAAAAGACGTCTCCCTTCTCCATGGCGCGCTATCGAACCGCATTCCGCCTCCCTTGGAGGGCGGCGATTTCGAGACCGCCCACGCTATGCTCGCGACCGATCATGAAGGCAGAGACCCCATCAAGACTACCTGGAAGGAGCTGGCCGAACTGGTGTTCGGGGAATTCAGCCCGGCCGCCGCCGCCGCCTGCGCGCGCTATGCGGCTTCCGGCTCGCTCTTCAGGATCGGTGAAGATGGTCCCTACGCCCTCAGCTTCGAGGAACTGGATCACGCGCGCCGGAAAAACGAGGAAAAGCTTCAGGAGAGCGGTCGCAGGGCGTCTTTCGTAGCGGCGCTGCGCGCCGCGATCCGCCAAAAAGGCGACGCCGGCAGTCCATCGCCCCTGAAAACGACGCAGGAATTTTCCCGCTATATTGCCGATCTCGAATCCTTCGCCCTGGGCGCCGGGGAGCGCTGCCCCATCGGCGCCGAAGCCGGCATCGTCGAATCGCGCGAGGCTGTCCACCAAGCCCTCATCGATTCTGGCCTCTGGGAACCTTCCTTCAATCCCTGGCCGGCGCGCGCGGGCTGCGTCCTTTGGCCTCCCCGCCTGAGTTTCCCCGAGCATGAATTGCCCGCATTCTCGACCGGCAGGAAGGATCTTCGCCATCTCGCTTCCTTCGCCATCGACAACGCGTGGTCCACCGATCCCGACGATGCCATCGCCTTCGACGGCGAATTCGTATGGATACATATCGCCGACCCGGCCGCCTTCATCTCCCCCGACTCGGCGCTGGACGCCGAAGCCCTTTCCCGCGGCGCCACGCTCTATCTCCCGGAAAAGATCATACCCATGCTTCCGAAAGAAACCGTCGGCCGCCTGGGTCTCGGCATAGAAGAAACCTCCCCTTCCCTTTCCTTCGCCGTCCGCCTCGCCGATGACGGAACTCCCGCGGAAACAATCATCACGCCCGGCACCGTCAGCGTAACGCGCCTCAGCTATGAGGAAGCCGACAGAATGCTGGCCAAAGGGAACAAGGACCTGGCGAACCTCGATTCGGTGGCCAGATTACGCCACGCCCGCCGTCTCGCCAACGGAGCCGTCGATATAGACATGCCCGAAGTCTCCATGAAGGCGGAAAACGGCGAAGTGCGCTTTCTCTCCGTGCCATCCACGCGCTCCTCTGAAATCGTGCGCGAAATGATGCTGCTTGCCGGCGAAGCCGTGGCGCGCTGGGCTTACGAACGCAGGATTCCCTTCACTTATTCCAGCCAGGAAGCGCCTCAACTCCCTAAGAGCCTTGCCCGATCCGACGAGGAATCCAAAATCCTCTCCGTTCAATATCAGCGCCGAAAAGGCATGAAGGCCAGCATCGTCGGCACCGAGTGCCTCGCCCATCAGGGGCTCGGCCTCTCCTTCTATTCCCAGGTGACGAGCCCGCTGAGACGCTATCAGGACCTTCTGGCTCATTACCAGATTCGGGCCTGGCTGGCCAAGGAAGATTCGGGCTCGGGCTCGGCCTCGGGAGCCGCGGAAGCCTCGGGAGCCTCAGCGGCCCTGCTCTCTGCCGACGAAGTGTCCAGGCGATGCATTCTGGGCGGGCAAGGATCCTCATCGACGAGGCAGGCCGAACGCGATTCGCGTCTCCACTGGATTGCCTATTTCCTCTCCAGAAACCCGGAATGGAAGGGCGAAGCCAGAGTCCTCGATCTGCGGGATCAGGATGCGTGGGTCATCATCCCGGAGCTGGGCATGGAAACGTCGCTGCGCACCAGAAAAACGCTAGCCCTCGACGATACGCTCACCGTCAAGGCTGCGCGGGTTTCCATCGCGTTGCACGACATCACTTTTGAAGCCATCTGAGCTTCTGGCGTTCTTTTATCCGTGAGATAGAAATCCGAGCCTTCTTACGGGCTCCGATTGACCTTTTCGCTTTGTCCACCTATGCTTGATAGAGCAAAAATGGACAATAATGAATTCAAACTTTCGGCAATCCTCTCGATAGATATCCCGGATCTCTCCTTTTCCGGTGATGGCGAGGAGGAAGTCGATCAGGTCGAACTCTGCCACCGCCTCATCCAGGCATCCACCCTTTCCCACGGCGGTTCCCTGATAAAAGCGATCGGCGATTCTTTCATGATAACCTTCAGCAATTGCCAGGATGCCGTAAAATGCGCGATGGAGATCGCGGATAAGCTTGGCGGCCTTCCAGCGGCCAATGCGAAGGCCTCCTCGCCGGAAAAGGCGTCGAGACTTCATGCCCGCATGGGCATCCATCTCGGCGATATCCGCTTCTTCGAGAAAAACGTCTTTGGCGATGCCGTGGATATTGCCTCGGCACTCCAGGTAGCGGCCAAGCCCGGTACTATCTGCGTGTCAGGCGAAGTTCTCTCCCTCATACGCGAAAAAATCCCGCTGAACGCCACCCTTATCTCCGGGCAAAGGCGCAAGACCATCCCCGGAAGCATTCAGGCCTACGAGATTTCGACGCCCGCCGCTTCGCCATCCGCCTCGTCCGGATCCGGTCCCTCCCTCGAGGACATCCGAAAAGCCATCCTGGAGGAGACACGACTTCGCGGAAGACGCCTCACCGTGGATGAGGCTCTGGAAAAATTCGGCTGGTACGGCATCGAAGCCACCGAGGTGATAGCCTCGCTGGCCGACGCTGGCATACTCGTCGGGAAAAAAGCCACGCGAAGCGAGGCTTCCGGCGCCCCCCCGCGGAGCGAAGCTCCCGGCTATTCTTCCGCCGCTTCAGCGGGCGATCTAGGCAAGAGCATCGAATCCGCCATCCATTCCATAGTGACGGAGATCGAGAGAGCCGTCGAAAGCAACGTAAAGATCAATTCTTCGTCCTATGGCGGCAAATCCTCGGGTTCGGGCATCCATATCCGCCTCGACAAGGACAGTTTCAAGGAAAGCGCCCGGAGCTTCAAGGAAGTAGGCCGGGAGATCAAGCGGCAGGTCAGGGAGAGCCGGTACCAGGAACATCATGGGGGCTATTCTTCAGAGTACTATGCCGAGAGGCAGGAAGAGCGCGGAAAAAGACGCGACGGTCGTCGCTCCAGCCGCTCGACATCCTCAGGCGATACCGTGCCGTCCACGACCTCCTTTGGCGCCTACAGGTCAGAACTTAGCGCCAAGGCCGGCAAACTCAGAAAGGGTCTCATCGGCGACTTCATTGGCACCATAATCGCCAACGCTGGTCTCTGGTACGTCAACCTGAATTTCTCCCAGGGAGTCCTTTGGGCGCCCATCGTGAGCATCTTCACGGGATTCGGCCTCGTCGACTCCATCCTTCAGGCCATAAGGACCTCGCGCCACGCCAGCGAGACCGAAGCCCTGCCGGAACTCGACGACGAAGAGACGAAAGAACTCAAGAAAATGCACAAGGAAGGGAACTCGATCGGCAAGCATTTCATCAGCGCCCTTTCCATTCCCGCGGCCCTCTACTACATCAATATGACCTTCGACAAGGGCAATTCCTGGTTCCTCATCCCCGCTGCCATAATGGTCGCGACCTTCTTCATCCACTTCATGACCTACATCACGACAGCTCCTTCCCGCCGCCGGAAATTTTTCGACAAACTGGGCGTTAAGGGCAATAGAAAAGGCCTTAAGGAAGCCAAGAAACAGCGAGAAACGACGACGACTGAGCTGGGCGCCTACGCGGGCATCTACCGCGATGCCCAGGATTACGCGAAGGACATCGAAAGTTCGCTCGCGTCCTCCGATCCTTCCTCGGCGGCCGAGCTGAAACCCCAAATGGACGGCTACCTCAAGCAGGTCCTCCTCCTGGCGAAGACGGCCAACGAGCTCGACTCCATCATCGGCGAAATTCCCATGGAAGCGCTTGAGAAGGACAAAGCCACGCTCAAAGCCAAGCTGGGGAAGGCCGCGGAGGGAATGAGGTCAGAATACGAAGGCAGCATAAAGGAAATCGAAAAACAGGAAGAGTCCTTCAAAGCCCTCGCCGAGCAGAGCGAAGTGATCGACCTCCGCCTGCGATCCTCGGTCAGTCAGCTCCAGCAGCTCAAGATGGATCTGGCCAGGGCCAGGGCGGCGGACGCAGAAACCGATACGGGAAGAACCGAATCGGCCCTCTCCTCGATCCGCGCCCGTTCGGAGGAACTATCCCATTATATCGACGATCTCAAGCAGGGCAATCTCGAAGCCCTCGCCGATCCCTTCCTGGAGCTGGAAAAGAAGTACGGCCAGTCTCCTGGTACCCCCGACTGAAGCTTACCGTCCGATCATAGCCCAGATCTTACCCATGGCCTTATCCGTGCTGGAATTGTCGATATAGTTGCCGGGCAGCCTGAAAAGATCGAGGCTCGAGGCCGGGACGAAGCGGTTGTCCGAAGTTCTTATAGCCTTATAGCCGGCGCTTATGGCGATTTCCACGATATCTTTCCTGCCGGCTCCCGATCCGAAGGGAAGCGCGAGATACTGAGCCGGTTCCCCTGTATTGCTCTCTATCGCGGCCCTGGATTCTGTCAATTCCTTTATGAGCGTGCTTTGATCCACATCCCCAAGGAATTTATGGCTGACACCATGCGATCCGATGGTGAAAAGCCTGTTGCCTGAAGAATCCCTGTACTGGGCCATTTCCCGTATCTGGGACCAGTTCATATAGCCAATCTCCCCGACAAAGCCGGAGATGACGAAAAAAGTCGCCTCAATCCCGTATTCCTTCAGCAGCGGGTATGCGATGGCGTACATGGAAAGATCGCCATCGTCGAAGGTGACGAGGGCCGCGTCAGTCGTCAGCCGCATACTGCCTTCCCTTATGGCAAGCAGATCATCGAAACCGATAATCTTGAAGCGTTTTCTCAGGAAAGCCAGGTCGTGTTCAAAATTGTAAATGTCCCTGTTGTATTCATTGCCCGTCCTTCCGAACACGAGATTATGGTACATGAGTATGACGATCTTGGGATCTTTTCTCTCCGGCACTTCTTGGCCAAGCAGCTCTTCGGCGCTGACGGTCATCGCTTGCCGTCCCGAAGCGGCCCCTTCTTCCTTCCAATAACGGATGCTGTTTCCCTGGCTATTCTCCTGGCTGTCATTCGTGACTGGAGCTGTGGCGCAGGAAATAACCAGGGCGAGGAAAAAGGTAAAAGCAAGAGATGCTATGGAAACCTTCGCGTAGCGTGACATGGATACTCCTGCATTTTAAATTATCGTGTCGCGAGTATACCATTCTCCACTGAAAGCACTCAACAACGAAATCAGCTGGTCGCCTTAAGCTCGCGGCGGGTGGTTTTACGTTCCATGGAGCTGAGAATCGCCTTGCGGAGGCGGATGGATTTGGGCGTTACCTCGACCATGTCGTCTTCATGAAGAAGGAGGATGGCGCGTTCCAGCGTCATAGGCTGAATAGGCGTCAGCGTCAGCGCCTCATCCTTTAAGACCGAACGCATGTTGGAGAGTTTTTTCTCCTTCGCGGGATTCACTTCGAGGTCAGAGTCGAGATTATGTTCGCCGATGATCATTCCTTCATATACGGGATCTCCGGGAACGACGAAAAGGTGCCCGCGGGGCTCGAGGTGGTACAGACCGTAGGTGACGGCTTTCCCGCTGCGGTCGGACACGAGGAATCCGGTAAAATGGTCGTTGAAGTCGCCTCGGTATTCCTCATAGCCGGAAAAGTAGGTATTCATGATACCGGTGCCTTTGGTGTCGGTGAGGAAGGTGTCACGGTAGCCGATAAGCGAACGGGAAGGCACGGAAAATTCTATATGAATGCGGGCCCCATCGTGGCAGGTATAGGAGAGCATGCGGCCTTTGTGGGCGGAAATTTTGTCGGTCACGGTACCAGCGAAAAGTTCGTTGCAGTCCACAAAGAGGTGTTCAATGGGCTCTAGCCTGCGGCCGTCCTTGTACTTAAAAATGACTTCGGGCCGTCCGACACAGATTTCGAAATCCTCCCTTCGCAGCTGTTCGATGAGGATGACGAGCTGGAATTCCCCCCTGCCCCGCACGATGTACCCGCCTCCGCCCTTCACCTCAGCCACCTGGATGGATACATTTTTGAGCGTTTCCTTCCTGAGGCGCTCAAAGAGCTTCATCGACTGTATTTTTTTCCCGTCGAGGCCGGAAAGCGGCGAGGTGTTCACGGTAAAAAGCATGGAAACCGTCGGTTCGTCGATGACGATGCGCGGCAATGCCTTGGGGTATTCGCTCGTACAGATGGTATCGCCGATATGGACGTTTTCGATGCCCGACAGAACGAATATATCGCCTGTCTCGGCGCTCTCGGCCTCCACAAGCTTGATGCCCGAGTAGGTGTGCAGCTTGGAAATGTTCAGCGCTTCGCGGACATCGCCTTCCCCTATGCACACAAGGCTGTCCTTGGAATGCGCCCGACCGTTTATCACCTTGCCTATAGCCTGGCGCCCGAAATAGTCGGAATACGAAAGGTCGGAAACAAGCATCTGGAAAGGCTCGCCGCTCGTGTACGAGGGCGGATTTATCTCTTCCAGGATGGCATTGAATAGCGGTGTCAGGTTTTCGCCCGCTTCCTCGAGCGTTTTCTGCGCGATTCCCTTTTTACCGATCGCGTAAAGCAGCGGGAACTCAAGCTGCTCCTCGTTCGCTCCCAGGTCTATGAAAAGGTCGTATATCTCGCTCAATACTTCGGCGGGACGGGCGTCCGGCCTATCTATCTTGTTGATGACAACGACGATGGACAGCTTCAGTTCCAGCGCTTTCTTGAGGACGAAACGAGTTTGAGGTAGGGGTCCTTCGGAGGCGTCGACAAGGAGAATGGCCCCATCCACCATGGAAAGCGCGCGCTCCACTTCTCCGCCGAAATCGGCATGGCCTGGGGTGTCCAGGATGTTTATCTTGATCCCTTTCCATAAAACGGAACAGTTTTTCGCGGTGATGGTGATCCCGCGTTCGCGCTCGAGATCCATGCTGTCCATGAGGCGTTCCGTCTCCTCCTGGCCCGCGCGGAAAAACCCCGACTGCCTGAACATGGCATCGACGAGGGTGGTTTTCCCATGGTCTACATGGGCGATAATGGCGATATTGCGTATTCCGGGATTGGATTCGTCTTTATTGGGCAATGTAATTCCTGATTTCGTTCGCAGCGACGTGGGATGAAGCCAGTATAGCCGATAAGGGGATTCTACGAATAGCATGCAATCTATGCTACACTCGCCGTCATGATTTACGTAGCATCCATCATTCTGATCGTCGTTTCAAACATATTCTACAACATCACGCAGAAGTCAACGCCGAACGGCGCGAACCCCTTCGCGGCACTCCTTGTCACCTACCTTACGGCGGCTATCGTGACCGCTGCGGCGCTGATCATCTCCCAGAGACGCGAAGTACGAGGATTTTCCGAGAGTTTCCGCGGCGTCAATTGGACAAGCATAGTGCTCGGAATCGCGATCATCGGTCTCGAACTGGGATTCCTGCTGGCGTTTCGCGCCGGATGGGATATAAGCAGGGCTTCGCTGATCGCGAACATACTTCTCGCGATAATCCTGATACCGGTGGGGATTTTTATCTACAAGGAATCCTTTAGCCTGCAGAAAGCGGTCGGGGTAGCTCTTTGCATCGCGGGACTTTTCGTCATGAATCGATAAAAGACCAGCCAACCCAATAAAAATCCCCGGGAACCTTCCGATCCCCGGGGATACAACAATTTTTAAGATAATGCCGCTTGGCTATTTTATGAGCTTGCCTTCATTTACCGCATTCTTACCCACTTCAATACCGAAGACGAGGGGCAATATCTTTCTACACCTTATTCGCGGTATACACAGGTCATATCGCATTCCCCACCCTCCGCGCAGGTCTTTCCGGGGAAACTTAATTCAAGATAAGGGTAAGGATCCATGGTGCCATAATCGGCTCCCATCAATATATCCCGGCAGAGAGTCCTAAGCTCGGAGCTGGCGGCGCCAGCATTGCGGGCTGCTTCGATATGGGGACAATATTTAAAATTCTTGACTGCTTTTTGGTTATTGAAACTCGTGATCGTCTGCTGCCATACCAAGAGGCCGGCACGGGAAGATATTTGACGCAGCCAGACATCAGGAGTGCCCTCCTTCGAAAACTTTATTGTTTGACCCTTGCCGAAGCTATAGCAGGCATCGTAGAGGAAGGTAATTGAATCCATCCAAGGAAATTGTTTCTGCATCATTTTCCAGCAGAGATATACGAGAAGTCCCCTGTCGCCTACTTTGTCCCTTAGCATCAATGTCACTTCTTTCTCGGAATATGCCTCGTTAAATCCCATACTTCCAAGGAAAGCCTCAACACCTATGGAGGTATCGTTTTTCGTGCTTTGCGGTTTATCTTTCAGAAGGAAGGTAATGGTGAAAACACCATTCTGGTCTATACCTTCTATATCGCCAAGCACCTTAAGATTGGGATTGTTAGCGACTAAGCCATCGGCAATGCCTAAGAGTACTTCTTTCTTTAAATACCGTTTTTCATCTTCACTGGCCCCCGAACGCTCAGCACCCATACAGTAAGGAAAAGCGTGTAATGCCAACACAGCCTTCTCATCATTAAATGTGGTGATCTTCATGTCCCATGCAATGATATCGGCTTTAGACAAGAGTTTTTTGAGAAAGTTTGAAGGAGTCTGGACTACAGGGAAATTCTTGGAGTGGAGTTTTCCGAATTCAAAACAAAGATCATGAAGAAACGCGGTAGCGTCAACTTTTTCCGGAAAGCGTTCCTTGAGCATTTTCCATATGACATACACCATGCTCCCGCTATCAGCGATATTGCCCTGTAACATTCTTCGGACATCATCACCACTGAAGATTCCGCTTACGCCTATTTCGCTGAACCATTTTTCAAGCCTATTCTTGTCGTCGGCTGCTAATACATGTTCCATGAAAAACCTCCTGTTGTCCTTTACTATTTATTCTGTGCTTTTTCCTGCTTTCGCAAGGTTCTACGTCCGTGTCCAAGGTATGCTTCCTGGACTTCAGGATTCTTAAGGACTTCCTGTCCTGTACCATACAAGGTTATAGAACCTGTTTGAAGGACATAGGCATGTGTAGCGAGCTTGAGCGCCTGATTTGCATTTTGCTCCACCATCAATATTGTTACGCCAGTCTTGTTAATTTCCAGAATCTGCTTAAATATTTCCTTGACGAGTACGGGAGCAAGACCAAGAGAAGGTTCATCAAGCATAAGCAGACGCGGCTTCGACATGATTCCGCGCCCTATGGCGAGCATCTGCTGTTCACCACCAGACAGCGTATTGGCTTGTTGTTTTAATCGTTCTTTCATTCTTGGAAATATAGTAAGCACATAATCCAGGTCATCTTCGACGGATTTGGACATTTTTCTCAAGTAAGCGCCCATTAGAAGGTTTTCCTTGACTGTGAGGGATCCGAATATTCTCCTTCCCTCAGGCACCAGGACAATGCCAGACGACACTACTTTATGGACAGCAACCGGCACCGGTTCATCACAGAAGGTTATGGAACCTTGTGACTTCTTGACTATGCCAGCAAGGGTATTCAGAAGTGTGGTCTTTCCGGCGCCATTGGCTCCTACTATGCTTACGATTTCGCCTTCGGCAACTTCAAGATTAATGCCATGAAGAGCCTCGATTATTCCATAGCGAACTGTCAGGTCTTCCACTTTAAGTATCACGAGAGTGCCTCTTCTTTGTCCTCTTCGTCATCTGGACCAAGATATGCCGTTATCACTTCCGCATTCGATTGAATTTCTTCTGGATTACCTTCCGCGAGCACCTCGCCGAAATTGAGAACGATAATCCTCTCGCAAATCCCCATCACCAACTCCATGTGATGTTCGATGAGGAGAATCGTGAGATCGTATTTTTTACGCAGGCCTTCTATAAGATTCATCAGCTCGAGTGATTCATCGGGATTCATGCCGGCTGCGGGTTCATCCAAAAGTAAAACCTTTGGAGACAAGGCAAGCGCCCTCGCTATCTCTAGCTTGCGTTGCAGGCCGTAAGGCAGGCTGTCGGCCCGAGAATCGGCCATCTGTCCCAAACCTACAACATCGAGGTATTCCTGGGCTTTCTTTTTAGCTTCTGCTTCCTGATGCCTGAAATGGGGAGTTCTTACCAGCGCGGATACAAAGCTATAGCTGTAGTCCCTCTGTACGGCTGTCACCACATTCTGTAGGGCGCTGACGCTCTTAAGTAAGCGTAAATTCTGGAAGGTACGTGCTACGCCGAGCCTGCTGACTTCATAAGCTGGCATCTTCGTTATATCCTGTCCATCCAGTCGGACGATCCCTGAGGTCGGAGGGATGATACCTGTCATAAGATTGAAAACCGTAGTTTTACCTGCACCATTCGGGCCGATAAGTCCAACCAGCTCTCCCTTATCGAGCGAAAGGTTAAAATCACTGACTGCGGTAAGTCCGCCAAATCTCTTTGAAAGATGTTCTGCTTCGAATAGCATTATTTTTTACCCTTCGGCTTCGACTCGCCTCTACTACCTCTTTTAGACGCCGAAGTAATTTTTCGTACAAACTGCTTGGCGAAGCTAAAGGAGAGTTCCTTCGACCCCATGAGTCCCGTCGGTTTTATAACTATAGTCAAGACTAACGCGAGGCCATAGAAGACCATTCTCCATTGCATGAGAGGGCGGAAGATTTCTGGTATAGCCGTAAGAATCACCGCAGCGATCACCGATCCGCTCAAGCTTCCGATTCCACCAAAAACGACCGAAGACGAAAGCTCTGTCGATTTGGCGACATCGAACATCATCGGTTGCAGATACGTCATAAAGAAGGCGAACATGGCTCCCGCCACGCCGCAATAGAATGCGCTTATCGCTAGAGCGAAATACTGATTCCTGGCGACGTTGATCCCCATTGATTGGGCAGCGATCTTATCTTCACGAATAGCGATGAGTGTGCGGCCGAATCTCGACCGGATTATATTACGCATAAGGATCAAGGCTAAGGCGGCAACAAGTAATGCGCCTGGCCATTTAGTCAATGTGGGCATGCCGCCAAAACCTCTCGCTCCTCCGGTCAGATTGCCGCCATTATCCATTATCAAACGGACAGACTCACCGAAGCCAAGGGCTGCAATAGCAAAATAATCGCCCTTAAGTCGTAGCGTTGGATACATGATTCCGCTTACCATGCAAGCGGCCACACCACCGAGTAGCAGGACTGCCCAGTATGGTACATTGAACTTAACAAACAAGATTGCTGCCGCATAAGCGCCAATAGACATGAACCCGGAATGCCCAAAACTAAACAATCCAGTAAATCCAGTCAAAAGAGCTAGACCTGTCACCGCAACGACATTGATACATATAAGGGTTATTACACTCAACATATAGGAAGAAAACATTTGATACTCCCTTAAACCTTGTCATCCACATATACACCCATGATCCCATGCGGGCGGACAATGAGTACGATGATCAGAATCAGGAACACAATCAGGTCGCGCAGCTGGGATGATATGAATGCGGCAGTACAAGCCTCGATGACTCCAAGACATACAGAGCCTATTATCGCGCCTGGCAAGCTACCGAGTCCGCCCAGGATGGCTCCAATGAAGGCCTTCGTGGTAAGGGAACCTAATTGAGGATAGACGGTATACTTAATACCAAGGACTACACCTGCGATGCCTGCAAGGAATCCAGCAATAAGAAATACCACAGAAAGAAGGAAGTTAACATTTACGCCCATAAGGCTCGCGGTTGTGAGATCAAAAGCAGCAGCCCTGATCGCCATTCCTACTTTCGTTCGTTTTAGGAAAAATTCCAGGAGAATGAGGAAGATGATGGCGATTCCCGCGCATACCAAATCCAGGATGCTTACTCGAAGTCCCCAGAACTTTATAGCTTTATATGGTAATAATGACGGATATGTTCTGTAGTTGGCGCCGATTGCCGCCACAACGAAATTTTCAAAGAAAATTGAGATGCCTAGAGATGCGATTATGTAATAGAGGGATTTCCCGCCTTTTGCGCGGATAGGTCTGTAGGCAAAACGCTCGATGAATATCGCGAAAAGTCCGCTCACTATAGTTGCCAGTAATATTGCAAGCAACGGTGGCATTAAGTTAGTGGAAATGAGGAAAAAACCAGTATAAGCACCCATGATGAGAAAACTACTATGCGCAAAATTAGAAAATGATAAAATGCTATATACAAGTGAATAGCCTACAGCTATCAAAGCGTATACAGATCCGATGGAAAGACCATTGATGATCTGTTGAAAAAGGGTCGACAATTGGATTACCTCCAGCAAAGAATGTTAAAAGGCGTGCAATGTCGGGCTTGCCGGCATTGCGCGCCTTTTTTTTATTAACCCTTAATCAACTGGTGCGTACTTAGTAACGAATTTTAGTTCCTTACCGACAGCTTGTAGAATTACCGCGCTCTTGTTCAGAGGGTTGTGAGTTTTTGGATCCATAGTCAGAAGTCCATCAGCGATCTTAAAGTCCTTGCAATTCTCAATGGCTTTACGAATTGTTTCGCCATTGGTAGTACCGGACGCTTTAATGATGTCAGCAATAAAATAGACAAGTTCATAAGCTTTATAGATGTTGGCATACTCACCGCTTGGTTTGTATTTCGCGTCATACTTCTTCCAGATACCAGCCACGATTGGGTCTTCTGGAGATACGTGCTTGACCCAATAAGAACCCTGAAGCTCAGGACCGGCCATCGCCAACATGGCGGGAGAGGCTCCGTCTCCGCCCATGATCACAGTGTCTTCCATTCCAAGTTCGCGAGCCTGCCTTACCACGAGAGAAATATCCTTGTAGGTGATCGGAATCATAAGGACTTCAGGTTTCTTGGACAGGATCTGGGTGAGTTGGGGCCGGAAATCGACATCGCCAGCCTTATATGCCCATTTTCCGAGGACCTTGCCACCGAGCTTGGTGAAATTATCTTCGAAGTACTGGGTCAGGCCGGTCGAATAGTCTGAACCAATATCATAGAGAACGGCAGCTGTTTTCTTGCCCAACTCTTTATTAAGATAGTACGCGATGACTTTGCCCTGGTATGGGTCCATGAAGCAGGTTCTGAATGCCCAAGGTCTCACGCTGCCATCGTCGTTCATCGTTACTTTAACTGCCGTGGCGTAGGAACTGATCTGTGGAATCTTGGCTTCGGCGCAGACGGAGCTGGTGGCAATATTGATGCCGCTCCAGTTGGAGCCTAGGACAGCGACAATATTCTGCTCTGCAACTGCTTTTTTTACGGCATTGACTGCATCGGCTGCATTACTGCGAGAATCCATGGACACGATCTCGATCTTGCGGCCAAGAATGCCGCCTGCCGCGTTGATCTCTTCCGCGGCCATTTTTGCTGTGTTGGTTTCCGGAATTCCCCATACGGAAGCATCACCAGTCAGATGTGCCAGATAACCAATCTTAATTGGACCAGTAGTATCCGCACCGTATACAGACGCGGCACTAATGAGAATAAATGTAGCAAAAATTGCTATTGCCACCCTTTTCATTATGTAACCTCCTTACAATATTCCTAATCACTTCCTGCTCAAGCAGAATCGTGGATTATGGACATAATAAATGCATAAGCATTCACTCGGTATACATTTGAAAAGTTTTTCTTTGCGCTCCGGAAGTATGGTTTTAAGATAAAAATGGCATAATTTTTATCTGATCCATTTTATTGTATAATCATTATATAATATTATTTGATTATATAATGAGGTGGTATACCATACTCATCATCTGATGAGGAATCTTAAGTTAGGTATATCGATCTGTCAAGAAATGTTTATTCATTTTCTAATTTATTGTTGTGTATCTCATCGATTCTCAAATTAAGAGGTCGCACATCTTTACTTGTGTATTGGTGGAATGGCTGATGGAGTCTATACAAATAGCGACAATTCTAGGAAAATTTCTATCACTGGATGAATACACAATGCAATCTTAAGAATGCTCTATTATTCTTGACAGCCATTTCTTTGGATGATAGAGTTAAAGTGTCATATGTCATAGATATATTCACATTTGTTCTACTACAAATGAGGCATAATGAAAGCTGCAAACACCACCAGAAACCTCGCGAGAATCAAGCATCTTGGCCCATCTGAGATATTCCTGATCGCAAACGGAAACTTGAAGCACTACACAAATAGGAATGGGTGGGCAGCGCAACAAGACATGGAAGCGAAGCTTCAGAAGGCTTTTGCGCAGGAGGGACGCACTCTTGTCCGTGCCCATGAATATTCTGAAGAACTCGGCCACGGTTTCATATGGAATCAGAGAATGGGCCTCGATATATTCAGTAAAATCGATCCCCGCAGTCCTATCATCATCGCCGCAGGGATATGGCAGTTCAGCCAAAACATCCTGTCGGGCTTGAGAAACCACAAGGGACCGATCCTGACGATAGGCAACTGGTCTGGGCGATTCCCTGGCCTTGTGGGTTTGCTGAATCTTAATGGGAGCATGGTTAAGGCAAATGTTCCATACAGCACTATCTGGAGCGAGACCTTCGATGATGACTTTTTTAGGCAGGGCATACATGAATGGATCGCTTCCGGAAAGATTGCCCATGAGGTTCTGTATCCTCGCGCGATCAGGGAATATTCTCTGCCAGCTAAAGAAATGGAATTGGGAAAGTCCCTCGCCAAGGACCTCCTTTTTGATAAGCCGATTATCGGCGTCTTCGATGAAGGCTGTATGGGTATGTACAACGCGATAATCGATGACGAACTTATCAATACGTTGACGGTAATGCTGTTTATTAGATATTTAAAAAACGGCATTCGCTTCAGAGCTTCGACATAATTCGAAAAGATGGGCTTTTCAGGGAAGACCTTTGGCGGAAACACCATTGTTTCCTGAAAAGTCTTCAAAGAGTTGCTGAGAATCCAGAAAAACGGAAATATGAACATGCATATCAGAGCTAGATAAGCTAGGGACTTAAAGACGGTACTTATGGGCTTGCTGGTAAGCTGACGCAGATTTGATGTCATTGGTAGTGGACCTTTTTGGCTAGCATATTAAAGTAAATGGCCACCAGTATGCCGATGATGAGAAAGAGTATCACTCCGCCAGCGGAGGCGTAGCCTATTCTGAAGTACTTAAACGCGTATTCATAAATGAAATAGACAAAAACACTTGAAGAGTTTATAGGTCCGCCCTGAGTCATGATGTTGATGGGATCGAATACCCTAAGCGCCTCGGTTGTTGAGACTACAAGCAGAAAGAATAAGCTGGGAGTAAGAAGAGGAATGGTTATCCTTAAGAAAACGGCTCTTCCCGACGCCCCATCTATCTTTGCGGCATCGTAAATGGATTGCGGGATGTTCTGAAGAGCCGCGATCAGAAGCAGCATGTAATATCCCACGTACTTCCAAACCGAGACGAGTACCAGAGACGGAACTACCGTCTTTACGTCCGACAGCCAGGGATAGGGCTTAAGCTTAAAAACAGCAAGCAAGGAATTGAGCAGGCCGTATTGCGGATCCATAAGCCATAGCCATACGAGCGATATGGTTACGAAGGAGACGATATATGGTATGAATACCGCAGATTGAGCGAATGAATGAAACCTATCTGGCTTGTTCAGCCACACTGCGAACAGAAGCGCGATAGCGATAGAAAATACGACGAAAAGCAAAGCATAAAGCAATGAATTCTTGAGAACCGACAGAAACTCTTGGGAATGGAATAATTCAACGTAATTGGATAATCCTACAAACCGAGGATTTTTCCTGAGCATAGAACGATCGGTAAAGCTAGTCCTGACAAGGAAAACGAGGGGATAAACGACAAACGCGCCAAGCCCCGCCATGGCTGGTAGCAGCATGACATAGGGAACCAGCAATCCGTGCTTGATTTTCAGCGGAGAACCAGAATTGGGTCGAGACCTTATGTTCTCACTATCCTTCCGCTTCATACCGACACTTCTCCGATTTAGCTATGGCTGTTCCGCAATTTTTCATCCAGTTTCACGATTTCTTTCGCCGTGTACTCATCAACTATCAGAACATTCGCGTATTTAGCTTCCAGCGCGCCATATACTCCTTTTACGCTCTTGGATTCTGCGGCTACAAGGATGGAATATTCCTTGCTCCTGAGCTTCGTTAAAGGTATGCCAATAGTGCGTTCATCGTATTGCTTGGCGATTGTGGCTCCATGGATATCAATGAGTCTTCCGCATGCATCACCGACAATGCCTTCAGAACAGAGTTTTTCTACATCATCGTGACTAAAATAGCCTGAGCGTACCAAGGCTGAATTGACATCGAATTCGCCGACGGCAAAGAGCACTATATTGGCATCGAAGCCGAGTTGCAAAATGGATTGAATCTTCCTGTCCTTCACGATCGCGTTTTTTATTTCCACGGAATCGACGACCAAAGGAAGCGGCAGGAAGTGCACTTCCGCATTGTAAGCTTCAGCGAAAAGGCGAGCGATCTCATTCATCCGATCGAATTCTTCCATATGAGGAAGACCACCTTTAAGCTGTATGATCTTTATATTATTTAAATCCTTCTTAATCAGTTTTTTTGCGCAGGCAGCAAGCGTTAGCCCCCATGAAATGCCGATAATATCGTCATCGCTTAGAATGCTGTTCAAAAATCTGCCTACTATAGTTCCGATGGCATCGAGCTTTTTATCAAATTGCTGTGTTCCGACGGGAACCACGATCGCCTTTTTTAAGCCAAACCGATTGCATAATAAAGTCTCAAGTTCGCTTTCGCCTTGAAGTGTGTCTTTTATACGAATTTCAACAAGCCCCAAGCTGTAGGCTTCTTTTAATAGCTTTGATATATAGGAGCGCGAAATATGAAACTTTTTGGCAATGATATCCTGGCTTATATTCTGCTCGTAATAGAGTCTGCATATCCTGATCAGCATTTCTTCTTTATCAGAAGGGACCATAATTAACATCTCCCATAATCACATTTGTGACTATTGTATTAGCATATGACACACTTACACTTTAGGTTTGGATATGAAATCTGTCAAGTAAAATTTTCTCGGCTTTTATTGTTCGGTATATAGTAAGATACTTTTGTGTCGTGTATTAGCCGGATTGGCCGGGCTGCACTGCCTAACACTCTTTTGGCCGTTTTGCTATTAACTCCATGGCCGCTTCTTTACCAAGCGGTTTACCGATTAGATACCCTTGAACTTTATCGCAACCTTTATCCATTAAATACTGCAGCTGCGCTTCATTCTCCACGCCCTCAGCGATGACACAATGCCCTAATCGGTGCCCCATAGAGATAATATCCCCTATGATCGCATTTCCGGAATTAATCTCTGACAATTGATCGATGAAGTATTTATCAATCTTAATGCAATTAACATTCAATTCAAGAACTCTCGCAAGAGAAGAGTATTCCGTTCCAAAGTCATCCACAGCAATACTTATTCCCGATTTTTTCAGTTCCCCAAGGATGCTGTTAACCTCCCGGTAATTCGAAGCAAATACCGACTCAGTGATTTCGAGAGTAATATTATCCGGATTGATGTGCATTTCATTGATCATACGAAAAAAATTCTTTACAAAACCATCTCTTAACAATTGAATGATAGAAATATTTACGGATATGGCGATTGAAGTATAGCCGTTCTCCTTGAGCCTGTTCAAAAAGTTGAATGCCTGGAGCAACACCTCATTCCCTAAGGGAATTATGAGCTTGGTTTTTTCGGCTATCGGTATAAACTCAAAAGGCGGTACACGACCATACGAATTACTATTAAGCCGCGCTAAAGCTTCAAAGGCGCATATCTTTTTTAATTTGAGATCAAATATGGGCTGATACTCTAAAAACAGTCTTTCGACATTTTCGCCCGCTGCGATTTGTGTAAGCTCACGGTTGATATCTTCTTCACGGAGAATTTGTCCGTGAATACCTTCGTTGAAAAATGAGATTCCGATATCCATCTTGGCATTGTTCACTTCTTTTTCGGAAGCAACGAGAAGATTTTTCAATAATTGCCCAATATCAAGACTATTGGATTCCTCAATTTCCAGAACTCCGATACCACCGCCTATTCTATCAACAGCTAGAATAGAGTCCAGAGATTTTACGAGCGCTTCACAAAACGCCTGTAACTCTTCTTTATCTTTATATGCTTTTACATAGAAGACAAAGCGATTTTCATAGGTATAGAAAAGTAGATGTGTTAGGCTGCAATGAACTCTTAATACATCGGCTGCCTTTTTTATCAATTCCTGAGTATACTGAAAACCGTACCTGAGGCTTAGAAAGTTGATGGAGCTCAAGTTTATTCCAACAAGTGCCGTCTTCCCAAAAGTTTTCGATTTCTGATCATTCTCAAAAGTATCGCAGAGGTGTTTGCGATTGTATAAACCTGTCCAAGCATCATGCTCGCTGTTATATTTCAGCTGATCTTCCATCTTCTTTCTGTCCGATATATCAAAAATCACGCCCTCAATCCCTTCTATATTCCCTTGGTTGTCATAAATGCCCTGCGCCAATTCTAAAATCCATTTGTGTTTACCTTCAGAAGTGACAATTTCATATTCATATCTAAAAGTCCTTTTTTGAGTGAGAACTTCCTTCCACTTTTCCCAAATCGCATCGCGATACTCAGGTGTTATGATATCGTTGAATGAAATGTCCCTATTATTTATCAAGCTCTCCGCGGTATAGCCGGTCAATTTATAGCAGCCTGCCGAAACATATTGCATTGTCCATTTTCGATCGTATTTGCATCGATAGGCCATACCCGGCAAGTTAGCGAGCAGAACCGCCTTGCTGCGTTCGCTTTCTTTCAAGGTTTCGCTTATCTCTTTACGTGCGGATATATCCTCAAGCAAACAGAGGTGCAAAGAGTGTTTGTGGGGAATATCCAAGAGAGGCGAAATCTTCATGTTTGTCCATACGCTGGATCCATCCGTTCTTAAAAAACGTTTTTCCAGTGTATAATCGTTGATTTCTCCCCTTTTAAACTGCATGAACTTTTCAAGATCAGCATGCAAATCATCGGGATGCGTTATATCTGCCCAGTTTAAATTATCCAGGTCGCGGCTTGTCCTTCCGAGAATCCGCTCGAACATCGGGTTGATGTTCATATGTCCAAATTCCGTTTGCGAAATAAAGCTCTTGTCATTTACGAGAGCAATTCCGATAGGAGCTTGTTCGAACATGCTCCGGTAGAGGGCTTCATCCAAAGTTAATTTTTTACTCAACTCTTTTAATACGGAATGTTGAATCCATGTATTCAATAAAGCGACAAAGAGAAAAAGAAAACTGAGTGCTATGATTACGTCGGGTATCATTCGTTTCCATAGACCCAAATTCCAATCTGCCGCGGAATAGTCAATTCCGAAAACTGCAATTACTTTCTCGATTGCCGGATCTTGAATCGGTACAAGTACGCTAATCCAAGTACCCCACCTGTCTGTTACCGGCTTTGTCAGCACGGTCTTGCCTGATTGGAAAGCCCCCCGGTACGCATCTCCCACTTCTGAATAGACCAGTCCTGGAGGTGCGTAATCTGGATCTTCAGGCATCTCCGAATCCAGTAGGAATATGATACTAGCGTCCCTTTCAGCCATGAGGTAGGCAAAATGGATCGGATTAATTTCCTTGACCAGCCGCATGAGACTGAGCTTCGTCATATTATATTCTGGTTTTTCTAGATCTGCGGCAGTACCTGATAATTCTAGAATATGCTCAGGATGTAAAAGTGATACCAAAGAACGAGCCAGCATAGTAGCTTCTGACGATACAATGTCATTATACCTAATCCACGCAAATCGCAAATAAAGACCACTTAAAGATAAGACCGTAAATATGTAAATTATCGCGAATATGCGGGGGCTCGCTCTTCCTGATCCAGCAGGAGATGAACTGCTTTTTATTAAATTTCTGGAGATTTTCATGACAGCTCCCGTCAATATTAGCCGCTATATAGGTAATACAGTACATATCGGTAGTCGTCAATGAAGGAAAGGGTTGAGAGCAGGCGGAGAATCTGAAACCGGACGTGGAATGAAGGTTGGCCCAGGCCCGATTCGAACGGGCGACCTGCTGCTTAGGAGGCAGCCGCTCTATCCATCTGAGCTACTGGGTCGTTGCGAGCGCGGATGATACCGGGGATGGGTCCGGCGGCGCGTCATCCGAAAGGACATTATAATAAAGTCCCAATCGTGTCAACGCCGAAGCGGGAATGTTGACCATTCGATCTTCCTCCGGTTATGCTGATACCGCAATGAAATTATGGTTCAAATACGCGGCGGGAATTCTCTTCGGCGCGGCGCTTTTCGCCGTCAGCCCCAAAGCTCTCCTCGATGACGGCGGCATCCTGTCTTTCGCCTCCGAAGTATCGATCAGGATCGGTTATTATGTGTTGGGCGCCTTGCTCTGCGTCAATTTCCCTCTCTCCGTACTGAAATTGTATGAAGAGAAGAAATTCTGGAATATTGGGATGAAAAGCCTGCGTTTTTTCATTCTTTCTCTTTTCGCGGCAACCGCGCTTGGCATTATTGCCGCCCTCATCGTCTTGCCCGTCCACATTCCCCTGCTTTCAGACATCTCCTCGCAATCGGTTCAAAACCTGGGAAGCGGCCTGCTGGAGGTGTTCCCGCGGAATATGGGCGCCCTCTTCCTCAGTCCGAGCGGAACTATCCTTCCCGTCCTCATTTTTGCCTTCATCATCGGGTTGGCTATGGCCCACGATCCGATGGCGGCCCGACCTGTCGCCAACCTTCTCGATTCGTTTTCAAGGATACTCTATACAATCAATTCGTTCATAACGGAAATCCTCGGCGTTCTGCTCATACCGGTATCGGCGCGAACGTTCCACCTCGTCACGACCTCGATCGACGGGGGAATCTATGGTTCCTTCCTGCTAATTCTGGCTGTCGCTTCCCTGGCCGTCCTCGCGCTTTTCATCCCCCTGGCCGTCTTTCTGCTGGGCGACAGGAAAAATCCTTTCCCCCTTCTCTACTCGGGGCTTCCAACGATCTTTACGGCCCTGGCCTCGGGCAATCTTCGCTTTTCCGGGGGATCGATGATACGCCAGGCCAGCGAAAACCTGGGGACAAAGCGCCGCTACAACGGCGCCATCATGCCGGCGGGGTTTTTCTTCGGGAGGGCGGGAACGGCCTTTATTGCCGCGATTTCCTTCGTCATCATACTTTCTTCCTATTCGCGGCTGGCGATTTCCATACCTAGCCTGATAGCTATTCTGTTCCTTATTCCGGTGACGACTATAATCGCGAGTTCGTCGATGCAGAGCGGCCCGATCGCCGTGCTCACCCTCAGCTGCGGCTTTTTCGGTAGAGGTTTCGAGAACGGCTATCTCGTCATGGTGCCTATCGCGCTACTTTTATCAACAATCGCTGTTCTTATCGATGTTCTATGGATCGGCGCGTCGCAGGCACTCGTCGCGCGTCATTTCATCCTGCGCGATCAGAAGGATGCCAGGCATTTTATCTGATTTACATGATTTATCCGTTTCAGGCACCATTGAAGCCGCCGAGGCTTGACGATACCGAATCCCCGATTTACTATTCAAAGCTATGGACTTAATGACTGTACTCAGCTCCGAGCTGATCGCGCTTCATCTCACGGGCACAACGAAAGATGAAATCATCGACGAACTCATCGATATCGCCATGAAAAGCGGCAAAGTCAAGGACAGGGAGCAGGCAAAAGCCTCGGTTCTCGAACGTGAGACGCGGATGAGTACCGGCATGAAGCATGGTATCGCCATTCCTCACGGCAAGACTTCTGCCGTTTCTGAGCTCGTCGCCTGCGTGGGCGTTTCCGACAAAGAAGTGGATTTCGACGCCCTGGACAGAAAGGGCTGCAAAATCTTCATTATGACGCTTTCGCCGCCGGAAAAGACGGGACCTCATCTTCAGTTTCTGGCCGAAGTGAGCATGCTTTTCAGAAGCGAGGAAAAACGCCAGGCCATTCTCAAGGCCTCTACCGCTCAGGAAGTGTTGCGGATTCTCACTCCCTGATCGGCTCGTCGCGTAAAAAAAGGCTGCCTTTTGGCAGCCTTTTTCATTTGTTGCGGTATCCCGTACGCTGATTCTTATTCCAGCACGGCGAGGACATCGGACATCTTGACGATGAGGTGCTCGGAGCCCTGGATCTTGATCTGAGTTCCCGCGTACTTATCGTACATGACTTCATCGCCTGCCTTGACCTTGATCACATCCGTATCGGTGCCAACAGCAACGACGACGCCCGTCTGTGTCTTTTCCTGGGCTGTCTGCGGAATGATGATTCCGCCCGCTGTCTTGGTCTCGCTTTCCTTGATCTTGATGAGAATGCGATCACCCAAGGGTTTGACGTTCATAAAGTATCCTCCTGAACTTTCGTTTGAATTGAGATTGCTTCTATAGAAATATAAAAAATCTGAGGCTGAGGGTCAATAGAACGCGGCGCATGGAAAGCGGCGAATGGTCTTCCTTATCGGTCATCTTTTCATTAAATTTCAAATTGGAGCGATAAATGCCTAAAAAGAACGCTAACTGGAATCGCAAACCCGGGCTTCGCCCTACTCAGGGCAATAAGGTCCCATCGAAGGGCACAGGCCCATTCGGCGGCTTTCAGCTGAAGTTTTCCTTCAGCTATATCATCGTCACCCTCATCCTCGTGAGCCTTTTCAATTATCTCCTCTTCAGGACCGATAATACGCTCGTCCCCTATTCCACGTTCAAGGACAAGGTCGAAAATGGCGAGATAAAGCGCGTTGAGATCGATTTGAATTATTTTACGGGATATACGGACGCGAACACGCAGGAACCTTCCTCGCCCTTCCCCGCTTCCACCAAGACTGGCGTTGTCTATAAGGCCGTTCCCGTCGACGATCCTCAGTTTACCGCTCTTCTCGACGAGAAGAATATTGTCTATTCCGCTTCTCCGAGAGAAGGCAGCACCATCCTTTCTCTCATACTCAACTGGATTCTGCCCTTTGGCCTCATGTTCTTCGTCTGGCGCCTCGTGATGAAGCGCGCACAGGGAGGCGGCAATTCCAATGTCCTCGCCTTCGGACAGAACAAGGCCACCATCGTGGCTGAGGGCGATATTAAGACTCGCTTCGTCGATGTGGCGGGCGTGGATGAAGCCAAGGCCGAGCTGGTGGAGGTCGTCGACTTTCTGAAGAATCCGACGAAGTACACCGATATCGGCGGCAAGATTCCCAAGGGCGTCCTCCTCGTGGGCCCCCCAGGCACGGGCAAGACCCTGCTGGCCCGTGCCGTGGCCGGCGAGGCCGAGGTGCCCTTCTTCCGCATGAGCGGCGCGGACTTCGTGGAAATGTTCGTGGGCGTGGGCGCGGCGCGGGTACGCGATCTGTTCCGCCAGGCGAGGGAAAAGGCTCCCTGCATCGTTTTCATAGATGAACTGGACGCCCTCGGCAAGAGCAGATCGAGCGGTATGATGGGCGGGAACGACGAAAGGGAGCAGACGCTGAACCAGCTTCTCGTTGAGATGGATGGATTCGACGCCACTTCGGGCCTCATCATCCTCGCGGCCACGAACCGCCCGGACGTCCTCGACCCCGCGCTTCTGCGTCCCGGAAGGTTCGACAGGCAGGTTCTCGTGGACAGGCCTGACATGCCCGGCCGCGAAGCCATCCTCAGGATTCACGCGAAAAACATTAAAATGGAAGAATCCGTCGATTTGGCCCGCATAGCGCGCAGCACTCCGGGTTTCGTCGGAGCCGATCTCGCCAATATCGTAAACGAGGCGGCTCTCCTCGCCGTGCGGGCCGGGAGGAAAAAAGTCCAGCAGGGCGATTTCGACGCGGCTATCGAGAAGGTGATAGCCGGCCTCGAAAAGAAGACCAAGGTCATCAATGTCAAGGAAAGAAAGGTGATTGCCTTCCATGAGACAGGCCATGCGGTGACGGCGGCCTTTACCCTAGGCAGCGATCCGGTAAAGAAGGTGTCCATCGTCCCGAGGGGCTATGGCGCCTTGGGATATACGCTTCAGATGCCCATCGAGGATCGTTATGTCGTCAGCGAGGAGGAACTCCTGAGCCAGATCGACGTGCTTCTGGGCGGACGCGCCGCCGAGCAGATCGTATTCGGCTCCATCTCCACCGGCGCGGCCAACGACATCACCAGGGCTACCGATATAGCCCGCAGGATGATAGTCGATTTCGGCATGTCGGAGCGGTTCAGGCATGTAGCCCTCACCAGGAAGGGCCAGGCTTTCGGTGGCGCTCAGGTTCCCGAGCCCTTCATGGCCAGGGAGTACAGCGAGGACACCCAGAAATACGTGGACGAGGAGATTGCGAGAATCATCGCGGCCCGCTATGATGGCGTGGTCGCCCTTCTTGGCTCCAAGCGCGATCTGATCGAAAAGGTCGCGGGAATCCTTCTGGAAAAGGAAGTCATCGAAGAGGCGGAGTTCCTTGCCCTCACCTCCGAACAAGGTGAGAAAAGCTCTCCTGAAAACGTGGAGAGCATCTGACCATAACAGGATTTCCCGATGCAGATTTTTCTCTTTGCCTACGCGGTAGTTCTACTAGCCGTCGCTTTTTTCTCGTCACGAAGACAGGATAGCTTCCAGAATTTCGTGCTGGCCGGAAGGAACCAGCCGAAGATACTGATCATCGGCTCCATGCTGGCCTCCACGATTGGCGGAGGGCTTACTTTGGGAACCGTGAGCAAGGCGTACAGCCTCGGATTTCCAGCTTTCTGGTTTGTCGCTTCCGGAGCCGCCGCCCACCTCATCCAGGGAGCCTTTCTTTCCGAGAAAGTAAGAAAAACCGAAGCCCTGACGCTGCCCGATCTCGCCGCCAAGCTTTCTTCCCCAGCGGTCAAACGCTTGACGGGCATCATCATAGTGTTGACGTGGACAGGCATAGCCGCCGGGCAATTCCTAGCGGCGAGCAAAGTCGTCACCTCCATCACAGGGCTTTCCCATCAGTGGGCCGTCATCACCTCGGCTTCATTCCTTGTGATCTACACCATCATGGGAGGGCAGCGATCGATTCTCCGCACCGATCTTTTTCAGTTCGGCATCCTGGCCATCGGCATTCTGGCCGCCTGCGGCTGGCTTTTCGGAACAAGACCCACATCCATCGCTTCCCTCGACATACAGCTTTTCACCGCCAAATTCGGAGTCCTGGACCTGCTGTATTATCTTGTCGTGGTCGCCGGATCCTACCTGATCTGCCCCATGATGTTCGGGCGAATTCTTTCTTCCGATTCCCCCGCGTCCGCCAGAAAGGCCTCCTACACAAGCGCCTTGGGAATGCTGATCTTCGCCGTCGCCATCACCTCGATAGGGCTTTGGGCCAGGGCCTCAGGCCTCGACTTCGGCGGCGCCGACCCGTTGAATGCCATGATAGGTTCGGTTTTTCCCTCCTGGCTGTCCTTTCTCATGGTATTCGGAATTCTGGCCGCCATTCTTTCGACGGCCGACACGGTTCTCCTCACCGCTGCGGGGATCTTCGAGCACGACGTGCTGGGCGGATCTTCGCTCAACCGAACGCAAGCATGGGTCGGCGTAATCGCCTCCTTCGCCGCCATCACCGCGCTTTTCAAGACCGATATCGTCGATCTCCTTCTGGAAACCTATCAGGGCTATACATCGGGCATCGTCCCCGCCCTCTTCATTGTCCTCGTCGCCAGCGGGAAGAAGCAAGTGCGGAGCGGCTTTCTCTTTGTCGCCATCGCCTGCGGGTATGGGCTGGGTCTGGGCGGAAACCTGTTCGCCGGAGGCATCGCGCAAAAACTGATGGCCTTTGCCGGCATCATAGTGTCGAGCCTCATCACTGTGGCGGGACTGAGGCCCATTTCCCCGGCTGCCGAGATCGATCGTCGCTGATCCTTCAATTTGACACTATTCGTCTTATTGACATGATAGCTCCATCCATGGTCAAATCTCCCGCATGACAGTTTTTCATTTTTTGTCATTTATCAGGAGGTAAACGATGTCCGTTGTCATACGTTCCATCGCGTCATATATTCCGCAGACAAGGGTGTCCAATGAAGAGCTGGCGGCCAAGCTCGAAACCACCGATGAATGGATCCGTTCCCATACGGGCATCGGCGCGCGCCATTTGGCCTCCGAAAACGTGCTGACGAGCGACATGGCCGCTGAAGCCGCGAAATCGGCCATGGAGAAGGCCAGGATCGGTCCCCACGACATCGACCTGATAGTCGTGGCTACCGCCACGCCTGACTACTTCGGCTTTCCGGCCACCGCCTGCATCGTCCAGGAAAAGATCGGCGCCTTTGGCTGCACCGCTTTCGACGTCGTCGCCGGCTGCACGGGTTTCATCTACGCGCTGGACATCGCTTCGGCCATGCTTGAGGCGAGAAACGGACGGCATGCCCTCGTCATAGGCTCCGAACAGCTCTCGAGGATTGTCGACTGGAGCGATCGTTCGACGGCCGTTCTCTTCGGCGACGGCGCCGGCGCCGCCGTGATATCGCGCATCGACGAGCCTGGCCGCGGCTGCCTTTCCTTCCTGCTGGGAGCCGATGGTTCCGGAGCGAAAGACCTTTTCCTTACCCAGTCGCCCAGGACCGACGCCTACGCCAGGTCGGCCCCGACCGTTCCCGTGATTTCGATGAACGGCAAGAATGTATACAACTTCGCCGTCAAATCCATCACCGTCCTCATAGAACGTATCATGCACGCCACCGTATACAAGCTTGAGGACTTTTCCTGGATCATCCCGCACCAGGCGAACGAACGCATCGTGCAGGCCGCCGGCAAGCGTTTCGGCATTCCGCCGGAAAAGTTCTATCTGAATATGGAAGAATATGCCAACACTTCATCGGCGAGCATCCCCCTTGCCCTGGCTGAGATGGACAGCAAAGGTCTTCTGAAAACGAACGATCTCATAATGCTTTTAGGTTTTGGCGCGGGGCTTACCTATGGCGCTGCCGTAATACGTTGGTAGGAGAAATACAGATGCAGAGAAAAATTGCCGTGACAGGCTTGGGGATCATCAGCCCCATCGGGAACGATATGGAAAGTTTCTGGAGCGCTCTCTTGAGGGGCGAATCAGGCGCCGGTCCCGTTACGCATTTCGATGCCTCGAGGCTCGACTCGCGTATCGCGGCCGAGGTAAAAGGCTTCGATCCCGGCCTCTGGATGGACAAAAAGGAATCGCGCAAGATGGGGCTTTTTTCCCAGTACGCGGTAGCCGCCTCGGTTCAGGCCTGGAATGATGCCGGATTGACGGATTCTAACTGCGATGGCGAAAAGACGGCTATCTGCCTGGGCAACGGGATCGGCGGTCTTGAGGTGTTTCAGGATTCCTACGCCAAGCTGCTGGAATCCGGTCCTGACAGGATGCCTCCCATGACGGTTCCGCTCATGATAGCCAACGAGGCCGCGGCCAACGTCGCCATGCGCCTCGGGATTCAGGGTCCGGCTTATACGCAGGTGACGGCCTGCGCCTCCGGCACCGACGCCATCGGGCAGGCCATCGACCTGCTGCGATCGGGACGCGTCGATGTTGTGGTGGCGGGCGGCACCGAAGCGGCCGTCACCGAGTTCGCAATGGGCGGTTTCTGCCGCCTCAAGGCGCTGACGACGCGACGCAACGATGACCCCACGAAGGCGTCCAGGCCTTTCGACAGGGACAGAGACGGATTCCTCATCGGCGAAGGAGCCGGAATCCTCATCCTTGAAGATTATGACAGGGCCAAGGCCCGCGGCGCGAAAATCTATGCCCTGGCATCGGGCTATGGGGCCACCTGCGACGCTTATCATCTGACAGCCCCCCACCCGGAAGGCATCCAGGGTTCCAGGGCTCTTGCCTTGGCCCTCGAGGACGCGGGCCTTAAGCCTTCGGAAGTCGGCTATTACAACGCCCACGGGACTTCGACACAGCTCAACGATCCCACGGAGACGGCTATGGTCAAGAAGACCTTCGGCGATGCCGTGAAGCAGCTCAAGGTCAGCTCGACGAAGAGCATGACGGGGCATTGCCTGGGCGCCACGGGCGCCATCGAGGCTATCGTCTGCGTCAAAGCCATAGAAACAGGCTATCTGCCGCCGACCATCAATCTGGATAATCCCGACCTGGAAGCTGGCTGCGACCTGGATTACATACCCAATAAATCCATACATCACCCCGTGGAAGCGGCCTTGACCGCCTCGCTGGGTTTCGGCGGCCATAACGGCGCGCTGGCATTCAGGCGGGCATAGGACCGCGCGGCGCCGCGGCGCCCGCCAGGCGCATGGCATAGAACGCGCAGGACCGCGCGCCTTCTTTTCAGGATGGCGCCGCATACATTATAATCTCGGTAGGTTTTACGCTCCGCTCGGTTCGGCGAGCGTCGATACTACAAAAGGCTGAACACATGGAAAACATAGAGTCGTACCTCCCTCATCGCCCTCCTTTTCTTTTTATCGATGACGCAAGCATCGACGGGACGACAATTCTCGCTTCGAGAACGTACAAATCTGATGACTGGTTCTTTAAAGGCCATTTTCCGGCCTACCCGGTAGTCCCCGGTGTCCTCCTCATCGAAGCCCTGGCCCAGGCCGGCGGCGTTGGAGCAAAACTGCTCGGAATTAAGCCGAAGGGGCTTTTTGTCCTGGCCAAGATTCGACAGGCGACATTCAGGCGCCAGGTCAAGCCCGGCGACAAGCTCGATATGGAAGTCGTCAACCTAAAATCCAGCGGACTTGTCCTTCATCAGAAGGGCGTAGGCAAAGTCGACGGAGAAATAGCCGTCGAGGCCGAATGGATAGCCATGGCAACGGAGGTCCCGGAATGAAAATCACCCCGATGGTGAGAAACAATATTTTCCTCAACGCTCACCCCGAAGGCTGCGCCAGGGTCGTACGGCTCCAGATCGCGCAGGCCGCGGCGCTTAAAGCCAAGGTCGACGCGGCCAGGGCTTCGAATCAGCGACTCCCGCGAAATGTGCTCGTGATAGGGGCCTCCACCGGATATGGCCTCGCTTCGAGGATCGTGGCAGGCTTCGCGTACGGGGCGTCTACCGTGGGCTTTTCCTACGAAAAAGAACCGAGTAACGCTAAAACGGCCTCGCCCGGCTGGTACGCGAACAGAAGCTTCGACAGCGAAGCCACGAAGCTAGGTCTTTTCGCGAAAACATTCAATATCGACGCTTTTTCCAATGAAGCCAAGAATTTGGCTATCGAGACGGCTCGCTCAGGCGGATTCGCCTATGATCTCGTCATCTATTCCCTGGCAAGCCCCGTGCGCGTCGACCCCATGACGGGCGTGATGTACCGCTCGGTGATCAAACCGATCGGAAGGGACTATACGGGCAAGACCGCTGACGTTTTTACCGGCAAGATAAGCGAAGCCCACGTACAGCCCGCCGACGAAAAGGAAATCGAGGAAACCGTCAAGGTTATGGGCGGCGAGGATTGGAGCCTCTGGCTGGAAGCCCTCGACGCCGCGAAAGTCCTCGAGAAAAACGCCATCACCGTGGCCTACTCCTATCTCGGTCCTCCCCTTTCCTGGCCCATTTACAGGGACGGAACCATAGGCCGCGCCAAATCGCATCTTGAAAAAAGCGCCCGCGACATCGCGGCGAGGCACAAAGCATCGGGCCTGCGGGCATTTGTCTCCATAAACAAGGCCGTGGTCACACGCGCGTCGGCCGTCATCCCCATCATTCCGCTCTATGTCTCCACCTTGTTCAAAGTGATGAAGGAAAGAAATATTCACGAGGATTGTCTGGACCAGATGCAGAGGCTTTTCATGGAAAGACTCTACGTCAGGGACGGAGCGGCAGTGCCGATCGATGAGGAAGGCAGGATAAGGCTGGACGAACTGGAAATGGGCGCGGCGGTCCAGGAAGATGTCTCGACCCGTCTGGGGAAAGTAAACGAAGCCAACCTGAACGACCTTACCGACATCGAAGGATTCCGACGCGACTTCTTGCAGGCCCATGGTTTCGCCGTCCCGGGCATCGATTATGACGCGGAAGTCGACCCTCTCTGATGAACATAGTCTATCTTGAAGAGAAAGAGATTGGCGTTCTGCTTCCCCGGAGCGACCGACGCTGCGGGCACATGACGCGGATTCTCAGGAAGACGCAGGGCGATATCCTGGCCGCGGGCTGTTCCGACGGCACGCTGGGCCAGGCCAGGATCGAATTTCTCTCGCAGGATGGCCTCATCCTCTCCTATTCGGCGCAGTCGCAGGCGCCGGCGCTCCGGCCGGTGCGGCTTCTCATGGGCTTTCCGCGGCCCATCCAGGCCGGCCGCATTCTCAAGGACCTCACGAGCCTCGGCATAGCTGAAATCTGGTTCGCCCTCTCCGATCTGGGAGAGAAATCTTACGCCGAATCCACTTTTTTCAAGGACAGGGAATACGGAACCCACCTCATTGAAGGGGCCGAGCAGGCAGGCAATCCCCGCCTGCCCGCTATCGGCAGTTTCTGGAGCATCGACCGAGCCTGCGCCGCGCTCGAACAGACCGACGCGGCCGGCGCCCCGTCTTCATCGCGGCTCATGTTCCATCCCGATCCCGCGCTTCCAAGGATAGCGGAACTTTCATCACTGACGACCCCGACGACGCTCGCCATAGGAAGCGAGCGGGGCTGGACAGTGAGGGAGGTGAATTTGCTCGCCTCTCATGGATTTACGGCGTGCTATCTTGGCGATCGCATACTTAAAACGGAAACGGCGGCCATGGCCGCTGTCTCGATCATCCTTTCGCGTCTGGGCTATATGTAATTCCCTACAGCTTCAACAGTCCTTTGAGTGTCCTCACATCGTTGGCGAATCTGGCGCAGGCAAGCTGAACCGGTTCCGGAGAAGACATATCCACGCCGGCCACCTTCAAGGCCTCGATGGGGAATCTCGAGCCTCCCGATTTGAGGAAGGCGAAATAATCGTTTTTCTCGGCCTCTCCTCCGTTCAAAACGCGCTCCGAGAGCGCGATGCTGGCGGAAATGCCGGTGGAGTATTTGTACACATAGAAAGCGTTGTAGAAATGGGGAATGCGCAGCCCTTCCAAGTCGGAGACCGACTCGAACTTCATCCGCGGCCCGAAATACTTCTCCAGAAGCTTCCTGTACTCGGCCCTGAGCGAATCGACGGTCAAAGCCTGCCCCGCTTCGGCCATGGCATGGGTCACCTGCTCGTATTCCGCGAACATGGTCTGTCTGAACAAGGTTCCCAGCGTATCGTCGATTCTGTTGGCCAGAAGGGAAATCCTGGCATCGTCGGAAGCCGCGTGCTTGTAGAGATATTTGAACACTAGCTGCTCGTTGAAAGTGCTGGCCACCTCGGCCTCGAATATCGTATACGAATAGCACATGAAGGGATTATTGCGCATCGAATACCAGGAATGCATCGAATGCCCGCCCTCATGCGCCATGGTGAAGATATCGTTGAGGACATTTTCCTTGTAGTTAAGAAGGATGTAGGGTTCGCCGGAGAAACTGCCCGCGGAGAAGGCGCCCGAACGTTTACCCTTGTTCTCGTAGCGATCCACCCAGCCACCCAGGAGCCCGGCCTTCAGCGTGGCGACATATTCCTCGCCAAGCGGCGCGAGCGACGCCGCCACTATTTCCACCGCCTCGTCATAGCTGTGTATGCTGGTTTTCTGTTTGACGATGGGAACATAGACATCGTAATGCCTCAGTTCTTCCAGGCCGAGGGCGCGCCTCCTGAGGTCGTAATACTCATGGAGAACGGGCAGATTGGCGTTGATGGTGCCCACCAGGTTGTCATAAACGGATTCGGGGACCTTGTCGGGAAAGAGGGCTTGCTCCCTGGCGCTCCCGAAGTTCCTGACCTGAGCCTGGTACTTGTCGAGCTTGACGGAACCGGCGTAAAGACTGGCCAGGGTTGTCTTGTGCCGTTCATAGGCTCCATAGAACTTCATATAGGCTTTTCTGCGGATTTCCCTGTCCTGGTTGCGCATGAACGCTGAAAACGTCGATTGGCTCAAGGGAAGAAGCCCCTCATCCGTCCTTATCCTGCCGAATGAGAGATCGACATTGGTGAGAATCCCGAAGGTTTCCTGGGCTATATGGTTGGTCTCAGCCTGCATGGCGAGCAGCCGCTCCTCTTTTTCCGAAAGTATATGCGGCTTGAAACGAATCAGCTTTTTTAGGAATACGCCATAGTCGGCGAACCGGTGATCGGCGAAGCAGGAATCCAGGAAGGCTTCGGGAAGCGCCTGGATGGAAGGAGTGAGCCATGCCCAAGCGGCCTGTCCCGCGGTGGCGACGCCGATATAGCGAGCGTAGCGGCCGCGCGCGTCGCTGTCGCCTTCATCCTCCGTAACCCTGAGATCCGCATAGTATGCCAGCCTTTCATCGAGGCGGAGATACTCATCGTACCTCGAGAGGAGGGCGAGAAAATCATCGCTCGAGGCGGAAAGCTTCTTTTTTAGGCTCTCGATGCCTACCTGCATGCCAGCCAGTATTTCAAGCCCTTTCTCCCATGCATCGTCCGAGGAAAAGAGTCTGGAAAGATTCCATCTATCCGCAAGAGGCACTTCGCCGCGTTTGGGGATGTCGTGAGTGGCCAATTATTTCTCCTTGTCGTCATCGTGATGGTTTCGTCGAACCACGAATTTCCAAGCTATACGGAAAATTGAAATGTTCCGGGCTGCCGCCGTTCAGGATGTCGAGGGCCAGGGAGGCGGCTTTCTGCCCTTTTTCCCTAGCGGGTTGATGTATCGTCGTGAGCGCGGGACGCGCGAAGCCGCTAAGGGAAATATCGTCGAAACCGGCGATGGAAAGCTGATCGGGAATGCTGATGCCGCATTCTGCCGCCGCGGCATAGAGGCCAATGGCGACGATATCGGCCATCGCCACGATGGCGTCGGGCCGATCGGCCGATCCGAGGAGAGTCCTGCCTGCGGCGCGTCCGCCCGCGATGGAGCCTTCGGCTTCGATGACGCGGATTCGATTCGATTCGAGAGAAAGACCTGATTCCTCGAGGGCTCTGGAAAAACCCGCAAGCCGCTTTTCCAGGACGACCGACCTCGATCGTTCCGTATGGTTTTTCGCGTCGGGCTTCAGGCAAAGCACGGCGATGCGCTTGGGTTCGAGAGAGAGGATATGCCGCATGAGTTCGTAGGCTGCCTGCTCGTCCTGAATGCCGACATTTACGGTAGTGCCGCTTTCCTCGCCGTCGATCGTCACGAAGGGCACGCGGTGCTTATTGAGGAATTCGATCACTTCATGTTCGGGCCCGAGCCCAATGGTCACGATCGCGTCCACGAATGCCCTGCGTGCCGCTTCGATGATCTTGCCCTGGACAGGAGGAAGCATGGTGAGCGAAATCTCGCGTTTGTCGCATTCCTCGCCGATGCCGCTGATCACGTCGCAGAGATGCGGATTATTCATCACTTCGGAGATCGGCTGAGGCAGGAGAAGGCCGAGAGCGCCGAGCCTTTTGGTGGTGAGTGTCCTGGCGACTGGGCTGGGGAAGTAGCCAAGCTCGGTGACGATGGCCATGATCTTCCCGTAGGTTTCCTTGGATATGCGCTTCGGGTTGTTGAGCGCGAAAGAGACCGTGGTTTTGGATACGCCGGCACGTTCCGCGATATCTTTGATGGTAATTTTCATATGGATCGCCATCCATTATTGTATCCTTCTTCGAAGCCCCAGTCAAACCAGTGTAAATTTCCGGCCCCGGCGGCTGGGGCTATGGAAACCAGGATAAATGAACGATAGTATTGACAGGTACCGTGGATTATCGAGAAAGAGGCCGCAATGACACAGATTACCGTGACCTATGAATCGGGCGAGATGAAATCCTTTCCGACAGGCATCAAGGCTCTCGAAACCTTGCCAAACCAAGGCGAGTCGGATCAGCCTCTGGTGGCCGTGCTCATCGACAACGAACTCAAGTCGCTCGATACCGAGCTGGAGAGCGATTGCCGGATAAGCGCGGTGCTCGCGGGTTCAACCATCGGAGCCACGGTCTATCGGCGCTCCCTCTGTTTTCTCCTCGCCATCGCCTCGCGGGAAATCTTTTCCGAAAGAAGACTAATCGCCGGCATGGCCATCGGGACGGGATTCTACCACTACTATTACGACGAAATCCCACTGACCGAAGAGCAGGTCGGAAAACTCGCCGGTCGCATCGGAGACCTCGTGGCCAGGGATATACCCATCTGCCTCGAAAAATGGTCCTGGGAAAAAACCTGCGACTATTTCGTGAAGAGCGGCCAACTCGACACCCTCGCCCTTCTGGAAAACCTGAATGAACCTCAGATTCCTCTCAACGAGTGCGCCGGATTCCGCGACCTTCAGATTGCCCCGCTCGTCAGCTCCACCGGGGTTCTAGGCACCTGGGAACTCATCCCCTATCACGGGGGCATGCTTCTCCGTTACCCCCACAAGGACAAGGCAGGCGTCATCGAACCTTTCGAGGATGTCCCCCTCCTCTACAAGATTTCGGAGGAATACAAGGAACGAGGGCGCGTTCTCGGCGTTGGCTCGGTCGGCGTCCTCAACCGCTTAAGCGCTTCAGGCAGAATCGGCGAATACATCACCGTGGCCGAGGCGCTTCAAAACAGGAAGATCGCCGCTCTCGCCGAGGCGGTCGCGGCCAAAGCCGATAAGGTGAAAGTAGTGCTGATCGCCGGACCTTCCAGTTCCGGCAAGACGACGACATCCAAGAAACTTGCCATACAGCTCAAGGTGCTGGGATTCGAGCCCATCCCCATTGAATTGGATAACTTCTTCATCGACAGGAGCCGTACGCCGCTTGACGACGAGGGAAAACCCGATTTCGAATGCCTCGAAGCGCTCGATGTCATCTATCTCAATGAACTCCTGCTCCAGCTCTTCTCAGGCGACAAGGTCGAGTTGCCGGTCTACGACTTCAAGGCGGGAACGAGACGAGGCACAGGTCAGA
Organism: Treponemataceae bacterium; assembly: GCA_963667725.2. GTDB lineage: Bacteria > Spirochaetota > Spirochaetia > Treponematales > Rectinemataceae > UBA11090. The sequence goes on from CAXXHO010000003.1 coordinate 1,400,819, forward strand.
CACTGAAGCTTTCCGGCCACGAAATCCTCATTCTTGAAGGCATCCATGGCCTCAACGACGCCCTCACGCCGAAAATTTCGCAGGAGAACAAGTTCAAGATCTACGTATCGGCCCTCACCCAGCTCAACCTCGACGACCATAACAGGATAAGCACGACGGATTACCGGCTCCTGCGTCGCATGGTGAGAGATCACAATTTTAGGGGTCATAGCGCGAGGGCGACGCTCGCCATGTGGCCCTCGGTGCAGCGAGGCGAACGCGCCCACATTTTCCCTTTCCAGAATTCGGCGGACGCTGCGCTGAATTCGGCCCTGGATTACGAGTTGGGCGTGCTGAAGATATTCGCCGATCCCCTCCTCCGCACGATCAAGCCCAGCATGCCTGAATACACCGAAGCCAGGCGGATACAGGCATTCCTCGACAATTTCACGCCCATTCCCGCCCAGTACGTGCCTAAGGATTCCACGCTGCGCGAGTTCATCGGAGAGTCGGCTTTCCATTATTGAGCGCTACATAGGGATTCGTCGCTGACAGGAAGGGCCGCCCCCGATTTCCAATCGGGGGCGGCCCTTCCCATGCCCAAAAAAACGCCCAACCTTCTTTAGGCGTACATTTTTCCGTATTCCGCCGCTTCCTTTTCGTTTGCCAGGACAAAGTGCCCCGGGAAAACCTCGCGCCAGCTGGGTTTGTCGACGCTGTAGTCGTGCATGGACTGGTCATACACGAGGAGGGTCTTGTTCTTCTCGACATCGGGATCGGGCATCGGTACGGCCGAGAGGAGCGACCTCGTATAGGGATGCAGGGGCCTCGCGAAGAGTTCTTCGGTTTCGGCGAGCTCCTTGAGCTCCCCCTGGTGTATGACGGCGATCCTGTCCGCGAAATAGCGGACGACGGTGAGGTCGTGGGCGATGAAGAGGTAGGAAAGCCCGTGTTCCTGCTTGAGGTCGCGCAGAAGATTGAGCACCTGGGCCCTGATCGAGACGTCCAGGGCCGATATGGGCTCGTCGGCGATGATGAACTTGGGTTCCATGGCGAGCACCCGCGCTATGCAGATGCGCTGCCGCTGGCCGCCTGAGAATTCGTGCGGATAGCGCTCGGCGTGCTCCTCGAGAAGTCCGACGTCGTTCAGCGCCTTGAAGACCTTGTCGCGGCGCTCGTTCTCGTCCTTGAAGAGATTGAAGTTGTACAGCCCCTCCGAGACGATATAGTCGATGGTTGCCCGCTCGTTGAGTGAAGCCATCGGGTCCTGGAATATCATCTGGATATTGCGGATGACATAGGTGTCCAGTTCTTTAGCGATAACGCCTGATATCTTCTTGTCCTGGAAGTAAATGTCTCCCTTCGTGGCGGGGTTGATCCTGATGATCGTGCGGCCTATCGTCGTCTTGCCTGAGCCCGACTCGCCCACGAGGGCAAAGGATTCGCCCTCGTATATATCGAAACTGACGTTCTTCACCGCGGTGAAGCTTTCATGGCCGTTCTTGAAGGTGACTTCCAGGTCCTTGACGGACAGGATTTTCTTGTTCATTTGGAGGCCTCCGCGAGCTTTTCGGCGTAAATCTTCCCCTTTTTCCTCATGAGTTTCACCGCTTCGGGGGGATCGGCCGCGGGAGCCTTGGAATCGAGGAGCCAAGTCTTGGCGAAGTGCGTGGGGCTGACCTGGAAGAAGGGAGGTTCCTCCTCGAAGTCGATATTGAGCGCGTAGTGATTTCTCGGCGCGAAGGCGTCGCCTTTGATTTCGTTAAACAGGGTCGGTGGCGTGCCGGGAATCGCAAAGAGCGGTTCATTTTTCCTGGCCAGGGTCGGAAGGCTGGAGATCAGCGCCCAGGTATAGGGATGGCGCGGATCGTAAAAGATCTCGCGCACCGAACCGTATTCGACGATCTGGCCGGCGTACATTACGGCAACCCGGTCCGCCACGTTGGCCACGACGCCGAGGTCATGCGTGATATAGATGGTCGTGAAACCGTACTCTTTCTGGAGAAACCTGATGAGATCGAGAATCTGGGCCTGGATCGTCACGTCGAGGGCCGTCGTCGGCTCGTCGCATATGAGAATGCGCGGCTTGCAGGCCAGGGCGATGGCTATGACGATTCTCTGACGCATGCCGCCAGAGTACTGGAAGGGATAGTCGTAGAAACGTTTCCCCACATCCTTGATGCCCACTTTTTCCATGAGGGTGAGGGCAATTTTCTTGGCTTCTTCCTTCGGAAGTTTCTGGTGCTTTTCGATGACCTCGGTTATCTGTACCCCAATCTTTTTAAGCGGATTGAGGCTGGTCATGGGATCCTGGAAAACCGTGGCTATCTTGGCTCCCCTGATCGCCTCCCAGTCCTTGTCCGTTTTTATGTCGAGAAGATTTCGTCCCTCGAACTCGATGCGGCCGGCAGGAATCCTGCCGTTCGTCTCCAGCATGCCGGTAAAGGTCTTGGTCAGGACTGTCTTTCCCGATCCCGACTCGCCCACGATGGCGAGGGTCTCGCCGTCGTAGAGATCGAGCGACACGGAGCGTATCGCGGTAAGTTCCTTGTTGCGAACCCTGAATTTGACGACCAGATTCTTCACCTGAAGGATGGGGGTTTTTTCTTCGCTCATCTTCCACCTCCTATCGGTGAGTTCTGGGGTCGGATGCGTCGGCAAAAAGCTGACCGACCACGTAGAATGAAATCGTGACGAGTCCCATCACGATGCCGGGAAACAGGATCATATGGGGATAGGTGTCGACGAAGGACCAGTAGACGTCGATCATCCTGCCCAGGGAGGGATAGGTCGAGGGAAGACCGATGCCGAGGTAGGAGAGCACCGTTTCCGTGTTGATGAGTCCTGGAATCTCCTGATAGACGAGGGTGGCGATCACCGAAACCATATAAGGCAGAATGTTGCGGGTAACCATTCTCTTTAATGGGGTTCCGAGACAGCGGGACGCGAGGTTGTATTCCCTGTCGCGGATGATCATGACCTGGGTTCGGATGAAGAAGGCTATGCCCAGCCAGCCCGTGATGGTCATGGCCAGCACCATCTGCCAGAAGCCCCTGCCGAATATGTACATGAGCATCATCGAGCGGAGGATGGCAGGGACGTTGGAGATTATGTTGTACAAGGCCAGCAGTATGGGATCCAGACGTTTGGAGTAGCCCCAGACAGCCCCGACGAGGATGCCCAGGCCGATGTTGATGGATGCGGCGATGAAGGCGATGGAGAGGGACATTCTCGTGCCCGACCAGACGACGTCCCAAAGGTCGTTGCCGGTATCGTCTGTCCCGAACCAATGTTCCGAGGAGGGTTTCTGGTACCAGGTGGAGGGGTTGTTGATGTTGGGCGTCACCGCGGGATCGTAGCCGGATACGAGGGGCTGGACGAAGGACATCAACGTCAGGCTCAAGAGGAGGGCAAGCCAGAAAATGGCCGTCCTACGCTTGAAGAAAGTCTGGAAAACCGATTTCCAGTAGGAATAGCGTGGACCGGCTATGCGTTCGGACTGGAGAACATCGAAGGTCGCGAAGGCGAATCTTTCAGCTGTGTTGGCCATGGTTTACCTCGCTTCCTTTTTGACTGCCAGGCTGATGCGTGGATCCACCAAGGTGACCAGTATGTCGCCCATAAAGATGGCGAAGATCGATATCACGGTGAAGATGAAGGTCAACGCGATGATCATGGCGTTGTTGTAATCGGAAATGGAACTGGGGAACATTTTCCCCATGCCCGGAACGGCATAGAAGCTTTCGGTGATGAGGGCGCCGGCCAGCGTGCCGATGACCGCCATCGGTATGGAATGGACGACGGGAATCAGGGCGTTCCTTATGATGTGCTTGAAGAACACTTCGCTTTGGGAGAGCCCTTTCGACCTGGAGAATTTGACGTAATCCGAATTCATCTGATCCACCATGTAGCGTCTGATCCAGAGCGCCTCGCCGGCGATGCCGCCAAGCGAGAGCGATATGGTCGGAAGAATGTACGACAGGAAGTTATGCGATCCAAGGAAGGGAAACTTGTCGGGAAACCCGAGCACCTTCATCCCGAAACGCGCGAAAAGCGCTATGTACAGCAGGGTTGGAATGGAGCTGATGAATACGATATAGGCCATGGTGACCTTGTCGAAGATCTTGTCCTTGCGCATGGCGGAGATCACGCCGATCGTCAGGCCGATGCCGAGGGAGATGATGAGGGCGTACATGCCTATCTTGAAGCTGATCCCCAGCATCGAGGGATCTTCCGTGATGACGTTGCCGTCGGCGTAGTTGTCCTCGAACTTGTTCATGTCCAGCCTGTCCAGGATGGGTTTGTACTTAAGGCTGTGCTCGTCGAGCGAGGAATAGAAGGTGATTTCCTCTCCCCGCACCGTCGTCGTGATCTCCCTTCTGGAGGATCGTCCCTGGCCCGAGCCTATCACCTCGAGAACGGGCATGCCGTCGAAGGTCGGATAAGATTTGCCCATGTTGAGCTTGATCATGTTCTGGTGGATGAAGGGGAAGGAACCGTCTACCCATATCTGATATTTGTAGCGGGTGCCCGACGCGGCAAGGGCCAGTCTGCCGCTCCAGTCTTTCGTGAAATAGTAGCCGCGCTTCATGTCGGGGTTGGTTGGATCCTGGATTCGGTTCGGCGTATCGACCTGTATCAGGTTCTTGTACCAGAGCAATACGCGTGAAAACAGCGGAACATCCTTGCTCGCGTATAAATATCCAGTCCCCGGCTGGGTTTCAACCAAATAACCTTTCGAGGAAAAATCGGCGCGGAATTTTTCATAAAAAGAATTTCCGGCGAGGAGGGATTCGCTGACCTGGGGCGAATCGTTGCCAAAGGACGCCTGTGCGTATTCTTTCTGCGTCACGTAATCGATATACCCAAGATACTCCCACGTACGATACTTATAGTCGTGGTATTCGTCCGGCTTATTCGCCAGCTTGGGCAGTATCAAGTCACCCTTGAACACGAGCTGCCGAGGTACGCAGGAATAAACCAGGAAAACGGTCAGGGTAGATACGATGAACACAGAGAGTATCGACTGCAAAATTCTCTTGAGAACATACCCTTTCATGAAACCCCGCAATCTGACCATCACGCGTTAATATAAGGACAGCCGGCTCCATCTAGTTTTACGCGATGAAGATGCCGTAATTGCGTGCGATGATCGAAAATTGATATTCTCCATCTGTTCCCTATGGAGCGTTCTTATTCGGAAATTTCATTATATATGATGTCTGCCCTAAAACGCAATAAAGTCAAAAACCGCGGGCCGAAACGTTTGCATGCATTTTTATGAATACAATTCCGTAAAATATCTATTTTATAAAAATGGGGCTGTCCGCAAAGCACTTCGCGGACAGCCCCAAAGGATCGGACGCGCCTTGCGCGCGCCTGTCGTGATTTATTTTTTGGCGCTGAGCTTTTTATATTCGGCCGCTCTTTCCTTCTCCCAATTGGCCTTGATCTTGTCGCGTTCGGCCAGGGTGATGACCTTGTCGCCGACGATCATGCCCTTGAACTTATACTCGTCGTTGCCGTAGGCGGCGAAGGGAATAGTGTAGGGAACGATCCTCGTGACGGCGAAACCGCCGCCGTAGGACATATAGGGAAGAGCGATGGCGTCGTCGAGGATCTGGGCTTCCGCTTCGGCGAAGAGCTTGAAGCGTTTGACCTGATCATTGTAGACGTTGTTGCCGGCTTCGACTTTCTTCGCGTATTCATAGAGACCAACCGCCGTGGCGGCTTTGTAGTCGCTGGACTTGGGATCGGAGGTGGCATCGAGACCGATCTGAATGAGTACGGCGCCGATTTCGGGTTCGAGTGTCTGGAGGAAGGTGTAGGGATCTCCAAAGTCTGGACCCCAGCCGGTGTAACCACCGATGTCGTAGTTGGACTGAGAACCGGATTCGGCGTAGTAGGTGGAGGCATCGGCGTTGTCGGTGTCCATCTCGACGACGTTGACGATGAGGGTGTCTGTTCCGAAAACTGCCTCGAGGTTGGCTTTCATCGACCTATCGCCCCTCAATCCCTTGGTGTAGGAAATATCGGTAGCGGTATCGAGCTGGATGGGGAACTTCACGCCCTTGGCGGTGAGTTCGGCCTTAGCCTTGGCCATATAGGCCTTCGCCTTGGTCGGATTGAAGTAGGGATCCTGGGCGTCGTCGATTTTGAAGGAGGCCGGGAAGTCGGCGGGATTCCGCGCCTTCAGGGCATCTTCGACATATTTGGTATAGTCTTTTCCGGCCTTGTCTTTGCTGAGTTCGGTGCCGGTGTATGAGTTGCGGATAGCCGCGAGCTTGTTCACGTCGCCGTTGCGCTGCGCGAGAATCGTCGGCCTGTCGATGCCGAAGAAAATGGCCTTCCTGAAGTTTCTGTTCAGGATAGCTTTCTGGGTGTCGGCCTGTTCCTTCTCGCTCTTGGGGGTCTTGCCTTTGGTGGGGTCGGCCGGGGAGGCGAAGGCGTTGCGGTCATAGTTGAAGGCGTAGAGGAAGGTGGTGGAATCCTGCCTGGCTCTGTAGATGTTTTCCTTATATTTGGCCTGGGCGCGGGCGAAAAGGGCTTCGTTGTCCGTATTCACCTGGGCGGAGGCGTAGATGCCGGCGTCGAAATTGTTGAAACGGGAATCGGGATCCTTGCCGTCGTCATAGACGAGTTTGATGTGCTGGACGGTTACGTGGGCCTTGTCCCAGTAGCTGGGATTGGCATCGTATTCCATGACGGATTTGGAGGTGAAGTTGGAAAGGACATAGGCTCCGTTGTAGAGGATGCCGTTCTTGTCCACCTTGCCGAAATCCTTGTCCTTGGCTTTGAGGAACTCGCCGTTGACAGGCATGTAGGGATTGTAGGTAAGCATGGTATCGAAATAGGGGATCGGCTTATCCAGAGTGTACTCAAGAACATAATCGCTCTTGGCCTTGACGCCGACCTGGGCGAAATCGGTGATGGTGCCGGCCAGGTACTTGTCGGCATTCTTCACGAATCCCGAGATAAGGTAGGTGAGGGTGCTCTTTTTATCGAGCATGAATTTCATGGCGTCCACCCAGTCCTGAGCCTTGACGTCGGCATAGACTTCGAGGTCGCCCGTCACCCATTTGACGCCTTTGCGGATATTGAAAGTCCAGACCGTGGCGTCGGCGTTGGAAGAATAGCTTTCGGCCAGTGCCGGTCTGAGGATGCCGTATTTGTCGTGTTCGAGGAGACAATCAACGAAATTGACGGTATGGATTGAAGTCGTCTGGCGCTGGCTTTCCAGGTAGTTGAAGGTACGAGGATCGCTGGTGAAGACGTTGACGTAGTCCTTCGATTTTGGGGTAGCGGCGCCCGCTGTGCCTGCGAAAAGCACAGCGAGGACGGCTACTGCTAATAAAGTTTTCTTCAGCATTTCTGCCTCCCGATGATATCCACTTGCGTGGATTTCGATTTTTTCGCCATCCATCACGTGCTTGATGGCGATGTATATCCTCATTCATTCTTATCACTTTATCTCCACAAGTCAACAGCTGATATGATGAAAGTCCGCTCAAGGCAATGGCGACAAGGCTGTACCTTTTCGGAGTTTTGGATAATAGTAAGGTAGTTTCGTTTCAGGAAGAATGATGATGACGAGCAGACGACCGACAGCGCAAGCCTCCGGCAAGAAGCCCCCCCTCCCGCTTTCCCTGATGCTTACGGCCTTCATATGCGCCGCGGGGATCGTTGTGGCCTGCCTTAAAAGAAGCGCCAGTTTCAGCATCGCTTTCGGCGACACGCTGATGATAGGCGCCTTCGCGATGTTCGGCCTTTCCTGGGTCGGATACCTCAAAAAGGACGGCATCAGGTTCATTCCGCCTCGGAAGTCTTCCGACGCGAGGCCTCCGGAATCATGGGCGGATCGCGTGCCTTCCTTGGGGGAAGCCCCCTCCCCGCCTCCTCCGATCCCCGGAGCTGATGGTCCGGACAGCGAGAATTATCAACGTCTCACCGAAGCGGAAAACCGGTTGAGGGAAAAAATATTGGGTCGAGGGGTTGAGGGGGATGAAAAAGCGACATCTTCCTCGAAAAACCAGGGGTTCGCGAAGAGCGGCGCCGCAGCAGGGCTCATGCTCATGATTCTCGCCCTTTGCTTCGAGTATCTCATTCCCCTTCTGCTGCATTAATGCCGGTTCTAGCCGTTCCTTCGCTTTTTGAGGGAATGCGCGAGATACAGGATGAAGGAAATCGGGTAGCCGCCCACGGCGAGAAGAATAGGCAGCTGCATGCTGAGATCGTAATCGTAGATAGGCCCCTTGAGGACAGTCCGCGGTCCCACCTTCAGCTGATATAGTATCATAATGGCCGAGAAGGCCAGCCCCAAGCCGATAGCCAGCCAGCCCAGCCCCTTCGCGGCGGTAAAAAAACCGGCGTTCTCCGTCGCCAGGGAAACGCCCAGGAGAAGCCCGCAGGCGAAGGCTACGGCTATGATGGCGGTATCGATGGCCAAGGCGCTGAGAATCAGGGCATGCATCGCATCGGCGTCCTTGGCCGGCGCCACGGATTGCTGTTCAGCCGTCCAGCGGCGAGCCGTGCGCCATGCCCGGTAGTGTTCCGATGTGTCGATCGTGGCGAAAACAGCGAAAAAGGCGCACGCGGAAGCCAGGATGAGGAGAGCCTTGGCGCTGGTATGATACGACACTCGAGTCTTCATGCCTCAACTATACGACGAGCGGGGCCGCGACGCAACGATGCCGCGGCCCCGCTCCACTCTACGTCCAGATCGGACAGATGGTTCAGCGCACCTCGGCGATAGCCTCATCGAGCATCTGCTGGAGCATCGCCTGGGGCGGTTCCTTGATGTAGCCCATGGCCATCATGTCCTTGGTCAGATTCCTCGAGGCGGCGATGTCGGCCATAGCCTTGTCGTAGACTTCCTGCCATGTCGCCTGGACCCTGGCCACGCCCTCGGCGATGGCCTGCATGGCGACGTCTGCGGCTTCCACGGCGAAAACCTCGGTTTCGGACATGGTCGCGACGATGTTGTCGGGCGTGATGCCCCGCTTCTTGGCGAAGTCGGCGAGGGAGTGGGCGCAGCGTATTGCCATGCCGTCGGTGATCTTGCGGGCGCGCACGGCCAGGGCTCCTTTCAGAATGCCGGGGAAGCAGACGGAGTTGTTCACCTGGTTGGGGAAGTCACCGCGGCCGGTGGCCACGATGAAGGCGCCTTCTTCCTTGGCCGCGTAGGGCCAGATTTCAGGCACGGGGTTGGCGCAACAGAAGACGATGGACTTGGGCGCCATCGAGTGTACCCATTCGCGCTTGACGGTATCGGGGCCGGGGGTCGAGAGGGCGATGAGGACATCGGCGCCCTTGAGGGCTTCGGCTTCCGTGGCGACGCGCTTAGGGTTCGTGGCCTGGCAGAGCTCCCATTTCCTGTAGAGCCTCGGGTCGGCCTCGATGTCCTTGCGGTCAGCGTGGAGCGAACCTTTCGTGTCGAACATCACCATGTTCTCGCCCTTGCCGCCATCGGTCATGATGAGGCGGGCGATGGTCGTGTTGGAAGCGCCGGCACCCAGGAATACAATTTTGGCCTCTGAGAGCTTCTTGCCCGCGAGGGAGAGAGCGTTGAGAACGCCCGCCAGGGTGACAGAGGCTGTGCCCTGGGCATCGTCATGCCATACGGGGATGTCGCAGGATTCGCGCAGCTCGTCCAGGACCTTGTAGCAGTTGGGCTGGCTGATGTCTTCGAGATTGACCGCTCCCACCGAGGGCTGGAGCATCTTCACGAACTCGATGATCTTGTCGGGGTCGTGCTTGCCGTCCTTGCCCCGCGAATCGACGCAGAGGGCGATGCAGTCGACGCCGCCCAGGTATTTCATGAGGAAGGCTTTTCCTTCCATGACACCCAAGCCTCCAGGGGGCGTGCAGTCGCCGTCGCCCAGGACGCGGGTGGAATCGGATACTACGGCGACGAGGTTACCCCTGTTGGAAAGGGCGAAGGATTCGTCGTTGTTGTCGCGAATCGTCGTGGAAACCTTGGAAACGCCGGGGGTATACCATACATTGAACCAGTTAAAACCATAGACGCCGGCCTTGGGCACGGTCTGCATTTTGCCGCCGTAGAACTTATGCGCCTGAATGGAAAGCTTCTTGAGAAAGAGGGTCTGGGCGCGGGCTTTCTGGTCTTGGGTGAAGTCTTCGGGGAAGGCTTGGGAAAGGTTGGAGAGACTCAATTCCAACTTCATTAAGGTACCGTCCTTGTCAAATGGTTTGAGGAATGCGCGTAGCGCGCGAACGTTTTATAGTATCATAAGCCCACGCGCATCCACAAGGATTTATCGGGCTTCCTTAAGGGCAATTGGATAATTTATTAACGCCTTGAATCAGGAAATTCCCGTCAAAGCCTTTATGTACTGAAGGCGCATGTACTCATCGGGCTTGCCCGAATTATAGGCGGAAAGCTTGCCGCGCATGCTGTCCACCGAAGAGAACCCCTGGGCTTCGATAAGCGTCTTGAGGTCGTCGATGATCGTGCCTATCGCCTTCCAGCCGTCCTTGTAGATGGCTGAACATACCTGCGTTACGCTCGCGCCGGCGAGAATGAACTTAGCCGCGGTCTCGGCGTCGTGGATGCCTGTGGCGCCGGCCAGTTCGATGCCCGCGCGCTGAAAAAGGAGGGCGGTCCAGCGCAGGCTGTCGTGATATTCATCGGCGGTGCTCAAGGGCTGCGCGCGCACCAGTTTCATCCCCCCGATATCGATGTCGAACCTATAGAAACGGTTGAAGAGGACGAGGGCGTTGGCTCCTTCCTTCGAGATGTTGTTGGCGAGATGAGGAAGGCTGGAGTAGTGGGACCCGAGCTTCACTTCGATGGGCAGCCTGGTGGAGAGTCTGGCTTCCTTGATCGTGGAAAGCACTCTGTTCTCGATATCTTTGGAGCTCAGCGCGGTGGAGTGCGGCATATAGGCGATATTCAGCTCGAGGACATCGGCGCCGGCTTCCTCGATCCGCTTGGTGAAGGAAGCCCAGGTTCCCGTGCCGACGCAGTTAATGCTGGCGAATATTGGCGTATTCCCGGCCCTAGTCTTCGATTCCTTGATGAGGTTGAGGTAAGCTTCCGTGCCTTCTTCCCAGGCTGTGCGGCTTATGAAGGCTTCAGCCTCAGGATACGCGTCGAGGTCGATGCCGATTTCCTCGGCGCCCAGCTCGGCCAGAATCTGTTCCTCGAAAAGGGATTTGAGTACGACGGCGCCGGCTCCGGCCTGTACGGCTTTTTCAACACCTTCCGGTGTTCCCGTCAGGCCCGACGCGGCTACTATAATGGGATTGGCGAGTTTCAGTCCCATGAAATTAGTGGTCAAGTCGATCATATACTCTCCTTGCGTGGTTGTATCAATTTCTATTATAGCGGTTTTTCCGCCTTTCGTGGAGCGCAAAGCGGATAAAAACAGGGGCGCGGCGATTTTCGCCGCGCCCCACCCTGCCCCGCAAAGAGGCTATGGAAAGTTCCCTCTATTTCAGGAAATCGCTCAACCTGTCGAACTGCGTCAGCGCGGTCCAGTTTCCGGCATCGTCTCCCGACAGCTTCACGCAGCCGTCGATGGCGGACGCGTAGGTCAGGGCGCCCACCTTCCTGTAGTTTTTATAAACCTGAAGGCTCGCGAAACTGTCGTGCATCATGACGGCGAATTTAGGAGCCACCGTCTTGATGAAGGATTTCGAGGAAGAGGTATCGCTGCCATGGTGGCCGACCTTTATCACATCGGCCCGCAGTTCGGCGCCGAATTTCTCGATGAGATCCAATTCGCGCGGCGTGTAGACGTCGCCCATGAAAAGCATGGTCGATTTGCCGAAGAAAAATTTCATGACGAGGGATTTGTTGTTTATGAACTGCGTTCCGTTCGCGGGATAGCCGTCATAATATTTTATATCCGGTTCGGGATTATAGACCTTAACGTTGACGGATTCGCCTATGGTGAACTCAGAGCCTTCCTCGAGATAGATGATTTTAATCCCGCGCGAGGCGGCCTTACTCATCAAGCCCCTGTAGATGCTGCTGTCTGAATACACGACTTTGCTCATATAGAGCCTGTCCACGGGATACGTGGCAAGTATTTTCGCCAAGCCGCCAATATGATCGATGTGCGGATGACTCGCCACGACAGCGTCAATTTTCACGACGCCCATGGCTTCGAGGGCGGCTTCCACCTGCGGCGCGCAGTCGGGCGATCCGGCGTCGATGAGTACGACCTTGCCGTCGGGTGTCGTCACGATGCTGCTGTCTCCCGATTTTTCGTCGGTTTTAGCATCCTCAGGCAGATGTAGCTTCAGAAAGCGTACGACGAGTTTCCCCGCGTCGTCCGTCCTGTCGAATATCTGAGTATAGCGGTCCGTCCTCGGGGCTTCACCCGCCTGTTCCTGCGCGAAGGCGCCGCAGCCGGCGAAGATGAAACCGAAGGCGAAGACGAAAGCCAGGAATTTTCTCATTTGGAGGCCGCCTTGGAGAATCCGCTGAGAATGTATTTTTGCAGGATGACGAAAAGGATTATGATGGGCACGATGGCCATGACGGCTCCGGCCATGATCTGGTTCTGGTTCATGGTCTCAAGCCCAGCGTAGGAACGCTTGAGCTCGTAGACGCCCTGGGCTATCGTCCTTCGCAGCGGCGTCGTCGTCACCATCTTGGGCCAGAAATAGGCGTTCCAGCTATCGATGAAGGTGATGATGCCCACCGTCATGATCGTCGGTTTGCACATGGGTACCAGAATCTGGAAGATGATGCCCGTCCTGCCCAGCCCCTCGAGCCTCGCCGCTTCCATGAAGCTGTCGTCCACAGCCTTGAAGGTCTGCCGCAGCATGAAAATCATGTATGCCGAGACGGCGTTGGGGATTATCAGGCCGGCGAAGGTGTTTATCCATTTAAACTTGGCCACCATGACATAGATCGGCACGAAGGTTACCTGGATCGGTATCATGAGAGCGCCAAGCACGACGATAAAAAGGAAATCTCTTCCGGGGAAATGACCTTTCGCGAAGCCGTATGCGGCGAATGCTCCTATCGAAAGCTGGAGGATCATGATGCCCACGGTCATGACGATTGTGTTGAAGAAATACTTGCCGAAGGGCGCCATCTTAAGGGCGTCGGCATAGTTGTGCCAGTGGAATTCCGCCGGCCAGAGCGAGGGTACCGGCCTCAGCATCTCCTCGCTGCTTTTAAGCGAGGAGATGATCATCCAGTAGATGGGGAAGATGATAACGATCGTGACGGCGATGGCAAGGATATACTGGAGCGCCGTCCAGACCGTTTTCATATGAAGCGCTTTATTGTTGGTCAGCGATGTGGTGTTTGACATTGTTGCGCTCCTTCCTCACGACTCATAGTGGACATTCTTGTCCGAAATCTTCATGGTCGCCATCGTGAAGGCGAGCAGGATGACGAAGAAAACGCAGGCGACGACGGCCGCGCGGTCCACCCTGAATTCGACGAAGGCCAGCTCGTAAATCCAGTACACCATCACGTTCGTGCTTTCATAAGGGCCGCCGCTCGTCATGACGTCGATGGACTGGAATACTTTCATCGAAGCGATGAAGGTGGTGACGAAGAGGAAAAGCGTCGTCGGCGAGAGCAGGGGGAGTGTTATGTACCTGAAGCGCTGGAAGCCATTGGCTCCATCGAGCTTGGCCGCTTCGTAATATTCGGGTGAAATCCCCTTCATCGCCGAGAGATAGATCATCATGCCATAGCCCACGACTCTCCATCCCGTGAGAATGAGGACCGAAGCCAAGGCTGTCTTTTCGGAATTGAGCCAGGCGACGTTTGCCAGACCGAAAAGATTGAGGATGTAGTTCAGGATGCCGTACTGATCGCTCAGTATCCACATGAAGACGATGGCCGATGTGGAAACGCCGATGTATTTGGGCATGAAGACGATGGAACGCATCGCGGAAAAAGGCTTGCTTTCCCTGTTAAACAGCGCCGCGAGCAGGATGCCGCCCAGCAGCGTGATGGCGATTTCCCAGAATGTGTAGGTGAAGGTAATCCTTAAGGAGGAGAGCCATGTGTCCAAACCTGAACCGGCAAAGAGCCACTTATAATTCTTGAGCCCGACGTATTTATAGTTGTCTTTGATCAGGTTCCAGTTGGTGAAGCCGATCCGGAAGAGTTCGACAATGGGGTAGTAGACGAAAGCGGCAAAAAACCCCAACGCCGGAAGAACGCAGAGAAAATCGTTCGTTTTCTCCCTTCTTCTATAATTCGGCGCTCGCGTCCGCGCCCCGGGTACTCTTGTCGCCTGTTTCGCCATTTCTTTCACTCCCCCGCTTAAAATGCGGCCGACAGGCTCAAGGAAGCCTATCGGTCATTCTGAGTATCGCAACGGAACGGAGCCGTCTTGCCTTGCGCGCCGGCGGATCCGTTCTTTTCATGGCTGTGCCAGGATCAGTCCTGCAGCGCCTCGTCGATGAGCTTGGCGGCCTTCTGCATGGAAGCGGCCACGTCTCCGCCTTCGATTATAACTTTCGCCATCTCCTGCATCCAGACCTTGGAGAGAGCCGAGTAGGCCGGGTGCTGGATTCGGGGATTGATATGGTCGAGGTTGTCGAACACTGCCTTGAAAGCTGGCTTCTCGACGAGGAAGGCTTTGCCTTCGGCCGTCTGCGTCACCGAGTTTCGGGTGGGCATGTAGCCGGTTTTTTCGGCCCACAGCATGTTGACTTCCTTGCCGGTGAGGTAGGAAAGCAGCTTCCATCCGGCGTTCTTCACATCCTGCTTGTTCTTGGAAGGAATGAGAAGCACGCATCCGCCGATCTCGGAATCGCGTGTCTGGTTTCCGGGAAGGTAGTGCATGCCGACCTTGAACTTGGTGTTGGTGACGTACATGTTGTAGAGCGAGGTTGTGTGGATGACGGAGAATGTTTTGCCGTCGATGAAGTTCTGGCGCATGATGCCCGAGGCATCTTTGCCGTAAGCCCAGTAGGCCTGTTTCGCGTCGCACCACTTCTTGAGCTGTTTCGCGATTTCGACGGCCTTGGCGCTGGCGAGATCGGTGGTTTCGTTGTCGTCGTTGACGATTTTAACGCCAGAGTTGAGATAGAAGGTCTCGAAATACCACTGGTCCCAGCCGGGGATCACCGTCGCGTAACGCTGGGTGACGCCGTTGGACACCTTGGACGCTTTCTTCATGAACTCGTCCATGTCGGCCCAGGTTTCGGGAAGCTTGATCTTCTCGGCATCGGCCATGTCTTTATTGTAGAACAGGATCTGCGTAGAGATAAGGAAGGGAAGCGATACTTGCTTGCCCTTGAAGCTCGACGCCACGCGCAGGCCAGCGCCGAAGTCCTTGATGTCGAAGCCGGTGGCGGCGATATAGGGGTCGAGGATTTCGCACATGCCCGAATCGCCGTACTGGGCGATGTAGGGAGTGTTCGCTACCGTGACGGCGGGAAGCGTCGTTCCGGCGGCCTGGGCGGCGATGAGCTTCTCGTTGAGGTCGGCGTAGCTGCCCTGATAGATCGCTTCGACATCGATCATGGGATTCTGTTTCTCGAAATCGGCGACGACTTTGTCGATAAGGGGCGCATACTGGGCTTCCATGGCATGCCACCACTGGATCTTGATGGGCGCCTTGACCGCGTATTTGTCGGCATCCGCCGCGCCCACGCTAAGGGTTGCCGCCACCATCATCGACAGGGCAATGATCGTAAAGAACGTTCTTTTCATGGTCTCCTCCTTGGCTCGTTTCCGAGCTGATGAATATCGATTCCGCCGTATCGGATGTCCTTACGGCAAAGATCCCTTGATCAAATCCCTCGGGATTTGGAAGCCTGTGGTCTGGAAGCCTGAGGGAAAAACGACTCCAGGAAGGCCTTCCCTTCCGCGAGCCTGCCCAAATCGGTGCCGATATTGTATTCGAGCACGAGATTCAGGTTCCTTCCGGTTTCAGAGGCGGCTGACAGTATTTTTTTCCAGTCGATTTTACCGTCGCCCAGAGGGGCATGCCTGTCCTTGATTCCGTCGTTGTCATGCAGATGCAGGGCGTAGAGCCTGGCCCCCAGTGAAGGAAGCAGGGTTTCAATGTTCCAGCCGTTGATGAAGGCATGGCCAATATCGACGAGGCAACCGATATCGTCGGGAAGGTCGTCGAAAAAATCGATGAACTGCCGCTCGGTGAAGAGAGAGGTCGCGTTCGATCCGACATTCTCCACGAGAAGGAGCCGGCCATAGGCCGCATTGAACTCATGAAGTGCCTGCAGGTAGCGTCGAAGGCGCAGCCGGGCGGCTTCCTTTGAGAAATGGAGATCAGAGCACCATCCCGTATGGAGCACGACATGGCTGGCCTCCACCATCGAAGCGAAGATGATGGTCTGGCGATAGGAATCCAGGACGGCCTCGCGCAGAAAGGAGTTTTCATTGGTCAGGTTGACGTCCCATACTGGAACATGGACTGAATAGCTTGCCTTCTTGGTCTTGAGCATGGAAGCGAATTCCTCCATGCGCAGGTGGAAATCATTCCATCCGGCACCATCGAGCATAAGCTCGATGTGCTCGGCGCCATTCTCCAAGAGCTTATCAACATTATCTTCAATGCTGCCGCCTATGAGGCAGAGCTCCGAATACGATATTTTCATCAGCGGCACTCCACTATTATCGTCATTGCCTGAGTTAATCCAGACAATTTAAATCAACAAATATACAAAATTAAGTATTTAAATTACTAAATCTTTCAATATAAAATTTAACGCCTGATGATATACCCATAATACAAATATTGTCAAATATCTTCGTGTTTTTTTGATTTTCAACATAATTTGATAATATTTTAATAATATTTTAATATTTTTTTAACAAATTAACGGATTTTACTTGCGCTATTCTAAAACCGCGTTTACGATATTTATTACGTTCAATCTATAAGCGGCAGGCAAATGGACAAGAAATCGAATCCGACATTGAAGCAGGTTGCCGAGCTCTCGGGCTTTTCGCAGGCTTCGGTGTCCATGATCCTGAACAAGCGAAGTGATGTCTCCTTTTCCGAGGAAACCGTGCGCCTGGTACTGAATGCCGCGAAAAAACTTGGCTATGAAAAATCCGCCGGCGTCAGCCGGAAGAAGCGTCTTGCAGGCAAGAATATTATCGCCGTATTCTGCCCCAATATTTCCAATCCCTACTATTCGACCCTCGCCCAGGCGATCGAGCAGTCCGCCTGGGAGAAAGACTTTCAGGTAATGATAATCAATACCTATCGCTCCCCCGATGTCGAAGCCAAGAATCTTTCCATTCTCCAGGAGGCGGAAATCGCCGGCCTCATCTTCACCATGCCGCCGCAGGTTCCCCGCGCCCTGGAGAAGACGAACAGAAGCGTTCCTGCCGTCCTCATCATCGATAAAGGCTCGTCCATAAACCTGGACACGGTGGAAATGGACAATCACGGGGCTGGCGTTCTCATAGCCAGGCACCTCCTGGGACTTGGACACAGGCATATCGCCTACGTTTCCACGACCCTCGACGACGCCAACAGCATGCGCCTCCGCCGCCTTAGAGGCCTGGAGGAGACATTCCGGGCCGAATGCCCCGGAGGAAGCGTTCTTGTCCGCGCGCGCGACGTGACGCCGGCCGAGGAACTGCAGGATCTCTTCATAGAACATCATGTCGGCTACGAACTCGCCAAGGAATGTTTGGCGGATAGGAAAATCACCGCCTTCGTGGCGGTGAACGATATGGTGGCTTATGGGGTCATCGACGCTATCGCGTCGGAGAATCTCAGGGTTCCCGATGACTACAGCGTCTGCGGTTTTGACAACATCTTCCCTTCCAGACTCTCTCCCATCTCCCTCACCACCGTGGACAGCTACATCATAGACAAGGGACACAACGCTTTTGCCATGCTGTACAGTCGGCTGAACGGTTCCAAGGCTGCATTGACGGGACCTGATGTCATAACCCGCGTGGAGTATCCGCCCAGGCTCATGGTCAGAGACTCCACCTCGCGGGCGAAAGACTCGCCCGAAGGACGCTAGGATGAGCAGGGTGTTCGCGCACAGGGGTTTGAGCGCTTCGTATCCAGAGAACACGATCCTCGCTTTCGGGAAAGCCATCGAAGCGGGCTGCGAAGGCATCGAACTGGATGTCCAGCTTTCGCGGGACGGCGAGCTCGTCATCATCCACGACGAGACGATAGACAGGACAACAGACGGCAAGGGGAAGGTCAGGGATTTTTCTTTTGAGGAACTGCGGCGCTTCGACGCGAGCGGACGATTCGCGGGTAGCCATGGTTTCAACTCCATACCCGAACTTTCGGAATACTTCGATCTGGTGAAGGACCGGTCCATCATCACGAATATCGAGCTCAAGAACAGTGTATTCGCCTATCCCGGCATCGAGGAAAAACTTATCGCCATGGTCGGGAAATATGGGCTTGCCGACAGGGTGCTCTACTCGTCGTTCAACCACCAGTCCCTCCTGAAGTGCAGACAGATCGCGCCCCGCTGCGAAATCGCTTTCATCATCAGCTCCTGGCTGATTTCGGCTGGATCCTACTGCAGGCTGCATGGCGGCAACTACATCAATCCGCGCTTCGGCTTTCTGACTAATGAGAATATGGAAGAACTGCTTGAAAACGGCATCAGGGCCATGGCCTGGACCGTGGACGAGCCCGCGGAAATGAAAAGGCTCGCCGGCATGGGGGTCGATTCCCTCATCACCAACGAGCCTCTGCTCGCTCTCGACGTTTTAGGCAGCCGCTAGAGTTCGAGCGACTTGGTCGCTATCCTGTCCAGGACTCTGGCGACGAAGACGTCGAGCGCCATGCCATTCTCCTGCCGCCCGTCCCTGAAACGCACCGAAACGGCTTTTTCGTCCATTTCCTTCTGTCCGACCACCAGCATATAGGGAATTTTCTGGTTCTGCGCGTCGCGGATTTTCGCGTTCATGCGCGAGTCGGAGAGGTCGGCGCGAGCCCGCATTCCGGCGGCCTTGAGATCGCCCACCAGCTTCTTGGCATAGTCGTCGAAGGCGGGAGCGACGGGGATTATCGTCACCTGCTCAGGGCAGAGCCATACGGGGAAGGCGCCCGCGGTGTGCTCGAGGTAGACGCCGAAGAAGCGCTCGATCGAACCCAAGAGGGCGCGGTGGACCATGTACGGCCGCTTGCGCTGTCCGTCGGCGTCGACGTAGGTCATGTCGAAGCGTTCGGGCTCGTTGAAGTCGAACTGTATGGTGGTCAGCTGCCATTCGCGACCGATGGCATCCTTCACTTTGAGGTCGATCTTGGGTCCGTAGAAGGCGCCGCCGCCCTCGTCTATCTCGTAGGCGAGACCTTCCTTGTCCACGGCCTTGCGGAGGCTCTCGAGGGCTGCGCTCCACATCTCGGGGGCGCCGACGGAGTCCTCGGGATTAGATGGCTTGGTGGCCAGGTATGCTTTGATTTCCTTGAAGCCGAGGGTCTTGTGCATAAACAGGGAGAAGCGCAGGACTTCGGCGATCTCGTCCTGGATCTGATCCGGCGTGCAGATGATGTGGGCGTCGTCCTGGGTGAAGCCGCGCACGCGCATGAGCCCGTGCAGGGTGCCCGAGCGTTCGTAGCGGTAGACGGTGCCAAGCTCGGCCCAGCGCAGGGGTAGGTCCCGGTAGGAGTGGTTGTTCGTCTTGTAGATCATGATATGGAAGGGGCAGTTCATCGGCTTGAGATAGTAGTCATCCTCGTCGATCTTCATCGACGAGTACATGCCCGCCTTGTAGAAGCCGAGGTGTCCGGAAGTCTCCCAGAGCCAGCTCTTGCCGATATGAGGGGTGAATAGCACCTCGTAGCCGTTCTTGTAGTGCTCGTCGCGCCACCAGTTTTCGAGGGCGACACGGAAGCGTCCGCCCTTGGGATGCCAGTACACGAGACCTGGCCCCGCCTCTTCGTGCGTCGAGAAGAGATCCATATCCTTGCCGAGTTTGCGGTGGTCGCGCTTTTCGGCTTCCTCCAGCAACTTGAGGTGAGCCTCTAGATCGGCCTTGGAGGCGAAGCAGAAGGCGTAGACGCGGGTGAGCATCGGGCGCTTCTCGTCGCCGCGCCAGTAGGCTCCCGCGATGGTCTTGAGCTTGAAGCAATCGGGCCGGATAGAGCGGGTATTCTCCAGATGAGGTCCCCTGCAGAGATCCATGAAGCCATCCTGCTCGTATATGGAAATGGTTCCGTCCTCCAGGTCCTCGATCAGCTCCAGCTTGAAAGGCTGGTCGGCGAAGAGCGCCCTCGCCTCTTCCTTGGAGACTTCCTTCCTGACGAAAGCGTGTCCGCCGGAGATGATGCGTCTCATCTCCTTCTCGATCGAGGGAAGGTCTTCATTCGTTATTGGGGCAGGCAGGAGGAAATCGTAGTAGAATCCCTCGTCGATCGCGGGTCCTATCCCGAACTTGGTGCCGGGAAAGAGATGCAGCACCGCCTCAGCCATAACATGGGCGGCCGAATGCCTCACCATGTTCACGTCGTTCACCATAGCACAGCTCCTTTTTCGCTGCCTTGAAAGCCCTTGAGGGTTCAGGCGGCGAGTGTCAAATACGACGCGGCCCCCATCGCAATACGCCCATACGGGAAGCCGCGCTTCTCGTAAGGACGAATCGCATGGGGGCCTATGGAACTCAAGACGCGCTTCACAGCCGTCCGAC
This sequence comes from Treponemataceae bacterium, assembly GCA_963667725.2. Lineage (GTDB taxonomy): Bacteria > Spirochaetota > Spirochaetia > Treponematales > Rectinemataceae > UBA11090. The sequence continues at coordinate 1,421,385 of CAXXHO010000003.1, forward strand.
GTTAGGCTTCACGATGATCCGCGGTGCCACCTTACTTCGGCTCCCCGCGACGGGGGCCGCTCTCGACGCCTTTGACGGAAGGCCGCCGGAACCGGATACTCGCCCCTCAAAGGGGAGGCTTTCACCGGAACTGCTACGGAGTGGTTTTCTTCGGCGCCGCGACGGGATCCTTCCACCCAGAGGTTCGCGGCTATTGTCGCGCGACGCTCGGGATCCCTCTCTCATGACGCTGAGCAAGCCGAATACTTGTCTCCATCATCGCATTTAGCTAAATATCCTACGGAGCGCAGCCGAATGTCAAGCATGACACCTGTGCATCGTCGACCGGCCGGAGCCGCTTGCCTGCGGAAATGCCTCCGCTATTTCCAAACACCTTGTTTATAATTATATTCGTAGATATTTTATGAACAGCATGAATGGACAACTATCGAACGAAGGCCAAGAGGTATCCCAGGAGGAACGGATCGTCGAACCGAAAGAACCCGAAGAGTACAGGGTTCTTCTTTTAAACGACGATTTCACGACCATGGAATTTGTCGTCTCCGTACTCATGACGATCTTTCACAAATCCCTGCAGGAAGCCAACAAGATCATGATCGACGTACACAGGAAAGGCAGGGGCATCGTCGGCGATTACTGCTATGACATCGCCGCCACAAAAATCAATCAGGTACACCTGCTCGCGAGGCAAATGGGCTTTCCGCTGCGATGTACCATGGAGAAAGTATAAGGTATGAAGGTAAGCCAGGAAGTCCAGGCCATTTTCAATGCGGCCTATAACGAAGCGAAACTCAGGAATCACGAATATCTCACGCCTGAGCACATACTCTACGCGGGTCTCTCCTTCGAGAAGGTCAGGCTTGTCATGGAAAACTGCGACGCCGACACAGACCAGCTCAAGCGCGGCATCGAAGCGTATTTCGAGCAGAAGGTTCCCGTGGTGCGCAGCCCCGCCGAACCCGTCCAGACCTCTTCCTTCCAGGCCGTCATAGAAAGGGCGGTAATGCAGTCCCAGGCTTCGGGCAAGGACGAAGTGGAGGTCTCAGACCTTATCGTCTCGCTCTACGACGAAGAAAGAACCTATGCGGGCTATTACATGCGCAAGCTCGGCATCAAACGCCTGCAGCTACTCGAAGTGCTCTCCCATGGGATGGACGATTCCGACGATGGATACATTCTCGGCGGCATGGAGGATGGCGATGCCAAGCCTGAGCTCGAGGGCAAGGAAAAACGCGCGGGCAAGCCAGGTCCCCTCGAGCGTTTCGCGACCGACCTCACGGCGCAGGCGACGGCGGGCAAGCTCGAGCCCGTGATCGGCCGCGACGCGGAAATCGAGAGGACCATCCAGGTCCTCTGCAGGCGCCTCAAGAACAACCCCATCCACGTGGGCGACGCTGGCGTAGGCAAGACCGCCATAACGGAAGGCCTAGCACAGCGCATCGTGGCGGGCAAGGTCCCTCCCCTTCTCAAGGACTATACGATTTACAGCCTCGACATGGGCGCCCTCCTCGCCGGTACCAAGTTCCGCGGCGATTTCGAGGAGAGAGTCAAGAAAGTGGTCGATATCCTCCTCAAGAAGGAAAAGGCCATTCTCTTCATAGACGAAATACATACGATCGTCGGCGCTGGAGCGGTGACGGGCGGATCCATGGACGCGTCCAACCTTCTCAAGCCGGCCCTCACCTCGGGCAAACTCCGCTGCATCGGTTCTACCACCTATGACGAGTACAACAAGATATTCGAAAAGGACAGGGCTCTGTCGCGCCGTTTCCAGAAGATCGACATCGTCGAGCCCAGCCAGGCCGAAACGGTGGAAATCCTTAAAGGTCTTCGTTCCAAGTACGAGGATTATCATAAGGTCCGCTATACCGACGAGGCCCTGGAGGCCTCGGTGAGGCTTTCCGCGCAGTTCATCACCGAACGCAGGCTCCCCGACAAAGCCATCGACGTGATCGACGAAGCCGGAGCGAGCGCCAGGATCAAGGCCTTCAAGACCGGCGAGGAAACGGAAAATTTGGTCATCGATATTAAAGTGCCCGAAATCGAGACCGTCGTCGCCAAGATAGCGCGCATTCCCGAACGCTCCGTGACGTCTTCCGAGAAGGATAGGCTCGCCAGCCTGGAGACTTCCCTCAAGCGCGACGTATTCGGACAGGATCCGGCCATTGACGCTGTCGTCAAGGCAGTGAAGCGCAGTCGCGCCGGATTCAGGGCTCCCGACAAGCCCGTGGCGAACTTCCTCTTCGTCGGCCCCACGGGCGTGGGCAAGACCGAACTCGCCAGGCAGCTGGCCAAGCAGCTGGGCGTCGTCCTCCACCGCTTCGACATGAGCGAATACCAGGAAAAGCATACGGTATCGCGCCTCATCGGCTCGCCCCCCGGCTATGTGGGCTACGAGGAAGGCGGCCTGCTCACCGACGCCGTGCGCAAGAGCCCTCATGCCGTCGTCCTCCTCGACGAGATCGAGAAAGCGCACTCCGACATCTACAATATCCTCCTTCAGATAATGGATTACGCCACCCTCACCGACAATCAGGGCAGGAAGGCCGACTTCAGGAACGTCATCCTCATCATGACGAGCAACGCGGGAGCGCGGGATGTCGGCAAGAACCTCATCGGCTTTGGCGACCGCTCGGTCACGAACTCAGCCCTCGACGAAGCGGTGGAGCGCGCCTTCACGCCCGAATTCCGCAACAGGCTGGACGCCGTCGTCCATTTCGGCAACCTGCCCATGGAGATTATCGAAAGGATAGTGATCAAGGCCCTGGACGATTTCAGGGCTCAGCTCGCGGAGAAGAAAGTGAAGCTCGTGACGAACGAGACCGTAATCAAGCATCTGGCCGAAAAGGGCTATTCCAAGGAATTCGGGGCGCGTAACATTGGCCGCCTGATCGAAGACAAGATCAAATCCTTCTTTGTCGACGAAGTCCTCTTCGGAAGGCTCGAGCATGGCGGCACGGCGATAGCCGACGTTATCGGCGGGGAGATCAGCTTCTCCGTCGCGCCTCAACTCGACGAGGCGCTGCAGCCGGTCGAAACGCATTCCTGAAAGCGAGATGATCCGTTTCCTGCGATCCGTACCTCATCTCGATGAAGGCTGCTCCTATTCGTTTCCTCCCGTGGACGGGTCTTCCCCCGAAGGCATCGTATGCGCGGGAGGCAACCTTTCGCCCGGAGTCCTTCTATCCTCCTACAGGCAGGGGATTTTTCCCTGGTACGGCGAAGGCGACCCCATTCTTTGGTGGAGCCCCAATCCGCGCTTCGCGGTGCTTCCGGAGACCTTTCACCTTCCGGCAAGTTCAAGAAAACTGTTGAAACACCATAATTTCAAGCTCAGCCTCGACAGGGAATTCGGCCAGGTGATTTCCCGCTGCGCCAGCGTTCAAAGGCCGGGCCAGGACGGCACATGGATTCTCCCGGAGATGAGGAATGCCTATGAAAAACTCCATGAACTGGGCTATGCCCACTCGGTGGAAGTCTGGCATGAAGGTTCTCTGGCGGGAGGTCTCTACGGCATCAGCCTGGGCGGAGCCTTCTTCGGGGAATCCATGTTCAGCCTGGAAAGCGGGGCTTCGCGCGCGGGCTTTCTCTGTCTGGCGATGATGCTGTTCGAGCAGGGGTTCACGCTGATAGACAGCCAGGTCCATACGGAGTATGTCGCTGGCATGGGGGGCGTCGACCTGCCGCGCGGCGCTTATCTGCGGCGCCTCGAAGCATCCCTGCCGCAAGGGGACAGAAAAGGCTCCTGGGAAGACGCCTTTCCGCTGTTCCCCGCCTCAAAAGCCCTGGCCGACATAGCCGGCGCCGATAAGATCGACGCGAGCCGCGCGGAACCATAGAATATTTTGCGGTTTTCCCGTACATTTAAGTCAATGACAGGACGTTCAGGACAATGAAAATACTATTCGTGCAGCTGCCCGTGCAGGATCCCGACTGGAACGACGCGGCGGCCAACGTGCCGTTGGCCGCCGGCTATCTCACCGCCTACGCCGAATCCCAGGGGCTGCTTCAAAGATCGGAATGGAGCATCCTCGACCAGGACATAACCAACTGCGCCTCCGATACAGCCATCATCGAAACCCTCGCGGCAGCGGAACCCGATGTCGTGGCCTTCAGTCTCTACGCATGGAACCTGGAGCGAAGCCTCTATATAGCCGGCAAGGCCAAGGACAGGCTTCCGAGAACCCGGTTCATCGCCGGCGGTCCCGAGGTGATCGACGGCATGCCCATCATGTCCAGGTCCCCCTTCAACGCCCTCGTTTCGGGCGAAGGCGAAATTCCCTTTTCGGAAATCCTGCGCGACATCAAACAGCACCGGCCTCTCTCCAAACTCTATAAAGCCGAGGGTCTGCTCGATTTGGCGACCCTTCCCAATCCCTACCTGGCGGGCACCCTGCCCATGGTCAAGGACAGTCCCGTCCATATAGAGACCATGCGCGGCTGCCCCTACCACTGCGCCTACTGTTTTTACGGGAAAAACTACCCCACTCTCAGGCGCTATCCGGACGAGCAGGCCATATCCCTCATAAGAAAGGCCTCCCAGGTGGGATCCTCCGAACTGTACATAATGGATCCTTCTTTCCAGTTCGGCGCCGACCTGGAGACGAGGCTGGCCGCCTTCGCGGACGCGAACACCGCGGCGATCCCGATGCACACCGAGATGAGGCTGGATTCCGTGACTGAAAAGCTGGGCTCCCTCCTGAAATCGGCGGGCATCGCATCCATCGAGGCAGGTCTCCAGAGCATCAACCCCAAGGCCCTCGAGGCCGTCAATCGCGGCATGGACAAGGACGGCTTCGTGCGCGGCGCCGAGATCCTCCAGAAACAGCACATCATCATAAAGACGGGACTCATCCTGGGCCTGCCCTTCGACGGCTACGAGCAGGTCATAGAAACCTTCGATTTCCTCGGCATGCACGGTCTCGGCCAGGAGGCGGAACTCTACCCCCTCTCCTTCCTGCCGGGGACGGATGCGAGGGAGAGAGCCGACGAATGGCGCATGTCGCGCATGGAACTGCCCCCTTATTGGGTGACGAGCAATGACTGGATTTCCGGGGACGATATGATCGACGCGATAGCTTCCTTCGAGGAAAGTTTCGATGTCGAGTGGGCTTCTCCGCCCTCACCTCACTTTTCGGCCGAAAAGTCCGGATACAAGGCCTTCGTCGACACGAGAAAGCTGGAAAACATCGACTGGATGCGCCTGAATCCCACGAGGCTGGCCAATTCCGTGACCCTCCTGGCCGACGCCGACGACCCGGAAAGTCTTTCCAGGCTCGTCCGCGCCGCCAGGGATCTGCGGCGGGACAATCCCTATACCCTGTACCAGATCATCCTCATGAGCGACACGAGAATACCCTCCGAACGCCTGGTGGAGCGCATCCAGGATGCCTTCATCTATCCGGACCATTATTACGAACTATCGCATTTCTTCTCGCCCGATCCCCAGGAAGGCTACCAGACGAGGATGTTCTTCGCCACGAAGAATTTCGCCCTCGCCTACCGGGCCATAGAGGAAGCGCAGGACCTGGAGACGATGGTGATAATATCGGCCAAGGCCGGGTACAACGCCGAAAGGCTCTCCGAGCTCCTTCCCTATGTCATTTTCGACCGGGAGAGAATCCCCTTCGACAGACTCTACGAACTGCTTACGCTCTACGCGGACTTTCCCCACATGCTCATCGAGGCGCCCGAAGACCTGTTCTAGTACATAGCCTTGAGATCGGCCTCGCTGGAGCAGGTTCCCTTCGCGAGAAAGTCCCTTATATTCCCCACGGTTATATCTATCGCGCGCAGCGTCGCCTGGTTCGTCGTGCCGCCTACGTGGGGCGACAGGATTACGTTGGGAAGCTCGTGAATCGGGAATCGCGAAGGAGGGCCGTTTCTGCCAGTCTGAGGATAGGTGTACCAGGTATCGATCGCCGCCGCCCTGAGAACCCCATCCTTAAGCGCGAGGTAGAGGCCTTCCTCGTCCACGATAGAGCCCCTTCCCACGTTCACCAGGACCTTGTCCTTCATCGTGGCGAGTATTTCCCTGGTCAGCAGCCCGTCGGTGAGGGGCGTCGCCGGCAAGGCGACAAAGACGATCTCGGCTCTGGCGATCGCTTCTTTCAGGTCGGGAATTACTTCGTCAAAGCCTTCGGGAAGCGCCATGCCCGTCTTCCGGCGCCATCCGTACACCTCGCAATGAAAGGCCTTGAGGAGCTTCGCGAGTTCGCATCCTATCGCCCCCGTGCCCAGAATCGCGCACTTATGTCCGAAGAGACTGTCCCAGTTGTCCTCGGCGCCTCGCCTTACCCAGAATCCGTGCCAGAGCCCTTGCTTGAGGTCGTTATGGTATTCGACGATGCGGCCGAAGTAGGCCAAGGTCATGGCCAGAGCTTTTTCAGCCACGTCGAAGGCGTTCGCGTGGACATTGTAGACATGGACGCCGCGATCGGCCAGTTGCCTCAGGGGCAGATGGTTGATGCCGGTAAAAGACTGAAAAATGGCTTTCAGTCGAGGCGAGGCGAGGTAGGTTTCCTTTGGCAGCTGGCCCGCGAGCAGCGCGTCCAGCTCTGTCGCCTCCGGCGCGTCCGGTTTCAGGCCATGGAGGAAGGTATGCTGCGGAAATTCCAGCCTGAGAGCATCGATGCGCCCCTCCCACACGGAATGCTGTGGCATGAACGAGCCTATGATCATGATGTGCTCCTTTCGTTTGATTTCGTCTGTCAGGATAGAGGGAGATCCAGCCGTTTTCAAGGCTCCCGGGGATATTGTGGCAAAAGGTTGGCGGACAGAGTCTGTTTCCTGCTGGTAGGGCCGGAAAAATGTGATATACATTAAGCAAAGGGATTTTTGCCCTGGCCTTTAATGCCGATAAATTAAATATAATATGCATACCCGCATAGAGTTCCAAGGAGAGGTAGACGATGATACAGAAAATCAAGCGCGGACGATGGACAATCCTCGCAGCATTGGCGACGATCTTGCTGGCCGCATCATGCGCGAGCGCGCCGCCGCCCAAAGAAGTCACGCTCTCCGATCTCGTGGTCGCCGGTGACATTTCGGCGATCAAGAAGTTCTACGCGAATCAGGAACAGCTCAACATGAAGGATGGGCAGGGGCTGTATCCTCTACATTACGCCGTCATGAGGGGAGACGCTCAGATAGCGGAAATTCTGATTGTGCTGGGCGCGAAACCCGACATGCAGGATCCAGCCGGCAAGACGCCCCTGCGTTACGCGATCGACCGCAAGCAGATAGCGTCGGCTAAAATGCTTGTGGACAGGGGCGCCAATCCCTTCATCAGCGACGCCGCTGGTTCCACGCCCGCCGAAGCTGTTTTGAACGCGGGCCCCGAGATGATCAACGCGGTCTTCAACGCCAAGAACATAGACGGTTCCGGGCAGGATGGAAGAACCATCCTCCACATGGCCGCCGACGGCCTCAAAGTAACCGAAACCGGACTGCTTCTAGACCTTGGAGCGTCCGTCCAGAGAAAAGACAAGGCGGAGCGCACCGCCCTCGATCTCGCCCTCCTCCAGCCGAGGGAAAAGAACGCGGCCATCATAGCGGAAAAACTCATCCAGAAGGGAGCCAATCCCTCTTTCCCCGAATTCTCCTGGTTCGCCACGACGGTCCGTTCTGCGGACTACAACACGGTCCGGTTCAGCAACGGCAACACGCCGCTCCACGAAGCCATTTCGCGCTTCCAGCTGGGCTTCGCCGACTTCCTCCTCTCCAAGGGACTCACGCCCAACATCAAGAATGTCGGCGGCGACGCGCCTCTGCACAGCACCGTCAAGACGGGCTGGTTGGAGGGGGCCGAACTCCTTCTCAAGAATGGCGCCGATCCCGACATCAGGGACGGAAAGAACAATACGCCCCTCCACCTGCCGGCCCCGGCCACGCTCAGACTTCAGGTGACGCAGCTTCTCCTGCGCTACAAGGCCGACCCCTCCCTCAAGGACCAGGACGGCAACACCGCGCTTCACAAGGCGGTAAAGCTGGCATACGAGCCCATGATCGTCGAGGAACTCCTCAAGGCGGGAACCCCCGTGAATTCGGCCAACCTCGAGGGAGACACTCCCCTCATGATCTGCGTGAAGGCAGGCAACTACCAGTATGCCGACGCCCTCATCACCGCGGGAGCCGATGTATTCCTCCGCAACCTGAAAGACGAAAGCCCGCTCTCCATCGCGGTCGGCAGAGGCATCGAAGCCGTGGATAAAATCGTCCTGAAAACCAATGTCCTCCAGCGCGACAACCTCGGCAACAGCGTCATCGCCACCGCCGTGGGCATGAAGGGCTCGCCCGAAGTCGTCTCCCTCATCCTTTCCAAGGGCGGCGATCCCAACATCAGGAACAACTCAGGCGACAACGCCCTCCATGTGGCGGTAAGGCTCAATCTCGCCCAGCAGGGCCTTCTCCTCATCAACGCCAAGGCCGACATTTTCGCCGCCAACGCCACCAAGGACACGCCGGTTTTCCTCGCCCTCGCGGCGGCCGACGGCCCCTACGACTGGTTCTTCATTCCCTCCGTCATCACGGCCCGCGACTCCAACGGAGACACGGTGGGCCACCTCGCCGCCCGCAAAGACCTGGCCGATGGCCTGGATTACCTGCGCGGCAGGGGAGCCGACCTTGAGGCCGTCAACTCGGCGAGGGAAACCCTCCTCCACGCCGCCGTTCGCACCGACGCCGCCGAGGCGACGCGCTACCTGATCGCCAGCGGCGCATCCCTCACGGCCCGCGACATCAACGGCGACGCTCCGCTCAACGTGGCCGTCCTCGCCGGAGCCAAGACCTGTCTTCAGGTTCTCGTGCTTTCGGGCGTCGACCTAAACGCACGCAACTTCACCGGGGAAGCGGCCCTCCATCAGGCCGTGCGCAAACAGAACAGCGCCTTCGCGACCTATCTCGTGGACCGCGGGGCCCTGCTCGAGGTGAGGGACAACAGGGGACTGACGCCTCTGGCCGTGGCCGCCCGCGAGGCCCAGACCTCCATCGCGCAGTATTTCGTGAAGGCGGGAGCCCGTATCGACGCCCGCGACAACGCCGGTTCCACTCCACTCTATCAGGCGGTCGAAACCAGTCAGCTTGATCTCATCCGCGTTCTCGTGCAGTCCGGAGCCGATATCCTGGCCAGGAACGCCGCGGGTGATTATCCCCTCTACGCTTCGCTCAAGAAAGGCCAGTCCGTTCTGAGGGAAATCCTCGGCAACGGCTCCATGGACAAGGGCGATTCCGACGGAAAGACGCCCCTGAGGCTGCTCGTCGAGACGAGGGCTTCACCTGACATGCTAACCCTCGCGCTGAGCCTGGGAGCCGATCCTTCTAGCAGGGACAAGTTCGCCAACACTCCTCTCCATGCCGCCCTGAACCAGAAGGACAACGCCACGGCGGCCCTTCTGCTCAAAGCCAAGGCTGACCCCTTCGCGCCCAACTATCAGGGCGTGACGCCTATCTCGCTCGCCCTCGCCGACCCCGCCGTTCTCAAGGACTTCGCGCAGGCCGCCGGTCTCGACGCCGCTGATGTCCTGGGCGAAGGCTTCCTGCACTATGCGGTCAGGACTGGCAGAGGCGACGCGGTAAAGCTCCTTATCGACCTCGGAGCCGACAAGAACGCCAGGAACATCTCAGGCGAGACCGCCTTCGATGTGGCGAAGACCAAGGGCGATACCGCCATACTGACAATGTTCTGATAAAGGAATCATCATAGCGATAAAAAAAGGCTGCCACGATGGCAGCCTTTTTTATTTCATGCGTCGGAGGACCCAGGCCTCGGGAGCTGTCTGTGCGATTTCAGGAACCACACTCCGAAAGTTCCTTTCTCTGCCTGAGCTTTTCAAGGGCTCTTTCCTGAATCTGGCGGACTCGCTCCCTCGTAATGCCCAGAACCTTGCCCGTTTCCTCGAGCGTATGGGTCGATTCGCCGGAAAGGCCGTACCGGAGCTTCAGTATCGTCGTCTCCCTTTCGCTCAGGTCGCTGAGTATGCAGTCCAGCAGCTCCTTCATCGTCGCGGTAAAGGCTTCCGAATAAGGATCGATGCCGGTCTCGTCGCTGATGACGTCGGAGAGGGAGGTGCTGTTCTCGTCGTCGATAGCTGAATCCAGGCTTGCCGTGTTCTGGGAAAACTCCATGACTTTCAGCACTTTTTGTCTCGTCATATCCACGCGTCTGGCCAGTTCGTCGACTTCGGGAGCCCGGCCCAATTCCTGGGTGAGCTGTTTGGAGGCGTAGTAACATTTGCGTATCGTATTGAGCATGTGGACGGGAATTCTGATGACCCTGCCCTGGTCCGCCAGGCTTTTGATTATGGCCTGCCTAATCCACCAGGTGGCGTAGGTGGAAAACCTATAGCCGCGAGCGTAGTCGAAACGGGCCACCGCTTCCAGAAGGCCGATATTGCCCTCGTCTATAAGATCGAGAAGCCCCAGGCCCCTGTGCTGATAGCTCTTGGCGATGGAGACGACGAGGCGCAGATTGGAGCTGATCATTATCTGTTTGGTATTGGTCTGCTGTTTTTCCAGCTCGGCGAGTTCCCCGCCGAAACAGGCGTTCCCCTCTTCATTGATCCTTAGGCGCAGCGTCTCTATACGTTTGGTCAGATCCTGGATTTCTTTTCCGATTCGCTGCTCCTCTTCGGCATTGAGGAGGCGGAATTTCGCTATCTGGAGGAGGTAAAGAGAGAGGGGGTCTTTCTCTTCAAAATGGCGTTTTTTCTTGTCAGGATGAATTTTGGAAACGTGGGGCGCTTCATGTCTCGAGCCAAGGGTTTAAGGAAGAGTATCGCGAGTTTCGCCGGTCGGTTCTTTCTTCGCCATGGTCCTGCTTTTTCGAACCTTTCGTCTTGCTGCTACTAAAACAATAGCATGAGCCAGGCCACGTTGGAAGAACAAAAATGAAAATATTATGAAAAATTATTACATCTAGTCGCGGGGAGCCAGGGCGGGATCGATGGGCTGGCCGTTTCTGAAAACGAAGAAATAGGCTATGGGCGAACCATCCTTGGCGTCGATGCCGATCTTGCCGATCTCCCGGCCCGAGGCCACCACGTCTCCCGTCTTCACCGAAAGGGCTTCGTTGCCGCCATAAACATAGACATAGCCCGATTTCGCCTGAATGAAAGCCACCTGGTTGAAACCTCTGGAGGGTCCAGCGGACACGACGGTGCCTGAGGCGACGGCTTTGGCCATCTCGCCCGGCTTGACGCGTATCATGATCCCCTCGAGCTTACCGTCCAGATACATGGCCTTGCCGGGGACCGGCCAATCCAGCTTCATGTCCACCGCCCTGTCCTGCGTTTTCACCGGATCGGGCATAGGAACATAGGTGGCGGCAGGAACTTCCGGCTTGGCCCCTGTCTTCACGACGCTCGTGGTAGTCGTAGGCTTGAGGGCGGGGCTGACGGTGGTAGTCGTCTTGGCGGCCGTCGTCGCCGTCGTCTTGGCGGCGATCGTCGTGGTCGTCGATACGGGCGTCAAAGCCAGGGTCGTGGAGGGGATGGAAAGCGGCGGCGGGGAAGCGTTTTCGGCCAGCTTCATGCCCGGCACTATCAGCGTGTCCCCGATCTTCAGGACATAACCGGCGCTGAGCTTGTTGGAAGCGAGGAGATCGTCGACCGTGACGCCATATTGCCTGGACAGGCCGAAGAGCGTCTCGCCCTTGGCGACGACGTGAACCGAGGGAATGATGAGGACCGTACCGATCCTCAGCTTCGTGGGGTCGGTTATCCCGTTGGCGGCGGCCAGGGCCTCGTAGGAGACCTTGTACTTGCGGGATATGGAATACAGCGTTTCGCCCTTCTCCAGGCTATGGGTGAGCGGATCCACGGCGAATGCCGGCATCGACAGAAACATGAGGGCGCATATGGTTATAGTTCTGAATATAGCTTTCTTCATTATTATTCCTTTTCGAGTATCGGCAGAAAACCTCAAAGCATTGAGGAAGGTTTCGGAAAAACACGATAACCACATTAAAGCAAATAAGGTTGGCGCAGCCGTGGTTACGCTCTTTTCATTTTACTATCAAACAGGTAGAATTATCTATATTATTTTCCAGGAGATTACAAGTCATGTCCGAGCGTTCACCTCTGCATAATGCGCGCTTTGCCTATATCCCCAAAATGCCGGAGATCTACGCGTCCCCGGTTTCCGCGATCAAGGCCGTGCCCACGGAAATCATAGAGCCGAAATACGATAAGAAAAGCCTGCGGGATATTTTCACCCACAGTTTCGGGAAACCGGCGGTAAAATTCGCCTCCGGCGACAATAGCTTCGCCTCCAACCCACTCACGATAGGCGTCCTCCTCTCAGGCGGACCCGCCCCGGGCGGGCACAATGTGATAGCCGGACTCTTCGACGGGCTGAAACGCGGCTCGTCGGAATCCAGGCTCATCGGCTTCAAGGGAGGCCCCGGCGGCCTCGTCGACGACAAGTTCGTCGAGATCACGGCCGAACTCGTGGATTCCTACAGGAACACGGGCGGATTCGATATGGTGGGTTCAGGCAGGACAAAGATCGAGACGCCGGAACAGTTTGAGAAAGCCCTGTCCAACGCGATGAACCACCAGCTCGACGCCCTCGTCATTGTCGGCGGCGACGATTCCAACACGAACGCGGCCCTCCTCGCCGAATATTTCGCCTCGCGCGGGACTTCCATCGCTGTCGTGGGCGTTCCCAAGACGATAGACGGCGACCTCAAGAACGAGTGGATCGAGGCTTCCTTCGGCTTCGACACGGCCACGAAGACCTATTCGGAACTGATCGGCAACATCTGCCGCGACGCCCCCTCGGGACGGAAGTACTGGCACTTCATCAGGGTCATGGGCCGTTCCGCTTCCCATATCGCCCTCGAGTGCGCCCTCCAGACGAGACCCAACGTGGCCCTCATCTCCGAGGAAGTGGAAGCCAGGAAGATGAGCCTCGCGCAGATCGTCGACATCATAGCCTCCTCCGTCGCGGCCAGGGCCGCCAAGGGAGAGAATTTCGGCGTCGTCATCATTCCCGAGGGACTCATCGAATTCGTCCCCGAGATGAAAACCCTGATCGCCGGCATCAACGAGCTGCTCGCGCACGAATCGGAGGCCTTCAAGGCCCTCCCCTCGCCGGACGCGCAGATAGCATTCATATCAGGGAAACTCCCCGCCGAATCGGCGGCCCTCTTCAATTCCCTTCCCCGCGACATAAGCGCACAGCTCTGCTGGGACAGGGACCCGCACGGCAACGTGCAGGTATCCAGGATCGAGACCGAGAAGCTTCTCGTCTCCATGGTCAGGGAAAAGCTCTCGAAACTGGCGGCCAAGGGCGACTACAAGGGCAAGTTCGACTACCAGACCCATTTCATGGGCTACGAGGGCCGCTGCGCCTTTCCCACCAACTTCGACGCCGACTACTGCTACTCGCTCGGCTTCACCGCCTATCTTCTCGCGCTCTACGGCTTCTCGGGCTACATCGCCTCCATCCGCAACCTGGCCGCGCCCGCCCGCGAATGGATCCCCGGCGGCATCCCCCTCGTTTCGATGATGAACATCGAGCACCGCCATGGAAGCGACAAGCCCGTCATAAGAAAAGCGCTCGTGGAGCTGGACGGAAAACCCTTTAGATTCTTCTCTGAGCAGAGGGATAAATGGGCGCTCTCCTCGGATTACCGGCTTCCCGGAAGCATCCAGTATTTCGGGCCGCCCGCCGTCACCGACATGCCCAGCCTCATCATCCAGATAGAACGGAGTTGATCGAATGAAACGAACCCCCGTCATCGTTGTTTTTCTGCTGTTAACGATCCTGTCCGCCGGCGCCCAGGCAATTATCACCGCCGAGCAGTTTTTTTCGAAAGTATCCGACAAGTATTCATCGGTCGAGGATTTCGAGGCTTCGATCGCCATATCCAACGCCAGCCAGCCGATGATGGGGAAGCTGTATTTCAAATCGCCGTCATTGCTCCGTATTGACTTCACCCAGCCTCCCGAGCAGGTCATCGTCTTCGACGGGGAGAGGCTCGTCGTCTATATTCCGCAGTACAGGGCCGTGCTGCAGCAGGATACGGGCAGCGCCGGGCTTGGCGCTGGCGCGGCCGCGCTCGCGTCCAGGGAAGGCCTCTCCATGATGAAGCGTAACTATACGATCGCCTGGGAGACTTCTTCGCAGGCGGTGGCGCTCGATCAGGAGCATCCCGAATTGGTTCACAAGATGATGCTCACGCGAAAGACCGTCGTGGAAGGATTCAAGACGATCCGCATCGCTATTTCGCAGGATAGTCTCTTGATCCGCCGCATCGAGGGCTGGACGGTCGCCAACGAGAGAATCGCTTTTGATTTTACCGCGGTAAAGCAGAATCAGAACATTCCCGCGACGAGGTTCCTTTACGACGCTCCGGCGAGCGCCAACGTATACAACAACTTCCTTTTCCAATAACGCGAGGCGAAGAAGTCCTGATGGCTAAAATAGGTTCGAAAATACAAGAGACAAGGCTCAGGAAGGGACTCACCCTTGAGCGTATCGCCGATGACACCAACATCAGCATAAGGTTTCTCTCCAAGATCGAAAACGACGACTTCAGCGGTTTCCCGGGCGAGCCTTACGTCATCGGCTTCATAAGGAATTACGCTGAATATCTCGGCCTCGACCCCGATGTCATGATAGCCCGCTACAGAAACAAGGAAGCCGATTCTTCGGATATGCCTTCTTCGGCCACGGCGACGGGGACCCAAGAGGTTGCCCGGGCGGCTGAGGCTGAGGCCGCTGCGGCTGCGGAGGCCCAAGAGGTTGCACGGGCGGCGGGGGCTCAGGTCGCCGCGGCTCCGGGGGCTCGGGAAGCGGCGGTCCATGCCGCGGCCCAGACGACGGAGGCGGTTTCCATGGTGCCCGCCAAAGATCCGGCGGATACTCAAAAAACCGCCACGGTCACCCCGGAAATCGACGAGACTAAAAAACCCAAGAAAACCAGGAAGGCTAGACCTGTCGCCGCGACGGCCTCGGACCTCGCGACGGTCGCTGCCGTACCCGCTTCGCTCGCAGCGCCCGTACTCTCGTCCGGCGCCGCAGGCGCGTCCGCGATATCCGTATCCGGCGCGTCTGCCGTGTCCGGCGCGTCAGGCGAAGGTCATGTCGGGGAACCTCGTCGCGACAAGACAAAACATACGACAAGGCATGTGGTGGAGATACCCGCGGCCGCGCCTCCCTCTCTCTCACTTCCGGCGAGAAAAGACGACTCCAAACCGACCCTCCGGACAATCATCGTGGCAATTCTCGCCATATCGATCGTAGCGGTGGCGCTTCTCTGGATTGTGGCCGGAGGCAGGACTCAGCTGGCGAAACTGGCCGTGGCCGAGAAGAAACCGGCCGAATACAGGGTGGAAGGCAGTCCCTTCGAGATGCGCCTCTATGTGGACGACAGCCTGCTTGTTCCGGTCGGCAGCGACGTCTATAAGCTGCGCCTCGCCTCGATCGGCGAAAAAGTCACAATCGAAACGCCATTCGGTCCTTTCGAATTGGCCCTTGGCGAAACAGGCCCCCTCGACACCGACAGCGATGGAACAGCCGAAGCCTCGATTACTGTCGGCGATTTCGAGAAGAATCGCGCTGCTTCAGGCGCCCTCCTGAAAGTGGAATTCGCGCCGGCTGAGATCACTGAAGAGACGGAAGGCGAAGTCACGATACCCGAAACCCAGGCGACGGCCGCCGCTGCCGCCAACGCGACAAGTCCCAAGACGGACACACTCATCATCAAGTCCACGCGGGGACCCTACCCCTTCGTCGTCCAGGCTACCTTCAGAGGGAATTGCCTATTCCGCTATGAAGCCGACAGGAAGGAATGGGTCGAAAAGTACTTCTCCAAGGGAGAAAGCATTACCCTTAACGTGAGCAACGGACTCACCGTCTGGGCGTCGAACGCCCAGGCCGTAAAGCTGAGTTTCCAGGCCTCGGGCGGCAAGACGGCCGACCTCGAAATCGGCGCCCCGGGTGAAATCGCCGTCAAGAAAATCGCCTGGACTCGTGACGGCAGCTCATGGGCTCTCATCTCATCCAATCTCGATTGAGGATAAGCGTGAAATTTTTCATCGATCAACATGGCTGCGCCAAGAACCAGGTAGACGGCGAGGAAATCGCCGCCCGACTGGAGGACGCCGGCTACGAATATGTAGCTTCCGGAGAGGAAGCCGATCTCATCATCGTCAATACCTGCGGTTTCATCGAATCGGCCAAGCGCGAGTCCATCGACGCGACGCTGGCAATAAAAGCCCTGTGGCCGGACAAGAAAGTTCTCGTCGCGGGCTGCCTGGCCCAGCGATATCCGGAAGCGCTCCTGGACGAAATGGCGGAGATAGACGGCATCTTCGGAAACGCCGATCTTTCCCTCGTGACGCAAGCGGTAGAAAAAACCATGGCCGGGGATCGCAAAGCCATCGTTCCCGCTCAGCCCACGGCCATAAGCGACGATTATTACATCAGGAAAAGGCTTTTCGATTTCCCCGGCGTCGCCTACGTAAAGGTGACCGAAGGCTGCAATAACCGATGCACCTATTGCGCGATTCCCCTCATCAGGGGAGACCTGCGCTCCAGGAGCATCGCCGACGTGAAGAATGAATGCCGAAACCTCATACAAGGAGGAATCTACGAGATCAATCTGATAGGCCAGGACCTAGGCGCCTATGGCTGGGATCTCACCGCCAGGGAAGAAAGCGGGGCCAAGACCGATCTCCCTGCCCTCCTCGCTGCCTTAAGCTCCCTGGAAGGAGATTTCCGCATCCGCGTCCTCTACATTCATCCCGACCACTTTCCAAAAGAAATACTCAAGGTCATGGCGCGCGATCCGCGCATCCTTCCCTATTTCGACCTTCCTTTCCAACACGCATCGGAGACCATCCTCAGGGCGATGAACAGAACCGGATCGATTCGGAAATACCTGGATCTCGTCGCCATGATCAGAGCCTCCTTACCGGAATCCATGATCCGCTGCACCTTCCTCGTCGGCTTTCCGGGAGAAACGGAAGAGGATTTCAAGGCGCTGCAGGCTTTCCAGTCCGAAGCGAAGCTGGACTGGATGGGCGTCTTCACCTACTCCCGAGAGGAAGGAACCCCGGCATATTCGATGAAAGGTCGCGTCGGTAAGAAAATCGCCGCTGAACGGAAAAAGCTGGTCGAGTCGGCACAGGAAACCATCACTCCCGAACGCCTGCGCCGCTTCATCGGTAGCGAGGTCGAAGTCATTTCTGAAGAGCCGGTGGAAGGCTCCGAGCTCAGCCTCTGCAGGGCATGGATGCAGGCGCCCGAAGTGGACGGCCTCACCGTGGTCAAGGGCGTATTGGCGCCCGGCCAGAGGGCTCGGGTCAAGATCGTCGCCGTGAACGGGGTCGATTTCGAGGCTGAACTCGCGGGAAGGGCGCGGCCTGCAGGGCTCGCCAGCCCGGCAGGGTCAGCAAAGCCGGCCGCGCCCATCGGAGCCGACGCCTGATGTCCGACGATCGGCCCCTGCCTCCCTACCTGTCTTCGCTCAACCCCGAGCAGCTTGAGGCAGTCCTCCACGAAGGTTCCCCGCTTCTCATCCTGGCCGGCGCTGGCACGGGCAAGACCAGGGTGATAACGACGAAAATCGCCTATCTCGTGAAGGAAAAAGCCGTACCGCCCGAATCCATCCTCGCCGTTACCTTCACGAACAAGGCAGCCCGCGAAATGAGGGAGAGGGCGGCCATGCTCGAACCCCGCTGCGAGCGGGCTGTCATACGCACTTTCCACTCCTTCGGCGCCTGGTTTCTGCGGAGAAACGCCGCGGCGGTAGGGCTGGATTCGAACTTCGTCATCTACGACGACGGAGATTCCTCCGAGCTGATCCACGCGGCCCTGCCCCAGCTTGCAAGGCAGGAATGCAAGCGATATGGCTCCCTCATAGCGCGCGCCAAGGACTACAATCTCGAGCCCGATTCGCCCAACCTCAATGTCTCCCTGCGCGACGAGGACTTCAGGAGAATCTACGCGCTCTACGCGGAAAGGCTGAAAGCCACGGGCAACGTGGATTTCGGCGACCTCATCAGGCTGCCGACGAAGATCCTGGCCGAGGACGAGGCGATCACGAGGCGCACAAGGCAGCGATTCAGAGTGATACTCGTCGACGAGTACCAGGACGCCAACACGGCGCAGTTCCTCCTTCTCCAGGGCCTCGTCGGTCCGGACACGTACATCTGCGTGGTGGGCGACGACGATCAGTCGATCTACAAGTTCCGGGGCGCAGAAATCAAGAATATCCTCGGTTTCTCCAAAATATTCCCGGGCACGAAGACGATAAAGCTGGAGCGCAATTACCGTTCCTACCAGACCATTCTCGATATAGCGGGCAACGTGGTCTCGCATAATTCCGGGAGGCTTGGAAAGACGCTGCGGGCCACCAAGCCAGGCGGCGCCAAGCCCCAGCTCGCCCTCCTCGACGACCAGGACCAGGAAGTGGAATTCTGCGCGAGGATAGTCAGGGACCATCAGAAGAAGGGCGGCAGGCTTTCGGACATCGCGATCCTCTACCGGACGAATGCCCAATCTCTCGCCTTCGAGAAAGATTTCCCGCGCAAGGGAATATCCTACCAGCTCGTCGGCGCCCTGCGCTTCTACGATCGAGAGGAAGTGAAGGACGTGCTCGCCTACCTCTCGCTGATCCTCAATCCGCGCGATGAGATCGCCTTCAGGAGAGTGGTCAACAAGCCCGCGAGGGGCCTGGGCGACACCAGCGTCGATGCCATCCTGGACAACGCCATGCGCCGCGGCGCCTCGGTGCTCGATTCCTGCAGGGACTGCAGGGAGTCCATGCGCGGCAAGGGAAAAACGGGCCTGGACCAGTTCCTCGCCATCATGGATCACGCGGGGAGCTTGCTGGGAGACCGCGGGACAGTCCAACCGCGCCCGCCCCAGGCCGGCGACGCGGACATAAGCGACGGACCCTACTCTCTCTCGGATGGGGGCAGGGCCAATCCCGATTCCGGGTCTTCGTCCTTAGGTCTCCTCCTCGAAGCCCTCATCAAGGAGAGCGGCCTGGCCGGCTACCACAAGGACCAGGACGAGATCGCGGGCACCCAGAAACTCGCCAACATGGAAGAACTCGTCAACGCTTCCTCGATTTATCCCCTGGTGAGAGAGGGCCTGGCAGAATTTCTCGAGACGATAGAGCTGGACAGGGGTTTTCAGGCGGGCGACCAGTCCGAGACGAAGGAAGCGGTGACCCTCATCACCATGCACAATACGAAGGGACTCGAATTCCCGATCGTCATCGTGACCGGACTGGAGCAGGGACTCTTCCCCCGCGACGACGAGGAAGGCGACGATCTGGAGGAGCAGAGACGCCTGTTCTATGTCGCCCTCACGCGGGCCAAGAACAGTCTCTATCTTTCCGCCTGCCGCTGGCGCCGCATGAGAGGCAGGCTCTTCGAGACTTCCCCCTCGCGCTTCCTGACCGAAATGGATCCGAAGATGTACGAGTTCTGGAAGAGCGGAGCGAGCGCTTCGCGCCCCATGACTGCTCACTTCCCGCATTCCCAGCCATCCTCCGGATCGCCAGGGACAGGTTCCCACGCGGCGGTCCGATCGGGAACCAATCCCATGGCGGGATCGTACGGCGGGCAAAGCCCCAGGAAGGGAACGCAGGATGCCGCTTCGGCCGGTTCGGAGTGGAAACAAGGACAATCTGTCTATCACGACGAGTACGGGCAAGGCGCCATCATCAAGGTGAGCATGACCGAGAGTTCAGGTTCCCTCGTCATCGTGCAGTTCGAATCGGGTAAAATCGCGCAGTTCTTCCCCAAATACACGAGAAAACTCGAGAGGATAAAGGAATGATGCAGCAGCTTTCCCGCGAGGCCCTCGATCTCCTCGAAACCTTTCCGGTAGTGCGAAGGGCGCGCGGATGGAGACTTTACGGCGCCGATAATTCCAGGATCCTGGACATGTACCTCGACGGCGGAAGATCAGTGACGGGCAGGCGCAGCGGCGCGTCGGGCAGGCTGGAGAAGGAATGCATAGACAGAGGCCTCGATTCATCCCTTCCCACGTTCTGGAAGCGGCGCCTGGAAAAAGAAATTCTCGCCTGGCTGCCCGGATATGCCCGGGTCCGTTTCTTCGCGTCCGAGGCCGAGGCGCTCCTGGCGCTCGCCGATAAGGACGCCGATTTCGCGCGAAGACTACGCGCCGGCGATTCATTCCCCGATGCCTTGCGGTTTTTCGCCGAAAGCGTTTTCGTGGAAGCGCCCTTTTCGGCATACAGAACCGACCTCGCGAAAGATCCCGCTACCCGCGCTTTCGGTGGAGGGTTGGCGATGGCTATCCTGCCCCTCGCTCCCGCGTGGAGTCTGGGCGTCATCCTCGAAAAAGAAGAAAGCGAAGATTGGGGAGATCAAGCATCCGCAGCCCCCATCCCGACGATCAGGCTCGCGGCGGCGGCCAGAGCGCTCTCGGATTTCACGGCCTTCGCCAAGGATTTCGGGGAAAAGAAATGGGCGGCCATCGATCCCTTCATCGCCGGGCTCTTTCTCCGCTCGGGTCCTTGGCTCTACCCAGCCTATCCAAGGGAAGCACATGGCGAAGTCTTCGCCGCCTGCCTGAAAAAGAACATCCTGATCTCGCCCGACTACGATCAGCCTTCGCTGGTTCCGGGAGAATTCGAAGCGGGAGAAGTATCGCCGCTGAAGTCTATCCGGCCATAGGGAGTCAGCCTCGCCTGAGAGAGAACAGGCGAAGCGTCACGACGCCCCCGATTATAAACAGCCCGCCCCATATTCTGTTCGCCGTCAGTTGCTCCCCGAGAATCAGCGCCGAAAGCAGCACGGTCATCACCGGTTCCACCGTGCTGATGAGCGACGCGTTGGTCGCGCCTATTCTTTTCATGGAGGAAAACAGGGAGGTGATGGGAAGGACCGTGGCCACGAGGGCTATGCACGCGATGAAGACCCACTCCATAGCGCTGCCGGGAACCTTGACGGGGAGTCCGGCGACAAAAAGCAAAGCCCAGTAGAATATCCCGGCTGTCGTCATGATGACAGCCGTCGAAAAGAAGGGATCGAAACCCGCGAGGATCTTCTCGCCGCTGACGAGATAGACGCCATAGCTTATGGCCACCAGGACGCCCAGGAGCAGGCCGGCCATGGGATACTCGCCGGGTTCGAAAAATGTCACGACGCAGCCGAGAAAGCTTATGGTCAGGGCGATCAGCTGCCCCGTCGTCGGCTTTCTTTTGAGGAAAAAAGCCGAGAGAAGAAGCACGAAGGCGGGGTAAAGGTAGAGAAGGAGGCTTGTTATGCCGGGGGCGAGCAGCTTGACCGTCAGGAAATAGAGGCCGGCCTGCGGCGTGAAGCCGAAGAGCGCCAGAAGAAGCAGATTGCGGAAGGCCCTGGATTTTTCCCCCTCAGCCCCGATGCCCTGATCATCATGGAAGGATTCCCCGGCACTCTTATTCGAACTCACCCATCTCCGTACTCCGAGAAAGCACCATAGAAACGCGGAAGCGACGGTGAAGCGCCACGCGAGCGTCTGCGGCACCGAAAAGCCGTATCCGTAGAGGTTGGTGGCGAAGATGCCGAGGGTGGAAAAACCTATGGCCGACACCAGGGCGAGAGCCATGCCAGCGCCCGACAGTCCCACCGTTTTTGCGGCTATTTTTTCGTTCATGTCGCGTTCCTTGAGAGCCGATCGAAGCTTAGGCTTTGGCTTCGGTATCGAAAATCGCCTTCCCCGGGGCGAAGATGGAGGTGTCGATGCTCGCCCGGAGCTTTTCGACCTCAGACTGAGTTCGCGCTATCTCCCGGTATTCATAGCCGCCGTCCGATGGTTCGGCGCCCGACCAGACCGCCAGCCGCTTCGCGATTTTCTCGGCCGCGCGAACATCGGAGGGTCTGGCTTCGTCCAAGGGAGGGGTGACGCTTTCCGGCTTGAAGATATCACGCGCCGACAGGATGTTCCTGTACACGACGCGCCTCAGATTTTCGAACTTGATCTTCTCGTCTTCGGCCTTCTGCTTGATAGAGCGAATCACGGGGATGCCGAAGAACATTCCCGAAAAAATCAGAGGAACTATGCCGAGGCCCCAAAAAAGCCCCGGTATGGGATTAGTCGAACCCAGAAGCTGGAAAAGGTAACCCGCCGCGGAATAGACAATGGGAAAACCGCCCCGCAGGGCATATCCCTGGGGAGTATTCACATAGATGGCGGTGCCGATCGTGATCGCGTTATAAAGGAAATAGCCGCCGAAGGCCAGGTTGAAGATATTGATGAGCCTGAAGGTTCTGTCCACCTTGGGTGCGTTGGAGGAGAATTTGTTGAGCCGTTTGAGGGCAACCGTCGAGCCCATGATTTCGGGCGTCGTGCCGACGCGCGCCAGGAGCTTCGGAAAATTGAAATACAGGACGCCAGATTCGGATACTTCGGGATTGCCCTCGAACTCGAGGAGGTATCTATTGATGGCGAGTTCGGCGTCGGCGGGATCCATGCCGGTAATGGCCATGAATTCAGCCATCGTGATGACGCCCTTATGTGTCTGGAGAAATGCCACGATGGCTTTCTTTTCCACTTCAGGCCATTTGGCGTTGGGATCGCCGTCGCCGAAGACGTGCGAAAAAATAGCCTTAGGCAGAGGCCTGCGTTCGCGTCTTTCCATGAACTGCCTGTTGCGCGTCTCCGGGCTCTTGAACAGTTCGGAATAGAACCAGATGCGGATAAAGCTGTCGAAGAGACTCGTGGTGAGCCATAGTCCCCCAAGACCGCCGCCTCTCCTGCTGCTGCTGCGGCTGTCGCGGTTTCCTCCGCCCTGCTGCACCGCCACCGATGCCACCATGGCGAAAAGCGCCAAGGCTATGAAAAGGATGAAATAGCCGACAAGCATGACCATTATCCAGACCTTGAATACGGCCTTCGCGACTTCAACCGCGCCCTTTTTTGCCAGGCGAAGGAAACGCTTCAGCGACGGGCCGAAACCTCTGTAGCGGCTTTTCATTCCATTAGGAAAGGAGTAGAGGATATCGCCCTTCTCCGTGACCCTGAGCCTGGCGCCGAATTCGTCGGCCACGGCGGGGAGTTCAGCCTCTATCTGGTGCAACGGCAACCCCGTAAGCCCGGCGAGATCGGCCACCGTGGATTCGCGTCCCGTCGCCCTGAAGCCCCCGAGCAATTTTCCCCTGACGAGTTCCCTATCGTAATCGTATACTTTCTCGTTTTTTTCCTTAGCCACTCATTCCACCTTTTTGCGTCGACAAAGATTGAGAATTCCGGAATGTCCCTTACAGGAACTTGGATCTTCGCATCGCCATGGCCCTGCCGTATAGAGCGGTATACTCGCTGGCGGACTTTTCCCAGGAAAACTCCCGCGTCATGGCCTTCATGCGCATGATCTCTATATGCTCCCGGCGGTTGTACCAAGCCCAGACCGCCCAGCCTATCGTATTGAAAAGGGCGCGCGGCGTCAGGTCGTCGAACATGAAGCCCGTGCCGTCGCCCGTATCCTGGGCGTAATTTTCCACGGTATCGGCGAGGCCGCCGGTACGGTGCACTATGGGAAGGGTTCCATAACGGAGCGAGTACATCTGGTTCAGGCCGCAAGGCTCGTAGCGGCTCGGCATCAGATAGAAATCGGAACCCGCCTCGATGAGGTGGGCAAGCCCTTCGTCGTAGCCGATTTTCGCCTTGAAATTAGGGAAGCGCGCCGAAAGAGATTTCAGCTCTTCCTCGCACCAGGCGTCCCCCGAACCGACAATGGCCATCTGGACATTCATGGTCGAGAGAACATTCTGTATCGCCCCATACCCTCTGCCGAACATTTCCCCTATGCCTTTCTGTTCGGTAAGCCTGGCGACCATCCCCAGGAGAGGGATTTTATCGTCGACGGCCAGTCCGAATTTCTCCTGGAGGGCGCGTTTGCATGCCGCCTTGCCCTCCAGATCGACCACGGAGTATCGCGCGGGTATCAGCGTATCGGTTTCGGGATTCCAGATATCTTTATCCACCCCGTTCAGGATGCCGACAAGGTCGCGGCTCCTGTGGCGCAGAAGGCCGTCGAGACCGAATCCATAGGCCGGCGTCTGTATCTCCCTCGCGTAGGTAGGCGAGACTGTGGTCAGGCAATCGGCTGCCGTGATGCCGGCCTTTAAAAGATTGACCGCGTCGTGGAACTCGAATCCCGACGCGTGAAAATGCATCCAGTCGAGGCCGAAGAAGGGAAAATGCTCCTTGGCGTAGACACCTTGATAGCCAAGATTATGTATCGTCAAGACGCTGGCCGTATTGGCAAAGCCCTTTTCCTTCTCCAGCGTCGAGAGGTAGACGGGGACGAGGGAGGTCGGCCAGTCATGGGCATGCATGATATCGGGCGTCCATCCCAGTTTCCTGCAAAGCTGAAAAGCCGATCTGGACAGAAGGCCGAAACGTTCCGGATTGTCGGAATATTCGCTTTGGCTGGACTGACCGTAGACGCCGGTTCGTCCAAAAAAATCTTCATAATCCAGAAAATAGACGGGCA
Source organism: Treponemataceae bacterium (assembly GCA_963667725.2). Taxonomy (GTDB): domain Bacteria; phylum Spirochaetota; class Spirochaetia; order Treponematales; family Rectinemataceae; genus UBA11090. The sequence continues at coordinate 1,445,848 of CAXXHO010000003.1, forward strand.
CATTCGAGGAAGGCAGCGTGGAGGAATAGACGCGGGTCCAGTATTCGCCGTTTCCCGCGGGAACGGCCATAGGTTCGTCGAGGACGGCCAGGTTGTCCGTAGGGATGAAATAGTATCGGGGCATGATGACGCGCACGTCATGGCCAAGCCTGGAGAGGGCTATGGCCAGCGCGCTCACCGCGTCGCCCAGACCGCCCGATTTGGCAAAAGGAACAGCCTCGCTCGAGATCATCAGAATCTTCACCGCAGGTCCTCCAGAAATATTGAACTGCACGGGGCCGACGTTCGCCATGGATGGAAACACTACATCGGAATGCGGCAGGAACAATTCGATTATACAAATACTGACGGCAACCTGCAATGCTGAATCGCGCGGCCGATGTCCGCGCGCTTTCCGTTTGGAGGTAGCTATGAAGAGAACAATATCATGGCCATTCATGTTACTGCCGATTTTAACCCTCGCCTGCGCCTGTACGGGGCTTCAGAACAACAGGCTGGGGACCCTGGCCGTCAAGCTCCGATTCGACTCAGGCTGGATCGGGTCCAAATCCATCTTTCAGGCGAAGAGCGGAGGTGTTAAGTCCATAATCCCATCGGAAGACTGGGGTCCCGCGAGATTCGTCATCACGGGCACTGGCCCTGGAGGAAGCGTCGTTTCCCTCGAAAGCGGCGATATGAACATAGAAACCAAGCTGGTTCCGGGAGACTGGGAGATCGACGTGAAGGCGTTTTCAGCCGCGAACAAGGAGGTGGCCGCCGGAACGCTGACCTGCCTGCTCCAGCCAGGCAGGACTACCGCCGCCAATATCGTACTTTATCCGCTCGAGGGCACCGGCAATCTATCGATCGCCATAACCAGCAATATCGCAGTACCCGCGGGAGGGCGAATAACCGGCAATCTCGCGTATAAAGGCCTGCCTGGACACCCGGCCCCCTCAGAGCCGACGACCTTGGCTATCGACATCCCGTCTGAACAGACGAGCCTCTCATTCGAAGCGCTGCAGTCAGGCCATTATTCCATCAGTTTGAAGCTGCTCGCCTCGGATGGAGTCGTATCGGGCGGCTGCGTCGATACGGTGATGGTCATGTCGGGCTTCCTGAGCGAGGGGACCTGCCTCATAGAGATGGGCATGCCGGTCGCCGACCTCACCGCCACGCTGTATCCTTCATCGTCCCTCACTCCGCCCCTATTATCCGTGGAACATACATTCTCCCAAACCCATGGCTACATGCCGCTGGCCATTCCGCTTCATGTGCCGGAGGCCGGCGACGAGATCGCGAGGAAATGGTACGCGAATGGCGAAGAAGCAGGAGAAGCGGTTCGGCTTACGGGAAACAGGGGCATCCTTCCGGAAGGGACATTCGCCTTTCCCCAGAGCATCCCGCTTTCTCCCCTTTCCCTCGTGCGCGCCGATATCGTGGAAGAATCACTGTCCACCTTCCGCGCCGGATCTGCCAGCGTGACTCTCGGCGCCGGCGAAGGAGACGATTCCGGAACCTTCGGATGGCGTGCCAGCTACGACTATGCCGCGGCCCTCTCTCCCTCGCTCCACCAAAACACGGCGACCAACAACGGCGGTTCCGGGAGCATGTATGCCGCGAAGGCGATCGCGGCCAGCCCCTCTGGGCTCGTCGCTGTATCGGGCTTAGATGGCGAAGGAGCGCTCCACGCCTTCGCCGCGGGCTACGGGGCCGAGCTGGACCCGGCCGTGGTCGGGGCTGGAAAGGCCCTCTCCATCGACGCCTCCTGGGTCAGGCTATGGCGGGAAAAAATCAGAGTCGCCAATGTGGTCAAGACCGCCGATAGGCTCGCTATATCCAACGATGGGCGATTCATCGCTTCCGCGTCGTCGCAGTCCAACTGGATACACCTCTGCTCTCTCGACTCGAGCGGGACCCTTCTCGCCGCCTTTACGGCGACGGCCGAGGGGGACCTAAAGGCACTCTGCTTTTCCCCGGATAGCGGCAAGCTCTACGCCGCGGCCAATTCGACCAAGAAAATTTATGCCTTCAATATCAACGTGACAGGGATAAGTCCCGCATGGAGCACTCAACTCACGTCGGGAGGCGAGACCCTTTCGCTCCAGGATATGGCGGTCACGAGTTCCGGAAGCATTATCGTCACGGCTAAGGACGCATCCAGGATTTATATTCTATCAAACGAGGGTTCCCTCAATGCGGAAATGACTATCCAGGGCGCCTCGGGCGGAACCGATCCCTACCATCCCGGCGCGCTCGCGATATCCAGCCGAGGGGACGCATTCTACGTTCTCTGCGACGAGGAAAAGATCATCCGCTACAGCCGGGCCGATTCCCTTTCTCCCTACGCTCCGGAGGCTTTCTTCATCCTTCCCGCCGCAGCGGAAGGAAGCTGTTTCATCGCCGCGGGAACCCAATCGGGTGAAACCGCGGAAATCGTGGCCGCCGCGGGTGGGGCCACTATCGAACTCTTCGAGATCGGCGGCGATGGAACCTTCCTGAACGGCTATCCGCTCAACTCCGCGCCTGGGGTTCCCGCCGGCACCCAGATGAGCGACATGCTCTGTTTCGCGAGGGGCGCATTCCTGCTGTCGGGAGGAACTTCAGGCGTCGTTTCAGTATTCGGGGCCGACTAGGAACAGGCGAGCGTGGGGACTGGGGCGTTTCGCGCCTGCGCGGTCACTGGCGCAGAGTGCTCCAGTTGCTGTATCTTTATGCTTTCAGGAGAAAGCGAATGTACAAACTGGAAAACTTCACGCTCGTCGAAATGGTAAAAAAAAGCGGAAAACATTACGCATCCCTGCCCGCCCTCTCCATGGTAGGAGGAATGCGGCTAACGTACGAAGAGGTGGAAAAGCGCTCGGCGACCATGGCCGCTGTCCTCGCCTCCCATGGCGTCGGCGCAGGCGATAAAGTTGCCCTGCTCGCCGAAAGCTCCCCTTACTGGGGCGTCGCCTATTTTGGCATTCTCCGCGCGGGCGCCATCGTCGTCCCCATCCTCACGGATTTTACCGCCGAGCAGATCAGGAACATCGTCGTCCATTCGGAAGCCAGAGCCATCATATGTTCGGACAAGCTCGTTCAGAAAACGCAGTCCCTGGGGCTTTCCATTCTCCTCCTCGACATCAAGGACGGAGCCCGACGGAGCCTAGCCTCCGAGACGGCCGGCGAGGCGTCCCTCGAACCCGCTCCCGCCGCCGATCGGCCTTCCGTCGATCCGGCGTTCGTCACCGCCTCGCCGCGGCCCGATGATATAGCTATGATCGTCTATACTTCGGGAACGACGGGTCTGTCGAAAGGCGTCATGCTCAGCCACCGGAACATCCTATCCAACGCCTTAGGATGCCGCTCCATCATCATTCTCCACAGAACCGATAAGTTGCTCTCCATTCTTCCCCTCGCCCATACCTACGAATTCACCATTGGCTTCATCATCCCGCTGCTCTCGGGTTCGCAGATATTCTATCTGGACAGACCTCCTTCGCCCACGGTCCTGCTTCCGGCCCTGAAGCTGATCAGGCCGACCATCATGCTCTCGGTTCCTCTCGTCATCGAAAAGGTCTATCGATCGAATATCAAGCCCACCCTCGAAGCCATGAAACTATACGCCAACCCGATGATCAAGCCGATTCTCATCAAGTTTGCCGGCATCAAGCTCAAGAAAACCTTCGGCGGCCGAATACGATTTTTCGGCGTCGGGGGAGCGCCGCTCGCCAGCGATGTAGAAGAATTCCTCAAGAAGGCGAATTTCCACTACGCCATCGGCTACGGCCTGACCGAGTGCGCCCCGCTTCTCGCCGGAGCTCCTCCCAGTAAAACCTTTCTCCGTTCGACCGGCCCGGCCCTCGATGGCGTCACCATCAGGATAGCCAACCCCAACCCGAACACGGGAGAAGGCGAGATACAAGCCAAGGGCGATAATATTTTCAAAGGGTATTACAAGGATCCGGAACGCACGAAGGAAACCTTCACCGAGGATGGCTGGTTCAAGACAGGCGACTTGGGATTCATCGACGAAAAGAAAAGGGTATTCGTGCGCGGACGGATCAAGACCATGATCCTCGGCGCCTCGGGCGAGAATATCTATCCCGAGGAAATCGAGGCTGTGCTGAATCAGTCGCCCTATGTGGCTGAATCTCTCGTCATAGAAGGCGAGTCCGGCCTTACGGCCTTCGTCTATCTGAAAAGCGAAGTGCTTGAGAACCTTGAAGCCAGAATACAGGACGGACTGGACGCGGCCGGGGACATTTCTTCCCGGATGGGAAACGCCCTGGCCCAAGCCGAAAAATCGGTGGCCAAATCCATCGGTCAGGCCTGGGGCGACGCCGAGAAAACCGCTGGGAAACTTCTGGAAACCATACGAAAAGAGACCAACGCGAAGCTCACCTCCTTTTCCAAGATACGCACGATAAAGCTGCACGACGGACCTTTCGAAAAGACGCCCACGCAGAAAATCAAGAGGTTCCTGTATTCGAAATCGGGGGACATCAAGCCCAATAACTGATCAGGGCGATTTCAGCTTTCCCTGACTGAGGTTTTCCGGTTGATGAAGACGAAGAACATCACGAGGATCGCGATGGCTGAAATTCTCGTGACAAAACCGGCGGTTCTGTTCATATAGAGGGGGCTGAGGGCCGCGACGGCGAGAAGTATATTGATGCTGTAGATGATGAGCAGGACCCAGCCCGTGGATTTGACCTTTCTGAGAAGGATGTGATGGAGATGCCCCTTGTCCGCGGTAAAGAAGGATACGTGAGCTTTCTTGCGCCTGTACATGGCCGACAGGGTGTCGAAAATCGGTATGCCCAGCGTTGTCGCCGCCGAAATGAGCCCAACTTCCGCGTTTTTACTCCCCCCATTGCCGAGAAGCGGCAATACGGCCAGACAAAAACCCAGAAAGAGACTGCCCGAATCGCCCATGAAAATCTTGGCGGGGGGAAAGTTGAAAACGAGAAAGCCGGCAGTCGCTCCCGCTATCGCCAGGCAAATCTCGGCTGAAAGAAGAGCTCCCTGAATCCAGAAAGAAATGCCGAAAGTCACCGAAGCGATAAAGCAGATGCCCCCGGCGAGACCATCGAGACCGTCGATCAGGTTCATGGCGTTCGTTATACCGATGATCCAAAGCAGCGTTATGGGATAGGAGAATAATCCCAGATTTATGAAGCCATTGCCCCAGGGCACGATCATAACCTTGAAACGGAAGCCGAATAGTATGAGGAAGATGGCGGCCGTCACCTGAACGAAGAATTTCAGCCTCGCCCGCAAATCGACGAGATCGTCGATGAGGCCGAGGAAAAATATCGCGGTTCCGGCGAGCACGATCGGCCAGATTTTATACTGTACCTGAAAATTATCGATCAGAGGTCCCTGCAGCAGCATCAGCGCCAGCATCGTGGCAAAAAAAGCCGAGGCTATCCCTACGCCGCCCAGCCTGGGGATGTTCCCATTATGGATCTTCCTCTCGTTTACCGTATCGTAGAGTCCTTGCTTGTGCGCAAAATATAGTATCGCCGGTACCATCGACGAGGCAAAGGCGCATGACAATAGCATTGATATCAGCGGCACGAGATCCTCCCGGACTTTTTGAAAACAAAACACTTCATCACATAGTAATTGTATTCTAAAGCAAAAGCGGCCGGAATCGCAAGGTTCCGGCCGCTCTAAATGAGCAGGATAAGGGCTAGGACGGCTTGCGCCGCGATTCAGCCTCTATAGCAGAGCACGGGGGAGCGGGCCGCGGCTACCTCGTCCATTCGCCCGACAGGCGTCGTCGAGGGCGCTTGATGGAGGAGTTCGGGATTAGTCCTGGCCTCTTCGGCGATGGCGAGCATCGCGTCGGCGAAGGCATCGAGATTGCGCTTGCTCTCCGTTTCCGTCGGCTCGATCATGAGGGCCTCGGGCACGATCAGGGGGAAGTAGATTGTGGGCGGATGGAATCCGTAGTCTATGAGGCGCTTGGCTATATCCAAGGTATGGATGCCCGGCGCGATATCGCCCATCGCGACGAATTCGTGCATGCACGTGCGCGTATACTTGAGCTTGTACGCTTTTTCCAGGCGAGCCCTCAGGTAATTGGCGTTGAGGACAGAATTTTCCGCGATCCGCCTCATGCCGTTAGCCCCCTGCATCCTGACATAGGTATAGGCGCGAACAAGCACTCCGAAGTTTCCGTAGAAAGCCTTTACCTTGCCGATGCTGAACTCGGGCATTGAGAGCGCGTATTTGCCGCCCTTCCGGATCGCGACCGGACCGGGAAGATAGGGCACTAGTTCCTTGACGGCGCCGACCATGCCCGCGCCTGGCCCTCCGCCGCCGTGGGGGGTGGAGAAGGTTTTATGCAGGTTGAAGTGCATGACGTCGATGCCGCTCTTGCCGGGCTTGAAGACGCCCGTCAGCGCGTTCATGTTCGCGCCGTCGCCGTACACCAGGCCGCCAGCCTCATGGACCATCTTCGCTATCTTCGTGATGTTCCTCTCGAACAGCCCGAGGGTATTGGGGTTGGTGATCATGATGCCGGCCACCGAATCGTCCAGGGCAGCCTTGAGGGCCTTGAGATCGATGTTGCCGTCGCGCCCCGAAGGAATGGTCTGGGTGACGAAGCCGGCCATCGTGCAGGAAGCCGGGTTGGTGCCATGAGCGGAATCGGGGATGAGCATCTTGGTGCGTTGTGTTTGTCCCTTGGCCCTCAGGTAATCCCTTATCATGAGGACGCCGGAAAGCTCGCCATGGGCGCCGGCCGCTGGCTGCAGGGATACCGCCGCGAAACCGCCTATTTCGGCGAGGCTGGCCTGGAGCTTGTAGATGAGTTCGATCGCGCCCTGGGACTGAGCGTCGCCGGCGAGAGGATGCGCGTTACGCCATCCCGCCATCGCGGCGGCCGTCTCGTTGGCTCTGGGGTTATACTTCATCGTGCAGGAACCCAGAGGATAGAAATGCGTATCGATGGAATAATTCTTCTGGGAAAGCTTCGTGAAATGCCGCACCACCGTCAGCTCGTCCAGTTCGGGCAAGGCAAGGGATTCGCGGACAAGGCCAGCAGGCAAGGAAGCTTTCGGCACATCGGAATCGGGAAGAGAACAACCGATGAGACCGGGACTCGTGAGTTCGAAGACCAGAGGTTCCTGAATGAGATTCATGCCGAAACCTCCTTGAGGGCGGCGGCAAGTCTGTCGATGTCCGCCTTGGTGTTCATTTCAGTCACGCAGACGAGCAACTCCTTGGTCCGCGAGGCGTCGTAGCGGGAGAGAGGCAGGCCGGGCACGATATGTTTCTTTACGAGCGCCGCATAGATGTCGGCCGCGGGTTTGGGCGTCGAAACGAGGAACTCCTTGAAGAAGCTCTTCGTGACCACCTTGAACCCCGGAATTTCCGCGATCTTGGAAGCGGCGTAGTGAGCCTTGTCGTTGCAGAGCGATGCGACCATCTCCATTCCCTTGGACCCCATGGCGGCCATGTAGATGCAGGCCTGGAGCATGACGAGACCCTGATTCGAGCAGATGTTGGATACGGCTTTTTCGCGCCGGATATGCTGCTCGCGCGCGGTCAGCGTGAGCACGAAACCCCGCCTTCCGTCGTGGTCCTTGGCTTCGCCCACGATGCGTCCAGGCATCTTGCGCATGAACTTCACCGTCGTCCCCATCATGCCGAGGTAGGGGCCGCCGAAATTCATGGAATTGCCGAGGCATTGGCCTTCGGCGACGACGATGTCGGCCCCCTGGGCTCCCGGGCTCTTCAGGATCGCGCACATGATCGGGTCGGCCTGCACGATGAAGAGCGCGCCGGAATCATGAGCCTTTTTCGCGCCCGCCTCGAGGGGATAAATCTCCCCGGAAAAGCTCGGATAGGCGGCCACGAGACAAGCCGTCAGGCCGTCCACGGGAGCCGTCTCCGGAGCGCCCTTGTACTCCACGATTTCCACATCGAAGGATGAGAAATAGGTTTTCACCACATCCTTGTACTCAGGATGAATGTCGGCGGGGAGAAGAATCCGCTTCCGCGCCTCGTCGATTTTCCACGCCATGAGGATGGCTTCGGCCAGAGCCGTGGCGCCATCGTAGTGAGAGGCGTTGACGACGGCCATTCCCAGGAGTTCGGCGGCCATGCTCTGGTATTCGAAGATCGCCTGCAGCGTCCCCTGGGACACTTCGGGCTGGTAGGGAGTGTAGGCGGTGAGGAATTCGCCTCTCGAAGCGAGGGCTGGCACGATGGAAGGAATGAAATGATTGTAGGCCCCCGCTCCCAGAAACCAGGCAGCCTGTCCGGCTCCCAGATTCTTGGCCGACAAAGCCTCGATTTCCTTGAGAACCTCGAGCTCCGAAATTCCGTCGGGCAATTTTAGCGGAGGAAAGCGCCGGCTCGCCGGAATGTCGGAAAAGAGCTCTTCCACGCTCCCCTTCCCGATCACCTCCAGCATGGCCTTGCGTTCAACCTCGGAATTGGGAATAAACGGCACGGACTCACGCCTCCCCTATGGCTTTCGCATAGTCCTGCGCGCTCATCAGCGCGTCCAGTTCGGCGATATTGGACGGTTGGATCTTGAGCATCCATCCCGCGGCATAGGGCTCTTTATTTATGAGGGCGGGATCAGCCTGGAGGGCCTCGTTGACGGCGGCGATCGTGCCTGAAACCGGCATGTAGAGATCGCTGGCCGCCTTCACGGATTCGACGGTCCCGAAAGTCTGACCCTTGGCGATGGTTTTCCCGACGGCGGGCAATTCGATGAATACGATGTCGCCGAGTTCGGCCTGGGCATGATCGGAAATGCCGACGACAACAAGGCCGCTTTCGAGCCTCGCGAATTCATGGGATTCGGCGTACTTCGCTTTCGTATCGATACTCATGGTTCTACTCCTTTATCTTCTTCGCTTATCTTCGGTATGCGGGAATATAGAGAGGGCGCTTCACGACGACCGCGTCCTTGGGCTGGCCGCGGATGATGACCTTGAGCGCCGTGCCCACCTTGTTGAACCCAGGCTCCACGAAGGCGTTGGCCGCGTATTTCTTGACCGTGGGGCAGAACATGCCGGCGACGCAATGCCCGACGATCTTGCCCGAAGCGTCGGCCACCTCGTAGCCTTCGCGCGGCACGCCGCCCGTGACGTCCAGGCCTACGAGCCTTCTCGCGAGCCCCTTCTCGGCGATCTCGGACAGAGCGGCCTTGCCGACGAATTCCTTGTCGAAATCGCAGGCCCACTTGAAGCCCGCCTCGAGAGGGTTGATGGCGGGGCTGATCTCGTGCCCATGGAGCGGCATTCCCGCCTCGAAGCGCAGACTGTCCCTCGCCGCGAGCCCTATCGGTTTGGTTTCGATCCCGAGCGCCTCGCCTTTCTCAATGAGGAAATTCCATAGAAACTCGGCCTTGGCCGCGGGGAAGAAAAGCTCGCCGCCATCCTCGCCCGTGTAGCCCGTCCTGCCGAAAAGCACCGGCACGCCGGCGATATCGATGTTGCCCCAGGTAAATCGCTCGAGGGCGGAAACGGCCGGGGTGCCGACGGCATCGAGAAGCTCGATGGCTTTGGGTCCCTGAACCGCTATCATGTAGGTATCATCCGACCTGTCGACGATCTTGACGCTCCTGTCGGCATGGGAGGTGAACCAGGCCAGATCGGTCTCGCGGTTGGACGCGTTGACGACGATCCACCATGAATCGGGCATGCGATAGATGAAAAGATCGTCGAGCACCAAGCCCTTCTCGTCGAGAAGGAGGGAATAGCGCGCCATGGGGGGAACCATATCCAGGATCTTCGCGCTGACGAGACCCGAGACGAAAGCGTCGGCGCCGGGGCCCGAAACCTCGAATTGGCCCATATGATCGATATCGAAGAGGCCGACGGAACGCCTCGTTATGGCATGTTCCTCGATCGCTCCCGTGGCGTAGGAAATAGGCATATCGTAGCCGGCGAAAGGCGCCATCTTGGCTCCGTGCCCCAGATGCCAGCCGTGCAATGCTGTCGTGTTCGTAATAGCCTCCTCATGAGGGATATATGTGCGGTGAAAAAATTATAACATTAGAAACTGTTCCGCGAAAGCGGCTTCCCGATATAAACGCCTTCCCCGCCGAGATACTCCTTCAGTTTTCCCTCCACGAGAATCTGAACATCCTGAACCGAAGGAAAGGAGGTGGCCGTATAGACGATCTGCCTCAACTGGGCTGAAAAGCCCTCGACACCATAATGATTGTACATGAATGGCTCGCTCAGATCGATGATGGCCGTGCTGCCTCGAAGCGTTATGCCTAGAAGTTTCGTGCCACGAGGGATCAGGGAAACCAGACCGCTCCGTATCTCCCCCTCGCTTGGTCCCGAAATGAGGGCGTTGATCGCGTCGGTAAGGGGCGAATCGCTCGCGGGAATGCTCCGCTTGACTTCATGACGTGAAATCACGCCATCGTCTTCGATTTTAACGAAGAAAAGCCTGGCTTGGCGAATCTGGCTCTCGGGAACCGTACTTGCGGTGGAAGGAGATGGTTTTTCCGTTTTGGTGACAGGGGTGTCAGTAACAGGGACACTAGTGACGGGAACGCTGGTAACAGCGATGCTTGTGACAGGGACATTTGGCACGGCGATGGGGCCTAGCGTCGAAGCAGGCGCTGGAGCCTCGGTTTCCCGATCCTTCGCCGGAGGCGTCGTCGTGGTCACCCTCTGCTTTACGAGGTTAAGGAAATTGGTGCTATCGAGCGTCGCCTTGATATCGGGGAATTTCACCGCGAAGATGACGACAAGTATGATAATTCCCGCCAAAAGTATGAGGCAGCCGATATTCGAACCGCGGGAAGATTTCTTTTTTCTCGATGCCATGGTTAAAAAATACTAGTGCCGGGAGGCTGAATGGTCAAGATGGAAGGGATGAACCCTATCAGCTAACGTCATTCCCCCTCCCCCGTCCGCGATTTCATACAGAGAAAATCCCGATGAAACGCCCTCCGCGCCATTCTCGATCCAGGCGATTTGCCTGCGTTCGACGTTATGGATCTGAACGAGGCGTCCTCCGGCCCGCAGGGCATAAGCCCCCTGAACCGGACGATGGCCGGAAATCCAGAGACTTCGACGATCTTCAATCGAGATCCCGAGCAGAACCTTTAGACTCTCGTTCACCGCGTTTTCCTCGGCCTGGCCGTTCCCTGTCCAGATGAGCGCCTTGACGACATCGGCCCGCGCCCGATAGTCCAGCAAGTCGGCTTCGCGGAGCGGGAAAGCCGGTTCGGCGTGGCTTGCGCAGAACCAATTCCCGACGGCGACGAGGGGGAGGAGGAGCTCGTAGCGCCTTATCGTCTTCATCAAGGCTTCGCCGTAACGCAGCCGGAACCACTCGGCGCCCATGGCTCCCTCGAGAGCGTACTTGAAGAAAGGAAAATCGCCATTCGTGCCCGAATTGCCTATATTGTCGTGATTTCCCTTGAGGCAGTGAAAATTTCCGCCGAAACGCGCTTTCAGCATCATGACAAGACAGAGAGCGCCGAGGGAAGCGGCCATTTCCTCATCCATCTCGGGGCTCAGAATTCCGCCCAACCCCTGGCCCGATTCAAGGCTTTTGGCCGCTCCGCCCCACCTTTCCGCGCCCAGGCGGCCTTCGCTGTGGAGGATGTCGCCCAGGCAGACGAGGGTGAGCCTGCCATCCAGTATCAGATCGACGAGGCGAGTCCTGGAATCGACGGGCGAAAAAGAGCGGAGGAGATCGGCAAGCAGGCTGGATCGGGCATGGAGGTCGGGCACGACGGCGACATAGGGACTCGCGACGCGGACGAAACCGCCGGGTTCCTCCGAGGAAGAGAGAGGGCGGATTTCCGGGAGCTCTGAGGAAAGGGCGAGAATGGCGGCTTCCGAGAATTCAGCGAGCCTTGCCGGTTCGGGAAATTCACGCCGGCTGGCCAGGGAATGCGCGAGTTGCAGAATATCGCCCGCCGCGGATACTGCGCTCATCGCGCTCCCTCCTCGAAATCCTGCGATCCTAGCCTTCGCTCTCCGTTTTCCTGATCCAATCCTGGGCCAGGGCGTCATCGGGATCGATGACGAGGGCGCTCTTGAAAAATCCTATGGCTTCGCCCTTTTTTCCCATTCTGTGGGAGAGCGCGCCGAGATTTACGATTATCTTGACGTTCTCGGGTTCCAGGCGCAGAGCCCTTTCTAGGCTCGCGCGGGCACCCGGGAGATCGTCAAGCTCGATCTGGCAGAGCGCCATCTCGTTGAAGGTATCGGTTTCCTGGGAACCGAGGCTTATCGCCTTCGCGAAGGCTTTCTCTCCTTCCTTCCAGTTGCCCAGCCTTCTGTTAGCCCATCCAACAAGGAACCAGCCATTCCATACGTTCGGATATCGCCGCACGAATTCCCTTGCCCTGTCTAGCCCCTTTTCCTCCTCACCCATCTGGATGAAGTCGTAGGCTTCCTTGAAGGTAGTGTCCAGATATCCCAGCTCCTCGAGTTTTTTCAGGATATCTTTCGCGCGCTGGACTTTCCCTTCGTCGTCGCTCAGGCCGATGAAACTGGTAAAAAGGGAGACGGCGCGGTCAAAGGATCTCTTGCGGACGAAAAAGAAGGCCGCGTGGTAATAGGCGGGCGCGAAAGGCGGTTCCATGGCTAAAAGCTTCCTGTAGCATTCGTAGGCGAGGTCGTCCTCTTCGTCGGCCTTGTCCTCCTGCGATTCCTCCCTGAAAAGCTTGGCGTGTTCCTCACGCAGAAGGGCGAGATCGAGAAGGGGTTCGGGAACTTCCGGATAGAGCCCCACGAGGGCGAGGAAGATTTCTTCGGCGATATCCCATTCCTTGGACTGGGCCTTGGCTATGCCGGCGTCCGACAGCTCGGCAAGCAGGCCGGGCCTGATGGATTTCACGAGATCGCGGTATTGTGGAGCGGCTTTGTTCTCCGGCTGCCAGGCGAGCACCCGCAGGATGCCGGCGATGATGCTTTCGACGTTCACCATGGAGGCGTCGAAACGGACGATGGGTCCGGCGGTCTGCACAGGGATGGTCGTTCCGGGGCCGATTCCCGCCAGGCCAAGGGCCTCGAGAGCCTGAGGAGGCAACTGGACGAAGACGACCGAAGCGAGGGCCTTCTCGGCCCTTTCCTTGAGAAGCTCAGCGTGGGCGCCGGCGCCCGCCCGCCCCTCCCCCGCGCCCCATGCCCCGCCATCGGGCGCCGGCGGCGCCTTGCGCCCCTCGCCCTTCGCCGTATCGGATTTAGTTTTGTTCAGTCGTAGAGGCGGCTTCGAGCCCGGCTCCCTGCGCGTGGATTCCTTCATTTACCTTCCTTCCATGGGAAAATCATTCCCTTCAGCGTTCGCTCGCCCACCAGTTCCTTCTCCTCCTGGAGGAGCTCTTCCCAGGGAACATGCTTTCTATCGGCCTGCGGATTCCGCTCCAGCCATTCGTACTTCATCATCCGGAGCTTCACGGCATCGGCCGAAGCCAGGGCCAGGCCCGCCATGCCCGGCGCCATGAAGGCCGTGAGCACGGAGACAATCAAGGTAACGACATTATAGAGAAAAAGGAAAACCGTGAAGCCGAGATTGTCCATCATGAGGATGAGCGCGACCTTAACGTTCTTCCTGAATCCCCCACCCCTGCGAACCAGGAGCGGAAGATAATACTGCGACGCGAGAAGGGCAACGAGACAGGTCCAGAAAAGGAGGCTGGCCAGGAAAAGCCCCAGGAAGCCCTTCTGGGCGAGATAGAAAGGTATGCCCACCGTAAAAGAGAAAAACAGCGCCAGATTGAGGAGGCCGACGACGAGTCCCGATTTCCAGGATTTCCCGAAAAAGGCGAAGGTGGACTTGAATCCGGGAGACCTGTAATTCGAAACGCCGTCCATCGCGAAGGCCGAAACCGCCTGCCACTGCGATATGGCGAGAATGCCCAGAACGAGAAAGGCGATGGAGAGCGCGTCCCCGATTCCCAGGGAAAGCGGGAGCGCCATAAAGAGCATCGCCAGCGCGAGGTAGACGATGTTGAAGGCCGCCAGGGAGAAGAGATTGTCCCAGCCGTCGAAAAACGCTTTTTTGATGAAGAAACCAATCATATAGTGTCTATACTACCTTCTTGACCTTTGGGCAAGTAGATTAGTATTGTAGGTCTTGGATACGTCGCCGGACCCCGGTCTGACGCTCCGCCCGCCGATATTTCCTGGTTCGGCAGGGTCCAAACACACAGGTGAAAGGGGTACGGCAATGAAAGATCAGTACCACTTCCCGCTCGAGAACTTCATCACGAAGGAACGCTTCGAGCGCATCAAGGCCTTTGCGGGAGACAAGGAAACCCCTTGCCTCATCATCGATCTGGACATCATCAAGAAGAATTACGAAGATCTCCGGAGATTTCTTCCCTTCGCGAAAATATTCTACGCGGTCAAAGCCAATCCGGATGACGCCGTGGTCGCACTCCTCCGCGATCTGGGCTCGAGTTTCGACGTGGCTACCCGCTACGAGCTCGACCAGCTCCTGCGCCTCGGCGTAGAACCCGACAGGATGAGTTTCGGCAACACGATCAAGAAAGAGAAAGACATAGCCTATTTCTACGAAAAGGGCGTCCGGCTCTTCGCCACCGACTCGATAACCGACGTGGACAAGATCGCCAGGGCGGCTCCCGGCTCCAAGGTCTTCTTCAGGCTGCTCACCGAGGGCCTGGGCGCGGACTGGCCCCTCTCCAAGAAGTTCGGCTCCCATCCCGACCTCGCGCGACAGCTTATCAAGACGGCCGTGCGCTTCGGCCTCCAGCCCTACGGCATCTCCTTCCATCCCGGCAGCCAGCAGCGCGACGTGGGCCAGTGGTCCACGGCGCTGACCACGGTATCCCAGCTTTTCACCTGGGCGCGCGACGATCTGAAGGTCAACCTCAAGATGATCAACATGGGCGGCGGATTCCCGGCTAACTACGTGGAGCCGACGGATTCCCTCGGCCAGTACGCCGACGACATCAAGCGCTTTCTCGACAACTCCTTCAAGAACGACTGGCCCGAGGAGATCATCATCGAACCCGGCCGCTCCATGGCGGGCGATTCGGGCGTCATCGTCTCGGAAATCATCAATATCGCGAAAAAGTCGGTGCACGAGCGCTACCCCTGGGTTTTCCTCGACATCGGCAAGTTCGGCGGATTGATCGAGACGCTGGACGAGGCCATCAAGTATCCCATCTATTTCGAGGGCGAAGGCACGGCGGTGGACGTCATCCTGGCCGGCCCCACCTGCGACTCAATGGATATTCTCTATGAGAAGACGCAGTACATGATGCCCGATCAGGCGCGTATCGGCGACAGGGTGTACATTCTCACGACAGGGGCCTACACGCAGAGTTATTCTTCCGTTTATTTCAACGGCTTTCCGCCCCTCAAGTCATATATTCTGAAGTGAGAGGCAGCCCGCGCCGAAAGCCATGAGAACGAAATGAAGAAACTATCCAGAGAGGCTAAAAGCGGCGCGGACCGGAGGACATGGGCGCGATGGCGGTCGCTGGCGACCGCCGCCCTGAGCCTCCTGACCATCGCCGCGGTCGTTTTCCTGGTCGTTAGCGCCTTTTCAGGCAGTCCCAATAACGTTCTCCTGCAGGCACAGGAAAATCCCACGCTTGAAATCCAGGCCCCATTAAAACCGGCTCCCCTAAAGCAGGATACTCTGAAGGCCGCGCCGGCCGCGCCAGCCGTGAAAGAAGCCCCTGCTCCCGGCACCGTCGGCACCGTCGGCGCCCTCGGCGCGGCCGACCCAAGCCTGCGCGTCGCTACCTGGAACGTCCGCGACTGCGCCGCCATGGACGCCGCCTCCAACTCCCGCGTCGCCCTCCATGACTTTGTGGCGCGGTCTATAAAAGCCGCGCGCGCCGACATCATCGTCCTCGAGGAAATACAATCGGATGAAAGCAAGGGCGGCGACATAGCCCTCCTCTCCGTGGCCCTCGCCCGCGAAGGCTGGGCCATGCCCTTCGTGGCCGTCGTCAACGCGAGGGGCGAGGACGACCTCGCCATTTTTTCCCGCTACAGGATAGCCGATTACGGACCTGTCCTCGAACCCGCGAAGACCGATCCATGGCCGCGCCCGGGCATCCGCGCGTCTATTCAGGCAGGCTCAGGTTCCCTGGACCTTTACGGATTCCATTTCAAGGCCATGGGCGACGAAAAATCAGAAAGAGCGAGACGAGCCCAGGCCGAAGCCCTGGGCCTTCACCTTCTGGCCGCCTACGGCGAGGGGCTGACTTCCCGGGCTATCGTGCTCGCCGGTGATTTCAACACGGCCAATGATTCCGATTTCCTTACCAAGGCTTCGACGATGAGCGCGCTCAGACTGGCAGACGACGCGGACAAGTCCAACGATTTCCTCGACACGAACTACAGCTACCGCCAGGGCGAACCGACCTTCGTCGATTCCAGGTATTCGAGCATACTGGACCATGTCCTGATTTCGCCGACCCTCGCCGCGGGCTTCGACAAGAAAAAGGTGGAAGTGCTGACGCCATCGCCGGGGCCGGGCAGGATCCCGACCTCAGACCACAACATGGTCCTCGTCGAAATCTCCCTGCCCCGGGACAACTGAGAAAAATCCTTATTTGACTAAAGCGACCGCCGTGGCGTAGATGGCGTCCAGAAGCGGGCCCACCTGTTCCTCCTCCACGCTCGAGAAGGCTACGCGCAGGTATTTGTCCTGCATAGAAATGGTGCCGATGCCCAATTTTTCGAGAAGGTCCACCCTCAGCTTTTCAGCGGAAATGCCCTTGCAGAGGAAACTCATGAAATAGCCTGAGTTGAAGGGAAGCGGCGCGATGCAGGCAGGCGCCGCGTGCGACGCGAAGTATTTCTTCATCGCTTTATAGCGGCCTTCGAGAATTTCCCTGTAGCGAGCCTTCTGGTCCTCGTAGCCGGGGAACTGGAGCGCCTTGAGCAGCAGGTTCTGGGCAAGTCCGCTCGAGCTCGACACCGAAGATCTGATGATGCCCAAAAGCTTCTTCACGAGGGCATCCTGCTGGGCTTCGGTAAGTCCCTTGCCGCCGAAGCTGACGAAGCCGACCCTGAATCCCCAGACATAGTCTTCCTTGGTGGGACCGTCGGCCTTTACCGCGAGGATGTTCTCGTGGGCATCGACGAGGCGCGCGAAGATGGATTCGCGCAGGAGGTTTTCCTCGTACTGGAGACCGAAATACGCGTCGTCGGCGATGACGAGAAGGTCTGTCCCTTCCTTGGCGATGGAAACAAGCAGCCTGACGATGGCGTCGGCTTCCTTCAGCGTCAGGGAATAGCCCGTAGGATTGTTGGGGAAATTGAGTACGCAGACGGCCTTTCCCCTGCGCGCGCCCGCGTCCCGCAAGCCCGCTTCCAGGCCTGCGATATTGTATCCGCCCTCGGCGAAAATCGGGAAGGTGAGCCCGGCGGCCATCTTCCTCTCCTCGATGATGAGCCTGTAGTTCGGCCAGTGGAGGTCGGGCACGACGACCGTGTCGCCCGGTTCGATGAACATATCGCTCAGGTAGGAGACCGCTGCGGTGAGTCCGGGAACGACGACGGGCAAGGAAAAGGATTTGCCTTCGAGGGAGGGATTTTTCTTGACCATGGCCGCTTTCCATTCATGGCGCAGGGCCATCACCCCGCCCGTGGACGCGTAGGCGACGGCCTCGTTGGGCGTGAGCGTGGGAAGCGCCTCGCGGAGGGCGTCGAGCATCATGGGTTCGCCCAGTTCATAGGCCATGCCGATGGTGGCGTTATAGCGATGGGCTTTGGAGGTGGCTTCCGCGCTTTGCGTGAGGATTCCCTTGGGGAAATACATGCGGCGCCCCATTTCCGATAAAAGGCGGCTCGCCGCGGTATTGGCAAGGACGGCGTTGAGCTCTTCGGCCAGTTGATTCATCGTACGCTCCTGAGTCCGCGGAATCGGCTCCGATCCACGGAGATGATGGTAAAAGATTATGGGGCTTTCGGCCGTCTGTCAAGGAAGCCGGCCGATTTTTACCGCGTTCCGGACCGCGCGCCGGCCCCCAAAGACCTTTGACGGCCGAGCCTCAAAAAGTCATTTTCATTTAGTAATCGCTATATATAGTACTTGTCATTATAGACGGATACTTGCTATTATAATCGTGGATTTTATATCGATTGCATTAGAGCTGCCCTATATAGTGGCAAGCATATTATTGTTGTTGGAGGGTCATTATGAAGAAATCGATACTGCTGATTCTCGCGCTCGCTCTCGTCGCGGGAACGGCTTTCGCCCAGGTCAATCTTTCCAAGGTAAAAGACGGCGTCTATTTCGCCCAGAGCAAGGAATTTTCCAGTTCCGGCTGGAAGGAACAAGTCATTCTCGAAGTAGCCAACGGAAAAATAGTGGCCGCGACGTGGAATGGCGTTTCCAACATCGCGGGCGCCGCGGACAAGGCAGCCTATGCCGCGGCCGGCAAGTACGGCATGGTCAAGGCTTCCAAGATCAAGGCTGAATGGAACGTTCAGGCCAAAACCGTAGCCGATTATCTCGTGAAGACCCAGGACCTCAACCTCAAGGCCAATACGAGCGGCAAGACCGATGCCATCTCCGGCGCCACCATGACCGTTGCCGAATTCTTCGCTCTCGCCCAGCAGGCTCTCGCCTCCAGTCCCGTCGCCAAAGGTTCCTACAAGGACGGATGGTATTACGCCGAAGAAGCCGCCTTTAAGTCCGGCTGGAAGATCAGCGCCCTCGTCACCGTCGCGAACGGTTCCATCGTCGATGTCGTCCTCAACGGCGTCCCCCAGACCGCCGGCGCCAAATCCAAACTCGTGCAGAGCGTGGCCGGCACCTACAAGATGAACGCCAAGAACGGCGAGTACCATGTGCAGGCCACCCGCGTCGAGGAAGCCATCATCAAGGCAGGCGATCCTTCCAAGATCGCGATCAACGCCAAAGGCAAGGCCGACGCCATCTCCGGCGTTTCGATTTCCGTCAAGACCGAGATCGCCCTCGTTCTCGAGGCGCTCAAAGCGGCGAAGTAATTAACCTATACTGTTTCAGAAAAGCGGTCGGGAACGGCCGCTTTTTTTTATCCTTTTCGGTTGACGAAGCGGCTCGCGAAAGGCGATCATCTTTCCATATGTCAGTTCTTACTTCGAGGAACAAATAACATGACTGATAAAGATGATCCGGATACTCCCGGCATGGCCGATGGTCCGGCGTATGTGGCGCCGAGCGCTTCCATAACCGGCGAAGTCACCCTCGGCAGGGATTCCTCGGTGTGGCACAATGCCGTTCTCCGCGGCGACCTGGCCCCCATCAGGGTGGGCGAGCGTTCCAACATACAGGACGGCGCCGTGCTTCATGTCGCCACCGGCCTCCCCTGCCTTATAGGCGACGACGTGACGATCGGCCATGGCGCCATCGTGCACGGCTGCAAGGTGGGAGACCGATGCCTCATCGGGATGGGTTCTATCATTCTCAACGGAGCCGAGATCGGCGATGAATGCATCGTCGCGGCGGGAGCCCTCGTCACAGAAGGCAAGAAGATTCCGCCGCGCAGCCTCGTCCTGGGCAGCCCGGCCAAGATCGTCAGGGCGACGAGCGAGGAGGATATGGTGAAGATCCTCCATACGGCCGAAGCTTACCGCAGGCTGGCGAGTAAGGCGAGCACGGATTCCACGACTGATCCCTGCTGACGGCTGGGCGGTATCTCGGCCGCTCCATCGCCCTTCTGGGTTCCGTAATCGCCGAACTGGGCGTGGTTGCCGCCGGCTATTCTGACGTAGCTGGCAGAATCGGGAAGCAGGGTCTTGGCTTTGCCGATTTTTTCCTGCGTAGCGAGCATATCGTTGGAGGCCGAGACGCTGAGGACCCTGATCCTGGTCTCGGCTAGAGAGCCTGACGCGGCGGGATAGGAGGCGAGGAAGACAATCCCGTCGACGAGGTCCTGGTGTTGCTTCGCGAAGCCGGACGCTGCCACGCCGCCGAGGGAATGCCCGGCCAGCACCCATTTTCGGACGCCGGGAAGCGCGACTATGGAGCGGGAGGCCGCCTGCGCGTCGAAAATCGCGAACCCCAGCCTGACATCGAGGAGGACGGCCGGATAGCCCGCTTCGGCTACAGCCCGACCCAGGTAGGAATAGGCTTCCTTGGGCACTTTGGCTCCCGGGTACAAAATGAAGCCCAGCGCGGCATTTTCAGAACCCTCGGGCAGGAAATAGAGATCCCCGCCTTCCTCATATATGTCGATGGACGATGTGGGAGTCCGCAGGGCCGGATCGGAACGATCCGGAAGCGGCGAGAATATCTGTATGAGGGCGGCGGCAAGAATCGCCAAGACCGCCAGCGCGAAAAAGGCTTTCAGTCGATAACCGCAGCCTTTCTTCACGGCGGATTTTGAGTCTTGGGACGATTTTGCTCTGTCTGACGGCGCGGTATCGCTGGTTGGCGTGGCTTTACTGGATGGGGCGGTGTCGCTGGAGGGCTCCGGCTTTTCGTTCATCGCTGTCTGTTTCCTGCGGTTCATAAAAAAAGTATATATGATCCATGTACAAATGGACAGTTGTTTTGCATACTGGGATCGAATTCACAACCAAGGTGAGAGGATGAAGGACAAAGAGGATTTATCGGCATTGGATCGCATTCCGGTGGCTCTGGACGGCGCTCAGGCGGCGCGGAAAGACGGCCTGGCCGCGGCGGCGGGGACCGGTACCGCCGCTCGGGATGACCTGCCCCTGCCGTCGAGAATTCCGCTGCTCGCTTCCATCGACGCGCTCTATCCGCCGGATTCGCTGGATGCCCAAAGGCTTCGATACGGGAAACTGAAGAATAATTTTTTCAGGCATTTCCCGGATAGGCAGGCCTTGTCGGAACCGCTTTTCTTCTCGGCGCCGGGCAGGACAGAGCTATGCGGGAACCATACCGACCACAACAACGGAAGGGTGCTGGCCGCAGCCATCAGCCTCGACACGATCGGGGCCACCGCGCCGCGCTCGGACACCCTCGTCCGCATCGTCTCGGAAGGCTTTGGCGCCTTCGAGCTAGACTTGGCCGACCTTTCGGTCCTGCCGGAGGAAGGGGGGGGCTCGGCGGCCATCGTGAGGGGAATGGCGGCCGGGTTGGCGGAGCTCGCGGTGCGGCGCGGCTCAATGCCTCAAATCCAAGGCTTCGACGCTTACATTGAATCAAAAATCCTTCCCGGTTCGGGACTCTCCAGTTCAGCTGCTTTCGAAGTGCTCATCGGCGGAATCTTCGGCGTTTTTTCCGGCAACGAGATATCGCCCATGGAAATAGCCCGAATCGGCCAATTCGCGGAGAACGAGTATTTCGGCAAACCCTGCGGTCTCATGGACCAGATGGCCTGTGCCCTGGGCGGCACGACAGCCATCGATTTCGGCGAGGCGGACAGGATAAAAGTGGAACTCCTGCGCTTCGATCCAGGCGAATATGGTCTTTCCCTCGTCATTGTGGCCACCGGCGGCAGCCATGCCGATCTCACCGAGGATTACGCGGCGATTCCCTGCGAAATGAAAGCTGTCGCGGCGTTACTCGGCCGCTCAACGTTAGCCGGCACATCCACTGACGGTCTGCTCGCCCAAGCGGGAGAAATACGGAAATCCTGCGGCGACAGGGCCTTTCTGCGCGCCTGGCATTTCGTCAAGGAAACGGAACGTCCCGCGGCCCTGCGGAACGCGATCCGGAAAGCGGACATCGCCGCCTATCTGGCCACGATATGCGATTCTGGTAATTCCAGCGCGAAATATCTCCAGAATTTGTATTCACCGAAAAACCCATCGGAACAGGGGCTTCTCATAGCTCTCGCCGCCACAGAGGACTTCCTCGCCGGAAGCGGCGCGTGCAGGGTCCATGGCGGAGGTTTCGCTGGCACGATTCAGTCCTACGTACCGACCTCTGAGCTGCAGGCTTACAAAACCCTCATGGAATCCCTATTCGGTCCGTACTGCGTTTTTCCCTTGCGAATCCGTCCCTTCGGTGTAGTATGTATCGAAAACCCACAAGGAGCGTTCGATGAAAGATGACAAGAAAGGCTTCAAGCCTTACCTGAAACTGACTTTCCTGATTGGTTTCGGATTCTTCACCATGGGTCTCATGGATCCGCTCTACGACACCTATGTGCCGATCTTTCTGGGGAAATATGTCTCATCGATGACGCTCGTCGGCCTCATCATGACGCTCGACAACATCTTCGCCCTTTTCCTCATTCCCCTGTCCAGCGTGCTTTCGGACAGGACAGACACGAAGATCGGCCGAAGGATGCCCTACATCGTCACGCTCCTTCCCCTGACCGCGATTTTCTTCGGCGCCATGCCCTACGCTGCCGCCGCGTCGCTCGGCGCCCTGATAGCGCTCATCTTCTGCCTTAATCTCGCGAAACAAGGGGCTCGAGGCCCGGTTGTCGCGCTCATGCCCGACATAATACCCGCCGAATTCAGATCCGAGGCCAACGGCGTCATCAACACGATGGGCGGCATCGCCACGATAGTGGGCACCATCGGTCTCGCCCGCCTCATGGATATCGACATCGTGCTTCCGATCATCGGCAGTACGAAAGACCGCCTTCCCTTCCCTCTCGCGGGCATCCTCGTGATATTGGCGGTGATCCTTCTTTTCCTCTTCGTCAAGGAAAAAAAGCACCCCTCCGGCGCTTCTTCCGAAAAGAAGGAGCCCCTCCTCGCGAGCTTCAAGGCGGTGGCCGGGCAATCGGACAAGAGCGCCCTCTACATTCTCATTTCACTTTTCCTGTGGTTCCTGGGCTATCAGGGCGTCCTTCCCTTCATCGGCAAGTACTCCATCGACATTCTTAAAACCTCCTCGGGGACGGCGGCCCTCGCCGCGGGCATGGTGGGCGTGGCCTACGCGATTTTCGCCATACCCTCGGGGTATATCGCCCATAAGAACGGACGCAAAAAGACGATACGCACGAGCCTTATCGTGATCGCCTGTCTCACCACGCTTTTGTTCTTCCACGATCCTCTCACCGCCAGCCTCCCAGCCTCGCTACGTCTCTACAGCTTCTGGCTCATAATGTTCGTGTTCGGCATGTTCTGGGTGTCGGTGGTAACCAACTCTTTCCCGATGCTCTGGCAGATGGCGAGCTGGGGAACCATGGGAATCTACACAGGACTCTACTACACGGCGAGCCAGGGGGCAGCCATTCTCGCGCCCATCCTCACGGGCGCCATCATCGACATTGTCGGCTACAGGGGCATCTTCCTCTTCTGTTCGATCTGCATGGTCGCTGCCTTCCTCGTGATGGGCAAAGTTCGTTCCGGCGAAGCCGAATCGAAAACAGCGTGAGGGATGTTGATAATTCTACGATTACTGCCGATAATAAGGGAAGCGCTTTTATGCGCTCGCAAGCGGGCTCGCAACCCGCCCAGCCCCTGTCGGGACTCAGGAAATTCTACTCTTAATAGGAGGATCGGATATGAAATCACAGGATAGACCGAAGTCGGCGGAGAAAAAGAAGCCGCAGAAGACGCTCAAGGAAAAGAGGGCCGAAAAAAAGGCCAAGAAGGATACCAAGACCGAAGACTGAAAACGTCTATTGAAAAGCGAAGAGACCGCCTCGTGCGGTCTCTTTTTTTGCCCCGATTCTCGCGTATTTCTCCGTGACGCGGCCGCTTCAGCGGGCTACAGGCGCCCCCACGGAGAGCAGATCTTTCCTCAGCGATGCCGCGTCGGTATAAAGAAAGGCCCGCATGCCGAGCGCTCGCGCCGCTTCGACATTCTTCGGACTGTCGTCCGTGAAAAATGCCCGCTCGGGCGCGACCCCTTCGCTCTCGAGGATTTCTCGCCAGAAAAGCGGATCGGGCTTGCTCCTGTGCATGATGTGCGAGGCATACACGGCGTGGAAGGGTTCGTACATGCCCAACATCTCGTTTATCGCGTGATGGCAGTCGATCGTGTTCGTTCCGCAGACGGTTCTGGCGCCCAAGGCCAATTCGCGCACGAGAGCGAAAGTCGGCTCGTCGCGCGTGGGTTTGAAACATTCGGCCCACCAATTTCGCTCAACCTTGATCCCTGTGCGCGCCTCGAAGCGGCGCCAGAATCCGCCCGAATCTATTTCCCCATTGGACATGAGGATCATATCGGGGGGAAGCAGCTTGAGCAGAGTTTCCCTCTCCATCCCCATGGCGGCGGCCACGTCGCCGAGCACCATATGGTTGCGGATGAGCACGCCGCCTTCGTCGAAAATGTAGAGATCGATCATGTCTTGCTCCCCGAATAGACGCCCGCGCCCTGGAGGAAATACTTTGACATGGAGAAGAAGAGTATGAATACAGGCAGGGCAGCGATCACCGCCACGGCCATCATGGTGCCTTCGTCCGCTGTTAGATCGGCCGTATAACGTACGATGTAGGAGGGAATCGTCTTGAGCTTGTCCGACTGCGTTATGAGGAGGGGCCAGAGAAGGTTGTCCCATTGGCCTCTGAACGCGAGAATCGCGAGGGTCGCGATCGCCGGCCGGGCGTTCTTGAACACTATGCTGCGAAAAATCCGCGGTTCGGAACAGCCGTCTATCCTCGCCGCATCCAGAAGCTCATCGGGGAAACCGAGCAGGTACTGCCGCATCAGGAAAACGCCGAAGGCGCTGGTTAGAAAGGGCAGAATGAGGCCGGCGTAGCTGTCCTGAAGGCCGAGTTTGACCGCGGTCAGGTAGAGGGGGATCATGACAGCCTCGAAAGGAATCATCATGGTGGACATTATGCCCATGAAAACGATGTTCCTGCCCCTGAACTTAAATTTAGCGAGTCCATATCCCACGCAGGAAGCGAGCGTGATCGAGGAGAGAGCGACCGTGGTGGCCACGATGAAGGAATTCAGGATGTTCCGGAGATATATCCAGTCGCCGTCGCTTCCCTGGAGAGCGCGCGCATAATTTGACCAGAGGGGTTTCGCGGGAATCCAGCGGTAGGGAATCGACGTGACGTCGGAACCCGGCATGAGAGAGGCTCCCGCCATAAAAGCGAAGGGAATGATGGCGATGCACGATACCGCCACGAGGATGGCCATCGCGAGGAAATTCCCTGCGCGATGCGCGGTGATGTGTCCCGGAACGCGGTGGAGGCTTGGGTTTGTTTTCTTCACATATCCTCCCCGGAGCCGCCGGCGCGAACCTGCAGCCAGGCGAGGATGAGGAGCGTGACGAAGAGCAGGAGGCTCATCACGCTGGCCCTGCCCAGATTCTGCTCGATGATGGCCGTATCGTAGATATTGAGCGTCAGCACGTTGATGGGCGCCAATGGAGCCCCCCTCTGGGTGAACAGGTACTGGGTGGAAAAAGTCTTGAGGCTGCCGGTAAATATCATGACCGACACTAAAGCCATCGTCGGTTTCAGAAGGGGAATCGTTATACGCGTCAGCCGCTGCCAGGCGTTGGCTCCGTCTATGACCGAAGCCTCGATGACGGACAGGGGTATTTTGCCTATGCCAGTGACAAAAAGAATGCAGTAGTAGCCGACGGTTTTCCATATGTATACGAGCATCGTGGATATCTGGACCATGGCGGCGTCAGCCAGCCAGCGATGGTCGATTCCGGGCGTCCCCATGATCCCGTTCAAAAATTGATTGGCCAGGCCGCGAGGGTCGAACATGATGGCCCATACGCTCGCGGTGACGACTGAGGAAAGGACGGCCGGGGAATACAGAGCCATCTGGAAGACTCGCCTTCCCTTGGTGCGAGTAGCGATGAGAACACCCAGAAGGAGTGAGGCCACGAATATGGGCACAAAAACGCCCAGGCAGAAGGTGGCCGAGGCGCGCACGGAATTCCAGAAGTCGGGCGACGTGAGCACCTTCGCGTAGTTCTGGAAGCCTATGAATTTCGGGGGTTTCAGCGAGAGCAGCCTTTTATTGTGGAAGGAAGTCCAGATCGCGTAGAGGATGGGGTAAAGCGAGAAGGTCGAGAAAAAAAGAACGCCAGGAGCGGCGAATACCCACCCCCAGCTGTTTCTTTTCGTTTCAAGGGATTTCTTGGCATGGGTGACTGACATCTATGGATTCCTGTGAAAGGCCGGAAATTAAAGGCCGATACCGCAGGGCATCGGCCTCGATCGGAATTTCAGCTGAGAAAAGGGGGCCGAAATCAGTCGGCTTCGTCCAAAACCGCCTGAGCGCTCTTGCGCAGTTTGTCGAGAGCGTCCTTGGGTTCAACGCCGGCGAGCATGACGCTTTCGAAGGCTGCCTTGAGGAGGGCGTTCAGGCGCGAGCTGCCCTTTCCGATATAGACAATCTTGGCGGCATCGAAGTCCTTCATGAAGACATCCGAATAAGGCATTGCCTTGAGGACAGCGGATTCATTGAGCTTCTGGGTCGGCTGGACAACGGCGACCTTTTCGAGGTACTGGTCCCCATGACCGAGCATATAGTCGAGGAGGATCCAACTGGCTTCCTGCTTGAGTTTGTCGGACTGGACGTTGACCATGTAATAGTGGCCGGAATAGTTAGCGGTGACACGCTTTTTCGCGTCCTTCCACTGAGGGAAGGGCACCACCATCCAATCTTTCGAACTATAGAAGGCCGGGTTGGAAGCCTTCATTCTCGCTTCCTGATAAAGACCTGAGAAAGACATGGCGATAAGGCCGGTGTTCTTGTCGAATTCCGTCCTGGCCGCCGTGTAGGTCGGCGATCCGAGATTCTTGGCGCCGGGACCGAAATCCTTCACGTACTGGAGAACCTTTAGCCAGGCGGCGTCGCCGACGATAGCTGTCTTCCCGTCTTTCGACACGAGTTCGCCGCCGAGCTGCTCGACCATCGGGACAAAGGTGTTGGGATAGGCGTCGTAACGGAAGTCGAACCCGCGACGGGTGATGATCTGTCCATTGCGCTTTACGAGTTTTTCGGAGAGCGCCATCACGTCTTCCCAGGTTTTCGGGGCGTCCTTATCGGGATCAAGGCCGGCCTCGATGAACATTTTCCTATTCACGTAAAGACACATATTGGTCAGTTCCAGGGGCAATCCATATATTTCGTCATCGCGGGAAACGGCGGCGAGCATGCCAGGCAGATAGGCGGCTTCCAGAGCCGAAGCATCCTTGTAGCCTATGGCCTTGTAGTTGACGGGCGTGATTCTGCCGTTATCGAGAAAGGAAATGGCGCTGGTGATCGCCACGTTGAAAATATCGGGACCCTGGTTGGCGGCAAAAGCCGTCGTGAGCGTTTCCAGGATTTTCCCCGAAGGATAGCTGGAGTAATTCACCTTGATGCCGGGATTCGCGGCCATGAACTCCGCGATGAATTTCTTTTCGAGAGGTCCGCGGTTCGCGTCGTCATGGGTCCACATGTTGATCTCGATATTTTTCCCTTTCAGTCCGGGAACCACCGGGGCCTGCGCAAAGGCAACCGAAGCCGCAATTGCCGCCAAAACGATAGAAACTATCACCTTCTTCATCTGCGTCCCTCCAGGTAAGCATATCGGGATATGACATATCGCGCGATTCGCCATAGTGTAGCCCGGTTTCCGCGGCCGCACAAGAATTTTTTCAATGCAAAAACCTTCATGAATCGAAATTTCAGGGATGTTTTTATCCACGGCTTTCTCCTGGAGACTGCCCCGATCGAGCGCTTTATGCTAGCATAGCCGTGTATGCCGAATGCTAAAAAGGTTCCCCGGGGGACTCCTCGCGAGAGCCCCAGTTCGCTCGATACGCTCATCGACGAAGCCTTGCTCGACAGGACTTTTCCCGGCATCGCCTGCGGACTGTGGATCGATGGACGGCAAGAATATGTCAGGTACGCGGGATTCAGCGATCCGGACGAAGACGAGATTGACGGAAATGCCCCAATCTCCGAAAATACCTTGTTCGACGCGGCTTCGCTCACAAAACCCCTCGCGACCTCGCTGCTCGTACTGAAGGCTTGCGAGGCGGGCGCCATCGACCTGAACGGAACCTTGGGGCAGTACCTTCCCCGCGAGAATCCCCTGGCGAGGGATATTCCCATCCACAGCCTACTGACGCACACGAGCGGATTGCCCGCCATCCCCGCCATCGAACGTCGCTTCCCCTCGCCGCTTTTAATCGATAGGGAGGCGGCCGTTTCGGAGCTTTACTCTATCCAGCCTGAGAAAGGCCACGGGGAGGCCGTCGTATATTCCTGCACGGGGTATTTACTTCTTGGCCTTATCCTGGAGAGGATATCTGGAAGGCTCTTGGGCGACCTTTATGGAACCGAAGTCGCCGAGCCCCTGCATCTGCCGCGAGCAGCCTTCGCCCCCGGCATCGGTCCCGACGGCGAACCTCTTGGCATCGGGGGCGCCGCAGCGACCGAATACTGCGATTGGAGGAAAAAGCGGGTGCGCGGCCAAGTCCACGACGAGAGCGCCTATTGTTTTGGCGGTCACGCAGGCAACGCCGGTCTCTTCGTCTCGCTCGAGGACGTGTTCAGGACAGCCTCCATCCTGCTGGAAGGTGGCGTCTCGGAAGGAAAGCGGTTCCTCGGAGAGAACTTTATCCGCGATCTCACCGAGGATAAAACACCCAACCTCGGAGAGCGGCGCTCTTTCGGCTTCAGGATGAAGGAGCCTGGTACCTTCACGGGTCCGCTATGGCCCAGCTCGTCCTTCGGGCATACGGGATTCACGGGAACGAGTCTCGCCGTCTCGCCGCGGCAAGGCCTGACCGCGATCATCCTCACGAACCGCGTGTATTATGGCAGAAATGATACGACACAAAAAATCGCCGATTTCCGGACGAGGTTCCACACGATCGCGTTCAGGAGTTTTTGTTGACGTATTCTAGATTCCTTAATTTCTTACATATATGAAACTATAATATATTATAAATACACATTTGTAACAAAATTTATTCAATAAAATTCTATAATATCAATTTTAGTATACATATTTTTGACAAATACATAATTACCTACATATTATGTTCTTTTACTTACATATTTGTACTATTAAATTTAAAATGCTACTTTATTTATTTTTGGCATGTTTCCTGCTAGTTAAAAGCAACACTGCTCAGGAGGAAACATAATGCGCAAAAAGAGCGTCATGCTCATCGTGCTCGGAGCCTGCGTCCTTGCCCGAGTCGCCGCGGAGGAGACTGTCGCGGGCCTGGCTTCGGCTATCGATATGCTATGGCTCATCATCACCGGTTCTCTGGTCTTCTTCATGCAAGCAGGATTCGCCTTCGTCGAAACCGGCCTGACGCGCGCCAAGAACGCGACGAACATCCTCATGAAGAACCTGATGGATTTCTGCTTCGGTTCCATCGTTTTCTGGATGATCGGCTGGGGATTCATGTACGGCGCCGACAAGCTGGGCGGCTTCGTCGGTTTCTCGGAATTCTTCAAGGGACCTATGGGAGACCCCACCTTCTACCGGAACTGGTTTTTCCAGGTAGTCTTCGCGGCCACGTCGGCCACGATCGTCTCCGGCGCCATGGCCGAACGGACGAAGTTCAAATCCTACCTCATCTATACCTGTTTCATCTCCGCCTTCATCTATCCCGTCTCCGGCCATTGGATATGGGGCGGTGGATGGCTCGCCAAGCTCGGTTTCCACGATTTTGCCGGCTCTAGCGTCGTTCATTCCGTCGGAGGCTGGGCGGCATTCGTTGGAGCCGCCATCCTCGGCCCAAGAACCGGCAAATACGTCAGGTGCAACGGAAAAGTCAGCGTCAAGGCTTTCCCTGGCCATAATATCGGCTGGGCTTTCCTCGGCGTCTTCATCCTCTGGTTCGGCTGGTATGGCTTCAATCCCGGGTCTACCCTTTCGGGCATGAGCGCCGACATCGGAAGAATCGCCGTCACGACAACCTTGGGAGGATCGGCGGGAGCCGTGGCCGCTCTAGTCTTCTCCTGGATTTGGTTCAAGAAGCCCGACGCGTCCATGACGCTGAACGGCTGCCTCGCCGGCCTCGTCGCAATAACCGCGCCCTGCGCCGTCGTCTCCCCTGGCGACGCCATCGTCATCGGCCTGATCGCCGGCGTCCTCGTCGTCCTGGCCGTCGAGTTCATCGACAAGGTGCTCAAGATCGACGATCCCGTGGGCGCCTCCTCCGTCCACATGGTGAACGGAATCTTCGGAACCCTCGCCGTCGGCATTTGGGGCAATGTGGACGGGGTGGCCGTCGGACTGCTTTACGGCGGCGGCCTTCATCAGCTGGGCATCCAGGCCCTGGGCGCTTTTTCCGTGGCCGCCTGGGCAGGACTGACCAGCGTCGCCCTCTTCTTCGCCATCAAGAAAACGGTCGGCCTCAGGGTTACGGCCAAGGAAGAACTCATGGGGCTCGACCTCGGCGAGCACAAGTCCGAAGCCTATCCCGGCTTCCAGTTCTTCAGCAATCTTTAAGGAGGACGCTATGAAGATGATAATCGCCTATATTCAGCCCCACCAGCTCAACGAGGTGAAGCAGGAACTCTATAAGTCCGAGATCTACAAGATCTCGGTGTCGAACGCCATGGGCTGCGGACAGCAGAAAGGCTACAGCGAGATTTATAGAGGAGTCGACATCGAGGTCAATCTGCTCAAGAAAGTGAGGATCGAGATCGGCGTCAACGACAATTTCGTGAAGCCGACGGTGGATGCGATAATCAAGGGGGCGCAGACGGGAGAAATCGGGGATGGGAAGATATTCATCCTGCCCATGGATGAGTGCATCAGGATAAGAACAGGGGAGACAGGTTCCGAAGCGATCGGCTGAAAGAGAGAGGTGGCCCCGACAGCCTCCAAGCCCTCAGTTCAAGGCTTCGAACAGCTTCTGGGCGAAAACAGCCGATGTTTCCCTGGGGCAGAGGTAGGCCACGGCGCTGGGATCATCGCAGTCCAGTTCGATCACGTCTAGTCCTATGGTCCGCACTGATTCACGAGCCAGGACGACGCCTTTCGCGCCGGCAGCCGCGGAAAAGACCGCCGTCACGCGAAGCTTGTTACCTGGCCCGGAGCAAGTAGCGAGCCCGAGGAAATTAGGAACCTCGGCACCCTGGGATGCCGGTCCGATGAGGGTGCCTTCGCCCTCGTCGAAGGTGGAACGCACGCGCATTCTCAGGCCGCTGGCCTTGGCCAGCAGGGCGGACTTGTCGTGCAGCACTCTCGCGCCATGATTCGCCAGCCTGAACATGGAGTCGTAGTCGAGAAAATGCATGAAGGGGACGCCCTTAACGAGCCGAGGATCCGCCTTGGCCACGCCGGGGACATCCTTGTAGATATCGACGAAATCGGCCCCGAGCGCCGCCCCTATCGCGACGGCGCTTGTGTCGCTCCCGCCGCGGCCGAGGGTGAGTATGTCGCCCACGGCGTCGACGCCCTGGAAGCCCGTCACGACAGGAACCTTCCCGGCCGCCAGAACAGCTCTGAGGCGCGCCGGATCGATCGCGGCAGGCGCCGCGTCCCCGAAGGGGCCACTGGCCGCGATGCCGGCAGAGTGCGCCGTCATGGGAACGGCCCCGATGCCCATGGAATTGAGGAGGGCCGCTATCACGCAGGCCGAGATCACTTCTCCGCAGGAGACCAGTAGGTCGCTGGTGAGCCCATCCATGCCGCCAGCCGCATCGGCGGCGACGACCGGGCCGGCCGAGCCTACGCCGCCCGCTGTGCCTGCACCGCCGGAATATTCTCCCAGCAGATCAAGGAGCGTATCGGTGGCGTAGGGATCTCCCCTCCGCCCCATCGCGGAAACGACGAGGACGATTTCGTCCCCGGCGTCCCGCGCCGCGCCGACTTTTTTCGCGAGCATTTCTCTCGCGGCGGGATCAGCCAGCGACGTTCCGCCGAATTTCTGAACAATCAAAGCCATCTATAATTTCCTTGGTTCGAGTCCCCGCGCCGCGAGGGTTTCGGCGATCTGGACGGCGTTGAGGGCGGCGCCCTTCCTGAGGTTGTCCGACACCACCCAGAGATTCAGTCCGTTGGGCACCGTCGGGTCCCTGCGGATCCTGCCGATAAAGACCTCATCCCGGCCTTCGCAGTCCAGGGCCGTAGGATACACCAGGTTCGCCGGATCGTCCATCACGAGCACCCCGGGCGCCTTCTTCAAAAGCGCCACCACCTCGGCCAGCTCGAAAGGCTTCTCCGTCTCGATGTTGATCGACTCCGAATGCCCTCTCGTCACCCCGATCCGCACCGCCGTCGGACTCACCAGAATGTTCGGGTCCAGCATCTTGTGCGTCTCGTGCACCATCTTCATCTCTTCTTTCGTGTAGCCGTTGTCCAGGAACACGTCGATGTGCGGCAGGGCGTTGAAGAGTATCTGTCTCGGATAGACCGCCACCGTGAGGGGCTTGCCCTCGGTGAATTCCTTCGCTTGGTTCCGCAGCTCGGCTATGGCCGCCGCTCCCGTGCCCGAAACCGCCTGATAGGTCGCGACGACGATCCGCTTGATCTTGTAGGCATCGTGGATGGGCTTGGCCGCCACGAGCATCTGGATGGTCGAGCAGTTGGGGTTGGCGATGATGCCTTTGTGCCAGGCAAGGTCCTGGGGATTGACTTCGGGGATGACGAGGGGGACCTTGGGGTCCATGCGCCACTGGCTGGAGTTGTCGATGACGATGGCGCCTTCAGAGGCCGCCGCCGGAGCGAGGATTTCGCTGGCTTCGGCGCCCGCAGAGAAGAGGGCGATGTCGACATCGCCGAAGGCGCCCGGCTTGGCCGCCCTCACCGTCTTTTCCACGCCCTTGAAGGTCACTTTCTTTCCGGCCATGGCCTCGACGTCCATGGGGATGATCTCCGAGACCGGAAAGTCCCTCTGCTCGAGGGTTTTCAGCATTTCCGTGCCCACGGCGCCCAGGGCGCCCACCACCGCGACTCTATAGGATTTCATGATTCCTCCGAATGCTTATGACATTTTCCACGAATTCTTTCGGGAACTCCGCCGTCACGACGGCCGTCCTGTTGTTCCGCGCGGGATTGATCGCCGCGATCACCACGCCGGGACAGACAACCTGCCCCTGACGGTCCACCATTTCCACTTTCTGTCCCTTCACCGGAAGCGGCAGGTATTCCCAGGGGAAGCGAATCCTCGCCATGTCGCCATCGACGCTTTTGATCGTTATGGCGAGTCCGGGACAGGCAGGGATGCAGAGCCCGCAGAGGATGCATTTTCCCCTGTCGATGACGGGCAGGTTCGTTATGGGGGAGCCCACCGTAAGCGCGTTCTGCGGGCAGCTTGTCTCGCAGGGGTTGCAGGGAATTTCCTCGACGCATTCGATGCAGAGACAGGCTTTCTCCTCCAGGTCCGCGAGGGTGGTCAGCATGCCGGCGGCGCGCAGCTCTTCAAGAGAAGGCGCTCCCGTCGTTTTCAGCGATTGATTGTCACTCATTGGGCCGCTCCCTTCTCAAGAATCCTCTGTTTCGCGGCAAAGCGTTTCTGCCCGAATACGCCCTGCCTGAGGGAACTCAGACGTTGTACGGTTTCTTCCGTCCTGGCCTTCATCGTGGCTTCGTCCAGATATCCCATGGCATATGCCGCGTGGATGCCCGCGAGCCTTCCTTCTTCCATGGCCGTGCTAGCTTCCTCAACGCCCGCTATGTCGCCTACCACGTAGATAGATTCATCGCTGGAGCGCATGTACCGATCGTGGCCCGGCATATTGCCGCCGAGCTCCGGAATGTATATTTCCTTGCATCCCGCTATGCATGCCAGTTCTATGGAAGGCGTGAGGCCGACGGCGAGGCAGATGGTGTCCACTTCGAGGGTCTCTTCCGTTCCCGGTATGGGCTGGAAACGCGAGTCGATCTTCGCGATGATCGCGCGCTCAACGCTTTCCTTGCCCTCGGCGCGAAGGATTGTCGTGGCGCAGCGGAAGGGCACGCCGGCGCGGGCCACTTTGGCCGTGTGGACGCCGTAACCGCCTAACTTGGGAAGGGCTTCCACCACCGCCACCACCTCGGCTCCTGCCTGCATAAGCTGATAGGCCACGATGACGCCGACGTTGCCCGATCCTATCATGAGCACCCGTTTTCCGGGCAGGACGCGATGCACGTTAATGAGGGTCTGGGCGCAGCCGGCCGTCATGACGCCAGGCAAGGTCCAGCCGGGAAAGCTGAGGGCGTTCTCGGTCGCCCCCGTGGCGAGGATGAGTTTCGAGGCTTCTATCGTGTATGAGCGATTTCGGTTTTCCACCGCCCACACTTTCAGTCCGCTTTCTATGCCCACGACTTCCGTCTTGAGCCGCACATCGATGCCCAGGTTGAGCGATTCGGTCAGGAGTTCCTTCCCGATCTCGAAACCCCTGGTGCCGGCCTTGTGCTCGCGGGAACCGAAAAACTTGTGTATCTGCTTGAAGAGCTGTCCGCCCGGCTTGGAGTTTTCATCCATCAATATCACCGGAGCGCCGGCTTTTTTCAGTTCTATCGCCGCGCAGAGCCCGGCCGGCCCGGCGCCGACCACTATGGCGGGTTTCCTGTCAGTTTCCATCGCCGGCCTCCGCTTCGATTTTCCAGCTTCCCACGCCTTTCTGCCGCTCAACAGTCATGCCGTCGCGCACATCGGTCACGCAGGTGCGGACGCCCGGAACGCCGTCCACCATCATGACGCAGTCGGTGCAGCGCCCGATGCCGCAGAACATCCTGCGGGGAGATCCTTTCTTCGTATAGCGGAACACCTTGACGCCGGCGGCGATAAGCGCCGACATGATCGGCTCGCCGGCTCTCGCCTTCAGCGCCTTCCCCTCGAAGAAGATGGTGACTTCTTCCGTCGCCTCGAGGTCGCCGAGAATGGCGTGATGGCCTATTCTCGAGCCTTCCTGAATGCTGCCGTCCTTCATTTTAGGAGCCCCAGATCGGCGAGCGCCGCATGAAGGGCCGCGGTTACTTCCGTCGAGGCGTCCTTGAGGGGAGCCCGCAGGGAACCCGCGTTGAAGCCGCAGAGCCTGAGCGCCATTTTCACCGGCACGGGGTTCGGCTGGAGGAAAAGGGCCTTGTTGATGGCCTGCAGTTTCACGTGCAGGGCCGCCGCTTTGGCGTTGTCGCCGGCCAGGTAGGCTTCAATCATCTTTTTCATGATCCCGCCGGCCACATGTCCGGTCACCGACACGACTCCATAGCCGCCAATAGCGAGCGTGGGCAGGGTGAGCGAATCCTCGCCCGTATAGACCCTGAAGCCCGGCACCGCGTTCTTGATGACGATGGTCGTGTCGTCGAGCACGCCGGCGGCGTCCTTGAGCATCGTGATGTTCGGCACGTCGCGCGAAAGCTTCACGATGGTCTCAGGCCTGATGCTTATGCCCGTTCTTCCCGGGACATTGTAGAGCATCGAGGGAATCTTCACCGACGAGGCTATGGCGGCGAAATGATCGTAGAGCATTCCCTGATCGGGCTTGTTGTAGTAAGGAGCGACGAGAAGAAGGCCATCGGCCCCGGCCTCCTCGGCGTCGAGAGCGTTCTGGATCGAGGCCGCCGTGCTGTTCGTGCCGGCGTTTCCGATGAGCGGCACGGAGACAGCCTTCCTCACCGCCTTTATGAGGTCTATCTTTTCCTGGCGCGTCAAGGTCGGCGATTCGCCTGTCGTTCCGCTCAGGACGAGGGCGTCGACGCCGTCGGCGATGAGCCGTTTTGCCAGTTCGACCGCTTTTCCGGGATCCAGTTCCAAGTCCTCGCGAAAAGGTGTTGCCATAGCGACAATGAGTCTTCCGAAATCCATCGTATTTCCTCCGTTATTGTTCCGCGGTCGACACGACCGCGCTTTCAGTCATCCATCGATTTGATTGAAACCGGACGCACTGGCTGCCTGAAAGAAGCGATCTCCACTTCCTCCGGTTTCAGATGCAGTTCTTCCGCCAGAATTCTCTCCACGAGACGCCGGCAGGACCTGCCCTGACATATACCCATGCCGGCTCGCGTCCAGCGCTTTACTTCGATGACACTCTTAGCTCCCGCGCGGATCGCGTCCCGGATTTCCTGCTCGGTGACTTCTTCGCATCGGCAGATATACTTTTCGTTTCCTTTAGCATTCTCTTCGGCCATCACCTTACTCCCTGTAATGTTCCCAATATTTCTTCACATCCTCGATGAGGGAATCCATATGTCCGCTGATACACGTTTCCGCCTTGTCCGGATCATGAGCCGTCAGGGCCTCGAGGATCGATCGATGGGCTGTCCTGTAGTTTCCTCCGACCCGGCTCCGCATGAACTCAAAGAGTTCAGACTGCTGCCCCATCATGGCAAGGATGCCGTAAAGCGCAACCAGAGCCGAATTGGTGGAAGCTTCGGCAATGCCGCGGTGGAAGGCAATATCGACTTCCGCGATGCTTTCGCCTCTCGCCGCTTTGGCTTCCTGTTCTTCCAGAATCTGCTTGAGGTGTTCCAGCTTCGCTTCCGTGATGTTCTCGGCGGCCAGGCGCACTGTCTCTCTCTCTATAGCCTTTCTTGCCTGCAGCACCATGATATATTCATCGAGAATCCGGCTATCTATTAGATTCTCCAGCTCTTTCCTATGCATATCGAACGATTTATAGCTTTTCGCCCTCTCTATGGCCTTCAGCCCCTGTTTCGTCAGCACGCGGCCTTTGTTCGTCCTGCTTTCCACATAGCCGAGTGACTCAAGCCTGTATAGAATTCGCCCGATAGATGCTGAACTGACCTTGCAATTCCTTTTTTCGCACTCCTCCACGAGACTCCAGGATCCGAGAGGCTCACCCGCGTCGCGGATGAATTCGAGCACCATCAGATCTCGCTCGTCGAGATTGGTTTTCACGCGATAATTCCTTTCAGACGCTTTGGAAGCGCCCAGGAGCAAATTTTTCGAGAGAAAATTCCGGCGTCACTCCGCAGACGAGATCGGCCATCACCCTGCCAGTTATTGGCGATAGGGCAATGCCGTCGCCTTCGTGACCGGCGGCTATGAAGAAGCCCGGCGCGCCGGGGATCTCCCCGAGGAAGGGCATTCCATCCGGTGTCGAAGGCCGCAGGCCGGCGAAGGTCCTTATAAAGTTTATCTTTTCCATCACGGGGAAGAACCGCTTGGCTTGGGCGGCCAGCAAAGCGAGAGCGTCGGGATTGGTAGTCTTGTCGAAGCCAACGTTCTCCCTTGTGGAGCCGATGAGATAGTTGCCGCTGTGCGTCCCCGTGAAAGCAAATCCCAGGCCAAACTTATCGCCGGGCTTGGCCGAGGCGTCTTTGGGAACCGCCTGCGGTCTCAACTTCGAGACAATATACTGAGCGCTCCAGACGTTGGTTTCCCCGAGCGGAGGAATGGATTCTGTGACAATGACCTGACCTTTCCGCGGTGTTATGGGCACCTCAAAGCCTATGAGTCTGGTGACTTCGTTTGCCCAGGCACCCGTCGCGTTGACGACACTTTCCGCCTCAACCACATCTCCCGTTGAGAGGCTGAGCACCCAATAACCATCGCGCTTAGCGATTTCAGTTGGCCTTGCCCGGTCCATAAATCTAAGGCCATGCTTTTTTGCGCCGAGAAGGAATCCCTTCATGAGGAGCATAGGGTTAACCTGGGAGTCGCGCTCGCTATACGTGGAAGCGATGATGTCCCTGGCAACCAGCGGCTGCAGCTCGCGAAGACGTTTGGCGTCGATTATCTCGACCTTGAGGCCATAACTGTTCTGGCTGGCGACAAAGTCCTCCATTACCTTGAGATGCTCCTCATCCTCTATCAGGATGGTTCCGCCGTGGGTATCAAATTCAATATCGCAGGGAAGCTCCTGCTTCAGGCCTTCAAAAAGCTCCAGGCTCCTGAATGCCATTTCGAGAAGAATGCCAGGTTTCTTGGACTGGAGAAGGATCATGTCATCGCAGGAACCGGAAGCGCCGGCGCCCGGAACTACCTTGTCTATAAGAATCACGTTCTTACCGCGCTTGCATAGTTCATAGGCTATGGATGTTCCATTGACGCCGGCGCCAAGCACCGCCACATCGCATTTCGTTGTCGCCATCATTTAGCCTCTGTCCTGAATCAAGCCGGAATGGATATATCCCGCAAGCGTCACGATGTCGAACACCGGCCTGCCGCAGGATTCCTGAATCGCCTTTCTGAAAGGGGGCATATTCGTACACTCCAAAACTATGAAATTTATGTCGGGATGTCGATCCACGAGTCTGCGGGCGACACTTCTTAGCTCGGTTTCCGCCTTGCCTCTATCGAGACATGGTACTGAATCGATGTCTCCCTTCTCTAGAAATACTCTCGTGAATTCTGGACTATCGTCCATTCCCGCTACCGCCAAGGGAAGCCCAGATGCTCCGCATTGGTCAAAATGCCGGCTGCCGAGCGAAGAAGCCCGCGCGGTCATTACTCCAATTTTTCCCTTTCCTCCGAAAAGCGAGAACAGAAAGGGAATCTGCAGGAGACTGGAAGTGAAAACCGGAATACTGACCGCCGCCGCGAGCTCTTTCTGGAAGAGGACGAGAAAGCCGCAGCTTGTCGTTATGGCTTCCACGCCTTCCGCCTCAAGCTCCCGCGCCGCGGCGATGAAGGGATCGAGGAGAGCGGGGTCACCCTCCTCTACCACACGCTTCGGCGAAGCTCCCTCGACCTTGAGGTAGCGTACGGGAAAAGGAAAGGTACGGGCATTCCCTATGTCCCCGGGAATTCGGGGAAACCTCGTGTCCAGCATCAAGATGCCGAGAGATTGACCATAGGTTGTATACCCTCCCTTCGCGATCATGCAAATGCCTCCATGTGGGCTTTGACCGCTTTCTTGTTGAGGATGAAGAAGGCGATCAGTATCACGGCGGAAGCAACGATTATGATGATCTGAGGAACAAGCTGCGTCATGATGGAAACATTACAGACGAGGACGACGAGCGCGGCGGTAAAGACGCCCAGGAGCATCTGCAGCACTCTGCCGATATTTTTAAAGAGATAGCCCGTGAAGGTCGCGGACCAGAGCATGGAGATGATCAGACCCAGAAGGAAGGTCGCGAGGATATCCAGCGGAGTACCTTTCAGGATCAGGGCGTTATTGTAGACGAATATGAAGGGAATAAGATAACCCATGATAGCCAGCATGGATGCCTCAACCCCAGTGGCCAGAGGTTTAGTGCCCGCAATAGCCGCTCCGCAATAGGACGCGATGCATACAGGAGGCGTTACCTCAGCCATTATGGCGAAATAGAATACGAAGAGATGGGCAGGCAGGACATCGATGCCGAGAGCCATCATGGCCGGTCCACCGATCGTCACCGCGATAATGTACGCGGGTGTGCAGGGCAAACCCATGCCGAGCAGAAGGCATGTAAGCATGACGAGAATCAGCGCAGGAAGGAGGAAACCGCCCGAGAGGCTCTGGATGGCCGTGGCGATGCCGAGAGCCAAGCCTGTGTAGGTAACAACGCTGACAACTATGCCTGCGCCTGCGCAGGTAACGCCCAACATTATGCAGTTATAGCCGGAATTCTCAAAAATCTGAAAAAGCTTTTTCGGCGTAAGTCTCGTATCCTTGCGGAAAAAGCTGAGAACGAAGGACGAAGCGATCGAGTAGATGCAGGCTCCGAAAGGTGAATAGCCTATGACAAGGAAGGCGATAAGGACCACGAGGGGGAGGAGGAGATAAGAATCCATGATGATCTGCTTCCAGGAGAGCATGTCCTTGGGATCCATCGCCTTGAGGTGTTCTTTGAGCGCTACGAAGTGCACTCGCCAGTAGATGCTCACATAGTAAAGGATCGCGCCCAAGGCTGCCGCCAGGGCTATCGTCGCATATGGGATATTCGTGATCTCAGACATCACGAAGGCTCCAGCGCCCATTATCGGCGGCATGATGAGCCCTCCCGTCGATGCCGCGGCCTCAACGGCGCCGGCGAACTGGGGTCTGTATCCGAGCTTTTTCATGAGAGGTATGGTGAAGGTCCCCGTGGCGTAGACATTGGCCGACGCGACGCCCGA
Organism: Treponemataceae bacterium; assembly: GCA_963667725.2. GTDB lineage: Bacteria > Spirochaetota > Spirochaetia > Treponematales > Rectinemataceae > UBA11090. The sequence continues at coordinate 1,485,525 of CAXXHO010000003.1, forward strand.
TATGGAGCCGAAAAGGCCGGAACTGATGACGGCGATCTTGGCCGGACCGCCCGGCCCCCGCCCCGCGATCTTGGTGGCAAAATTGGTGAAAAACGCGCCGGTCTTCGTCGTTTCCATGAAACAGCCAAAAATGACGAAAATGGCAACAAAGGTCGCCGTAACGCCGGTGATCGCTCCGTAGATGCCCGTATCGGTCAGCAGATAATTCATCTCGACAATGCGGGCAAAACGTGTGGGCCTCGCATAAAAAATGCCTGGCAAATATGGGGCTACGAAAACGTAAAGAATAAAGACCCCGACCAGCACCGCCATGGCTGGCACGACGACACGCCGAATCGCCTCGAGGATGAGCAATATGTTTATGGTCCCCAGAACTACTTGAAGTGTAGACACCGAGGAGACCATCTGCATTCGCATATTGAGCGGCTCATTGTAGATGATGATATAGAGGGCCGGCACGAAGGAGAGGAGGGCGAGCAGAACGTCCAAAATGGTCGGCCTGTCGACTGGAGACTTCGTTTTGGATGCCGGAAATAGGATGAAAGCCATTGGAAGCAGAAACAACAAATGAACGCCTCGCTGGACGCGGGGCTGCATGACGCCAAAAACCGCCGTGTAAAGATAGAACAGGGCGATTATGGCAGACCATATACCAACCAAGGTCTTGAGCGGACCTGTGAGTTTTCGCATAAATTCCCCTTTTGGAAAAAAACGGATCAGTCAGGGAACCGGAGCGGCGCTTCAGGTCTCTGAAACGCCGCTCCAATCCAAGAAAAGCAGAATATAGAACGGATTATTTCATCAAGCCCGCTTCGCGATAATACTTAAGGGCGCCTGGGTGCAGGGGGACCTGAACGGTGGTGCCGGCATTCTTGGGCTCGAAAACCTTATATCCTGCGCCCATCTGGAGCAGGAAGTCTTTGTTCTCGTTGAGAACTTTCGTGAGGACATAGACGACATCATCAGAAAGTTTCGGGCTGACAAGCATTTCTGTCGAATGACAGAGTGTCTGGATGTCGCTGGGCATACCTGTGTACGTGCCGCCGGGAACCCTGGCTAGTCCAGAATTGAGGGCGACTGTTCCATAGGTGGTGGCGCAGAAATTGATGAGCTCATCGGAGAGCGCCATGAGGGTGGCGGGTCTGCCCATCGCCATTTCGGTGATGATTGCCGCGGGGAGTCCGACGCAGGTGAAGGCGTAATCGACGTGGCGGTCCTTGAAGAGGCTCGTCATGTCGCCATAGATGGCCTGGATCACCTTACCGCCGTTCTGTTTGATCTTGTCATAGGAAATGCCATAATGCTGGAGCACAAAGGAGGTCATGACATATTCGGAAGTACCGGTCATGGGTGCCGCGACGTTCAGTTTGTCGCCCTTCTTAACCTTGGCGACAAACTGGTCGAGGGTAGTGACGCCCTGATCCTTGGCGGCCAGGAAGTGATAGTAATCGACGGCGAGAGTGCCAGCAAAAGCCGAGATCCTCTTATATGACTTGTCATAGATCGGCGCCGTACCGTTAAAGGCTGCCTTGTCCACATAACCGACGCCCCAGGCTATATCGGCGTCTCCCTGATCGAGAGCGATGGGGTTGGCCACTCCGCCGCCCGGGACGACCTTGATAGTGATGCGAGGCTCTTTTTCATTGACAAGGCGCGCGAAACCGCCTGCCACCGTGTACCAGCCGCCGCCCATGCCGCCCGCTACCCATGTATAGGTTCCCGCTTTCATGTTCGCCGGACCTACCTGCGCGTAAGCCATACCCGCTGCGACAAAGCAAAGAACCAACAGCGCCAAGGGCTTCCCTAACTTTTTCATGTGTGCCTCCTATGGAAATTTCTCTACCACTCATCAGTAGATGAGCAATCGTACGACAAGTATTTGAACCTGTCAAGAAAAATTTATAGTATATTTATGCTGATTTACAGAGGGAAAACAAATTTTTATGAATAATTTTTACAAAATCGGGCGCTCAAAAACCAATTTGCCGGCGACTGCCGTCGCTGAAACCTTTGTTATCCGAAGCGAGTTCTCATCATCCTCGATCAAATCGCCATCGAGAACGGTGAAGTCGGCCCACTTTCCGGGCTCGAGGCTCCCCCTGCCGCCTTCCTCGAAATTGGCGCGCGCGGCCCAGATCGTCATGGCGCGCAGGGCATCGGCCCGGGACATGGCTTGCGAAGGCCTGTAGCCTCCTTCAGGCAGCCATGCGTCGTCCTTCCTGAAAACCGCCGAGCGGAAACCGCGCAGCGGTTCTAGTCTCTCTATGGGAAAGTCGCTGCCGTTGGCCAGCCAGCCGTTCTGCGCGAGGAGGTCGCGGTAGCGGTGCGAGCGGGACATGCGTTCATGTCCAAGACGCGTTTCGGTCCAGGCCATGTCGGAGGTGGCGTGGCTGGTCTGTACCGAGGGGATGATGTTGAGGCGGCCGAAACGCGGAAGGTCGTCGTCGTGGACAAGCTGGGCGTGCTCGACGCGCCAGCGCAGATCGTTGCCAGGTTCGAGAAATCTTTCGTAGGTATTGAGAACGAGGCGGGCGGCCGCGTCGCCGATGGCGTGGACATTCATCTGGAATCCGCTGGCCTTGGCGATTCCGCAGACACGCGCGAGCTCGTCGGGGTCCAGGGTAAAAAGGCCGCGGTTTCCAGGATCGTCGGCGTAGGGCTCCAGGAGACGCGCGCCCCGCGAGCCCAGGGCTCCGTCGGCGAACATCTTGAAAGACCTGACCGTGAGCCTATCGCCGGCACTAGGACCGCGCGACGCGAAATATTCGATATTCTCCAGGGTAGGCAGCAGCATGACATAGATGCGGATGGGGAGATCCCCCTCCCCCTGCATTTTTTCCATGAAGAGCGCGTCGTTTTTTTCGGTTCCGGCGTTGGAAACCGAGGTAAGCCCGGCGGCGAAGCACTTCTCCTGGGCGACGAGGAGGGCTTGCCTCGTGGTCGCTTCGCCAGGCGAGGGAATTACGCTTTTCACCCTGTCGACGGCGTTGTCCAGGAGAAGCCCTGTGGGACGGCCGCCCGAAACGACGATTGTCCCGCCGTCAATGCGGGACGCCGCGTCTATGCCCGCGGCGGAGAGGGCGGCGGAATTGGCCATGGCGGCGTGTCCGTCGACGCGGATCGCCAGGACAGGGACGCGGGGAAAGGCTCTATCGAGAAGCTCATTGCTGGGGAATTGTCCCGATTCCCATGTGTTCTGGTCCCAGCCGCGGCCCTGGACCCAGGGCTCAGGGCTATTGGTGGCATGCGCGACAAGTCTCGCCACCGTTTCCTCCCAGGACCTAGCGCCGAAAAGCTGGGCGCGCTGAAGGACGTAGCCATAGCTCAGGAAGTGGCAGTGCGGATCCATGAAGCCAGGGTAGACGACGGCATTTCCGAAATCGAGCCGCCGTCGCGGCGAGAATGCCTCTTCCATATCGTCGCGCCTTCCGACGGCAATAACGCGGCCGAGGTCGACGGCCACGCACTCGGCGACGGAGAAGGCTTTATCCACGGTATAGATGCGGCGAGCGTTGACGATGAGATCGACTCGGGTCTTCATGCCCATTTCCCTGCCTTTGACATTCGCGTGCGTTTTTTCGAATATTATCGTATAGCAGTTTCCAAAGGAAAAACCAGTGCAAGAGTCAAACTTTTATGATTTCGAGGTCAAGTCCGGAAACGGCTCGGCCTTTTCACTGAAGGGGCTCGAGGAAAAAGTCCTCCTCATCGTCAACACGGCGAGCAAGTGCGGCTTCACGCCTCAATACAAGGGGCTAGAGGAGCTGCACCGTAAGTATGGGGATAAGGGGCTCGTCGTCCTGGGCTTTCCCTGCGACCAGTTCGCCCATCAGGAACCGGGCAGCGACGAGGAAATCGCGAGTTTCTGCCAGGTAAATTTCGGCGTCACCTTCCCGATCATGTCAAAGGTTCTCGTGAACGGACCCGACGCCCATCCCCTCTTCCTCCTCCTGCGCAAGCGCACCGCCGGCATCCTGGGCGATGCCGTCAAATGGAATTTCACGAAATTCCTCGTATCGCCGGGCGCCAGGCGGGTCAAGCGCTACGAATCCTTCGTGACGCCGGAAAAGCTCGAGGCTGACATCGAAAAAATGCTTACGTCGCGGCCGGTTGGCCAATAAGCCGCATTGATATGATCAATCGATAAAAAAGGGCGCCCTTTCGGGGCGCCCTTTTCGTGCAGAGAATGGATGGAATCCGCTCAGGCTTCCTGCTCGTTCCATTTGACGGGGAGGATGGACTTTTCGGTTTCCCTGTCAAAATATCGAGCCTTGCTCATCGTGGGATCGAAAACGATTTCGTCGCCATGTTTATAGACATAATGGGGACCAATGCGAGCGACCATGCCCTGGGTGGGCGTGGATGCCTGGAGATGAATCTCGGCGCCGAGGGGCTCGACGACCGTGACCTTGGCCTTGATGACGCCGATTTCGAGTTTCTGGTTCGCCACATCGAGATCCTCGGGGCGGATGCCGAAGGAGACTTCCTTGCCGACATAGGGTTTCAGGAAGGATTCATGGGCGGCGTCAGGGATCAGCTTGAACGAGCCTTCGTCGATGATGACCTTTCCGCCTTCTTCCAGGACCTTGACGGTGAGGAAGTTCATGGGCGGGGATCCGATGAAACCGGCGACGAACTTGTTGATCGGATTGTTGTACATGTAGAGCGGCGAACCGATCTGCTGTACGAGACCGTCCTTCATGACGACGATCTTGTCGCCCATGGTCATGGCTTCGACCTGGTCGTGGGTTACATAGATCATGGTGGCCTGGAGCTTGTCGTGGAGCTCGATCAGTTCGGCGCGCATCTGCACGCGGAGCTTGGCGTCGAGGTTGGACAGCGGCTCGTCGAAGAGGAATACCTTGGGCTTGCGGACGATGGCGCGGCCTACGGCGACGCGCTGGCGTTGGCCGCCCGAAAGCTGTTTGGGCTTGCGGTCGAGGAGCTTTTCGATGTCGAGAATGCGGGCCGCTTCCTTGACGCGCTGGTCGATCTCGGCCTTGGGAATCTTGCGGATCTTGAGTCCGAACGCCATGTTGTCGTAGACGGACATATGGGGATAGAGGGCGTAATTCTGGAAGACCATCGCGATGTCGCGATCCTTGGGCGGAACATCGTTGACCAGTTTGCCGTCGATGTAGAGTTCGCCCTCGGTGATGTCCTCAAGACCTGCCACCATTCGCAAGGTTGTCGTCTTGCCACATCCCGACGGGCCGACAAAAACGACGAACTCCTTGTCGTTGACGATGATGTTCGCGTCGCTCACGGCGCGGACGTTGCCATCGTACACTTTTCCGATCTTCTTCAATTCAACTTTGGCCATACTGCCTCCCTTTAGGGGTTTATGTTAGTTTGTCCAGTCTAACCCGATTTTCCCGACCGGTCAACGCTTAAAACACATCGAACGGCCCCACGAAAGAGGCGGACAGCGCGACGTTCACACCTATTCCTCAAAAATGAATTATATTAGTTTATGGAGGCTACACGATGAAAACAGTAAACGACATACTCAAGATGAAAGGATCCAAGGTCATAACCGTCGATTCGGACGCGATCGTCGTCAACGCCCTCGCGCTCATGGCGGAGAACAACATTGGCGCCGTCCTTGTCACGGACAAGTCGGGCAACGTTTCCGGCATTTTTTCCGAAAGGGATTTCGTCCGAAAGATAATCGTCAAGGGCCGGAACAGCGAAACGGCGCGCGTGGCCGAACTCATGACCGCCGATCCAATAGCGGTAGGTCCCGAAGCCTCGCTTGGCGAGTGCATGAATCTGATGACAGACCATAAATTCCGTCACCTTCCCGTCATGAAGAACGGCCGGCTCATAGGAATCATATCCATCGGCGATGTCGTGAAAGCGCTCATCGACGATCAGGACAAGATAATATCCGAGCAGGCCTTCGAACTGGGCCAGATCGAGCGCACGAATATGGGAGCCATCTGAAAGCCTGCCCGCGAACATCCTCAGATTGAGGATATCCATGCCTGGGCGGCTATGCCGAAGGCGACGGCGACATTTATGGAAGCCTTGATTCCCCGCATGGGGATGCTTACGCGACGCCCTTCGGCCAGGGCAAGACACGATTCGGAAACGCCCAGCTCTTCCGATCCGAGGATAAGCAGTCCTCTGTCGGGAAAGACGAACGTGTCCAGGGACAGCCCCCCAATTCAAGAGCGAAGACAGGCCCAAAGCCCGGCAATTCATCGGGGGAGCAGCGCCTCCAGGGGATGAGGTCCACGGCTCCCATGGATGAGCGCAGCGCCCTGGGATGCAGAGGATCGGCGCAGCCTGCCGAGAGGAGGATTTCCTCGAAGCCGAGCGCTTCGGCAGTCCTCAGGATGGTGCCGACATTGAAGGGCGAGCGTATGTCCTCGAGGTAAACCTTGAGTCCCGGAAGGAAGGCGCGCGCTAGGCCCTCAGCCGCGCTTGCCCTGGGCGAGACGAAGTCGTGGAGATCCCAGTCCGCAGGAGCTTGGCCTGAAATCCTCATGAGCACATGGCGAAAATCGTCGATGGCGCGGAAGGCAAGGGGATATTCCAGCCGGGCGAGACCCTTGAGGCAAGCACCGGCAGCCGCGGCAAGCTCGGGAGAGGATTCAGCCTCGCCGGCCAGAAAGGCGGCCAGGTCGCGGGCGTAGGCGAGCAGTTCGGCCATGCGCGGCGTGACGGACGATCCGTCGCCGATTTCGGAAAGCTCAAGCTGCGCCCTCTCGAGAAGGATGGCGCATTTGCGCGTCCTCGCGACGCCGTGGAGCTTGGAAAGCAGTCTCACCTGGATCATACAGCGGTCAGCCTTCGGAGCGGCTTTCCTCCGCTTCGTCATCGGTTTCCGATTTGTCGCTCTTGCCCGCCACGAGTACGGCGAACTCGCCTTTCTGGGGGATTGGGTCGCCCTCCCCTCCGGCGATGCGGGCGGAAAGTTCGGCGGCGCTGCCGATGGCGATCTGTTCATGGATCTTGGTGAGTTCCCTGCCGATGCAGACCTGGCGCCCGGGCGCGAGACCCGCAATGTCCGCGATAAGTTTGGCGATCCTGAAGGGAGATTCGTAGAGCATGAAGGCTTCTTCCCTCTCCAGGAGGGCGGCGAGGCGCGCGCGGCGCCGGGAAGCCTTGGGGCTCATGAAGCCGTCGAAGAGGAGGCCCCGGCCGCCGAAGCCACAGGCGCTCACGAGGGTGGCGAAGGCCGAGGGGCCGGGTATCGGGATGACGCGGTGGCCGGCCGCGCGCGCCGAACGGACGAGCACGGCTCCCGGGTCGGAGAGTCCGGGCGTGCCCGCGTCGGTGCAGTAGGCCACTTTCTTGCCGGCATCGAGAAGGGAGATGATGCGCGCCGAAGCCCTGAGCTCGTCGTTCGCGTGACAGGAGACAAGGGGTTTCGCGATGGCGAAATGGTTGAGGAGCTGGAGGGTGTGCCTCGTATCCTCACAGGCTATGGTATCGGCGTTTTTCAGGGTTTCGAGCGCCCTCAGCGTTATATCCCCAAGATTTCCTATCGGCGTTCCCACGATATAAAGTTCACCCATCGCCCGATTCTCCTCATTGCTTGCTTTTTTTATTGTACAGAAGCGGCCGCGCTTGCGGAAGCGGTTTCAAAGCGCGGGTATCGCGCGCCAAAGCTCGACAAAGCAGGCAAATGAAGGTATTTTAGCAGCATGACATCAGGTACCACCAAGAAACAGATATTCCTCATTTTTTTCATAGCCTTGTTCCTGCTCGTGGCAAGACTCTTCTATCCATTTTTAACGGTTATCCTGTGGTCCGGCGTGATCTACGCCTTCATCGCCCCGCTGTATGAGCGTTGCGCAAAGGTTTTCACCAAGCGCGACAAGCTCTCCCAGAAAAAGCGATCCGTGGTGGAGAATATTCTCGGCGGCATCTTCGCCGTCCTGGGAGTCCTCGTCCTGGCTGTTCCCTTCACCTTCCTCTTCATAGCCCTTCTCAAACAGGTCGTCGATCTATCCGGCAACATGATAAGGGTCATCGAGGAACATCCGGACATTTTCTCCCTGAGCCACACGAGTCCCATAGGCGGCTTCGTCTATCGGCTGTCGGCCGGCGCCATAGACCTGAGCGGCATCGATGTCCTCCACGAGGCGAAGGGCTTCCTCATCGCCAGTTCCAGCCGGATCATCGGTTTCTCTGGCACCATCCTCAAGAACGGCGTCTCACTATTGACCACCCTGGCCTTCATGATATTCACCTTGTATTTCCTTCTCGTCGACGGCAAGCACCTGGCTTCCCTCGTCGTTTCCGCCGTGCCGATCGAGCGCACCTACACGAAAATGTTCATGCAGAAAATGAGCGAATCCGGACGCCAGCTCGTCCTGGGATTTTTCCTCGTCGCCATCTATCAGGCTGTCGTGATGTTCATTCTCAGCCTCATTTTCAAGCTCGAGGGACCGCTCGTACTGGCCTCGCTCACCGCCGTCGCATCCTTCATACCCATGGTGGGAACCTCGCTCGTCTGGATTCCCATCTCCCTCTATATGGGGCTTACCGGCGATGTCGGAAGGGCGCTTCTGTTCTGCGCGCTGGCCGGCTTTTTCGTTTCATTCACCGACAACTTCCTGAGGCCGATGGTGCTGGGCGACAGGCTGAAGATGCATCCCCTCCTCATCTTTTTCGCCATCGTCGGGGGTTTGAGCATTTTTGGTTTCAACGGGCTCATAATGGGTCCGCTTATCGTGATTATCTTTTTCTCGGCCGTCGAGCTCTATGACCAGATCGATCAAGTCAAGGCAACCAATCCAGGCAGCGACGAGCAGAGTTCCTCGTAGAAGGAATCGGCGACGGGGATTCCCCCCGCCGTCCTTCCGAGGCCGCAGGCCGGCTTCTCCGCGTTGTGGAAGTCCGATCCCGCCGTGACGAGAAATCCTCGTTCCCTCGCCATATGTTCCAATATCCTGCACTGCCCCAATTTAGCCGTCGGATGATAGGCTTCGATGCCTTCCACGCCCGCTTCCTTCCATTCGTCCATGAGGGTGGCGAGTCTTGTCTTGCTGACAAAGAGCGAGTACGGATGCGCTATGACGGCTACGCCTCCAGAGTCTTTTATGAGGCGGAGGGCTTTGGCGAAGGGGAGACAATCCTTGGGAAGGTAAAACGGTTTCCCTTTGCCGAGGAACCGATCGAAGGCTTCCTGTTTCGTGCGCACTATCTTGCGTCTCATGAGGGCTTCGGCCAGGTGCGGCCGACCTATGCGTTCGGTTCCGGCTATCTCCGCTATCTCATCGAGATCGATCGAGATGCCGTCGACATGGAAAAGTTCGACGATGCGCTCGTTCCTGATCACTCGCGCCTCGGCCAGGAGGGAGAGGGCCTCGAGGAGTCCCGAGCCGTTTTCGTCTATCCCCAAGCCTAGAAGGTGGAATTCTCCCGGATCGAAGTCGATTTCGATCTCCACGCCGGACACGAAGGCCAGGGAGAGTTCGGCCGCGCGGCGGCGAGCCTCGGCCACGCCCGCCACCGTGTCATGATCGGTGAGGGCGAGGGCTTTGAGGCCCGTTTTTTTGGCAAGATTTACCAGCTCGACGGGAGAAAGCGCTCCGTCGGAAGCGGTCGAATGGGTGTGGAGATCGATCATCGCTGCAGCAGGGGGCCAGTGCCCCGCTCGCCGTAACCGTATATCGGCAGGGGCCGGCTCAGCGCGCCGGAGACGAGGCCGACGAATCTCATGACCGCTTCATCGGAAAGGGCGCTGATTCCGGCTTCCAGAGGCGCGCGAGCGAGCGTGTATACTTGGATGGCGTTGATGGCGGCGCCTTTTTCCAGCATGGCGTTGACGCGGACGGCGTAGGACAGGGCTTCGGCATCGTCGGCGGCACAGGTGGCGCCGGAAGCGGTGACGGCTTTAGCAGCGGCGCCGACGGCCCCGTCGGCGGCGCCATCCATGCCGCAGATCATGGTCTGGATGGTGACGGGCGTCGATCGGGCGAAATTCCCGAGGGCTTCCGAAATGTCGTCGAGGCTATAGGATGAGCGCGACATGAGGGCGAAGCGTTCCTGGCTGCCGGCGTCGAGTTTCGCCCAAATCTCCAGGGGTTCGCGGCGCGCGAACTCGGCCAGGCGGCGCGCGGTCTCCTCAGCCATAAAGCCGGTTGAATTAGTGATGATGACGATGGGGCAGGCGCCGGGGACGAGGATGTCCTGATGTCGGCGCCGCGCCGCGGCGCAGATTTCGAGGGCTTCCCAAAGATGCGGCGAAAGCGTGGGTTCGCCGTTGCCCGAAACGCAGAGGTCGCGGACGGGCCGCGGCGCCCATGCCGCTTTGTAGCCCACGGCGAGAAAAGCTTCCAGTTCATCTTCAAGCGCCTCCGCGGAAAAAACCCTGCTACCGGCAAAGGGCCGCACCTCGCAATAGGGGCAGTCGAAGCTGCAGCGCTTGCCGTCGGGAAAGAGATTGATTCCCACGGAGAGGCCGCCCGAGCGCCTCGAAACGACAGGGTAGACCAGCGAGGACTGATCCGCTCCCCTGTCGTGAACTGAAACGGTGTATTTTCCCATATGTATGATGTCATAGTAACGCCAAAATGAAAAATTATGCAATATTGAGCGGATTTCTGACAAGGTTATTGACAAATGCCCCCATATCATGTTTCTATGGGCAACATCATGAATAGCACTGTCAGCGCCACGAACGGGTTCACGACCCTCCATCATAGCCACGGTCATCATCTCAGATCGCCGGGGTCGAGTAGGGCTTAGATCCGTTAAGGGATAAAGCATGCTATGGAAAACGCCGGCTCGCCAAAGCCGGCGTTTTTATTTAGAGAACCGTGGATCGCGACGGTTTCCCTGAAGAGCGCCGGCAGCCAAGACGGGCGCGGCAAAAGGGAGACACTATGGATAATTCGGACAATCTTCTGAGAATCGGGCTGCCCAAGGGCAGGATGCAGGGCAAAGTCATCCAGCTCCTCTCCGACGCCGGCCTGCCCGTGAACGTCGACGAGAGGGAATACCGCCCGAGAATTGGCGGCGATTCCTCCAGCGCGGTCGGCTCGACCATGCTCCAGTACGAAGCGAAACTCCTCAAACCCCAGAACATCGTCGAAATGCTCGCCTCAGGCAGCCGCGACATCGGTTTCGCCGGCGCGGATTGGGTTAAGGAACTCGATGTCGACCTCGTCGAGCTCTTCGACACGGGCATGGACCCCGTCAGCGTGGTGGCCGCCGCGCCGGAAACCCTCATGGCCAAAATCGGCTCGCTCGCCAACCCAAAAATATCCTGGGAAGAAGCCTGCGGCAGGACCCCCGTCATCGCCTCCGAATACCAGACGATAGCCAGGAAATGGATGAAGAAACACATCGCGGGCGCGACCTTCATCCGATCCTACGGCGCCACCGAAGTGTTCCCCCCCGAGGACGCCGACCTCATCGTCGATAACTGCGCGACGGGAAGCACGCTCAGGGCGAACGGCCTTGTCATCATCGACACGATCATGAAAAGCTCCACCCGCCTCTACGCTTCCCGGAAAGCGATGGAAAACCCGGCCAAGCGGGAAGCGGCCGACGCCCTCATCCTGATCCTTCGCTCCGTCCTGGAAGCGAGGAGAAGGGTCATGCTGGAAGTCAACGTTTCCGCGGCCGACCTGGAATCAGTCATCAGCATCCTGCCCTGCCTCAGATCCCCCACTCTTTCCCCCCTCGAAGGAGGCAAGGACTTCGCCGTGCGCGTCGCCGCTCCCCGCGACAAGCTGGCTGCCCTCATCCCCGAAATCAAGCGCCGCGGCGGCACCGACATCGTCGTCACCCAGCTCAGCCAGCTCGTGCCATGAAGGAGTGCCCCATCGTGGAAAAAACCGACTGGCTCAAGATCGACGCCAACGAAGGCCGCTGCATCCTGAGCGAGGAGCAGCTGGCCAGAGTCCTTTCTCCCGAGGTCGCGCGCCGCTACCCCAGGGCCGATCTTCTGGAAAAGGATATCGCCGCCTTCTTCAAGGTCGACGAGAATCAGGTCATCGCGACCGCCGGAGCCGACGACGCCATAGAGAGGGTCTTCAGGGCTCTGACCGGCCCTGGCTCCAAAATCCTCACGACGGTGCCTGGTTTCGTCGAATTCCTCGACGCGGCGAAAAGGACAAAGGCGACATTCGTCCCCGTCCGCAGGGAACCGATATCGGCCTTCCCCGCCGAAAAATTCTGTTCCCTCATCGATTCCGAAAAACCGGCCATCGCCATAGTCGCCAGCCCCGACAATCCGGCAGGCACCATGCTCGCGCTGGATGACTTCAGGAAGATAACAGCCGCCTGCGCAGCGCGTGGTAGCCTCTTTCTCCTCGATGTCACCTACATCGACTTCGCCGACGATACGTCGATTTTCGACGAGGCGCTGAAAACGCCCGGTGTCCTCCTCACCGGGAGTTTCTCCAAATCCAGGGGACTGGCCGGCTTCAGGGCAGGCTGGGGCATGACGGGCAAGGCGACCGCGGGCATCATCGCGAGCATGAGGGAAGCAGGCCCGCCCTTCTCCCTCTCGTCGCCCGCCATCGAGGCGGCCCGTCTCGCCCTCGCCGAAGGCAGGGAAGGATATGCCGGATTCGTGAAACGCGTCGCCGAAGAACGGAAAATACTGAAAGGGATCCTCGACGGCATGGGTGCGAGGACATGGCCATCCCAGGCCAACTTCGTGAGCGCCCTCGTGCCTGACGCCGAAAAATTCGTCCTCGCGCTCAGGGCTCGGGGAATACTCATCCGCTACTGGCCGGGCAGCCCCGACGCCGAAGGTCTCGTGCGCATCACCTGTCCCGGCGAAAAGGTATCATTCGACAGACTGCGATCGGCGCTTTCGCGCATGGAGGCATTTTCATGGAAAGCTTGAAGAACGGCAGAACCGCGTCAAGGACGAAACAGACCTACATCGTCGCCACGAGAGAGAGCAGGGAGACAAGTATAAAGGTCGAACTCGGCCTCTTTCCCGGCCCCATCTCGATCGGCACCGGCATCGGTTTCCTGGATCATATGCTGACGAGCCTGGCCTGCCACGCGGGATGGTCCCTCGCCCTCGACTGCGAAGGCGACATGGTCGTGGACGACCACCACAGCGTCGAGGACTGCGCCATCACGCTAGGGATCGCCCTCAGGGAAGCCATCGTCGAGCGCGGCGCCATAGCCCGCTTTGGGTATGCCTACGCTCCCCTGGACGAATCCCTCGCCAGGGCCGTGGTCGACGTCTCGGGCCGCCCCTTCTGCGACTGCGATCTCCAGTTCGAACGCGAGGCTATCGGCGAATTGGCGACCGAAAATATCGGCCACTTCTTCGCCAGTCTCGCGACGAACGCTGGCCTGACCCTCCATGTCGATGTCCTCAAGGGTTCCAACGATCACCACAAGGCGGAAGCCGCCTTCAAGGCGCTCGCGCTCGCGCTGCGGGATGCGCTCGCCCCGGCTTCTGCCGTGACGTCAGCCTCCGATGCCGAGAATGCCCCGGCAAGCACGAAGGGAACGACGGTGATCAAGGTGACGAAGCGGGAAAAGGCCGGCGAGGAAAAAAACGAATGAAAGCGCCCATCCTTACCATAGCGGCCACGGGTGCAGCCAATCTGGCGTCGGTAAAGGCCATGTGCGCCAGAGCCGGCGTCGAAGCTCTCGTAACCGAAGATCCCGAGGTCCTCTTCAAGGCCGAGAAAGCCCTGCTCCCCGGCGTGGGGGCTTTCGGCGCCGCGCTCGCTAAGCTAAGGCGCACCGGCCTCGACAAAGCGCTCGTGGCGCGCGTCGATGCAGGCCGTCCAACGATGGGCATATGTCTCGGCATGCAGATGCTCTGCGCTTCGAGCGAGGAAACCGTAGGCGTGCCAGGCATCGGCGCCATTCCCTGCGCTGTCAAAAAACTCGAGACCGAGCTTCCCCTGCCCCAGCTGGGCTGGAACAGGGTACAGCCGGCGGCCGGCGACAGTTTCCTCAAGCCAGGCTGGGCCTATTTCGCCAATTCGTACGTGATCGCAAAGGCGCCGGAAGGCTATGTCTCGGCATCCTGCGCCTACGGAGAGAAGTTCGCCGCGACGCTGGAAGGCCGCTTCGACGCGGCGACGAAGAGGCCGGAAATTCTGCTCTGCCAGTTCCACCCCGAGCTTTCGGGCCGCTGGGGACTCGATCTTTTCATGCGCTGGATGGGCCTGGACGGTCTGAAAAGCCTAGGAGGCTTGGAAGACCTGGAGGTCCCGAAAGACTCCGCGCCGAACATGCCAGCCGAGGAAAAAGGAAGAGGAACCGCCACACGCATCATCCCATGCCTCGACATAAAGGGCGGAAGGGTAGTCAAGGGCGTCCGGTTCGAGAATCTTGTCGATTCGGGGGCACCGGCCGAGCTGGCCGCGCGCTACGAGGCCGAGGGCGCGGACGAAATCGCCCTCCTCGACATCAGCGCCACGCTCGAGGAAAGGAAGACAGCGCTCGAGTCGGTAGCCGCCGTGAGGCGATCCGTTTCCATCCCCATATCCGTCGGCGGAGGGATAAAAAGCGTCGAGGACGCCGAAAGGCTCCTGAACGCCGGCGCCGACAGGGTTTCCGTCAACAGCGCCGCGGTACGCGATCCGGGGCTCATCTCGGCCCTCGCGGAGCGCTTCGGCGTCCAATGCGTCGTCGTAGCCATCGACGCCCGCCGCAGGGCCGCCAATGAAGCCGAATCATGGGAAGTGGTGATAGACGCCGGCAAATCGGCCACAGGCCTCGACGCTGTGGAATGGGCGCGGCGCTGCGCCGCCCTCGGCGCCGGCGAAATCCTCCTCACTTCCATAGACAGGGACGGGACGGGACTTGGCTACGATTGCGCCCTCGTCAAAGCGATCGCCGACGCCGCCCGAATCCCCGTCATCGCCTCGGGAGGAGCCACGAGACCCGAGCATTTCCTCGACGGCGTACGCGCGGGGGCGAGCGCCGTGCTCGGCGCCGGCGCTTTCCACAGAAAAGAACTGGCGATAGTTGACCTTAAACGTTATCTTTCAGTCTGTAGGGTGGAGGTGAGATCATGATAGTACCCAGCATCGATATTCTCGGCGGGAAAGCCGTCCAGCTGAGGGGCGGACGCCATCCTTTGCTGGAGGTGGGCGACCCCGAAATCCTGGCGGAAAAACTCTCCCGGGCGGGAGAAATCGCCGTCGTGGACCTCGACGCCGCTCTCGGCAAGGGATCCAACAAGGCCCTCATCCTCAACCTTGTCTCCAAATATGCCTGCAGGGTCGGAGGAGGCATCAGGACGAAGGAGCTGGCAGTCGAATACCTGAACGCGGGCGCCCGCGCCGTCATGATAGGGACGAAGGCCACGCCGGAATTCCTTTCGGGGCTTCCGTCTGAGCGCCTGATCGCCGCCCTGGACACGAACAAGGAAAAAATCATGGTCGAGGGCTGGACCCGCGCGACGGAAGCCGGTCTTTTTGACAAGATCGCTGAACTCAAGCCCTATGTGGGCGGATTCCTCGTCACGACCATCGACAGGGAAGGCGAGATGAACGGCTTCGATTTCGAGCGGGCCGCGGCAATTGTGGAAGCGGCGAAAGGCGTACGCGTCACCTTCGCGGGAGGCGCTTCGGGAGGCGACGAGGGCGCGGAACAGATCGCCCGCCTCGACGCCATGGGCGCCGATGTGCAGGCAGGCACCGCCATCGCCACGGGGGCATTGAGCATCGCGAAGGCCTTTTCGGCTCCCCTTTCCTCCGACCGCAGCGACGGACTCTGGCCCACCATTGTCTGCGATGAGGGCGGCAGATTCCTCGGCCTCGTCTATTCGGACTTGGAAAGCCTGAACGCTGCCTTCGAAACGGGGCGCGGCGTCTACAAGTCGCGGTCCAGGGGGCTCTGGATCAAGGGAGAAACCTCAGGCAACGGCCAGCGCTTCCTGCGCGCCGACCTCGACTGCGACCGCGACTGCATCCGCTTCACCGTCAAACAGGAAGGGGCGGGGTTCTGCCACCTGGACAGGCGCACTTGCTTCGACGACGGCTATGGCATCGAAAAACTTTCGCGCACGATCACGGCGAGGCTCAAGGACGCGCCAGAAGGTTCCTATACGAGGCGGCTTTTCAGCGACTCGGGGCTTCTCGCCTCGAAGCTGAGGGAAGAGGCTGACGAGCTGGCGGTGACGACAAACGCCAAGGACGCGGCCTTCGAGGCGGCCGATGTGGTCTATTTCGCCCTCGTGAAGGCGCTGCGCGAAGGGGCTAGGCTACAGGACATCGAGGCCGAGCTGGAAAGGCGCTCCTACAAGGTCCAGAGAAGGCCGGGCAACGCGAAACCTGGCTACGATGCTTCGGATGGAGGTTCGGCATGGACAGGTATCCATTGAGAAGAATCGCGCCCGACGAGATTCCGAGTTCACAGGCACGGCTCTTCTCTCCCGAAGTGGACGCCACGGCGGCTAGAGCCATCGCCGATGTGCGCGATTCGGGCGAGAAGGCGCTCAGGGCTTGGGCCGAAAAACTGGGCGAACTGTCGCCCGGCGAATCCCTCGTTCTCGGCAGGGCAGAGCTCGAGGCCGCCTTCGGGCGCGTGGATCCGGCCGTACGAGAACTGCTGGCGCGCGCGAAAAGCCGCATAGCGGCTTTCGCGGCCGCCCAGCGCTCCTCCCTTTCCGATCTCGACATCGTGGTCCCGGGCGGCCGCGCCGGGCACGAGTTCCTGCCCGTCGCGCGCGCCGGCTGCTACGTGCCCGGCGGGCGTTACCCCCTGCCCTCCACCGCCCTCATGACCGTGACGCCCGCCGTCCAGGCCGGCGTCGGCGAAGTCTGGTGCGCCGGCCCCCGCCCCACCGACATCACCCTCGCCGCCGCCTGCATAGCCGGAGCCGCGGGCTTCCTGCGCTGCGGCGGAGCCCACGCCATCGCGGCCCTCGCCTTCGGCATCGCCGTACCGCGCTGCGATGTTGTCGTAGGCCCCGGCGGACGCTACGTGGCGAGCGCCAAGCGCCAGCTCTTCGGCGCCGTCGGCACCGAGGCCCCCGCCGGCCCCTCCGAACTCCTCGTCGTAGCCGATGGCACCGCCGATCCCGATACCGTCGCGGCCGATCTCATCGCGCAGGCCGAACACGACACCGAAGCGGTTCCCATGCTCATCTGCGCCTCAGAACGCTTCGCCGCCGACGTCGAAGAAGCGCTCGCCTCCCGCCTCGAGACCATGCCAGAGCCCAACAGGACGACAGCCAAGGCATCTCTCAAGAAAGGCTGGGCCCTCGTCACCGCCAACGATACGGTAGCCTGCGCCTGCGCCGAGCGATGCGCGCCGGAACACCTGGAACTCATCGTCGACGACCCCGAGTCCTATGCGGCGCGGATCCGGTCGGCCGGCGCCGTATTCCTCGGCCCCGGTTCCGCTGAAGTCTTCGGCGACTACGGCGCCGGCCCCAACCACACCCTCCCCACCGGAGGCGCCGCCCGTTTCGCGTCGGGACTTTCGGTCCTGCACTTCCTGCGCGCGCGCACCTGGCTCAACATGGACGACCCTGAAAACCTCGCCGCTGACAGCGCGGCCTTCGCCCGCCTGGAAGGCCTCGAGGGCCACGCCAGGGCTGCCGAAGCCAGAAAATGAAAAGAGACAGACCGGGATTCCGGTCTGTCTCTTTTTTCGATTCGGTTTTCCAATAAACGATTACGCGCTGCGCCTCAGGGCACAACCCTGAATCTAGAAACCGTAAATCCTCGAATACTTCTCTTCCAGATACCTCGTAAAATACGAAGCGTCCAAAGGCTTTCCCGTCACCTTCTCGAGAAGCTCGCCGGGAAGATAGCTGTTGCCTGGCTTGTGAATGTTCCGCTGCAGCCATCCGCGAACCGGCGCGCAGTCGCCCGCGCCCAGCCTCTCGCCGAGATCGGGGAGATCCTCATTCATCTTCGACCAGAACTGGGCGGCGTAGAGATTGCCGAGAGCGTAGCTGGGGAAATAACCGAAGGCGCCCATGGCCCAATGGACATCCTGCAGACAACCCTGGGCGTTGTCCGGCACCTCGAGACCGAGCAGCTCCTTCATCTTCCGGTTCCATGCCTCGGGCAGATCGGACACGGAAAGACTCCCGCTGATGAGGGCGGCTTCCAGATCGAAACGCAGGATGACATGGAGCCCGTAAGTCACCTCGTCGGCTTCCGTCCTGATCAGGCTCGGCTCCACCTTATTGATAGCCCTGATGAAATTCTCGAAGCCGATGCCGTCCAGGGCTCCCTCGGCCATCCCGACGAGCGAGGCGTAGTGAGGCTTCCAGAACTGGCTTGAACGGCCGATGAGGTTTTCCCACATCCTGGACTGGGACTCGTGCACGGCCATCGATACGGCGTCCGCGAGCTTCGTGCCCCTGAAATCGGGATGAGGATCGATCCCCATCTCATAGAGAGCGTGCCCGGCCTCATGGACCGTGCTGAAAATGCTCGACGGGAAGTAATCCTCTATATAGCGCGTCGTTATCCTGATATCGTCCCTGCCCAGGGTCGTCGTGAAGGGATGGGCCGTGATATCGAGCCTGCCCCTGCTCCTGTCGAAACCGATCGCGTCCATGAAATGATCGCTCATCTTCGCCTGCGCCGCGGCTGAAACCTTTCCGCGCAGGAAGGAATCGTCCACCTGTGGGCGGGACCTGATCTTGCCCAGGACGCGCACGAGATCCTCGCGCATCACCGAAAATACCTTGGCTATCCCATCCTCGGTGCTTCCGATTTCGAAGAGATCCAGAAGGACATCGTAGGGCTGTTCCCCCTTCGGGTCCAGGACCGAGGCCATCTCGATATTGAGATCGACCATCTTCTGCAGATAGGGCGCGAAACGCGAAAAGTCATTTTCCTTCCGCGCCTGTACCCAGGAAGCCTGGGAAAGGCTCGTCTGCCTCGCCATCTCCGTCACGAGCTCCGCGGGCAGCTTCGACTCTCTCTCGAATTCGCGTTTCGCCACGCGCAGATAGGCCAATTCCAGGCCATCGAGGTCCTTGTCCTCTTCCAAGGCGGCCAGGAGATCGCCGATCTCGGGCTGGACGGCCTTTTCGTGAGCCAAACCCTGGATGAGGGCGAGTTGTTCGGCCCTTTCCTCTACCGCGCGCTCCGGCAGATAGGTCTCCTGATCCCAGCCCAGCAACGCCCCTATATGGGTAAAGAGCGTGCGCTGGCGATCTATCTCGATCAATCGCATGATTTCATCGCGCATCGTTTCTCCTCGAAAAAATATATTTCGGATATGCTACCACGGTGCCGAAAAGTGTACAACCGCGAAGAAACCAGGCTATACTGGAATGGTGTACCTCCATGAATTGAGACAGCCCGTATCGACGCTGCGCGGCGCCGGTCCATCCATCGTCTCCCGCCTCGGCCGGCTGGGCATAACGACCATAGCCGATCTCCTCACCCACTATCCCAGGGATTATGAGGACCGTTCCAGCTTCCGCTCCTTTTCCCATTTCGCGGACGGAGGGTCCGTACACACCGCCGCCATCGTCACCGCCCACGAGTGGTTCGGTTTCGGCAGGATGAAGACTTTAAAAATACTCGTCAGCGACGAATCTTCGGAAGCCGCCCTCATCTGCTTCAACCGGCCTTTCCTCGAAAAGACCCTGCCCGTAGGCGCCAAGGTCGTCGTCCACGGCAAGTTCCAGTTCCGCTATGGTGAAATACAGTCCTCAGCCTTCGATGTCGAACGCCTGGAGAAAGGCGCCAATCCCATAACGGGGCTTGTCCCCGTCTATCCCCTCACCGAAGGCCTCGCCCAGGGAGTCATGAGGAAGCTGATCCACGCAGCCATCGAAATGTACGGATGCCGGGTCGAGAATGAAATCGATCCCGCCGTCATCGCCGAACGAAAACTTCTTCCCAAGGCCCAAGCCCTTGCCTTCATCCACTTCCCCGCCGCCATCGCCGAGCGGGAAGCCGCGCTCAGAACCTTGGCCTATGAGGAACTTTTCAAGTTTCAGCTGAGCATCGCTCTGCGCATCAGGGCGCGCCGCTCCCAGAGCCTCCCGCGCAAGCCCGCCGCGGGAATTCTCGCCGAGCGGCTCCTGCAGCGCCTGCCTTTTTCTCTCACGCCCGACCAGACCAAGGTCCTCGCGGAAATCGCCGCCGACATGGATGAACCCCACCCCATGGCCAGGCTCCTCCAGGGCGACGTCGGTTCCGGAAAGACCATCGTCGCCCTCCTCGCGGCGCTGCGGGCTGTGGAGAGAGGTGGCCAAGTCGCCATCATGGCTCCCACCGAGCTCCTCGCGCGCCAGCATGCGGCCACGGCCGCCAAGCTCATTGAACCGCTCGGCATCCACCTCGCCTTCCTCACCGGCAACGTCGACGACGCGGCGCGGCCGCCCCTCCTCGAAGCCCTCAAGGCAGGCGCCATCGACATTGTCATTGGCACGCACGCCCTCTTCTCCCCCGACGTGGTCTATAAGTCGCTCAAATTCATCGTCATCGACGAGCAGCACCGCTTCGGCGTCATGCAGAGGATTGCCTTGTATAAAAAAGGAGACATCCCCGATATGCTCATGATGACGGCCACACCTATTCCGAGAAGCCTCGCGCTTACGCTTTTCGGCGACCTGGCCGTTTCTTCGATAAAAAACCTGCCTCCGGGGCGAAAACCCGTAAAAACGCATCTGGCAAAAGCGGGAAACGAGTCGAAGGTGTATGATTTCGTGCGCAATATTATTCGGGAAGGCCGTCAGGCTTTCTTCGTCTACCCGCTTATCGACCAGTCGATCGACCAGCCGGACAAGGCTTCGCTCAAGAGCGCCGAGGAGATGGCCGGGCGGCTCGCGACGGAAATATACCCTGAATTCTCGGTGAGCCTGCTCCATTCCAAACTGAAGGAAGACAAGAAAAGGCGCATAATGGATGATTTCGTGAGCGGAGCGACGAAGATACTCGTCGCCACCACCGTCGTCGAAGTGGGCGTGGACGTGCCCAACGCGGCCGTCATGGTGATCGAACACGCGGAACGTTTCGGGCTCTCGGCCCTCCACCAGCTGCGCGGCCGCATAGGAAGAAGCGAATATCAAAGCTATTGTTTTCTAATTTATTCCGGGGATATCACAGAGGACGCGGTACAACGCCTGAAAGCGCTTTACGATTCATCTGACGGCTTCGCCTTAGCCGAAGAGGATCTCAAGATAAGGGGTCCGGGGGAATTGCTGGGCACCGCTCAATCCGGCGCCCTCCGCCTTCTCATAGCCGACCCGCTGCGCGACTTTGAGCTTCTGAAGCTCGCCAGAGCCGACGCCTTCGCCGTCGTCAAGGATGACCCTGACTTCATCAAGGCCGGACATGGCGTCTACAGGCGGGGACTCGATTCAATTTAAGCTTTCCGCGGACCGCCATTCGTCAAGACGATTTCGGAACTGCCCATGAATTCGAGAATCTTCTCTTTTCTTGCCCTGGGCCCCAGCAGCTCCCTCACCCTGAGATATTTGCGGCGCAAATACTGGATGGAAGGAATGCTGGTGTCAAAATGGCTGGCGAGCTCCCAGTCCTTGTGCAGATATTTATCCGAGGAATCCTTCTTGTTGAGTTCAAGGAATTCCTGGAGACGTTCCTTTGTCCACTGAACCGTCTGGCCCCTGGAGTAATCGTGCATATCCAGACGCCTTCTGGTTCTCTCATCCGCCCCTTCCATCTTTTTCTTCTTCCAGAAAGGATTGCGGTTGCGGGCAAAGAGAATATCCGCTTTGGTGAACCCCGTCGCTTCCATCCACAACTTGGCCAGCTTCGCCTTCTCGGCGGGCAGCAGCTTGGAGCGGAGGGAGCGTTCAACGTACTCTTCCGGAGTCGTGGACTCCAGAATCAGCTTTTCCCACTTCTTCATAGTTATAATATAGTGAACTTGCAAGCGTATTTCAAATGAAATCGAAGGGGGCGGCGCGCATCGCGCGCCGCCCCCTTCGATTTATGGCTGATTCGGAATCGGCGAAAGGCACGGAGCCGCTCAACGCTGAAACGCGAGCTTCTCCGGCGGTCGCTCAACTTGCCGAGAATTTGTCCGCGAGACCGGCGAGTTCCTTGAAAAGGGCGTCGGGAATCCTGTCGCCGAGGCCCAGGAGGTAGTGCCTGATCAAGTCCACTTCCTTCCTCCATTCTTCCGGCGAAACGGCGAAGCACTTCGCCAGAGCCTCTTTCGACATGGCGAGCCCCTCGATATCGAAATCCTCGACCGCGGGCATCAGCCCGATGGGCGTGTCGACCGCCGAAACCTTGTCGTCGCAGCGCTCGAACATCCATTTAATGACGCGGGCGTTGTCCGAGTATCCAGGCCAGAGGAACTTACCCTGATCGTCCTTCCTGAACCAGTTGACGTGGTAGATCCTGGGCAGCTTGAGCTCAGGTCTGCCAGCGAAGGACAGCCAGTGCGCGAAATAGTCGCCGATGTTGTATCCGCAGAACGGCAGCATGGCGAAGGGATCTCTCCTCAGGCGCCCAACCTGCCCCGCCGCGGCCGCCGTCGTTTCGCTGGAGAGCGTGGCGCCTAGGAATACTCCATGGTTCCAGCTCCTCGACTCATAGACGAGAGGAACGGTCGTCGAGCGGCGTCCGCCGAAAATAATGCCCGAGATGGGCACACCGTCGGGATTTTCCCAGTCCTCGTCGAGGGAGGGACAATTGGATGCGTGGACAGTGAACCTGGAATTCGGATGGGCCATGGGGCCGGTTGGCAAAGTCTCGCCCTTCGCCGGCGGGTTCTCGATGAGGTTTCCCTTCCAGTCGATGGTGCCTTTGGGAGCGTCGTAGCCGATGCCTTCCCACCAGACGTCGCCTTCGGGCGTCAGGGCGCAGTTCGTGAATATCGTGTCACGCTCGGCGCAGCGCATGGCATTGGCGTTGCTTTTATAGGAGGTATTGGGCGCGACGCCGAAGAATCCGGCTTCCGCGTTGATGGCATAAAGCCTGCCGTCGGCGCCGAATTTCATCCAGGCGATATCGTCGCCTACTGTCTTGACGGTCCAGCCGGGCAAGGAAGACTCGAGCATGGCGAGGTTCGTCTTGCCACAAGCCGAAGGAAAGGCGCCGGCGAAATATTTCTTCTTTCCCTCGGGATTGGTGAGGCTTAAGACCATCATGTGTTCGGCGAGCCATCCTTCATCCCTGGCGATAACCGACGCTATACGGAGGGCGAAGCATTTCTTGTTGAGAAGGGCGTTGCCGCCATAGCCCGAACCGTAGGACCATATGGTGCGCTCTTCGGGGAAATGAGCGATGGTCATCCTGTCGGGATCGCAGGGCCAGCCTTCCTTGCATGCCGAGCTGGGTCTTTCGCTCTTCCCGCATGAATGGAGGCAGCGGACGAATTCGCCGGATGTTCCCAACTTCTCCAGGACGGCGTCGCCCGTTCGGGTCATGATATACATATTGACGGCGACATAGGCGGAATCCGTTATCTCGATGCCGATCTTAGCCATGGGGCTTTTCACCGGTCCCATCGAATAGGGAACGATATACATGATCCGTCCTCTCATCGCTCCGGCGAACAGAGGGGCGAGTCGACGCTTCATCTCATCGGGCGCTACCCAGTGGTTGGTGGGACCAGCGTCGCCTTCGGTCTTCGAACAGATGAAGGTTCTTTCCTCGACGCGCGCCGTGTCGGCGGGGTCCGATTCGGCGAGATAGGAATTGGGTCTCGCGGAGTCCGACAATTTCCTGAATGTTCCCGCTTTTATAAGACGACCGCAGAGCCGGTCATACTGTAGCTCGGAGCCGTCAAACAATTCGACGGCATCGGGCTGGCATAGCTCCGCCATCTCCGTAATCCAGGCATTGACGCCCGGATGGACAAATTTGGGAATATTCACGATAGCCCCCTTAAATTTTGTGTACTTAAGGGATACACCTGCTTTTAAAAGTTGACAAGGGGGATTTCGGATAGCAGGACGACGTTTCAACGCTTGAAATTATTGTGTCAAATTGAAAAAAAAGTTGCCGTCCTATTCGATGCGCCGAAACATCAGGGCGGAAAAGCCTTTTTTCTTTTTTTCGCCCAGTCGTTGCATGGCTGAGGGCTTTACCTTGTCAAAACGCGTCGTTACCGTCGGCGAGGAAACGATGACGACAGCCCCGCCCTTCTTGACTGACCTGCGGATGAATTCCCAGTCCGGCTTTATGAAATCGTATTCAGGCACTTCTTCGGGAAACCAAAGGATGGCGTCGAAGGAGGCGTCGCCGACAGTATCGCCGTCGATTGACTGGAGGGGGAAATATTCGGGATGGGGCGAGTTCAGGGCATCGATATTGGCCTTCGTGGCGAAAAGCGACAGCAGGTCGCGCGACAGGGCGTGGATTCTGGCGGGGCCGAGGGCTTTGCATGCCCAGAGCGCCGGCAGCCCGATGCCCGGCTCCGAAATAAGCAGGTCCCGCACGAGGCTGCCGGCGCAGGCTTTTTCGAGAGCCTCCAGCGCCATCTCCGTCGCGAAGCTCGTGGTGTCGAATTCAGGGAGGCCCCAGAAACCGGAAACAGGCACCGGATAGCGCCCCAGTTTTCTCGCCGCCGAGCTGCGCCGGTACTGCTCCAAGCCTTCCAGCCTTCGGTCGGGGGAAGGATCCAGCGCCGCGGCGGGAATACTCAAGGCTGTCGGCTCAAGGTTATCCGCGGAAGCGGGTTTTTCCAGAATGAATACCGTATGCCCCTTCCCGGCCGATTTTCCGATAAGACTCATGCCCGAGGAGGCGCACCAGGCATCGGCCAGTTCGGCCAAGGTGTTGACTATGACGAAAGCCATCCTGCCGCCGGGATTGAGAAGCTTGCCCGCGCAGACGTTGACGAATCGCGAGAGTATGACCGGCCCGGCCTTGGCCGGCAGGTTGGAAACGACGGCGTCGAAAGGACCCAGCGGATCGTCTTCCCCCAACAAGCCGGGAGCGATGATGACTTCATTCAGGCGTTCTTCGTTGTTCTTGTGTTTGGGCGGTCTTTTCCCGATGGGCGGAGCCGCGCTGCCGTCGATATTGAAGCGCATCACGGGAATGCCGTTTCTCCAGCAATTTCTTTCCGAAAAGGCGCAGGCAAGGATATCCCTGTCCCTCATGACGACTTTGGCCCGAGGGCAGGAGGCCGCCAGCGAAATCCCTATGATGCCGGTTCCGCAGCCCGCGTCCAGAATCGTCCTGGCTCCCGTTATGACCTCGTCATGGGCTATTTCCTTGAGGAGAAACCTCGTGCCCGTATCGATGGCGAAGGAAGAAAAGAGCGCGTGGGAGAGGTCGAAGCCGAGCCGGGCTCCGCGGTAGGCATAGTCTACCGTCTTGTTCACAAGGAGCTGGAGGTCAGTCATGCGCGACGGCCTCCGTCGAAAAACCCGGCTTCGAAGGTTGGAAAATCAGTTGTTTACCCGCTCCACGTAATCGTTCGACTCGGTGTTGACGAGAATCCGCTCGCCCTGCTTGATGAAGAGGGGAACGCGCACCACAAGGCCCGTTTCGGTGGTGATGGGCTTGGTCGCTCCGGAAACGGTGTCGCCCTTGATGTAATTCTCGCTCTCCACGACCGTGAAGATCATCTTATAGGGAATCTTGATGTCGATGGCCTCGCCTTCCCACATGACGAGGGTGTAGGTCTCGCCTTCCTTGAGATAGGGCTTTTTCTCCGCCTGGATCTCCATGGAGACGCCGAACTGCTCGAAGGTTTCGTTGTTCATGAACATGAAGTACTCGCCGTCGGAGTACTGGTACTGGCAGTCCTCGAGGTCGACCTGGGCATCCTCGACGGAGTCCGCGGTCTTGATCGTCTGCATGATGACGTTGCCGGTCTTCAGGCTTTTGGCCTTGACTCGGGCGAAGGCCGAGCCTTTGCCGGGGCTTACGAATTCCCGATCCACTACGATGTGGGGGACGTTATTGATGAGAAGGCATGTTCCTAGATTGATTTCGCCGCCGCGAACCATGATAATTTCCTTTTATTGTCCGCCTTTTGAGGGCTACAATAATCGCATGAGGGATAGACGCTGAAAACGCCGCATTATTTCGCACCTATACTATTGCAAAATAAGGATTTTTGTAAAGATGCGGAGCCGTATCCCATTCGGACATGGCCCCACCCCTCCCCGGGTTCCCGCCCGGTTCCTGATCTCTCCTTCAGACGCCGTAAGCGGGGAAGGACTCAAAGGGAAAATTGATCACTTCGCTTATGTCGGACTGGCCGAGGAGAACCATTGCCAGCCGGTCGAACCCTATCGCCACGCCCGAGCAGGGCGGAAAATCCTCAAAAATGGAGGGATAGCCTGGGTCGATTTTATGCGGGACGAGGCTGTTCGCCTTTTTTGCTCCCTGGCTGGTGAAATACGCCTTCACCGCCTCGGGGCTGCCCGTCTCGGTGAAGCAGTTCGCGATCTCGATGCCGTGTACGTAGAGTTCCCACCGCTCCTTGTAGGGCTTCCCTGGGATATCCTTGGCCAGGCACTCGATGCCGCGGGGGTATTCGTCCAGGACGAGGGGTCTGTCGACGGAGAGGGCCGGTTCGACGAGCGTGAGGAAAATGACGTTGAAAGCGTCCTCCCATGAAGAAGTATCGTCGATCATGAGGTTCTTGGCTTTCGCCGCCCCGATCATGGCGCCGGTTTCCCCCAGCGCGTCGAGATCGAGGCTGGCGTATTCAGCGAAGGCTTCCGCCATCGTCACGCGCCTGAAGGGGGGCAAGGCGCTCTTCGGGGTATCGCTCGCGGCCAGCGTCCTGAAAAGCTCCTCCGTGAGTCCGATGTTGTCGCGGCTGTTCGCCCCTATCGTGTAGTATTCCAGCATGGTGAATTCGGGGTTGTGGATTCTGCTCAGCGACTCGGCGTTCCTGAAGGATTTACAGAGCTGGAACACGCTCTCCTTGGTGCTCGCTATGATGCGCTTCATCCATATTTCCGGGGAAGGGATGAGGTAGACCGGGTATCCTGCCCTGTAGGGGTGCACGAAGGCCGTGGCGAAGGCTTCCAAGCAGGATTCGGGGATCAGCGTGGGGGAAAGCGTCGGAGTGTCGGTTTCCAGGTAGTTTCTCGAGAGGAAAAAATCCCTGGTGAGGGTGACGAGCCTTGATCGGGCTCTCATGGTTTCAGTCGTCATGCGGACAGTATAGCGGCCCGGTAAGAAAAAATCAGCCTAGATCGCCTGCCGCGCGCTGCGCCTGAACGCTTCGATCGACATCCAGGCCATGCCGAGCGCCGATCCTTCAAGATCGCGCCGAATGACGCCGTCATCGTTTTCCGTGAAATAGCGCGCGGGCAGAGAAGGTCCCAGGCGGCCGATGTCGCTGTGAGCGATGGGGTCGGTCCTGAAATGCGGACAGGCCTCGAGGCAGGTGTCGCAGCCGTAGAGTCTCCCGTTCCATGCGGCCGCGATGTCAGAGGGCCGGTCTTCGTCCAGAGCGGTCCAATGCTGTATGCAGCGCTTCCTGTCATATCGGGAGGCTTTCCCGTCGCTCATATCATCCTCATCGCTCCCGCGGCCAGCGCTCATAGCGTCCAGCGCGCCCGGTGCTCCCAGCGCGCCTGTCGGGCAGGTGTCGACACAGCGTCTGCAATTCCCGCAAAGATTCCTGAGCGGAACCGGCAGTGCAGGCTCCAAATCCACGGGGCAGAGCAGAAGTCCGAGCACGACGGCCGAGGAATATTCAGGATCGGTTGCGAGCTTCTCTTCCCTGCCGCGTTTGGCGATCAGAATCGTGTTTTTACCCGCCCATCCCAGGCCGGCCTTTACGGCCAAAGGCTTTTCCGGCAGTCCTGAATTGACGAGCCTGTGCCATTTCCGGGCGGAAGGCAGAACGAGGCCCGTTTCGGCCGCGTCGGCGATCGTGCGCGCCACAGCGGAGAGCATCCTCCCGGAAAGTTCGTTGTACCAGTTCGCCCTGGCGAACCGGGCTATCTTGAGCGGGGGCGAGCTTGTGGTCTTGCCCGGTCGCGCGTCGGCCCAGGGCGGCGCGGGATAATCGCCCTCGCCGTATCGCAGCGCGAGGACGGCGACGCTCTTGACGGAATCGACATCGTACTTGCGCCGCGCCGCCTCCGGCACGGCAGCGGCGGCGAGAGTTTCCATGAAGGATTCGCGGGGAAGAAAAGCGATACCGTAGAAGCCCTCGGCGGCGAGGTTCGCCGCGAGCAGGCTCCGCACGAGCGCGGAGCCCCCCGCGCCGCCGGCGCGGGGGCGCTCCGCTGCGCCTTGATTCATGAAGGGATCAGGGAAGCGGGAAACGCGCCGTCAGGCTGAGCACGGCTTCCTTGACGCGCTCGATCACGGCCTCGTCGCCCTTCGATTTCAGCACGTCCATGATGAAGCCGCCGATGGTCTCCATTTCGGCCGGTCCCATTCCGCGCGTCGTCACCGCTGGCGATCCGACGCGGATGCCCGAGGTCACGAAGGGGCCTTTCTGGTCGAAGGGGATGCCGTTCTTGTTGACCGTGATGTTGGCGGCGTCCAGCCATTTTTCCGATTCCTTGCCTGTTATGCCCAGGGGGCTCAGGTCGACGAGCATGAGGTGGTTGTCGGTGCCGCCCGAGACGATTCGCGCTCCGCCCGCGGAGAGGGCCTTGGAGAGCGTGGCCGCGTTCGCGATCACCCTGTCGATGTATTCGACGAATCCAGGTTCCTGGGCTTCCTTGAGGGCCACGGCCTTGCCCGCGATGACGTGCATGAGCGGTCCGCCCTGGATGCCGGGCATTATGCTCGAGTCGACAACCTCCGACCATTTCTTGATCTCGCCCTTCGGCGTCTTGATCCCGCGATCGTTCTCCCCGTCGCGTCCGACGAAAATCATGCCGCCGCGCGGACCGCGGAGCGTCTTGTGCGTCGTCGTCGTCGTGAAGTCAGCTATGGCTATCGGGCTGGGGTGCCTGCCCGTGGCGACAAGTCCGGCTATATGGGCCATATCCACCATGAGATAGGCTCCCACCTCGTCGGCTATGCGCCTGAAGGCGTCGAAATCTATGATGCGCGAGTAGGCTGAAGCGCCAGCGATGATCATCCTGGGCTTGTGCTCCCTCGCGAGCTGGGCCAGCTGATCGTAATCGATCGTCTCGGTGTCGCGCTTCACGCCGTAGCGGACGACGTTGTACAGCTTCCCGGAGAAGGAAACGGGCGCGCCGTGCGTCAGGTGGCCGCCGTGCGCGAGATCCATGCCGAGTATCGTGTCGCCGGGATTGAGCGCCGCGAAGAGCACGCCCATGTTGGCCTGGCTGCCCGAATGGGGCTGGACGTTGGCGTGGTCCGAGCCGAAAAGCGCCTTGGCCCTGTCCCTCGCCAGGTTCTCGGCCATGTCGACGAACTCGCATCCGCCATAGTAGCGCTTGCCCGGATACCCTTCCGCGTATTTGTTGGTGAGCACCGAACCCACGGCCTCGAGGACCGCGCGTGAAGTATAGTTTTCGCTGGCTATGAGCTCGAGCTTGTCGCGCTGGCGCGCCATCTCGCCCTGCATCGCCGACCACAATTCCGGATCGAAGGATTCAATTGTCGCCATAGAGCCTCCTCGGATGAATTAATCCCGATATGACTGGCAGTATACAATGTGAAACAATTTTCGGCCACCGCCGTCCCGCCACGCGTTCAATAAGATCCGATTATTTCGATTTCCTGCCAGGAACTTGAATAGACGCCGCCTATCGATTCCTCGAAAAGAGTCTGGAAGGACCAGGGAACCTTGGCCGTTTCAGCGCCTGATCCTCCCAGAAGCGGTGAAACGCTCACTAAGCCTCTCGAAATGGCTACGTGCTTGTTGTCGATCGATCCGAAATAATGGGCGGGATCGTCGAGGGCGGCGTCGAAACCCAGGGGCTTTACGCCAAGGGAGAGGATGGGATCATAGGGAATCCATCCCACCGCCGGAAGATAGTACTCCATCCAGAAATGGGGAATGCCGGCTCCATCCTTTCTCACGAGAAAGCCCGATACGGGCAGAGCGGGAACTCCGGCGGCTCGAAAAAGGGCGCTCGCGAGCAGGGCATAGGATTTCGAGTCTGCCTTGCCTTCCTTCAGCGCCGACAGAGGCGTGTCCCTCGTTCCCGAAGAGGCTTTCCACGCTATGCTTTTCGCGAGCCAATTCCGGATGAGAAGCGCCTTCTTCTGAAGATTCTTTTCTCTCCCCGTAACCTTGACGATGAGGGTCAGTATTTCCTTGGCTTTTGAGGGCACAAGACTGTCTTCCGTCACATATGCCTGAAGGAAAGGCGGTATCTTGCCGTTCTGGAAGCTGTCGCGATACGTATCCAGATCGCTTTCCACGCTGTGGACCGTAATGAGCGCCGTCCTGCTCACCACAACTTCGTTCCCCGGAAATTCCGAGATCTTAAAGACCGCCACTTTGCCGTAATCGCTCATGAAAGGCTCGGGGTTTTCCTCCTGCATGGAGTCGAGGTTCTGGGAAAACGAAGACGCCGGATTGGGCAGGTAGAGCACGACCGTGGGAGGCTCCTTCGTGTCCGGTTTCTTTATCCGTATCGTGAGCCGCATCGAGTAGACGGCTGGATCGAAGAGATATTTCGACCCCGATCCCTGCTTCACGCCAAACGTGAAAGGCGCCGAATCGCCCTGAGGCGTGCTTACGACGATTGTCCCGGAACCGGCTCCTTCGGGGACGCGCGCCGAGATGCTCTTGTCGTCCCAACGCTCGTACATGAGATTTGGATCTTCGGGTTCGACATAGGTGGCATCGCGGTTCATCCTGGCGTCAGCCGGAGCGGCGTCATCGCTTCCAGAACCGGTGCCGGCCGAGTTCCGTGAAAACAGCACATCGCTGAACTGCACATTGGAACCGAAATTTATGCCATCGATCTCCACGAGGGACCCTATCGCCGCCTCCGCGGGATTTACGGCCATAATGGCGGGCCCCGTCGCGGCTTGAACCGGGTTATCCGGTTTTTCGGGGAGCCGTCTGGCGCTTATGACGATTTCCGCGTTGCTGCTTCCGAAAGGCGTTACTATCTGAAGGAGACCCGAATCGGTCGAAGGGGGAAGGCGAAGCGTGATCTCCTCGTCATTCCATGATATGTAGGCTGACTGGGTGAGTGGCAGTGAGTCCATAAGGACCTGGCGGTTTTCCCGAATGTCACCGAAATTCTTTCCCCTTATGGCGACTACCCCGTCGGCGCTGAAGGCGAGCGGATCGACGGATAAGATCTTCGGCGTCTCGAGGAACCTGAATATCGCCGCCGAGGCCGCCAGGAGAAGGAGGAGGATACCGGTGATATTCCTGCGCGCTGCTTTCCTCATCCTACTATCGGATCATGGATTGGAGCGCTTGTCGACCCTGATCTCCACGACGATCGGGGCTCCGTCCCTGGTATCGAGACCTAGAGGATAGTAGAAAAGCCTTGCCCCCAGGGGCAGACTTAAGGATTGGACCGTCGTCTTGAAGGAGAGCGAATCGTCAGGCATCTTCACCCAAACCATTCCCTGCACCATGAGGTCGATGATGGCGGCGCGAAGCGCGATAGGGACGATCTGGACGAGAGCCACGACATTCTTGCCCACCAGGCGCACATCGAGAGGCGCGGAGAAAGGCAGGGATCTCGCGAGGGTTTCGCTCCAGGAGATTCCCGGGGAGCCTTCGCGCGCCGACGCGGCCGCTCTCGCTCCCGCGGCGCCGTCCGCCGCGGCGGTGCTGTTCGACGCGGCGGCTCTGTCCGACGCGGCTCCGCTATCCGGACTCTTCGTCTGGAGAGCGCGCACCATATCCGGCGTCAGGGAAAAAGCCGAACGGATGCGGAACGACAGCTCCGGAGCGGTATTAGGCTCGGTCTTTCCTGGCGCGGCCGATGCCTGGGCGCTCAGGACCAGGCTGTTGCAAATGAAGATCATGAGAAGCGGATAGCGAGCCAGCTTCGTCATCCTTCCGGAATTGATGCCGCTCACCGTGTTGAACCTGCGTAGGAAGTCGTGGTGACTTCAAGAATTGCCGCGTCGGGAGAAGACACGACGATCGGGTTGCCGATCTGGTTGAATATCGATTCCTGGGGCATCTCTATCATCAATGGTTCCACCGAAGACTGCTTCATGTATTGGGCGATCATCTCGAGGGTCGCCGCCTGGGGAGCTATCGTTTTGGATGCCGAGGCCATCAGGCCCGCCCTGTTCATGAAGGGGGTAAAGAGACCCAAGCTGATTCCGACCAGGAACACGAGGGCCAGGAGACTGGCCGCGAGAAAGGGCATCGGCATGGGAACGCGCTGGGTCCAGAGATGTCGCAGGCGTTCGACTCCGCTCGTCCCGACGTTTCTATCCGCCGCGCCGAAATCGATCGACGCGCCAATTCTCGCCTTGGCCGCCGACAATGCCCTCAGGTCGGCTTCGGCGTCGATGGCGAGCATGGATCGCTGGAGCGTACGGAAAGATTCGACCTTCCGGGAACACTCGCGGCATCCGCTTACATGAATCTCCATCCGCTCTTTCCAGGGGGAGGGAATCTCATCGTCCACAAAGGCGGACAGAAGCGCATCATCAGGACACATGGCCATCCTCCCGGTTCATCCGCGCGAGAAGGGCTTCCCTGGCGCGGAAAGCGCGCACTTTTACGTTGCCTTCGCTGATTCCAAGCACTTTACCGATCTCTTTGTAATTCATACCGCCATATTCCTTGAGAATGAGCACCATTCTCAGTTTTTCGGGAAGCGTGGAGAGAAGCTGCTTGATCGCGTCCGACGATTCCTGCCGCAGCACCTCTTCTTCAACGGAGGGCTGGATTCCCGCTTCGGCGCCCGTCTCCTTGATGGAGAAGGAACCGGCTTCTGAATCCTCGATGGGCGAAGCTTCGCTGCGCCACCACTTTTCGTAAGCGCGGGTTTCCCTTCCCTTCCGCTTCGCATAGTTGATCGCGCCATTCTTCACGACCCTGATGAGCCAGTATTTGGCGTCATTTCGCGTCGGAAAGATCATCTTCTTCTCGACGAGCTTGCCGAACGCGTCATGGACGACATCTTCGGCCGCTTCGGCGGAATTAGTGATCCTGAACGCTATCCTGAGCAGCATATCGGAGTTCGATTCATAGATCGCGCGAAAATCGAGTTCGTTGTGCTGCGTACCAGAAGATAACAATGTACTTTCCTTATTGTTACGGGGATGGCGTCAGAGCTTCTTCCACGTCGTGCCGGCGGGGCCGTCCTCGAGCGCGACTCCCATTTCCTTCAATGTTGCCCGTATGGCGTCGGCCGCGACCCAATTCTTCGCCTTCTTGGCGTTTGCCCTCTCCGCTATCAGCCCTTCTATGCGAGCGACGGTGCCGGCATCGACAGAAGCCTCGGCTCTACGCGCCGCGCCGAGGCCAAGCCCCAGGACAATATCCATGTCCAAGGCGGCCGCGAGAGCCTCAGCGGGAGGAATCTGCGGATCGCGCACCAGCTGCCACAGCTCGGCAAGGGCGCGCGGCGCTGAAAGGTCGTCGGCCAGGGCTTCGTCAAAGCGCGCGAGCCTCTCCTTGGCCGAGGAACCCAGCTCGGAAATATTCGCCACGGTCTTGTCGCCTGCTTTCGCGCGCAGCTCGAGCACTTTTTCGACAAGAGCCTTTCTGGAGGCTTTGGACTGTTCCATGGCTTCCCAGGAGAAGGTAAGCTGGCTTCGGTAATGTCCTCCGAGGCAGAAATAGCGATAGTCGAGCGGATCGATGCCTGCGTCGATGAGGCTCTGAAGGGTGATGAAGCCGCCCTTCGACTTGGACATCTTGCCCTTGTCCATGATGAGGAATTCGGCATGAAGCCAGTAATTCACCCAGGTCTTGCCCGTGGCCGCCTCGGACTGGGCTATTTCGTTCGTATGGTGGACGGGCACGTGGTCGATGCCGCCGGCGTGGATATCGAAGGTTTCGCCTAGGTATTTCATGCTCATCGCCGAGCATTCTATATGCCAGCCGGGATAGCCCTTGCCCCAGGGGCTGTCCCATATGAGCGCCTGGTTTTCGAACTTGGATTTCGTGAACCAGAGCACGAAATCGTGCGGATTTTTCTTGTTTTCATCCACTTCGATCCGCGCGCCCGCCTTGAGATCGTCCATCCGCAGGTTGGCCAGTTCGCCGTAGGTCGGGAATTTCGTCACGTCGAAATAGAGATTGCCGCCCGCCATATACGTATAGCCGTTCGCCTCGATGCGCCGGATGAGGGCGATCATCTCCTGGACATGCTCGGTGGCCTTGCAGACCACGGTCGGACGCTCTATGCCGAGGCGTCCTGTATCGGCGAAAAAGGCGTCCGTGTAGAACTTGGCTATCTGGAGCACGCTTTCGCCCCGCTCCTTCGCGGTTTTCACCATCTTGTCCTCGCCGGTGTCGTCGTCGCCGGAAAGGTGACCGACATCGGTGACGTTCATCACATGCTTCACTTCGTAACCGAAGCGGCGCAGGGTCTTCACGAGAATATCCTCGAAAACATAGGTGCGGAGGTTGCCGATGTGGGCGTAATTGTAGACGGTGGGTCCGCAGCCGTAAAAGCCGACCTTGCCTGGCTGAAGCGGCTTGAATTCCTGCAACGAGCGACCCTTGGTATTGAAAAGCCTTAACACGGGCATCGGTTATCCTCCAGCGGCGGGCTTGCAATTTGGCCGCACAATCACCACTATTGGTGGCGACCATGAAAAACCTATGGCAAATCGCCCAAAAAATCAATATAGAACCGGGAAGAATCCATTTTTCCGAACCTATGGCCCCGCATACGACATTCAGGATAGGCGGTCCAGCTGATATTTTCATAAAAATATCCTCGCCGGCTGAACTCGGCCGCGCCGTCGCCTATTTGGCGGAAGAAAACATTCCCTGCTTCGTTCTCGGCGGCGGGGCCAACATCCTCGTGGGAGACAGGGGCATCCGCGGCGCCGTGCTCGATCTTTCCGCATTGTCCTGGGCGCGGTCAGAGGGTTCCACGCTCATGGCCGGCGCCGGCATAAGCGTGGATAGGCTCTGCGAAAACGCCCTCGCCCTGGAACTCGAAGGCCTGGAAAACTTCTATGGCATGCCCGGGAGCCTGGGCGGCGCCGTCTACATGAACGCCCGCTGCTATGAAAAGGATTTTTCCGAGACGATACAGGAAATAACCATCGTTTCCCCCGCCGGTGAAATAAAAAAAGTACATCCCGCGGCGGACCAATGGGCTTATAAAAAATCCCCTTTCCAGCCCGGCGGAGCCTGGGCGGGATGGATCATCGCCGGAGCGACCTTCGCGCTGCGCGAAGGGAAAGCGGAAAGCGTAGCCGGAATCATGCGCTCGAGAAAACTGGACAGAGCCGGCAAGGGACACTACCGTCTTCCCTCCGCCGGCTCCGTCTTCAAGAACAACAGGAATTTCGGCAGACCGACGGGGGCCATCCTCGACGGTCTGGGGGTAAAGGGGATGCGTGTCGGCGGGGCGGCCGTTTCCTCCTGGCATGCCAACATATTCGTCAACGCTGGAGAAGCCACCGCGCGCGATATGAGGGCTCTCATCGAAAAAGCGCAGGCCATGGCCTTTGCCGCCTATGGTTTCGAACTGGAACCGGAAGTGCTTTTCATCGGGGAATTCCAGGACCGGTAAGAGCAAATAACGCCTTGCGTTAGCGCGCTATGCCATTTACACTAAAACTATATGAATTCGATGAATGAACCCGCTGGCATTTTTGCCTTGATCATGGCCATAGCAGTCATCGCCCCCTATCTTTCGGATTTCGTCGGGGTGCCGGTTGTCGCCTCCATGACGCTTATTGGCATACTTATCGGCCCCCAGGTTCTTGGAATCCTCGAACCCAACATTCTCATCCAGTTCATCGGCTCGCTCGGGATGATCTATGTGTTTTTCGCCGCCGGCACCGAGGTCAATCTCGGCATTTTAAGGAAACGCACAAAATCTGTCCTGATTTTCGGCGCTCTCACTTTCATCATACCCTTCCTTTTCGGTATTGCCTTCGGCCTTTTCCTCTTCGGCCAGAAGCCCCTCTCCGCGATTCTTCTCGGGGCGTTTTTCGCCTCCTCCGGCTCCCTGATGATTCAGCCGATGCTGAGGAGCGACCTCCTGAGCAGGGAATCGGCCGAAGTGGGACGCGGCGGAGCCGGTCTTTCGAGGATCGCGGTGGCGATCGTCGTATTTCTCTCCGGCATCGCATTCCCCGAGAGCGGACTGCTGCCAGGCTTAAAGACCGTCGGCATATGGGCCGCGTATTTCGCCGGGCTCTACTTTTTCCTGCCTCGCTTCGCTTCCTTTGTCATACGGAAAACCAGGATACAGGGAAGCATCGATGCCGTCTTCATTCTCTTTCTGCTTTTCGCGAGCGCGGCGCTCGGTATCTATGTCGGAGTGCCAGGCTATATCGGCGCTTTCTACGCCGGCATCCTCATCGCCCCCGCTTTTTCATCGTCCAAATCGATATCGTCACGGATAGATCTGATCGGCGATTCGCTTTTTCTGCCCTTCCTCCTCATCTTTATCGGCGTCTCGGCCGATTTCTCGCAGATTCCCTCGCTTCCGATAGCTGTAGCCCTCATCGCCGGGTCGGCGGTCTTCGGCTTGGGCTCTAAATTCCTCGCGGCTTCCTTTGCCGGAAAGATCCTAGGTTATTCGGCCGCCGACAGGGGGCTCCTCTTCGGTTTTTCCTCTACCTTCGCCGCTTTTTCACTGGCGATCGCCCTGGTAGCGGGCAACTCGGGACTTTTCAACCATCCCCTGGTCAATGGAGCGATCATCCTCGTCATTGTTTCGAGCATCTCGGCTTCGCTCGCCGCCCGCAATTCCGGTTCATCGATTCTTCTCAAGAAATCCCTGATGCCGGAGCGCCCGTCGCGAGACGGCGAACGCATCATGGTAGCCCTTTCCAAGCCGGGGACGGCGCACTACCTCATGGACCTGGGCATAGCGCTGCATGGGCGGGATTCCCTCTCCCCGCTCTTCCCCCTGGCGGTGATCTCCGAAACGGAAACCGATGGGGAATCACGCCAACATGCCGAAACCATGCTCGCCGCCGCCATCATGCAGGGTGTTTCGGCACAAATTTCGGTCATTCCCGTATCCCGAGTCGAAGTGAACATCGCCCAAGGCATACTCAGCAGCGCCGAAGAACAGAACGCCGACACCATAATCATCGGATGGAACAAGCCTCCCAGGCTCTCCAACGCGTTCTTCGGATCCATCATCGACCAAGTGGTCAATGGGGGCAAGCAGATGGTCCTGGTGGCCCGAGCGGTGACGCCCTTCGCCGCCTCGCACACGGTGGCCATCATCCCTTCCCTCTGCGATCGGCACGCGGGATTCACACGCGCCGCCCTTGTGCTGGGCGCGCTCTCCAAAAAAAATCAGGCCAAGCTGCATATCGTCACCTTGAGCGGTCAGGGCGCCAAGTTGGCCAGCGCGTTGAAAGTAGCGGGCTATCCAGCGCAGATACAGACTATCGAGGTGGAATCCTGGAAGGAGATAGGGAAGGCGATAAAACTATTGCCGGCCATGCCCAAGCTTTTCGTCCTGTTCAGCGCCAGACCTTCCGAACCGTCCTGGCATCCGGCCATTGAAAGGTTGCCGCACCGCATCGGCGAGGAATTCCCCGACGCTAACCTGCTCATGATCTATCTGGCCGATCCGACCGCGACATCGGAAGGCGAATCCAGCGAATTCAAGAGGGGCCGGCTTTCCGTCGGAACCAGCGAGATTCCCGTCGTCATTCCAGCCAAACCTAGTCCCGCGTCGCAGATTCTCAAGGATGCGGTGTCGAGGGGAAATATTCGCGTCAACATGAAGCATTCGGCCATAGCCGACGGCATTTTCGAACTCGTCTCTTCCGCTTTTCCTTTCGACAGAAAACTATCGAGCAGGTTGGGAACGAGGCTGACGGAAATCGTTCAACGTCAGCCGATCGAAATAGAGCCCGGCGTCGTGCTCATCCATGACCGCGTCGAGAGCATCGACGCGCCCATCGTCTGCATCGGATCCCATCGAAAGGGCTTCCGTATATCCCTGCTCGAAAAACCAGTGAGAATCATCATCGTGATTTTCGTGCCCGAACTGGAAAGCCCCGAGGATCATCTAGCCTTCCTGGGCGAGATCGCGCATCTTTTTAGGGAGAAGGACCTTTCCAGGCGACTGATCGAAGCGGATTTGCCGGAAGATATTCTATAGCGTCCCAAACCTGAGGAAACCGGATCAAAATAAAAAACCTCCCGTAAGGAAAAGCATCGCTTTTCCTTACGGGAGGCATGTTGAGGGTTATGGCTCTACCCCATACCCTCAGCCGGCTCAGGTCCGCCGCTCACTGATTCTTTATCAGGACGAACTCCACGCGCCTGTTCTTCCATCGATTCTCCACATCGGAGAAACTCACCACCGGTCTGCGCGATCCCAATCCCTCGACGCTCAGTCTTCGCGCGTCCACCCCGTTCTGAATGAGCATGGCGCGCACCAGCTCCGCTCTGCCGGTGGACAGGGGGATGAGTTCCTTGGTTTCTTCGCTGTCAATTCTCGACTGCGAATAGCCGAGCATCTTGCCCACGTTGTTGGCGTGACCTTCGGTGAGAATCCTGTAGTCGGGGAACTTGTTCAGGATCTGGGCAACCCTCGCGATAACTTTCTCGTTATTGGCGATGATATCCTGGGACAGCCCGACAAAATCGGCGTAATTAGCCCTGAACACTATCGAGGGAATCTTTATCTTGAGCTTGTCGCCGTCGCGGATCACAAGCACGTCCACGGCTATGACGCCGGACACTGTCGTGGTGTTGCCCAACGCGTCGCGGGCCACGAACTTGAATGGATAATCGCTGGCGGATTCCACCAGTTCGCCGCGCGGCGACTTGCCGTCCCAGACGATCTTGGCGGGAGGTTTCCCCTTCCCGTTCCATTCCGTGAAGAGCCTCTCCGAACTGACGGCGTTGGGATTGCTCGACTCGACGATGGCGGTCTCGAAGACTTCAAGCTTCCAGTCAACGATTCCGGCCGCGCCATCGACATCGATGCCGAAGGTTAGGCGATCGCCGGCTCCATCTCCGTCGGGGCTGAAATATTCGGGATCGACGCTGATAGTGACCGAGGGCGGGTCGACATCGACGAGCACCGGAGCGCTCGAAGCCTGGGCCACGTCTCCCTTGGAATAGTTCACCACCAATTTGCCGATGTAATCGCCCTGGACGACCTGTCCCTGCAAGTCGCGCCCATCCCACACGAGACGCGAGGGCACATCGGAACCCGAGCCGCCGAAGAAGCTCTTTTCCTCGCCCTTCTTGTCGATAAGGGCAAAGCGCCACGACTCGATGCCGTCCCTTTGCTCGACGACGATCGTGAAGGATACCTCATCACGTATGCCGTCGCCATTGGGCGACATGCCAGTGTCGGAAGTAGTCACGTAGACCTTGGGCTTCGTTCCATC
Source organism: Treponemataceae bacterium (assembly GCA_963667725.2). Lineage (GTDB taxonomy): Bacteria > Spirochaetota > Spirochaetia > Treponematales > Rectinemataceae > UBA11090. Next base: position 1,524,725 of record CAXXHO010000003.1, read on the forward strand.
GACCCTTATGCCGGCAATCTTCGCCGAAGCGGCGTTGCCTGCCAGATCGGTGGCTCCCACTTCATAGCTGTAAACGCCATCGCGCACAACGGCGCCGGAAGCGTTCTTGCCATCCCATACGAAGCTCTTCGCCTCGGATTTCCATGACCAAGTCCTGATGATGGCGCCGGAAGCATCCCTGACGCGGCCATTCCAATCATCGCCCACCGAAGAATTCTGGGTGAATGTTACCGTATCCTTGTTGCCGTCGCCGTTGGGCGAGAAGAGAAGAGGAGCGGCCGAAGCCGAAATTGTCGGTCCCACCGTATCCACAAGAATGGAGGGGCTCGACAGAGAGAACGCGTCGTCGTTGTTATACAGAAGCCTCAGGGCAACCTGATACTTGCCGTCGGGCACCAGTATGCCGGAGTCGGTCCTGCCATCCCAGGCATATTGATCCTTCATGTCAGTTGAACCTCTCCAGGCCTTGACGGGATTCGCCTGGCGGTTTCCAGCCGCGTCTAGGGCATGAACCGCTATCTCATATTCCCTGATAGTCTGGGGTTTCGGCGCCTGAATATTCATGTACAGGACGTCTTTCACGCTGTCCCCATTCGGGCTGAAAGCCTTCTGGTCGACATCGAAGCGCACCGTTTTTTTAGCCGCGTCCACTTCAATGGGAAGCCGCTGGGAGACAAAGCTGTTTTCGGCCTGGTCTATCGAGCGGAGTTCGTAATAGTACATGCCATCGGGTACGGCGGCTCCCGTCTGGTTTTTGCCGTCCCATACGATGGAATCGAGCTGCTTGTCCCAGGACCAATAGCGGACGATCTTCTCGCCGGAAGAGATAATCTGCCCCTGCCAGGCATCGCCGGGAACCGACTCCTGGGCGATATCGACGCTGTCCGATCTTCCGTCGCCGTTCGGCGAGAAGATATTGGCGGACAGGCGCAATGTCGCCTGAGGCGCGATCCTGTCCACGACGAAAGGACCGACTTCGCTGGCCAGATTGTCGTCATTCCTATAGAGAACGGTGAGGCGGGCGCGATAAATGCCGTCGGGGGCCGGCAATCCGGAATCCGTCACTCCGTCCCAGAGATACTGGCTCCTGAAATCGGTAGAACCTCTCCAGCTCTTCACGGGCAGATTGGAGGCGCCCGAGCCTTCCTGCATGATGAGAAGCTCATAACTCTTGATTCTATCCGGATACTGGGCGCTGGCTCCGAAGAGTATGCTGTCTTTCTTGCCGTCGCCGTTGGGGCTGAAGGCAAGCGTATTGGCGTCCAGTCTCACCGCCTTTTTCTCCGATTCGACGGTGATGGTGATGCCGGGGCTCACCGTCCTGTTGCCGGCGTTATCCACCGACTCCGCTACATATCGGTATTTACCGTCGCGCACGACGGTACCGGTCTCGTCCTTGCCGTTCCAGGAGAAGCTCCGTACCTCGTCCTGCCATGAATAGCTCTTCACCACTTTTCCGTCGGCCGCGACGATGCTGCCGACCCAATTGTCGCCCGCAAGCGAATTCTGGGTAATCTCAACGCTGTCGGACCTGCCGTCGTTGTTGGGGGAGATGATATCAGGCGTCGCGCTCACGTTGATTCTCGGCATTATTCTGTCGAGAAGAATGGTCGGCGCCGAAGCCTCGATCTCATCGCCATTGAGATAATTCACGGTGATGCTCGCCGCGTATCGGCCATCGGGAGCCTGGACACCGGAATCGGTTTCGCCCTTCCATGTCGCGCTCTGAGGCACCGAACCGCCCTTCCACACCCTCACCGCATTCATGGCCATGGGGCCTTCCTGGGCGACAATTCGCAGTTCGTAGCTCTTCACGCGTTCGGGAGCCTGGACAAATACGCTCATGCCGAGATCGTCGCGGAAACCGTCGCCGTTCGGGCTGAAGCTCCGCTGCTCTATGCTCAATCGAACTGCTTTCTTTTCCGTTTCCACGCTGACAGGAAGCTTGCCGGAAGAATAACTGTTGCCGCCTGAGTCGGAAGAAACAAGCTCATAGAGGTAACTGCCATCGGGTACAATGCTTCCGGTACTGTCTTTTCCGTCCCAGACGAGGGTTTCGAGCTTTTCGTTCCACGACCAGCTGTTGATGACCTCTCCCTTGCCGGTGCTCACCGTTCCCTTAAACACATCGCCCGATGTGCCTTCCTGCGAGAAGGTGATGGTATCGAGGACTCCGTCGCCATTGGGGGAGAAGAGCCGGACTGAAGCGTTCACGCTTGCGCGCGGGGGAATCCTGTCGACGGAGAAAGGACCGACTTTGGTTTCGGCCTTGTCGCCGTTGGGATAGGCAACGTTAAGATAGGCGACATAGGCGCCGTCGGGAGCCGCGATTCCGGAATCGGAGAGGCCATTCCAATTAAAGCTCTGGGGAAGGACAAGCCCTCCCTGCCACGATTTCACGGCCTTTCTGCCAGCGGACGAAGGATCGGTCCCGCCGGCCTCGGCCTGGACGATCCAGAGGTTCCAGCCGGTCAGCTTCGTGCCTGACGTCGCGTCGGAACTTAAGGTCAGGGTATCCTTGACCCCGTCGCCATTCGGGCTGAAACAGAGGCTGTCAGCCGCCAGTTTGAGTTCCTTCTTCAGCGTATCCACTTCCAGGGAAATTTCGCGCGAAGCGAAACTGTTTCCCGCCTTATCCAGGGCCTCTACGACATATTTATAGGCGCCGTCGGGAACTATCAATCCCGAATCTCCCTTGCCGTCCCAGGTCAATGAGGGCAATTCGCCGGCGAAGGTCCATTTCTTTACGGGATTTCCCTTGGCATCCAGCACCTTGGCCGTCCAAAGGTCTTCATTCGTTCCAGACTGATCTATGGCGATCTTGGATTGTTCAGGATTTCCCGCTGGGTTGAAGGAAGCCTTATCGGCCTTTACCTGGGCTTTGGGATAGGTCCTGTCGAGGAGTATTTCCGCGCTTGAGATTTTCGCCACGAATCCGTTTATATAGACAAGCTCCAGCTCTGCCTTATATCGTCCTTCGGCGAGAGCCTTGCCCTCTTTATCCTTGCCTTCGAAGACATAGGCATCGGCCAGGACGTCGCCCGCATCGCTGCCGAAGGACAATCCCGCCTTGCCTGCCTGTCCGAGGCTCGCTATCGCGAATTTCCAGGAGACAAGCCCGTCTTTCGTCTCGATTTCCGGCGTCAGCGTTACATTCTCGGCGATTCCGTCGTTATTGGGGCTGAAGGCTTCGCGATTCAGATTGATCGCGACAGCTGGTTTTTTCGTATCCACACGTACGCGGTTGGAGGTCGTGGCGAAGCTGTTGCCCGCCTTGTCCATCGCGAAAACATAGACTTCATACTCTCCATCGGTCACGATCCCGCCCTTGTCGTCGCGCCCGTTCCATTCGAGAGCCTCAGGCAGGACCTGCGGATAGTGTCTAACTACTTTCTCGCTTTTCTGCGCGTCGCGAATGACGAGGTTCCAGGTTTCTTCCTCTGAACTCTTGAACGAGAAGATATATTTATCCCTGCTGTCGTCGCCGTCCGGACTGAAAACAGTATTCTCGTCGGTGAGCGCTATCGATGCCGAAGGCGGCGTCCTGTCCATATAGAAGGGCGCGGAAAGCTTCTGCGGCGTATATCCGTTCGCGTAGCGCAGTTCGACGCCGGCCTCGAACTGGCCGTCGGCGAGGGTTTCACCCTTGGAAGACAGTCCTGAGAAGAGATAGGATTGTTCGGGGCGGGTATCTGCGCCGCCTTGAACCGTCCAGACTTCCTTTCTTTCAGGGTCGAGGACAAAGACTTTCCAGGATTCAAGACCCTGGAATGATTCGATGGATGTCGTTATATGGAGCGAATCGCGGATGCCGTCGCCGTTCGGGCTCATCACCGATTCGTCCGTCGCGATAGTCACCGCTGGCCTTGTCGTATCGATCGTAATATTCCGAACTTCGCTGACAGCCTTGTTGCCCGCCTCATCCTCTGCCGAAAGCTTCAGGCTGTAGGTGCCGTCGGGGGCTCGCTTGCCGTCAGCCGCGGTGCCGTCCCAGGTAAAATCGCCCGGGGCGCTGTCCTTGTATTCATATGCCCTTATTACCTTGCCCGAAGCATCGGCTATATCGATAGTCCAGGTTTTTTCCGGAGATCCGGCATTCCTGAAGGCGAGATTATCCTTGCTTCCGTCTCCGTCGGGGCTGAACAACATCGACGGCTCGAGCGGCCAGACATTGGCCTGCGGTTTTTTCGCGTCCACGACAACCGTTATGCAGCTCTGATAGTCGAGATTGTAGTTGCCGTTGTCATCCCACGAGACGAGACTCACCGTGTACGCGTCATCGAGAACCTTCATTCCCAGATCGTCGCGGCCATCCCATACGATGGACTGGGGGACATCGACATTTTTTTTCGTGTAGACGAGAGCGTCCCCGAGCACCCCGATTCCGCTTACCGTTTCCACCCTGTCGTTGGACGTGCCGAGGGTCTTGATGATCTTGCCCGAGGATTTGTCCTCCACGGTCATCTTCCATCCGGCGATATAGCGCTCATCGGAAATTTTTACGGGAATCTCCAGGGTATCCTGCTTGCCGTCGCCGTCGGGGGAGATATACGCGGTGCCGCGGAACGGAACGGGCAGCTCGGCTTCGATCACGGGAGCCGTTTTATCTTTTATGCCAAAACTCAGGTTGAACCCCGCCCCCATCGCGTAGAGGGAATCGTAGAGAGGAGCGATGGCCACGGACGTGCTGACGGAAGCATCTTTATGAGACTGTTTGCCGAGGGTGAACCCTTTGCCGAGCGGAATTGTTCCGGAAATGCCGAGCGATGGCAGGAAGCTTCTGCCCGACCCGGCTATGGTATCACGCATGCCGATGGACCAGCCGAGGCGCAGGGAAACATATTCTCTGAATCCGAAGCCGACGGAAACGTCGGCCCCAAGATCCTGGAAGGATGGACTCCATAGATCCAGCGCCACATCGAGATTCCAGTTGTAGGATTGGAGAAGATAGCTTCTCATGCCGAGGCCTAGGGTAAAAGCCGAAGGATAGGAGCTGGCGGCGCCCCCGAAAATCCCCGTCAACGGCACCGTGGAATAGCCTTTACCGATATCGAGGATGGATAAGCCGAATCGCGTATCTTTCAGGAACCCAAGATTCCCAGCAAACCATGTTGCGCCGAGATCGAGCCCTATGCCCCAGCCAAAATTGGCGTTCCCGCCGAGGGTGATATCGATGGCGCTTCCAATATAAAGCGTAGAAAGAAGATCCTTGGAAAAATTAACCCTGAGGCTGCCGAAAGTGCCCAGATCCATGTCCGTCATGGCCGCGGGAACCGAGAAAAAACTCGCGCTGCCGCCCCACACGCCATAAGGCACCGGTATCGAAAAGGAAAGGGCCGCGCCTGAGCCCCAGCCCTGGGCAGCGGTCCCGAAATCGGTGACTCCGGTGTACCCCGCTTCGATCTGGGTGAGCTGGCTCCCCCCCGTCGCCGAAGGGTTCAGCTGTGTGGCCCAGGGCGAAGCCGGGCCGGTGACCGTAGGCGTCGAAGCCAGCCCCCAGGGGGAATAAAGGGAGCGCAGGAAAAAAGCGCCTTGGGGAGGGTCATATCCGAAGATGAATACATTGCATGCTATTGCAAGGATGAATGCTGCGGTCAGGGTTTTCTTCATAAAGGACATGGGTCTTCTCCCTCTTATTGCGACAATGAGCTAACAAGATAGCTACCACAATTACCCGAAAAAAACAAAGCCGCCGAAACGACTTCATCTCTCTTCGAAATGTGGGAACCATCTGTCCCATTATATGTTTTTCGACAACTTATCCCCTCGGGACAAGCCTCAAGTTTAGAATAGGATCATTCTATCATGATTCGAGAGGAATTGACCCGGAATTTACGTGGCTATTGATAGATTATAAGGCCAGGACGGGGGTCGAGAGCCATCACCTCGGCGGGGGATAGGAGGGGATTATCCCAGCCTGCCAACGGGAATTCCGATTTAAAGAAAAGCTTGAACCCCTTCACGGGCATGTTCTCCGCCTTGGCGATGAGAGAGTATGTGCTTCTTTTGAGCGAGGGGCTGCCGAAACCATCGGCGGTATGAACAAGGACGACGCGATCGAGACCGGCTATGACCCTCTCCCTGTTCGAGATCATCTTCTCATGGAATTGGTGGACCACAAGCATCCTGATGCCGGGAATATTGTTGGCTATTATGTACTCCTGCATGATTCGTTGAGCCTGATTCAGTTCCTCGGCGGTGATGGAACCGATCTCCTTCATTGGAATGAGCGTTCTCCATTCGGGATCTATGGCGAGATGTACGTTGGGATACTTGAGGAAGGGAAGAATCTTCTCCATGGATTCCTTGACCGTATATTTGCCGATCTGATGGTCAACGAACACGATCATGCCCTTGGATTGGGCATAGTTGATGTATTCCTCCAGGATGGAATCCTTGAGATAGCCGATATCCCCGCCCGGCCAGCAGGTGCCGTAAATTATGTAATAGGCGGGAACGATTCCGTCGGAGCCGTTTACCTCGTCGTAATAGCCGGCATAGGTCTTCACCCTTTGGGCGATTTCTTCCTTGGAGTAGAGCCCCAGGATGCCCATTTTCCTGGAATTGGGGTGGCCGTAGAAGGCGACCACCGTGTTATTCGCGAGCATGGGAACCCGGTCGGCCAGCGTGCCCGCCCCGCCCTGCAGCGAGGGTTTCGACACCGTCTGAGGCAGGGAAAACTGAAAAGCCTTTCTGTATAAGGTTGGGAACAGTCGATACGGCGCGTTGTCCGTGGAAGCGACATCGATGATCAGGACAAAGATGAAGAGAAAAAACAGGCCAATTCTTTTCACGGACATTGATGCTCCCAATCCCATTCAACTGAGGTTCTAGTCATGTATCGTCACGATCGGCGCATTTCTTGACCGATACGCTATAAAATAGCATCGAGCGGCCGATCGAGAATCGTGGAGGGCTATCGGGGAATTTTTTGCTCGGACGGGGAACATTTTTCCGTATGACCGGAAAATTCATAATAAAAGCCTAGGTTAAATAAACTGACTAATTTAATAAATATTTTATATTTATATTTATTATATATATTTATAAGTTTTTTATTTTTATTTATTTATTTGGCACGAATTCTGCTTAATAATATGTGTCCATGAAAATGGATACGGCGGGATCCGGAAGCCCAGGCTTTACAGCAAAGCAGGCGCCGGCCCCAACCGAAAATATTTCTTTTTAAGGAGCTTACTATGAAAAAAGCACTTATCGCCGTAGCGATTGCTTTCCTCGTCATCGGTGCCGCATCGGCGCAGCCTTTCGCCCAGCAGAGCCGCCCCTGGTTTGGCCAGCAGGGAATGGGACAGATGAACGTACCCAGTTATGGCCGCGGCTACAATCTTCCCGCACAGAACACCATCGTTCTCGAAAAAATCACGCTTGAAGGCAACCTCGAACTCGTCGATTCCCGCGTGGCGATCAAGAAAGACAATAAGACCTATTTCGTGATGATCCCCAATCGCCTCTACGGCTTCGTCGATGGACTCAAGGAAGGCGCTAGCGTGAAGATCGAAGGATCTTCCCACGAGATCGTCGGCGTGAAAGACAGCTTCGCGGTTCGTGCCGAGACCCTGACCCTCAACGGCAAGACGATCGACCTCGGCGCGACCGCAGGAACCTTCGGCGGCCGTGGCGCGATGGGCGGCGGAATGATGGGCGGCAGCGCTTGGGGCGGACAGAGACCGCAGGGTGGCAGAATGGGCTATTGGGGCCGCTGAACCTGAGCGCCATTCCCAGCTTTGAATGAATGAGGCGGCCGCACCGATCGGTGCGGCCGCCTCATTTTATGCATCCCACACAGCAAAAGCGCCATATAATAGAACAGCCGTCCACGATGATTCGTGGACGGCTGTTCTTCTTCTAAAAGGTTATCCTCAGCGGCAATCGATCAATGTTGAAAAGCTCTTCGCAAGAACGGTTATCAGACGTACTTGACGACTTTGCCGGCCTTGAGACACTTCGCGCAGATTTTTACTGTCTTGACCGTTCCCTCGACCTTGGTCTTCACCTGGATGAGGTTGGGCAGCCAAGCTCTTCTGGTACGATTCTTCGCGTGGGAAACGTTATTGCCATACATAGGGCCTTTACCGCAAACTTCGCATACTCTCGACATAGTTGGACTCCAAACGGAATAGTTCAGGTACTTTACCGGAAATGAACAGGAATGTAAAGCCCCATAGATAGCCGGCCATCGCCACTATTCATTTCATGCCGGACATGTAATTCGCCATGGCCTTCTTGCCTTTCGAGGAGACCATCTTCTTCATCATGACGCGCGATTTCTCGAACTTCTTCAGAAGCCGATTGACCTCGGCGACCGAGGTGCCTGAACCTTTCGCTATCCTCGTGCGGCGGGAAGGTCCAATGATGAGATGATTCCGCCTCTCCTTTTTCGTCATGGAGCGCAGGATGGCTTCTTCGTACTTCATCCCTTCCAGGTCTATCTGGTCTTCGTTCACCTGACCGGCCAAGCCGGGAATCATGTCGAGCATGGACTTCACCGAACCCATTTTTTTCATTTTCTGCAGTTGGTCGAGGTAGTCCTCGAGCGTGAAGTTTTCTTCCGAGATCTTCTTTTCGAGCGCTTCGGCCTCTTTCTGGTCATAGACGGTCTGGGCTTTTTCCACAAGGGAAACCACGTCGCCCATGCCGAGAATACGGCTCGCTATTCGGTCTGGGTGGAAGGGTTCGAGTCCGTCCATGTGTTCGGAGGTCCCGATGAACTTGATGGCTTTGCCCGTCACCGACTTGAGCGAAAGAGCGGCGCCGCCTCGCGTATCGGAATCGAACTTGCTCAGGATCACGCCGGTGATGCCGATTTTTTCGTCGAAGGCCTTGGCGATATCCACGGCCGCCTGGCCCGTCATCGCGTCCGCGACGAGAAGGGACTCTATGGGATGCACGGCATCCCTGACCCTCGCGAGCTCCGCCATCAAGGCATCGTCGATCTGCAGGCGTCCCGCCGTATCGATGATCACGGTGTCGAAGGATTCCCGCTTCGCGCGGGCGAGAGCCGCCGCGGCGACCCTGACCGGATCCTTGGTCTCCTCGGCATGAACGGCCACACCTACCTGAGCGCCGAGTACCGTAAGCTGCTCCACGGCGGCCGGCCTTACGAGGTCGCAGGCCACGAGGAGGACCTTCCTCCCCTTGCCCTTGAGCCGGTTCGCGAGCTTAGCCGCTGTCGTCGTCTTGCCGGAGCCCTGAAGTCCGAGAAGAAGTATGACGGACTGCGTGTCCGGTCCCCTGATGTTCAAGTCCTGGTCTTCATCGCCCAGGAGGGCAACCATCTTGTCGTGGACGATCTTCACGAACTGCTGGCCGGGGCTGACCGAACGAAGGACTTTTTCGCCCTTTGCTTCCTCCAGCGTGGAGTTGACGAATCGCCGCACGACGCGGAGGTTTACGTCAGCCTCGAGAAGGGCCATCTTAATCTGGTCTACGGCATCGTCTACGTTTTTTTCGGATATGGAAGATTTTCCGCCGATCGTTCGGAACGCATCGACGAATTTTTCAGTAATTTTCTCAAGCATCGGGAAACCACCATATAACACGGGATTGTCGCGAAAAATGTATAGTCAAAAGGTCCCATGGTCAACCGCATCGCGCCGAGGCCTCATCGAGCCCGGCTTGGCCGAGGTTTTGCCGGGCCAAGTCCGGCCTTGCTGAGACTCAAAGCGTGCCTTTCAGCCCGACATCCTCCGCGGCCATCCTCAATGCCAGAATACAGTCGTTTATGAGTTCGTCCAGCGGAACGCCCAGCATCTCCGCTCCTTTCTCGATGACATCGCGGCGGATGGCGGCGGCGAAATTCGCGGTTTTCCACTTTTTCTTGACCGACTTCACTTCCATATCCAGTACGCTCCTGGATGGCCGCACCACGGCGCAGGCGAAGATAAAACCTGTCAGCTCATCGACGGCATAGAGGACCTTTTCCATCCGGGCTGTCGGTTCCACATCGCTGCAGAGCCCCCAGCCATGGCTCAGGACGGCATGGATGACATCTTCGCCAAAACCAGCTTTTTCAAGCATAGGGCGCGTATGGGAAAGATGCTCCTCTGGAAACTTCTGATAATCGATATCGTGCAGGAGCCCCACCACTCCCCAGAAATCCTCATCCTCACCGTATTTCTTGGCGAAATACCGCATGGCGGCTTCCACCGAAAGCGCGTGGCGATACAGGGAATCCTCGCTGTTATACTGGCGCCAAAGCGAAATCGCCTCGTCTCTGTTCATGGTCCGCACCTCACTTGAGATTGAAGATTATTTTCGCGCCCTCGCCCACCGCCGATCCGGGAGCGGGCTGCTGCGACTGTACATAGCCATCGCCGTTGATGACGATCCTGAGGTCCTTCCTTTCAAGGAGCGGCAGGAGGGAACGTTTGGGAAAACCCGTAAAGTCGGGCATGGTCGATCCGATGGCCGCCAAAGTCTCCACGGGCAGCACCACGGATCCTCCGTGGACGACCGTGGGCGATTTGCCGCGCTCTATGTCGATGCAGGACAGGACAGCCTCGGCGGCGTCCCTGAGAACCGGCGCCGCGATCTGCCCGCCCAGGTAGGAAGCCCCCCGCGGCTTTATTATGGCGATATAGAGAACGACGCGGGGATTGTCCGCCGGGAAAATGCCCATCGTGCTCGCTATGTAATCCTTTTCGGAATATGCCCTCGTCTTGGGATCTATCATCTGGGCTGTGCCGGTCTTGACCGCCATCCTGATATCGGAGACTTTGGCGCGCCAGCCCGTGCCCTGCATGCTCGCCGTCGTCTCCATGGCGTCGAGGATTGCCTTGGATGTTTCCTCCGAAACGACGCGGCGGACAATCTGCGCCTCGTGGGTGAACACCTCTTCCCCATCGGCCGTCTCGATGCGCGAAACCGTCGTCGGCTTGAGAAGAAATCCGCCGTTCGCGATGGCCGCGCCGGCCGTGACCATCTGCAGCGCCGTCACCATCACTTCCTGCCCGATCGCTATGGTGGGTTTGGAACGGCCCGACCATTTCTCCGGTTCGCGCAGGGAACCAGCGCTTTCGCCTGAAAGGCCTATCCCCGTCTTCATGCCAAAGCCGAAGGTCTTCAGCCGCTCGTAAAGATCGTTTTCAGAGACACGGTCCGATGCGTAACCAACGCCCGCGTTGCTGGAATGAGCCAGAACGCCTGCATAATTCTGTTTGCCGTAGACGCCCAGGTCCTTGATCACGATTTTCTCGCCGCTTGGGAGCGTCCTGCGGTAGGCTCCATCGCAATCGAAAATAGTCTTGGTCGTGATAGCGCCCATGTCGAGTATGGAAGCCATGCTGAAGAGCTTGAAAACCGAACCGGGTTCATAGGAATAAAGAGAGAGAAGATCCCTTCTTTTCTCGACATCGTAGGAAGCGTACTTATTGAGATCGAAGCCCTGCCCTCCGACATAGGCGAGAATCTCGCCCGTTCGCACATCCATGGCGAGAGCCAATGCGGATGAGGCGCCATTGGCCTTGACCGCGCCCTCCATGATCTCCTCGATCATGTATTGAAGATTCGCGTCTATGCTCAGCGTCACCGTATCGCCGCGCGGAACCTTGCGGCCGGGATCCAGATCGCGCCCCGTTCCGTCAGTGGCCTTTCTGGGTTTGGGCTTCAGTTCGCTTTCATATTTGGTCTCTATGCCATCGAGGCCGATATTCCCTTCCCCCGTGAACCCGATCAGGTGCGAGGCCAGCTTGCCTTCCGGATAAAGACGTCCTGATACCTCGTCGGCCTGGACGCCCTTAAATTTGCCCGTTTTCTTGGCTTCGATGATCGGGCGAGCCGTTTCCGAGGAAACGCGCCTGGCGATATAGAAATAATTCTGGCTCCCGTCGTCGTAGCGGGAGGCGATGCTCTCCGCCGGAACGCCCAGAATCTTCGCGAGTTCGGGAATTTCCCGCTTGAACGATTCAGGTTTCGTGGACGGGCGCCAAATCGAAATATTGTACTTGGGCACATCCATGGCCAGGACTCGGCCGTTCCTGTCCTGGATCGTGCCCCGCTCACCCGAGTCATCCAAACCTGCCTCCCCGCTTTTTTCGGCGGTGAGGGCAAGCTGGGCATATCTGGCCATAACCAGCGAGGCAAATATCCCGAGAACAGCCATGGCCGTAACCAGGCGTATCTTTCTTGTTTTCATCGTTTATCCATGGAAACCAAAAACCTAGAAGCGGGGGAATGGAAACGCTTTCCCCAGTATATTGTTCATCGGCACCAGGCCGAATTCCCTTGAGTCGATGGACTCGTATTTGTTGTCGCCCAGGAGGAAGTACGCGGCGCGACTCCCAGGCTTCCCGGAATTTTCCATGCCCTCCTCGATCCAGACCCTCTTGATGATCAGGTTCCGGGTATCGGGATTGAATGCGGCGACGATGTCGCGATTCTCAGGCTCTCCCCAAAGGAATAAATAGCCGCCCAAAGGATTCCTGAGCCCATACGCCGCCTTGAGAATAATGACAATATCATTCGATCCAAAACTGGGGAGCATGGACCTCCCCTGGACCAGGGCTGCGTCTATGATAAAAGTCCTTCCCAAGATCAACGCCGCCACGACGCAGGCCAGAATCCTGCCCACGCTTACGGAGCCGGGCTTTGGTCCGTTGAATCTTTTCAATCCTTTGCCTCCGGACACCGCTTCCCAAAACAGCATGATGAAGAAAAATCTTCGATAATATATCGGCGAAACTCTTCCGATACTCAAAAAACCTATGGATACTGAAACTAACCGGATAAAAAGCAGAAGAGACAGTGTTTCTTCATCGCAATATCGCCCTAAACCCTTCCTTACCATTCTCGACGGCAAGCCCACCACGGCAGGCAGGGAGCGCCGCTCCGGTCATCATCCTTCCAAATCCATATTCCAGAAAAGCGGTATAAGATTCCAGTCCTATGCGAATGAGGGGCTGAAAAATGTCACCGCCAAGGGGAAAGTCGGTTTTAAAGCGACAGCCAGGACCCTGATCGACCTTCCTAAGTCCATATTCTCGCCCAAGGCAATAAAAGAGCCAGCCTCCGCCGATGAGTGGACGGAAGCTCAGGCCGAGGCCGGCGGACAGATAGCCGGTGGGCAGAAAACCGGTGAACCGAAAGCCGGCCGGATGGAAGTCATCGCCCTTCTTCACAACATTCAGGCATTCACGGCGCAACTGGGAAAGTTCCGTCCGGATACCAGCCATGCGCGCAAGATAGTCCTCGCTGTTCTCATCGCCGCGATCGTCATCTCGGCCGGAGCCGCCGCGATCATCGGCGCCACGAGATTCCCCGTTTCGCCGGGGAATCTCATTCTTCCCGACGAGGAATCGGCGCAGGCTGCCTTGATGGCCTATCTCGAACCGGATTCAGCAGACCAGGAAGCCCTCCAATCGGGAGCCCTTCCCCCCATCCCCGTCTCCGTGAACATAAAATCCTACACGGTCAGAAGCGGCGATACCGTCGAAAGAATCGCGAAAAAGTTCGGCCTCAGGCAGGATACCGTCATTTCGGCCAACAATCTCCAAAGCGCCAGCTCGATCCGTCCGGGGCTGCAGCTCAGGATACCGAACATGGATGGCGTAAGCCATAAGGTGCGTAGCGGGGAAAGCCTTCTCTATCTCGCTAAAACTTATTCCATAGACATGACCCGCATCGTGGACGCCAACGACCTGGCAAGCGGCACGATAAATACCGGTCAGAGTCTTTTCATTCCCAACGCGAGGCTATCGTCGGCCACCCTGCGCAATTTCTATGGGGAGCGCTTCATTTGGCCGGCCAGAGGCCGCATCTCTTCCCCCTTCGGGTACAGGGCCAATCCTTTCACCGGCCTGAGAACCTATCATTCGGCCATCGATATCGTCGTCTCGCTGGGGACGAGGATAAAAGCTACCAACGACGGAACCGTCGCCGACACCGGCTACAACTCCGTATTCGGCAACTACGTCATCCTGAAACACGCGAGCGGATATCAGTCGCTTTACGCGCACCTGAGCCAAATTTCCGTCAAGGAAGGGTCCTCCGTCGCCCAGGGGGCCACTATCGGGTTATCGGGCAACACGGGTCAGAGCACCGGTCCTCACCTGCACTTCAGCATATTCAAGAACGGCCAGGCTCTCGATCCCACGAAATACGTGAAATGATTCCATGGAGACTCTGGAAGCTCTAGAAGCTCCGGAGCCTCCGGAACTTCCGGAGACCCAAAATATCACCGTCTAATAAAAGATACAGAAGGCCAAAGGGTTCTGTATCTTTTTTAATATCTTTTCATAGTTTTTAGCGCGACAGCATCCTCAAGAAATCTAAACTTCGAATCTATTTCTTTATGCTGATGAATAATAAAAAATATAAAATTATATATGCTATATGGCACGGCGTTTGCATTTAAGGAGCCAGGAGGAAGTGCCATGCCCAACCTTTCCACAAAAGATGAATGCCTCACAAGTTATTTCAAGTCGATACGAGGGATACGGCTTCTTACGAGGGAAGAAGAAGAATCCTTGTCCTTGAAAATAGCGCATGGTGACCAAGCCGCCCGCAAACGACTTATCGAAGCTAATCTCAGGCTTGTCGTGCGCATTGCGAGATCGATGTGGAATCCCTCCCTCACCCTCATCGACCTTATCCAGGAAGGCAATATCGGCCTCATGAAGGCCGCCGAGAAATTCGACGGCGCCCGGAAGGTCAAATTCTCGACCTACGCCGCGTGGTGGATCCGTCAGTCGATAAGCCGCTCCCTCGTCAATACGGGAAGGACGATTCGGCTGCCCCACCGCAAGGAAGAACTAATAAGGAAAGTTCAGGCCGAGAAGAGCATCATGAGCCAGACGCTGAACAGACAGCCCACCTCCAGGGAAATTTCCGACAAGCTGGGCATCCCCGAAAAAAAGCTGAACGACGTGCTCATGTTTGCGGAAAAGGTCGGCAGCTTCGAGTCCCAAGTGGACGAAGACACGGTTGACCTGCTCGATATGCACGAGGACTTCACCTATTCGCCCGAAAGGCTTTTTGGCGAGCACATCGCGCGCGAGCAGACGGTTCATCTTCTTTCCGTCCTCCAGGAGAGGGAAAGGAACGTCATCAGCCAACGCTTCGAGATAGGCGGGCGCAGCCGACGATCGCTCAAGCAGATGGGCCTCGAGATGAAGCTTTCGCCGGAAACGGTGCGCCATATCGAGAAAAGGGCGCTCAAGAAGCTGCAGACCGAGGCGGCCAAAGGCTATCTCTGCATGACTGCCTAGGACAGGGCAGAAATTAGGGCTCTGGGCGGGGTCGCCTGCCGGCGGCCCCGCCCACGTCTTGTCCAAGGTTCACCGCGTGGATACTATGGCAGCGTGGCTTCGAAAAAACACGGCGGACGCAGGACAAAGGCTTCAGGAAGCCGAGGGCACGGCGCATCTTTCCTTATCGCGGCACTTGCAATCCTGGCGCTCGCGGTTTGCGTAGCTTTTGTTTCCTACCTGAACAGACCTTCGGAAACGAGGACGACCACAACCACCGCACCCTTCTCGCCGACGACGCTTTGGCCCTACGGACAGCCCGAGTACTCCATAGAAGTGCCCGAGGGCTATGAGGCCCTCCTGCCGGACAGCCAAGCCCCGCCGGTACCCGAAGCTGATGTCGCGACTGTACCCGCGCAGAAGCCCCACATAGAGCCAGCAAAAAAAGCCGTGGCAAGCGATAATCGCCCCACCTTGCCGCCGAAGGAAAAGGCGAAGCCGTACATTCTCACGGTGCGGGAAGAAAGGCTGAAAGAAGGTCGCAAGCCTACCCTCATCATCGTCATCGATGACGCGGGGTACAACTTGAGACAGCTGCAGCCCTTTTTGGCCCTGCCCTTCCCCATTTCGATAGCGGTGCTGCCGCAGGTGGACCACAGCGCCGAAGCAGCGAGACTCGCCGCGGAAGCAGGAAAGGAAGTCCTCCTGCATCAGCCCATGCAGGCGCTGGGCGGCAACAATCCCGGGCCGGGAGCCATTCTCCTCGGCATGAAGCCCGAGGAAGCCGCTTCCCTCGTGGCCCGAAACCTGGAGCGCCTTCCCCAGGCTGTCGGCGTGAATAATCATATGGGTTCTGCGGTCACAAGGGACGAAGCGCTCATGGCGGCCACCCTCGACCTTGTCAAAAAGCGTGGCATCTATTATCTTGATTCTCTCACGGCACCGGGAACTGCGACGGCAGCCCTCTGCCTTGAACTAGCCATACCATATTGGGAGCGTGACGTGTTTCTGGACAACTCTGGCGATAAGCAATCGGTACTCCACGCTCTCGATGAGGGCAAGAAGGTCGCCTCGACCAGGGGCGCCGCTGTGCTGATCGGCCATGTCTGGTCGGCCGAACTCGCGCAGACGCTCATGGATATATACCCTCAGCTCGTCGAAGAAGGTTATTCTTTATCGACCATATCCAAGTACATGATCAGGAGCGCGACGGGAGACGACGATGCTCGTCCTGGGGATTGAGTCCTCCTGCGACGAATGCTCGGCGGCCATTGTCGAAGACGGCAGGAAAATTCATTCGAACATAGTCGCGACGCAGATTCCCCTCCATGCGCAATACCAGGGGGTCGTTCCGGAAATCGCCAGCAGGGCTCATACGCAGTGGATAGAAGGTGTCGTAAGGCAGGCTCTTCGCGAAGCGTCCATCGCGCCATCGGGAATCGACGGCGTGGCCGCCACCTTCCAGCCCGGGCTTATAGGCTCTCTTGCCGTGGGCCTTTCTTTCGCCAAAGCCATGTCATTCGCCCTCGGAAAGCCTTTCAAGGGCATCAATCACATGCTAGCCCACCTCTATGCCCCTCGCCTTGTCGACGACATCGAATATCCCTTCATCGGGCTTCTGGTATCGGGCGGTCATTCGATCATCTGCCTGGCCGAGGATTTCGACAGGTTCAGCGTCCTGGGGACAACGATAGACGACGCCGCGGGCGAGGCTTTTGATAAAGTCTCCAAGCACTACGGTTTCGGCTATCCAGGCGGCCAGATCATAGACGAACTCGCCGAGAAGGGAGATGCCGAAGCCTTCAAGTTCCCGACGCCCTCCCTCCACAAGGGCGACCATCGCTACGACCTTTCCTATTCCGGATTGAAAACCGCCGTCATCCACCATCTCGACAGCTACCGGCGGAACGGCGCCGAGACTACTCCCGAGAATATCGCCGCTTCGTTCAGGAAAACCGCCATCGACATGCTGCTGTCCAAGCTCCTCCTCGCGGCTGAGGATACGGGGATTCGACGCATCGTCGCGGGGGGCGGAGTCGCCGCCAACGCCTACCTGCGCCGCCAGCTCGATGCCCGGAAGGACCTCGAGATACATTTCCCGCCCCTTGCCCTCTGTGGCGACAACGGCGCCATGGTGGCGGGCATCGCCTATCACTATTTCGCGCGCGGGGAAAAGGATGGCCTGGATCTTGCGCCGCAATCGCGCGTACCTATTTACAAACGCGGGGCGAACGGAGGCAAAACGTCATGATCGCGCTTGAAAAGGCGGCCCAGACCGCCATAGAACAGTGTCTGGCCATGAAGGCTGGCGAAAAGCTCCTCATCGTGTCCAATCCCGGCACCGAACAGGCCATGATCGCCGAAGCCCTGAAGGCCGCCGCGGGAAAAGCTGGCGTTCTGACGACGCTTCTCTACCAGCCTATCAAGACCCAAGGCGACTATGCCGAGGATTTCATCCTCGAGGCGATAGCGTCCAAACCCGATGTCCTCGCCTCCATTTCCACGGAGAAGCTCGGCAAGGACAAATACCGCATCGCGGCGCCCCTGACCGCTCCCGACGGAAAGAAATACGACCATATTTTCCATTATCTGCTCCATGGGACCAAGGAAATGCGCGCCTTCTGGTCGCCGGGCATGACGGTGGACATGTTCACGCGCACCGTGGCCATCGATTATTCCCAGATGCGCTCGAGGGCGCTCGCCCTCAAGAAGGTTCTCGACGAGGCGGTCGCGCTCCAGATATCGGCGCCGTCCGGCACCGATATTTTCATCGGCATCGAGGGCAGGAAGACTTTCATCGACGATGGCGATTTCGGGGAGCCCGGCGCGGGCGGCAACCTTCCTGCCGGGGAAGTCTTCATTTCGCCCGTCGTCCAATCCGCGGAAGGAACCATCGTGTTCGATGGCTCCATCGCCGATATCGCGGGCGACATCATCATTGAGACACCCATATCCTGCGCCGTATCGGGCGGCTACGTGATAAGCTGCGAGGGCGCCTTAGAGGCCGAACGTCTGGAAAAAGCCCTGCGCACCGGCATGGACATGGCTTCATCCCTCGTGAAAAAAGGAGGGATGAGCCCCGAGGAAGCCCTTCGCTACGCCACGAATGCGAGGCATATAGGGGAATTGGGCATAGGACTCAATGTCGAAGCCACGATAACCGGGAACATGCTGGAAGACGAGAAGGTCTACGGCACCTGTCATTTCGCCATAGGCTCCAACTATGACGAGGACGCCCCCGCCATGATCCATCTCGATGGTCTCGTGAAACGGCCGACGATTACCGCGCTCCTGCCGGGCGGAAGAGAAATTACCCTCATGAGGAATGGCGACCTATTTTCATGCGGTGAATGAATAAGCTATACTCTCCGTCATGGAAAACAAGAAAGCTATGCATTGGGCGGATCAGACCGCCGAAAAGATAATCGCCGAGTGGGGCGATAAGGAAAGCTACACCTGCGCGTCGGGCATCACGCCGTCCGGTACCGTGCACGTCGGCAATTTCAGGGAGATGATCTCCGTGGAGCTCGTCGTGAGAGCCCTCCGCGACAGAGGCAAGAAAGTCCGTTTCATCTACAGCTGGGACGATTACGATGTGTTCAGGAAAGTGCCCCTCAACATGCCCCAGCCCGAAATGCTCGAAAAATATCTCCGCTTCCCCATCACCATGGTTCCCGATCCCTGGGGCAGGAACGAATCCTACGCCCGCCACCATGAGGTGGACGTGGAATCCGTGCTCCCAGCCGTCGGCATCTATCCGGAATTCCTCTATCAGGCCGAGCGCTACCGCTCGGGACTCTACGCCGAGGGCATGAAGCGCGCGCTCGAGATGCGCGAACATCTCAAGACTATTCTCGACAAATACCGCGACGACGACCACAAGATCCAAGGCGAATGGTGGCCGGTATCCGTCTTCTGCTCGGCATGCGAAAAGGACACGACGGAGATCGACGGCTGGGACGGCGACTGGGGTCTCACCTACCACTGCGAGTGCGGCCACAAGGAAACGGGCGATCTCCGGACGCTGAAGGGAGCCAAGCTTGTATGGCGCGTGGACTGGCCCATGCGCTGGAACCAGGAACATGTGGATTTCGAGCCCGCCGGCAAGGATCATCATTCCCAGGGCGGTTCCTTCGACACATCGAAGCATGTCGTCGAGGATGTCTACGGCCGCAGGCCTCCCGTCACCTTCCGCTACGACTTCATCGGCATCAAGGGTTCACCGGGGAAGATGTCCTCATCGAAGGGCAAGGTGGTCGATCTGCCCGATCTGCTCAGGGTCTATCAGCCCGAGCTCGTGCGCTATCTCTTCGCCGGAACCCGTCCCAACACCGAATTCGTCATCAGCTTCGATCTGGACGTGATCAAGATTTACGAGGACTACGACAAGACCGAACGCATTTACTGGGGCGCGGAAAAAGCGAAGGACGAGGATTCCGAAGCCAGGGAGAGGCGAATCTACGAACTGTCCCAGGTAGGCGCCTTACCCGCCGAGGCTCCCTACCAGGTGCCCTTCAGGCATCTGACCAGCCTGCTTCTCATCCATCAGGGCGACGTAGACCAGGTCCTCGCTTCCCTTCCCGGCATCAAGCCTTCCCAGGAGGAAGGAATCCGCCGCAGAGCGGCCTGCGCCTGGTATTGGGTCAACGAATGCTCCCCGGAGGATTTCC
Source organism: Treponemataceae bacterium (assembly GCA_963667725.2). Taxonomy (GTDB): domain Bacteria; phylum Spirochaetota; class Spirochaetia; order Treponematales; family Rectinemataceae; genus UBA11090. Next base: position 1,544,598 of record CAXXHO010000003.1, read on the forward strand.
GCTTCAGCGTGAAGAAACCCGGCGAGAAGGTCGAGCTCTCCGAAGTCGAACTCGCCGCTGTTAGGCATCTTCGCGACGATGTCGTCTCCAGGCTGGAAAGCTTCGCCGACGAGAAGGCGGTGGCCGCGGCCATCTACGATGCGGCGACGGCGGCGGGCACCGACGGCAAGACCTTGTTCAAGGCAGCCTACCAGGCTCTCGTCGGCAAGGACCAGGGTCCCCGGCTCGCCGGATTCCTCGGCACGCTGGGCAAGGAAAAGGTCATGTCAATTCTGGCGCTTTACTGAACACCGAGCTGTACAAAATAGAAAAGACGGCCATCACGGCCGTCTTTTTTTTGCTTACGATGGTATGGACGCCGGGAATTCAGCGCCAGTCCTTCAGCATGGAAGCGACGCTCCTGCGCATTTCGACGCTGTAATCGGCCGCGAATTTGCGGGCATACAGGGACTGGCCTACGTTTTCGGCGCCGTTTTGGGGGAGGAAGTTCCCGTAGCCCGGGCCTGTATACAAGGACATCAACGCTTCGTCCGAAGGCAAGGCGTAACGGTTTTTCCGGACCACCAGTTCCCGGGGAAGACGGGCCGGCTGAGGTCTGCGGGTCTGCTGCTCCGTCGGGTACCCGAGGCAGAGCATCGTAACCGGAAAAGTGTATCGCGGAAGACTAAGCAGGTCGCGGTGTATTTCCCAGTTCTCCATGACATCGCCTATGTAGCAGGAGCCGAGGCCGAGGCTTTCGGCCGCGCAGACCGTAGTCTGCGCGGCGATGAGGGCGTCGCAGCAGGCGAGAAACAGGTCGGACTCCTGGGGCGAGAGAAGGGGTTTCCCCTCGCGCATGCATGTATCGCCCACGCCGCTCTTTTCGAAAAAGGCCATCATCCTCGCGTAGTCCGCAAGGAAAACCAGAACCCAGGGCGCTCGGGCGATGAAAGGCTGGTCGTCGCAGGTCACCGCGAGCCTCTCCTTCAGGGCTTGATCTTCGATGTCCAGGACCGTGTACAGCATCAAGTTGCCCGCCGTGGGAGCCCTCAGCGTGGCCGCCAGGATCTTGTCCTTGATTTCCCCGGGAATAGGCCTGTCGTCGTAGGCTCTCACGGAGCGTCTCTCCAAGAACACTTTCGAAAAATCCATATTGATCTCCACGGTCATAGTAATTCAGCCACCAGGCTCTCGAATTCTTCGGTCTGGCGCGTAAAGACAGAAAGCGCCGAAAGCCAGAATTCGGGTTTCTCGATATCGAATCCGGCCTTTTTCGTCACGTCCACCGCCGACGCCGTCCCCGTTTCGGCAAGGAGTTCCCTGTAGGAGCGCGCGAAGTCCGGGCCTTCCGCCTTGTAGCGCTCGTAGAGTCCCAGTCCGAAGAGCTGCCCGAAGGCATAGGGGAAGTTATAGAAGGAAAGCGAGGGAATGTAGTAATGCCCCTTCACCGCCCACATGTAGGGATGGAGCTTTTCAGGGTCCAGACCGTCGCCGTAGGTTCTGTTCTGGGCGTCCAGCATCATCGAACAGTATTGTTCCGAACTCAATTCGCCGGTCTTCCGCTGGGCGAAGATCGCTTTCTCGAAATAGAAACGCGAGAGGATATCGACGATGACCTGGCAGCCGTCCTGGAGATGCATCTCGACGAGGGGCAGGCGCTCGGCGGGGCTTGCGGAGGCGAGCGCGGCTTCCGACACGATGGTCTCGGCGAAGATGGAAGCGGTCTCGGCCAGGGTCATTGGGTATTGGGTGAGCGCGTAGGGTTTGTCGATGATGCACTCATGGTGCCAGGCGTGGCCAAGCTCGTGCGCCACCGTGCTCACCGAAGAAAAGCTTCCGTCGAAGTTACACAGCACGCGGGCCGCCTTGGCGCTGGGAAAATCGGTGCAGTATGCTCCCCCCACCTTTCCTTCCCTGGGCTGGGCGTCGATCCAGTTCGAGTCGAAGGCCCTGGCCGCGAAGGCGCCCATGGCCGGATCGAAGGAGGAGAATTTGTCGCGGACGAAATTTCGCGTCGCTTCCCAGCCGAAAGTTGGCAGCGGAACGCCTTTCTTCTCCACGGGCGCGAACAGGTCGAAGAAGGCGAGCCGGGGCTGGCCGAGGGCCTTGGCCTTGGCCTTGAGATAGCGCCTCCAAGTAGGCAGCGAGGATTCCATCGCCGAGATCAGGGCGTCGAGGGTCGCCGCGCTGATGCGCGCTTGGGCCATGGATTTTTCCAGGGCATCTTTCCAGCCGCGCCGGGCGTTGAGTGAATTCGTGGCGCCCTTAACGCCGTTGAGGGCGGCCGCCATGGGAATTTCGACCGATTTCCATGCCGCGAGCTCGAGGTTGTAGGCCTTTTCGCGCATGGTCCTGTCGGGATTGAAAGCCAAGTTCCGCAGCTCGATGACCGTCTTCTTCTCAGCCTTCGCTTCATCCCATACGACGGAGGTATTCGAGCTCACCGATTCCTGGAGCCTGGACCAGGCGTCAGCGCCGCAGCGGCCTAGATCCTCGGCAAGGTCTTCAAGCTCGGGGGCCATCTGCCTGGACTGGAAAAACAGCTCTTCGCGGACATGGAAGGCATAGGGAGCCAGTTCAGGATCGTGAGCGAGCGCCGTTTCGAGGGCGTCTTTCCTAGCGGCGAGGGCGTTTTTGTATAGGACATCGGCTTTCTTGGCCGGAAGCATGAGTTCTTCGACGGCATTGAGTTCGGAAAGAGCGGCCTGATCGCGGGTCGCCGTGCTGAAACGCGCGTAGGCGTAGGCTGAAAGCGTTTCAAAGAGGGAACCCATCTCATCGTTGAGGGCCAGCGCTTTCCTGAGCCAAGCGGCGACGTCTTCGCCTGGAGCGACACTGGCGCTCACCTCGTAGAATCCGACGGCTTCCGCCGCGAGGGCCGAGGCCTTCGTCTTCGCGGCGCGATATTCGTCCGAATCGAAGCCCGGGAAAATCGGGGTCAAATCCCATGTGGGAAGTCTTTCAGATCCAGCCATTGTTTCCGTCCTTCCAGCCGATGAGTTCCTCCGGCTTGAAAAATAATTTTATTTCCCGCCTCGCCGATTCGGGCGAATCAGAGGCATGGATGATATTGAGGTTCGTGTGCATGGCGAAGTCTCCCCTGATCGTGCCGGGAGCGGCTTCCTCGGGTTTGGTCGAACCGCAGAGTTTCCGCAGCAGGGCGATGGCATTGTCGCCCTCCAGGACCATGGCGACCACCGGTCCGGAACAGATGTAGTCCACGAGTTCGCCGAAGAAGGCTTTCGCTTTATGCTCGGCATAGTGTTCCTCGGCGAGCGTCCGGGGGATGCTCATGAGTTTCATGCCCACGATATCGAGGCCTTTGCGCTCGATCCGCGAGATTATCTCGCCCGCGATGCGACGCGAGAGGATTCCGGGCTTCAGCATGGTGAAAGTTCTTTCGATGGCCATTGTCTCTCCTCCTCATCATCCTAGCATCCCCGGCCGAAAGATTCCAGAAAGAAAGGATTGGCTTCCCAAATAGTTGCCGCGCGGCCTCCGGCGCGGCATACTTAATCTATCGATGAATATTGAATTCCATTACTATGCCCTGCACTATCTTTCCCGATGCGCGGGTTTCAACGAAAATGACGCCTCCACCATCGCCATCTCGAGCCAGATGGTCGACGAGTGCATCGCGCCCTGGGAGGTTTCTGGAAGGAACCCAGGCTCGAGTCCGGGAGGCAGCGCGGGATCGATTGCCGGGAGTGGCGCGAGATCGGCCGCAGGAAGCGGCGCCAGAGGCAGGCGGCTTACACAGGTTACGCAGAATTATGTGTTCTGGGACGAAACCGTGGCCAGGGATATTTACAGGCCTTTTCACTTCATACCCGGCGACGCGCGGCTGGCGTCGGCCAGACGAGTCGACGGCCGCGCGGGACGTTTCGTGGTGACGGAGGATTCGCCCCTATCGAGGGAGATTCTCATCGCGGCGCTGAAGACGAAGGATCTGTTCAGGATCGGCATCGCCCTGCATGCTTACGCCGACACATGGGCGCACCAGAATTTCTCGGGCGATTCGGAAGCGCAGAATGCCCTGGACCCCTCGTCGCCCATCCCGGCCGCCGGCCATCTGCACGCCCTGAAGAGTCCCGACGTGCCGCGGCTAGTCTGGCAGGATCAGCGCCTGAGAGAGGATTTTCGCGGCGTCAGCAACGCGGCGAGGTTCGCGAAGGCCGCGTCGATGATCTACCGCTTTCTGTGCACCTACAACCGGCGGAAATTCGACGACGAAGTTTTCGTGGTGGGCAGGCTTGAGGAATTGTGGAACGGCAGGGGGGCGGCAGGAGATAGCGCCGCCCGCGCGTCGGACTACATCGTGGACTTCGACGTGCCGCCCTATGAGGGCGAAGCCTGGGCGAAGCGCGCGGGCGGCGCGGCCAACGGCATCCTCCAGGCGCCGGATCCCTACAGGTCAGGCTATGACCGACTCGCCTGGCTGAAGAACGCGGCCACGAAAGCCTCCTCCGCCTTCGGATCGACGAGGGGACGCGTCCCGGAATCCGGCTTCGAGGATTCGGCATTCGCGTTTTGGAACAGGGCAGCGCGGGATCACCGGCGACTCTGCCGATCATTATTCGAGCAACGAGGTATCGCATGATTTTTTTCCACCGCCGACGTCTAAATTCCATCTTTCCGCTAACGATCGCGCTAGCCATCGCCCTTCTCGCCGGCTGCGCGACGATTCCCGAGGAAGTGTACAAAACGGAACCCTCGACCCACCTGGAAGTCACCCCCCAAGTTTATATCCGGCTTTCGGGGAGAGCGCTGCGCGACATCACCCAAGGCATTGAAGACGAAGAAATGAACGCTATAGCCACCGCCATTGCCAGGAATGGCGCGAATGGGGTTGGAGGAGCGGCTGACAGCCGATCTTCGGGCAAGAATTCCGCGACTAAGGTTGACACGTCCATGCTCGAGAATTTCGTCTATAGGACAAGAACCTTCGGAGCGGGCATCAGGGGAATCGGAACCGCTGCTCCAACCATGGAAGCGGTCTTCATCGGGGATTTCCCGGTCATCTCGGTAAGGCTGGCCATGGCCATGGATTCCAACTGGCGAAGAATGGATGATGGCGGCTACAAATCCGTCAACAATCCGATCTACATCAGACCCCTGCAGCCCGGCCTCATCCACGCGGCTACATCCGAAATCCCACCCTACGTGGGATACGTGGATATCGAAGCCTACCCGAAGAACTTCGCCGAACTCTCCCGATCGGACATATTCATAGCCGCCAATTACCCATCGGCCTTTTTCGCCGGCTCCCTTCCCATGGAAGCGGCTTCCATTCCCATAGGCGCGATCGTCGTAACCGGACGCTTTTCGGACAAGACAGGCATGGCGGCCTATCAAGCTTCCCAAAAGGAAACCGGCGGCGCCCCCAAAGGCCCAGAACCCCGATACATCCTCGATATCCATATGCTGATGAAAGATGAGGCCACGGCGAAGGCCTATAAACCTGTTGTAAAGTTCCTTTGGACGGCGGCCGCCGGAAAACTGTTCCAGGGAAACGTGGATTTGAGCGCTTCGCCACTCACGCTGGAAAACGACAGTTATGTGGTGAGGAATATCGAGATGGACGCTACCGCGCTTCGATCGGTGCTCGTCACATCGCTTCTGGCTCCATGAGCGGTCAGGTGAATCAATTGCCCTGGCTTCTCTCGTAAGGCAGCGATCCGGCGGGAGCCGGTTTTGCCTTGGCAAAAGCCGCCATGAGATCGACAAGAGCCTGAGGCAGCGGATAGTCGGGATTCGTGAAGGAATCGTAGTTTTCCTTCTCCGTGTTCACCTGCTTGAGGGCGTAATTCATCGAAGGGATGACGCGGGCGGCGGCCCCGGGCCTAGCGTCGAGGAGCCTCTCGAAGGCCGCCCGCGGCACCTGTAGATCGGCCGAACCGTAAATAAAGAGAACGGGCGCCCTCACCTTGGCCAGTTCCGCCGCCGGGCTGAATCTCAGCCAGGAGGCCAGCCATCCGAGGCGGGGGCTCGCGAAAAAATCCGAAAGCGCGCCCGAGGGCGCTGGAAAGGACTTCCCGGCCAGCAGCGCCTCCACGATCGCCTCGGCCTCGGCCCTCGTCGCTTCATCGAGTTCGCCGAGGGAAGTCCTGAGATCTTCCAGCGGCTCCCGGCCCGAACTGTCCAAAACCAGAAGCCCGTCAATGACGAATCCTTCTTTCGACAGCAGGTTGGCCGCGGCCGCTCCCACCCATGCTCCCTCGTTCATCCCCGCGACGACGATCCTGGAGAACCCATCCATGCCGCCGAGCAGCTTCAAAGCCTGGACGGCATCGAGGACATGTTCCGTCAGGCTTGCCGTCACGCCATGGCGCTCGAGCATGTACGACTCCCCAGAGCCCCGCTTGTCGTACCGGTAGGAAGCGACGCCCTTCGCCGCCAAGGCCCCTGCCAGCTTGGCCAGACTGTCCGATTTCCCGGGAACGTTGTAATTATTGCCGTTTCTGTCGGTCGTTCCGGCTCCCGCGAGGAGGAGGACGAGTGGCTCTTGCGGCTGACTGGATTCCGGCAGGAGCAGCGTGCCAGGAAGAAGGCCGTCCTCGGTGGGGATGGATAGGGCTGTCTCGTCCCGATCAGGCGCCGGGGCAGTCTTGGTAAGTTTGAAGGAACCTTTCCATGACGCGGATTTGGCCGTGCCGATGATAGCGCCGCCCGTGGCCGAGGCGTAGAATCCCTCGAAGACTAGCTCCTCATCGGGGCCGAGGGCATCGAGGGAGAAATGAATTCTTCCTTCGCTCCAGCTCACATCGTCGAGAGGGTAGCCGAACATCGACTGTTCGGGAATGTCCATCAGGGCTCCCTGACCTTTCGCCAGGATTTTCAGCCTGAGGCTCGAGGCAAGAGAGCCCTGCCCTTCCTCTCCCCCCTGCCCCCCGATCCCCGCCGCGCCGGCTAGGGCGGCCTTGCGTATCGCAAGGCCGCCTTCCCATACTCCTTCTGAGATGCTTTTTTTCTGAGTGTCGGGCTCGGGGCTCAAGGCATGGGATGTCGGACCGCCCAAGGCGAATGCCAGGAAGAAGACTATGGCTGTGGCAAAAATACGCTTCATGATGACTCCGCCTAAGCTCTCAGGGCCTCCGAGAACCTTTCGTAGACGGAATCAGGAGACCCCGAGCCGTCGATGGTCACAAGACGATCCAGGCTGCCGTACCATCGAATGAGCGGCTCGGTCTGGTCCCTGTAGGCCGCCAGTCTGGTCTTGATCGACTCGTCGCGGTCGTCCGATCTGGTATACAGCAGGCCGCCGCACGCGTCACAGACGCCTTCTTTCACCGGAGGCAAATTGGAAATATGGTAGATCTTTCCGCAGTCCCTGCAGACTCTTCGTCCGGTGAGGCGAAACAGAATCATCTCGTCTTGGACATCGAAATTGACGACGAGATCCACCTTGTCGATCGATTGGAGCGCCTCGGCCTGTACGACAGTCCGGGGGAATCCGTCCAGAATCCAGCCATTCTTCGCGTCGGCCAGAGAAAGCCTCTCTTTCACGAGCGAGATCGTCAAGTCGTCCGGCACGAGACTGCCTTCCGCCAGTATGCTTTTCACTTTCTTGCCAAGCTCGGTCTCGTTCTTGATGGCCGCCCGGAAGAGATCGCCGGTGGATATATGGGGAACACCCAGTTTTTTGGAAGCCATTGCCGCGAGTGTGCCCTTACCAGCCCCCGGAGGGCCCAAGAATACCATTTTCATGCCGAATACGCTCCAATATTGATTTCTATCGAACAAGAATATCCCTTGGAAAGGTTTAAGTAAACTGGCCTCGATCCGGCCGGAACGCGCGCTCCAGCAAGTTCGCGCTCCAGCGAGCTCAAGTTCTATCGAGCTTATGTTCCGGCCGGATGGACCAGGGCTGGTTCATGTTATAGCGGAATATTATCTCCAGTTTGTCCCGAATGCTCTCCGTCGGGAGAAAGAGCGTGATGGCGCGATTCCGGCGAAAATCGGTGCTTGAGGGCGTTCCGACCACGCTTCGGTCGAAATGGACCTCTATCCCCTGGTCCCTTATCTGCTTGAGATACGGCGCGGATTTTCCCTTTGCGTTTCTTCTCGCCACGTAGACGGAATGGCTGAACTCGACGCCCGAGAGCGAAGCCTGTTTTCGCCATACGTTCAGGTCTTCCTCGATGAAGCGCGCCGCGATCGGGAGGACATCCGACCCTATGAGATGGGTCAGCTCCAGTTTCATGCCCGTGTGCATCGCTATGAACCTGCGGATAATCTCTATCGTATCGGCGTCATTCCCGAGATCGAGGGGCAGAATGAAAGGTTCAAAAAGCCCGGCCAGCTGCATTTTAGCGATCTGGAACCTGAAGGGGTAATCGGTTTTCTGGGGCTTGCCCGGATTGGACGAACCTTCGGGAACGACGATCATGATGTCGGAGCCGTTATGAGGGGAAGCGAGGAGTCTGAGCGCTATGGTGAGGTGCGTCAGCTGGAAGGGATCGAAGGAACCGATGTACATCGCCACCCGGGCGACGCCGTTGGGATAGCGCACGATTTTCGGATAATCCCTCGTATCGAGGGGATGCATCTCACCCTTGCGCGCTTTTTCGTCTATATCGTAGAGCGCCTGGACGATGAGGTGTTCATAATATGAATAATCTTTGAGTTCGAGTGGTCCGATATAGCCCAGATGGGGAAGGGATTCGAATATCTTCTTCAGCCGCTTGGCGAGAAGATCAACTTTTTGGTTTGAAAATTTGGATGGCCACAGACAGGGAAAGCTGTAGGAAGAACCCGGCAAAGGCTCTTTTTTGTCTAGTTGATCCATTGCTACAGTATTCAATGGAAAATACATTAATGCAACAATTTTTGATTAAGATATTTAAATAATATTTTACCGATATAATTAACAATATATTACCTTCTCAAATATTTTTTATATTTATCTCTATTTATCTATATTTTTTTCTTGACAAACTGTTTAAGCGGCGCATACTGCAATAATACAGGAACCAATGGTTGGCACAAGCTTGTACTTCGGTTCGATCGACAAGGAGGCTTTATGCCATCGATCACCGTGAAACAGCCAAGTTCGGACATCGAGCGGATTGTTCACAACAACCTCGGAACTCCAGGGAGCCTGCTGAAAATTCTCGAGCAGGCCCAGGAAAACGATCCCAAACATTATCTGTCGGAAGAGACCCTCAAAAATGTCGCGCAACTCGTGGGAGCGCCGCTCTCGCAGGTTTACTCGATGGCGACATTTTACTCTTTCTTCAACCTCAAGCCGCAGGGCAAGCACTCCATCGTCGTCTGCAGGGGAACGGCTTGCCATACCAGAGGCTCCCTCTCCCTTCTCAACGAAGCGCTGTCCCGCATGGGAATCCAAGGGTTCAAGGAAGAGGAGGAGAATTCGGCGACAAGCCCCGACAGCTTCGTCTCCATCAGGACGGTCGCCTGCTTTGGCCAGTGCGCCCTCGCCCCTGTCGTCATGATAGACGGGGTGGTGAAATCCAGGATGACCATCGGAAAACTGGTCTCCCTCCTCGATAAGCTCAAAAAAGGAGGCGACAAATGAACGCCGTCATCGACCTCGGAGACCTCCGGAAAAAAGGATTGTCCCATATCGTCAACGGAACGCCCTGGATATCGGTAGGATTGGGTACCTGCGGCATCGGCAACGGAGCCGATGAAGTATTCGCCGCCATAGAAGAGTCCATCAAGAGCACGAAAATAGCCGCCAAGGCGAGGCGCGTGGGCTGTTTCGGTTTCTGCGCGGCCGAACCCGTCGTCATGGCATATCGCCCGGGCAACCCCCTTCTCATGTTCGCCGACGTAAAGGCCTCGAAGGCCCTTCTCCTCGTGAAAGGCCTGGCCGATGATGCCGCCTTCGAAAAGATCGCCAAGCTGGCCGAAGCCAAGATAGAGTCCTGGGATTTCAGGACTCATACCGTGACCTTCGGTCAAGGCTTTCCCTTCCTTCCTACTTGGAAAGAGCTGGCCTTTTTCAAGGGACAGGAAAAACTGGTTCTCAGGGACTGCGGTCTCATCGATCCCGAGCAGATTGAGGAATATATCGGGGTAGGAGGCTACACAGGCCTTCTCAAGGCGCTCACCACCATGACGCCCGACTCGATAATCGAGGAAGTGAAAAAATCCGGCCTTCGCGGACGAGGCGGAGCGGGCTTCCCGACCTGGAAAAAATGGCGGATCATGCGGGACAACGTCCTGGCCAGTCCAGGGGAAACCTACGTCATCTGCAACGCCGACGAAGGCGATCCGGGCGCTTACATGAACAGGAACGAGATAGAATCCGATCCCCATATGCTCCTCGAAGGGATCATCACCGGGGCATACGCCATGGGGGCGTCGCAGGGCATCGTTTACGTGCGCGCCGAATACCCACTGGCAGTGCAACGCCTCACCAAGGCGCTCGAACAGGCGAGAAAAGCCGGCTTGCTCGGCAAGAATATACTGGGAAGCAAGTTCAATTTCGACATCGATATCGTGACGGGCGCGGGCGCTTTTGTCTGCGGCGAGGAAACCGCTCTCATCGCTTCCATCGAGGGCAAGGCTGGACGTCCCGCCCCCAGACCGCCCTTCCCCGCCCAAAAAGGGCTTTACGGCAGGCCCACGACCATCGGCAACGTGGAATCCTGGTGCAATGTGCCGGTCATCGTCGCCCGGGGCGGAGAGTATTTCGCCGCGATCGGAACGCCTTTGAGCACCGGCACCAAGGTCTTTTCCTTTGTCGGCAAAGTGCGCAACACCGGTCTCGTGGAGCTGCCCCTGGGCTCCACCCTCGAAAGCGCCGTGTACGGCATGTGCGAAGGCATGGGTCCGAAGAAGAAAATAAAGGGACTCCAGTCGGGCGGTCCCTCGGGCGGCTGCATTCCCGCCTCGCTTTTCAAGACGCCTATCGACTATGAGCACCTCACCGAACTGGGCGCCATCATGGGCTCGGGCGGCATGGTCGTCATGGACCAGGACAACTGTATGGTCGACGTGGCACGCTATTTCATCAGCTTCACCGCGAGCGAGTCCTGCGGCAAATGCACGCCCTGCCGTGAGGGTACGGCCCAGATGCTCAACATTCTGCAGGGCGTGGCTGACGGCGAGGCGAGCGAGCAGGATCTCAAGACGCTGGAGGCTCTGGCCCTCTCCGTGAAGGATTCCGCCCTCTGCGGACTCGGTCAGACAGCGGCCAATCCCGTGCTCACTACCCTGAAGTATTTCCGCGACGAATACATCCAGCACATCAAGGCCAAGCGATGCCCGGCCGGCATCTGCGAAAATCTCTATGTAGCCCTCTGCGAATCCTCCTGCCCGCTGCATATGAACATCCCAGGCTACCTGCAGCTCCTCAAGGAAAACAGGATAGAGGATGCCTTCGAGCTCACCCTCCGCGAGAATCCGCTGCCCGGTTCCCTCGGCCGCATCTGCCATTTCCACTGCAGGATGCGCTGCAGGCGCGACATGCTCGACGAGCCGGTGTCCCAGGGTGAAATCCATCGCTACCTCGCCGATTCCATGTACAAAATGGGAAGGGAAAAATCGATCTACAACAGGCTCATCAAGGAAAAGCTGCCTCCCACCGGAAAAAAGATCGCCATCGTCGGCGCCGGTCCAGCGGGACTCGCGGCGGCCTTCTGGCTTTCGCGGCTCGGTCATGAGGTTACAGTCTACGACGCCGAAAGCGAGGCCGGCGGCGTGCTCAGATGGGGAATTCCCTCCTACCGTCTGCCCAAGGACGTACTGAAGAAGGAAATTTCCTTCATCCAGAAACTGGGCGCGCGCTTTATCTTCAATACCAGAATGGAGACGAAGGAACAATGGCAGAGGCTTCTCGATGCCTCCGACGCCGTCATCATCGCCGCGGGAGCCGGAAGCGAGATAAGCCTCAACATTCCCGGGGAGAACCTGAAAGGCGTCATCCCCGCGAGCGAACTGCTCAAGAATATCAGCGAAGGCCAGAAGCCCAAAATCGGCAGCGAAGTGATCGTTGTTGGCGGAGGGAACTCGGCGATCGACGCGGCCAGGTCAGCGCTGAGGCTCGGCGCCCATGTCACGCTCGTGTACAGAAGGGCTCGCTCCGATATGCCTGCCAACGTCGAGGAACTAACCGGCGCGCTGGAAGAAGGCGTTTCACTCACCTGCATGACCCAACCCGTCGAGGTGCTGGGCAACGGAAACGCGCAGAATCCCAAGGCCAAGGCGCTCAGGGTCCAGAGAATGAAGGCCGGCCCAGTGGATTCCTCGGGCCGCCCCAGGCCTGTGCCCACCGACGATTTCTACGAGATTCCATGCGACTCGATCATCGTCGCCATCGGCGAGAAGGTGGGGATTCCGGGTCTGGATGCTATCGATGTTGGCGTGGAGCGGGACGGCCGCCTCAAGGCCGATCCCTATTCGCTGCGTTCCGCCAATCCCAAGGTGATTGTCTGCGGCGACGCGGCCATGGGGCCAGCGACAGCGGCCGAGGCCATGGGACAGGCGCGGATCGCCGCCGAATCGCTCGACGAGACGCTCACCGGCGAAAAACGCTTCCAGAAATTGTTCAGGTCCTTCGAATACAAGATGCAGGTGCCCAGCAAGCTCACCAAGGCCAAGATGACCAGGGCGGTATTCATACCGGTGGATGCCCGAAAGAGCAATTTCATGGAAATTTCCCTCGGTTACACGGGCGAGCAGGCGCGGATCGAAGCCGAACGCTGCTTGCGCTGCGATGTTCGCGATCGGAAGCGCCAGACCTACAGCGCTCCGCTGGAAGAATAAAGGGGGAATGCCATGGAAACCAAAACTATAACGATTACCGTCGACGGACACAGCCTGGAAGTGGACCCCGAGCAGAACCTCATCGAGGCCTGCGCCAAAGCCGGAGTAAAGATTCCGACGCTCTGCTACATGAAGGATATATCGTCCAACGCGTCCTGCGGCGTATGTGTCGTCGAAGTCGAGGGCGCCAAGTCGCTCATCAGATCCTGTGTCCAGAAACCGATGCCGGGAATGAAGATCCACACGGCCAGCGCCAGGGTGATAAATGCCCGCAGGACGGCCATCGAGCTTCTCCTGGCCAATCATCCGACGGACTGTCTTTCCTGCATACGATCGGGAACCTGCGAGCTGCGGACGCTTTCGGAGTCCCTCGGCGTTCGCGCCTCCCATTTTCCCAAGCTCAAGAAATACCCGCAGCCCGACAATTCCTCGGACGGCCTCGTGCGCGACGACTCCAAGTGCATACTCTGCGGGCGCTGCGTGGCCGTCTGCGCCGAAGTCCAGTCCGTTCACGCGATCGCCTTCGCGGGACGCGGCGCGAGGACGCGCGTCAGCACCTTCATGGACAGGGGACTGGCGCATAGTCCCTGCGTCCAGTGCGGCCAGTGTTCGGTCGTCTGCCCCACCGCCGCGATTTCGGAAAAAGACCAGTCCCAGGAGGTTCTCGGGGCGCTCGCCGCGCCAGGCCTCACTATGGTGGTCCAGACGGCTCCCGCTATCCGCGCCTCTCTCGGCGAAGCCTTGGGGATGCCGCCGGGAAGTCTCGTAACGGGCAAGATGGTCGCCGCTCTACGGCGCCTCGGATTCTCCAAGGTGTTCGACACCCAGTTCACGGCCGACCTCACCATCATGGAAGAGGGCACCGAGCTCATCAACAGGATCAAGGGCGGAGGCACCCTGCCGATGATCACCTCCTGTTCGCCCGGATGGATCAACTTCATCGAAACCTTCTATCCGAGCCTCCTGCCCCATTTATCCACATGCAAGAGTCCCCAGCAGATGTTCGGCGCGGTGGCCAAGACCTTCTATTCCGAAAAAGCCGGAATTGCTCCGGAGTCCATGCGCGTGGTCTCCATCATGCCCTGCACGGCCAAGAAGGGCGAGACGAAGCGGAACGGAATGGATTCGGCCTACACCTGGTGGAACGAAAAAGCCGGAATGAAACCCGGGCCGAAAAAGCCTGTCCATTATCAGGATGTCGACTGGGCGCTCACGACCAGGGAATTGGCGAGAATGATACGCCTCGCCGGCATCGAGATAGCCTCCCTGCCCGAGGAAGAATTCGACAGCCCGCTCGGAACGTCGACGGGAGCGGCCACCATCTTCGGCACGACGGGCGGCGTCATGGAAGCGGCCCTGCGGACCGTCTACGAAATCCTCGAGGGCAAACCCCTGCCCAGAACCGACTTCACACCCGTCAGAGGGCTGCAGGGCATCAAGACGGCCGAAGTGCCCGCGGCGGGGATGAAGATTCGCGTGGCCGTGGCCCACGGCCTGAAGAACGCCCGCGTCATCCTTGACGAAATGGCCGCTGGGAAAAGTCCTTACCATTTCATCGAAGTGATGTCCTGCCCCGGCGGATGCATCGGCGGAGGCGGCCAGCCCGTCCTCCCCGACATGGAAAAAAAGCTTGCGCGCAATCTCTCGCTCTATGCCGAGGATCTCAGGCTTCCCGAACGAAAATCCCACCAGAATCTGGAAGTGAGCGCACTCTACAAGGAATTCCTGGGAAATCCCGCGGGGCACTTGTCGCATGAGCTGCTTCATACAACCTATGCGGCCAGGAATTTCTAGGGCTTCTCGTCCATGTCGTTTTTTCGATGTTTCATGATTGTCGTGACGAGGGCGTCCCGCGAAAAGCGGGACGCCCTCGTTCCATAATCCAGAGCCTTCTCTGGACAAAAGCCCGCCGGCAAGGTACTACAGTAACGTGCGAATAAAAGCGGTCGGCTTCGACCTGGACGGAACATTGTATCCCGCATGGCTTATGTACGCGGCTTCCGCCGACATCGGGATGCTGCACCCCAGACTTCTCGGCGCCTATGGCGCGGCTCGCAGGGCTCTGCGGGCGCCGGATGCGTCGGCGCCTCAGGATACAACAGATCCGGAAAACGGGAAACTCATCTCCCAGGCCTTCAGAAAACGCCAGGCATCAATGATCGCCAGGAATCTCGGCGCCGATATGGATGAGGTGACCGCTTCCATCGATACGCTGATTTATTCAACCATAGAAAAGCGATTTAGGTTCATCAGGCCTTATAAGGGCGTCGCCGACTGTCTGCGGACGCTCCATCAATCCGGGCTTCGTCTCGGCATTCTGTCGGACCTGCCGCCGTCACAAAAAATCAGGCTGCTGGGTTTTTCGGGAATTTTCGATTCCATGCTCTGCTCCGAGGATTCCGGAGCGCTCAAGCCGGATCCGCGTCCTTTTTTTGCCCTCGCCGCCAGTTTGGGCGTCGAACCGGAATGCATTTTATATGTAGGCAACAAACATGACTACGATATCATGGGCGCCAGAGCCGCCGGCATGAAGACTGCCCTGATCGGGAAGGGAAAGGATGCCGATGCCGATTTCACCTTCAGACGCTGGGACGCCCTTACGCAATGGATTCTAGCCCGTATTTGAGCCATCCGTCATATCCTGTATACGTCCCCGTTTCTGGCAAACCGCAACCTGCCGTTCTCCGGCGGCACCGCGCCGAAATGCGTGGCGACGAGCCGGGCGCCGGGGGACAATAAAGGCATTACGCGCGCTTCGATCTCCGCCGGGCTTAAATGCACTTCGCCCTCCCAAGGCCGTCTCTCGGCATCCGTTCCGGTAGCTCTCCCGGCATCCGTCCCGTCTTCCGCGTCCAGGGCACCCTTGCCACCGGAATCGCAGAGTACGAGACGCCCGCCGTTGGACAGGAGGGCCTCGAGGCGGGGGCTCCATTTCGTGTCGGAGGTCGCGATGAAAAGCGGCGCCTCTTCCGCCTCCCTGCCTATACGTATCGAATACGTGAGGGGAGAATGTTCGGCCTTGAAAAATTCGAGCCAAAGCCCGCCGGCCGCTTTCATCCTCTCGCCTTCTTTTATTTCGGCCGCTTCCAGGGCCGAGAGGCTCCATTCCACATAGGGGTGTTCGGGCGAAATGGCCAAGCCAAGAATCGTTCTCATCCACTCCCGCAATCCTGAAGGCGCGATGAGCTTCAGCGGAGCGGCTTCGCGCCCGCCCTGCCCCTTGTTTCGCGTCAGGTAAAGATTGAAAAGCAGAAAGGGCAGGCCAAAGCAATGGTCGCCATGAAAATGCGTGATGACGATAGTATCGATGTCGCATAAAGCGACATTTTCGCGCATGAGGGACTGGAGGATGTCGGGAGGGGCTTCTACGAGCAGGTGCCCATCGACCAGGCAGGAATTGAAGGGTAAGCCTTCGTTTTCAAATCCGCCCACGCCAAGAATCTTCACTTCCATGTCAACTCCGTTAGCCTCGCCGGCGAGCTAGTCTCGCTGGCGAGCTAGTCTCGCCAAACCTCCGCGACGAATGGCTGGGTCTTCAGGTATTCCACATCCCTGTCGAGGGCGGAGCAGGAAATATGGGCACCCGCCCGCACGATGGCTTCCCCGCCCTTATCCTTGAGGGGGATATGGAAGGTCAGCGAACAAGACCCCGGAAGTGAATATATCGCATCGCGCAGCTCGATCATGGTTTCCTCATCGTACCTGCTTCCGTTCTCCACCGAAGCGAGGCGAATGTGCAGTTCCCGCCAGGACTTTTCCTTCAGGGAAGCCGGATCGAGAAGTTCCTTCACCTGGAGAGAGGGCTTCCCCCGCGATCCGTCAAAGGTTCCCTTTATGCAGTAGACGCGGTCGGTAGCCAGCTGGGAGCGCAGCAGCTCCAGCGTATCGGGGAAAACCACTATCTCGATGGAGCCGGAATAATCTTCCAGGAGGCCGAAGGCCATTTTCCGTCCCGCCTTCGTTATTATCTCCCTGAACTCCATCATCATGGCCACTACGATATATTCCTTGTCCTGGGTGGCGTGTTCGAGGTGGGAGAGATCGAGGGATGAGGAGCGTTCCCATATCTGCCTATATTCATCCATGGGATGGCCGGTGAAATAGAAGCCGAGGAGAGCCTTCTCGAAATCCAGCATTTCCTGGCGGCCGTACTCCTCGCAGGGCTCCATGTTGAAGGGCGGGAACACCGTCTCGTCCCCTGAGTCGAAGAGGCTGCCCTGCCGCGAGGATTCGTGCTCCATCTTGGAAGAAACCCAGTCCAGGGCCCGTTCCAGGTTGAGCATCAGTTCCTTCCGCCTGCATCCCAGCGAATCGAAACAGCCCGCGTGAATAAGAGATTCCAGTATTTTCTTGTTAAGTCCAACGCTGGACATGCGCGACAGGAAATCGACGAAATCGGAGAAGGGACCTTTGTCCTTCCTCTCGTTCATGATGGCGTTGGCGATGCCCGCTCCCACGCCCTTTATGCCCAGGAAACCATAGACGATTTCTCCCTTTTCCACGCTGAACATGGCTTCGGAGTAGTTGATGTCGGGCGGCAGCACCTTTCTGCCCATGGCCTTGGCTTCGCTTATGTACTGCGTCAGTTTTCCCGTGTCGTTTATCTCGTTGGTGAGGTTGGCGGCCATGAATTCGGCGGGATAGTTGGCCTTGAGATAGGCGGTGCGATAGGCGACGACGGAATAGGCCGCGGCGTGGGACTTGTTGAAGCCGTAGCCCGCGAAGGGGGTGAGGATGTCGAATATTTCCTCGGCTTCCTCTTTCTTGTAGCCCCTTTTCAGGGCTCCCTCGATGAAGGGCGCTCTTTCCTTGGCGAGGATTTCCGGTTTTTTCTTGCCCATGGCCCTGCGGAGGAGGTCGGCTCGCCCCAGGGAATAGCCCGCCACCTCCTGCGCCGCCTGCATTACCTGTTCCTGGTAGACGATGACGCCGTAAGTCGCCTTGAGGTATTTCTCGAGGGAGGGATGGGGATAGGTTATGGGGATCTTTCCGGTCTTGGAATCGATGTACTTGTCGATGAAGTCCATCGGGCCAGGCCGGTAGAGGGCGTTCAGGGCTATCAAGTCCTCGATCGTGTTCGGCTTGGCCCTTTTCAGGATGTTCTGCATGCCCGAGGATTCGAATTGGAATATCGAGGTGCTCTTGCCTTCGCCGAGGAGCTGGAAGGTCTTCCTGTCGTCCTCGGGGATATCGTCTTCCTTGAGCTCGATCCCCCGTTTCTTGATGAGGTTGAGCGTGTTCTTGATCAGGGTCAGGGTCTTGAGTCCGAGGAAGTCCATCTTGACCAGGCCGCAGTTCTCCAGATAGTCCATCGTGTACTGCGTCGAAATATTGCCGGTCTTGGGGTCCTTGTAGAGGGGGACGAAGTCCGTGAGGACGGATTTCCCGATGACGATGCCCGCCGCGTGTATGGAACTGTGCCTGTGCAGGTTTTCCAGCCTCAATCCGATCTTGAAGAGTTCCTGGTAGCGCGGGTCGTTGGCCAGGGTCTGGAGTTTCGGCTCCATCTCGAAGGCAGTCTCCAGGGTCATGTGGGGATCTTCGGGGATGAGCTTGGCTATGTTGTTCGCGTCCTCGAAGGAAATATCGAGGGCGCGCGACACGTCCTTTATGACGGCCTTGGCCTTCAGGGTCCCGAAGGTGATGATCTGCCCCACCCTATCCACGCCATATTTCCGCGTGACGTACTCGATCACTTCCCCTCGTCTTTCATAGCAGAAATCGATGTCGAAGTCAGGCATTGAGATTCGTTCGGGATTGAGGAAGCGCTCGAAGAGGAGATCGAATTTCAGAGGATCGATATCGGTGATCCTTAGGGCGTAGGCCACGATCGAGCCCGCTCCCGATCCGCGGCCGGGGCCGACGGGAATGTCGTGCTGCTTGGCCCAGTCGATGAAGTCCCAGACAATGAGGTAGTAGCCGGTGAAGCCCATCTTGATGATGACCGAAAGCTCGTATTCGGCTCTGTCCCGGATCGTCTTGTCGGCGTTGGGATAGCGCCTGGAGAGGCCTTCATAGGTAAGATGGCGCAGGTAGGCTTCGGGAGACTCGAACTCGGGCGGAATCTCGTAGTCGGGAAGCATGGGTCCGGGAAAATCTATCTTGAGCTGGACCATCTCGTTGATCTTGAGGGTGTTTTCGAGAGCCTGAGGCACTTCGCCGAAGAGGGCCGCCATTTCGTAGGCGGTTTTTAGGTAGAACTGGTTGTTGGGAAAGCGCATGCGTCCTGGCTCATTCCGCTTGCGGTTCGTGCCCACGCAGAGAAGGATGTCCTGGGCTACGGAATCCTCCTGGTTTATGTAATGAAGATCGTTCGTGGCGACAAGCGGCAGCCCAGTCCGCCTGGACATGGATATAAGCTCGCGGTTGACGAGTTTCTGCTCCTCCAGTCCGTGATCCTGCAGTTCGAGATAGAATCTGTCCTTTCCGAAGAGTTCCTGGTAATAGAGGACTTTTTTTTCAGCCGCATCCCTCTTTCCGGAGAGAATGAGAGAGGGGATTTCGCCCGCTATACAGGCGGTGGAGGCGATAAGTCCCTTGGAATACATCGCGAGGATTTCGTCGTCGATTCGAGGTTTATAGTAGAAGCCCTCGGTGTAGGAAAGCGAGGTGAGCTTCATGAGGTTGCGGTAGCCTTCCTGGTTTTCGGCCAGGAGGATGAAGTGCCAGTACTTGTTGCCGTTCTCGGTTCCGGCTTTTTCCCGGCGGGATCCGCCGGCCATATAGAACTCGCAGCCGATGATGGGATTCACGCCCTCTTCCCTGCAGGCTTTGTTGAAAGTGAGGGCCCCGAACATATTGCCGTGATCCGTTATCGCCAAGCCGGGCATTCCGTAGCGCTTGGCCGTGGCGACAAGTTCCTTGATGGGAGCGGCTCCGTCGAGGAGGGAGAAATCTGTGTGGTTGTGAAGATGCACGAATTCCGACATGGCCGAAGTATAGCCTACTTTACGCGTAGCCCGCCAGAACCCCGATCATGAGAAGGCCCATGGTGAGGATGAGAACGGCCGCCTGCAGGAGCCAGGTTTTTTTGAACCATTCGGGCCAGGAAAGCCCCGCCACGCCCAGTGCTATGAGGAGCACGGCATTGGTGGGGTAAATCATGTTGGAGAATCCGTCGCCGAAGGCGAAAGCCTGCACCGCCAGCTGGCGGGAGACGCCCGCAAGGTCGGCCAGGGGAGCGAGAAGGGGCATTAGCAGAAAAGCCTTGGCGGTGGCCGATCCGATGAAAAAATTCATTCCAAGGGTGAAAACATAGATGAGAGCCGCGGCTCCATAGCCGCTCGATTCCCCAATGACGGAGGAAGCCCCGTGGAGGATGGAATCCATGATTCCTCCGGAGACGATGATATGCTTGACCGCCATCGCCATGAGGATGAGGACGACGCCCGGGAGGATTCCGGCCACGCCCGATCCGAAAGCCTTGAGGCAATCCCGGAAGGAAAGACCGGCGACGAGGCCGGAGCCGAGGCCGGCGAGCAGGAATATGAGGGCGATGATGGGCATGGAATAGTCGGCGAAGGTTCTCGTCAGCGAGATCGTCATGATGACGGCGATGAGGATGAGGATGGAAAGGCCGAAAAATCTGGCGCCGCGGCCAGGCTTTAGTCCGGCCATCGCCTCCGGCACGACATCGACTGGGAGGCCAGCGGCGGCGGCGCCGGGTTTTCCGGATTCGCACTTTTTCGCCATGGCCGCGAGCCAAAGATAAAAGAGGGCGTAGACGCAGATGAAGACGATTATCCTGAATCCCGAACCAGAAAACATGGGCAGCCCGGCGAGGCGCTGGGCCGTGCCGATAGTGAAAGGATTCGCGATGGCCGCCGCGAAGCCGAATCCCGTCGCGAGAATGCTCATTCCCAGTCCTACGTAGATGTCCCAGCCCAGGGAAAGGGAGAGGGCTATCGCCACGGGCACGAGGGGTACCGTTTCCTCGAAGATGCCGAGGAGCGATCCGATCCCCATGAAAAAGAACACGACAATGGCGAGAAGGAGGTAGCGGCGCGCGGAAAACCTTCTGGCGATGAGAGTCACGGCCTCCTTGAGCACCGATGCCTTGTCCAGGACCGCGAAGGCGCCACCCACGATCATGATGAACAGTATTATGACGATTGCCTGGAGACCGTCGCTGGAAGCGAGCACTTCGAGGGGGGCGGTAAACCAGCGCCAGACCGGATAGGCGGGCTTTTCCGTCATGATGTAGGTATCGGGCACCACCTGGAGGCCATATTCGCCCATGACGCGCTCATATCGGCCGGAAGGCAGGACGGCGGACAGGATGCCCGCTCCCAGCATCAGGGCGAGCAGCACGAGAAAGCTCGTGAGAAAGGCTTTTTTGGAAATGCGGAGCCCCGACTGTCGCTGAGCCATCGTCTTCCTCCATAAGGGCGGTAAAAAGCCGGCAGGTTATGCCGCATAATGTTGACCTTGCCGTCATACTACTTCATACTTTTGTCGAAAGGAAGATTTTGAATGAATGACAATGCTATATCGGCGGCAATTTATCCCGATTTGCCCTCCAAACTATCGCGCCTCGTCAGCTTTCCCACGGTTTCGTCCTACAACCCAGGCGATGAGGACGACGCGGCCTTTCTGGCGCTGAAAGGCGAGCTTCCCCTTCTCTATCCACGGGTACACGCGATGCTGGAGAGGGAAGAACCTTCCGACAGAGCCCTTCTCTACACCTGGAAGGGAAAAAACCCCGCCCTCGCGCCGGCGCTGTTCTGCGCCCATTTCGATGTCGTGCCCGTTCCCGACTCAACTGGCTGGAAGCACGATCCCTTCGCGGGGGACATTATTGAAGGCGAACTCTGGGGCCGCGGCACCCAGGATATCAAGGTGCTCATGGCTTCCATTCTGGAGGCCGCCGAAAAGCTCCTGGAGCGCGGCTTCGAGCCTGAACGGACAATCTATTTCGCCTTTGGCGGCGACGAGGAGGTAGGCGGCCATAGGGGCGCCGCGGCCATCGCCGACCTTTTTGCCGCCAGGGGGATCAAGGCTTCTTTTCTCGTGGACGAAGGAGGCCCCATCTCGGTAGGCATGCTTTCCTTTGCCGCGCGCCCCCTTGCCCTCATCGGCGTGGCGGAGAAAGGCTATGCCGATCTTTGCGTGCGCGTGAAAGGTTCGGGAGGCCATGCCTCCATGCCGCCGCGGCACACAGCCCCCGGCGATCTCGCCAGGGCAATCGCCGCGATCGAGGCGCGGCCCTTCCCAACGAAACTCACGCGCACGGTGCGCTCATTTTTCTCTCGCCTCGCGCCTGAATCGAAACTGCCTTACCGTTTCCTCTTCAGCCAGCTCTGGCTTACTGCCCCGGTTCTCATGAGGGCATTCGCATCCGGACCGACCACGAACGCCCTGATCCGCACGACAGTGGCCTGCACCATGCTCAAGGGCAGCCCGAAGGAGAATGTCCTCGCGGACAATGCGGAGGCTACGCTGAACGTGCGCATTCTTCCCGGCGAAACTTCAGAAGAAGTCATAGCGAAGCTGAACCGCATTGTGGCGCCCTTTGGCGCTACGGTATCCCCCAAATATAAGGATCATGTCATCGAGCCTTCCAGCGAATCCGGAACGGACCATGAGGGATGGAAGGCCATCGAGTCGGCATTGAGGACATCCCATCCCCAGGCGGGTTGCCTGCCCTTCCTCTTCAGCGCCGCCACCGATACGAAGCATTATAAGAATGTCGTCGGCGCGATCTACAGATTCACGCCCCTGATCCAGTCTCAGGAAGATCTTAAGGGGGTTCATGGCGACAACGAGCGGGTAAAGCTGAGCGATCTCGATCGTTGCGCGCTTTTCTACGGCACGATGATGGCATCTCTCTAGACTGAAAATCGCATCGAATAAAGGAAGCGGGCATTCCGAAAACGGGCATTTCGGAAGCGCGCTTCCGATTTCTTATTTTTTCTTGCCTCGGATCATCTCCTGTATTAAGTTTTTGTAATGAAAATCAAATTTTTATCGATTATGATCGCTTTCGCGATGATCGGTTCCGCTGTTTACGCGGTGGATATAAACGGTTCGATAGCCCAGGGCGAGTACGCGAGGGAAACCTCGTTCGACAACGGAAATTTCAGACTCCACTGGAAAATAGAGGGTGACGCGATATTCATGGCCATCGACGCGAAGGCAGCCGGATGGGTCTCTATAGGATTCGAGCCGACCAATATCATGGCGAATGCCGATATGGTTTTCGGCATCGTGGACAAGTCGGGCATGTTGCAGCCGATAGATGCCTGGTCCACCGGTATGTTCGGACCGCATCCGCCTGACGTGAATCAGGGGGGCAAGGACAGCATTCTCGCCTCCGCGGCCGGAAGAACCCAGGATCGAGTCGTATTCGAATTCTCCCGAAAATTGAATACCGGCGACAAATTGGACAAGGTCATCCCCGCCAAAGGCTCTTTCAAGGTGATCTGGGCCTACAGCTCCAGTCTGCAGTTCACCGCGAAACACAGCAAGGCCGGCAAGGCCACGCTCGAGATGGACGGCTCCGAATGAGCCTCCTCCCCTTTCACCTGGGGCTCATGGCGACGGCAACCGCCGCCATGCTGGCAGCCATCATCGTCGCGAGGTTTTTCAGAAAGAAGAAGTGGTGGCTCAGGGCACATAAATCGCTCAACCTTGCCGCCGTCGGTCTGGCATTCTTGGGGTTTGTTCTCGCGTTTATTATGGTGCAGTCCTCGGGCGGCCCGCACTTCAGGGTAAGCCACGCGATTTTCGGCGGAGTCGCACTCCTCTTCATGATCGCGATGCCGAGTCTGGGATTGATGATATTCAAATCGAAAGACAAGAAAAAAACAGCCCGGCTCAGAATCGCGCATCGCTGGCTAGGAAGGTTGGCCGCCATCCTCTGCTGCTTTGCCGTCGTCGCCGGGCTAGTCCTTATCGGTGTCCTTTAAGGCTTTTTTTTCACGTTGCCCGATTTTGATCCCAGATAAGCCGCCCGCACGGCGGGGTCGCTCGCAATTTCCCTGGACGGGCCCGATTTCACGATGCGTCCCTGCTCGAGCACATAGGCCCTATCGGCCACCGTGAGCGCCTTGAAGGCGTTCTGTTCCACGAGCAGTATTGTCTTTCCCATGTCGCGGATCTTGACTATGATTTCGAATACTGTCTGGACAAGCAGGGGCGCCAGCCCGAGCGAGGGTTCATCCATGAGCACGAGCTCGCCGTTGGTCATGAGCGCCCTGCCCATCGCGAGCATCTGCTGCTCCCCGCCCGACAGGGTACCGGCGACCTGATTTTCCCTCTCCTTGAGGCGAGGGAAAATGGAAAAAACCTTGTCCATATCCTCGCGGACGACCTTCTTGTCATTCCGCAGATAGGCGCCCAGAAGAAGATTGTCGGTGACGGTCAGATTGGCGAAAATCAGCCTTCCCTCCGGGACATGACAGATGCCCGACTTGACGACCAGATCGGGCCGTCTTGCCAGCTTGGCGTCTTTATAGAGAACCTCTCCCTGCGAAGGTTTGAGGAATCCAGAAATGGTGTTGAGGAGGGTGGATTTCCCGGCGCCGTTCGCGCCTATGATCGTGACGATCTCGCCCTGCTTTACTTCGAGTGATACACCTTTCAACGCCCTGATGCCACCGTAGGATACGTGGAGGTCGATAACTTTCAGCATGGTCAGGCCTCCTCTGTGGTGCCGAGATAGGCTTCGATCACCTTGGGGTTGTTCGCGACCTCGTCGGCCCCGCCTTCCGCGAGCTTCAAACCGAAATTGAGCACGACAATGTGTTCGCATACTCCCATGATGAGGTCCATATGATGTTCGATGACGAGGACCGAAAGCTTGAACTCATCCCGAATCCTCACGATGAGCTTCATGAGATGCTCGGTCTCGTCCGGGTTCATGCCGGCGGCTGGCTCGTCGAGCAGCAGTAGTTCTGGATCCAGGGCCAAGGCTCTGACGATTTCCAGCCTCCGCTGCATCCCGTAGGGGAGATTGTTGGCGACGAGATCCCTTCTGTCCGTGAGGCCCATGATTTCGAGAAGCTTTTCGGCCTTCGCCACGAGTTCCTTCTCTTCCTTCCTGAAACGCGGAAGGCGGAAAATCGACTCGGCGATATTGTAGGTAGCGCTCAGGTGACATGCGGTCAGCACGTTCTCGAAAACGGTCAAATTCTTGAACAGCCTGATGTTCTGAAATGTTCTCGTGATGCCGAGATCGGCGATCTTGTAGGGGGGAAGCCCGACGACGCTCTGGCCCTTGAATTTCACGGCGCCCTCGGTGAGGGAATAGACGCCGGTAATCAGGTTGAAAATGGTGGTCTTACCGGCGCCGTTCGGACCTATGAGCCCCACGATCCCCCCCTCGGGAACCGAAAAGGACACATCGTTGACGGCGGCAAGTCCCCCAAAGCGTTTTGTGAGATGGGAGATTTCAAGTATGTCAGCCATTGCTGCCCTCCCCGTCCTGGCCGCTTTTCATTTCCTTCAGGGCTTCGAGCCGCGCCTTCCGTTCCATCCTCGCTTTCCGGATTCCCGCGGGCGTCAGTTCCATGCCGCCCATGAGCCCCTTGGGACGGGAAATCATGATGAGTATGACCGCGGCTCCATAGAACACGAGTCGCCAGATCTCGAAAGCGCGCAGGATTTCGGGCAGGGCCGTAAGCAGAAGGGCGCCCAACACGGAACCGGAGATCGAACCAAGGCCTCCAAAGATGACGATGATGGTGAGTTCTGTGGATTTCGTCATCGAGAACATCTTCGGCTGGAGGAAGGTCATGTAGTGGGCGAAGAAAACGCCCGCCACGCCAGCATAGACGGCGCTTACGATGAGCGCGATCATTTTATACCTGAATACGTTGATGCCCGATATCTGGGCCGCCAGCTCTTCCTCGCGGACCGCTATCATGTTGCGGCCATGCCTGGACTTCACGAGGTTGGCGAGGAAAATGACGGCCAACACGTCGACAAGGATTATGGCAGGCAACGTCGACTTATAGGGAATGCCGGGCCAGCCGCGGGCGCCGCCGAATACCTGCACGTTGTTGAGCACGAGCCTCGTGGCTTCCCCGAAACCGAGCGTCGCGATGCAGAAATAGTCGCCCTTCAGGTTGAGGGTTATGCGACCCAGGAAGTAACTGACTATGCCGGCGGCGGCTCCTCCGGCGATGACGCCGACGAAGAAAGGAAGCCCCAGGCCCGCGGGAGTCGTCGTCGGCGAAACGGTCATGAGAGCGCCGATGAAGGCGCCTATCGCCATGAATCCCGCGTGGCCGAACGAGAACAGCCCAGTGAAACCGGTGAGCAGGCTCAAGCCGAGAACGGCGATGAGGTTGATCCCGGCGAGCATCAGGATGCCCTGGATATATGTCCAATCCATCTTATTTCCCCCGGGCCTCAGGCCTTGTCCACGGTGTTCTTACCCATGATGCCGGTCGGCCTGAATATGAGAACGCCTATAAGAATTACGAACGCGATGAGATCGCGGTATTGCGATGAGATATACCCCGCGACGAGGGTTTCGATGATGCCGAGGATCACGGAACCGATGACGGCTCCCGGCAGGCTCCCCAGTCCTCCGAATACGGCGGCCACGAAGGATTTTGTCGTGATATTCCCGATCTGAGGATACACCGTGTACTTCATGCCGAAGAAGACGCCCGCGACCCCCGCGAGAAATCCGCCAAGGCCGAATACGATCAGGATGATCCTGTCCGTGTTTACGCCCATGAGGGCGCAGGCCTTTATATTATAGGCCGCGGCCTGGATGGCCTTGCCCATTTTCGTCTTTTCTATGAAGAGGATCAGTCCTCCGAGACAGATGGCGGAGATGAAGAACATTAGGAGATCCAGCCTGCCTATAGCCAATGGTCCGAGCTTTATGGGGATCCTTTCGATCACCTGCGGATAGGTCCTGAACGTGGGACCTATCGTCGCTATGACGATGTTCTCGAGGAGAATGGAAGCGCCCATCGCGGAAATGATGAAGTAGAGAAAGGGCGCGTTTCGTTCGCGCAATGGCTTGTAGGCTACCCTCTCCACCAGTATCGCCAGCAGAGTGGTTCCTACGGTCGCGAGAAGGAAGGCCGCGATAAAGGGAAGTTTCAGCAGCGTGAGCGCGAAGAAACCGAAGTAAGCGCCCAGCATTATGACGCCGCCATGGGCGAAATTGGAAAAATTCATGATGGAGTAAACGAGGGAATAACCAACAGCCATCAAGGCGTACACGGAGCCGATCGAGAGCCCGTTTATCAACTGTTGAAGGAACTGAGTCATGGCCTGTCCTCTTTCGGCGGGATGGGTGTCGGCGCGCTCGCTTGACCGGAAAGTCCAGCGGACGCGCCGCCCGATGAAAAAATCGGGCAGTCCCAAAGCGTCGGAGGCATTCCCCCGACGCTTCGTCGACTGCCCTTTAGCGGCCGCGCTTACTCAGCGGCGTACTTTTCCTGGAATACATACTGGCCATCGATGATCTTGAGGATGGCTGCGTCCTTGCCTTCGGGATTGTGGGTTTCCGGGCTGATATTGATTTTGCCCGTGATGCCCTGGACCTGGATGCCCTCAAGCGCCTTGGCCAAAGCCTCGCCGTTCACCTTGCCCGCTTTCTCGAGACCGGCGACCAGCAGAAGCACGGCGTCGTGGACGAGATAACCGTTGAGCTCGGTTTCCTTACCGTATTTGGCCAGGTAGCGCGCTTTATAGTCGGCGACTGACGGATCGGCGTAATCGAGATGGTTGACGAAATAGGAACCCTCGACGGCTTTTCCGCCCATGGAGATAAGCTGCTCCGAAGGCCATCCGTCTCCGCCCATCATCACCTGCGTCATGCCAAGCTCTCTGGCCTGGTTGGCGGAGAGCGCCACTTCCTTGAAGAAGTAGGGCATGAAGATGATGTCGGGATTCGCTGCCTTGATCTTGGAGAGCTGGGGCCTGAAATCCACGTCGCCGGCGTTGAACGATTCATCGGCCACAATGGTGCCGCCCTTCTTCTCGAAATTCATCTTGAAGAACTCGCGCAAGCCCTGGGAATAGTCGTCGGACACATCGTAGAGGATGGCCGCTTTCTTGGCGCCCAGTCTGTCGAAGGCATAGCCCGCCGCAACGGCGCCCTGGTAGGGGTCGATGAAGCAGACGCGGAAGTTGTAGGGTTTAACCTTTCCGTCAAGGACAGTGACCTTGGGATTGGTCGCTACGGTGGCGATATCGGGAACCTTGGCCTGCTCGAGGACAGGCGCTATGGGGATCGCGTTTCCGGAGGCGTTGGGACCGAGTATGGCGACGACTTTGTCCTGCCCCGTGAGTCTCTTTACGACATTTACTGCTTCCTGCGCATCGCCTTTGTTATCGTAGCCGATGGCTTCGAGCTTGTATTTCTTGTTGCCGACCTGGATTCCGCCCGCGGCGTTATATTCCTCGAACAACATCTTTACGGTGTTGAACTCGTTTTCGCCCCATACAGCCTGGTCTCCGGTCAAAGCGCCGAACCAGCCCACCTTGATCGTGTCGCTTTTTCCGCTGCTGGCGCAGCCGGCAAAAGCCAGGGAGACGATGAGAACCAAAGCAAAAATCGCCCTCTTCATAATTCCTCCTTGGAATTCAATGCAAACAGCCGACAGTATACTCCCGGAGAGGGAGATGAACAACCTTTTTTTTCGCCTTGAAAACGGACTTTGAGAAGGTTTTCCCCTTCATCACTCGACGGTCACGCTTTTCGCGAGATTTCGCGGCTGATCGACGTCCCTCCCGAGTTCCAGCGCGCAGAAGTAGGCAAAAAGCTGGAGCGGCACGACCATGGAGAAGGGATAGAAGCGCGGATCGGCCTTGGGCACTGGTATGAAATCGTCGACAAGGCTTCTCGTCTCCTCGTCGCCTTCCACGCCCACGGCGATGACGGGACCTCCCCGCGCCTTGATCTCCCTGATATTGGAGATCGTCTTTTCGCGAAGGTAGTCGTCCGACACGAGGAAGACGCTGGGAACCTCGGGCGTCACGAGGGCGATGGGGCCATGTTTCATCTCGCCGGCGCTGCAGCCCTCGGCGTGGATATAGCTGATTTCCTTGAGTTTGAGCGCGCCTTCCAGGGCGATGGGGTAAAGAATGCCGCGCCCGAGGAAGAGAAAGTCCTTCGCCTTGGAATATTTCCTGGCGATAGCCTGGATGTTGTCGCGCTGCTTCAGGACAGTCTCGACCATCTCGGGAACCTTCTGGAGGGAGACGAGGAATTTCGTCCCTTCCTCCCTGGACATGTCGCGCATCCTGGCCATGAGCAAGGTGAAGAGATAGAAAGCGGCCAGCTGGCTCGTGAAAGCCTTGGTCGAGGCCACGGCGATCTCGGGACCGGAATGAACGTAGATGCCGCCATCCGATTCCCTGGCGATCGTCGAGCCCACGACATTGCAGATTCCGAGGACCGATCCGCCTTTTCTCTGGATTTCGCGCATGGCGTAGAGGGAATCGGCGGTCTCTCCGGACTGGCTCACGGTGAACCAGAGACTGTCCTTTTCCACCACGGGATTCCTGTATCGCAGCTCGCTCGCCAGCTCCGCGCTGGCGGGAATGCGCGCCACGTGCTCGAGGAGATGGGAGCCGACCAGGCCGGCGTGCCAGCTCGTGCCCGCCGCGATAATTTTCACTCTTCCTATTCCGGCGAATCTGCGTCTTTCCATATTGAGGCCGCCCAGCTTGGCCGTCGAATTTTCAGCGTCCAGGCGTCCGCTCAAGGCTCTCGCTATGGATTCGGGCTGCTCGAATATTTCCTTTTCCATATGGCAGGGATAGGCTCCCTTTTCGATGGAACCCAGCTCCCAGGTGATCTCGTCCACCTTTTTGTCTACTTTGCGTTCTTCCTTGTCTATGATGGAGTAACTGTCTTTTCCGATATCGACGATTTCCCCGTCGTTGAGGTAGATGACCTTGTTGGTATAGGCCACCATCGCGGTGATGTCGCTGGCGAGGAACATTTCGCCGGCGCCCACGCCCACCACGAGGGGGCTGCCGTTTCTCGCGCCCACGATGCGCCCCGGCTCGTCGGCGTGTATGACGGCGATGCCGTAGGTGCCCTGAAGGTTCTGGATAGCCGCCTTCACCGCCTCGAGGAGGTCGCCCTTGTAGTATTCGGCGATGAGATGGGGGATGACTTCAGTATCGGTCTCGCTCGTAAAGACGCAGCCTTTTTTTTCTAGCATGGACTTCAGCGCGTGATGGTTTTCTATGATGCCGTTGTGGACGACGGCAATCTTGCCCGAATTGTCGGTGTGGGGATGGGCGTTGGCTACGGTGACGCCGCCATGCGTCGCCCATCGGGTATGGCCTATGCCCCATGTCCCATCCATGTCGGGAGGAATTGCCGCCTTGAGCGCGGCGATCTTCCCCACCGACTTCACGATGCCCAAAGGATGGTCGGCATAAGCCCTCCCCCCGACGGCGATGCCGGCGGAGTCGTAGCCTCTGTATTCCAGCCGCCTGAGTCCTTCGAGAAGTATGGATGATGTTTTCCTGGGTCCTGAATAGCCGATTATGCCGCACATGAACAGCTCCTTCCGGTCGCGATAGTAGTATGATAGTCGATTATTGCTTTGTGGTTCGGTAAAAAGGAAACCGTAACCAAATTTGTTTCATAATACTGAATCCCGGCCAAATTACCAGCCATGCTACCGTCCGAAGATTGAAAAAACGCCAAAAAGCTTCTATCGTATCCCAATGGAATTCCAATTGCGGCGTTTCGCGACGGTCGATTCCACGATGGATGTCGCGAAAAGTCTCATCGCCCGCGAGGCAAACTCGAGGCTGATCGTCATGGCTGATGCGCAGACGGCGGGCAGGGGCAGGATCGAAGGCAGATTCTGGGAAGCCGGCCCCGGCACCTCGCTGCTCATGACCCTCTGCCTGAAAGGCGACTTTTCAGCCGCGGAAGCCCCCTCATTGAGGATCGGCCTTGCTGTCCATGATGTCCTGTCGAAGCATGCGCCCTCCCGCATCCTCATCAAATGGCCGAACGACATCCTGGGGCTGAGCCCCATCGAAGATGGCGCTCAGCCCCGCTTCAGGAAGCTGGGAGGCATCCTCTGCGAAACTACGGCTGGCTGGCTGCTGGCGGGCATAGGGATCAACCTGAGGAAGAAATCCTATCCCGATGCGCTGAAGGAAAAGGCCACGAGCCTCGATGAAGTCGCCAGGACCATGCCGGAAACCGACAGGCTGGCCTCGGCCCTGGCGATAGCCATGGCGGAAGCGGCCGTGAGCCGGCTGGAGGACAAGGATTGGCGCGAGGATTACGAAAAGGCGCTGTGGGGTATCGGCGAGGAGATCGGTTTCATAGTCGGGCATCCCGAGCGCGGCGATCAGAAAAAAGGAATAATCCAGGGCATCGACAACTCGGGACGGCTTCTGCTTCTTGGGGAAAAAGGCGAAGCCGAGGCCTTCTGCTCTGGGGAGATTTCTAGCTTAAAGAGCGTTTAGCGGCCTAGAAAAAGGCCGCTTTGGAAAGGACCGCCCTAGATCAGGCCACGAAACCGTCCTCCATCGCTTTGATCGCGAGAAGAAGGCTTTGGTTTATGGGCGCCGACAGTCCGCATTCGCGAGACTTTTCCACGACGACGCGGGCGAAGGCATCCACCTCCGTCTTCCGCCCCGCTTCCACATCCTGAAGCATGGACGTTTTGCCGCTTCCATTCAAATTGTCTATAGTCGCGAAGATTGTGTCGATATCCTCGGGGACGAGGCCTTTACCCAGGGCATCGGACAGCGCGATCACTTCCTTCATCGTCTCCGTCAGAAGCATCCTGGCAGGAAGGCTTTTCTGGAACAGGCCGTAAGAGCCGCGAATAAGGGCCGACCATTGATTCAAGGCCACGTTTATCATGAATTTGTACCAGAGGACCCTTGCCATATCCGGAGGCGTTGTGTGCCGGATGTTGTGGGCATCGAAGAAGCGCGAAACCGACGTTATGCGATTTTTAGAAGCCTCCGGAAAGTCCTTTTCAAAGCCGAATCGAATTTCTCCCGGGGATTTGAATTCAATTCTGTTGCCCACCCTCAAGGCATCGATGGCGATTATTATGGCAAGAGGCACTTTTTCGCGGCCAAATTCGGCGCGAAGGATTTCTTCGCTCGATATGCCGTTGAGAAGCGAGATGATTGTCGTGTCCGGACCTATGAAAGGGCGCATTTCCTCGATCGCCCCGGCCAGTCCGTCTGTCTTCACCGATACGATGGCGAGGTCGTAGGGGCCGTCGACGGTGGCGTCGGCGATCCGGAAAGAATAATGCTTTTGATTGACGATGAAGCCTTCGCGAAGATAGCGCTCCCTGCGTTCTCCCGCGGCGCAGAGGGCTACCGCCTGGCTGTTCGCGTCGAACAGTATTGAGGCTACCGCTGCCCCGATGGCGCCGGCGCCGACGACCAGGGCTGATTTTATTTCCTTCATGCGTACTCCTGCGCTCAGATGCGGTATTTTCCCAGCCGGCCTTCGAGACGATTCGGGATTCTGCACCGGACGATCGTCCTGTCGTCCTCGGTCTTCTCATCGATGATGGAACCCTCTCGATGGATGAGGGGGATCAGGGAATATTCAGAATGCGGAATGGCGAGCAGGACTTCCTCCATATCGGAAGTAAGGCTTTTTTCTATGAGCAGCGCGAGACTGTCGAGTCCATGTCCCGTTTTGGCGGAGACGGCCAAGCCTTCGGGGTGCATTCGCTTCCACTGTTCCAGAGCCTCGGGTTCGGCTATATCGATCTTGTTGAGCACGAGAATCCTGGGCAGCTCGGCGGCGCCTATCTCGGAGAGGACTTTTTCGGTCGTCGCCATATGGATCTCCACTTCGGGATCGGAAGCGTCAGCGACGTGGATGAGGAGATCCGAAGCCGAGGCTTCCTCGAGCGTAGCCTTGAAGGCATCGACCAGGTTATGGGGGAGGTTGCGAACGAAGCCCACGGTATCGGTGATGAGAAGCGTGGCTCCGGACTTGAGGATGAGCTTGCGCGTCGTCGGATCGAGGGTAGCGAAGAGCTTGTCCTCGGCGAGCACATTGGCCGTGGTCAGGGCGTTCAGAAGGCTGGACTTGCCCGCGTTCGTGTATCCGACGATGGCCGCCCTCGGCAGTTCGATGCGTTCCCGCCGCCTGCGCTGGACTTCGCGCGACTTTTTCACATCCTTCATTTCTTCCTTGATTTCATGAATTCTGTGTTCTATCGAGCGGCGGTCCAGCTCGATCTTCTGCTCGCCTGAACCCTTCGTGCCGTAGCGGCCGCCGCGCTGGCGGGAAAGGTCCTCGTAGGAATGAGCCAGCCGCGGCATGGCGAATTCCAGCTGAGCGAGTTCGACCTGGAGCCCGGCTTCCCTGGTCAGCGCCCTGGAGGAGAATATTTTAATGATGAGCTCAGCCCTGTCGTAGACTTTCTTGCCCGAAAGCTTCTCCCAGTTTCTCTGCTGGCTGGGGCTTATGGGGTGGTCGAAAACAATGGAATCCACGTTGTCCGATTTGGCGATGGCCACGATCTCGTCGGCCTTGCCGGTGCCTACGAGGAGGCTGGCCGTTTTTTCGCGGAGCTTGACGGAGATGGAGTCGACGACCTCGAGACCGAGAGTCTTGGCGAGGCTGCCGAGCTCATGAAGGAGGCTCAATGCCTCCTCTTTCTTGACCGCGTCGATTTCTATGCCGACGAGAAGCGCCCGCTCAGCCTTGGGGCGCGGATCGAAATATTCGTTCATACATCTCCGATTGTGGCTACCATGACCGCCTTGATGGTATGGAGCCTGTTTTCCGCCTGATCAAAGACGACGGAATGGCGTGAACGGAAGAGTTCATCCGACACTTCCATCTCGCCGATGCCATGCTTTTTCTCGATATCCTGGCCCACGGCGGTCTTCGTATCATGGAAGGCCGGCAGGCAATGCAGGAAGACGACATCGGGATTCCCGGTTTTCCTCGCGAAATCCATGGTGACGCGGTAGTCCTGGAGCTGGGCGATGCGTTCGGCGAACTTCGCTTCCTCGCCCATCGAAACCCATACATCGGTGTAGAGCACATCGGTTCCGGCCAAGGCCTTATCCACGTTCTCGATGCTGAAGAATTCGATGCTGCCGCCGGTCTTCTCGGCTACCTTGCGCATCTCGGCCGTAAGCGTCTCATTCGGCCAGAGTTCCTTCGGCGCGAGCGCCACGAAACGCATGCCCATCTTGGCGCTACCGATCATGAGCGCGTTGCCCATGTTGTTCCGCGCGTCGCCGCAGTAGACCATCTTCACCTTGTTCAGGGGTTTGTGGACATGTTCTTCGATCGTGAGAAGATCGGCGAGGATCTGGGTCGGGTGATCGTCGTCGGTGAGGCCGTTCCACACGGGCACGCCCGAATATTTCGCGAGATCCTCCACGAGTTTCTGCGAAAATCCCCTGTACTGGATTCCGTTGTACATGCGTCCCAGCACCTTGGCTGTGTCCTCGACGGATTCTTTTTTGCCCATCTGCGAATTTGTGAGGAAGGTGGCGTTGCCCCCTTCGTCCCAGCAGGCGGTTTCGAAGGCGCAGCGCGTCCTGGTCGAGGCCTTGTCGAAAATGAGCACTATATTCTTGCGGTATAAGGCGTTCCCGGGGATTCCGGCTCGCTTTTTAGCTTTCAGGTCATGGGACAGGTCGAGAAGATAGCGGATTTCCTCGGGACTGAAATCCTTGAGCGTGAGGAAGCTGCGACCCTTGAGATTGACGGGCATGTGGTCCTCCAGAATGCGAAGTGGTTGCCGCATTGCCATACGGCGGCAATGATCCTATATATACCATGCGAAGTCCCGGGTCAAGTACGCGGGCACCTATGAAATATCATAATTATTTACCCAGAAGCGAATAAAATTGCATCAACTCTCCAGACCTCATGGCGTTTGACTCATCAGCCCTCCTTGGCTATACTAGCTTCTGCGTTCCATCGGTTCATGGAACACTCCAAAAGGAGCTGTCATGACGCTCACACTATCCAACCTGGCAAAGGCAGTCATTGATTCGCAGTACGCGGTGCGGGGGCCTATCGTCGCCCGGGCGCAGGAACTCGAACGGACAGGCCGGAAGATAATTTACTGCAATATCGGAAACCCCCAGGCCCTGGGACAGAAACCGCTGACCTACGTGCGTCAGGTTCTCGCTCTGACCGAATGGCCTGAGCTTGCGTCGAAGGCTTCCGAAGCCTTTCCCGAGGATATCCTGGCGACGGCGAAAACCATAATGACCGAATCCAAAAGCGGTCTGGGCGCGTACTCGGAATCCAAGGGGCTGAAGTTCGTCAGGAAAGCCATCGCGGAGTTCATACAAGAGCGGGATTCCGACGAGGCGCTCGCCGTCAAAGCCGACCCCGAGCATATTTATCTCACCGATGGCGCCTCCAAAGGCGTCCAGACCGCGCTGCGCTGCGTCATCGCTTCCGACCGCGACGGCGTCATGGTTCCCACGCCCCAGTATCCTCTCTATTCGGCAGCGATCACTCTCTATGGCGGCGTGCAGGTGGGATATTATCTGGATGAGGCTTCCGGCTGGAGTCTTTCCCGCTGCATGCTCGACGAAGCTTATGCCAAGGCGCGAAAAGAGGGCACGAAGGTCAAGGCCATCTGCGTCATCAACCCCGGCAACCCCACCGGCTCGGTGCTTTCGCGAGACAATATCGCCATGGTCATCGGTTTCGCGAAGGAACACGGACTTTCCGTGCTCGCCGACGAAGTATACCAGAAAAACACCTATAGGGCTGAGGACCGCTTTACCTCCTTCGCGAGAGTGCTTACCGAACTGGGCGAAAAGGAGGTGAGCCTTTTCAGCTTCCACTCATGTTCGAAGGGCTACCTCGGCGAATGCGGCCAGCGCGGCGGCTATATGGAAGTGAGGAACCTGGCCGAGGACGTCATCGCCCAGATCACGAAGCTCCAGTCCATCGCCCTCTGTTCCAATCTGCCGGGACAGGTCCTCGTCTACCTGCTGGTGCGTCCGCCGCGCCCGGGCGATCAGTCCTACGAGCTTTTCATAAGCGAACGCGACGGCGTGATAGACGCGCTGAAGCGACGGGCGGCGCTTCTCGCGGAAGGCCTGGACAGCATTCCCGGCTATTCCTGCCAGCCCATCACGGGCGCCATGTACGCCTTCCCGACGATCACCCTGCCCGCCGGGCGGAACGACGACGAGTATTGCCTCGCCCTTCTCGAAAAGACAGGCATCTGCGTCATTCCGGGAAGCGGTTTCGGGCAGCTACCCGGTACGGCCCATTTCAGGACGACAATTCTACCCCCTCTCGAACAGATAGAGGAAGTGGTGAGCAAGATCAGGGAATTCCACCTT
Organism: Treponemataceae bacterium; assembly: GCA_963667725.2. Taxonomy (GTDB): domain Bacteria; phylum Spirochaetota; class Spirochaetia; order Treponematales; family Rectinemataceae; genus UBA11090. The sequence goes on from CAXXHO010000003.1 coordinate 1,580,577, forward strand.
TCGTGGCGATAGGAGACTAATCATGGAAATGAAAGCCAGTCATATTCTCATCAAGGACAGGGCCTTGGCCCAGGAGCTTCTCAAGAGGATCAAGCAGGGCGCCAACTTCGAAAGCCTGGCGCGTGAACATTCGACCTGTCCCTCGAAGTCATCGGGGGGAGATCTCGGCTGGTTCGGGCCGGGGAAGATGGTCCCTCCCTTCGAATCGGCCTGCAAAGGCCTGGGCGTGGGCTCGATATCCGATGTCGTCCAGACCCAGTTCGGCTATCACATCATAAAGCTGACGGGACGCCGCTGATCAGATTTTTTTCAGCTGCGCGATCAGGGCGCTCATATCCTTGGGCAGGGGAGCGCTCATGTCGATTTTCTTCCTGGTCACGGGATGGGTGAAAGCGAGCCTTTCGGCATGGAGGCCGGTGCGTTCCAGCAGAGGCCTCTCATCGAAAAGATCCCCTTTCCATTTGCGCTTGATCTGCGAAAGAAGGACGGGTTTACCGTCGCCGTAGAGCGGATCAGAGACTATCGGATAGCCGGTGGCCGCGCAGTGCACCCTGACCTGATGCGTTCTCCCCGTTTCCGGACGTACCTGCACGAGGGAAAAATCCCTGAACCTTTCGAGTGTCGTGAAGTGGCTGTATGCCGCCTTGCCCCGCTTCGAGTCCACGATGGTCCTGTGAAGCCTGTCGGCATCGGCCAGCAGCGGATCGTCGCAGTCCCATTCATCCTTTTCCGTCCTGCCTCTCACGATGGCGAGATACGATTTCTCCACGGTCCTCGAAAGAAACTGCGAGTTGAGAATCCTGTGGGATTCGACGTCTCTGGCATAGAGAAGGACGCCGGAGGTGTCCTTGTCGATCCTGTGGACGACAAGGAGATGCCCGAAATCCTTCTCCAGGTAGGAAAGCGCGACCGGAGCGTCCGGGTCGTATCGATCGGGAATCGACAGGAGACCAGCGGGCTTGTTTATGATGACGATCGACTCGTCGGAAAATAAAATCTGTGGGCTGTTTATCACGCCCTCACTTTAGCATATCGGGCGTTTTTTGGAAACCTGTGGTTTCCGCGGTTTTCGGTCCACGCGCGACGGGAACTCGATTTTCAGGCAAAAATATCCCTCGCACGCCGCGAAACCTTGTCCAGCATCCTGCGCAGCGCGGCCCTCTCCTCCGAATCCAGCACATCGAGCGCGTCGCCCATGGATTCGGGCGCGAAGAGCCTCGCGGCGTCTATCCTGTCCAGGAGTTCCTCCCCCTGTCCGGTCAAACCAAGGCGGGCGGAACGCCTGTCCCTGACCACGGAGATGCGGCGCAGCCAGCCTTTCTGAACGCACTTGAGCGCCACCAGGCTGAGCGTAGGCTTGTCCATGCCGAGTTCCGAAGCGGCCGCCGACAGGTTCAGCGCCCCCATCCGCCACGCCAGTCTGACCAGATAAAACTGATGAAAGGTTATGCCGAATGGCATGAGAGCCTGCCCCACCCTTCTCCGCCAAAGCGCAAAGGCCATGCCCATGAAAAGATACTCGTCCATATAGTTAGTATACGAAACATTTTACATTTTTACTAGTTTATTCTTAAAAGATCTTGTCATTCGGCCCGATTATGGGTATCTTCAAGGCGACCTCACAGGTCACCAATCCATTTAGTTAAGGGAGAATAACACTATGGCAAAACAGCTGCTGTTCAGCGAAGATGCTCGACGCAAGCTTTTAGTCGGCGTCGAGATCATTTCGAAGGCCGTTAAGGTTACTCTAGGCCCCAAAGGCCGCAACGTTCTTCTGGACAAGAAGTTCGGCGCGCCGACGGTCACCAAGGACGGCGTTTCGGTAGCCAAGGAAATCGAGCTCGAGGATCCCTACGAAAACATGGGCGCCCAGCTTCTCAAGGAAGTAGCGACTAAAACCAATGATATCGCCGGCGACGGAACCACAACCGCCACCGTCCTCGCCTATTCCATCGTCAAGGAAGGCCTCAAGGCCGTCGCCGCTGGAATGGATCCGATGGGTCTCAAGAAGGGCATCGACCAGGCAGTGGCTCTCGCCGTCGAGGAAATCAAGAAGAACTCCAAAGAGATCAAGGAAAAAGAGGAAATCGCGAACGTAGCCTCCGTTTCCGCCAACAACGACATCAACATCGGCAATCAGATCGCCGACGCCATGGAAAAAGTCGGAAAAGACGGCGTCATCACCGTTGAAGAGTCCAAGACCATGGACACCACCATCGACTTCGTCGAAGGCATGCAGTTTGACCGCGGCTACACTTCCCCCTACTTCGTCACCAACAGGGACTCGATGACCACGGTATTCGAAAGCCCCCTCATCCTCATCCACGACAAGAAAATTTCCAACATGAAGGATCTTCTCCCCGTTCTCGAGAAGATCGCCCAGTCGGGCAAACCCCTCCTCATCATCGCCGAGGATATCGAAGGCGAGGCTCTCGCGACCCTCATCGTCAACCACCTCCGCGGCACGCTCAATGTCTGCGCGGTAAAGGCTCCCGGCTTCGGCGATCGCCGCAAGGCCATGCTCGAGGACATCGCCATCCTGACCGGCGGCGAAGTCGTTTCCGAGGAACTCGGCCTCAAGCTCGAGAACACCTCGATGGCCCAGCTCGGAACCGCCAAGACGGTTAAGGTCGACAAGGACAACACCACCATCATCAATGGCGCGGGCAAGCAGAAGGACATCCAGGACAGGATCGCCCAGATCAAGAACCAGATCGAGGAAACCACGTCCGACTACGATCGCGAGAAGCTCCAGGAACGCCTGGCCAAGCTCGCCGGCGGCGTCGCCGTCATCAATGTCGGCGCGGCCACCGAAGTCGAGATGAAAGAGAAGAAGCACAGAGTCGAAGACGCTCTCTCCGCGACCCGCGCCGCGATCGACGAAGGCATCGTCTCAGGCGGCGGCATCGCTCTCATCCAGGCTTCCCTCGCCCTCGACAAGGCCAATATTTCCAAGTTCTCCGACGACGAGAAGATCGGCTTCAAGATTGTTCGCCGCGCCCTCGAGGAACCGATCCGCCAGATCGCCGAAAACGGCGGCATCGACGGCTCGATCATCGCCGACAAGGCGAAGACCTCCAAGAAAGGCATCGGCTACGACGCCGCAAAGAACGAGTGGGTGGACATGATGAAGGCCGGGATCATCGACCCCGCGAAGGTCACGAGAAGCGCCCTGCAGAACGCGGCTTCCGTGGCGGCCCTCCTCCTCACCACCGAGTGCGCCATCACCGATCTCCCCGAACCGAAGTCTCCCCCCGCCGGCGGCGGCATGGGCGGCGGCGGAATGGGTGGTATGGGGGGAATGGATTACTAAGCCCAACTTAACTTGAAATGAAGGCAGCGTCCGCAAGGGCGCTGCCTTTTTATAGGCCGCGCCGCCCATACCGACCATGCCGCTACGGAAAAACGCGGAAGCCGAGGCGTGCGCGCCGCCAATCGCTTCGCGATTGGCGAGGAATGTGCGGAATGGATTGAATAGGATGTTTTAGATTAAAAAAACAGGAACTTCGGAGTTGCAGCTCCGAAGCCCCTAGGATGATCGCCGTATTTATTATCGCTTTCTTGACAGCCTTACACCCTCAACAAGCCGCGAAAACCCCGAACGCCATAGTAGGATTCGGCGCCGTTGTGATACACGAAGACTCTGTCATAGCGGCGATCGCCAAAAATCGCTCCCCCGAGTTTTCTAATCTCGGAAGGAGTCTTAAGCCAGCTTGAAGTTTTCGTATCGAATTCTCCCAATTCCTGAAGCTTCCGGTACTGGTCTTCAGTCAACAGCTCAATTCCCAGGGCGGCTGCCATATCGACCGCGGTATTTTCCGGTTTATGCTCTTTTCTTGACTCGAGACCTTCGCGGTCATAACAGATACTTCTTCGCCCTTTGGGACTTTCATCCGAGCAGTCGCAAAAAATGTATTCATCCAATGCTTTGTCGAATCCTATGACATCAGGCTCGCCGCCTGACTTTTCCATTTCGTTCAGCGACCAAAGCTTTTCAGGACTTGCGGCGATTTTCGCCAGGACTTCGATCCAATGCATATCCTTATGACGGTTCATGTATTTGTCGAATCGGGACTTCAACGAATTTAACAATATCTCCTGCTGCCCCGGAGTAATGCTTTTTAGGCCGCTTATCATCTCCTCCTTCATTCATCGTCTTCTGCGAATATAACACTTATATAATATATTCATAAAAGACTTGGAGATCGAGCCAAAAGCCGGCCGAATTCGGCAAGAACCGTCGCCATGAGCCTCTAGATAACTCTTTTGATCCCTAGCACTTTCTCTCCCCATCGATGTCCGCGAAATCGACCATGAGGCTTCTGCCGTCCCGCAGCTGGAGGCGGACGCCCAGAGCCGAATAGCTCGGAGTGATGTCCATTATCTCGATGGACTTGACAGGGTCCAGTTCCTCATCGGTCCAGGATCCATCGTCCGTTCTGTGCAATAGGACGCTTATCATGAGTTCCATGGCGGGGTTCTTGGTCAAACGCTTCTTATGGGCGTAGACGACGGTACTTTCGTCGGTTTCGGCATTGCGCCCTGAATGGACCAGCGTCGCGAGATCGTCCCAGCCTGAGTAAGCCACGATAGCGACGCGTCTGCCGGGAATGGCGGCGGTGAGAACCTTGCGTCGGGCATTGGCAAAGGTTCGCGTGAGCGCGGGCTTGCCGTTCAGATGGGGCAAGCCGTAGCATCCCAGGGTCAGTTCATGTTCGAAGGCCAGGCGCGATCTGTCCACGCGCAAGACCCCGCCGGGAATGCAGACCTCGGCCAAGTCGATGATGTAGCCCACGCCGTTGTTGGGCGGCTGGCGCATGATAGCCTGGCGGTACAGGACTTCTCCGCGGATACCGTTGTACACCATGCTTTTCGAGGTAGTGTAGTCGGCCTTCGCGGCCGCCTCATTCTTGATAGTCTTGCCCGTGAGGTAAAAATTGATGTCATCGCCCCGCAGATCCCGGGGATCCAGGCTTCGGAAGGCGTATTCCATGGCTGTACCGCCCTCAGGATCATGGTCCTCCCAGGGGAAATAGGTGTTGTAGGCCAACTTGGAATAGTTGGGATCGTCGTAGTAGGTCTTTCCAGGCACTATTTCGGAAGCTCCCGTCTTGCCGTGGTTCACCAGGATGAGACCGGGCTTTTCTAGCACCGATACCTTGGAGGCCTCTCCGAGCTCAGGCCAGAATCCCTCGTTTTCGGTGGCCGTCCAGAAGGGCGAATCGTCGGGCAGGGCCAGGCAGATGAAGGGCAGGAACATGAGGAAGGGGCTGCCGGGGCAGGAGTAGTTCTGGACCATGTACTCCTTGTGCCCGTAGAAGCCCAGTGCGGGGATGTCGTTGAAGTAGAAATCCTCGCGGGATACGAACTGGAGTATGGAACCGGAGCAGAGGCGCCTCGCCCAGCCCGGATCCAGGGGCGAGCCGCCTTTGAGCATGAATGAGACGGGGAAACCGCCCGAAATCCAGGTGCGGTAGCAGATCGAGCGGGCCCACATGTTGATGTAGCCGTCCCGGGCAAAAAAGTTCGGATAGGTCTTCATCATCTCATGGGCCGAGCGCTCTATCGTGGCCGCGATTTCAGGATAGTGCTCGTCGCCGAAGGCCCGGTTCCAGATGGTGCCGTACACGATGAAGAGGCTGATCGTGTAGTAGTTGTAGGTCTGCTCCAGGTACCAGCCTTCGCCGGAATGATAGGACACCACCCATAAGAGATGGCTTTTGAGCAGCTCATCGTCGATCTCGTATCCCTGCTTTTTAAGGAAGGAGAGGGCCACCAGGTTGAATATGCGCCAGTTGTTCTGAGTCGTCCGGTGATGGGCCCAGGCCGATATGCATACGGCCATTTCGTCCTTCTGCGCTTTCGTGAAATATGGCCAGATCACGTCGGGCAGTAACAGGAGTGTTTTGAGGAGGCCACCGAATTCGCAGGTGAACTGGTAGGTGGCATCGGGCATGTCGTCGGGCAGGGGCAAGGATTGGGGATTGCCGGGGGTGAACATCTTATAGAGCTGGTTGCAGTAATAGTCCCGCAATTTGATGCCCCGTATCTCTACTTCGGGCTCCACGTGCATGAGGGGGGCGGCCAGGGTCAGGCTCCGCTCCAAAGACTCGAACTCGTGGGAGCGGAAGCGCCAGGGCGGGGAATCAGCCTGGGGATAAGTCTTGCCGGGGACGATAGGAAAGGCGAAGGGAGCATCTTTGTCCACCACATGGGTAAAGGCCCGTTCCAGAAGGTACTTGGCGCACTCGATATAGTGCTTCTTTGTCATACCTGTAAAAGGGCTTGCGCTGAAATCCGGGTTCTTCACGCTGAAGGCTGCATCCATCGGTCCACTCTCCTTTAATCGCGCGGTATCACCGTAGTATATGACAGTCTTGTAGAGGACAGTCTTGCTAGAATTTCCCGAATATCATATTCGGAATCCAGGTAACCAGTCCGGGGAAAAACACGAGGAGACAGAGCTCCAACATGATGGCGGCGAAGAATGGAAGCGCAGCCTTGGTGTAATCCTCCACCTTGCAGTCTATTATGCCGCAGACCGAGTACAGGGCTGCTCCGATGGGCGGTGTCATGACGCCCAGGGTGACCACGGTGGCCATGAGTACGCCGAAATGCACCGGGTCGACGCCCAGGCTCTTCACCATGGGCAGGAAAATTGGCGTTAAAAGAAGAAAATTCACGTTGCTGTCCACAAACATCCCTGTTATGAAGAGAAACACGAGCATGATAATCACCAGGAGCTGGGGATTGGAGGTTATGCCGAAAATGAGCTTACTCAAAGCCACGGGGAGTTGGACCCATGTGAGGGCCCACTGGAATGATCCCGAGAGGGCGATGATGAGCATGATAGCCCCATTATCCTTAAAGCTGGTCACCAGGGCATTCTTGAATTTTTCCCAGCTTAGCTCCTTATACACGAACTTGCCGATAACGATGGCGTAGATGACGGCGAAGGCGCCGGATTCCGATGGCGTGAACACGCCAAACCTTATGCCGACAATCAGGAGCACTGGGAAGAGTAATGCCCAGATGGATTCTTTGAGGTTCTTGAAAAGTTCGGTCAGACTGAGCTTCGGCGCTTCGGGGCGAGGGGGATCATATTTATGATAGCGGCTGGTTATGGAGGTAGTGGCCATCAGAAAGAACATCATCAGGATACCGGGGATGATCCCTCCGGCGAAGAGGCGGCCGATGGACACTTCACCGACAAAACCGAAGATGATGAAGCCAAGGCTGGGAGGAATGGTGGCGGTGATCAGGGCTGTCGTACAGTTGACCGCCACGATATACCCCTTCTTGTAGCCAATTCGCTGCATTTCGGGGCCGAGAATCCTCGTCTCCATCATGGCGTCAGCCGTGGCCGAACCCGAGACGCCTCCCATCAACGTGCTCATCACGACGCTGATCTGAGCCGTACCCCCGTACATACGCCGAGTCAAGAGGCGGGCCAGGCTCAAGAGCCTGCTGGTGATGCCCGACACATTCATCAGGTTTCCGGCGAATATAAAGAAGGGGACAGCGAGGAAGGCGAAGGATTGGCTCTGTTGGACCGTCATCTGCACGGCAATTTCAAAAGGAAGCTGCGGTTGGGAAAGGAAATACGCGAAACCAGCTATTCCAATAACAAAGGCTATGGGCATCCCCATGAGCATGAAAATGACAAAGCATAGCAATAGCAAGGTCATTTCGACTCTCCTTTGCCCGCCATCTGCAGAATGAGCTTTCGAATCTTCTGGATCGTAGAGAAGAACATTGAGACTGAGGCCACGACTAGGCTAAGGGTAACCAAAGCCAGGGGGATGGGCATGGATTGATAGCGGCTTACGCGTTCTGTCCATGCAAGTCTTGTACCGAAGATAGCCATGACCACCAAGGTAGCCGCGATTATCAAGAGTACGATGAGCTCTACTATCCATCTGATCTTTGCCGGCAGCTTGCGTGTCACTATATCGACGCCAATTATCTGGCCATGGCGCCAGGCTACATCAGCGCCCAGAAATGCTGTCCACGCCAGGCAGAGCATTGCCAGGTCGATATACCAGGACATCGAAAGCTTAAAAAGGCGCAAAATGGCCGAGAGGAAGATGAAGAAAATCAGAAATCCGAAGCCCAGGCCACAGACTATTTCTTCGACCCTGCAGAACCATAGGTAGATCTTTCTCATACTGACTCCAAAAGAGATACATGAGATGCGAAGGCAGGGTAGGAGAAGCAGGTACATTACCCTGCCCCTCCTCTATCCTGCCTATGGGTGACTTACATGCCCAGCTGCTTGAAGAGTTTCTCCTTGAGTCCGGATGAGAACTTGAGGTCGTTATTGGTGTACAGGGGGGCGATGGCGTCCTGGAATTCCTTGATGTTGACCTCGTTGATAGTGACGCCGCGCTGCCTCATCTGGTCGTAATAGCCGGCTTCATCCTTCTCGGCGAGGGCTCCGTATTCCAGCGCCTTGTCTCGGATGGTTTTGAGGAAGAACGCTTTCGCGTCAGGAGGCATCGCGTTGAGGAGCCTGGTGGAACAGACGAAGGAGGTCTGGAGCATGTAGTGCTTGGTCATGGCGATGTACTTGGTCACGTCCCAGAAGGCTGCGCCGGCGGCGGCCGACACCTGTACCTCGGTGCCGTCCAGAGTCTTCTGCTGGATGGCGGGGAAGACTTCGCCGAAGGAAATGGCGATGTTGGCAAAGCCGAAATACTTGGCCAGGGCGTTGCCGATGTCGTTGCCGAAGCCGCGGATCCTGAGGCCCGAAAGGTCTTTGACCGTCTTTACCGGCTTGGTCGTGTAGAAGTTGCGGAAGCCGTTGTACATGTTGGCGACAAAGATAATGCCCTGGGCTTCGAGCTTTTTGGACCACTCCTTGAAGAGATCGGTGTCCGGCAGATTCTTGAGCACCGCCGGGTCGGTGAGAATGTAGGGGGCCATCAGGATGTTGAGATCGGGAATGGCGAACTGGCTGGCCAGGCGGCCGGGATCCGAAGGCACCACGAGGGGAATCCCCAATTTGGCCTGGGTCACCAGGGCGTTGGTGTCGCCGGAGAGGGCTCCAGCCACAAAAACCTTGGCATCGAAGCGGCCGTCGGCGTTCAGGACATCGGCCACTGCCTGCATCATCTTGCTCTGGGTGGTGTTCGCGGCCTCGGTGCCCGCGAAGGTTACAGGAATTTTTGCCTGGCCGCTTACCATAGCCACGGCGAAAAAGGCTATGGCCAGCAACGCCACCATCTTAAAAGACCGAATCCGTTTCATATCTCCTCCTTGAAATAGAAAGGGTGATGGAAATCTCATGTCCATCCTTGAACGGGTTGGGTCTGCGGTCAATCAAATATATTATGAACTATCTACAGATAATTATGATCGGCGAGAATGGGCGCAAAAAATGTCCGTGGAGACATTAAATCTTGGATCGGTATTCCTTGGCTGTCGTGCCGGTCAGTTTTTTGAAGGTGCTGCTGAAATAATTGGGATTGTTAAAGCCTACTTCGTAGGCGATCTCGGCGATGCCCTTTTCCGTGGAAGCCAGAAGCAACTTGGCCTTGTCGATCCTCAGTGAGGTGAGGTGATCCACAAAGGTAGAGCCTGTCTCCTGCTTGAAGAGACTCAGAAAATACGACGGGCTTACGAACACCTCTTTCGCCACATCCTTATAGCTCAAGGGCTGTCCATAGTTTTCTTCTATATATTTGATCGCGCTTCTAATGAGGGATTTCGAACGTTTTTCATAGACATGGGCAACGAGATTCGCTATCTCATCGACGATCTTCGAGAGCCATCGTTCGGCGGTCTGCGCGTCTTTGACATGGGCGATGTCATCGAAACAGTTGCCGACCAAGGCGTTCAATTTAGTTTCGTCTCCCCCGCCCAGAATGGCAGCGTCTATCATGGAGCCGAGAAGCTCATAGAGCCGCAACGTCAGGGCATCGGGCTTTTCGGCGATACATCGCGTGAACTTTTCCATGAAGTCGGAAAAAGCCTGCCGGCTGCCCTCTGGATCGCCCACCTTGATCAGGGAAAGAAGCCTTTCCTTTTCCTTGACGGGATAGGCGTTGATTCTCGGATCGTGTTCGCTAATGTTGTCCACGTGGACGATGTCGGCATTATCGAAGTGTTCGGCGTATTCCTGGGCGTTCAAGGCTTCGTGATATGATTTTCGCAGATCCTCCACCCTATCGTAGCTTCTGCCAATCCCCATGACGACACCGCGTCCGAGAGTTCGGGTAATCTCGCTTTGCAACGCCTCGAGAATGTCCCACAAGGCGGTGCGTTTTCCTGACTCACCATCCGTCGGCAATCTCAGGGCTATTCCGATTCTGCCCTTCGTGAGGGGAAGCGGAAGGTAAGCGTCCTCGTCCAGGGCCCGGGACAGATGCCTGGTGGCGATCTTGATCACCTCATCCATCGAACCCAGCTCTTTGAAAGGCTGATTTCCCTCCCCTCGCAGCTTGATCATGACGATGGTGTTGGGGCAGACCTTGCCCAGGCAGGAGAGCATGTCCGTCAGCTTGGCCTTGGAGAATTCGCTAAAGGCTACATTATCGATGATGTCCTCTTTTATGAAGGGAATGAGGTTTTCGTAGTTGCGGTAGACTTCCCTGACATCGATGAGGACACTCCATCCGAAGAGGGTTGCGCTGAGGATGGATACGGTGTAGTAGATTTCCCACTTCTTCGTGAGGGAGCCGACAATAAAGGCGACAGCGAAAATCGATACCCCGCCATTAAAAAGAAAGTGCTTGTTCTTGAGCAAATCTCGAAACGAGGAGCCAAGCTGAAGCCTAGCCAATTTGATGGATGAGGACAGGAACATCAGGGCACCGGTGACCACCTGGACGCCGATTGTCACCTCTCTTCCGTAAAAAGGAGGGCTGCGTTCGGGGGTTAGGTTGTCGAAGGCAGTGATTCCGGCAAACTGGAACAGCACCTTGCTCGACTTGGTGCCCAGGGTGTTGAAAACGACATAGGTGAGGCCGAGCAGGACGCCAATCGATACGATAGCTCTTTCCAGCCCCTTCACCCTTCGCCGGTTGAATAGATTGGAGCCAAGGATGATGACAGGCGCGATGACCGCGCAGAGTATGAATACCCTGATATTGACGATGATAAGGGAGGCCGGGTAAGGGCCAAGCATTAGCTGCAGCGGCCTTCCCAGAGAAAAAATGCTCATGCCGACGAGGAAGACGATGAAATACCAGTATGAACTCGCTCTGGCTGGGTTGGCTATTATGAAATACACGAAATAGAGGAGAAAGAAGAGCCCGGCGACGAGGGGCGCTATGATATTGGAAAATAATGACATCGTCTCATATCCGGTTTTGTTTCATTATTGTCTGATCATACTAGGCGGGAAATCCCCAGGCGTCAAGGAAGTATTATTTATCTACGATGCCGCGAGCCGAGCGAATTCCGCCAGGATCATCGCCGTGAGCCCCCAGACTATACTTCCCCCGAAATCGTAACAGGGTACCGACCAGTCCTCGTCCGCGCGTCGCATGGCAAAGGTTGAAATGGAAGCAGGGTCTGTCAGCGCCGCCAGGGGAATCTCGAACAGATCGTCCACCTCCTCCCGCTGAAGGCGATAGACAGGCATATCCTCGGTAAAAGCGACGAAAGGGTGAACATGATAGCCGGACGGCAGGGCCGAGATTTCGCTCAAGGCACCAAGGACCGACGATTCCGGCAGCCTGACGCCGATCTCCTCCTCCGTCTCGCGCAGCGCCGCGTCGAGAGGACTCTCGCCCGGCTCGAGGGCGCCGCCGGGGAAGGCTATCTGTCCGGCATGGTGCCTCAGGCTGCCGGGCCGTTCGATCAGAGGGAATGTGAGCCCGTCGCGCGCCGGATGCAGGAGGATCAGAACGGAAGCTTCTCGGAAACCTTCCCGCTCGGGTCGCGGGAGAAGGCCCTCGTCCCCTCTGAATGGGGGCGACATAAGCCTCCACGCCTCGATGCCGGGCAGGGGTCCGAGAAGAGCCTGCCTTATGGCGCGACATTCGTCGCTCAGGCGCTTAGCGCTCACGCGCTTAGCGCTCACGCGCTCTCCAGTTTATCGAACTGGCTGTTGTAGAGATTCGCGTAGAACCCGCCGGCGGCGATGAGATTATCATGAGTGCCCTGCTCGACGATGTCGCCGTGGTCCATCACGAGGATCCAGTCGGCGTCCCGTATGGTCGACAGGCGGTGGGCTATGATGAAGCTCGTCCTGCCCTTCATGAGTACGCCCATCGCTTTCTGTATGAGGACCTCGGTGTGGGTATCCACCGAGCTCGTCGCCTCGTCGAGGATGAGCATGGGCGGATTGGCGAGTATGGCCCGCGCGATGGTGAGAAGCTGCTTCTGGCCTTGTGAGATGTTAGTCGTTTCCTCGTTGAGCTCGGTCTGGTAACCCTGTGGGAAAGCCCTGATGAAGTGGTCCACATGGGCCGCCCTGGCCGCTTCGACGGCCTCCTCCTCGGAAGCGCCGATTTTTCCGTAGCGGATGTTGTCGAGGATGCTGCCGTTAAAAAGCCATGTATCCTGCAGCACCATGCCGAACATGCGCCGCAGATCGGCCCTCGCGTACTCGCGGATATCCTTGCCGTCAATGAGAATAGCCCCTTCCTTCACGTCGTAGAAACGCATGAGGAGCTTGACAAGGGTCGTCTTGCCCGCGCCCGTCGGCCCCACGATGGCGACCCGCTTTCCGGGCTCCACCTTCGCCGAGAAATTATTGATGATGATCTTGTCGTCGAGATAGCCGAAATGGACATTCCTGAATTCAACCGCTCCCTCGACCTTCGCGGGTTTCAGGGCTTCATCGCTTTCCGGCGTTTCTTCGGTCTCTTCCAGAAATTCGAAGACCCTCTCGGCCGAGGCCGCCGTCTGCTGCAGGACGTTGGATATGTTCGCGATCTGGCTTATCGGCTGGGTGAATGAGCGGACGTACTGGATGAAGGCCTGGATATCGCCGAGACTTATCGCTTTCCTGGCCGCGAGATAGCCGCCCATGATGGTGACGCCCACGTAGCCGAGGTTCCCCACGAAGTTCATCATGGGCATCATTATTCCTGAGAGAAACTGCGATTTCCACGCCGAGCTGTAGAGCGAGTCGTTGATGCCTTCGAACTTCTCAATGTTCTTCGCCTCGCCGCTAAAGGCCTTGACGACCGCGTGGCTTCCGAACATTTCCTCGATGTGGCCGTTGGCATGGCCGAGAAATTCCTGCTGCTGCTTGAAGTACTTCTGCGACTGGTTGACGATGAGTCGGATCAGGATCATCGACAGCGGAAGGATGAGAAGGGCGACGAGGGTCAGCTGCCAGCTGATGGTGAGCATCATCACGAGAACGCCCAGGACGGTGACGAGCGAGGTGATCATCTGGGTCAGGCTCTGGCTCAGGGTCTGGTTGACCGTGTCCACGTCGTTGGTCATGCGGGAAAGCACTTCGCCGTGGTTCGTGCCGTCGAAATACTTGAGCGGCATCCTGTTGATCTTGGCGAGGATATCCTTGCGGAATTGGTAGGTGATCTTGATCGAAACGCCTGACATGATCCAGCCCTGGATGTAGCTAAAAAACGCCGACACGAGGTATAGCCCCAGGACGCCGAGCAGGATCTGGCCTATGGCCTGAAGGTCGATGCCGCCGGATTTCCCGGCCATCTGCGCCATCACGCCCTCGAAGAGTTTGGTTGTCGCCTTGCCCAGGATTTTGGGGCCGAGAATGGAAAACACCGTGGAACCGACCGCGAAAACGAAGACGATTACGATCGGGAGCTTGAAGGGGCTGAGGTATCCGATGAGTTTTTTCATCGTACCCTTGAAATTGCGGGCCTTTTCGCCCTTCATCATGGCACCGGGACCGCCGGGGCCTCCGGCGACGCCTCTTCCGAAAGCCGCTCCGGGACGCATTCCCGGTTTGCCCGTCTGTCCTGTCGGATTATGCATGTCACTCATGCCAATTCCTCCTGCTTCAGCTGCGACATCGCGATATCGCGGTAGACTTCGCAGGTTTCCATGAGTTCATGGTGCGTGCCTCGCCCCACGAGCCGGCCCTCGTCGAGGACCAGTATCTGGTCGGCCTGTTTTATGGCGGCGACACGCTGAGTTACAAGAAGTATGGTGCTCTGGCTCAAGGATGCCTTGAGCGCCTGCCTCAGGAGCGTGTCGGTCCTGAAATCGAGGGCCGAAAAGCTGTCGTCGAAAATGTAGATGGGCGCCTTCTTTACGATGGCGCGCGCGATCGTCAGGCGCTGTCGCTGGCCGCCCGACACGTTGCCGCCGCCCTGGGAAATCTCGAGGCCCATTCCTTCCGGTTTCGCGTCGATGAATTCCTTTGCCTGGGAAATCTCGAGGGCGAGCGCCATGTCTTCTTTCGAGGCATTCTCGTCGGCATAGAGCAGATTGCTCTCGACCGTGCCCGAGAAAAGCGAAGCCTTCTGCGGCACGAAGCCGATCTTCGAGCGCAGCGCCTCCTGTGAAACCGCCCTGATATCGATTCCTCCAACCATGATCGAGCCCTCGGTCGCGTCGTAGAAACGCGGGATGAGGCTCACCAATGTGGATTTGCCCGATCCCGTCGTGCCGATGATGGCGGTCGTCTGCCCGGGCTTCGCCGTAAAGCTGATTTTGCTCAAGACATCATCGGTCGCTCCCGGATAACGGAAACTCACGTCCTTGAATTCGATGGTGCCTGCGAATTCAGCGCCATAAACGAGGGGAGTCTTCGGATCGACGATGCTTGGCTCGGTGGCGAGCACTTCCGCTATCCTGTCGGCCGAAACAGAGGCTCTCGGCAGGATGATGAACATCATCGAGAGCATTATGAAGGAGAAGAATATCTGCATGGCATACTGCATGAAGGCCATCATGTCGCCGACCCTTATCTGCGAAAGGGCGACTTCTTTCGCCCCCGTCCAGACGATAAGGAGGGATACGAGGTTCATGATGAGCATCATGAGAGGCATTAGGACGACCATGACCCGCGTCACGAAGAGCATCGTTCCCGTCAAGTCTTTGTTCGCCTTGTCGAAACGCTTCTCCTCCTCGCCCTGCATGGCGAAGGCGCGGATAACCATCATGCCCGACAGATTCTCCCTCACCACGAGGTTGAGCTTGTCGATGAGTTTCTGGATGCTTTTAAATTTGGGCAGGGCTATCGCGAAAACGACGGCGATGACGCCGAGGATGATGGACACCGCAAGCGCGATGATCCACCACATGGAGGAAGCCTTCCCCGTCGCCCTTATGACGCCGCCTATGCCGATGATCGGGGCGTAGAAGAACATCCGCAAGCCCATGACGGCCACCATCTGCATCTGGGTGATGTCGTTGGTCGAACGCGTGATGAGGGAGGCTGTGGAAAACTTGTCCAGTTCGGCGAAGGAGAAATTCTCGACCTTCCGGAAGAGGTTGACGCGCAGGTCCCGGGCGAAACCAGCCGCCGTGCGCGCCCCGAGGAAGCCGACGATGACGGTAGCGACGACGGAAAGAAGGGTCAAAAGAATCATAAGGCCGCCGACCGAAAGAATGTAGGAGGTCTGCAGGGCGACGGTATCCATGCCCAGCCTTTCGTATTCGCCCTTGACGGCCTGGACGCCCATCTGGGTTACGATGGAAGGATCGATGCCCGTCAGCCTGGACGATATCGCGCCCACCATCAGCGCGTTGAGGCGGCTCCTCGTCGTCGCGTCAATCTTTTTCAGGATGTAGAGAGGCTCGCTCTCCCCGTTGGGATATTTTTTTAGAAGTGCCTGATGGGCTTCGGAGCCCGGCTCGAAGCGATCGTAAGCCCCGAGGATGGCTGCGCCTTCCTCGGGGGAGACAGTCTGAAGGACCATGTTGAACTTGTTCCCGCCCATCGCCTGGGGCAGGGAATCTTCGATGCCGCCCTGCTGGATGCCCGTGTTCACGATCCTCGACATGTAGTCGGGCAGGGCCAGGTCGGCGTTGGCCTGCAGGAAGAGCAAGGCAACGATAAGGACGATGGAAGCCAGATATGGCTTCAGATAACGCATCAATCGGATCATATGGGATCCTCTCCCTCGCAGTGGGGGTTCTTCGCGCAGCCTTCGAGAGCCCTGGCCTTGGCGACGAGCATCGCGATGGTTTCGTTCGCGGCTTGCTTTTCCCCCAAAGACAGGGAATCGACGAGATCCCTGATCCAGCGCTGGCGCACATGGATGCCCTTCTGGAGGAAGGCCTGCCCCTTCTCGGTCAGGGTCAGGCATTTGCCGCGCCTGTCTTCGGGATTTTCGCTGCGCTGTATGAAACCCTGCTGGACCAGCCGGTCCAACATCTGGCTCGCGGCGGCGCTCGACACCTGGAGGTCTTCGCCGACATCGGCGACGCCGCAGCGTCCATTTCTCTTTATCTTGAAAAGGGCGACTGTCTGCGACATCGACAGCCCGTTCTCTTTCGCGTAATGGACGAGGCCGTGCATCGAGTGGCGCATGACCAACCTGGTCCACTCCCCCATCGTTTCCAGAAACTCAGTTTCGTTGGGCAACATAAGATCCTTAAATAATTAAGATTACTTAACTATAAAGAAATCTTTTATTTTAGTCAATTTGTCCGCGTCAATTAGGCAGGGCGCTGGATGGCCTCGAAATAGTCCTCCACGAGGAGGGCGACGCATTCTTCCTCGCTCTTCCCCGTCGATGGCGCTGAAATGACACCAGGCGCGACGGCGGGACAGACCATGGCGGCAAAGAGCGCCTCGGTGCGCACCCGGAGCTCCCAGCCAGGATCGATGCCAAGGGCAGCGGCCACGCGGAGTTCGCACTCGGCGACGAATTCCCAGAAGTACGATCCCGCGCGCGATGACGACAGGGAAGCGTCCGCGCGGCCGCCGTCCAGCGCGCCCAAGAAGTGCAGCCGCGTCACGGTCGGATAGCGCAGGGCTCCGATACGGAGGTAGGTGGCGATTTCAAGGATTCTGGCCTTGGGATCCCATGGCTGAACGTTCAGGAAGCCCTGAAGATCCTCGAGAGCGTTCTTCCATGAAGCGGCCATGGCCGCCGCCATGAGGGCGTCCTTCGTTCGGTAGTGATAGTTAATGGCCGCGAGATTGACCTTCGCCTCCGCCGAAATGGCTCTGGCTGTCGCGGCCTCGATCCCCTTCTTCTCTATGATGTCGATCGCGGCGGCAAGGATTCTCTCCCTTGTGCCCTCTTCGCTCTTCTCAGGCATCGCTTCCCCCTTGGCCGCCGCCGAGCGCCTTCTCCACCATCGCTTCGCTCAATTCCCAGAGCCGGCGCGCGGCGGCCGCGTCATAGGAGCGGCGGGACGATCGCAGCGGAACCGCGTCGCGCCAGTACAGCCCCGTTCGTCCCGCCGCTTCCGGCGAAGAAAGGAGGGCGGCTATCCCCAAAGCCGGCCGAGCCGGACTCGTGCCGCCCCTCCTCCTCATGCTCCAGAAAAGCCCGGTGAGGCCTTGCGCGTGCTTCTGCCCCATATCGGTGTTGACGAGCCCAGGGTCTATGGTGAAAACCATCGGTTTTCCTTCCCCCGATCCAGCCTTAAGCGCGCCAGCATCCAGCCTGCGAGCGAGTTCGCGGGAGAAGAGCACGTTGGCCAGTTTCGACTGCTCGTAAGCCCAGAGGCCCAAATATCGTCTCTCGAGGCTGGGATCATTCCAACGTATCCATCCATAGTAATGCGATCCCGAACTGACGGTCGCGATCCTGGAGTCGGCGCTCATCGCGGGCAGAAGTTTCGTCGTGAGGAGGAAGGGAGCAAGGTGATTGACAGCGAACTGCATTTCCAGGCCTTCCGCCGTGAGCGTTCTTTTTGCGGTGTAGACGCCGGCGCAGTTCACGAGAGCGTCGATGGGCTTGCCGGAATCGGCGAGACGAGACGCGAGGTCGGCCACTTCGGCCATGCGGCTCAGATCAGCGAGCTCCTGCTGCGGGGGAGGCGCTCCCGCCTCCTCTGCCGCGCTCTTAAAAGCCTTAGCGACCGCGGACGTCCGCTCTGGATCGCGCCCGACGAAGACCAGTTCGGCCCCTAATCCCAGGAGCGCCTCAACCGTGGCATAGCCGATGCCCGATGTAGCCCCCGTGACGACACAGCGCTTTCCCTTCAACGAACAGGCATTCATCCCGCACCTCCGCATGATGTCATAAAAAAATAGCAGAAATGCGGACAGAGGTCAAGTTCTGTTTTATACGATTGTTTTAAACTATGTTTGACATTTTATTCGAAGCGAGATATATTGAACCACACGTTTCAAACAGTTGTTTTAATTTGGAGTAAAGGCAATGGAAAAAGCAGCAGAATTCGCCGTCGTCACCGGCGCGAGCCAAGGCTTGGGAAAGGCCTTCGCCGAAACATTATCGGCCAATGGCTGGAACCTCATACTGGTCGCTCTTCCGGGAACGGGCTTGTCGGTCTTCGCGGAGGAGCTGCGCCGCCTCCATGGCTCGATCGTCTTCGCTCTCGAGCTGGATCTCTCCACGGCAAGCGCCCAGCAGGAATTTCTCGCCTTCGCCCTCGCTAGCGAGAGATCCGTCGCCCTCCTCGTCAACAACATGGGCATAGGCGACAACGGCCTTTTCGATCTCATCCCCATAGAATTCCAGCGGAGAGTCGTCGACGTAAACATCCAAGCCACCATGGCCATCACCTACGGCCTCGTCGAAAGACTCGCCGCGAGCAAGGGTAGAATCCTCACCGTCGCGAGCCTGGCCGCCTTCTACCCCATGCCGCTTTTCGCGGTTTATGCCGCGAGCAAATCCTTCCTTCTCCACTGGAGCATAGCCCTCAGGCACGAACTCTCTCCACTCGGGATCTCGGTCACCGCCCTCACGCCGGGAGGAATCTACACGAGCGAGGCGATCAGGGAGAAGACGAATTCGCAAGGCTTTTTCGGCCGCCTCTCATCGAAGGAACCTGCCCAAGTAGCGGAGATAGCCCTGCGGGGCGCTTTCGCGGGCAAAGCCCTCGTCGTTCCGGGATTTTTCAACAAGACCCTGATGGTGCTGGGAAGCAGATCGCCCAAGGACATGACGGCGAAGGCAATATTCAAGCGCTGGCGCGGCGCCCTGGGAAAGGTGAAGGAAAGCCATGACTGCGGCTGGTTCAATCGGCCCGCGCCGGCGCGCGAACATCGCTTAGCCGAACAGCGTCACCTCGTCGAATAACGGTACGCCAAGCCTCCGGCGAGGCTTGCCTGGGCCGAGTCGCCGAACCAGCATTCGCCCTTCCCCCAGACTTCGATCGCGGGACTCAAGGCCGCCTCGAGCCCGACGCCGACGATCAGGTTCCTGGTCACCGGCTCCTGGAGGTCGAACCAGGTGGCGGCGCCGTTGGAAGGGGGATAGTCGCTTTCGATGCCGTAGGATCCCTTTCGCAGGTATTTGAGCGACAGATCGGCCTTGAGGCGGGGGGTTTCCCAGGAAAGCTTCAGCATGTCGAGGATGGTGTCGGGGCCGTAGGGAAAACCGAGGTAGAAGGCGTTGGCCGTGTACAAGTAGCCAGTCGATGTATTGACCAGCCGGTGGTCGGGGAGCGTCCATTTTCCCGAATCGTGCTCTCTGTTGTAGAGGTAGGTGGTGGTCCGATAGCCCTCGTAGCTCAGGCGCAGGCCTCCCGGTTCCGAAAAGCTGTTCTCCCGAAGCGAATAATCGGCTTCCCTCATGCGGCCGAAGGCGTAGGGCGCGCCGCCCGCGATTTTCCATTCGGCGCCGCCCAGGAATCCCAGGGCGGTCGGCCGAGCCGGGGAACCGTCGGAGGTCTCCCAGGGCATGACGAGATCGTCCATCACGATTTCTCCGAAGGTCCTGACCGTTCCGAATCTGATCTCGGCGTTGGCATCGAGCATGACGTTGCTGTAGGCGTCCTGGTACATGTTGTGATAGACGGCGAAGGGCGAAATATCGATGAGGCCGGGCACTATGTCGTGGATGAGGTTGAGTTCGCCCACGGCAATCCTCAGCCGGTCGCTCGCGTAGCCGACCCGATGGGCGAAAATGTTTTTATAGCCCCATCCGGCAGGTTCAGGGTCCAGCTGGGTCCACACGTTGCCGGCCCTGTCCGCCCCGATGGCGACGAAACCGTACCACCACTCGCCCTTCCGCGTGGGGAAGCGATAGTCGATCCACAGGTGATCCATGTAGGGCGCGCTGTCGGATATGGCGAGCCCATAAGTGCCTGGCCCCCATTTGAGCTGGCGCCTTCCTATCGAAAGCAGAAGCTTCTCGCCCCCGAACTCAAAATAGCCGACGGTGGGCATGTTTGCGTCGCCTATGGAGTTGATGCCATGGGCGACGAAGGGCAGATTGCTGTAATACCGTTCGGTGGCGAAGGATTGGAAATCGGGCCGTATATCGACGCGGAAAACGATTTCCGACCTGGCGGCATGCAGCTCGAGTCCCAGATTGAGCACGGAAGGGAAATCGTAGTAACGGGCATAATCCTCAGGACTCAGGGACAGCGTGTCGCCGAGAGGATCGACGCTTGTGAGGCTGAAGGCAGGCATTGCCTGTACAAAAAACAGAGCCTCCCCCGGCAGCGGAGCCGGGGCGATCCATGAGCATACGCCGAACAGGCAGAAGAACAAGAGCCCGAGCGGCTTCGGTTTCGGACCTGTCATCCGAAAATCGGTCCGAGCCATCCGGCGAAATACGCTACGGCGAAGGCTATGACGATGAGAAGCGCGATGTAGAGCGCCCAGGGCTTCTTTTTCTCGGCGAACGGATCCTTGACGACCTTGGCGGCCCCAGGAGGCAGAACGGCGAGGTGGCTCAGGGTCGCGCCGAAGGGAACGTTGATCTTAAGCCGTCCATTAACCGCCCAGCCTTCCGCGTTGAGCAGAGGGCCCAGGTTCCTTTTCCGCAGCTTCATGTAGGCAAGAATCATGGAGGGACCGGAGATGAGGAGGAAAATGGCGGCGACGCCGACGGGCATCCAGACGCCCATGCCGAAGAATATCCCCAGAATCCCCGTAACCATCGCGCCGACGCTTCCCAAGGCGACACCTATGGCCGCCACGGTTCCGACGTCTATTTTCTTGGGCGCCAGCTGCTCTGGTTTGGGTCCGTTGACCGTCGCCTGCGCGACTCCCTTCATCTTGTCCATGTTCGCGGCTTCCGCCGTGGCCGCCCGCTTCATGGCGAGTTCCTCTACCGTCCTGATGAGCAGCTTGTAAGGGCTGAAGAAGGCTTCGCGGATGCTGATTGGCTGGATGACGACCTTTGTGATGACGGCATCCCAATCGGTGCCTTCCGTATCGTAGTAAATGCCGTTCCGGCCAATGAAGATGTTGTCGGCGTCGCCTGCGGTCAAGGCCGCGACAATCGACTTTTTCCTGCCGTCCTTTCGGGAGAGATCGCAATAGATGAGATAGATGGACGACAAACCGGCCATCGTACCGTGGGCCGGGGCGTTTTTTACGTCCAGGCACAACTCCATTTCCCTGCCGTCGAGAAAGAGCCTGCCCGACATGAACATTCCTCTTTTCCGGACATAGAATTCGTCAAGGTTGACAAAATTCCCCAAAATGCGCAGAAAATCCCTCTTCAGGATCAGCAGGGTTCTGATCTTGCCCAAAGATTCGGCCTTCTCTGCCATCGCCAGATCCTTTTCTATAAGCGCGCGCAGCTTTTCCAGGGCATCCTGGCCGAAAGCGGGCTCGAAAACCTGACCATCCAAAACGGCCACGCCCGTCTTGGGCTTGGAATCGGCCCAGGCGTTATATGAATACATCGTCGCCGCGATATTCTCCCATTCGGCCTGCGTGACGACATTCGCGCTGCCGAGCTTTTTCGCCGAAAGGGCGAAAAACGAAAGAACCGCCTTGCCATGACTGGGATGGAGGGCGCCATCGAGGCGCAGAACGCATGCGGCGTCGGGCAGGGCGACCGGCAGTCTCGCCAACTCTTCGGAATCGGCGGGTAGATTTCTGGACAGAACCGATGCCATGAGCGCTTCCAGCTCCCCCATGATTGAAGATCCCGACATGGCCAGAATGCGGCAGCGCTTGAAATAATCATCGAGCTGGGGACCGATCGCCTTGAAAAGATCGGCCGCCTTCCTGCCCTCCTCTTCCGAGGCGAAAAGACCCGTAAAAGCCTCGGCTCCGCCCAGCCATGAGCGGTAATCCGCTACGTCGGCGCTAAACCTGTCCAGGGAAGCCGCGTCCACGCCCGCTTCGCCGCAGGAATCCTGGACCGCGTAGCCCGTTCCGACCAGGGTGGCGATCAGCGCCTTCGAAGCCTCGTCCTCGGCCGAAGTCGATACCACGACGCCATCCCCGTTGAAAGGCAGGGCGGAGAACGTGTTTATGGCCTCTTCGACCGTGGTGAGATCGATAGATGTATGCTTGCCCTGCATCCGCGAGACGGCTTGATTCAGAGCGGCGTCCTTCAGCTGCTCGGCGGCGATGCTGTCGTTCTGCTCAAAGAGAATATCGAGCGAATTCAGCTGCCCCTTCAGCTCCTCGATGGTTCTGAGGATATCGGTGACCCTTATCTTTCCGTCTTTGTCGGCATCGAGATAGGCTAGACCGTCCTTGAAGGCGGGCTGGGCGGCCGGCATGGCGAGGACTGCCCACAATTTCTGATCCAGGTCGCCAAGCCGGGCTATATCGGCTCCATTTCTGATGACTACCTGATCCACACCGCCGATCCGGGAAAAACTCCAAGCGCCAGCAGTCTCTTTCATGGAGATAGACTCCTTATCTGTACGATCATTCTAGTCGCTGCCTGTCACAGTATCAGCGGTTTTCTTTTTCCGCGCAAGGCTATATACAGATTTCCAGGCATAAGTCATTTGACCGGCTCCAGAGAATTTAGCTATACTATATGAGCAAATCCCAAACGGAAAATTTCCAGGAAAGATATTCAAGGAGCCGTCATGAGCGTCGAAGTAACCCTTACCTCAGCCAACTTCCAGGCGGAAGTTCTCGATTCGAAAATCCCCGTCCTCGTCGATTTCTGGGCCGAATGGTGTATGCCCTGCAGGATGATCGCCCCTTCGATCGCCCAGATCGCCGAAGCCAATGAAGGCAAAATCAAGGTAGGGAAAGTGAATGTCGACGATGAAGGCGATATAGCCTCGCAATATGGCATCATCTCGATCCCCACGCTTCTGTTTTTCAAGGACGGCCAGCTCGCCAAACAGAAAGTGGGAGCCCTACCCAAACACGAGATCGAGAACTTCATTAAAGACTGAACCCAAACACGCCGGAGCGGCTCCAGGATCTTAGCCGGTCTTGGAGCCGCTCTTCCTTGTCTTCTTGGAACCTGCGGCGGATTTTCCCGGAGCCGCGATGCCAGGACTCTGTGTGCCCGATTCCCCAACCTGCCATTGACCGGCCCCCACCTCGCCATCTCGATTCCGATGCAGGGGCTTGGAAGCCGAGCTCTTCCAGGGAAATCCGTCTTCCCATAACGGCGGGCTGGAACAAGGCCAGAGATCGGCAATTGTCAACTCCTCCAGAAATCCTGAAAGCTTAGCCGAATCGACCTCGCCGGTTTTGGCTGAAGAAACGAAGAAAACGCCGTCCACCGGCTGATCTTCTTCCCTGAGTCTTAGCATGATAAGGCCGGTCTCGTCCGGAATTCCGCCCGCATCGGACCAGAAATCCCTTCCCGCGACGCTCGCGTCCACACCTCCCGAAAGCGAAAGATCAGGCCCGGTCTCGTCCACTTCGGACGGAAGGCCTTCGGGTGCGCAATGCAGGACAACAATCGAATTCTTGGCCGCTTCGCAGGGAGGAAAGGTGTAGGACATGGTCTTTACCGAACTGGCCCATTGCACCTGTACTCCTCCGGTGTTCCCGCCTTCCTCGACCGTAAACTCGATATAATCCCTATGGAGGTTGCTGGCTGAACTGTTCTTGCCCGTCTGTATCTCGTTTATGCGCAGCAGCGCGGGCTTTTCGTTGTAGCCGACGAAGGAAAAGAGGAATCTCGTCGTATTGCCGGACTCATCCCTAGCCTCGCCGGAAAGAGAGCAGGCCTCTCCTGCCGCGGCCGCGGGATCCAGCGAGACGGTCAGGAGCGCCCCTTCGGAATCGGGAGTCGCTCTGGTAGCCGCGGGATCGAAAGCAAAACTCTGGATTATCGGCTGGACATTTTCATCGAAGAGAATCTTAAAGGTCCCCGGATCGCTCTGGCCCGCGTCGAGAATGGATGGAGGCCTGATATCGCCCGCCGGCAGAAGTATGTCCGAAGGATCGGGGGAACAGGCGGCCATGAAAGCGGCGGCCGCGAGACAAGGCCAAAGCCAGGCGTTTCGCCCTGAGGTGAATGGATAAGGGCAGCTGCCGCCGCCTGAACTTCTTTTAAGGCTGGCGGCTTCTGGCCCCAGCATTCCCGAAAGTCCGGACCTCCCCATGGATACCTCCTGGCCAAGTCTCACCTTGTGAACGTCCGGAGAATATTCCTTCGCTTCAATATTGCCGCGTGGCGCCTCCCTGAAGTAAGATTGTCGCATGAATATTGTAATAGCCAACGACCATGGCGCCGTCGATCTTAAAAAACGGCTTCTCCAATGGTTGCAGAAAAAGGGGCATTCGGTGAAGAATCTGGGGGTCGACTCGGAAGACAGGGTCGATTACCCCGACATGGCGACTCTGGCGGTCAAGGAGTATTCCAAGGGCGGCTATGATTTCGGCATCCTGCTCTGCGGGACCGGCATCGGGATTTCCATCGCCGCGAACAGGCATAAGGGAATCCGCTGCGCCCTCATACACGACAGCTTCACCGCCCTCATGGCCAAGGAGCACAACAACGCCAACTTTCTCGCCTTCGGCGGAAGGGTTCAATACAGGGAAAAGCCCGAAGATATTCTGGAAGTGTTCATGAACGCCAGTTTCCAGGGCGGCCGCCACGAGCTGAGAATAGAAAAGCTGGACGCGTTCGAGGAAACGGAGAATTTCACCTTGCCCTGATGCGGAGAAGGTCGGCCCGGTCGACGACGAGGCTGGCTCCGTAGAGGGCGGCGCCCAAGAGGCCGGCTCTGTGCGACAGAAGCGCCGTCTCGAATTTGCATTGCTTCCAGGCATCGCGATACACCTTCTCGCGCACGAGTTCGGCGATCCGCGCCGGCAGGTGGGGGGCTCCCGCGATGACGCCGCCGCCGAAGACGACGGTATCGGGCGCCATCATGGCCAAGGCTACCGATACGGCGCGGGCCAGGGCCTCGGCGGCGACCGCGTCGACGGCGAGCGCGAGGCGATCCCCGGCCGCGTAGGCTTCGTAGACTTCCCGGGCGTTGAAACATTCACCGGCGAGCGCGCGCGCCGCCAGGGGCGAATCTTTAAATGAGGAGGCAGGGCCGGCGGCGCGCGCCATCGACCCGAGCCCCGCGTCTTCTCCCCTGCCCAAGGCGGCCGCCACCCTCCCGATGGAAGGCCCCGAAGCGTAGGCCTCGGAGCAGCCGTCGATGCCGCAGGCGCAGCGCCTGCCGGAAGGTTCGATCACGAAATGCCCGATCTCCAGCGCCCTGTCGTCGCAGCCGCCGAAGATCCTGCCGTCTTCCACATAGCCGCCGCCGATCCCCGTCCCCAGACCTATGAACAGCAAACCTTTAAGGCTTCCTTCCCTCGCCGCCCACTCCCCGTAGGCGGCCATATTGCCGTCGTTGCGAACGGCGCAGGGAGCGGCGGCCATTGCCGAGACTTCATCGCGGAGTCTCGTTCCATACCAGCCGGAAATATTGGCCGACATGCCGACGATGACTCCGTCGCTATCCACCCCGCCCGGCGTGCCTACACCCACGGAGGCAATCGTGCCGACGGCCGAAAGCTCGGCGATAACGCCGCGGATGACTTCCAGGACGGCGGCCGCGCCGCACGAGGCGGCCGTCTCCCGCGAGGCGGGCGTGGTCCGCGACACTTCAAGTCGCGACTTCCCCGCGCCATCCAGGACGACGCCCTTTATGGTTTGCCCGCCTATGTCCAGGCCGGCGTAGAGCTTTTCCATTCGATTCATTTCCTTTCAGAGAAGATAGGTTTCTCCCGCTTGGACTATCTCAACGGCGGCGGCGCCAGCTCCCAGCACCTTCTCCCTCATCGAAGCGAGGGCTTCCGATTCGCCATGGACGAGGAACACTTTCTTGATCCTCGCGATATCGGTTCCCTTCAGCCAGTCGAGGGTTTCCTTCCAGTCGGCGTGAGCCGAAAAAGCGTCTATTTCCTGGATATCGGCCTTCACCCTGAACCAGTCTCCATGGATCCGCACATCCTTGGCCCCGTCCCTCAATCGCCTGCCCAGGGTTCCCTCGGCCATATAGCCGACGATAAGGATGGTGTTCGCGGCGCTGCCCACATTGTGGATCAGATGATGCTGTATCCTGCCGAACTCGCACATTCCGTCGGCGGAAATGACGATCATGGAACCCTTCGCCGCGTTGAGGGCCTTGGAATCGGCGACCGTCCTTGAAAAACGAAGCGCGGCGAAGCCGAAAGGATTTTCGGAATGGACCGTGAAGGCATCGTGAGTCTGCTGGTCGTAACATTCTGGATGAAGGCGGAATATCTCCGTCGCGTCCACCGCCATCGGCGAATCCACCCAGATAGGCAGGTCGGGAATTTCACCCTTATCCTGAAGAAGGTGAAGATTGAAAACAAGCTCCTGCGTTCTTTCCACGGCGAAGGCGGGAATGATGATCTTGCCGCCTGACCTGGCGGTGTTCGTCACGATATAAGCCAGTCTTTTCAGGGCATCGGAAGTGTCCTCGTGCAGTTTGTTGCCGTAGGTGCTCTCCAGAACCAGGTAATCGAGGTCCTCGAGGAATTCCGGATCGCGGATAATCGGCTTGTCCTTCCTGCCAAGATCCCCGCTGAAGCCCACCACGAGCTCCTCGCCGTCGGCCGCCTTCAGTTTCATGCGAACCAGGGCGGAACCCAGTATGTGGCCGGCGTCGAAAAACTCGATCGAGACGCCATCCATGAGGGTAATAGGTCGGTGATAGTTGATGGTGACGAACTGGCCCGTCGTCTGGACGACATCCAGGTCGTTGTACAGCGGCTTCCAGTCGAATTTTTCATTCTTCTTGTCAGCCTGGCGTGAGAGATAGTCGGCATCGCGGGCCTGGATGCGCGCCGAGTCCATCATCACGAGATTGGCGAGATCCCTCGTCGCCGAGGTCGAGTAGATATTACCCGAAAATCCGCGCTTGACCAAAAGCGGCAGGAGCCCGCAATGGTCGAAATGAGCGTGCGTGAGGACGACGGCGTCGATGTCCGAGGCGGGAAGGTCACCGAGCAGGGCTCGGTTTTTCGCGTCCGATTCGGCTCTTCTTCCTTGAAAAGCCCCGCAATCGACCAATATCCGTTTCCCGTCCATTTCGACAAGATGCTTGGAACCCGTCACTTCACCCGCGGCGCCCAGGGAGCGAATGGTTATACTCATATCGTGAATATACCACCAAGTTTACCCCAGGCCAAGAAACCTTGCCTTCGGCCGTACTTGCGGAATTCTCGAATATCTGTCTATTATCATTCCAGCATGGCTGACAGGATAACCCTTACCGTTGAAAAGCTCGCTTCGGGCGGCGACGGTATCGCATTCCTCGACGGTAAGGCCGTCTTCATCCCCTTCAGCATTCCCGGCGAGAAAATAACCTGCGAAATCGCCGAAACATCCAAAGACTACATCCGCGCGAGACTCCTCGACGTTCTTGTCCCCTCCCCCTTCAGGGTAAAGCCTCCCTGTCCTATTTTCGGCCTCTGCGGCGGCTGCGGCCTCCAGCATATCGAATACGGCCATCAGCTCGAATTCAAGGCCGCGGCCGTCCGGGACAGCTTCAGGCGCATCGCCAAACTTGATCCGACAGAAATGACGATAAAGAGCGGCGCGCCCTACGGCTACAGGAACAGGGTCCAGCTTCACATCGCTCAGGATCATGGAATCGGCTTCATGGAAGCCGATTCCGCCTCCTCACTGAGAGCCGAAGGCTGCCCCGTCGCCGCGCCCTGCATCGACGTCTGGCTCCGCCGTCAGAACCGGAAGTCCAGACCGGACAAAGAGCTTCAGGCGCGCATCGGCCAGCGCGACCGCTTCGTCGTGTTCGGACAGGATGATCGGCTCTACATCGAAGGGATCGACCCGCAGGCGAAAGCCATGGTGGCGGGCAGGGAATACCGTTTCCCGCTCAAGCACTTTTTCCAGAGCAACCTGGAGATGGCCGGCGCCCTCGTCGACGACGCCCTGCGGGGCATCTCGGGACAAAAGGCCGTCGACCTCTACAGCGGCGCCGGCCTCTTCGCCGCCCGCCTGGCCGGGCAGTTCGGCGAAGTGACCTGCGTCGAGAGCGACGCCGTGTCGCTGGAAGCCGCCCGGGGCAATCTGCCCGCGGGAACCGGACGTTTCGTGCCCACCGACGTCGAAACCTGGGCCCTGGCGGCCGCCGCGCGCGCTCGCCGCGGGGAAGCCTCCCGCTTCGACTGGGTCCTCGCCGATCCTCCGCGCAGCGGCCTCTCGCCCGCCACCAGGGAATGGCTGAAAGGCGCCGATATAGGCGGCTTCATCTACGTTTCCTGCGATCACGTGACGATGGCGCGCGATATCGGCGACCTTACCCGCGCGGGCTGGAGCCTGGAATCCTTGACGCTGTATGATTTTTATCCCCAGACGGGATATATCGAAGCCCTCGGGCGGCTCAGGCCGCCCGGGAAGGCCACATAGGAGGCTACCATGGAACGATCCGGTCCATTCAAAGGCAGAACGATTGCCGTCGTGAACGATCTTTCGCTCGATGAACAGCGATATCTCTATAAAAAAGCCAGCGAACTGAAGAATCTCGCCCGTTCGGGCGGGGACCTGAGTCCCTTCAAGATCAACGATCCCAGTTACCAGGCCTACCTCATCTTCATGGAAGACTCGACGAGGACGCGCGAATCTTTCCGCAACGCGGCAAAATTCCTCGGCTGCCGCACCAATGTCTTCGACGCGGCCTCCAGTTCCTTCAACAAGAACGAATCCATGACGGATGCCATAAAAATGCTGTATGGCTATTCGGCCGACTCCTGCTTCATCCTGCGCACGAAGCTCGAAGGCGCCTGCCGCTGGCTTCAGGGCGCCCTCTCCCGCTACGCCGAGATTTCCGGCGGCCCCCGCCCCGGATTCATCAACGCGGGCGACGGGAAGCACGAGCACCCCACCCAGGAATTCCTCGACGAATTCTCCTTTCTCGAACAGCTGAACTGGAACGAGGACCACATCCATATCGCCCTCACCGGCGACCTCTACCATGGGCGCACCGTCCATTCCAAGGCCGATGGATTGCGGATCTTCCGGAACGTCGAGGTGGATCTCGTAGCCCCCGAGCTGCTCTCCATGCCGCCCTATTACATCGAAAGGATGAAGGCCAACGGCTACAAGATCAATGCCTACGAATCACTGGACGAATACCTGGCTTCGGGCAAGGTGGCGCCCATCTGGTACTTCACGAGGCTTCAGCTCGAACGCATGGGCGACTCGGTGCTGGAACGCGCGCCCTTCCTCCGGAAAAGCGTGACCTTCCGCAAGGACATGCTGAGCCTCCTGCCCGACGATGCCTGCTTCTACCACCCTCTGCCCCGCGACCGCCTCAATCCGACCAATCCCACCTTCCTCGATGAGCTGCCGCTCAATCGATGGGACGCGCAGTCGGCCAACGGCTATTGGACGAGGATCATAGAGATAGGCATGGTCTCGGGCCTTCTCGGCAAGGATTTCGAGGGAGCCTTCGCCATGGAACCGGATATCGTGGAAGACTTCATCATCGAAGCTCCCTCCGCCGACCACAGCAAGCCTGAGTATAAAGTGGGCATCAAGCCGGTTGAGGAAGGTATCGTCATCGACCATATCGCGTCGGGAGAACCCATCGAAAAGATATGGAGCAACGTGGAGGCGGTGCGCAAGATCCTAAAGCTCAACGTCCGCTCGAGCCATGGCGTCTACCACTCATTCAAGGGCACCGATGTCTACAAGGGCATCATCTCCCTGCCTGACATCATCAGCTTCGGTGAGAAGGACCTGAAAAAACTGGCCGCGATAGCGCCCGGCTGCACGCTCAACCTCATCCGCGATTCGAAGGTCGCGAAAAAATATCGCCTGGCCATGCCGCCCCGGATCTATGGTTTCGAGGAAATTTCCTGCAAGAATGAGAACTGCATCTCCAATCCGAAGAACAACGAGGGCGTGACCACGGAGTTCAGGCGAAAGTCGGGTTCCACCTTCGTGTGCCGCTACTGCGAGCGCGAACACCCGTTCAGGGAGATCTGGGACATCTAGTCGTTATGCGCTCTTCTGTATTCGTACATGAAGAGCGCCGCGGCCACCGAAACGTTGAGCGAATCCACATGCCCCCGCATCGGGATCGACACGATGGCGTCCGCCCTTTCGGCGAGAAGCCGCGACACGCCTTCCCCCTCGTTCCCGAAGACAAAGCAGGTCTTCGCGGGAAGCGGGAGTCCCGGGAGCGGCGCGCCTCCCATGTCGGCGGCGTACACCCAAAAGCCCTTGCCCTGAAGCCTTTTTATCGCGTCCGCGAGGTTCTGGACGAAAGCCACAGGCACCCAGGCCGAGGCGCCGGCGCTCGTCCTCGCCGCGGCGTCTCCCAAGGGCGATGCGCGCCGCATCGGGGCCACCACGAGGCTGATGCCGAAAGCGTCGGCCGAGCGCAGTATCGCGCCGAAATTCTGGGGATCTTCGATATGATCCAGCACCAGGACGAGAGCCTTTTCAGGCGGATCTTCCAGAAAATCTTCCAGGGAGAGGCTTTTTTCTGCGTTCCTGCCGAGCAGGGAAAGCGCTATGCCTTTATTGTCGGGATCGATCCTGTCGAGCATGTCCTGGCCGACCTGTTCGACGACAATCCCCTGTTTTTTCGCCAGATCCAGGATATCCCTTACGCGCGGGCCCTGCTTGCGGCTTCCCAAGCCGGAGGCGACGAGAATCTTCACCTGGGAAGGCTTGGCTTTAAGCGTCTCGAGGATTCCATGAAAACTTGTTATATAGTCCACAGAGCGAATACTAGCAGAGGAAGGCTTCAATGAAAAGTGAGGGACCTTGCCGGATAATCCCGCGAGGTCCCGACTGGCTCAGGCTGTCTCAAGGCATGACGGTGAATTCCTGGACAAGCTGTATGGCGCTTTCCGCGTGCTTGACGCCTGAAATCGAGTGAGTGGCCGCCAAGGCCGTGTCGATGGAGGACTGCGCGTTCGCGACGCCATGCAGCACCACCGAGCCTCTCTCGACCGTCGCTTCCAGGAAATGTACGGGGATCTTGCGCGCATAGATGATCTCGGTCACGACATTCTGCGCGAGCACGAGATCTTCTATCTTCTGCACGCCGGCTTCTTCCTTCCCCTTGTCGACAAAAACCTTGAGGAGCGAATCGATCGCCACCGCCGCGTGAGCGGGATCGGTATTCCCCGTATTGATGGTCAGATCATATTCTCGGCCATCGGACCAGTCCGTGGAGAAAAAATACTTATGGAAGCCGCCACGGTCATGGTCGCTCTGTTCGATGATCTGGAGGGCGCGCTTGTTGTCGCAGCCGAAAGTCCTTTTCGTCCTTTCGACCCTGACGGATAAGGGCGCCGTGATCTTCACCGAAAGCATATGCGGAACGCCTCTCAGGATGGCATAACCGCCTCGTCCCATGATGATGCAGTTGTTTTCCTGCGCCGCCTCCAGAATCGCCGTCTTGAGAAAATGCAGGTAGTCGTCCCTCTGCTGCGAGAGCGAAGCCCAGAAACCGGGGTTTCTCTCATCGTATTTTTGCCGCTTCTCGGCGGTTATTCCAATAGAATTGAGCTTGCCTTCCAGATACTCCTTGTCGATGAGTTTATATCCGGAAATCTGCGACAATTCTTGAGCCGTCTCTTCGCCGAGGGATGCCAGTTCACGCGCTATGGTTATTATCGCCATTGTTTCTCCCTCCTTATTCTATGTTTACTGTATGATTATATTCGCGGTTAGTCAAATTTTTTCCGA
Source organism: Treponemataceae bacterium (assembly GCA_963667725.2). GTDB lineage: Bacteria > Spirochaetota > Spirochaetia > Treponematales > Rectinemataceae > UBA11090. The sequence continues at coordinate 1,612,478 of CAXXHO010000003.1, forward strand.
AACAGGCTTTCCGGCTTGCCCAGCGGTTCCCCCTTTTAGGGCCGGAGTACCCGGCTCGGAGCACCCGATGGCACAAGCCTGCCGATATCGGTATACTCAGCCCGATGGAAAAGTTAGGCGCCTTGGCGGCCTTCGGGACGGCTTTCTGCTGGTCCATCTCCGCCATATTCTTTGAAAACGCGTCCAGGAAATTCGGCGCCCTCGCCGTCAACTTCTGGAAAGTCGTTTTCGCTTTTTTTCTCCTCGCCCTGGCGGGAACCATCCTTAACGGCCAGCCCCTTCCCTTTAGCGCTTCGCCCAGGACATGGCTCTACCTATGTCTTTCGGGCGTCATAGGCTTCCTGGTTTCGGACTATTTCCTCTTCAATGCCTACATACTCATCGGATCGCGCATAAGCGTCGTATTCCAGGCCCTGACGCCGCTTTTCACCGCCCTGTTCGCCTTCGTCTTCCTGGGCGAAAGAATGAAGCCGCTCCGGCTTCTCGGAATGGCCATTGTCGTGGGCGGCATCCTCATGGTGGTTTTATCGAGACAGAGAAAACAAAAAAGCGAAGGCAAGCCGTTCTTGGCATCTAAAAAAGGTTATGTCTACGCCCTGCTTTCGGCCGTTTTCCAGGCCGCTGGCCTGATCTTCTCAAAAGTCGGCCTCGGCGACAGCAACGCCATCGCCGGCACGCAGATCAGAGTGATGACCGCGATTCTGGGGTTTGGGCTTCAAGCCTTGCTTACCGGCCACGCGGTGCAGGTTTTCAAAGTCACGCCGAAGGAAAGGACTTTCCTGAAGAACCTGGGCATCGGCGCTATTTTCGGTCCTTTCCTGGGCGTCACCTTCTCGCTTTTCGCCCTTCAGAATACCGAAGCGGGCACGGCCAGCACCCTGATGGCGCTCACGCCAGTGCTCATCATCCCGCCCACGATTTTCATCCTCAAACAAAAAGTGCAGGCCATGGAAGTCGCGGGCGCCGTCGTGGCGGTGAGCGGCGCCGCGCTTTTCTTTCTTCTGTAGGCGGACTTCAGGCATTTTTTATGCACGAATCCAGTGCATTGATATATAATTGATCCTAAAGGAGCGCGCAATGAAGGCTCTCGTGAAAAGCAAGGCCGAACCCGGACTGTGGATGCAGGAAGTGCCCATGCCCGAGATCGGCGACAACGATCTTCTGGTTCGCGTCAAGAAAACGGCTATCTGCGGCACCGACGTCCACATCTGGAAATGGGACGCCTGGTCCCAGCGCACCATCGGCATCGGGCAAACTGTCGGCCACGAATTCGTGGGCGAAATCGTCGAGATGGGACGTTCCGTAGCCGGGTACAAAATCGGCGAGAGAGTCTCGGCGGAAGGTCATATCGTCTGCGGCGTCTGCAGGGCGTGCAGGGCCGGCAAGCGCCACCTCTGTCCCAACACCATCGGCATTGGCGTCAACAGGAACGGCTGTTTCGCCGAATACGTATCCGTGCCGGCCTCCAACGCATGGCATGTCCACGATTCCATTTCCGACGATATTGCCGCCATTTTCGATCCCTACGGCAACGCCACCCATACCGCCCTCTCCTTCGATATGATCGGCGAGGACGTGCTCATCACCGGCGCCGGCCCCATCGGCTGCATGGCTGCCGCCATTTCCAAGCATGTCGGCGCGCGGAATGTCGTCATCACCGACGTGAACGACTGGCGACTCGATCTCGCTAAGAAATTGGGCGCCACCCGAACCGTGAATACCGCGAAGGAATCCCTCAAGGCGGTGCAGCAGGAGCTGGGCATGGTCGGCGGCTTCGATATCGGCCTCGAAATGTCGGGAAACCCCAAAGCCTTGGAACAGATGATAGAGAACATGTACAACGGCGGCAGGATGGCTCTTTTAGGCCTTCTCCCCGACGGGGCCGGCATCGACTGGAGCCGCGTCATATTCAAAGGCCTCTTCCTCAAAGGGATCTACGGCCGCGAAATTTTCGAGACCTGGTACAAGATGCAGGCCATGCTTCTTTCAGGCCTCGATATCAGCCCCGTGATCACGCATCGCTATTCCTTCGACGACTTCGAAAAGGGCTTCGACGCCATGCTCTCGGGGCAGTCGGGCAAAGTGATCCTCAGCTTCGATTGGTGAGAAAGGCAGTTCGCGTTTTTTAACCGAGGAGGGGGAACCTACGGTTCCTCCTCTACTCTCGATACATGCCGTCTTTTCTGCTATACTCCCCTCGTGAAAGAACACGCATATAAAGGCGATCGACGTCCGGGCGGATCGCCCCGCCGTTTCGAAAAACCCCGGTCAACGCAAAAGCCGGAGATCCAGCCGCTTTCCTCGATGGTGATCCAGTCCCTCAGGATAGAGAGCGACTGCGTAAAAGCCCTGGCCGCCCTGCCCGCCATATTCGACGAGACCGTCCCGCTTACGCAAAAACACAGGGTGGAACTAGGTCACACCATCAGATCGCTTTGGGAAGACCTCACCTCCGAACGCGAACACCGCACGGCTGAGTATTTGAGCTCGCCTGCCTATTATTCGGCATACGTGCGCTATTTCCTTCCCTGGAACATCATCCGCCTCTCATCGATCTTTTCCGGCCTTCCGCTCGAACTGGACGACGGAGCGACAATCGTCGATATCGGCTCGGGGCCGATGACCCTACCGATAGCTCTCTATATCGCCCGCCCCGACCTGCGGAAAAAACAACTCACAATTTACTGCCTGGATAAGACGGAACACATTCTCAAGGTCGGCCAGACAATTTTCGAGAGTCTCGGCGTCAGGCTTTCCAGCGCCCTGCCCCCCTGGAAAATCATACCCCTGAGACAGCAGTTTGGGTCCTTTCTGCCGGAAAAGGCTGACCTGCTCACCGCCGCCAATGTCTTCAACGAGTTTTTCTGGAAGAGCAAGACACCGCTCGGCATGCGCGCCCTCCTCACGGCCCGCCAGCTCCTGGGATACCTGAAGGATTCGGGCTCGATCTTCCTCATGGAACCGGGCGACCCGCGTTCCGGCTCCTTCATCAGCTCGGTCCGCGCCGCCCTGTCGGCCTTTGGGGCTTTCCCTGTAGCGCCCTGTCCTCACAGCCATTCCTGCCCTATGCCCGGCATTTTCCGCAGCCTTTCCTCGCCAGGCGAGGAACTCCCCACGGGAGCCTCGTCCAAAAACCTCTCCGACGTCGTCATGCCCAAAAGGCGCGACAAATATCCCTGGTGCCATTTCACCATCGGAACGGAGAGCGCTCCGACATGGCTCAAGACGCTGTCCGACGAAGCGGGGCTCTCCAAGGACAAACTGGTTTTCTCATATCTATTGTCGACCTTGCCCAGGATGCCCCTCCAGGCGAAAAAGCCGCCGGAATCTCCAGCTCTGCTGCGCATCGTTTCCGAAGAGTTCCCCCTGCCTAACTTCAAGGCAGGCCGCTATGCCTGCTCGGCAGAGGGCTACAGCCTCGCGCGCTATTCGCCCCTAAGCTTTGGCTTCGCGAGCGGGGATCTCGTCCGCATGCCTCAGCCAGCCGGCCTTGCCGCGCCAGGCGCCCCGAGGGAAAAGCGCCCGGCGGGAAAGCCCCAAACGCGTTTAGCCGACATCCTGGACCATCGTCCGATACCCTCGGCCAAGGCCGCCGGCAAGGGCAAAGACATCGATGAAAAATCGGGAGCGATAATCGTTTCCTATTGACATTAGGGTTCAATCCATATATATTTCGTCTTCGTCAGCAATGACACGGGGGCGTAGCGAAGCTGGTTATCGCGCTGGCCTGTCAAGCCGGAGATCGCGGGTTCGATACCCGTCGCTCCCGATTCGCCTCTTGGGGCGATCCAACCCGTCAATCAAACTGACGGGTTTTTTTATTACGGGCTGTAGCGCAGGGGCTAGCGCGCTTGGTTCGGGACCAAGATGTCGGAGGTTCAAATCCTCTCAGCCCGATTTTATGATAAGCCACTCGAAAGAGTGGCTTTTTTATTGTCCTACAACAACTTAACGAAAATAAATAACGTTATACGCCACATGTTGCAAAGCTCAAAAAACAGCCCTATTATAGGCAAAAATGAGGCTCGCGGGGTACAAATGGAGTACATCGTATTTTTTATGCCTCCAGCTCGCGCGCATAACGCTTTTAAGGGAGATAGCCATGGGGACCAAGTACCACCTTTTTTCACGCGATCGGACCGGAAAGGACGGTAAAATAGTTCGCCGCTGGTACTACTGGTACTGGGGGGAAGATGGCGTAAGGATCAAAAAGGCCGCCGGACCTAATGGCAGCGCCCCCCTCCTGAAGAGAGAAGCGCAAGACTACATCGACCAGCTAGATGCCCCTCTAGTAATGCCAGGGCTCATCCCTGCCCTATCTAGCCCGCCGGCAAGCTTTGCCCCCTATGGAGCACCACGTACATTCAAGGCTTTCGCAGACACTCTCTATCTTCCTGATTCGCAGCATCTCAAGAGGAAAGCGCTCACCGATGGGGAACCAATCAGTGAAGACACTAGAACAGGGCATCGCAGTCGACTAAAAAACTACCTCATTCCAAAATGGGGCGAATGCTCTTGGGCTACGTTTGCAGAACCGGGATTCCCCGATGATTTCACGGATTGGCTTGTTGATCTTGAGAGGATCCCGAAACACAAAGAAGGCACCCGTGTCCCTGATCCAGTTCCTATCTCCAACTCAACCAGGAATTCTCTTATAGAGACAATGACGATATCCCTAAGGGAAGCGAAACGGGCAAGATTGATCCTACAAGTCCCTGAGTTTGAGCGATTCAATAGGCTATCTCGTCACCAGGACACCCTTACGAATGAGGAACTGATTAAGCTCTTTCCGGAAGATCCGGATAAGCTCAAGAAAATATGGCAGCTCGAGGATGGCCGCGACTTGAATACTGGGTTGCTTTTCGGCGCTATGTGTTGTCTCGGAGTGTCGGCGGGGCTTCGATCCGGAGAACTTCGCGCGGTCTCGGCAGATCAAATAATCCGTACTCGACAACCGGATGGAGCTATGACCTATGGCCTTATAGTTGATAGAGCCTTGAACAGAAATAATGAGATCGCAGGACTGAAGAAGGCTAACAAAGAAGATCTTCGCGTCCGTGTTGTCGTTTTATCGGATAAAACCATGCGAATACTTGATATGTACCTAACCAGTATCAAGCACAAGGAAGGACTACTCTTCCTCCATCGAGGCCAACCGGTTCGGAAAGAGAATCTTGGGAGACGCTGGGCCGGAGGGCTCAAACAAGCGAAGATTCCTTTAAAAGGGAGGCGGCTTACTCCTCATGCAATGCGGTACACCTACAATACACGCATGAGGATGCTGCTTTCAGAGCAGGTACTCCAGGAGGTAGTCGGACACAGGTCGGATGCCATGACGGCTCTCTATGATCGGCCTCACCTTGTAGAACGGTTGAAGCAACTATCAGATCAACAAGGTGCTTTCAATAAATTCTGGGGAGAGGTTAAAGCCATCACCTAAAAGCAGTAATTGTGAAGTGGTTTTCGCGACCGGAGAATTAGTAACTTCTCAAGCATATCAAGGTAATATTTATTTACTACAGCCCTCATTAACTAATATTTTTACTTAGGGGCTGTACTAGATAAAATAAGATGTTATACTTAAAAAGTGATCATAAGTCATTGCAGGTTAATGAAAAGAACACAAGAAAGACTCCTCGAATTCTTTGTGCTAGAAGTAACTGCTAGATCTGCTGCAAATATACTAGAAATTCATTCTAATTCTGCAGCTCTTTTCTATCGGAAAATTCGTCAAGTTATAGCCTTTCATGTAGCCCAGGAAGCAGCTGAAGTATTCAATGGTGAAGTAGAAATCGATGAAAGCTACTTCGGTGGAGTTCGCAAAGGTAAACGAGGCCGAGGCGCTGCTGGGAAAGTAGTCGTCTTTGGCATGCTAAAGCGCCATGGCAAGGTTTTCACCGTTGTTGTGGAGAATACCAAGACAAAGACCCTAATGAACGAAATTGCCCGTAAAATCAAGCCCGATAGCGTTGTCTATACTGATGCCTATCATAGTTACGATGCGTTGGACGTTAGTGAATTCCATCATCTCCGAATAAATCATTCAGATATATTTGTTGATGAAAAGAATCACATCAACGGAATAGAAAACTTTTGGAACCAAGCTAAAAGAGTATTAAGAAAGTACAATGGAATAGACAAGAAATATTTCTATCTGTTTCTGAAAGAATGTGAGTTCCGATTCAACTACGGAACACCAAAGAATCAACTTAAAATTCTTAGAAAATGGTGCTCAATCTAGACTTTTATCTAGTACAGCCCCTTTACTTATTACCTTATCCGAAGAAAAGCAATAAAATAGTATTAGTTTTTTGATATTTTGGGTCTTTTAATATTAAACAAGAGTCTTTCTGCATCAATTGCTTTATTTATGTAAGTCAACATGCACAAAGCGAGAATATACATTACTATTCCTATAATGACTAAGACAATTGAATTCACAATATCAATGGCCATGTAGATTGCAATGGTTAAGCCGAATAATACTCCAAATGCGATAATTAACGAATACTGGTAAGCTTCACGAGTATCTTTTGAGATTGATGAAAAATATAAAACCAAACTCGATGCAGCAAATATCATAGCTGGCGAGACAAAAATCACCGCAATAGTCCATTCCAGAATAGCTACTCCACTAATACCTACAAAAGCAATCGCAAGACTCAATTCGAGTATCCCTAATACCCATGCAATAACAACGGAAGGTAATACTATTTCTCCTAATTTTGTTATAAAAATTGATCTTATGCTCATTGGCATACAAACAAGTGTTTCCAAAGTACCCTGTTCTTTTTCCTCAATAATAAGGCTAATTCCAATGATAAATGGAAAAGCTAACTGTAAAAGTAAATAATATAAAGGTAACACATTATTAAAAATCACTAAATATGCCGGATTAACAGTACCTTGGTATCTAGCAAGAGTCACCGCCCAAAATCTGCTCTGATTTGTAAGCGCTACCACATCAATTAAATTACCAAAGGTTATTGAATAGACTGCGATATTCATTATTATCAGCAATAAAGGTATTGCAATAAGTGCACTTGCATTCTTTTTATCAGCAAAGATATACCTAAGGTCACTTTTAATTAAGAATAATCTTGAATTCATATTATTTTCCCTCGTGCTTTAAAATAAGCGTCACCAAGGTTATCACAGCTGTATCTTTCATATATGTTTTGGATAGTATCTTCGCATACAATTTTTGATTTAAAAAGAAAACCGATATGAGAGCAGAAAGCTTGGCAAAATACTAGATCATGTGAACTAATAAAAAAAGTTACCCCATTTTGGGAATTTAAGATTTTTATAAGCCGAATTACACTCTCGGCGCCTTCCGGATCTAAATTTGCAAAAGGTTCATCCCAAAAAACGAGAATTGGTCTGTGGATAATTGAGCGCACTAGATCTACTTTTTTCTTATTCCCTGAGGACAAAGCGGAATATTTTGTTTTCTTATATTCAGAAATGTATAGTTGATCCATTAGTTCGCTTAGCTCGTTTTTTGAAAGAGTGTTGGGATAAAAACCAGCATAAAACGCTAGATTCTGATCAACCGTAAGATGAGGTCGAAGCATAGTTTCTTCTGTAGATACCCCTGCGAGTTTGTGTATCTTTTCTTTTTCTTTCATTGGATTAATGCCAAGTATACTTACATATCCGCTTTCAATACGAAATAAACCATTCATTACCCTAATTAAGCTCGTTTTCCCGGCTCCGTTGGATCCCAAGAGCCCATAAATTGATTTTTCTTTGCATGACACAGATACATTGTTAAGGATTGTTTTTTCACCAATTGTTTTTACTATATTTTGCACATCAATAATCATCTTTAGCTCCTGAAATACTTGATCAAGCCCGGCAACTGAACACACTCCATTATACAAATAAGCTTTATTGTGTCGCTAATGAAATTTTCATAGCTCTTTTTTTTCATATGATAGACAAGACTTACATAAATTGCTTGGAGCACTGTAATTACTATCATTACTAAGGTAATAGGTGCTCTCCGTCCATCCAATTGACTTCCAAAAGCAAATAACGAATAAGATTGTGGATTATTTTTATAATATATCAATAAAACCGCTATCAGCCCACTAAAAATCCAAAATGAACTAGCAACCACAGAAATAAAAAGACGAGAATCCTTTTCTGCCTCAAATGTAAGTAGGAAGAATACCTTTTTATATATTATTACTAATATTAAATATGTCACTACTTGTAAGAAAAACATTACGAAGGTCATTGTACGAGAGACCAGAAAAGCCAATCCAGGTAAAGAAGCCACACCTAAAATGGTATTATTATCCTGAATCAACAACGTTTGGAGACCAGCACATACTAGAAGTGATACAGCGATGAAAACATACCTTTTCATAATATTCTTATATATGAATTTATGCTTTTTAGAAGTGAAGACTCAACAAATGCTCCAATAATGAGCAACATTAATGCGAGTACTGAAGTAAACATGAGTTCCATCTCCAGGTGTGTTTTACGACGGAATATCTTATTCATAACGCTTGAAAATCCAACTGCAGTCATAAGACAATATGCGGTTAGCTCACTAAAAAAAACAATCCATACCCCTTTATCAATAAAAGAGTACAAACTAATATACGGAAGAACATATGAGAAGAATATCACTGAATTAGTAACAGAAACTAATAAAGTTGAAAGGCCATATGTATAAATCCCAGATGCGAGCAATATACTTACTAATATGTTGCTGAACAAAATACCAAAAGCATTTTTTTCGGTTAATTTTCCACCAAGCTGCAATACCCTGGAAGGAATTAATACCTGATTAACGATATATAATAGAGTCCAATATAAAATACAAATTGCTAATAAGCCCAAGAAGAAGGTTCGATTCTTCATTTTCTAGGATTTTGAGGTAATTTACTAAAGGCAGCGGATTTGGGATCTCCGCTGCCTTTAGCTTACAGCCCCCAGGATGTAATCATTCCAAGAAGGAACCATCCTGCAGGACCAGCAGCACCGCATGCTAATGCGGCTACGCTAAAGTAGGTGCTGCCGATAAAGACGCCGACACCAACTCCGGGAATAAAGAGTGCGAGATTCGCCCCTCCCGAAATCAGTCCCACAAGAACAAGCCCCAACAGCCATGCAATACCTTTCACCTTTTTTTGCATGAGCTCCTCCTTAAAAAATACCAAATTCGACTATAAATCTGAAAATGTTACCTGTCAATTAAAATAGTATAAAATCGTATAACAGTGCCCTGGTACAAAGAAGAAAAATGTTTATTGATGATGAAAATATGGCAATGTATAATAAAGATGCATTACAGAATTTTAAGGTACTTTATTACTATAGTTACCTATTTTCATGAAGGATTCTTTTACAAGTACAATTGCTTATAGAGTTCGTTCACCTTCTTCTACAATTCGAGCGATTTCTTGTAGAATTCGGGCAAGCTTACCGACAATACTTCCACTGAATAACTTTATGCTATTGAGCTCACTTCGACATTCGTTGACTAACTTCTAAATCTCTGATTACTTCCTTGTTAGCAGCTAGTTGCTTCCCGAGGGCTGGTTTTAAAATCCAAAGGCTGCGCCCCCCCGACACGGCACCAAGAATGAAAGCAAGAGAGTACGTTCCAAAAAAAATACCAGCAACGAACTAATAAGTAGAGGTAATAAACCAAAGAAGATGAGCATATTAGTTAATAAAGCTAATAACCTCTCTTCTATTTCACTTCAAATCGCCCTGCCCTAAACCGGAGGTCTTCAGCACTCTTTTTCGCGAACTCCTCGATGTGATCCTCGAACTTGACCAAGAAAGATCCCATCTCGTCATATTCGAAAGCTTCATCTGCAACGAAAACGAGACGAATTTTCTGGTTTGATGCTGCATTCTTCAGTGTGAATTTTTGCCACCCTTGGCCAGTATTCCTATTTGGCTCGTCCCAGATCAAGAGCAAGCCAGGGAACCTTCTGTTAAAACGTTCCTGGAGATCCTTACAAGCAAGATCTCTATTTTGATCACCACTCTTGAAAAACGTACCTGCCTCCCTCTATCAGAACCAAAATTGAAAGAAAGAACATACTAGGCAACACGGATAGTCTCAAGGAGCTTTCAAGATGTTAGTTTTTCGACTGCCGATCAATTCCCAAGATTAGTACTCACAATCGAAATTATTCCAACGACATCAAGCAAGAAGCGCCTTTTCTAAAGGAGAGTTATGGCTTAAAACATAACGCTCTCTCTTGCCACGACTACTACTCCTCAAGAAATTATGGATCACTTTATCTAGTTTTTGAAGTCGTCCTTAGCTTTGGGCCTAGCCTATGTAGGTTTTTCCAATAGAGTTCACAAAATTCTTTCATATTAAGTAAGACGAAAGTCGTGAATTCATCAATTTTCTTATCTTCATCTTTCTTTTTTAGTCTCGCTATAGTTGTCCCCAATACTGTCAGAAAAGAATAAACCGTCTGATGTTTTATGCCCGATGTTACTGCGACGGCAGTTTATATAGTTTTCTTAGTTAAGCATGGAATAGGATAATATTTTTGCAGCCCGGGCTTAGGCTTCCGACCCGTTTTTCACAAGTTCTGTATCTTCAATCGCTAGTGCATGAATCGTATCGCAGAAATATCTAGACATATTTGGTGAAATAACGTCAAGATCATTAACCGCTTGACGCCACCGTCGAGCTTTTGCATAAAACTCCGCTTCGGATGCGGATAAGATGATTGGCTCCACTCCAGTTACAAAGTACTCAACAGTTGTATTCAAGGCTGTCGCAATACCTACTGCTGCATCAGCGGGTGGTATTGTTTTTCTTGATGACCATCTTCTAAAAGAATCTGATCGTACTCCTATCTTTTGTGATACCCAGTCCATAGTAGTATTTTCAGACTCGATCTTCTGCCTAATACGGGACCAAAAGTTTTCCATACCTAAATTATCGTCAAAAAGTGGCAATATTGCCTCTTTTTTCTATTGACATTATGGCAGTTTAGCCACATTAATATATTATGAGTGTGGCAAAAATGCAACGAAGACGAGATATCAACGATCTGTCAGTAAAAATTCCTTTTGAAGGGAACGAAAGAAGCCGGTTCATATGTTTTGCCAAGGCTAGAACATTAGTGCAAGGCCAATGGATTAGAAAGCTAATACTAGAAGAAATGTCAGCCCTCGAAGCCAAAGAAACCCATATAGAAAAAGAAGAAACCTTACTCCGGAGCCAATCATGAAAAGCCAACCTGATGAATTTGCTTCTCCTGGTACCGAGCCACCAGTCAGTATCCCAATTTATCTCCCGCAGCTTGCAAGCATGAATAACAAGCTTGATGCCGTGCTCGATGGTACTGGTCAACGCCTTTATACCCTTGAACAAGCTCATGGCAGGAAATATGGCAAAACCAAGGGCGGAATCTCCTACTCAACTATAAAAAATTGCCCTGCAATGCAACCCCGCGGGGGAAAGCCTGATGGCTGGTGCTCAGGGAAAAAGGTCTGGTCCGTGCCCACTGTCGAAGAGTGGTGCTTGGTTGATGACCTCCATCTCGGTGAATACCTAGCGAAGTACAACCCCAATATCAAGGTTCCCGCGCGAATCATAGAAGCGAATAAGCGGCACTCCTCTGAACAGGTGAAATACTCGGAGGCATTCGATGAAAAAGAATATTAACTGCGATTCGATCTGTAGGTCATTAGAGCTTTATAAAAAGGCTTCTGCTGACTCGAAAGAAGCTGCCCGAGCCCTCTACTCGGCGATCGCAACCATCCTTTCTGAAAGTGGCCTCGAAGCTGTAGTGATCACTACCCCCCACCCCGACGAATTACTCTCCCGCCAGATAGACATAAAGATTTCAGAAAGCATTTCACTGCGCCTGAGTGGTTATATCAGGCATTCATCATAAAAGGAGGATGCATTGAGATAAACGAGGAAGGGGCTGCAGGACAACCATAACGCAATTTGGATGCAGCCCCGGCACTCAATCTCAAGGCATTTCAAGGAGGTTTCTGATGGAAAACGAAGAGATCGTCAAGCTTGTCACGATGATTTCAACCCTCGGCCATCACGTCGTGGGTATCACCGAAGAAACCTACATTGAGGCGCCCCGCAACAAGCCAGAGCCCACCGGAAGATACCTTCTCATCATTCGCCCTGCTCAGGAAAAGAACTGATGTCCCGCTCCACATCGAATAAAGCGCCGTTGGCGCTGAACATATCCCCTTTTGGAGGTATCGGAAGTGAAGAAGCTTCTCGCCTTCTGTCTGATGGCGACCGCACTGTTGTTCATGCTTGCCGCCATGCCATCAACGGCTGGCCCTGGCATGGCGCCGCTTGCCTTGATCGAAAGCGCCCTGCCCGCTGTCCTCGTATCGCCGGCAGAGGCACTCTCCGTCCCGGCACCAGCGCGTCCGCTCGCTATTTCGAGCAGCTCCGTTCCTATGCTCACGTTGGCGCCATCAGCCCCTTTGCTCGCTCTATTTTCGACCAAAGCGGACCTTCCCCTTCACGCTACGATAGCCACGCTGGCAGCCCTTATGGGGGTAGGGCTCACCGGCGCATAGCCACCCGCTTGAGCTACGACATCAGAGACCGTATGCACGGCCTGCCGCGCGACCAGGACGCGCCAGCCTAACGACGGCAAGCAAACAGCAGTGCATCAGCGGCCATAGCGCGCTTCGCCCCTCTTTGCGGGGCGCGCATTTCATCTTCCCGCCTGAACGCGGGAACAGTATCGCGATCCTCTCTCAGGGAGTGATCGCCGCGGATCGGGCTGCCACGTGCAGTACCGTCCGGCCAAGCGGGGATTCCCCGCAAGGTTCTTTCAAGTGATCCGGACCGCCTAAGTCTGGAGGGAGGAGCGTAGCTCAGATGGGAGAGCTTCGGTGTTTCGCGAGGGTTCGAACCCCTCCGCTCCTGTTCCGGCCTGTATGAGGCCGGGGTAGACACGTTTGTTGAGGCTGAACATGCCGCCGGGCCCTATCCCCCCGGCGGTTCCTAGGGAGCGTAGAGACCGGGGAGCACGTCCATGGCGCGTGTGGATCCGGCCTTGACCGGTGAAGAGGGTTCAACTCCCTTCGCTCCGATACGCTGGAGGTAATCGATGCTGAACGGGTTGTCACAAGAGCAAGCGTATCGAAACAGGATTTCTTTCTCCGTCGAGGAAGCCGCCAAGATTTGGGGCTATAACCCCAGGACGGTTTGGAAGAGAATCCGTTCAGGCCAGCTCGCGGCCGCAAGGATCGGTACCAGGATCCTCCTTCCCCGGATTGAACTTGAGAAGCTCACCGGCCCCCTCTCTCCCCTCCCCGTGGACCAAGGCCCTGCACTCCTCTCCGTACTAAGCAAGGACTGCGGTATCAGCGATCGCTTCTTAAGGGAACTAATCTCTACAGGCGCTCTCAGCATCGAAAGCAGGGTCCGTCCGATCAAAATAGACCGCCAGCACATCGTCGATTGGCTCTCCTCCCATACCGACACTTCTGGCGCCCGGGTCCGTCCCGATCTCGCCATGGGCGTCAAACAGAGAAACCGGCAGCGGCGAAAGGCAGCCACAACAGAACGGAGCGCCCCATGACAAGGACGCAGTGGCGGCTACGGGACCTTAGCCTCTGGCTCAGGAAGAATCGCGAGTTCATCGCCGATCTCATGTTCGCCCTTCTTCTGTCGCTCGCCCTCACCTCCCTTGGGAAATGCTCCCTTAAGCGCCAGGAAGCCAGCTTTGAAGCTATCACCCTGCAGGCAGTCCATATGCCCTGCCCCGATGGTTCCACCCTCGTCACCTTCATGCAAGGCGGGGCAATCCAGGGGCAGACCTTCGCCGACCGGGCCTCCGCCCTCGCCTTCGCGGAGGCGCTCCGGTGACGAAGGAAAAGAAAGCAGCGCTTAGGGCGTCCCTCTTCGTGGAGGTGTCAAAAGAGGCGGAGCTCCTAGAGAAGAACGTGGGGCTTCAGCAGTTCCGCATGCGGCCAAAGGACTTGAGCCGGAGCGAGGCGATCGTTGAGGCGATGATCGCCCGAACCCAATGCACTGACCGAATGCACGAGGGATCCATGACATGGTTCCACCTGCTCAAGGCTGCCTTTACCGAAGTCTTCGCCGAGGAAGAAAGGGATCTCACCGCGGAGCAGCTCGTGAAGCTCTGCGCCACAGCGCTTTTCATGCTCGAATCGATCGAAAAGAGGAGGAAGCACCCATGAAGCCAACAACGGGAGTACTCGCGATTACCGCCGAGCGGATCCGTCAGATCCAGGACGAAGGATTCCTGCCCGACCATGATGATGCACACCGGAACGGGGAGCTTACCCAAGCTGCCGCGGCCTATGCGTACCCGGAGCAAGAGGGCGTGACCATGCTCTTCCAGGACTTCCGTGGCGGAGTACTCTTCCCCGCGTCCTGGGACTCATCATGGTGGAAGCCGGGGACGGGAGCTTTCCTTGCGGGACGGAAGCGCGAGCTTGAGAAGGCTGGCGCACTCATCGCCGCCGAATGGGACCGGCTCGAACGCCTCGAAGAAAAGCTTCAAAGCTTCGATGGTAAGAACAATGATTCCTTATCCTGGATCGACTGGTACGAGCTGCTGCAGGAGTACTCCTTCGTCCTTGGCCATGGAAGAGAGCTTATCACCGGATGCGGCGATGAATGCTGGAAGAGTCTCTATAACGAAGGCTTCGACATTCCGGAAGCATTCCGGGCAGGATTCGAGGAATGAGCGTCTCCCCGGCCGAAGCGGGCTTCTTCACCCTGAAGGACGGCATCTACGCCGCCCCGCTCGCTTCTCCAGGAGGGGCGAGCGCGATGTCCTTCTTCGTCCAGGGGGATCCCCTTTCAGCATCCTATGGGAGCCGAATCGTTTCTGCCGTCTCGCGCATGAAACGTACCCCATTTGCCGGTGCCCTCGAATTGAACCTGCAGTTCCTGTTCAACCGTCCGAAGAAGGACTCAGTCAGGTTCATACGCGAGCATGCCTCTTTCATCGCTTCCCTCGAGGAGACAACCAGCCGGACGCTCTCCCGGGCAAGTACCTGGCTCGATGAGACGCAGGTGATACGCACCCAGTCAGTAAAGCGCTATGCCCTCCCGGAAGAAACGCCGGGGGTGCATATAGAAATCGTCACCTTGCCTCAAACCCTGGAGCGGGGGTTCTCAAAAACCTCCTTACCCCGTGCCAGGGCACGAGGCTCTTTTTAGGACCATTTGAAATGACCGTAGTGATTGATGGGAGAAAGATCACGGGGCTCACCCGGATCTACAACGAACTGGGCGCGAGTACGCCTGAAGCGATGCAGGAAGCACGATCCTGCCTCGATACGGGGCGCCCCTACAAGGGCCACACCATCGCGCACGAGGTGCCGGAAACGCGTCCTTCCGAACCCGGCGCCCGTCCCGCAGGATGGTGGTGAGCATGCGTATTCCCCTTTTGGAACGAATAAAGACCTTCTTCAAGGCACAGACGGGTCATGTCCGGGTGGGAAGAACCTGGATCTCTACGAGCGAGTTCCTGGCCAGTGAAGAAGAAAAACGGCAGGCAAGGATTCCTCCTATGAACGATATCTCGGGGGAGGCAGTCCTTGAGGTGCTCTTCGAGCCTGAGCGGCAGCTTGAGCTCTTCGAAGGCGTTCCCACCTGCGGGGCGACGATCAATGCGCGGTTCGCCGAGTTCCATAAGAAGAATCCTCATGTCTATAGGATCCTTGTACGCCTCGCCCTCGATGACGCTGCTTCAGGAGGCAGGCGAGGCATAGCCGCCCTCTTTGAGGATCTCCGCGATAGCGAGATCCCCACGGACCATGGCCAGGAGGTGTTCAAACTGAACAACAGCTACGCCTCACGGTACGTCCGCCTGATGATGAAAAACGAGCCCCGTCTTGTGGGGCACTTCGAGACTAGGGAGTTGAAAGCGCTATGAATAGAGAAGCACCGGCTACCTCGATGAATGAAAAGATCCAGCATATCCCGCTCGAGAAGATCGTTCCCTCCCCGAAGAACCGAAACGTCGGCGGGTTCGACAAGGAGAAGCTCGAGCAGCTCGCCGACAGCATCCGCTCGATCGGCGTCCAGCAGCCGGCGATTGTCCGCCCCGCAGGCGATCACTTCGAACTGGTTGCAGGCGAGCGCCGGTGGCGAGCGTCTTCCCTCGCAGGAGTGCCCACGCTCCCCTGCATAGTCCGGGACCTCGATAACGCGGCCGCACTCCATATCCAGCTCATCGAGAATCTGCAGCGGGAAGACATCCATCCGCTCGATGAGGCCGAAGGCTTCCATAGGCTCATCGAAGAAGGACATTACGAGATCGAATTCATCGCGAAAGAAACAGGCCGGTCCGCCGTGTATGTCTATCAACGGCTCAAGCTTCGAAAGCTCATTCCTGCAGCCCGTTCCCTGCTTGCCGGCGGGAAGATTTCCGCAGGGCATGCGAATCTCATCGCGCGGCTGCCTCCTAAGCAGCAGCATGAGGCGCTCAAGATTCTGGACCGTCCATGGCTGGTGTCGATCAAGGACTTTGACGAACAGATCAGGCACGAGATCCTCATGGAACTTTCCCGAGCAGCCTGGAAGCTTCATGATGCCGACCTTCTTCCTGCCGCGGGGCCATGTTCTTCCTGCTCGAAACGGACCGGCGCCGAACCACAGCTCTTCGCGGAACTTGGCAAGAAGGACTGCTGTGCGGACAAGACCTGCTTCGAGGCAAAAGAGAACGCCTTCATCGCGAAGAAGCAGGCAGCCCTTGAGGGGATCGAGCACCTCGAAGTCCTCGATGGGTATTCCGAAGAACGCGAGGCCATCGCGCTCGCCCCGCACGAATGGACCGAATGCAAGAAGAGCGACGAAGGAGCGGTCCGCGTCCTCGTGGTCGGCGGGAACAAGCCTGGGAGGCTCACCTGGGGGAAGAAACGGGCGTATGTAAAGACGCAGGCACAGAAGAAGGAAGAGCGTACTAAGGAGAAGCAGATCGAGAAGGCCCGGAACGAGTATGCCCTCTCCCTCTATGAAGGGATCCTCGAGCGGTTCAATGACGTCGAGGGGCTCTCCCTTCCCCTGCTTCGATCCTCGCTCCTGCAGGTCTGGAAGAATCTCGGCTTCGAGGGGATGAAACGGATCGCGAAGCTCGAAGGGTGGGCAGATCCGGACTATAACAACACCTTCCTAAAAAACCACCTGGAGACGCTCAACCGCGGGAGCCTTGAGCGGCTTCTTCTCGTTTTCGCCTTCGGTATCCACAGCAAGGTGAATCAGTACAACAGGGGGATCGACAGGGCGCTCATCGAAGGCGCGACAGCCGCAGGCATTGATGCCGCCCCGCTCCTCGAGAAGATCGCCGGAGCCTACGGCCTGACCGCAGATGATATCGACCCGCGGGGCGCCCCCGGCGAGAAAGATGATGCCAACGATGACGCCACTGAAGATGAGGCGACTGAAGACGAGAATCCTGACGATGAAAGTGCCCGCGATACGACGCCTGCGGAGGCAACCGTATGAACCAGGATCAGGTGAAGGAGAAGCTCCTTTCTTTGAAGGTTCCCTGCCCGGACTTCACCCTCGTGTTTTCAGGCAAAGCCTCCTGCCGAGTGAACGGCCTCTACAAGCCCGCCCTCGCCTCGATCGTCCTTCACAACAAAAATTTCACGAACGACAACGCTCTCATGTATACCGCCCTCCACGAGTTCACCCATCACCTTGCACATACGCGAAACCTCGTCTCAGGAAGGAATGCACACTCGATCGCCTTCTGGGCGCTTTTCCACTCCCTTCTGAAGCTCGCGATCGAGGAAGGCGTCTATGTGGATCCCTACCTCGAGGACGAAGCCTTGAAGGCGAAACGTGAAGAGATCCTCGAACTCCAAAGGCAGCAGAACGAACTCAATAGAAAGCTAGGGCAAGCAATCGCCGAGATGGAGACCCTCTCCCAGGAGAAGGGCGCCCGCTTGGAGGACTTCCTCGATCGTCATGCACGGATCCCAAGGAACCATGCCCAGAATCTCGTCAAAGCGCAGCACAACGTCGCGTTGAGCAATGTCGAGGCCGCAGGCTCGCCTTCCCTCGTGGAAGCGATCGTGAACCAGGGCGAGGACATGAGCCATGCGGCCGCTATGGCGAACCAGGGATGCTCGATCCAACAGATCAAGGCGGTTTGCCGACAGAAGAAAGTAATCGATCCCCGTTTCGACCCGGGAGAGGCCCAGACGGATGAGGAGAGGCTTGAGAAAGCCAAGAAAGAGCTGTCCGGGGAATACAAGAAGAAAGAACGAGTGGAGCGAAGGATCGACGAGCTTTCGCGCGAGATCGAGGTCCTCGAGGATCCAGGACAAGGAGAAGCCCATGGATAAAGCATTGTTGTTCCTGTTGATCTTGAAGCGGCTAATCCCCGCCCTGGTCAAGATTCAGGAAGACCTGGAGAAGTATTCCGCCGTCCTCACCGAAGGGCTCTCAAAGGACAAGGCGCCATGAGCAAAGGGCAACTCGAGCTTGACATGACGGAGCGGATCCCCAAGGAGGCGCTCCACGCCGAGGATCCCTATGCGCTCGATTCCAGGATCCCGGTGGAGGAAGTCCCCTTCCAGTATGGAAAGGTCAAGCTTCGGAAGCTCGAGAACGGTCTCTGGATATGGGGCATGCGCTATGCCCTCCCCGTGAAAGGCTGCGGTGGTGATTTCCAGCCCTTCAGGGCACATGGACCTGCGTATGCGGCCCATTCCCGTGAGGAGGCGATCGGCAATGCGATCTCCTGGCTGAAGGAACGCTTCGACCTTAGCGCGGTGAGAATAGTTCGCGATTTCATGGATTCGAGCGTGGGCATGTCTTGAAGGCAGCCCAGCTCGCCAAGGTGACACAGGGTGTTTTCCCTCCTCGGGGAGGAACTTGTTGGTCGTGCTTCGAGTGTACGCCTTGAGGAGGGCTTTTTAATGGAAGGAGGGAGAGCATGAGGATTGGATCGTTGTGGATTAGGGAGAAGGAAGGAAAGAAGGTGACGGGTGGGGAGATCTCCTCGGATTCAGGGATCAACCTGCCCGCCGGGATGAAACTCCAGTGCAGACTCGTGAGGAATGAAAAGAAGCAGCCGGGCGACAGGTATCCGGATTTTTATGTTGAAGCCTGGGTGGCTCGGGAAAAGAAAGCTTCAAGTACCCCCAGCGGGGCGCCGCATAATGACGATGACTACCCGTTCTAAGGAGAAGGCGAACACGATGAAAACTGAATCGATCGGTCCCACGCAGCGAAAGGTACTCGAGGTCATGGCGGACTTGGAATGGTGGACGGTCCGGCGCCTAGTAGAATCGCTTCACAGTACTGGCGCAGAGAAGGCGGTATTCAGGCTCTTCGAGCGGGGCTTCGTTGAGAAACGCCTTGGACGCGGGCTTCCTGTGCACCATGAAATGAGGCTCACCCTTGAAGGTGTCGATGCGTACCTCGAAGGTTCGGAGAACCCCTCCAAGGCAGAGACTCAGGAGCTCGAGCCAAGGCTCTTTGCATGAAGCTGTACCATTTCACGAATCGGGAATGCGCGCGAAGGATTGCTCAGGAAGGGATCACGCATGGTGGTGTCTATCTTCCCTATAGCGCCGGATCCCGAGTCTTCCGAGGCTTTCTCTGGCTCACCGATGATCCTCGCTTCGAAGCACAACACTGGGCCACGAATCTGTCAGGAAAATGTGGCGACCGCACACAAGTGCGCCTTACGATCGAGCTGCCTGAAGGAACAAAGATAAAGCCCTGGAACACTATCGCGAGAACGCTCTTTCTCTTGAGCCCCACCGATCTATGTGCCTTCAACCTCGCGGGGCATTCCGACGGTTCGCACTGGTACCTCTACCGCGGGGTGATCCCCGCTTCCTGGATTATCGAGAAAACGGAAAGAACAAAGGAGTATGTCCATGGCAAGTCTTGAAGTAATCGAGATCAAGCCCATCAACCTCAAGTACACGGAGATCAGGATCATTGGTGACACGCCTCTCATCGTTCACGCCTGGAGCGAGAAGATCAAGAAAGAAATGCTCGATCGGCAGATGAAGAAGGCGAAAAACGCGAAAGGTGCTAAGAACCCAGAAGAGGAGTATCTTGCTTCATTCTATCGGCTTCCGGATGGTAAGTACGGCTTCCCCGCAATCGGCTTCAAGGCCGCGGCCGTATCCGCCGGCGGACGGTTTGCCGAAGGTATGAAGATGACGGAGCTTCGGGGATCCTTCTTCGTCCTGGGAGAAGAGGGGAGCGACCTCGTCCCCATCGAGGGCGAGCCTTCCATGAGGGAGGACACGGTCAAGGTCGGGATGGGGGTCGCGGACATACGCTACCGGCCCGAGTTCAGGGTCTGGGCGACGACGATACGGGTGAGATTCAACGCGGACAAGATCAGTCTCGAGCAGCTTGTGAACCTGTTCAATCTGGCGGGATTTGGGGTTGGGGTTGGCGAGTGGCGCCCTGAACGCGACGGTCAATTTGGCTGTTTCCATGTCGAGGTCAATGCCCCTCAAGGGTAATGCCTCGTTGGAATATGACTCGGTTAGGTGCGGCTAGGCCGGGAAGGGCATGGCTTTGTAAGGCAAGGCATGGCAGGGACGGCAGGCAGGGGATCATGGAAGAGGCGATCGTACCGGAAGAGGAAAAGCGCAACGACGCTCTTTCTTCTGGCGCGAGGCGCGAAGGCTCTGGATAAGGGCAAGGAGTGGTACATGGTGTACAAGTGGAAGGAAGACTCGCCCCTGGTGAAGAAAGCGGATCCTCAGGCGATCGCGCGAGAGATCCTGACGATCGGCGGGGCGTCGGTACGGCCGAAGGATCTGGTTCAGGAAGCGTACTTGAAGAAAAACTCCGAACTCCACAAGTGCTTTGAGTGGGACAATACGGTCGCGGCCATCGAGTATCGAAAGTCCCAGGCGAAGGAGATCCTCTACTCGCTCGTGAAGGTGGAGAGCACGAAGCACGGCACCATGGAAGTGCTTGCTTTCGTTGAAAGCAGCCCCGTCTCGCACTCCCCAGAGACCGTACACTTTTCCGTTCGCGATGAGACAGAACGGCAGAAACATGAGACGAAGAAGCCCAAAGAAGCGCCCCCCTCGTTCCACCAAGGGCCGTTTGTGGCCATGGATGATACGGTGGGTACCCCTCCCCCTCTAAAGCGATCCTACGACGATCCTGAGCCCGCGACAGCGAAAGAACGAGAACAGGCGCCCGGCGAAGCGAGCGAGGAACGAGAAATTCAGGAAGGGAGTGACATGGAGGAGCTTATCAGGAGGCTTTCATCGATCCAGGATGAGCTCATGACGTATGGACGGTTTGAGGATCTCGGGGAGAAGCTTGGGGCATTGATCGACGAAATAAAAGAAAGAACGACTCGCGGGACTTCCAAGCTTGTTGCCAGTGTCGCGTAAGGAGCATGCATCATGGGAAGAATACGAAGTATAAAACCAGAATTCCCGCAATCGGAGAGCATTGGCAGGATGACCCGCGATGCCCGGCTTTGTTTTATTGAACTATGGACCATCGCCGACGATGAGGGAAGACTCCGGGGAAACACGCGGATGCTCGCGAGTTTACTGTTTCCCTATGATGATGATGCCCCTGGCCTCATAGGCTCATGGCTTTCTGAAATCGAACGGGAAGGCTGTATTGTGCGCTATGAGGGTGCAGGACAGCATTATGTTCAGGTATCGAACTGGGCTGCCCACCAGAAAATTGACAAGCCTTCACCGTCAAAGTTCCCGCCTCCCCCTGCAAAAGCCGAGACGCCTTCAGCGGCTGAGAGTACTCCACGCCAATTCGCCGAGGATTCGCGAACTATCGATACATCCTCGCGACCATTCGCCGAGGATTCGGCGAGTATTCCCCGAGGACTCGACGAGGATTCGGCGAATGATCGAAGAACCTTCGCGACGGATATGGATCTAGGAAAGGATCAAGGAGAAGAAGGGAAAGGATCTTCCGCGCGCGAGGATTTATCAAGCGAAGAGGGCGAGGAAAACAAAGAAATAATGACGGAGTGTCTTGTCCAAGAAGGTCATGATTCGTTTATGTTGGATCCGTCACTAGCAACGATGAAGCAGGATCATGACGATGTCATGACGAACCATGACGATATCATGAGAGAGAGCAAGCCTACTCAGCAAGAAGAACAGAAAGAAGAGAAGACGCGCATGTGTGAGGATCAGACTCCAATCCGAAAGACTTCATCCCGCGGGGCGTCGGCGAATGAGCCCGTCATCTTTTCGGAGCTTCCTCAATTCAAGATCGCCGGCTATTGGTTCAGAAGGTACAATCAAGTGACGGGGATCACGCTCCTTCCTGATGAACGGGCAAACCACGCGGCAAAGGAGCTTTATGAAGCCTTAGGGAAGAACAACACACTCGCGCAGCGCGCGGTGGATTACTACTTCGAGAACTGGCGAGAACTCTGGTTCGCTCAGAAGCGTATGCCGAAAGAGACGCCTCTTGAGAAACGACAGTGGTCCTTCACGTTCATAAGCTTCACGAAGAACATCCAGGAGATTCTCTCGCTCATGCAAGCCTCTCCAACATCAACGAGTCCACGGACCACGCCTGAGCGTTGGAGTACAGGGATATCCTTCGATGAGGAGCACATACCCGAAGAAGAACGGGTAGAAAATGCGCGAAAACTATCGGATTTTGTACAGAATCTGGGCAAAACGAAGCGGGTTTCGTTGCTGGCAAATTAATAGATGTACACCATGTGAGGAGCATCAATGACCCTTGAATACGAAGATATCGAAGAGCTGAGGAAGGCGCTCGCAAATGTTGAATTCGGCAAGGTGGAGATGCAGATTCATGAAAGTATCATCATTTCAATAACCGTTACCACCGTTAAGAAGAAGCCAGTACCCAAGAAGGATCGAATCGTAGTACATACGCCCTCAAAACCATTAAAATTGGTTTAACCTTTAAATCCACAAATTTATAAGGTTGAAGCAATTGTTAGGCTTTTTATCCTTTATTCTCTTGTCCGCAATCTGTACCATCATTACTACTTTTCTCAGCTTCTTTTATTTTACTTTTTTGTTTTTCAATTTTCTTAATAGTTTTCAAATATTTATCATTAGTCTCAATTGCTTCAGGTGTATCTATAATTTCTCTTTTTAATACATCATTTACTATTATCGTATCTATTTCATCTACTTCAAATTTAATTGTAGGATCAACTTTTCTAAATTCTCTTTTGATTGCTTCTATTACATATTCAGACCTAATAAATGCTCCTATATAATATTTATTAACAATCATCTTATGCTGTGTAAACTCATCTATTGCATTCTTCTTAATTCCTTCTTTACAAATAATATATAATTTATCTAAATCATTTCTATTTTTAATTTTTACATCTAAAATATTAAACTCACATACAAAATCAGTTTTTATTGGCTTTTCAAACTTAACTTTATATACTTTCCATACCACACCATTTGTAAGTATAATCCACTCATTTCCATTATTAGCACCGTAATCAAGTACTTGTTGATAATGCTTATCGGCAAGAGTCGTTCCAATTGCCTTTACTTCAATAAGGAACTTTACACTACCATCAATTTTTACTGCTAAATCACAATATGTACTTTTTATGCAATATTCACGAGTAACTTCAGTATATTTATCATATCCAAAGAGAAGCGTTAATATATCTGTAACTATTACAACAGTATCAGCTTCATTTATATCTCTATCTTTAGCTTGTTCTAGAATTTTTTGAATTTTCCCTAAATTTTCTTTGAATCTTTCAATAACCTTTACATTGATTTGTGCCATACAAAACTCCTTTGATAAAATGCTTAAATTGCTAATCTTTAAAATTAGCTTTGTCTCGCGCCGAAAGCGTCATCCTAACATTGGCAATTAAAGTTTAGTATGTATCTTTGCGCGCCGAAGACGTCAACCTAACATTGGCTTGACCCTTAACGCCAGATCCTGAGCGTAGCGAGGGATTGGCGTGGTTTATGCATTGTTGTTCTGCACAAACCATGACAAAGGGCGTTATAGGGTTGAAGCATTTGTTAGGCGATAGCACTTCTTCTTTTCTTACACTTTATCACTATATAAATTGGCTCATTAAGTAAATCTTCGTATCTATCATTATTACTCTCTCTCCATTTTACTGGAGGTCCTGGTTCTTGTATCTCTTTTACTTCTAACCCAGCTTCTCTTAGCCCATTTATATAGTCAGAAAAAGTATAATGATAGCTTTTGCATACAACTCCATTCTTACTCTTTCCATATTTTGTCCATGGTTGATAGTACTCTCGTATCTCTTTATGTAGATATCGTATTTTCCATTCTCCATCTTTATCAAATGGGTATTCTGCAGTATATAGTGGATGCATAGCCGATAGGATAACAATTCCATTTTCTGCAAGAACATTATGGATACTTCTAAAAGCTTCTTTAAGATCCGGAAAGTAATGTGTGGCTGTTGATGAAAAAACAAAATCAAACTTTTCAGACACTATCTCACTGATGTCTTCTACTGAACACTTTTGAAACTTAATCCGATAACTTTTATTCTTATTTTTAGCATAAGCTAACATTTCTTCAGATATATCTATTCCAAGAATAGATTTTGGCTCATATGAATCAAAGTAGAACGAGAATCTTCCAGTTCCACATCCAATATCCAAGATTGTTTTATCTTTCAATATTGGAAGCATTTCTTTAATACAAGGCCATTCTATCTCATTACTATATGAATTTTCTCTATTCGTAAAATCTTCATAATCTGAAGTCATTGAATCCCATATCGTTTCGATGTCTTTCATACTTCCTGTTTCCTAATGAAAAGTATTTACTTTCTTAGCGCCTAAGGCGTCTGCCTAACGATGGCTTGACCTGCGAAAGGCGTTGGCGCGCAATTTGCATTGCAACTCACGCAAATTGCGTGACAATACCCTGAGTCAGGTCGAAACGATTGTTAGGCGACTTCATTTTTTAAGAATTAATGAAATAATGCTTTATATATTAATCAGAGAATCTGCATGCTCCCACAAATGCATACCCAAGCCTCGTAAACTCAACTCGTTGGTATGAAAACCATTCTGTACTACTACTACTCTCATCCCCCATTAAATAAGAACTCTGTGATGCTCTGCAAAGATTGAGTCTTACTAGGTTACCCATTAATAATTCATACTCCCATGTAGCTATCTTAAATACTTCTTGAATTTCGTTGAATGTTGCAATCCAACCAATTTGTTTATGAACACGATCTGTCATCCATTCCAAAATTCTTGCCTCAATTGAGGAAATCTCAGAGAGTATTTTTGGAAATGCAGGGGGAACTTTTTCGGGTTTCTCAGCAGCACTAGCTAATAATGCAGCCCATCTGTTTTTCATATCAGCTTCTTCTTCTAATGAACCCGCTTCAAGTAAGGGAGCAACTACTTTTGGTAGGAGACGTTTCGGTTCAATGCCCTTCTTCTCAAGAAAGGCTTTTGCTTTTAAAATTAGGTTTACTTTGTTCTTGAATCTCCAAAAGGCAACTGTATCACCAATTAATCCACCAGACTGTTCTAGACCAGGAACTATCAATTTATCAAGATAATCTTTGGCGATCTTGGCCGTCTCTTCAATTCCTTTCTCAAGTGCAATACGCATCGGATCATTGGGTTGATGATTGTCACTCATACTACTCAATCCTTAATATTTAGCTCCGTTTTTAGAGGCTCATTTTTTTTATTTATTTCAAATAATTCAAAGAAGAAATATACTTTGCGCAATACGCGTCCGCTTAACATCTCTTTATATATTTAATTAATGACTATAGTTTACCTTGGAGTTTATGAGATCTTTGCCAGCCTGCTGCACTGCGAGATTGCACATAACATATAAGGAGATCGGCAACAGATCTTGATTGAACCCAACATATTTTTGAAGTTGCTGATGCGTCACTTTGAACAAAACACCATATGCCATCTACACCATCTGCGGGTCCGCGTGATTCCGATATACAAACGAGCAAATCAGCTACAGATCTAGATTGTACTTCGCATACTAGATAATCTGCTGATGACCTAGATTCTTTTACCCTAATTAATGCCATAGTTCCTCCTATTTTAATAAGCGTGAAGCGTCCGCCTAACATTTTCGCTTAACCTTTAAATCCTGGCCTGAGCTACTGCGAAGGCTTGGCATGGTTTGTGCATTGTTGTTCCTGCACAAACCATGCCAAAGGATTTATAAGGTTGAAGCAGTTGTTAGTAGGTTACTCGAAAATTAAGTATCAATTCTTAATTTATGATTTTCTTCAGCTTTTTGTATATCTTTTGAGCTAATAAATTGACTAGATAGACTAAGCCACTTCAATACTTCAAAGTATGCATTATAATATTTTTTACTATCAAATTTAAAATAAACAAAATTATTTATATTAGAGGGTATTATAACTTTATCTTCAACAAGTACAAGAATTTTTTTTGAATTTTCTAATCCATAGTGTCTTAAGAAAAATCCTATTTCGTGATACACATTTGGACGCGAATAATTATTTTTTTTCTCAGTTATATCATTTTTAAGAATTGCAATAGTAAGTGTAGATTCAAGCATTGTTGAATATATTTTTTTTGATAATTCTTCCCCAAATCCAACTTGAACAATATTTGTTTTTGCTCCCTTATCAAAGAAATCTTCTTTAAGCCACTTACTTAATTGAAACGCATATTCATTAGGTATTGTCTTTCCTTTCTTCTCATCATATTCCCAACTACATGTAATAAATATTTTTTCTTCTGTTGGTATAGATATTACTTCTCTTACATTGTTCTTTAAAACATATACAAGACTTGCTTTCCATTTATTTAAAGCAATTTCATCTAAAGAATTTTTTTCATTATCGATACTTTTTGAATTAAAAAATGTTGCTTTACAATTATAATTAATGTCTTTAGGATCCTTTATTCTTTTCAAACCGTCTTTCTTATTACTTTTATAGTATGTAGCATCATCTGATATCATAGTACTATCTAATGTCCATAAATATCTCCAATGCTCTGCTAGAGAATTAAAAAGTTCAACGTCATCTGTTTCATTTGCACAAAGCATTGGATAATTTAGTAATAATTTATCAGAATTTATATTTTTTTTTGTTAGTATATATGCATCAGAATAAATATTATTATTAATTTTTAATATAGATACATTTAAGCTAGAAGTTGTAAATCTTACCATTACTTTATTTTCTTCATTATCAAAAGAAAGTAATTCTTCATTTATATAACTATGAATTGTTTTCAGAGAATTATTAAGATTTCTTACTGTCATTGAACCCCAAAATGTTCTTTCATCTATTTCATCAACTAAATCAAAACTTCTATAATATAATGGTTCATCAATAGTAGTTCTCTTTCTGCTATTTTCAGCTTGAAGAATAGAATACGTATAATCTGAAAATGGATAAACAAATAAAAGCCTAAATCTTACAGCAATCCCTTGATCGTTAATTGTTTTTATATTTTTTATTGTTTCTTGCAGTTTTTTAGCAATCGATGGATCGGAAAACATTCCCCCTAAATCAAAAAGAATGCTACCAGATAAACCTGCATAATCTATTGTAGCTATTTTCTTATACTTACTTTCTTCTAGATCTAGTGGGTTTTTTTTGTCGTAAGCAGATTTAATTAATGAGTCAAGACATAAATCATTAATTATTTTTTCATTTAACTCTTTTGAATATCTACTTTCATAATATTTCATTTTTCACTCCTAAAATAAATTTCTTTGGTTTTGATACTTGTATTTATATATATATCAAACTTAAATATTTTTTCTTGCCCGAAGGGTCAACCTAACATTGGCTTAACCCTTAACGCCTGTTCCTGAGCGAAGCGAAGGATTGGCGTGGTTTTTGCATTGTTGTTCTGCAAAAACCATGACAAAAGGCGTTATAGGGTTGAAGCATTTGTTAGATTTCTTTTATCTATTTAGGAAATACTAAATCTACTGTTTTAAAAGACTCTGGTAATTTTAAATCTTTTACTAATCCATCATATATAATCATTACAATATCATTGTATTTATAATATTCTTCTTTTTGTATTTGTATTCGTTTTATCCATTTATCTTTTACATATTTATTTTTGATGCTTTTATCATACTCATCTACATCATGAGTTTCTAGCAAGATACCATTTTTTCTCATTAATCCAATTCTTCCAATAATTTCTTCATTCTTATTGCTACATTCAATTACTATTATTGAGTGATCACCATTTTTGCTTCCAGTAAATTCAATTATTCCTTTTTCATAAGGGATAATGAATTTTTTCTTATTATCAAAAAGCAAATCATATTTACTACAACTTCCTAGAGATACACATAACAACACAACTTGAAGGAAAAGAATTAGAAAACGCTTCTTATTTCTAATATTTTTACTCATAGAGTTTGCCTACTTTATCTGAATAAAATATTCTCTATATAGATTTGCTTACTTCTATGGAAACAAATATTACTTCTTTTAACCGAACTCTTGTTAACCTAACACTAACAATAAAATGATCAGAAAATTGCTTTTATTACCTAATTCACTAATTTTGCAGTGCCACCGAAATTATGCAATGTTTTATTTCTGCCCGCGCAGCGTGAATCTAACAATAATTGGATTGTTCCAGATAAATTTGAAATACCAAGAATTACCTTTCTTTGTAATGGGATAGATAAGTTCTATCCTAAAAAATAGAATATTTTTTGGAAAAGAAATACAAATTTCCTGTTATACGAATATATCTTTTATACTGTTAGGCATAAATTCTAAATGATAATAGTATATTTATAGTGGTAGTATCATTTTCTCAGGAAAGGCAACTATGCTTCTCATCTCTCTTCTAATGACTATACTAGGTAATGTTCTTTCCTAGCAGCCCTTCCCGGCTGTTACTGAAAGACGCTTGATAACAACACATGAGCGTGTTCTTCGCCGAAACAGAATGAATACGCTCGGGGAACTTTCCTAAACTTTAATATTTTATGTTTCTTTGTTATCATAAAGAGTCTATCTGGAAAGTCAATCTGAAAACGATATTCTCTATTGGTTAATGTAGAGTAATCAACTCTTTTTACATCATTAATTATTACTATATCAGTAATCATTAAGCAGGCAAAACCTCATAAAAGGAAAGGAGCATCATGTTCAGAGACTCTCTACATCATAGATTGAGTACACTTTTCTACATCCAGCCTAACCTGCAATCAGGAGAGATTGGCGGATTTGAGCACACTTCATCTACTCGATCGTCATAAATAGCATCTTAGCGAGCTTCTCTAATATACCATCCTCTTCTTCTGTAACGACTTATCAGGTAAATCAAGAACAAAAGTATTGAGGTACCCTTCGAAAGCAAATATAAATCCTAAGTAAATCAAACAAAAAACGTTAGATACTATCAAATTTTAAGCTGAATTAGGGCAAAACAATGCGATTTTTACTACAGGCACCTCGTAGTAAGGCACTGTGTAAGGAGAATCAATGACCCCGGGAAACGAGGATATTAAGGAGCTGAGGGAGGCGTTGGTCAATGTCAAATTTGGGGAGGTGGAGGTACGGGTTCATGAAGGATCTAATTTTTCAATGACGATCACTACCTTAAAGAATAAGCTTGCGGCTAACAAAGAGAGGGTTGTCATACATTCCCGCCTACGGAGTAGCGACAAAGGAGAAGTGAGACATAAGCAATGCGATTCTTAAGCTCACAAGTTATATCCTTAACACCGAGGGAGGGGGGGGCAAATCTCTAGGGCATTTAGGTGTAAACCGCAGCGTTTCGGCTCACTCCCACTCTACGGATTCAGGGGGTAAGGGGGTCACGAAAAAATATTCTAAATAATCTTCAATTTTTTAATAAACCAGATCATAGTCCAAGCATTGTTAAAAGGGAGATAAAGGCTCTAGGAACAGTTGTATAATCAGGAATGACATTAATACTAGGATGTGTTATATAATGTGCTCCAGAATGTACAAAACTTGATTCACCTTTCAAATGTAGCTCGATTAATCACAAAGTAAAAGCTAATCTTTCTCCTATTACCTGCTTTTTCTAACCGTTACCATTCATGGAAACTAGGGACCGATGAAATTACTAATAACCTTATTCGCTAATACTCATCAAAAGGATCCGACATGAAACATGTTTCACTAATCGCTGTAACCGTATTGCCTACAAACTCAATATGAAACATCGTAAGAAGTTTGGTTATAAAAACCATTTCGGGTTATTCTACAACGTCGCCTCTCCGTTGCCCCTCGACCTTGAATTCAGGTTAATCTCATGGATACTCAGTTCTTATGCTTTCTTGCCAATATAAAAAACATACCCATAGTACTGTTTGTATTTTGAATATAGCTCAGCTTCATACTTCATGTTTTCAACAAAATCTTTAGCAGCACTATTCCCTGCATGTTCACTTAAAAATGTTTTTTGTATTGCTTGTTGCGGTTTGAAATAAGTATCAATCCAGCATGTTTCTGGTAACGTAAACGCAGCAACAAGCCTATACCCTGTGTTTTGCATTACAGAAATATTATACCCAATTGTATCCATTTCAGGGACAGCATCAACCCAGAACTTTTCAATTTCAGTAGGTCGTTCATCGGTAAACCATGACTCATATGTTATAGCAATATAGCCATCTTTCTTTAGAAATTCTTTCCAATAGTTCAATCCCTTTCTAAATCCAATATTGGCAATGGCCCCTTCAGACCATATAACATCAAATTTTTCATTTCGAAACGGTAAATTATCCATTGAACCAACGATACCTTTTACCCTATTCTGCAAACCGAGTCTTTTAGCGTTTGCATTAAATTTACCTACAAAATCGGGGAAAATATCAAGCCCAGTAATAGTACCTTTTGTATGTTGTGCAAGAGTCATCGTTTGACCGCCTGTTCCACAGGCAAGATCCGCAATTTTTATTTCACTTGAAAAATTATCAATAAATCTTAATGCCCTAATAGTAGATTCTGAACTACCAGGTCCCTGCCGTTCCAACCTTCCAAAATAGTCACAGATCAATTCTAAATCAAAATCATGAATTGACATTTCTTTATTTTCCATAGGTAAAATCCTTTATCAAGAGAATACTACTATACGGCTAAATCTTTTTTAAAGAGCAGTGAAAATGATATTACCTTTAACCCTTACTATTATCCTTTTTTCTTCTTGCGCGAAGCGTCAATTTAGCATTCGTTTAGCCTACGAGCGAATTCCCGAGCCACGCGAGGGATTGGTGTCATTCTTGCTCGCTTCTTACTAATTATGGCTTTCTTCTCTTCTTCCTTTCAACCTCACCAGAATAATGACAACGTGCGAGTCAGGTTGAAACGGTTATTAGGCGATAACTATTTTTTTACTCCAACGACCTTTGTCCATGTAAAGTTTCCACCATCAAGCTCAAGCATTTCTACGTCACCAGTCCTTTTTAGTATCCCGGCTTCTTTCAGTGTTTTATCCCAATGTAGCCATATATTATACCCATTAGGCATATTCTCTGCTTTTAGTACATCAACACATTCTGACCTGGCCCATAACCTTGACCACCATTCCGGTGTATGGTGTGTATAATTGTATGGTTCCCAATATTCCCCTATTCTTTCAATATCTTCTTGCGTCCATTCATGGTTTACACCAGGTACAACAATGCCTATCTCACCCTTTGGTTTGAGGTATTTCGTTATGTATGACACATACATCTCATCTGTACCAAAATAGTGATATGCATCTAGGCTTACTACTGCATCAAAAAAACCATACGCAAATGGCAGGGAATGTGCTTCTATGTTAATGGGATATACCAAATCTTCAACTTCTTTATCCTTTATTCGTACAAAGTTATCTACTGCCTTTATCCAAAGATCAGCAGCCCAAACCTGGGCCTTATATTCTTTGGCTATAAATATTGAACTTAATGCTTTCCCGCATCCAAGATCTAATACACGCATCCCCGCATGCAATCCCATTGTTTCACATAGATACTCTACAAGCCATGTTGAGCTTGGTCCCATCTCGTTTTCATTCAACCATTCTATGTCATATTTTGCTGATAACGGGAATTGTGGTGACTTCATCTTTTCTTGAAGCATTAGCTTGTCCATGATTAATCCAATCCTCACAACATCATTAGTTACAATACCATTACTATTTTACTTGCGCGAAGTACAAGTCCGCCTAACATTGGCTATAACAATCTTTTTGCTTTTCATCTTGTTTTCGCTATCTGAAGCAGTTCTATTGGCATTCCTTCCTCTTCAATAAATGCAACAAGATTCCCTTCTGACGGGCTATTAGGCAGAATTATTACCTTTTTATCTTTGATGTATTCATACAGATCTTCTACTTCAAAGGCAAGGTGTGGTCTTGTTTTTACGAGTTCTGGAAGAAGACAATCCTCTTCATACCGCATATACTCAATTCCATATATGCTATTCTCAAATCCATAATGATAGCATTTATATTCTTTGAGATATACTTCCCCAATTATTCGTTCTTTTACTGGTACACCAAGATGATGATATTTCAGTCGATTATCCATAGTATTTTTGCCTTTATCCTGAATTGTGATGCACGCAAAGCGTGTCCGACTAACATTTGCTTACCCCTTAACGGCCGCTCCTGAGCAAAGCGAAGGATTGGCGTGGTTTGTGCATTGTTGTTCTTGCACAAACCATGACAAAAGACTTTTAAGGTTGAAACATGTGTTAGCCGATTCTTTTCTCTATAGTGTTCCCGATTCTACCAATTCCAAGAAAATTTTCCCAAGCTTTGGGTCAAACTGAGTTCCTAAATTGGCATATATTATATCTATTGCTTCTTTTACATTAAGTGCTTTTCTATATGATCTAGTAGAAGTAATTGCATCATAGGTATCAGCAAGAGCTAAAATCCTACTTCCGATATTTATTTCATCTCCTCTTTGTCTATCAGGATATCCATTTCCGTCATATCTTTCATGATGATGTTTGGCAATATCAATTACTTCCTTAAGATTCAAAAAGGGTGATAGTATTTGCGCTGTTATTGTTGGATGCTTCTGCATCTCAATCATTTCTGCTTCTGTGAGTTTTCCCGACTTATTTAGAATTGTTTCGCTTACACCGATTTTCCCAATATCATGAAGCTTTGCAGCAAGTTCAATATCCGCATAGAGTTGTGATTGACCATATACTTCTTGCACATATTTTGTTGATATTTTTGTTACTCTCTCCGAGTGACCTTTTGTATATATATATTTAGCTTCTAGAGTATAGACTAAAGAATTTAGGGACTCAATAAAAAGACTATTTAATCGATCAGTTAATCCTGTTATTTCTAGTTTGAGCTTTTGATTATACTTAAGGTTTTCTTCCTCTACTCTATGTTTTTCAGTTATATCTCTTGATAATACTATTGAGCCTACTTTTAAATCTTTATCATTAGAAATGATTTGATAAATATTTTCATAAACTTTACCGTTAGCATTATCGATAACCATTCTCTTGAATGATTTTTCTTTTTCTTGCAAATAAACAACAGCACGCCGAACCTTTTCATGTGATTCTGGTTTATGACAGCTAATAATATTTTGTCCAATTTTTTCTTCTCGTTTGATATGTCTTATCTTTTCAGCAGCACTATTCACAAAAATGATTTCATCATTTTCATCAGCTACTACCAGCCCATCTGGAAGATTTTCAAGGATAGTTTTGTAAATCATTTGATCTGACATAACTGTTTTTCTCCTTAATTCTGCCTAGAGGGTCTGGTTAACATCGACTTTAAGCTTGGAGCTTCGATCGCGAAGCGGTTGGCGCACTTTTTGTGTGAACTTCTCGCAAAATGTGTGACAAAGAAGCGACTCATCTTGAAGCAGTTGTTAGAATTCCTCTTTTACTTTTGATTCAAATACTATCGGCAAATAAGCTTCAAATATTGTAACAAATTCCTTTGTCTTCATCATCTTGTGTATTTCTTCTTTACTTACTATCCTCGCTTCTTCTACTTCTGTTTCTTGACATACTATATCTTCAATCTTAACCTTTTGTTCGAATAGCCATACATCAACAAAGTTAGGGCTAAATGTATTAGTCCCATCGTACTGATGTATGATTCTTCCATTTTTTGGATCCAGATCTATTCCTAATTCTTCTTTTGTTTCCTTCAATGCTGTGGTAAGGCTATCGTGGCCTGCTATAGCTGATCCGCCAGTACATTCCCATAAGCCAGGGAATATTGGCCTATTATTCTTTCTCTTTGATATAATATATCGATTCTTTGATGTTCTTACCCAAACGTGTACAACTAAATGGAAATCACCGTCTGCAAGTTTTTTCCCTCGTTGTATTGTTCTTCCAGTTTTATTCCGATTTGAATCAAGAATATCCCAATACTCATTTTCCATATATTGTTCCATGTTTTCATGTGATCTTAATAGGTAATTCTTGCATTCGCTTAACCTGTTAGCGCATACCCAAGCGAAGCGAGGGTTTGGCAACATTATTGCGGCTATCTTAAGTGCAGCTTTCTTTATTCTATACGTGCATCACGCAAGAATGATACCAAAGCGTGAGTTAGGCTTAAGCATGTGTTAAGTCGTTTTTCTTTATCATATTTCATATTTCTTTAATTCTTCATTACCATATAATTCGAAATACTCTTGTGAAATTATATCCATCAATATTTCATCATAGTATTTGTTCCCAATAATTCGTCTATGCCTATGTCTCCCAATAATTTTGAATCCTACTTTTTCATATAAATGTATCGCTGGTTTATTGAATTCCCATGTCCCAAGCTGAACACTCTCTAGATTTATATCGATAAATGCATGTTTCAACATTAATTGTATTGATTCTATTCCAAAACCTTTTCTTCTGTTTTCTTCTCCATAAATCATAATACTCAACGTTCCAGATCTATTATATATATCAATTGAATTGATACTTATATCTCCAATTATTATATTAGTATCTTCTCGAAATATTACGTAGGTTTGATCTTTTTGATATCCTTCTAGTTTATCTTTCATTTGTTTTTCATATACAGCACTGCCGCAATTCCGACCATATACTTTTATATGGTCATCATTCATATAATTTGCAAGAATTGGAATATCATTTTCTTGAAGTGGATTAAGATAAACCTTTTTACCAACCATAGACATAAACTTTGTCATAAGTAACTCCATTTAGCATTTTCAGTCTTCATTTTCGTAAATCGACCTAATATTCGTTTAGCCTTTAAATCCGTGCCCGAAGGGCTTGGCACGTTTTGTGCGTTGTTGTTCTACACAAAACATGCCAAAGGATTTATAAGGTTGAAACGGTTGTTATGCGCTTTTTCTTAAGTTACTATAATAATCTATAAGCCCAATCCTAAACGCTATATCATTAACCTTTCTCTCTTCTTTTCTCCAATCATTTTCAAGCGATATTCCTGAATATGCACCCCATTTCGTAAACGAATATGGTCTCTTAATATTTTTGATACTTTCTATCATGTTCTCAACATTATTTAGATTTCTGTTCACTTTTTTAAGGGTATTGATGTCTCTAAGTAATCCCATTCTTGCTAAGTATTCGTTTCTTATTAACCATTCTGCTTTTTTATCATCATTACATTCAATAAAATCGGTATCTATTTCATGCATTAAGTAACTACCTGGAGCTATCAATTGCCCTTTATAAGGAATATAGACATTAGGAATGGGCTGCAATCTACAAAGTCTTTCAAATGCTTTTACCATCATTTCAATAGTATGGACACTTTTCCAAGATTTTGAAAATGCCAATACTCTAAAATTATAATAATCAGGGAATAGCTTCCCTTCTTTATAAACCCATGTGTCGCTCTTCTTTACTGCAAAGTCATCTATCGAACTATAATCAAGTACTGCTTTAAAGCACTTTAATGAATGCTCAATACGTTCAATAACATCAGGATGCGAATCGAACCCTGAACTCGCTAAGAGTGATGCCTTTATCGTTACCGATGCACTATACCCCTTATCTTCAACGTACTTACCTACTTTCGTGATTCCTCTTGTAAACAGTGCGCCGTTATTATCTGTTTGACGAACTAATTCAAGGATTCTTTTATAATGCGGCTCATCTTTATCAATTCCATACTCAGAAAGGATTTTTGCTAAACTTTCTATACTATTATACCCATGAAACAGCACCTTCTCGAAGCTCATAGTATCTATAATATTGAAAACATCTTTTATGATTTTCATATCAGCAATTTGATTGTTGATATCAGATGAGCAACTTTTAAGTAGTCCTAAAGCAAACAATCGTTTACGCATTGCTGGAGAAGGATTTCTTATGTAGCGAAACACTATTTCTCCTGATTGCGCGCGCGTAGCGCGTCCGCATAACATTGGCTTGACCCTTAACGCGTCCATTGGTGTGATTCTTGCCACACTTTACGTTACAGCTCCTGCTTTACGTCGATTCGCAAAAACCATGACAATAGCGTTATAGGGTCGAAGCGGGTGTTAGGTGCTATTTTTTACTTTAGTAGCACTTCTAGCTCGTCCCAAGAATGTATAATATTTTCTTTAATATCTTCAGATCTATTTGTATTACCAGTATATAAAAACGGAATCATCCCAACATTTTTACTCGCTATATAGTCGTTTTCCCTGTTATCCCCAATAAACCAGATATCATTACTTTTTAAGCTAAGCTTCCCTCTTGCTAACTCAAATATGAAGGGATGTGGCTTTCTTATTCCATAATCTGCACTAGAAATTACAAATTCAAAATACTTGTTTATCCCATGACTTTCCAATTCATACTCAAGAGTATTTCCACAAAAAGTATTATTGCTTATAATACCTATTCGAATATTTTTTGATTTTATTATATTTAAAGTATTATTAATTCCAGGTGCTAAATATTCTTCTACAACTTTTTTAAAGTATTCTATTTCAATAGAATTATTTGTTTCAACTTTCATCTGAAGACTTTCAAATATAAGCTTTATAGCTGATACCCAAGAATGCTCAATTAGAGATGACATTCTTTTAGGTCGTATATCACTATATATTTTTTCTTTATGCTCGTTAAATTCCTTGAATGATACCTTTTTGGGGTTGCTTGCATTGTTAAAAAGCCATAAGTTTCCTTTATCCCAGTCAAGCTTCGTCTCATGGAATATTGTATCTGCAAAATCAAATAATATTGCCTTTGGTTTTTTCATTTTTCCTCTGCGTGAAGCGTCCACCTAGGGATTCCTGAAGAACCCGCTTTTCAATCTTTCAAGCCGCTCTCAACAGCCCCATTGGTATAAATTTTAATCGTTCTGCTATTTCAATAATCGTATCAATGAGCAACACAAAAAGGGCTTTCGCCTTTCTCCTTGCCAACACCATGAGGTTCATCACCAAGAATACCATCATGATGGAAGTCTCGCTCGTTTCCTTAAGCTTCGTTCCAATACTATCGAGCGTATAACGTCGTTTCGCTTCTCCAAACTTGCCCTCTACCGCGATCCTCATGCTCTCATCTTCTCGCTCGATTCTTTTTTGTTCACGTATTCGTTCTTTATTCTTGCCGTTAACCTTGAACGGCCTTCCCAGCTTCGGCCCCGATAATCGTATCCCATACTCTTGGCAGTACTGCAGATTCTCCCTCGTCCTATAGATCTTATCGGCGCATACCGCTTCTGGATATCTCCCATATCGCCGCTTATAGCTTTCTATTTGCCCTTTCAAATCTTTGCATTCGTTGTAGGAATCCCATGAGAGCCTATAGACTTCCGCCATTCCATCAACAAGGCTCAACGAGAGCTTCGCTCCAAACTCATACATTCCTCGGGCCTTTCCTCTCGCGATCGGACGCACCCAAGGCTTACTTATGCTTAAGATCCTTCCTTCTATCGACCAGGTGTCACTGCGGTACAATTCTCTCTGCTGGCGGACCAATTCTCCGATTACCCACAGATCCTGCCGCTGCTTTCTCGAGAGCGAAGTTATCCCTACTTTGTCCTTGTATTCATTGATCAACCGCAGGTTCCGCTCGACATATTGGATCTGCGTTTTCAACGCTCTCCTTATCGTATTCACTCTCGGCTTTCGGTTCCGTATGAAGGTCAGAAACTCTTTTCTCGCCTTCTTCCTATACGTCCTTGGTTTTTCCCAACCCTCCGGCATTTCTTTCTGGAGCGTATCGATGATACTTTCAGTCTTCCTTCTCGCTTCATCCAGCAAGGTCACATCATGGGGGAATCTCATATCTTCGGGAGCGCAGGTAGCATCAACGATCAAGGTCCCTTTATTCTCTTGCCCTTTCTCTTCTCCATCCCCTGCGCCGTTGCCTTTATCTTCATCATCATGGTGTTCATCGTCGGCTTTGCTCTTCTCGATGATCAATGAATTCACTTCTTTCAGGACGTCAGCAGATAATCGTTTCCTGAAATGCACCATCATGCTCGGATCGAAAGGTATCTCATATTTGTATCCTTCGTATCCTAAGAAGAACTGTAGATAAGGACTCTCTCGAATATCCTCCACCAGTTCTTCATCTGAAAGATTCTTCTTCTCTTTTATTATGAGAGCGCCTAACGCGACTCTCACCGGTATCGCCGGCCTTCCATTATTAGCGACGAACAGCTTTGAATATTTCTCTTCGACATCTTTCCAAGGGATCAGGCTTGCCAAGATTACCCAACGATTATCCGCTTTCAAGCTGCCGCCGAACACCATGTCGAACTGATCAAACTCAGGCGTATACTTTGGTATTCTGTACATCTTCGCCTTCCAAGTGCACGACTTTTTCACGCTTTTCTTCAATTTCCGTGCACTTTTCCGGTCCATTATATCATATATTCCTTTAACTGATTTGACTTTATTTCTTTTTCAGGAGCCCCCACCTAACATTTTTGCTTAAGCTGGGAGCTTCGATCGCGAAACGGTTGGCGCGCTTTGTGCATTGTTGTTCTGCACAAAACGTACTAAAGGATTTATAAGGTTGAAGCATTTGTTCGGCAGTTCTTCATTCTCTTATTTCCTCACAAAACATATCATTCTAAAACAATCATTTCTTCACAATAGTCGGTATAAGGCCGTATCTTATTGTAATTTCGTATGAATCGAAGCTTCGGATCTATTTGTTGTATTAAAATGTTTGTCGATTCTTCATTATACCTTTTACATATGTTTCGCGTATCTAAATCAAGTATTTTACATGCCTCTAAAGTTGGACAAAAATTCATCGAATGAAATACAAGCTTTTTATTATTTCTATTTACTATTGGTGCTTCTTTCTGGTCTATTCCAAAACGACACAACAGTAGTCTATAGGCACTTTGTAGTGAATCTTCACTGAGAAATCTAAATAAATCTTTCTTTTCATCAAACCAGGCTAATCTTCGATTAACTGAGTCCTTACAAAGAATATCGAGCCCTTCTTCATTTATATTCCGTAGCCTTTTTACTTCATCACGAACAGTTTTATTATATAATAATTCACAGTTATGAAATAAAATACCGGAATGAACAACTACTTCTTTTCCTGCTCTATCAAAAACTTCTTTACATAATAAATTGATCCTTTTTCTCCCTTGCTCAATTGATTGTTCTATAGAATAGCCATATGCAACTTCAGCGATTCCTGACCACACAATGGCAGAAGAACACATGGGACACGGCTCATGAGTAGACACAATCATACATTTAGAAAGGTCCTTACCAATTATTTTTGTTGCATGCTTTATTGCATTAATCTCTGCATGTGATGTGGGATCACAAAGTGTTTCTTCTTCATCATGTGCTTGTGAAAGTATTTCATTGCCTTTTACTATTACTGCACCAAAGCCATGATTACCTTCTTTTAAGCTAGTTTTAGCTTCATGGACTGCGATTTCCATTATACTTTCGATAAAGCTCATTTAATTCCTACTCAATAACAGTATTTTTTCTAGACACTTAATCCGCCAAACATTTTCGCTTAACCTTTAAGCTCGACCTGAGCGAACGCGAAGGTTTAGCGCGATTCTTGCACCACTTTACGTTGCCGCTCCTACTTTACTGAATCTCGCAAGAATCGTGACAAAGGGCTTATAAGGTTCAAGCGGGTGTTGGGTTTCTTCTTTTAAAATCTTTCAATTGTCTTATTATTCCAAGATGGAATGCACAATGAGCGATTATTGCTATACTTCCACCTAAGTAATCTTCATTTTCCCATTTATCTATCTCTTCTACAAATTCCTTAAGATTCTTGTATTCTTCTTTTAATCGCTTCTTGAGTTCTTCCCATTCCTCTTTTCTAACATCTTTTATCTTCCAACTTTCATTCCAATCTGTCTTCCCTGTTCTCTTCCCTGTTATATATTCCTTTAAAACTACTATATAAAAGATTACATGGTTTACATGTCCAGCTATTGTTTCAGGTATCGCATGAAAGCTCTTTCCAACTTTTTCATACGGTATGGTATCAATTGTTTCAAATAGTGATGTATTTTTATCTAGGTATATTCCATGAGACCGTTCAAATGTTTCTTCAAGTACTTCAAGTATCTGTTTTTTAACAATGTCTTCTGTAATATTCATTCGCCTGCTCCTTTTATCGTTTATATACAATTCAAGAAGATTGCTTTTTATCTTCCTGTGCGGGAGCGTCAACCTAACATTGGCTTAACCCTTAACGCCAGCTCCTGAGCGA
Source organism: Treponemataceae bacterium (assembly GCA_963667725.2). Lineage (GTDB taxonomy): Bacteria > Spirochaetota > Spirochaetia > Treponematales > Rectinemataceae > UBA11090. The sequence goes on from CAXXHO010000003.1 coordinate 1,653,094, forward strand.
AGCGAGGGATTGGCGTGGTTTTTACGTCATCTTCTCGCAAAAACCATGACAAAAGGAGTTATAGGGTTGAAGCATGTGTTAGGTTATTCTTTCTTCATTATTGTTCTTTGTACCCATGTGATATTATTCTTCGAATAATCATCTTCAGAATATATATGCCATTCTCTCCATTCTTTTGTCTCTTCATAATCATTCTCTTTAATAAATCTTGATAATGGTTTATATGATTTAGGTACAGACCAATTAGTACCCCATACTAGGATTCCTGCCACAACTGTTGATTTTACTTTTTCTATCTTTGCATTAGTCTCTACTTTTAATCCTTTCTCAATTTTGAATCCTACTTGAACAGTATACATTTTATTTTCAGGTAGATCTAAGAACCTTACTAATAATGCTGGTGTGTTTTCTGTATTAAAGATTCTTATATACTCTTCATATATTTTTGGAGTAATTCTCCGTACTGATCGTAGAGCATCATCTTCAAATATATTTGCTTCTTCATGATAAAAGTAATTGAATCCAATAACTCTTTGAAGTTTTGGCTCACTAATAACACATTCAGGAATGGATATACCAGTTTTAAGATCTCTCATTTCCATAGCAGCCTCACAATTGATATTCAACATATTGTTATTAAATCTTACACTTTGGCGCGAAGCGTCAACCTAACATTTGTTTAACCTTTAAACCCGTCCCGAGCTACTGCGAGGGATTGGCGCGATTCTTGCAACACTCTAGTAAGCAGTAACATTCTAATGTGATATGCAAGAAGCGTGACAATAGGGTTTATAAGGTTGAAACGTTTGTTAGAATTTTCACCCCAAAGAGCACTTCTTTCTTCTCTTCTCTTTTACTAATCTACTTTCTTCTCTTCGCCGTTTTTTATGTGGATAAACCACGCGAGAATAAGGGAAAGACGCGCCGCTTCTCTTCCCTTTTCGAGCATCTATTCACTCAATAATTCTAACAATATTTTGATTGTTCCAGATAAATCCTAATTGCTGAGAATTGCTTTTCTTAGTAATGCCATAAAAAATTAGTCCTAAAGAGTAAATAGTTATCAAGTAAAGGAATGAAAAAGTATTTTTGTACAAAAATACTTTTTATAAAGTTTGGCATATTTCTAATTACAAATAGTAGATTTATTGCAATAATACCTTTATAGCATGGCAGGCGATCATGCTTCTAAACCTTACCCTAACGAATATCTCAAGTAATGCCTTTCCCTTACAGCCTTTCCAGACTGTAAGGGAAAGAGGAAGGATAGCATCAAATGAGTGTACCCTTCGCCGAAACAGAATGAATACGCTCCAGTAACTTTCCTAAACCCTTGCTATGTATGTCTTTTTGTCATGATAAAGTGCTTACCTGAAAAGTCAATCTGAAAACATTATTTTCTTTTAGAATAGTTCTAAATATTTCTCTTTTAAATCACTATATAATACTAGATTAGTAACCATTAAGCGAGCCAAGTCTCATGTACAGAACAGTGCAGTGTGTTCAGAGATTCTCTGCGTTATAAATTGTATATTTTTTCCTCCCATTTGACTTGACGGGTTTTGATTGGCTTTCATAGCGCTCCACCTGATCCTTCCATGTCCTGATCACCGCTTCTGGTGTATCCGGCCTTAACCAGGCTTGAAACGCTTCTCCTGCATCTTTCATGCTTTCCATAAACTGATCCTGCAGTTCATAGAAGATCCGATGCATCTCCGCGGTACTAGCTTCCGTCTTTCGATAGATATTGATCTTCGATTCCGCTTTCTCAAGGGCATCCAATATCAGCTTGGCATCTTTAAGGTTTATGACGTGATACCCATTCCCTGACTGTTCCTTGATTTCCTGTCTCACTGCTTCAAGCTTTGCCTTCTCTTCGTCATTCATCGGTAGTCTCCTTTTCTCTATACTTCTTCAGCCGATCAAGTGCGAGCTCATGATACGACGCTTCCTTTTCAAAGCCGATAAAATGCCTTTCTTCAGCCATGGCCGCAATCGCTGTTGTCCCCGACCCCATGAAAGGGTCAAAGACGACTTCCCCTGGATTAGAGTATGTCCGGACGAGGTACCGGAAGAGTGCAACGGGTTTCTGGGTAGGATGTCTCCCCGCTCCCCCACCCTCCTTGTTGAAAGGAAGGATGCTCGTCGGATACTTCCCTTCATGCTCGTAGGCGATCTTCCATGTCTTTTTGTAGACTCCCCTTGTCGAATGCTCCTGCCCTTTGAGCTGCCTGGCCACATGAGAGGCATCCTTCTTCATCTGGGGGTTATATACCGGAAGTCTTCTATAGAACACGAGAATGAGTTCGTGCTGTCGCATCGGCATTTTATGGGAGTTTAGGAATCCGACGGGGTTTGATTTCACCCAGACCAGGTCATAGCGGAACCATTTTCTATTGGAGTTGATCAGATCCGTGGCGAAAGGCTGTGTTGCGGTGATCACCGCGGCGCCGTTAGGTTTCAGAATCCGGAGGAACTCGGTCCACATGAATCCTAAGTCTGGCCGTTTGTCCCAGGCGCAGTCCGTGACCCCATAAGGGGGATCCGTGAGAACGAGGTCGATTGAACCATCGGGGATCCGTTTGATCCCAACCTCATAGGGAGCTAGTAAGATTTTGTCGAGCAAAGTTGAGGAAGTCGGCATTGAGGCAGTGTAATATTCTACTACACATTTGTAAAGTAATATTGATTCATCGATAGCTTCATAAGTGCACATTAAAGGTTAGCTCTGGAGCTTACGATTCCTAGAATGATCTTTAGCAGCCCCATAGTGGTGTACTCTCAGGCGAGCATGACCGGTTAAAATGAAGTACTTGGGATAGGCTATATGCAACCTGGCTTTTGACCAGGAGGCTCTAGGGTGATTTGACAATACTTACCGTATTGTCAAATTGCAAATAAAACATGTACCCCATGGAGTACATCATATTTTCTCATCATGTGATTCTGTAAGATTGCCGATTCATTTTACCCAATAAACACAGGGGTATTATAAATCGTGTGTGTATATTTCCCCGTTCGGGACCAAGATGTCGGAGGTTCAAATCCTCTCAGCCCGATAAAAGAAAAGCCGCCTTTACGGGCGGCTTTTCTTTTTTGTAGGCGTTCTCGCATCGGCTTGATCAGTAATATGAAGACATAGCTCTATAATCGTATTGTATCGCCGAATGGCCAGAATACTGGTCGCCATCGGTCGTATAGACCCTACAGTGCCGGATAGAATTCAGCGCCGTCGCGCCGACGGCATTCCCGTTGCTGTCGAAGATATCACTTCCGCTTAAGGCTATTGTATTCTGGGAATCGGGAGCGTTCTGGAAAGAACCTGACGAGAATTTCGTCGAGCTCAATTCGGTTAGCTGGTTAAAAAAATAAACGGATCGACCTATATAGTCGCCGTTGGCGTCGTAGAACCAAATCCAGCCATTCCGGACGTTGCTGCCTTTCACGGTGAAGGTGGTCAGAAGCTGTCCGCCTGAAAGCGCGAGGCTGTCGACGATTGGCCGCATGATAGCTGGAGTGGAGAAAGCGGGGATTGAGGCTGTGGCTTCATCATCAAGACAATAGACATAAGAGTACCCTCCTGTGGATGTAGAGCCAGGTTTTCCCATTATGAAGCTATAGGTGTCGCTTTCCCCATTGGTACGCAGTATCTTCGCGGTGAGCGCGCCGATCGGCAGTTCCTTGGGGTTAGCGCCGTACCAGTAACGAGCCGATCCCCCGACGCTATTAGTGTCCGCATGGAAGTATCTATCTTTATCAATCGTCCAATATAAGTCGGAATTGTCGGGCAGGTAAATCCTTACATATTCGATGTCGGACGCGCTAAGGTCTTCCTTAAAAAATACCTCGAAACTATAGGTGAGCGACGGCTTTACATCGCTCCCTGCCGCCCAACGATCGCTTGCCACGTTCTCAATGAACCAGCCAACGTCCTCAATCGTCACTGTTTTAGTGCCACCGATGATCAAGGAACAAGAGTACTGCATGAGCAGTCCAACAAGGCATACCAACAATGTCAATTTTTTCACAGAACCCTCCAGCCGCGGCTTTTTTATTCTATTTTTTTACGATCAAACATAGTATATTCCCTGATCGCGGTCCTAGGAAGTCAAGAATATAGCCAATTATAAAAACAATTGGACAGGCAATGAAAACGTGGCACACAAAGGTTTAGCTGTTTCACGGCGCAAAGGAAACCAGGCAAGAAAAGCTAGCTTTACCAAGATTTATGCAATAGACTATTAATAGCGATCTTTAGAAAACCTGGGTTTTATTGATCATCGGTAAGCATCGGGGTGAAGATAATGGGCAAAACGCTGCGGGTACTGAACATCGAAGATTCCGACAATGACGCGATTCTCACAAAGCATGCGCTGGAGAAGGGCGGTTATACGCTGGAATTCGAAAGGGTGAATACAGCCGAAGCCATGCAGGCCGCCCTGGGGACGAAGTATTGGGATCTCGTGCTTTCCGACTATCATCTTCCCCATTTCAGCGGCCTTCAGGCCATCGAGATACTGAAAAAAATGAATCTGGATCTCCCTTTCATCATCGTCTCAGGAGCCATAGGCGAAGAGACGGCGGTAGGAGCCATGAAAGCCGGAGCCCACGACTACATCATGAAGGGGCATCTTCAGCGCCTCGTGCCGGCGGTGGAGAGAGAGCTCCTGGAAGCGAGTGTCAGAGAGGAGCACAGAATCACCCTGGAGGAGCTCAAGGCCAATAAGGCGCAACTTTCCAACGCCCTGGAAATCGCTCATCTTGGCCACTGGGAATACGACGTTTCCAGGGACATTTTCACTTTCAACGACCAATTCTACAAGCTTTTCAAGACCACGGCGGAAAATGTTGGCGGCTATACGATGAGTTCAGGGGAATACGCAAAGCGCTTCGTACATCCGGACGACATAGAAATCGTCACGCAGGAAACGCAAAGAGCCATTGAAACGAAAGATCCGAATTTCAGTAGACAGATCGAACACCGCATCCTGTACGAAGACGGGACGATAGGCGATATCGCAGTACGCTTCTATATCATCAAGGACGAGCATGGGATTACGCTCAAGACATACGGCGTGAATCAGGACATCTCGGAAAGCAAAAAGGTTGAGCGCTCTCTCCGGGAAAGCGAAAGGAAATACCGTCTCATCACCGAGACTATCGCCGATGTTGTGTGGACCTGTGACCTTGATTTCAAGGTTACTTATATAAGCTCTTCTGCGGAAAAAATGTACGGAGAGCCCGTCAAGGTTCAGAAAAATCGTACCGCGGATGAGAGGTTCCCTCCCGAATCGCTCAAACAGCTACGCGAAGTATTGTCCGAAGAACTTGAAAAAGAAACCGATGACTCGATCGATAAAAACAGATCACGGCTAATGGAAGTGCAGGGTTGCCGCGCTAACGGCACGAAATTTTGGGTTTCCATGAATGTATCATTCCTTAGGGACGAGTGTGGAAAGGTTATTGGATTGCACGGAGTATCCCGCGATATCTCCGAACGCAAACGAAATGAGGATGAAATTCTTCGCAACGAGGCCAGACTGGAAGGCTTACTGAGGATCGCCCAACACAAGGCAGCTTCGATTCAGGAACTTCTCGATTACGCCCTTGAGGAAGCGATTCAACTAACCGACAGCAAGCTTGGCTATATTTATTTCTATGATGATGAAAGCAAGGAATTTACCCTCAACACATGGTCTAAAGAAGTCATGGATGAATGCAATATACCCAATGCTCCTAGAACCTACCGGCTGGAAATGACGGGGATTTGGGGCGAAGCGGTAAGGCAGGCTAAACCTATCATCCTCAATGATTTCCAATCTCCGCATCCTTTGAAAAAGGGGTACCCGGATGGACATGCGCGGATCTACAAATACTTAACCGTTCCGATCTTCTCGGGCGAGAAGATCGTGGCGGTGGCCGGTGTGGCGAACAAAGCGGAGGACTACAACATCTCAGACGTCAGGCAGTTAACCTTGCTGATGGACTCGATATGGAGAATCCTCGAGGCAAAACGATTGACAGAGGCTCTGCTCAAGACTGAGGGAAAGTACCGAAGCATCTTCGACAATGCGCAGGAAGGCATTTTTCAGACGAATAAAGAAGGCAGATTTCTCACCGCGAACAAGGCGATGGCGACCATGGTCGGCTATACGTCTCCCGAGGATCTCATCGTCAATATCAAAAATATCGTATCGGAAATGTATGTCGTTCCCGCCGATCGATTCCGTTTATTGAAGGAGATCGATGAACAAAATTTCGTTAAGGGATATATCTGTCAGTATTATCGCCGGGACAGAAGCATCATTTGGGTATCGATAGACCAGCACGCCGTCCGGGACAGCAAGGGGAATATTCTCCATTACGAGGGCTTCTGCGAAGATATCACCGAGCGACAATTGAGCACCGAGCGCCTGCGGAAGGCGTTGGGAGCCACGGTCTCCGCAATCTCCGCCGCCGTCGAAGCCAGGGATCCTTATACGGCGGGGCATCAGAGCCGGGCGGCTAGCCTGGCTCAAGCGATCGGCGCGGAGATAGGTTTATCCGCCGATCGTATTGAGGGAATTCGCCTGGCCGCATCCATTCACGATCTCGGAAAACTGTCCGTTCCAGCCGAAATTCTGACAAAACCCAAAAAATTGCTAAAGATAGAGTCCGATCTCATCAAGATTCATTCCCAAGCCGGGTATGACATTCTTAAGGATATCGAGTTCCCGTGGCCGATCGCGCGTATCGTCCTGGAACATCATGAGCGTATGGATGGATCAGGTTATCCGCACAATCTGGCGGGGGATCAAATACTGCTGGAGTCCCGGATCGTGGCAGTCGCCGATGTCGTTGAGTCGATGGCTACCTATCGTCCTTATCGACCGGCCTTGGGAATTGAGGCGGCTCTCGATGAGATCGACAAGAATAAGGGGCTCCTCTATGACAGGGATGTCGTGGAAGGTTGCCTGCGATTATTCCGCGAGAAAAGGTACAGTCTCGCATAAATAGGCTTTTGCCATGATGACGGGGCAGGGTTCGCTTTCAGGAAAATGTGAACTGATCCGGATTGCTAAGTTCAAGGTGAAGCAATAATCCCCTCAGCTAAATCTGGCATGCCTTTTTCGGAAGTCCGATAGCGAGTATCACCGCGGCGGCGAGCGAAAGGAAAGCGCCCAACGCGAACGGAACCACAGGACCAAATATATTCCACAAGAAACCAGCGATCACGCTCGCGGGAAGCAGCGCGATTCCGACGATCGTAGAATGAAGGCCGAGCACGGTGCCCTTAAGTTCCTTGGGCGCGATCTCAGCTATGAAGGCGCGTTCGACGCCGGCCGTCATGGCGGTGAAGACTCCGTACAAGGCGAAAGCCGCGACGATGACCGCTTTACCTGTGGCCCAGGCAAAGCCTGCGTACACGATCGCGAATGTCACATACCCGGCGACCAGCACCCATTTTCTCCCGACGCGGTCGGATATCCTGCCGAGCGGTATGGAAAGAAGGGAGGTGACGATGTTGTACAGGAAATACAGCAGCACCACCGTGGCCGAATCGAACCCCATGTTTTTTGCCCGCAGGAGCAGGAAGGTGTTCGAGGAATTGCCGAGGGTAAAGATGAACACGACAACCAGATAGAGTTTCAGGCGCGAATCGAGATTCCGGAGACTGCTAAAGACGTTGAGCGGCGCCTTTGACTCGCGCGGTTTGTGCGTCTCCTTGATGAATATGAACATGAAGAGGGCGGCGAGCGTCGGAATGGCCGAAAGCAGGAAAATTCGCTTGTACGCGAATTCGCCGTTGCCGGTCTTCATTATGAAAAACGCGAGGAGAATGCCCGCCGCGGATCCGGCCATGTCGAGAGCCTTATGAAGGCCAAACGAGTGCCCAAGCTTTTTCGAATCGCTGCTCTCGCTGACAAGCACATCGCGCGGTGCCGTCCTGATGCCTTTTCCGAAGCGATCGATGACCCGCGCGGCAAGCACGCCCACCCAGGAACTGGCGAAAATGAGGGCCAGCTTATATATAAGTCCCGTGGAATAGCCGAAGAAGGCGATGGGCTTTTTCTTCCGGTATTTATCCGTGGCGTAGCCGCTGAATACCTTGAGGAGGCTCGCGAGGCTTTCGGCGATTCCCTCGATCACGCCGACGAGAGCGGGCGTGGCGCCGAATACGGTCGTCAGATACATGGGAATGAGGGGATAGACCATCTCGGTGCTCAGATCGGCGAAAAAGCTGACAAGCCCAATAAATATTACGTTGTTCATCGTTAGGTCAACCTTTCGGGTACAGTATAGACGATAGGCGACGCGGCGCCGATCCTTCCGACGAGGGTCAGTCTCTTGTCGACCGCGAGCGAAAACGCAGCCGTCGTGGGAATGCTTCGCGAAACCACGAGGGGAATGCCCGCAGCGACAGCCTTGGCCGCCATGTCCGCGGCGATGCGGCCGGAACTGATGAGGCAGCATCGCGAAAAATCCACTTTTTCTCGGAGGCCGCGGCCTATGGCTTTGTCAACGGCGTTGTGTCGGCCAACGTCTTCAAAGACGAAGACGGACCCATCCTCGGGGACGAGAGCGGCGCAGTGTATGCCGCCTGTCGTTTTGTAGAGCCTGGCCTGGTCGAACATCTCCCGGGCCCAATCGCGCAGGGATGCCATGGCGAAGATCCGCGATGAAGAAAGACGGGCGAGCCTATCGCTATAGATAATCGAAGCCGAACCCGCGCCGCAGGCCGAGGGAACGACGGCAAAGCCAGTCTCGCGGGCGATATCATGGGTACATTTGATGTGCACGCGCGAATTATCGGGACAAACCCACAGACTCAAGACTTCGTCCATGGAAGCTATGAGTCCGCCGCTGAAAAGGTGGCCCAAGGCGAGAACCTCCAGATCGAAGGGACTGCACATTAGCGTAACAAGGTCTCTTCCATTTACCTCGAGGGTGACGGCGCTTTCCGGAGCCAGGAGGCGATTTCTGGAATCGGGAAACGAATCGATGTCCGAAGTCGATGAAACGTCCATATAGCGGCTTGCGTCCATTCGGCAATCCTCCCTGGGTCGCGAGGCATAGTATAGCCTCCCTGGATGAGGCCGAACAGTTCTCTCCCAAGCGTCACGAAGCCCTGAAGGATCTATGACGCATGGAAACACGCTCAGCCTCACTTTGCGCGTCCGGCGCCCCGCTTTAGCAGCATCGAATTGATCGCCAAGCCGGCGAGGAGAAGCAGCGTGCCTAGGAGCTTGCGCAGTTCCAGATTTCCCGCTTTGGAGTAATCGATGAGAATGCCGGCGAGGGCCTGGCCGGAAAAAACGAGCAGGGTGGCGGAAAAAGCCTTTATCCGCGGAAAAATGAGATTCATCGATGTCACGACCACGACTCCCATAGTGCCGCCCCCGAGGGCGAGAAAGGGGCCGGCGGCCTTCACGGAACGCAGCGAGCCGCCGATATCGGGCCTCGCCGCGGCCACGATGGCCAAGGTCGTCGCGAGACCGACGATATAGTTGGTGCGCGTGCTCCGCAGAACGCCGATTTTACGGCCAAGCTCGGAGTTGAGGGTGAAGGAGAGCGCTGGTATCGCTCCCGACACGAGAGCCGCCATCATCGCGAGAATGTCGGCGCGCCAGCGTCCGCCCGCCATCACCATCACGCCGGAAAGCGCCAATGCCAACCCGGGCAGGCTGCGGAGGCTCAAGGGATATTTTTTTCGGCCAAGGAATCCCGCGGCGTCTATCGCGACAGAACAGAGGGTCTGGCCGAGAAGAGCGAGCGCGACCGCCAGGGACGCGCCGAGAACGCCGAACGCGTAGTTGTTGGAAAACACCGTACCGACGCCGATAAACCCTCCGAGATAATTGTAGAAGGGAAGACGGTCCGGCAGTTTCGGCAGATCCGACTGCCCTGGCAGCCTCGGCAGTCCCGCCCGCCGAACCCTCCGCGGTTCACGCCTTGCCAGAAGGACGATGGAAACCGCGACAAGTCCCGCTACATGTATGGCAAGCGCCGCCACCAAATTACCGGTGATCGCGGAAAGACGGCTGTTCAGACCGTTCATGATCGTGATGAGAGCGCCGACGAAAGGCGCTAGCGCGCTGTACATATGCTGTGCTCCTTTTCCATACCTCTAGTATCCCACTATACTTGAGACAGCAATAGGACATATGTCCTATAATCGAAAAAAAGGGGCACAAAGTGGAAATAGTGGAGAACTACGCGCGGCGGTACTCTCTCGACAGGCTTCTCTCCGCCGATCTCGTCGAGGCATTGTTTCCGCTTCAGCGAAAGCCGGGCGAATACATCATTGTGGCCGGCGATCCGGTGCGCGATCTCCTGTTCTTCGTGGAAGGCAGGAGCAAGGCCTACAACACCTTGGACAACGGCGCGAGCATTCTTGCCGCTTTCTACGCGCCCTTCGATGTCTTCGGCGAAGCCGAGCTCTTTTCATCGGAGCGCTACGCGCTGAGCGTGGAGGCCATCTCGGAAACGGTCTGTCTCGGGCTCCCGATCGCGGCCATCAAAAAAGCCGCCGGGCGCAATGAACAGCTATTCATGTACCTCTGCGGCAGGCTGGGCGCAAAGCTCCTGGACCGCAACCTCGCCGAATCGATAAATTTGCGTTATCCGGTGGAAAGCCGTCTGGCCAGCTACCTCCTCGCCTCGACGGACTCAGAGGGTCGCATCCTCGGAACGGACAATCTCGGGGAACTTGCCGATTATCTCGGGGCCAGCTACCGTCAGCTCGCGCGGATCGTGCGCCGGTTCCGGGACGAGGGCGTCATGGAGACGGCGAGAGGCCGAATCAGGGTCCTGGACAGGACGAGACTCGAGCCTCTCGCCGGCGATTTGTACAGGCACACGGGCAGCCGCCTCTCCCCTCAGGCCTTCCTCAAATGACCGTCTCGCCGTCGGGGAAGGCCCGGGCTCGACCGCTTCAGCGAAGCCTCACTCGATCTCCTCGATCGCTAGGGGGAATTTGGAGAGCGGCTCGCAACCTTCTTTCCCTATGAGGATGGGATTTTCATAGCGGAAGCCCACTCCCTCGTCGGGAGCGGCGTACTGCATGGCGCAGATGAGGAGTTCGCCCGCCTTGTAGGCGTGATCGGGGTCGGTCCAATAGGGGAAAGGGCCCTCGTCGGCGCGCCCTATCCGCCATTCGTCGCCGAAAAGGCCGATGCCGTGCTCGCAGCCCGGGAGCAGGAAGTCGGCGCAGCCAAGGGTTTCGGCTCGGTCCATCATCGCCATCTGAAGAGATGAGGGCGTGGCGCCTTCCTTGTAGTTGTCGAGGACGGTGGAGACGAGATCGACGAAGTTGTCCGCGTGCCGTCGCAGGCGCGCGCTGGCCGGTCCTATCAGGTAGTTGTGCGAGTGGTCGCCCAGGGCGAGCATGAACATCGAGTGAAAGTCCAGCATGAGCGGCTCTCCCGAGCGGAATTCCCGCGTCGTGGGAGGCGTGCACGCGCCGAGACCCGTGCGGTATCCTGAGGAAATCTCGTTCAAGCCTGCGAAGTTCCATTCGGAGACGGAGCCTGAACGGCGCATAGCCAAAGCGGCGATTCCCGCGATCTCGGTCTCGGTCATGCCGCGCCAGCCACCGTGCTCCAGCGCCGCGCGGGCCGCCTTCTGCCCTTCGTCGACGATGCGCGAAGCCTCCCGGAAACGGGCGATCGTACCGGAATCCTTGATGAAGGAGAGTTCGTCCACGATTCCATGCGCGTTGATAAGTTCCCAGCCGGGTAAGGCAACCTTCAGGGCTTCCCATTCGTAATGGCTCAGGTTCCCCTCGGGGGTGTAGCTGGAGATGCCATCCTCGACGCCGAGCCTTCCCGCCGCGATGCCGAATTCATCCACCAATACCGATGAAATGACCGACATCTGATCCTGACCGCCCATGGGCGCGTAAGCCCTGACGTTGTCCGAAGGCAGCCAGGTCTCATCAGCCACCCTGGCCGCGTCGACGATGAAGGTGAAGAGCACGGGGGTCCCTTCCCCCGGGATTACGAGATAGCTGCGCCAGGGGCAGAATGCGTCCAGCACGAAGCTCAAGGTCCTCGGTCTCGTGCCCAGGTACGCGTCGATTCCCTTTTCGGCCATCGATTTCTGGATGGCGCGAACTCGGGCGGGGTTATCGATCCAATACTGACTTGCGCGATCTATTGTTCTTGGCATGTTGAGCTCCTAATAATCGGTCGGGATGCCCGCGAGCACCTTGTTCACTCGATCGGCGAGAGGCGCCAGGCGAACAGCCTTGGCCATGTTGCCGCGAAGCTTGAGTTTGCCCGTCATGAGAGCCCTGGTCGAACTTAGTTCGCCCCGGGTTATCGCCGCGAAGGTCTCGTATGTTCCCCTGATCGAGAACTCTGCCGCCGGGGCCTGCCCCGCGCCAGTCTCGAAACGAGTCACCTTCCCCTCTGCGCATTCGAGAAAGAGGTACATTTCCCCCCCGCCAGGGCATGCTTCGTAGATGTCCGCCATCGACGTGCTCACGCCGTTCATCTTGCTCGTGTCGAGCTCTGCCGTCAGGCGCGCGAGACCCGCGTCGCGCCACTCGGGCCCGAGATAGGCCAATTTCTCTTTCATGATTCAGTCCCCCTTATCGCTTTGTATCATTGAGGCCTCGGTCACGGCCCGCGCGGGATCGCGGACGCGCAGCCCGTTGAGCACGAGATCGAGGCTCTGTTCGAAAAGAAGCGTTTCGCCGGCTTCTTCCTCCACATAGGCTTTTTCTATGAAGAGTTGATAGAGAGAAAAGAGAACGCGCGCGGCGATGCGGGGATCGGGGACGGCAAAGGCGCCGACCACCATTCCTTCGCGGATGAAACGTTCGAGGATGTCCACCGAACGGCGGTTGATCGCTTCGAAAGGATCCTCGGCGTCCACGACGGGAAAGAGAGCCGGGTCCCCGGCGAGAATCCTGCGCAGGCGGGGCTCGCCAGCCAGATGCCGGAACGCGGTCAAGCAGAGAAGCCTAAATCGCTCCAGCGGATCGCCGGAAGCCTCGGCGGCCTGCACCGCCTCCGCCTGCCACGACTCGAAAGCGTACTTCACCGCCTTACGGTAGAGGTCCTGCTTGTCGTGGGCGTAGCGATACAAGGTGCCGACCGCCAGCCCAAGGCGCTTCGCGATATCTTCCATGCATGCCTTGCGGAATCCGAATTCCGCGAACACATCGAGCGCGGCCTCATAGATGATCGTCTGTTTTTGGTTCCGCTTTTGTGAATTTATGAATTTTTCGCTCACATATTCATTTTTATCTCATTTACGCGGATTGTCAATGAAAATTGACGCCGCGAAAATGAAAAACCGCGATGAAAGGACAAAACCCGCGTTTATGGTCTCATTCTTGACAGTCCCGGCGATCGGGTCAACGCTCGCGAAGGATGAGGTCCTCGTATGTTTCGCGACGCACCGAAAGGCGATGTGAACCATCCTTGGTCATGACGACGGCGGGACGGGGAATGCGATTATAGTTCGAGGCCATGGAGTGGTTGTAGGCTCCCGTGGAGAAAACGGCGAGGATGTCGCCCGGTTCTGGATCGGGCAGGTCGAGGTCGCGTATGAGGATATCCCCCGTTTCGCAGCACTTGCCCACTACCGTCACCGTGGTTCCGCTCGCCCGATCCGCCTTATTGGCGCAGAGGGCGTGGTATTTCGCCTCGTAGAGAGCCGGGCGGATGTTGTCGGCCATGCCCCCGTCGACGCCGACGTAGGTGCGAATGTCGGGTATCGTCTTGACTGAACGGAGAGTATAAAGGGTGATGCCCGCTTCGCCGATGATCCAGCGGCCCGGTTCGATCGTCACTCTGGGCACGGGGATTCCCGCTTCTTCGGCGGAGGCGCGGACCAGCTCCATCATGGGATCGATGAAGTAGCCGAGGCTCAGCTCGGGATCGCCGGGGAGATAGCGGATGCCGAAGCCTCCGCCGAGGTTGAGCTCTGAAGTCGCATAACCATAGCCGTTCTTTACGTCGGCCATGAGTTTCAGCGCTATCCGCAGGGCCGCGAGATGAGAAAAGTTGTCGTGGAGCTGGGATCCTATATGGAAATGAAAACCCCTGAAGTCTATATGCGGCGCGTCCAGCACGGCGCGCATATAGAGGTCGCGCAACGATGGGTCGAGGGGAATCCCGAACTTGGAATCCAGGCTTCCGGTGGAAATGAAGCGATGCGTATGGCTGTCGACGCCCGGCGTGATCCTGTAGAGAACCTTAACCTTTTTGCCGTAGAGCGCCCCCAGCCTTTCGATTTCCTGGATTTCGAAGAGGTTGTCTGATACTATGCGCCCGACATTGGAGCGTATGGCATAATCGAGTTCGTCGGCCGCCTTGGCGTTGCCGTGGAAAAAGATGGTTTCCGGGTCCACGCCTGCCTTGAGCGCCGCGTAGAGCTCGCCGCCTGAGACGACGTCCAGCCCCAAGCCTTCATCGGCGACGATTCTGCACATGTCGAGAGTCTGGAAGGCCTTGCTCGCGTAGACCGCCGAAGTATTGGGATACTTTTCCAGAAACGCCGATCTGATGAGGCCGCAGCGTTCCCTCACCATGGATTCGGAAACCACGTAGAGGGGAGTACCGTAATGAGCGGCCAGTTCCGTGGCGTCGACGCCATCGAAATAAAGCTTGCTTCCGCAGATTTCCGCGCGGGAATTGAATCCTGATATGCTCATGGACGCATTGTACACGATCCCCGGGCGAAGATTAAGTACGGAATCCTCCCGCGAGGATTATGTTCGCCGAAATATTTTCAATATGGAAAATCCGGCGGCGAGCGGGTATACTTCGCCCAACATCGCCGACGGCGACGCTTTTATCCGGGGGATGACCATGAAACCACGCATCGGACTCACCACCTTCATCGATCCGCAGGCGCGGGCGAATTACGTATCGCTCAGAGAACACTATACCCGTTCGGTCAGGGACTCGGGCGGCATCCCCTTTCCCATTCCTCTCGTCGAGGACGCGGGGATGGCCGAGGATTATGTCTCGAACATCGATGGCCTCCTCCTGACGGGAGGCAAGGATATCGATCCCGCGTATTATGGCCAGGAGCCCCTTGTCGGGATCGGCCCCTTCGGCGCGGGACGCGACGCATGGGAGTTGGCGCTGTTCGCCGCGGCGGCCAGGAAAGCCTTGCCTATCTTCGGGATCTGCAGAGGATGTCAGCTCATCAACGTGGCGATGGGAGGAACGCTTTTTCAGGATCTGAAAACGCAGCGGCCGGGCACGAACGCACACAGTCCTGAGGATTTCCCCGTGGACAGGCTCTACCATTCCGTCGAACTCAAGGAAGGATCGACGCTGTATCGCGCCTTCGGAAAAAATTCCCTGCGGGTGAACAGCTTTCATCATCAGGCCGTCAGGGATCTGGCCCCGGGACTGAAGGCCTCTGCTTTTGCCGCCGACGGCGTCCTGGAAGGTTTCGAGGCGACGGACGCTTCGCGCTTTCTCGTCGCCGTGCAGTTCCATCCGGAAAGCCTCACGCTGAGATTTCCGGAATTTCTCGCGATTTTCAGGACGTTTGTGGAGGCTTGCGGAGGATGAAGAGTATGATCCGGCTCTGGAAGCCTCCATCTAGACCGTATTCCATCTAGACAATTTTCAATCGGCGAAGGGCGACTCCAGCAGTTCAAGGCTGGGGGCTTCGGCGTTCATCCTGTAGCTGAGGCCGAGCGGCAGAGTCAGCGTCGGGGCGCAGTGCCCCGCCTCGATGCCAGCGAGAACGGGTTTTCCGCAAGGCAGGATAAGGTCGCGAAGGATTTCCTCGATCGTCAGCGAGCGTTTGCCCGCGGCTGGGGCGCAGCGGGTCCAGGCGCCGATAGCGACGCCAGCGCAGTCTTCGAATTTTCCAGCCAGGCGCAGCTGGTTCAGCATCCTGTCGATGCGGTAGGGTGCCTCGTCTATATCCTCGATGAAAATGATTTTTCCCCGCGCGTCGAGCTCCCAGGGCGTGCCGATGGTGGCCGCGATGAGGGAAAGATTGCCTCCCGTGAGTTCTCCCTCGGCGATTCCGCCCGAAAGGGCATGGAAGGGACGGCCCGAGGGATTCTCGAGGCGGAGGATTGGGGCCGCGGCGGCTTTGGAGGCCGTGTCGGAGGTGGCGGCTATGGAGGCCGGGCTGGGGGTGGCGGCGCTGGAGGCCGGGTCAGGGGTGACGGCGTTGGAGGCCGGGTCAGGGGGGTCTGGAAGCCCGAAAAGCGCGGTTTCTAAGGAAGCCCTCGAAGCCGGATCGAACTCGGGCACCATGTCGGAGGAAGGCATGGGGCCATGGAAGGTGACAAGTCCGACCGATTGGCGAAACGCGATATGGAGGGCGGTTATGTCGCTGTAGCCCAGGAAAACCTTGGGATGGGCGGCGATAATCGAGTAGTCGATGAGATCGAGGATGCGCGGCGTTCCGTAGCCGCCTTTGAGGCAGATCACGGCGCTGGTATCCGGATCGAGAAAGGCGAGTTCCAGCTCACGGGCCCGGGTCGCGTCTACTCCGGCGAGGTAGCCGTAGGCGTCGGCGCAATGGGGCGAAGCCTTCACGCGGAAGCCGAGGTCAGTAAGGGCGCGTATGGAGGCTTCGACCCGGTCGGGGCCGCTGGCGGCGCCCGAGGGGGCTACGAGGGAGACTGCGTCACCTCGGAGCAGCCGGCGCGGCTTGAGGCGCCGCGGGGCGGGCGGGGGCCGGAAGGAAGCCGCGCCGGCGGCAACGGCCTTCACGAACGCTTACCCAGCAGCCTGGCGACCAGGCCCGCCTGCATGGCGACGCCGATGGGCAGACAGCCTTCGTCAATATCGAAGGCATTGGAGTGCAGCGCCGCCGTAATCCCCTTCCGGGGATTGCCGCAGCCTAGATGGTAGAAAGAGCCGGGCCTTTCCTGGACGAAGAAGGAAAAATCCTCGACGCCCATGCTCGCCTTATCCCGCCAGATTATGGAATCAGAGCCCAGCAGGTCCTTCGCCTCCTCGGCGATGAGATCCACCACCCAATCGTGGTTGATGAGCGCCGCGTAACCCGCGACGATTTCGACTTCCCCTGATCCTCCGAAGGCGACGGGCAGGTTGGCGACGATGGCCCTCACCCTCTCCGCGATTTCGGCCCTTACCTGAGGATTCGTCGTCCTGATGGTGCCTGTCATCCTCACCTCATCGGCGATGATATTGTTGCGGGTGCCTCCCTGGATGGTTCCAAGCGTCAGCACGGCTTCCTGGAGGGGAGAAACGTAGCGGGAAACCACCGAATGGAGCGCGTCCACGACCTTGGCCGCTATCATGATGGCGTCGATGCCCGTGCTGGGATAGGCGGCATGAGCTCCCTTGCCCCGTATGGTGACGCCGAGAAAATCGGAGGAGCCGTTGAGGGCTCCATGCTTCAGCTCGACCTTTCCCACCGGCACATCCGGCATGACATGGAGCCCTATGACGACATCGACGTGGGGATTCTCGAGACAGCCGTCGGCGATCATCTTCGCCGCCCCGCCCGTCGTCTCTTCGGCGGGCTGGAAAAGAAATTTGACCGATCCAGCCAGCTCGTTTTTATGCTCCATCCAGTATTTCGCCGTGCCCAAAGCGATCGTCATATGAGCGTCGTGGCCGCAGGCGTGCATGTAACCCTTGTGGCGGGACGCATAAGCGCGATCGGCGGGTTCATTCACCGGCAAGGCATCCATGTCCGCCCTCAGGCCGATCACTTTGCCGGATTTTTTGCCCTCGACGAGGGCCACGACGGAGGTCCGTCTTTTTTCATAGGGGATGCCAAGCTCTTCCAGAATGCCGCAGACCGCTCCCTGCGTCTCGAACTCGGCGTCGCCGGCTTCCGGTATCCGGTGGAGCGCTCTGCGCGTCTGAACGAGCCAGTCCTTCATCGTTTTCGTCGCTTCCAGCAATTCCTTATCTGTCGACATTCCTGACTCCTTGATTTTTACGGTCGCGCGGATCGGCGGACTAGAGCCGCCGCAGCGTCGATCCCGAGAGACGATTATCCAGAGCGACAACCTTCCCTCTTCGCGTATATAAGCGAGGGACCCTTCTTCCGATGCCGCACAGCAGTTCGTTCCTGTTGGTGGATCCCCAGTCGGAAGCTTCATTTAGGCTAATGGCGCCGCCGCCCAGAAGGATCACTTCGTCGCCTTCGGCAACGCCATCGATGGCTCCCACGTCCACCATGGTCTGATCCATGCAGACGAGGCCAACTACTGTCGCTCTCTTCCCCCTGATGAAGACCTGAGCCTTGTTGCCGAAGCGCCGGGGATAGCCGTCGGCGTACCCGACGGGAAGCGTGGCCACGAGGGTGCCTCCCTTCGGAGCCTGCCATGAATCGTCGTAGGAAACCATTTCGCCCTCATCCAACCGCCTGATTCTCGCGATCCGCGTGATAAAAGTTCCCGCCGGGGGAAATGGGTACGCATTGTATTCAGGCCCCATTCTCGAAGGCCTGACGCCAAAGAACGCCGCCCCTACCCTGACCATGTCGAGCCTGAATTCGGGGTATCGGACGGCGCCTATGCTGTCGCAGACATGGCGCAGCCCGGTCGGAATGCCCTTCGCGGCACAGCCGTCAAGTATTTTATTATAGGCCGCGAACTGCGCCACGTCCGATTCACGATCGCGAAGCGCGAGATGGGTGAAGGTTCCCCGCAGTTCCAGTCCCGGCATTTCCGCGATAGCCCCGATTATGCCGACGGTATCCTCGTAAGGCTTCATGCCAAGCCGGTTCATCCCGGTATCCAGCTTGATATGGACGGGAAGAACCGCGCCTGCCATGACCGCCGCGTCGGAAAAAGCCTGGGCGTTCTTCGCGTCGAACAAGGTGGGCATTACGCGATGCTCGACGGCAAGGCCGGCGAATTCCTCGGGGGTATGCCCCATGACAAGGAGTTCGGCATCGGGGAAGGCTCTCCGCAGCTCAAGAGCTTCGGAAATCGTGGCGACGGCGAGCAGGTCGGCCCCGGCCGCCAGCAGCGTCCCGCCAATCATCACGGCGCCGTGCCCGTAGGCGTCGGCCTTGATGACGGCGGCGATCTTTACCATATCCCCCACGATAGTCTTCATGTCCCGGAAATTGGATTCCACGACATCGAGATCGATGGAATAATAGGTCTGTCGGCCCAGACTTCTCAGGATATCGCCGCCGGGCTTCATTATTTCTCGCCCGCCAGACGGGGATTCCCGGCCCCTAAGGCGCCAGAATTCTTCAGGCTCAGTATCATCGCCTCAGAGAACCGCCCTTCGTATATGCCGAGCGCGGGACCCGTCATCAGCACCGATGGGCGGGAAAGATCAAGGGAAAGAATCCCTCCGGGCATATGGACCTGGACAAGCCCCTCGACCAATCCCAGCTTTTTGGCGACGCTCGCCGCGGCGCAGGAGGAAGAGCCGCTCGCCAGCGTGTAGCCCGCCCCCCTCTCCCATATTTCTATCCGCAGGTTGTGCCTGTCCAGCACCGTGGCGAACTGCACATTGGTCCGCTCGGGAAAGAGCCGATGATGCTCGACAAGGGGACCCAGGCGTTTCGCCAGCCCAGGCGTCGGATCGTCGACAAAGACGACACAGTGGGGATTGCCCATGGAGACGAAGGTCGCCGAAACGCTTTCGGTTCCCAGTTCCAGCTTCCCTCGGACGAATTCCGGAAGATCGGTCGCGAGTCCGGCGGCGAAAGCCGAAAAAGAGGGCTCGCCCATATCCACCTTTATACGGGGCGGGTCGAGGCATTCGACCTTCGCCCGGACCCTGCCGCCTTTTGTGTCCACGGGGAATTCCTCCCCGTTCACGTAGCCTTGTTCCGCGAGAAAAAGGCAGAAAATCCTCAGCCCATTGCCGCTCTTTTCGGCTTCGGAACCATCCGGATTGAAAATCCTGACCCATGGCGTCGAGGCGCGGCCGAGAAGGCCGGCGGGCATACCCGCAAGATCTTTTTCGGAGGCGAGAGGTCCCAGCAGGATGCCATCGGAACCGGCGCCCATGTTCCTGTCGCAGATCGCCCGCACTGCGTCGGCAGCGGGCACGAAGGGGAATTCCCTTGGGTCGATGACGATATAATCGTTGCCCAAGGCATGGTATTTCCTGAACTCAGCCGGCATCGGCTCCTCCCTTCGCGATCCTGGGCACGCGCTTCGAGATGCCGCAGGTCACTTCATAATCGATGGTGCCCATGAGGCCGGCCAGTTCGCCCGCGGGCAATTCGGGAAGACCGAAAAGAGTAACCTCATCGTCAAGCATGGCTTCGGGGATATCGGTTATGTCTATCATCACCTGATCCATGCAGATTCGCCCCGCAATGGGCGCCTTCCTCCCCCTTACGATCACGCTGCCTTTATTCGAGAGAAGACGGGAATAGCCGTCGGCGTAACCGATCTGCAGAAGGGCGATGCGCGAATCCCTCTGCGCGGTGAACAGCCGGCCGTAGCTGACGCTTTCTCCCTTTTTCAGCAGGCGGATATTGGCTATGGACGCGCAGAGCTGCATGACGGGAAGGAATCCTTCGGGCGGATTCGGATTCGCGTCGGGGGAAAGGCCGTAGAAGAGTATGCCGGGACGGACCATGTCGAATCGGGCTTCGGGGATATGGAGAAGGGCGGCGCTGTTGGATATATGACGTATTGGGGGGCAGACACCGGCCGTCTTCATGCCTTTGAGGGCACGCCGGAATTCCGCGATCTGGCGGT
The DNA here is from genome assembly GCA_963667725.2 of Treponemataceae bacterium. Lineage (GTDB taxonomy): Bacteria > Spirochaetota > Spirochaetia > Treponematales > Rectinemataceae > UBA11090. The sequence continues at coordinate 1,673,723 of CAXXHO010000003.1, forward strand.
AGGTGAAGGAAGTGTCGGGATTGTCGGCATCAGCGAAATGTGAATAGACACCTTCGATATATAGTCCTTCCATGGACGCGAGCGAACGGGAAAAGGATTCCGCCTCATCCGGGGAGATGCCTTGGCGATGCATGCCCGTATCGATCTTGAAGTGGATCTTGGCCGGATGATCTCGGCGGCGAGCGGACTTGGCGAGGGCAAGCGCCAGTTCCAAGGTATAAACGGTCTGGGTGATGTTCTGCGATACGATGATATCGGCGTTCGAGGGATCGGTGGTGCCGAGAACGAGGAGGGGCGTGGCGATGCCGGCCGAGCGAAGCTCCAGGGCTTCTTCCAGAAGGGCTACCGCGAGGTAGTCTATTCCCGCGCGGTCGAGGGCGCGCGATACGGCGATGGCGTCATGGCCGTAAGCGTCGGCCTTGACGACGGCGCAGACTTTTGCCTGACCGGCAAGGCTTCGGATTTTACGCAGGTTGTTGACGAGATTGTCGGTGTGAATATAGGCGGCGGCTTTTCTGTTCATCATATGGTATCAGCCCTTCTCCTGAACTTGGGATTTCGGTTGCGTTATTGGATTTGATCGGCTCGATGAGCTCGGTCTGCGGCAGGCGGTCAGCGTCTTGTCCCATATGAACAGATCGGCTTTCGCTCCCAGCTCTATGCTTCCCCCCTGCCCGCGGGCCGTGAAGCCGAGGGCGGCGCCGGGCACGAGGCTCATGGAGGCAAGCGCAGGGGCGAGAGAAAGGCCGGTAGCCGTCATATAGGATTGGACGATCTGCATGCCTAGTTTATTGGATCCGATAAGCGTGCCCGTTTCGCTGTAGCGCACGCCGTTCATGCTGGAGACTATGGACTTTCCGAAATAGCGGTAGTCGCCGTATTCCAGGCCTGCGGAAACCACGGCGTCGCTCGTGAGGATGAGGCGTTCAGAGGGGATACAGCGCGAAGCGGCTATCATGCTGCTGCCGTTCACATGGATACCGTCGGCGTTGAGCTCGGTCCACGCGGGGATGCCCGCGAGGGCTACGTTGACGAGGCCGCCGCCGCCGCTGCGGTGGTCCAACCCGCTCATCGCGTTGAAGAGGTGGGTCACGGAAAAGGGCGGCGGCGGCAAGGCGACCCCGGCGCTCGCGCCCGAGTGCCCCAGCGAAACGAGGACGCCGTTCTCCCTCAGTATCGGATAGAGCGCCTCGGCGCCCGGCAGTTCAGGCGCGAGCGCCATTATCCTGAGCCTGCCCCTGGCCGTCTCGATTATTTTTCGGCACAAGTCCGTGTTCGGAGCCTCTATCTGCGGCAGGTTTATCCCTCCGCGATGCTTCGGGTCGATGAAAGGACCTTCGATATAAATTCCTGGAATAGTCTCCATGGGCAACCTCGAAGCCTCGATGGCATCCACAAGCCTTCCCACGGCCCCCTCGTCCCAGAGAATGGTGGGGACAAAACACCCCACTCCCCTCTTTTCCAGCTTCCCCGCGACTTCGAGGATATCCTCGGCGCCACGGACGCTTTCAAAACCAATGCCGAAGGCCCCATGGATATGCATTTCCACGAGCCGCGGCGCTATATAAGAACCGCCGCAATCGACAACGGCCAGATCGCGGTCTCCGGGATTGGATGCCAGGTATTCTTCAAGAGTTTCGCCGCCGATATGACGGATACTCCCCTCCTTGACGACGAGGATTCCCCCTTCGAGAAGCCTGTCGGGCAGGACGAATGTGCCTCCGGAGAGGATTTGAATGTCAGCCATACTGCTCCGTATTGTCGTACAGCTTGGCCTCGCGTGTAAAGGCAAGGGAACTTCTTTCTTCGGCGTACATGACAAGGTTCCCGCTTCTGGGCTATCATGGATCGACCAATCGCCCCAAGGAACACTCGATGACTCCCAAGGAACGACGATGAAAAACGAAAAAATCGGCAATATCGCCCTCGACATGGACGGCACCATACTCGACAAGAACTATGTCCTCTCCGCTGCCGTAAAAGACACGCTGATCGCCTGCCGCGCGATAGGGAAAAAAGTAATCATATCGACCGGCCGCGTTTTCGCTTCCGCGAACAAGCATATCTCCGCCCTTGGCGGAGTCGACGGTTTCGTCTGCTCGAATGGCGCCGATGTCTATGACGGCAAGGGCATGATGATCGCCCAGACGCATATGGACGATGAGCTTTCCCGCCGGTTTGTCGATATAGCCCGCGCCTGCGATTCGCATTTTCACGCCTTTATCGGCGACAATTGGTATTATGAACGCGAAAAGACCTATACACAGTTCTATATCAAGCGATCGGGTCTCGAGGGAAACCATGTGAATTTCGACAATTTCGAAAAACTTTCTTTCACCAAATGCATGTTCCTGGACGATCACGAAAAGCTCGAAATCATAAGAGAGAAGATCGAGGCGACGATGAGCGGCAGCGCCCAGGTCATGTATTCCGCTCCCTTCATGCTCGAGGTTGTCGTAAACGGGGTGAGCAAGGCATCGGGGCTGCGGTCCTGCGTGGGCCACTGGGGCGGCAGCCTGGACGAAGTCATCGCGTTCGGCGACGCGGGCAACGACGAGGACATGCTCCTCGCCGCGGCGGTCGGGGTAGCCATGGGCAACGCTTCCGACGAACTGAAAGCCAAGGTCGACGCCGTGGCTCCTTCGGTCGACGAGGATGGCGTCGCGGTCTTCTTAAAGGATTTTTTCGATCTTTAGCTAAGGCCTAACCTTTATTTTCTCGCCTTGATTTCATCCTTGACCCTTCGAGGCTGTCTTGGATATCATTGCGGCGTTGCGCGGCCACGCGGCGTCCTCCGGACGGCCCGCGTTCCCGCTTTTCGACGAGCCGGGGTGGTGGAATTGGCAGACACCAGGGACTTAAAATCCCTTGCTGTGCAAACGGCGTGCGGGTTCGAAACCCGTCCCCGGCATTATTTGGATGTAGGGTTTCTCTGACGGTTCTCTCGGGGGGAAGGCATGAATCCTGATCTATTGCCCATGATTTCCTATATTTTCATCACCACGTTTACCCCCGGGCCCAACAATCTTTCCTCGGCCGCGGCGGGCATCAAGGTCGGGCTCCGGAGAACCCTGCCTTATCTCTTCGGGATTTCCTCGGGCTTTTTCTGCGTCCTGGCGAGTTCGGGGCTATTCAGCGTCTTCCTGCGCACGCGCTATTCGGCCATAGCTCCCTATCTCAAATGGCTGGGGTTTTCCTATATGATCTGGCTCGCGGTATCGCCGTTTATAAAGCATAAGTCCGCCGGCCTGAAAGACGTAAGCTATTCCTACCCTACCGGACTGCTACTCCAGATCGTCAATCCCAAATCCATCCTCTATGGAATAACCATTTACGCTTCTTTTTTCGATTTGCTGGCAGGCAGCGTTCCCAGAGTCCTCTTCTCGGCTTTCCTGCTGACGATCGTCGGTTTCGTCTCGATCCTCACATGGACGCTGGCCGGCACCGCCCTGACAAAAATCCTCAAAGGCCCGAAAAGCGAGCTTATTTTCAATGTCGGCATGGGAATTTTATTGGTCTACTCGGCTATTTCCATCGTGTCCCATTCATGATATTGCCGCCCGCGCGGTAATATCATCTCGCCATCCGGGTGGCAGAGCTGTCAACGGCTACCGCTCAAGCCCTAGAGAAAGGTTGCCCGATTTATCGGCAGGCCAGTTCGTCCATCCTGCGCAGACGCCGCGAGAGATCTCTCGCGAGGTTCATCACTAGAAGGGAGAAAGCCTTGAGGTCGACTTTGGATATTTCGTAAAGGGCGCGGTTGGAGATGGTGACGACTTCGAGGGGTTCCTGGGCGATTATGGTGGCGATGCTGGGCATGACGTCGATGAGTTCCATTTCGCCGAAGGTCTCGCCCTCGCCCAATTCGGCGATGACGATGCCTTGTTTGGAGACGCTCACGCGCCCGCCGATGATGAAGAAGATTTTATCGTTGGGATCGCCCTCGCGCATGGGCATATCGTCGGCATCGTAGCGGGCATATCCGAAAAGCGGTTTGATCCGCTCTATCTGTTCGGGCAGCACGCCGCCGAACAGGGAATACTTCTGCAGTGCGTTAGTGTCGATCATCGCTCCCCTCGATTCCATTATACCTCATCCTATGCATTTTTGTGGATAATTTTGCTACATTGGAAAAATTGAAGGCTGGGGGCGCCGATTCAGGTCCCGACGGATTCAGGCGCTGCTCGGTCCGTCCGTGTTCAGGCCTTGCCGCGGGGGTTGGCGATGCCGAAGGGGACATGGACGCAGGCGGCCATGGGACCGGCCCCTTCGAGATGGCTCAGCTGATCGTCGAAAAACAGGTGGGGCTTGAAGACTTCGAGAATCCGGCGCTTATCGATGCCGCCCAGGAAGAATATTTCGTCGGTAAAAATGCCCCAGCTTTTGAGGGTGTTGATGACGCGTTCGTGGGCGGGGGCATTCCGGGCGGTGATGATCGCCGTCCTTACCGCCGTCCGGCTTCCGGAATCCTGGCCGAGTCCTTGGCGCTGATGCTTCTGGAGGGCCGCGAGCTTTTCGAAAAATGTCTTCATGGGACCGGGATCGAGGGGATTGTCGGCGTTGCGGAGTTCGGCGTCAGCGAAGGCTTCGCGGCCCCCGGGCGAGCGGTACAGGCGCTCGGCCTCATCGTCCGCGATGACGCCGTCGAAATCGAAGGCCACCCTGAGTTCGCCTTCTTCGTCCTCGCCGAAGCCTGAGGACATGATGAGTCCGGCGGGCAGGCCCGCTTCGATGGCTGAGCGCACGTCCTCGGGGTTCGCCGAAAGAAAGAGCGACGCGTTGAAGGCGGAAATATAGGGATAGGGGGAGCGGCCATCCAGGAAAGCCGCCCGGACAATATCGAGATCATAGTGGCGTATGGTCTTGAAGACGCGAATACCCGCCTCGGGATCGTTGCGCGACAGAAGCACGACTTCGGCGGGACCTTCGCCCTGCGCGAATCCTTTGTTGAGCGAGAGGAAGCGGCGTATGAACCAGAACGCGTTGCCCCGCTCCAGCGGTTCGTCGCTCCGGGCGCTCATCCATTCGCGGTATTCGTCGTCGCCCCGCGTCCTGAATATCTCATCGGAGGCCTTGAGATCGAAGAGAGCGCTCGACGAGACCGCGATGACGATCTTGCTTTCAATGGGATACGGCAATGTTCTTTCAGCGCCTCCCCGAATCGTAGATCTGGCCGGAAGCCTTAGGTCCCACCGATTTGCCCGCGAAGATGACGAGGGCGACGATGGTGAGCACATAGGGTAAGGCGTAGAAAAATTCTCCGGGCAGGTTCGAGAGAAAGGTGATGTCCTTCGCGTAGAAGGACAAGGCTGTCGAGAATCCGAAGAAGAGGCCTGCTCCCATCACGCCGAAGGGATTCCATTTCCCGAAGACCAGGGACGCGAGGGCGATAAAACCTGTGCCATGGATGGACACGAGGGTGTACTGGATATCGGCCGTGAGAACCATGACGCCGCCCGCCAGACCGGCGAGAGCGCCCGAAGCCATGACGCCGAAGTAGCGCATCCAGGCGACATTAATGCCCATGCTGGCCGCTGCCTGGGGATGCTCGCCGCAGGAGCGCAGCCTGAGGCCGAAAGGTGTCTTGTAGACCAGGAGCCAGGTAAAAAGCACCATCAGGATGGCGATGTAGAAGGTTGGGTAGTTCTCTATGAAGAACATCTTTCCCAGCAGGGGAATTTTTTCGAGCAGAGGCACTGTCATTTTCTGGATGCCGTTGGAGAAGGACTTCGTTCTCTGCTGGTGAAAGATGATCTGGCAGAGATAGACCGTCAGGCCGGCCGCGAGGATGTTGAGGGCTGTGCCCGATATGGTCTGGTCGGCTTTCATGTTGACGCTGGCGACGGCGTGGAGGAGGCTAAAAAGTATCCCTGCGGCGAAACCGGCAGCCAGGCCGAGCCATGGAGCGAGGGGCGTGACTCCCTCGAGGAGAACGGTGACCGTGGCGGCCGCGAAGGCGCCGATCATCATGATGCCCTCAAGGGCTATGTTGACTATTCCCGAGCGTTCGCTGAAAAGTCCTCCGAGGGCGGCTATAATGATCGGCGAGGCGAACATGAGGGCGATCGGAAACATTTCAAAAAATATTTTAACGCTCATACTCTATCTCCATCGGCCGAAACCGCCTCTTTCTTCTTGAACCGCTCCAGAAGAAGCTTGATCCCGAACTGCATCGCCACGAAAAGGACGATCGAAGCCTGGATTATGCCCGCGATCTCGCGGGGTATGCCCTGAGACTGCATGAGGGGCTGCGCCGACTTCAGCATACCGAAGAGAAGGCCGGCGAAAAGTATGCCCGAGGCCTCGTTGCCGCCGACGAGGGCGACGGCTATGCCGTCGAAGCCATAGCCTTCGGCCGCCGACATGGCGCGCCCGAAATTGAAGGTGCCGACCGTGATCACCGAACCAGCGAGTCCGGCGAAGGCTCCTGCTATCATCATCGAAAGGATTATGTTCCTGTTCACCTTCATGCCGGCGTAGCGCGCTCCGTCCTTGTTGAAGCCCACGGCGCGGAGCGAGTAGCCGAAGGTCGTCTTGTTGATGACAAATGAAAATATCAGCAGCGCGAGTAGGACGGGGATGAAGCCCCAGTTGAGCCTCGAGCCCCGCGTCAGCGACTGGAGGAAGGGCGACTTGAGCAGGGCCGTCTCGGGGAAAAAAGCCGTCTTCACCTTGTCCTGGGATCCGAAGATGTTGAGAATGACGAAGTTGTTGAGGTGCAGGGCTATGTAGTTCATCATGATCGACACCGTCACTTCATGGACGTTGAACTTAGCTTTCAGGAAGCCCGGTACGGCGCCCCAGAGCGCGCCCGCCGCCACGGAAGCGAGGATAACCAGGGGAAGATGGATGAACCTGGGCGCCTCGACGAGGAGGGCGACGGCGGTGGCGGCGAGGGAACCCACCATGAGCTGACCTTCGGCCCCGATACTAAAGAGTCCCGTGCGCGAAGCGAAAGCGAAGGCTAATCCCGTGAGGATGATGGGCATGGCGTTGATGACCAATTCGCCAATATAGCGGGGATTGAAGGGCACGTCGTTGACCAGGTCGATGCCCGAAAAGCCCTTGAGCATGGCCGCGAACATGGCGAGGGGCGACCTGCCCGTCGCGGCGATGATGATGGATCCAAGGAGGAACCCCAGAAAAACGGCGATAAGCGGCAAGACGATTTTTTCGCGTCGTTTTGTCATGCTTGTCCTCCCTTCGGTGTTTTGCGCAGGGATCCGGACATCATGAGCCCCAGCTCGTTCTCGCTGGTCTCGGCCGCCGCGACGACGCCGACGATTTCGCCGCCATAGATGACGGCTACCCGGTCGGAGACATCGATGATCTCGTCCAATTCAAGGGAGATGAGCAGAATGGCCTTTCCCTTATCCCTCTCAGCCACGATCCGCTTATGGATATATTCGATGGCGCCGACGTCCAGGCCTCGCGTGGGCTGGGCGACGATGAAGACATCGGGAGAGCGGTCTATTTCCCTCGCGACGATGGCCTTCTGCTGGTTGCCTCCCGACATGGACCGTGTCGGCGTCGCGGCGCCCTGGCCCGTGCGTACGTCGAATTCGACGATGAGGCGATCCGCGTTGCTCCTGATGGCTTTTCTGTTGAGCACCCCCCAGTGGGCGAAGGGTTTTCTCATGTAACTATGGATAACCAGGTTCTCGTCCAGATTGAAATCAAGGATGAGACCGTATCGGTGCCTGTCCTCGGGTATATGGCCCAAGCCCAGGTCCAGCCGCTCCTTGATGGGCATATTGGCGATATCCACATCGCGCAGGAGGATTCTGCCCCCCTCGACCTTGGTCAGTCCGGTTATAGCCTGTATGAGCTCGGTCTGTCCGTTTCCGTCAATGCCGCAGAGCCCCAGGATTTCGCCAGCCCTCACGTCGAGGGAAAGCTTCTTCACGCCCATCACACCCTTGGAATTCTTGACTTCCAGATCCTCTATCCTGAGGAGCGTTTCGCCGGGCTTCGCCTGCGCCTTCTCGACATGGAAGTTGACTTCCCTGCCGACCATCATCTCCGCCATGCGCTCTTCCGAAGTCTCGGCGACGGGAACCGTTCCGACGCATCTGCCCCGCCTGAGCACGGTGCAGATATCGGCCACCGCCTTGATTTCCTTAAGCTTGTGGGTGATGAGAAGGATGGTTTTGCCCTCGGCCACGAGGCGCCGCATGATCTGCATGAGTTCGTGGATTTCCTGGGGCGTAAGGACGGCCGTAGGCTCGTCGAAGATGAGAATCTCGGCGTCCCGGTAGAGCATCTTCAGGATCTCGACGCGCTGCTGCATGCCCACGGAAATGTCTTCTATTTTCGAACGCGGATCTACCGCCATGCCGTAAAGCTTGGAAATGGCCGCCACTTTTTTTTCGGCGCTCGCCGTATCGAGGAAAGGCCCCTTGCGCGGTTCCATCCCGAGAATGATGTTCTCGGTGACGGTAAAATTCTGGACGAGCTTGAAATGCTGGTGGACCATGCCTATGCCGAGAGAGGTCGCTATGTTGGGGTCGCTTATCTCGACTTCTTTGCCTTTGATCTTGATGATGCCCGTCTCCGCCTTGTAAAGGCCGAAGAGTATGCTCATGAGGGTAGATTTTCCGGCGCCGTTCTCACCCAAAAGCGCGTGGATGCTGCGTTCTTCCACCTGGAGGGTAATGTCATCGTTGGCTCTGATGCCGGGAAAATCTTTGGTAATGTTGAGCATCTCGATGATGTATCCCACCGTTCCGCCCCCTGGTACAGGATTGTTTTTATAAGTATAGCATGAAAAAAGTTGCCGAGGCTAGATAAAATCCGGCGGTGGCAGCAACGGCAAAGGAAGGGCCGTCCGCGATCTTCGCGGACGGCCCTTCAGGCGAGTCGTCAGGTCCGCTTCGGGGCCTGACCTCTGCGATTGCCTTACTTCGCGGGAACTTCAGAAACCTTCAGCGTTCCAGCCTTGATCTTCGCGGCGAATTCTTTGACCTTGGCCACGATGTCGGCGGAAAGGTTGGGGTTCTTTTCGGGGATTCCGACGCCGTCGTTGGCGAGGGAGAAGACGAGGGTCTGACCGCCGGGGAACTTGCCTTCCATGGTCATCTTGGAAACCGTGTAGGCGGCCACGTCGACGCGTTTCATCATGGAGGTGAGAACGGCGGACTTGTTGCCATAGACGCCGTCGGAGTACTGATCTTTGTCGACGCCGATGCCCCAGCGGATGTCGCCTTTCTGCGAGCGTTCCTTGGCTTCCTTGATCATGCCGTTGCCGGTGCCGCCGGCCGCATGGAAGATAACGTAGGCGCCAGCGTTGAACTGTTTCTGGGCAATGGCTTGTCCCTTGTCGGGCGCGGCGAAGTCGCCGGCATAGTCGACGAGGATCGTCATGGAGGGATCGACAGCCTTGACGCCCTGCTCGAATCCGGCCTGGAATCTCTCGATCAGCGGGAACTGCATGCCGCCGAGGAATCCGAGGATATTCTTGCCGTCGGCTTTGGCTTTGAGCGCCGCGGCGACGCCGACGAGATAGGATCCTTCATGCTCGGAGAATACGGCCGAGGCGACGTTGGGTTTGTTGACGACGGAGTCGATTATCATGAACTTGCGGAGAGGATTGAGCGCCGCCACATCGCCCATCGCTTTCTCGAAGAGGAATCCGGGGGCTATGATGAGGTTGAGTCCCTCGTCGGCGAAGGTGGAGAGGTTCGGTACATAGTCGGCTTCGGCGGAGGACTGGAGATACTTATAGTTAGCCTTGGGCAGCTTGTAGTCCTTGGCGAACTTGACGATGCCTTCCCAGGTTCCCTGGTTGAACGACTTATCATCGATGCCGCCGACGTCAGTGACGAGACCGACCTTGAACTGCGCGAAAGCGGGGGCTGCCACGAGAGCAGCAATGAGAAGCACAAACAATGCTTTTTTCATGCAAAATCCTCCCTTTAAAAACTAAGGAACGCCTCATTTCCGGTCTCAAAGGCCGGAACAAAGCCCCTAACAATAGTAAGGCTGGGCGCGGGGGTTGTCAACGATTTTTTCCTCAGGCCCAGCGTCATTGCCGAAATTCAGTAATCGTTTCCGGCGACGATGGAAACGCCCGCCGAAGCGCCGATCCTGTCCGCTCCCGCGTTCAGCATGGCGATGGCGTCAGCCCTGGTCCTGATGCCCCCCGAGGCCTTTACCATAATGGAGCTGCCGACCGTCGCGCGGATCAGAATGATGTCGTCGATGGTGGCCCCGCCCGTGCCGAAGCCCGTGCTCGTTTTGACGAAATCGGCGCCCGCGGCCATGGCGGCTTGACAAGCCTTCACCTTCTCATCCGCGGTGAGATAGCAGGTTTCGATGTTGGCCTTCACGATATGACGCGCCGAAGCCTTTACGACGGCCCTTATGTCTTCTTCGACCGCTTTCCAGTCGCCCGCCTTGGCTTTCCCGATATTGATGACCATGTCGATTTCCAGAGCCCCCTGCTCGATCGCGAGCCTCGCCTCCGCCGCTTTGATCTCGCTATGGTTGGCGCCGAGGGGAAAACCGGTGACCGTGCTCGTCAGGATCCCGGAACCAGCCAATTCGGCGACGCAGAGCGGCACCCATACCGGGTTGACACATACGCTGAAAAAATGGTGGAACTTAGCCTCGGCGCAGAGTTCGCGTATCGATGTCTCCGTAGCCGAGGCTTTGAGCAGCGTATGATCGATCGTCGCCGCGATTTCGGCGGAGGTCCATATCTTGTCCATGGCAGCTCTCCTTTGGTGGTTTTCGTTTAAATCTCGAATCTACGCGCCAGGTACTCGCGCCTTGTCGCCACGAGCCCCTCGAGCTCCGCGAGCATGCGCGCGTCCGCCAGCCTGGCGATAGGGTAAACATGGTTCTCCGTCTCGTTCGTGTAACGCTGGACGAAGTTTATGTCGGTGACATAGCCAAGGCTTATCATATTGGAAATTCTGTCGGCGGATTTGAGCACCTTGGCGCGCATGGAACCGAAATCGCGGATTCTCGCGAGAAAATCGATCTTGTTCTCGATGGGCCGGCGCGTCACTTCCAGCACGAGCTTGTAGACGCCCGCAGCTTCGTCGTCTATGGAGAGGATACTGTCCCTGTCGATCTCCGGCACGTCCTCGATGAGGTCATGGATGAGGGAAGCCTTGAGCAGGATGGAATCGATGTATCCGTAGTCCATCAGGATGGCCATCGTGTCGAGCTGGTGCCTGAACATGTTGCCCCCGCTCCTTCTCAGCTTGCCGATGAGACCTGTGGCGAGCTGGATATAGGGCGCGAGGTGCATGTTCTTGAGTCTGAGCATCGCGCCCTCATCCATGGGAACGGATTCCGAACGCAGCGGGAGACTGGAATTCTGAATGCCGGGATAATCCTGGGCATCAAACGGAATACCTGACCTCCCGTCCGAATTCATGAGAGCTCCTCGACGTAATGCCGCAGTTTCGCCACTTTCGATTCGGCTTCGGCACCCTTTGTCCTTTCCTGCGCGACGATTTCGGCCGGGGCCGAAGCCACGAAGGCCTGATTGGCCAGCTTGGCCTGGACCTTGGCGGCGAACGCCGATTCTCTCTGGATATCCTTTTCAAGCTTAGCGATAAGCTTGCCCGAATCGACAACATCCTTGACGTGGATATGGAGCTCGAATCCCTTGCCCACGAGGACTACGGCGCCCAGCGGTTTCGGCGTATCCGGATCGAGGAAGCGGGGTTCAGGGCCATTGACGAGAAGGCCGATGAGGGCGGCGCCCTGTCTCATGAATTCCCGGCCGTCGAACCCTGTCTCGAGGCGGATATCGATGGGCATTTTCACTTCGGGTGGGATCTGGAATTCGGAGCGCAGCGTGCGCCCGAGGGTGACGAGTTCGCGCAGGCTGTCGAAGCGCGCGGCCAGCCCGGGGTTGAGTCTCGAGCCGTCCCGCTTCGGCCAGGGCTGCGAAATCAGCCTTCCCTTGGCGTTGGGCAGCATTCCATAGATTTCCTCGGTGAGGAAGGGAAGGAAGGGATGAAGGAGCCTCAGGGATTCCTCGAGGACCATGAGGAGGACGGTGGTGGCCCTGTCCTTCTCGGCGTCGCCGCCGAATTTGGTGGAGAGCTTGGTGGCTTCGATGTACCAGTCGCAGAAGTCGTCCCAGAAATAGGAGTAGGCGGCCTGGGCGGCGTCGTTGAAGCGCCACGATTCGAGGGCCTGGGCGGTCTGGGAAGCAGCCTGTTCGAGGCGGTGCAGGATCCATTTGTCGGTGTCGGAGTAGGTCAGCGATTCGGGCGCGACGAACTCGCGTCCCTCGAGGTTCATGAGGATGTAGCGCGAGGCGTTCCAGACCTTGTTGGCGAATTTCGAGCCCATCTTGAAGCTGTCGCGGTCGAGGAGGATGTCCTGGCCGGCGGCGCAGTTGTAAGCGAGGGTGAACTTGAGGGCGTCGGCGCCGTATTCGTCGACGATTTCGAGGGGGTCGATGCCGTTGCCGAGGCTCTTGGACATTTTCCTGCCCTGTTTGTCGCGGATGAGGCCGTGGATGAACACTTCGCTGAAGGGGGCTTTCTCGGTGAATTCCATGCCCGCCATGATCATGCGGGCGACCCAGAAGAAGATGATGTCGTAGCCGGTGACGAGAGCGCTCGTGGGGTAGAAGCGGCGCAGATCGGCCGTGTCCTTGGGCCAGCCCAGGGTGCTGAAGGGCCATAGCCAGGAGGAGAACCAGGTGTCGAGGACGTCCTCGTCCTGCCAGATATCGTCAGACCCGCACTGCTTGCAGTAGAGCGGGTCTTCGCGTTCAACCATGACGGCGCCGCAGTGGCGGCAGTAGAAGGCGGGTATCCTGTGTCCCCACCAGAGCTGACGGGATATACACCAGTCCCTGATGTTCTCCATCCAGTGCTGGTAGGTATGTTCCCACTTTTTCGGAAAGAAGGTCACATCCCCGTCCCGCCAGGTCTTGAGCGCTTTTTCGGCGAGGGGTTTCATCCTGACGAACCACTGCTTGGAGAGGAAGGGCTCGATCGAGGTATGGCAGCGGTAGCAATGACCAACCGCGTGCGTTATTTTCTCCTCGGATTTGAGGAGGCCCAAGGCTTCGAGGTCAGCGAGCACAAGTTTTCTGGCTTCGGCTACCTTGAGATTACGGTATTTTTCAGGGACTTTATTCGAGAGGGTCCCGTCCGGATTAAGGATGTTGATGCGTTCGAGGCCATGCCTGTTTCCCACCTCGAAGTCGTTGGGATCATGGGCGGGCGTTATCTTGACTAAGCCGGTGCCGAAAGCCCTGTCCACGTAGGTGTCGGCGATGAGTGGGATGAGCCTGTCGGTCAGGGGGAGCTTTATCATTTTGCCGAGGAGGGCGCGGTAGCGATCGTCTTCCGGATGGGCGGCGACGGCTGTATCGCCCAAGAGGGTTTCGGGCCTGGTCGTGGCTATCTCGATCCTGCCCGACGGGCATTCTGGGCAGGGTCCGTCGGCCAGTTCGTACCAGATGTGCCACATGGCGCCGTTTTCGTCCTCATGCTCGACTTCATCGTCGGAGAGGGCCGTGCCGCAGCTCGTGCACCAGTTGACGAGATATTCGCCCTTGTAGAGGAGGTTGCGCTCATACAACGTGACGAAGACCTCCCGCACGGCTTTCGAGAGCCCTTCGTCCAGGGTAAAGCGCTCGCGCGACCAGTCGACGCTCGAGCCTATCTTGGCGAGCTGATTGTTGATGAAAGCCTTATGTTCCTTGGCTACCTTCCAGGTTTCCTCGATGAAGGCTTCGCGCCCCATGGCGCGCCTGTCCTTGCCTTCCTTGCGGAGCTTTTTCTCGACGACGTTCTGCGTGGCGATGCCCGCGTGGTCAGTGCCCGGTACCCAAAGGGTCGGCCGGCCTGTCATGCGGCGGTAACGGATCTGGATGTCCTGGAGGCTGTTGTCCAGGGCATGGCCAAGGTGGAGGACGCCGGTTACGTTGGGGGGAGGGATTACGATGGTGAAGGGCTTCTTGCTCTTGTCACCTTTGGGCAGGAAATGACCTTCGTCTTTCCACATGGCGTAAATCGAGTCTTCGAAACTCTTTGGATCGTAGGCCTTGGCCAGTTCGATCGCCTTCATGCATCCCCTCCGCGCTGTTCAAAAAGATTGATTCAAAGAGCATAGCGAAAAAGATACCGGAATGGAAGGGGAGAGCTGATTCTGATCTATGGCGGGGCGGCGGCAGCGGTTATCGCGGTCGCGGCGCTCGAACCCTTCGGGCGAATCCCCGCGAGCCTTCTTTTCACGAAGATGGATCTATACGATAATAAACGCAGGGAGAATCGGCTTCCGTCGGCGGAATCCGGCCGACGAGCATTCCCCAACTATTCCGCGAGGTGGTTTCATATGGATAATCAGCAGCCTTGGACATGTCTCGATCCCTTCAGGGGAAGGCTTTTTTCGGGAGAGTGGCCTACCCTGCCCGAACTTTTCGGCATTTCCGTCGAGCGTTTCCCGGACCGCCCCTGCTTTACGGTGTATTCTCCGGACAGAATCAGCCTCACGTATAGGGAAGCCCACGCGAAAATAAGGAGCGTGGCGGCCTACCTGCTGTCCATAGGCCTTGAGAAGGACGCGAAGGTCGCCCTGACCGGCAAGAACTCACCCGAGTGGGCGATCGCCTACCTGGCCATCCTCGAGGCGGGAGCCATCGTCGTTCCCATCGATTATCAGCTGAGCCTTCCGGAAACGACGAACCTGATCGCCGCGTCGGACGCGAAAATTCTTTTCGTCGACGAGGAAAAACTGGCCGAGCTCAAGTCCGCCTGCCCTCAGCTCTCGAAAATCCTGACCCTCTACGAGGGCGGGGAGAATTACCTCTATAATCTGGCCGCCCCTTCCGGCGGCAGCCAGGCCCCGGGGCATAAAGCCGCCCAGGACGATCTCGCCGCCATCCTGTACACCTCGGGCACGACGGGAAAGCCCAAAGGCGTCATGCTGACGCACAAGAACCTGGTATCGGACTGTATGCTCGCCCAAGCCAACCTCCATATTTTCCACACCGACGTTTTCTACGCCCTCCTGCCCATCCACCACTCCTACACGATGCTTTCCGTCTTCATCGAATCCTTTTCCGTGGGCGCCGAAACGGTGTTCGGGAAACGTATGGTCGTCAAACAGATCCTCAAGGACCTGAAGGACGCCCACGTGACCATGTTCCTCGGCGTGCCCCTCCTTTTCAATAAATTACTGAACGGCATCCTGAAAGGCGTCAAGGAAAAAGGTCCCTTCGTTTTCGGCTTAATATCGGCCTTGATGGGGATTTCGGGAGCGACCAAGAAGCTGTTCAAGGTCAATCCCGGGAAGAAGCTCTTCAATTCCGTGCTGGAAAAGGCGAGTCTCTCCACCATCAGAATCTGTATTTCGGGCGGAGGGCCGCTCGCTCCTTCGGTTTTCAGGAAATACAATGAACTGGGCATAGATTTCGTGCAGGGCTACGGTCTCACCGAGACTTCGCCCATCCTCACCCTCAACCCTATCGAGCATTATAAGGAAACCTCGGTCGGAAAGGTGATTCCACAGACCGAGATGAAGATCCTGGATCCGAATGAAGACGGGATCGGAGAGATCGTGGTGAAGGGTCCCATGGTCATGAAAGGGTATTACAAGATGCCCGAGGAGACCAGGGAAGTGTTCACCGACGATGGCTGGTTCAAGACGGGAGATTTAGGGTATCTGGACGAGGAGAATTACCTGTATCTCACGGGGAGAGCCAAGAACATGATCGTCACGGCAGGCGGCAAGAATGTGTATCCTGAAGAAATCGAAAACCGCTTCCAGCTTTACGAGGAAATCGACCAGATTCTCGTGAAGGGCTATGTCGACAAGGATGAAGAGGCTTCGGAACTCATTGAAGCCCTCATCTACCCCGATCAAGACTGGCTGAAGAAACTTCCCGGCGAGCAGGAAGCCGCGTTCCGGGCAGCCGAAACGAGGATGAGGGAGATTGTCGAAGAGGTGAATCAGAAGCTGCTTCCCTACCAGAAAATAAGCAAGGTCGCCATGCTCCGCGAGCCTCTCGAGATGACCACGACGAAGAAAGTGAAGCGTTTCAGCGCGAACGCATAGCCATGGAAGCCAGATTTTCCATCTTCGGCGCCGAAGCCGAACCCCTCTCTCTTTCGGCCTGCGCGGTGCGGAAGAATGGGATCAGGGTCTGCGTCATCGGCGGCGGAGGCACAGGTATCGCTCTGGCCTATGATCTGGCGCAGCGCGGTTTTTCGGTAACCCTCCTCGAAAAGGGGGAGCTCACGTCGGGCACGACGGGACGCCACCATGGCCAGCTCCACTGTGGGGCTCGCTATGCCTGGGCCGACAGGAATATCGCGAGGGAATGCTACGCCGAGAGTCTCGTTCTCGCGAGGATAGCGGGAGAGTGCGTCGAATACAACGGCGGCTTTTTCGTCGCCCTCACGGAAGAGGAAAAAGCGATTGAAACGACGTTCATCGAGCGCTGCGGAGAAGCCGGAATTCCGGCCATGTCTTTCGATAGAGAGCGTCTGGCGCGCATGGAACCCGGGCTTTCGAAGGCCGTGAAGGCCGCCGTGGCCGTGCCGGACAGCAGTTTCGACGCGTTCAGGCTGCCATTAATGTTCGCGGCGGCGGCGAAAAGGCTGGGCGCGGTCTTCCTGCCCTGGCATGAGGTCGTCGGCTTCGATTTTTCGGGGGGAAAGCTTCGCGCCGTGCTGGCGCGGAACCTGGGCGCGGGAGTTGGAGACGAGGCGAAGGCGCAGGGGCCGAGACGCGACATCAGGATAGACTGCGATTTCGCGGTGAGCGCGACAGGCGCATGGGCTGGGCAGGTCGGCAGGCTGGCGGGGATTTCCATTCCGATAGTGCCCGCGCCCGGCGCGATGCTGGCCGTGAAAGGCAGGCTCGTCGACCATGTCATCAGCCGCTTGAGGCCGCCCGGCGACGGCGACATATTCCTACCCCAGCGGGGACTTTCCATAATCGGCACCACCCAGCGCGTGGTCGATTCCCCGGAAGGGATCCTGCCTGGGAAGGATGAAATTGAATTCCTCCGCGCCTCGGCGGCAGAGATGATACCAGACTTCGGGAAAATGCCGTTTCACGCCGCGTGGGCGGCCGCCAGACCGCTCGCGGGACCGTCGACCAAGCCGCCCAAGGAACAGGTCGTTAAGCGACACGCGAGATCAGCCTCTGAACCCGCAGACCCCGCGGCAGTAAACAGGGCGGAACCGGAGAGCAGGGAACTCAGCCGCGACTTCGCGGTTCTCGACCACGGCAAGGATGATGGCCTCGAGGGCTTTCTCAGCGTCATCGGAGGCAAAGCCACCGTGCTCCGCGCCATGGCCGAAAAAACCTCCGATCTCATCTGCGAAAAATCCGGACTCGTCGCCGAATGCCGGACAAGCCGTTTCAGGCTGCCCTCATGGCGGTCGTACTACCGCGGAGCTGGACGATGAAAATCGATATCGTACTGAAAAACGCCAAAGGCAAATCCAGTTATTCCCTCGATATCGAAGCTTCCTCGACGGTGCTCGATCTTTTGGAAACGCTGCGCAAAGACAAGGCGCCTGGGCTTTTGTACAGGCATTCCTGCCATCATGGTTCATGCGGAACCTGCGGCGCCATGATAAACGGCAAACCCCGCCTGATGTGCCTAACAAGGTTGGGCGATCTACGGACTGGCAGCCTGCTCCTCGAGCCGCTGGCGAAAATGACGGAGATCGAGGGAATCGCTGTCTGGCCGGGGCCGCTGTTCGAGAATCTTCCCGACACCGATTATCTCAAGGCGACGGAAAACCATGGCGACGACGACAGCCGCCGGCTGGAGGACTGCATCGAATGCGGGATCTGCGTCGCCGCCTGCCCTGTCGTGAAAGCATTCGTGGGGCCGGCCGCCCTCGCTGCGGCTGCCGTCGAAATGAAGAAACACCCCGATAGGGCGGCCGAAATGGACGCGTTGGCCGATAGGGCGGACGGAACATCGGCCTGCGAAAGGGCTTTCGAGTGCAGCAGGCTCTGCCCCCAGGGCGTCGCGCCGGGGCGAAAAATCACCGAGCTTATGAAAAGGGTCAGATAAATATGATGGAATACATCTGCTCCAGCTGCGGTCATAGAGAATCCGCCGCCACAAGGATGCCAGCCTGCTCCTGCGGCGGTCTCTGGGATCTGGACTTCACGCCTCCCCGATTCAATAGGAAGCTCATCGACAAGGAAACGTGGGGACTGTTCCGCTACAAGGCTTTTCTTCCTATGGAGAATGAGATTTGGAGGGATGTCACTCTGGGCGAGGGCATGACTCCCATCGTGCGCTTGGACAGTTCCGTCCTCCTCAAGATGGATTATTTCATGCCCACTCTTTCCTTCAAGGACAGGGGAGCCGCGGTACTGATATCGCAATGCAAGGCCATCGGGGTGGATTCGGTCGTGCAGGACTCGAGCGGAAACGCGGGCAATAGCATTGCGGCCTATTGCGGCAAGGCGGGAATCGACTGCGAGATATTCGTCCCGGAAGGCACCTCGCCCGGGAAAATCGCCATGATACGCGCCCACGGAGCCCTCGTGAACGTGGTGACCGGCGGCAGGGACCACTGCGCCGCCGTCTGCCGCGAGAAGGTAAAAAAAGAAGGGAAATACTACGCGAACCACGTCTACAATCCCTTCTTTTACGAAGGAACGAAAACCTATATCTACGAAGTCTTCGAACAGCTCGGCCGAATTCCCGAACACCTGTTCATTCCTCTTGGAAACGGGACGCTATTTCTTGGAGCGATGAAGGCTCTGGAGGAACTCCTGGCCAGCGACGCCATTCCGAAGATGCCCCACCTGCTGGCCGTTCAGAGCGAGCGATGCAACCCCATTTTCAGGGCGTGGCGGGAAGGTCTTAGGGAACCTGCGATCCTCTCTCCTACCCCCACGCTGGCCGAAGGAATCGCGATCGGCTTGCCGATGCGGGGGCAGAAAATACTCGACCTCGCCTACCGATACGGCGTGGAAGTCATCACCGCTCCCGAGGAAGGGATTCTGGAAGCGAGAAATCTTCTGGCGCGCGCTGGGATCTACTGCGAGCACACGACGGCGGCCACCTATGCCGCATATCTCGCGTATTGCGGGAAAAACGGCCCTACCCCCGACAGCTTGATTCCCATGTGCGGCGCCGGACTGAAATCGGATCATTGACCGGAGCGCATAAAACGATCTACAGGGAACTGGACACCCCCACGATGTTTATCGACCAGGGGATCATGTTGGACAATCTTAGGAAAAGTTGAAAGAATAGATATTCGTCGATTTCCTTACTGTCCGCTGATGATCGCTATGCTCGAGCTCGCACCGATCCGGGTAGCGCCCGCCTTGATCATCGTCACCGCGTCGTTGTAAGTCCTGACGCCGCCCGAAGCCTTCACGCCCATTTTCGGTCCGACCGTTCTGCGCATGAGAGCGATATCGGCGGCCGTGGCCCCGCTCTTGCTGAAGCCGGTCGATGTCTTCACGAAATCGGCGCCTATATCCTTCGCGATCTGGCAGGCGAGCACTTTTTCCTCGTCGGTCAAAAGGCAGGTCTCGATGATCACCTTGAGCACGATGCCGCTCCTGCAGGCCCTGCGGACCGCGAGCATGTCTTCCCGCACCGTCTTCAAGTCCTTGGACTTCATCGCGCCGACATTCATCACCATATCGATTTCAGCGGCCCCGCTCGCGACGGCCTGGCGGGCCTCGAAGCTTTTCGCCCTCGTGTCCATGGCCCCGAGGGGGAATCCGACCACGGCGCAGGTTTTCACGCCGCTTCCGCCGAGCCTTCGCACGCAGCGCTCGACCCAGGAAGAGTTGACGCAGACCGAATAGAAGCGGTACTTGGCCGCCTCGTCGCAGAGCAGGTCCACCTGTTCGGGCGCCGCGTCGGGCTTGAGAAGGGTGTGGTCGATGTATTTCGGCAGATCCGAAGGAAGGATCGTGTCCTCGACGGAAGTCGGGCGAGCCGGGCCGCCGGAAGCTTGAGCCCCCGCCGCGGGAGCCATCCTGGCGATGACTTCCTCGACAATCTTCTGAATAATTTGATTCTGGTCCATCAGTTGAAAGAGCCTCCTCGCTCGAGCGCCATTATTTTGTTTATGCGCACAATATGTCGGCCGCCCGCGAAACGCGTTTCCAGCCATACTTTTACCATCTGCGCGAGCTGGTCCGGTCCATGAAGCGGCCCGCCCAGGCTCAGCACGTTCGCGTTGTTGTGTTCCCTGGAGTTGACGATGGTCCGCAGATCATAGCACATCGCCGCCCTTATGCCTCGTACCTTGTTGGCCGCCATGCAGGAACCGATGCCCGCGCCGTCGAGGACGATGCCCCGCTCGCAGTCGCCCGAGACCACCTTGCGGCAGACGGCCGCGGCGATGTCGGGATAATCCACCTTATCGGTTCCGAAGCAGCCGACGTCCACGACGCGGTAGCCCAGAATCTGAAGGTACTTCACCAGCGTTTCCTTCTGGCTCACCGCCCCGTGATCGGCCCCTATCGCCACGCTCCGCACGAGATCGACAGGTTCGCCGTTCGTTTCATCGCTCATATATTTTCCTCGATGTCAATTCTATCGATGATGCCGCAAATCGCCGTCCTTATGGTGAGGGCGCCCTCGTCGCCGACTACGTTTCTCGCCGAACCGCCTTCGTCGACGAGGAGGACCCTGTCGCCAATCCCCGCCTGCACGCCGTCGACGGCGAGGAGGACTTTCCCCTTCGGCGCGCCCGAGGCGTCCAGGGGCTGGACCATGAAGAGCTTGTGCCCCACATAGTCGCGGTGCTTTTCCGTGGAAACCACGTTGGCCACTACTCTGCCGACGATCATGGTGCCTCTTCCGCGTTTACCGCGTCGACGATGCCGATGATGGCGGCATCCCCGGGGTTGAACCAACCGTTGGGATTGGCCTGGGCCGCTTCCTTGCCCGACTCGAAGAAAACGAGGTCGCCTTCGCCCGCCTTCACCGTGTCGTATGCAACGAGCACGGGACCGGCATCCACGAGGCGCTGATCGAGCGGCTGCACGAGGAGCAACTTGAGACCATCCAGATAGGGGAGCTTCTGCGTGCTCACCACCCTGCCCACAACCTTGCCTAATTTCATGCTTGTACCTTCATATGATCCTGAACGCGTCGACGAGGGTACATCGGCGTTCGCGGGTGAACGTGAGCGGCCTCGTGATACCCTCGCCAGTGGGGCTCGCTATGGTGAACGACGTGTACCCCGCCCCGCCCTGTCCGAGCCCCGCGTAGCAGGGACCATTCTTGATGAAAAGCGAACAGTTCATGGCCTTGGCCATGCGTGACAGCTTTTCGATATCGTGCGAGTGGATCATGGCCGAGTGTCTGCACCCCCGCTCCACGATCACGGCGAAATCGATCGCTTCGTCCACGGTGCTCATCCGCACAAGGGGAAGCACCGGCATGAGCTGCTCCGTCCACACGAGGGGGTGCTCGCGCCCGACTTCCATGAGGAGGAGCCTCGTCGCGGCCGGCACTTCGATGCCCGCCGCCCTCGCGATGTACTGGGGGCTTTTCCCCACGTAGGCCTTGTTCGGGCTCCCGTCTCTTCCGGGGACGCCCGGCTCGGCGATGACGAGCTTCGTTACCGCGTCGATCTGCGCCCCGGTGAGTTCGAAGGCGCCGTTCTTTTTCATTTCCTCTTTCAACCGGTCGGCGATCGAGGCGACGGCGAGGACTTCCTTTTCGCAGATGCACACGATGTTGTGATCGAAGCTCGCGCCCGCCACGATATCCCTGCCCGCCTTGACGATGTCGGCCGTCGAGTCGACCACGCAGGGGGGATTGCCCGGTCCAGCGCAGATGGCTTTCTTGCCGCTGCCCATGGCCGCGGCGACGACGCCTGGTCCGCCCGTCACGACGAGGAGGGAAATTCCCCTGTGTTTCATGAGGGAGCCCGCCGACTCGATGGTGGGATTTCCCACGGCGCAGAGGAGGTTTTTGGGCCCGCCTTCGGAGACGATCGCGTCATTGAACATGCGCACGAGGCGGCAGGAAATGTCCTTGGCGTTGGGGTGCACGTTGAAGACGACGCTGTTGCCCGCCGCTATCATGCCAATCGCGTTGCAGGTAATCGTGGCGATGGGATTGGTCACTGGAGTGATCGCGCCGATGACGCCCCAGGGGGCGTGTTCGGTGAGGGTGAGCCCATGCTCGTCCGTGCTCGCGGAAGGCAGGATATCCTCGACACCGGGCGTCTTGGTCGCCGCGAGGGCGTTCTTTATCTGCTTGTCGGCAACGTTCCCGAGGCCGGTTTCGGCGACAGCCTGGGCCGACAGATCGGTATTGTTCCAGAGTATCACGCGCCGCATCGCCGCGATCATCGCTTTTCGCGTGTCGAGGGGAAGGGCCACCAACTCCCGCTGGGCGATGGCGGCCGCGGCGACAGCCTGATCCACGTCGGGGAAAATCCCCGGCATGCCCATGGCTACGGCACTAGGCGCGGCACCGGGCGCGGCAGCCGGCACCCCCGCCTCCGACGGGGCGCCGGAGGTACTTGCGTTCAGCAAGGCCGAGATGTCGGGGCTTTTCAGCACCTGCTCAACGACCAAGCGTATATCATCAGCCAGATTAGCCATGCTCTCTCCCGTCACTCCTGCTTCCAGACATAGGCGCCGCCCTGATCGATCGCGTCGATGATGGCGACGATGAGCGCGTCCATCGGCTTGTTGTCGGTGATGTAGGTCCACCGGCAGGAACTGCCCTGCGTCACTAGGACGAGGTGTCCCCGACTGGCGCCCACCATGTCAAGCGCGACCAGGTACTCGCCCTTGCCCTTCCCTCCCTGATCACACTCTTCCAAGAGGAGGAAACGCGGATTCTCGACACCGTCCGACCTCTGGTCGGCGACGACGGTGCCGCACACACGTGCCAGGGTCATTCCTGGGCCGCCGCCTTCTCATAGGTGAAGGCGCCGTCTTTTTCTATGGCATCCACGATCGCGATGATCGTGGCGTCGGAAGGTTTCCCTTTCGTTGTCTCCGTCATACGCGCGCTCGATCCTGTCACGAAGAACACGATCTCGCCCGCATTGGCTCCCACGCTGTCGATTCCCACCACGAAATCGCCCTTGCCCTTCATGCTGACGGGGTCGATTTTTTCCAGGAGAAGGAGTTTGAGTCCTTCCATGGAGGAGGATTTATGCGTGGAGACCACAGTCCCCTTCACCCGTGCGAGTACCATCGGGTATCTCCCTCTTATTTCTTGCTTTTGGATGAGGCGGGCTTCCTGCCTAAGGGCAGGGCCGCGTCCACCGATTCGTGCGGCCTCGGGATCACGTGGGTCGACACAACCTCTCCGACCTTCTCCGCCGACCTCTGTCCAGCGTCCACGGCCGCGCGGCAGGCCGCGACATCGCCGCGCACGATAGCCGTCACGTAGCCGCCGCCGATCTTCTCGAAACCGACAAGATCGACCTTCGCCGCCTTCACCATCGCGTCGGCCGCTTCCACCATCGCCGCGAATCCCCGGGTTTCAATCATGCCGAGCGCATCGTTCGTATCTGCCATTTCATTCTCTCCTTATCGTTCGTCTGTTCCGCCTTCACCGCGGCGGATTCCGGACAGCGTTCAGATTCTCGAGACGTTCGCCGCGAGGACCCTTCCTCCGAGGCCGGCGAGCCTGGCTTCCACCACTTTTCTCGCCTCGATGACTTCGGCTTCAGCACCCGCGATGTAGACCCTGCCGAATGCCCCGAAGCCCACCACTTCGATGATGTTGACGTCCGCCGTCTTTTCGGCTTCGTTCGCGGCGTAATAAGCGTATCCCGCGGGTTCGACTTCGAGGACGTAGAGGGTATCGCCCCGCAGGACCATGTTCCCGTGCCTCACCTTGTTGATCAGCTGGGCGTGATGGTCGGAAATGTTCTTGATGAGCTGGCTTGTCATGACGCGGGGCTTCAGCCTGCTCTCCTCGGTCATGCCGAGCTCGCGGAGTACGGCTTCGCCGGCCATGCGCGCGTCGCCCTGGCTGTCGGAATGCACTTCGAGAAGGCCGTAGGCTCGCTCGACGATTTGCAGGCCGGGCGTGACGTTGGTCGCCTTGAGGGCGATATCGGTGAGTCTGTTGATTTCAATGCCGGGGGATATCTCGATCACGCAGCAAGCCTGCATGCCGATCGGATAGTAGCCCTTGCTGATGGTCGCGATGAACGAAGCGTTCTGCAGCTGGAGAGAGTCCAGAAAAACGTAGGTTCTCAGATCTACCGCCATTGTTTATTCCTCCGTCCCTGACCTGCCGAGGGGCAGCGCCGCGTCCACCGATCCATGCGGCCTCGGGATCACGTGGGTCGAAACCACTTCGCCCACTTTCTCCGCCGACCTTACGCCGGCGTCCACAGCCGCCCTGCATGCCGCCACATCGCCGCGAACGATCGCGGTCACATAGCCGCCGCCGATTTTCTCGAAACCGACCAGGTCGACCTTCGCCGCCTTCACCATAGCGTCGGCCGCTTCAACCATCGCCGCGAAGCCCCGGGTCTCGATCATCCCGAGCGCGTCGTTCGTTCTTTCCGCCATATCCCCTCCTGCTTCCACTCTCCAGTCATTCCGTCGACCCGGAAATTCCGGGTTTCCATAGATAGAATCTCAGCGACGCACTATTTCCGTCGCGGTGTTCTCGTCGGTTATCAGCACGTTTATGTACTTCTGCCGCATCGCCGCTATGATGGCGCCCGTCTTCCCTGCCCCGCCGGCGACGCCGATGCAGATTTTCCGATCTTCCCTCAGCGCTTCCAGGGGTATCCCTATCACGCGGTCGTGCACCTCGTCCTCGATGATGTTTCCATAGGCGTCGAAAAATCGGCTGAGAATGTCGCCGACAGCTCCCTTTCCGACGAGTCTTTCGAGATCCTGCCCGGAGAGGTATCCCATCTGGAAAAGGCTCGCGGAACTCGACATCTCCCCTATGGAAATAATATTGATGTCAGCCCTGGAGGCGATGTCAAGCACGTCGTGAATCCAGGGTTCAGACTTGAAAACCTCGGCCCTCTCCTTGGTCTGCGCGATCGCCGGCGCCCAGATGTTGTAGAAGGGGGAATCGAGTTTGCCCGCTATCTTCTGCCCCATCAGGAAAGGATTCATCGACACGTTGAGCATCAGGTTCCCGATGAGCGAGACGACATCGATCTTCGCCTCGATGTTCTGGGGCTCGAAATAGTCGGCGAGGTAGGCTGTCGTGCTGCCCCAGCCCACGCCGAGGATGCAATCCCCGATGGAGCCCAGCCTGCGCTCGAGATAGAGGGCGCCGGCCTTGGCGAAGGACTTCCGCAAACCTTCGGAATCGGTGTGCGGAGAAGGGACGACGACGGCGTCCTTGAGCCCGTACTTCTCCTTCAACTTCTCTTCGATGCCGAGGAGATTGACGCGGGGGTGTTTGAGCGTGAATCTGATGATCTCCAGATCCCTCGCCTTTTCCAGATAGCGCTGCACCTTCTGGCGGGAAAGAAAAACCACCTCGGCGATCTCGGCCTGGGTCAGCTTCTCCTTGTAATACAGCCAGGCGATTCGCGTGACGAGATCCTCCTCGGAATCACCGAAGAGAGCCAGGTCCGCATCGTCCTTTTTAACCGCCATTGGTAGAAGCATCCTCCGCACTGTTAAACTTTTGCTCACATATTGAATATCTGCTCAATCTCAAGATACCGCATCTTTATTTAGCTGTCAAGCGTCGCCATCCCTCGCTTCGTCTTCTCTATTTCTTCTCCATGATGGCGGGGTTGGCCAGGAATTGCGGACGCGCGCCGGCATGGAGGCGGAGAAATTGGGCGCGCATCAAATTGGGCGCGTTCCAATAGGAGTTTCGCGTATCGCCCGCCCTGTGATTGGTGAGGGTGAGCCTGTCGTATTTCAGCAGCGGGCTGTCCGCGGGCAGAGGTTCTACGTCAAATACATCGAGGGCAACCCCGCCAATGCTCTTTTCCTCCAAGGCCGCGATCAGCGCGGCTTCGTCGATGAGGCCTGAACGAGCGGTATTTATCAGGTAGGCGCCGGGCTTCATGGCCGCGAATTCCTTCGCCCCGATCATGCCAGCGGTCTTAGGGCTGAGCCGCACATGCAGGGAGATGATATCGGCCGACACGATGAGTTCGTCCAGCGACACCGCCCTGAATCCATCCCTCTCGATGACATCGGCCGGCACAAAGGGATCGGCGACGAGGATCTCGGCGTCGAAAGCCCTCAGTTTTCGCGCCACGAGGCGGCCGGTCTGGCCGTATCCCGCGATTCCGATCTTCAGCTCGTTGAGTTCGGGAATATATGCCGAGTTTGAGTAGGCTTCACGCCAGGTCCCCTGCTTTAATGCGTAATAGGAACGCGCGATGTTGCGCGTCTCGGCTATCATGAGTCCTATGGCATACTCTGCCACGGCCTGGGCGTTGTGGTGAGGCGTGTGGATGACGGCTATTCCACGCCTCGTGGCTTCGGCGACGTCGATATTTTCCAGCCCGCCGCGCGCCGAAAGAATAACCTTCAGCCTTGGACACTGATCCATCAAAGCCTTGCTCACCGGGCAGATATGCACCGCCAGGACCTCCGCATCCCTGGCCAGGGCGGGAAGATCGGCGGGGTAAGGCAGGCCGGAAGGTCCATGCTGCTCAAGAAGCCGCCAGACAGTCCTGATTTCAGCCCTATCTTTCACGACAAAATCGGTGGTCGATACATCTTCCACTATGGTTTCGATCCCGTCGCCACGAAAAACCTTCGCCAGGATCTGTGTCGGCAACAAGTAATCTCCTACGACCACTCCCTTCATCGGTTCCTCCTATCAAGGTTCTCCACGAGGTCTTTCAGGTCCATTCCATCCGCGGGTATGGATTCGCGCCAGTAGGCTACTGACTTCTTAAGTCCGTCCAGCGAATCGCGAAGGTACGCTATGTTCGAAATGAAGATTTCAAAGGATAAATAGATGGCTTCCGCTCTCGGAGGCATCGCCGGATCGATGGGCTTGTCGTAGGCGGCCAAAAGAGCGCCGAGAAGCGCCCTCCCCTTTATAATTCCCTTTTCGTTGGCAGCCTGCGTAAATGCGGCGTGCCCGGAGGTCAGGCCATCCGTCTGCTGCATATGGATGATCGGCGAATAGGCGCCCAGCTCCTCGAGCCAGGCGTAGGGCTTTCCATCCTTTTCCTCAGCGAAAAGGTGGGGATACATGTCAAAGATCGCCTCCAAGGCAGAAATCGTTTTTTCTTCGGATTGGCTGGCCGCATTCTTCGCGAGATAATCCCATGCTTCATCGGGGCCGAGCCAGAAGTTGGTCACCGTCAGTCCAGCCTTTACGGCGGCGACACAGCGGCCAAGCGTCTCGGCGTCGGGCCGCAGGAACCGCCGCTGGCCGACCATGTGCCCTACATCGATCGTTGTATAGAAGGGAGCCTTTCCGACCGCATAGACATCGGCCAGAAACTTCTTGGTTTCTTCGATCCTCCATGGCGTCTGATGAGGAGCGTACATCTGCTCGCAGCTTAAGGGTACGCCCTTGAGCCAGGCTTTCGCCGACAGTTCGCCGTACGCCTGGACGACCTTCTTCGATTCAGCCGCGAAACTGGCTGGGTTTTGGAGGATATTCTCCGGAATGGCATGGAATGAAAAACCGATTCCCGCGCCGAGTTCGGCCGCATAAGGAATGAGTGTCCCGAACCATCCATCCATGATCTGTCTTTTGGCGCGATCGTCGTGGTGGGCAAGGCCTATCGTCCTGTATGTCTGATAGCCGGTGAAGAAGTTGGCGATTCTCATGCCAAGCCTCGCTTGCCCCGACTTCACTTCGGTGAGCCAAAAATCCATGTAGTCAGGCGGGAGAAAGAGTGGATCGATCTCATTGTCGGTGCTGGCTTCTATATAGTCGACGCCGAGTCCTTTTATAAGCGGCATCCACTCGGAAGGACGAGCCCATCTCTTGATCGCAAAGCAATTGTCCATCGTGAGAAAAATCCGGGGATAGGCCATTCGTGCCTCCGTGCTGGTATTATTAAACCACAATTTCGAAGATTATGATAATATAATAACGATATCCTGTCAATAAAAATTTTATTTGACAATATTCTGATACCGTTATACCATAATCAAAGAAACGGTATTCGGAATCCAGGAAAAGGGGAACGTATGCGCGCATTTCTTTATGAAGGAACTAATAAACTGGAGCTTAAGGAAATAGCCAAACCTTCGGCATCGGAAAACAGCGCCACGATCAAGGTATTGGCCACTTCCATCTGCGGCACCGACCTGCGAACCTACAGGTTCGGATCCTCGAAAATAGCGCCTCCGCGGGTCATCGGTCATGAAGTGATTGGTAGAATAGAAACATTAGGGGCCGCCGTCCAGGGATTTGCCGTAGGCGACCGCGTGCAGATCGCGCCAGCCATCGGCTGTGGCAAGTGCAGACCATGCCTCCACGGCCACACGAACCTCTGCGACAGCCTCAAGACGATCGGCTTCCAATACGATGGTACTTTCGCCGATTATATGGAGATTCCCGCTTCCGCTTTCGAAATGGGAAACGTTACGAAGGTAGAAAGCCCCATCCCCGACACGGAAGCCGTCCTTTCAGAGCCAATAGCCTGCGTCATCAACGCACAGGAATACCTCGCCATAGAGAAGGGCGACACCGTCGCCATATTCGGTTCGGGATTCATCGGCTGCATGCATGCCGAACTCGCCTGGAAGAAGGGAGCCTCGAAGGTGTTCATGATCGAACTCAACGCCCATCGCCGCGAGATGTCCAAAGCGATCATGCCCAACCTCATCGCGATAGATCCCTCCCAAGGTTCCGTTGTCGACCAGATTCTCAAGGCGACCGGCGGCGATGGCGTTGATGTCGTCATAACCGCTTGCTCCTCCGGCGAAGCCCAGCGCGACGCCATGAAGATCGCGGCGAAGAGAGGGAGGCTCAGCCTCTTCGGCGGATTGCCGAACGGCGTTCCATCGACCGGCTACATCGACAGCAACCTCATTCACTACCGCGAAATATCCGTGTACGGAGTCCACGCCTCCACCGCCGCGCAGAACAGGAAAGCTCTCTCCCTCATATCCTCGGGAGAACTTTCGGTTAAGCCTTTCGCGGGAGATATCTTTCCCCTGTCGCGCATCGAAGACGCGTTCGCCGAGATCAACGGCGAGCGCATCATGAAGGCGATCATCGTCCCTGGAGCCTGAGATGGCTGAATTCGTCCTGCAGATGAAGAACATCGTGAAATCCTACTCGGGGGTGAAGGTCCTCAAAGGGGTCGACCTCGAACTGAGAAAGGGCGAGATACTCGGCCTGGTCGGAGAAAACGGAGCCGGCAAATCGACCCTGATGAAGATTCTGTCTGGCGGTACGAGACCCGATGAAGGCAGCATCCTCATCGATGGCGAAATTGTGCAGGTCACCGATCCCATCAGGGCGAGACAACTGAAAATTTGCATGGTCCAGCAGGAACTCAGTCTCATCAATACGCTTTCAATTCGCGACAACATCGTTCTTGGCAATGAAAACAGGCGGGGATTTTTCCGTACCCTCGACCAGACCGAACATCG
Source organism: Treponemataceae bacterium (assembly GCA_963667725.2). Classification (GTDB taxonomy): domain Bacteria; phylum Spirochaetota; class Spirochaetia; order Treponematales; family Rectinemataceae; genus UBA11090. Next base: position 1,703,201 of record CAXXHO010000003.1, read on the forward strand.
AAGGAGGGCGATTGAAGCCTTGAAGCTCGTCGACCTCGACCTCGATGTCGATCAGCAGGTGGGCAAGGTGTCCGTAGCCTACCAGCAGATGATAGAAATCGCGAGGAATCTCGCGAGTGAGCCCCGTGTTCTCGTCCTCGACGAACCGACAACGGCCCTGACCCTCGTGGAGGCAAAAATCCTCCTCGAAAAAATGATACTGCTCAGGGATTCGGGAGCTTCCATCATCTTCATCTCCCATAAGCTTGAGGAGATCATGTCCGTATCCGACCGCCTCCTCGTCCTGCGGGACGGCGAACGCGTGGCAGACCTTAAGGCGGGCGATGTCACGAGAGCTCAGCTCATCTACCATATGGTAGGCGACAAGGCACTCCACAAGAAGTCCGACCGGAGGATCCCGGCCGACGCGAAAGAATGCCTGAAAGTCTCGGATCTTTCGAGAAAAGGCCTTTTCAACAATGTTTCTTTCCGCCTGCGCGAAGGTGAAGTGCTCGGCATTTTCGGATTGAAAGGCGCCGGCAGGAGCGAAGTCGCCATGTCCATCTTTGGCGCGCTCGAACACGACAAAGGAACAGTCGAGATTCCTGGCGAAAAGGAAATAACCTGGGCTCCGCGCAGCGCCATACGCCACGGCATCGGTTTCCTCACGGAAGACAGAAAGGCCACGGGAATATTCCCAAATTGCTCTCTGCGGGAAAACATTTCCATTGTCGACATGCGGAGGGTCTTGGATTCCCTCGGCAGGATAAATAGAAAAAAAGAAGAGAGCGCGGCGAAACGCTTTATCGGCGAACTCAATATCAAGGCCTTTTCATCGAGCCAGAAGATCAAGAATCTTTCGGGCGGAAACCAGCAGAAGGTTATCATTGGGCGATGGCTTTTCAACGATTCCAAGGTTCTGATTCTCGATGAGCCGACAAAGGGCGTCGACATCGGCGCCAAACAGGAAATTTACCAGCAGATCGAAAAACTCGCCGAGGCAGGACGGGGAATTCTCCTCATCTCATCCGAGCTGGACGAGATCATGGCCTTGAGCGACAGGATCCTGATCATGCGTACCGGCGAAGTGACGGCGGAATTCGAGAAAAACCAGGCGTCCTACAAAGAAATCATGCATTACGCGGCTGGCTGAAAAGGCAGCGGAGGAAAAAGTGAGCGACATCAAAGGCATAACTTCAATTGCGAGACATAATATTCTCTATTTGGGGCTCGGCGTCATCATCATAGCTCTCTCGATTCTCTCGCCGGCTTTCATGACGGTAGGCAATATCTTCGACATAATCCTTCAGTCATCGATCAACGGGATCATCGCCCTCGGTGTCACATTCGTGATCACCACCGGCGGCATCGACCTTTCGGTCGGCGCGATATGGGGCTTGACCGGTGTCGCCTGCGGCCTTCTTCTGAAAACGGGCATGCCTTGGGGATTGGCCATCCTCGGCTGCATCCTGGCAGGCGCGCTCTGCGGATTCTTCTCTGGCGTGCTCATAACCAAAGGAAGAATACAGGCTTTCATCGCGACTCTCGCCACGATGAGCATCTATCGCGGCATTTCCCTGATCATCACGAAGGGATACACCGTCTACAATTTCCCCAAGGGCTTTCGTTACCTTGGAGCCGGCAGGCTTTTTGGCGTCATACCGATACCAGTCTTCATACTTCTCGCCGTTCTGCTGATCAGCATTTTCTTATTCGAGCGCACAACGTTCGGAAGGTATCTGGTCGCCATAGGAAACAATAAGGAAGCCGCAAGGTTGTGCGGCATCGATATCAACAGGATGATTACGCTGGCTTATGTCTACTCGGGCATTCTCTGCGCGATAGGCGGGGGCATCATAGCCACGGCCAGGCTCAACGCAGGCGAACCGATCGCCGGAAGCGGTGCGGAAACGGACGCGATCGCGGCTGTCGTGATAGGCGGCACCAGCCTCGCGGGCGGGGTCACAAAGATAAGGAGAACGGTGATCGGCGCGCTTCTCCTTGGCATGACGAACAACGGGCTCACGCTTCTCAACGTGCCGACCTACTACAAGATGGCGGTCGTCGGAATAATCATCATCCTCGCCATGCTCGGCGACTCGATAAACAAGGACTAATCCCGCACGCAGGTGACGGGTTAGATCATATTTTCCCAGGAGGCTTTTATGAGAAGCAAGAAGGTTTTCGCAATGTTCTGCGCGATGTTCCTGCTCGTATCGGGCGTTTTCGCGCAAGACTATTTCCTCTCTGACTTCATGGGACTCAAAAGTGGTTCGTTCCTCGCAAGCGTTCCCCGCCCCACGAAGAAGTACAAGATCGCCAACATCACCCGCACCCTCATGAACGAGCACTGGGTGAAGAACAAGGAAGGTTTCGAAGCCGCGCTGAAGCATTACGGCCTGGCTGGCGACGTGTTCTCCGTCATGTCCGAGCAGGATGTCATGGCCCAGGCCAACCTTCTCGACACCGTCATCGCCAAGGGCTACAACGCCGTCGTCGTGTCCCCCATCAGCGAGAAGAACCTTCTCCCCGGCCTCGCTCTCGCCGCCAAGAAGGGTATGAAGATCATCAACGTCGACACCGCCGAAATCCTGCCGGCCGACGCGACCGCCAATGGCATCACCGTCTCGGCCTTCATCGGATCCGACAACTATTCGGCCGGAGTGCTCGCCCTTGACTACATCAAATCCAAGCTCGGCGAGAAGAAAGGCAAAGTGGCGGTCATCGAAGGACGCCCCGGCGACACCTGCGCCATCGACCGCACCGGCGGATTCGTCGATCAGGCCAAGAAATACTCGAACATCACCGTCGCCGCATCACAGTCCGGCCAGTGGGATCGCCTCAAGTCCATGGAAATCGTCACCAGCATCCTCCGCGCCACCCCCGACATCATGGGAATCTACTGCAACAACGACACCATGGTTCTCGGTGCCATGAGCGCCGCCGCCGACCTCGGCTACAGAATCCTGAACGCTTCCAACGTCGAAGCCGACGCCGGCAAGCCCAAGACTCTCATCCTCATCGGAAACGATGGCGTACCCGAGGCTCTCGAAGCCGTACGCGATGGAACCCTCACCGGCACGATCGCCCAGAAACCCTTCCTCATGGGTTACGCCGCGGTAGAAGCCGCGATCCAGGCCCTGGAAGGCAAGCCTGTTCAGCCCAGGATCGCAACACCGATCAAGCTCCTCGTGAAGACTGATTTCTGAGTTTATTTCCATCGGCGCACGAAGAAGCCTAGGGCCGCTCCATATGGAACGGCCCTTTCTTATGCGCAACGAGGCGAGTTGATCGGATGTCGTCGGACTGCCAAACGCTTTTCAGGTGAGATAGATTTTCTTTCCGAATTTGTTGACGAGATTCACGTATTTCGGGGGAACGTTCTCATCGGTGATAGTAATGTCGAAATCGCCGAGGTTGGCGAAAAAAGCCGGGCTCACCTGATCGAACTTGGACGAATCGACAAGGAGGACATTGGTAAGGCTCGAGGCGAGCGTGGCTCGCAGTATTTCTATGGTGTAGTGATTCATCGACGTCACGCCCATCCTGTCACTCACGCCGCTCGCGCTCGTGAAAAACATCGTGGCCCTGTTTTTTTTGATGAACTCAACGCTTTCCGGGCTCTCGAACATGAGTGTCTCTTCGTGAAAAAAGCCGCCCGGAAAGATGATGTTGCATTTTTGCTTTTTCCTGATCTCCATCAGGATATTCAAGGCGTTGGTGATCACGGTGAGGGGTAGGTCGTTGGGGATCGCCTTCGCGAAAATTTCCGTGGTCGATCCGTAGCTGATAAAGATCACATCGTTCGGCTTCAGAAGCGACACCGCCTTCTTCGCGATCGACGACTTCAGGTCGATGTTGTGGTTGCAGGCGTCGAGAAGAAAGTACTTGCTCGCGAAAGAGTTGTTTCCTCTTTGATTGCTCAGTACGGCGCCATGGACGATCTTGACGAGTTCATCCTTGGCGAGAGCATCGACATCGCGGCGGATGGTCATGACCGATACATCCAGCTGTCCGGCTAGTTCACGGACCGTCGCCGACTGGTGTATATCGAGGTATTCGAGTATCATCTTGACTCTTTGATCTTTCACAAAACAAGCATAAATACCATTCGATACGATTGTCAAGAACCAATTACCAAAGGAAACTAATGTTTTTATCATATATACTTAATTGCAGCATATTTTATTTTTTTATAAATATGATCAACTTTAATATTGACATATTTACCATATATGTTACTATATTACCTTGAAATCTTGATATTATTTATTATTTTATCTATTCTATGGTTTTTACATACCATTTGGAGGATTCAGGATGATTGGACCCAGGTTTACGGGAAAAGTGGCGGTGATAACGGGAGCGGCGCAGGGCATCGGACGTCAAATCGCGAACGACATGGCCGATGAAGGCGCAACGGTCATCATCAGCGACATCAACAAGGCCGACATCGATGCCACAGTCCAGGAGATCACGGCCAAGGGCGGAAAAGCTTTCCCCTACCTCTGCGATATTTCCGACAGAGAGCAGATCGACAAGCTCGTCGAAACCATTGTCGCGGCTCACGCCCGCCTCGACATTCTCGTGAACAACGCCGGCATTCTTGTTCCCGCCACCATCGAGGAAACCACCGACCAGCTCATCGACAAGACCATCGACATCAACCTGAAAGGCGTGCTCTGGGCAATCCGCGCCGTGACGCCTTTCATGAAGAAGGCCGGATACGGCCGCATCGTCAACATCGCCTCGATAACGGGCAAGAACGGCGACAACTCATCGACCTTCGTCTATGGGGCAACGAAAGGCGCCGTGATGTCGCTCACCCGTTCGGTCGCTCGCCAGCTCGGCCCCTTTGGCGTAACATGCAACGCTGTCGCCCCTCACGCCATAATGACGAACATGATGCAGTATTGGGACGACGCGAAGAAGAAGAGCATTTCCGACAAGATACCGGTGCGCCGCCTGGGTACGCCCCTCGACGTTTCCCGCGCCGTGCTCTACCTCGCGGCAGACGAAGCTTCCTTCGTCAACGGCGAAGTGCTCAACATCAACGGCGGCTACTACATGGACTAAAGTATCGCGAGTGAGCCCCAGAGTCGCTCGCGTCCGATAGCGAATATCAAAAGAGAGCGAATGTATGGCAGGAAAGTGCGCGATAGGCCTGGACTATGGAACGAACTCCGTCCGGGCCTTGCTTGTGGAAGTCGAGACAGGCAGGGAAATCTCAGGCAGCGTTCACGGATATGAATCCGGCGAGAAAGGAATAATCCTCGATCCGGCTCACCCCCTCCTCGCCCGCCACAATCCCAGGGATTATCTCGTCGGCCTTGTGTCTGTCGTGCGAAGCGTCCTGGACCAAGCGCGGCTTAGTGAGAACGTCCAGCCAGCAGACGTGATCGGCCTGGGTGTCGACACGACGGGGAGCACGCCCATCCCCGTCGACAGGGATGGCGTGCCCCTCTCCTTCTTTGAAAAGTTCGCCGGCAATCCCAACGCCTTCGCGTGGCTGTGGAAAGACCACACATCAACGGCCGAAGCCGAGGAGATCACGAGGTTAGCGAAAAAGCTGCGCCCGGCATATCTGGGAAAGGTCGGCGGCGCCTACTCAAGCGAATGGCTCTGGTCGAAGCTCCTTCGTTGCAGGCGCTGCGCTCCCGATGTGTTCTCCGCCGCCTGGTCCTGGGTGGAGATGTGCGACTGGATTCCCGCCATCCTCTCGGGCGATACGCGCCCCGAGAAGATCCGGAGGGGAATCTGCGCGGCGGGGCATAAAGCCTTCTATCACCCCCAGTGGGGCGGTTGGCCAGACGCCGCATTTCTGGAAGCCCTCGACCCGGAACTTGCGCGGATCGCTTCGACCTTCGCGCCTCTGGCCTTCTCCATCGGAGAAGCCGCCGGTTTCCTCTGCGGGGAATGGGCGAAAAGGCTAGGCCTTCCAGCAGGAATACCTATAGCCGTAGGCGCTTTTGACGCGCATATAGGTGGCGTCGGCGCCGGGATAGCGGCGAACATACTCGTCAAGAATATCGGGACCTCCACCTGCGATATGATGGTCTCCGATCTGTCAGATCCTTTACCTGACATTCCCGGCCTTGCGGGAGTCGTCCCCGACTCCATACTTCCCGGATATTACGGCCTTGAGGCCGGTCAGTCGGCCGTTGGCGACATATTCAATTGGCTCGCGAACCTCGTCGCCCCTGGCGAGAGCGACAGTCATCTTGTCCTGCAGGAAGAAGCCTCAAGGATCGCCCCTGGCGAATCGGGCCTCCTCGCCCTCGACTGGCAGAATGGAAATCGCACCATTCTCATGGACCAACGCCTGACAGGCACGATCATCGGCCTCACCCTCCAGTCCACGCCCGCGGAGATATACCGCGCGCTGGTCGAGGCGACGGCCTTCGGCGCCCGCGTCATCATCGAACGCTTTGAGGAATATGGCTGCCGCATCGACAAGGTGATCAACTGCGGCGGTATCGCCCAGAAGAGCCCGATGACGATGCAGATCTACGCCGATGTCTGCGGAAAGACGATGGAGATTTCGCGCTCGAGCCAGACAGGGGCTCTCGGCGGCGCCGTGGCCGCGGCTGTCGTGGCCGGGCCCGGGCGCGGAGGATATACCGATTTCCTTGAAGCAGCGAAAAGGATGACGGGGGTGAGCGATGTCAGGTACATCCCCGACCCCGAGCGTTCGGCGACCTACGACAGGCTCTACGCGCTTTACCGCGACCTTCACGACTCATTCGGGATAGAAGGCGCCGCAACGGACCTCTACGCCTGCATGAAGACACTGATCGAAATACGGGACAGGGCTAGGAAGATTTAGCCGCCCCTCAAGAAGCCTTTCGCGGGTAGCCGACGCATTGGCGCGGTGCCAGTTTAATCCTTCCTGAGCACCGTGACGCAGTTGGTCGCGGCGCTTCCCCCCACGTTGAACGCCACCGCTATTTCCGGCTGGCCTTTCGTCGGCGCGGCGCCTATGGGTTCGCCCACGAGCTGTTTGTACAGCAGCACGTGCATGGAAACCCCCGTGGCCCCCACGGGATGCCCTTTGGCCTTGAGCCCGCCCGAAAGGTTGACGCAGCACTTCTGATCTTCCCGGCCGAAGCGGCCGTCCATATAGTCGAAGCCGGCGCGTCCGTCAGCGGAAAGTCCCAAAGCTTCGGTGCTGAGCAGCTGGTTGATCGTGAAGCAGTCGTGGACCTCGGCGATGTCCACGTCAGCGCTTCGGATGCCCGCTTCGGCGTAAGCCCTGCGAGCCGCTTCCTTGCCCGCGACCAGTTCGCGCATATTACCGCGCATGGATATGGGCATGTATTCGTTGGTGTGGCCGATCCCGGCGATTTTCACCCGTTTTCCGCCTCTCGCAGCGGCGTCTTCCGATCTCATGATCACGAGGGCCGCAGCCCCGTCGGTGACGAGCGAACAGTCATGGAGGCGCAGAGGTTCAGCGATGACGGGATTCTTCTCCGGAGGAAGGTTCAGGATGGCTTCGGCCGTCGTCAGCCCAAGACGATCGGAGGGGCCGCCCTTGCCGAAGTGCGCGAGCGGATTGTCGAGGCCGTTCCGGTAACAGAGCGCCGAAACGGAAGCGAGCATCTTCGCCAGCGTCTGGGAGGAAAAACCGTAATGAGCCATGTAGCCCTTGGCGTATTCGGCGAAGAGGCCGGGAAAAGTCATCCCCCCGGCTCCTTCCTCCGGCCAGTAGGAACAGGTCGCCAGGGCGTGGGTGACGTCCTTCGTGCCCAGGAGATTCATCTTCTCGACGCCAAGGACAAGGGCGATTCGCGCCCTTCCCGCTTCCACGGCGTATATCGCGTCATAGAGAGCCACCGAGCCCGAGGCGCAAGCGTCCTCGCAGCGCGTCATGGACTTGAAGCGCAGGCCCTCCGGGTCTATCGCGAGAGCCGCGGCGGCCAGGTGTTCCTGGTTCGCGAAGAGCCCGGGCGCGCAGCTGCCTACCCAGACCGCGTCCACATCGGCGGCGCTTATGCCGGCGTCGGCCAACGCTCCCCTGCCGGCTTCAGTCATCAATTCGTAGATGCTCTTGAGGTCGGTGACGACGCCCGTTTCCTTGTCTTTCCTCACCAGATTGCCGAACGCCGTATTATAAGCCCCGATGATACTTACTTTTGACATTGTCCCTTCCTCCTTATCTATCGCTTCCCGACTCTTTCCGTGAATGAAGCCAGAATTTCAAGGAACTTCCCCGGATTTTCCGCGATGACGGAATGTCCGACATCCTCGACAATAACGAGCTCTGCGTCGGGATAGGCCTGGGCCGTATCCTTAGCCATCGTTTCCGATATTATGAAATCCTCCCTTCCCCATATAACGAGGACTGGTTCCCTGAAACCGGAAGTCTCGGCCGATACGTCGAAACGCGATAAGGCTTCCGCGTTCCCTATCCAGGCTTTTTCCGCCATGCGCGCCGCGTCATCGACAAGGGCATCGAAAAAAAGCGGATCCCGCAGCGTCGGCACGGTGGCCGCGAGCGCTTTGGAGAGGATGTTTTTGTCCTTTCGCATCATTTCGACGAAGGGATAGCGATCCCGAGGCGTCAGGAGGCCTTGGGGCGAGGAGGAATCCACGAGGACGAGAGCTTTGACGGTCCCGGGATGCCGCAGGGCAAGGGATTGCGCCACGGCGCCGCCGAGCGAGTGACCGACTACGATGGGCGATTTCAAACCAAGCGCTTCGATAAATTCCTGTACGCAGTCGGCGTAGGCATGGAGATCGACATCGCCGGATAGCTCAGATGAGCGGCCGAAATTCGGCAGGTCCAGCGCGAAGGTCTGGAAACCGGGGATCTCCATGACTTTCGAATACCAGAGGCTGGAGCCTGTATTGCCATGGATATACACGAGAGGTTGACCGCTGCCGGTCGTGGCGTAGTAGAGATGCATGCCGCCGATAAGCAACAATGCGCTCGTCATGATTTTTCCCCCATAGTGAAAGCGGCGATCTCGGCCGCTATCAGAACCGGCCGCTCGATGACGACCGCGTGGCCCGCCCCCGGCAGTACCTTGAGAAGGGAACCAGCGATATTGGCCGCTATGATGGAAGCGAATCCTCTATGTTTCAGTATATCCCGTTCACCGACGAGCACAAGGGTTCTACAGGTTATGCGATTTAGTTTTGGCGTCAAGTCTATGGAGAGGAAGGCGCGGCAGAGCCCCGAGAAAGCGTCGAACCATTCTCTCGGCAGCGATGCCACCGAGTCTTCCCTGGTTTTGAGGATGCCGGAATTAGCCGCTATATAGTCCGAAGAGTAATTCCAGGGCAGGATCGTCCTGTAAAAAACCCTGGCGTCGCAGAGCGCCGCGGCCATCCAGGATTCGACCGTCGCCCTGAGATGAGCATCCAGCTCGCTCACTCCGTCGATGATCGTCAGCGAAAGACATTTTTCCGGATGGGCGATGGCGAAAGCCAGTGCCACCTCGGCGCCGTAGGAGGTGCCGACGATATGCGCTTCATGAATGGACAGCCCCTCCATGAGCGCCGCCAGGTCTTCGGCATGGCCTTCGAGGCTGTAGGGAGAAGCCGGCTTTTCGCTCAACGTCTGGCCGCGCATATCGTGGCAAAGCGCGCGGCATTTACCGCCGAGAGCTTCCAGGACGGGTTTCCAGTGCCCGATCGACATCGCGATGCCGTTGAGAAAAACAAGGGCTGGTCCCTCGGTCCCGAACAGTTCATAGCGGAGTCTCGCGCCGTTGGCGATGAAATCCGGCATACGGTATCTCCTAAAGCCCCAGATAGGACTTGAGCACGTATGGATTCGTGCGCAGGCCCTCGGCGCTGTCCTCGATGACGATTTTCCCGTTCTCCAGCACATAGCCGCGGTCTATGGACCTTAGGCTCTCGCGGACGTTCTGTTCGGTCACGAGAATTGAGACCGATTTCTTCAGCGTCTTGAGCACCTCAAAAACCTCGGCGACGATGGAAGGCTGAAGGCCGAGCGAGGGCTCGTCGAGTATGAGAAGTTTGGGATCGGACATGAGGGCTCTCGCGATGGCGACCATGCGCTGCTGCCCGCCCGACATCGTCCCCGCGAGCTGCTTTCGCCTCTCCTTGAGAATCGGGAACATCGCGAACACCTTATCGAGATGATCCTTAGTCTTGGCCTTGGCGTGGGGAATATAGGCGGCTCCCAGGAGGAGATTGTCCTCCACCGACATGCCGGGGAATAGCTCCCTTTCCTGAGGAACGAGGGCTACGCCCATCCTGGCCATGATATGCGTCTCCGTACCCTCGACGCGTTTGCCTTCCAGTTCGATGCCGCCCGCCCAGACCCTGTTCATGCCCATGACCGCGTTTATGAGGGTGGTCTTGCCGGCCCCGTTCGGACCGAAGAGACCCACGGATTCGGCTCCCACTTCCAGGTTCACGCCCTGGATCACCTTCATTCGGCCGTAGCCGCATTCGAGACCTTGAATTTTAAGCATCAGGCGGCTCCTCCGAGGTAGGCTTCGATGACGCGGGGATTCTGGGACACTTCCTCGTAAGGGCCTTGGGCGATTAGCTCCCCCGCTTCCAGGACGATGACGCGGTGCGTCAGCTCTCGGATGACGCCCATGACGTGCTCCACCACGCCCACCGCCAACCCGCGCTCCTTGGCGACTTTCTGTACCGTGGCGATCAGGTCCTTCGTTTCGTCGGAGTTGAGTCCGGCCATCACCTCGTCGAGGAAAAGTACCTCCGGTTCGTTGGCCAGGGCCCTGGCGATCTCCATCTTCTTCACTTCGAGAATCGTGAGTCGGCTGGTGTCCCTTTCTATATCCCTGAGGCCGAGTTCTGCGCAGAGGGCTTCGGCCTTGCGTCTGGCCGCCTTGAGCCCGTTTCCGCGGGCGAAGATCGAACCCACCATGATGTTCTCCACGAGGCTCAAGTTTTCGAGGGGGTGGATGAGCTGGTAGGTTCTCGCTATGCCCATGCGCGCCCTCTCGTGGGCGGGCGCGTAGGTGATGTCCTGCCCTTTGTATTCGATTTTTCCCTCGCTCGGCATGATGATGCCCGAAACAAGGTTGATGAAGGTCGTCTTTCCGGCGCCATTCGGCCCGATGATGCCGAGGATTTCGCCCGAGTCCATGGAGAAGGATACCTTGTTCACGGCCACGAGACCCAGGAAACGTCTCGTGAGGTCGGTAGTCTTGAGCTTGGTCATTTTGTCTTCCTCCCGGTTTTGCCCATCGCTTTCCGAGCGACCCCGAGCAGGCCCTGAGGCATGAACAGGATTACGAAGATGATCATGATTCCGTACACGACGAGATGGCCGTAGGGAATCTTCAGCTTGAGCCACTCAGCGACCAGGCCGAGGAGAAGGCCTCCGAGGATCGGGCCCACCGTGCTGTGGATGCCTCCGAGCAGCGCCATCGCGAGGGGAAGGAGGGTAAAGTCGGCGCTGAACACGGTGTCGGGCGAGGCGAAGCCGTAGGACATCGCGAAGATGCCGCCGATCATGCCCTGGATGGCCGATGTCACCACGAAGGTGACGAGGAGCCAGCGGAAAATGTCGACGCCGGAAGACCTGGCCGAAATCTCGTTGTTCCTGATAGCGGTGAGCGCGAATCGGACGCGGCTTTTCTCGAACCAGTAGGAAGCGCCCAACGCCACGGCGAGGCCGGCGAGGGTGAGAAAATAAAGGCTGCCGGATTTGCCGCCGAAGATGATGCCCTCCTGGACGACGATGCCCTCGGGGCCGCCCGAGAATTCCTTCATGTTCTGTATGATGATGCGGAATATCTCGCCCAGGGCGAGGGTGACGATCGAGAAGTAGGTATGCCTCAGCCTGAGGATGAGGAAGCCGATGAGGAAGGCCACGATGCCGGAGAAGAGACCGGCGAAGGGAATCGAAAGCCAACCGGGCATCCCGCCCCTCACGACGCCGAGAATCGACGCGTAGGCTCCCAGGCCCACGAGTCCGGCTATGCCGAAGGATATCTGCCCCGAGCGCAGGAGCATGTCCCAGGTGATGGCAAGGGCCATATACATCATGACGTTGCGCGCTACCTGAAGCGGGTAGTCTCCCGCGAAGGCGGGCAATGTCAGCGCGAGCACTGCGGCGATCGCGGCGAAAGTCCGGGCTACGTTGCGGTTCACGACTTCCTCCCTTTCAGGGAACGGCTCAGTATGACGACGATGATGAGGACGAAGAACACGATGTCGGCCCATTCGCGGGTTCCGCGGAAGGCGCGCAGGAAACTCTCGGAAATGCCGAGGAGAATGCTCGCGCTAAGGATGCCGGGAATGTTGCCGACGCCGGCCATGGCCACGAGGCAGAAACTCTTCATGGTGAAGGGCGATCCGACGCTCGGGAAAATGGCCGATTTCGTGAGGAAAAGCGCGCCCATCGCGCCGAGGAGGGCTGTGGCTATCGCGAACACGAGGCCGTAGATCCTGTTGACGTCGATGCCGACGATCGCGGCGCCGCGCGGGTTCTGGCCCACGGCGAGGGCGGCCTTGCCGGTCGTCGTCTTCGTGAGGAAGAATGTCAGCCCGTAGGTGAAAAGGATGGCGGCGGCGACGAAAACGAAAGACCAGACGCCGAAGGTGAGCTCGCCGATGTCCATGGAGGCCGAAACGTAGTCGAGCGACATTTTGAAGGTCTGCGAGGTGAAGGCCAGGTTGATGGCCTGGCTGAAGACGATCGAGATGCCGAAAGTGAGAATGAGCTGATTGAGTTCGGGAGCCTTGAGCGCCCGCCGGATCGTCAACTGGAAGATGACCCAGCCAAAGAGGGCGGTGACGAGAGCCGTCGGGACGATGGCGAGGAGGGGATCCATGCCCAGGGCCTTGCAGGCGAAATAAGTAGCGTAGGAGGCCATCATCATGAATTCGCCGTGGGCTAGATTCACGATATGGACGATTCCGAGCACGAGTCCCATGGGGATCGCGATCGCCGCGTAAAGCCCCGCGGACTGCAGGCCGTAGATGAGGACGGTCGGCTTCCACAGGACGATAGCGATCACGGCTGCCGTACCCAGAGCCAGGAGGATAGCTGTTCGTTTTTTCAGTGCCATCTTGACTGCCTTTTTGCTGGAATAAAATGCCGCGGGGCAGCGCGGGCGATCTTCGGGAGATCGCCCGCGAAACCTCGCGGTGATGCATCAAAAATACGGAACCGTTCTCACTTCCACGCGGGGAAAGGATACACGGGCTCAGAGGTGGCCGCCTCGAAGGGCCAGATCACTTCCTGGAAACCGTTCTGCCACTGCAGGATTTTCTGCCTGGTGATTCCCTGGTGCTTGATGACGTTGGACGGCTTGAAGGTGATGGTCTCGCCGAGGGCCGACGCGTACTTCGTCGCCTCGAGAGCCTTGACGAGCGCCGCGGTTTCGGTGGTGCCGGCGGCCTTGATGCCGTTGGCCAGGATATGGACAGCGTCATAGGCCAGAAGGGCGAAATAGGTGGCCGGTTCTTCCCTGAATTTCTTGACGTAGGCATCGTAGAATTTCTTGCTCGTGGCGTTGCCTTCGTTCATGGCCGTCGACCACATTCCGTAGAGCATCACGTTGCGCGAAAGCTTGGACGACCCGAAGCCGATGGGCCATCCGGGGGGCGCCCCGAGGTAGATGCCGGGGCTGAACTTCATGGCCTTGGACTGCTCGAGCAGGGGAAGAGCGTCGGCGTCGTAGCCGGCCCATATGAAGAGATCGGGCTTAAAGCTCTTGGCCACCTCGAGGACGGCGGTGTAGTCGCCGCCGCCGAGGGCAGCGCTCTTGAAGGGCGCGCCGTCGATCGTGAAGCGGCTGCCGCTTCCGCCGAACAGGGTCTTCGTCGCGGTCCAGGAGGACTGGCCGAAGGCGCCTTCCTCGTAGGCAAGGAAGATCTTCTTGACCTGGACGTTCGGGTACTTCGCCATGATGGCATTCCAGCCCTCGAGGTAGGAAGCGCCCTGATTGTAATCCCATGGATGGAGATGGAAATAGAAATCGGATTCGGGCGAGGGACCGAGGGCCTTTTCGACCGTCGAGCTCGCGGCCGCTCCGGTGGACATCACGACCTTGCCGTATTTCTTGAAGACGGGGATCTTGCCGAGTTCGGCGCCGGAGGCCATGCCGCCAAGGAACACGTCGACCTTGTCCACGGTGGCGAGTTTCTCGACCTGAGCCGCGGCCTTGTCGGCCTTGCCCTCGTCATCGGCGACGATGAGTTCGAGTTTCTTGCCGAGAACGCCGCCGGCCGCGTTGATTTCGTCGACGGCGATCTGGGCGGCCTTGCTGCCCTGGTTCCCCGTGATGTCGGCGAGCATCCAGATACCGCCGATCTTGATGGTGCCCTGCGCGAAAACGCCGCCCGACAAGAGGGCCAGCGCCGCAAGAACCAAAAGGATTCGTTTCATTCAAGCCTCCCTGGGACCGCCAATCTCGGCTGCCCCTTTTTCTATCCGGTCCGGAATGCCCGGCCGGCATTGACCAACATAAAAGGCGCGGCGAAGCGCCCCCAGCGCTTTTAAAGCACCAGCCCGCCGTCCACGCGCAGAACCTGGCCCGTGATGAATACCGATTCATCAGAACAGAGGAAAAGCACGGCGTTGGCGATGTCGATAGGCATGGCCAGCCGGCCGAGCGGTGTCTTCGCGATGATGGGCTCGAGGACCTTTTCGGGAACGGACTCTATCATCGGCGTCCTGCAGTAGCCCGGCGACACGGAGTTGACCCTGATCTTCGCGCCCTTGCGTGCGAATTCCTTGGCCCAGCCCTTGGTCATGGCCACGACGCCGCCCTTGGTGGCGGCATAGTTGGACTGGCCGATGTTGCCGTCGAGCCCGACGACCGAGGCTATGGAGACGATGGCCCCGCTTCCGCCCGCCATCATCTGGGGAGCGACCGCCCGCGTCATCTTGAAGACACCGGTGAGGTTGACGTTGATGACAGCGGCCCAATCGTCGTCGCTCATCTTCTGGATGAGGGCGTCGCGCGTTATGCCCGCGTTGTTGACGAGGGCGTCGATGCGGCCGAATTCGGCCTGGACTTTCTCGACGAAAGCCTGGATCTGCGCGGTGTCGGTGACGTTGAGCACGGCGCCTCTCACATTGCTCCTGCCGGCTTCGAGTTCGGGGAAGGCCGCGTCGTTGACATCGACGGCGAAAACCATGGCGGCGCCCTCTTCGGCGAAGCGGTCGACGATCGCGCGGCCAATGCCGCGGGCGCCGCCCGTCACTATGCAAACCTTGTCCTTCATTCTCATATGATTCCTCCCAATACTGACTTCTTCTATACGCGGACTTCCTAGCGTCATTATTCCTTGACGATTCCCCATCTGACGATCGTGCTCGCCCACACGAAGCCGAGGCCGGCGCCCACGAGGACGATGTGCGCGCCTTCACCGATCTTTCCCGACTCCAACCCGAGCTTTATGGACAGAAGCTGGTCGTTCTGTCCTATATGGCCGTAATCCTCGAGGTAAGTGGACTGCTCGGCCCCGAGGCCGAGTTCCGCGAGAACCGCCTCGTGCGCGCTGCGCTTGAAGTGGAGTATGGCGAGATAGTCGATGTCGGCTTGATCGAGCCCTGATTTCGCGAGCGCGTCGCGGATGACGCCGTAAAAATTGGGCATCGTCACCTCGCCCAGCTTGGCCTTGAAGGCAGCCTCGTCGGGCACGACGAAAAAGGGCTTCGCGGCGTCCTCGGGCTTGGGTGGCCAGGCTTTGGAGCCCAGCACCGGCACGACGCACATTTCGGAAAGCGAGCCATCGCCCCTGAAAGCTGAGGAGAGAATGGCGTTTTTTCCCAGATTCTTCACGAGCACGCAGGCCGAACCGCCCGATCCAATGTCCATCATGAATCGCGTCGGCGGATAGGCGAGGTCGATAAGATCGTTGTTGCGATAGCCCGATACGAGAAGGACGGTTTTGAGGTCGTCCCTGGCGAGCATAAGAGACTTGGCCACGTCGAGAGCCGCCATCATCGAGCCGCACATGGCTTCCATGTCGAAACTCCAGGCGCGGCAGGCCCCCAGCCGGTTGGCGACGTTGAGTCCGGCGAGCCAGCATGGATAATCCTTGTGCTGGGCGCCGCACCAGATGACGAGGTCCAGTTCCCGGGCTTCGACGCCCGCGTCGCCGAGCGCTTCCACCGCGGCCTTGTAGCCCATGTCGGAGGTCGTGTTGTCGGGACCGGCCACCGGCTTCCGGTTTACGCCGAATTTCTTGGCAATGACATCTTCTGGCACGCCGCTCGCCTGGGCGAGATCGGCGGCGGTGGTGTAAGTATCAGGTAAAAAAACCCCGATACCGGCGATTCCTATATGCATCCCTAACTCCATGAAAAGTGAATCATCTCTCACTATCATATCCATCGGTTTCCTCAATCCGTCAAGGGCAAATTTGTGATATTTTTAACAATTATGGACTTTCTGATAATTATAAATTATTATTTTATTATATTAATTGTAATTATAAAAAATCAAATATCGATGCCATATCCATGATCCGCGGCTTCCACGCTTTTTTTCGGAATCGCCCTTGCGCGATCCAGCCAAGAGCCTTATACTATTTTTCAAGATATGAACCATCTCTCATTCATATCGGCGCGAAATTCCGAGTTGGGAGAAACTTCGTGAAACCTGGGGAAAAGCAATGGCCAAATCCATATCTGACAAGGAAGAAGCTCCAGGAAGCCGGGACCGGTTCGTTTTCTCAACCATAGAGCTGCTCTCGGAAAAATGGTATGGAACGGTATCGGTGGCCGAGATTTGCAGGCACGCCGGCCTGTCCAACGGGCTTTTCTACCGCTATTTCCAGAGCAAGGAAGAGATATTCAAACATATCCTCGAGCTCGTCATCGAAAAAATCGCCGAAGCCCTCTCTAACCTCCCGGGCGAAACGCTACGCGAAAGGCTGGAACTTTTCGCGAAAAACATTTTTGAGTTCTCGCGCGACAATCGCTCCCTCGTGAAGGTTTTCCGCGAAGGCCAATATCGATTTTTCGAATACGAAAGACGCCTGATGGCGGTATATACCGAGGCTTTAGGCAGGGTTACCGGAGGGAAGGTCCCCCTTTCCTCCTATGTGTTCGCCCTCGGAGGACTTCGTTTCGCGGCCATCCGTTCGGCCTTCCACGGCATTCCCGTACGCCTTCCCGTCCTCCAGCGTATACTTGAGGAGGGCATGTTCGGGCAGTACGACTTCGATCCCGCCAAGGTATTCTCGACATCCATCACGCCGCTTCCCCTCGACGTGATGCCGGACGCCAGGGAACGGATCCTCCGCGAAGGCAAGACGCTGATCGGGAAGCAGGGATATTTCGAGACGAACATACATGAGATCACGACGGCGGCCGGCCTTTCGACGGGCGCCTTCTACACCTACTTCACGAACAAGGAAGCCTTCTTCGCCGAACTCATCCACAGGGTCGGCCGGGAAGTTAGGCGCTTCATATCCATCAATCTCGATCCATCGCTCAATAGGCTGGAGCGCGAGCTTCGCGGCCTCTGGCTCTTCATCGTCTACCTGTCGCTGGAAAGATATTGCTACGGCATCGTGAGGGAGGCCGAATTCGTCCTGCCCGAAGCCGCCAAGGCATATTACGACGCCTTCGTCGACGGCTACCGGGAACATGACGAGAGCGTCCAGATGATCGACGAAACTACGGAGATCGAATTCATGCTGGGCGTCGCGCATTATCTGGGCATCGAGGTGATATTCGACCAATCGCCTGAAAACGCCAGAACGGTGATAAGCGAAATAGGAAAATTCTACCGCTTCGGCTATGGAGGATAATATGGCAGTCGCGCGCATCATAGGCACGGGAATCTACGCGCCTGGCGATCCCATCGACAACGCGAAACTGAAACGACTGACGGGCATAGAATTTGACGCGGCGAAGCTCGAGGTCAAGCTTGGAATCGCGCAACGTCATGTCGCGAGGCTTTCGGGACTCGACGAAACCACAGCCGATTTCGCGGAAAAGGCCTTGCGGGCGGCGTTGGCCGACGCGGCGCTCGACCCCATGGAAGTGGGGATGTTCGTCGTGGCGACCGACACGCCCGAGTACATTTCGCCCGCCACGGGAATACTGCTCCAGGGCAGGCTGCAGAGGGGCGAGACGGAGTCGCGCGCCTTCGACCTGGGGGCTTCCTGCGCGAGTTTCGTCGCGGCGCTGGACATGGCCGCCCGCGCCGTCGCCTCCGACCCCAGCCTGCGCTACGCCCTCGTCGTGGGCGTCTACAACATGCCGGCCTATATTCGCGACGGCGACGCCTTCGGCTGGTCGATTTTCGCCGACGGCGCGGGCGCCGTCCTTCTCGAACGCTACGAAACCGAGCCATCGACCCGAAACGGCGCCTCCACCGCAGCCTCCTGCTACGTCGACGGCGTCTTCAGGGCCGACGGCACCCAGTGGAACTATGTTGGCGTCTACGCGGGCGGAACCCGCAAACCCGTCACGAAGGAACTCCTCGACGCCGGCGCCTACGGCCTCGAACTGCTCCAGCGCCTTCCGGGCGACAGAAACGTGAAGCTCTGGCCTCCCCTCGTGCGGCGACTCCTCGAAAAGGCCGGCGTCGCGCAGTCCGAAGTCGCCCACTATATCTTCACCCAGATCAACCGGTCTGTCATCGCCGAGGTGATGGGCCTCCTCGGCGAGCCCATGGAAAAGACGACGACCATCATGGACCGCTTCGGCTACACCGGCTCGGCCTGCGTGCCCATGGCCCTCCACGAGGCGCTCCGGACCGGAACCGTCAAAAAGGGCGATCTCGTCGTCCTCGTCGCCTCGGGGGCGGGGCTCGCCGTCGGCGCTTCGCTGATCCGTTTGTGAAATACCCGCGGTCGGGGCTTTTCAGACGGCCGCCTAAACTTTGCCAGTAAGGGAGCACACCATGAATTGGCTCGATGTCTACAAAAGCAAGCTGATATCCATCGACGAGGCCGTGTCCATGATCCGGAGCGACAACGACATAATCGTCGGCCAGTGCGCCTCCGAGCCCCAGGGCTGCATGTCGCGCTTCCACATCGTGGGCGACAGAGTGACCGATGTCAGGGTCTTCTCCGTCCTCACGCTTAAGCCCTACGACTTCTACATGAAGCCCGAGATGAAAGGCCACTTTGAGCTGGCCTCCTGGTTCCACGCCCCGGGATCGCGCGCGGCCCTCAAGGCCGGTACGGGCACCGTCACCTACGTCCCCAACATGCTGCACCGCGCGGCCACGGACAGGATACACGCCCACCGGCCCGAGATATTCTTCGGCACCTGCACACCCCCGGACAAGCACGGCTTCGTCTCCCTCTCCCTCGGCATCACCTACGAGAAGGACATGGTCGAAGCGGCGCAGCTCGTCATACTTGAAGTCAATCCCCGTTTGCCGCGCACCTTCGGCGACACCCAGGTCCATGTCTCGCAGGTCGGCTATTTCGTCGAATACGACCAGGAAGTGCCGTCCTTGCCCGCCCCCAATCCCGACGCCACCGACATGGCGATAGGCGCCCACATCGCCGAGCTCGTCGACGATGGTTCGACCATCCAGCTCGGCATAGGCGGGATTCCCAACGCGGCAGCCCTCGCCTTGCGCGACAAGAAGGACTTAGGCGTGCATACGGAAATGCTGGTCGATTCCATGATGGAGCTGTACGAGATGGGCGTGGTGACGAACGCCAGGAAGGCGCTCAAAAAAGGAAAGTTCATCACCACCTTCGCGATGGGTTCGCGGAAGTTTTACGACTGGCTCGACGACAATGTGGCCGTCGAGTTCCAGCGCGGGCGCTGGACGAACGATCCGTCGGTCGTCGCGCAGAATTCGAAGATGGTATCCATCAACACCTGCATTTCGGTGGACCTCACGGGCCAGGTGGCGAGCGAGAGCATCGGACCCAACCAGTATTCGGGCACGGGCGGCCAGTCGGACACGGCCACGGGCGCCGTGGCGGGCTTCGACGGTCTCGGGAAGAGCATCATCGCCTGCTACAGCACGGCGAAGAATGGCAGCGTCTCGACCATCGTGCCCATGCTTCCCGAAGGTTCGGCCGTCACCCTGCACCGCAGTCTCGTGGACCACGTCGTCACCGAGAACGGCATCGCGCGCCTGCGCGGCAGGACGGTGCGCGAAAGGGCAAGGGAGCTCATCGCCATCGCAAAGCCCGAATTCAGGGGTGAGTTGACTTCCAAGGCCAAAGCCTTGGGCTATCTATGATCTGTCGATCCTGATATCGCCCGAGGCCGAGCTGATTTTTACGGGTATGAGGCCGGTGCCGAACCTGATGCTCCGCGCGCCGCTCTGGATGCCATCGCATTCCACGTCGCCCGAAATCGTGGACCAGCCCACCGTGGCGTCGATGTCCCTCGGGCAGAGCAGCGAGATGTCGCCCGACGCCGTGGTCACCGATACCCTGTTACACTGATCGTCCATCTCCACCTCGACGGAACCCGACGCCGTCTCGACGGAAAGATTTTCCGTGCAGCCCGCCAGGGCTATGTCGCCGGAGGCCGTTGTCACCTCAATATCGCCCGAGCAGAGTCTCACTTCGACATCGCCGGAGGCCGTCTGTATCGAAAGATCGCCGACCCTGTCTTCGACGAGGACGTCTCCCGAAAGGGTCCTGACCGAGAGTCGATCCACCGTGCTCGGTATCCCGATTTCGAGGGTTTCAGGCTCCCTGGGGCCGCCGGTGGCCACGATTTCCATGGTCCTGTCGTCGCGATTCATTATTCTGAATGATGGGGTGTCGTCGCCGCTAGCCTTCACCGAGAGGCCGGAGGTCGAGAGGAGGATCTTGACGTCGGTCGATTTCGTCCTACAGATGATATCCCTCACGTTTCCGATCGGCAGATCCTTGAAACGCAGGGTCCTGCCGCCGTCGCCACGCTCGCGCTCCGCGCGGGCTCCGCGACCTTCGCGATCCTCGCGATCCCTGTGTGCTTCGCGTTTCGCGTCCAAAAAGTCAGCGTCCTTGAAGATCGTAGCGACGTTGAAGGCCCGGCGTATCACGTCCCCCAGATCTTCACCATCTATGGTGATGCGCGTCTTGGCTTTGATGCGTTCTTTTTTATCGTCCGCGCGGACTTTTTCCTCAGATTCGGCTTCGTGGCAGGTGACGCCCGATTCCTTGCAGAGACATTCGGCGAAAGTCTCGG
The DNA here is from genome assembly GCA_963667725.2 of Treponemataceae bacterium. Taxonomy (GTDB): domain Bacteria; phylum Spirochaetota; class Spirochaetia; order Treponematales; family Rectinemataceae; genus UBA11090. Next base: position 1,724,250 of record CAXXHO010000003.1, read on the forward strand.
GCTTTTCAAGGCCGGCGACGATCTCCTCTTCGCTCATATCGGGATGCTTGAGCGCCAGCTCGTCTATATGGTCTTCGATTTCAAGGAGGATGTCCCTCCTCGAGTCCTCTTCGAAGCCCTCCAGGCCCCGCGAAAGCGCTTCGATGTATTCTTTTCTTGTCATAATGCCGTTCCTCTGCCCGAAATGCGCGTGCGGGCCCGATCGCTTCTATCGTATTCCTCCAGCATCGCGGAAAGCAATGCCGAACCCAAGCCGGTTATGCTGTAATATTTTCGTGGATGTCCCACATCGGGGGTTTCCCAGCTGGACGATATGCTGCCGTCTTTTGTCATCCGCATGAGAAGGGGATAGAGCGTTCCTTCGGATACATCGATGCCTATGGTCTTCAGGCTTTCCATCATCTCGAGCCCATAGCTACGCCCGCTGGAGCCCAGGAGTTCCAGTATGCAGAGTTCCAGGAATCCTTTCCGGAACTGGCTTTTCCATTTTTCAAAAAGCTCGCCAGACATATCCATGAGCTTTTCCTTTCAGGGAAGAAAGATAGCGGGACGCGGGCGCTGTCGTCTCGCGGCGATGCGCCTGCCCTACCCCTTCCCTTTGCCCTCCGCGCCATCGCGGAGAGGCGCTCGGCTCAGAACGGCTGATTTTTGCCGAAAGACGTCGCCATGTAGTATTGGACCATCTCCCTGCCCGAGTATATATCGACCCTTCCGTCCCTGCCATAGACATCGCGCATCGCGTTACGTTCTCCGATCGCCCTGTAGCGATTGATCCCGCGGACTTTCGGCTCGACACCTGGCTGCAATGCACCGGAAACCGCGTGCACCATTCTCTGGAGTGATCGCATCACGCGCTTCACATCCATCAGAATCGCTTCCATGGTTCTCTCCTTTTCAAGAATACCTTGTATTGCATAATATAATTGTGTGCCTATTATTTTTCAATAGCTAGATGCAAATTTTTATGGATTTTCGCGATTTTTTTGCGCGCCGCGCCCCGCAACATGCCGCCACGCCCAATCGCACCTCCAGCCATTGACCGCTGCCCTGTCTTTGACAACAATGAAGCCGTGTACAGCGATTCACACCTTCATCTCGTCGACCTTCACGACAGGGATCCCGATTTTCTCTCGAGCTTTCCGGTGCCCGACTGGCGCGGCGCCGTGGTCGCCCATGACATCGAGGAATTCGGGGCGTCGGAAACCCTGCGGGCGAGCCTTCCCTTTACGGTCGCGGGCTTCGGCATCCACCCCCAGGCAATACGCTGGGATACGGCGGATTATATGCGGGAACTCGCGGAGAAAGGAAAGATCGCCTTCATCGGCGAAGCCGGATTCGAGTTTTTCGGCGACAGGCCCGAATGGATCAGGAACGACGAGAATATCAAACGACAGCGCGAAGCCTTCGAATTCCAGCTGACCCTCGCGGTCGCCAAGGGACTTCCCCTTCTCATACATTCTAGAAAGGGATTGGACCTGATAATGGGCTATGGCAGGGAGTTCCGGAAGCTGCCGGCACTCATCTTTCATGGATGGCCCGGCCGTATACAGGACGCGCGGGCCTTCCTGAAAAAAGGCATTCCGGCCTACTTTTCCTTCGGCATGCCACTGCTCAGGGACGCGAAACACGCCATGGAAACCTGCGCGGCCATTCCTGAGGACAGGATCCTTTCGGAAACCGACGCCCCCTGGCAGCCGCCTAAAGGCGAGGCCTGGACTGGTCCCGGAAAGATCGCGGCGGTTTCGCGGAGCATCGCGGCGATACGAGGGATCGACACCGAGGCGATGGACCTGCTGCTGCGGAAAAATTTCAATAAAGCCTTCGGCGTCAAGGAATAGGAAGACCACATGTTCAAACCATTCGAACTGGAGCGTTATTTCGCGAAGCATGAATTTTCGGCGCGCTATCTGCTCTGCACCTCCGACTGCGAAAGCATGTCGGTCAGGGAACTCCTGGCCCTGGAGCCCGAGACCGAGGAAGGCCTGCTCTCTACATGGCTCGGTTATACCGAATCGAGGGGCAATCCGATGCTGAGGAAGGAAATCGCGGCGCTTTACGATTCCGTGGACGAAGATGAGGTGCTGGTCCACGCCGGCGCCGAGGAAGCGATTCTCAATCTCTTCACCGCCCTCGTACGGCCGGGGCAGACGGTCATCGTCAATACGCCCTGCTACCAATCCTTGAGCGAAGTGCCGCGGGCTCTCGGCGCCCGCGTCGTCCCCTGGCACCTGCGTCCGGCCGAGGGCCGGTGGTTCCTGGACCCCGACGAGCTGGCCGAACTCCTGGCCATCCATGAGGAAGGGAAAACCGGAACGGCGCCCATCGTCGTGATGAACATGCCCCACAACCCGACGGGCGCTCTCCTCACACGCGCCGAATTCGACCGCGTCGTTTCGCTCTGCGAGAGCCGCGGAGCCATACTCGTCTGCGACGAAGTCTACAGGTTCCTGGAAACCGATCCGCGCGATCGCCTGCCCGCCATCTGCGATGCCTATGAAAATGGAATTTCGCTCTCAGTGCTTTCCAAAGCCTGGGGCCTGGCGGGGCTGAGGATAGGATGGCTCGCCACCCAACGCCGCGACATCCTCGATTCAGTGGCCCAGGTCAAGGATTATAATTCCATCTGCGCCTCCGCGCCCTCGGAAACCTTGGCAGGAGTCGCCCTGCGCCATTCGGGCGAGATCATCGCGCGCAACAGGGATATCTGCGCCAAAAACCTAGCCTCCTTTTCGCGTTTTTTCGCCGACAGGGAAGATATGTTCGAATGGATTCCGCCCCGCGGCGGTTCGGTCGCTTTTCCGAGGCTGAGGCTAGGCGGGGTAAGCGGCAGGTGGGTGAACGCGGAAAGAAAAAGGACCGGCAAAGATTCCGGGCTCAGCGCCGCGGTACTCGCCGAAAGGCTGCTGGAGGAGCGGGGAATCCTCATCCTTCCAGGTGGCTGCTACGATTACGATCCCGCACATTTCCGCATCGGCCTCGGCCGCAGGCAGGTACCGGAAGCGCTCGCCTTGCTCGACGAGTGGCTCAATCGCCAAACAGAAATCGCCGCGGGTTTTCCGAACAGAAGGCCTTTTTCAGCTCGGGGCTGAGAGCGCTCCCCGAAAATATCCTGAAATAGTCGGCGTAGGATCTCACTTTAATCAGATTGACCATGAAGTCGGAACCGAACATGATCCTCTTTTCGGCCACCTTTCTCTTGGAAGGATCCATGCTCCCCAGCGTGACGAGCAGGGAATCGTAATATTCCGGCGCGACGCCGTTGAAGGAAAAATCCCCGTAGACCCCAGGGAAATCCATCATGAGGCCGAAAATCGCGTCCCGCCATTCGGTGGGCGGCGGCGCCAGGCGATTGGGAATGCTGTACTGGGCGCCGAGATGGGCAAAATTAATGATGAGGCCAGGGTACTTTTCCAGGGCGGGCCGATAACTCGCGGGAGAAGTATTGCGCCAGGCTTCCTCGAGGGGAATCACCCTGAATCCGCCATCGTCGCAATGGACCGTGAGGGGGATTTTTCGCTTTTCAGCGAAGGAATACAGGATTTCCACCTTCTCCCTTTCGCCCCCGTCGGCTGGCCAGGGGTCGAAACCGAGGGGAGGATAGAGTTTGATGCCGGCGAAGGGCGAATGTTTTCTCTCGGGATCGCCGGCGAGAATCTCGCCCATGCTCCCGAAATCCGCTCTCGCCTCCTCCCTATCCCTCGTATAAAAGGACAGCCAGGTATCCAGAAAGCGCGTAAGCGATTCGGGACTGTGGGTTTTGGGATTTATCCCGAGGAAGGGCTGGATTTCCAGGAGCCCCTCTGGTCGGGTAAGCCTGTAATCCCTTATGCCGAGCATGACATCGACGATCTGCGCGTCGATGGTCTTCTTGGGGTATTTATCGTAATACGTATCGGGCTGATATGGCCCGGGCTCGCTGAAATCCATGAGCAGCGGGGAGATGACGAGCCTGCCGTACTTCTGGTCGCCCAGGTCGAGAATGCCGTCCCGTACCAGCGGCGTTTCGTCGGCGGATTTCGCGTAAACGCCCGTCAGGTCGTCCTCCATCAGCTTGAATATGTCTCCCGGCTCGTTTTCCATGACCGACAGCATGTTGCGTATCTTTTCGCCGCCTCGATGGAAGAGCGAGGAAGCCAGGTATTCGAAGGAAGTGAGCTGGCTGAAAAGGGCTTCGAGTCTCCTCCTCCTCAATGTCTGTATGAGCGCGAGAAAGGAGGGGTGCGACAGCGTGTGGGCATGGCAGTGAATGTCGAAGAAATCCGGGAGACCAACGCCGGCGCCGGTTTTTACGCTCATTTCTCCGCTTCCCTCTCCGCCCGGCTCTGTCGGTTGGCTATCCATACCCCTAGTATAATCACGATCGCGCCCAGACCTTGCATGATCTCGAAGCGTTCCTTGCGGATAGTCACGCCGGCCACGATGGTGATCACGGTGACGAGATTGGCGAAGACGGCGCTCTGCGAGGCCTTCAGCCTGGTGAGAGTGAAATTGATTAGGAAGAACGCGACGATGGACGAGAGGATGCCGAGATAGGCTATGGAATACCATACCGAGGCCATGCGCGAAAGGAGAGAGCCGGGTGCCGCCGGGGACTGGGCGAACCACAGCGACTTCACGAGGACGATGAGGCCGAAGGCTATCGCCCCCGCCCACATCATGGCGAAGGTCCGCTCGAAATCGCTGAAGCGTCGGGAGGCTTTACGGGATAGTACGTTGAACAGCGCGGCGCTCAACATGGAGCCTATCAGGAAAAAGACCCCTCTCAGGGTACCTTCGCCGTCAGCCGCGCCAGCCCCCGGGCCGGTGAGAACGACAATGGCGACGCCCAGGATCGAGAGAACAAGGCCGAGGGTCTGCAGGGGCGTCGTCTTTTCCTTGAGCGCGAAAATGCTTAAGATGGCGACAAAGGCCGGCAGGGCGCCGAGGATGATGCCTGCTGTGCTGGTCGACGACTCGCGCACCCCGTAGGTTTCGAAGATGAAATACAGGATGGGCTGGAAAAGACAGGTCAGGATGAGTATGCCTGGTTTCTTCCCCCTGTAGTCCAGCTTCACCACCTTAACCGCGACGAGAACGCTCATGATGAGGGCGGCCAGAAGGAAGCGAGCGAAAATCAGCTCCATCGGGTCGAGCATGTCGAGGGCGCTCTTGGTGACGAGGAATGAAAAGCCGAATATGGTCGACCAGCCGATGCCGGCCGCTATTGAAACTGTCCGATTCATTGTGGCGACAGTAGCATCGGCGCGATTTCTTGGCAATCGGCGCATGACAGTATGATGCGCGGCCTTTCCGGTTATGATATATTCACGACAGAGGTGGAGCGATGGAAAACAACGTGGAAGCTTTCTGGGCCGACTTCGAGAGGGAAACCGGCGAAAAAGTGCTCGCCAGGACCATGGGGCAATTCTTCTCTTCGTCCAAGGATCGAGGCGACTGGGGTCTTCTCGTCCTCTCCCCCACAGGTATCCGCTTCCGCAGGACACCGGGCGAAAATTGGCTTGCCTCGATGTTCAAGACTTCCTCTCCTCCCGTATCGACGAAAAACGTGGAGGATCTCGTCATTTCCTATGCTTCGATTTCCGGTGTTACGAATCCGCCCAAGAAATTCCTGGATTTCCTGTTTGGAAGCCCCTTTCTGCTTATGGTGATATCCTTCGAGAAGGACGGGCAAAGCCGGGAGGCTCGTTTCGCGGTCGATCCCAAGAGCGATTTCTGCAAGAGGCTGAAGACTTTTATCCAAGACTGAAAAAAGCGTTCAGTCGAGCTGGTAAGGCAATCTCGCGGCGCCGAGATGAGGGGCGCACCACTTCGCCCCGGCCTTCAGCAGCGTTTCTTCGGAAAAGCTCGTCGTGAGCCCCAGGCAAGCGGCGCCGGCGCTTACCCCGGCCATGATGCCGTTCACCGCGTCATCGACCACGAGGCACCTGCCGATATCCACGCCAATCCTGGAAGCCGCGAGCAAGTAGATATCGGGAAAGGGTTTTTTCCTCTCGATGTCAGAACCGGTAACCACGGCGTCGAAAAAATCGGTGCCGATGCCGAGCACTCGCAGGTTTATCTTCACCTTGGCGAGATCGGCCGCCGAGGCCAGGGCTATTTTAAGCCCCATCTCCCTGCAGGCGTGGAGATACTCCGGGGCCCCGGGCAGGACCTTTACGTATTCGGAAGCGAGCTCCCCGTAAATCTCGTAGGTCCAGGCCTTGGCGGCGGGAAGATCGACGGAAAGCCCCATCTCTTCGGCGGGGCCGCCTATGAAACGATCCTCGCCGGCGCCCACATAGGGGTAGAAAATGCTTCGCGGCGCTTCGGCGCCATAGCGCTGCCTGAACATCTTCATGGCTGATTGCGCGATGAGCTCCTCCGAATCCACGAGGACTCCGTCCATGTCGAAAAGAACCGCGTCGAACTTTTCGGCCGTAAAACCGCCACCTTCCATTCTGACTCCTCGCAAAGCTTCCAATTCGGGCTGACTGTAGCATATCGTCCCGCAGCGCTTCCAGCCTTCTGGCAATCCAGCCTTCCAGCGCTTCCGGCCTGGATTGCCCTTTTCACGCCAAACCGCTATCTTTCCACCGATGACCGACATCGCCGCCACCATGGCGAGCGCGCGCATACCTTTCAGGGAATTCGGCCTCACCGCCGTCGATTCCTACTGCGGATTCGCCATGGACAGACCGATAAAATTTTTCCTCGTCGAAGGCAGCGTTGTCGATCTCGCGAAAAACTTCGAAACCCTGGGCTATCCCGCCCTGCCCTATGCCGACGCCAGCCTCGACGCCACCGCGGCGGGTTGCGAGGCTCGTTTTCTCTGCGTCGACGACATCGACAGGAAAGATGTCGGTGCCCTGGGCATGAGCGCTTTCCGGAGAAATTCTCTCGACGGCCGCTACTTCGATCCACATGGAATCTATGCCGACCTGAAAAAACGACAATTTAAGGTGGAACGGAAAAACGGGGAAAACATACTTTTTGAGACGGCAGCACTCCTGTCGCGCCTTCATCCAGCCCCGGAGACGACGATCGGGGCGCTTCCCCTCCCCGGCGCCGCCTCCGTCCTCTGGCAGAGGGACCTTCTCTCGCTCATCCTGCAGGGGCCCAATTCGGCCGCAGCTTTCGAACTCCTCAGGGAGAGCGGCTTCGTAAAAGCCTACTGGCCCGACCTGGACGCCCTCCTCCTCGTCGATCACGCCAAGGACTGCCACCCCGAAGGCGGGGGATGGTCACACACGATGGAGGCCCTGGGCTACCGAAAATCCCTGGATCTGCCCCTTTCCCTCGCCCTTCTCCTTCACGACATCGGCAAGCCGCGCTCCGAATCGAGCGAAGGGCATCGATTCGACAAGCATGCGGAAATAGGTGCCAGAATAGCGGCCCGCTTTCTCCGGTCGCTGGGTTTTGACGAAAAAATCATACGCGACGCATGCTTCATGATCCGCTGGCACATGCTGCCCGCCGGCCTGCCCCGCATTCCCCTCTCGACGGTGAGCGACGTCATCCTCGACAGCCGTTTCGTGGATCTTCTGGAGCTTTTCCGCTGCGACGAATTTTCCTCGTTCAAGGGGCCGGACGGATACTATGCCTCATGCGCGGCCTACAAGGCTTTCATGAGAAACCATAAAAATCCATACCGGGACCAGGACGGCAGAAAAAAGGCTCAGATTTTTTCCAGGCTGTGATGGTATTCCAGAACCCATTTGGGCGCGCGGAACTGCCTGAAATCATCGTAATTCGCTATCAGGACATCCACGATCGACTGATCGACAGGCATCGCCCGCAGCGTCTCGAAGGCTTCCTTGGGCGCCACCGGGTCCCTGTACGGCCTTTCGCCCACCAGCGCCTCGAAGACGTCCACCACGGCGATGATGCGCGATTCCTCCGGGATTTCCTTGGCCATCAGCCCTTCGGGATAGCCGGAGCCGTCGACGCGCTCATGGTGGTAGAGAACGATGGAACTGAGATGCGTGAGTTCCTTGAAGTTCTTGAGTATCCTGGCCGAGATGATCGGATGGGCCGCCACCGCCTGCTGCTCCGGCTTCGTGAGAGGTCCGGCCTTCAGAAGCAGGCTGGAAGGAATGCTGATCTTGCCGATGTCGTGAAGCAGGGCCGCCGTGTAGAGATTGCGGAGCCGCCTTCCCTTGTAACCCATTTTCATCCCCAGATACATGGTGAGGACGGCCACGCGCCGTGAATGGTTGGCGGAAAACTGCTCGGTCTGTTCAAAGAGAAAAATGATGGACTCGAGTCCCTTCGTTTCATAGAAGATCAGATCCTTGCGCCAGAGCCAGACGGAAACCGAATAGCCGATGGCCATGGTCAAGATGATGACGAGGAGATAATCCCGCCAGTCGAGAAGCGGTTTCTCGAAGTCCGCCTTGAGCGAATACATGAGATCATGCCCATCGGCCGGAGCGATCACCAGTTTGTTTTCGGATTGGAGGGCATCGAGGAGACCCTGGGCGTTCATCGTGACGACTCCCTTCCAGCCCGTGAGAGGGTTGAAGCCGAAATCGTCTTTCAACGAGAAGGAAAGGTTCAGACTCGTGTCGTTGCTGCTTATGTCGAAATCGTCCAAGGGAGGGCTGCCCCGCTGGAGCTTAATCTCATTGACGAAAGGGTAGATTTCGAGCGCATCGTCCAGGAGAGACTGCGCGTCGGGAATCCTGTTCCCCTCCACCAGGTTGCGGACTTCGCTCCACGAGAAATACCCGTCGTTGAGGGCTGAAGCCTGAATCTGGACCATCGCCTTGAGGCCGATCTGAGTGGTCCTGAACTGCGTATCCCTCTGCGAAACCTTAATCGCTGTTATCATGGCTATGGACATGATAAAAAGGAAAAGGATAAAAACAACTGTTTTAAATGCATAACGTTTCATAATAGAAAGAATAATATCGGAAAACCAGGAAGATTTCAAGAATGGATCACGTGGTCCGTTTACGGTAGTCGGCCACCAGGGAAAGAGCGTCCTCTTCCTGTTCGTCAGGGACGACAATGCTGACTCCCTTTATGGTTGTGGAAAAGAGGGGGTTCATGTTGAGCATATTGTCAGACATTATTACGGCGTCCATTCCGCCCGATTTCAGAATGCTGAGCACAACGATGGCATCGTCCTGAAAGGTCGACGTGAAAATAGTCTTCATATGCCCCTCCTCGCCTGTTCGATGGCCTCAAGGCTCTTGTCCAGTGGCGGTCCCAGCCGTCGGGAAGCCTTCTCCATGACAAGCCAGTCCTCTTCGATACGCATTCCGCCGCCGCCGCGCCATTTGCGCAGTTCGGCATAATCGATGAACGTTTCATTGATACGTTCGGCTTCCCACTTGTCGATGAGGCCGGGAATGAAATAGATGCCCGGCTCCACGGAATGGACCATGCCGGGCTTCAGCTTTTTCGCCAGCCTCAAGGAACTCAGGCCGAACTGCTCGCTTCGCCTCGTGTCGGAATAGCCCACATTATCCTCGCCCAGTCCCTCCATGTCGTGCACGTCGAGGCCTATCATATGGCCGAGCCCGTGGGGGAAGAAAAGAGCGTGGGCGCCCGAGGCGACGGCTTCCTCCGGATCCCCCTTCATGATCCCTAGCTGGACGAAACCCCGCGCTAAGGCCAGGCTGGCGGCTCGGTGCGCGTCCAAAAAGGGCAGTCCCGGTTTCAGGATTCGCGTCGCCTCCGCGAACATGGACAGAAGCACCCGATAGACAGCCGCTTTTTGGGGAGGGAAGTTGCCGCCGACGGGAAAGCTTGTCGTGAGATCGCCTGGATAGCCCGAGGGCAGCTCGGCTCCCCCATCGAGAAGGAATGTATCGCCGTCGCGGCAGATGGAATTTCTTTCGTGGTTGTGGAGGACTTCCCCATGCACCGTTCCGATCGTGCCGAAGCTGAGCGCGCAACCACGCCTCGCGGCCAGGTATTGGAACAGCGCGGCGGCTTCCGTCTCGGTCCAGCCGGGACGCAGCTGCGCTAAAAGCGCCGTATGGATCTCGGCGCTTATGGCGGTGGCTTTCTCCAGCTCCGCCACTTCCCTCTCTTCCTTTATTTCCCTCAAGGAGACGATCGCCTGGATGAGCTCGGGGCTAGCGCTGTCGCGGATGATGTCAGCGGGAATTTCGAGGATTCCCGCCACGCGGCGAATGGTCTCTTCCCTGGAGAAGGGAGGATAATGGATAGAGGGCGTCGACAGACCGGACAGATACCGCCCCGCAAGCGAAAGCGGCATGACGCAATCGATTCCGGAAAGGGCGGCCAGTTCGGCGACCCCGCGCTTCGGCCCCGTCCAAATCATATCGTCCATGGAAACATCGTCTCCGAAGAGCATCGCGCTTCCGTCGGCGATATCGATGAGAGCCGTCATCGCGGGTTCGTTAAGGCCGATAAAATAGAGCCAGTTCGAATCCTGCCTGAAAGGGTAGCAGTTGTCGGGATAATTTATGGGACTTTCGGAATGGGCGGCGAGAAGCACAGACCCGCTTGCGCCGCGGTCGCGCAGCGAGGCCGCGAGCTTTCTTCGCCGCGCATCATATACGGAGCTTTCAAACATGAGGCCATACTAAGCTCCGCCGATGCTTTGGTCAACAAAGGACTCCGATGTCACTTCGTCCTTTCCTATGGAAGGGAAAATTCTCTGTATCCATAAATGGCGAAACATCCAGCTTCGGGTATGGTAATCATAATGAACTATGTCCAGGAATGCCTCGCCATGAATCTCAGGACAAGACGGGCTGTCATGAATCTGTCCCAGGAGGCTCTCGCTGAACAGGCAGACCTTTCTCCCGGATTCATCGCCAACCTAGAGACGGGACGCAGCTGGCCATCGGCCAAGTCCCTGCTCAAACTCAGCATGGCATTAAAAATCGAACCCTCCAAGCTTTTGGTCGACCCCCAAAAGGACGAGATAGGCTATACGAAGGAAGAGCTCCTTATGATGTTCGAACGGGTCAAAAACAACTTCATGGAAGAATTGCCCGCCAGCTATTCCGCTCCTCGGCAATTAATGGGCGAGCATAGCGGCAAGCATCGCTAAAGCCCAAGCTTCTCCATCGCCTTACGATTCCCTTCGGCTTTTACAGCGTTCAACGTATTCATCCTAAGAAAAATCCATACGCCGATGACGAGAAGAACGGCGGGGATCAGGGCCGTATGGAGCCGAATGCCCAACTGGGCCTTGGGGGCGCGCGGGCTCTGTGCGAAACCAGTCAGGCTGTGGACTATCCAGAATGACACGGCCTGCACCGCGTAGGCGAGCCTTCCGGCGAATGCCCTGAAGCCGATATAGACACCATCGTCCCGCTTTTTCGTCGTCACGACGATTTCGTCGATGACGTCGGCCATGGCCGGCGTCATCAGCATCCAGAAACCGCCGAAGGAGATTCCCCACGCGAACATCGCGGCGACGAATCCGTTATGGCTTGTCACGAACATGAGGGGGACGCAGAAGACGGCGAGCCCCAGCGCGGAGAGGGCGAGCAGTGTCTGATTGGATTTTACCCGCTTCTTGATCCCCAGCCAGAGGGGAATGCCCGCCAGGGCGCCGGCGAGCATGCCGGCGAAGATGAGGGTCGTGCTCCTGCCGCCCAGAAGATAGTCGCCCACGTAGTGGATGGATGCCGTCATGGATATCGTGGCCGACTGGTAGAAAAAATACAGCACTATGAAAGCGAGGAAATTGCGGCATGAAAATGCCGCCTTCAGCTGGGTTTTCAGCGAGGCTTTTTCCTTTCGGGCGGCTTCCTGGGCAAGATAGCGAGCTATCATGTCGGGCGTTTCGCGCACGCCGGGAAGGAGAAGGAGGGCTGCCGCGACGCTCACGGCGGCGAAGATAAAGGCATTCCCGAGGTAGGTCGCCGGTTGGCCGTATCGTACGAAGAAGGTGGGCAGGACGGCGCCGCCCGCCACGCCCACTACGCCTATGAGGGTGGCAATCCCGGCGGCTTTCGCCCTCGGGGCTTCCTCCCTAAACTTGTCGGGGAAGAGGGATTGATAGTTGACTTCCCAGGTGGAATAGAGGGCGTCATAGAGACAGATGGAAAGGAGGAGCCAGAGGAAGGTCATGCCTAAGGGGGCGACGGGCGGGGCGAAGATGAGAACGAAGGCCAGGGCGCAGGACAAGGATCCGACGACGATCCATGGAAAACGGCGGCCGTGACGGCTGGTGAATCGCGTGGGCCGGGAAGTCAGGAAGCCGATCAAGGGATCGTTCAGGGCGTTCCAGGCAGAATAGAGAACGATCGCCAATGCCACGAGACCGGCGGGAAGTCCGATTTCCGTCTCATAGTATTTGAAAACGAGGGAAGCGAAGGCGCCCGTCAAAAATTCAGCGAGAAATTTTCCTGTTCCGTAGGATGCCATAAGGGGGATCGTGTTTTTGGCCATGGGCGAATACTACCGTCAGCCTCTTCAGAAATCAACAAGAACCTTGAGGAACGGCGCGGGATATGATCAAGGTTGACAGTCGGAAGGATAGTTTCTAGTATTGGACGATGATAAAGAGGCTCCTCTCGATTCGCGTCCTCGCTGTCCTTTTTTCGGCGGCCTGGATGGCAGTGCCGCCCATGGCGAACCATCTTCTTGCCCAAACCCCAAAACCCGCGGCCTTTTCGGCTTCTACCCTGCCCGCGGCCTTTTCGGCCTATACCTTGGAAAATGGCATGGATGTCATCCTCCTGCCCCTTCCCGAAAGCGCCACGGTTTCGTTGGGCATCGTTTTCAGAGGCGGAGCCGAAGCCCAGACCAAAAAAAACGCTGGTTTGTTTCACCTGCTCGAAAAAGTGCTTTTTAGAGGTTCGGCGATCGCGCCGGGCGAACCCGAACCGGCGGGAGCGATGGATTCCCTCGGCGCCACGGCGATCGAGGGAGGCGCCCAGGCCGATCGCTTCGGTCTCTCTTTCCTGCTTCCCCCCGAGATGCTAGGCCAAGGCCTGGACACGATCGCCTACCTCTTTTCGGGTTTGCGACTGGAGACGGTTTTTTCGGACGCGCTGACGCTCGAGAAAGCGAGGAGTTCCAGCCTGGCTGATATAGAGCAGGCTTTTTCGGACCCGAAAGCCATCTTTGAGGCGGCCATGGCCAAAAAACTCTTCTCGGCCGCGCCTTGGCGCTTCGATATTCTGGGGACGGAGGCCATCGTCAACGCGGCGACCGAGGATGACCTCAAGGGAATCGCGGCCGCCTGGCTCGTGCCTAACAACGCGGTTCTCGTCGTAGCCGGCGACTTTGCTGAGGAAACGCTGCGGCCCATGATAGAAAAGGCTTTTTCCTCATGGAAAAAGAGCGCCGATCCCTGGAAGACGGCGCTTACCGCCCTGCCGAAACCCGGGGTCACCAGGCCCACCCTCATGGTCTATGCTGATCCTTCCGTTCCCGCCGGGGAAGCGCTCATCGAAATGCGCTACCGTGGCCCGGACGCGGGATCCAGCCGCTCCGCCGCCGCCGAATTCTGGGCGGAAATGGCTTCCCAGCCGGGATCGAGGCTCGTTCAGGCCATCGCCAAAGGCATGCCAAAATGGTCCTCGCCTTCAGCCGTCAGCGCCAAGTATCAGCTTTCGAGAAACGCCTCATGGTTCTCCGTATCGACGAGAATGCTTCTCGACGCGAAAGGAAACGCCGCAGAGAGCGTCCTCAGCTTCAAGGAGATCGTGCGCGGCGCTGAGATGTACGCCATGAAAACCAATGCCGGCTATTTCACCTCGAAGGAATACGAGCGGGCAAGAGAAGCGCTCGCGGAAAAACGGAACGATATGTTCGCCGATCCCCAGGAAGCCGGTTCAGCCATCGCCGATGGATGGATTCTGGGAGGAAACGCCTGGATGCAGACCTGGTCGGATCGCATGGGCGCGATTACGAGCAAGGATATCGCGGCCTTCGCCGACGAATATTTCATGAAAAACCTGGAAGTGGTGGCGATCCATCTCGAGCCCAAGGATTACGCGGCCAGGAAAAAAAGTTTCGACGCTTTCGGGTTCGAGATCATAACGGCGCAAAAAGCTTTCTGGTGGAGATAGGCTGCGGGAGAAGGTAGGTCGCGGGCCGGAAGAGGCGCTCTCATTCCTCTTCGATGGAGATTATGCTCGGCAAACCTTTGAGCGCCTTCGAGACTTTCTTAAGGTTCTCCCTCGTGTCGGTTTCCATGGTGAAAAAACCAGAAAAGGTTCCATCGCCTCGCTCGCCCAGCTTGCCCTCGCGCAGGCGGCCCGCGAATTTCCTGACCGCGTTCTCGATTTCCGAGAATATGCCCGGTTCCATCTTCGTCGAGACCCTGAACCTCGCTATGCAGTACGAGGCGTCTTCCCAGCGCACTTCGATTTTTCGCTGAGCGAAGTCGGCCACCGCGTTTATCGATTTGCAGTCAGCCCGGTGGATGATGATGCCCCTCCCCCTCGAGACATAGCCCACGATGGCGTCGCCCGTCACCGGCATGCAGCAGCCGGCGATCCGGATCATCATGTTCCGCGCGCCGTTGATCGAGAGCCCCGCCTTATCGCTCCTGAGTTCCTGCTGGGGCTTGTAGGTGCGGAACTCCACTTCGGCCCGGCCATGCTCAGCGCCTGCGGCGGAGGCGAAGGTCTTCTCGGCGAGCAGCTTCGCTTCTTCATGCTGCGCGGCTTCCCTGGCTTTTTCGTCGGCGGGCTTCTTGCCGACGACGATGCTCTTGTCGATGGCCAGGGCCTGGCCGCTCTGGACCAGTATGGCCCTGATCTTCGATCGAGCCTTGGATGTGTGGGCGAGCTTCAGCCAGTTCAGGTTGGGCTTGGCGAGCGGCGAGGTGATGATCTCGACGATTTGCGTATTCTTGAGTTCGGCGTCGAGGGGAATGATGGCGCCGTCGGCTCTGGCGCCCAGGCAGTGAGACCCTACGTCCGTATGGATGGCGAAGGCGAAATCTATGGCCGTTGCGCCTGAGGGCAGCTCTATGACCTCGCCCCGGGGGGTGAAGACGAAGATCGAATCCTTCAGGAGTTCCCGCTTAATTTCGTCGAGGTATTCGGCCCCCTGGGAGACGAATTCGTTCCACTGCTTCAGCCTGTTGATGATGGGCAGGTCCTCGAGCCGGGGACGTTCGGTGGTGGAACCCTTTTTATAAAGCCAATGGGAGGCGACGCCGAACTCCGCTATGGCATGCATGTAGCGCGTGCGGATCTGGACCTCGAGGAGCTGGCCGTCGTAGCACATCACCGTCGTGTGCAGGCTTCTGTAGCCGTTGGCCTTCGGCATGGCTATATAGTCCTTGAATCGGCCGTCTATAGGTTTCCAGAGCCTGTGGACGAGACCGAGCAGGGCGTAGCAGTCGTTGTCGCTTTCGCAGATGAGCCGCAGGCCCAGCAGATCGTAGAGTTCCTCGGCCGGTTTGCCCTTTCTGCGCATTTTCTGGTAGATCGAGTAGAAATGCTTGGCGCGGGAGCCGACCTCGACGCTGATGCCTTCCTTCAGGGAAGCCCTGCGGATTTCCTCGCTCACCCTGGCGAGGAATTTTTCCCTTGTTCCCTTCTTGGCGGACACGATTTCCTTTATCTGGTCGAAGACTTCCCTGTTGAGCACCTTGAGGGAGAGATCCTCCAGTTCGTCCTTGAGCCAGGAAATACCGAGCCTGTCGGCGAGCGGGGCGAAAATGTCGAGGGTTTCGGCCGCGATGGTCTTCTGCCTGTCCTCGGGCAGCGATTTCAGGGTGCGCATGCTGTCCAGCTTGTCGGCAAGCTTGACGATGATGACGCGGATGTCGCCCGTCATGGCGAAGAGCATTTTCCGCATGGTCTCGGCCGCCTGCACGGTCTTGTTCTTGGCGCGGACGGTGGAAAGCCTCGCCACTCCAGCGACTATTTTGGCCGTGTCTTCCCCGAACTCCGCCGTTATGGCGGGGTCGGGAACGGCTCCCAGAGCCTTCCTGTGCGCATCTTTCTGGCGATCCTCGAGTTTCTGTCCTGGTTTCGTCGATTTGTCGATGCTCTTGCCGGCCGTATGGTCAGGGCTCTTGCCGGCGGCATGGCCCGATGATGAGGATGAGGCGGCGGATCCGTCATTTTTCGGAAAATAACCGGAGGTTCGATGTTCGGTGATGTCGTGGACGAGGCCGGCGATCACCGAATCCATATCCATGCCCATGTCGAGAAGGGTGGCGGCGACGCGGAAGTCATGTTCCCACGCTGGCTCGCCGGAAGCGCGCAGCGACGCGCCGTGCTTTTCCTTGGCCCAGCCGATGGCCTTGGAGACGAGGGCGGCCCCGTCATCGCCAAAGCTGCCGCGGACTTTCTCCAGAAACTGAACGATCTTCTCATCCATCGTCGACGCTCCACTCAGGGTTTTCTGGCTCCCGTGATCCTGTCCAGGCCCGCGAGATCCCTCCATACTCTTATATCGACAAAACCCTCGCTCCTGAACATAACACGGAGAGATTCGGATTGCAAAGAGTCGGTTTCTATTAAAAGAAACCCGCCGGGGGCAAGGAACGCGCCAGCCTGGCGGACGAGGCGGGACACGATATCAAAGCCGTCGAGACCACCATCGAGCGCCAGCGCGGGCTCCTTCCAACCCTGAGAGAGCAGGGCGGCCGTCTCTCCGGTCGGCACGTAAGGAGGATTGGCCGTTATGATGTCGAAAGGACCTTCGAGGCCCGCAAAGAGATCGGCGAGAAGAAGAGGAAGTTTTTTTTCAAGAAGCCGGGACGCGTTCGCGCGGGCGACGTCGAGGGCATCGGCCGAGATATCCGACGCGCTCACCGACCAGGCCGGCCTTTCGGCGGCGATGCTGATGGCTACGGCCCCTGACCCTGTGCAGAGATCGTGGAGGCGAAGCGTCATGGCGGCCATGTCGTCGCCCACTTCGAGGGCCGCGGACACGAGGGTCTCGGTATCGGGTCTCGGCGCTAGAACCCTCCTGTCGACGAGAAAATCCCGACCGTAAAATTCCTTTATGCCGACGATATAGGCGACGCTTTCGCCGGCGAGTCGGCGAGCCCAGCCCTCCTCGAATGAGGGAGGGATGTCGCCAGGGGCGATCGTTTCCGGATACTTCATCAGGAGCTGGGTTCTTGGAATGCCCAGACAGCGGGCGAGAATCAGGGAGACATCGAGAAAGGCCGTATCGTCGGAGCCGGCTTGCCGCCGACGCAGTTCGGCCGCCTTCGCGGCGAGAAATTCCCTATAGGTCATCGCGGAAGGCGGTCGACCGCCCACGTTTTTTTGGCATTAGGCGCCGCCCTCGAGGGCTTTCCTTCGCGCGTCGGCCACGAGGGCGTCGACGAGTTCCCCGATGTCGCCTTCCATTATCAGGTCAAGTTTGTACAGCGTCAGGTCGATGCGATGGTCGGTGAGCCTGTTCTGTGGGAAATTGTAGGTACGGATGCGTTCGGAACGGTCTCCCGTGCCCACCTGGCTCTTGCGGTCGGCCGAACGTTCGGCCTGCAGCTTGGCGTCCTCCAACTCGAAAAGCCTGGCGCGCAGGATGCGCATGGCCTTGGCCTTGTTCTTTATCTGGCTTTTCTCGTCCTGGCAGTGGACGACGAGGCCCGAGGGAAGGTGGGTGATGCGCACGGCCGAGTCGGTGGTGTTGACGCTCTGTCCGCCGGGGCCGCCTGAACGCATGACATCGATGCGCAGATCTTCCTGCTTTATATCGATTTCGGTCTCTTCCATCTCGGGGAGCACGGCCACCGTCACGGCGCTCGTGTGGATTCGCCCGGAGTTCTCCGTGGAGGGAACTCTCTGGACCCTGTGCACGCCGGATTCCCAGCGCAGCTTTTCGTAGACGGACTCGCCGTTCACCGAAAAGATTATTTCCTTGAAACCGCCCAGCTCCGTCTCGCTCGCGCTCATCACTTCGATGCGCCAGCTCTGGGAATCGGAATAGTGAGAATACATGCGGAAGAGATCGGCGACAAAGAGCGCGGCCTCGTCGCCGCCGGTGCCCGCCCTGATCTCCATGATCACCGACTTGTCGGCGAGAGGATCGCGCGGCGCGAGAAGATCGCTGAGCGCTATTTCCAGCTCTTTCCGCCTGGCTTCCAGAAGATCGTATTCCTCCTGGGCCATGGAGCGCAGCTCGGGATCGGATTCGCCCTTGAGCATCGCCGTCGCGTCGGAGAGCCCCGCGAGAACCCCCTCGAACTTGGCCGCCATCTCGTCGATCGCGGAAAGACGGGATCGCTCCCTCATGATATCTCTATATTTCGTCTGATCCTTGAGGATCGCCGGATCGGAGACCATCGTATCGAGTTCGTGCAGGCGCTCGCGGATGCCTTGTATTCTGTCTATCACGAATCCATCGTAACCTGCATCGGGCTTTCGCTTCAAGAAGCCGTACGGCCTCCTTGTGTTTCGGAAAGCGGATGTATATCATTCCGCCATTATGCTGGAATATAAATTCATCAAGGACAACCTTGAAGCCGTCAAGAAGAACATAGCCGACCGGTACATGAGCGCCGACGCCGATCTCGTCGTCGCGCTTTTCGACGAGAAGAGCGCCCTGCTGCGAAAGGTCGAGGATCTGCGCAAGCTAAGGAACGAGAACGCCCTCTCCATGAAGGGCAAGCTCGATCCCGCCACAAGGGCGGCGCGCATCGAGGAAGGCAAGCAGCTCAAGGAAAAAATCGCCGAAAGCGAAGCGAGCTTTGCCGACATCGAAGCCCGTCTAGCCCTCGAGGGCGCCAAAATACCCAACATGGCCCATCCGGAAGCCCCCCGGGGCAAGGAAGACAAGGACAACCTCGAGGTTAAGCGCGTAGGGGAACCCACGAAGTTCGATTTCGAGCCCAAAGATCATGTCCAGCTGGGAGCCGACCTCGACCTCATCGATTTCGACACCGCCACCAGGGTATCGGGCACCAAGTTCTACTATCTCAAGAACGAAGCCGTCCTTCTCGAAATGGCCCTGGTCCGCTATACCCTCGACATCCTGCGCAAAAAGGGCTTTACCCTTTTCCAGACCCCGGACATAGCCCGAACGGAAATACTCGAAGGCATCGGCTTCAACCCCCGAGGGCCTGAATCCAACATCTACACGATCGAAGGCGAAGGCACCTGCCTCATCGGCACCGCCGAAATAACCCTCGGCGGCTACTATTCGGGCACCATCATCGACAAGGAAAAACTGCCCCTCAAGCTCGCGGGCGTCTCGCACTGTTTCAGGCGGGAGGCGGGCTCGGCCGGCCAGTTCTCGAAAGGACTGTACCGCGTCCATCAGTTCACCAAGGTAGAAATGTTCGCCTATACCCTGCCAGAGGATTCGGACGCCACGCACGAATACCTGAGGTCCATAGAGGAAGAGATATTCTCCGGCCTCGGCATTCCCTTCCGCGTCGTCGACACCTGCACCGGCGACCTGGGCGCCCCCGCCTACCGCAAGTGGGACCTCGAAGCCTGGATGCCCGGCCGCAACGGCGGCGAATGGGGCGAAGTCACCTCGACTTCCAACTGCACCGATTTCCAGGCCCGCCGCCTCAATATCAAGTACAAGGACGACGACGGCAAAAACAAGTACGTCCACATGCTCAACGGCACGGCCATCGCCTGTTCGCGCGGCATCATCGCCGTCATGGAGAACTTCCAGCGCGCCGATGGGTCCATCGCCATCCCGCCGGCACTAGTCCCCTATTGCGGGTTCTCAGAAATAAGGAGATAGGACGATACTAAAGGGGGAGCACAGCTCCTCTCTATGCCAGCCCGTGGGAGCGCGCTAATAACGCGTCGTCTTCACGCATGGGGCCCGCCATCGAAAAAATGGGGGTCGACAGTCCTCGGCCTTACAGGCCTGCGGAGCGTCGACCCCCATTTTTTCAGGCACCCATGCTGAAGCGATCGCTCTCTTCAGGCGCGCTCCAGCCGCTTGCCGGGAAAGGCGATCTATCGAATCGCTATCGAATAATAGTCTTCAAAATCGTTGGACTGCACAAAGAACACGAGCACCGCGTTATCGGTCTCGATGGGTCTCATTTCCCAGACATCGTGCTTGCCGGGCTTGATGAACGCCTGCTGCGAAGAGAATACGGTTTTTCTCATCGTTCCGTAGGGCGGGATGATCATCGGCCCCATGGAAGAGTAGGAATTTCCGTAGTTCTGTCCCTCAATGAAGGGATAGTAGGATCCGCCGTTGTACTGCAATGTGGACTTGTTCCAGAATATGCGGACCGTGCTGTCCGTATTGTTGCGGATGGTGACGCTGAAGCTCGATATCCGCTTGGTCCCATACGCCTTTCCATGACTATTACCCGGTCCGAAATTTTCCCATGAAGGCTGCACCGATATAGTCACCGGGCTGATGTTTCGCGGGGTCTGGCTCACCGCGACGAAAACGGGGGGCCGTATCATGAGCGAAAAGCTGGTGCAGGAAAATGCCAACATGCTCAAGGCGATGCCTGTCAGTAGTAAAATCTTTTTCATCGTTTCTCCTCGAAACCGGAAAATTAGAAAATTTATATTTCTTTTTCTATAAATAAGATACTCAATTTGGTTCCCTTGGTCCAACATAGTCATTATTTTATGTACTATACGTAAGGAGCAAACTATGAGTTCACGGAGCATTTTCGGTATCATACTTCTGGTGGTGGGGATTCTCGTATTTGCGGTGGGCTTGAACGCGTCCAATTCCATGACCGATCAAGTGAACAATGCCTTGACCGGGCGTTTTACGGAAAACACGACATGGTATATGATCGGTGGCATCGCGGCCGCCCTGGCCGGACTCCTCATGCTGGTATCAGGATTCCGGAGCCATCGTTCCTGATTCAGTTCGATGGGATCAGGCCGAGGGACGACAGTTCACTCCTCAGCCTTCGGATTCCTCTTTCCCGATCAGGGCTTTGGCGATAGGGCTGGCCCAGCTTACATAGCTCCTGGTCAAATCGATCTCGTCCACGCCTACGATGCCTGCCCTCTAGCCCGCAGAAACCTTCCGGAGTTAGAACGCCCTCGCGGGCCTGATATAGCCGGTACGACCCGTTCCGGAAACCACGATTCCGCTCTTGAAGTTTAAGCAATTTGGCAAGTCGTCCGCGGGCTGGGTTGAACTCCAATATAAGGCGTTTTGAAAAGCGCCGAGATCGTTCATATGCAGGCGCTCGAGCATAAGGATAAGCTCCCCCGTGGAGGGCAGGAACCAATCGTCGTATCCGTTCAGCGAGAACGACCAGCATTGTACTGCCGCGCGCATGCCGACGACTGATAAAAGGTAATAGGTGTTCGTCTCGCCTGCTCCCACTTCGGCGCTGGTGGCATCGCCGGCAGGACGGCCGTACAGTTCGGTGCCAATATCAGCCGGAGCGGCCTCGAGGTAGCGCCAGCCTTCGGTATTGACACCCTTGTCGTAGAAGATCAGGCCACCCGCCGGCCCCACGTCGCCCACGGCCAGCGGTCTCCACTGGGCGTACAGGACGACGTTTTCGGCGGGCATGACGAAGCTGGTCCCGATGGCGCGATCGGCTCCCGAGCCGTCGGGCTTGGTATTCCATCCGTCGAAGACGTACCCTGTCTTGGAGAGATTCCCCTCATTGCCTAGCACCGTCGTCTTTATCCCGACGGTGTAGACATTGCCGTCCGATGGAACCGCCCCTACCATATTTCCATTGCCATCATAGACAACCGTGTACATCTCGCTGGATCGCCATTGGGCGTACAAGGTCACATCCGAGGAGCCGATTCTGAATACCTCACCGGATTTCCTCGCAATCCCGCTCCCGTCCGCCTCCGTGTTCCATCCATCGAAGAAACTTCCCGCCATGGAGAGGCTCATTGAATTCCCGAGGGTGGTCGCGTATGCCCCCGCTGCGTACGCGTTGCCGTCCGAAGGAACCGACCCACCGGTATTCCCGTTGCCTTCGTAAGTGATCGAATACATGACGACGGGGTTCCCGCAGCTGCCGAGGCAGAACGCGATACAACAAAGAATCGCGGCGATAGGTTTTGCTCGCATAACTTTCCTCTTCGATTCGATAGTTTTGGAATTGTTATTAAACGTTCGTACTGTAGGGCTGGAAGGAGATTTTGTCAAACGAGAATTCGCCAAAACGCCTAGGGAAAACCAGGAAGAGCGATGTCAAGGACGCGGAGCCGCCGCTCTCCGACGGGAAGCCTCACCGTCGCCACCTCGCCCACACGCTTGCCGATCAGCGCCTTGGCGATAGGGCTCGCCCAGCTGACATAGCCCCGGTCAGGGTCGCTTTCGTCGGCGCCCACGATACGGTAAGTAGCCGCCTCAGGCTCCATGCCGTGCTTAACATCTGCTCCCGAGGGCCGCGCGGCGCCGACTTCCTCACACACCTTCACGACCAGGCCGAAGACAACGCGCTCGGCGCTCGTCGGCAGTTCGACGACAGAGAGGACAGCCTTCATTCGAGAGAGATAGGTGATATGCCTGTCAATAATTGAAATCCGCCTCAAGAATTCGGCTTTCGCCGCCGGATCAGCGGCCGACAGGGCGCCAGCGGCCTTCGGTCTCTCCTCTTCGACGAGGTTTCGAAGCTCATCGGCCATCCGCATGGCGCCTTCGGGCGTCATGTAATTCCTCGCGCCGGCAGGCAGGGGAAGAGGGATCTCATGCATGCCGTCGGTTTCATCCGAGCCCGCATCCTCGTCGACAAAGGCTCTGCTCATGAAGGGGCGCCTTCCTCAAGGCCGTCTGGTGCGGTGCGTGGCTTCCATCGTCCTCTCGAGGGCTTCGATGGCCGATTCCACATCGCCGGAGACGATAAGTCTATAGAGGATATCCACGACGGTGAGCTGGCTGAGGCGCGATGTCTCGGCGCCTCGCCTATAGACTCTTTCCGAAGCGGGAACGATGAGGGGAATATCAGCGAAACCCCGGAGCTTGTTGGCGCCTTCCATGGTCAACGTGATGACGCAGGCTCTCTTCGCCTTAGCCTGCCTCGCCACCTCGAGCATGGATTCGGTCTCCCCCGAATAGGAAACGATGAAGGCGACCTGCGTATCCTTGAGTGAACAGGCCGCCGTTATCTGCGCGTGAGCGTCGTGCGTGTAGGAAGCCGGTATGCCGATTCTCAACAGCTTTAAGTGAAAATCAGAGGTTACGATTCCCGACGCGCCGATACCGAACAGCATGGTCAGCGAAGCCTCCCTGATCCTGGTGGCCGCGAGTTCCAGCATCTCCGGATTGAGCGTACGGGACAGGTCGCCCAGGCTCTGTCTCGCGAAGTCTATCACTTCGCGCATCGCTCTTTCGGCCGGCGGCTTCGATTCAAGATCAAGGTCGGGCAGGTATTTTTCCTCTTCGTCCCGGAAAACGTCCTTGGCCAGCCAGAGCTTGAACTCGTTGTAGCCGTCGGCGCCGATGCGTTTGCAGAATCGCACCACCGCGGCGCTGCTGGAAGAGGAATGGCGGGACAGCTCGACAACGTTGAAATGGAGGGCTTTATGAGGCTGATCCAATACGTAGAGCGCGATCTTCCTCTCGGCTTCCGACATACCGGGAAGCATGCCTCGGATAATGTCCAAGGCGCCCGATTTCACGTTTTCGCTCATCGCCTCACCTCCCCTGCCTGGCCTGATCCGCGTGAAGTTTCATCGCTTCCGAGATGCGGCCTCCGCCGTTCGCCGCGAGGTTCACAGCTTCATCCCTGCCGATTCCCAGCAGAGTCATGAGAATCGCGATCTTGGGCTTTCTACCGGAATTTTCAAAAGCCTGTTCAGCATCCTCCCGGGAGCAGCCAGTGGCCTGGCGAATGAGGCGCTTCGATCTTTCCACCAGCTTTCTGTTGACGGGCGCGAGATCGACCATGAGATTCCGGTAGACCTTGCCCAGGCGTATCATGCTGGCCGTCGTCAGCATGTTGAGGACAAGCTTCTGGGCCGTGCCCGCCTTCATTCTCGTGGAACCGGTGATAACTTCAGGTCCAACATCGAGAAGAATCCTGTAGTCGGCGCTTTCGAAAGTCCTGGACTCCCTGTTGCAGCTTATGGCCCCGACCTTGGCGCCCAGACTCCTGGCATAGTCCATGGCCCCGAGAACGTAGGGAGCTGATCCCGACGCGGTGATGCCCACCAGAACGTCGTTCGTCGAAAAACCGATCTCGCGCAGAGCGTTCTCTCCGGCCGCGGGATCGTCTTCGGCGCCTTCCACGGATCGCCTGAGCGCCACGTCTCCGCCGGCGATCAGGCCGAGCACCATGGACGATGGAACGCCGAAAGTCGGCGGACATTCGGAAGCGTCCAGGACGCCGAGTCTTCCCGACGTGCCGGCGCCTATATAGACCAGGCGGCCGGAATTCCGGAAAGCGGTCACGACAGCCTCCACGAGGGCGGCTATTTCCGGAAGCGCCCTTTCCACCGCGGTCGGCACGGTCTTGTCTTCATCGTTGATGATCGCCAGGATCTCGTTGACCGGGAGAGCGTCGATATTCATCGAGCGATCGTTGCGTGACTCCGTTGTCGCGTGTTCCAGAGGATCATCACTATGCCGTATATCCATCACCTCATCCTTTACGAAATTATATTTCAATATACATTGATCTTTGGCTTTGTAAAGAAAATAATTTTCAAATCTGTTATATATCATGAAAAGACGAGAAAAGGCCATCAGAGAATGTGTTTCATGGAGGTGGATTGAAAAGCCCGGCAAAGCGGGCTTTTCAGGGACTGCCAATGCTCAGATCTTGGTGATATAGGAGGAAATTTCCCTTCTCCAGGGCTGTTTTTCCCCTTCTTTTTCCCAGCGGATTCGGCGCTTCACGATAAAAGCGCCGTCGTTTCCGCTCTTGAAGCCGACGACGCCGAAGCATCCGGCGCCAAGGTACGCTATTTTCTCTCCGGCCTCGAGAGGTTCGGCCGCGGTAACGCGCTCAAGCGCGCAGTCAAAATGAACCGGTTCGCCTGATTCCCTGTCTCCGATGGCTCCGGCCAAATCGAAAATGGGTTTCCCGCAGATCGCGCAGTTCTTGACCGGAAGGGCTTTCTTGGGTTCTTCCTTGCGGATACCCAGGGTGGAAGCGTCGCGCTGACCGCGAATGGGTTGCCCTGGCTGCGTTCGAAGGTGCCCGCCATGTCTTGGCGGACCCGATCTCTGGGAAGGTCGCTTTCCCCCCTCGCCGGGCTGACCGGAATTCTTAGCGTTATTGTTCATCATTACCCTTCTTTTTCAGCGTACTTGTCAGGAAATTGGCGATCCGCGTAACCGCGCCATCGACGTAGGTATCGTCATCCAATTTATGACGCATCTCATGGAGCTTGTAAATGTCCTGACGCGTGGAGCCGGCGAGCAGACGATCCGTCGCGTGGCTGTTCCCGGGATTGGAACCTGCCCATGAGAGCGGATCCCTGCCGGATATTTCTTTTTTATTCATACCGTCTCGTCGAACGCTCCTTCGTATCGCATAGGCTCTCTGCCGAGAGAAAGAAGAAAAACGTCGTATCGAATTTTCTTCCCACTATATTGTCGATACTTTGAGAGGAAAATTTTAGAGGTTTCGATAATTCTCCCGGTTTTCCCTCTGTCGATGGCGTCGCGAAGCTCCATGGAACCGTTCCGGTTCCAGCGCTTCACCTCCACGAAGGCGACGAGTTCCCCTTTCACGGCGATAAGGTCTATTTCGCCCCGGCCCGCCCTGAAATTGCGCGCGAGAATAGTCCAGCCTTCCCTTTCGAGAAGGGCGTTTACGCGATCCTCGCCAGCTCGGCCTAAAGCGCAGGAAGAATCTTTGCCGTCCATGTCATATATACGGGCGAGCACCGGCGCGGCGATTCAAAAAAGCAAAAAAACCCGGCCAGCGCCGGGTTTTCTGCGGTAAGTCGGCCCGAAGACGAGTCTTCGGCCGCCGAACAAGCCTATTCGGCCTTCTCGACCTTCTTGGAAATGATGAGTTCCTTGACCTTGGATTTCTTGCCGACCTTGGTGCGGATGTAGTAGAGCTTGGCCCTTCTCACCTTGCCGCGGCGGAGCACTTCCACGTTCTCGACGCGCGGTGAATTGAGCGGAAAAACGCGCTCAACGCCGACGCCGTAGGAAGTCTTGCGGACCGTGAAGGTTTTGGCGACGCCGCCGTTCTTGATCGCAATGACGAGGCCTTCATATGCCTGAACACGCTCTGTCTTGCCTTCCACGATTTTAAAGCTCACGCGAACGGTGTCACCCACGTTGAACGCGGGGAGCTCACTCTTGATCTGTTCGGCTTGAATGGACTGTACCAGGTTCATGCCATCCCCCTTCATCGATTATTTCACGCAATAATCCGCCCACTTCTTTGGGCAGTTTGTCATCGGACAAAAGCTCGGGTCGGTAGGCCAGCGTTTTCGCAATGCTTGCCTTGAGCCTCCACCGCGCGATTTGTGCATGGTTCCCCGACAAAACAACGTCAGGGACCCGCATAGTAGCATAATTCGCGGGGCGTGTATACTGGGGATACTCGAGAAGCCCCTTCGAGAAACTCTCTTCATCGAGCGATTCTCCCGAAATAACGCCGGGCCTTAGCCGGTAAATCGCGTCGACGAGAACCATGGCCGCGATCTCTCCGCTCGACAGAACATAGTCGCCTATGGAGATTTCATCGGTCACTCTGGTGTCGATGACGCGCTGATCCACGCCTTCGTAGCGGCCGCAGAGGATCACGAGATGTTCCTCGCGCGAAAGCTCGGCAGCCAGCTTCTGGTTGAAGAGCCTTCCCGAAGGGGTGACGAAGACGGTGCGCAGGGTTGGCGAGCCGACGGCTTCCAGCGCCCTGTCGAGGGGCTCGGGCTTCATCAGCATGCCGGCGCCGCCGCCGAACACCTCGTCGTCGCATTTATGGTGCTTGTCGGTGGCGTAATCCCTGAAATTCACGAGTGAATACTCGATCAGCCCGCTCGCGACCGCGCGCTTCATGATCGAGGCGTCGAAATAGGCCTGTACGATTTCAGGAAAGATCGTCAGAATCGTAAACTTCATTCCAGAAGCCATCCCGCGAGAAGTTCCATGGATCCGGATTCGCCGTCCACCTTTCCGATGAACTCGTTCCTGAAGGGAACGAGGACCTGCGATCCCAAAGCCGGGGGCTTATCCTCGCCCGAGGTTTTGGCCGAGAAGGCGCCGGAGGCAGTGTTGGAGGCGGGATTGGAGGCGGCCCTTCTTGCGAGCACCTTCACCTCGAGAAGAGGGTCGGCCCCGCCATCCAGCACGCCCATGACCTCTCCGACGGCAAGGCCGTCCAGCATGAGCTTCATGCCGATGAGATCGTGGATATACCATTCATTGCTTTTTAGTGGACTCACGCGATCTCTTGGAAGGAATAGCTCCAGACCTGTCAGGGCGCGCGCTTTCTCGGGCGTATCGTAGCCTTCGAAGGCGAAGCTCAAGCCCCAGTCGCCCGACTCGGCGGATTGGATTTTCATCATTTTCGCCAATTCAGGTTTTTTGTCGGGAGCCGCGAGAATCGTCGTGAGGCCTTTCAGATGGCTATATTCGCCGGAATAGCTATGCAGCTTCAGGAACCCATTGAGACCGCGCGGGGCCCCAAGCTTGGCGACGGCCAAAAGTTCCTTGTCAGCGGCTTTATTCATGGGAGGCGTTCAGTCCAGAATCTCCAGGATCACACGCTTGGACTGTGCGGAAGCGCAGGCTGAGAGGATCGTCCGGATGGCTCTGGCGATCCGGCCGTTTTTGCCGATCACCTTGCCGATGTCGGCGTCGGCGACCTTGAGCTCAAGGATCGTCGATTTCTCGCCTTCGATAACCTTGATGTCTACGGCATCGGGTTCGTCGACGAGGGATTTTACGATATATTCTACTAAATCACGTTCCACTTCGTACTCCTTGGCAAAAAAAAGCGCCGGTCGGCTGTATGGGCCGAAAATTCGGCCCTCACTGCCTATTTGACCTGGATATTTTTCTTGTTGAGCAGGGAGCGAACGGTATCCGAAGGCTGGGCGCCGCGTGCGAGCCAGAATTTCGCCTTTTCCTCATCGATTCGAATCTGCTTTTCTTCGATTTCGATGGGATGATAGAGGCCGATTTCATCGATGGTTCTGCTGTCGCGGGGCGATCTAGCGTCCATGATGACTATTCGATAAAAAGGACGGGCTTTCGCTCCGAATTTCTTGAGCCTTATCTTAACGCTCACGGATTCCTCCTGAACTTTATGGAAAATTGGACCCTGCTTGAGACACACGTACCCCCGGCTCAGGATCCGAATCGGGGATTAGCGCTCTGATTTATAACCCAACGCCGCCATAAAGTCAACTCACCACGGGGAATGTCTCAGGAACCGAGGCATTCCCTTATGGTCAGCTTTCTCGCGCCGCGAGCCGGAAGGGCGGCGGCCAGAAGCGGGAAGGCGGCGCTCATGGCCGAAATGGCCAAAAGCCGCATCGGGAACAGTTGGGGCCTGATGGAATCCGGAAAATTGGCGCCTATTTCCGAAAACTCGAAGCGGAGTCCGAGGCCGGAAACCTGCAGAATCCAGATCGCCAGCATGCCGAGCCCCAGGGCGGCGAGAGCGGCGGCCAACGAGGTGATCAGCGTCTCAGCGTAGATGAGGGCGCCCGCCTGCCGAGAACTGAGCGCGATGGCCCGCAGCGTCCCGAGGTCCCGCACGCGGTCCTGCACCGACAGAAGAATGGCGTTGGTCATGCCTACGCCGGCGACGAGCACGAAAATCGCCATCATTCCGGCCAGGAAGATATCCAGGAACTCGAACATGGCGGCGTAGCTCGAGGAAATCGCCGAGAAAGGACGCGCTTCGAGGTTCGCGTTCCCCTTCAGCGCGGCCATGACCGACCGGACGGCGGCCGGCTCGGCCTCGCTGCCCAGCGGTTTCATCGCGTCGCCCGAGACGAACCACAGCGAGATCGCGGCGGCCTTCCCCTCCAAGCCAAAAACGGGAGCGAAGCTGGCAAGGTCCACGACGCAGCCGGTTCCCTCGGGCAGCGAAGCCTCGCGGACTACGCCTATGATCTTCGTCTCCATCATGGAAAAGGAACCGTAGGCGTCGTTTCCGAGAAGAATGAGGGAATCGCCGACCGTCAGGCCGAGCCTGCCCGCGAATTTCTCGTCGAGGAGGGCTCCCTGTTCGGCCGGATCGAGGAAATAGTGGCCGGCCACGATGGCTGACCTGGCATCGGAGAGCATGGGATTGGACGGGGCGAGCGCCGAAGCCTGTGCCGCTGCCGGCGCCCGTCCCTTGGGTGAAACGCGCGCGTAGGGTTCGGCGGCGAGGACGGCCGCGGGTTTGGAAGTCTCGCCGTTGGAGAGCATGCATCCCGTCAACGCCGAGGGGGACAGGATGATCCCCGTTCCGGGAGTCGCCGCGGCCGCGGCGGCCGACAGCATGGTCTCCATGACACCGTCGGCGTTGTCGATGACAAGATCCATGGGCATCGCCTCGGCGGAATCCATATAGCCTGCCGCGTGGACATCCAGATGGCCGCTTTGGCTTACGACCCTTTCGATGGAGGAAGCCGCGAAGCCCTTCATATAGGCGTCGATCAGCATGATGCAGAAGGCGCCGCAGAAAAGAATGAGAAAAGACTGGATTGTCCGCTTGCGGTAGCGGAGCACATTGCGCCAGGCAAGGAACAGTACAAGCTTGATAGAGTTCATGTCGTCTCCATGTTAGAAGAAATACTCTAGGGAAAGTCCGGCAAGGTACTCGTTCGCGAGCTGCGGCGTCCATTTCTCGGGACGGTAGTTCCAGGCGGCTTTTACGTGAAGTACGAGAAAATCGCCTATGTTCCAGGCGGATTCGAGCGCAATTCTAGCAGCCAACGTGTCAAAATCGACCAACGCTGATAGTGAAGCGGCGTTGTCGTCGACATTTCTCGAAAGCTGCGTGAATCCCTGCCAGCCATATCCCGGATTCGCATAACTCGCTTCGACGAAGGCGAAGAAATTGCCTATCCTGCGGTTCACGCTGAGGGCCCAGCCGTATCCATTTTCAGTCTCTGAGGAGACGGAAGCGCCAGGAAGCGAAAGTTCTCCGTAACCGGGGCTTCTCAGCGTCCCCTCGGCCCCGATCACGAAGCCGGCGAGATCCGCGCTGAGCCAGAGGCCACCCGCCGTGGGGACCTTCCCTCCCAGCGCCGCCTTGCCCAGGCGGCGGAAGTCCCCAGAGATGCCTACCTCCGTCGTGCCCAGGACTCCTGAGTCAGGCGCGTAGAAGATGATCCGGCCATGGGCGCTCGACTCCCCGATGTCGAAAGGGCTGCCGACCGACGATGAACCTGCCACGTCGGAAGGAAGCAACAAAGCGGCGTCCACGACGAGGGAATAGGGAAGGTCCTGTCCGCCCTTCGCGGCGAGGAGCGGCTGCATTTCCAGCGCCAGGCCGTCGAGCCCTACCTTGTTGGCGCGGCTGTCGAAGGGACTTTTGGCGACGAGAGAATTCGCGGGATTGAAGGCGACGCAGGGCCCGTACCGCAGTGGGAAGCGGCCGAGGCGCAGGCTCGCGAAGGAGGCTGGGCTCCATTCTCCCCAAGCTTCGTCCAGGGAAATATCCCAGCTTCCCGTCGCTGCGTCGAAGCGGGTCCATAGCTCAGCGAAAAAGCGGGCTTTGTCGCCGGCCTGGGACAGCCGCGCCGTCGCCGAAGTCTGGGAATACCAGTCCCTCGTCGAGCCATCGGGGATGTCACTCCGGAATCCTATGTACCCAGTCTCGTTCAGCAGCGAGCCGGAAAGCTTTAGTGCCGCGTCGCCGTTCTGCGCCGACACCGTCGCGACGAGCGCGCCCAACGCGAGGCAGAAAAGGAGCGCAAAGCTCCGGGTTTGCATGTCGTGTTTCATGCTATGTGGTCCTCCACGACCTCGATGCGCGTTATGCGCCCGTCCTCCAGGTAGACTCGCCGGTCGAGATAGGGCAGAACGCGCGGGTCGTGGGTCGAAAGGAGAAAGGTAGTCTTCATTTCGTGGTTCATCTCGTGCATTAATTCCAGCACGTTCCGCCCGTTTTCTCCGTCAAGGTTTGCGGTCGGTTCGTCGGCGAGGACGAGGCGCGGCTTGATGATGAGCGCGCGGGCTATCGCTACGCGCTGACGCTGCCCACCCGAAAGCTCGTCGGGACGCTGATAGGCTTCTCGCGTGAGGCCTACGCGCTTGAGCAGCGCGAGCGCCCGCTCTCTCCTCTCCTTTTTGGGCACGCCCTGGGCCATGAGGGGAAGTTCCACGTTTTCCAGGGCGGTCAGCACTGGGATGAGACTGAATGACTGAAAAATAAAGCCAATATCCCTGCGGCGGAGAGCCGTGCGCGCGTTGTCGTCCAGATCGCCGATTTCTTCCTCGTCGATCGAGACGGTCCCGGAAGTTGCCAGGTCTATGCCGCCCAGTATGTTGAGAAGCGTGGTCTTGCCCGAGCCCGAAGGGCCGACGATGCCGATGATTTCCGGCGTATCGATGCTGAGATCGATGCCCCTCAGGGCTTCGACACTTGTGTGGCCAAGCCTGTAGGATTTCATCAGATTGCGGATTTCTATCTTACTCATAATTTCCTCAATTCCCCAAGGAGGCTGGAGTCAGCCTGAAGCGATTGACCGGCTCTTCGCTGATCCGCTCGAAAATGACCGAACTCGCGTCGCCCGGCTTCATCAGATCGACGATCGCCATGACCGAAGGGCGCGGCTTTCCGCCGAAGTTCTTCACGGCGGAGAAATTCACCCTTTTGGATTCCTTCCCGGATCGGGAGTAGTAGACCATGCTCGCCGGCAGAAAGTCCCTTCCGATCCTGGCCGCGATTTTCTGGTAGGGAAGGCCCGAGGTCTTCGCCGTCATCACGATGTCCCAGCCGCTTTCGTCGCTCGCGGCGATGACCGATGCGTAGTCGTCGCTCTTGTCCAGATTCATCACGTCGTCATTGGTGAAGGAAGTGCCCATGAAGGCGTCTTTGCCCGAAAGGCGCACGGGCTTGGAGACGGCCGGCGACGACATCCACATGGACGAGCCGCTCATGAGCACACATTTGCCGCGGTCTCGCGCCGGTTCCTCGAAATCCATGCGGGTGCCCAGGCCCTTCACATAGTCCACGCTCGCCTTGAGCGACTTGGCCTTTCCGCCCGCCTTGACGTCCTCGATTCGGATAACCATCCGGCACTCCGTGAAATTCATGCGGCGGTCCATCTCGGCGATGATCTCGTCCGCTTTCATTTCCTGGGCGGCGAGCTGAGCGCGCGGCAGGAAAACGGAAATAAAAAGCAAAAAACCGACGATAAGGAAACATAGGGTCGACGGTATTCTATTGGTTTTCATGATAGCTCCTTGGTATCAGCGTTCGGACAGGGCCGAAAGAATGGGCATGCGAGCCGCGGTCAGCGCGGGCGAAATTCCCGCCAGCATCGCGGTGAGGAAGCCGATCGCGAGGGATATGAGGATGTCGACGGGCTGCAGGTCGCAGGTGAGCGAAAAGCGCGGAATGTCGAAGCTCGCGAGCGCGGCGCTGAATTCGAGAGGGGAGAATCCCAGCCACAGGGAGGCGATGCCGCCAACACAGCAGCCGGCGAGGCTCCCGACGATGCCGATCACCAGCGCCTCGAAGAGGAAGATTTCGGCAATCTCGTTCCGAAGCCAGCCGGTAGCGCGCATCATGCCGATCTCGCGCTTGCGCTCGAAGACGGTCACCCTCATGGTGCCGGCCATCGTCGAGAGGGAAAGGAAAAGCAGGATGACGATGAAAATGGCGTAGAAGAAGCTGTCGGCCTTCGCGTCGTCGACGATGGCCTTGGCGTAGTTTTCCCAGCTTCTGAAAACGAGGCCGAGATCGGCGAAACGCTTCCGTTCCGACTGGGTTTCGAGCGTGACGAGGGCGCGCGTCCTGTCGACGGAACTTTTTCCTTCCGCCAGCCTGCAGTAGATCTTGTTGATCTTCCC
The DNA here is from genome assembly GCA_963667725.2 of Treponemataceae bacterium. GTDB lineage: Bacteria > Spirochaetota > Spirochaetia > Treponematales > Rectinemataceae > UBA11090. Next base: position 1,756,992 of record CAXXHO010000003.1, read on the forward strand.
CTCGGCGCCGAGGAAATCCTGCGCCTCGGCGAGGTCCATCATCACCATCGCGCGGTCCAGCGAGAGATAACCGGTGGAATAGATTCCCGAGATCCTCCAGTAATCCAGGTTGGGCGCGCCGTCCGTCGTGGTGGCCTGGATGCGGATCTCGTCGCCCACGGTAAGGGATAGCGTCTGGGCGAGTTTCTTCCCGATGACCACGCCGCGGGGGCCTGCCGCGGCGGGCAAGGCCCCCGCGGCGGCATCGGAGCCGGCTGGGGCATCGGCGACGCCGTCGCTGAATGCGCCGGCCACCATGCGGTCGTCGATGGCCAGAAGTTCGACTTCCCGGGAAAACACCACGCCAGCGAGGGTCACCGACGCCACGCGCGCGCCGTCGCCCGCCAGGGCGGGGCTCATCAGGCGCGGGGCGGCGATCGGCGACCAATCCCTATCGCGTGAAGCTACAGCGCTCAAAAGATCGCCGCTCTGGACTATGCCTTCGTCGATGAGATTCTCGCGCTTGAGCCAGACGTCGGGATCGTCGTCATCGAAGGACACGCTCATGAATTGGCCCTGCGAGGTGGCGTAGTCGATGACGGAGGAGAACATGGTGCCCTCGTAGGTGCCGCGATAAAACGACAGGAAAAAAACCAGAGCCGCCACGGTGATGGCGATTCCTACGATGTTCACCGCCGCGCGAAGACCATGCCGTCGCACATTGAGGAAAGCGAGCGAGAGAAGACTCGTGGCTGGGATTCTTGTGAGGGCGTTGGGTTTGTCCGGTTCCGGCATGCGGGCCTCTTCGCATCCGTCCTTTACGTTTTTTAGCTATGTCAGGACTCGGCACGTCCCAGAGGGATATGTCGGCTCCCGGGCATAAAAAAACCCGCGGGAAGGATACTGATTAGAGTATGAATCCCACGGGTTTTCGCCCGTTGCTTATCACCGCTCCAATGGAGGGGTTTCAGCCCGGAGCCTGTCGCGGGCGGCCTCTCGGACGGCCCCGCGATATCTCTTGTACTGAAACTATAGGCCGTCGGGGGAAGGTTGTCAATATTTTTTTCGCTTTGGGGTATAGTGACAACCCCTATCATTTTGTGATACTATCATACTGGTTGTTGGGCGCGGCAGGGAATCCAAGAAACATTGTCGGACTAATAAACTATAGGAGTGATATGGAGCTTGAGAAGAGTGTCGATTTCGACTTTTTCATCCGATTTGCGGAGGGATTGCAGAAGTTCCTCGGCGATAAGTGCGAGATCGTCATCCATGATTTTCGAAAAGGTTTCGAGCACACGATTGTGTACATCATCAATGGGCAGCTTAGTGGACGTGAGGTGGGCGGCCCTCCCCGCGGAGGCATGATCTCCAATTCCGGGAAGGACATAGAACCTTTCAAGGAGAGCAGGATCTACTTCTATAATGGCACCAACGAGTCCAAGGGGCAGATATTCAAATCCTGCACCACCCTTATATGCGACGCCAACAGGAAGATCATTGGGTCGGTCTGCCTCAATCTCGAAATGTCCGATTTCATACTGGCGCAGAACGCGTTACAGAATTTTGTCCGCTACAACAATCCAGACATCTCCACGCTCAAGGAGGAGGATGTAGCTTTCGAGAATGTGGACGACGTGATGCGCTATTATATGGAACAATGCGAACAGGTCGTTGGCAAGCCGATGTCACTGATGAGCAAGAAGGAGAAGATAAAGGCGTTGGAGTATCTCGACAGCAAGGGCGTCTTTAAGATCACGAAAGCCAGCGTGCTTCTTTGCCAAGCCTTCCATGTATCGAAATTCACGCTCTATAGCTACCTGGAAGAGGCGAAAGGTCTTCGGGAACCACCTGATCTGGAAAATTTGTAGGTTTGAATACCAGCGTATAACGGGTTCTGACAATCGTCAGGACCCGTTTTTTTTACCTTTCCCCACTATTGATATGATCGGGGACAAAGGTGAGACGCAATTTTTTTGCATATATAATTAAAAAAGTTATTGCCAGATTCGAGAAGTGCATCTATACTCTCAATAAAACATACAGTTAGTATGACTAAATTACTGAATGTATGATTAGGAGAAACATCAATGCCCTTAAAGAGCGCCTCGGCATAAACCGTGTCATACCTGCTCCAGGGGCTCGATAAAAAGGGTTGTAACAAATATCCGTCGCTAACTCGTCGTACGAGAGATCCTATAAGAAATTGTTCTGGGGCTAGACCTCAAAAAGGAGACAATTGTGGCTGAAACAGCGAACTCAATGCAAAAAAAAGAGTCGGGATTTGGTCGTTTCCTGCATGGCGTTGAAGTTGTTGGCAACAAATTGCCCGACACGGTAATTATCTTTATTGTGCTGGACATTGTGGTCGTATTGATTTCCTGGATGGGAAGTCTCTTCGGATGGTCCACGGTTCATCCGGGGACCGGCAAAGCAGTAAGCGTCTACAATCTTCTGAGCCCGGAAGGCCTGCAATATATGTTCACCAACATGTACCAGAACTTCTCCTCCTTCGCTCCGTTTTCCATCGCCATGCCGCTTTTCCTGGCGGTTGGTATTATGAATGTGTCGGGGTTGATGGAATCGCTCTTTGTCGGATTGGGATCAAAAGTGAAGCCCCAGCTGTTGACGGTCATCATCATTTTCATTGGCGTAATGTCCAATCTTATGTCTGACGCAGGTTTTGCCATACTCCCCCCCTTGGCAGCAATGCTCTTCATGTCGGTAGGCCGCAATCCAATATTGGGAATGTGCTGCGCATACACCGCCTGCGGAGCCGGCATGGCCGCCAATCTGCTTATAGGCATTTCCGACGCGCGCATATCGGCCACCTCTCAGGCGGCTGCTCAGATCCTCGATCCAGCCATGGTAGTCCTGCCGACCTGCAACTGGTACTTCATCGCGGCGGCAGCCATCGTCCTGACCATCGCGGCCGCTTGGGCAACCGATAAGTGGTTGGAACCCCGCATGCCCCGCACAGGTGATTGGAACAACGAGGAGTTTGGCGTCAAGAAAGTCGACCTTGCCTCGTATCACGCCACGCCCCTTCAGAAGAAAGGCATGGTTGCGGCAGGACTCTCTCTATTGATTCTCGCCGCAATCGTACTCATCGGCGTCTTGCCTTCGTGGGGATTTTTCCGGACCAAGGACGGGCCGTCAATTTTCGGCGCCCAAGCAACCCAACTAGGAGCGATTGTCACCGCCATAATCTTCTTTATCGGCGTTCCAGGCATCGTCTACGGCAAGGTTGTCGGGACGGTTCCCGACGGAAAGGCCCTCAGCTCGGCAATGGCCAGAGGCGTCACAGACATCGCCCCATTTATCGTCCTCTGCTTCTTCGCGGGCCAATTCACCGCATGGTTCGCTAAGAGCAACCTCGGCATCGTCTTCTCCATCAATGGCGCCAATTTCCTTCGCAATATTGGCTTAAGCGGGTTACCGCTCATGATATGCCTGATACTCCTGACTATAGTCCTTGATATTTTCCTTCCAAGCTCGAATGCGAAGTGGGCTATTCTGGCGCCGGTTCTCATACCGATGTTCATGTTGCTCGGCTACCACCCGGCAATGACACAGATGGTGTACCGCATAGGCGACTCGATCGTGAACTCGATCACGCCGCTGATGGCTTTCTTCGCCTTGCTGCTCGGCTTGGCCAAGCAATACGATAAAAAAGCGGGCATCGGAACCGTTATGTCGTTGTTGATGCCATATACCTTGATCTACGGAATCGCCTGGACCCTTTTATTCGTTATCTGGTTCCTGTTCAAGCTCCCGCTTGGTCCTGGAGGCCCATTGTTCCTTTAAGCACGTATATAAAATTGGTTGGGCGGTTGCGAATCGCCGCCCGCAATGCCATTTCTTGGGAGAATAATGCAACCATGAAGATCGAACGTATAGAATATATACCGGTGCGGATCGCGAAGCGTGGCGCCAAAAACGGCCTTGAGTGGAAGACGGCGCTGGGCAATAATCCCTACGGCGATGCCGTCATCGTCATTCTTCACGTCGAAGGTGGCAACTTCGGTCTGGGAGAGGTGTCGTCCATTTGGGACGGCGGCGCAGGCAACCTCGTCGCGGGGTTCGGGAAAAGGATAGCCGATTCGATAATCGGGCTGGATGTCTTCTCGGTCTCCGATGCGGTCGCCCGGATGGACAAGGCGGTGGTCTGGAGCAAAAACCCCCTCTGCCTGAAGGCCGGCATCGAGATGGCCATGTATGACCTGATCGGCAAGCTCAAGGAGATGCCGGTCTACCAGCTGCTCGGCGGCAAGCGCCGAGAGAGCGTCCCCCTTTCCCATTCGGTTTCGATGGGCACGGTCGAGGAACAGATCGTCCAAGTGACCGAGCATGTAGCCAGCGGTTTTAAGACGGTGAAGGTGAAGGTCGGCATCGATTTTGAGCGCGACCTGGCGGCTGTGCGCGCCATACGCGAGCGATTCGGCCCCGAACTCGGCATCCGCGTGGACGCGAACATGGGATGGCGAGATCAGAAAATGCTTCTCAATGTCGCCTATCAGCTTTCAGCGTTAGGAGTGCTCTCGATCGAGCAGCCCTTCGCCCCCCACGAGCTTGATAAACTCGCATTTCTGCGCGAGCGCAGCCCGATTCCCGTCATGCTCGACGAGAGCGTATGGGATCCCGTGGATGCCTTGAAGGCGATCAAAGCCGGCGCGGGGGATATCTTCAATATTTATGTCAGCGAGTCCGGCGGGCTCAACAAAGCGATGCAGATAGCGAATCTTTGCGAGACGGCGGGAGTGGGCTTCTGCATCGGCAGCATGCCTGAATTCGGCATCGGGACCGCGGCTGAGCTTCACTTGGGCATCGCCGCGCCGCGCATCGATCATCCCAGCGACGTGATCGGCAATCTTTATTTCGAAGACGACGTCATAGTTGAGGTCCTGCCGGTAAAGGAAGGCTTCGCCTATGCGGTCGATCGTCCGGGTCTCGGGGTCAGCCTCGATTGGGATAAGGTAGAGAAATACCGCACCGACAAATAAGGCGCGGTTGAACAAGGCGCCCTTCGGGACGCCAAAGAGAGGCAGAACAAATTGATCGGCAATGATTTTCCCAGCGAGATAGAGGCGCTCGACTTTCTCGATTTCTCCGTGAGCTTCGGACGCCCACCCGTACCGTTCACCGGGGCTTGGGTGGACAAGGCGGGGCTGCTGGCCGAGATGAAACGCGTGGGTATCAGGCAGGCCGCTCCGTATCATATCCTGAGCAAATCCTACGACGCGGACTACGGCAACAAGCTCATTCTCGAAGAGCTGAAAGACGCGCCCGAATTGATTCCGACATGGGCCGCCGTACCCAGCGAAGAGGGGATGGGATGTTCACCCTGCGCCTTCGCTGACATGTTTGAAAAAAGCGGGGCGAAGGCTGTCAGGCTCTTCCCCTCATCGACAGGCAATCCCGCCATCGCCACCCGATACGCTTTCGCCAAATGGTTCTATGGGGATTATCTGGAAGAACTGCAGAAGCGACAAATTCCCATTGTGCTCGAGTTTTCCCCTGGCCGGCGCGATGAACCGGCTTGGGATAAACTCTGCGGCGTCGCCGGAGAATTCCCAACCCTGCCGATCGTGCTCTCCGACGGATTCCAGAGGACGACCTGGTCGCTCATAAAGATGATGCGCGCTTTTCCCAATCTCTATGTCCAAACCTCCGGCCTGGACGTGCACCGCCAGCTCGAATACATGGTGCAACAAGTGGGGCCGCGGCGTTTCATAGCGGGCTCCAAATTCCCCGTCTCCACCATGGGCACGATGGTGGGGCAGGTCCTTTTCTCCAACCTGCCGATCGAGCAAAAGAGACTGATCGCCGGCGGCAACGCGCGCCGGCTGATGAAGATCGCCTCGCTGAAAGGGGAGTGCTGACATGAGCGCCAACAAGACATATAGAATCATCGATTCCCACGCCCATATGGGACCGGTCTGGAACTTCTATCTCCCGTATAACGACGAACAGGGGATGCTCGACAACATGGATCGGCTGGGCGTCGACACCGTGGTTTTCTCTTCCAACCTGGCCGTGACCGCCGATGTGGAACGGGGCAACCGCTATACCCTGGAAGTCTGCCTGCGCCATCCCGGACGATACCTGGGCATGTACGCGGTGAACCCCAACTATCCCGAAGTGGCGGCCAAAGAGATGGACAAATACTTTACCCATAAGGAAATCGTCGGCATCAAGATTCATCCAGAACTTTCAGGCGATTACCCGCTGAACGGGAAAAACTGCGCACCGATGTTCCGCTACGCGAGCGAGCGCAAGATTCCCATCCTGAGCCACACGTACTACGGCGGCGACAAGCTCAGCGTCTTCGAGGAGCTGGCGAGGGAATATCCCGACGCCCCGCTCATAATCGGCCACGGCGCCCTCGATCTCGGCACCGGCAAGGCGATCGATCTGTGCAATAAATACCCCAATCTCTATTACGACCTCTGCAGCCCTGTCAACAAACGCTATGGGGCGCTGCTGCTCGTCGACCGGGAACTGGATCCCGATAAAGCGCTCTATGGCACTGACGTTCCGTGGAACGACCCGGCGGTCAGCCTGGGCTCGGTGCTTTTCAGCGGCGTCGCTCCCGAAAAGCTGCGCAAATGGTTCAGCGGCAACTTCCTGCGGCTCTACGCGAGGGCGGCGACAGCGCTCGACGGCGAATCCGCGCAACGGTGAAGACATCGAAGCCAAAGCCGAATCATAAGGCGGTCTTCGAAATACAACAGGAGAGAACATGAACTTTGATCGAAAGTCAGTCAAAGACGATTTTGTGGCGAGCATCGCGACCCTGTGCGGGACGCACGGCGCTTCCGGCTTCGAAGACGAGATGGTCGAGCTGGTGAAAAACATGGTTCGGGGCTATGTCGATGAGACGAAGACCGACGTGATGAACAACCTCATCGCCTTCAAGAAAGGAAACGGCAAGATGAAGGTGATGGTCGTCGCCCACACGGACGAAATCGGCCTCATCGTCAAGAAAATCGACCAGAAGGGATTTCTCTGGTTCGACACCCTGGGAGGAATCAGGCCTCAAGCCCTTTTCGGAAAGCATGTTGTAGTGAAAACGTCTTCCGGGCTGGTAGACGGCCTCGTAAATTATATAAAGCCCGGACGAGTGGACGCCATGGAGCAGATGCCCGATCTTCAGGATTTCTTCATCGATATCGGCGCGAAAAATCTGGCGGAAGCCGAGGAGATGGGGCTCGAGATCGGAAATTCGGTATCCATCGATTATCCCGTCTATTTCCTCGGCAAAGACAAGAATCGCGTGGCGGGCAAGGCCCTCGACGACAGAGCATGCGTCTTTCAGCTCATCGAGCTCATGAAACTGCTCAAAGACGATGAAGACTGTCCCGATGTCTACGCCGTGTTCTCCTCCCAGGAAGAAGTGGGCTGCCGCGGCGCCAAGACCGCAGCCTATACGATCGAGCCCGATGTGGCGATTTCACTGGACATCTCCATATCCAACGACATTCCCGACGTAGCCGAACGCAAGATCATCACCGCCCTCGACAAGGGCCCCGTCATCAAGGTCATGGACAGGTCGAAGACCACGTCGGTGGGCGTGCTTTCCGCGCCGAAAGTGGTGAGCGCGATGAAGGAAGCGGCGAAGGCGGCGGGCCTTTCCTATCAACTAGAGGTGTATTCGGCGGGGACGACGGACTCCGCCACGATGCACCTGGAGAGAGGCGGCATCGCCTCCGGAGGCGTATTGCTTCCCACGCGTTATGTCCACAGCTATGAACTCGCGTCGGTAAATGACCTCGTCGATGGCGTCGAGCTTCTGTATCGCTATGTAAAGTCTTTGGCGTGAAAGAAGCGTGTATGGAAAAGAAAACCGATATGGACATCTACGAAAGGCTCAAGCAACTTTTGGCCGAATTGCCGCCGCACACTTCTCCGAATGGAAGCTACACGCTGATGGCGGAGTTCGGCGGGCATTACTTGTATACCTCCGGAACCGGCTGCGCCTCGGGAGGAAAGCCCCTCGTCGTGGGCAGATTGGGAGAAGAAGTCTCGATCGCGGACGGGCAGCGCGCGGCGCGTCAGTGCGTGCTGAACGTACTCTCCAACGCGAACGCCTACCTCGGGGACCTGAATCGCATAGGTCGCGTGGTCAAGACCACGGTCTTCATCGCCTGCGGGGAAGCCTTTGGCGACCAGAGCGTCGTGGCCGAGGGCGCTTCCGAACTTCTCTGCGCGCTGTTCGGCGCGGAGGGACGGGGGGTGCGCAGCGCTATCGGCGTGAGTGCCCTTCCAAAAAACCAAGCGGTGGAAATCGAGATGATTTTCGAGTTGAAGGAAATCGGAAAGGAGCGACCGAATGCTAATCCACTGGAATGAGTTGAGCAAGGATCAGTTCAAGCGGTACCGCGATACGGCGACCGTCGCCATCAACTTCGCCTCCACCGAACAGCACTCGAGACACCTCCCGGTAGGCACCGACGCGATTCTCGGCAAGGCGGTACTGGAAGAGGCGGCCCGGCTGGCCGCTTCCCCCATGCTCGTCCTGCCGCAGGCCTGTTATGGCTATTCTCCCCACCACCGTTTCGCGCCGGGCTATGTCACCATCTCGCAGAACACGCTGATTTCCCACGCTCGGGACATATGCAAAAGCGTCTACGAGAATGGTTTCAAAAGGATGTTCCTTGTCAATTCCCATGGCGGCAACCAGGTCTATCTCTCCGCCGTCATCAACGAGATCGGCGAGGAATATGGCGAGAAGTTTTCCCTCATGGAACTGCGGTACTGGGATGTAGCGGGCCCTCGCATCATGGAGATACGCGATTCGGCGTTGGGCGGCACAGGACACGCCTGCGAATTCGAAACCTCGATGATGATGCATCTGCGGCCCGACCTGGTGCAGGCGGATAAAATCGCCGAATGCCCTCCGGTGCCAGGGGACCCATGGTTCCAGATGGACCTGCTGGGGTTCAAGAAATACCTCAAGTTCTCCAATTTCAATATCTACAACCCCGACGGCCACGTCGGGCAGCCGCATCTGGCGACAGCCGAAAAAGGCAGGCTGTTCTTTGAGGCGGTCACCGAGGAACTGGCGAAATTCTTTGACTATTTCCATGTCTGAAAACCGATGATGAGGCGCTGAATTCGAAGGAGTTATTTAATGCCTAAATACAAGATCGAAATAAATAGGGCATGGTGCAAAGCCTGCGGGATCTGCATCGATTTTTGCCCCAAGAAAGTCCTGGGCCCCGATGAGAACGGCAAGGCTTCGGTGGTGAGTCCGGACGATTGCACGGGCTGCTTTATGTGCGAGCGCCGCTGTCCCGATTACGCGATCAAAGTGGAAGGATGAGAAGATGGCAGAACAGCAAGTAAAGCTTTTACAGGGAAACGAAGCATGCGCGATGGCGGCGCTCGACGCCGGGGTGCGGTTTTTCGCCGGATACCCCATCACTCCAGCGACGGAAATCGCCGAGATTCTCGCGAAGGAATTGCCTAAGCTGGGCGGCATTTTCATACAGATGGAAGACGAAATCGCCAGCATGGGGGCCATCATCGGCGCCTCCATCGGCGGCGTGAAAAGCCTCACCGCGACGAGCGGTCCCGGTTTCACGCTGATGCAGGAGAACTTGGGATACGCGGCGATGGTGCAGGTGCCCTGCGTCATCGTGGACGTCCAGCGCGGAGGGCCCAGCACGGGAATGCCCACCCTTCCGTCCCAAATGGATGTGATGCAGGCCCGCTGGGGAACGCACGGCGACCACCCGATCGTCGTCCTCTGCCCCTCGACCGTGTACGAGTACTACATCTTGACGATCAAGGCCATCAACTTTTCCGAAATGCTGAGAACGCCGGTCATCCTTCTGGCCGACGCGATCGTGGGACATCTGCGCGAGAAGGTGATTATCCCCGATAGTTCGGAAATCGAACTGGTCGAACGGAAGCGAGCCGCCCTGCCGGCAAAGGACTTCTTGCCATTCAAGCCGGATGATGACGATGTGCCGCCCTTCATGCCCTATGGCATCGGTTACCGGTATCACATGACCAGCAACAACTACGATGAGGGCGGATACCCCGCCACCAACGATTCGCAGGTAGCGGTCAAACTGCTCACCCGTCTGCATCGCAAGGTCGAAAAGCGCCGTGGCGAAATAGTCATGACGGAAGAAATCATGATGGACGACGCCGAAATAGCGCTGTTCGCCTATGGCTGCACTGCCCGCTCGGCGCGCAGCGCGGTCGAGACGGCACGCCGACAGGGCATAAAGCTGGGCCTGATAAAGGCTCTCACGCTCTGGCCCTTCCCGCGGGAAGTAGTGGAAAAATACGGGGACAAAGTAAAAGCGATCATCGTCGCCGAAATGAACATGGGGCAGCTTGTCGGCGAAGTGGAGCGCGCGCTGAAAGACAAAAAGGCGGCCGTGCGCCAGGTGAACAGGTTTGACGGGAAAATGATAACGCCCGACCAGATTCTCGATGCCGTAAAAGAGGTGAGGTAAATGTCAGCACATGTTCAGGATTATCTGAGAACGAACAAGATGCCTCATATTTGGTGCCCCGGATGCGGTACTGGCATCGTGCTCGGGGCGGTGGTGAGGGCTATCGCCACTATGGGATACAAGCGCGACGAGGTCATGGTCATCACCGGGATCGGATGCTCGGCGAGGACCAACGCCATCATCGATTTCAATACCTTCCAGACAACCCACGGCAGGGCTCTCAGCTTTGCCACCGGATTCAAGCTCGCCAGGCCCGAAATGAAGGTAATCGTGATTACCGGCGATGGCGACGGCGCCGGAATAGGGGGAAATCACCTGATTCAGACCTGCCGCCGGAATATCGACATCACGACGATACTGATCAACAACAGCATCTATGGCATGACGGGCGGCCAGTATTCCCCGCTGACCCCGATGGGGAAATACGCCACGACCTCGCCCTATGGAATGATGGAGCAATCTTTCGATGTCTGCAAGCTCGCCGAAGGCGCCGGGGCGAGCTATGTGGCCAGAAGCACAGCATACCACGTGACGCTGCTGGAACAGCTCATCACCAAGGCGATGGCGCACGAAGGGTTTTCCTTTGTGGAAGCCGTGTCCCAGTGCCCGATCGGCTTCGGGCGCCGCAACAAGATGAAAACGCCCACCGCGATGCTCGAGTGGCAACGCGACAATGCCGTGAACGTAAAGGCGGCCGCCGCGATGAGCCCCGAAGCGCTGGAGGGCAAGTTTACGATAGGCGAGTTCGTGAACAAAAACGTTCCCGAATTGGTGAAGGCATACGCGGAGCTGAATAAAAACTGCGGCGCGAGAGGATAGGACGATGGAGCGAAAAGAAATAGTAATAAGCGGCTCGGGCGGTCAGGGCGTCGTTCTGGGCGGGATTATCCTGGCCGAAGCCGCCGCGATCTACGACGACCTCAATGCCACGCATAATCAATCGTATGGACCCGAAGCGAGAGGCGGAGCCAGCAAGTCAGAAGTGATTATAAGCGAAGGCGCGATTCATTTCCCCGAAATCGAAAACCCCGATATCCTCGTGGCGCTGACTCAGGAAGCGATCAGGAAGTATGGGAATACCATAAAAACCCAAGGAATACTCATCGTGGATTCCAAGGTCAAGGTGGATGAAAATCTCAAAGAAAGGGCGAAAACCTTCAGCCTCCCGATAGTGGAAACGGCGATCAACAAGGTTGGCAATGAGGTCACGGTCAACATGGTAACGTTGGGCGCTCTCGTCGCCATCACCAAGATCGTAAGCAGGGAAGCTATGGAGAAGGCGGTGCTCAATCGGATTCCAAAAGGGACGGAAGAGCTAAACAGGAAAGCATTGGCGGAAGGTTTCGCGCTGGCGGAATAAGCCAGGAAAATTTGCGCTGGTGAACAAAGGGAGAATGGTCATGGCAGTCAAGACAAAGGCCGAATACATCGAATCGTTGAGAAAATTGAAACCAACGGTCTATATGTTCGGCGAGAGGGTCGAGAATTTTGTGGACAATCCCAGAATCAGGGCGGGGATCGAGGCGACGGGGGAAACCTATGCGGTCGCCGAAAGCCCCGAACATCGCGATTCGATGATAACGAAGAGCAGCCTGATCGGGGAGGACATCAATCGCTTCACTCTGCCTCCCGGATCGCGGGAAGACTTGGTGGCGAGAGTGAAAAACAACAGGATGCTCGGCGGCAGGGTCGGGACTTGCTTCCAGCGCTGCACTGGCCTGGACTGCATCAGCGCCCTTTCCATCGTCACCTACAACATCGACCAAAAGTATAAAACTCAGTATAACGCCAGGTTTCTGGAATTCCTGAAATATGTCCAGAAAAACGATCTAACCTGCAACGCCGGCGTGACAGACGTCAAGGGCGATCGTTCGCTGGGGCCCTTCGAGCAGGCGGATAAGGACCAGTATTTGCGCGTGGTCGAAGAAAAGGAGGACGGCATCGTCGTGCGCGGAGCCAAGGCGCATCAGACCGGCTCCCTCTCTTCGCATGAGATCATCGTGCTGCCGACGCGCGCGATGAAAAAAGAAGACAAGGACTACGCCATCGCTTTCGCGCTTCCCGTGGATACGCCCGGAATCATCCACGTCGTCGGAAGGTCCACGCTGGACATGCGCGAGCTTCAGGGCTGCGATCGAGGGAATATAAAATACTCCAAATATTGCCCCACGGTGATTTTCAACGATGTGTTCGTCCCCTGGAGCCGGGTGTTCATGTACGGCGAGACGGAATTCGCCGGAGAGCTGGTGATGCGCTTCTCCTCATTCCACAGGCAGAGCCATGGCGGCTGCAAGGCGGGGAAGATCGACTGCATGATCGGCGCCGCCATGAACATGATGGAATACAACGGCACGCAGAAAGTGAGTCACCTCCGCGAGAAAATCATCGACATGATCCACAGGGCGGAAACCCTGTACGGGTGCAGCATCGCCGCCTCCTATGAGGGGGATCAACAAGCCTCCGGCACGTATTTCATAGATCCCGTCCTCGCGAACGCCTCCAAGCTGCACGAGGGGAAGGAGATGGCCGAAGTCGGAAGGCTCCTGATCGATATAGCCGGCGGCTTCGCCTGCGACTTGCCTTCCGACAAGGACTTCGAAAATCCCGAGATCGGCCCACTGCTGAAGAAGTATATGAAGGGCTCCGAGAGCGTTTCGGCCGAAGATCGCATCAAGATGCTGCGATTGGTCGAAAAGTTGACTCAGGAGAGCGCCGACACCGTGTCGGATATACATGGCGGAGGTTCGCCGGAAGCGCATAGGATAACGATAATGCGCGAGTCCGATGTGGAAGGCAAGAAAAAGCTGAGCAAAAGGCTCGCCGGGATAGAGAGCTAAGTGGTTTAAAGAAACGAGGAGCTAAAGTCATGAGGAATGTAGTCATCGTCAGCGCGGTGAGGACGGCGGGCGGGAGTTTTGGTGGCGCTTTCAAGAATCTCACGGCGGTGGATCTCGGGGCCGCTGTGGTCGGAGAATCGGTACGCAGGGCGGGAATAGCCCCGGAAGACGTTGGCCAGGTCATATTCGGCAATGGCTGGCAGGCGGGCGTCGGGCCGAATCCGGCGAGGCTGTGTACGGTGAAGGGAGGGCTCCCTGTCAGCTGCCCCGCTTTTACGGTGAACCTGCGCTGTGCCTCAAGCCTGCGCGCTATCGAATTGGGTGCGCTGAGCATCGCCGCCGGCGAGGAAGATATAGTCCTGGCTGGCGGCACCGAGTCATCCACGCAGGTGCCCTTTATCATGCCCACGCTCCGGTGGGGGCAGCGCATGGGGGACGGCAAGGCCTGTGATGTGCTGCATAAGGATGGATTCATGTGCCAGCTGGCGGGGATGATGATGGGCAACACCGCCGAACTTCTCGTCGACAAGTATGGCATCTCCCGCCAGGAACAGGATCAGTTTTCCCTGGAAAGCCACCTGAAGGCGTTGAAAGCCATGGAGGGAGGCCTCTTTGACGAAGAAGTGCTGCCGATGACGATCCAGGAAAAGAAAGCCGTCAACGTGGTGAAGAGCGAAGAAATTCCCCGCGACGACATATCTCTCGAAAAGCTTGGAAAGCTGCCGCCCGTATTCCTTGAAAAGGGAACGGTGACGGCGGGGAACAGCTGCGCTCTGTGCGACGCTGCGTCGGCGGTGCTGCTGATGTCGGAAGAGAAGGCCAGGGAAAAGGGCCTCAAGCCGATGGCGGTCATACGTTCATATTCCTATGTGGCCCTCGACCCGAAATCCATGGGTTTGGGACCGGCCCTGGCCATACCGAAGGCGCTGAAGAAGGCGGGGCTCGCGTTGCGCGATATCGACTTGATCGAATTGAACGAAGCCTTTGCGGCACAGGTCATCGCCTGCGACCGGGAACTTAAGCTGGACAGGAGCAAGCTCAACGTGAACGGCGGCGCCATAGCTCTCGGGCATCCCGTGGGCGCTACCGGAGCCAAAATACTGACGACCCTTCTCTATGCTCTGAAAAACAGGGACAAGAAATTGGGCATGGTCAGCCTTTGCATAGGCGGCGGACAGGGCGTGGCCCTGATCGTCGAACGACTGAATTGATATAACCGATTAAACTGATGTGACGCGAGGAGAATACAATGCGGACGATCTTTATTATCGGGGCCGGAACGATGGGACGGGGTATAGCCCAGGTCGCCGCCCAGGCGGAGAACGATGTCTATCTTTCCGATATGAGCTTGGATCTCGTAAAAAAGAATCTTGAAATTGTCAAAGCCGGCCTGGACAAGCAAATTGAAAAAGGAAAGATGACCAAGGACGAAGCCGAAGGCATCATGGGGCGGATCCATATGGTCGAAAACCTGGATAAGGTCGAAAATGCCGATTTCGTCATCGAGGCCGTCCTGGAAGATATCGCTTTAAAGCAAAACATCTTCAGGGAACTGGACGAAAAGACAAAGCCGGAAGCCATCCTGGCCACGAACACGACCTCCTGTTCCATCACGCAGATCGCCTCGGCGACAAAAGCCCCCGAGCGGGTCGTCGGGATGCATTTTTTCAACCCGCCGGCGATCATGAAACTCGTCGAAATCATGCCGGGCCTGCTCACTTCGAAAAGCGCTTTGGAGCGGACGAAAGAACTCGCGCTGAGCCTGGGCAAAGATCCCGTAGTCACCAAGACCGAGGGACCGGCGGGCGTCACGAGCCGGATATTGTCAGGCATGCTCAATGAGGCGGTGTGGGTGTTGCAGGAAGGCATCGCTTCCGTCGATGAGATCGACAAGGCGATGGTCCTGGGCTGCAACCACAAAATTGGGCCGTTCGCCCTGATCGATCTCATCGGCGTGGATATTCATCTCGCGAAGACGCAGATGCTTTACAAGAAAACCGGCGACGCGCGGTACAGGCCCTGCTATCTTCTGGAACAGATGGTGACTGCCGGCCTCCTCGGGAAGAAGACCGGGGTGGGATTTTACGACTATTCCACGGATCCGGTTGAGCCGTCGGCGTTTTTTAAACGATGAGCAAAAAATCCGCTATGAAGGCAGGCTGTAGACATGGATAACTATTTTTCCTATGAAAAAGCGGAGGGCGTCGGCCGTTTGATCATCGACAATCCGCCGATGAATGCCCTATGCGACGACATGGTGGAGGAACTGGATAAGATTCTCGCGACCCTTGAGCGTGATGGCGAACTGAAGGCGCTCGTCATCACTGGCGCCGGCGGGAAAGCCTTTATGGCTGGCGCCGATATACGCGAGTTGGGCGAAAGGGATTTTATCCAGGGCCGCGCGCAGACCCAACGACGCCAGGCGGTCTACAACCGGATCGCCGATTTCCGCGCGCCCACGATAGCGGCGGTAAATGGCTATGCCCTGGGCGCGGGGCTGGAACTCGCCCTGTCTTGCAGCATCCGGGTCGCCTCTGAAAACGCCAAGTTCGGCGCCCCGGAAATCAATCTGGGGATAATTCCCGGCGATGGGGCGACGCAGCGTCTTCCCAGGATCATCGGATTGGGAAGAGCCATGCACATGATTCTTACGTCGGAGATGATAACGGCCGATGAAGCCCTGCAGTATGGCCTCGTCACGAAGCTCTTCCCTCTGGATGAGTTCGCGGAAGGTGTAAACGCGATGGCGCGGAAGCTCGCGAAAAAGGCTCCATTGGCGTTGATGTATGCCAAGGAAGCCGTAAATAGATCCTTCGATGCCGCCCTGTCGGTCGGCTTGACCATGGAATCTTATCTGCACGCGTTGGCCTGCGCGAGCGAGGACAAGGAAGAAGGCGTAAAGGCCTTTCTCGAAAAGCGGGAACCCGCGTTCAAGGGAAAGTGAATCCCGCGGTGGCGACAGAAATGGAGGGATCATGTTCGAATGGAAAGGTGAGACCCAGGCTGAGCTACCCAGGATTTGCGCCGTGGAGCAGCGGTTTGATACTTCCGGCATCGATGTCCGGGAAGGTATCCGCGCCGAACTGGCGAAGCCGGAGATCAAGAAGCTGCTGATTCCGGGGCTGAAGGCGGCGGTCGCCGTCGGAAGCCGCGGCATAGGCGAAATCGACATCATCGTGCGGACCATTGTCGACGAGCTCAAGAAAAGCGGTCTGACCGTTTTCATCGTCCCGTCGATGGGGAGCCATGGCGGCGCCACGGCCGAGGGGCAAATCGAATACCTGGCAGGTTATGGAATAACCGAAGAGTCGATGGGCGTTCCCATCCGATCTTCAATGGAGGTCGTCGAACTTGGGGAAGTGGAGCCGGGTGTCAATGTCTTCTTCGACAGGATCGCCTTTGAAGAAGCCGATTTGATCATTCCCATCAATCGCGTCAAATGCCACACCGGTTTCAAGGGGCCGGTCGAGAGCGGACTCTACAAAATGCTGGTGATAGGCATGGGCAACCATATCGGCGCCTCGCGCATCCATGCCTTGGGATTCCCTCGCTTCAGGGAGCTGATTCCCAAGACCGGAGAGTTCATTCTCGGCAAGGTTCCCGCCGTCCAGTTCGGCATCGCGATTGTCGAGAATGCCCAGGATCTTCCATCCATCATTGAGGCTGTTCCCGCGAAGGAATTTAAGACGCGAGAACCGGAACTCCTGGAATTGTCGCGACTACTGATGCCTCGATTGAATTTTTCCAACATCGACCTATTGGTCATCGGCGAATTGGGCAAGAATATCTCGGGAGCGGGGCTCGACCCCAACGTGACCGGTCGCTTTTGGATGTCTCACATGGAAGATGGCCCCCTGATCTGTAACAGGATAGTCCTGCTCGACCTGACTCCGGAATCCCACGGGAACGCCATGGGGGTGGGCATGGCGGACGCGATTAGCAGAAGATTGTTGGATAAAATCGATTTCAACGCCACTTACACGAACGCGATCACCGCGGGGAGAATCGAGAAAGCCCGCGTTCCTATGGTCATGAAGGACGACAGGGACACGATCAAGATCGCGCTCCAAGCCATCGGATTGGCTCCAGGGCAAAAGCCGCGGATTGTAATCATTAAAAACACGTTGGAACTGGAACAAATCCATGTTTCTGAAGGGTTGATGGAGGAGGTTAAGGTTAATCCCAACCTGGTGATATTAGGTTATCCTCGAGAAATGCAGTTTGATGAAGGTGGAAACCTGATTCTAGATTTTCAGCCATTACACTAAACCATTGTCCAATGGCGGTTAAGTATAAAGTCTTGGATTGTAAGTAGATGTCAGATTTGAGAATATCTAATATACCTCCCAACCTCATTCTGAGGCAGTTTTATCACTCATCGTCTTTCTCTTGGCTTACTGTAGTTATTGAGTTTTATCCTCTTGCCATATAGTATCTTCCGAATGATTCCTTTCGCCAAGAACGCACTTCTCCTCGCGCCCATGGTGGGCATCACGAACCGTGCCTTCAGGACCCTCCTGGACGAGCTGGGCGGTCCCGATTACGCCTTCACCGAGATGGCGAGCGCCGAAGCCTTCAGCTCCCACGCGCAGTACGAAGCCGTCTATACCGACGCAAGACCTTCGCCGGGGGCGACGTCCGTGCAGTTCTACGCGCGCTCCGCGGCGGCCATGGCGGCCGCCTGCAAAGAAATCCTGTCGCGCGCGGCCCCGGAAGCGCCGGCGGGGATAGACATAAATTTCGGCTGCTCCGCGCCGCACATACGGAAATCCGGAGGCGGTTCCGCCTGGAGCTCCAACCCCGCCGGCGCCGCAGAACTGGTGGCCGCGGCGAGGTCAGCCTGGCCCGGCACGCTCTCGGCCAAAATCAGGATGGGCCCCGACGACGATTACGACAGGTTCCTCTCCTTCTGTTCGAAGATCGCAGGGCCAGGCTTGGATTTCCTGAGCGTGCACCCCCGCACCGATGGACAGAAATTCAGGCGACAGCCGCAGCACGAAGTCACCCTCCGCCTCGCGGGCGATCTCTCCATTCCAATCGTCGCTAACGGGGATATAACCGATCTGAAAAAGGCGCTGGCCCTTCTAGGCGAAAAAAGCGCTTACGCCGTCATGATAGGCCGTGAAGCCGTGCGTCGTCCCTGGATATTCCAGAGGCTCCGAGCGGAGTTATCCGGCGCGCATGCCGGGGCCGCCATCGACCGCCTCGCCGTCGGCCTCAGGTTCCTGGAGCTCGCCGGATCGCTCATGCCCGAAGCATGGCAGCTCGAAACCTGCCGCCGCTTTTTTTCCTATTATACCGAAACGATGTCCTTTGCCCATCATATCAAATACAAACTCATGAATTCCCCTTCGCTCGATACGATGGGTGATGTCCTTACCGAGTACTTCGAGCAGGTCCCCGAAGACAGGATTGTTTTCGGGTAAATCCTAGGAATTTGGCGTCAAAGCATAGGCTCATGTTTTTGCCTCTTGTATTCGACATAAAAAAATATTATATACACAGTGCGTGACAACAAGACAATTTTAGTGATTATGTAAATCTTTTTTTCTCAGGAGCATGTATGACACAGACGATACCCCAGATGTTCATTGAAAAAGTGCGGAGCCAGCCGGAAGCCGTCGTCCAGCTTTCCAAGGATAGCCACGGGGTATTCCAGCCGACCACCTATTCTGGTCTGCTGGACGATGTGAATGCCTTCGCCGCCGGACTCGGAACCCTAGGCGCGGCGCGAGGCGACAGGATAGGCCTCATCGCGGACAACAGAAAAGAGTGGCTCGCCGCCGATTTGGCCATCATGGGCATCGGTGCGGCCGACGTCCCCCGCGGCTGCGACGCGACCAACCAGGAGATTTCCTACATTTTGTCCTGGAGCGAATGCGTCATCGTGATCCTGGAAAACGACAAACTCCTCCACCGACTCTGCGGTCTCAAAGACTCCCTGCCTCTGCTCAAGACCATCATCCTTTTCGATCCAGCCGGCGAAAAACACGAATCCGAAGCCAGGGCGCTGGGCTTTGATCTCTACACCTTCGCGCAGATCATGGACAAGGGCCTGGAGGCCGAGCGCGAACATCCCGGTTTCTATCTCGCGGAAGCGGAAAAGGGAAAGCGAAACGACCTCGCCACCATCATCTATACTTCCGGCACC
Source organism: Treponemataceae bacterium (assembly GCA_963667725.2). Lineage (GTDB taxonomy): Bacteria > Spirochaetota > Spirochaetia > Treponematales > Rectinemataceae > UBA11090. The sequence continues at coordinate 1,776,431 of CAXXHO010000003.1, forward strand.
ACGGGCGAGCCCAAGGGCGTCATGCTGAGCCACGGCAACTTCCTCCACCAGACCGATTACCTTCCCGGATTCTTCGGCGTCAAGCCGGGGCACCTCTTCCTCTCCGTCCTGCCCGTCTGGCACGCCTTCGAGCGCATCGTCCAGTACGTCATTCTCGCGGGCGGCGCCATGGTGGCCTACTCCAAGCCCATCGGGTCAGTCCTCCTCGCCGACATGCAGGCCGTCCAGCCCCACTGGTTCACGTCGGTGCCGCGCATCTGGGAATCGGTGCAGGAAGGCGTCTACAAGAACCTCAAGCAGGCGAGCCCCGCCCTGCGGAACATTTTCACCTTCTTCGTAGGCATCGGCGAAAGCTATTCCTATTTCAGGAACCACCTTCTCAAGCTCGTTCCCGAATTCACGCCCAGATCGCGCGTCCTGGAAATCGCCTCCTCCATAATCCCCTTCATTCTCCTGGGACCCATCTGGGAGCTGGGCAACCTCATCGTTTTCAGGAAGATCAAGGCCAAACTGGGCAAGCGTTTCATAGCTGGCATATCGGGCGGCGGCGCCCTCCCCGGCTCGGTGGACCGGTTCTTCAACGCCATCGGCGTCCTCATCCTTGAAGGTTACGGCATCACGGAGACGGCGCCCGTCATCAGCCTGAGGCTGAGAAAACATCCTGTAATCGGCACCGTAGGCCCGGCCCACAAGGGCACAGAGATCCGCATTCTCAACGAAAAGGGCGAACTCTTGGGGCCGGGCAAGAAAGGCCTCATCCAGGTGCGCGGCCCTCAAGTGATGCTGGGGTACTACAAGAAGCCCGAACTAACCGCCAAGGCCATTTCGCTCGAGGGCTGGTTCGACACGGGCGACCTCGGGATGATGACGCTCAACGGCGAACTGAGGATAACGGGAAGGGCCAAGGACACGATCGTCCTGCGCGGCGGCGAGAATATCGAACCCGTACCGATAGAGCAGAAGCTCTGCGAAAGCCCCTACATACAGCAGGCCGTCGTCCTGGGACAGGACGAACGATACATCGCGGCCCTCATTGTCCCGAAACAGGACAACATCACCTCATGGGTGGAAGAGAACAATATACCTTTCGTGGATTACGAAACCCTGCTGCAGCAGCCCGAGGTGAAGGAGCTGCTGGATTCCGAGATCTCGGATCTCATCAGCCCAAGGAACGGATTCAAGCCTTTCGAGAGGATTTTCAGGTTCGACATCCTCTCCGAACCTTTCCAGCCCGGCAAGGAACTGTCGGCCAAGCAGGAGCTGAAGAGATTTGCCGTCAACGAGATTTACAAAAAGAAGATCAAGGCGCTCTTTTCGAAATAGCCGCCGGAATCAGACGACCCCGCAAGGCCCGGAATGGGAATTGCGGGGGCTTCACTCCACTTCGATGTCGCCGAGGACGCTCTTCACATGGAGGCGCTTGGTACCCTGCCCAATCCGGTAAGCGCATCTCCTCGGCCCGGCTCCCGAGGAAATGGTGGTGCCCGGCGAGTTGATCTGACCGGAGAGGGTTTCGGCGCGGAACTCCACGTTCGCCACCTCCAGCATGAGATTGATGTCTCCCGAATACGTGTTGGCTTCGCCGCCGCCGAAAGCGCTGGCGAGTTCCAGTTCGATATCGCCCGAGTGCGAAATGAGCCTGATTCTGCCTTCCGGCTTCAGTATGGAAATATCACCGCTCTGCGTAAGGGCTATCACGTTCCCTTTTACCCTGGATGCCTGAATATCGCCGCCCTGGGTCTCCACGTGAAGCGAACCGTTCAGCTTCGTGCATTTGACCGAACCGTCGATGGTGTTCACGGTGGCCGAGCCGCAGTTCAGCAGGGTTATCGATCCCTGGACGCTGGACGCCTCGATATTGCAGGCTCCGTGGATATGGATGGTGCCCAGTTCCGAAATGACGAGTATATCTATGTCGCAGTCCCTGATGTCGATTTCACCCTTCATGCTATGGACTTCGAGATCCTTGATGCGCGGGGGAATGCTCACGATGACGCTGGCCGTGTAGATGTCCTTGGGCGTATCGTTCGTCATGATGAGAATGCTGTCGTGCCGGCGAACCGAAGATTTCCACGCCGAAAGCAGGGAGGAAGTTCCATGCAGTTCGTACTCGGCATGAATAAGATCATCCGAAGAACTGTTGATAGTAATCGCCCCCTCGGGGATTCGCAAAACCATGCGCTCGGCCGCCTCGGGCCCTATGGTTTCCTGAAAATATCGAATCTCGAGATCGGCGCTTTCACTCCTCATAGGTTCTCCTTGATGCGTCGCAAAACGCGCGATTGACATTCGAATCATATCATGGCTACGGTTTTTTGACTACCTTTTACGTTTGGAAGCGCTTCCACCCCACCCGGCTTTGGCGGCCGGCTTCTCAATAGCAACAATTCCGCTTCGTACCGACACATTTACTGTTCAATACTTGACAAAGGGAAAAGAGAGAATTATCATATGGTTTATAACATAAACTAGTTTACGGAGGTGACATGAACGACAATGGCATGAAAGAATCGCGCGAATCGGTTTCCATCGAGGAGCTGGAGCGCACGCTCAGCGATCTGAGGTCGGCGGTGAGAGCGAGCAATCCCCTCCTGAGGGCTATCGCCTCCTCCCGCTTTTACCCCGCCCTCTCCCTAATACTCGGCCTCATATCCGTAGTCTTTTGCTTCGTGGCGAGAGCGGCCGAACGCAACCCCTCGGGCGGCGGCATCGGCGCCTGGAGCTGGATATTCCTCGTCGTCATCTTCGTCATAGGCGGCGCGGGTAAGGTCATCATCACCTCGAGACTGGCCGCGCAGCAGGGAGGACGCAGTTTCTACTCCCTCATGACGGCGATCTACGGCGGCAAATCGTCCACGCTGATCGCGAGTTCAGCCATCGCGATGATAGCCGGAGCCGTCTTCCTCGTATGGATCGGCCATCCCTGGTACATCGCCCCCATCACCGCTATCTACACAGGCCTCGCTTCCCACGCATTCGATCTTCTGATCGACCTCGCCGAATACCGCATCCTGGGATGGGTGTCCATGGCGGCAGGCATCATCGCCCTCTTTTTCGTGGAGACCGATCCCCTGCTCTGGACGGCCATCGTGACGGCGGCTGTCTTCGTCGTCTTCGGCATCGTGGGGTTGGCGGCGGCTTCGGCACGCGAGAGAGGCCAGCGCCGATGAAGGATGAAGAAAGAAGCGCGCCGCCCGAATTCGACAAGGTGATCCACGAGCGGGCGCGCCTCAGGATTCTCGTCTATCTCGCCTCCTCGCAGGAGGCTGAAGTGGGCTTCACCGACATGAAGAGGGACCTGGCCATGACGGCGGGAAACCTCTCCGTGCAGCTCGGTACGCTGGAGGAAGCTGGCTACATTCTGCTCAGGAAAGCCTTTGTCGGGAAAAAGCCTTATACGGGAGCGAGCCTCACGCCGATCGGGAAGATGGCGCTCGAGTGCTATCTCAATGAAATGGAATCGATGCTGGCGCTGCTGCGCGACGGCAAAAAATAGGGAGGACAGGATGGGCATTCTATCGTTGTCGGGAATCACGAAAATCTACAGGAAGGGCGATATCGAAGTCGCCGCGCTCGGAGGGATAGACCTAGAATTCGACAAAGAGGAGTTCTGCGCCGTCGTCGGCCCCTCCGGCTCCGGCAAGACCACCCTTCTCAACATCATCGGCTGCCTGGACAAACCTACGACCGGAACGATGAAGTACAGGGGGCAGGAACTCAGGATGCTCGGCGAAAAGGAACTGTCGGCCTACCGGAGAGAACATGTCTCCTTCATCTTCCAGTCCTACAATCTCATCCCCGTCCTCACCGTCGTCGAAAACGTCGAAATTCCCTTGAGCATAGCGGGCAAGCTCCAGAAGCGGGAAATGCGAAAGAAAGCCCTCGAGATCCTCGACGCCGTCGGCATCGCCGACAAGGCCAACAGGTTTCCGCGCGAGCTGTCGGGCGGGCAGGAACAGAGAGTCGCCATCGCCAGGGCCCTAGTCAAGGACCCTGTCGTCGTCCTCGCGGACGAGCCGACGGCCAACCTCGACTCACGCACCGCCGACGAAATTGTCCGCCTCATGAAGTCGATCAACAAGAGCCTCCATACGACCTTCATTTTCTCGACCCACGACAAGATGATCATGGATGAGGCCCTGCGGGTCGTCCAGCTCCACGACGGACTGATAACGAAGGACGAGAGGAGGACGCTATGACGAGGGTACTGATCGCCATCGCCTTCAGGAACGTGCTGAGGCATGGAAAACGCACGCTCATCACCTCCCTCGTCCTCACCGCCGGCATCGGAATGTTCATCTTCTTCGACTCGATCCTGGCCGGTATGGACCGCATGACCATCGATTCGATGGTCGACTATACCGAGTCGTCGATGCAGGTGATGACGGCGGAATACATGAAGGACAGCCGCGCCTTCCCTCTGAAATACGGAATACCCTCACCCGAAGCGGTTATCGAACGCATTGACGAATTGCTTCCCGAGGCGGTCGCCTCGACGCCGCGGACGGCCTTCATGGCCTACGCGTCCAACCGCATCGACAGCGTGCCCGCGATGGGCACGGCGATAGATCCGGTTCTCGACAGGAAGGTCTTCAAGCTTTCGGAACATCTCGCCGCCGGAGTCTGGCTGGATCCCGACACGGCCGAGAACGAAATTCTCGTCGGCAAAGGACTCGCGAAGGACTTGGGTCTGGGGGTGGGAGACTGGCTCGTGCTCTCCGCCAGGGCCGTCGACGACGCGCTGAACGCCGATGAGTTCCGGATCGTGGGCCTGCTCGACGTGCCGGCGCAGGAAGTGTCCCAGAGTGGCGTATTCGTGAGCTACGGCGCGGCGCGGGCTTTGTTGGGCGAGGATCTGCCCGTGACGGTGATCAACCTTTCCCTGCCTAAATCCGCCACCCTCGATCAGGAGCTGGGCAATTCAGAAAAAGCGGCGGCGGTTGTCTTGAGCGCCTTCCCCGGCTTCGCCGCCCGCCCCATCGCGGAGGCCGCCAAGGATTACATGGCCATGAGAAACATGAAGGCCAAGTATTCTTCGCTCATCATCCTCGTCGTTCTCCTCATCGCCGGCGTCGGCATCGTCAACACCGTGCTTATGAGCGTCTATTCGCGCATAAAAGAGATCGGCGTCCTGCGCGCCTACGGCATGCTGCCCGGCCAGATCAGGCGGCTTTTCTCCCTCGAAGGCATGATGATAGGCGTCATCGGGAGCGCCGGCGGCATCCTGCTCGGGAGCCTCTTGGTATGGATATCGGTGAAATGGGGATTTTCCTTTGATAAGATGTTCTCGGGTCTCGATCTGGGATCCATTCCCATGGGAGGGGTTCTTCGCGGCGAATGGCATCCCTCCACCATGGTAACGGGCTTCCTTTTCGGCGTCATCGCTTCCTGGATCTCGTCCAGGATACCGGCAAAAAAAGCAGGCAAGCTCGAAGTCACCGATGCCCTGCATTTCGTGTAAGGGAGGCAACGCATGAGAATTATACCCTTCGCGGCAAGAAACCTCCTCAGGAACAAGCGGCGCAGTGCCCTAGCCGCGACATCTGTCTTTCTCTCCATACTGATGGTCATTGTCCTGCAGGGATTCACCAACGGCTTCCTAGATTCCATGGTCAGGAACTATATCAAGAACGAAACCGGCCATATCAATATCGCGACGCAGGGATACAGGGATCGCACCAGGTTCATGCCCGTCGACGAATACATAGAAGACTCTCCCGCACTCGCCGAGTCCATCCGGGCGGCCGTCGCTCCCAGGGATCCCGACGTGATTGTCGCCGAGAGGATCCGCTTCGGCGTCCTCCTCTCATCGGAAACCGGGACAAAGGACGCACTCGCGATCGCCGGTACCCCTGAGGTCGAACGCAAGCTGCTTATGCTCGACACGCGAATCCTTCCTGGAGGCTCCTACATGGGAGCCGTCGGTGAGACGATCATGGGTGAAACCCTGGCAAACGACCTGGGGCTCAGGGTGGGCGACACGCTCAAGGTCGTCACCCAGAAGGCCGACGGGGGTCTGGGCTTCAGGAAGCTCAGGATATCGGGGCTTTTCAGCACAGGCGTCAATTCCCTCGACGGCATGGTGTTCCAGATGGGCCTGGAGGATGCCCGAATCCTTCTGGGCATGGAAAACGGAGCCCAGCAGATTTCGGTCACTCTCTCCGGGATGAGGGATGTCGCGGCGATAGCCGACATTATCCGCGGGATTGCTACAGAAAGCGGGAAAATCCCGCTTTCCGTCCTGCCATGGACCTCCATCGGCGAGTACCCGAAAATGATCCAGCTTATGAGCGTCGTCTACTACTGGGTCTTCCTCTTTGTCGCCCTCCTGGGCTCCTTCATCATCGCCAACGTCATGACCATGGTGATCCTGGAACGCAAGCGCGAAATCGGCATCCTCATGTCGATGGGCATGCCGAGGAACCGCATACTCAATCTGTTCCTGACCGAGGGGACGATGCTCGGCCTGGCTGGATCGGTGGCGGGAACCCTGGCAGGCGTGGGATTCATCATGGTCCTCGCAAGAAAGGGATTCGACATGACGAGCGCGATGAAGGGCTTTTCCTGGCCTCTCGATAACGTCATCTATCCCTCCGTCACGCCGGGAACCATTTTCATGGGCATTTTCATGGGAACCTTCGTCTCGGCGGCGATTTCCTACCTTCCCTCTAGGAAGGCAGCGAGGATGGCGCCGGTGGAAGCCATCAGATCAGTGTAGCGCCCTGGCGCTGGGAGAAACGACAATGAAATCTTTATCGCACGCGATAGTCTCGCTTTTTGCCACATTCCTGTTTTGCGCCTCGGCCGCGGCCACGGCGGGCGCTCAGGCGATGGGCGCCAAAACCCTCGGCGCCTCCGAGATCCTCACCAGGGTCGACGCGAACCAGCTTTATTCGACCATCTACTATGAAGGGAAGATGGAGATCGTCTCGGGGGCGCGGACGAAGGTGAAAACCATGAGGGCATGGGCTGCGGGGAGCAAAAAGGCCTTCATAGAATTCACGAATCCCGAAGACAGAGGCGTCAGGATGCTCAAGCTGGACAAGAACCTCTGGATGTATTTCCCCTCGGAGCGCGACACCGTGAAGATATCGGGCGCCCTCCTCCGCCAGGGCATGATGGGTTCAGATTTTTCCTACGAAGACGCGATGGAACCCGACGATCTCAAGGCGCTTTACGACGCCGAAGTAGTCGGCAATGAAGCCATCGACGGTCGGGAATGCTTCGTCCTCTCCCTCGTCGCCAAGGGCAGGGATGTTGCCTATGCGAAGCGGAAAATCTGGATCGACGCCGAGCGCTTCATCGTCGCCAGATCCGAGCTCTACGCCAGGAGCGGCATGCTCCTCAAGGTGTCCCGAACCCTGAACTACGCGAAGCTGGGTTCCCGGTACTTTCCCTCGGTGGTCGAATTTTCCGACGCGCTCAAGAAGGAATCCAGGACAGTGATGTCGATGACATCCCTGAAGCTCGACGCGCCGGTGGATGAGGCGCGGTTCAGCCTCCAGGCGCTGACGAAATGAGGAGGGCTTCAGGAATGCGTGGCGCGGCCATTCTCTTCGTCGCGCTCGCGGCTTTAGCTGCGACGCCCGGTGCCGAGGCCCAAGCCGCCGAGGACTCAAGCGGCGCGAACCTGGCCGGCGAAGCGAAGATCTCGGGGCAGGTCCAGCAGACCGCCTCGGTCGCGACAGCGTTATCCGGCGGCACCTCCTTTACCGGCGGCGCCGCCACGAGCCTCAGCCTCGCCCTCGACGCGAGGGGCGCCACAGCCTCTCTGCGCGCGTCCCTACATTTCTCAGTCCTCTACGGCAACGAAGCGGCCGCCCTCTGGGCCACCCTCGCGGCTTCGCCCTCGGCCGGCTCCTCCCTCCTGATGGCGCCCGCCTTCGACGCGGCGGCCGCGGCGCCGGAATGCCTCGCACTCCTTGCCCTCGACGAACTCGCCTTGACCTGGGACATCGGCCCCTTCGCCTTTGAAGCCGGCAAGACCATCGCCAACTGGGGCGTCGGAAAAGCCTTCAGCCCGGCCGATTTCTTCGCGGAGTTCGACTATTCCTCAGGCACCCCCTCCAGGCGTTCCGGCCTCCTCGCCCGCGCCACCTGGTTCGCCGGAGCGACGAGCCGCGTCGACCTCGTGTACGCGCCCTACGCGGCCTCGGCCAACGCGCTGGCCGGCGGCGCCGGATCAAGCGCCGGATCAAGCGCCGGATCAAGCGGCGCCGTCCCCAGTGCCACCCCCACAAGCGCCATCGTCGCGGCCCGCGCCTACGCGACAGCCTTCGATACGCTCGCCTTCGCCCTTGCCGCGGGCTTCCGCGGCGCGGCGGGAAGCTCGCCGGCCAGCCTCCTCGGGGCGCTGGAGGCCACCTTCGACCTTCCCTTCGTCTCGCCCTACGGCGAAGCCTCCATCGTGGCGGCCCTGGACGGCAGCAAAGCCATCGCCTATTCGCTCCTCGGAGGGGGCCAGGCCCGGATCGGGGACGCAAGCCTCCTCGCCGAATACCTCTACTCGCCCCAAGCCGCCGCCGCGCACAGCGTCTTCGCCCAGGCAGGCCTGCCCATTGACGAATGGATATCCATCTCCGCGCCCCTCCTCTACTATCCGGAATCGGGCACGCTCACCGTCGCCGCGACCCTCGCGGCCAGCGATATCGCCGGCTTGAGTTTCGCCGTCACCGCCTCAGCGAGCCATTCAAGTGCGCAAACCTGGAGCGGAAAGCTCGCGCTCTCGGCGCGGACAAGCTTCTGATCCGCAATACTGGAACAGCGGAGCCCTTTTATGGCATACTTGAAAGGTATCCAGGAGGGTTATCGTGTACAAAAATGTGGACCCCAAGGTCAGCTTTCCCCAGCTCGAGGAAGAAGTAGTCCGATTCTGGGAAGAGCGCGGCACTTTCAAGAAATCCGTCTCGCAGCGAGAGAAGAGTCCGGAATACACCTTCTATGACGGCCCTCCCTTCGCCACGGGGCTTCCGCATTTCGGGCATTTCGTGCCCGGCACCATCAAGGATATCATCCCCCGCTACAAGACCATGAAGGGCTTCCATGTCGACCGCCGTTTCGGCTGGGACTGCCACGGCCTGCCCGTCGAGAACCTCATCGAAAAGGCCCTCGGCCTCAACTCCAAGACCGACATCGAGAAATTCGGCGTCGCAAAATTCAACGAAGCCTGCCGCTCCTCCGTCCTCCGCTACGTGAAGGAATGGAGAACCATCATCACCCGCCTCGGACGCTGGGTGGACTTCGACAACGACTACAAGACCATGGATCCCGACTACATGGAATCCATCTGGTGGATCATGAAACGCCTTTGGGACAAGGGCCTCATCTACGAAGGCCACTATATCCTTCCCTACTGCCCCCGCTGTTCCACCGTCCTCTCGACGCACGAACTCTCCCTCGGCGGCTACAAGGACGTCCACGACCCCGCCATAACCATCCGCTTCAAGGTGACGAAGGCTCCAGAATCCCTCGCCGGTCTCGCCGACGGAAAAACCTATCTCGTCGCCTGGACCACGACGCCCTGGACCCTGCCCTCCAATCTGGCCCTCGCACTCGGTCCGGACATCGACTACGTATGCGTGGTCGACGGCGAAGAGCGCTATATCCTGGCCGAATCCCGTCTCGCCTCCTACTACAAGGACCCGAAAGCCCTGAACATTGCGTGGAAAAGGAAGGGCTCCGAGCTCGCCGGCACCCGCTACGAGCCCCTCTTCCCCTATTTCGCCGATCTCTACGATCAGGGCGCCTTCGTCACCGTGCTCGGCGGCTACGTGACCACGGAAGACGGCACCGGCATTGTCCACACGGCTCCCGGCTTCGGCGAGGACGACTACCAGGTGCTTAAAGGCACGGGCATTCCCGTCGTCTGCCCGGTGGACGCCGAATGCCGCTTCACCGAGGAAGTCTCGGACTATAAGGGCATGTTCGTCAAAGACGCCGACAAGCCCATCCTCGAGCGTCTCAAGGCCGAGGGCAAGCTCGTCAAGCGGGAACAGATCCTCCACGCCTATCCCCACTGCTGGCGCTGCCAGAGCCCCCTCATCTACCGCGCCGTAGGCTCGTGGTTCGTGAAGATCGATCCGATAAAGCCCGTGATGGTGGCGCGCAACAAGGAAGTCACCTGGGTCCCGGCCCACATCCGCGACGGACGCTTCGGCAAGTGGCTCGAGGGCGCGCGCGACTGGGCCATCAGCCGCAACCGCTACTGGGGCAACCCCCTTCCCATCTGGAGATGCGAGACCTGCGGCAAAACCGTCTGCGTAGGCTCCAAGGCCGATCTGGAAAAGCGCTCGGGAGTAAAACTCACCGACCTGCACAAGCATTTCGTGGACGAGGTGACCTTCCCCTGCGAATGCGGCGAAACGATGCGCCGAATCCCCGAGGTCCTCGACTGCTGGTTCGAGTCGGGCGCCATGCCCTACGCCCAGGTCCACTACCCCTTCGAGAACGAGGCGACGTTCAATGAGCATTTCCCCGCCGACTTCATCAACGAAGGCCTGGACCAGACCAGAGGCTGGTTCTATTCCCTCACCGTCCTGGCGGCGGCCCTCTTCGACAGCCAGGCTTACGACGCCTGCATCTGCTCGGGTCTCGTCCTCGCCGAAGACGGCAAGAAAATGTCCAAGTCACAGCGCAACTACACCGATCCCATGGAAGTCGTCAACAAGTTCGGCGCCGACGCCCTGAGGCTCTTCCTCATGAACAGCGCCGTCACCCGCGCCGAGGACCTGCGCTATTCCGACGAAGGGGTGAAGGATGTGCTCAAAAGCATCATCATTCCCCTGTGGAACGCCTATGGTTTCTTCGTCACCTACGCGAACATAGACGGCGTCACGGCGGGGGATCCCAATCCTTCCGCGGTGAGCAATATCCTCGACAAGTGGATTCTTTCCGTGTGCGAGCGCATGGTCGAACGCGTTTCCGCTGGCCTCGAAGCCTACGAGATGCAGCCTTCCATCGAGCCGATCATCGATTTCATCGACAGTCTCAACAACTGGTACATAAGGCGTTCGAGACGCCGGTTCTGGAAATCCGAGAACGACAGCGACAAGGCCCAGGCTTACGACACCCTGAACAGGGTGCTTCGACGCCTCATCCTGGTGGCGGCGCCCTTCATGCCTTTCATAACGGAGTCCATCTACCAGAATCTCAGGAAGCCTTCGGATCCGGAATCCATCCACCTCTGCGACTGGCCCGAATACGATGCCCGCTTCAGGAACGCCGATTTAGAGCGCGACATGGACTCGGTCCGGCACGCCGTCTCGATGGGCCACGCCCTCCGCGTCGTCAACGACCTCAAGACGCGCCAGCCCCTCGCCTCCGTCCAGCTCGTCACTAAGGTAGCCGAGGAACACGAAGTGCTCGCCGCCATGGAAGACATCCTGAGAGAGGAGCTCAACGTCAAGGCCGTCATATTCCGGCGCAACGAAGAGGAGCTCGTCGAGTATTCGGCCAAGGCGAATTTCCGCGTCCTGGGCAAGGAACTCGGCAAGGACATGAAGGCGGCGGCGGCCGAGATCGAAAAGCTCGCTCCCGCGCAGATCGCCGCCCTTCTCGCCGGCACAACGGTGGAGATAGCGATCCCCGGACGGACCGTGAGCCTGAATCAGGAAATGGTCGACGTGCGGCGCAATGAAAAGGCGGGATTGAAGGTGCTGAACGAAGGCACGCTGACACTCGCCCTCGACACTATCGTGACGCCAGATCTCCTCCGCGAAGGCTATGTCAGGGACCTCATCCGCGGCGTGCAGAATTTGCGCAAGGAATCCGGTTTCGAAGTCACGGACCGCATCGCCATAAGCCTGGGAGGCGAGGGAGAACTCAAGGAAGCTCTCGGGCAGTTCCGCGGCCTCGTCGCCAACGAAACCCTGGCCGAAAGCATCGAATGGATCGATTCCCCAGGCGAAGAAGCCGCTTCCATCGAAGCGGGCGAAAAAACCTGGAAGATAAGGATCAGAAAGGCCTGAACAAGGCTTGTTCCAGATCGGCAATATTCCTGGCTTAGGGCAGTTTTCCCTCAAGCCAGGAAGCTTTCAACAAGCCCCCGAGTTCCTTCCACGGAAGGACGAAGGTAAAATCCCCGAACGAATAGGGGGCCAGCTGGTAGCGGTCGAAATGGAATCCCACGCCGCTCTCGCAGAGGAAAATATTGGCCGAGGGAATGATCTCGTCCTCGAAGAACCCATAATCGACCAACGACATCTCTCCCCCTTGCCCTTCTTTCGCGCCCGACAGCAATCGCAGCGCCTCATCCCTCAGCTTGCCGGCGACGGGAAGCTTCCATCCCTCCGCGAACAGATCGTCGGAGGACAGAATTTTCCCGCTGTCCATATCGATCATATCGATGAGCATCGCGGTATTGCCGTGGGCGCCGCCCTCGAAGACGTACCGTTCGGTGGCTATGGAATAGATGGACGAGAAACCCGATATGAAGTATTGGCGCTCGACGAATGCGGAGGGCCACTCCATGCCCTCGGGGATCGAAGCGCGGCTTTTTTTAAAATCGGCCCAGCGGTCCCTGGCGTAATCGGCGGGACTTTTGCCTCGGCGCAGCAGCCTGTCCAGAATCAGGCTTGACGATGGCGAGGTTCCACGCAGGGATTCCACATGAAAAAACGACTGGCGCTGATCCCCGGCGCCGTCTTCTATGGAAAGCGGCAAAAAGAGCCGTCCGAGCGGGGAGAGAACGCGGGCCTTCCCTTCCATCATGCCCGAATGGACTTCTATTCCCATCGCCAGCTTCCCACGTTCCACAAGTTTGACATCGCCGGCAAGGGCTTCCGCGCCTTCGAGACGCAGTGTCCGGCTTCCGCCGAAAAAGCCGTATATTTCTTTTTCCGGCCATTCAAAAAAGCCCCAGGCATCGTTGCCCGACCTCTGCGAAACAAGGGAGATCCCCTGTTCCGGCGAAGAGAACCAAGTCACCGAGCCGCTCCTTTTATTCAGCCCGGAAGCGATGTCGACTCGTTGACCTATGGCCAAAGCCGATAGCGCCACCGCCGCAGCCAAGGCGATCAAGCAGGGAAGGAGGAATCCGAGCGCCATCGCGCGCGATGCGGACTTCATATCCACACCCCCAGTTTTTCGGTTCGAGCGCGCATCTTCATAGAGGTTAATTTATGCATGAAAAGGTATGCCAATACTGTTCGCTCCTAATTTCCGTGATATAATTATCGGATGGAGGAGAGATATACTTTGTCTTTCCTTGCTGCGGATGTCGATATTATTAACGGAAGCAACGTTAGATTTCGACAAATACCGGTGGACGATGACCATTTTACGGTTTATCATGGAATCAGAATAATAATATAGCAGGAGGACATCTATGCATAAAGGCAATAAGCCTTTTGTCGTTGTGATGGCAATACTTATCATGGTATTTGCTTCATGCGCGACAAAGCCGACGGAGACAAAACCGGAAACGGTTCCCGAAGTCACGACGACGACGGTAGCCGCGCCCATTCCGGAAGTAGTACCCGCAGTAACCGTCACCACGGTTGCTGTAGAGCCAACCACAGTCGTCCAGCCTTCAGTTTCCGAAATTGAGCTCAGGAATCTTTTCGGGCAGGCCAACTCTCTCAAGATGGATGTAGCCCGCTATGATATCCCCAGAGTGCTTCCGGATGCCTTCAAGACCGTTGATGACGATTTTGCGGCCATCAAGACCGCCTACGACTCGACGATGGACGAAGTGAGCTACGATGGCGTGAAAGCCTATCCGATCAAGGCTCGGCTGGAAAAATCCATCGCTTCCTGGGAATCCCTGATCGCGGAAGGAATGCCTCTCCGCGTCGAGGAAGAAAGCGACAAAACCACGGACATGAAATTCGCCGCCATCAGCGCCGAGGCGCCCGAACTGGCCAGCGAACGATTCCAGGGTTCGGAAGAACTTCTCAGCGAGGCCGATGCCCTTGCCGAAGGCAAAGAATATTCGATGGCTATTCCCGCTTATCAGCAGACCGCCGCCGGATTCGACGTAGCCGCGGAAAAGGCCAAGGCCAACAAGATCCGCGAAAAGATTTTTGCCAATGGCTACGCGAAATACGCTGACAGCAACTTCCAGATCGCCGAAAACAAATACAAGGCTGAAGAGGAACTTTGGACCTCCGGCTCGCTCGAAGACCTGAAAGCCGGCGCCCAGACCTTGAGGGAAGCCAATGATTACTACGAATTCGTCGCCGCCACCGGCGCCGAGTACAAGTCTTTCGAAGGAAAGGACAGCGCCCTTCAGGCACAGGAAAAAGCCCTTTCCATCAAGGCCGACGTCAATGCCCCGGAACAGTATTCTTCCGCCAACGACATTCTGAGCGAAGCGATGGCCAACCAGGAAAAGGGAGACTATGAAAGCGCCTACCTCTGGTTCGGCGACGCGACCGAAGCCTATGGCGGCGCCTACGATGCAGCGATGAGCCTGCAGTCGGAGAACGAGGGAGCCATAGCGACGGCCGAGGCAGCCGTTTTGGCCAGTGAGCAGAAATCCGACGCTTCGGGAATCGAAGGCAACGTATACCTGCCTGAAGCCAAGTCTTATCTGGAAAACGCCAAGGCCCAGTCCGAGGAGATGCTTTTCGCCGATTCCACGGTCAACGCCAACGAAGCGGTCAACTACGCCGTCATGTCGGATAACTATATCGACAGCGAGCAGAAGAAGGCCGCCGAAGCCGAAGCCAAGGCTCTGCAGGACGCGAAAGCCCTGACCGATCCCGCCATGGCCGACGCCAGGACGCGAATGGCCTGGGCGGAGAACAACGAGATCAAGGCCGACTATCCCGAGCAGTACAAGCAAGCCGACGCCGCCATGAAGGCAGCCGAGATGGCCTACGCGAACGAGAAATACGTTCCCGCGAAGGATCTGGCCGGCGAAGTGTCCACCACGCTGTCCGACGACTTCCAGAAGCAGGTGCTCGCCGACAGGGACGCAGCCGCCGCCGAAAAGGCCAGCATCGAAGCCGAAAAGGCCAGACTGGCCGCCGAGAAAGCGGAAGCCGATCCCGCCATGGCCGACGCCAGGACGCGCATGGCCTGGGCCGAGAACAACGAGATCAAGGCCGACTATCCCGAGCAGTACAAGCAATCCGACGCCGCTATGAAAGCCGCCGAGATGGCCTACGCGAATGAGAAATACGTTCCCGCGAAGGATCTGGCCGGCGAAGTGTCCACCACGCTATCGGATGATTTCCAGAAGCAGGTGCTCGCCGACAGGGACGCAGCCGCCGCCGAAAAGGCCAGCATCGAAGCCGAAAAGGCCAGAATCGAAGCTGAGAGGGCCAGACTTGCCGCCGAGAAAGTGGCCACCGATAGCGCCATGGCCGACGCTCAGAACAGAATGGCCTGGGCCAACGAGAACGGCATAAAAGAAGAGTATCCCAACGAGTACCAGGGCGCGTCCAAAGCCATGGTCGACGCATTCGTTTCCTACGGCAAGGAAGACTATGATACGGCCACCGGAAAGGCCAAGGAAGTTTCCTCCATCCTTTCCGATGATTTCCAGAATGCGGTGATGGCCGAGAAAAAGGCCGCCGAGGAAGAAAAAGCCAGACTGGCCGCCGAGAAAGCGGAAGCCGATCCCGCCATGGCCGACGCCAGGACGCGCATGGCCTGGGCCGAGAACAACGAGATCAAGGCCGACTATCCTGCGCAGTACAAGCAAGCCGACGCCGCCATGAAGGCAGCCGAGATGGCCTACGCGAATGAGAAATACGTTCCCGCGAAGGATCTGGCCGGCGAAGTATCCACCACGCTGTCGGACGATTTCCAGAAGCAGGTGCTCGCCGACAGGGAAGCCGCCGCCGCGAAAAAAGCCAAGGACGCCGAAGCGGCCAAGGCCGCAGCCATAGCGGCCGCCAAAGCCGCCGCGCTGACCGACATCGAAAACGCCCAGGGCAAGTATGACTGGTCGGTTTCCAAGAATGCCCAGAACAACTACCCTGAACTTCTCGCGAAGGGCGCCATCGAGCTCGATTCCGCCAAGGTAGCCTTCAATGCGGAAGACTATGCCAACGCCTCGGCCAAAGCCCGGGCCGCTTCCGAAACTTTCTCCGGCATCGCGGAATTCGCTCCCCTCCCCGCCACCTACGTCGTGCGGCTTATCCCCGAACGCAGGGACTGCCTGTGGAGAATCGCGGAGTACCCCTTCATCTACAACAACCCTCTCAAGTGGCCGGTTCTTTATGAGGCGAACAAGAAGACCTTCAGGGATCCTTCCAACCCCAACCTCATATTCCCGAATCAGGTTCTCCAGATCCCCAGCATAAAGGGCGAAACCCGCTCCGGCACTTGGGACCCGAAAAAGTCCTATAATCCCCTTCCGAGAAAATAGGGGATAAAAAATCGGGCGGCCGAACGAACGACCGCCCGATAGCGATTCAAACAAAAAGGGCTGTCCGCGCGGACAGCCCTTTTTCTTGCTTCGGAAAAATTCCAGGTTCCGATGAAGTCAGCCTATCGGAAGCGCGTAAGGATATGAATTTTCAGAAAACCGACATCCCCCTGAAGAATTCCCTGAGCAGGGCGATCATCGCCCTATGGTCCGCTCCCTCGATGGTTTCCCGCACCGCGTGCATGGCAAGCAGGGGGTGGCCGATATCCATGGCGCGGATGCCCAGGCGCGAGGCCGACATAGGACCGATGGTCGTCCCGGGCTGGATATCGGCGCGGGACATGTATTTCTGCCAGGGCAGGGAGGCTTGATCGCAGAGAAGCTTGAATACCGATTCGGTAACCATATCGGTGGCATAGCGCTGGTTGACGTTCATCTTGACGGCCGGACCCTTCCCCAGGAGCGGCGAATAGGCTTCGTCGAATTTTTCGGTATAGGCGGGATTCCAGGCCTGGGCTGCATCGACCGATAGGCAGAGAGAGCGGGCTCCGGCCTTGTAGAAGTCCTCAGCCGCTCCCTTCATAGCGATATTGATCCTGGCGAGAACGTCGCGCATGAAGCTGGAATTGGCCCCCAGGGCCGTCATGGATCCAATCTCCTCGGCATCGAGGAAGCAGGCGATCTGCGTCATGGGACCTGGTTTCGCCGATGTGAAGGCTTCCAGGATGGCATGGCATCCCGCCAGATCGTCCAGGCGAGAGGCGTTGATGAGTTCGCCCTTTTCATCGCTTCCGAAAACGGAGGCTTTCTGGCTGTCGTAGAAGGACAGATCCATAGCGACTATGCCGGCGGCCGGAATGCCCAGATCGGCGGCAATCCTCCGCTTAAGCCAGGACGGGTCCTCTCCCGGGCTTTCTCCGGTCTCATCGGCGGCCGAAGCCACCTCCACGAGCACGGGCAGGTGCTGGTGGGCGTTGTATTCCATGCCCTTGTTGATTTCGCGGTTGAGATGGATGGGGAGATTGGGAATGACGCCGACAGCCCTGCCAGAATTGTACAGCATCTCCTTTATCCCTTCGCCGTCGCGTATGACCACGCTCCCCGCGAGGGCGAGCGGCCTGTCCAGCCATCCCGACAGGATGGCCCCGCCGTAGACATCGACGGCGATTCTCAGCATGGACCTGCCGTTTTTCTCGGTATCGGGCCGCACCTTGAGACAGGGGCTGTCCGTGTGGGCTCCGGCGAGGATGTAACCCGACCTTCCCATGGGCTGCAGGCCAGGCCTGAAAGCGATAATCGCCGAGGAACCGCGTTCCAGGTAATAAGCGGCTCCGGGCTCAAGATTCCAGGATTCCCTCTCCTCCAGGGCTATGGCGCCGTGGGCTGAAAGAAATGCCTTTATGTTGTCGGCGGCGTGGAAGGAGGTAGGCGAAGCGTCCAGGAAATCACAAAGGCTTCTCGTTGTCTGCATCATTGTTTTCAATTCCTTCCCGCGCCGGTTCTTTCCCCGCTCTGCCGAGGAAGGGATTCGCTTTCAGGGACTTAAGTTCGGAAGAAAGGGTAAAGAGCGTGGTTTTCAGCTCGATGATATCGGCCTTGAGCGAATGGTCGCCCAGCATCAGCTCAGTTTCCATGAAGCGGCAGGCGGCCTTGAGTCCCAGTCTGCGATCGAAGGCAAGGTATTTAAGGCGGGACAGCACGCAGAGGTCCAGGGGCGTATAGACGCGCCGCCCGAAGACATCTTTTCTCGGGGCGAGGAATGGCACTTCCTTCTCCCAGAATCTCAGGGTGGAAGCGGGAAGATCGAGCATCGCCTCCACTTCTCCGGTGCTGTAACTCGTCATGCTTTCTTTCGGTCGTTCCAATCCTTGCGCGAAGCCTTGAGATCCAGCTTCACGGGGATGGTATCGAGGGAGAACTCTTCCCTCACTTTGTTCTTGAGGAAAGAAATGTAGGAATCGGGGACGAGATCGGGTCTCGTCACGAAGAAACAGAATTTCTGCGGATTGAGGCTGGTCTGGACCGCGTAACGCAGCTTGAATTTGGTGCGCAGGCCGATAGGCGGGGGATTCGAATCGATCCAGGTTCCCACCGCCTTGTTCAGCTTGGAGGTTTCGATGCGTTTCGTCAGCTTCGAATACATCGAGATGACGGTGTTCATCATCTTGTCCAGCCCGACACCTTCCTTCGCCGAAATGGCGACGATGGGCGCGTAGGCCATCTGGCCGAAGAACCAGCGGATCTTGTCCTTCGTGGCTTCGAAGGTGTTCTTTACATCGGGCATGAGGTCCCATTTATTGAGGACGAAAATGACGCCCCTGCCTTCGTCCACGGCGAAGGCGGCGATTTTCTTGTCCTGGTCGGTGAGGCCTTCTTTCGCGTCGATCATGAGGAGGACGATATCGGCCCGCTCGACGACGGAGATCGATCGCGTGACCGAATAGTATTCGACGTTGTCCGTCACCTTCTTCTTGCGTCGTATCCCGGCTGTGTCGAGGACGAGGATTCCCCTTCCCTTCCAGGTCAGGCGGCCCTCGACGATGTCTCTCGTCGTCCCGGGCACATCGCTGACGATGCTTTTCTCTTCGCCGAGAAGGAGGTTGAGGAGGCTGGACTTGCCCGTGTTGGGCTTGCCCATGATCGCGATCCTGATGTCGGCGCGCTCGAAATCGACGGCTCTGACGCCGGTGAAATCCAGATGCGTACGGATCATGTCGACGAGTTCGTCGATATGGCGATTGTGCTCCGCCGAGATGAAGAGGACGTCCGGGAATCCCCATCGCATGTGGGACCAGACCAGGGCGTCGCGCTCGGCGCTGTCCGCCTTGTTGACGACAAGGACCAGCTTCTTGGTCATGGGACGCAGCAGTTCGGCGAATTCCTCATCCTCGGGCGTTATCTCGGTGGCGTCGACGATAAACAGGATGAGGTCGGCCCGCGAAAGAATGGACAGGGTTCTCGCCACGACAAGATCGTCCAGGCCTTCCCTCTCCAGCTTGAATCCGCCCGTATCGGCCAGCCGGCAGCGCAGGTCCGTATCGGGCAGGAGGAACTCCTCCTCGATGGGATCTCTCGTGACGCCGGGGGTCGGATCGGTTATCGCCCTTCTCTTGTGAAGAAGACGGTTGAACAGCGTGGACTTGCCTACATTCGGTCTTCCCACCAGGGCGACAAGGGGGAGGTTTTCATAGCGGACGAGTTTTTCCGGTTCGTCGACGGCATCATTGTCCTGGGAGACTGAATTTTGCGTGACCTTCGCTTTTTTCTCGTTTTCTTCCGAATTTTTTTTCATGATCATCCTATCGTTTGAATCGGTTGGCGATATAAGTCGTTACCTCTGAGGAACTTGTCATTTTCATCACCGCCGCGGCCATGGCTTCCGCGTCCTCGAGCTTCTGCGACATGAGGAAGCTCTTCACGGCCGGTATGGATACCGCCGACATTGAAAGCTCTCGCAATCCCATGCCGACGAGAAGAATGGCGGCCGAGGGGTCGGCGCCCATCTCGCCGCAGAGACTCACGTCGATCTTGGCCCGTCTGGCGGCGTCGATGGTCATCTTTATGAGACGCAGGACAGCGGGATTGTAGGGATCGTGCAGGTAGGCGACTTTTTCGTTTCCGCGATCGACGGCCATCGTGTATTGGGTAAGGTCGTTGGTGCCTATCGAGAAAAAATCGGCGCTTCTCGACAGGACATCGGAGCAGATGGCGGCCGAGGGGACCTCGATCATTATGCCGGCCTTGATATGATCCGGAACGGCATAGCCGCGGGTCCTACATTCTAGCCGCGCCTCTTCGAGGATGCCCCGCGCCTGGATGAGCTCTTCCATCGTGCTGATCATGGGGAACATGATGCGTACGTCGCCGAAGAAGCTCGCTCTCAGGATGGCCCTGAGCTGGGTGCGGAAAATTTCCGTCTTGCTCAGGCAGAATCGTATGGCCCTCCATCCGAGAAGGGGATTCTTCTCATCCTGCGCCCCGAGTTCGGGAAGCACCTTGTCTCCGCCTATATCAAGGGTGCGGATAGTGACCGGTTTGCCGCGCATCCCCTCGACGACATTCTTGTATGCCTTGTACTGGGCTTCCTCGCCGGGCACATGTCCGCCGAGGAAAAGGAATTCCGAGCGAAAAAGCCCGACGCCGTCCGCGTTGTGCTCCACCACGGACTCCACCTCATCGGGCACCTCAAGGTTCGCCATGAGGAGGATTCGGACGCCATCCCTGGTGGTGGCGGGAACATCCCTTATGCCGGCGAATTCTTTTTCCCTGATCAATCTGAGATTCTGCGCGGCTCTTTCTTTTTTCAGCGCGGCTTCATCGGGATCCACCACGACGATGCCGCGATCGCCGTCGACGATGAAGGGAATCCCCGCCTTCACGTCCGCCATGAAGGATCCTATGCCGAGAACCGCCGGTATCTGGAAGGCCCGCGCGAGAATGGCCGCGTGGCTCGTCCTTCCTCCCGCTTCGGTGGCGATCGCCTTGATATGGGTGCGGGCCATTCCCACCATGTCGGAGGGAAGAAGGTCTTTGGCAATGACAATGACATCCCTGTCTATATCGGCAAGGCTGAATCTTTCCCTATGGAGGAGATGTCCCAGAATCCTCCTGACGACATCGTGAACGTCCGAAACCCGCTCCTGGATGTAAGGGTCCTGGGAGGCCGAAAGCTGATCGATCATCTGCTGTTCCAGGGTAAAAACGATGCTCTCCACGTTGAGCAGCGAATCGCCAAGATTATTTCTCACGCTCGACGCGACTTCGGGGTCGTCGAGCATCATGAGGTGGGCGTCGAAAATCGCGGCCTGTTCCTCGCCGGCTTCTTTCAGGGCCTTTTCGCGGAGCGCGCCGACTTCCTGCTTGGCTTGAACCACGGCTTCGGCGAAGCGAGAGAACTCAGGTTCTATATCCTCGTGGGCGATGGAATACGAAGGTATGGACGCGTTGTAATCATCGTAGAAGATGAAGACGGGCGCGAAGGCCGTGCCCGGCGATGCCGCTATGCCATGCAGTTCTCTCATATAGCATGAATGTAGCAGAAATTCGTCTCATCGTAAATAAGTGGTCAGGCACCCGAAATTTACTGGAGCACATTGGCCGGATTCACCGTTTTTCCGTTTTTGTAGACCGAGAAATGCACATGGGGTCCCGTGCTGTAGCCCGTATTCCCCGACAAGCCCACCCTGCCGCCCTGAGAGAGATACTCTCCCTCCTGGACGGAAATGGCCGACATGTGCGCGTAGAGCGTCTTCCAGCCGCCGGGATGCCGGAGAATGACATACTTGCCCATTATGGGCGAATACCCCGTCTCGCTCACCGTGCCTTCCATGGCCGCCGCGATGCGCGTGCCCATGGGAACGCCGATATCGAGGCCATTATGGAAGGATTTGCGTCCGGAGAAAGGATCCCTTCTCCAGGAGTACCAGGAAGTGATGACGCCCCTGACCGGCCAATGGAACAAATCGCCGGAAATCTCCCTCAGGACTGCCGAAGGAAGCTTGACATCGGGCAGGAAAAGAGCCTTGCCCGCATTCAGCTCGGTGGACAGAAGACCATTGGTTTCGATGAGCCTGTCGGCCGAAATCTGGTATTTCGTCGCGATGGAGTCCACGGTGTCGCCCTTCGTGGCGCTGTAGATGATACCGGCCATGCTCGGGATCTTGAGCAGCTGTTCGGGGCGCAGGGCGCGCGCTGACATGATGTTGTTCGCGCTCAGGATGGTGTCCACCGTGACATCATAGGATTCGGCGATGCCGGATACCGTATCGCCTTTTTGCACCTGATATACCGAATAGTAAAGGCCCTGGTCCTCAGCCTCGGGATCTGACTCCGAAAGCAGGATGTCGGCGTCGAGGGAGTCTATGCTGCCCTTGGCGTAACCGGGGCCGGGCATAGGCCTGAAGCTGGAGCCCAGAAGCGTGATGAGGCAAATGACCGTCAGGATGGTTTTTCGCAGCGAAGGGCCGCTCACCAGAAGCAGAAGAATTTCGTTGTTCACTCGCTTGAATCGTCTCCGCACCCAATGCTCCGCAATATCGAGGATTGAGGCATTATACCGGCAGTTCTGGCGGTTTGCAATCACTTTTTTCCGGCTCCATCTTGCCCCTGAAGCCCCTATGGCGATACTGTTGCCTTATCATGAGATGCAAATCAATTCTGGCCCTCGTGGCCTTCTCTTTCTGCGTTTTGGGCGGGATTTCGGCTATAGGCGTCGACTCGGCTTCCATCTCGATCAACAGCGAGAACGTCATCAGCCCGGGCGCGGCGCAGGTCGTCATACGCGGGACGCCGAGCGGCGCGTATATAGCGGTGGACGGAGGAAGCTCGAGTTATTCGACCTGGACAGGAAGCCTTTCTCCCGGCCATCACATCATCTCGGTATCGGCCATCGACCATTATCCTGCGCAGTATTCCTTCACTGCCCAGGAAAACACGAAATACACCATCCATATAACGCTTGAGGACCATACGGGCTACCTCTCGATAGACGTATTCCCCTACGACGCGAGCGTCTATGTCGACGGATCCAAGGTCAATGGCCCGATCGCGGAAATCCCCGTGGGCAGATACAACGTGTCGGTCAAGAAATTCGGATACGACGAAGAAAAACTCCCGATCGTCATTTTCTGGCAGAGGACATCCACGCTGAACATCGAGTTGTCGCCTTCGGTTTTCGAGATCAGCGCCTTCGGAGCGAGACCGGAGCGATTCAATCCGGCCAACAGGGGATTATACGATCGCAGCGCCTTGAGCTTCACGGTGTCGGCGCCGGGCTATGGTTCCATTAAGGTGCTGGATGCCCAAGACAACTCCGTCCACGAGGTGGAGCTGCCCGTTTTCAGGACCTGGTTCCAGCGCCTCCTCTGGGACGGAAGGGATGAGTCGGGCCGAGCCCTGGCAGACGGCGACTACAAAGTCATCCTTTCCCTCTGGTCGCTTCCCCCTGCCGAAGGCCAGGCGCAGCCATTCCTAACGCTGGATAGAGGCGGGCAGGCTGATTCAGATCCCGGACTGCCTATCAGCCTTTCGACGACGGTGACCATCGATTCCTCGCTCACGATCCTGCCTTCGGGGACTTCGGCCGCGAGGCCGGGCCTCCTCTATTTTGCCGATCCCAAGGTACGGGAACTCCTTCCGGGCAGCGTCGAGCTGGTGGGGTGCTTCCCCGGCGGCGCCTCTGTCTCCCTGGGGTTTAAAATCGGCGACTCGACCATGCTGGCTGTGGAAGGCATCTTCGACGCGGCCCCCGGCGGCGCCGTGGCGGGCAGCATTCTGAGCAGCATAGGGAAATTCCCTGGGGCCGACCTGGGGATTCTGGGCCGCGTCGCATGGAGCAGCGCGACGGTTCCCTCCTATCCGGGCTCGGCGTCGGAAGCGGAACTAGCGCTTCCCATAGCCCTCGACATGGGAAACTTGCGTTTAGGAATAGCGCCTGGCGTCGTATTGGACCTCAGGAACGAAAGCTTCGCGGCTCGGGTCGGCGCTGCCTTCTGGTATGAAAGCGCCGGACTGAGCGCGGGGCTTTCCGCCCAGGGGAACTTTGGGGCATCGGCTTTCATGAGCCCCGCCAATCCTCTCTACGCGGCGGCTGAGGCGAGGACGCTCTTCGAGAACCTTCCCTTCACCATGCTGTTCAGGCTTTCTGGAACCTTCGAACCCGGCCTGGTCGATCCCGCCGCGAGCATCGGATTCGGGGTAGCCTGGTGAGCGGCGCCGATACGCCAGAGGGCGGAACCGACCCCACGGGCAGGGTCGGTCTTTTTGCCTGTGCCGGCTACGATCCGGCCGCCCTCGACGAGGTTATCCTCAAGGCCGCCGACTACGCCGGTTTTCCGGAGGTCAGGGGAAAGCGGATTCTGGTCAAGCCCAACCTTCTGAAGGCAGCTTCCGCGGACACGGCGGTGACGACGCACCCGGAATTCGTGGCCGCCGTCCTGCGTTTTCTCAAGGCGCGAGGAGCGTCGCGCGTCATGGTGGGCGATTCGCCGGGTTTCCAGAGCGGATTGTCCGCGGGAAAAGCGGCGGGCATCTACGACGCGGCGATCGGAAACGGCGCCGAATGGGTCGATTTCCTGCCGGGCAAGCCCAGGACGGCGCCTGAGGCGCGGCTCATAAAAAACTTCACCCTAGCTTCGGTCCTCGACGAATGCGACCTTGTCGTGAACCTTCCCAAGCTTAAAACGCATAGGCTCATGAACTACACCGGAGCCATGAAAAACCTCTTCGGCCTCATTCCCGGCCTCGGCAAGAGCAGGATGCATCTGCATTTCGCCGACAAGGCGAAATTCGGAACCATGCTGGTCGACCTCGCGCTGTCAGTACCAAACTGTTTCAGTTTCATGGATGGAATCGTCGCGATGGAAGGGGAAGGACCGGGCGCCGGCTACCCCTTCCCCCTGGGGCTCGTCCTCGCTTCGGGCGACATGGCGGCGCTCGATTGGACAGCGGCGCGATGCATAGGATACGACCCTTCAAGGATTCCTTACCTTATCGACGCGATAGGACGAAGCGGACGCGACCCGGCGGCGCCGCAAATCGAGGTAGGCCCGCGCGCCGTGGCCGACGTGGCCGCGAAGAATTTCAGACTCCTCCCCTACGGAGGATCGGCGACGCCCGACGTGATCAAGATGCCCGCCTTTCTCTGGAAAGCCCTGATGCGGATTGTCTCCAACAGGCCGATTTTCCTTCCGGAAAAATGCACGGGCTGCAAAGCCTGCGTCAAGATATGCCCGGCAAAAGCCCTCGAGCTCGGGAAAAACGCGAAGGGACAACATCAGATCCGCATAGACGATGGCGCCTGCATAACCTGCTTCTGCTGCCACGAGGTCTGCCCCTCCCACGCGATCGCCGTCGGCAGGGTCCTGGCGAGAAAACCGGGCGAGAAGAAGCCGGCGGAGAAGAAGCCGGCGGAGAAGAAACCTACAGAGAAGATGCCGCGATGAGCCACAGCGACTTGGGCCGCTTCCTGGATTTCGGAAGCGCGGATCTGTATAAAAAACTAGATCTTCCCCCGCCTCATTGGGACTCGGGACGCCTCATCGTCGATTCGGAGAGCCTGGCCGCGCTTTCGCGAACCGCCTTTTCAGAGATCGCGTTCAAGTATCCCCGGGGACATCTGGAGCTTCTGGCCGCCATCCTCAGGGATGAGGATGCCTCGCCGAACGAGAAATTCGTCGTGGAAATGCTTCTCAGGAACGCCGCCATAGCGGCCGAGGGCCTGCTGCCGATGTGCCAGGACACGGGCACGGCCCTCATCTACGGCTGGAAGGGGGCGGGGATCGAAATGTCGCCCGATGACGCGTCCAAGGCCGCGCCGGATGACGATGACGCGGC
Source organism: Treponemataceae bacterium (assembly GCA_963667725.2). Classification (GTDB taxonomy): domain Bacteria; phylum Spirochaetota; class Spirochaetia; order Treponematales; family Rectinemataceae; genus UBA11090. Next base: position 1,802,082 of record CAXXHO010000003.1, read on the forward strand.
AACTCTGGCCCGCGGCGCCGCCGAGGCATACGCGGAACGACGCTTGCGGAAATCCCAGCAGGGACCGGAATCCGTCCTCGCGGAAAAAAACACCAAGGACAATCTACCCGCCCTCGTGGACCTGCGCGCCGCACCCGGCTCCGCGTACCGATTCCTTTTCGCCGCCAAGGGCGGCGGCTCGACGAGCAGGACTTCCTTGAGCATGGAAAGTCCCGCGATTTTGCGCAAGGAAGCGCTCGAGGCGGTTCTGACGGCCAGGATCAAGGCCCTGGGCGCCTCGGCCTGCCCTCCCTACACGATCGCCGCTGTCCTGGGCGGGGCTTCTGGCTCCCAGGCCCTTTACGCGATGGAACTGGCCGCCTTCGGGCTGCTCGACGGACTTCCGGGAAGTGCGGAGGCCGACGGATCCCCCCTGCGGAGCGCCGAATGGGAAGATATCGTCGCGAGAATAGCCGCCGAATCCGGCACCGGGGCGCAGTGGGGAGGCAGGCATCTCGCCCTCGAGACGCGTTTCATACGCCTTTCCCGCCATGCCGCGAACCTCCCCCTCGCCATCGGCGTATCCTGTTCGGCGCACCGAAAGGCGCGGGCTTTCGTGGACGAAAGCGGCTGGCATATCGAAAAAATGGAAGACGATCCGGGGCGGCTTCTGCCCCGAGAAAGCGCCGTCCTGCCCGATGCCGTGGAAGTGGACCTCGACGCTCCCGCCCCGAAATGGATGGAAAAGCTGCGCCGTTTGGATGCCGGCGCCGCGGTGTCCCTTTCGGGAACCGTGACGGTGGCCCGCGACCTGGCCCACGCGAGAGTGGCGGCCCTGCTGCGGGACGGCCAGCCCATGCCCGCCTACTTTACGGATCACCCGATCTTCTACGCGGGGCCGACCGATCCGGCGCCAGGCGCCGTCACGGGTTCCTTCGGTCCGACGACAGCCTCCCGGATGGACAGCTACCTCGAACCTTTCATGAAAAAGGGAGCGTCCCTCGTCACCATCGCCAAAGGCGCGCGGGGCAAGGAAGCCGCCGCGGCCATAGCCGGCGCGAATGGGATATACCTCGCCTGCGTGGGAGGGGCCGCGGCCATCATGGCCAGGGACCATGTCGTGGAAAGCAGGATCATAGACCATGCCGATCTCGGCATGGAGGCCGTCCGGGCGGTGCGCCTGAAGAACCTTCCCGCCCTTGTCGTGATTGACGCTCGAGGCGCAAACTTTTATTCTTGAAACGATATGACAATTTCCGAAAGAACCGGACAAACGGGCTTCAAGTTCGGCTTCAGCTATTTCCTGTTCTTCGCCATCTATGGAATTTCCTCGCCATATCTGCAGATCATGCTCAGGAGGATTGGCTACAGCCCGGCCTCCGTCGGCATTTTGCTCGGAATATTCGAACTCGTTGGCATTCTCGGCCCCATCGTTCTCGCGAGAAAAGCCGACGCCATGGGCCGCTTCAATCCCTTTCTCATCGGATCGAGCGCCATTATCATCATGGGGAGCTTCCTGCTGGTGACGGTCAAATCCCCCCTGGGAACGATTCTAAGCCTCAGCCTGCTCTCCCTTGGGCTTAAAACCCCGGTCCCCGTCATGGACACTTCGATCCTCATAGCCCTGGAGCGGGAACGCGCCATGGGGCGAAAAACCTCCACCTATGGAACGCTGCGCGGTCTTGGCTCCGTCGGCTTCGTCCTCGTCACCTTGTGCCTGCAGATAATCCCTGGCTTCGACGCCCAATCGCCCGCCGTGATGGCCATCGTCATGGCATCGCTGGCTATAGTATTCCTCATCAGCCTCTACTGGCTTCCCGAATCGGGCGGGGGACAAAAGACGGAGAAAAAAGCGGGGCTCAACCTAGCCTGGATCGATTCCACCTTCCTGATCGGCCTGGGCGTCATCGCCCTGGGCAGGCTCGCGATGGCTTCCATCAATTCGTTTTTCTCGCTGTACCTCATGGAATCCCTCGAGTGGCACGCTATCGGGGCCATGTCGGCGCTGGCCGCCATCGTCGAGATTCCGATGATGATCCTTTCATGGAAATTCATGCGAAAGAAAAGCCCGATGCAGGTGATAAGCCTCGCGTCGGCGGCCATCGTCGTCCGACTCCTGATCTACGCGATTTTTCCGAGCCGGCTGGGCGTCATCGCCGGCCAGCTCCTGCATTCCATCTGTTACGGACTCTTCCAGCCCGCCTCCATCGTCTTCGTCAATCTCAAAACCCCGCCGGGGGAGAGGACGACAGGCATGGCCCTGCTTCTGGGAATCGGGATGGGACTGCCGGCCTTCATCGGCAGCGCCTTCGGAGGCCTTGTGGTGGAAGCGGTGGGGTATCGCTGGCTATTCGCGATTTTCAGCCTATTCGCCGTCCTGAGCTTGGTCCTCTATCGTATGCACGAAAAAGTCCTTAAAGAAGTCCGCTGATAGGGTTTCGAAGCCCGCTGAAAAGCCAGAATCTCAATACGCGGCTATGCCCTGCCTGCGAAGGCATTTTTCCGCTAGGAAGAGGGCTGTCGCCATGAGGGCGTGACTCAATTCCCCCTCGCCCATTCCGTCATGAACGGCTTTCGCGGGCATGAGGAGGGCGTCCACGACCTCGTCTTCGTCCAGGTTCCGGTCGACCGCCGGGTAGGGATCGAGGGCGAGATAGACATGAAAGCGGTTGGATTGAATGGCCGGGTTGGGAAAAACCGTGCCCGCATGGAGAAGAACGGAGGGAATCCATCCTGTTTCCTCGGCCAACTCCCTGGCGGCCGCCTTCTCGGGGGCTTCTCCCTCTTCGATGACCCCGCCGGGGAATTCCAGGCTCGACTCGTCCGAACCATGCCGGTACTGCCGCACCATCAGGAATTGGGCTTCCTGCCCCTTTCTCAACAGCGGCACGACGACGGCCCAATCCCTGGCCTCGAGCACCTGAAAAGTGCCTTTTCTGCCTTCCGGCCCGGAGCTGGTCTGCTCGAATACCGTGAACACCGCCCCTCTGTAGATTTCCTCTTTGGAAAGCTTTTTCCATGAGAGAGCGCCCGAACCGTCGCCAGCCACCATAAAGGCCTCCTGAAGGATTGATGGTACCGAAGCCGGGCCGGCACATCAAGCGGTTCTACGCGGCGCGTCGGCCGCGAATCCCTACTTCGATGTTGCGAAGTCCCATTCGATGCGTTAGGATGGTCACATGGAAAAATTGCCAGCCAGCTTAAGCGAAGCGATCGGTTCGATAGACGCCGCCGTCACGGTCTGCGATGCGGATCTCAGGCTTCTCTATATGAATGAAAAATCCAGGCTCACCTTCGGGGGAAAAGAATCGGGACCTCTCGTCGGAAGCAGCCTCGTCGACTGCCATAAGCCTCAGTCGGTGAAAAAAATGAGGGAAATTCTCGCTTCCGGACAGCCTAACGTCTATACCATCTCCAAGAATGGCGTGAAGAAACTCATCTGGCAGGCGCCCTGGGAAAAAGACGGAAAAATCGGCGGCCTTGTTGAGATATCCATACCTCTGCCCGAGGTAATGCCCCATTACGATCGCGGATGAAGTTCCATGATGAAAGCTCCCATTCAGGTTTCGGTCGTCATACCGGTTTTCAACGAGGAAGGTAATATCGAGGCCTTAGCCGGGGCCCTGGCCGAAGCCCTGGACGCGGCGCTCGCGGCGGGATGCGAAGGTTGCCCGCCCATAGCCGCGGGCGACTACGAGCTCATTTTCGTCGATGACGGAAGCGGCGATCGGAGCCTTTTCATCCTCCGAGGCTTGGCCCGTAAAAACCAGCGCGTCCGCTACATCAGCTTCAGCCGCAACTTCGGCCATCAGGCCGCCCTGCGCGCCGGCCTCGAAGCGGCACAGGGCGAATGCGTCGTGATGATGGACGGCGATTTCCAGCACCCGCCCTCGCTGGTGCCCGCGCTGATCGCCGAATACGAGCGCGGTTTCGACATAGTCTCCACGAAACGCGTCGAGCCGAACGCGGCCGCGCGTGGCTCTCGGGAGCGCACACCGCTAGTAAAGCGGCTAACGTCGCGCCTGTTCTATTCCCTGATCAACAAGTTGAGCGACACCAAGCTTGAACCGGGATCGGCCGACTTCAGACTGGTTTCGCGGAGAGCGAGAGACCTGCTTCTGTCCATGAAAGAACATAACCTTTTCCTGAGAGGCGCCATTCCCTGGACCGGCCTGCCTTCCACCGAAATCTCCTATACCCCCGACCGCAGGCGAAGCGGGGAAACAAAATACACACTTTCGAAGATGCTCTCCCTCGCCCTCGACGGCATAACGTCCTTCAGCGTCAAACCCCTAAGGCTCACATCCGTCGCCGGCGCATTAATCTCGGGCCTAGGGTTCGCTTACGCGCTCTATGCCCTCGTCATCCGCCTAACTACGAACAAGACCGTGGAAGGCTGGACCAGCATTCTCATAAGCATCCTCATCATTGGGGGAATCCAGCTTATATCCTTGGGCATCATCGGCGAATACCTGGGCAAGCTCTTCATGGAAACAAAAGGCAGGCCGCACTATGTCGTCAAGGAAGCGTCCCCGAGCCCCTGCCGTGAAGACAGCGGAGACCAGACATGAATATCCTGCTGTTGATAACTGGCGTTTCCTTCTCGGCCCTGGCGCAGATCGCGCTCAAATACTCGGCCCGTTTCGTCGCGTGGGGAGGCCGATGGTTGGCCGTCACCGCCGCCGGAGCCGCGATGTACGGCGCCTCCTTCCTGATCTATTCCTTCCTTCTTCGCAAGGAAGACCTGAGCAGGATCAGCCCCATCATGACGAGCGCCGTGGCCCTCATCGTGGTTCTGGCCGGAACGCTGCTCTTCGGCGAGGAAATGACGGCCCGGAGGGGAGCCGGAATAGCCCTGGGCATAGCGGCCATCGTTCTTCTGGCCAGGTAATCGCGATCCATGAGAAAAAACAACCGAACACCGGCTCCCTCTCCTTCGCTCGTCAGGCCGCCGGCCAACGATCTCGCCGAAGCTGTCCTCTCGGGACTCGCACTCATTCTCGTCTACGCCGTGCTGGTTTCCCGCTTCGATATGAGGCTGCTGTTTTCCGATACGATAATCACGGGAGGGGACAGCGCATCCTGGTTCCAGGTGCTCTCGACGCTAAAGAACGATTTCCTGCCCAAGGGAAGGCTATTTGGATTCAGCCAGGGTAATTTCTTCGGCTATCTCGAGGGACAGCATTATTTCATCCTTCCCTTCTTCTCCGCGGCTCTCCTGGGTTTCGTCCTCCCCCTCACCGTGGCGCTGAAAATCGCGACGGTCGCGGGCGGCTTCGCCCTTCCCCTGACGATGTTCATAGCCGCGTCTTCCATCTCGGGACGAAAGAGAGCCGGAGCCCTGGCCTCGGCTTCGAGCCTGCTTTTTCTGTTCAACGAATCCTATTCCATCTTCGGCGGCAACTGGCTCTCCACCTTCGCGGGGGAATTCTGCTTTTCCTGGGCGATCGCCATATTGCCTCTCCTCGTTGCCTCTGTCGTCGCCGACATGCGCCGCCATCGCAGGGGAATCCTTTCCGGCATACTGCTCGGTCTCATCGGGCTCTCGCACTTTTTCGTTTTCATGCCGGCGTTTTTCCTGCCCTTCTTTCCAGCCTTCACGATGCTGCCGAAACTCCTCAAAAAGAAGAAGACTCGTACGCGCGAATCGGAAACCGCCCGCGAAGACGCGGGAACCACGCTCAGAATAGCGGCGACCTACGCGATCGCCTTCCTCCTGATGTCGTTCTGGCTGCTCCCGATGGCCGCGACCAGAACCTGGGCGCAGCCGATCAGCATCATCTGGCGCTTTTCCTCGTTCAAGGACTTCGCCAGGCAGACGCTCGCCTGGGTTTGGGTTTCCCTCGCGCTCGTCTTTCTGGGCGTCTCGCTATCCAAGAAGATCACCCGCGACGAACGCCGCTTCCTGGCCGTAATCCTCTATGGCCTGGCGGCCTGCGCCTTCCTTTTCTATGTGGCGCCCGGCCTGGGGATGCCTGACATACGTTTCATTCCTTCGGCCCTTCTGCTCTGCGCCCTGGGCGCTTCCATCCTCTGCGAAAGTCTCCTGTCGAGGATGGGAATTCCAGGCCAGCTGACCGCGGGAACAGGCAGGTTCAAGTTCCTAGAATCCGCCCTCCCCTCGCTGGCGGTTTTCGCCCTTGCCGCGGTGGCTTCCTTTGGCTCGGCCGGTATGGCCAGGAACGCCTCCGGATGGTTTCGCTGGAATTATTCAGGCTACGAAGCCAAGACGGAATGGCCGGCGATGCGCGCCCTCGGAGAAGGATACAGAGGCGAAGCCGACGATGGGCGATTTCTCTGGGAAAAACAGGACCAACGCGACAACCAGGATTTCGGGTCGGAACGCGCTTTCGAAAACCTGCCCCTTTTCACGGGCCATCCGACTTCGGAGGGCATCCATTACGGTTCGAGCATGATGGCGAGGGCCAGCACCTATCTCCAGAGTTCATATTCGCCCAATCCCGTCGACCCGGAGATGGAGCGCATCTATTCGGAAATCGACCCACAGTCCTGGTCAGCGCGATTTTCCCTCCTCAACGCGCGCTACATCATCACGCATTCATCGACGATCACGCCTTTGTTCGCCGCTCATCCTTCTTTCGCCCTGGATTCGGCGAGAGGCAAGTTTTCCGTGTTCAGGTTCCTGGATTATCAGGATCGCTATGTCGAGGCTTTGCCCGAAAATGCCCTGTCCATCGTCAAAGCGGGAGCGGGCGGTTTCAAGACCGATTACTACCGTTTTTTCAGGGAATACGAACTCTACGGCCATCCTTTCGTAAGCTCGGAATTCTCCGACGCGGCGCTCGAAGCGCTGGGAAAAAGCTCAGGGAACCTCTGGGAGAATTATGACGACTACAGGAATCTCTTTCTCGCCAAGGAGGCCCTCTCCTCCGCGATGACACCTTCCGGCGGGAAAAGCCAGATCAGCGGCGAGCATGTCGATAATTTTTCGATTCGCTTCGACACCGCTTCGCCCGGAACGCCTCATTACATCAAGATTTCCTACGCGCCGGGATGGAAATCCCGCGGCGGCGAAAAAATATATCCGGTGTCTCCGGGCTTCATGCTGGTCATTCCAAAAACCGGGCATGTCGAACTCATCTACGGCAGAACTGTCTGGGAAATTCTCGGGCTGCTGCTTAGTTTTCTAAGCCTGCCGGCGGCGCTGCTGTTCTGGAAAACTCATCCGGGACGACGCTTCCCCTGGAGACTCCTGTTTCGGCTGGCCTTCGCCGCTTTTGCCCTTGCCGCCATCTTCCTGGTACTCCAGACTTCAGCCGGTCTTCCCGCTCTGGCAAGGGATATCGATGAGGCGCGGAGGCTCAATCTTTCGGCGCCGGCGCAGAGGGAAAAAGCCCTCGCCCTCGTCGAACCCTGGGCCACCGCGGAAAACCTGGAACGCTTCGACAACAAGCTCGCCTTCGACGCTTTCAGGATAAAGGCCCTTGCCCTGCTTCGCGAAGGAAAAGCCGAAGAGGCCGCGGCGGCTTTGGACATACTGCGGACGCGATACCCCCATACCAGAGCGCTGAACGGCTTGCCGAATCTGCGATAGGGCATCGAAGTTATAGACGCATTATCGAAATTTGAATTATAGTTTCCAAAACGGCTCCAGGGAAAATAAGGAAAAATTATGGTTAAAAAAAAGTCAGCTGATTTTGAGAACGAAACCATACTCCAAACCCTTTGGGAGAATTCTCCCGACGCTATCATCATCATCCATCCAGACGGGAAGATACTACGGGCCAACACGAAGGCGCTGCAGTTTTTCGGAATGGGCGGCAGGATATCGATGGATGGGCTGAACGTTTTCGACGCTATACTGCCTGAGGACCAGAACAGGGCCAGGACCAATATCGGCAGAGTCGCCATGAACGAGGAGCTCCAGGAAGCCGAGTATAAGTTGAACACCCCCGATGGGTCGCTGCTCTGGCGATCCATCAGGACAAAGCTCCTCTCCGGTCCGGAGGATGAGGAGAAAAAGATACTCATCGTGCTCAGGGACATCACCGATCAAAAAAACATGGAAGAGCACCTCCGCAGCCTGGCGGTAACCGATGACCTCACGGGCCTTTACAATCGCCGCGGCTTCGCTCTCGCGGCCGAGCAGGAGCTGAGGCATGCCTTCAGAAGGAAGGAAGAGCTCACGCTTCTCTTTTTCGATATAGATAATCTGAAAATGATCAACGACACCTTCGGCCATATCGAAGGCGACAAGGTTATCAAGTCCGCCGCCATGGCGCTGCGTTCCATATTCCGGGAGTCTGATATCGTAGCCCGATGGGGAGGGGACGAGTTCGTTGTCCTCGCCCTGGACGTTCCCAACGGAAGGGTTCCTGTCCTTCTGGAAAGGCTGGATAAAGGGCTGAAGCAGTACAACGAGCTGAACGCCGATTCCTACGCGCTGATGTTCAGTTTGGGAATCGCGAATTACGATTCGGAAAAACCCTTCAACTTGAGCGAGATGGTGCGGATCGCCGATAAAATGATGTACAAGGACAAGCAGGAGAAGAAATTGTCCCGCAGCGCGATCCTGAACTACAACCGCAGCGAAGCGGCGTTCTAATGACGGCGCTCTAGTAAGGCCGCCGCGGAAGCCTACCTTTTACCCTCTATGACATAACCGACGCCAGTCCATACGTTCTCGAACTCGGCGAGTTTATAGCGCCGGGGCACTTCCGCGGGGTCGGCCGCCGCCGGATCGTTCACCAGCACGTCGAAGCCGCCCGATTCATTCTTCTGAAGCCCCGCGATGAGTACCAGGTGTCCGTTCGTCTTCTTGATGGGCGCGGCGCTCAGCTGTCCCTCGGCGAATCTTATGCTCGCGATGATTATACGCCCCGCTGAAAGCTCGCTCACGATCATCTCGATGCTGGGGAAAAAGTCCAGTCTCGCCCTCAGCCCAAGACGCCAGAGAGAAGCCACGTTGAAAGGCCAATTCCCGTAGATTTTCGCGCCCGCGTCGTAGCAGTCCGCAGCCACAAAGGCGGTGGGCAGGTAGACGCCGAAATGCTGCAGCGCCATCGCCCCGCAGGTGGGGGAACATATTCTGCCGCGAATTTCCGCGGCCTCCGTCATCTGTGACCGACAGGGCACCTTGCCGGCCTTTTCCTGGAGAAGATAGGGCCGCGCGGTGGCTCGAGCGATGCTCCGGTCACGGGTTATGACGCCCATGCGTTTTACGATGGCGGCTCCATTCTTATCCTCGCCGGCTGAAAGCTCCATTTTCAGCCTGTAGCGTTCAGATTTCGCGGCCAGGATCAAGATATCCGTTTCGACGCGGGCCGTTTCGTCAGCGCAGGAAGCGCTGGCCGCTATCCTCGACCACCTTCCCATGGGGTACCAGCGCGACCATTGCGCGCCGCGTTCCGCCTGGAGGAATACTTCGACCGATCCTTCCCCCGCGGTATCGGCGTTCCACCATGGAAGCAGCCAATCGAAGGCGGGAGCGCTTATAGGATCGGTTTTCATGGTTCCGAAAGGGGAGCCGGAAGCGAGCTGAAGCCCAGCGGGAGACACGATCAGCCCCTCGAGTTTAAAGCCGATGTCATGCACCGGCGAATACGATCCCTTGAGATCGGTCCAGGGATCGGTTCCGAAAGACCAGAGGATTCTCATCGCTCCATAGGATGATGAGGAAAGTATGGCCGCGTCATCGGTTTCGCTCATGGTGGCATGATATACCGAGGCTGATCACAAAGCAAATATCTTTATCGCGCGGGGCGTCTTTCAGCCTTGAATCGAGGCGGCGCTTCGTCATAGGATGAGGGCATGAAAGGCTTATCGCCAATATGGAATCAGCGGAGTGAAATCATGGGCATCAAGCTCCCGAACCCTTTCCGAGTCCTGCTTGCCGCGGGCTTCCTGACTGCACTATTGACGGCCTGTTCCACTCCAAACATCCGGGCCTCCTCTGGAGGAGCCACCGGGAAGGAAGATACTAATATGGCTGCTTCATCTGTTGTGCTGGTCATGGCTCATCGCGGTTTCAGGGGCATCGCCCCAGAAAACACCCTCCTTGCCGCCCAGAAAGGCTACGACAGCGGCGCCGATTATTGGGAAACCGATGTGGCCGCGTCCTCCGACGGCGAGTTGGTCATCATGCACGACGACAACTTGGCGCGGACCTCCAACGTGAAGGTTCTTTTCCCGGAACGGAAGCCCTGGACCGTCTATGACTTCACCCTCGCCGAACTGAGAAGCCTGGATGCCGGATCCTGGTACGCGAAGGCCGACCCCTTCAAGCAGATCGCCGCCGGTCGCGTCACTCGGGAGGATCAGGGCGGCTTCGCGGCGCAGAAGGTCCCCACGCTTGCCGAGGCCCTCGAATTGACCAAGAGGAATGGGTGGAAGGTGAATGTGGAGATCAAGGACGCGACCGGCCATGCCTGCGACCCCTGGCTTGTCGAAAAGGTGGCTGAGCTCGTAAAGTCCATGGATATGACCGAATCGGTCATCATCTCTTCCTTCAATCATGAATACCTTGTACGGATGAAGAAGGCCGCTCCCAAAATTCAGGTGGCGGCGCTCATAGATAAGCCTATCGCCGATCCCGTGGCTACGCTCAAGCGCATCGGAGCCATCGCGCTCAATCCCAATTTCAAATATCTGGACGAGGAAACCGTCAAGCAGGTAAGAGCCGCCGGCTTCAACGTCTACGTATGGACGCCCAACGAAAAGGCTGACATGGAAAGGCTCGTCAAATGGGGGGTTACCGCGCTTATCACCGATTTCCCCGACAGGGCTCTTTCCGTGCTCGGACGCGCCGAGGGACATTGACCGCCGGCAGGTAAAAGACTGGCGTATGAATGGCCGGGAGAATCGCCTCTCCCTCAACTATTTGCAGATTTTCATTGCCAGCCTGGGTTTTACAGTTTAAACTAGGCAACGTACTGGCGGGCTTTAAGCCCAACTTAAGTTTTCAAGGAGGCATTTGATGAAGAAAATTGCACTGGTGGCAATGGTCTTCCTGATGGTCGCCGGCGCCTACGCGCAGACGAACATCGAATTCTGGCATGCTATGACGGGTAAAAACGGACAGATGGTTCAGACCCTGGCGGATAAATTCAACGCTACCCAGAATGATTACAAAGTAGTTCCGGTTTTCAAGGGCTCCTACAGCGATACGATGAATGCCGGCATCGCGGCTTTCCGCGCCGGACAGGCCCCCGCCATTCTTCAGGTCTATGAAGTCGGAACCGCGACCATGATGGCGGCCAAGGGCGCCGTGAAGCCGGTTTACCAGCTCATGGCCGAGAACAGCGAAAAGTTCGATCCCAAGGTCTATATCCCCACGATCACCGGCTACTATTCCACATCCAAGGGCGAGATGCTCTCCCTGCCTTTCAATTCATCCACTGCTGTCATGTACTACAACAAGGATGCGTTCAAGAAGGCCGGCCTCGATCCGGAAAAAGCTCCCGCCACCTGGCCCGAATTCTTCGACTATGCCAAAAAGCTCAAGGCTTCCGGCATGGAAGGCGGATTCTCCACCAACTGGATTTCCTGGATCCAGCTTGAGAACTTTTCCGCATGGCATAACCTTCCCTTCGGAACCCGCAATAATGGTTTCGATGGTCTCGACACCCAGCTCGTCTTTAATTCGCCTAAAGTCATCGAGCATCTGCAGACGATCTATGATCTGTCCAAAGACGGCACCTTCATCTATGGCGGACGCGAAAACAAGGCCAACCCCCTCTTCTCCTCCGGCAAGGTCGCCATGCATTTCGAATCCATCGGCGGTTATGCCAACTTCAAGGCCAACTGCAAATTCGATTTTGGCGTCGCGAGACTCCCCTACTATCCCGACGTCAAGGGCGCTCCTCAGAACTCCATCATCGGCGGCGCGAGCCTCTGGGTTCTCAACGGCAAGTCCAAGGGCGAGTACAAGGGCGTAGCGGATTTCTTCGGCTTCATTTCCCAGCCCGAGATGCAGGCGCTTTGGCACCAGAACACCGGCTACCTGCCCATCACCACGGCGGCCTATGAGCTCACCAAGTCGCAGGGTTTCTATGCCACCAACCCCGGTCCCGAAGTCGCCATCAAACAGCTGCTGAACAAGGCGCCCACCGGCAATTCCATGGGCATCCGCTTCGGCAACTTCAACATCATCCGCGAAATCGAAGACCAGACCTGGGAAGACATCCTGGCCGGCAAGATTTCCGTGAAAGACGGCGTCGCCAAGATGGTCAAAGACGGCAACAAGACGCTCCGCGAGTTCGAACGCCTCAACAAGTAAGTTCATATTTTCGAGGATTCATAGGGGCTGCCCTCCGGGCGGCCCCTTTTCACGAATTGCACTGGCCCGGCATGGATGCCTTCGATCCTCGGGCCAAGCTCCGATTCCATTCCAGTCTCAGGATGTTATATGGCAAAACAGTATGAATTCCCTTCCAAGGGCCTTCCCTATCTTCTGGTCCTCCCGCAGATGATCGTCGTGTTCCTCTTTTTCTTCTGGCCTTCAGCACAGGCCATCTGGCAGTCTTTTTTCCTCCAGGATCCTTTTGGGGGACGCGTCATTTTCGTCGGCTTCGAAAACTACGCCAAGCTGCTGACCGATCCGGACTATTGGGCCTCATTCAGGGTATCGGTCCTCTTCGCCCTGGCCATCACCCTTTCATCGATGGCTATCGCCCTGTTTCTGGCCATACAGACCAACAAGAAAATACGTTTCGGCTCATTCTATAAAACCATGATGATTTGGCCCTATGCCGTCGCCACGATGGTGGCCGGCGTTCTCTGGCTTTTCATGTTCAACCCCAACGTCGGCGTCATCGCTTGGCTGCTGAAATATAAGATGGGCATTGACTGGAATCATCTCCTCAACACGAATCAGGCTTTTCTCCTTCTCACTATCGCGGCCAGCTGGAAGCAGATTTCCTACAATTTCGTTTTCTTTTTGGCGGGGCTCCAGGGCGTGCCCCTTCCTCTCGTCGAAGCGGCGGCGATCGATGGGGCCGGGCCGACCAAACGATTCTGGGCGATCATCTTTCCCCTGCTTTCGCCGACGACCTTCTACCTGCTCATCATGAACCTTGTCTACGGCTTTTTCGAGACCTTCCCCATCGTCCACCAGGTAACGGCCGGCGGTCCGGGCAAATCCACGCAGATTCTCGTTTACAAGGTATGGCGCGATGGCGTCATCAACCTCGACCTCGGCGGTTCCTCGGCTCAGTCGGTCATTTTGATGATCATGGTCATAGGGCTCACCGTATTCCAGTTCCGCTTCATCGAGCGGAAAGTCACCTACTAAAGGAAGCCCCCATGATCGAACAAAGAAAATCCGCCAGGGCTTTCCCCCATATCGTTCTCTGGATCGCCATCGTCATCATTGTGTTCCCGCTCTACTTTGTTTTCGTGGCATCCACGAGAACGAGCGCCGATATCCTGGCCGCGCCCATGCCGCTCTACCCGGGCACGCACTTTTTCGAAAACTACGGTCGGGCTCTCAGCGAGGGAGCCGTGAACCTCGGCGCTTCCGCCATGACCATGATGAAGAATTCATTCATCATGGCTATGGGCATCTCCATCGGAAAAATCCTCGTTTCCCTTCTGGCCGCCTTCGCCATCGTATTCTTCAATTTCAAGGGAAGAAAATTCTGCTTCTGGGCTATATTCATAACCCTGATGCTGCCGGTGGAAGTGCGCATCATGCCCACCTACAAGGTCATATCGGACTTAGGCCTGCTGAATTCCTACGCCGGCCTCATTCTGCCCATGATAGTGTCGGCTACGGCCGTCTTCCTCTTCAGGCAGTTCTTCATGTCGGTACCAAGGGAGATAGCCGAGGCTTCGCAGATCGACGGTGCCACGTCCATGCAGTTTTTCAGGACTATCCTGGTGCCCATGACCCGCACGCCCATCGCGGCCATGTTCGTCATCCAGTTCATCTACGGCTGGAACCAGTATCTCTGGCCGCTGCTGATCACCACGAAACAGGAATACTACACGCTGCTCATCGGCATTAACCGCATGCTCTCGGGCGCCGACGTGCTCATAGAATGGCAGATCGTCATGGCCACGACGCTTCTGGCCTTGATTCCGCCCGTGCTCGTGGTTGTCATCATGCAGAAGCAGTTCGTGGCAGGCATGACCGATACCGAGAAATAGCGGAGATTTTTACAGGATACCGGGATAAGCAGGATTTACGGGAAAGATAAATTGAGGTTGAAGAAAGAGAAGGAAAGAAGCGGTATATGCGATGGCGCGGTCAAATAGGGGCCGCGCAACGCCGATGTGAACCGTTTTTGACCCTAAAGTAAATGAAGCATTAAAAGGCCGGCCATCTTCCGATGGCCGGCCTTTCTCTATAACTGACTATTCTTACCTGTTTATCCTGTACGATCCTGTAATCCTGTCCAATTTTTTATTTGACGGCCGCGGCCCAGGCTGGCACGTCGATGCCGAAGTAATCGCGGGCATTGAACCAGCTCACGTCGCGGACCAGTTCCCTGGCGTAGCAGTCGTCGCCGGGCAGTTCGCCTGACTCCACCCAGCGGCCCGCGACCTTGCAGAGGATGCGGCGGAAATATTCGTGCCTCGGGTAGGAGAGGAAGGATCTCGAGTCAGTGAGCATGCCCACCCAGCGTCCGATAACGCCGACGGAGGCCGTCTGTATGAGGTGCCGCTCCATGCCGTCCAGGTGGTCGTTGAACCACCACGCGGCTCCGTACTGCATCTTCCCGGCCACGGCGCTCCCTAGCGCCGATCCCGCATAGGTTCCCGAGTAGCACTGGGCCAGGACGGCGAGGCTCGCGTTCTTCGTGTCGTCCAGCGAATAGAGGATGGTCTTGGGCAGGCTGCCCTCGGCGTCGAGCAGGTCGAGCAGGGAGGCCAGGGGCGCGATGACGACTGCGTCCGAGATGGCGTCGCCGCCGCCGTCGGGGCCGTAGGAGGAGAAGAGGCGCGTATTGGTGTTGCGGAGCGCCCCGATATGGAGCTGCATCGTCCAGCCTGCTTTGGCGTTGAGGCGGGCGACCTGAAGGAGAACGGCGGTTCCGAGCCTTTCGCGCGCGAGGGCGTCGACGTTTTTGCCGGCAAGCAGCGAAGCGACGATGGCGTCGAGTTCGCCGCCTGAGGTGAGCGCGAAGGGCGGGACGAGAAGCGCGTGATCGGAGAGTCTGCATCCGTGCTCGTGGAAGAAAGCGTGACGGCGCGAAAGCGCTTCGGCCAGGTCGGCGAAGCTGCGTATCTCCAGGCCCGCGGCCGCGCCCAAAGCCGCGGCGTAGGCTTTCCATGCCATGGCATCCTGGGCGTTCATGGCCTTGTCCGGACGGAAGGCGGGAAGAATCCTCGCCACTTTCTTTCCCGAGACCGCGGCGGCTCTTCCCACCTTCGGATCAGAGGCAACGGCTTCGTGCCACCGCAGGTCGTCGGCCGGATCGTCCGTCGTGCAGACGACAGCAACGCCGTAATGTCTCAGCATGCTCTGCGGCGAATCGCCCCGCTCCCTGATGATGGCGTTGGCTCTTTCCCTTATGGCGAGTGCGTTTCTTACCGTCAGCACGTCGTCTATCCCGTAGGTTCTCCGCAGTTCCAGATGGGACCAATGGAGAAGTGGATTGCCCGGCGACTGTTCCAGCGCGGCGGCGAAGGCTACGAATTTATCGCCCCAGGAAGCACTGCCCGAGCAGAGCGACTCGTCAGCGCCGTTCGAACGCATGATGCGCCATTTGTAGTGATCACCCTTGAGCCAAAGCTCGGCGATGTCGCCGAAGGGCTTGTCCTCAGCTATTTCCCTGGGTGAAAGGTGGCAGTGATAATCGAAAATGGGCAGACCGGCCGCGTCCTCGTGATAGAGTTTTCGCGCCGTATCCGTGTCCAGAAGAAAGTCTTTGTCCATGAATGCTTTTTTCATATATTGTCCGTCAGATAGCCGCCGTCGACCGGTATGCTTACGCCGGTTACGAAACCTGATGCCGCGTCGCTCGCCAGGAAGAGCGCCGCTCCCCAGAGTTCCTCGAATTTTCCGAAGCGTCCGAAGGGCGTTCGTGAAACGATCGAGGTTCCTCGGGCTGTCAGACCGCCATTCGGATCGAGAAGGAGAGCGCGATTCTGATTGCCCACGAAAAATCCGGGGGCTATAGCGTTCACCCTGATACCGTGGGGAGCGAGCTCCTTGGCGAGAGCTTCGTTCAGGTTCAGGACGCCTGCCTTGGCCGCGTCGTAAGCCCATATCCCGGAAAGCGCCTTGTAGCTCGTCATCGAGGTCATGTTGATGACACAGCCCTTGATGCTTTTGCTTATCCAAAAGCGCGCGAATACTCTGGTAGGCGTCACGAGGCCCGCCATCAGGTTGAGCGCGAGAATATCCTTGAAAAGGTCCTCGTCCACATCGACAAAGGGCGCCTTCCCCCTGTTGCCGCCGACGCCGTTGATCAGTATGTCGGGTGCGGCGCCCGCCATTTTTTCGGATTCGGCCAGGGCTGCTTCGCAGGCTTCTTTCGAGCCTGTATCCACCGTTACGGCGAAGACGCGTCCGCAGGAGGCTTTGCCGCCGCCTTCGGCGGCGGCTTCGGCGACGATGCGGGCGGCTTCCTCCATGGGGTGGTTGGTGCCGCGGCCCCAGAGAATGACGGTGGCGCCGGCCTTGGCGAACCCCACGGCTAGATTGCCTGGGATTCCGCCGCCGCCGCCTGTTATGACGGCGACTTTTCCTTCAAGCGAAAACATCGATTCAATGAATGACATAACAACTCCTCTCAGCTTCCCGGCATTATGAGATTCGGCAGGAACATCGTGATGGCCGGGATATAGGTGACCAGCAGAAGAACAATTATCATTGTTATATAGTAAGGCATCAAGGCTTTTGTCACCTTTTCGATGGAAATTCTTCCCACCGCGCAGCCCACGAAAAGCGCCGAACCCACTGGAGGCGTACAGAGCCCTATCGCCAGGTTGATCAGCATGATAATGCCGAAGTGAACCGGCGACAGCCCCAGGGTCGTAACCACGATGGGATAGAGAATCGGCGTCACGATGAGGATGAGGGGCGCCATGTCCATGATCATGCCGAGAAAGAGCAAAAGGACATTGATGAGGAGGAGAAGGAGATATTTGTTGGTCGTGACGGAAAGGATGAGTTCGGTCGCCTTGGCGGGAATGCGCAGGTAGGCCATGAGCCAGCCGAAGGCGCTCGCCGCCGCTATGAGGGCCATGACCATGGAGAGGGTTTTCAGCGAATTGTAGAGGATGCCCTTCATCGCCTTGAGGGGGATTTCCTTATAGACGAAGAAGGTGATGAAGAAGGCATAGACCACGGCGATGGCGGCCGATTCCGTGGCCGTGAAAATTCCGGTGATGACGCCGCCCATGATGATGACGGCCGTCATGAGGCCGAGGAAGGCGTCCTTGGATATCTTGAGCGCATCCTTGAAGGAAACCTTGGGTTCCTTGGGGTAGTTGCGCTTTTTGGCGATGATGAAGGAAATGATCATCATGGAAAGTCCGAGGGATATTCCCGGAATGTAGCCCGCGAGGAAGAGTCTGCCTACGGACACGCCTCCCGCCGCCAGCGAGTAGATGATCATGTTGTGGCTCGGCGGGATGATGACGCCCTGGGTGGAACTCGCCACGGTAAGGGCCACCGCGAAGTCCTCATCGTACCCTTTCATCTTCATCATGGGGATGATGATCGTGCCGGTGGACGCTACATCGGCCACGGCCGAACCGGAAATGCCGCCAAAAAACATCGAGTCCATGCAGTTGACCATGGCCAGGCCGCCCTGGATCCTGCCCACAAAGACATTCGCGAGCTCGATGAGCTTTCGCGCTATGCCCCCCTGGCTCATCATTTCGCCCGCCAGTATGAAGAAGGGGATGGCGAGCAGAGAGAAGGATCTGACACCCTGCACCATCTGCTGAACGATGGCCATGAGGGGGATTTTCAGGTAGATGGCCGTCACAAGCGAGACGGAAGCGAGCGAATAGGTGATGGGGACGCGAAGGACCATCAGAAGGATAAAGCCTCCCAGGAGCAGGGTGGTCGCGACGGCGGGATCATTCATGGAGGCCTCCGAAAATGTCTTTCAGCTTTCCTTCGCCGGAAAGGTAGTCGTCGAGGGATTTATCGTAGGTATCCCACTTTAGGATATGCAGCAGCGCTTCGAGGACGATGGTCACACCGGCGAGGGGAACGACCATATAGAGAATTCCCGCTGGCCATCTCGTCGCCGGCATGATGGAGGTCATCGTGAATTGGACGAGGGTTTTTCCGTAGACTATCATGATGGCGCCGACAAAGATGACGATGATTTCCATGAGCGTATCGAGAGCTATATTAAGCCAATTAGGCATTTTTTCCCGCGGCATAAGGTTGATGGTGATGTTGAGTTTCTGCTTTACCCCAAGCCCCATCGAAATGAAGATGAACCACACGCAGAGCGTGAGGGCGACTTCTTCCGACCACAGAATCCCGCTGTTGAACACATAGCGCAGAAAGACGTTGGCGAAGACGATGAGGACCATCGCCACGATCATGATTTTCGCCAGCTCGACCAAAAAAATATGAATGAGGTTGATGCCTCTCAGGATCAGATCTTTCATTTGGTTTATCCTGTTGCCGGCAAAACGCGGCAGCGATGAAAAGGCGGTCCGGCGAAAGGCCCAATGGCCTTAGACCGGACCGCTGTCAGAATGAGGAACCGATATTACTTTACGGCCTGGATCTGCTTGACGAAGTCCTGGATTTCCTTGGACTGCTTCGCGTAGAGCGGAGCCATGAGGGCTACCCAGGGGGCCTTGTCGGCAACGGTGGAGACCTGCGATCCGCCGGCCTTTACCTTATCGATGGAGGTCTGCTCGTACTTGGCCCACTCGGCGCGCTGGAAACTGACGGCGTCGGCGGCGGCCTGCTTGATCAGATCCTGGTCAGCCTTGGAGAGCCTGCCGAGGGAAATCTTGGAGCCGATAATGATCTCGGGAACTCTTGTGTGCTCGTCGAGGGTGAAGTACTTGGCGACTTCGAAGTGGCTAGTCGAGAAATAGGAAGCCCAGTTGTTCTCGGCGCCGTCGACGACACCGGTCTGGAGGGCAGAGTAGACTTCGCCGTACGCCATGGGGGTCGGCACGGCTCCGAAGGCGGAGACGAGACCCATCATGAGTTCGCTCTCCTGAACGCGGATCTTGAGACCCTTGAGGTCGGCGGGCGTCTTGACCGGGCGCTTGGAGTTGTAGAAGTTGCGCGATCCGCCCTCGAACCAGCCGAGGCCGATGAAGCCGAAGGGCTCGAGGCTGGCGAGGAGGCTCTTGCCGATATCGCCGTTGAGGACTTTCCACATATGGGCTTCGTCCCTGTACAGGTAGGGCATCTGGAAGGCGTTGAGCTTGGGAACGAAGGCGGCGACCGGGCTCACCGAAACGCGGGTGATGTCGATGGCGCCGAACTGCACCTGCTCGATGACAGCCTTTTCCTGGCCAAGCTGGCTTCCGGGATAGACTTCGATGACGATTCTTCCGTTGGAGCGCTCCTTCACGAGGCGGGCGAACTCTTCATCGCCCATTTCCGTGGGGTAGCCCTTGGGATGGGTTTCAGCCAGTCTCAGGACTATCGCCTTCTGGGCGAAAACCTGAACCGGCATCAGGACGGCGAGAACGAGCATGAGTCCAAGGACGAACTTTGCTTTTTTCATTGCGTTGCCTCCATTTAAACTATGGCTATAGAATAACCTGTTATTATTTTGAATCCATTCGGCCTATCGCGGTTTTGTATAGTTTTGACTATTTTTTGTACTTTTTTGCGGTCTGTTGGATATACTGCTTCGGATTCTGGCCTTCGAATTTCTTGAATACGCGCGTGAAATAGGCCTGATCCGAAAAACCGACGAGGTAGCTCGCTTCCTTGATGCTCCCGCCGCCCGCCATCAGCTCCTTAGCCCTGTTGACGCGCACGCGGCCCAGGAGTTCGCTGAAGCCGATGCCCAGTTCCCTGGAAATGGCGTGGGATAGGTGGAAGGAATTGACGCCTAGCGCTTCGGCGGCCGAAACCAGGGTGAGTTCTTTGGAATAGCCGCTTTTAATGTAGTCAAGCGCTTTCATGCCGAGGCTCCGCGGGCTCGCGTCCGTCGCGCTCATATGTAGCAGGTCGCCCTCCCCTTTCCTGGGCAGGGGGGCGAGCCTCACGGCGGGGCAGTCGGCGGATGCGAGCCTGGAGCCCTCCAGCGCTCGCGAGAAGAGAATGTCGGCATCCTCCCGCGAAGGGCCGGCCAGGCCACAGAGGAGGATGCGGGGAGCGCTGTCCCTGAGTCTTCTGCCACCTTCCTCGACGATGGGCCAGAGAGGGTCGCCCCGCAGATTCTTCTGGAAGCCCCCAGGAACCCAGATAGGTTTTTCAGTTTCCGCTGATCCGGTTAGCGCCTTATCCGAAGGAGCCATCCCTGTTTCCAGGCCGTAGAGGAAGATGAAGCCGCAGTCTTCCGCGGCAGTGGCAATGATTTTGCGGGAACGCTGGACGGCGATCTTGCAGGCCGCCGCCAAGGCCAGATCCGCGTATGCTTTATCCGTCGAAGCCCCGGGCATGCCCGAGGCAGTAGCCGTGCCCGACGCGGCGTGCAGCCTGAAGACGATCACGGACCGGGACAAGTCCTTCAGGGAAGCCAGATTCTCGTATTCCCCGACGCTTGCCGCGTCGAGGCTCCCCGCCTTCATCTGGGCGGTCAGGGCGCTTTCCAGCTTTCTCGCGGCTTCTGAAATGGCCGTGATGGACTCTTCCCTCTTCCTGGACAAGGATTCAGGTTCCCTGTTCGCGTCCAGCGAACGTTTCAGCGCCGACAGCACCTCATCGGCTGAGGCGGGCTTGAGAAGATATTCGTAGACGCCCTGACGGATGGCTCTCTGGGCGTATTCGAAGGTGTCAAATGCGGAAATGATGACGATCGGGGCGAGGATGCCCGCCTTTCGCAGCGCTTCAGCGGCGCCGAGACCGTCGAGGCCTGGCATTTTAACGTCGAGAAAAATCGCGTCGTAATGTCCGGCCTTGCCCAGTTCCAGCGCTTCGTGTCCGTTTCTGGCTTCGTCGATGAGGAATTCAGGCTCGAGCCCGCTGCCGTCGATGATGAACCGCAGCGCCGCCCTCTCCAGGTCTTCGTCGTCGGCGATCAGGATTCTGGCCAACGCGATACTCCTTTCATCGGGATGGAAAGCCTGATGATGGTGCCTTTTCCTGGCTTCGAGTAGAGTTCGAGCCTTCCTTCCGAACCGTAGAGGAGGAAAAGCCTCGTGGCCACGTTGGCCAGGCCAATGCCCGTGCCCGCGAGCAGCCCTTCTTTGGCTTCGATAGTGCCCATCGAGGCGTTCCTGATGACCTGGCGCAGGCGGATGAGCGTTTCCTGAGGTATGCCCTGTCCCGTATCGATGATGAAGGCCTTGATGTTGTCCCCTCTTCTCTGGACGGAAACCAGAATGCGGGTGTTGTCTTCCTTGGGTTCGATGCCGTGGCGCACGGCGTTTTCCACCATAGGCTGGAGGAGGAATCGCGGTATCTTGATGACGCTCAGGGCCGTGTCGAAGCGTATTTCCCAGTCCAGCCTCTCGCCGAAACGGGCTTTCTGGAAGCTCAGGTATTCGCGCACGATGCCGACCTCGTCGCCCAGGGGGACATAGGGACCGCCTTCCTTCATCGTGGATCGAAGAAGCTTGGCCAGGGAAATAGTGAGCTTTTCCGTGGCGGGAGCGCGCTCGAGGAGGGCGTTGCGCGCGATGGAATTGAGGGCGTTGAAAAGGAAATGGGGACGCATCTGGTCCTGCAGGTTCATGAGCTGGGCTTCGCGCAGGGCCTTTCCCATGGTGAGCAGGCTTGTCTCCTCGTCATGAAGCTTCTTTTCGAGCTCGGCTTTTTCCTTCAGGTCCTCGATGTAGGTGCGGATGTTGGCGCTCATGAGGTAAAAGCTATCCGTGAGTATCCCCACTTCATCCCGCGACTTCATCCTCAGGGGCGCCACATCCAATTCTCCCCTGGCGAGCTTCTCGGAGGCCTTGGCAAGGTTGCGTATCGGTTTCGTTATGGAATTGGCGACGATATAGACATAGCCGAGGAGGAGGACGCCAGCCGCTATCATCCCCAGGAGAATGGCGTTGTTGATGAACTTGGCCTGCCTGCTTGAGGCGCGGAAGCTTTCCTCTCCCTCCTTCATGAGAATGCTGAGGAGGCGCGAGAGGTACATGTCCACGTAGCCGGCTATCCTGTCGGCGCGGGCGAAGTCGACATAGTAATCGCTTCGGCCTGTAGCCCTGAAGGAAAAAGAACGGGCCACAAGGGGCAGATAGGCATCCAGGCCGTAGCCGGTGGCCCTGACTTCGAACCCGGCGTCTTCGGAGAGAGATTCGAGCGGGGCGAGGGAATTGTCGAGGACCGACAGGTTGGCGATGGATTCGTAGAGTTCTTCAATCGGCCTGGACGAAGGTTCCCTGAGGAAACGGTCGGCGTCGGCCCTGAAGCTGTTGAGGGCGACGCGCATGCTGTGGACGAGATGATAGTGGTTGAGGCGGGTTTCGTATTCCTCGGCCACTTTATAGGTGGCCCGCTGCGCTATGATCTCCATCGCCACCATGAATATGATGGCGATGCCCAGGAAGGCGAGAAGCCGACCGCGAATCCCTATCCTGAAGCGCCTGCCCTCAGCGGCCATCCCAGTCTATCCGAGAAAGAGTGGCGTGAGGTGGCGCTCGAAGAGGTTGGCGGTCACGTTCCGGCTTATGTGCGCTTTATGGGTTTCCAAAGCCTTCAGATACTCATTCCCCATCTCTGCCGCGACCTTGAAGCCGACATGGATGAGCTGCCTGAAATCGCGATTGTAGCGGGGATTTTTCCTGTCATGCCTGAGCGCGGAGACGTAGGCGGCGGAATCCCAGTTGTACACTTCGGCGGGCGAAGGCAGCCTGGATTTGGAGATGTCGATGACGGTGGCGTAGGGCTTGGAGAGTTCCTCGAAGCGGCCATATGCCTGGTCGTAGATCTTCTTGGCGAGCTCGAGCCCGCTGCCGCCGGCCTCGGCCAGGCCGATCACTTCCTCGAGCCACGTGGTGCCGGCGGTCTTCAGGTGGAGGCCGCAGCCGAGCCGTTTGATGATTTTCCCGATTCCGGGGTAGAGGCTGAATTTGTCGCTTCCGGTATGGATGGAGAGCTTGAGGCTGGCGGGGAGGGAAAAAGCGCCGATCGCCCACATGGCGACCTTGGCGTCTTCCTCGAACTCCCTGAGGAAAGCCGCGGGGTCGCCGACATAGTCGACGCCCTTGTTGAAGCGTCCCGAGAATTTAGGGGCTATGGTCTGGACGGGAACGCCGACTTCGGCGAGTCCGGCGAGGATGACGATCATCTCGGCCGGGGATTGGGGTTCGTCCGTCTCGTCCATGGAGACTTCTATATGAAAATTGCCATCGGGCTTAGATTCCAGGATTTTCGCGTAGACCTTGGCCGCTTCATCGATGGCATAGAGATATTTTCGAGCGCTCTTTTCCATGAGTTCAGCCGTAACCGGTACCGGCGCGCTTTTATCGCCGACGAGGCCCTTGTGGCTGGCGAGGAAGGCCTGGATACGCTCCGCGGAAGCGGGTTTGCCGATGAAATCGGCGACATCGATGGTGAAGAAATCGCAGTAAGCCATGAACTTGTCGACATTCTGCAGGCCGATGTGGTCAGCGTCGACGCAGTACGAGCCCGCGAATCCGGTGACCTTTATGGCCGCGTCGGCGGCGGCGCGCTGGTCTTTGGGTTCGGTGCCGATTATTACGTGCTCGCGATTGCTCTTGTTCCAGACTATGGAGGCGTTCACCCCTTTCTCGGCCAGAAGCTGGAACGCGCGAATCTGCGCCTCGCCCTGTCTGCCGAATCTATCGCCCGTTCCTACCGAATATTTGCTCAATACTTTCATGAAATTGATCTCCTTTCGATCTATCTGCTATACCCCGGAAGCCGTTCCTGGTCAAGGTGGAACCGAAACCGGGGCCAATCTTGAATCCGCGCCGCCTCCTTGTTACACTTCAATGTATACGACGAATGGACGCGGCGGCGTCGAGGAGCAACTATGATGTATGTAACCCGGGGCTCGGCCCAGGATGAAATAACGCCGAAAATTCTCGCGGAACTGGTCAAGCGTGCGATCGAGGGAATCAGGGGGGCGAAGCGCGTCGTAGCTCTTCCGCCCGATATTACGCGTTTCCATTCCCAGGCCGGCGCGATTACCGACCTGCTCTACGAGAATCTGGGATCGAGACTCTCGGCCGTCCTTCCCGCCTTGGGAACGCACGCGCCCATGACGGCGGCCGAGATCGCCGCCATGTATCCGCGGACGCCGGCCCATCTTTTCCGCGTCCACGATTGGCGAAAGGATCCGGTCGAACTCGACCGCATCCCGGCAAGTTTCGTGCGGGAAGTCGGCGAAGGTTTCGTGGATTACGACTATCCCGTCCAGGCCAACAAGTCGCTCGTCGACGGGAGCTTCGACGCCATCGTATCGATCGGCCAGGTCGTTCC
Organism: Treponemataceae bacterium; assembly: GCA_963667725.2. Classification (GTDB taxonomy): domain Bacteria; phylum Spirochaetota; class Spirochaetia; order Treponematales; family Rectinemataceae; genus UBA11090. The sequence continues at coordinate 1,826,527 of CAXXHO010000003.1, forward strand.
TCACGAGGTTGTGGGCATGGCCAACCATGCCAAGAACATTTTCGTGGGAACAGGCGGCAAGGAAGCCATTGACAAGAGTCACTTCCTGGGCGCCGCCTACGGCATGGAGCGAATGATGGGCCGGGCCGATACGCCTGTGCGCCGCGTGTTCACAAAAGCGCTCGAACTCGCGCGCGGGAAACTGGCGCCCGTCCTCTGGATCCTCACGGTCATGGGCAGGAACGATGAAGGCAGGCTCGTCATGAAGGGTTTTTTCGCCGGCGACGACATGGAATGTTTCGAGAAGGCGGCCGCCCTCGCCCGCGACGTGAACATCGATCTTCTGGACGAGAGCGTTGACAAGGCTGTCGTCTGGCTCGACCCTGCCGAATTCCGCAGCACATGGCTCGGCAACAAAGCCGTCTACAGGACGCGCATGGCCATGGCCGACAAGGGCGAACTCATCATTATGGCGCCCGGCCTCGCCCACTTCGGCGAAGACTCCGGCATCGACGCCCTGATAAGGAAATACGGTTACCGCTCCTCCCCCGAAGTTCGCGAATTCGTCCGCGGGAACGAGGACCTCGCCTCGAGCCTGTCGGCGGCGGCCCATCTTATCCACGGATCGAGCGAAGGCCGTTTCAGGATTACCTATGCGCCGGGGCCTGGCATCTCCAGGGCCGAAATCGAGGGCGTGGGGTACGGTTATGCTTCGCTGGCCGAGATGCAGGCGAAATATGATGTAAAGAAAATGTCCCTCGGCTGGAATGAACTTGCGGGAGGGGAACGGGTATTCTTCGTTCCCAATCCGGCTTTGGGTCTCTGGTCGACGAAGGCTCGTTTCGGGGTATGAAGGCGAAAGGGTGGAGGCCCCTTTCAGCGCATTCCCCCTTCAGCGCATCACGAAAAGAGCTTCCGTGCCCGCCTTACCATCCCTTCGCTTTCCTATCGTCACTTTCCAGCCGTGAAGGTCAGCCGCCGCCTTGACGATGGTCAGCCCAAAGCCGTGGCCGCCGCCCGATCGGGAGGGCGAGCCCCGGTAGAAGGCGTCGAACACGTAGGGCGCATCTTCCTCGGCTAATCCTGTCCCGTCGTCGGCCACGGAAAAGGCGAACTTCCCTTCGTGCTGAATGAGCCTTAAGCTGATTTCGCCCTGATCCTGTGAATACTTGAACGCGTTGGTCACAAGATTTTCCAACGCCCGCTCGATCAGAAGCCTGTTCATCGTTATGGACGGAATGGCGAAATTGGGTTCAGGCGAGGCTTCCTCGCCGAATCCCCAAATCAGGTTTCTCTTCAGGAGACGGGCGTCGCTCGCGAAGCGAAGGCCCAAGGTCCGAAGCAGTTCGCCAAGGCTTACTTCTTCGACGGAGATGCTCCCCTCCCCGCCGATTTTCAGGAAATCGATGATCTCGCCCGTCAGGTCTTCCAGCTGTTTCGCCTTGTTCTGGATTATCTGCAGGTATTTCCCCTGCGTTTCCTTGTCGGAGGCCACATTGTCGGCCAAGGCGTCGGCGTAACCCTGGATGAGGGCTATGGGCGTCTTCAGGTCATGGCTTACGCCCATCAGCATCTTGGACCTGCGTACCAGCATATCCTTGAGATTGAGGCGCATGAGGTTGATCGACTTGGCGAGGAGGAGGATTTCGTGATTGCCCGATCCGGCCACTTCATGGTCGAGGTCGCCCGTGGCCACGATGGCTGTATCCTCTTCGAGGGTCTTGATGGCCCGGCTTATGGAGCGGAGGATGGCAAGCGAGATGACTCCCGATACGATGAAGAGAATGAGGGCGAAACTGCTTATGAAAAGGACTGTGCGGTTGCGCAGGTCCTGCCTGGTCCAGAAAGGCTGGATATCGTAGAGGATGAAGGGGCTGTCATCGCGCTTCGGGTCGATGGGATTGAGCTTGAACTCGGGTTTCGGCCCCGCTTGGCGATCATCTGTCGTGGAGGTGGCGATGTCCGAACTTGTTCGGCGTGGGGGAGCCAAGTCGGTAAGCCTGATCGAACTCCCCGGCATGATATGCGAGAAGGTGGAAAGGATGACGATGCCGTCGGCAGTCAGGAGCGCCACTTCCCGGAGCGGCATGCCGGCTTTCTCTGCTTCCTCGTTCATCGTTTCGACCGTCAGCGTGTCGCCCGCGTGCCATCGCGCGGACAGCGCTTCTATAAACACCTTGGAAGGGATCCTCGGATCCTTGGGGGCCTGCTGAAAACCGAAAAAGACTATGGAGAATATGACGGGAAGCAGCGTCACCGCCGCCGTGAGGACGGCAAACTGGGTTTTCAGCCTCACTTCATCCTCCTATGCGATCGTTTCCGGATTGAAACGGTAACCGAGGCCGTACTGCGTCTGGATGTACCGCGGAGCCGATGGGTCATCCTCTATCTTGCGCCTCAATCTTTGGATATAGACTCCCACGGCGCTGACGTCGCCGAAATTCTGCCCCCATACCTTATCGTAGAGTTCCTCGGGCGTGAAGGACTTGCCCTTGGCCTCGATGAGGGTCTGCAGGATGCCGAACTCCCTCGGGGACAGGCTGACGGGTACACCAGCCTTGGTCAGGAAAAGCGCTTCCGAATCCAGTTCGAAGGGGCCGAAACGCCAGACCGATCCTTCCTTGCCCAAAGCGGGAACTTGGGATCTTCGGATATAGGCGCGCACGCGAGCCGCGAGGACGCGCGGAGGACAGGGCTTCGTGACGAAATCGTCAGCGCCTACGCCCAGGCCGTGAATGACGTCCTCCTCGGCTTCCCTTGCCGTCAGGATCATGACGGGAATCATGGTGGTCTTCCTGAGTTTTTCGAGAAATTCAAAGCCGTCCATACCCGGAAGATTGATGTCCAGGATGATGAGATTCCATTCGTTTTCCTTGGCCAGGGCCAGGGGTAGGCCCGCTTCCGCGTCGAGCGCGATCTTGCATTCGAAACCTTCCCTGTTCAGGTAGAGCATGTAGAGTTCGGCCAGCTCCTTTGTGTCTTCGATGATCAGGATTTTTCCTCTCATGCCTTCACCTCATCGTCTTTCGAAATCGAGCACTGTCCAGTACAGGCTTATGTCGGCCCCGACTCTATCCAGGGCGAACCCCTCATCGAATTTCAGGGGGGCGCCGACAACCAGCTTGACCTGGTTGAAAATGTTCATCGACAGGACCGGCTTGATAATGTTGCCTCTCGGGGCATATTCGGAGCCGGCGGACCCGAAGGATGACACGGCGGTGAGATCCATGCTGAAGCGTGATCCGCCCGAACCGAGGGTCAGTCCGAGGGAGGGTCCTATCCTCGTGGAATTGTCCGAGAAGTTATGGAGGGCATAGGCGCTGAAGGAAGTGTTCACGAGATCCTTTCCCCTGCCCTTCCTGAAGCCGAGGCCAATGCTGCCCGCCAGATAGAACCGGCCGTTGCCCGTCGCCGAGGTGTCGGCGGAGCTGTATCCATCGACTGCCTTAATTGCGTTTTTCGCGGCTTCCATCGCGAGAATGGACGAATCGGCGTAGCCCGCGCCGTTGTAGTAGCCCTGGACGTGGAGATTCAGCACGAAGCCGTCGGAAGTGAACTTGGAATACTTGAGGCCGAGGGTCGACTGGAAGATAGGCTTGTTCTCGATAGTGTAGGTCTGATAGCCCCCCAGCCCATCGGACTCGACGTAGATGCGGTCCGAACCCCAGGATACGACGTTCTCGCCGTAGACATCGATGCCGGCCAGGGCTCCGGTGAAGAGAAACATGGCTCTGGGCTTGGCCGCCATATCGCCCCGGTAAAATCCCGCCAGGGTGAGCTCGAAACCGCCCGCGACGAAGTCGGTGCGCTGGGCGACGGAGAACTGCCCCAGCTCGTCGATTTCCGTGGGCGGGACGACATAGAGGGTCGCGTGGTTGAGGCCGAAGGGCATGTCTGCCTTGAAGGCGAAGGGACCTTCGCGTTCGGCGCGGGGGTTGTCGGGATCTATGGCCGAAAGGCTCAAGACATCAGAGGGTTTGTACCAGTTCCCCACGCCCCAGCGCACCCGCTGCTTGCCCATTCTGAAGAAGATCGCCCTTTCGATCGCGGCGTCGACGAAGAGTTCGTCGAGTGCGAACCCCTCGTCCTCGACGGTGAGGCTCGTCACGCTCTGGGTTATGTTATAGTCGTAGGATACGGCGCCGTAGAGTCTGAAGAATTCCGAAGCTCTGAGATCGGCATAGGCGCTAGCCTCGAGATCCTCGACGCCCGAGGGGAGAAAGGTTCCCGAAAGCTCGACATTGTAGACGTATTCCTTGGAAGGAAGGAAGGTAAAGGCTATCGAGTCGAGGTTGACACCCCCCAAAAGGCTCTGACTGTCGCCGCTCACCGCTCCGTAAGGGACGAAGGAACTCTGGAGCCCTGCCGCCGCCTCGCCTTCGAGTATAAAAACGGGGTAGGTCTTTATATCGTCGACGAGCTCCACGATGCTCGTGGCCGCGACATCGGTGTCGACCACCTTGATGATGTCCGACTCGCCTCCGAAGAGGGCGCTTTCGTCGAGGGGCGTCGCGGTGTTGGTTATGTCCTGGCCAAGGGCCGCGCTGGAAGTGGATCCGGCGTTGCCGGAAGTTTGGCCCCCCGCCTGGCCGAAGACTCGCCCTGAGGCGGGGCCGGCCCCCAGAACGAGGGCGAGAAGAGCGAGGAAGGCGGCGATCTGGCGCCGTCCGGCGCGCGAAATGTCATGGTTCACGGTCGCCTCCTACTGGCTTACGCGTTCGAGATAATTCTTCGTGAAGACATCGTTGGGCACGGGCTTGGTCGAGATGTTGGTATAGGTGGTCTGCGTCCGCTTTTCGGGGATAAGGCCGTCCTGGAAGGTCTGGACGGTGGGCACGAGGGATTTCCCTATCTGTACGTAGCTTGTGTAGTAGGAGGTGCGCAGCAGAACCTTGGAGAGGCTGTACTCCTCCACCTTGAGGACGATCGAGCGCTCCTTCTCGATGTACATCGTTATGAAGGGAAAGGCAACTTCGTCGTTGTTCGCTTTGAGTTGGCCGACCCATACATCGTATTTCCCCAGTTTTCCGCTGTCCAGCTTGACCACGTCGTAGTCCAGTGAGCGCTGGAAGCGCGCGAAGTCCGAATTGCGTGTCGTGGTATTCTCGTACTGTTCCTTGAGGGTCGTATGGTTGAACTTGCGCGAGCTGGGATCGTAGCGCCACATGTTCGAGTCGACGCGGAGCATGCCCTGACCCTTCCGCGACTCGGGTTCGAGGGTGATCATCAAAAAGGCGTCATCCTTGTCGCGGCGGTAGATGATCTCCTTGCGCGTCTGGGTGCCCTTTTCGGGGCTCACCGATACCATGGTGATCGTCGCAGTCATGTCGCTGTCGTAAAAGCTCGAACGGATATCTGTGGTGCGCACGAGCATGAGAAAATCCTTGCCCGACCAGTCTTTGGGATCTTTCGAGGTCGGTAGCTTGTAGTCATCGAGCCCTGGCATGCCCATTCCCAGCATCATGCCGCCTCCTCCTCCGGGAGGGGGGCCACCTTGGGCTTCCGCTCCCGAGAGGGCGAGGCCGACGAGAAGGGCGAGGCCGACGAGGCTGGCGAGGCTTTTAGTTCTTAGTTTCATCCTGTACTCCTTATGCGGTTGCGCGCAGCGCTTCAATAGGCAGAAGCTTCGAGGCCCTCAGCGCGGGGCCGGATACGGCGATAGCGCTCGCCGCCATCACGCAGAGACTGACGAAGGCGAGCGATAGGATATCGGGAGAGAAGAGAAGCCTCCCCCGTGAGAGGGCGGATCCGAGGCTCCCCGCTGGATCGAAGGGGATGAGGTGAGCGAGGAGCCCCAGTGGCATGGACGCGAGCATCCCTGCGAGGCTCCCTGCCATGGCTATGAGGAGAGACTCATATATGAAGATCCTGAAGATGTCCTTCCTCCTGAATCCGATGCAGCGTAGCATGCCGATTTCCTTGGTGCGCTCCATGAGGACCATGCGGTAAGTGTTCGTGATGCCCGCCATGACGAGGACGAGCATGATGGCGAAGATGGTGGCGCCTATCCATCGGACCGATCCGAGGACGGCTCCCATCTGGCCAGAGAGTTCGGTCACCGTCGCCATCCTGTAGAAAACCTCGCCCGGCCGCGCGCCCGAACCGGCCGGCGATGAGGCTGAAGCCATCCTGAAGACGTAGCCCTCGGCACCGAGCCGCTCGACCAGTTTCTTCCCGGCGGCATCGGCCGTCGCCGCGTCAGGCAGAAAGACGGTGAGAGACTGGTATTGGCCTTCCCTCAGGTTGAGGTCGGCAAGGAGATTCGCCAGGGGAACGAAGACGGTGGTCATGCCGCCGGCGGCCGCGTCGTTGTAGACCGCCGCGAGATTGTACTCGGTGACGTTCTGCTGTCCCGACACCGTCGAAAGGCGCACGAGGACGGAATCGCCCAGGCCGAGGCCGAAGCGCCTGGCCGAGGAGGCTCCCATCACGATAGCTCGGTCGGCCTTGGCCGAAGCCCAGTCGCCCAGGTCGAGGACGAGGCTTCCCGAAAAGAGCCGATCGCCCTTCCAGTCCACGCCCCTAACCTTCAGCTGCTGTTCCCTCGAACCGAAGACGACCGTGGCCTGAGCCTGGGCCGTGGGCGATACGCTTAGCGCCTCGGGGAGGATTTCCTTCGTCTTCGCGGCCAGCGCCTGATCCTCTATCCTGTTCAGGGATCTGCCCGATTCGCTGGTCCCGAATCCGTTGATGATGATATGGCCGGCGGAGAAGAGGGTAACGTTCGCCTGGACTGCCTTTTCCATGCCGGCGGTGAGGCCAGTGGAGAGGCATATGACGATGACGCCGAAGGCTATCGCCCCGCCGAGGAGGGCTGTTCTGCGCGGCTGCCTGAGCGTATTTCTCAATGCCATCGTGGAACGGATCATCGCGGTCTCCTTCACTCGCCTTGCATGGCGACGACAGGCCGTATCCGCAGCGCTATGGCGATGGGGTACAGCGACGAGAGGATGCTCATGCCGAATATCCATAGAAAGGCCTGCAGGGCGGCTCCCGCGGAAATGGAGGGCACCAGTTTTTTCCCCGCGAATATGGCCTCGAAAAAAAGGTTGGGCGCCTCTATGCCTGAACGGCGCAATACCATCAGCGCGAGGTAGCCGAGGAAGACCCCGGCGAGGCCGGCTATGATCGCGAGAAAACTTGTCTCGAGGAGAATCATCCTGCGGATGAAGCGTTTTTTCGCGCCCAGTGCGCGCAGGGTGCCTATCTCCGGCACCCGCTCGCTGATCGATACGACGAGGACGTTCATGGTGATCATGATGACGATGACGGCCACGATGGAGACCATGAGGTCGAAGACGAGACGGATGGTCACTGCTGTCCGCGCCACCGTTCCCGCTCCGGCCACCCAGTCCTGGACATGGGCGCCCTGGTCCAGCCCCGCGACGAAGGCCTTGAGCCCGTCCATGAAACGAGTGGCGTTCGCGCCCGAGCCAAGCCTGATGAGGATGAACTGCCAGGCGGGCTCGGGGGAAGCGGAGAGCGCGGCTTCTCCGGGAACGGCCATTTCAGCCGCGGCATCTTTAGCCGCGACGTCTTTAGCTACAGCGTCTTTAGCCTCGAGGGCGCTCAGGAAGGGATCGACGAAGCCGCTTCCCTCCGAGACGATGCCCACTTTCCCGGGATCGGCGATGACATCGGCCCCTGCCTCATCGCCGAAAAGCGCCTCGGGATCGAAGGCTTCGACGAATTCAGCCTGTTTCTCAGTGAGGACGATCTGGCCGTCGCGCAGACTCGCGAAGCCAAGAAGGTCGCGCATCGTGTCGGCATCGACGAGGGAAATCTTCGCCAGTTCCTGGCTGCTCTGGTTGAACTTGACGACGCCCGCGACTTCCACTTCCCTGATGACCGTGCCGGCGGTGTCGCCCAGGGCGCTCAGGACGATCTTTTCGCCCGCGCCGATATTCTTGCCTGCCGCCTTCGAAAGCATCTGGGCCGACATTTCGGATATGATGATCCAGGCTTGATCCCCGCCCGATGGCCATTGGCCTTCCACGAGGCTGATGTTGCCCGAAAAGAAATTCCTGTAATCGGCGATGTCCACGCCGAAAGCCGAGCCTTGGCCGATAACCTGTTCGCCCAAGCCCATGGCCACCTGTCCGCTCAGCATAGGAAGGGTCGCCGCGACATTCCTGTCGGCGGACAATCGCTCTGAGTAGCTCGAAAAGGCCGCGATATGGGGGAGGACCTCCTCCCCGCCGGCGGTTTCGCCGAAAATAGTCGTCGGAAAGCTCGTGGGTCCCGTCACCATGACGTCGCCCGTATAGCCCTCCACGAACATCTTTTTCAAGCCGCCGATCGCCGTATCGATGAGGGAATTCCCGACGAAGAGCACGGCAATCCCGAGGCACATGATCGTGCCCAGGAGGACGCTCTTCGCCTTGTGCAGGAAAAGATTGCCGTAGGCCATTCGAAATAGGATCATGAAGACGCCTTTTCTTCGGCCCGATAATTCTCGACGATCTTTCCGTCCTTGAGCCGTATGACATGGTCGGCTATGTCGACGATGCCCTGGTCGTGGGTACTGAATATGAAGGTCGTCCCGAACTCGCGGTTCATGCGCTTCATCAGGGCGAGAATGCTCTCGCCCGTCGCCGAATCGAGGTTGGCGGTCGGCTCGTCGGCAAGGACTATGGGCGGCCTCATGACGAGGGCCCGGGCTATGGCGATCCTCTGGCGCTGGCCGCCGGAGAGCTCGGCCGGTTTATGCTTCATCCTGTCGGCGAGCCCCACGCTCTCGATGAGATGATCCACCCACTCCTGCCTCTCGTTTTTAGGCATATCGAGGTCGGAACCGTCGAGGAGGGCCGGAAGCTCGACGTTTTCTCGTATATTGAGGACGGGAATGAGGTTGAAGGTCTGGAAAATGAAGCCGATGCCCTTATGACGCAGCGCGGTGAGTTTCTCATCGCCGAGGCTGTCGGTGCGCTGGCCGAGGATGGTTACGCTGCCCGAAGTGGCTGTGTCGACGCAGCCGATGAGATTCAGCACCGTGGTTTTTCCCGAACCGGAGGGGCCGGCTATCGATATGAAATCGCCCTTGAGAATATCGAAGCTCACGCCCTGCAGGGCGAGGACTTCGGTTTTTCCCAGGGCATAGCTTTTATGAACATCGTTGAGCCGCACGACATACTGATTTTGTCCGTCCACACATTCCTCCAGGCCATTTAAAAAAAACGAAGCCTTACGATCAGATAGAGCGTATACCGACCGCGCCTTTTATTCCATGAAACATTTATTAAAAAATATAACAACGTCGCGCCGCGGTGGCCCTAGCCGCTCGCCGGCGCCACTGCCTGCCGAAGCGCCTCAGGTGACTTTCATTAAAAGCGTTTATTCCTATATACTATTGCCATTATGGCATATGAAAACTTGCAGGAGTTTGTCTCGGCCCTCGAATCGGCGGGCGAGCTGAGGCGCGTGAAGGTCGAGGTCGACCCCATCCTCGAGATAACGGAAATCGCCGACAGGGTGATGCGCGACGGCGGCCCGGCCCTCCTTTTCGAAAAGGTGAAAGGATCGGAATGGCCCCTCCTCATCAACGCGATGGGATCGGAATCGCGGATGGCCATGGCCCTTGGCGCCGAAAGCCTCGACGCCAAGTCCAAGGAAATCGAAGACCTTCTCATTTGGGCCTGGAAGCAAGTCCGCGGCTTCTCCCTTTTCACCGCCATTCCCGGCGCTCTTCCCAAGCTCCCCATAGCGAAATCCCTCCTGCCCAAAAAGGTCAGCCACCCCCTGTGCAGGCAGGTTATCGACGACGAGGCGGGCTTCGACAGCCTCCCCGTCCTCAAGTGCTGGCCGGGAGACGGAGGGCGCTTCTTCACCCTGCCCGTCGTCTGCACGATGGACCCGGAAATGGGCGCCCAGAACTGGGGCATGTACAGAATGCAGGTCTACGACGACAGGACGGCGGGAATGCACTGGCACCTCCACAAGGACGGTGCGCATTTCTTCGAGAAATATCGGGCTCGCAAAGAGAGGATGCCGGTCGCGGTGACGCTGGGCTCGGATCCCGCTGTCACCTATTCCTCGACAGCCCCCTTGCCCGAAGGCATATGGGAGGCCATGTTCGCCGGCTTCCTGCGCGGTAAGAGCTGTGAGGTGACGAAGGCGAGCCTCTCGGACATACAGATTCCCGCCGACGCGGAATTCGTGCTGGAAGGGTACGTGGACCCGGAGGAGACGAGGCTCGAAGGCCCCTTCGGCGACCATACGGGCTTCTACTCCCTGCCGGACCAGTACCCCGTCTTCCACCTGGAACGCATAACGCGCAGGAAAAACCCGATATTCCCCGCCACTATCGTCGGCATCCCTCCCAAGGAAGACTGCTACATGGCGAAGGCCACGGAGCGGCTTTTCCTCCCCCTATTAAGGCAGCTCTGCCCCGAAATCACCGATTTCACGATGCCCCTCGAGGGCGTCTTCCACAACTGCGTCATCGTCTCGATAAAGAAACGTTTCCCCGGCCATGCCCGCAAGGTCATGGATTTCATCTGGGGAATGGGCCAGATGATGTACACGAAGCTCATCGTCGTCGTCGACGACGACATCAGCCTGAAAAATCTCTCCCTCGTCGCGTGGAAGGTTTTCAACAACATCGACGCGGGGCGCGACCTGGTGCTTTCTCAGGGCCCATTGGACGCCCTCGACCATTCCTCGCCCCAGCCCCGCTTCGGCACGCGCCTCGGCGTCGACGCCACGAAAAAGTGGCCCGAGGAAGGCCACGTCAGGGAATGGCCTGAACCCCTCGCCATGAGCCCGGACATCGTCCAGCGCGTCGACGCCCGGTGGAAAGACTATGGCATCGACTGACCCCTCAGCCGGCGGCCAAGGCGGTGGCTCAGGTAGCGCCCCGGACCAGCGGCGAGCCGACGGGCTAGGCCGCCGGCTCGCCCTCGTGGGCGACGCGGTCATGATACGGCACACCTTGTTTTCGCTTCCCTTCGCGGTCACGGCCGTCCTGCTCGAGACAAGTGGCCGCCCCCCCGCGGCCAAACTCTTCTGGATCGTCGTCGCCGCCTTCGGGGCGAGGAACGCCGCCAACGCCCTCAACAGGCTCGTCGATCACCGAATCGACGCCAAAAACCCGCGGACCGCCGGCCGGCACCTTCCCAGGGGGACGCTCTCCAGGAAGGAACTCTGGGTTTTCACCGCGGCCATGCTGGCCCTCCTCGTCCTCGGGGCGGCCATGCTCAACCCCCTCTGCCTCGCCCTCCTTCCCGCCGCTGGTTTCCTCGTAGCGGGCTATTCCTATACCAAACGTTTCACCTGGCTCTGCCATTTCTGGCTGGGCCTGACCTGTTCGGCCGCCACGATGGGCGCCTTCCTGGGCGTTTCGGGAGCCTTTCACTTCCGCTACTTTCCCCTCGTGGCCGGCGTTGCCCTCTGGGTGGCCGGTTTCGATATCCTCTACGCCGTACAGGACATCGAGTTCGATCGCGGCGAAAAGCTCCGCTCGGTCCCCGCCCGTTTCGGCGAGAAAGGCGCGCGGATCATCGCCGCCGGATGCCATCTCCTCGCCGCGCTCGGATTGGCCAGCGTCCTCCTCTTCTGGCCGGCCGCCGGCGCCGTTACGGTCGTCACCCTCCTCGCCTGCGCCTCCCTCCTCGCGGCCGAACACGTCATCGCGTTGGGCGGCACGGAAAAGCACGTGAAAATAGCCGCCTATGGAATCAACGAGATAATACCGCTTCTCTTTCTCTTCGGTGTTGCCCTCGATATATATCTGATATAGACTAGATCCAGATGGAACGTTATCTCGTCTGCATCACCGGAGCCTCTGGTGCGCTGTATTCCCTCCGCCTCATCGCCGCCCTGGCGGCGAAAGGCGTCATTCTCCATCTGACCTGTTCTCCCTGGGGAGCGCGCGTCATCCTCGAGGAGACGGAACGGCCCCTCGGCTACTGGCTCGGCAAAATCAGGGCATCGGGCGGCCCCGGCAGAACGCCCGCCATCATCAAGCTTCATCCCTCCGACGACTTTTCCTCCCCCGTGGCATCAGGATCCTTCAGATTGAACGGCACGGTGATCCTCCCCTGCTCGACGGGCACCCTCGGCAGCATAGCCTCGGGCGTATCGGCCAATCTGATCCATCGCGCGGGCAGCGTCGCGCTCAAGGAAGGCTGGCCTCTCATACTCGTCCCCCGGGAAACACCGCTCTCCCTCGTCACCATGAAAGCCTTCGTTTCCCTCAAGGAAGCGGGAGCTGTCATCATGCCCGCCTGTCCCAGCTTCTACAGCAAGCCTCAGTCGATTGAACAGCTGGCCGACACTGTGATAAACAGAATCATGGATCGTCTCGGCGTTCCCGACGAAGGCGCGTATCGATGGAACGAGGCATTCTGAAAGGAGCTTCCATAATGACAATGAAAAAATTCGCATTTCTTGCGGCAGCCTTCCTGCTGCTCGCGGGGCTATCCGCGGCTAAAATGGAGGCGCAGGCGCAGACTTCGTCGGGCAAAAACGCCCTCAAGCTCGGAATTTTCGCCGATGCCGACTCCCTTCCCTTCATGCTCTGCGAAACCGAGGATCTCTTCGCCCAGGAAGGCGTCGATGTGCGGCTTATCCGCTTCCAGAGCGCCGTCGAACGCGATTCGGCCTTTCAGGCGGGATCCGTAGACGGTGTCATCTCGGACCTCCTCGCCGTGATGCTTTCGGTTCAGGGCGGCTTTCCCGTCCAGATCACCAGCCTCACCGACGGAAGGTATGGAATAGCCGTAGCCCCGGGCCTCGCCGCGAACAGTCTCGCCGACCTCGCGGGAAAACCCATCGGCATATCCAGCAACTCCGTCATCCATTATATGGTGGACAGTTTCATGGCAGCGGCCGGAGTCCCCGCCGCTGAGATAAATCTGATGCCGGTGCCTAAAATGCCCGTCCGCCTCGAAATGGTCCTGGCGGGACAGACCGCCGGCGCCGGCATGCCCGAACCCTTCCTGACGACGGCCAGAGTGCGCGGGGCCAAAATCATCGCCACTACCGACGACTACGGACTCGGCGCGGGCATCCTCGCCTTTTCAAGGAGCGCCCTGGCATCCAAGCAGGGGGAGATCGCAAAACTCTACAGGGCTTACTGGAAAGCGGCCCAGAAAATCAACGCCGACCCCGACGCGTACCGCCCGCTCCTGGTAAAGAAGGCGGGATTTTCGGAGGAAGCCGCCAAGGCCTTTATTTTCGTGGTATACAAGAAACCCCGTCTTCCCTCCATGGGAGATCTGGAGCGCGCCTCCTCCTGGCTGACGGCCAAGGGTCTTCTAAAGAAGACAATCGATCCAGCTTCGCTCCTGGACAAGCGCCCCATCGAAGGATTCTGACCGCGACCTATGATGAACTACCCCATGGTCAAGCTCGATAAAGTCTCGTTTTCCTATCGACTCAAGGAGAGAGCCCTCCCCGTCCTGTCGGATATCAGCGTGAATTTCGAGCGCGGCTCCATAACAGCCATCGTCGGCCGCTCAGGCTGCGGCAAGACAAGCCTCCTGCGCATCATCGCCGGGCTTTCTTCCCCTACCGAGGGCTGGGTGTCAGTGGGCGGCGAGGCGGGCGGCTCGATCAGGGCCAAGACAGCCCTCATATTTCAGGACTACGGGCTTCTTCCCTGGGCAAGCGTCCAGGCCAACGCAGAGCTAGGTCTGAGAACGAGGGGAATGAGCGCGGCCGAACGCAGATCCAGGGTGAACCCCATCCTCGCCGAGCTAGGCCTCGAACCTTTTGCCAGGCTTTATCCCGCGAGACTTTCGGGCGGAATGCGCCAGCGCGTCGCCGTGGCGCGCGCCCTCGCGTCGGACAGCGATCTTCTCCTCTTGGATGAGCCATTTTCAAGCCTCGACGCCCTCACAAGGGAATCCCTGCAGGAAACCCTTCTCGAAACCCAGCGCAGGCATGGCACCACGGTAATTCTCGTCACGCACTCCATCGAGGAAGCGGCCTATCTGGCCGACACCATCTATATCCTGGACGGAAAGAATCCCTCCACCCTCTCGGCCCGCTTCGATACGGACCGAAGAAGGATCGCCGTCCCGGCCGCCCTCCCCGCCCTCCCCTCCGGAATCGCTCCAGAAAGTCCCAACGCGTCCCCCGCGGGCTCGAATCCGACATCCGTGAAATCCCCGGCACAGGACGCGGCGGCAACCTCCTACAGGGAAAGCAGCCATTACTTTTCGAATGTGGCGACGCTCCGCCATCTCTTCGCCCATCCCCCCGGCGGAGCGGGGAAGACGGAGAACGAAATCCCGGAAGATGGTTCGCCGTCCCCCGCCCATGTCCGGGCGATCGGCTTTATGATGAGGCTCGGCAAGATCGCCCTGGCGGCTTCGGCGATCGCCCTTCTTTGGGCCGGCCTTTCCTTCATCCTCAAGAAACCCTTCCTGCCCTCTCCCGCCTTAGCGGCCAGCCGTTTCGGCGAAAAAATAGCCGACGGAACGCTTTTCGTCCACATCGGCGCGTCGCTGAGACGTATTTTCCTTGCCCTGATCGTCGCCGGCCCTCCCGCCTGGGCGCTCGGCCTGCTTTCGGGGCGCGTAAAGGCGGCGGACACGATAGCCTCGCCCCTCGTCTACCTTCTCCACCCCCTGCCTAAAGTGGCTTTCCTGCCGATATTGATGCTGTTCTTCGGCCTGGGGGACGCCTCGAAGGTCGCGCTCATGGGAATGGTGATCTTCGGTCAGCTTTTCGTCGGAGGAAGGGATTCGGCCAAGGCCATATCCTCCTCGCTCATCGACACGGTCCGCTCATTGGGCGTCCGCGGAGGAGGAATCCTGCGCTATGCCATCCTGCCCGCCACCCTTCCATCCCTTCTTTCGTCGCTGAGGATAAGCCTAGGCACGGCCATAGCCGTGCTTTTCCTGTCCGAAACCTTCGCGTCGATGGACGGCCTCGGCTGGTACATCATGGATTCATGGTCCCGAGTGGACTATCCCGACATGTACGCGGCCATCATCGCCCTCTCCCTCGTCGGCCTCGTACTCTACCTCGCCCTGGACGCCCTCGAAATCCTCGCCCTCCGCTGGCGCGAAACCGATTGAGACTTTCTACTCAGCCGCCTCGGGTAGCACGCGCACGAGCGACTCGTTGAAACCGATCGACACGGACTCGCCTTCGCCGGCTATGCGCTTTTCGGCCGGATCGTCGACCTGCACGAGGATTTCCCCGTACTGCGTCTTCACGAAGACCTCCACGCTCGACCCCAGATAGACCCGCGCCGAAACCGTCCCCTCGGCCAAGCCCTGCCCCGGGCTGTGGAGACGCAGCGATTCTGGCCTCGCCATGATCACCGCCTTGTCCCCCGCCGCTATCCCATCAGCCTTGTGCCCCGCCCTGACCTTTCTTCCGGCGAGAGAGCACTGACAGGAACCGTCCGCCTCGACAGCGTCCAACGTCACCGGGAAAAACGCCACCTTGCCCACGAATCCGGCCACGAAGACCGAATTGGGTTTCTCATAGATATCGCTGGGCGAGCCGATCTGCCTGACGAGGCCGTTTTTCATGACGATGACCCTGTCCGAAAGACTCATGGCCTCGATCCTGTCGTGCGTGACGTAAATCGCCGTGATGCCGAGCGTTTTCTGGATTCTCCGGATCTCAATGCGCATCTGCTCGCGCAGGAGGGCATCCAGATTGGAAAGCGGCTCGTCGAGCAGCAGGACCTGGGGCTCCACGACAAGACATCGCGCGAGAGCGACGCGCTGCTGCTGGCCGCCCGAAAGCCGCCCCGGAGAGCGCTTGGCCAGGTCGGCCAGGCCCACGAGATCGAGGGCTTTCTTCACTCTTTCCTGGATTTCGGATGCCGGCCGCTTGCGGATCTTGAGCCCGTAGGCCACGTTTTCCTCGACATTGAAATGGGGGAAAAGTCCATAGGACTGAAAAACCGTCGCCGTCTCGCGGCCGTTGGGCGGCAGATAGGTGACGTCGTTGCCCCCGATGAGGATCTTGCCCTTGGTGGGCAGCTCGAAACCGCCGATCATGCGCAGAGTCGTCGTCTTTCCGCAGCCCGAGGGTCCGAGCAGCGTGACGAGCTCGCCGGGCTGGATTTCGAAGTTCGCGTCCCGGACGGCATGGACTTCCGCCTTGGTCTTGGGATCCCTGAAAGTCTTGGACACCATTTCGAGCGTAACAGGTACTGATTGTGCTGCCATTCTGAAATCCTTTCCTTATTGGACTGAAACAGTTTTTTCCAGATGCTCGCTCTGACGGATCAGAAGCCTCATGAGCCCGAAAACCGCGAGGACGATGACGATCAGGGTCGTCGAAAGGACGCTCGCCAGACCGAAACGGATGTTCTCGGAGAAGTTGTAGATCTGGATGGTGATATGGTACCAGCGCGCGCTGATGAGGAAGATGATGGCGCTCACCGCCGTCATGGAGCGCACGAAGGTGTAGGACATGGACGAGATGAAGGCCGGCCTGATGAGGGGCATGATGATCGTCCTGAAGATCACGGACTGGTCGGCGCCGAGATCGGCGGCCGCCTCCTCGATGGAGGGGTCTATCTGCCTCAGGGCGGCCACGCCGCCCTCCAGCCCGACGGGAAGCTCGCGTATCACGTAGTTGATGACGAGGATGGCTCCCGTTCCAACAAGGAGAAGCGGCGGCTTGTTGAAAGCCAAAATATAGCTGATGCCCACGAGGGTTCCGGGGAGGGCGAACGGGGTCATGATCAAGCCTTCGAGAATCTTCTTGCCCGGGAATTTCTTGCGCACGACGATGACGGCCGCGACCATGGCCAGGATGCCGGCGATGGGCGTCGCCATGCCCGCCAGCGCCATCGTGGAGAAGAGCGCCTGCTTGCCCCGCGTCAGGGCTTCGCCGAAATTGGCCAAAGTGAAGGTATAGTCGATGCCCCAGTTCTTGACGAAACAGCCCGCGACAATGGTCCCGTAGAGGGCGACGATGAAGACGCTCACAGCGGCGACAAAGGCCACCAGGCCTTTTCTTGCCCCCGGGGAAGCCAGGTCTGAAAGCCTCATCGAAGGCTTTCCGGTAACAACGACGAAGGACTTCTTGTTCACCCAGGAACGCTGGACGAAAAACGCGCTCAGCGTGGGAAGAAGCAGAAGTATGGACAGGGCGGCTCCGTTGGACAGCCGGTTCATCCCGGTCACTTCGATATAGGACTCCACGGACAGGACGCGATAGGACCCGCCCAAAAGAAGGGGGTTGGCGAAATCGGCCAGGGAGTTCGTGAAGACGAGGAGCCAGGACGACAATATCCCGGGGAAGGCCAGCGGCAGGGTCACGTGCGTGAAGGTGTGCCATCGCGACGCGTTCAGGTCGAGGGAAGCGTCCTCGAGGGTCGAGTCTATGGCCTGCAGCACCCCCTGCATGGTGAGAAAGGCGATGGGGAACATCGAAATCGTCTGCACGACGGTGAGCCCGCCCAGTCCGTAAATGCTGAAATTTTCGAGTCCCAGAAGCCGTTTCGTGATCAGCCCATTGTTGCCGAAAAGGAGGATGATCGACAGCGTGAGGGAGAAAGGCGGCGATATCACCGGCATCGTCGCGAGCGCCGTCACCAGTTTTTTCCCCTTCATGCTGGTTCTTGCCACGGCGAAGGCGAAAATGAAGCCGATGAAGGTCGATGCCGTAGCGGTGTAGATTCCCAGATGAATCGATCCCCACAGAGCCTTCAGGTATTGGGTATTGCCGAGGACCGTCTTCCAGGTGGCGAAGGTAAACCTTTCGTTGGTGACGAAGGTAAGCCTGACGGCCTCGAAAAGCGGGTAGGCCACAAAGGCTATGACCACGGCGAAAAGAACGAGAATGGCGTAGCCGGTGATGGGATCCCTTGAAAAAGTGGCCACGCCGAAGGCGAGCGCGAAAAGCAGGAAGGCTATCAGCGTAAAGCCGTCCAGGAGGGAAGCGAAGGACGAGGTTCTTGCCGCGTCCACGGCGATGAGGACAAAGCCTGACGCCGCGTCGTTCGTCTCGTTCACGATAGGCGCCACGACGAGATTTTGCTCCGAATCGCCTACCCTGACGGATTCAGGGAGAATGTACGTTTCAAGGTAGGAGACCGAGTCTACCGCCTCCAGGAGGACGGGCGAATCCACGGCCTGGGAGTTCCAGTAGGCTATAAGCCCGGCATCGCCAGCGACTTCGTGATAGCCATCTTCCCCGGGCAGCCCCATGAAATAATAGAAGGAATAGCCGGGATAGCTCTGCAGAAGCCCATCCAGCCAATCCGTCGCCAGGGCCTCATCCCTGGGAGCCGATCTGGCGATCGCCAGCGCCAGCGTCTTCGAGTTCTGCGTCATGCTTTTTTCGAAGCTGGTCTTCACGGTCGAGAACATCCACAGATCGGCGGCCAGAAAAACGGCGCAGGCGGCAATAAAAATCAGAATTTTCTTTTTCGTGAACACGATTCGTTCATCTCCCATAAATACAAAGGCAACCGGACAATCAACCGACGGCGACTGCCGCATTCGGCTCAACATCCAGTTGCCTTTCAGCGCTTACCCGATCATATGATGATCGGGCGGAGTCATCTCATCGGGATGAAAGGAATCCTGCTCAGCGTTTGGATCCGATTTCCTTTACCCAACGCTCGAGAAGCCTTTCCTTGTTGCCGGCGTCCCAGACGATATCCTGCTTGACCGTCTTTACTTCGGTCATGCTGAAGGCGGCCGGATTTTTCTTAGCCAGCTTGGAGAGCGGGACGACATACCACTTCGCGATGATTTCCTGGGCTTCGGGCTGGAGAACCCAGTCATAGAGCTTTTTCGCGTTGACGGGATCGGGTCCGCCCTTCACGAGAGACATGGAGGCAATCTCGAAACCAGTGCCTTCGGCGGGAATCGTGAGCGTGACGTCGGCGCCCTGAACCTTGAGCTTGACCTGGTCGTGCGCATACCCAATGCCGACGGGAATCTCGCCGATAGCGACGCTTTTCCCAGGCGCCGAACCGGATTTCGTGTACTGGTCGATGTTCTTGTCGAGTTCCCTTAGATAGCTGAAAACCTTCTCCTCATCGCCATTGAACACGTAGCGGAGCGTTGTCACCAGATTGTATGCCGTTCCCGATGTCGTGGGATTGGGCATGCGGATTTTGCCTTTGTATTCCGGCTTGAGAAGGTCGGCCCAGGACTTCGGCGGCTGAATTCCCTGTTCTTTGGCGATCTTGTTGTTGGTGATGAAGGAGAGGGGGCCGAGGTAAAGTCCTACCCAGTAGTTTTCCGTGTCGCGGTATTCAGCCGGGGTATTGGCGAGCATCTTGGATTTGTAGGGAGTCGTGAGTCCCTTGATCTTGGCGCTCATGTGGTTGAGTCCGACGCCGCCGACCCAGATGGATGCCTGGGGATTGGCTTTTTCGGCTTCCAGCCTGCTCTCCACTTCTCCGCCCGAGAGTCTCTGCCAGCTTATCTGGATGCCGGTTTCTTTCTGGAACTGGTCGAAGAGTTCCTTGGCGAGGGGTTCCTCGAGCGTCGTGTAGACGCCGACTTTCTGCTGGGCGGTCACAAAACCCGTCGCGAGCATGAGGACGACGAAAAGCGTCAATAAACGTTTCATTTTAGCCTCCGAAAAAACGAGTTGAAATATTTGACATGCCCATAATAAGCCCGCCAGATAAAATTCGCAATATACAAGCTCCTAAAACCGGTTTTCACTGGTGTTTCTTTTTGACACATTATATTGGGCGTTTTTAACACAGGCGTATCCAGGGGAAACATAAAAAACGGGAATCCCGAAACCCTGTTTCCGCCAATATCGCGGACGACCGAAAGCCTGAACTTTTCGACCTCCCTTAGGTCAGCCATCAAGACAGCAGGCTTTCCACGGGAATCGATGAATAACCTAAATCTATTCAATATATACAATTAAAGTTTTTAAAATTTTCTGATAATTTTTTGTGATGTTTTTATTATTTTGGCACGATTTGTGCATAATAATAGATGGGCGCCAAAAAGGGCCCCGCCAGGATGAGGCGGCTTGTAGAGCCGAAGCCCATCCGGCGAATTCCGGAAATTCCGGATTTTTGGAGGTTTTTATGAATAACGTAACGCTTTATGGAAGCAATCCCTTCGATCTCATCGACCAGATGTTCAGCGGCGACGAATTCCTCTATCCTCAGTTCCGAACCCCGGCCATCGATGTCCGCGACGAAG
The DNA here is from genome assembly GCA_963667725.2 of Treponemataceae bacterium. Classification (GTDB taxonomy): domain Bacteria; phylum Spirochaetota; class Spirochaetia; order Treponematales; family Rectinemataceae; genus UBA11090. The sequence continues at coordinate 1,846,608 of CAXXHO010000003.1, forward strand.
AGAACCGCTATATAATCGAGGCTGAGCTTCCCGGCTATTCCGAGAAGGACATCAAACTCGAACTCAAGGACGGCACGCTTTCCCTCTCCACCGCGAAAAGCGATGCGGAAGGAGAAAAGAACGAAAAGGGCCGCTGGCTGCATAGGGAGCGCAGGGAATTCCGCTTCTCCCGCTCTTTCTCCCTTCCCGAAGATGTGGATGCGGAGAAAATCGAGGCGAAATATAGGGATGGCCTCCTGACGATCTCTCTCGAGAAAAAGCCGGAGTCTTCTCCCCGCCTCGTTCCGGTAAAAGCGGCGTAAGGCTTCCAGTCCGAATCGATCGGGGCTGCCCGCGAGACAATCGCGGGCGGCCCCATTTTTTTTTGAATTTGGTAACTCGTAACATATGTTACAGATCATCGATGCGCGCCGCCATATACTCAGCATGAAAAACGGCAGGAATTGGCCGGCAGACCACAAGGCGAGGGAAAAATGGCGAAACGCACGATAATCGAAATAGATCAGGATCTCTGCAACGGCTGCGGCTCCTGCGAAACAGGATGCCCCGAAGGAGCCCTGAAAGTCATAGACGGAAAGGCCAGGCTCGTCGGCGAAAGCCTCTGCGACGGGCTGGGCGCATGCATCGGCCGCTGTCCCGTGGACGCGATTCATGTCATCGAAAGAGAGGCCGACGCCTACGACGAGGTCGCCGTGCTCAAGGAAATACTCTCTCAGGGTCAGAGCGTCGTGCGGGCGCATTTCGCCCATCTCGATCACCACGGCCAGGACCTTTATCTGGAAAGGGCTGTCGCCTATCTCTCAGCCCAGAACATCGCCATTCCCCAAGGATACGAACGCTTCGGGCAGAAAAAAACCGCGCCGGCCTTCGTAAAATCCTGCGGCGTCTTTTCGGCGCTCAAGGAAAAAACGGCCTCGGCCGCGGAATCCATCCCATCGAAGCCTTCCGGCGTCTCGGCGCTCAAGAATTGGCCGATCCAGCTCCATCTGGTGAATCCCCGGGCTCCCCATTTCACCGACGCCGATATCGTCATCGCCGCCGACTGCACGGCCTTCGCGCTGGGCTCCTTCCATGCCGACATCATCGAGGGAAAATCCCTCGTCATCGCCTGCCCGAAGCTGGATTCGGGGAAGGATATCTACCTTTCCAAGTTGGCCGCCATATTGCGGCAAGCCCGAAGCGCTTCGGTCGTCATCATGGAAGTGCCCTGCTGCTCTGGTCTCGTAAAGCTGGTTCAGGAAGCTCGGTCCATGGCAGGAGCGACGTTGCCGATCGAGATTCTCATCATCGGGATAGATGGCGGATTCGTCGCCAGGAAAACAGTTTGATTCTTGTAAGGTGCGGGATGTATAATCAAGCACTATAATTTACTTTTATGGAGGGGATTATGGCGGACAAATCATCAAAAAATCCCGGCAATGTCGCGGGAAAATGGTATGTGGATTCGACATGCATAGGCTGTGCCCTGTGCAACGGCACGGCGCCCGACGTTTTCGCCATGACCGACGACGGATCGCTGGCCTTCGTCGCCAAGCAGCCAGGCCCGGGCGGCGAGACGGAGCTGGCGGTACAGGCGCTCAGCGACTGCCCCGTGGGAGCTATCGGCAACGACGCTTAAGCCCGGCGACCGCCGCGGCTCCTTGGGGCGGGCGGGATCGCGATCCTGCCCGCCCCGCCTCACATCAAATTCTCGGGATTGAGCCTCTCGAGTTCCGGCAGCACAAACCGGCCGTCTTTCCTCGCGAGCCTGCCGTCCAGCCAGATTTCCCCGCCTCCCGACGCCTCGTCCTGTTTGAGCACGAGGTCCCAGTGCAGGCTCGACCGGTTGCCGTTGAAACAGTCGTCGTAGGAATTCCCCGGCGTAATGTGCACCGAGCCGGCTATCTTCTCGTCGAACAAGGTGTCCAGCAGTGGCTGCGTGATGTAGGGATTCACGCCGAAGGCGAACTCGCCCAGATATCGCGCGCCCTCATCTATGTCGAGCATCGCGTTGACGCGCTTCGTGTCGTTGGCCCGCGCGTCCACGATCTTCCCGTTCTTGAATTCGAACCTCACCTGCTCGAACTTGAATCCATCCTTTTCGCTCGGCGTATTGTAGCTTAAGACCCCATTCGCCGAATCCCTCACGGGAGCCGTATACACTTCCCCGTCGGGGATGTTCATCGTCCCGTCGCACTTGATGGCGGGCAGGCCCTTGATCGAAAAAGCGAGATCGGTGCCCGGGCCCAGTACCCGAACCTTGTCCGTGCGTTCGAGAAGTTTCACCAGGGGATCCATGCCTTTCGACATTTTGGCGTAATCCATGGTGCAGACATCGAAGAAATAATCCTCGAAAGCCGCTTCGCTCATGGCCGCGTTCTGAGCCATCGCCGGCGACGGATAGCGGAGCACCACCCATCTCGTGTGCGGGACTCTCTGCTCGATATGCACTTTTTTCCAGATATGCTTATTATACAGATCCATCTTTTCCGCCGGCAGATCCTTCCAGGCGAAAGCGTTGCGCAGGCTCGTGAATCCAATAAACGCGTCCATTTTCTTCATCCGCTCGAGCTCGAACTCGGCCTGGAGGACAAACTGCTCCTCAGGACCGTTCAAATACAGTTCCCTCTCCACGGCCTTGTCGCGGAGCGCCACGAAAGCCAGCCCTCCCGCCGCGTGAACCGCGCCCACGAGCGCCTTGACGAATTCCGGTTCCGCGTTCGTGTCCTGTATAAGTACTTTTTCGCCTTTTTTCACCATAACCGAATAATTGACCAGGATGTCGGCCAACCTCCGTATCCTCGGGTCCACCATGTGTCATCTCCTCTTGAAGCTTCTATCGACCCGGCCTGCCGGCTGGAACGTTCTCAACGATATCCTAGCCTCGGCGCCTCGACAAAATAGGGCCTTTCCTTCATACTTATCATCATGAGCGAAGAACTTCCATCCTGTTCTGGTCCTTTCGGCGGGGTCCAGATAGAATACCCCGTCCACTTCGACCTGCGCATCATCTACAGCAAGGCCGAAGCCCAGGATATGGCCGCGGCTCTTGAAGCCACCTTAAAGCGAATCGCCGTTCCCTGCTCCATCATACAGGGTGTGGCCAAGCCCGACGGGAAATACGGCCGCATGGGTGCCAGGGTTACCGTCGATTCCAAGCGGACGATGGACAGGCTCTACGCCGAAGTATCCAAGCTGCCGGGCATCAAGGCCGTCATTTAGGCGCCCTCGTCGAATCCTCGGTCGACGCCCTCCTCGAAGACCCCGGCTGGCGTCGTAGCCTAAGGCCTGGCCGAATTCTCGGCAGGCCGCTCCACGGCAGCTTCGGTCAGCCGCTCCACGGCAGCCTCGGCCGCCCAGGCATCCTTCACGATATAATAGCTTTTCTTCAGTTTTTCGCGATAGGGAGGAGCCTCTTCCCAGCCCTTCCAGAAATAAGGATATGACGGATTGATTTCTATTCCGCCCGTCGTTTTCCCCAGCTTTTTGTCCCATACGATCGCGTCGACGAGGAAGCCGTCGGTCGCTACTGTATCCAGGGCGTCTCTTTCGGGATTGAAATAGCCCGTCCTCGAATCCTGGAGAACCTGGCGCGAAGAAGGATCGGTCACGTTGATATAGGTCCAGGGCAGGCGCAAAGAGATAGTCGATCCCTGGATGTTCCAGAGATTGCCCGCTTCGTCGAAGGGCCCCTTGCGCAGGGCGGAAGCGTCGAAACGCTTCTCGGCGATGTTCCTGCCGTCTTTCGTCCGCGCCGATCCATTCACGAGCATGCTGATCCGCTGGAATTGGCCGTCGGAGAGGCGAACCGTGGCGAAGCGGGACATGGCGGTATTGTAGGTCGGGATGACGAGGAGATCGGCTTTGTCGGCCGAAGACAGGCGAAAGACGAATTCCAGTCCTGAACTCGTCTTCATGTTTCCGACGGGCCAAAGCATCTGCCCCAGCTCTCGGCCGAGCGTATCGAGTCCGACCAGGATTTCCTCCGCGGCGAAATCGGGGGCGCGCTTAAGCTTTATCGTAATATTCAGATACGACGCGTCGACCGACAGTTCCATCGAATCGACGATGCCATTGCCCTTATATGTCACATCGGGCCGTTCCGGAGTCAGGACTTCGTTCGCCATAAGGCCGTAGTTCTGTTCAGGGTCTACGGCGTTGTGCCAGAGGACATGCCGGTCGTAGGGAATCATGAGCGTCTCGGTGGTCCAGGTTTTCTTCACCCACTCGTCCATCCACTCGAAGATGACGCCGCCGGCATAGCCCTCTTTCCGGATCGCGTCCATCATCCTGAGAATGCCTTCCCCGGCCGCGGTTTCGTCTATGCCGCCATGATGCAGGCCGTCGGGGGCAAAATGCGCGATGCCCGAACCGTTGGCCAGACCGAACTCGGCCACGAGGGCGGGATACCGTCGATGGCTCTCCATGAACTCCCTGAGATAGCCGCCATAGCGGAGCGGGCCTTCTTCATCCTCGTAGGAGCCATAGGCGATCTCATTGTTCATGAAATCGGGATAGTTCGGATAGATGTGGTAGGCGCCGAAGAGCCCGGCTGTCATGGCGGGCGTGATTTCAAAATGATCTATGGTCACGCTCGCCCTGTCGTTTCCCTTATTCTTCTTGCCGGTCGCAGGGTCCCACTCCGAATCATGTTCCTTGGGATCCAGGGTCGGCCAGCTCACGAGGGAGACGGGATGCAGCTGGCCATATCGAGCCGCTTCGATCGACGCCACTTCGTCCAGGGATTCGGCCAGCCATACTTCCGTCGGCGTCGCCTCGAGCCCGGCCGAGACATACTTCCCGGCATAAGCTGCATGTTTGTTGCGCTCGTCCGTCTCCATGACTTCCTCGCTCTCAAGCTCACGTCCCACGAGCCAACCCAGAAGCCATTTTGATACATCGGCGGTATAGATGCCCCAGGCCCTCCCCTTGCGCTCCGGCACATTGGCCCGGCCGTAAACGGCATCGATGCCGTAGTCGATCTCCTTGAGGAAGCTCTCCCTGTATTCGGGCGCGAGATAGTCGCCATTGGCGGGATTTTCTTCGGGCCAGATTTCCTGAAGCAGATAGAGCGTTCTATCGGGATGCTCGGTGTTGTGAATGGACAGCGCCTTATAGAACTCGGGAGGCGGGAGCGTGTAAATCCTGATGGTGTTGGCATTCATGTCAGCGATGCCTTCGAGCCAGCGCCTGTAGGTGCTTACATCCTCAGGAAAGTTGGTGAAGTACATCCCCGGTTCCGCGAAACCCATGTTGACGCCGCGCACGAAAAGATCTTTCCAGATTCCGTCCTTGTCGCGCAGCTGAAAGCCTTTGCCGAAGGCCCTGACGTTGACCCTAAGTTCGCCATGTTCGCCGGACATCAAAGTCCTCGCTACCTTGGCCTTCTCCGCGTCGCGGAGTATCGAACGTATGAGCGGCACATAGGCCTTCCAGAAGAAATAGGCGTTGCTGTCCACCGAATCGTCGATCAGCAGTTTTTTCAGCCAGGAGATCCCTTTCATTCCATAGGGAGTGGAAATAGCCTGGAGATCAGCGAAATCCCCCGCGAAATACCAGCCAGAATACTGCGGGTTTTTATAGAGGAGAATGGCCGGAAAGGTCGTAGGCAGCCCGAGACTATCCAGTTTGGCTTTGCCGCTCGCGGTTAGGTCGAGAGTATAGTCGGCGACGGTTTCCGATCCGCTGTCTGGAATTGTCCACTCGAACCAATAGCGGTAGGAAATGGGCTTTTTCGATTTCAGGGCTTCGGCCCAAGGATCTCTGAAGGAAAACTTCAGCCCATTCTTGCCTATATCCTCCATTTCCGTGAGCACCTCGACATGGTCTTCATCCGAGATGAGAATGTATCCGCGGCCAAAAAAGTTCCATTGCTTTCCAGTCTGAGCCGCGTAATTGGATATCACCCAGGCCGGAACTTCTTTTCCCGCCGTGAGATCCTCGAAATACTTGCCGATCCAGCCATTCCACTGGATGCCCAGCAACCTTCCCAGCGTCAGCCTGTCCCGCAGGTTCGTCGGCGAAGCCGCCGAATTGAACTCGGCCATGAAGGTATTCCCGGCACCCAGGTTCTTCCTGATCGTCTGGATGTCCTCCGTGGTCAAGGCGCCGTATAGCTTGGAAGAGATTTCGCCCGCCAGTTTCTTCTGCATATAATCGTCTTTGTAGACGCCATAGGTATCGGTGATATAGACGATATCGGGCCGCTGCCCGTCGGCCGGCAGAGAAAGGCTTCTCCATTCGTTTTCGCCATAAGGGTAGAAACCGAAGTAATCGGATTTTTCATTATAGAGCTGTCTGGACCCCAGTTTCGCGATTTTCTCGTTTTTCAGCACCCAGAAAAAGCCGGCGTGTTCGCGGTAATCGGGATAGGGAACGGTCTTGTCCACAGCCCATATGTTGAGTTCGCGCGATGGGGCTACCTGCCACAAGATGAAAGGAGCCAGAACGAGGAGGACCGTTCCGGCCGTGATCGCGACGAGAAGGATGCTCAGGATCATCATCGCGGAACGTTGCCCGATACCAGAAGTCTTCATTTCTTGTCCTTGTCAGGCTGATTTCCGGCTGGCCCCGAAGCCACGCCGGAAGAGGAGAAGCCCTTTCTTTCCATCTTGCCCCAGCCTTTCGGCTTTTTCATGGCGCTCAGGAATCCGAACACGCGCCACATAGAAAACAGCTGCCGGGGGCCGAAATTCTCGATGAGGGCGATGGCGAGCATCTTCAGAGTGTCCTTATACGAGAAATAATAGATCTGCCGCTCCGCGATCAGCACCGAAGCCATGGAAATGAGGATACCCATGAAGACGGTCGAGAGAAAAAGAAGAATGGCGAGCTTGGCGCTTATCAAACCGAGAAGAGCCGCAAGAAAGACCATGAAATACCCTTGAATCTCAAAAAGCGGACCTATCATCTCGAAAATGAGAAAATACGACATTCCGAGCATACCCATTTTCCCGTAGGCGGGATTGAAAATCAGTTTTCTGTGGAAATACAGGATATCGATGAGCCCTCTATGCCACCTGTCCCTCTGCCGCTTCAGGATATCTATGCTTTCCGGAACTTCCGTCCAGCAGTTGGCGTTATAGGCGTAGCTTATCCGGTATTTCTGCTTTTTTTCTCGCATATGCCTGGCCAGCCTCACGACGAGCTCCATGTCTTCTCCCACGGTATCCTTCCCGTATCTTTCGTTGCTGGTGAGATAGCCGCCTACGCTGATCACCCGCTCCTTGCGGAAAAGACCGAAAGCACCGGATATGATGAGAAGCGTATTGATCTGCGCCCAGCCGAGCCTGCCGCACATGAAGGCTCTCAGATACTCGATGGTCTGCAGTTTGGCCAGGCTGTTGGCCGGAAGGGCTATGTGCGTGAGCTTTCCGCGGTCCACGCCGCATCCGTTTATGGGGAAAACGTTGCCGCCCATCGCGGGCGTCTCCACCCCGTAATCGAGGGTCATGGCGGCGACCTTTAGCAATGAGTCGGGCTCGAGAAGCGAATCGGCGTCTATGCCGCAGAAGTATTCCTTGGAAGCGATGTTGATGCCGGCGTTGAGCGAATCGGCTTTCCCGCCGTTATCCTTGTCCACGACGACGAGACGCGGGTAAAGAGGATTCATGTAGATTCCCCTCACCGAGGCCGTCTTGAGCCTTTGTGTGTAATAGTGATCTGTCCGTTTGAGAGCGTAGTAGGAGATGAGGCTGTTCAGCGTGCCGTCACGCGATCCGTCATTGACGACGACCAGTTCGTAGTCGGGATACTTGAGATTGAGCAGGGAGCTCGTACTCTCTATGATCGTCTTCTCTTCGTTGAATGCCGGGGCGATGATGGAGACCGAAGGAAGTATGCGCGGCTTGAAAAGGAAGGACATCGTCTTTAGATTCCAGAGCCTGGTAGATGATTTCACCTTCACGGTCGAGAGCAGGAGAAGAACGATGTATATCGCGTTGATCGCCATCGAATACCAGGCAAAGTTGTAGTTCACGTCCACGACGTAGGTTTTCAGCTGCACGAGCGGCGGGATGGAACCTATCTGGTTGCCATGGCTTAAAAAGTAAATCGCGGGAAAAAGCAGAAGCGATCCGATCAATATCATATAGAGCCGACGCACCATTTTCCAGTCCCGTTTTTCTTCGCGCTTCTTGACGGGAACCGTGATTCTCCGGAAACCGCATTTCTCGATGAGGCGATCGGGAAGATAGAGTCCGCATTCCGTCCTCAGCCTTTCGCTTCCATCGGCTTCTTCGCGTATGATGGCGATTACGGCTTCTTCCAGAGCCTCATCCTTGTTCAGTTTCAGAAATTCGATGATCTCCGAAACCTTCCCGAGCCTGATGACCTCGCTTATGAGCCGGGCCGATTTTTCCTTCTCCTTCCCCGATAGTTTGGTTATGAAATATTCGATCTTTCCAGCCAGTATTTCAGCCAGGCTCTGGGCAATGTTCTTGTCGGTCGTTTTCTCGAAAGCATCCACGACTGACGGAATGAGCCGCGGATGCGCCATCAGAATCCGTGAGAGGCCGATTTTTGCCGGTATCGCCGTCTGCTCATCTCCGAGATAGCGCAGCAGCGTATCGATGTCATCCTGGCCGTTTCCGCCGCCGAGGGAGCGCACCGCGATGGCTCGGATATCCTTGTCTTCATGTTCGAGGAACTCCGTGGAATTCAATACATCGCCATAGAATTTTTCGATGCACTCGGCCGCTTTCAGCATGAGCCTATGATGGTTCTCCACGGGGTGTTGGCTCGTGACAAGGAGATTGAAATGCCTGCAGTGAAAATCCGGCGAGACGCTGCCTTTGTATTTGCATTGCCTTCGCTGGTCGTCGGCGATGGTCTGGCCGTGGCGGCAGAAGGCGCAGCATTTTTCGGGACAGCCCTCTACCAATGCCGAGAGCCGGGCTATCTCGGCCTGTCCCCCCGAGAGCATCGCTACGAGATACTCCTTGAGGTCTTCGGAAACATAGGTGATGGATATGTCCAGAAAGAGCTCGAGTATCTCGCTGCCTTCGCGCCAGAAATACCCGCGCAGATAATCTGAAGCTTCCGGACCGAAGGAAGCGATGAGGAGATTCACTTTATCGCGATACCAGCGATGGGCGCCTATCAGGCTCTCGACGAGTACGTTCAGGGACCGGGGATCCCCGATTTCAGCCAACGCGTTCGCGATGAAAAGCTTGACGGGAAATTCCTTTTCGGCAAGAAGAGCTTTTTCAAGTATCGCGCGGGCATCGTCGCTCCTAATCAAGGACAGTCCCAGGGAGGCTTCCATCCGCTCGTAGCGGCTTTGATACCTGATTCTTCTCTTGAGGATGGATTCCAGCCTTTCCGACCTGGCCAGGCTGAGAATCCTGAGATGCTCGTGTTCGGGAAGCTGTATGGACTGTTTCAGGCGAAGGTAATTATCGAAGAGCCTGCTCACTCTTTTCTTGTCCCACTTGGTGCCTGTCTCGAAAAGATGGTTGAGTTGGGCGATTTCCCTTTGTCGCCGCTCATCCGAGAGCGCAAGCCTGGATTTGTTGATCAACGTCGTTAAAATGACGAAGATATCGAACCAAAGGAAAAAAATTACGGCGAGCAGTATGAATTCTATCTCGAGATTCATCTCCCCGCCCCTGCCGATGTCATGTTCCGGACAATCCCTAAAAGTTCAGGGAGAAGATAAGGTTTTTTCAGATAATGATCGATGCCCAGTTTATACGCTCTGGAAACGGATTTTTCATCCTTCCGGTGGGATAAAAGCACGAAAGGAATGTCCTTGGTTCCCGATTTCCTCGAAAGGGCTTCCTTGAGCATGAGGCCGTCGATCTTGGGAACCATGAGTTCCGAGATGATGAGATCGTAGCCTTCCTCGCTTATTTTTTTCAGGGCCTCGGCGCCGTCTTCGGCTATGGCGACGGAATAATCGGCATTCTCCAGAAAGGTCCTTATGACGCCCGCGTTCACGGTATCGTCGTCGACGATCAGTATATTCGCCTTGGATTCGACCTCCGTACCGACCTCGGACGACGAACATATGGTATCGCCGCCGCGCCTCTTCGCCAAACGCAATCGTTTCAAGCCGATCTCGGAGAGCGAGCCCCCAGCCTCGGCGGGATCCGTGATCGACGACTTGATTTCGGCTATCGCGACGAGGCCGATGGATATGGTGATCGGCTCTATGAAAGATCTGGAGATCTCGACACTCTTCCTAATATGCTCGCAAAGATCGTTCGCTTCATGGAAAACGATGCGCGGCATCCAAATCGCGAAGGTCGCTCCGTGCAGACGGAAAACAGGCTGGCTCGCCGACTTTAGATCGAGCACGATCCTGGTAACACCCTTGAGAACGGCCTCCACTTCGCGCGGCCCATATTGATACTCGATCGAGGAAATGGCCTCATCGATGCCGATAACGGCCAGGACATCGTCTTCCATCCCTTCCGCGTCCAGCGAAAGCGAGGCTTGCTCGTCGATGAAATTGCGGAAGAAGGCTTCGTTGTAGAGTCCGGTGGTGGTGTCCCTCAGCTGGGATTCATTCGCCTGACCGTAAGCCTGTATGAGCTGTTCGTTCAGCTGCCTGAGTCTGGCGACTTCCTGCCCGAGCTCCTCGAAATTCCGCTCCGCTTCCTTAAGGATGGAAGCGTATATCGCGGGACGCTTTATGCCGAATTCCTCGCAGAGCTTGGCCACGAAAGGTTCCAGCAAGGTTAACGCGGAATGGCCCTGCACCAGATAAATCGTGTCGGCGAGCCTGTTCCACAGGTCCAAGCCAGCCGGCGCGGCGTTGACGATAGCGCCTGTCTCAGTATCCAATTCAAGCCCAAGCTTGAGGGCAATAGTGTCAGCTAACTTCTGTCCGTAAACGGCGGAAAAACGGGCTAAAAGATGCCTGACAGGCTTGAGGGACCCGCTGAAATCGCCCAGGTTTTTTTTGGGTGAACCCAGCAAGGTGCCGCATTCCAGGGTTCGAAGCTCGTCGATATATGTCTTGATGTCGCGGTCGATTATCGATCCATGCTGAGGCAGTATGGCCACGAGTTCGAGACAGGAGAAGATTTCCATCACCGGTCCCAATATTTCGTGGGAGGGCATGTAGTGTTCATGGAAGGTTTTCATCCCTTCCATATAGTCTTTCCCCGCATGGAGGGACCACTCGGGCGTAAAGGCGCCAAAAAGGTCGCTGGATAGAAGGAACTTGGCCTGTCTGTCGTAGGTTGCGATGGCGCCGGGAAAGTGAAGATAGGCCGTCGGTATGAAGCGCAGCGCTCTCCCCGAGGCAAGGGTGAGAAGATACCCATGCTCGTCCACCAGGTAAGCAGGCGACTTGATCCCGTAGAAACGCACCAGCGTCCAGGTTCTCCAGTGCGTGACGATGGTGAAGCGCATCCCGAGCGCCTCAAGATGGGGTACAGCAGAAGCGAGATCGGGGTCCTGGTGGGACAGCACGATGTATTTGACTTTTTCGAGCGGAATTATGGAGGCGACATTGGCTGCCACCTCATTCACGTCAAGGACCGAGCCAGGATCGAACAGGACGGCTTCTTCTCCCTCGACAAGCAGATAGGGATTGCACTGCAGGCTGTCGGTTGCGGCCTGGGCGCCGACCCAGTAATAGCCTGATCCAAGGGATTCGCTCACGCTTCCTGACGCCATCGCGTACTCCTGCAATTCTGATGAATATAAGCTGGCTCAATTCACCGCATAAGACCGCTGTCTTTGATTATACAGCGCTCCAGTATCATAATAATGCATAATGATACGCTTAGTAAGACTTTTTGCCCTATGCCCCTGCATATTTCATTTGACAGCGAAAAAAGGCAAGGGTATGCTACGTTATCCGTTTTTTGCAGGAGGACTGCATGTCTACACTAATTGCGTTGGTAGCGCTTGCTATCTACGTGGTGTTCTACTTTACTTACGGTAAGAACATCCGTGACAAGCTGCTCAAAAGCGACAAAGCTGCCGAAGCCCCGTCCAAAAGGCTGTCGGATGGCGTCGACTATGTTCCGACGTCCAAGTATGTCCTGTTTGGCCACCACTTCGCGTCCATCGCCGGCGCAGGACCCATCACCGGTCCCGCAATGGCCGTCGCATGGGGCTGGCTGCCTGGACTTCTCTGGATCTGGTTCGGCAACATCTTTCTCGGCGCTATCCATGACTATCTATCCCTCGCCGCGTCGGTCCGCTATGACGGACGTTCGATGCAGTTCGTCGCACAGGACCTGATCGGCAAGAAAGCAGGAAAAACTTTCAGCTGGTTCATCCTCTTCCTCTGCGTCCTGGTCGTCGCCGCATTCGGCGACATCGTCGCCGGACAATTCGCCGCCGACGGTCGCGTCTTCTTCTCTTTCGTCTTCTTCTGTGTTGCGGCTGTCATAGCCGGCTATTTTATGTACAAGTCCAAGCTGGGCCTCGGAAAGGGCACGATCATCGGCATCGCCCTCATCATCGTGGCATTCTGGCTCGGCGACAAGTTCGCCGGCGTGAAGTGGAGCAAGGATGTCTATTTCATCATCATCGGGGTATACATCATTCTGGCCTCGACGCTCCCCGTCAACCTGCTTCTGCAGCCGCGAGACTATCTGTCGTCATTCTTCCTTTATTTCGGTCTTCTCGCGGGCGGCATCGCCGCGATCATCAGCGCCAAGGCCCTGGATGCCATTCCCGTATTCACCAGCTTCAGCGCCAAGCTGATCGGCCCCGCCGGCAATCTCCAGCCTTCGCCCTTCTGGCCGACCGTACCTCTCATTATCGCCTGCGGCGCCCTGTCGGGCTTCCATTCCCTCGTCGCCGCCGGAACCTCTTCCAAGCAGCTTAAGGAAGAAAAAGAGGCTCTCTTTGTCGGTTACGGCGCCATGCTTGTGGAAGGTTTCCTTTCCACCCTCGTCGTCATCTCCATCGCGGGATTCGGCGCCATCGCCCTCGGCGACAAACTCATGGCAACGCCGGCTCTCGGCCGATTTGTCCAGTCTTTCGCTACGATGGTCAGCACCCAGATTCCCTTCCTTCCCAAGAGCTTCATGTCGCTTTTCGCCGCGGTATGGGTATCGACCTTCGCTCTCACCACACTGGACACGACAAACCGCCTTGGCCGCTACATCATCCAGGAAATGGTTCTTCCCCTCAAGGAAACGAAGCCTGGCGTGTTTAAGACCCTGGGCAACAAGTGGGTAGCTTCCATCATCATCGCCGTCGTTGGCATCTTCCTCGCCAAAAGCGGTGGCTACACGGTCATCTGGCCGGCCTTCTCCGGAGCCAACCAGCTTCTGGCCTCCATTGTCATGCTTACGCTCGCCATGTGGGTCAAGAAGAAGCTCGATCCCAAGTATATCAACATGGTATTAGTGCCGGCGTATCTGCTGTGGTTCACCGTCACCGTCGCCCTCATCTGGTACGAAGTGGTCATCGTCCCCGTCTTCTTCGTCGATATGGCGAAGTCGATGAATGTGATCACCGGCGTCGTGGTTGGAGCGATCAATCTCTTCATGCTCATCCTCAGCTTCATCATGCTGTTCGCTTTCAGGAAGAGCTGGAAGTCCGCTGAATTCGCTAAAGACTATTGACGATAGCATTCAGGCATGCAGGCCTGCGCGCCTGATTGATGCCTGATCGAATCAGGAAGAGCCCAGGGGTATTCAAACTCCCGGGCTCTTTTTTCTGTTATGACAATCGACGCGACAGCCACCGGTATGACAGCTGTCGGCGCTTGCCCGCATGAGTCTCCCAGTAGTATAGTCACACCTGAGCCTGCAGCCTGAAGTAAAGTGCTCAGCCTCGGTAAAAGGAAATCCAGATGCCTTCAAAGCTCGAACATTGGATACGGTCGGCGATAAAAGTGATCACCCAAGTCAACAGGGAAAAGGCGACTGGCATTCTCGAATTTGAGACTCATGAATTGGAGAATATTTTCGCCCTTCTTGTGCTTGGAGGATTCGCCGGACTCCCTTCCCCGCCTTCTCCGATAGCGGTCGAGCTTCTCCCCTATATGGAGAAAGAATTGCTTATGCTTCTCTCCCGCACCGATCTAGCCCAGGATCCTATAGGCGTGCTTGCCAGCATGCTTGAAGTGGGCTGAGGATATACGATGAACAAGACCGTTTTTTTCCTGGGCAAGGGCGGGGTTGGCAAGACAACGCTGTCGAGCGCCTTCGCCTTGAGTCTCGCCAGAATGGGCAAAAAAGTGCTCATCGCCTCGCTTGACCCAGCCCATAATCTGGGCGATGCCCTCGATATTCAGCTTACAGGTCAGGCGAAAAACGCTGAGCCCAACCTGGACGCCCTCGAAGTTGACCTTGCCTACTGGGTGGACAAGTATCTTGATGACAGCCGGAGACAGCTGAAATCGAATTATTCCTACAATGTGACCCTCAACCTCGATTCATTCTTCAATATCCTGAAGTATGCTCCCGGCACCGAGGAATACGCCGTACTGTGGGCGATAGAGGATATAAATACCAGGCTGGGACCTCTCTACGATGTCGTCGTATTCGACACACCGCCAACCGCCCTCTCTCTTCGCTTTCTCTCCCTTCCGACAATTTCAGGTCTTTGGGTAAAAGAATTGAGTAAACTGCGGGAAACCATCCTGAGTAAACGGCAGACTATCACAAGGCTCAATCCCGAATCGCCGGTGGCCGAGAGTTGCGTTGACAAGGACGATGATAAGGTCTACGGCCAGCTCAAGGGTATCGGAGCAAGGCTTCGCGGTCTCGAGCATCTTTTCGCCTGCGAAAGTTTCCTGTCGGTCATCGTGAACCCGGACCAGCTCTCGATAGATGAGGCCTTGCGGATACAGGACGAGCTGACGAAACTGGGCATTCCGCTATCCGCGGTCTGTATCAACAAACAGGGCGTATCGGATATGGTCTGGGAACAGAATCCTTCGCTAGCCCGATATCCACAATTCACTTACGATTTTTCGCGCGGTGGCATCTCGACGAGGGAGGATCTCCTCAGCATAGACACCGGCCCCCTCGCTGACCTGTTTTTGAAAAACACACAGAATCCCATCATTGAGAGGAAGAAAAAATAATGGACACACCCTATCTTATCCCCCTTCTCCTACTCGGCATAGCGGGCAGCGCCCAGTACATACTGGGAAGCAGGAAGAACCGCTGGCTGGGCAAACAGATGTCAGCCCAGGCGGAGAGAGTTCTATCCCCCAAGGACGCGGAATACGTCAATATCGGGGGGGTGCTCGGCCACAATTTTATCTATAAGCTCCGTGATCCATGGAAGGAAGCCAAGGGTTCATTCATCTTTATTCCCCGGCACTCGCTTCTCTATGTGCCATTCTCATATTTCCTCATCGGTAACCGCGACCGCTTCTACATCAACCTATTCACCGACAAGAGGCTGGCTGGGGAAGGCCATATAATCGAGAAAAACCAGCTTGGGCGCGTCAAGATAGACGGCATAGCCCAGATGGGGAGAGAGGAAATCGCCCTCGCCGGCAAGACCTTTGTCTTCCTCTGGCGACAGGATGAAATACTTCCGGCCTTGAAAAGGACCCTGGAAGCCATGCCCGATCCCTCAACCCTTGCCCACTTCTGCTGCTTTGGCGACAACAAGACTTTCTACCTCTTTCTCAAGCCAAAAAAGGGAGCGATCGAGGACAACCTGAAGAAATTTCTCGAACTCTGCCCCGAGTATTTTAGATAAGAGGAGGCCGCGATGAACCCTGAAATTAAGAAAAAAATCGATGCGGCCCTATCCAGGGTAAAGGAACCTCAGTCCGATGTCCCGATCGTGGATTTGGGACTTGTCTCCAATATCCGTTACAGCGAAAAGGATAAAACTATACGCCTTACGCTCGCAATCGGTTATCCTTCAGGCCAATGTCCCGCATGCCTTGCGGTAAACGATGTGGTAGGCATGGGCATTACGCGCCGCGCACAAGAAGAATTCCAGAAAGAATTCCCGGGATTTTCCATCGTCGTCGACTAAATCCCCAAAACACACCCCAAAATGCCAACCTGAAGTTTTAGAGGAGAAGCATTTTTTCTGCAACCAGGAAGAGCCCCCGGGAGTATCCCTCTACGTCAAGACAAACCAATCTTGTCCGTCTCGCTTCGGAGGAAAACGTGTCCTGGGCCATTATCTATATTCCCGCGGCAATTCTCGTCATATCCCTCACCATCGCGTGGACAAGGCTTTGGAAAAGCATGAGGGACGCTCGTTTCGATCAGAGGATTCGCGTAGGCCATCGATGGAAAACCTTCGAGGAGTTCCGAAAGCAGCATGAGACGGAGAAATAATCAGCAATTTATATTAAATACGCTATAGTAATTATGAGGAGTATCACATGAAACTTCGTACCAGAATCTTCGGAATCGTGGCTCTCGTTTTCTTCGCCACATCCGTCGCTTCCTGCGCCTTTCTCGAGAAGAAAAAGATTCTGCCGCCCGGACAGGCAAAAAAATTGACCGGACAGCAGAACGCCGCTCCCCTCGCTCCCGGGAAAAAATAAAATTCCCAGATCAATTCATACTGAAAAGCCATTCCCGCGGCATCGGGCCGAGAGAATGGCTTTTTTATCGATTGACCCTCATTACCCCGCGCTATGGACGGCTATCGACGTGGTGAAGCCCGCTTTTCCGCCAACGGTCGGAAGATCTCTCACCGAACCCTGGAACCAGTAACAGGGTATAGTGACATCGGTAGCGGCATAGAAACCGGC
This sequence comes from Treponemataceae bacterium, assembly GCA_963667725.2. Classification (GTDB taxonomy): domain Bacteria; phylum Spirochaetota; class Spirochaetia; order Treponematales; family Rectinemataceae; genus UBA11090. Next base: position 1,863,241 of record CAXXHO010000003.1, read on the forward strand.
AACGCGCAGGGTGACACCATCGAAATCGATGGCTGCCGCCTTCGCGAACTCCGTTCCGGGAGCCGCGAGATCGGTCCTTACGCCATACTTCCATCCGCAGGCGAAATAAATATTGGACGCGTTTTTATAGCTGCCCGCCACGTATACCGAATTCCCCGCGAGGAATATCGAGGCAGCTTCCGCGGCCAGACCTCCCGAGGGCAGATCATGCCGGGTTGCGCCTTCCCAATAACAGGCCACGCTATCGGAAGTCCCGGTCCCGTAGTACCCGGAAACGTAGACATTCGGACCGCTCCCGAAAAGCCAATCGCAGCTTGTCATGGACAAGGCTCCCAGGATGACGATCGCGATTCCTACACTGCCGCCGACCACGCGAAGACCCCGGAATGAAGAATGACGCTTCATCGGACGCTCCTTTCCTGACGGTGAAGACCGCCGGAATGCTCAAGGAATGGCATAGCCTGTATAGAGATGCTTTCCCGGAGAGGAGTCGGTTGCGAATTATTCGTTTTATTCAGTTTTTGGCGATTATTGCAGGTTCTGGACGATGAAAGGGTAAATCAGTTTGGCCATCTCAAAATGTCCCTTCGTGTTGGGATGAATTCCGTCGCCGTCAGGGTAACCATGGTAGGCGACGAAATATTCCTTGTTGATCGCCTGCGTCCAGGGGTTGAACTTTTCCATGGGGTATAAATCGAGGAGAGGCAGACGGAAGCGGTCCGCAACATCGAAAACCGCGTCTATGAATCCGACGTATTCTCCATCCTCGCCATGGCAGTATGAGCGAGGGGTGGATGTTATCACCCCTATAGGAACGCCGGGATATTTTTCCAAAAGTCTACCGTAAAAAGTATACAAGGCTCCGTAGAAGGTCGAGACTCCGGTATCGTCCATATCGCCCAACGTGTGGGAAGCATCGTTGAGCGCTCCCATCACCGTTATGAAACTCACGCTTTCCGCGGCCGGATATGAATCCATGCTTTCGAGCCAGCTCTCGTGGGTGGCGGTGGGCTGCATGTACCCCGTCCCGCCCGCGGCCACGTTGATCACCTCGCATTCAAGCCATTCGCTGACGTACTGCTCGTAGTTCGTCTCTATCAGGCCCCTCACCGATATGCTGTCGCCGATGACGAGCCAGGTCTTCCCCTTCAGTTCCCCGGCGTCGGGCAGCTTCTCCCCGAGGGTATCATCGAAAGCCTCGCTGTCGATGAAGACGCCCACGGGGATACCGTCATCTCCGCCCCAAAGGGAACAGGAAAAAACTGATGCCGCGAAGATAAGGACGGCAAAAAAGAACAGCTTACTTCGAATCTTTGTTCCCATCCCCGCCCTTGAAGTACTTCTCCACCAAATGCTTGAACCTGTCCTCCACGAACTTGCGCTTTACTTTCAGCGTCTGGGTAAGTTCCTTCCCGACGGAGAAATCGTTCAGTACGGGGAAAATCTTCGTTATTCGCTCGAAAGGCTTGAAGCCGCCTTCCTTTGTTATGCGGGAATTCACTTCCTGGAGGAGGAAATTATAGATCTTGTCGTTCTCGATCGAGGCCGAGCCCTCGGTAAAAATTTCGTTCCGGGAAAGCTTCAGCTCGGCGGCGAGCTTCATGAGTTCGTCTTCGTTGACCGCCACGATGGCGGACAGCTGCTTCTGGTCCTGCCCTACCACGACGGCGTGGTCGATATAGGCGCTCTCTTTCAGCTTATCCTCGATCGGCTCCGGTTCGATGTTCTCGCCGCCCATGAGGACGATGGTGTCCTTCGCCCGGCCGACGATGATGTATTCCCCATTTTCCGAACGCACCGTGAGGTCGCCGGTGTTCAGCCAGCCGTCAGGAGAGAGGACGGCCATCGTGGCCGCCGGGTTCTTGTAATATCCGGACATGACCTGAGGTCCGCGAACGTAGAGGATTCCCTTCTCACCGGTGCTGGCCAACTTTCCCTCTTCCGTGCGGATTTCCACTTCCGTGTTGTCGAAAGGCAAACCGGTCGAACCGAAAGTATTTCTTCCCGTCTGTCTCGACAGGATCCCAGGCGCGCATTCGGTCATGCCGTACGCGTTGATGAGGGTGATGCCTATCGCGTTGAAAAGCTCATCGAGATACTTCGGCAGCGAGCCCGCCCCGCAGGTGGCAAGACGCATCCGCCCGCCCACCTTTTCCCTGAAGGGCTTGAACAGGACTCCCGCCAGCTTGTGGATCGGCCAGTAGATGACGAAGCGCAGCGAATGCCATAGGGCCGCCAGGATTTTCTCGAGCGCCGAGCGGTCATGCAGGGCTATATAGCATCCCTTCAGATAGAGCGAAGATGTCAGCCATATCTGATTGCCTTTGATGAAAGCCAGGACGAGGTTGCGTTTGCCCCTATGCATTTCGCTGAAAGCCTTGATGAGCTTCTGATAGACCGATTCCCATACGCGGGGAACGGAGATGAGAACCTGGGGTTTTTCGCTGAGAAGATCGGCGCTAAAGCGTCCCGCCGAGGAGTAGACGAAGGTCAGACCGCTCGCGATTCCGCAATACTCGAAAGCCCTTTCGTAGACATGCCAGGAAGGCAGCATGAGGACGGTGGTCTCCGCCTTTTCGATATCGATTTCGAGCCGCGGCGTATTGGCCACGAGGTTCTGGATGAAATTTCTGTGCGAAAGCATGACGCCTTTCGGATTGCCCGTCGTGCCCGAAGTATAGACAATCGTGAGAAGATCGTCCAACTTGATGTTCTTGTCCAGTTTTTCCAGAAGATCCGGTTCGCTCGCGTACGCCGCTTCGCCATCGGCGAGCAGTTCGCCGTAAAAACGGACCTTTTCGGCGAGTTGGGCCGGAACCGAAGCCTTGTCGCCGTCTTCCACGATGAAGATAGCCGCGCATCGCTCCCAGTCCGTCTCGGTGAAGACCTCGTCCAGGGCGACAAGCTGCTGCACGGTTTCCACGATGAGGTGACGGGAATCGGAATGATGGAATATGAATTCCACTTCCTTCGGGAGGGAGTCCGAGCCGCGAGGGACGCTTATGGCCCCAAGAGCCATAAGAGCGAAATCCGTGCATATCCATTCGAAGCGGTTGTTCACGAAAAAACCGACATGATCGCTTCTGGTGACTCCTGCGTTTTTCAGGCCGGCGGCCAGTATCCTGATCGTGTGCGCGAATTCGCCGTAGGTATGGGTTCCCGTCTTTTCCTTGGTTTTCCATTTATGGGAAATACGTTCGGGATAACGCCGGGCAGTTTCGAAGGGGACCGCAAGGAGGGGACTGTTCATTACAACTCCTCAAGGGATCTTTATTTTACCGGCGCTCGAGCCTTGCCGTGACAGGATCCTCTCTGTCAGTATAATATTCATTTTGACGAGAATCAAAGATTTGTCAATGGATGGCAAAGATAATGGAACGGGACAGAAAAAAGCTGACCTGGACCTATACCGCGGCGAATTGGATGTTTATACTCTCGACACAGGAGAAAGGCTTTTGGAACACGCGACGATTCTATCACGGCTACAGTCTTGCGAAGGCGGCGCGCTATGAGGCTCGATATTCCGGCGACCCTTCAGCTGCTCATCATTTTTTCTCTCGTCGTCATCGCTGTAGGCCGCAAGGTCCACCTGGGGCTGGCCGCGGCATTGGGCGGCATCGCCCTGGCCTTATGGCATGGCCTGCGATTTACGGCCATTTCCGGCATTGTGATCGGCGAGACGCTGAATCCGGACACGCTCCTCCTTCTCGCCCTTATGGTCTGCATCATGTCGTTTTCGGCGGCCATGAAAAAATCGGGCGCCATGGAAACCCTGGCCAGGGCGATCGGAACAGTGACTTCTTCGGCGCGCATCGCGATGGCGATCACCCCCCTACTCATAGGCACTTTGCCGATGCCGGGCGGAGCCATTCTCTCCGCGCCGCTCGTGGAAGCGATAGACATCGACCACAAAGAGAAGGCGGGCACCCTTTCGGCGACCAACTATTGGTTCCGGCATTCGCTGGAACTCCTGTGGCCCCTCTACCCAGCCTTTATTCTGACGACATCCCTGAGCGGGATATCGGTCCTCCGACTGATGCTGCTCAATTCTTATAGCCTGCCTGTCATATTCACGCTGGGCTGTGTCTTTGTCCTCCCCGCTGCGCCCAGACGCTCCTCCCATACGTCTTCCTCCGCCATCGATAGAGGATCGCCGCTCTCGCGGACGACCAGATTCATAAAGGGCATCGCGCCCCTTGCCATCGTCATATTCAGCTATATTTTCTTCGATGTACTCTGGCGTTTCATTTCGCCCGGTATAGACCTGGCGGGTTCCTCCAAGGCGCTCGTCGGAAGGTATTTGCCGATCCTTCTCGGCCTCGCGCTTGGCAGCCTCAGCCTTGGGTACCGAGCCAAGGGATTCGGTTCCTTCCGCGGCAGCGTGAGCATGGCCACAATGAGGCTCATCGCCATGATACTCGGCATTAGGATATTTTCGGCGCTGATAGGCGAGATCGGGCTGGCCGGGACGGCGGCGGCCGAACTGACGGAAGCCGGAATCCCACCCCTTGTCGCCGTGGCGGTGATACCCTTCATCGCCGGACTGGTCACGGGAATAGGCTTCGGTTATGTCGGGCTCGCCATTCCGATCATCCTCGGCCTCGTGCCGGAGGGGTCGGCCTTCCCGCGTGAAGCCGCCGTCGTGCTCGCGGGAGCATTTGGATTCGCGGGCATGATGATGTCGCCCCTTCATGTCTGCATGGTCGTCAGCGCCGAGCATTTCAAGGCCGGATTGCCTGCCACCATTCGCCGATTCGCCCTTCCGCTCGGCATTTTCCTGGTGATAGCGGTGCTGTACGCATTATTGTTGGCCGGCATTCTCGGCTGAAGGAATCGGAACATCCATGAAAGCATGCATCGTTGGAGCGGGCGCCATCGGGGGCAGCATTGGATTCGGCCTGGCCAGGGCGGGCTGTCTAGTCTCTTGTATCGCGCGAGGCAGGACGCTTGCCACCCTGCGCGAGAAAGGGCTTCGGTTCACCGACGGCGGCCCCGTCGAGGCAGCATCCATTCATGCGGTAGAGTCAGCCGGGGAACTGGGCGTCCAGGACCTTGTCGTGCTCGCCGTGAAGGCTCCCGCGCTGACCGATGTGGCGCCGCTCATCCTCCCCCTCCTGGGCCCCAGCACCATCGTGCTTCCGGCCATGAACGGCGTGCCCTGGTGGTTCTTCCAGGGCTTCGGGGGCGAGCTCGCTGGCACCTCGCTCGAACCGATCGATCCGCGGGGAATCATAGCCTCCAATATCTCCCCGGCCTCCATTATTGGCTGCGTTGTTCATTTTGGCGCCTCCTGCCCCGAGCCTGGGCTCATCAAAGCCCTGCCCCAACGCACGCTCATCATCGGCGAACCCTCGGGCAAAATTTCGGAACGCCTGAACGTCCTCGGCGAAATCCTGCGAAAATCCGGCTACACCGTCAAACTCACGGATTCCATTCAGAGGGAAGTCTGGTACAAACTCTGGGGCAATATGACGATGAACCCTCTCTCCGCCCTCACCGGCGCCACAATGGATAAAATCCTGGACGATCCTCTCGTCAATCAACTCTGCAGGGAGGTCATGGCCGAAGCCAAGAGCGTCGGCGCGAAAATTGGCTGTCCCATAGAACAGAGCGTCGACGACAGAATCGCGATCAGCCGGACCCTTGGAGCATTCAAAACCTCGATGCTGCAGGATCTCGAGGCGGGACGCCCGCTTGAACTGGACGCCATCCTCACCTCGGTGGTCGAAATCGGGAAACTCGTGGGCGAAAAGACGCCCTATATCAATACCGTTCTTGGCCTGACGAGGCTCAAGGCGAGAATCATGGGACTCTATCCTCAGCCGGCCTCTGAAGAACCGGCGAACAACTAAGCTTCCGTCTATACGGCGGGAATACAGGAAGGCGATATGGCGATAGCGCGGAAAATGAAGGATTTCGTGGCCAATGGCTCGATGATCAGAAAGATGTTCGAGGAAGGCTCGAGGCTCAAGGCGATCCATGGAGCCGACAAGGTCTTCGATTTCAGCATCGGCAACCCGAACGTACCGCCGCCTCAGACTTTCAAGGCGACGCTCCGCTCGGTCGCCGAAGCGGATATCCCCGGCCTGCATGCCTATATGCCCAACGCGGGGCTTCCCGCCGCGAGAAAAGCGATCGCGAAGCGGATCGCTGAGGATCAGGGCGTTCCCGTAGAGGCATCGCATATCATCGTCACCTGCGGAGCGGCGGGCGGCCTCAATATTGTCTTTAAAGCCCTCCTGGAACCGGGCGACGAAGTCCTCGTAAGCTCGCCCTATTTCGTCGAGTACGGATTCATCGCCGACAACCACGGCGGAGTTCTCAAAACCGTACCTACCCTGCCGGACTTCGGCCTGGACGTGGACGCGCTCGAGGCGGCCATGGGGCCGCGCACTAAAATCATCCTCGTGAACACGCCGAACAATCCCACAGGCAGGATCTACTCCACCGAATCGCTCGCTCGGCTGGCGGCGGCCATGGAAAGCCGCGGCGCGGCGCTCGGCCACGCGATCTACCTCGTCTCGGACGAACCCTACCGCGCGCTGACCTTCGACGGAGCGACGGTTCCAAGCCCCCTGGCGAGCTTTCCCCACTCCATCCTCGTCACCTCATATTCCAAGGAACTCTCGCTTCCGGGCGAGCGTATAGGCTACGTGGCGGTCAACCCAAGCGCCGACGACCTCGCGAACCTCATGGAAGCCCTGAGCCTCGCGAACCGCATCCTGGGCTTCGTCAACGCGCCCAGTCTCATGCAGCATGTCATAGCGGCACTTCCGGGACCGGCCCTCGTCGACATTTCCCGATACCAGAAGGCGCGCGACCTCCTCGCCGCCGGACTGAAGGCCGCCGGCTATGAGTTCAATCTTCCCGAAGGCGCCTTCTATCTCTTTCCCAAAATCCCGGGCGCGCGCGGAGACAAAGCCTTCCTGGACCTGCTCAGAGATGAAAACATCCTCGTCGTCCCGGGTTCAGCGTTCGGAGCGCCCGGCTACTTCCGCATAGCCTTCTGCGTCGATCTAGCCGTCATCGCCGGGGCCATGCCGGGATTCGAGAGGGCGATGCGCAAGGTAAGGGGATAGAGGCCGTTCCTCCTCAAATTTGCGCACAAAACGGGAAAATGGTGTTATTGTGAACGCTCAAGGAGATATTCGCAATGCATATCGGTATTTTTGAAAACCTCGACAGTCTCGGAAAACACGCGGCCGACATCGGCGCCCAGGGCATACGCGACGCCATCGCCGCCAAGGGCGAAGCCAACATCATCCTCGCCACCGGCGCGAGCCAGTTCTCCATGCTTGAGCACCTGATCCAAGAACCGGGGATAGACTGGTCCCTCGTGACGATTTTCCACCTGGACGAATATGTCGGAATGAGCATTTCCCATCCGGCCAGCTTCCGCAAATACATGAAGGAAAGAGTCGTCGAAAAGCTGCCCACGCTGAAAAAATTCAACTATATCGGAGCCGACGCCCTTCCCCTCAAGAATGAGCTCGCCAGGCTCGCCTCGCTCATAAAGGAAAAACCCATCGACGTGGCCTTCATCGGCATAGGGGAAAACGGACACCTCGCCTTCAACGACCCGCCCGCCGATTTCGAGACCGAAGAACCCTATATCGTGGTGGACCTGGACGAGAAATGCCGCATGCAGCAGGTGGGCGAAGGCTGGTTCAAAGGCCTCTCCGACGTCCCCGCCCAGGCTGTCTCGATGAGCATCCGCCAGATCATGAAGTCGAAGACCATCGTCTGCACGGTGCCCGATTCCCGCAAGAAGGAAGCGGTCGCCATGGCGCTGAACGCCCCCATCTCCCCAGCGGCGCCCTGCTCGATAATGCGCCGGCACCCCTCCTGCTACCTGATGCTCGATTACCCGGCCGCCGAGCTTATTCTCTCCGGCGGCAAATAATCTGCCTGGCATGCCCTATTCATAGCGGGCATGCCCTTCCGCCACATAGCGGTCGGTAATCCCCCTGATGGCTTCGACCGCTTCAAGGCAGAGCCTTCCATCGCTAGAGACGACTTCCCAGCGGACCATCCCCTCTTCGCTGCGAGAAATGCGCTGGGCGACCTGATACCACGCTCCGGTAACATCGGTATCGGCGCCGATGATTTCCGGCAGGCCTGACCTCATCAGCGTGGCATCCAGGCTCGTGCCGTCTTCCATCGTTTTTAAAACCGAAAGCCCCCGGCCCGCGAATTCGGCCTCGACATCTACCATCACGCGTTCCATCAGGGCCTCGTCAATGAAATGGCAGGGCCATTCCCTCGCCCGCGCGATCCGCTTCTGACGTTCCATGGCCTTTTCGAAAAGCTCGGGATGATTCGCCCAGAGCCTGGCCGTCAGCAGGGTGAAATACAGCGTATTCTCCGTGGCCGCGAAGCCCTTGGAGAAATCGTCGAGATCATAGGGAAAATTCATATAGTAGTGAGCCGATTCCTCGGAAGCGACCAGATACTGCCGGCCGCAATGGGTCCGCAGCGCCTCTTTTATGAACGAATGTCCGTTGCGTATGATATGGACATCGATTCCCCGGGAAGCCTGGTCGACCATCGCCAGTGGATTCGCCTTGACATCCGAGTACATCTGCGGACGCCATGGCGCGGAGGCGCCTCCATCGAAAAAGCCGGAAGCGTGGACGCCCCGGAAAAACTTCATTATCTCCGGAACGAGGACGCCGAGATTGAAGGATGGGGTCAGCTGCTCGCCTCGGGCGTTCATCACATCCATTCGGTCTCCGTCGCCGTCATAGCAGAAGCCGAAATCGTAGCCGCCCGCCTTCATCAGATCCCAGGTAGGCTGTATGCTTTTCAGAATGCCGGGATTGGGATCCCCCCTGGGAAAGAATCCGTCGGGCACGAGGTTCCTCGTCCGGACTTTAGCGCCGGCCAGTCCCAGAGCCTCGCTGACCTCTGTTCCCGCGGCGCCGCAGAGGAAATCCGCCAGGACAGACAGCCCCGAGAGGGAATCGCGCTCCACGCCCGCGAGTTGCATTGAATAGTCGATGAACTGGTCGAGATAGCGACGCACGGTCACTTTCGCCCTTCCAGACGGGGATCGGGCGAGATCGCCGCCTTCCAGGTAGAGGGCGAGAATGCCGGTTATGCCGCCTGCCGGTCCCGAATCCATGGCGAGGGTCATCATGCCGCGGGACATCAGCTTCAGCCCGATATATTCGCCTGGATTGTGGCTCGCGGTGAACATGATCGCCGCGCTGTCCGGATTCCGCAGGCAACTGTAGTAAAACTGGCAGGTAGAACTCTGGAGGGGATTGAGGATTACCTCGATGCCCATTTCGGGCAGCAGTTCCACGGCCAGCTCCATAAGTGCAGGCGCGGCCAATCGGGCATCGCGCCCCAATACCACGGAATCGACGCCGAGCGCTTCCTTGATATAGCGGCCCACGGCGATGATCAGCCGCGTGCCGAGGACTGGGGTCAGCCTGCTTTCCTTCGTCCTTATGTCGTAGGCTTTGAACATGCCAAGGTTGAGTTCTTGTCTCTGCGCTTCCGATACCGTGGCCATGAGCGATTGATAATCCGTCATATTCAGGAAAGTATACAGGTAAAAATCATCCATCACAAGGAAAAAGAAACAAAAAGAAAGAAAAACAAAGGCAAAGCGAGATGTTTACCGCCGCACCCCTCTCGGCTCAGAGGAATACCGGCCGGCCTATCTCTTCAATTCCGGGAGCGATTATCCCATACTATCCGCATGAAGACCCAATCGAGGAGCGCCGACCCTCTGCGTATCGACGAACTCGCGATGCCCGGCTGCCCGGGCATCGTCGGCCTCACCTCCTGTCCTGGCAGGAAGAGGGCCTTCCTGAGCCGCGGAACCAGGGATAGTGAATTGGAAGCCGACCTGGCCGCCATCAAAGCCTGGAGAGCGGAAATCCTCCTGAGCCTCATCGAGCCGCAGGAATATGCTTTATATGGCGTCGAGCGGATGCGCGAGCTGATTCCCGAGGGCATTCTCCACCTTCGGCTTCCGATCCCGGATGGCTCGACGCCCGACGCTTCCTGGGAAAATTCCTGGGAAGTCGCCGGCCCCAAGATCCGCGCGATCCTGAGCCGCGGGGGACGAGTCTGCGTTCACTGCATAGGCGGACTAGGACGGACGGGGCTTGTCGCCGCGCGGCTTCTGGTGGAATTCGGCGCTCAGCCTCTGGAGGCTATCCGAATGGTCAGGGATATCCGCCCGGGCGCGATTGAGACCGCCGCGCAGGAAAACTATGTCAGATCGCTCCTGCCGGCACGTGAGACCTTTTCGTAGGTTTTATATCGCCCCTGTTTGCCCGACTCGGCGAGAAGGCTGGCACGGCAGAAACAGTAGAGAATCTTGCGCGCCCTTTGGGGAGGGATGCCGAGAGCCTCCCCCAAGGCCGCCGAGGTAAAGGGCGACGCGAGGCTCTTCGGGATGAGGGCGAGCCATTGGCCACGGGTCCTGAAAGAACGCGACGAAAGAACTTCGAGAAGCTCCTTGTCAACCGTCCTGTCGCCCTTGCGCCACCATGATCCCGATCCGTCGCGAACCTTCGTCTCCACGCTCCTGACCATGAGTATTTCGACCGTGACGTTGCGCGCCGCCATGAATCCGGGCGCACGGATGAGTTCGTCGAAAAGGCTGTACAGATCGCCCCGCTTCGGGCTCATGCGGACCGAAAGCAGCTCGTTCGTCACCGGTTCGAGCCTGCGCAGCTCGCGCCTCGCCGACACGGGGTAAACCACGCGCACGCGGTACCCCTTCCCGGCGAATTCGAGAACCTTGGGCGCGAGCTGGCCAAGATGCCCGGTTTGCACCTCGACAAGCTCGCCGTCGGCGCGAACGAGATCCACCACCTTGCCTTCGACCAAGGCTTCCAGACGGTCCCCCGGCTTGGCGAGATAGTCCTTGAGTTGGGCATGGAGACTGTATTCCGAATAGAGGTTAATGCCTGACCGCTCGGCGGCGATGGATCCCATGGCCATAAGTATGCACGAGACTGGCAAAAATGCCCAGCGGCATACTCAAGGGTTCGGGCATTGACAGAAAAGCAAAACAGTACAAACTTGATTATAAACACAGCGGAGGTTCAGCATGAAATATTCGGGCATACTTCTTCCGTTTTGCATGGCAATCCTTGTCGCGGGCTGCGCGAGCGCTCCCTCTCCAGCCACGCTCGAAGCCCCCGTGCCCAAAACCGACATCTGGCCGAAAATCTACAGCGACGAATCCTACCTCTCGACTTTCGCTTCAACCTGGTCCGAGGATGAAGCGGTTGGCGCGATAAAAAATCTTCAGAATTCCATGGTTGAATTCAACGCCAACCTTCCCCTGTCGGAATTGAGCGTCGACCCCTACGGCATGAGGGCCCGCTGGTCCTGGATCGAGAACGGCACATTCCAGAAAAGCGCCGGCATCGTCATCCCCTTCGACATGGTCACATCCATGCTCCTCGAGCATTATCCAGCTCTCGAAAAAGACTATAAATGGGGACTCCTCGTCTACATAACGGGAGGAAGCCCCGTATCCCTGCGCATGCCCACGAGGGATATGGCGGAACGTCTCGGCAAAGCGGTCACCGTGCTGGCCAAAGCCAGGGCGGCGAAACTGTCAATGCCCAATCCTCGTTTCGGCGCGGCCCTTGGAGCCCTGAGCGAAGCCCAGGCCCAAGCCGCCGGCATCCTGCCCACGGGAGGCATCATCATATCCTGGATCTTCAGAGAGAGTCCGGCCGAAAAAGCGGGCTTCTCGCCCCAGGACATCATCACGGGCATTGGGGGAAAGCCGGTGCGGAAAACCGACGACCTTTTCTCCGCGCTGGACGCCGCCGCGGCCGAGGGAGCCATCGAGATAAAAATATCGGGCATAAGGCGCAGCTATAGAACTGAGGGAAAAACCAATGTCGAAATCTTCGTTCCCCTCACCTTCACCCTGGCGATAGACCAGACGGGAGCGGCCAAATGAAAACCAGACAATATCTGCTCTTCGCCGCCATGGGCTTCCTCGTGCTTTTCAGGGCATTTTCCCAGGGGGCTGACCCCAAGACGGTAACGCCGGCCTGGATACTGGAAAAACAATTCGAACAGCAGGAGGAAGAAAAAAAGGTGGCCAGCGCGGCGGGAGCCTTCAATGTTTTCTTCATAGGCTATGACTATCCCTTGATCTCGGGTCCGCTGGCGCCCCATCTCGATACATGGAAGAGCCCGCTCAATTTCGCCTTCGGCATGGAAACGTCCATCTCAAACGAATCTTCGTTCCTGACCGGCGTCGAGGGGGAACTCTTCATGACCTTCAATGACCAGGGGTCTTTCTTTCTCATGAACGATATGGTCATGTTCGGGTACTCCATCAATCTGAAGCCGGTCAGGCTCAACATGGGCCTCCGCGCCGGCTTCTCCATCCTGGATGTCATGGGCACGACGGAGACATATACGGGACTTGGGCTGATCATCGGCCCCGAAGCCTCCATTTACCTAACCTTCGCTCCCGATTCCTGGCTATGGCTCAGGGGCCGTTATGCCATGGCCGGCTACATGAGCTTGGACTCATCCTCGAATCCGATTTCGCAGGGGGACAACTCCCTAACCTTGATCAGTCTCGAAGCCGGTTTGGCTTTCAAGCTTTAAAATCGCGGCTCAAAGCGAAAGGATCTCCCGCCAGACGCGTTCGTCCACGGGGATGCCTTCGGCCGCGTTGCGCTCCCTTACGGCCCTCATCCGCTGCCCGGCATAGACGATGGGCCTGGACGAACAATCGGGTTTCGACAAGAGCAGATCCTCCACGGCGTCCCGAATGATCCCTTCCACGCGCTCAGGCGGCGCTATGGCGGAAATATTGATGGCGATGAAGGTCTGCGAGATCGCGTACTCGCCGCCGAGCCTGCCGATGGCCGATGTCGTGTTGCCGAGCGAGAGTCCTCCCGAGAAAATATCCAGGGCGAAGGAAAGCGCCGCTCCCTTCCAGTACCCGGCAGGCATCATCCTTTTCGTCTTCAATACAGCCTCGGGATCGCAGGTCAGATTGCCCGCCGCGTCGAATCCGGCCGCATAGGGCATCTGTTCGCCGTTGAGCGCGGCGAGTTCCAGCGCGCCGTACGAATACTGCGACATCGCCATATCGACGACGATATGATCTTCCTTCCATGGGAAAGCCATGACGAGTGGATTGTTTCCCAACCGCGGATCGACGGCTCCCCATGTCGGCATATTGGGCAAGGTATTGGTAAAGCAAATGCCAGCCATGCCCTGTTCGCTGGCCTGATAGCCATAGGTCGCGGCCCGGAGCCAGTGGTTCGTATTGCGCAGGGCCACGCAGCCGATGCCATGCTCCTTCGCGAGTTCGATCGCCCGTCCCATGCAGGCCCAGGCGTTGACGATCCCGAAGCCCAGCCCGCCGTCATAGTTCTCTAGCCCGCCAAAAGCGTTGATCAACGCCGGTTCCGCCTTCATGTCCAGCGTCCCATCGTCGATGCCTCTTACCAGCCGCGCGAAACGATTGATCCCATGGGTGTAGGTGCCCTCGAGCGAATTGCGCGCCACTTCGAAGGCCACCTTCCGCGCATGTTCCGGCGGACAGCCTCGTCCAAGCAGTATTTTTTCAAACGCGGCCTGTACTTCTCCGGCTGGAATCTTCAGCATCGCGTCGCCTCCCTATTCGAATCGATCCACGCAATCACGATACCATGCGGACAAACCAATAAAAAAGGCTTCCTTTCGGAAGCCTAAAAAATGCCCGGAGGGGGACTTGAACCCCCATGCTTTCGCACTAGAACCTGAATCTAGCGTGTCTGCCAATTCCACCATCCGGGCGAGCGGAGCCTGATAACGCGGAGTGTATTTTTACCGGTACGGGGGCGCTCTGTCAAGCACTCGGATGCGTTTCGCGCCAACTGAAGGCTATTTCAATACTTGATACCATGGTTTCAAATTCGGCTTTTCTCAACTTGCTAGATTTGACATCCCAGGGTAGTATGATCTCGATGCGTAAAGTGGAGCGGAATTGCCTGCGCTTATCCCTTCCGGCAGGCAAAAAAGCCATGGAGACACTATGAAACTTTCAGCCTGGAATCGCGACATGAGCGGTTTTGATTACCTGTCCCTGCTTGTCATCGACATTGACGGCAGGCTTCGCGCGGTGAGCCTTCCCGCGAATTACGCGAGCGAAAAAGTACTGAAAAAGGGCATCGGCTTCGACGCTTCCAACTTCGGTTACGCGAAGGTTCATTCTTCCGACATGGTGGCAGTGCCCGACCTGGATACCGCTTTCATCGAGGAGAAAGAAGGTTTCAGGATCCTTCACGCCTTCTGTAGCGTAAAAACGACGGATGAACTGCCTTTCGCCCATTATCCGAGGGAGGTGGCGGCGGCCGCGCTGGAGAAGGTAAGGCAGAGCGGCGTCGGCGATGATGTCATGCTGCTCGTCGAACTGGAATTCTATGTGTTCGACAGCGTGAAATATTCGACAACGGTCGATCATTCTTATTATTTCGTCGAGAATTCCGAGGGAATCGGCGAGGAATCCGAGGACGCGCCGAGGGTTGGGCTTTCGAGGGCGTATCATCTTTCGTCGCCTGACGATCGCTATCAGCTTCTACGCAACAGAGCGGTGCAATCGATGATCGACGCGGGAATTCCCGTAAAATATCACCACCACGAGGTGGGTTCCTCCCAACTCGAGATCGAGCTGGATTTCATTTCGTTGAAAAAGGCGGGAGACCTGGTGACGCTCGCGCAGTGGATTCTCCGCAACGAGGCGGCCGAACTCGGGCTTTATGTCACCTTCATGCCCAAACCGATGTACAAGATCGCTGGAAGCGGCATGCATGTGCATCAGTTCATCGTGAAAGACGGCGCGTCCGTGTTCCCCGGCGATGGGCTCTACGGGCTCTCGAAGACGGGGCTGGCCTACACCGCGGGCATTCTTTCCCACGCGCTTTCCGGCTCCCTTCTGGCCTTCTCTAATCCTTCGACGAATTCCTACCGTCGCCTGGTGCCAGGCTATGAGGCGCCGGTGAGCGCGACCTTCGCTCAGGGGTCGAGGGCCGCCGCGGTCCGCATTCCCGGATATTTGGGCAAAGGCGAGGCGCGCATAGAGTTCAGGACCGGCGACGCCACGGCCAATGTCTACTATTTCATCGCGGCCATGGTCCTGGCGGGTCTGGACGGGATCCGGCGCGGGCTCGATCCTGTTGCTATGGGTTTCGCTTCCGACAAGGTTACGCCGAAAAACACCTTCCCGACGGGGCTTTATCATGTTCTGGCGGGGCTCCGCAAGGATAAAAAGTACCTGGAAGGCATCTTCCCCGAAGAGCTCATCGCGGTGTGGACCGAGCGCAAGTCCAAGGACGCCGAATATGTCTACAACGCTCCCGTTCCGCAGGAATACGAGCTTTACTTCTGATGGGGAAGCCAGTTTTAGGAATGGCTTTTTGCTGCCGAAGAGGAGAATAGCGATGCCGGAATTCGTTTTTTCGGGCGATGAGGCGATAGGACGCGGAGCTATGGATGCCGGGGTTTCGGGCGCTTTTGCCTATCCGGGCACTCCATCCACCGAGATCATGGAGTTCATCCAGGACAACCTGGACGCGTACCTGGCCCTGCTTTCAGAGGCCGAGAGGAAATCGGTCGTCGCCCAGTGGTGCGCCAACGAGAAATCCGCCTACGAGGCCGCGCTTGGAGCTTCTTTCGCTGGCAGACGGGCGATGGTCTCAATGAAACATGTAGGTCTCAATGTAGCCATGGATCCTTTCACCAACTCGGCGCTCGTGCGCATAAGGGGCGGACTGGTGGTGGTGGTGGCCGACGATCCTGGCATGCATTCGAGCCAGGACGAACAGGATTCGAGGATTTTGGCCGATTTCGCGAGGGTTCCCTGCTTCGAGCCTTCGGACCAGCAGGAGGCCTACGAGATGACGCGCGCCGCCTTCGATTACTCCGAGGCGAACGAAGTGCCCGTGATGCTCCGCGTCACGACGCGGCTGGCCCATGCGCGGTCGCTGGTGCGGACGAAGGCGGCGCGCTTGCCCAATGCCCTCGCGAAACGCGCCGACTCCAAGTCGTGGATACTCATGCCCGACAACGCGCAGAAAAATTGGAAGACCCTTCTCGAGAAGAATATACTTTTCCGGCGGGACGCCGAGAGTGCCGCCATCCTGAAGTTGCGCGATAAGAGCCTGGGCATAATCACCTGCGGACTGGGCTTGCGCTATTATCTGGAAAACGAGGATGATTGGGCCGCCGCGCATGACGGCGCCCGCCCTTCGCATCTCCACATAGGGCGCTATCCGATCGAGAGCAATAAAATAAGGGAGCTGGCCGCTCACGTGAACAAGATCCTCGTCGTCGAGGAAGGCCAAGTTTTCATGGAAAGGTTCATCGTCGGCGTATTTCCGGCGCCCGTGCCGATAATGGGAAAACTGTCGGGAGCGATTCCCGAGGACGGGGAACTGTCCGCGGATTCCGTACGCAAGGCGTTGGGGCTTGCCCCGAAAAGCGCCCTTCCCTCTCCTGGGATTCGGATACCGCGGCGGCCGCCTCAGTTCTGCCAGGGTTGTCCGCATGGGGATTCCTTTTCCGCGCTGAAGGAGGCGCTCAAGGACGAAGCCGACTTCCTGACCGCTTCCGACATCGGCTGCTACACGTTGGCCGCTCTTCCTCCTTTCAATGCCGTGGACACCTGCGTCGATATGGGCGCGTCGATAGGCATGGCTCGCGGGGCTTCCTCTATCGGCCAGAAAAAAGCGGTGGCTATCATAGGCGATTCCACCTTCTATCATTCGGGCATGACGAACCTTCTCGACGCCGTGGCGCACGGGACAACAATCACGGTGCTCATCCTCGACAACAGCACGACGGGCATGACAGGCGCCCAGCCTACCATTTCGCCTGGATTCAGGCTGCGGGCTATTCTTGAGGGTTTGGGCGTCGAGGCGGAACATGTCCGCGAGCTGGAGGCGCAGCGCAGGTATCACGAGGCGAATGTCGCCGTCCTGCGCGAAGAGCTGGCTTATGAGGGCGTCTCGGTGATCATCATGAAACGGGAATGTATTGAATATCTCAAGAAAACGAGGCGGACATGAACTACAATATCATCCTCGCAGGAGTCGGCGGACAGGGCGGCCTCTCCATCTCCGTGGTGATAGCGCGCGCGGCCATGGCCGCTGGCTTTCTCGTCAAGCAGTCGGAAGTCCACGGGATGTCCCAGCGCGGCGGTCAAGTCCTCGCCCATCTTCGCATCGCCGATACGGAAATTCATAGTCCGACAATTCCGATGGGATCCGCGGATCTCGTTCTCGCTTTCGAACCTCTCGAGGCTTTGCGCTATGTTTCCTGGCTCGCCGCCGACCGCGGGGTCGTGGTTTCCGCTAAGGCTCCAATAAGAAACATTCCCGATTATCCTGAGATTGACGCCGTCATCGCCGAAATAGAAAAGCTGCCGAGACATCGCATCCTCGATGCCGAGGCCATAGCCAAAGCCGCCGGCAGCGCTAAATCAGCCAACGTCGTCCTCGTGGGAGCAGCCGCCGATTTGACGCCGATTCCCGCCGATCTCATCGAGAAGGAAATTTCGGCGCTCTTCGCCCGGAAGGGCGAAGCTGTCGTTCAAGCCAATATGAGGGCATTTAAAGATGGTCAAGCACAATTCGTCCATTGAAAACGGCATGAGCCCGGATCAGGTCGAACTCGCCGAGCGGTTTTCGGCCATACTGGCTCCGGCGAAGGCCCAGGGCAGGGATTCGCTCACCGAAGTGGAAGGCTTGGCGATGCTGGAGGCGATGGGCGTGTCGGCCCCGCGTCATCATTTCGTGGCATCGGCGGAGGAGTATGCGGCGCTTGCGGGACTGACCGTCGCCAAAGACGGCGCCGTATCGGGCAACGCGAGATCGGGCGAGGGCCGCCATCTTTTCCCGGGACGGCGCGCCGTGGTGAAAGTGATCAGCCCGCAGATCCTGCACAAAACGGAAATGGGCGGCGTCGCCATCGTCGCCAACGAGACTCAAGCCATTCTCGACGCCATAAGGCAGATGGAAGCCCGATTCGTCATGTTCCATGTCGATGGATATACCGTCAACGAATTCGTGCAGTTCGAGCCGAGGTTAGGGCACGAGATCATCTTCGGCTATCGTTTCGCCGCCGACTTCGGTCCCGTCGTCAGCTTCGGGCCCGGCGGCATCTATGCCGAGTTCCTGGCCGAAAAATTCAAACCGGGATCAGCCAACGTCTGCTTCTCGCCGAGAACCGCGACGCGAGAACTCGTCGGAGAAACGCTGGCGCACAACGTTGTCTATGGCATCGTTAGCGCGGGCTTGCGCAACACCGAAGCATCCATTCCCGGAGAAGCGCTCATCGATGCGCTCATGAACTTTATCTCCGTCTCCGAGGCTCTCGCGGCAAGCGGCGTTTCCGAGTTCGAAGTGAATCCCATGGTTATCCGCAAGGTCCCAAGCGCAGGCTCGACCGCCGGGGTTTCGGCGGCCAGGCCCACCTCGCCGACCTCACCCCCCTCGACTCTCGTCGCTCTCGACTGTCTCGTCAAGCTTAAGGATTTTTCGTCGATCGGCCTTTCTCCCGCGGCCGACGGCAAGCCCCACAACGCCGCCCAGGACACTCGTCCCGTCGAGAACATAGGCCGTATCCTCGAGCCGGAAAGCGCCGCGATAATCGGCGTCTCGGAAAAAGGAATGAACAACGGCCGCATAATCCTGCGGAATCTTCTTGAAAACGGTTTCGATCCAAAACGCATCTACATAGTAAAGCCCGGAGCCGAGAGCATAGACGGCTGCCGCTGCGTTCCCGATGTCGCCCATCTTCCCGAAAAGGTCGATCTATTCGTCCTCGTCATCCCGGCCGCGGGCACGCCCGAGACTCTCGCCCAGATCGCGTTGAGCGACAAAGCATGGTCCGTCATCGTGATTCCCGGCGGCCTCGAGGAAAAGTCGGGCTCGGACGCTATCGTGAAAGAAATGCGGAAGACTTTCGACGAAGCGCGGGCTCGCGGCGCTGGTCCCCTCATAAATGGCGGCAACTGCCTCGGCATCAGGTCGGTATCGGGAAAATACAACACGCTTTTCATACCCGAGCACAAGCTTCCGATGCCCAAGGGCGCGGTCGCCCCGCTCGCAGTCATTTCGCAGTCCGGCGCTTTCTCCATCACCAGAATTTCGAAACACCCCGACATCAATCCCAAGTACGTGATCACGCTCGGCAACCAGATGGACCTCACCATAGGCGACTATCTCGAATATATGAGCGACAACCCCGACATAAGGGTCTTCGCCGTCTATGTCGAGGGCTTCAAGGCCCTCGACGGTCTCAAGACCCTGAACGCCGCGAAAGCCATTGTCGAATCTGGCCGGACGGTGATCTTCTATAGGGCGGGAAGGACGAGCGCCGGGGCCGGCGCGGCGGCCAGCCACACGGCGAGCATCGCGGGCGATTATCCCGTCACGCGGGAACTCTTCGCCCAGGCAGGTGCCATCGTCTGCCAAAGCCTTGACGAGTTCGACGACGCGATCACCGTCTTCACCCTCCTCGAAGGCAGGAAGGCGAAGGGGAACAGGCTGGGAGCCGTGTCCAACGCCGGATTCGAATGCGTAGCGATAGCCGACAATCTTGGCGGGATGAAGCTGGCGAAATTCTCGAACGCGACGAACGCGGTTTTGGCGAAGGTTCTGGATGACGCGGGCATTACGGAAATCGTGGATGTGCATAATCCTCTCGACATAACGCCCATGGGAAGCGATGACGCTTACGATCGCTCCTTCAGGGCCGTGCTGGCCGACGAGAACACCGATCTCGGCATCGTCGGCATCGTGCCTTTTACCGTGCGCATGAATTCTCTCGCCGCCGAGCCTTCCGTCCATGGCGAAGACGTGAGGAAGGCCGATTCCATCGCCAATCGCTACGGCTCGCTGATGTCGGAGACGAAAAAGCCCTTCGTGACCGTCGTCGACACGGGACCGCTCTACGATCCGCTCTGCAGGCTGCTCGAGAAATACGGCGTCGTTGTCTTCAGGACGGCGGACAGGGCTCTCAAAATGCTTGAGCTGTGGAGGACTTCTCCCGCGGCGAGATGAGTTCCGCCCGCCGAGCCGCAAAGTCAGTTTCGGGGAACGACCGCGACGCCGATGGCGCCGAGCCAAGCGATCGATGAGAGCAGCGGCCCCATGTCCGACACGAAAATCTCGGCTTTGGCGCTTGCCTGAGACTTGCAGAGGTAGGCCAGTTTTTCGGCCTCCTCCTTCGCCGCCACATGTACGATATGGATGGACCAGGCCGCGTCCGACGAAATCTGTCGGCGGATTCTGGAGAACAGCGCCGAAACGGCGTTTTTCTCGCCTACATAGAGCCCTTTCGTCACCGCTTTTCCCTTCGTATCCGTTCCCAGCAGGGGTTTCAGGCCGAATTTCCTCAAGACGAGGCTTTTGATTCCATGCAGCCGTCCCGAACGGATGAGGCTCGAGAGGTCCCGCACGGCCACGAAGAGGGCGAGTTCCTCGCGTTTCTTCTCGAGTTCGACCCGAATTTCCTCTGCCGAAGCCCCCAATTCCGCCCGCTCTACCGCCAAGGCAGTCAGGACTCCGGCTCCGGCGGTGATCGTCTTCGAATCGACGCAGCGAACTTTGCCGCCAAAGCTTTCCGCGGCTTTTTCTCCCGCCTGGAAGGTGCCGGAAAGGGCCGAGGTAAGGCCGATATAGAGCGCTTCGTCAGCCTGGGAAAGCGCGAGGGTAAAAGCTCGGACAAAGGCGGATTCCACCGGCTGGCTTGTCGACATCGAGAAGCCGGGATCATCGGTCATCCTCGAATGGATGCTCTCCAGCTCCATGGCCGCGCCGTCAGGCCTCGTGATTCCGCCAATCGTGATCAGGGCGGGCACTTTGATGATTCCATGCTCGAGCATGTAGTCGGCCGGCAGATCGCAGCCCGTGTCCACGACGATGGCGCATGGCCTTTTAGCCGCTCTCGCGGAGCGGACGACAAGCCTGCGCTGGAGTTCCATATCGTCCACTTTATGCTGTTCCACCCTGCCCGCCGACTCGAGCAGGTCGAATACGGCCGAGGGTCTGTCGCTATGCACGTGAACCCTGGCCATTTCCTCGTCGCCCGCGACGACAATGCTGTTTCCCAGACCGGAAAGCCTCTCTCGGATCGACTCAAGGGGGACGGAAACATCGCGCAGCAAGGCCTCAGTGCAGTATCGAGGTCCTTCGGGGTCGCCCGAATCATCGATGCCGCCCGCGTTCACGGAAAACGCTGCTTCGGCGGGGATTTCGGCCTGAAGGCCGGCCTGCGTTCGGCTCGCGCGGCCCGGCCTGCCCAGAACTGCTCGCGATCGCGGCCTCATGCCGGGTTTCAGCAGTTCGGCCACGCCGTCGAGCAGGTGGATGAAGCCCTTGGCTCCGGCGTCCACGACGCCGGCCCTGCGCATTTCGGGCAGGAAGCCGCGCGTCCGCTCGAGAGAAGCTTTCGCCGCGTCGAGGCTTGAGTGGAAAACCTGGAAAATATCGTCGCAATGAGTCGCCGAATCGTGGAGGGCCTGGGCCCAATCGTGGAGCACGGTGAGGATCGTTCCTTCGCGGGGGCTGGTAAGGGCGGCTCTGGTCTTCTCGGCCGCGATGACGGCGCCCTGGGCCAATCGCTTGGCCCCGATCCTGGCTTCCGAACCCAGTTCGTGGGCAAGGCTCTGAAGAAACTGCGCCAGGATGGCGCCTGAATTTCCCCTGGCTCCCTCGAGGGCCGAACGCGCGGCCTGCCTGAGTACGCTGCCCGCGTCCCTGTGAAGCGCCGATCTCAGGGAAGCGGCGATCGAACGCATGGTGCTGGCCATGTTGGTGCCCGTGTCTCCGTCGGGCACGGGGAATACATTGATCGCGTTGAGGTTTTCGGCGTTGGATATTATGGACTGCGACCCCGCCAGGAAAGCCGTGCGCAGCCTGGCTCCGTCAATATAAGCTATTTTCATCTCACTTATACATTATTGCAATTTTTGTCAAAGAGCAAGACGGGGCGGGAACCAGGCTCAACGCCTGCGGCGCAGAAACTTCAGCTTGTCGAAGGATTTTTCTTTCCCTTTCAGAATGCGTCCGATGTTCGCCCTGTGGGTAAAGACGACAAAGGCGGCCAGGATGACCGAAAAACCCAGAAACCATGGGGAGGGAGGAGATCCCGCCGCGCCCAGGGCCACAGCCGCGGGCAGGATGAGGGCGGCGGCGAGGGAGCTGGCCGAAACGATGCCAGTCGCGCCCAGGACGAGGAGAAAGCCGGCCGCCGAATACAGCGCCGCGCCCGGGGCGATGGCGAGGATGGCGCCCGCGCCCGTCGCCACGCCCTTACCGCCCCTGAATCCCGCGAATACCGGGTATACGTGACCCAGGATGGCAAAGAGGGCGCCGGCGATTTTTAAAGCTATCAAAGGGATGAGAGAGTCGCTTGAAGCCGAGCCCAGCGCCGAGCAGAGGGCGACAGCCAGGGCGCCCTTGGCCAGGTCCACGGCGCTGACCGCTATGCCCGCCGCCGCGCCGAACTGCCTGAAAATATTGGTGGCCCCGGTGGCGCCGCTTCCGCCATCCCTCGGATCTTTATGGAAGAACAGCTTTCCGACGATGACGCCCGTCGGGAAAGATCCGAGGAGATAGGCGGACAGAAGTCCCAGGGCGAGCTTCACGATACTCATAACGGTACGATAAGAGTTTTCATGCGGGAAAACAAGATTGAGCGGACGACAAAAAAAGAGCGGCCCTATGCGCGGCCGCCCTTTTCCGTGAACCGGAATCCTGTCGTTTTCGACCGATTCCTGCTTTCCCAGAAATTTATTTTTTATAGATGAGATTGTCAGCCGTAATGGTGCCGAGATGCTGGGCATACTTCTGGAAAACCTCGGCGTCGGAGGGGAAATCGTTCTGCGCCTTGCCGATCAGCATGCGGTAATCGTCTCCGCCGTTGAACTCGAAATTCAGCGTCGCGAAGAGGTAGTCCTTATTCGGGTCTACGGGCTGGCCGCCGACGAGGATATTGGAAATTCTCTCTCCCGCGGGTTTGGTCACGTCGAGCGTGTAGCTCCAGCCTGCCAGGTGAGGGAAACGTCCGTCGGGAGCCGGCAGCTTGCCGACGCCGTTTTCGAGGACGGCTTTGAGCTCGGAACCCTTGAGTTTTCCGGTCTGGATATAGTTACCGAAGGGCATGACGGTGTAGATCTGTTTCAGGGTGATGTCGCCGGCGGGAATGGAATCGCGGATGCCGCCGCCGTTCATGAGGGCGATATCGGCGCCCGTCACATAGAGTATTCCGTTGGCGATGAGGGTGCCGAGGTTGGACTGCTGGGTGCGGACGATCTCGCGTTTGCCTTCGAGCGCCACGGTGGTCTTTCCGACGACCTGCAGAAGCACGGAATCCTGAGCCTTGGCCAGGGAGGTGACCATGGCGCCGATCTGCGCGTCGCCCTTCAGCTCGGGCGAATTCGCGACGGTGATGGTCCGGGCGGTCTTGGACTGCACCGCGCCGTCGACGACGACAAGCTCCACGACGCCGAGGCCGGTGCCGTAAGAACCGGTGCTGGCGATGAGGGTTTCGGTCGTGTTTTCTTTCTGAAGCGTCTCGAGGGTGGTGTGGCTGTGGCCGTCGATGATGACATCGATGGCGGGGATGGCTTCGGCGATCTGCAGGGAAGTCGGATCCGAGGATTTGTCGGTGCCGATATGGGAGACGAGGACGAGGACATCATACTGTCCCGAGAGCTCGATGGCCACGTTCGACGCTTCAACGATGGGATCGGTGAAGGTCACGCCCACCGTGTTCTTCGGGTCGGCCTTATAGACGGTCTCGGGAGTGGCGAGGCCAAAAAAAGCGATCCGGACACCCTGGACGTTCTCGATGATGTAGGGAGTGAAGGCCCTTTTGCCGTCTTTCCAGACGTTGGCCGCGAGAATATCGAATGCCGCCTTTTTCTCAAGCTGCAGCAGGCGGTCGAAACCATAATTGTAATCGTGGTTTCCGGTGGTCATGCAGAAATAGCCGATGGCGTTCATGAGTTTCACGACGCTCTCGCCCTGGTCGATATTGGCGATGGGCAACCCATGGAAGGTGTCGCCGGCATCGATGAGGAAGGTGTTCGGGTTCTTGGCTTTGGCCGCCTGGTAAGCTGCCGCGATCCTGGAATAACCCAGTTCGGCCTTGCCCTCGACGATGCGGGCATGCATGTCGTTGGTATGCATAAGCGTGATTTTCACTTCCTGCGGAACCTGATCGGAGACGACGGGAGCGGTTGCTATGAATGCCATCGTGAACATGATAGCAAGCGAAAGCGCGATGCCGGCGATTTTTTTCATCATCAGACCTCCTTGATAATGGGCTCGAATAATCGAACACAGGGCAAATTATATTCTCGTTTCATCCATCTAACAAGAAGAATCGCATGGCAATGGAAAGCTTGCTCTCTTTTCCAATGGGTACGATGCATATTATGATTCGCTCATGCATTCATCAGCTCGCCCGGGTCGCGGCCTGGAGCTTTCTCGCGCGATTTCCGGACTCAAGGGGCTTTTTTCCCTCCTGCTTCTCCTCGCCCTGACAGCCCCACTGGCTCTGGCCCAGGCGGGACAGGATTCGGCCCAGGATTTCCTTATCGGAGGGCAGGCAGGGCTCTATCGCGGGACATTCAATCGGAATAAGGCGGAAACCCGCATAGTCTGGGACGAAGACTCGGTGAACTCCATCATTCCCTCCGAAGGTGGCTGGTATTTTATCGGTTCGAAGGGAATTACCTACAGCGCCGACCTGCGCGCCTTCGAAAACCGCTCGGCCGGTTTGCCGATGAAGGTTCTGAAGATTTTTGAAGGCAATGCTTTCAGATTGTCCCGGGAAACCGTCGAAATAAAGTCTCTGGCCGTCGACCCGGCTCAGCCCAACCGTCTCGCCCTCTGCACGGGCACGGAAATCTGGTACAGCGAAACCTACGGGAAATCCTGGGTTTCCCTGGGCAGTCCCTCGCTGATACAGGGCCTTAAAGCCGTATCCTTCGGCCCCTGGCAGGGGGCAGCTCAGCATGTCGTCTGGGTTTCCCATTCCATCAAAGGCTTGTTCGCCAGGGACGTGAACGGGAAAAACGGCTGGGTCGGCGTCTCTTCGGGCTTGCCGAAGGTTTTCGGAAGCAATATCGAGGAAGTATCGAGTTTTGCCCTCGTTCCGGCAGGGAAGCCATCGGGAGCCTCTTCCAATAGTTCCGCCTGGAACCTCGTCGCCGGCTTGAGCTTCCTGGGAAAAATCTTCCAATGGGATCAGGCCCAGAAGACCTTCTCCGAACGCTATTCCGACATCAAGGATTTCGGCGGCGTGGAATCCCTCGTTCCGGCGGGACAGGATTCGGGTTTCGCGATTTCGAACGGCGTCGTCGGCAGATTCCTGCTAGCGCCAGGCAATGGCAGGATAATTCTGAAGCCCGACGAAGGGCTTACCCAGGCCTCGAAGTCGATCGCTGAAGCCATTCGTTCTCGGCACGACGATTCGGCGCTCTGCCTGGCCTGGCTGCCCGAAATCGACAAGGCCAATCCCTCCAAGAGGCCACTTCCCATCGCGATCGGCGAGCTCTGGCAGCTATCCAGGGGCGATCCAGGGCTTTCCGCCGCCGCGTTGGGGCGCAGGCAGCTGGCCGACGGCAAAAACGGCATCTATCTTCAGACCGGTTTCGTCATCAATCCCGAGACCAGAGCCAAGTATTTCGGCCTCATCAAATCGCTGGGACTCAACAGCCTCGTCGTCGACATGAAGGATGATTACGGCCGCTTTCGCTTCGCTCCCCGCGAGGCCTTCCTTCAGGGGATGGACAGGACAGGCGAAATCCTGGATATCGAGTCCTTTGCCGCCGAAGCGAAGGCTCAAGGCATCTATCTCATAGCGAGAATCGTGGTATTCAAGGACGAAGCGCTCCATAAATGGAAGGGCGGCGCCCTCGCCATTCGCGATTCGGTTTCGGGCGGCCCGTGGCAGGGCATAAAGGCGGACAGCCAGCCTATAGAAGAATACTGGGTCGATCCCTATTCGACCGACGTATGGCAATACAATGTGGAAATAGCCAAGGAAGTGACGGCGCGCGGTTTCGACGAAGTCCAGTTCGACTATATACGTTTCCCGACCGATGGCGAGAATCTGGACAAAGCCAGATTTCCCAACCAGGAAACGGGCATGACGCAGGACTCGGCGCTGGAATCTTTTCTGCGTTTCGCGCGGGAATCGCTCGACGTACCGATTGGCGTCGATATCTATGGAGCCAATGGCTGGTACCGCTCGGGCACGAGGACCGGTCAGGATGTCGAAATGCTTTCCAATTACGTGGATATCATCAGTCCTATGCTCTATCCCTCTCATTTCGAGCAGGCCTTTCTGGCTCAGGCCCCCGCTGAATTGAGACCGTACAGGATCTACAAACTTGGCACGCTGCGCAATCTGGCCATAGCGCGCGACAAGGCCATCGTGCGTCCCTACGTCCAGGCCTTCTACCTCAATGTCAGTTACGACAAGACCTATTACGGTCCGAGTTATGTCGTAGAGGAAGTGGAAGGCGTATTGGATGGGGCGAACCAGGGCATGACCTTCTGGAACAATTCGGGACGATACGCTGATCTGCCTATCCTGCGCTGAAATGCCCGCATCAGACGAGCTGAAGTCACGGCGTTTGTGACAGAGGGGGAAGCTGGAGCAGGCGCGACTATTGTCACTTTTCTTTTTGGGTGAAGTAGCATACTCTTGTCATATGTCACATATGTGGAAAGAAGGCCAGCTCTCGCCCGCGCAGAAACGCGCGCTCGTCTGGGCGACCGCGGCCATAGCGGCCTGTTTGGCCATGAATGCCTATCATTATTCCCTAGAAGGCGCAAAGGGACTCTATATCTGGAACAGGACGGGCATGTTCCGCGCGCTCATTCTCATGGGCTTTATTCCCGCCACAGTCGCCCTCCTTTCGTTTCCCCTCGAAAAACTCAGGAACAAGGGCGCTTCCAGGCTATTCCGCGGATTCTCCATCGCCCTTTCGCTTATAGTAATCGTAGCGTCGGTCGGCATCGGCGCGATGCTCATCGCAGGCCCGAGGCTCGGCACCCTGGAGCCGGCGCGCCTCAATCTCATCAACCCCATCGACGGCATAAAGCCCCGGCAGGCGGTTAAAACGGCCTTCCAGTCGGGCAGCGCGCCGGCGGCTCCTTCAGGTTTCCCCTCCGTCGCCTCCTCCGCTCTCCTCGCTGCTCCGACAGACCCGACGCAGCCTCTCCTGCGCCTCAGCTTTTCCTCCGACCCTCACTGGGGAATCGATACGTCCAACGGCAGGGCCAGGACGGACATCCTCGCGAACATAGCCGAGAACAAGCCCGACGCCTTTTCATGCTGGGCGATACGGTGGAAACCGGCTCAAAATCGATGATGTGGAACTTCGCCCTCTCCGATCTTGAAGCCATACTACCCAAAATCCCCCTGCGCCCCCTCATGGGCAACCACGACGCCTTGCTGGGCGGACAGTATCTCTTCAGGAAAGCTTTTTTTCCGGCCGCTTTCAAGAGCGATTCTGGTTCTCCCTATTACTATTCCATAGACGCCCAGGCCGCCCGGATCATCGTTCTCGACCTCCCCTGGGGCACGGAAAACTTCAACAGAAAACAGAAGGCATGGTTCGAAGGCGTCCTCAAGGAAACCGACAGGACGAAACCGGTCATCGTGCTCAGCCACAGCTATTTCTACGCTTCGGGCTACGACGACCCCTCTTACGACAAACCTTGGTACGATCATTACCAGAATATCCCTGCCGTGACGCCCCTGTTTGAACAGTACGACGTGGATCTCGTGATTTCCGGGCATAATCACTACCAGGAATATCTCGAACACGAAGGCGTACGCTACGCGATAATCGGAAGCATGGGCGGCATCAGCGACCCTCAGCCTAAGTATTTTTCACCCGCTTCCAAGTGGATGGCTGTAGCGACGAACGGCTGGCTCGATGTGGATATTTTTCCCGCCGAAGTCGTCCTTTCGTTCAGGAACGAACAAGGCGAGCTGCTCCACGAAGAGCGTTTCGGGTACTGAGCGAGGGCCTCTCAGCTTCAGGCACCGGCGCGGCGAATAACCCTTCTACCTCAACACTCCCCGGTCTCGGCGCCAGCCCCAGCCGCCGGCGCGGATAAAAAGCAGTAAATAAAAACTTGACAGTTTAAATATGTAGTGTAATAATACTACCTAGTTTGTTATATTACTACTTTTTCAGGAGGCACTCATGACTCGTAAATCTTTGCTGGTCGCGATGATGATCATGCTGACCTTGTCCTTCGCGAGCGCGCAGGCGGGCAAAATCGTGATCAAGGTGGGCTATGGAACCGCGGGCGGACCTATCCACGAAGGCGCCCTGGAATTCGAGAAACGCATCGAAAAGGCCAATCCGAACGTCGATGTCCAGGTCTTCCCGGGCGGACAGCTCGGTTCCGAAGGCGAGATTGTCGGTCAG
Source organism: Treponemataceae bacterium (assembly GCA_963667725.2). Taxonomy (GTDB): domain Bacteria; phylum Spirochaetota; class Spirochaetia; order Treponematales; family Rectinemataceae; genus UBA11090. The sequence goes on from CAXXHO010000003.1 coordinate 1,891,697, forward strand.
CTCCAGGCCGGAATCACCGATCTTCTTCCCACGACCACCGGTCCCCTAGGCCAGCTTGATTCGGCTTTTTACGTTCTGGAAACGCCCTTTGTGTTCCTGAGCGAAGAGCAGGCGGATAAAGTGCTCGACGGTCCTGTCGGCGAAAAAATCCTCAAGGTTCTCGAGCCCAAAGGCCTTGTCGGTCTCGCGTTCTGGGAAAACGGATTCCGCGAGATAACGAATAACGTCAGGCCCATCAGAGCCCCCGCCGATCTCAAGGGTCTCAAGATGCGAACTCAGCAGAACAGACTCCATATCAAGTATTTCACCGACCTCGGCGCGAGCCCCACGCCCTTGGCCTTTACCGAAATCTACAACGCTCTCGCGACGAAGGTAGTCGACGGACAGGAGAACCCCTACTCCCTCATCGCCACCAATAAGTTCTACGAGCAGCAGAAATACGTATCCCAGACCGACCATGTCTATTCGGCCGTACCCGTGTATTATTCGAAGGTCAAATGGAACAAGCTTCCCGCCGATGTGCAGAAACTCGTCAAGGACACAATTTACGACCTCAGGCTTTGGCAGCGCCAGCGCGGTCGCGAGATGCAGAAAGACTATGTGGCCGAGATCGGCAAAAAATCCCAGGTAGCCATCCTCACCATCGCCGAGAAGTCTGAATTCCAGAAGGCCGCCGCCCCCGCCTATGCTTGGGCGAAGAAAGAATTCGGCAAATCTTACGAGAAACTCCTCGATGAGGTGCTGGAAGCGGCAAAATAGTAAAGTTCCCATTTCTATCCCAGGCGCCGGTTTTCCAAGCCGGCGCTTTGTTTCAGGAGAAGTTCATGTCAGATACGCAGAAAAAGGGTTGGCTTTCACTAGGGAAAATCGAGATGGGAGTGCTTTCCGCGCTGGGCATAGCCGCCACCCTCATCATGTTCGTCAACGCGGCGTCCCGCTATCTTTTTAAAACCACCTTCGTCTGGGCGGAAGAAGTAATACGCATACTCTTCGTCTGGTCGATGTTCATCGCCGTGACCACCTCGTTCCTGCGGAATGATCACATCGGCTTTGATGGATTCGCGAAAAAGAAAGGTTTGCCGAATCTCATCTATAGACTCGTCTATGCGCTTTCGCTTATTGGGGTCGGGGGGATCCTCTGCGTATACGGCTTCAAGTACAACGGCTTTACCGGTTCCGTGCCCCTGTCCGGAACCAATCTACCCACCGCCGTCCTGATGCTGCCAGGTATCATCGCCGGCGCCGTATGGGTTTTGCTGGGTCTATGGAAAATGGCGAAGATTTTCACCGGTCCTAATAACGGAGAGAACGCCAAATGAACACACTTATCCTCTACTTCGTTCTATTCGGGATTCTGTTCGCGGTGGGCGCTCCAGTAGTCCTGGCCTTGGCCGCAGCGGCCGTGGTCATGCTGCTCGCCAACGGACTCGACCTCATGATCTTCGCCCAGAAGTTCATGGTTTCGATGGACAACTATGGCTTGACCGCTATGCTTTTCTTCATATTGGCCGGCGAGATCATGAATGGCGGGGGCATGACGAGAAGGATCGTCGCCGCCGTATCCAAGGTCGTAAAGGGCATCCCGGGCGGACTCGCCATTATCACCCTGGTTTCCTGTGCTCTTTTTGCCGCCATCAACGGCTCCGCGATAGCCACGGCGATCGCCATTGGTTCGATTATGTATCCCGCCATGGTCAAGCAGGGGTATTCGCCGGCATTCTCCGCGGCCACGATAGCGGCCGGCGGAATCATCGGCCCCATAATTCCCCCATCCATACCCATGATTGTCTATGGTTCCACGACAGGCGATTCGGTAGCCGCCCTCTTCACCGGGGGATTCCTGCTCGGCGCCTTGATGACGCTTGGAGAAGTTGTCGTCGCTTACCTGGTTTCCAAGAAACGAGGATACGGCGTGAATGTTCCCGACATAGATTTCGGCAACACGAAAGGCATTGCCTGGGCCCTGGTTTTTCCCGTCCTCATCATGGTGCTCATCACCGCCGGAATCATGACGCCGACCGAGACTTCGGCGATGGCGGTAATGTACGCATGGGTAGTGGGCGCCTTCATCTATAAGGAATTCAAGTTCAAGGAATTCCCAGCGATGATGGTAAGAGCCATGAAAAGCTCAGGCGCCGTCATGGCCATCGTGGGCGCCGCCACGGCGGTGGCCTGGGTGCTCACCTACGTGCGGGTTCCGCAGCAGGTCACCGAACTCATGGTATCGACCATCAGCTCGCCGACGGTCTTCATGATCCTCACGTTCGTCATACTGTTCATCGTGGGGATGATCATGGATCTCACGCCCGCGATTCTGATCCTGACACCCATTTTCGTCGGACCGGTCGCGGCCTTCCATGTCGATCCCATTTTCTTCGGCGTCTTTTTCTGCGCGACGCTGACAGCCGGCCTGATAACGCCGCCGGTCGGGACGCTCATCTACATAGGATGTTCAATGTCCAACAAATCACTGTCCGCTGTCGTCAAAGAACTACTTCCCTATATGCTTGTCGTGTACGCGATGCTGTTCGTGGCGGTGATCTTTCCCGACATCATCACCTTCATACCGAAAAATGTCCTGCATCTCTATGGCGGCTGAGCAAGGGCTATGGAGGACCATGCAATGACCAATGAACCGCTGACACTCGCGGTGGATATCGGCACTTCCTCGGTGCGGGCGATGGCCTTCGACCTTCACGGCGGAATCAGGGCGCGCGAGCAGATCCCCTACCCTGTCATGAGGCCTCGTCCGTACTTCGAGGAGCAGGATCCATTACTCGTCCGATCCTCCACCTACAAGGCTATCGCCCAACTTCTGTCGTCCGGGTCAGTCGATCCCAGCCAGATCGCCTGCATCTCGTTCTCTTCGCAGATGTACAGCATCCTGGCCCTGAACGATGAGGGCAAGCCGCTGACCAACAGCTTGCTCTGGTCGGACGGCAGGGCCGAGACGCAGGCCGAAACCATGAAGAAGGCAAAAGGCGCCATGTGGCTGTATCCCCGTACGGGTTGCCCCATGAATTCGATCTACCCGATCGCAAAAATCAGATGGCTTCGCGAGGAAACGCCGGAAGTTTTCGGAAAGGCCGCCCGCTTCGCCTGCATAAAGGAATTCGTGACGACGCCCCTCATCGGGGAATGGGCGGTTGATTACTCCATGGCCTCAGCCTCAGGAATGTTCGATGTCGCCGGCCATACATGGGATCCGGAAGCTCTCAATGCGGCGGGAATCGGCGAATTTCAGCTATCCGAACCTGTTTCCGGCACCAAGGCTTTCAGGCTCGTGCCAGATTCCCCTCTCGCCGGGCTCGGATTGCCGAAAGACACCGTCGTCTTCCTGGGCGCGGGCGACGGCCCCTTGGCCAACCTAGGCTCGGGAGCCTTCGAAGTCGGCGCCATCAATATCGACCTGGGAACCTCGGGTGCCGCCCGCTGCACCTCGGACGCGCCCATCACCGACGAAGACGCCAGCCTCTGGTGTTTCTGTCTCGACGATTCGCATTGGGCGTACGGCGGCATCGTCACCAATGTGGGCAACTCCTATCAATGGCTGGCGTCCGCCATAGCCGAGATTTCCCGATTGAGCGGCGAAGAGGCCTTCGAGCTTCTCAACGAGCGGGCCGCCGCCGTCGCGCCGGGATCGGAGGGCCTTCTCTTCATGCCCTACTTGCGGAAAGCGCGATCTCCCTATTGGGACGGCAGGCTTAAGGGCACCATGTACGGCCTCACGGCCGATCACGGATTCGGCCACATGGCGCGGGCCCTTCTCGAGGCGATCGCCTACGATCTCAAGTCCATCATCAATCTCATGGACAGAAGGATTGCGACGCTCCCTCATATTCTGCTCACGGGAGGGCTCTCGCGCTCGCCCCTCATCCCCCAGCTCCTGGCCGATGTGCTGGGTAGGGAGATACGGATTCCCGAGCAGAACGAGGGATCCATAGCCGGAGCGGCCATTCTCGGATTTTCGGGTTTGGGAAAACTGGATGGTTTAAGATTTGAGCAAGCTTCGCCGCATTTCGCTTCGGTACGCCCCGATCCCGAAAGAAAAAGGCAGTATGAAGATTTTTACGGGAAGTACACACGACTCGTCGAAACATTCCGCAACGCGGATCTGTCCTGAGGAGCTTTCGATGAAAATATTGATAACGTCCAAATCCTTCGGCCGGTACGCGCCCGATGCCGTCCAATTCCTTGAGAAAAATGGTTTTGAATTGACGCGGGGCTCAAAGCCCACGATGACCCCCGAGGAGATAGCGAAAGAAGTACCGGGATTCGACGCGCTCATCGTGGGAAACGACACGATAGACAAAAAAGTGATCGACGCGGCAGCGGATCTCAAGCTCATCTACATGAACGGAACGGGACTCGACGGCATAGACGTGGATTACGCCGCGAAAAAAGGGATTCTCGTCGCCAACGCGCCGGGGGCGAACCGCAATGCCGTGGCCGAACTGGCCCTGGGGCTGATGCTCGTCTCGGCACGATCCATCGATACCCACATCGACCTGCTGAAACAAGGCAAGTGGGAAAGAAGCGCTGGTGTGGAAATCTCGGGCAAGACCATCGGGTTCCTGGGGCTCGGCAACATAGGCAAACGCATCGTCGAGCTGCTCGCCGGATTCGGCGTACAGGCCATAGCCTACGATCCCCAACCTGACGAGGCTTGGGCGACGAGCCACGCCGTGAAGTTTACCGACAGGATCGAAGACGTATTCGCCCAGGCCGATTTCCTCATCCTCGCCCTTCCCTGCAACGACCAGACGAGGAACATCGTCAACAGGGAAAGGCTTGGCCTCATGAAGCCGACCTCCCGCATCATCAATACGGCGAGGGGCGGCCTCATAGACGAAGCGGCCTTGTGCGAAGCCATCGAGGCGGGCAGGATAGCCGGAGCCGCGCTGGATGCCTTCGAGGAGGAACCCCTGCCAGGGAATTCCCCGCTTCGCATGCCGGGAATCACGCTTACGCCCCACATGGCCGCCACCTCCATCGAGACGGCCGCCAACATGTCCTGGATAGTCGCGAGAAACATTGTCGATATCATGAAAAACGGCCGAACGCAAAGCGCCGTCAACAAGGATCGGGTCGCCGCGGCGGCTCGATGATCATATACCAAGAGGAGCGGAAAATGGCAATCAAAGGAAATCTCGTCCCGAATATCACTATGTTCGATCGCGAGGGCAATATCGATGAGGCGAAGACCTCATGGCACATGAACTGGATGTTTTCCCATGGCGTCGACGGACTTTTTCTGACCGGTTCCTATGGATCAGGCCCCCTCATGACCAATGAGGAGAGGATCAGGATTTTCCGGCTGGCGAAAAAGGCCGCGGGCGGATTCAAGGGAAAGATTCTCCTGCCCCACGTCGGCTGCATCGACACGAAGAGCACCGTGGAGCTGGCGAAAGCGGCCCAGGAGATCGGCGTGGACGCGATTGGCGCCGTGCCGCCCTTTTACTACAAGCACAGCGACGAGGCGATCATCGAGTACTACAGGGCTATCCTGGAAGCGGTGAATATTCCGGTTTTTGCCTACAACAATCCGGAGACCTCCAGGTACACCTTCAACCTGAAAACCATCCTGAAGCTGAAGGAATTGGGGCTGTCGGGCATGAAAGACAGTCCGCTCAACATCGGCTTCATCTCCCAGGTCGCCTATCTCGCCCAGGAAGCCGAAGCCAGGGGAGAGAAGCCCTTCCAGCTGATCGTCGGCACTTCCACGGGCTGGCTACCCATCTATTACATGGGCGTGAAGGCGACAATAGCCGGCATGAACAACTGGGCCCCGGAAATCACGGCGGAGATGGTGCGAGCAACCTTCGCCGGCGAGATGGACAGGGCGAGGCAGGCCTACCTCGTGATGATGGACCTCTCGGCCAAGCTCCATTTCACCGATTCAACCATCGCGAGCCACATGGCCCTCTACGCGAGAGGCTACGATGCCGGTTTCCCCAGAAAGCCGATGCTTCTCCCTCCCTTCTCCGATCCCAAGTACAGGGAAATCAGGATGAATATGGAGCAGGCCTTTGCCAAGCTCGGCCTGACTTTTGAAACGGGAAGTTTCAAGATCAACTGACCTGGTTCGCGGGACAAGCCCCCTTCCAAGGTTGTGACGGGGGCCATGTCACGATATAATGGAGGCAATGAGCGCGATGCAGCAGATAATGGAAAAGTACAACAGCCTCCGCAAGTCAGAGACGAAGGTTGCCGATATCATCCTGGAACACCCCGAGGCCGCGATCCATTTTTCGGTCAGCGAGCTGGCCGAACAGGCGGGCGTAAGCGATCCGACCGTCATACGGTTCTGCAGGAGCCTGGGTTTTAAGGGATTTCAGGATTTCAAGATATATCTCGCGCAAAGCATCATTCCGGGCATCAGGAACATTCACGAGACGGTGAACCAGGGCGAAAACGTCCCCGACCTCGTACGCAAGGTGTTCGACGCGAATATGGCCGCGATCCAGAGCACGCTCGGCACGCTCGACTTCGCTTCGATCGACGAGGCCATCAAGGAACTGTCGAACGCCAGAAGAATCATGTTCTTCGGCCTGGGCAATTCGGCCGTCGTCGCCAAGGATGCCTACCACAAATTCTTCCGCATCGGGATTCCCTGCGAATGGTTCGAGGACAGCCACATGGCGATGATGGCCGCCTCGATCATGAAGCCGGAGGAAGTGCTTGTCGTGATTTCCCACTCGGGATCGACCACCGACATCGTCGATGTGCTCGACGTGGCTTCCAAGGCCGGCGCCCGCAGCATCGCCATCGTCAGCCACCACAAATCGCCGGTTTCGGGCAAGGCCGACCACACGCTCTGCGTCGCCTCGACCGAAACCGAATACAGGTTCGAACCCATGGCCTCCCGGATCGCGCAGCTCAGCGTCATAGACGTGCTGTCGGTGGGCGTTTCCCTCCTGCACAGCGAAGTCTATATAGCCAATCTGGAGAAATCGAGGAAGGCCTTGGTTCGCAAACGCTACTGATTCAGTAGCCCAGGCTTTCTCCCACGATGATCACCGTAAAATCGGTCATGGCCGGCTTTCTCTTGAGGATCTGGTAGATCCGGCAGCTGCGCATGGGGCCGTCGCAGTCCATGCAGTATCCCGACTTGGTGCAGGGATTGGGTCTTCCCAGGCGCTTGTTGTTCATGGGCCCCGCCACTTCCTCGAGCCTCGTGAAGGCGTCTTCGAGGTCGGCCACGATCTTGTTCGCGCCGGCCACCGCCACGACCTTGGACGGCCCGAAACACAGGGCGCCCACGCGATTGCCGTTCGCGTCGACATTCACGATATAGCCGTCGCGGGTGACGGCGTTGACGCTCGATACGAACACGTCGCAGGTAAGCTGACTTCGAAGGGTCGAGAGCCTTTCCTCGGGCGTGATCCCCGGCCTGTTGTGGTCGAGAAGCACGGCGCCGGCGGCGAGGGCCTTGTCCTGTATTCCCATCGATTTCACGGTCATCGAACCGCCGAAACCCACCTTCATGCCGGGCTTGACGAACTTCATGACGAGTTCGGCCGCTTCTTCCCTCGTTTTCGCGTAGACGGCGTCGAAACCGTTCTTGACGAGAGCCTGACAGACACGCTCGCCCCTCGCCTCATTGGACCACATCTCAACCTCGGTCATCATCTTCCTCCATGCCAATACTTCAGCGTTTCAACATTGTGCAGCGCTTTGCGGCGCAAATCAAGAATAGTCATCCACGGCCTTCGCGCTCAGGAGGCTCTTTCCACCCAACCCATGCTGCGCGAGACGTCGTGAGCGGCCTTCATGACATGGACGGCCACTTTTTCGGCGTCCAGATCGGGGCGGATTTCGATGGACCAGGACGTGCTTATCGCGGAGATAATCCTGCCGCGATAGTCCCTGATCGGCGCGGCGACGCAGTTCGTGCCCGGCTCGGCTTCCTGGTCGTCGCGAGACCAGCCTCGCTCCCGGCAGCGGCTCATGTCGCCGATGAGCGTCGCGAGATCGCCGTGCGTATGGGGGCCGAAGGATTTGAACTCCTCGCCCGCGAGGAGGAGCCTGATCTCATCGTCGTCCATGTCCAGCATCAGGGCCTTGCCGAGGGCGGTGCAGTAGAGCGGTTTCTGCTGCCCGATGATCGCGTACTTCCTCATGCTCGCGAACTGGTCGTGACGGTCGATGTAGACCATCTTGCTGCCCTGCCTGCAGGCGAGAAAGACGATCGTCCCGAAGGCGACGGCCAGCTCCTTCATCGCGGGAGCGGATTCGGTCTTCAGCTCGAGGCTGTTGAGATACATGCTGCTCAGCTCGATGAAGCCCGGGCCCAGCCTGTATTTGCCCGTGTCTTCCGCTTTCCTGGCGAATTCTCTCTGCTGGAGAACGGCGAGAAGGCGGAAGGTCGTGCTGCGAGGAAGCCCCGCGGCGTCGGCGATTTCGGAGAGGCCAAGCCCCCCGGCGGCCCGGGCGAGAATGTTGAGTATGTCGAATGCCCGATCGAGCGATTGGACTTTCATTTCGGCCATGATCGGATTCCTCCAAATTTCGTTCCGCCGCCTATGGCGCGCCTTGACAGGAGCGACAAAAAGATTATCATTAGGCAGGTCTACGTTCTGGAATTATATTCCATATTGTGGAACAAGTACAGGGCCGCCGGACAATTTTTAGCCCCTGGCGCCCGGATTCAACGATGCGAGGTATGTATGGAAATCAGGGAATATGTAAACTCCGAGTACGCTAAGGGCCTGGACACCGAAGGTCTCCGCTCGAATTTTCTCATCCGGAACGTTTTCGTCCCCGGCGAGATTACGATGACGTACAGCCATGTGGACAGGATGATAGCGGGCGGGGCGACGCCGGCCGGTGAAACGCTCAGCCTCGCCGCGACGAAGGAACTGGGCACTACCTACTTCCTCGAGCGCAGGGAGATGGGCATCATCAACATCGGCGGCGCGGGGAGCGTCACCGTGGACGGAACGCGGTATGCCGTGGGATCTCGCGACGGATTCTACGTCTCCATGGGATCGAAGGTTGTCTCCTTCGCGAGCGACGACGCGAAGAATCCCGCCAAGTTCTATTTCAACAGCGCGCCGGCCCACAGAGCCTGTCCCACCAGGCTCGTCACCCTCGAACAGGCCAAGCACGTGGAGATGGGAAGCGCGGCCGAATGCAACAAGCGCGTCATCAACCAGTTTATCCACCCGGCCGTCCTGGAAACCTGCCAGCTCGTCATGGGCATGACGATGTTCTCGGAAGGAAGCGTCTGGAACACGATGCCAGTCCACACGCACGAACGCAGGATGGAAGTCTATCTCTACTTCGACATGCCGAAGGACAGGCTCGTCTTCCACCTCATGGGCAAACCGGGCGAGACGAGACACATCGTCGTGCGCAACGAGGAAGCGGTGATCAGCCCCAGCTGGTCCATCCACGCCGGCGTCGGCACGGGCGCCTACACCTTCATATGGGGCATGGCGGGGGAAAATCAAACTTTTACCGACATGGACGGGGTATCCATGGACAAATTGAACTAAACTTAAGAAAGGAAGGGAACCAATGATACTCGATAAATTTAAGCTGGACGGAAAGGTCGCGATCGTGACGGGAAGCTCGACAGGACTGGGCCAGGGCGTATGCCTGGCATTTGCCGAGGCCGGCGCCGACGTCGTCGGCGTCGATTATGTCGAATCCACCGAGACGGAAAAACTCGTGGAGGGGCTAGGCAGGAAGTTCCTCGAAATCAAGGCCAACCTCATGTCGATCGAGCCGATTCCCGGCATCATCGCCCAGACTCTGGCCGCTTTCGGGCGCCTCGACATACTCGTGAACAACGCCGGCATCATCCGCCGCGAGGACGCCATCGATTTCTCGGAGAAGAATTGGGATGACGTGATGAACATCAACGCCAAGACGCTTTTCTTCTTCAGCCAGGCGGCCGCGAAGCAGTACATCGCCCAAGGATCGGGCGGCAAGATCATCAATATCGCCTCAATGCTCTCCTTCCAGGGCGGCATCAGGGTTCCCTCCTACACCGCGTCGAAGAGCGCCGTCATGGGTTTGACGAGGCTGATGGCCAACGAATGGGCCAAGTTCGGCATCAACGCCAACGCGATGGCTCCCGGGTACATGGCCACAAACAACACTCAGGCGCTCAGGGCTGACGCGGAACGGAGCGAGGCGATTCTCGGACGCATTCCCGCCGGACGATGGGGCACTCCCGCCGACGTGCAGGGTCTCGCGGTTTTCCTCGCGTCGGCGGCGAGCGATTACGTGAACGGATACACGGTCGCCGTGGACGGAGGCTGGCTGGCGCGCTGAACGAGGCGCGATAGGAGGCGGTCCATGATAGCGACAAACCTTAAGAACATCGAAAGGTACAAAGGCCTGAGCGACAACCTCGACATGGCGATCGCATGGCTTCAGGAAGGACAGTGGAACAGCCTGCCCGAGGGTAAGCACCTGATCGACGGCGAAAATGTTTTTGCCATCGTTACGCGGTATCCCTCAAAGCCTGCCGAGATTTGCCGCTTCGAGACGCACCGCCTCTATATCGACATTCAACTGGTCGCAGCGGGAGCGGAACTCATCGAGGCAAGGACGGTCGACGGCCTCAAGGTATCTGAGCCCTATACCTCCGACATAGAATTTTACGAAGCCCCCGAAGCGGGATCATACAACACGCTCCTGATGGTACCGGGCGCCGTGGCCGTACTATTCCCCGAGGATGCCCATCGCCCATGCATAGCGATTGAGGATGTACCCATAGCCGTTCACAAGATCGTGGTTAAAGTGGCGATCTGACGACAATTTTTCAAGGAGAATCGATACGATGAATGTAGTGACGTTTGGAGAAATCATGCTCAGGCTCAAGTCGCCGGGACAGGAAAGGCTTTTCCAGTCTCCGCTCATGGAAGCCACCTTTGGCGGCAGCGAAGCCAACGTGGCTGTCGCGCTTGCCAGGATGGGACAGCCCGCTTCCTTCGCCACGGTGCTTCCCGACAATCAGATCGGCAGGGAATGCGTGAGGGAGCTGCGCTACCATGGCGTGGACGTCTCCCTGATAAAATCCAAGCCGGGACGCATGGGCATTTATTTCTTCGAAAACGGAGCCAATCAGAGACCGTCCAACGTCATCTACGACAGGGCCGGATCGGCGATCGCCGAGATCGAGCCGGGCGACATCGACTGGGCTGCGGCCTTCGCGGGAGCCGGATGGTTCCATATCTCGGGCATAACGCCGGCGATTTCCAGGAAATCGGCCGACGCGTCGATAACGGCGGCGAAGGCCGCGCGCGCGGCTGGCCTCACGGTTTCCTTCGATCTCAATTTCCGCGCGAAGCTCTGGAAATACGGGGCCAAGGCCCAGGATGTCATGACCGAAATAGCGGCGTACGCCGATGTCCTCATCGGGAACGAGGAGGATTACCAGAAATCCCTCGGGATCGAGGGACCGGCGAGCGCGGGCGATGGCGCGATAGTTACGGACGAATATGCCGCGATGTGCGCTCGAGCTCTCGCGAGATTTCCCGCGGCGAAGTACGCTGCGGTGACGTTGCGCGAAAGCCATTCGGCCGACAGCAACGACTGGTCGGCGATGCTCACTTCGCGCCTTCGCGAGCGCGAAGGCGCGCGCGAGGTCGCGATAGTCTCGAGACGTTATGCGATTACCGATATCGTGGACAGGGTTGGCGCCGGCGACAGCTTCTCCGCCGGACTCATCTACGGACTCATCCAGTATGGCGAGCCGAGGCAAGCCCTCGAATACGCGGTCGCCCTCTCCTGTCTCAAACATTCCATGTCGGGCGATTTCGCCCTCATCGAACCCGGCGAAACGCAGAAACTCATGGGCGGCGACGCATCGGGACGGGTACAGCGCTGAATGCCGCGGCTTAGGGTAGCGAAGGAAGGGCCGGCCGACTTCAGGACGATTTCGGAGGCCCTGGCCGCGATAGGCGGCACCGAAACCGATCCTCACGAGGCCGAGGCCGGCCATCGCGGCGGCGATGAAGTCGTCATCTCCGTCGCCGCGGGAATCTATCGCGAAAAGCTGAGAATCGAGCGCCCGGGAGTAACCCTGCTCGGCGAAGGACGGGACGCGACGATCATAAGCTGGGACGATCACGCCACAAAACACCTCCCCTCAGGCGAGCCTATGGGCACCTTCAACACAGCCACCATCTATGTTGGGACCGAGAACTTCATCGCTCGCGACCTGCGCGTCGAGAATTCGGCGGGCGACGGGAGAGCGGTGGGGCAGGCGGTGGCCTGTTACGTCGACGCCGACAGGGCGGCATTTTACGACTGCGAATTCCTCGCGCATCAGGACACCCTCTGCCTCGGTCCTTTGCCCGCCAACCCCCTCCCCAAGGGCTTGAATCCGGTCCATCCCGTCGCGATAGCCAAGGCGGGCGACGAGTCGCGGCCTTTCCGGCACTATTTCAGGAACTGCCACATCGAGGGCGACATCGACTTCATCTTCGGATCGGCCGCGGCCGTCTTCGAAGACTGCGACATAGTCAGCCTGGAGCGGGGTGAAGCGGTGAACGGCTACGTGACGGCGCCGTCGACACTTCCGGGCCAGCGCCATGGTTTCGTCTTCCTGGACTGCAGGTTGGGGGGGAATGCGGCCAAGGGCAGCGTGTTTCTGGGGCGCCCCTGGCGCGCCTCGGCCAAGGCGGCCTTTCTGCGCTGCGAACTGGGCCGACACATAGCCGAATCAGGATGGGACAATTGGGACAACCCAGCCAACGAACGCAGCGCCGAGTTCGCGGAGTTCGGCAATCGCGGCGAGGGAGCCGCCGGCGAGCGCGCGGCCTGGTCCCTCAGGCTGGGGGAAAAGAGCGCCGGCGGCTTTACGCCTCAGGCCATACTTTCAGGCGCCGACGGCTGGAGTCCTTGGGCTTAATCCTTGAACTAGATTCTCGTACTAGATTCTTGGGCCGGCTTCCGCGGCCGACAAAGGCCGCGCGGATCTTATCGCGCATCCTTCCTCGACTTGAATGCCGCAGCCGCCGCAGTTTTGGATTTGGACGCCGCTGAGCGAACAGTCCACATTTTTCAGCCTCAATCCCCTGTGATTCGTTTCTTCGACCTCCTGGTACATTTCCGATTGGCTCACCGGCACGAGATTGTCGCCTGCCATGGAAATCACGCAGTTCTCTAAAACCAAGTTGCCTATTTTCGATTCGGGAAGGCCGACGATGAAGCCAGCCGAGGCCCGGCACTCCGAAGCCACGAGATTCACCACCTTGATATTCCGGAACTGAGGCGTAAGCGGCGAAACCGCTTCGGGAAATTTCGAGAAAAGCGCTGGGGCATCCTCGGCTCGCGCCCCGCAATTATAGTAAAGATTGATGGTGAGGGGGGCGAGCACTCTTTCCATCACGAGGTTCTGGAACAGCAGATTCTGGACCTTGCCGCCCCTTCCCCTCCGGCTCTTTATGCGTATGCCTCGATCCGAACCTATGAAGCGACAGTTGCTTACATCCACATTCTCTATGCCGCCGGCGGTTTCGCTTCCTATAACCACTCCGCCGTGACCGCTGAGAAAGGTGCATCCGGAAATCTTGACATTGCGCGTCGGCCGGTTTTCCGCAAGGCCCTGGGGGCCCGCACCAGCCTTGAGGGCGAGGCAGTCGTCGCCCACGTTCACGACGCAGTCGACGATGGTTATATCGGAACAGGAATCTATATCGATGCCGTCGGTATTCGGGGCATCGCTGGGATTCTCGATCTTGACGTTGTCTATGAGAATTCTGCCGGAAAAAACGGGATGCAGCGTCCAGAACGGCGAGTTTTTGAGCGTGACGCCCCGAAGCGTCACTCCGTCGCAGGAGAGAAACTGGACAAGAGGGGGTCTGAGGAACTGGGTCTCGCGTCCTCCTCCCCCCGAGGGCTGGTTCAGCCCATGGCGGTTGAGGGTTCCAAGCCTTTTCTCGATGGCGCTGACCGGCCCCGCCTGTTTCTCAGCCTTCTTCCTGCGATGGGTTTCCCACCAGGCTTTTCCGTTTCCGTCTATGACGCCCTCGCCTATGATCGCCACGTTCCTGGCATTCTTCGCGAAAATGAGGGGATGCATGGCGTGGCAGACGATGCCTTCCCAGCGCGTCTCGACAGGTTCGTAGCGCTCGGGATCGTCGATGAAAAGAAGGGTGGCTCCTTGGGCCAGTTCCAGGGTCGTATTGTCAGGAAGCTCGATGGGTCCCGTGAGAAAGGTGCCTGCCGGCACGAGGATGCGGCCTTCGCCCTTTTTACGGATGTCGGCGAGCAGCCGGGAAAAAACGGGCGAACAGTCCACCAGCCCGCCTGGTTCCGCGCCGAAATCCATTATGTTGTCGCTGGGAATCATAGACTTGAATTGTCGTTCCAATCCCATGAACTGACAATTGTCTTTAATGGTGTCTTTTTGGATTTTTCTGATATCCAGTTATCAGGATTCATGAATTTCCATTGACAGATCTCCCCGCTGGCCCGAAAATGAGACAAAAGCGGCACAACGGCACGCATGGAGGAGAAGAGCCTATTCGCCCCGGTAAAGATTCCAAAAACAGAAAACGCATCGCTTTCCTCCTCGCCTCCATCCACAGCGGGTCATCCACGAAAGTCTGGCCCGAAATTCTCGCCGAAAGCAAAAAACACCAATGCACGCTCTTCGTTTTCCCCGGAGGAAGGCTTGCCAGCCATGATGAATTCGAGTACATGAGGAACGGCATTTTCGGCCTGGTCGGCGCCCAGAGCTTCGATGGGGCCATAAGCTGGGCTTCTTCACTGAGCGGATTCGCTTCAGAAAAGCAGGTGGAGGATTTCCTGCTTTCCCATATCGATATCCCCCTCGTCACCTTCGGGCTCAAGATCAGAGACACTCCTGTCGTCAACATAGACACCTACGCGGGCATGAAACAGCTCGTCTTTCATTTGGCCAAGCGGCATAAACGCGAAAGGATCGCGTATGTCGGGGGCCCACGCGCCCATTCCTCGGCCGAAGATCGCTACAGGGCCTACCGCGACGCGCTCGGGGAACTGGGGCTGCGCTTCGACCCAAACTTGGCTTCTCTCGACAATTCATGGACTGAGGGACGAAAGGCCATGCTCGATCTTCTCGACGGGAGGAAGCTTAAGCCGGGCGCCGATTTCGACGCGCTCTGTGCCGCCAGCGATCTTTTGGCCTTCGAAGCCGCCGAGCTTCTTCAGGAGCGAGGATTCAGGATACCGGCCGACATCGCCCTGGGCGGCTTCAACGATACGGACGAGAGCAATCTTTTCTCGCCTACCTATACGACGGTTCGAATGCCCTTCGAGCGGCAGGCTCCGCAGGCTTTCCATATGCTGCTCGACAGGCTGGACGGGAAAAATCCGGCCGACAAGGTATTGAAGACAAAGCTTGTCATAAGGCAATCCTGCGGCTGTCTCACCGAGTCGGTCCACCTGGCGGGGATGACCGCGTCTTCCCGCTGGAAGGGAATGGCTTCGGATGCGGCAGCCGCGTCCGAAGCCGATATCCTTCATTTCGTGGCCGGCGTCGCGGGCTTTACCCCCGAGGAATCTTCGCTGTACCTCGAACCCATAGTTTCCAGCTTTCTCGCCTGCCTGTCCGGCAGATCGAGAGTACGTTTCCTCAATACCCTCGACACCATCCTGAACGGCTTCATTTTCCGGGACGGGAATATCGAGACATTCCAGGATATCCTCTCGGCGCTGAGAATTAGCTGCAGAAGCCGGGCGGCATCGCCAGCGACGGCGGCCATGTTCGAAACGCTTCTCAGCCAGGGCAGGGTTCTCGTATCGGACGCCGAAAAGCGGATAGGCAACTATAGGGCGTGGAAGGAGAAAGAGTTCGACCACTGGCTCTATATCCTCAACCACGAACTGCTCTGCGCCAAGGATTTCGAGGCCATCGTGAGGATAGCCGGACGCTGTCTCCCCAAACTGAATATCCAATCAGGCTATTTCGCGCTGAACGGGAAAGATCCCGCTCACAGGATATTCGCCGGAGGCTTCGACGCGACGGGCAACCAAGACGGCGGCGCGAAGATCCTGGAGCCGAAGGCCAGCGGAAGGCTTTTCCCCTCGAGCCAGATTCTGCCGGAGGACATATACCCGGCCGGCAAGGGGGCCTATATCGTCCTCCCTCTCTATTATGAATCGACCTCTCTCGGCTACGTGATTCTGCGGCTCGAGAAAAGCGACGCGTATATATTCGAGGAACTGCGCGCCATGTTTTCTTCGGCGATGCGGGGGGTCCTTCTTTTCGAGCAGGTGAACGAGGCGCGCAAAAGGGCGGAGAAGGCCGAAAAGATGAAGACGGAGTTCCTGGCGGGCATATCGGGGGAACTCCAGGAGCCTATGGGTTTCATCTATGGCGCCGCGACCCGGCTTCTGGCGGACGCGAAGTCCGAACAGCGGGAGGATCTGGAAGCCATAGCTTCCTATTCAGCCCGTCAGATGGAACTCACAAGACATCTTCTGGATTTGTCGCTGGCTCAGGTGGACGATCTCGCCTTACACGGGTCGCTTTTCGACCCGCTGTCCTTTATGGAAGGCTTCGCGGCGGCATCGAAGGTCCAGCAGCGCAGGAAAAGATGGGGTCTCGTCGGCGCTTCGCCGCCAGTCTGTGGCGTTCCGCTCGCCTGGGGCGATGTGGCCCGCGTCGCGCAAATCCTGGAAATCTTCCTCGACTGCCTTTTCCGCGATCTGGGAACCCCAAGCGTCGAAATTCTCCTCGGGATTTCGCCTTCAGGCATAGGATTCAGGATAGGCGGACGCCCGAGCGGCGAGCGCGCCGCACGAAACCTCGATGAGCTGCGCAGCCTCCTGGAAACAGGTCCCGGAATCGCCTCTATGGACAGAATGAAGATTGAGCTGGAACTCGCCAAACGCATCGCCTTTCTCCACGGAGGCAGCCTGCGATGCGTCGGAGACGCCGAGGCCTTCAGTCTTGAGCTTTGCCTGCCCTACCCATCCATAGAACCCTCGGCGCAGCGCGACGCGTCCGATCGCGGGAGCGCCGCCATCGCGGCACCAGGAATCCTTGGAGTTCTCGGCGAGCGGCTTCCGGCATCGCTGCTGTCCCTTTTCCCGGGATGGACGGCAAAAAAAATAGGCATAGCCGAAGCCGGCGGTTCTATGGTTCAAGCGGAGGGAATCTCCCTTCTCTACATCGACCCGGCTTCCATGCGGGGAGAGGCGGCCGCGGCGGCTGGCCTTCTCCTCGACAATGGCGCCTTCCGCAGAGTGGGTTGCTTCGTTCCCGCGAGCAACCTGGCCTCCGATCCAGCCCTGAGGGAGACGAATTCCGCGGCCGACTGGTCTTCTCTCGGCGACTTCCTCCTGCGCTTCTTCCCCGCGAAAGCATCCAACACCGTTCTCGTCCTCGGGGCTGCCGAACGTGGCGAAGATCAGGGCGAAAGCTGGGCGATCGGCCTGGAGGGATCTTCGGCAGAAAAAGCGCCCAGACTCTTGCGTTGCCGGAATCCCGAAGAACTCGAGCTTCTCGCGGAGCGGGGACAGCCGCGCCTCCTCATCCTTTTAGGCCAAAAAAGCGAGTTCATCGGCGCCATCGCGGATTCTCCCGTTCTCGCCAATATCCCCTTGCTCCGTGTCGCGGCGAAATTCGACGACGCTTCCTTCGAAAGACTCATCGCCGAGAGGCCCAGGACGATCATCTGCAATTCCGGCGATGTTTTCCGCGACGTTATCGCTTCCATCGCGGGCCGACTCTCCGGCGGGGAGGAGTTCCTTCCCGCGCCGACGGGCGCCATCATCATGAAGGCTATCGTTTTCCTCAATCGATATTTCCGCGAACAGGTTTCGCGCTGGAAGCTTTCCGAGTACGTGAACGCGAGCGAAGATTACCTCTCGAGAATATTCCATAAGCAGATGGGGATTCCGCTGTGGGAATATCTGAACAGGCTCAGAATCGGCTACGCGATCGAGCTTCTGAAGAGTTCAGCCGAGAGCGTGGCGGAGGTGGCCTCCAGGTCGGGATTCCAGGATCAGGCGTATTTCTGCCGCGTTTTCCGGAGGATTACCGGCGCGACGCCGGGAGCCATTCGAAAAGAATCGGGAAGCAATGTCAGAATAGTACAATAATCCGACTGAAAATTTGCAAAATCATACTATACTATGATTGGTGGTAACAGTATGACATCACCAACGACAACCATCGCTCCTGCCCGCGCGGGCAGGACAGGCGGCAGCGGCCTCTGGAAGAACATCAAGCGCCACAAATCGGTCTACCTGCTGGCCTCCATCTCCTTAACCTACTTCGTCATCTTCAAGTATGTTCCCATCTGGAACGCGCAGATCGCCTTCAAGGATTTCATGGCCCTCGACGGCGTCCTGGGAAGCCCCTGGGTCGGCCTCCAGAACTTCAAGGATTTCGTCAATTCCTACTATTTCTGGGAACTCATCCGCAACACGGTGATGTACAGCATCGGCAAGATGATCTTCTCCATACCAGCCGCGATTTTCCTGTCGGTGACTCTCTATGAGTGCCGCATATTCTTCCTGCGCAAGTCGGTGCAGACCCTCGCCTACCTCCCCCACTTCCTTTCCTGGGTCATCATGTACGCCATCCTCCTCGCCATCCTTTCGCCCTCGAACGGCATCGTCAACGACGTCATCAAGCTCTTCGGCGGCGAGCCGATATCCTTCCTCACCGACGCGAAGGCCTTTCCTTGGATCGTCATCCTCTCCGACATGTGGAAAGAGATGGGCTGGAGCGCCATCATCTTCCTCGCGGCGCTCATGGGCATAGACCCTTCCCTCTTCGAAGCAGCCACCGTCGAAGGCGCCAGCGCCTGGCAGCGGGTGCGCTACATCACCTTGCCCTCGATCCGGCCCGTCATCGTGATGGTATTTCTCCTGAGGCTGGGAACCATCCTCGACGCGGGCTTCAACCAGATATTCATGCTCTATTCGCTGCCCGTATACAGCGTGGCCGACATCATCGATACATGGATATACCGCCAGGGCCTCCTGGAATTCCGCTTCGGGCTGGCGACGGCGGTAGGCCTCTTTAAAGGAGTGTTTGGCCTCATTCTCATAGTGGTTTCCAACAGGCTTATCCGCAAACACACCGATTCCGGGTTGTATTAATGAGGTATGGAACCATGAAAAGCAGCATCAGACTGACAAAAAGCGATAAATTCTTCCACTTCCTCGTCAACACGAGTCTCTTCGTCATCCTCGCGATTTTCGTGATACCGATATGGAGCACGATAACCCTTTCGTTCCGCCCCAACACCTTCATCGGATCGGCCCTGGACGGCATGCTCCTGGCGCCCTGGAAATGGTCGACATCGGCTTACGAAGCCCTCCTCGGCCACAGGGCCTTCCTAACCTCGACCTTCAACAGCTTCCGCATATTCTTCCAGGGCGTGGCCACAGCCTTATTCCTCACGGTGCCCCTCGCCTACATACTGTCGATCAAGACCCTGCCCGGGCGCAAATTACTTTATGGCATCGTCATCATTCCCTATCTTTTCAATGTGGGCCTCATCCCGAACTACCTTCTCGTGGCCAAGCTCGGCCTCATGGACAAACTCGCCGCCGTCTACCTGCCGGGGGCCATCAGCGTCTACAACACCCTCATCATGAAGAGCTTCTTCGAAGGCATCTCCGAAGAACTCAAGGAATCGGCGCGCATCGACGGAGCTTCGGAAATCACCGTTCTGCTCAAGATTATCCTGCCTCTCTCCAAGCCCATTCTCCTGACGATAGGCCTTTATTACGGGGTGCACTTCTGGAACGATTTCTTCAACGCCATGCTCTATCTCAACGACAGCGCACTCCAGCCCCTGCCCATCCTCCTGCGCAACATCCTGCTTTCCTCGGGGATGAACGAGTATGTCGAAGTGAACGCCTTCGGCGAGGCGCCGATAGCGGCGATAAAGGCAGCGAGCGTGCTCCTCGCCGCGATTCCCATGCTCATCGCCTATCCCTTTATCCAGCGGTATTTCGTGAAGGGGACGATGCTGGGCAGCGTGAAAGGCTGAGAGCCGTCGGCGCCGCAAGGAGCCGGCTGAATCGGGTTCCAATTCGGGGCTTATGTCCCCGTCGCGATAGATCAAGGAGGTTTCCATGAAACGAACAATCAGCATCATGATGACGCTCATTCTCGCCATCGTCTGCATCGGATCGACCTTCGCCCAGGGGGCGAAGCCGGTGACGATCGAGATGTGGTACGGAGCGGCTATCACCGAGGCGGGCCCGCCCCCCGATGACTGGGTGGTCTACAAGATACTGCGCGAAAAATACGGGATCGAACTCAAGATCACGGCCGAGCCTTCGAACGAAAACGACCAGGACGTGAAGATTCTGGCCGCGGCCGCCGCGAACCAGCTGCCTGACCTCTTCATGGTGCGCCGCGACCCCTGGCAGACCTTGATCAAGCAAGGCCTCGTGGCTCCCGTCAACGACATGTATCCTCTCATGCCCAACAGGGCCGAGAATCATTTCAACGCGGATTCCATCGCCTTTTCGACGATCAGGGGCAAGAGCTACGGCTTCGCCTTCCCCGGCTCCCTCCAGAGGAACGAAGGCCTCGTCATCAGAAAAGATTGGCTCGACAAGCTCGGCCTCAAGATGCCGACCACCCTCGACGAGCTCTACGATGTCTGCTATGCCTTCACCTTCAAGGATCCGGACGGCAACGGCAAAAACGACACCTACGGCTACGGCGCCTTCGTCGAGCTCTTCGACCAGGAGCAGTATCTCGGCAGGCGCTTCGAGCCCATCATGGCCGCCTTCGGCGTGGCCGGCACCTGGAACATGACGGAGAAGAATTTCGGCCTCAACGCGAAAAAGCCCGAGTTCTTCGAAGCCCTCAAGTTCGTCAACAAGATGGTGGAGAACAAGGTCGTTGACCCCGACTGGCCTTCCCTCAAGAAGGACGATTTCCGCGCCGCCTGGAAACAGGGCAAGTTCGGCGTGATGCGCGAGCAGATGGCAGCCCTCGCCGCCCAGGCCAACTACGCGCCCTTCGACAAGAACTTCCCCAATGGCGAGTGGGCAGCCCTTCCCCCGCCCAAGGGCCCGAAAGGCCTCGCCGCCACCGGCATCTACGACGCCAACTACAGGATCTACGCCGTTTCCCCCAAGGCCATAAAGGCAGGAAAGAAGGAAGCGATCGCGAAGTTCCTGGACTGGATGGCCTCCGACGAAGGCTACAAGCTCATCGGCTGGGGCGTAGAAGGCGTGAACTATTCAATCGACGCCAACGGCGACATCACCGACAAGAATGTGCCCGCCGACACCAAGTTCTCATCCCCCAAGGGACAGACGGTGACCCAGCTCCGCAACATGGTGTTCTACAACTCCGCCCTCGAACTCGGCGCGCGCTATCCCTACTACACCACGGCCAACGGCCGCAGGATCGGCCCCATGCCCTACCTGAAGACCTTCCAGTCATATCCCTGGATCAACGTCACCGGCGCGGGCACCATCGCCCCTTCCCCGAACAACGCCGACCTGAAGCGTTTCATCAACCAGGGCGTGCAGGAATTCGTGCTGGGCAAGACCGCGCTGACGAAGGAAAACTTCGACGCCTTCGTGGCCCAGATGGACAAGCTGGGCGCCACCGCCTGGGAAAAGGCCGCCAGGGCGCAGATGGATGAGAACGGCTACCTGAAATAGGCCGCGAACCTCGCTGACGTTTTCCCTAACAGAGAGGACTGGGCGCGGAAGCGATTCTTCCCCGCCCGGTCTCGAGACGCTATGGGAGCCTCGTGGACGCGTTTCGCCAAGAAGCGCTTTCGCGAGGCTTTTTTTGCAAGACCGGGCGCCTTTCTTTCCGCGCCTTTTCTGGAATTTACCATGAACAATGAACAACGTGCCCTGTATCTGAATCTCCTCAGCGACGCGATCGAATCGGCCCTTCAGGCATGCGGGCCGGAAAGCATCCGATGGAATTACGAGACGGGCTTGGTTCTCCGCGCCATCCGCGTAGCCTCGGGCAGGTACTTCGCGCATCGCTACGACGACCGCGTAAGGGAACTCGCAGATTCGCTCGTGGCTCCCGATGGTTCCATCAGGGGCTATCTCAAGGAAGAATACAATCTGGACCAGATCAACGCCGGGAAGCTGGTCTTCGACATATGGAAGGAAGGGGGCGACGCGGGCTACGGCAAAGCCCTGATGAGCCTGATGAGCCAGCTGGCCACGCATCCCCGAACCGAATCGGGCGCCTTCTGGCACAAGAAAATCTATCCCTACCAGGTTTGGCTCGACGGACTCTACATGTTCGGCCCTTTCTACGCGCGCTACGCGGCGGAGTTTTCGCGGCCAGAACTGTTCGGGGACCTCTGCGGCCAGCTTTTCCACGCGAGAGACGCGATGATGGACAAGGCGACAGGCCTCTATTACCACGCCTGGGACGAGTCGCGCCGGCAAAGATGGTCTAATCCCGACACCGGTCTTTCGCCCCACATCTGGGGCAGGGCCGTGGGCTGGCTGTCCATGGCGCTCATAGATGTCCTGGATTGGCTGCCCGCCGATCTTCCCGAGAGACGGGATGTCGTCGCGATGTTCCGCGACCTGATGTCGGCCGTCGCCGCCGCCCAGGATGAGTCGGGACTCTGGTTCCAGATCCTCGACATGCCCGAGCGGGAAGGCAACTATCTGGAGGAATCGGCTTCAGCGATGTTCACGTATTCTCTGTACAAGGGAATGAGGGCGGGGATTCTGGATTCCTCCGGCGTCGAAAATGCGGACAGGGCTCTTGCTGGCCTCGTCGAACGATTCATCTCCAGAGACGAGGCGGGCAGGCTCCATGTGAACGGCATCTGCAAGGTGGCCGGCCTGGGCGGGAACCCCTACCGCGACGGTTCTTTCGCCTATTACATGAGCGAACCCATCGTGTCCGACGACTTCAAGGGTTCAGGCCCCTTCATGCTGGCGCTCTGCGAGGCGCTTGGTTAATAATTGATAGGATGTACCGTTTTTGACGGGATAACATGATGGGCAGGATTTACAGATAAGAATTTAGGTAAAGAAAAGAAAGAGCGAAGCGATGCTTTTTCTTTCTTTACCTAAAATATTTTCCCGTAAATCCTGTCTTTGCGTAAGTCCTGTCTAATTCTTTTCCGCGAAACCCGTCAGCGCGCGGGCGACGAGGTTCGTCAGCGATTCCACCTTCATGCCCATCGCGTAGTAGTCATTCAGTTCGGTGAGCTGTGTGTGGCAGTTCTCGCAGGCGGTGCAGATGATATCGGCGCGCGCGGCCTTGATCTGATCGACCTTCACCTTGGCCGACTTCATGCGGAATTCCTGCTCGCCCATCGAAATAAGCCCGCCGCCTCCGCCGCAGCACCAGTTTTCCTCGCGGTTCGGCGTCAGTTCGACGAAATCGCCGGTGAGGGCGCCGATGACGCGCCGCGGCTCTTCGATGACGCCGCCGTTGCGAGCCAGCTGGCAGGGATCGTGATAGGTGAGACGGCCCTGAAGCGTGCCCGGCTTAAGGAAAATCCGGCCCTCGGCTATATAGCGGTCGAGAAGTTCCACGATCGACGTCACCTTGAAATCGTGCTTCCCGGACTGGAATTTCAGCACGCGAGTGGCCGTGCCGCATTCCACGACGACGACTTCCTTTACGTTGAGGCGGACGGCCTCGTCAACGATGCGTTGGGATATCTTCGCCTGTTTCTTGGCATCGCCCAGCCAGGCGGCGAAATTGACCGCCTCGAAGTAGCTCAGGGTCCAGTTTTCCTTCGCGGCGTTCATGATGGCCGCGGCCGGAATGATGGAGTGCGCGCCCGAGAGCCCGACATAGAGAATGTCGGCGTCCTGGACATCGACGGGGATCGTCTCCCTGCCTTCGGGCGTCGGAGCCAGGGCTTCCACCTGGGATTCGAGATTTTTAATGGCTTCCCTGTAGTTTTCGCCCGACTCGACATAGGTCTCGCCCTTGGCGATCGACATGTCGGAGAGCATGGCGAGAAGCTGGGGCTGCCGTTCCACGCCGATGAGGAGAAGCTTGGCAATGCCCATGACCTGCTGAGTGTCTATGCCGAAGGGGCAGAAGCCGACGCAGCGGCGGCAGCCCGTGCAGGAAAAGGCGGCTTCATAGGCCTTGTCCATGCCGATATCGCCGAAGGAAATCGTCTCGCCGAGCCAGGGCGCGAATCTGCCCTGAATCTTGAAATAGCGCTTGAAGAGCTTGCGGATCACCTCGGCCCTGCCGACGGGCGTGTATTTGGTCTCGGGCATCGACGCGTAGACGTGGCAGGCTTCGACGCAGAGCCCGCAGCGGGCGCAGGTGTCGAGGTAGAGGCGCATGGCCTTGTTGAGCTTGGTCTCGAAAAGGCGCTTGAGATGGCCGGTCGTTATTTCATCCATGGCTTACCTCCTTCTCAGCATATTCAGCGGCAGGCTGAAGAATGTGTGCACGATCTTGCTGAAGGGCAGAATCATCATGAAAAGTTCGGCCAGGAAGACATGGAGCACGATGAAATGATAATGCGAACCATGCAGTACGATTCTGGGGTTCATGAAAGTGAAGCTCGAGAGGATGCCGAAGTAGCTGCTGAAATTGGCCTTCGTCATCACGAAACCATGCGCCGTCCATGAATTCCCCCAGCTAATCATATCCCCCAGAAGGAAGGTGAAGAGAAGGAGAAGAAGTAGGAGATAGTCGGCGGGCACCGAGATATGCCTGTTCTCGCCCTTGAATCGCCTGAAAAGAAAGTAGAAGGCGGGAACCGTGACCGAGACGCCGACGAATCCCGCGCCCACCATGTGACGGGAAGCCGCCGGCATGATGTTGATGCTTGGGAAGAGGTCCAGATGGCCCAGGATCAGGAAGGCGATGCCCAGATGGAACCACATGAGAAAGAACCAGAAGACCGGCTTGCGCTTCCTGATCATCGGCATGCCGAAGGTGTCGCCCAGGGCCGCCAGGGCCGAGCGCTTCCTCGCGGGGAAGGTTTTCAGGCTGTAGGCGGGGGGTGGCGAGGAAAAGATGGAGGCGATCTTCACGGCGATGCCGACCACCATGACGGTGATGGAGATATAGACGAGAGGCACCATGATGAAGTAGTAGAGGCCATCCAGGAAGAGGGTGAAGCCTGTGGGGGCCACGGCGAGGCCTTACTTTTGTCGCTTCACGTAGAAGCGGATAAGGCCGGAGTCCTGTTTCGTTTCGAGAACGGCGTTGCCCGTCGATTTAGCCCAGGAAGGGACATCGGCGAGGGAACCCGGGTCGGTGGAGAGCATCTCGACAACCTCTCCCACCTTCATTTTCGCGACTTCCATGCTGAGCTTGACGATGGGCATCGGGCAGGCGAGCCCTTTGCAGTCGAGCGTCTTCGTGATTGTGTAGTCGGACATATATTTCTCCTTAGGCTAAAAATGCTCAAATGAATAGCTGGACGGCGGATTCCTTGGCGTCGGCGAGGAAGGAAGCCACCCCGACGACTTTCAAGCCGGGATAATCGATCATCTCTTCCATCTTCATCCCCATGAGATCCATCGACATCTGGCAGATATTGATCTCGACGCCCAAGGCCCCGGCCGCTTCGAAAAGCTGATCCAGGCTGGCGACGTTTTTTTTCGTCATGAGGCTTTTAAGCATCGCGGTGCCGGCGCCCGCCATGTTCATCTGCGAAAGCTTCAGCTTGTCGCGCCCCTTCGGGAGCATGAAGCCGAACATCTTGCCCATGAAATCCTTGCCGCCCGCCTTCTTGGAAGGATCGCGCAGGGCGGCGGTTCCCCAGAAGGTATAGAAAAGCACGACTTTCATGCCCATCGCCGCCGCGCCGGTAGCGATGATGAGGGAGGCAATCTGTTTGTCCAGTTCGCCCGAAAAAACGACCATGGAGAGCTTGTTCTCCATGCCGGGGGCGGAGTTCACCTTAGCCTTGAGCTCACTGAGCTCTTTTTCGATGTCCATAGAGTGTTTTCCTTGAGAGAACGCTAGTTGTCGCCAGCGCGGCAGCTTTCGAGACAATGGAGGAGTTCGACGAGATGAGGTTGGGCGAGGCGGTAGACGGCGAAGCCGTTTTCCCTGCGGAATTCGACGAGGTTGGCCATGCGGAGGATGCGTAGCTGTTGGGAGACGAGCGACTGCGGGACGGCGAGCCTCTCCGCTAGATCGCTTACGTGCGCTTCGCCGCCGCAGAGCTGGGCGACTATCAGGAGCCTGGCAGGGTGGGAGAGGGCTTTCAGTATCTCGGCTGTTTCGGCGGCGCGGAATGTATCATCCTTGAGATCGGCCATTTCAGGTATCGTTCCTCTGGATATAGCGATATTATTCTATCGCTATATCTTTATATGACGATATTCCGATGAGGCTTTTGTGTCAATGAGGGCAAGATACTCCCAGCAAGCCTATTCCTTCATGCAGATGTGCATGGCCGCGGTGGTGAACGCTCTTGGCAGCGCCAGAATGTTGGGCGCGTCGCCGACATATTTCCTCTTCGCGTCGTCGAGCGCTTCCTCGAATGATGCCCTTGTTTTCATGCCCATTCCCCGGGCCAAGCCAGGCTTCATGGCGCCGACAATATAGATCGCCGAGCTGTTCATCTCCGCAATATGGGCACAAGAGACCATCGAAAAGGCATGGAAAGGATGAAAGGCATAGGCGTAGCGATAGAGGTCCGTATATTCCTTGCGCGTCGAGAAGTATTCGGCGTACTTCGCGATATCTGGCAGAATCTGATTGCCGTCCTTCTGGAAAAGATCATACGTTTTTTCATACGAGGGGAATTCCTCCTCGTGCCAGAATCCATTACAGAGTGAGGAACAGATGACGACGCAACGATCGCTCAATACGCGCTTATGCCTGAGAATCTGCGCCGAAATCGCCTGCATCATGAGAATCGGATTGGTACCCATTCCATCGCCGTAGTGAAATGACTGCGGCATACCGAATACCATGACATCGTACTTTTTCTCCGCCCATCGGGCGTAGGTCCGCGTGTCGGCCGAAGCCCAGCACAAAGGCTGGATGTCCTTCGCGTACCCAGAGAATATCGCGATCTGGTTAGCGTTGGTGTCGAGGACGGCATCGCATACGAAGAACTTCTTCCCCATGCATTTTTCAATATACATGCCGATTTGGTCGAATTTTCTCCTCATGAGGCTGTGGGTGCTCGCTGGGGTAAAATCGCTCCTGTGCATCACCTTGGGGTTGTGGTGTTCAGCGATGCATCGCCAATGCGTGATCCCAGTCGCGCAGTGCTTGTAGCCGCCCGAATAGCCGCCGTAAGGATTGCCCGTCGCGTGGCCGATCAGGACGCAGAAGTCCGATTCATAGACTTCCTTGTTCACTATCACATGATCGCCGATTTC
Organism: Treponemataceae bacterium; assembly: GCA_963667725.2. Classification (GTDB taxonomy): domain Bacteria; phylum Spirochaetota; class Spirochaetia; order Treponematales; family Rectinemataceae; genus UBA11090. The sequence goes on from CAXXHO010000003.1 coordinate 1,918,949, forward strand.
ATCGGAACCCAGATCCACCAGATTGTCATAATCCTCGCTGTCATGATTGGTAATCTGCTTTGAATGCCAAAACTCATCGAAGATGCCATCACCCAGCAAAGAGCGGATCTCCTTTTCGGTATTTTTCCGGTGAAGCCCATTGCTGCAAATCAGTTTTATATCTTTTTTCTCGACTCCTGCCTTATAAAGCTCTTCGATGATGAGAGGAATGGAGATTTTGCGATGGGCGGTCTGCTGAGTCCCGCCCTTAACGCGGTCCGGGAACACTATTATAACCTTGCTGCCCTTTTTCACGCTCTCCGAAATCGGTGGAATCCCGATCGGATTCAAAATGGATTTCCTGGTTTCTGCCACAATCCGGTCGGAGGGGATTCTCGGCGGATCGGGATAAGTCTCCCCCGGGATGAAGACATCGGTATTTCCATCGGGGAGTTCGGCTTTCATGAATCCCTGTCCATACTCAAATTCCAATTTCATGGCATTACCTTCCTGGTCAATTTATGGCGCCAGATATTCGTCAAGGATATTTTCGAGACCTTCCAGGCTGAAAGCGATCGGAGGCGTAAATTTTGTCAAAGCCACGAGGCCGCCGTCGATAGTGCATACGCCGGCTATAGCCCTGGCATTCTCGGTCTTTAGTCCCCCTCCATAGACGACTGCGGGCGAGTATCCGAGTATTTCCTTCGCTTTGTGCTTGATATAGGCCGAAATTAAGCTAATATACCCGGAATCCGGGGCCGTCTTCCCCGGGCCGATAGCCCAACGTGGTTCATAGCCGATCGCGAGCTCCCGATCGCCCTGCGCTTTCGTTATCCCCGCGAGTCCCAATTCCAGCTGGCTGCCCAGCACCGCTTCCACTCGCGGTTTCCGCTCCTCGAGACTTCCCTCTCCACGCTCCTCGGCGGTTTCTCCCACACAATACAGAACATTCAATCCGGCTTCGAAGGCGCGCAGGACTTCGGCGTTGATGAGGCGCTGAAGCGCGTGGCTTGCCCTTTTCATCGATACGCCATCACGCGTGATATCGGCGTCATACGCGGCCATGATATCGAGCTTGTCCTTTCTCTCCTCCGAATGGCCGATGAGAGCCCACTCGCAGCCGAGGGCCGCGGCGGCCTTGGCGGGGAAATTGGCGGTGAAGGCGCCGAAGTTCCCGCCAGGCATGACATCTTCCCTGAAAACCCCCTGGCTGCCCAGCGCCAGCGTATCGCGGGAGGTCAAAGCCGCAGCCAGAAGAGCTTCCCTGGCCGGGATAATAAGGCTCTGGGGAAAGAAGTAGATGATACGCAGGTCCTTCCTGGAATGAAGACCCCGCGCGACAGTCCCGCCGATGACATTCCTCGCCCACGAGGCGGAATCCTTCTCGGGACATATGCCCCCCAGTTCGGAGGGGATATCGAAGCGTTTGAGGTTGACGAATATGCTTGTCATCAAGGACTCCCTGCTGAATTATCGCCACTCGCATATTTTTCATGCTCTCCGGATCGATCGCGGGGCAGTTCACCTTCCAAAGCCCTGAGGTATTCCAGGGATTCCCTCGCCGCGACATGGGGGCTGGGCTTGGGAAGTATTTCAACGCCTATCCATCCGGGGTATTTCATCGCATCGAGGCTCTGGAGTATCGATGGGAAATCGATGTTTCCTTTCCCCGGCGCGAGCCTGTTGCTGTCGGCGAAATGAATGTATCCGAGAACGTCAGCGTATTCCTTCAAGGTTTTCGGCAGATCCACATCCTCGATATTCATGTGGAAAAGATCGGCATGGATCTTCAGGTTGGGAATTCCGATCTTCCTGATATAATCACCGACCTCGGCGCAGCTGAACAGATAGTTTGTCTCGTACCGGTTCATCTGTTCCAGAAGGATGGCGAGGCCATAAGCTCGAGCCTTCGCGCAGACGCGATCCAGGCACTGGGTGAGCTTTTCAAGACCTTCCTCATACGAATCATCCGGATCCAGAGAACCGCGCACCCTACTCACGTTGACATCGGCTCCCAATTCGGCGGCAATTTCTATGATACCCTCAAAGTCCTCGACAGCCCTTTCCCTGACTCCCCTATCCGGATGGGTGAACGAGACCTTCCCCATCGTATACATCTGCCCCGTCGATATCACGGGAATGGCCATATTGTAGCGGCCGGCAAGCACTCTCAAGGCTTTGGCATCGACATTGCCCTTGTGGTAAAGCGCCAATTCGATCCCATCGTAGCCTATCTCCGAAGCCGCTTTCAGGCTTTCCTCAAGCCCCCTGAATACGACGAGAGCCTTGGGATGGCTTTCCACGATCGTGGAAGTGATGCATAGCCTATGCCTTCTGTTCATATATTCCATGGTATTCCCTGACGACAGCCTCGAATTCCCGCAGAATTTCGGCGGGAGGCGAAAGGCAGGGTTCGGAGACCTTCGAGCCGCATACGCCAAGAATCTCGAGCGCCTTCTTTCTCATGATGACGCCGCGCAGCGATGAATTTATCTGCATATTGAAGCGGTTGACATCATCGACCTGGTTTTGGATCGTCCGTGCGCTCTCCCAGTCCCCTTTTATGGCAGCTTGCCAGAAGGCAACCATCATGCGCGGAAAAACATTGCCTATCGATGGAACAAGACCGTCGGCTCCGGCCAGCAAGGAATCGAAGGCCACCCTTTCGTTGCCGCAGAGTACCTTCCAGTCCTGTCTTGCCGTCTTGAACTCAAGCAGGGCATTGAAATATTCCTTCTCGCCTCCGGAATCCTTGATCCCAATAAGCAAAGGATGCGGCAGCAGCTGACGGATCGTCTCGACATGAATCTTGGAGCCGACGGTTTCTGGCATATTGTAGAGAATTATCGGAATATCGCTGCCATCGAGAATCGAGCGGAAGAAAGCTACCTGTTCACTCACTTCAATGACTTTGTAGTAGAAAGGAAGCGTGCTTACGAGGAAATCCGTTCCGCATCCCTGCGCCAGCCTGGCCAGCTCCAGGGATTTACGGGTTCCGCACTCCCCAATGCCCACGCAGACGGGGATTTTACCATCCGCGGCTTCAGTCACTGCTGTGATGAGCCGTTTCTTATCTTCGTCGGCGAGTCTCGGGAATTCCCCCGTGGTTCCGAGGACAAAAAGGCTGTCAACGGCGCCGGCGAGAAGGTAATCGACAAGTCTGCGAAGCCCGGTAAAATCGACATGCTCCTGGTCATCGAGGGGGGTCACCAGGGGGACGACGATTCCACCCAGAGCGCATGGCGTTTTCATCATGGCTTTTCCCTTTTCCCAAGCTGGCCGGAGGGATGCCATTGGAGGTATTCTTCCTGGTCGATCCCCTTCCGGGCTTGCAGGATGACACTGAGGTTCATCAGCATGAAAAGGCTTACGAGCATGCTTATCCGAGGCGGCTTGTTGAGGTAGTCGCCCTCGCGTTCCACATGCACATCCAGATGCGCATCTCCCATCCGGGCGATTTCCGATTCGGGAAAGCCTGTCACGGAGATGATGCGGGCGCCGTTGCGCTTCAGTGTCTTCACGGTGGCCACAAGCTCGGCGACATTTCCGAAATACGAAATCGCTATGACCACATCGCCCTTTTTTACCTGGCCGGCCGATCCGTGGGTAGCCTCCGTCCCGTCGAGAAAGTAGCACGACGTCCCCGTGGAGGAAAACAGCGAAGCCATATAGTTGGCGATATGGTGCGGCTTCCCAATGCCGGTAACATGCAGACGTCCTCCGCTCGCTTCCGCGTCGGACAGCAGGCGCAACGCTTCTTCGTAATAGTTCAGCGTGAAGCGCTTGGCCGCCGAGGCGATCGCCTTGCTCGCTTCCTCGCCGAATACATTCGCTTGCGCTTCAAGAGATTCCATCATTTGCATCCCCTTTTACTATTCTAGCGCATGAAAGTCTGCGGCAAAAACAGGACCAGGCTCGGAAAATATGTCGTGAGAAGCAGGACCAGAATAAGGACACCAAGCATGGGCAGCAATTCTTTTATGATTGTCCCGAGCGGAGTTCCCGAAATTCCGCTGGTGACGAACAAGAGCCCCCCATAGGGAGGAGTCGAGAGTCCGATCATCATGTTCAGCACGATGACAACCCCAAAATGGACGAGATCTATTCCGAGCGCGCTTACCATGGGGAGGACTATCGGTATGAATACGAGAGTGATCGTATTCACGTCGATGAACATGCCAAGAACGAGGAAGGCCAGGTTGATCAGCGCGAGGAAGACATACTTGTTCGTCGTTATGCCGAGCAGGGCTGTCGCGACGAGATCCGGAATGCGTTCATAGGAAACCACGAACGACATCCCGAAAGAAGCGGCGACGATTATCGAAATCGTCCCTGTCGATTTGATCGTCTCGAAGAGCATCTTGCCCAGGGATTTTATATCAATGCTCTTGTAGAACAGGACGGAAATCAGGATGCCATAGAAAGCCGCGAGCGCTCCCGCTTCAGTAGGGGTCACGATCCCTGTATAGATGCCGCCGAGCAGGATGACTGGGGTGAGAAGAGCGGGAATCGCCTCAAAAGTGGAGGCCAGAAACTCCTTGAAAGTCTTCATCTCTCCCTTGGGGTAATGCCTTTTTTTCGAGACGATCGCGACATATACCATCAGTGCCGCGGCGATCAAGACTCCCGGCACCATCCCGCCGAGGAACAGCGCGCCTATCGAGGCGCCGGACAACATCGAATACATGATCATCGGGATGCTGGGAGGAAATATCGGGCCTATTGTGGCGGATGCCGCGGTGATCGCGCAGGAGAATCCGTCATCGTAGCCCTGCTTTCTCATCGCCTCTATCTCCATTATCCCGAGCCCGGAAGCATCGGCGAGAGCTGAGCCTGTCATGCCGGAAAAAATCAGGGAAGCCAGGACATTCACATGTCCCAAGCCCCCGTCGAGTCGCCCGACGAAAGCGTTGGCGAACATGAATATCTTGTCTGTCACCTTCCCGGTATTCATGATCTGGGCGGCAAAAATGAAGAGCGGGACAGCGATCAGCAAATACGAAGAGAACATGTTCGTAACAATTTTCTCCGCGACCAGAAGAAGCGGCAGACCTTTCAGCATGCAATACACCGATACGGCGGTAATGAAGCCGAGAGGGATGGGAATGCGCAGGATGAATATGAGACAGAAAATCGCGAGGAATGCCATGAGCGCGAAATTCATGTGCCGTTCTCCTTATTTTCGTGAGGTCCTGATATCGAGGATGATGTCATGCACCGTATGCCCCAGTATCAGGATGAAGAAAATCAGCACCGGACCGTAGCCGATGCTGAGAGGGATACGCAGGACGGATGATTTTTCGAGGTGTATCGCTTTCAGGTATTTGAAAATGGAGGGCAATGGCACAAGAAAAGCGAAAAATACCAGGACGTTGGAGGAAAGTCGGGCGACCTTTCTCATCGCTTCCGGAAGCTTGTCGTAGACAAGCGTAAATGCTACGTGGCCGTGGACTCTCCTGATATATCCGGCCGATAGGAGCGTCGTCCAGATAAAGGCCAGGCTCGTGAGTTCCTCCGGCCACATAAGCGGATTTCTCAGGGCATAGCGGAAGAATATTTGGATAATGAAGGTCAGAAAAAGGCACGCGAAGGTGGCCATGGGAAGGTAGATTTCTATAAAATCCAGTAAAAACTTCAGGACCTTTTTCATCGCTATATTCTCTTGCTAATAAAAATGAGCATCTCGAAAAGAGATGCTCCGATGCTTATCTTCTTCTTCTCAGTCAACCATGGCGGAAATTTCCTCGAGGAGAGCGAGATCCCAAGTCTTTGAGATTTCTTTATTGCCCAGATAATAATCCCGGGCATACTTCATCCAGACGCTCTTGTCGATGTCGTAGACGGTAAGTCCTTTTTCCTTAAGGGTCGCGATCCCATTCTCTTCAATCCTAAGATTCTCCGCGTCACAGAATTCCCTGCCCTTTTCTGCCGCCTTTACGAGAATATCCTGGTCTTCCTTGCTCAGGGATTGCCATTTTTTCTCGTTTATCACAGGCATGATCGTGTCGACAAGATGCCCCGTCAAGATCATGTATTTCGTGACTTCGTAGAATTTTCTAAGAAGTGTGGCGGGAATCGGGTTTTCCTGCCCATCGACGGCGGAGGTTTTCAGCGCGAGGTATACTTCCGAAATGGCGATCGGGGTCGGATTGGCTCCAAGAGCTTTGCCCATGGCTATCCAAGAGGGGCTGTTCGCCATCCTGAGCTTGATGCCCTTCATGTCCGCCGGGACTTTCACGACTTTGCCGACATCCCTCAAATTAAGGTTTCTGGTGCCCATATACCAGGCGGAAAGCGGCCGCACTCCGATCTTGTCGATCACCATGCCATTGATCTTCTTGCCGATATCACCGTTCAGCACCCTTGTCATGTGGGCATAATCCTTGAAAATGTAAGCTGCCGAGAACATGGAGATGGAGGGCACCAGTTCGGAGAACCAACTAGGGCTTCCGTCGGCCATGTCGAGCGTTCCCATGCGAACACCGCTGATCTGCCCTTCCTGGGTAAAAAGCGTGCCGTCGAGATGGACATCGATCGTAATGCGGCCGCCTGAGAGGCGTTTGGCTTCCTCCGCCATGACATGCGCAGCTTTCCCGTGAGAGGCAGTCGACGCCGCTGTCGAGGAGTACACAAGTTTTACTGGTTTGCCGCCGCCTGCCGTCGCGGAGGCGTCTTTCTGGTTTTGAGCGAAGAGTTGTCCGCCTAAAAACACGATGCACAACATGGCGACTATCGATTTCCCCATGATTGCCTCCTTTCTTCTTTCTGCAGTTCAGGTCAGGAATTAAAGCTTTGCAACCGGTTTCATTTTTAGTGTAGTCCCCAATTTTTTACCTGTCAAGTTTTTCCATGCAATCCGATTATTTTTTTTCCGGCATGCTAGCCTTGTATGTTGATACGACAAGAATCGCGTATGATCAGCTCAGTCCTCAGCGTATGTCTTTCAACCTGGAGTAGGGGGTTGCCTATCAAGGCCAATAGAGTGCGTACCGCTTTCCTGCCCATCTCATGCTCGGGTACGCGAATGGTCGTTAATGGCGGATCACAATATGATGCCAGATCGACATCATCGAAGCCGGCAAGAGAGATGTCGTCGGGAACCTTCAGTCCTGCTTCCTTGATTGCCCGCAGGGCGCCCAATGCCATTGTATCGCTCGCCGCAAAAATAGCGCTGGGAGGATTCGCCGCGGACAGGATTGTCCTTGCGGCAATCCTGCCGTTTTCAAGCGTCGGTTCGGCTCCGACGACGAGAGTCGGATCCAGTTCAACGCCGTATTCATGAAGGGCGTCCTTGTAACCCTGATATCGCATACTCGCCCGCTTGACCTTCTCGATTGGCCCTGTTATCAGCGCGATCCGCCGGTGCTTCAGCTCGAGGAGATATCTTGTCATGCGATATGCCGCTTCCCTGTTGTCAAACCCGACAAAACTGATCTCGGGGTCTTCAGCCATTTCCCAAATGACGACGCAAGGCAATCCTGATTTCGAAAATTCCTTAATCAGACTCGAGGTGGAATCGGTGACGCCCGTCAGTATCATTCCCGCAAGCCTACGCTGGCGAAATAGATTCATATACCCAACTTCATCCTCCGCGCTGTAGTCGGTGTTCGCGATCAACAATGCCAGATCGTGGAGATGGGCTTCCTGCTGAATGCCGCGAATCGATTCCGCGTGGATGGAGCTTTTTATCGTGGGAATGATGAGTCCAATAATGGATGTCTGCTTTTTTGAAAAATCGGCCGCGTTCACGTTGTAGACATATTTGTGCTCTTCTATGACCTTCAGGACTCGCCTCCTCGTGGAGTCCTTCAGCAAGTCCGGTCGATGGAGAGCACGAGAAACCGTAGCCTTGGAGACATGTGCCAGAGCCGCGATTTCAGACATAGTGAGTTTGGTCATAATTTCCTTGACATAGTACACGAAATAAACCCTGGCAGAAAGTAGAAGAACAAAGGCTTCAGCGCAAATGACCAGGTCTCGAAAGAAATGTAGTCACGCCGCCTGCGCGTGAAAAATCAAGCACGCAAAAGGCTCTCGATGGTGAGGCTCACGGCGCCCCTGTTGTTCTCGACGAGGCCGGCTATCCAAAGCGGATGTTCTTCGAAGAGCAGGTGGCGATATTTGCGGTAGGCCTCGGGAAAGAGAACCGCTTCGAAGATGGCTGTCTCGTCTTCGAAGGAAACGAACTCCATGGTTTCCTCGCTGGCGGTGAGGACGGGCTTGGCCGTTATGGGCCAGCCGAGGAGGCGGACGCGGCGGCCCACCTTGCGCCGCAGGTCGATGGCGCGCTCGCGGGGAGCGGCGAAGGCGCGCGGCCAGAGCTCCAGTGGATGGGAATCGAGGGTGGTACCGAGATATTTGAGCTCGGCGACGCGCTTCTTGCGTGTGGAGCCTGGGGGCGGCTCGGGGGCGCAGGACGCCTGATGAGCGCGCGGCGCCGAGGCGCGGGGCTCCGGGGCGAGGCTTTCGCCATCGGGCGCGAAAAGTTCGAGCGGCCTGCCAGCGGCAAGGGAAGCGCCTGAGGCCCCGGGGCCGCCCGAGGCGGCGGGGCCTCCTGCCGCGCCCTCGCGCGCCGCGCAGAGGGAAAGGAGAGCCATGAGGGCGTCGGAGCGTTTCGCGCCTCCAAGGAGACTGTCGAAGGCGCCCGAGCCCACCAGGGCTTCGGCATCGGACCGCTCGAAGCGCTGGCGACGCGCAAAGTCCTCGACGGAAAGGTAAGGCCCTCCTCGCTTCCGTTCGCGGAGCATGTCGGCGGCGACGCCCGCGCCGAGCGAGGAGAGCATGCAGAAGCCGAAGCGGATCCTGCCTCGTCGCCCTCTGCATCGCTGTTCGCTCAGGTTGATGTCGGGAGGAAGGAGGGCGATTCCCATCCGCCTCGATTCGCTCGCGTAGGCAAGCGTGGAGTAGAATCCCCCGTGGTTGGAGAGGACAGCCGCCATGAACTCGGCGGGATAGTGGGCGCGCAGATAGGCGGACTGGAAGGAGAGCATGGCATAGCTGGCTGAATGGGCCTTCACGAAGGAATAGCCTGAGAACGAACAGATCATGGCCCAGACCGCCTCGGTGCTGGCCTCGTCGGCGCCCCGCGCCGCGGCGCCCTCGAAAAAAGCGCTCCTGTATTCCTGGAGCCTGGTGTCGGCGTCTTTCTTCGAAAGGATCTTGCGGATGCCATCGGCTTCGGAAGAGGAGAAGCCCGCGAGGGCTATGGCCGCCTTCGACACGTCCTCCTGGTAGCAGAGGATGCCGTAGCTTTCGTCGAAAAGCCCCGCAAGGAGGGGATGAAAGGCCTTCCAGTGCTTGCCCCGCAGACGATCGACATATTCGTCTATATATTTGTTCGCAGCGGGACGGATGATGGATGAGTGGATGACGAGGTGCTCGAAATCCCCCCTCCCCGTCTTGATCTGCAGAAGGCGCATAGCGGGACTCTCCACATAGAAGACGCCCATCGTGTCCCCCCTCGCGAGAAGGGCGACCGTGGCGGCGTCGTCGATCGGCTTCCATTTCCCCGTATCGAAGGACGGATCGTTTTCGCGCAGGTCGGCGAGCGCGTCCCTGACGACGGCGAGGGAACGGTTCCCGAGGAGGTCTATTTTCACGAGGCCGGCTTCCTCCGCCCCTTCCTTGTCCCAGGCGATCACCCTTATGCCGTTGCCCGTCTCCTCGATGGGGACATGGTCGGCCAGAAGGTCCGGCACGATGATGACGCCGCCCGAATGCGTGCCCAGATGCCGCGGCAGGCCGACGATGCTCGCCGCTCGCCGCGCGATGATCTTCCATTCCGGATCGGCCGAAGAGAGGGTTCCGTCGGTATCCACCTTGAGGGAGCGCTCGAAGTCCGAAATCTCGGCGTCGGGCATGCCGAAGGCCCTGGCGGTTTCGCGCAGGCCCGAGCGCGAGCGGAAGCAATTGTGGTTGGCCACCCTGGCCGTATGCTCGGGCCCGTAGGCCTTCACCACTTCGTCCAGAAGCGCGTCGCGCTCGTCCCAGGCGAAATCCACGTCGATGTCGGGCGGGTCTTTCCTCCCCGGGTTCAGGAAGCGTTCAAAGTAAAGGGAATGGCGGATAGGATCGACCTCGGTGATGCCGAGGCAGTAGGCGACGATGCTCGCGGCCGCGCTGCCGCGGCCGCAGATGCGCGAGGCCTTCTTTATTATGTCCCAGACCACGAGAAAATAGTCGCAGAATCCCTTGGACTCGATGAGCGCAAGTTCGCGCTCGATTCTCGCTTCCACCTCGGCGGTCACGGGCGAGTAGCGCCGCGCCGCTCCTTCGTAGACGAGGCTGCGAAGGAGTTCGGAGGATGATGCCTCGGGGCTTGCCCTATGCGTCGCTTCCGAAACGGCGTCGGCCGCCATTCCGAAACGGGGAAAGACAAAGCCCGAAAAGGGCTCTCCCAGGGCCTCGCGCGCGATGAGGGCGTTGGAGGCGAAAGCTTTTTCCATCCACGCGGCCTGGGAAGGGAGAACGGCCCAGGGGCCGGTGTCTGGGGCAACGACTGGGGCAGAGGCTGAAGCGGCGGCCGGAACGGCATTCCAGAGCGCCTCGGGCGGGTCCAGCATGTCGTCGCCGATATCGTGGACCGTGAGGTTCGCCCCGATGGCGAGCAGTAGCCGCTGGACTTCGCGCTGCTCAGGCTCGAGAAAGCTCGCCTCGGGCGTCGCGACGGGCCTGTGGCCCGAGGCGGCGAGGCGGCGCCACTTGGCTCTGTTGCAGGGCGTGACGAGGGCGAAGAGGCAATCGCGGGGCGAAAAACGCGCGAGGAGGTTCTCGTCGTCCGTGAGGATGAAGAGGCCGCCAAGCCGGTCCGCACCTTCAGCACCGCGCGCGGCTTCCAGGATGCCGGCCACGGCTTCCCGGAGATCGTAGGGGGGACGGCGGCCCTTCCCTCGCCGCTTCGTCGGCCTGCCGGCCTTTTCGGCCGCCTCCGCGGCTGCCCTCGCGGTCAGGAGCCGCGAAATCGCCGAAAAACCCGCCTTCGTCGCGGCGATGAGGACGGCGCGGCCTCCTTCATAAACAAGCTCCGTTCCGACGATCGGCTTCAAGCCCGCCTTTCGGCAGGCCTCCGTGAAGGTGGGGACGCCATAGACGCCATTCCGGTCCGTCAGCCCGAGACGCGGCAGGCCCGCCGCCTTCGCCGCCGCAGCCCACGCCGCGGGCTGGACGACGCCGCGCATCATCGAGTAGGAGGAACGGACGACGAGGGGCACGAGCATGGTCAGGCGCTCCCTTCCGACAGGCGCGGGCCCAGGATGCCAGCCGTCATGAACGCGCAGGGAGTCAGGGCGACAAACCCATATTTTCGGTGAACCTTGTCCAGGGCCGTCTGCAGCCGCGCCGACTTCGATTCCGAAGGCTCGAAGAGATCGAGCTCCGGCCCCGCCGCGCCGAACTCGGAAAGCTCGACGCCGAGGCGGCGCACCCGCACGCGGCGTTCCATGGCTCGCTGGGCTATGTCCCAGGCCATGGCGGCGATCTCGTCGTCCCTCGTGAGGATGCGCGGCGACCGAGCCGAAGCGGAGGCGAAGCGCCCGTCGCTGTAGTCGATCCTGAGCGTCACCTTCCGCGCGCCGAGATTTTCCTTGCGCGCGGCGAAGCCGAGTGTCGCCGCGAGATAGGCGAGATGAAGGCGGAGCGCCTCCTGCTCGGCGGTGTCGGGCTCGAGAACCGCGGAATCCCTGAGGCAGCGCCTTTCAGGGGGCTCGGGATTGACCGGCGAGTCGTCGATACCTCTCGCCCTCGCCACGAGTTCGGGCCCGCGGGGACCGATGGCTCTCGCCTGGAAGGCTCCAAGGTCGGCGATGCCGCCGATATCGTCGATATCGAGGAGACTGAGCCTATCCTTGAGCACCGGGCCCACGCCGGGCAGAAGCTCCACGGGCTGAAGCCTGACAAGGCTGGCTTCCTCGTGCGGAAGGAGAGCGACGAAGCCGCCCGGCCTGAACACCCTGGTGGCCACCTTCGAAACCGTCTTGTTCGAGGCGAGAGCGAGGCTCGGCTGGACGCCCGTCTCCTCCATTATTCTCATCCGGATCTTCTGCGTCGCGTCCTCCGGCACGCCGTTTATGCGAGAGGTTCCCGCCAGATCGATGAATAGATGCCCCTGCCCTGCCTTCTCGACGAGGGGAGAAAAGGACATGCCGATCTCCCACATGGCGGCGTCAGCTTTTCGGTACAGGTCGGGGTGAGGCGGCCTCACCGCGAGGCCGGGAAGACGGTGCCGCGCCAGCGACAGCATCATGCCCCGCCTGATGCCTTCCCTGTGCGCTTCCGGCGAAAGATCGAGGACGATGGCGCGAGCAGCTCCCTCTCTCGCGACCACAAAGGGACGCGACCTGAGGCCGCGGTCCAGCCCCTCCTCGATGGCTGCCATGAGACCCACGGCGTTGACGTGGAGGACCGTGCCGCCCATCAGCCGCCTCCTGCCGAATCTTCGGCGCGCTTCGAGACCCCGTCCCCGGAGAGCCCGGCCCACAGTTCGGCCATGAGAACCGCGCTCGCCGCCGCTTCATTTCCGTCACCTGCCGCCCCGCCGTCTTCGCCCGCCGCGCTCCCCTCGCCCGCCGCGAAAATCACCCTGAGCTTGGCCGCCTGGGCCGCGAGCGCCTCGAGCCGGGGCAGCCAAGAGAACAAATCGGTCCTGCCGTTGAGTTTCAGGTACACGAGGGAAGAAGTCACGACATCGATGGAAGGGGGCGATCCCGGCTTTCTCGGCATGTCGAGGAGGCAAAGAGCCACGCCGCGCGTCTTCAGGCCCTCGATGACCCTCGCCGAATACCAGTCGGCGCCATAGAAAGCCACGGCGAGGGGCAGGCCCGAAAGATCCTTCGTCACGCGGTCGAGATGCCGGCGCGCGGCGGCGCCGTAGGAGCAGCAAGCGGGAAATTCGATGAGGAGAGCGGCTATGGCGGCCTTGGCCCAGGGCTTCTCCATGAGACGGCGGCAATCGGCGACGGCTTTCGCATAGGCGGCTTCCCTGTCCGCCGCCGTCGGCCTTCCCTTCGCCAGTCCTCCCTCCTCCAACATTCCCCCGGCCGGCCCGATGAAGTCTTCGCCCAGGCGGAGACAAAGATCGGAGAAGCCTCGCGCCAAGGTCGGCGCGGGCGCCAAGGTCGGCGCGGGCTGAGAGGCGCCCTCCGGGACGGGCAACGGGGCCAGGGCAGAGGGCGCCAGGGTCCGCGCCCAGACCCCGAAAGGCAGCTCCACCGTCGTGATACCCGGGGCAGGCGACGCGCCTAACTCGCGGGGCCTATTCCCCGCGGGCGCGATGCCAAAGTGGACATCGGGCGATATCATCCACCTGTCTCCGATCATACTTCAATTATAACTATACATTTGTTAAGTATTCAAGGGTGAAAAACAAGCCTTTTGTTGATCGATATCCTGATACGTCGCTAGGTAATTCTCACATCTATTGTTGACTGGTCCTAAAAACCGTGTTACAAATAATTTATTATTACGATGTTTTTTTATTACTAGATTTTTACGACGTATGGGGGTGCCCATGTATGACTTTGATTCGCTTCTCTCGAGAAGAGGAACTTCCTCCACCAAATGGGATGCCCTTTCCAGAGACTACGGCAACGCTAAACTGCTGCCTTTTTGGGTCGCTGATATGGATTTCGAGCTCCCGCCGGAACTAAACGAAGCATTGAGACAACGCACTATCGACGCAACGTATGGATATACCTTTGCCAGCGATTCATACTTCCATAGCATTGAAAAGTGGTATGCGGTGCGTCATGAGATGTCGGTAAAGAAAGAAGAAATCGTCAACGTTCCCGGCGTGCTCACCGGACTCAGCCTGTCGATAAGCGCCTTATGTGGAAAGAACGACAGAATCCTCATCAATACTCCCGCATACCCTCCCTTTTTAGGGCTTACAAAAAACAGTGACCTCGAGTTGATTCACTCGCCCCTTCTCAAGAAAAAGACCGGATATGAATTTGATTTCCAGGATCTTGAGAGAAACCTTGAGCGGGGAATACGTTGTCTCGTTTTATGTAGCCCTCATAATCCGGTAGGCCGCGTCTGGACTCGGAACGAGCTCGCCAGAATTGTGGAATTGTGCGATTCGTATGGAACCTTCATCCTTTCGGACGAAATACATTGCGACCTTGTCTATCCAGGCCATCGGCACCTGCCATTGATGAGCATATCGGAACGCGCGAAACAAATTTCCCTGATCGCTTCCGCCCCGAGCAAGACATTCAATGTCGCCGGCCTGAAAAGCTCTTATCTGATCATCCGGAATAGCGAGGTTCGCGAAAAGATAAAAGCGATGGTCGAGAAATATCATCTCTATACCAACCTTTTCGGGCTATTAGCAACCGAGATCGCCTATAGCCATGGCGACGAATGGCTGGACGAACTATTGGCCTATCTCTGGAAGAACGCGTGCTTCGTACGCGATTTTGTGGCACACAGAAAGCTAAAAATCAAAGTAGAGCTGCCTGAAGCGACCTATTTGATGTGGATGGATTTCTCCAAATATGGCATGAGTCAAGAAGCGCTGATGGAAAGACTTAAAAATGTCGCCGGGGTCGCGCTGAACAACGGCCTAGATTTTGGGGACCAAGGTCTTGGGTACGCGCGATTGAATATCGGCACGACGAGAAAATTTCTCGAGGAAGGCATGGAGCGCATCGCCGATGCCTTCATGGGCCTTTGAAATACATCGTATGCAGACGATCACAGGATGGAGGTGAAGCAATGGATCGAAAAGCCATAGATCTCGTTTTTCTTTCTGAAAAAGACATGATCGAATCCGGAGTGCAGGATACAAAAAAATGCCTTGCCGTGATGGAAGAAACCTTCCGCTTGCTTGGGGAAGGTGACTACATCATGGGCGGCCCGAACGAGAATAGCCATGGTAGTCTTCTATGGTTTCCCGAACGAAGTCCATTCCCGAAGATGCCGATCGCGGGCCCTGACAGGCGATATATGGCAATGCCAGCATATCTGGGCGGACGATTCAACATGACAGGCGTTAAATGGTACGGATCAAACATCAAAAATCCGGAAAAAGGTTTGCCTCGTTCTGTACTGCTTGTCTGCCTTAATGACGCGGATACCGGCGAGCCTTTGGCCATAATGTCGGCGAATCTCCTTAGCGCCATGAGAACCGGCTGCGTTCCGGGAGTAGCCACCAAGTATCTCGCCAGAAAGAACGCGAAAACGCTTGGGATAGTCGGATGTGGGGTGATGAACAAAGCCTGCTCCAAAGCGATTTTGGAAAATCTGCCATGGGGAGAAAAAGTCTATATTTACGATATAGTCCGGCAAAACGCTGAAAGATTCGCTTCGGAACTATCAGAAGAATACGGATTGGAGATGATTATCGCCGAGAACCTTGAGGCTGCGATCATCGATTCCGATGTCGTCAGCATCGCGGCTTCAGGAGCGGTTGCGGTCAAAGTAGAAAAGGATTGGCTGAAGAAAGGGTGTTTATTCACGGTAACCGGACATGTCGACCTGGAAGACAGCTGCTATATCGAAAACAAGCTCATATTTGACGATTGGAAGATGCATAAAGCCTGGCTCGAAGAGGGCTTGATGCATGAAAAAGGAATTATAAGCATTTCAAAATGGGTTCCGTCTTACCAGATATTGAAATTATACGATGACGGACTATTGACCGATGACAGGATGGTCAGTCTCGGGGATGTCGTATTCGGCAAGGAACCGGGCAGAAAAAACGATGAAGAGATTATCATTTTCTCCGCGGGTGGGTTACCGGTTGAAGATGTCTCCTGGGGTTATTCTGTGTATCAAGAAGCTTTGGCTAAGGGTTTGGGCCAAAAGCTCGCGCTTTGGGGTTGAACAGCTTAAGTTGGGTTTCCTTTCACCATATATCACGGTAGTGAATGATGGTGATTATTTTATCGCAAGGGGGAGGATAGCTATGAAACTTGGAACAAAGGGGCTTGTGGTTCTATTGCTTTTCTGCATGACCTTTTCGCCGTTCGCTCAGGGCGCGCAGGGTAAAAACCTGAAAGATACGGTAACGGTGGTCTTGAAAGGAGAGCCCAGCAATATCGATCCGCATGGCAACGGGGAACTTGTCGCATTTACAACGCAGATGCAGATTTACGACAACCTGCTAAAAAAAGACGCGAACGGCGCCATTGTGCCGGAGCTGGCGACCAAGTGGCAAGTAATTGACAAACAGACCATCCGATTTTTCTTGAGAGAAGACGTATATTTCCATAATGGAGAAAAACTGACTGCCGAAGACGTCAGGTTTTCAATAGCAAGGGCAACCCAGAAACCTTCCAGTTCCGCCATATTCAAAGGCTTCGATGGAGAAAAGACAAAGGTCGTCAATGATTATACGATTGATATCGTCACGAAAGGACCTTTTGCCGGCATCTACAATTACCTCTGTTCTTCCCGAGGCAATATTCTCAGCAAGAAAGCGGTTATGGAGATGGGTGATGCCAAATTTGGACGAAATCCAGTAGGAAGCGGCCCTTTCATCTTCGACACCTGGAGGACCGGCACCGATATCAAGCTAGTCAGGAATGAAAAATATTGGGGCACCAAACCTACTTTCTCCACCATGATCCTCAAGTTTGTCCCCGAAACCGCTTCGAGAGCGATAGAAATAGAGAGCGGCAATGCCGATGTCATCTTCGATCCAGATCCTGCCGATATTCCCAGACTGAGCAAGAACAAGAATCTCAAGGTCATATCCGGACCTAGCTACGCGAATAGCTACATAGTATTCAAAATGTCCGATCCGGTTTTTAGCGATATAAAGCTTAGGCAAGCTCTTTCTCTTGCCCTCAACAAGGCGGGCATCGTGCAAGCGATCTATGGTGAGCTCGGGAAGCCTTCACAGAGTGTTTTCGCCAGCACTATATTTTCGTATAAACCGATGGGCGTGACGGAATACAATGTTGAAAAGGCCGCGGCGCTTGTGAAGGAAGCTGGCTACAAGAACGGACTCGATGTCGTGCTAGCCACCCCGAACACAAAACAGCTTATGGATATCGCCGAAATCGCACAGAACATGTGGAAGAAAATCGGAGTAAACGCGACGATCAAAACGACAGCAATGGCGGAATTCCTTGCCGCGGGACGACGCGGAGAAAACCAAATAGCTATTTCCGCCGCAAATTATACTACGGGTGATCCCGGACACGCTCTTGCCGATTTCGATACTCGAAGCGATGGATTCTTCAAGCCGATAGATAAGAAAATCGACGCTTATCTGGATCAGGGCGCTTCGACGTTCGAGACGGAAGCAAGGAAGAAAGTCTACCAAGAAGTCCAGCAATATATCTATAATCAGTACTATATGCTGCCAATCGCCGATACGAACGTCAATTACGTCACGACGAGCAAAGTTGAGAATTTCTTCTGCGATCCGGGAAATTCGCCTTATCTCGGCGATATTAAAGTATATCAGTAAATAGAATATCGCCAGTTGATGGCTGGCTGGAATATACCCAGTCAGCCATCTTTGCGGTTACATAAAATTCCAAAGAGAGGATTCCATGGATGTTTTGATTATCGACCAGATGACCTGGCCCGAACTGAACGATGAGATGAAGAATATAAAGTTGGCGATCGTTCCGGTAGGATCTTGCGAGCAGCATGGACCCAACACTACCTTTGCGACGGATACCGCGAGGGCGGCAGCCTATTCAAAATTGTTAGCAAAAAGGTTGGGAAGCAAAGTCGTGGTTTTCCCCGCGGTCAATTATGGCTTATCCTTGCACCACATGGATTTCCCGGGTACGGTGACATTACGTGTCGAAACTATGCTGCATCTCCTTGAAGATATCGCGGTCTCGATAAGCAAGCATGGAATCAAGAAAATACTGTTCCTCAACGCTCACGGCGGGAATTTCCCGGCCCTCGACGGCGCGATCATCAAATTAAAACAAGAACATTCGATAGACGCGTATTGGTCCGCAATCGGATCGGAAATATCCACCGGCGGGCTTGTCGGTCTTCCGAAACTGATCGGGCATGCCTGCGAGGTAGAAACCTCCCAGACGTTGTATCTATGCCCAGAAATAGTCAGGAAAAACAGAGTCCCTTCCCAAATGCAAGACAGTATGCTTACGCGAGATTCGTTCGTGAAAGGAAATGCCGCCTGGAGCTGGAAATACGACGCATCGCTGAATGGCGCTCTTGGAGACGCGAGAAAGGCGACTGCGGAAATTGGCAGGGAGATGACTGAAGCTTCCCTTGAATATATGGAAAAGATCGTGGATGAAATCATTGCCAGAAAATGAACGACAGGTGTTCCGGTCAATAGGCTTTTGAAACATTGCGCGGAAATAGCCAATGAACGGAACACCGCTTCTTTTATTATTTACACATGCATCTGATCGCTCTTATCTCAATCAAGTATTTTTTCGCTCCATGTCAACTTGGGGAGTTTATCTCTTCGTAATAGTGACAGGCGACAAAATGGTTACTCTCCACTTCCCTAAGTTCCGGTTGGCTTATGCCGCACTTTTCCTTCGCGTAGATGCATCTCGGAAAGAACCTGCATTTCTCTTCAGGATTGATCGGTGACGAAATTTCTCCCTTCAGAATCACCCTCTTAATTTTATTTTTCATCACTTTAGGTCGGGGTATAGCTGAGAGCAGTGCTTTTGTATATGGGTGATATTGTTTCCTGAACAATTCCTTTGATTCAGCTTTCTCAACAATCTTACCGAGATACATGACCGCTATCTCATCGGAAATATGGCGTACAACCGATAAGTCATGCGTTATGAAGAGGTACGTGAGTCCCAGTTCAGCCTGTAGATCCTGCATCAGATTCAGTATCTGAGCCCTGATGGAGACATCAAGGGATGATACCGGCTCATCGCATACAATAAACTTCGGATTTAATGCGAGAGCTCTCGCGATGCCGACGCGTTGTCTTCTTCCTCCGTCGAGTTCATGAGGATACGCATTCACTAGCCGTTGTGCGATTCCTACGGTCTCCATGAGTTTGTTAACCCGCTTGTTCAGATCGGCGGGATTCTGGAATTTATTGTATATGATCAAAGGCTCGCCAACGATTTCCCCTATTGTCATCCTTGGGTTTATCGAGGAATATGGATCCTGGAAAATCATCTGCATATCTTGCCGAATAGTCTTTAGCTCGTTTTTTCCGATGTCAGAAATATCTTTGCCATTAAACGCCATCATTCCTGCGGTGGGTTCGAGCAGATGCAGTATCACTCTTCCCAGCGTCGACTTCCCGCATCCTGATTCTCCGACGACGCCAAGCGTTGTTCCCCGAGCCAATCCAAAGCTCACTCCATCGACCGCATGAAGGAATCCGTTTGGCGTTTTGAAATACTTCTTCAGATCCTTCACCTCAAGTAAAGTATCCATAAATTCCTCTCCTAGATCTTGTTTTTGGCAAGAATGCACTTGACTGAATGACCAGGAGATACTTCGATCATTTCTGGCGACATTTCTGCACATTCTCTCTTAGCATGCGGGCATCGAGGATGGAAAGGACAACCGGCGGGCAAGTTCGCCGGATCAGGCATCAATCCTTCGATTGGCTTGAGCCTATCCGCGTCAGAATCCAGATCGGGAATCGAACCGAATAATCCCAACGTATATGGATGCTGGGCGTTTTCATAAATATCTTCGATATTTCCGATTTCCACGATATTACCCGCGTACATTATCGCGACTCGATTGCATATTTCGGCCACGACGCCGAGATCGTGAGAAATAAGAATCATAGAGGTGTCGAAGTTGCTCTTGAGCTCGCTCATCATCTCAAGAACCTGAGCTTGTATCGTTACATCAAGTGCGGTTGTTGGCTCGTCAGCTATCAATATTTTCGGATTGCATGCAAGAGAGATCGCGATGACAACTCTCTGCTTCATGCCGCCAGAAAACTGATGCGGATAATCGTTGAATCTGTCGGAAGTGATTCCAACCATTCCCAGCATCTTGATCGCTTCTCTGTCCGCGTCTTTTCGCGATACTTTCTTATGGATACGAATGACTTCTGAAATCTGTTCGCCGACTTTCTGAACAGGATTTAAGGATGTCATCGGATCCTGAAAGATCATCGATATATCCCGCCCTCTCATGAGGCGCAAGCCAAGCTTGCTGAAATTCAAGATATTCTTGCCTTTATAGAGGATCTCGCCGCTGATTATCTTGCCGGGAGGATTGGGGATCAAGCGCATAATGCTCTTAGCGGTCGTGGTTTTCCCCGCGCCGGTTTCTCCTACTATCCCCAGTGTCTCTCGATAGCCTAAGTCGAAAGAAAGCCCATTGACGGCTTTCACCACCGTCTTATCCTTGACATAGTGCACAGTCAGGTTTCGAATCGAAAGGATCTGTTCACTCATTGATCTTCTCCAAAGGCATAAACATGCTCATCTTAACGTTTGAGCTTAGGATCGAGGGCATCCCGAAGACCGTCCCCGAAAAGGTTCAGCCCGAATATAATCGCCATAATCGCGAGTCCAGGAAAGGTGATGACATGCCAATGATCTCGTATATACGGCCGCGCCGCTGAAAGCATGGCTCCCCATTCCGGGGACGGCGGCTGGACGCCCATGCCTATAAAGCTTAAGGAAGCCGCTTCCAGTATCGATCTTGCGACGCTCATCGTCATATTCACTATTATTGGAGCCATGCAATTCGGCAGAATATGTCGCATTATAATCCTGTAATCGTTGGCGCCAATCGATCTGGCCGCTTCGATATACTCCTGTTCCTTTACCGAGAGTATCGAAGCTCTGACGATGCGGGCATAGCCGGGGATCATGCCTATGCCAACCGCAATGATGACATTGTTCATTCCAGGTCCGAGCGCCGCTACTATGGATATAGCGAGCAACATGCTCGGTATCGCCATCATGATATCGATTCCGCGCATTATCAGATTATCCAGCTTCCCGCCATAGAAGCCTGCCAGAGATCCGAAAAAAATGCCGACACCTGCCGAAAAAAGCGCGGAAAATAGTCCAATCATTAAAGATACTCTTCCGCCAAAAAGAACACGACTGAATATATCCCTTCCAAGGTTATCCGTTCCAAAGATGTGCGATTTAGAAGGCGATACGAATCTGTTCAGAAGATCTTGGTCGTCAATACCATAGGGAGCGATGAAATCGGCGAATATTACGGAAAACAAAATGGCAACTATCAGAAAAAGACCGAATAAGGCAAGATTATTCTTCTTGAGGCTACTCCACGTCTCCCTTAATAGTCCGATCTTTTTGACAGGTTCAATGTCAATTTCCGTAGGGGCTGGAGTATTCGAGAACTCATCTTGAAACATGCTATCCTCCAGGATGTCAAGCTTTTGCCGGAGCGGGTACCGCAGTCTTTCTGTGTTTTTTATACTGCGCTTTTATCCTTGGGTCGATAAACGCATAGAGAATATCCACGAGAAGGTTGACTATGCTGAAACCAAGGGCTATGAACAGTACGCCGCCCTGGACCATTGGGTAATTCTTGACATTTATCGAATCGATCATAAGCTTCCCTATTCCGGGAATGGAAAAGATTGATTCGGTAAGAATCGCGCCGCCTAGCATCCCTCCGAAGGAAATGCCCACGACGGTTACGATAGGAATCAATGCATTTCGCAGAGCGTGATTGAATATTATATTCAATTCGTTTTGTCCCTTAGCCCTGGCGGTGTTGATGTAGTCCTGCCTGATCACCTCGAGCATGCTTGACCTTGTCTGACGCATTATATTTGCGGTCGATGCCAATCCCACGGTTATGGAAGGAAGAATCCACTGTATCGGTTTCGAAAATCCAGACGACGGAAACCATCCGAGATATACGGAAAATACTATAATCAGCATTAATCCCGTCCAAAAGTTTGGCATGGAGACGCCGGTCAAGGCAAAAACAGTGGCAACATTGTCGAAAATTGAGTATTGCTTAGTCGCCGCGATAATTCCTGTAATTATTCCTATTAACGTAGCCAGTCCAATACTGAGGCATGCAAGCGTCACTGTCGTTGGCAGTCTCTCCAATATTTCTGTTGTGACGGATCGACGCGTGGTATATGAAGTGCCAAAATCACCGTGCAGCAATATGTCTTTAAGATAATTGAAGAATTGGACGGGGAACGATTTATTTAATCCAAGCTCTTCTCTCAGCGCCGCGACGCTGGTCTCATTCGCGTCCATACCTAACATATATTCTGCTGGATCACCTGGAGTAAAATAGATCATGCTGAATACGATCAGAGATACTCCAAACAAGACAGGCACCATCATCAGAAGCCTTTTCATTATATATCTCAGCATCGCTTTCTCCTGTAATTCAAGAAAAAAAACAGCTTATACGAATAGCAGCAGATATTTTCCTAATCATCGCTTTATCGCGATGGCATCTATCTCAATAAGCGCGTTTTTCGGAAGCCGAGCCACTTGAACCGCAACTCTAGCCGGAAAATCAACAGTAAAAAATTCTTTATACACTTCATTCATAGAATTGAAATCGTCCATGTTCATCATATAAACAGTCACTTTAACGATATCTGACATATGTAAATCACACGCCTCAACAACCGCCATCAAGTTATCAAGGACTCGCCGGGTTTGGATGGAAATATCGCTTTGTACGATAGATCCTGTTGCCGGATCTATCGGGAGTTGCCCGGATACGAATAGAAAGCCATCAACCCAAACACCTTGCGAGTAAGGGCCAATCGCGGAAGGTGCATTGGTAGTCGAGACAATCCGCTTTGTATTCATCCTAGTTCTCCTTTTTAATCCCATTTAAATACCTGTATACGGTGGCTTCCGATACATTCAGCCTGGAAGCCACTTTCATGACCGTACCTTTCAAGAGGAAGACTCCCCCCTCGTTCAATTTTTTGATTATCTCGATCTTTTCGGATTGCGACATTCTATCAGGAGGAACACCATAAGCCTCAATGACATTTTCGATGCTATCATAGGCCAGTACATCGACCGTACGGCTAAATCTCTCTATTGGATCGGTCTTATCTTGCTGTTTCGGCTGCTGGAGAATACTGTCCAGATAATCCCTGAATTGGACGAGTTTTTCATCGTCTATGTTTATGCAAAGGAGCCCGATTATCTTCTGCGTATCATCACGTATAAAAAAAGTCGAAGAACGCAGCTTCTTGCCAAAAGTTGACACACCTTTATAGTTCGTCAGAGCATGCGAATTTTCCGCACTCCCATCCTTCAGGATCTTAAGAACAAGGTTCGTAGCTGGAGATCCTACCTCCCTGCCGCTAATGTGATTATTCGCTATGGCAATTATAGACTTGTCTATATCCAGTACGTCGTGAAGCACGATTTCGGTATCTTTGCCTAATACTACGGCGAGAAAATCAACCAAAGGAAGAAAGGGCTTTAAATATGGGTTCATAGTGGATCCTCATGCTTATTATAATAAAATAGTATCGTGATAATAAATTATTTGTATCATGAGAATTGTGTTCCGTCAACTCTTTTCGTGATAATAATAGCTTATGGAATTCCCAATATTTTACGTGACGAATCTATAATAGAAGACTTGATAAATAGTGAGGATCGGTGTCAAACCTGTTTATAAAAACGACCCCCGGAAGAAAATCCTCCGGAGGTCGCCTGTCGATGCGCGGGGCAGCGCGGCGCCACCATGCGAAGCCGGCGCGGCGCGGCAGGAGCAGCGCGCCGGCCCGCTAAGCAATCACTCCAGCACGGCGCCCTTCATTCCCGAGGTGACAACGCGCCTGTAGCGGGTGAGGAAGGGACTTTCGGTGGGCTGGACATAGGGCTTCCACTCTGCCTTGCGGCGCGCCAGCTCGGCGGCGTCCACGAGGAGGTCGAGCCTCTTGGCTGGTATGTCGATGCTGATCGTGTCGCCTTCGCGCACGAGGGCGATGGGGCCGCCGCCGGCGGCCTCGGGCGAGACATGGCCGATCGCGGCGCCTCGCGACGCGCCGGAGAACCTTCCGTCGGTGATGAGGGCAACGGTCTTGTCCATGCCCATGCCAGCCAGGGCCGATGTGGGCGTGAGCATCTCGCGCATGCCGGGGCCGCCCTTGGGCCCTTCGTAGCGGATGACCAGCACGTCACCGTCGACGATTTTCCTGGCCTGGATCGCCGCGAAAGCTTCTTCCTCGCTGTTGAACACCCTCGCCGGTCCCGTGTGGACAAGCATTTCGGGCGCCACGGCGGCCTGTTTGACCACGCTGCCGTCGGGGGCGAGAGAGCCGCGCAGGATGGCAAGACCGCCAGTCGCGTGGTATGGCCTGTCCAGAGGACGGATCACTTCCGGGTTTTTCACCCATGCGCCAGCGAGATTTTCCTTCACAGTCTTGCCCGTGACTGTGATCAAATCGTCCTTGAGGAGGCCCCCCGCGGCAAGCTGGGCCATCAGCGCCTGTACGCCGCCCGCCTGATACAGGTCCTGGATATGATGGGATCCGCCGGGCGACATGGAGCAGAGATGAGGCACCTTGCTCCCTATCCTGTTGAAGAGTTCGATGTCAAAGTCCACGCCAGCGGCCCAGGCGATGGCGGGCAGATGGAGCGTCGTGTTCGTGGAGCCTCCAAGGGCAAGATCCACCGCCACGGCGTTCTCGAAGGCCGCGCGCGTGAGAATATCTCTCGGCTTGATGTCCTTTTCGACGAGATTCATGATGGCCCTTCCCGCTTCCTTGGCCAGGCGATCGCGCGCGGAGTAGACCGCCGGAATCGTGCCGTTGCCGGGCAGGCCGAGGCCGAGGGCTTCCATCATGCAGTTCATCGTGTTGGCGGTGAACATGCCCGAGCAGGAACCGCAGCCCGGACAAGCCGCGTTTTCGACCTCCAGGAGGTCCGCGTCGCTCGCCGTGCCGGCGATGTGCTTGCCCACGGTCTCGAACACCGTATTGAGGTCGATTTCCTTCCCGTTGAGCATTCCCGTGAGCATGGGTCCGCCGGAAATGACGACGGAGGGAATACTCAGCTTCGCCGCCGCCATCGCCATGCCCGGAATGATCTTGTCGCAGTTGGTCACCATGACGAGACCGTCGAAGGCATGCCCCTGCGCCATGACCTCGATCGAGTCCATGATAAGCTCGCGCGAAGGCAGGGAAAACTTCATGCCCATGTGGTTCATGGCTATGCCATCGCAGACGCCGATCGTCGGGAACTCTATGGGCAGGCCGCCGGCCGCGTAGATGCCGGCCTTCACCGCGTCCACGATCCGGTTTAAATGGACGTGGCCGGGAATGATCTGGTTGTAGGAATTGGCGACCCCGATCCAAGGCCGCTCAATCTCCCAGTCTGTATAGCCCGCTGCCTTGAGCAGAGCCCGATGAGGAGCCCTCTGAGGACCTAGTTTCGCTCTATCGCTTCGCATTGTTAATCTCCTTGATATATCGCTTCGAATCCCGCTATCAGCCGAGCCCAGGCAGGAAGAGCACCAATTGCGGCACATAGGTTATGAGCAGGAAAACCGAGATCAGTATGATAACCATGGGGATGATGGGCTTCGTTATTCTTCCCATCGGCAGCCCTGTAATCGCGCTCGCCACGTAAATATCGATGGCGACGGGAGGCGTGGCCATGCCGATGGCGAGTCCCACGGTGAGGACGACGCCGAAATGTATCAGGTTGCCGCCCACGCCCAGTATGGCCGGAAGGAATATCGGCGTCAGGATGATGAGCGCCGAGGCTGTCTCCATGAACATTCCCGACAGAAGGATGATGACGTCGATCATCAGGTAAACCAGGATGGCGTTGTTGTTCGTCACGCTGAGCATGGCGCCCGCTATCGCCTGGGGAATCTGGTAAAACGCGAGGCCCCAGCCGAACACCTTCGATGTCGCGATGATGAACATGATGAGGGCTGAGGTGACCCCTGACCCCACCACAAGCTTATAGAATTTCTTGAAGTCGAGGGCTTTATAGACGAAGATCGCCACGATGAGGGTATAGACTACGGCGATGGCCGCGGCCTCCGAGGGCGTGAAGACGCCCGAGAAGATGCCGCCGAGGATGATGATCGGGCACATGAGTCCCCAGGTAGCCGTCCCGAATCGCTTCAGGATTTCCCTGGCGGAATATTTCTTTCCGGCGGGGTAATTCCGTTTTTTCGCGATGTAGATAGCCCAGACGATAAGGCCTACACCCATGAGAGTGCCGGGGATGAATCCGCCCAGGAAGAGTTTGGCCACCGATTCGCCGGCGATAACGGCATAGAGAACCATGGGAACCGATGGGGGTATGACGACGCCGATCGTACCAGCCGACGCGATAAGCGCGGCCGAGAAGTCCACGTCGTACTTCCTCTCCTCGAGCTCGGGCAGGAGTGAGGCGCCAACGGCGGCCGTCGTCGCGGCGCCCGAACCGGAAATGGCCGCGATGAACATGGATGCCAGCACCGACACGATGGACAGTCCGCCCCTAATCCGTCCGAGACAGGCTTCCGCGAAGGCTACGATGCGCTCTGAAATACCTCCCCGCGCGAGGACGTCGCCGGCGAGGATAAAGAAGGGAACCGCCACGAGGGAGAAGGAGTTGTTACCTTCGAACAGCGTCTGGGGAACCATCTGCAGAGGGATGCCGCTCGTGATGAACACGACGAGAGCGGAAAGGCCGATGGAAAGGCCGATGGGCACGCCGATCAGCAGGAAGAGGAAAAAAGCGCCGAATATCAGGTAACCCATATCAGCTCCTTTTCCAGATCGTCGCGAGGGAATCGGCGATATGAATCAGCACGATGCACCCCACCAGGGGATACATGAGATAAATCCACTTCATGGACACCATCATGGCCGGGGAAAGCTGGCCGGCTTCCGTCTTCATGAGATAGGCGCCGTAATACGCCACGACCGTGAAAAACAGGACACCCAGAAGGCCGATAACCGTCCGCATGACGTTCTTCGCGACCGGCGGCAACTTATCGAGCACGAAGGTGACGGCGATATGGTTGCCCTTCTTGAAGGCGACCGCTGTCCCCAGGAGGCTGGCGAAGACGAGGAGGAAGCAGGCCAGCTCCTCGGACCAGGTGAGGGCGTCGAAGAAAAACCTGAAAACGACCTGGGCCACGGTCACGATCACCATGAGGACGAGCGTTACGAATAATGCCGCCTCGGTGATCGTGTTGATCCGGTCGCTCAGTGAATGGAGGAAGCTTGAAGGATGCTTCCCCTCTTCAGTTGAGGACATTATTGTCTCCTGTTCATTTCGTCGCGAGAATGGCGTCCAGGAAATCCTGGCCATATTCGGCCGCGTATTTCGCGTAGACCGGCTTTACGGCTTCCAGGAAAGGCTTGAGGCTGGGGGTCGCGATCTGCATGCCCTTGGCCGTCAGGTCTTTCATCCACTGAGCCTCGCTCGCGTTGTTGAAGTCGCGCTCGAACTGGGCCGCTTCCTTCGCCGCCTTCATCACCGCATCCTTCTGGGCGGGCTTGAGCTTGTCCCAGGTTTTCATGCTCATGATGAGAGGAGCCGGCGCATAGGCGTGGCGGGTGATCGTCATGTATTTCTGGCTGTCGTAAAGCTTGAAGGAGACGATGACGTTGAGGGGATTTTCCTGCCCGTCGATCGTGCCCTGCTGAAGGGCGGTAAGCGCCTCAGTCCAGGCCATCGGCACAGCGTTGGCTCCCAGAGCCTTGAACGAATCCACGTAAATGGGGTTCTGCATCAGTCTGATCTTGAGGCCTTTCATGTCGGCCGGCGAATTGACCGCGTGCTTGCTGTTGGTCAGGTTCCTGAAACCGCGCTCGGCCCAGGCGAGTCCCTTCCATCCCTGCTTTTCAGCTTCCGCGAAGAGCTGGTCGCCGATGGGTCCGTCGAGAACGGCGTAGGCATGCTGGGGGTCCCTGAAGAGGAAGGGCAGGTCGATGGCGCCGAACCTCGGAACGAAATTGATGAAAGGTCCGTTCGTGATGATGGCCGAGTCGACGATGCCCATCTTCATGCGTTCGAGGAGGGTTCTCTCGTCGCCCAGGACGGCGTTCGGGAAAATCGTGACCTTGACTTCACCGTTCGTGTACTTTTCCGTCAGTTCCTTGAATTTGGTCGCCGCCAAATGGAAAGAATCCTGCTCGTTGACTACATGGGCCAGTTTAATGTCGATCGCGAAGCTCGGGGTGATGAGAGCCGCCGCGAGAACCAGGATGAGAAGCGCGCGTTTCATAGTTTCCTCCTAATAAACGCCTTGGTACTACCTTGGTAGTACCATGTTGCCTGAAATGCTAAACCAGGTATATAATCATGTCAAGGTATTTTACGATGGAAAAGAAAAGAGAAGAGCTCGTAAGAAAAGTTTTAGACATGATACAGGATCCCCAGGGTTTCCAGGACGGGAAGCTGCCGCCAGAGCGAGAGCTCGCCCTCCAGCTGGGCATAAGCCGCAACCTCCTGCGCGAGGTGATCATCACCCTCGAAGCCATGGGCTATATTTCCATACGGGAACGGCAGGGAGCCTTCATCGTCAAGCCCAACCCTGACGATTTTACCGCCAGCCTCAAGCTGGCCTCCTTCTGGCCCGACGACATGCTCATCAACGTCATGGAGATGCGCCTCATCATCGAACCGCCCATCGCCGGCCTCGCCGCCCTCAGACGAAGCGAGGAAGAACTCGCGAAAATGAAGGAGTGCGTCGCCAAACTCGTCGCCATGCACGCGAGCCCCAGCCATGGCGCCTCGAGCGGAGGCCAGTGGGATTCGATGCTCCACATGCTGATCGTCCAGGCGGCGCGCAATCCCCTTCTCGCCCGCCTTTACGAAGGCCTGTCTTCCACGATGGACCAGTATATCGTCCTCAGCCGCGTCAAGCTGCTCGCCCTGCCCCAATGGCCGCAGAAAATCATCGAGGAACATTCAGCCCTCGTCGCGGCCATCGAGGCCAAGGACGAGACTGCCGCCAGGGAGGCGCAGAGCAGGCATCTGGGAAGCGCCCTCGCCATGCTCAAGGAAATCTCGAAATGAATGTGGATCTCATAGCGGCTTCCATAGAAGCATCGATCGAGGTGGATTTCTCCAGGGCTGGAGGTCCGGGCGGGCAGAACGTCAACAAAGTAAACACGAAAGTGACCGCGAGGCTCGCTATCGACGCGATACAGGGCCTGAACGCCGCCGAACGGCGCATCATGGCCTCGAAACTCGCTAACCGCATCACCACCGAGGGCTTTCTCACCATCCAGGTAAGCGATGAGCGCACCCAGGGCGCCAACAGGCAGATAGCCTTCGAAAGGCTCCTCTCCCTCATCGTCGCCGCGGCGAAGCGCGATCCGCCCCGAATCCCCACAAAACCCGGCCGCGCCGCCCGCGAACGGCGCATGGCTTCCAAAAAAGTCCGCGGCCGCACGAAACAGGACAGGCGCGGCCCCCTCGCCGACTGAAAAGTTAAAAAATGGGGTCAGACCCCATTTTTTAACTTAAAGCCCTTCCAGGATCTTCGCGGCGTGGCCTGCGGGCGTCACCTTCGGGAAGACCTTCGCCACGATGCCGTCGCCGCCGATCACGAAGGTGGAGCGGATCACTCCCAGCACCTTCTTGCCGTACATCATCTTCTCGCCCCAGGCGCCATATGCCGCAAGGACCTTTTTCTCCGGATCGGAGAGGAGGATGAAAGGAAGCTCGTATTTTTTCCTGAACTTCGCGTGGGCGGCAGGCGAATCCGGACTCACGCCTACGACACGAATGCCTCGCTTCGCGAATTCGCCATAATTGTCGCGGAAGGAACAAGCTTCCACCGTGCATCCGGGCGTATCGTCGCGGGGATAGAAATACAGGATAAAACCGGGCGATCCGGAACCGCCGCACAGCTCGCCGAGGGTCCAGATCCTGCCCTCCGAATCCGACAGGGAAAAATCGGGCGCCTTCATGCCTTTTTCGATCATGCCGAGCCTCCGTGTGTTCCATACTACCGTTCAGTCCGTGCGCCGGCAATGTGATGTGCGAGCATGGCAGAATAATTGCCATTAACGCGACAGGCTTATATAGAAATTCTTGACAATCCGCAATACAATTGCATATTATCAAGAATATGAAGGAATCAACATCGCACAAATCGTCCGTCATTGACGCAAAGACGAATCTCATCCCCCGCACACAGGAAAGAGAACTGCGCCGCAAAGTGGAAGAACGCCCCTGTATCCTTGTCACCGGAGCTCGCCAGACGGGAAAAACGACCCTTCTTCGGTCTTCATTCCCCGGTATTGAATATGTTTCATTCGACAGCATACTCCAGGCAGCCTCGGCATCCGAATCCCCAGAAGCTTTTTTGCAGCGGTTTACCAAGTCGGTAATATTCGATGAAATCCAATATGCCTCCCCTCTTTTCCGCGCGCTTAAAGCCAGTATCGATGCCGATAGGGACATGAAAGGCCAATACTTGCTCACGGGAAGCCAAACATTCGAGCTTATGAAGGGAGTGTCCGACAGTCTGGCCGGAAGAATCGGCATCATGAGGCTGGAAACACTCTCGGCGCGTGAAATTGCCGATTCGGGCCGCTTCGACCGCGAGGCTCTGCTCCAGACACCTTTCCGCGGCGGATATCCCGAGCTATGGCGAAGCCCCGACATCGATGCCGGTTCCTGGTTCGAAGATTATATACGTACCTATATCGAGCGCGATCTCAAGGAACTTGTGCAGGTCAGGGATCTTGTCGAATTCCGCCGATTTCTATCCGCCGCGGCTAATCGAGCAGGGCAACTCGTCAACTTCACGGATCTAGGCAGATCCTGCGGGGTTAGTCCGAATACGGCAAAAGCCTGGACAGCCGCGTTGGAGACATCAGGTATCATGTACGTCTTGCCGCCATGGTTCACGAATGCGGAAACTCGCCTCATCAAGTCGCCCAAACTATATTTCGCCGATACAGGACTTCTCTGTGCCCTCTTGAATATCGAACATGCCGAAGATTTTGAAAAATCTTCTTCATCCGGAGCCATATGGGAAAACTTCGTATTCATAGAGTTGGTTAAAACTGGAGGCTGGATACCGGGACGAACGCTTTTTTTCTATAGGGACCACAGTGGCAATGAAGTGGATTTTGTTGGGTTTTCCGTCAATAGGCGAATTCTTGTTGAGGCCAAGTTTTCGCAACGAATCAGGCCTGAACTGCTTGGCTTTTCAGCGATAAGTCTTTCGGGAGTCGATGGCGCCAGCTTCGAGGAGGCCAAGAAAAACAAACCGGCTTGTTTTGTCGCCGCCCCGACAGCCGAGGCCGCGTTCCTGTCGATGAAAGACTTCACTCTTTACGACCCCCGAATGGGATTGGTTCCCAATTAATGGACAGCGATATCCTCTCGAGAAAACTTTAATTTATCGCGTTTTATCCGCCTGCCGATATTCACTGCAGGAATAAAAAAATATGGGGCATCACTGTCTCCGCTATCGCTTCCAGATTCGAAATCTGCATAAGGCAAGCCAAGCGAGACATCGAATATATGAGAGACCAGCTGGACGCGCCCATCGTCTGGGCGGCAGACCACCGCCGGTACGAATATACTTCTTCCTGGGATAGCCTGCGATCTGCCGACGAAAAATCCTTTCTCGCCTTGCTATAAAAGTTTTCTCCACACCTGATACGACCAAAGCGGCAAAGGATTTTTCTGATTACAGGGTCGCCCTCGATAGCGTCGAATTGAAAGAGTTAAATCCATAGTACCTGTAGTGTAAAGAAACCCCTTGACCGCCAATATAGTTGGCGTTTATCATGACAAACGCCAACTATATTGGCATTTATCATAACCGTTTGAATGGAGGGCGATATGAGCAACGGCTATCGGAAGAGGGCCTTGGACCTGAGCTCAACACTTGCCCAAAGATCGGCATTCTTTTTCGGTCCTCGCCAGACGGGAAAGTCATCCTATGTCCGAGAGCAGCTCGGCTCGCTGCCCGCGGCAAGCTTCAATCTTTTGGATGCTGGCTTGCGCTTGCGGCTCTTGGCTGATCCGACGCTCATGCGTCAGGAGATAGAGGCGCGACAGCTTCGGGATTGCGTCGTATTCATCGACGAGATCCAGAAGTGTCCGGAACTTCTCGACGAAGTACAGCTTCTGATCGAGGAGAGAGGCATACGTTTTCTCCTTTCGGGCTCGAGCGCGCGAAAACTGAAACGGGCGGGTACGAACTTACTAGGCGGGCGGGCGCGGACGAAACACCTCCACCCCTTCGTCTACCCCGAGGTGTCAGGAGACGAGGATCTTCTCGACAGGGTCATGGCGCGGGGTTTGTTGCCTCCCCATTACCTGTCGGAGGC
The DNA here is from genome assembly GCA_963667725.2 of Treponemataceae bacterium. Classification (GTDB taxonomy): domain Bacteria; phylum Spirochaetota; class Spirochaetia; order Treponematales; family Rectinemataceae; genus UBA11090. The sequence continues at coordinate 1,951,101 of CAXXHO010000003.1, forward strand.
ACCGGATGAGGACCTGCGATCGTACGTGGACACTTATCTGTCGGAGGAAATCGCGGCGGAGGGGCAAGCGCGGAACTTGCCAGCCTTTGCCCGTTTTCTGCAAACCGCGGCGACACTCAACGCGAAGATGATCAACTACACGAACGTCGCAAACGACGCTCAAGTTCCGCGGCAGACAGTCCGTCTTTGGTTCCAGATCCTCGTCGATACGATGCTGGGCTACGAACTCCCGTCATATACATCCACGGTGAAACGAAAATCGGTGAAGACCGCGAAGTTCTATTTCTTCGATACGGGGATCGTGCGGACGCTGCGAAGGCTCCCCTCCATCCTTCCCGAAAGCGCCGACTTCGGGGAGTTCTTTGAACAGTACATCTTCATGGAGCTGCGGGCTTGGATCGATTATCGGAAGCCAGAGGAGCGACTCACTTATTGGCGCTCGCTTTCAGGGTACGAAGTCGACTTTCTTCTAGGCGAGGCGGTGGCGATAGAAGTAAAGTCTACGACCCTCGCCCAGGAGAAACATCTTTCGGGTCTTCGGGCTCTACGAGACGAGGGCAAATTCAAACGCTTCATCCTCGTGTGCAGAGATGAGCGCCCCCGGAAGCGCGACGGCATCGAGATACTGCCCTGGCGGGAATTTCTTGGCCGGCTCTGGGCAAACGAGTTTTCCCAAAGAGGATAACCTTGTGCAACGAATACGACCTTATTCCGATCTCCGCGCTCCAGCAAGTTCACTTCTACGACCGACGCCATCGCCGAGTGCTGTCAGTTCAAGATCAACTCTTCTTTATCGGAAAGTAGATCACCGTCTCTAGCTTATCGGGAGGCGTGTCCTCGGGGGAATTGAGATATTCCTCGAACATGAAGGTTTCCATCTGGGCGCCTTTTTCCTTTACGAAAGCCGTCAGGGCATTGTAGGTTTCCTCGAGAGTCGCGTACGGCCCCGTATGCTTGGCCGTCGCGAAAGAACCTCCATGCAAAACGCTCGCCGCGACCCTGCCCTCGCCGGCCGCGGCCTTGGCCAAGGGGAAGCCGACCTCCACGTCCAGGTCATTCATGTCCATGTTGTAGTAAATGACGAAAGGCGCTCCCGCGAAGGGAATGCCGCTTTTCCCCATGTACGCGGCGATCTCCCCGTACATCGCGCCCATCGTGTCCGGCAGCGCCGACACCGGCGTCCGGTAGCGGATGGAAAGCGTGGGTGTTTCCTTCCTTTCAATGATCTGCATGCCAACCTCCATAATCTAATGATGGTTCGATGATGGCATGGGGTATATGACATCTGTATGTCGGGGATAAAATCGATTATTCGTACATTCGCGAAATTTCTCCGGCCATGGTCTTGATTATGTCTCGCAGGTGGGGAGGTTCGAGCACTTCAACATAGGCGCCGTAGCTGAGGATGTAGCCGTACATCCACCCGTCCTCAGGCATACGCGTCCTGACGATGAGCCCGCCGTCCTCGGTTCGTTCCATATCTTCCTTATTGTAGAACTCTTCCACCAAGGGAACCATCTTTTCCGAGAATTTCAAGGTCAATTCCAAGACATTCCCCGTCTTCTCCGGAGCGTTGTCGCGGGAAAAATCCTCAAAGCTGTGACTCCGCCGCCGGAACCGCTCGCCCAGAATTTCCGGCTCCCGAATCCGCGATATCCGGAACAGTCGATACCCTTCCCGCAGGCGGCAGTAGGCGTAGAGATACCAGGCGCGCCACTGGAACACGATCGTCATCGGTTCCACGATCCGCGATTCGCGTTCCAGCCGGTTGTTGGTATAGTCCATCTTGAGAAGCCGTCCCGAGTTCACCGCGGCCTGGACGGTCTTGAATGCCTGCCGCTGGTCAGGTCCTCCGCCGAGCATGCTGAAATCGATGTGGAGCTTTTCTTCCCGATCCTTGAAATCCCCATCCTCGGCCGTCGGCACGAGGCCGCGCATCTTCTCCAGGGTATCGTCGATCCGCCTGTCGTCCAGCGAGTCGCCGATGCCGCGCAGGGCGGTGATGATGAAGAAGAGGTCGTCCACGGTCACCAAGCGCCGGTCCATCTTATAACCTTCCATGATGCCGTAGCCACCCGACGGCCCCTGGACGCTGATCACCGGTATGCCCGCGAGGTTTATGGCTTCCATGTCCCGCTGGATGGTCCTGACCGAAACGCCGAAGCGCTCGGCCAGTTTGCCGGCGCTCGCCAGATCACGGTTGAGAAGGTAGACGACGATGGACAGGAGCCGGTCAATTTTCATGATGATTGGCTTGAAGCATGGTTCGCGCGGCTTCCCCTTGTCAAGGTAAACCGCCGACAGGTGTGGGCATTCTTTGCAATTTGTCAATGCCACTGACATTTTGCAAAGAATCTTAAATATTTGTTACAATTCTTCTATATCTAGTTGTTTTTTGTAACATTGTGACTTGACACTTTTCCAAACAGTTACATATACTCAATACATAGTTGATTTCAGTAACAAGAGGAGTGCGTCATGCCCAAGTTTACCTTCAATCTCGGCAGTTTTATCGTGAATGTGGCGATCGGATGGTTTCTCATGTCCTTCATGCAGGCGGCGGTGAGCGCTTTACGCGCGGGGGCGCGAAACGATATCATTCCACGCTTCAAGACTATCGCCTTTTTCCACGATAGGCCTGCCGCGATACTCAATATCGCCATCATGGCGGGGATCTGGATCGTTACGACGACGCTGTATTTCACCCTGAAGCGAAGGTAGGGCCACCCGATGGCGAATACGCCCGCATTCATGACAGCCTTTCCCCTCACCGCGAGGGCGGCGGTACACACCCCGCTCGTCTTCCGCGCGGGGCTCTACGCAGCGGACGGCCTGCCCTTGCCCTCGCTCGAGGGCATACGAGACTTCGCCCATTTCGCGGGGATAGAGGATGGGGCCATCCGCACAGCCCTTTCGCGGGGCAAGCGCGACGGATCGCTTGTCGTGGAAGCCGATCCCGCCGGCCGCAATCGGTATTCTCTCGCGCCCGCGACCTTCGCCATGGGAACAGCCCAGATCCGCGCGGATCAGAGGCCTGAAGGGTTTCTGCTCGCGGTTTTCTCGTTTACGACGCCGGAACAGGAGGAGCGCGCCTCGCTGCGCGCGCTGCTTAAATCCTTCGGCTTCCATAAGCTGGCGCAGAACACCTATATCCATGGCAGGATCGAAACCGAAGGGCTCAAGACCGCCATTCGCGAGCTCGGGCTCGAGAATAATTTTTTCCTTTTCACCTGTCCTGATATCGATGACGAAAACCTAGTCGCCCGCGTGCTTTCGCTCTTCGATCTGGAGTCGCGACGGAAGAAGCTGAGCGAATATCTTTGCCTCCTGGAGGATTTCCTTCACCAGGATCTATCGGGCGACGAATTCGCCCGAAGGCTTCTCTACGTCGGCGCGGTGCATTGGGAGCATGTCGAGGCGAGCGAGCCGCCCATTCCCGTAAAGTATCTTCCGGCCGACTATGCCTTCAAGGAGATCCAGGCCTTCTACGGCCTTAAGCTCGAGGAAGGGCGCGCCGCGATGCTTGGATACTTCCGGAGAGTATTCGGCGGGTAAAACCCCCCGACGATAGTCGATACGGGAAATGCTTTCCCATATTGCCCACGAGGCCCCGCGCGTATACAATATCGCATCATGGAATACCAGAAACGCACGGTCACCTGCGGCGATCTTGGCGCCGTCGACATCGGCAAAACTGTTGTGCTGAACGGATGGGTCCATCGCAAACGCGATCACGGTGGGATTTCCTTCATAAACCTTCGCGACCGATACGGGATAACCCAGGTCGTCGTCGACGATGACGCCCCGGCCGACCTCCTCGCGGTGGCGGCCGAACTCAAGAGCGAATACTGCGTCGCCATCCGCGGCACGGTGCGTGGCAGACCCGAGCCCATGGTGAATCCGGACATGACCACCGGCGCGATCGAAGTCAAGGCCGACGCCATCACCATACTTTCCAAATGCGCCACCCTTCCCTTCCAGATCGACGAGAAGAGCGACGCCAAGGAAGACACGCGCCTCACCTACCGCTACCTCGACCTGCGCTCCTTTTCCATGCAGAAAAAACTGAAGCTGAGGCACGAGACCGCCTTCGCCGTCCGCGAATATCTGGTCGGCCAGGGTTTCTACGAGATCGAGACGCCTACCTTCATCCGCTCGACCCCCGAGGGCGCGCGCGATTACCTCGTCCCCTCGCGTCTCTATCCCGGCAAATTCTACGCCCTGCCCCAGTCGCCCCAGCTCTACAAGCAGATCCTCATGGTGTCGGGCTTCGATAAATACTTCCAGCTCGCCCGCTGCTACCGCGACGAGGACGCCCGCGGCGACCGCCAGCCCGAGTTCACCCAGATCGACATCGAGATGTCCTTCGTCAAGCGCGACGATATTCTCGCCATGTGCGAAGGCCTCATGGGCTATGTCTTCAAAAAGACGCTCAACGTCGAGCTGCCCGCGCAGTTCGTGCGCATCGCCTACGACGATTCCATCGACCGCTTCGGCTCGGACAAGCCTGACCTCCGCTTCGGCATGGAGATGCAGGATTTCGCCCCCTACGTCGAAGCCTGTACATTCCAGGCCTTCAAGGAAGCCCTCGCGGCCGGCGGCAAGGTTAAAGCCCTCGTCGTGCCCGGCAAGGCCGACTACTCGCGCAAGCAGATAGAGGAACTGGAAGCCCAGGCCAAGATCTACAAGGCAAAGGGCATGGCGTGGATGAAAGTCGCGCCAGCGTCGCAGGGCACTGGAGTCGTCCTCGAAGGTGGAGCCTCGAAATTCTTCGCCGCCAACGCCTCCGCCGTGGTGGAAGGCCTGGGCGCCAAGCCCGGCGATCTCATCCTCCTCGTGGCCGACGCCAAAGCCAAGGTGGCTTGCGTATCCCTGGGCGCCGTGCGCTCCAAACTGGGCCGCGACCTCGGACTCCTCGATCCTTCTGTCTTCAAGTTCGCCTGGATCGTCGACTTCCCTATGTTCGAATGGAACGAGGAAGAGAACAAGTGGGACACCGCCCACCATATGTTCACGATGCCTCAGGAACGGTACCACGCCACCCTCGAATCCGATCCAGGCGCCGTCAAGGGCGATCTCTACGACCTCGTCCTCAACGGTTTCGAAATCGCCTCTGGCTCCATCCGAATCCACGATCCAGACCTGCAGAACCGCATTTTCAAGATCGTCGGATTTTCCGCTGAGGAAGCGCAGAAAAAGTTCGGATTCCTCGTCGATGCCTTCAAGTACGGCCCCCCTCCCCACGGCGGCATAGCCCCCGGCTTCGACAGGCTCGTCATGCTGATGGCCGGCGAAACATCCATAAAGGAAGTGATCGCCTTCCCGAAGAACACCTTCGCCGTCAGTCCGATGGACCAGTGCCCGAACGAAGTGGACGAAAAACAGCTCAAGGAGATCCACATCCGCATCGTCCCCAAAGAAGAAAAGCAGGTTTGACCCCGAGCCTGTAAACTAAAAATACCGCAGAAAATAGATACACTATTTTCTGCGGTATTTTTTTGACCTTTTGTCAAAAAAAAGAGTGAATCGGTTTTTATATATACTATTTACACTATAAACATCTTGCAAATTTAATGGATAATGCTATAATTTCCCCATCCGTCGAACGCATCAGCGCTCAGATCATCAATTTAGCTTTTTAACCTGGAGGGTGAAATGTCCGATTCCGAAAAGACACTCGACAAAGAAGTTTCCCGCCGAAGCTTTCTGAAAACCGTTGGATCCGGCATCGGGCTTGCGGCCGGAGCCCTCGTGCTCGGCACCGGCAAACTCGGCGCCCAGACCCCCGCACCGGCCGGAGCCGTGGCGGAAAGTCCATTCCCCTATGCCGAACTTGATTCCGCGGAAGCCTTTCTCAGGGGCCACGCCGGATACTATAAAGCAGGCTGCGCCTATGGCGGTTTTTACGCCGTTCTCTCTCTGCTGAGGGATAAAGTGGGCGGTCCCTACAACCAGGTTCCCCTTCGCATGCTTCGTTACGGCGGCGCGGGCATCGCCGGCTGGGGCACGATCTGCGGAGCGCTCAATGGCGCCTGCGCCGCGATCGCCCTCACCGTTCCCGACGCTGATATCGCCAAGGTCTGCGGAGAACTTCTCGGCTGGTACACGAAGTACCCCTTCCCCAGCGCCAAATCAAACGCCCTGGCCGCTTCCGGCGGCTTCAAGTATTCCCCGGCCACCCATCCCAAGATGAGCCTCGTGACCTCGGTTTCCAATTCCCCCCTCTGCCACGCTTCCAATGCCAAGTGGATCGACGAATCGGGCTTTGGACTGTCCACGCCCGAGCGCAAGGAACGCTGCGCCCGCCTCACCGCCGACGTGGCGGAAAAAGCCGTCGAACTGCTCAACGCCTACAAGGCGGGCAAGTTCGCGCCCACCTTCAAGATCGACGAGGAAACGGCCAACTGCCTGTCCTGCCATGCCGACGACCAGGAAGGCAAAATGGCTTGCACGACTTGCCACGACCCTCACTGATCGATAGTATTTGCCGCTAGAGAAGCCGCCCTTGGGCTGCCTAAAAAAATGAGGGCGGGGGTTCACCCCCGCCCTTTTCATATCTTGGGAGCATCATGAAAAGATTTTCGGATACGGTCTACGACGCGCTGCGATCGGTGAAGCTCGCGACAGTCCTTATCGTCCTCATCGCCGTTTTCGCTGTGGCAGGCGGCATAATTCCGCAAGGCAGGGATGAATCCTTCTATCTCCACAAGTTTCCCGGCGCTCCCGCCCGAATCATCCTGGCCCTCGACCTCGACGGAATATTTTCCGGCATGCCCTTCCTCCTCCTCGCGACGCTTTTCACCACGAACCTCACGGTCTGCAGCTTTCACCGCTTCACCAAAGAGCTGAAAAAGCCGCGCGGAAACAGACGCCACGGACCCGACATCCTCCATATCGGCCTTCTCGTTTTCATTTTCGGCGGCCTTCTTACCGCGAGGACGAGATCAGAAACCCTCATCTACCTCGGCAAGGGACAGGAAGCCCGGCTTCCTGAAGGCTCCAGCATCGTGCTGATGGATCTTCGGGAAGAGCGTTATCCTGACGGGAGACCGAAATCCTGGGAGTCCGCCATTTCCATCGACGAGAAAGAAAGCACCATAAAAGTGAACAGCCCCCTGCGCTACAAAGGGTACACCATCTATCAGCAGGACTGGAAATCCGCGCAGCGCGCCGTCTTCGAGGACGCGGCGGGCATGAGGCTCAGCCTCGACCAGGGAGCCAAGGCTAAGATGGCCGAAGGTTCCGTTTTCTTCATGACCATTGAAAAGGGCGTGCCCACGGAGATCGGGACGGATGAATACGCCAACGCAGAGGCGGTTTTCCTTCTGGAAAACGACTCAGGCCGTAAGATACTCAGGGCCAGGAAAGGCGACGCCATCGGACTCTTCACCTTCGCGGGATTCGAAGAGGAGGCTATATCGGGACTCAAGATCGTCCGCGACAAAGGCTTCCCCCTCGTCGCCGCCGGCCTCGCCCTGGTCCTCCTGGGTACTTTTCTTACCTATATCCGTAAACTGAAAGGAATGCTCGCATGATATCAACCATCTCCTTTGCCCTGCTTCTCGTCAGCCTGACTGTCCAGGCAGTCTATCTTTTCCGAAAGGATGGAGCCAAGGATCCCGTTTCGAACTGGCTCGCGCTGGGGGCAGGCATTCTTCTCCTCGCGGAAATAATAAGGCGGAGCGTCGCCATACGCTTCATCGCGCTGACGGGCATGTTCGAGTCGCTGGTTTTCTTAGCCTGCCTCGTTTCCATCCTTGTCTTCGCGCTGCGGTACCTCAGAAGCCTGCGTGCCGAGCGGGCCATCGCTTTCGGGGCCACGGCCCTGGCTGTCGTCTTCCTCGCCCTTGCCAGCTCCCCGCTCGCCCCCGCCGACATAAAGCCGCCCGTCCCGGCGCTCCAATCGGGATGGCTCATCCTTCACGTGTCATTTACCTTCATCGGGGAAGTGTTCTTCGCCGCGGGATTCGTGAGCGCCGTGCTCCAGCTCGCCACCAGGAACGAGGAAAAGCGCAAAAATTACGACAGGCTGGCCTATACGAGCATCGCCATAGGCTACCCCATCTTCACGGCGGGAGCCCTGGTATTCGGAGCCGTCTGGGCGCAGAAAGCATGGGGAATATGGTGGAGCTGGGATCCCAAGGAAACTTGGGCACTGATAACCTGGCTGACCTACACGGCATACCTGCATTTCAGGCTCGTGCGCAAGAACACCAGCAAGGTGATGCCCCTCCTGGTTATCGCGGGATTCCTCATCGCGATGTTCACCTTCTTCGGGGTCAACTTCCTGCTCTCCGGCCTGCACAGCTACGCCTGATACGAGGCGCGTATTCGTCTACTATGGGATTGGACAGGATAACAGGACTTAAGAGGATCAACAGGAAAGAATTTTAAGTAAAGAAAGATTCCCTTTTCCCTTGTTCTCTTTCTTTGTAAAAATTCTTCCGCATGTAAATCATCCTAGGTCATGTAGATCGTGTCTGGATTCTTTTTCGCACTCGTTGAGCGGGAGCCTTATTCGGGCAGTTCCTCGATCACCTTCCAGCGGCCTTCGGAATACTTGAACCGCTCGGCCTTCATGTCCAGGACGCGGCCGTCCTCTCCCGCCATCTTGACCGTGCCCGAGAGGGCATTCACTTCCACGACCTTGAAAAGCGTCCCGTCGTAGATGAACTTGACGCCCTCCTGGGGCAATTCGCGCCTGGCATCCTTGTAGAACTGGAATTCATAGCTCAGGCAGCAGAGAAGGCGGCCGCAGGGACCGGATATTTTGAGAGAGTTGAGCGAAAGATTCTGGTCTTTCGCCATCTTGATCGACACGGGATTGAGCCGGTCCGAGATGCCATGGCAGCAAAGGACGCGGCCGCAGACGCCGCAGCCTCCCGTGACTCGCGCCTCGTCGCGGACGCCGATCTGGCGCAGCTCGATACGCATCTTGAACAGCGACACGAGATCCTTGACCAATTCCCTGAAATCGACGCGGGACTCGGCGGTGAAATAGAAGAGGATCTTGGGCTCGTCGAGGAGATAATGGGCCGAGACAAGCTTCATGGGAAGGTTGCGCGCCCATATCTTGTCCCTGCAGAGCTCGTAGGCGTGTTTTTCCTTTTCCTTGTTGTCCTTGAGTTTGCGGAGATCGTCGATTCCGGCGGGTCGCTCTATGAGAACGATTTCGTCGGGATTGATGAAGGCGGTATCGGTCGCCAAGCCCTGGACTTCGACCACATCCCTGCCGTATTTCGTCGGCGCGATCACGAGAGCCCTGGCCGGGATATGCCGAACGGCCTCCGGCGCAGCTTTAGACGCGGCTTCAGACGCGGCTTCCGGTTTAGCCTCTGGCATGACCACCGGTTCGACCTCCGGTTCAGCTTCCTGGACGACTTCCGGTATGGCAGCAGCCATAGCCTCAGCGGAAGCTTCCGCGGGAGCGATCACCGTACTCGGTTCCGGGTCAGCAAAGGGCCCCTCGAGCATCGCTTCGAGTTCGCGCTCCGTGCGGAAATTCGGCCACTCCGTTCCCGCCGCGACATAATAGCCGTAGGAAGTCTCGCTGGAATGGATGGTCTTCAGCCTATAGAGAACTTCCGGCAACTCATCCAGGCTCTTGGCGCGTATTCTGGGAGCGACTTCCTGCATCTCGGATTCGAACATCTCGTAGTCTTCCGCGTGCCCATTATTATTATTGTTTGTATGGTTGCCGTTATGGTGATTGGACATAAATTCGTCTCCTTGGGATCCATGGCGAAACGTCGATGCCATAGTCTAAACGTCATCATACTATCATGAAAAGTCGGGAATTAAAACCGCGTCGAAAACAGGCGCTTCACCCGGCATTTTCCGGTTCAACAGCGCCCAGGACGCTGCCCAGAAAAAGCGCTCCGTCTTCCAGCATGAAGCCAGGCGATTGTATGTCGGCCTTTACCTGGGCGGTGGAAGCCAGGCGCACCGATTTTCTCCCTTTGATCAAGCCGGAGACCTTTCCCGCCACGATAATGTCATCAGCCTCGATCTCGGCCTCAGCCTTGGCGCCTTCGGCTATCACCAGTGCGCCTGTGGCGGAGAGCTTCCCGACGCATTCGCCTTCGAGGCGGAGCAGGCCTACGCAGGAGAGGCTCCCCTCGAGACGGGAACCTTTCCCGATTACGCATGCTGAAATGCCGGATTTGCCGGACGATACAACTGCCTTGACCTTTTTCAAAGGATTTTTTTTCATGGAGCACCCGCCTTTTTGACATTCAGGAAACGCAAGGGATCGATGACACTCGTCCCCAGATGCACTTCGTAATGAAGATGCGGTCCCGTGGTCTTGCCCGTGTTCCCCAAGGTGCCCAAAACCTGCCCCTGCTCGACTTGCTGCCCCTTTCTCACCTTGAAAGAGCGCATGTGGCCGTATCGCGTAAGGAATCCATGACTATGCTGTATCGTGACGCAGTTCCCGAGCCCCGCGTCGTAGCTGGCGTCGATTACCTTGCCGTCGGCCGTGGCAATGATGGGATCGCCTACCCTGAACGTCGATATGTCGATGCCGTTGTGGAGGTACCATTGTCCGCCGGAAAAAGGATTCTCGTTCTGCCCGAAGTACATCGAGATATGGCCGATGCCGCTCTGTATGGGCCAAATATTGGGAATCTCGGACATGATCTCTTTCTGTCCTGCGATGACCGTCGCTATCTGCTCGAGACCGGGCGCGGACGAATCGAGATAGTCGGCCAGACCCCGCAGCCGCTCCAGCTCCCTGTACGCCAGCCCGCCCGAATCGGGCATATTGAGAAGCCCCGAAAGACCGGCGGCGCGAAGGGCATCCTCGCCCGAAAGATCCGCGCCCGGCTGCCCCTTCTTGCGCGCGGCGATCGACAATAGCTCGGAAAGCCGCGTCTCGAACCTGAGCGCGGAACCCGTCAGAGCCTCGGCGCTGTCCCGGAGTTCGTCGATCGCCGCGCGGGACAGGGCAAGCTCGTGTTTCGCGCTCTCCAGCATCGCGACAGCGGCGAGATACCGCCCCGTCGCGAAAACGGAAAAGCCGACAAGCAGCAGAAAGGCCAGGCCAGCCAGTACAAGGACAAAGCGACTCGCCTGGAAGCGCTTCGACGCGGCCTCGGCATGAGGCATGACGATAATGCTCGTCCTCTGCCTTGCCCAGGCGAAAAACCGCCGGGGAAGATTGATGAAGGCCTTGAAGAATGCCTTGGTGCCGGCCACAAGCCTCGCGTAGAAGATTTTTTCCTGTCTCTTGATCTCGCGCAGGCCCTCGAGCACTCGCCTCTCCTTGCTTTACCCCAATAAAGTGCCTGTACTCTACCACCCGCCCGAAGAAAATGTCAAACCGCGACCCCAAATACGGGCTCCACGGCATTTATCAAAGCGGGAAAATTTAGTATATTTTCATTACACGCTTTACACTACCCTATCTCCGGAGAGGTCTGTATGTCGAAATACGCATTTAAAACCGAAGTATCCCAACTTCTCGAACTCATCACCCATTCCCTGTACTCGCACAAGGAAATTTTCCTACGGGAACTCGTCTCCAACGCCTCGGACGCCATAGACAAGCTCCGCTACCTGAGCATCTCGGACGACGCCTACAAATCCATCTCCGTCGATCCCAAGATCACCATTTTCGTCGACAACGAAGCCAAGACCATCGTCGTGTCCGACAACGGCGTCGGAATGAACGAGGAAGAGCTGGCGGGCAACCTGGGCACCATAGCCCGTTCCGGCACAAAGGCTTTTATCGAAAAACTCTCCGATACTGAACGCAGGAATTCGAACCTCATCGGCCAGTTCGGCGTCGGTTTCTACTCCGTCTTCATGATTTCGGACAATGTCGAAGTGATAAGCCGCAAGGCGGGCAGCGACGAAGCCTTCTGCTGGTCAAGCACGGGCAAGGGCGAATTCTCCATCGAGCCCTCCAAGCGCGATAGCTTCGGCACCGACGTCAAGATCCACGTAAACGAGGACGGCGGCGAATACCTGAGCCGCTGGGCTCTCGACGGCCTCCTCAAGAAGTACTCCAACCATATCGCCTACCCCATTCATCTCATTTCCCAGGAACCCAAATACGACAAGGACGGCAAGGAAGAGGGCAAGGAATTCAAGGACGAGCAGACCAACACCGCGAGCGCCCTCTGGCGCAGGCCGAAGTCCGAGCTGGCCGACAAGGACTACATCGATTTCTATAAATCTTTCACGGGCGAGGACGACGAACCTCTCATCTGGCTCCATACGAAGGCCGAGGGAACGATCGAGTACAATTCGCTCTTCTATATCCCCTCCAAGGTTCCCGGGGATCTCTACTATCCCGTAAGCCAACAGGGCATCAAGCTCTATATCAGAAGAGTTTTTATCACCGACAAGGAAACGAACATCCTGCCCCAGTATCTGCGCTTCGTGCGCGGCGTCATCGATTCAGACGATCTGCCGCTCAACGTAAGCCGCGAGATTCTTCAGCAGAACAGGGTCATGACGACGATCCAGCAGGCTTCGCTCAAGAAAATCTTCTCCGAACTTGAGTCACTGGTCAAGAACAATCCCGAGAAGTACAGGAAATTCGCCGACCTCTTCAACACCCAGATCAAGGAAGGCCTCTGCTCCGACTGGCAGAACCAGAAGACACTCCTCGGCCTCGTGCGCTACAAGAGCACAAGCGTCGAAGGCTGGACAAGCCTCGAAGAGTACAAGGCGAGAGCCGGCGAGCGGAAAGTCATCTACTACATAACCGGCAACAACGAGGAGCGCCTGCGGGCCAGCCCCCTCCTCGAGGCCTTCGCGGCCAAAGGCATCGAAGTGCTCGTCGGCTCGGACGAGATCGACGAGCTCGCCTTCGCCACCCTGGGCCAGTTCGACGGCATGTCCTTCAAGAGCGTGAATCACGCCGACAGCGACGAGGATCTCGGTACGGGCAAGGAAGGCGCCGACGCGGCCCAGGACGAGGAAGTCGGGAAGAAGGCCGCCGAGGCAGCCAAACGCATTCTCGGCGCAAAGGTCAAGGATGTCCGCCTCTCTAAGCGCCTGGAGAAAAGCCCCTCCTGCGTCGTCATGGACAAGGACGACCCCACCCTCCAGTACCGGGAGCTGATGAAGAGAATTTCCAACGTGGACATGCCCGAATCGGCGCCCATCCTGGAGATCAATCCCGGACACGCCCTCGTGAGAAAGCTGGCCGAGCTCGAGGGAAAGCGCCTGGCGGCCCCGGAAGATGCCTCCATGGCCCAGGACGCCGAGGACATAGCGAACATTCTCCTCGACCAGGCCCTGCTCGCCGAGGGACACAAGTTCATCAGGCCCGCCGAGTTCATCGAAAGGCTCAACCGCCAGCTGGCGAAATAAATGGCAGGATACGACAAGCCCGATTTCTGGTCCATCAAAGCCCGGAAGGAGGGCTACCCGGCCCGCTCCGTGTATAAGCTTGAGGAGATGGTCGCTAAGTTCAACCTCATAAAAAAGACAGGATCACAGGATCATGCGGGACAGCCTACAGGACTACGCATCCTGGACATAGGCGCCGCTCCGGGCTCCTGGAGCCTCTGGATCCTGCGCAACCTGGCGGGCGCGGGGCAGCTCACGGCCGTAGACATCCAGGACCTCGGCATCTCGCCCAAGGACGCCAATTTCACCTTCATAAAGGGTAGCATCCTCGACGAGACCGTCCGCGCCCGCCTCCGCGAGACCGGCCCCTACTCCCTCGTCGTCTCGGACGCGGCACCCAACACCACGGGCAACCGCCTCGTGGACCAGGGCCGCTCGGAGGAACTTGTCGAATCCGTGATGGGCCTCGCCCTCGAAGTGCTGGCGCCGGGCGGTTCGCTCGTGATGAAGATATTCCAGGGCGGGGAGGAGAAGCGCCTCATCACCGATCTTAAGACGCGCTTCGACCAGGCGCGCGGCTTCAAGCCTGAGGCATGCCGGGCCATATCCTTCGAGACCTATCTCGTGGCGATGGGATTCAAGGGCTGACGAAACTCAGCAGGGCAGGTTCTTCAGGTATTCGACCAGTTCTTTCTTGGAAGGCCGTTTGGCCATGAACGATCGGAACTCTTTTTTTCCGATAAGGCAGGCAATGCCCGAGAGCGCCGAAAGATGATGCTGCACACCCGCCGACAGGATGAGGAAAAGCGTCGTGACGGGCTTGCCGTCCGGAGCGCCCCAATCGAGCGGCGTATCCAGATAGCCTATAGCCATGATGGCGCTTTCCTCGCTGGCCGCTTCCTGTTTCCGCGAATGGGGAATGGCGAATCCTTCGCCTATCGCCGTCGTACCCAGACCTTCCCTTTCGATTAGCGCGTTTTTCAGCGCCGTCCGGTCAACGGACTTGGGCAGGCGCAGCACTTTCGCGAAGGAAGAAATCGCCTCTTCCGCGCTTCCTCCCTGGATGTTGTAATATACGTCGCCATTTTCCATGAGAGAACAGACAAGGGTTTTTTTGGGAATTCCCGATCCATCGACTTTAGGCGCGTCATCCTTCTGCTCAGCGGATTGCTTCATGGATATTATTCTATAGAGCGAACGAGGTTTCAGCAAGAGACAGACAGACGCGCCTCATGAAGCCGGTTTGGGGTAGACTGAGTTTTTCAATGCTCGCGCAGAGGGCTTCAGCTACCGCTCCATATCGTAATAGTGAGCCAGGTTCAGTTTTTGGATAAGAATGTCATAGTCGATCTTCTGAGCGTCGATTTTCTCGATGGCAAGGTCGATTCTCGCTATCACGAGATCTTCCTCGCTGGCGTATCCCCCATTGTAGAGCCGCTCTGTGATTTGCAAATCCTCTTCGGCGTCGGCTATGTCGAGTTCCTGGATTTTTCTGTCCAATTCAAGCGCTTTGAGGGTCTCCTTAACCATTCTTATGCCATCCGTGAGTTCATCGCGGGCATCCTCGAGTTTAATCCTGTAAATTGTGGGATACTCCTCTCGCTTCAGCGCGTCCAGGGAGTTTTGGCCTTTGTTGAGGGCATCATAGGACAACTTGAAGGACAGTCCCCAGCCGATCTCATTCTTCTCCGTGTCGTAGTTTACGGAAGCGGTGATGCTGGGGTTCGGCAGATAGGGAAAGATCGAAAAAGCCTTTCTCTTGTCCGCTGCGGCGAGGGAAAGCTCAAGGGCGCGTATCGCCAAGGTGCTTTCAGGCTCTTTCGCCTCGATCGCCGCAATCCATTGGGCCTGCAGCCGAAGGACATCCTCATAAAGGGCATCGGCGTTCTTTTTGACATCGTCATCCAGATTATCCAAGGCGCTGGAAGCGGTGAGTATGGATTTTTGCGCTTCAAAGAGACGCCTGTCCAACTCGCGGAGCGAGGTCGTATCTATGGTCGCCTTTCTCACCTTTTCGAGGACCTCGAGATTTTCTTTGTTCGCCTCGAGGAGGCGCCGATAATACATCGCGTTGAGGATGTCCGTAGCGAGCGCCGTGCGCACGGTATCCTCCGAGCTTTTTATCGCGGCCCGCGCCGTCATGACGTTCGCCTCTGCCTCCATGCGATCCGCGCCCGTTTCCGTGAAAAGCTTGCGGGTTAGGCTCAAGCTGGGACTCCCCAGGCTAATCGCGCCGGAAGTGGAGGCTTCCAAGGGTACTTTAAGCGACAGATCGGCTCCGAAAAGGTTTTCCAGGGTCACGGAAGGGATCAGGCTCCCCGCGAAAAACCCATCGCTGCCGATACCCAGAAATTCGTCAGTATACGATGTGCCAGTACTCGTGGCGATGGATACGGCAGGGATATAAGGCTTCGTATAGTTATTTAGGGCGACCTCGGCGGATTTGAGATCGAGTTTCGACTCGAGGTAGGCCGCGGAAGCGTTCAAGCGGGCTTTATAGATGTCGTCCCAGCCTTCCGCGGCTGCCGCCCAGGCGCTCAGGGCGAGAATAAGCACTAGGTAAAATCGTCGCATAGTTAGATTCCTAAAGGGTTTTCTCCCATTGCGCTCAGGTAGGAGCCGATCGACTTAATGTAGCTCTTTTGAGAGGCGAGCAGGTTCATCCGGGCGGTGAGGACGGCGATCGCCTTTACGTTTTTATCGCTCAGGGAGATCATACCACTCTCATATTGCCGCAAAGCATCCTGGTACGCGAGTTCCTCGAGGGAATATTCATCCGCCCTTATCTGAAGGAGGGTGGCCTGATTCTTGAGGGTGGAAAGCGAGCTTTCGTAAGCCCTTCTGGCATCGCTTTCCGCGTTCGACAGGGAAACTTTCGCTTTTTGGTTTTCCGTCTCTTGGATACGTCTGTCGTAAACCGAAGTGTTCGTCGCGAGGGAGGCGGTCTTGAGCCCCTGGATCTTCTGCGAAAGGAGAGCCATCTCAAGCGTGAGATCCTTCGCGATCCAATCCTCCACTTTCGCGTTCGCCTCGAAGGAAGGTATTTCCGGGATGAGGCTTGAGTTCCATTCCAATCCGGTGACGAGGCGGACCTTATCTTTGGCGTCCTTCAAGGTCCAGGCCGACAATTCCTGATTGGTCGATGTCGTCTTGTAGGTGATATCGATCTCCTTGAAAATATCTTCGGAAATGAGGCCGTTCTTATACCGGGATTCGGCGTACTTTTTATCCTCTTCAGCGTTCTGAAGGCTGAACCCGATCGATTCGATGTTGAGTTCGGCAGTCGCCGCGGCGAACACCGCGTCGATCACCTCATTGTAGAAGCTCAGAACCGAACTCCTGTAGCCCGCCAAAGCCGATACGTAGGAATACTGCGCGTTGACCCGATCCAGCTCGACCTTAGCCTCGATCTCGCCCTTGTTCTTCTTGAGCTGCGCAAGTTCGAGATCGATCGTGTAAATAGAATAATCCTGATTCGACTGGGTAGCTGCCGCGAACAGATCCTTGAGCGATTCCGCGGTCAAAGGGGAGACGGCAGAGATCAGCAAAAGCGCGAACAGCGATCGAAAAACAATGCTTCCAGATTTCATGTTTTACTCCTTGCGTGATAATAAAAAGCGATAGACATCTATCGATCCCCGACGAAAGCGTCCGCTTCATACTGGAAAACCTTTATGCCTTCCCTGGGAAAGGCTTTTTTGACTTCGCTCACCGCCTCATCGATCAGGGAAGCGTCATGTTTGTTTCCAAAGAGGATATAGAGGACGTTCAGCTCCGGCCAGATCGCGGTGCCGTGGCGGACGCCGCTCCTTCCCCTTCCTTTCACATCCTCGACGAGGGAATAGCTGAAGCCCGGAATACGCTTTTCTATCTCCTCGAAGATATCTTCCTCCACGGAACGGTTCGCGTAGATTTCAGTTCGTATCATCGCCTGCCTCCATCGCGCCTTCCGCTCCGCGCCATTTCTCTATCTCCCTCTCTTTTTTCCTGTTCTTCTTCTCGCGTCTTTCGTTGAACAGCGAATAAAGGACAGGGGTGAGAAAAAGGGTCATGATGGAACTGACGATAAGTCCGCCGAACATGGTTTTCGCGATAGGCTGGATGCTTTCCGTCCCTTCTCCCGGGAAAAGAGCGAGGGGCATGATGCCTAGAATGGTCGTGAGCGTCGACATGAGAATGGGCCGCAAGCGGTGGCGGCCCGCTTCGCTGCAAGCCTCGAAGAGGCCGAGCCCGCGAGCCCTGAGCGTGTTCGTATAATCGACGAGGACGATGCCGTTGTTCACCACGATTCCCGCCAAAGCCACGACGCCAATCAGCGAAAAGAGAGAGAAGGTATCATTTGTGATCTTGTATATCCAAACAACCCCGATGAACATGAGGGGGATTGAAAAAAAGATTATGAGGGGGTCTATGAAGGATTCGAATTGGCTGGCCATGATGCCGTACACCAGGAAAACGGCGAGGAGAACAATCAGGACGAATATGGGCAAGTAAGTGCCCACGTCCATGTTCTCTCCCCCAAGAGATACCGTGACATTTTCGCGCTGGATGTATTTATCGTCCAACACATTCTGTACCATTTTCGCCATTTCCGTCGAGGTGAGTTTAGATGAGGCGGGAAGATCGCCCTCGACGTGAATTATCCTCTCCTTGTTCTCGCGGTTGATCTGCTGAGGAGCGGTGCTGTTGGATATGGTCACGAAGGTGGAGACGGGTATCCTCGCTCCCGAAGCCCCGATGAGGAATATCGACTTGAGGTCGGAGAGCGTCTGCCTGTCCTCCTCCCGGAGCTTGACCACGACATCGATGGTCTCCCCAGCCGAGTCGTACGTAGTGGCGGTCGTGCCGTAGACCGAACTGCGTATCTCCTTCGCTATTTGGGAGACTGAGAAGCCGAACATCGCCGCCCGGTCGCGGTCGATGCTGATGAGAAGTTCTGGCGACCCCTGCTCAAGGGAGATGCTGAGGTTCTCCACTTGAGGCAGTTCCGCTGCGATAATCCGCTTGATCTCTTTCGCCGCCTCGAGCGAGGTGTCCTGATCCTTCGAATGTATCTCCACGTCGACCGCGGAACTGGAAGAGAATTGGCGACCCGCCGAGTAGGAGAAACTGGCGCCGGGAACGGATCCGATATAGGCTGCCAACTTAGTCTTAATCGATGAAGGCGTATCGACCTGATCTTTGGGGTCGGGAAGCAGGATCTCGAGCGAGCCTTCGCTGTTGGAAGTCCCGCCAAAAGGACCGCTCCCCCCGATGGTGATGACGAGACTCTCGTAAGCCTTGACGCTTCCTTTTACATAAGCCTGCAAGTCCTCGAGAACTTTCTGGGTATGCTCGGCGGTCGTGCCGAGCGGCATGGTGAGATTTACCGTGAGCGTATCGTCGGTATTCGAGCGGGGGAAAAGATTCATGCCGAAGGCGGTCAGCTGGATAAGGGCACTGGTGAGTATAACCGCCACGAGGGCGATGATCAGCAATCGGTTTCTCAGGCAAAACTCGAGGGCCTTCTTATAGCCTTTTTCCTGAGCCGCGAAAAAGGTCTCGAGCATATTATCGATCTTTTTCAGGAGCGGATTTTTAAGAGGCTTCTGCACGCGGGTGTTGAGATGCATCACAGGGCCGCAGAGTACGGGGACGAGGGTTAATGCAACGAGGAGAGACGAAGCGAGGGAAAAACAGACCGTAAACACAAGATCGTTGAAAAGTTGGCCCATCATGCCGAGTTTGTCGCGGAAAAGGATGATCGGGATGAACACGCAGAGCGTCGTCAAGGTCGAACCCGAGATCGCCACGATCATCTCCTGGCTTCCGAGTATGGCGGCAATCCTGGGCTTAGTTCCTCGCTCGCGGTAGCGGAAGATATTGTCCAGGATGACGATCGACGCGTCGACGACCATGCCGAGCCCCATGATGAGCCCGGTGAGGCTTATCGTGTTGAGCGTGAGCCCCATGAAATACATGCAGAGCAAGGTGATGAGGATGCAGATGGGAATGGATATCCCTATGATAAAGGTAGCTTTGAGATTTCTTAGGTATAACAATAGAATGAACACGGCTAAGAGGATTCCCTGCCATGCCGAATTGTACACTTCTTTCAAGGTGGAGCTGACGAGGGTCGTATCGTCCGACATGAATTCCACCGACACTCCCGGGGGAAGCGACGTATTGATGTCAGCGAGCGCGGCGTGAACCTCGCGGGATATCTGCACGGCATTGCTCTCGCTCTCCCTCACTATCTGGATGTTGATGCCCTGCTTACCGTCTATGTAGATGATCTTCTCCGGGTCATCCGCGATTTCCTTCACATCGGCGAGGTCTTCGAGGCGGATCACGCGCTGATTACCCGAACTTTCCGAAACCATCGTTTTTATTACCAGGCTCTTCACCTCTTCAATGGATGAAAGCTTTTCGTGCGTGCGGATCTGATATTCCGTTGTGCCCCTGACGATATCTCCTCCGGAGAGGAGGATATTCTGCGTCCCTAGGGCACTGGCCACCGCGGTGAGCGTCAGGCCATGGGCGGCGAGGCGGTTCTGGGAGACTTCCACGGAAATGATCTTGTCGCTCCCGCCGACGACGCTCGCTGTAGCCACACCCTCTATCCTTTCAAGCTGGGGCTGTATCGTATCCTCGCCTATCGCTTTGAGCTCTTCGAGGGAGCGATTGCCCTTGATGGCCAGCTTGATGATCGGCATCGAAGACATATCGAATTGCCTGATGGTCGGGGTATCGCAATCCTCCGGCAGCCTATCCAAGACTCCGTTTATGGTGGATTCGACCTCGTTCTGCGTCACATCGAGGTCCACGTCGTAGCCAAATTCGAGCATGATAAAGCTAGAATCCTGAGAAGAAGTCGAGGACATCGTCTCTAGCCCTTCGACGGAAGAAAGCGCGTTCTCGAGAACCTTGGTGACGTTCTGTTCCACATCTTCCGGACCGGCGCCCGAATAGGTAGTGTTCACCGAAAGCACTGGCATATTGACGTCCGGATTGAGGGAGACGGCGAGCTGCGTGACGAATACCGCGGCAAGTCCGCATATGAGAACGTATATCATAATGATGGTGACAGGATGATCGATGGACTTTCGAACCACGCTCATTGCGCGACTCCCGTTTCGACATCTATGATTTTTACGCTATCTCCGTTGGTGATCGAGCTCTTCCCTTCGGTCACGACCTTCTCGCCAGGAGCAAGCCCTTTCTTCACCTCGAATGAGTCCTCTCCCTCGAGCCCCAGCACGATACCTCTCCGCTCGACCGTATTGTCGTCCTTGATGACGAAGACGTAGTCTTCAGACGAATCGAGGATAACGGAGGATCGTGGCGCCACGATGACGTTTTTTCTGCTTTCGGTTACGAGCCTGACTGTGGCAAACATACCAACAAGCACCCGTGAATTCGCCTTTTCAAGATCGAGCTTGATGTCGAGGGTGCGGCTTGACGCGTCGAGAATGGGACTCATTTCCGAGACCTTCGCGGCGAACGTAAGGCCGGGAATCGCGTCGAAGCTGATTTCCGCGAGCGTGCCGATCTTGAGATTGGCGAGGTAGCGTTCGGGGACAGAGGTGCTGATTTTGATTCGGGATAGGTTCCCGATAGTCGCGATGATAGTGTTGGTCGTTATGGTGTCGCCTTCGTGGACGGGGATGGAGAGCACCGTTCCCGAGACCGTCGATTCGACCGCATTGGGCATGTAGTTCTCGCCAACTTTCGAGGGGTCTATGAGGGCGATCGCGCTTCCCTTGGAAATCCAGTCTCCGACGGAAACCTTCCTCTCCAAAAGCTTTCCTCCGACATTCGGGTAGATATTGACCTCGTTATCGGAAACGACATCGCCAAGGATCTTTGTATAATTGCTTACGGAGCCCGAGGCGATCGCGCTCGCGCGCACCGCGACCGCGTGCGTCTCTCCTTTTCCCGCACTTAAGGATTGATCAAAAACTCCGGCTTGCGGCATCTGACCGGAGGGCGCCCCGCCCTGAGGCAGGGGTCCCATCGCTGTCGAGTTTGATCTCCCGGAAAAGGAAATTCCGAGTTCTTTCAACACGATCGCGGCCCCGACGGCAACGATCACCGCTACTATTATGATGTTCGGTAAGGATCGCGAGATCGCGTTCTTCATTCCTCCCAACTCCTTCTTTTTTGGCGAAACGGTGCCGCCTTTCGGGGCACCCTATTCCCAGAACGTTAAGCGATGCTAGTTCAGCGAATTCAATGCAGCCAGTCCCTCGTGTCATAAACTCATATGACCGGCGTCATACGAGAGATAACCGGCGGCACTGTGCAACGGGAACAGAGTGACATATAGTTGCTGAATGGCTGGTTATTCGCCGAAACCCCGCACCGAACGGGATTTCGCCCGCATCATCCTCATGACGCTGTTTTTTCTCTTCCATTTCATGCTGACGCTGCAACCGCTGTTTTCCATAAGACGGATAATGGAAGATCCCAACGGCTTTCCTGCTTTGCTGCCGACCTTCGACATCGCGATCATAGCGTTCTGGTTCATTCTCGAAGTCTTCGAATTCCTGGTATGGAATTACAAGTGGCCGAAAACGCGCTATGGGGTGGAGATTACTGTGTTACGGTGCGCGCCCTTACTCGTCTGTGTCGTCTTTTCTCCCCGATTAACGCCCGGGATGATGACCTTGATGGCCCCTCTCCTGACCTTCTACTTCTCACTTTTCGTCCAGCCCATATGGCAGTATGGGATCATGATTTTCTTTTGTGCCGTGCAACTGTTCCTGACGTACTGGGTTTGGCCGCGGACGGTTCTGCCTGAATCCAACAAGCAGCATGTGATCGTGATCCTCCTGTATCAGCTCATGAGCATCCTCCTCATGTTCCTTTTCGCGAAATTTTGGAAGGAGGACAGGAAAAACCGCGAACGCCAGCGCATGCTGACGATGGAAATCCAGGCGAGCCAAAAGGAGCTGAGAAAATACGCGTCCCATGTATCGCGCGTGGTAGCCCTGGAGGAGAGAACGAGGATAGCCCGCGACATTCACGACAGCCTTGGACATACGCTCACCGCCGTCTCCATACAGCTCAATAAGGCCGAGGCGTTTTTCGAGAAGGATCCCAAGGTATCGACGAGGGCAATCAGCGACGCGAGGCTGAGCATGCATGAAGCGATGATCGATATCCGCTCAACCCTTGATACGCTGAATGCTCAATCTGAGGGTTTCGACTTGTTCGCGCAGGTGCGCAAGCCGCTCGGAAGCCTCAGCCAAGCGGGGATTCACGTGCGTCGCGATTTCGTAGGCAATACGGAAGGATACAATATCGCTGTGCTCCTCGCCCTCTATCGCTTCGTCCAGGAGGGAGCGACGAACATTCTTAAGCATGCCGACGCCCATGAAGTGAGCCTGGAAATCATTTTGGACGGCCATCAAGCATACGCCGAGTTGCGTGACAATGGGGTGGGGTTCGATTCGAATGAGCATGGAAGCAAAGGCAAGGAACTCTCGGGATACGGACTCACGGGCCTTGCCGACAGGATAGCGCTCGTTCGGGGTACTTTCTCTGTCGAATCGTCTGCCGGCCATGGAACGACATTGAAGTTAAGCATGCCGAAGGATCCCGTAGCCTTGATCGGAAGGGGAAGCGCCGATGACATCGACAGGTAGGAAAATAAAGGTTCTCGTGGTCGACGATCAGAGACTTGTCAGGGACGGAATTGCCTCGCTTTTGGGACTCGACGAGGAGATTGCCGTGATCGGGACAGCGGAGAACGGAAAGGAAGCCCTCGCCCTCGCCCGCGAGTTTCGGCCCGATGTCTGCCTGTTGGATATCCAGATGCCGGTCATGGACGGCATCTCCACCCTCGAGAGGATACGCGCGGAAGGAATCGTTCCGTATGTTGTCATGCTCACTACATTCGACGACAGGGAATACATCGTACGTTCGCTCCGTTCGGGTGCGGTGGGCTATCTTCTCAAGGATCTGCCGAGCGAGGAGTTCGTGCGGGCAATCAAGCAGGTCGTGAAAGGGGTTTTCCTCGCGAATGGAGAGGTCATAAACAAGCTGCTCGGATCGCTCAAGGACGAAGAGGATTCGGGGAAAAACCCGGTCTCGGATTCGAACGCGCTTGAACAATATGAATTTCTCACCCTGCGCGAACAAAAGGTGCTCAGCCTTCTTGGGACAGGGGCGACGAATTCGGAGATCGCCGATATCTTGTCGCTGAGCGAAGGCACGGTCAAGAACTACGTCTCGAGCATTCTCACGACGCTCGGCTTCAGGGACAGGATTCAGACCGCGCTTTTCGCCGCGAGGAATGGTTTGACGAGCAAAGAACAAGAATGATAAGAAATCATCCTGACGATTGTCGAATGCTACAATACTCCCGCCAATAGGATTAAACGGCTCGAACTCACTCCAGCTTGTACTCGAAAATGGTGGGTTCGCCGCTGCCGGTGGAAACCTGAATATAAATAGTGGCTGGGCGGGGGATTGGGTTTTTGCCGACCATCGGTAAGAACATAGTTCTTTGTCCGGCTTTCTGAATAAACTGCATTGAAGGTACGCAAGTCTGGGCAATAGTGTTCATTTGTTTATTGAAATTCTTGCCTTCAGCATTGCTACCGCCCGCGAAGGTCCAAAAATCCTTGAATCCATCCTGATCGTATGAATTTGCCACTTTCGTTCCATCCGGAGCAAAGGCCTCCGCGATGATCGCGATCCGACTTTCCTCCCGAAGATTGAGCGACAGCTTTACAATGAAAAACTCGTTCAACTTGCCTCGCAGAAGCGTCTTGGGTTCAAGATAGGGATTGGATTCAAAGCTCTGACCGTAACGACTGAAATCCGCCGATTCCGCTCTAGCCATGATCACTTGAGGCAGCGATGGATTGTACTCGGGGACGGTAGCGCAAGACGCTAAAAAAACCATGCCCAACAATGCGATAAGGAGACAGGATTTTGTCAATTTCATGTCACCGTTATACAAAAAAAAAGCCGACCCCGCAATGGGGTCGGCAATTCTACTTGATTAGCCTTCTAGATTAGAGAGCAACCTTGTAGTAGAGCTTGAGAGCAGCATAGAGCGCGCCATCATAACCGACAACGCCGATACCAGTCATGCCGGGGAGGCAAGCATAGTCGACTTCGGCATACACATCGTAGCCAGCGTCGCCGTATTTGCCGCCGACGATGCCGGTGAGCTTATCGGTGACCGCGTAGTCGCCTTCGGCGAACACAGTGTAACCAAATGCGGCACCGAACTTGGCATCGGCTTCGACATAGAGGTCGAGCTTGTCAACGCCGGTGAAGTCCGTACCAACGGAAGCCCTGTAGTCATTGGCATTGACCTGTCCCTTGAAGATGGCGGTGATGGGGAGAGTCTTGATGCCGGTGTATTTCACGCCAGCGTTGATGATCGTGGCAGCGGGAGCCACGAGGTCGAGGTTTACCATCGTGAATGCGGTGATGGCGTCCTTGGCGTACTTGGCGCCGATGTCGGCGTTCTGGAGAACGTCAACGAACTTGGCGGAGGTGGTTCCTATCGGGAGATTGACGCCGAAGGAGAGTCCGTTGACCGGGAGGGTCTCAATCAAGACTCCGTAGCCGGTGATGCGATCGGTAGCGCCGAGATAATCGGTGCCCTGATATGCCTGGCCAAGGCGGAAATCTGCATTGCGGAGGTTACCGGCGATGACTTTGGCGAACTTTCCGGTCGCCCAGACGTTCCAGTCGCGAATGGCTTCTACGTCGGCAGTAAGGGAGGGCTCCAGAGACGCATACAGTTTTGCAAAACCGTTCAGAATATTCTGATCAGTGATGGAGAAACCGTACGTTCCATCTTTGTTTTTCGCGGAGAGCGTGAACAGATCATAGCCGTTACCCTTGGGCTTGAATACCGAATTTCCAGCCTGGTCAACGATAGTCACGTTACCCTCGAGGGTGATCGCGGTCGTTACCTGGGCGGATACGGCGCCGACCATAGCAAAAGCGAGAAGCAGGACGATAAGCTTCTTCATTAGAAGTCCTCCTTGCAATTTCGAAGGGGGCCGCGCCGACGGCTCGGTAATCCCCTTTCCTAGGTTCCGTTAGAGTATATATCGGCAAAATTTTAGGTGTCAAGCACATTTTATTCAAGTTTTTTAAACAAAAAGTCAGAATCTGTCAAATACTTTCATATTTTGTTAGATAAGTATCGAAAGAATTCGACTTTATTGATGAGGCCATCAGAATATGCGTTAATTATAGACTAATAACGTAAAAAAAGCGAATAAATGCGCCGGAGCGCTCAAATATAACAAATGAGGGGCGACCGGGAAAATCCAGGTCACCCCTCATGGCGCTCGAAAGCGGCGCGAAACGGAAACGGACGATCAGGGAATCTGGGCGATGATGTCCTTGAGCCAGGGCTTCTTGGCGAGGTCTCGCTCGAGGCCCTCGGCGCGCGCCTTGTTCACGTAGTCCCTGTTCTCGAAGTAGTAGTGGTAGTTGGTATGGACATCGTAGGTGCCCTTCATGAGGGCGAAGGCGTCTTCCGTCATGACGAGTTCCTCATCGGTGGGGATCACGAAGACCTTCACCTTGGAGCCGGGGCCGGTGATGTCGAGTTCCGCGTTGCGGCACTTGGCGAGGGCGTTCTTCTTCTCGTCGATGGCGATGCCCATCTCCTCGAGTCCCTGCGTCGCCAGATGGCGGATGGCCGGGCCCATCTCTCCCACGCCGGCGGTGAAGATGAGGGCGTCGACATGGCCGAGGGCCGCGTAATAGGAGCCGATGTATTTTTTGATCCTGTAGCTCTCCATCTGCTGGGCGAGGATGGCGATGGGGTCGCCCTTCTCGGCAGCCAGCTCGATGTCGCGGCGATCGGCCCATTTGCCGGTGATGCCGAGGACGCCCGATTCCTTGTTGAGCTTCTTCTCGACGTCGGCGGCGCTCATGCCCGTCCTGCGCATCATGTGGAAAATGATTCCGGGATCGATGTCGCCCGACCTCGTGCCCATGATAAGGCCCTCGAGGGGCGTGAGGCCCATCGATGTATCGAAGGAGCAGCCGTTCTTCACCGCGTTGATGGAGGCGCCGTTGCCGATATGGGCGGTGATGACATTGGTCTCGAAGGGATCCTTGCCGAGGAGGACGGCGGCTCTTTTGGCGTTGTAGAGGAAGCTGGTTCCGTGGAAGCCGTAGCGGCGGACCATGTGCTTTTCGTACCATTCCTGGGGGAGCGCGTACATGTAGCTCGACGCGGGCATGGTCTGATGCCATGCGGTGTCCATGATGGCGCAATGGGGGACATCGGGCAGCACTTCGCGCGCCGCTTCGACGCCCATCAGGTTGGCGGGATTGTGCAGGGGAGCCAGGTCGATGAGTTCGCGGAAGGTGGCCAGGAATTCGTCGTTTATGATGGAGGAACGGGCGAAGCGCGAGCCGCCGTGAACCATGCGATGGCCGACCGCCTTGATCATACCCATGTCGGATATGACGCCGTATTCGGGATCGACGAGGGTATTGAGGATGAGCTGTATGGCGATGGTATGGGTCGGGCATTCGTGATCGACGACGTAGTCGGCTTTGCCGCGCGCCTTGTGCGTGATGGAAGAACCGCCGATGGTGACGCGTTCGACGATGCCGGTGGCCAGGATGTCTTTATTGTCCCAGTCGTACACCTGGTATTTGACGGAAGAAGATCCGCAGTTCAGTGTCAGTATGACCATATTCGCTCCTGTGAGGTTTTGCCCATCCTAGCATCCAGCCGGGGTTTTTCACAAGATGATAAGAAAGATGCTCGTCACGAAACTTTGTTAAGGTGGGATCAGAGGAGCTGTACGGGATCTATGTCCACTTCGAGGCGGACCGAGGATGGGGTCTTGTAGCCGCCAAGGAGGGAGCGCATGGAAGCATGGAGCTTCGCGAGGCTTGTCGCTCGAAGGAGGATCTGCCAGCGATGCGAACCCGCTATCATGCCGAGGGCGCATTCGGCGGGACCGAGCAGTTCCACGTCGGCGGGGAGGGTTGCCGCGCCTTTCCGCGCGAGCTCCCTTGCCGCCCCCACGCAATGGTCGCGCTCCCGCGATCGGACCACGATGCGCGCCATGCGGGAGAAGGGGGGGAAACCCTGGGCTTCGCGAAGGACGAGTTCGCCCGAATAGAAGGCTTGCATGTCGAGGGTCGAGGCTAGCCTGATGACGGGGTTTTCGGGCCTGAAGGTCTGTATGAAAACGCGCCCGTCGGGATCGTAGCGCCCCGCCCTGCCCGCCACTTGGACGATGAGCGAAAAGACGCGCTCGGCGGCGCGGAAGTCGGGCAGGTTGAGGCCCGCGTCGGCAAGGACGACGCCTACGGTCTTCACGCCCGGGAAGTTCAGGCCTTTGGCGACCATCTGGGTGCCCAGGAGGATGTCGATTTTTCCGCTCCTGAATTCCTCAAGGGTCGATTCGAGGGAGCCTTTCTTCGATACGGTGTCGGCATCCAGGCGCCTGATTGTCCAGTCGGGAAACATTTCGGCCACTTCTTCCTCGATGCGTTCGGTTCCGAAACCGCGCCAGCCTATGTCGAGGGAACTGCATTCGGGACAGGCGCTCGGGGGCGTCGTCCGGTAACCGCAGTAGTGGCAGATGAGCTGGTTCTGCTCTTTGTGATAGGTGAGAGCGACCGAGCAATGTTTACATTTGAGCTCGGCGCCGCAGGTGTCGCAGACGAAGAAGTGGGAAAATCCCCGGCGGTTAAGAAAGAGGATGGACTGCCGTCCTTCGGCCTTCGTTTCGATGAGCGCTTTTTTCAGCCTTTCGGAGATTGTCGAGGCTTCGGCTCTCATGTCGACCACTTCGATTTCCGGGAAATCCCCGCCGCCTGGGCGCTGGCTCAGGGTCTGGCGGTTCATGGCGCCTGTCTCGCAGGAATGCCAGGCTTCGACTGAAGGGGTGGCGCTTCCCAGGATGAGCCGCGCCTTCTCTTTGCCCGCGCGGTACATGGCCACCTGGCGCGCGTGGTAGCGTGGGGCGTTGCCGGCCTTGTAGCTTCCCTCGTGTTCCTCGTCTATGACGAGAAGTCCCAGGTTCTGAACAGGAGCGAAAATGGCGCTGCGCGCGCCGATCACCATATGGGCTTCTCCCTTGAGGATGCGGCGCCATTCCGACAGTTTCTGCGATGGGGTCAGTCGCGAGTGGATGACGGCACAGTCGTCGCCGAAACGCTGCCTGGCCGAGCGGATGACCTGGCCGGTCAGGGCAATCTCCGGCACGAGGTAGATGACGGAACGCCCCGCCGCGAGCGTACGTTCGGCGGCCTGCAGGAAGACTTCCGTTTTGCCCGTCCCGGTAGGCCCGTAGAGGTAGGTGGTACCCGATTCGGAAGCGAGAATCCCATCGAGGGCCGCGCGCTGTTCTTCCATGAGGGCAAGCGCCTTGTCGCCGATCTGGAAATCCTCGATTTCGGCATAGGACTGGAGGCTTTCCCTCCTCCCCGTCGGCAGCATGGAGCCCAGGGCTTCGCCCAGGGAACAGAAATACATGCGCGCCACCCAGGCGGCCAGTTGGACCGTGGATTCGGCGAAAATCGCTTCGGTGTCGACGGCTCGCTTTATCGGCTTTATGAGGGTTGGATCGAGGGAGCAGGTCGGAGCCGTCTCGACGACGAAGCCGGCGAGGCCGCGCCTCCCGAAGGGAGCCTCGGCCCTGCATCCCATCCTCGCCGGCTTCTCGTCATCGTTTCTGTACCAATAGGTATCGTCGATGGGCAGAGGAAAGGCTATGCGCACATAGGCATCGGCGCGGGCTTCCGGTTCCGCCCGGTCAGGGCTTTCTGCGGCTTCAGTCATGGTCGATCAGGTCGCGCAGCCGTTTCAGGTCTTCCCAGGCGGGACGCTTGAGCGTCGGATCCCGCAAGAGGGCCGATGGATGGAAGCTGGCGACGACGGGGATGCCCTCATATTCGTGCATTCTGGTCCTGAGCCGGTTTATGCCTTCCGTCGTGGAAAGGAGGGCTTGGGCCGCCGTCCTGCCCGCGCAGAGGATGGCCTTGGGGGAAAGGAGGCGTATCTGCTGGCGCAGGTAGGGCATGCACGCGGCTCTTTCGTCGGGCGCCGGTTCCCTGTTGTTGGGAGGCCTGCATTTCACGACATTGGCGATATAGCAGTTTTTCCGTCTGTCGAGCCCGATGGAGAAAAGCATTTTGTCGAGGAGTTGGCCTGAAGCGCCGACGAAAGGGAGGCCCTGGCTGTCTTCCTCGGCTCCCGGGCCTTCTCCCACAACCAGGACCAGGGGCTTTGCGACGCCCTGGCCGAACACGACGTTTTTGCGCGCGCTGGAGAGAACGCATCGGGCACAGGTCAGAGCCTTTTGCCCCAAGGTTTCGAGCGTCTCTCCCTCTTCGTTGGGCGGTGCTGCTGCTGCGGCGGTCACGTTGGGGGCCTTAAAAGCGGCGGCTGCGGGGGTTGAAGCGACGCCAGGCGCCGAGCCAGGCGCCGCGATGGACGCGGAGCGCAGTCTTTTCAGCAGTTCGCCGGAAGGCCGCTCGATCCTCATGCCCGTCGACAGGGCGCTTCCGATGGTATCGAGGGATAGGAAGAGATCGGCCAGGTCGGGCGCCGCCGCCGCCTTCTCTGTCGCGGCCGCGGCCGGGCCGGGCGCGGTCCGGGAGTTTTCATTGTCCATCATGGGCGATCTCCGCTTTCATGCTCAATTTTTTCGCGCCGAAACGTCCGCTCGAGACCTTGACGACGATCTCCCCTTCCCTGCCGATGGAAGCGATCCAGAAGGCGGCCGAACCGCCCAGGAAGCTGATTTCGGAGGGTCCGACCAGCCTGCCCGCGCCAGACACTCCGATCCGCAACGGTTCGAAGATGAATGAACAGGGATTGTCATACTGATCGAGAACGCGCGCCGTGACGCGCTGGGTATCCCATTCGTCGCCGGTCCTGACATGGAGGACGGTTGCGTCGGCCGTCAGTTCAAGCCTTGAGGCTGAAGCGTCGGCGCCGTATCTCCTGCGCGCTACTTCGGCGCCATCGAAGATTCCAACCAGCTCGAAGACATCGTCGGGGCAGCCCCAGGCCATTCCATACTTCAGGATAAGGGCTTCGGCGTCCTTGAGTTTCATGCGCCGGTTGAGGGCGAGGCGGAGGAAGCGGAGCTTGTCGGCCGGCCGCAGGTTCGCGGCGCCCTTCTTCATGGCTTCCGACGCCAGCGAGAGGAAAAGCTCCTTGTCTTTCGTGGCGAAGCCTTCCCTGTCGATCCGATCTCCGATGAAATCGTCCATCGTCACGGGCGGATGTTCGAGGTGAGGATATGTTTTCCGGTCCGGCAGAAATCGCCCAACTTTCTCCCCGGAACGATAGAGATCGACGGCATCGCAATTGGTGTAGACTTCTACGGGCAAAGGAAGCATCGCGCTCCGCTCGCCCTTGGCGAAAAGCGTCGCCGGTTCGAGGATGACTTTTATTTTCGGATCAGCCTGGCTCGCGTAGAGCGCGGCCGCGTACTTGGGTATCCGGAACATGTCGGCGACGCCGTGATAGCAGATCCTGTCGCCGGAGCCGAAGTCTTTGTGGGTATTGTAATCGAAGGCGCACCAGCCTATGGCGCCGGAGACCGCTGAATCGCCCATCGCGGCGTCGAGAACGCGCGCGTGCCGCCGGGCGTGCTCCGCGAGCCGTTCTTCCTGGTCGTAGCGTTTCGTCGGGAACATGTGGCCGTTGTGTTCGGTTATGAGATAGGGCGCGTCCTTGCTCTTGCCCTTGACGGATGCCGGCGACGCTATGGCGAGCTTGCCGCCGTCATGGGTGAAGTCGTTGTAGGTATAGACATCTTCCAGAAGCCTGCTGCCCCGGAAATTCCGCACCCCGCCCCTCTGCCTGTCCGGATCGAGGGCGGCGGCCAGCGCGTTGGTTCTCGCGTAAAGCTCGTCGTCGTCCGGCGATTCGTTGACGCGGACGCCCCAAAGGATTATCGAGGGGTGATGCCTGTCGCGCCGGATGAGGTCTCCCAAGTCGGCCAGGGCCTGGTCCTTCCATGCCGAGTCGCCTATATGTTGCCATCCGGGGAGTTCGGTCAGGACGAGGAGTCCCAGTTCGTCGCAGGCGTCGAGGAAATGTCTCGACTGCGGATAGTGGCTGGTGCGCACGATGGTCAGTCCCAGTTCCCGCTTGAGGATTTCGGCGTCCCGGCGCTGCGCCCCCGGTCCCATCGCATAGCCGACATAGGGCCAGGATTGATGCCTGTTCAGGCCGCGCAGGAATACTTTTCTACCATTTAAATAAAAGCCCTGTCCCGTGAAGCGCGCGTCCCTGAATCCGATGCGTTCTTTCAGGCTGTCCGCGTCATGGTCCCCGATCCGAAGGATCACATCGAGATCGTAGAGTTCGGGCGAATCGATATCCCAAAGCTTTATCCCGCTCAGGCCGTCGAAATCGAGCCGAAGCTCTCTTTCCCACTCGGTTCCGGCGCCGGGAATTTCCTTCCAGGCCTCGGCTACGACCGCTCCATTCTTGGCGAGCCTGGCCAGGATATTCGCTCCCGACCAATCCGAGCCTCCCATCGTCACGTCGATGGAGAGTCGGGCTTCCTGGGCCGTCCCATCGGATGCCGCTCCTTCGGGCGCCTCCCCTACCCGGGGACGGGCATGGATTCTTTCGATATACGCTTTTTCCTGGACGCGAAGAGAGACAGCCCGGTAGATCCCCCCATAAACGAGGTAATCCACGACGTCGCCGAAGGGAGGGATGCCCGGATTTTCCCGCGCGTCGACTTCCACGATAAGCCGGTTGAGGCCGTCGGGCTTCACCGCCTCGTCGATATTCACGGAGAAAGGCGTGTATGGCCCGGAATGGCTTCCCACTTTTCGCCCATTGAGCCAGATTTTGCAGGATACGGCGACTCCCTCGAAATCCAGGAAGATTCTTCCGCCCTCGGGAAGCTTGGGGGTTTCGAAGTCGCGAGAGTAACAGCCCTTTTTCTGATACGATCTTTCGTCGAAATGGTTGAAGGGGAGTTCCAGCAGGCTGTGAGGCAGGTCCACGCATTCCCAGTCGGCCGGGGAGAAAGCATCGCCCAGCCAGGATTCGTCCAGAGGGGAACCGAGGAATAGCCAGCCCGCCGAAAGGGGATAAATACCGCGCATAGAGCCGCTCCTGGGAGTTATCCCGCCACCATCACCTGAACGATCTGGATAACGGGAAGGACAATGCAGACGACAATGAATACGATTTCCAGCGTGAGCATTCTCCGTTCCGCCGTATCGTTCTTGAGCAGTTCGTAGACGTTCTGCAAGGCGTCGAGACGTTTGGCGACCGACACTTTCCAGCTTTCCGTATTGAAAATCGAACAGAGACGTTCATAAATAAGGCCAAGGAAGTAGTCGCCGATGATTTTCGACGAATTGTCGAGGTTTTCCAAGGTGAAGAGCGCGTCGAAGCGCAGGGTCTGCAATTTTCCCAGCTTTATCTTCACCGCGCGCTGGCCGAAACGCGTCTTGCCGCCGCTCAGGTATATCTTGCGGATATCCTTTTCGGCCTCGTCCAGCCACTTGTCCAGGAGAGAGTCCAAGGCGCGGAGCTCGATCAGTCGATAATTGGCGTGCTCGGCGATGAGAAGCACGTCCTCGTAATCCCGCGAGGGATCGATGATGATGCAGCGGTCGAAGTCGAAGATGGCCAGGTCGTTCTTGCGATAGCTGTGGGGCTTTTCGAGAATCTGCTTGACTTGGCTGTCGTGGAGGACGCCCGGTTCCTCGCCGGCGAGGAGGGCGGCCGCCACTTCCCTGTTCTGGTAGAGGAATTTTTCCGGACTTTCCGCCGGGCAGTCCAGGATGCAGAAGGCGGTATAGGTTTCCCTGTCGAAGACCCAGTTTTCCTTGAGTCCCGTCACGGCGTCTTTTATGGCGTTCACCACCATCTGGAAACTCGAATCGGCGAACTGGTCCAAAGATTCAGACCCGCTCACGTCGCTCACCGCGAGGTTTGCGTTGGAGGCGAGATTCTTGAAGGTCGAATGCGTCCTGTAGCGCACGACGAGGGTGAGGGCGCCATCGTCATAGATTTTCGCTACTGCCGTGAACTTTTCGAAGCATTTGGCGTCGCATTCTTCCGTGCTCAGCGTGAGGACGAGAGGCTTGGGCAGGGTGAGCGACGATGGCGTATCCCTGCGTTTGCCGAATCCTATGTCAGGATAGGCCGGTATCTTCGAAGCGGCTTTCTTGAGATCGACCGAACGGCCTATGTCGTAGACATAGAGATGGACGATTTCGATCGGCAGCACCAGATCCTCATCAGCCGGTGCAAGATTCTCATCTTGATCGCTCATTGGTTCTTTACCTCCGTTTTCGCGATCTCGCGATCGAGAACCGAAAGTACGAAGCTACTGCCGGCGGGAACCGAGAAAGGCACGCTGAAATTTCCGCCCGGATGTTTGAGCGAGGCGACGAGAACACGTTGCCCCGAGGGCTTTATGGCCTCAAGCTTGACAGGCACGAGATAGGGGTACTCGGGAAGTGTGTAGACATAGATTCCGTTGACGATATCCTGGGCGGACGCGGGCGAAGAGAGGACGACCTTGATCCGGTCGCTCACCTTGATCTCGGCGTCGGCCTTGGGCTGCTGTTCCACCACCTTGTTCTGGGCTTCGCCCGCTTTGGCTTGGCGCATGGAAAAATCCACGGTCAATGTCGTCTTCTCCGCGGCGGCGACCGCAGCGGACATGGAAAGTCCCATGAAGTCGGGAACCTTGGCCTTGAGGCTTTCCGGCCCCTTGCTGACGACGAGCTCGAGAACGGTGGGTCCCGAGATCTGTTCGCCGGGCAGGGGTTTCTGCTCCAGGATGGTTCCGGCCGCCGATTCGTCGAAGCGGTAAATGGGCGGATCGCGCACGGTCACGAGAGGCTTGGAGGAGGAAAATAGCGACTGAAGCTGGAGCTTCATCGTCTCGAGGTCCTGGCCGATATAATTTTCGATCTTGTCGAGCACGGCGCCTCTGCTGACGATCAGGTTGATTCTTCTTCCCGCCTTTACGATGCTCCCCGATCGGGGCGACTGTTCTAGGATGGTATTCTTGTCCAGGGGATTGTCGGTGAAACGGAGGGTAAGCCTTGGATATAGTTCCCTCTCCTGAAGCTTGACGAGAGCGTCGGCCAGCTCCATATCCCTCACGTCCGGAACCAAGACTTTTTCCGGTCCCTTCAATACGGCGAAGAAAACGATGATGGTGGCAAGGAGCAGCGCGACGCAGAGCAGCGCGGCATAGAGAGAGAAAGCCCTTTTCTGTTCCCTGGTCAAGGTGGAAAAATCAAAGCGCGGCAGCGCGAATTTTCTTCTAGGTTTCTTTTCGTTCTTTTCCATTTCTAAAAATTATCCTTAGTTTGTGGCGGCTGGCTGAACCGAAGGCCAGCCAGGTTCCGAATTCCGTTGGCGAAGTCTTTGTATGGCAAGGCTTTGCGCGTCGAAAACTGAAGGCGTCGTAGGGCTACCCACCCCTCGCCCGTCCTCACCATGATACCTCTGGCCTTATCCATTCCGATTATAGTGCCGGCGGTTACATTGGGCAATGCTTCGCCAGCCGGCTGGAATTCGCCTTCAGCGAAGGCTCTAGCCTCGAGAAGATTGAGGCGCTGCCCCTCCAGATAGGTATAGGCGCCCGGCCAGGGGTCGAAGGCGCGGATGCGGGCGTCGATGTCGGCGGAAGGCAGGTTCCAGTCGATGAGCCCGTCTTCCTTGGCGATTTTCCTGCAGTAGGTCGGCCTTCCCGCCTGGGCGACAGCCGAGGCTTCCCCAGCCTCCATGGCTTCAAGGACATCCAGGGCGAGACGCGCTCCGATAGCCGCGCACAGTTCAGAGAGCGTCCCCGCCGTTTCCCTTCCGGTTAGGGTGATCTTTTCCACGGCGAAGAGATCGCCCGAATCCATTTCCTGGGCCAGTCCCTGGATGGATACGCCGGTTTCCTCGTCTTTGTCGAGAATGGCCTGCTGGATCGGCGAGCTGCCTCGGTGTCTCGGAAGAAGGCTGGGGTGAATATTGATGCCGCCTCGGGGAAAAAGCGAGAGAAATTTAGGGCCGAAAATTTTCCCGTAGGCGAAGACCACGAGAATATCGGGATTCAAGGCGGCCACGGCCTCTCTTGCCTCAGAGCCTAGCTTCTCGAAGGCGAGAATGGGAATATCATGGCCGAGGCTTTCGCGAGCCG
The DNA here is from genome assembly GCA_963667725.2 of Treponemataceae bacterium. Classification (GTDB taxonomy): domain Bacteria; phylum Spirochaetota; class Spirochaetia; order Treponematales; family Rectinemataceae; genus UBA11090. The sequence continues at coordinate 1,986,533 of CAXXHO010000003.1, forward strand.
CCGCCGCTACGGCGGTGGGAAGCACTTCCTTGCCCCTTCCCTGAGCCGACTCGGGGTTCGTAAGGATACCGACGATCCGATGTCGCTCGGCTATACCCAGGAGCGTGGGCACGGCAATGGCTGGGCTTCCCGCGAACAGTACCTTCATGATTCCCCCCGATTGTCGGACCTACATCTTGATCATTCGTTTGTAATGCTGAAGGGCTCTCTCCTTCTTGAAAGGCGTGATCCTCTCTATGAACAGCTTGCCCTGGAGATGGTCATATTCATGGAGAATCACCCTGGCCAGGAGGCCGTCGGCTTCCACCGTAAAGGGTCTTCCTTTTTCATTGAAAGCCTGTATGCGCAGGGCGCTCGAACGCTTCACCACGAAATAGAGCCCCGGAAAGGAAAGGCAGCCTTCCTCGTACTCGACCAGGTCGGGGCTTGTCATGACGATTTCCGGATTTATGAAGATCCGTTTCTTGTCATCGTCGACGTTGGTTACGAATATGCGTTTCGAAAGACCTACCTGGGGAGCGGCCAGGCCGATCCCATGGTCTCTTCTCATTACTTCGAACATTTCTTCACAGAGCGCGGCAAGATTCTCGTCGAACTCAGTGACGGGCTCGGTCGGCTTTTCCAGTATCGGATCGCCGTAGGTAACTACTTCAAGCATAGATAGAACTCCAAATCTTTATATGCCTATAAGGTAAGGGCTTTGGGCCTCAGGGTCAAAGCCCGCATCTCATATGATCACTTGAGCGGGGGAATTTCGAACCTGTCCCCGATATTCAGGCCGGCTCTCGCGAACCAACCCTGGGGCACCTCGATGGCATAGCGCACGCTCCGCTCCGAGGGCCTAGGATCCAGGGAAAAAGGCGTCAAGTCCAGGATCTGGAGAATGCTGCCGTCCTTGCCCAAGAAGCCCAGGGAGAGCGGCAGGGAGGTGTTTTTCATCCAGAAACTCACCTTCTGGTCGGATTCAAAGACGAAAAGCATGCCCTTGCCGTCGGCAAGGGTTTTCCTGAACATGAGGCCGCGGTTTCTCTCCATCTCGGTATCAGCCACTTCCGCGATCAGCTCTACGTCGCCTGCTTTGAGCGTAACCGTTTCCAGCGCGGGGTTGGGCTTGTTCGGATCTTGAGCGGACTGCGCCGTGCAGGAAACAGCCATCGCGGCAGCCATGGCTATCGCGGCCAACGTCGAGAATAGCCTATGTTTTCGGCTTATTTCCATAAAGCGCATCGATTCTCTCCTTACCGGAACGGGCATAGCATACCTCGATTTCGCATAAAAAAAAAGGCCGTCCAATGGACGACCTTTCGTTTTTACAGATTCGATAGGGGAAAATCCCCCGCTCCGTGCCGATAAATTTGAGCCTATCGGCGAGAGTTTTTAGTATCCACCCTTGGAGTCGTGGGTCTTCCTGGTTTTCTTCATGAGTTTTCTGGCCAGGGCTTTCTGTTTGCGGTTTTTGATTGTGGAAGGTTTCTCGAAGTATTCCCGCTTTTTCCATTCGCGAATGATGCCCTCTTTTTCGACCATGCGCTTAAAGCGCTTAATCGCTTTCTCTAGGGGCTCGCCATCTTCAACTACGATTTGCCGGATAGTAATCACCTCCCTTCTGCCGGAGGCTTGATTTTACTGGAATCGGCATCTTTGTCAAGAGGAGGGCGCGAAAGGAGGGAACGAGAAAGCCAGTAATATGGGTTCACGGAAACGTCGCCGACGCGAATTTCCCAATGCAGATGGGGTCCCGTGGATAGTCCCGTGGAGCCGACGCGTCCGATCGGTTCGCCCCCGCCCACCATATCCCCTTCGGCCGCATCGATGGCGGAAAGGTGCATGTAGAGGGAAAAGAGGCCCGGCAGATGCTCGAGGACGAGGGTGTTGCCTGTCACGATGCGAAGTCCGGCGAAAACGACTCTGCCTGGGGCGCAGGCGAGCACTTCGCTCCCCGTCGGGGCGCCCAGATCGATGCCGCCATGAATCGTCGAATCGCCGCCCCCGCCATCGTAGATATAGCGGCGCTCGTCGCCGAATCCGGCAGTCTCGCGCCAGGCGACGGAAAGGGGTTTCACCATGGGACCCATGGCAAAAAGGGCGGTCGGATCCCTGGAGTCGAATATTTCCGCGAAGACCTTCGATTCTGCCGTCTTGGCCGGATCGGGCTTCGCGCGGATCGCCGTATTCGCCTTGTCCAGGGGGATGTCTTCCTTCATGAACTTTTTCGCCTCTATGACGAAATCGGCGCTGACTTCCGCTTTATCCCGCGGATCGGATCCCGCGGCATTTCCATCGAGAATAGCGGAGACGTGGAGGCTTCCGGGACCGGGGGCGGCTTTTATCGGCACGGCCAGAAGAAAGCCGTAAAGATAGCCCTCGCCTTCCGATGGCATGAAAAAGGACTCGGCCGAGGAAAGATTCTTTCCGTCTGAGCTTTTTAGTAACGCGGAGGCTGAAATGACGGGACGGTCGCTCGCCATCCAGCAGAGGAAAGGATCGCCGGGCGCGATGTTGCCGGGCATGTGGATTGTCTGGGCCGCCGCGGGCAGGATCGAGACGAAAAGGGCCAAAAAGAGGATGAGGGAGGGACGGTTCGAGGCTGCCGCGCGGCAGGCCGGAGATTTTTTTTCGCGGGTTCCATACGGTCCCAGATACCCTTTCACATCGATACTATATACTTTATACTGCAATCAATTGTAATCACCATTCAGGAGATTCTGATGCTTTTTTCGATCGGCAATCTTATCACCCTCGTCATCGTGCTGGTTTTATTCGTCATTTACCACCGGCTTACCGCCAATAACAGATCCCTCGAGAAGGTAAAGCGACTCTCCGAGAAACTCCAGAACGATCTCGGCGACTACGTCGGAACGAGAGCCGAAGAGCTGAAACACTATGGCATCGATCTCGACGTTCAGCAGAAAGCCGCCAAGATAGCCCTAGAAAAGCTGCAGGCCGCCCAGTCCGCGGTGACCGAAAAGGCCGAGGCCATGGGCGCGATCGCCGACCGCTTCAAGGAATATGACGAGGTCCTCGCGAAACTCATGGAGATGACAGCCCGCGTGGATGAGAACCTCTCGCGCATTCATGAGGACGAGACCTTCGCCGAAGGCGTCAACAGGAAGCTCGACCTGGCCAAGAAAAGCCTGACGGCCATAGAACGCGAACTGCCCCTTTTGAGGGAAAGTTTCGCCCAGGATGCCCAGCGCACCATCGAGACCTTCAGGGATTCCATACTCAATGAACTTCAGGACGGGCTCGCCAACACGGCCGCCGAACTCAACGCGGCGCGCGATGAGGCGATGGCCGCCTTCTCCCAGGCTCAGACCGCCCGGGCTCTCGTGGACGAAGAGCTGGAAAAGGCCCTTGTCACCGCGAAGGAAAGAGCCTCCTCGGTCGAAGACGAGGCTTTCGCGACACTTACCAATTCTTTCGATCAAAGATTAAGGGACTTGAGCCAGTCCACCGATGCCCAGCTGTCCCAGCTGGGGAAAGACACGGCCCAGCACGTGGGCGAACTGCGGTCGGCCATCGGCGAATTCAAGGAGAACTGGCGCAACGAGGCTCAGGCCATGCTCTCGGACATGACAGCCAAGCTCGGCGAGGCCGAGGATATTTTCGCGAAAAAGGCTACCGAGATCGCCGAGCTCCTGGATAAGTCTTCGGAACAGGCTAAAAAAGCCGAATCGGACTTCATCCTCGTCGCGGCAAAGAATAAAAAGGATGTCGACGCGACGTTGAATGAAATCAAGGCTCTCGAAGATTCCCTGAGGGCTTCGATGGAGACGACGAAGACCAGGATAGAGGAAGAATTCGCGGGGTTCGGCCAGGCATTCGAAGATCACCGGACTCGTTTCGAGGAGAACTTCGCCGCCGAAACCTCGGCGCTGGGAGGCTCTCTGGTGAAGCTGGGCAAGGATATAGAAACGCTGAAAGCTTCGGCCTATGACAGCACGGAACGGAAGCTCGAAGGCTTCGAGGATGAACTCCTCTCCGAACTCTCCGACAGGAAGAGCGAGGTCTTCAAGCAGCTGGATGTCTGGCTCAGCGAAATGGAAAAGACCATATCGGGCATAGCCGAGGAGAAAAATCCCGAAGCCTAGCGGATGATGCCCTTCAGCGCGGTTTCAACCATCGCGCTGAAAGAAGTCTGCCTTTCCTCCGAACTCGTCACCTCTCCGGTCAGCAGATGATCGGACACCGTCAAAATCGCCAGAGCCTGGACGTCATATTTGGCCGCGAGCGTGTAAAGCTCGGCGGTTTCCATCTCCACGCCGACGATGCCGAATTTAGCCCACAACTTCCACTGTTCCGGATTTTCAGAATAGAAGGAATCGGAGGAGAGGACGGGCCCCACGAAGGGGGAATAGCCCGACTCGCGCGCGGCCTCGTAAGCGTTCATGAGGAGAGGGAAGGACGCGGTCGGGGCATAATCCATGCCGTTGAAACGCACCTTGTTGACGGCGGAATCGGTCGAAGCGCTCATGGCGAGGATGGTGTCGCGGATTTTGATCTCTTTGCGCATGGCGCCGCAGGTGCCGACCCGGATGAGCTTCTTGACGCCGTAATCCCTGATGAGTTCGTTGACATATATGGAAAGGCTAGGCATGCCCATACCCGTACCCATCACGGATACTCGCACCCCCTGATATGTCCCCGTAAATCCGAACATATTGCGTACTTCATTGAAGCGTTCGGCTCCCTCAAGAAAATTCTCCGCGATGAATTTTGCCCTCAGCGGGTCTCCCGGGAGAAGTATGCGATCGGCGATCTGCCCTGGTTTCGCGGCGATATGAATGCTCATGCTATCCTTCCTTATACGTCCACTTTATGGTAGGATAGTAACTATAATATAGAAGAATTTGCAAGTGAGTGAAGGAATAAGGAAATCGCAGGGCTCGGCCTGCGATTTTGCAGGCCAAGGAGAAAGACTTGAATCCATACGAAATTCTGTTCGAAGACGACGATATTCTCGTCGCGAATAAATTGTCCCCGCTGCCAGTCCTCCAGGACAAATCCGGCGACGAGGATCTTCAGTCCCTCATCAAGAAAGACCATCCCGAAGGTAACACCTTCCTGGAAGCCGCCCACAGAATCGACAGAAGGACTTCGGGAATCGTTGTCTTCGCCAAAAACACGGGAGCCCTGAGAAAACTCGAAGAAGCCTTCAGGGACAGGGAAGTACACAAAACATACGTAGCCTGCCTCGAAAAGGAACCGCTTCCACCCGAAGGCCAGCTGAAACACATGATCGTCACCGATCCGAAACGCAATCTCTCCATAGCCAGGCCAATCGAGACGACTCCGGGCGCCAGGGCTGCTTCCGCCAGGAAGGCGAGTCCCGCCATAAAAGATAGTCCCGCCATGAAAGGGCAGAGCGCCGTCTATGCCGAGCTCACTTATAAACTTCTCATGAAAACCGAACGCTACTTTTTCGTGGAAGCCAAGCCCATTACGGGCAGACACCATCAGATTCGCGCCCAATTCGCGGCCATGGGCTGGCCGATCAAGGGCGACCTCAAATATGGCGCGAGAAGAAGCTCCCAATCGGGCAGAATCATGCTCCATGGCTGGCGCATTGAGTTCGAACATCCGCGCACCGGCGAAGCCCTTTCCTATACGGCGGCGCTTCCGACCGATGAGACATTGTGGAACGTTTTCGCCGATTTTACCGCATCACCCGAAAAAACCGCGGGGAATTCTATCGACTGATATCTTTCGATTCGGACAGGGCATAGGCGAGGACAGGCTGCGCCTGATCAAAAAACCGACTTCACGCCCTGGCTCATGGCCGGCACCTTGAAGTTGACCATCGACCACTGAATGAAGGCGGGGTTGCCCTCCCCCGCTGGTTCCATATCCAGCTGCGAGATGCCGCAGTTGGACGTCGGCATCAGGGGCAGCCAGCTTTTCGCGCCGAAGGTGGATCGGATCAGCCACTGAATGACACCGCCATGCGATACGCATACGATGGTTTTCGCTCCCCGCTCAGCCAATTCCCTCATCTTCACCCAGGAGGCGACAGCCCTGGAATACATGCTTCGCGAATGTTCGGCGCCGGGCACCGCGTCCCAGCTGCCGTACTGGAATTTTTTGTATACTTCGGGATGCTCCAGGCGCGCGGCTTCAATATTCACGCCGGTGAATAACCCCACATCCACCTCGACAAGAGAGGGAAGAAAAATCGGTTCGCCCAATCCGCAGGCTTTGGCGATGATGGAAGCTGTGGTCGAGGCGCGTTTCTGCGGGCTCGAGACGATGGCGTCGATCGGCTTTTCGGCCAGCCACGCACCCGCCGTCCCGGCCTGCTCCAAGCCCTTCGAGTCCAGCGGGTAGTCGAGCCGGCCCTGGAACGTAAAGCTCGCGTTTCCTTCGGTCTGGCCATGCCGAATTATATAGAAGGTCGTCGCGTGCCGAAGGGAGGCGAAAAAATTCCCGTCCACGATGATATCGGAAAAGGCGGCGGGATCGCTCCCGCCGCCTTCCCATGAAGTACTGTCGTCCCAGCCGGACAACTCGATCCGCGGATACATTACGATGCTATGAAGGTATCGCTGCCGCGGTTGAAATACTTGGTGACGATGAACATCGACACGCCCGTCACCACGAGGAGGATGGTCGACATGGCGCTCGCCGTCCCGAAGTAGCCATCGGCGACGGAGAGATAAACCTTGATCGGCATCGTCATCGTCTTGCCTACGTAGAGGAGGATCGAAGCGGAGAGCTCGTTCATCGAGGTGACCCAGCTCATGATGGCGCCTGAAATTATGCCCGATTTCATCAAGGGGAGCGTGATCGTCCGGAAGGTGCGTCCTGGAGAGGAGCCCAGGTTGATGCCGGCTTCCTCCAGGGCTGGGTCGATCTGCTTCAGGATGGAAGCGGCCGATCGCACCGAATAGGGGAGTCGCCTGATGAAATAGGTCAGGATGATGATGGTAGCCGTGCCCGCGAGATACAGCGGCTTCCTGTTGAACGCCACGATGAAGCCGATGCCGAGCACCGTTCCAGGCACGATATAGGGAATCATGAGGAGAGGATCGAGGATCCTGACGGCCATGTTCCGCTTGCGGGCGATGACGAAGCCGATCAGGGTTCCCACAAAGGCGATAAGGATAACCGCGACGAAGGAATACACGAAGCTGTTGATCACCGTCTTGCCGACGTCGTAGAAAATCTGCCTGTAGCTGTCGAGCCCGAAGCCGGGTTTGAAGACGGGTCCTGAGGTATTCCTGAAGGAGTAGAACACGATGACGCCCAGCGGGAGGGTCGAGAATCCCACGATGAAATAGCACACGAGGTGGGCCAGGAAGGATTTGATGCCCTTCAGGCTTTTCTGTATCGGGCGGTTGACGAGCATGCTCGCGTACTTGCGGCGCGAGGATGCCCAGGTCTGGAGCACGATGACGACGGCGGCGCACATCATGAGGATTATGGAAACCGTCGAGGCCATGCCCGGGCTCTCCCCTACTTCGCTCGTGAACATGTTGTAGGCCAGGGTCGGCAGGACTAGGTAGTTTCCGCCGATGATCATGGGGGTGCCGAAGTTCGACAGGGACATCATGAAGACGATGAGGGCTCCTCCCGTGAGCGAAGGCAGGACAAGCGGGATGGTGACCGAGAAGAATGTCTTGAAGGAGCGTGCCCCCAGGTTTTCCGACGCTTCCTCAAGCGATCGGTCTATGGTCATGAGGGAGCCCGCGAGCATCAGGGAGATGAAGGGATAATACTGGAGCGAATCGGCGAGGATGATGCCGATGGGCCCGTATATCTGGGGCAGGTTGATGCCGATGGAGACGAAAATATTCCTCAGGAAACCGTTTCGTCCCATCATGGTGATCCATGAGTAGGCGCCGATGAAGGTCGGCGACAGGAGGGCGAGAACGGAGAGCGTGTTGAGGAGATTCGAGCCCCTGATCTTGTACCTCGTGGTGAAGAAGGCCAGAGGGATGCCCAGCAGGGCCGAGAAGAAGGTGGTGACGAGGGCGATGAACATGGAATGGCCGAAAGCCCTCATGTAGTATGCCCTGCCGAAGAATTCCTTCCAATTTGAAAGCGACGCCGCTCCCGATTCCTTGTCCACAAAACTGTATCTGAAGACATCGAAGAGAGGATAGATGAGGAAGATGACGACGATCGCGAAGCCCGCGAAGGTGATGAGAGACCAGATGTCGGCTTTTTTCTTACCGAGACTCATCAAAGCCCCCTCGCATCCAGGCGGCGCCCCGATTTCTTGTCGAAGATGAGACAAGCTTCCGTCGGAATCGCGAACTCGACCGTTTCGCCGATGGCGGGTATGTCGGCCTTCTTCGGCCTGTGGCGCTCGATGACGATGCTCTGGCCCAGGAGATCCAACTCCATGCTCGCCACGGTGCCCAGGAAGGAGGTAGCCTTCAGGACGCCCGCGAGGCGGTTCGCGTTCGCGTCGCTCGTCGTCTCGACGATATCTTCGGGACGGAAGGCGAGGACGGCCTCGACGCAGCCTTCGGTGCCGGCCGCGGGCACGGCAAAGACGATGGAACCAGCGGTCGCCTTGCGCATGCCGCCGGGAAGGTTCTCGCCGAGCCGTACATCCAGGGCATTGATCTTGCCGACGAAGGTGGCGACGAAGAGGTTGACCGGATCCTTGTAGATGTCCCAGGGCATGCCCACCTGCTGGATCTTGCCGAAATTGACGACGGCGATTCGGTCGGAAATGACGAGGGCTTCCTCCTGATCGTGGGTGACGTAGACCGCCGTGATGCCCAAAGCCTTCTGCACGGCGCGGATCTCGTCGCGCATCTCCACGCGGAGCTTGGCGTCCAGGTTGGAAAGGGGTTCGTCGAAGAGAAGGACGCGGGGCTCGATGGCCATGGCGCGGGCTAGTCCCACGCGCTGCTGCTGGCCGCCCGAGAGCTTGTCGGGCGTTCGCGCCTCGTAGCCGGAGAGATGGACGCTTTTAAGGGCGGCGGCCACCTTCGTCTCGATTTCCTTGGCGGGAAGCTTGCGGACCTTGAGGCCATAGGCCACATTCTCGAACACTGTCATATGGGGGAAAACGGCATAGTTCTGGAATACCATGCCGGTATTGCGCTTGTATGCCGGAACATCGTTGATGAGTTCGTCCCCGAGCCAGATATCGCCCTTGTCCTGGCGGTAAAAGCCCGCGATCGTCCTCAGAAGGGTAGTCTTGCCGCAGCCCGAGGGCCCGAGAAGGGTGAAGAATTCCCCTTCCTTGATCTCAAGATTGATATCCGAAAGGGCGAGAAGGTCGCCGAATCGCTTTTCCACGCCGGAAATTTTTATAGAAGTCATCGAAAACCTCATAAATGAAGGATATGTGTATCTATCTATATATTATGGGAAAAGCCTGGGAAATTTACAAGTCTCCCAGGCTTTGACAGGAATGCGGCTAGAGGCCGAGGTCCATCTTGATTTCGGTGAATTTCTTGACGAATTCGGTCTTGCTCTTGGCGGCCCAGCCGAAGTCATAGGGAATGCCCTTGATCTCGGTCATGGCGGGCAGTCCCTTCGGGCTCGCCACGTCGGTGCGTACCGGCCTGCGCTTCATCGCGTTCACCAGGTACTCCTGTACCGGCTTGGACAGGCACCAGTCGGTGAAGATCTTCGCGTTCGCGAGATTCGGCGCTCCCTTGAGAATCGCCATGCCGTCAGGCGCCGCTACCGTGCCGTCCGTCGGGTAGACGATCGCCACCGGGCCGCCGCCTTCAACATACCTGAAGGCGTTGTCTTCCAGGGTGAGACCCACCGCCTGCTCGCCATCGTTGACGAACTTGGGAACGGCGCCGGAAGAGGTGGAAATCACCATGTTCTTCATGATGCCCTTATACACGTCCCAGCCCTTGTCGCCATAGATGGCGATCACGTTGGCCAGCTGCATGTAGGCCGAGCCGGACTTGTCGGCGGGAGCCGAGGAGATGAGCTTCTTGAAGCGAGCGTCGGTCAGGTCCGTCCACTTCTGGGGATACTGGGCCGGCTTGAGCATCTTCGTGTTGACGACGAAGACGTTCATGATGCCGGTGTAGGGAAGCCAGTTGGTGCCGACCTTGTAGACGGGAACGATCTTGTCCCAATCCTTGGGGATATAGGACTGAAGGATCTGGTTCTCGGCTTCCAGCTGCTCGCCGCCGATGGACCAGATGATATCGGCCTGGGGATTGGCCGCTTCGGCCTTCGCCCTCTTGATGACATCGCCAGAGGCGAGCTTGACGTAATTGACCTTGATCCCGGTTTCCTTCTCGAACATCGGAACCAGGGCGTTGATGATGGATTCCTCGTGGGCGGTGTAGACCACCACTTCGCCGGCTCCGAATGCGGAAGCCGCGGCGAGAACACAGAACAGCGCCAGTAAAAGACGTTTCATAGAACCTCCCTATATGAATTGAGGCCAGCATGGTTTGATATCACGCTGGACCTGAAAGCCAGGGACGCGAGCGCCTCTGGCTTATTGACGTTTTATTTCGCCACGACAAATATTCCGTTGCCGTCCGATCGCTCTTTTCCGTAATCGGTAGCGCCCCAGCCGGCCGTGAAAGTCGCGGAGGGAGTGTTATAGACCGTATAGGTTCCATCGACGCCGGTTCCCGTGATCATCGTCGAGGATCTACCTCCATCCATATTGATCGCCTCTACGGCGCCGAGATCCAGAGCGAACTGGGCAAGCTCAGGTATCGTGGCGCCGGCGCTGATACCGGTTTGCCTGCCGTCCACGACCATGAAAAAGTAGCTGCCGTCGGCCCTATACCCAATTGCGGTGCGAGGATTATCGCCGTACCAGGAAGAGTACTCTTCATAGGCGCTATAGTCGGTAGTCGCGAGCGTACTCACGAGCGTTCCGTCGGCTTTCGCGAGCGACCCGCCCTGGACAAGGAGAGGTCCGCCGTCAGGCCGGCCGCCGCCGACGCTTTCCACCACATCGGCCCATTCGGCATCGACAGTAACGCTGATCCTGATCGTATCGCCGACGGCGAGATCGGAGAGAGCCGTCACCCCGTCGCCAGAGGAACCGGAAAGAACCATTGTTCCCGCCGCCAGGGGGGCATCGCCGGCGGTGGAGATGTCGGTGACCGTTCCGTTGATCACGCCATTGGATCTCACCGTGTCGCTTGTGCTGAACGTCACGTCGATGCCGTTGGCGACCGTCTTGGTCGAGGCTGCATAATCGGGCGTATAGAGCACTATCGTGTTATCCAAGCGTTCCCTTTTTAGATTGGCGGGGTTCGTATTCGCCGCGAGGATATCGGCGCGAGGCTGGTTCAGGATGCTGATGACCGTGTCGTCATGATCCTGAGCGGCCCCGGTAAAGGAATCGAAGGCCATCGTTACGTTCGGCTGGCTAATCACCGGACTGCTGTCAGCCTTGATTCCGAATGCCCAGCCCTTGTGTTTGGTATAGGTATTCGCGCCGCTTGTATAGGTCCCCTCAACGCCGAATTCGCCCGTCGTAAGCCATCGTCCTTCGGACATCGTATAGCCGCCAACGCCGCCGGTCACTTCGATAATGTCGAAAAAATCGGCGTTGATGCCGCCTAGAACGGTAAGGTTGGTCGTCGTGTCGATGGTGTTGGCCATCTGAGCGACGGTCGCCAAACCGTTGACATAGCCGTTCGGCCTCCCGACCCTGAGCGTCATGTTGGCGTTCTTGCTCGGATCCACGTCAATAACGTAGAGCTTGTTCAGCTTGGAATCCGCCGTCTTCGTGAGTGAATACTTAGACTGCGTCACGCCATCGGCGAGCACGGCCCCGGACTTTCCGTCCTCGGTGTAGGTGTATTCGCTGAAGTTATAGTACTTGACCTCGGTGACCGTCGTCGTCGTCGTCGTCGCTGTCGGCGGGTTGATGAACGAAAACAGATCGGCGCAGCTCGTGAGTCCCAACAGGGCCACGAGCGTCAGGACGGCGATCGCCTGCCAAACCCCTTTCCCTTCACGTTTCATAGAAACCTCCTTATTCTTCCGGAGCCAGCGCACTGTTCGATGCGCCTCCTCCTCGGCCCTGGGGCGGCATGCCTACGCAGCCGGTCGCCAAAAGCCTTCCATCTTTTATCCAGCCGATTCGGCAGGCCCACAACATGACGATTCTGACAAAATGTGGACAATTCTGCGTTTCTCCCGCTCCTGGCGGGATTCCGGCCATTAAATGATTTGCATGGGCTGACGGAGGGGATTATGATGTTCACCGACATGAGGTATCGCCGCGAAATTGGCCGAAGAAGATTCCGATCATGAAATTCCGAAAAGGGTCTTTCTTCGGCAGACTTCTCACCGCCTTCTTCCTGGGAGGGTTTATCCCCTTCCTCTGCCTCTCCATGCTTTTTGTTTTCATGACGAGGCGAGTGCTCGAGCGAACCTATGGAGATCGAGCGGCCGAGGCGGTGGAGATGTCGGCCCAAATGTTCCGTTCCCTGCTCTCCGATACAGCCAAGACCGCCCACGCGCTCGCGGCGGAACCGGCGGTGATAGCGTATTGCCAAGGAACATCGAGAGATTCAGCGATCATATCCGATGTCAACAGACTTCTGGCATCGGTAACCGGCGGCTCAGGCATCCTGCCCTACGTGATTCCCGCCGATGGAGCGGCCCCGCTATTCCGTACCGCACTCCCCGAAGAGTATGTCCTGTCGAGCCACGGAGGATGGGGCATCCTCGGGGAACTATCGCGCAGCCTCGACCCTGAATCCACGCTGTATTTCGCTCAGCCCCATCCTCTCGGAGAAAGACTTGTCCCGATCGCCATCGGCACTATCGTAGAGGGCAAAGACGGGAAGATAGGATACCTCATTTTCGATATAGAGCATAAACTTATCGAGGAGAAAGTGGGGCTCGCGGCCAAATCGGGAGGAGCGCTGACGGAACTCATCTTCATCGACAGGACGGACTGTGTCATCTACGATATGGCAGACTCGCGCAAGGAAGCCTCATTCTTCGACCCTGAGTCCGTCGCGCAGAAGCAGTATTTCGCGCCGAGAAAGACGGTAGCCATGGGCATCGACGCGCTGGGGTTTTTCCCGAGAAAAGCAGTGCAGGATTATGCCCAACGCATAATCGCCATGGCTTTAGGCGTCGCGTCAGTCAGCGCCTTCATCTTTTTCGCCGTCGCGCTCTGGCTCGCGAAAACCACATCGCGCCCTATCCACCTTCTCACGCTCACCATGAAGGATGTCGCGAATGGAAGGCTGGATGTATCATGCCCAGAGGTGGCGAAAGCGAGCAAGGATGACGAAGTAGCCACGCTCATCCTCCAGTTCAACAAGATGATAGCGCGCGTGAACGAGTTGGTGGACAGCAAGGTCGAACAGGAGCGCAACCAGCGTTTTGCCGAACTGAAGGCTCTCCAAGCCCAGATAAATCCCCATTTCATCTACAACACCCTCAACTCGATACGCTCAGTCGCCAAGCTCAAGGGCGACAGCGAGCTGGCCTACATCTCGACGAGCCTCGCCCGTATCCTGCGCGAGGGTTCGGGGTCGGGCTCCAATTACTGTAGCCTCGGACACAGCATAAATCTGGCGAAGGACTATTTCGCGATCGAGGACTGGCGCTGGCCGGGACGGTTCAGGCTGGAGCTGTCCATCGAACCGGCTCTCCTCGAAGCGAAGATACCCCGCCTCATCGTGCAACCCCTCGTCGAGAACGCTCTCTCGCACGGTCTCGAGGGAAAGTCGGGCCACGGAACCTTGAAGATAGAGGCGAAGCTCGACGGCGGGGATCTCTCCATCGTAATCGCTGACGATGGGATAGGCATCGATGGGGAAAAACTCGCGTCTATAAAGAAAAACCTCGCCAAGGCCGAACAGGGCGCCCTGGACTTTTCGGTCGATCTGGCGCAGGAGAGTCCCGCCGCCCTGAAAACGATCAGCGAGCGAAACGGAGGCAGCGGGATAGGTCTCCTCAACACTCACCGCCGACTGTGCCTTATCTATGGCAAAGGCTACGGCTTGACCATCCTCTCCGCCGCCGGAGCGGGCACGACCGTGACGCTTCGCCTCCCCTATTCCCCCGAAGGAGGGGAGCCTTGCTCAAGGTAATCGTCCTGGAGGACGAACCGGCCGCCCGACGCGAGCTCGTCCTTCTCACTCCCTGGGATAAGTATGGGATGGTCTGCGCGGGCGAGGCCGCCGACGGCGCCGAAGGCCTCGCCCTCGTTGAGGCTAAAGCCCCTGACATCATCGTCACCGACATACGAATGCCTGGGATGGACGGCCTCTCCTTCATCGAGACGCTGGTCAAGAACGCGGCCGAGAAGGCCGCGGCAGCCCCGGAAGTCATCATTCTCTCCGGCTACTCGGAGTTCGAGTACGCGCGACGCGCCATGCGATTCGGTGTCGACGAGTACCTCCTGAAACCTGTCGAGGATGACGCGCTGGAAGCGTCGCTCCTTAGAAAAGCCGCAAAAATACGAGCCCGTTCCCCGCACCACAAGGCGGAACTTCTATTCTTCGCCGAAAGCGAGCGGAAACAGTTCGATGAGGAATGCCTGAGCTATGTGGACGAAGCGATCCGTATCATCGGCGAACGCTATATTCAGGGAATTTCGATCGAGGAAGCGGCGGGAGAACTGGGGCTCTCGGCAGGGCACTTGAGCAGGATATTCAAAAGGGGAACCGGCTACACCTTTGTAGACTACCTCACCCACGTGCGCATAAAGCGGGCAATGGAACTTCTGAGGGATCCAGGGGTCAAGGTGTATGAAGCAGCCGATCTGGTCGGCTACCTGGACGCCCGCTATTTTGCCCAGGTGTTCAAGAAAATCGCGGGCGTAACGCCGCGCGAGTTCAAGGATGGAATCGTGAGTATTCCTGCGTCCAGCGAGAAAGGATTTGAGTTCGTTTAGCCGCGGACTCGGCTATCGGATAGTCGATGATGTTCAGGTCGGCCAGGCCAGTCTGGTAAGAGGGAATATCCGTGCGTACGCTACGCCTGAACCATTTGCTCATCAAGATTGACTGAACGTCTCGCCCCAACACAAAGTCGATGAACCGCTTCGCCTCATCAGGATGGGGCGCGTCTTTGAGGAGGGCAATTCCATCGGGCACGGCGCTTGTTCCCTCGGTCGGGTAGCAGAAATCTATATCTTTTCCCGCCATCTTCAGCGAAAGGGCGGAATTCTCGAAGGTAACGCCCGCATAAAAGGCGCCCTCGGAGACCGATTTGTATACGGCCGTCGAGCTTGCTATCAAGCCCACTGTACCGAGCTGGGACATGAATCGGCGGACAAAAGGCCATCCCTCCCCTTCGGGAGCTCCTGGCTCAGCCATCGTTTGAAGTATGGTGACCAGGCTTGTAAACCCCGAGCCCGTGGTGACAGGATTGGCGAAGAGCAGATGATCGCGGAAATATGGATCGAGAAGCCTTGACCAGGAGTTGGGAATAAAGTCGCGGGAAACGAGCTTTGTGTTATAGATGATGACTATAGGCAAGACTGAAAAAGGCGACCAGAGCCGATGGGAAGAAATATAGTCGCTCTCGATAGCCCCTTGCTCTGAACTTGTGTACTCCTGGAAAAGATCGGTTATCGTCTCAAGAGACTCTATTCCGCCTCCCCAGAAAAGATCGGCCTTCTGCGTATTGGTGGGATTTCGAAGCTTGGCGATGAGATTGCCTGTGCCGCCGGTGACGACTTCGACCTTGATTCCCGTGCGTTGCCTGAATTCCCGCACTATGTACTCGGTCATATCGACTGGGTGAGGGGAAAAGATGACAAGTTCAGAGGAATCATCCAGACTGTCGTTTTTCGCCGGCAACACAAGGAGGAAGACAGCGGCCGCGACCGAGAGTGCGAGCAGCGAAACCACGGCGCCTAGCAAGCGCGTTTTTCTATTGATGGACAGCATTGCCGATACAGTATAGCCCCGTTTTCCCAGTATAAAAAAGCCCGAAGACAGAAGGTCTTCGGGCTAATCGCGCGGAAAATGAAGTTTTAGAGGCCGAGGTCCATCTTGATTTCGGTGAATTTCTTGACGAATTCGGTCTTGCTCTTGGCGGCCCAACCGAAGTCATAGGGAATGCCCTTGATCTCGGTCATGGCGGGCAGACCTTTCGGGCTCGCCACGTCGGTGCGCACCGGCCTGCGTTTCATCGCGTTCACCAGGTACTCCTGAACCGGCTTCGACAGGCACCAGTCGGTGAAGATCTTCGCGTTCGCGAGATTCGGCGCTCCCTTGAGAATCGCCATGCCGTCGGGCGCCGCTACCGTGCCGTCCATCGGATAGACGATGGCCACCGGGCCGCCGCCTTCAACATACCTGAAGGCGTTGTCTTCCAGGGTGAGACCCACCGCCTGCTCGCCGTCGTTGACGAACTTGGGAACGGCGCCGGAAGAGGTAGAGATCACCATGTTCTTCATGATGCCCTTATAGACGTCCCAGCCCTTGTCGCCGTAGATGGCGATGACGTTGGCCAGCTGCATGTAGGCCGAGCCGGACTTGTCGGCGGGAGCCGAGGAGATGAGCTTCTTGAAGCGAGCGTCGGTCAGGTCCGTCCACTTCTGGGGATACTGGGCAGGCTTGAGCATCTTCGTGTTGACGACGAAGACGTTCATGATGCCGGTGTAGGGAAGCCAGTTGGTGCCGACCTTGTAGACGGGAACGATCTTGTCCCAATCCTTGGGGATATAGGACTGAAGGATCTGGTTCTCGGCTTCCAGCTGCTCGCCGCCGATGGACCAGATGATATCGGCCTGGGGATTGGCCGCTTCGGCCTTCGCCCTCTTGATGACATCACCAGAGGCGAGCTTGACGTAATTGACCTTGATCCCGGTTTCCTTCTCGAACATCGGAACCAGGGCGTTGATGATGGATTCCTCATGGGCCGTGTAGACCACTACCTCGTTGGAAGCCGCGAAGGCGGAAAAAGCCAGAAGGGCGCAGAGCGCCACGAGAACGAATCTCTTCATAGAAACCTCCATAACATTGGATCATGTGGCGCCGATGAGGGCGCCGCTAAAAACCTTGCACTTCTATTTTAACATATTTTCCATGATATGGGAGAGATTATGCTCATTTTTATCATAACAAAATGAGCCGAAGCCGAGCGACGAGGCCGCGTCGCAGTATGCGCGCACATCGTCGATGTAGAGACAGTCGCCAGCCTTTAGTCCCGAGTACTCGAGAAGCTTCATCCAGATCCGGGGATCGGGCTTCATGAAGCCTACTTTATAGGAAAGTATATGGAGCTCGGGAACAGAGGCCAGAATTTCGTTGTTGAATATCATGCGGGCGTGGAGCCAGGAAGTGTTCGAGAGGACAAAGGTTCTGGCGCCGAGTTCCCTTGCCCTGACGAGAGCGGCCTCTCCGTCGGGATTGGGGAGGATGATCTTCAGGTAATCCTCGACGAAACGCTCGAAGCCGTAGCCGGGATTGAGGCCCGTAATTTCTCCGATCCGCCTGAAGTAGGCGCGCGAATCCAGGACTCCGGTTTCATGTTCATGTTCGAGGCTTCCATCCCAGACCGCGCGATCGAATTCCTCGGCCGAAAGACAAGAATGGACCGACGCGGCGCGGGCGAAGGCCATCCTGTCCAGCCCGCAGAGGACATTGCCAAAATCGAAAACTACGGCTTTATACATCGCTTCCCCTTTTAAATAAACCGGGCAAGGCGGCGGCATGGGCGCCTCAGCTTTTTCGGTTCGGCCCATTCCATAGGGCCGCTTTTTCATCGTACTATAAGGCATGTCGGAAGAACAACCGAACAACCCCCTCCACGGACTCACGCTGGAGTACATTCTCACCCGCCTCGTCGAGCACTACGGATGGGAAAGCCTGGCCAGGCGCATCACCATCCGCTGCTTCGAACTGGATCCGAGCATCAAATCCAGCTTGATTTTCCTGCGCCGGACGCCCTGGGCGCGCGAAAAGGTCGAGCGCCTCTACATTAGGACGCGGTTCAGGAAGCCTACGGGCGGAACCGAGCCCCCGAAAACGAAGACTCCGTGAACATGGCGTCGAGCGACGCCAGATAAGCCTCCCTTGAAAACGACGGAACGAATTCTTCCTTTATAGAAGCGGCCTTGGCGCCGCCATTCTCCGCTAGCGCGAACGCGGCGCGAAGAAGAATCCCCGCTGGCGCGAGATAGGCCCGCTCCGGACTGGAGGGGGCGAAATCGGCGCCGTGGATGGTTCCGCTGAACCCCGAAAAGCCCAGCTGACAGGTGGGAACGAGGCTGGCGACATCCCCGATATCGTCCGAAGCGAAGGAACTGTCCCCGAAATCGATGCTGCCTCTTTCAAGAACCGCGAGGGCGGCCTCGCCCAGAACTTTGCCCATGGCCGGGGATGGATGGAAGGCCTGATATCCGGGCGTGTTCCTGATTCTCACCGAGGCGCCCATGGCGAGGGCTCCCGCGCAGAAGGCCCTGTCCACCTTTTCCGCCACGGCGACGATCGCGTCGTGGGAGGCTCCCCTGATATAGGTTTCGAGGAGGGCGCGGGAGGGCACCGAATTGATGGTGGTTCCGCCCTCGCTGAGGATGGGGTGGACGCGGATGTGGTCGGAATCGACGAAGGTTTCGCGCTGCGCGTGGATGGCGTGGAGAGCGATCGTCGCCGCGCCGAGGGCGTTGATGCCGTCTTCCGGATGGGCACCGGCGTGAGCCGCCTGGCCGATGAACTCGGCACGCTTGGCCATGAAGCCGTTGAGGGTGCCGTTGACCGTGGCCTGGCGTTCGGCAGAGTCGGACATGGAATGATACTTGAGGACGACGCTCGCGTCCTCAAAAACGCCGAGGCGGATAAGTTCCTGCTTGCCCGAGAGATAGCGCAAGACGCCTTTTTCGCGGAGCGCCATCCTGCGGTCAAGATCGACGTATTCCTCGGCGGGGGCGCCGACGAAGAGAATGCGCGCCTTTTCACGCTCCGGCAGTCCCGCGGCCGCCAGGGCCTTGAAGGCAGCCAGCATCACGGCCATCTGGGCATGGTGGCCGCAGGAGTGCGCCACGCCGCCCGGCGCCCCCTGGGTGAGCAGGGCGTCCATATCGGCGAGGAACACGATGGCGGGGGCGCCGGGCGGCCCCAGTTCAGCCCTGATTCCCGTGAGGGCCAGATCCCTTGTCACCCGCGCGCCCGTTGCCTCCAGCTCGCCCGCGAGGATATCGGCCGTTTTATGCTCGAAAAAGCCGAGTTCCGGCGTCGTCCGCAGCTTTTCGGCCAGGCCGAAGAGCCATTCCTTATCGCTTTCAAGGCGCCGAAGCGCCGTTTCAAGGATTTCTTTCATGAAAATATAATACCCGCCGGGAAATGCCTCAACAAGGATCCAGAACCCTTTTCGCGGCCGCGAATGCCGCAAATCCAAGCCCTCCGGCCGTGTTTCGTCGAAAAACCGGGAGTCCACGCCTTTACTGAAAAGCGTTATAATGGTATTCAGATAGTTAACAATTTCGACTAAACCGTCGAAACAAGGAGACTTTGCATGAAAAAGATCATTCTAGTTCTTAGCATCGTACTTGCCTGCGCGATGGCTTTGCCAGTCGCGGCTGCGGGCCCGGCGAAAGCGGACATATTCCTTCTCATCTCCGGATCGCTCGGCGACAAGGGATTCAACGATTCCGCCAAAGCCGGTCTCGACATGATCAAGGCCAAGTTCGGCGACCGCGTAACCACCAAATACACCGAACTCGGATCGGACGCTGCCAAGTACTCTCCCGCCCTGGAAGACGCCGGCGCCGAAGGCTACGAAGTCGTCCTCTGCTCCAACAACTTCAACAACGCTGTCATGGAAGTCGCCGCCAGGTATCCCAAGACCCTCTACATCATGTACGACGGCTGGACCAAGGACGACATCGCCAACGTCTACTCCGTGCAGTTCAAGAACTCCGAAGCCGGATACCTCGCCGGAGCCCTCGCTGGCCTCATGACCAGTACTAAGGGCAATGCCCAGATCAACGCCGAGAACGTCATCGGCTTCATCGGCGGACGCGACATCACCGGCATCAACGACTTTTTCGTCGGCTACATCGCCGGCGCCCAGAAAGTCTCTCCCTCCGTCAAGATCATCTACAACTACGTCAACTCCTTCACCGACACCGCCAAGGCCAAGGACCAGGCTTTGATCCAGATCAGGACCTACAAAGCCGACGTGATCTACCATGCCGCCGGACGCGCCGGCCTCGGACTCTTCGACGCGGCTGCCGAAACCGGCAAGTACGCCATCGGCGTCGATACCGACCAGGCTTCGCTCTTCGGCAGCGAACCCGCCAAGGCAGCCCAGATTCTCACCTCCACGATGAAGCGCGTCGACCTCACCCTCTTCCAGGCGGTAAGCCGCTTCATGGACGGCGAGAAGCTCGGCGGACAGAAAGTGTACATCGGCGCCGCTGAAGGCGCGATCGCTTATTCCGGCTTCAACAAGGCTATTCCCGCCGCCGTCCAGAAGGACCTCGAAAAGGTCCAGGCCGAGATCAAGGCCGGTTCCGTAAAGATTCCCTCCGCCTTCACGATGAGCGCGGACCAGATCAACGCGATGCGCGACGCCGTGAACGCGGCCAAGAACTGATTAAATCCCGCAAAGCTGTTTGCACATGAACGGTGCCCACGCCTCTTGCGAGGAGTGGGCATTTTTCTAATTTATCCCGGCAACCGCGGGTTTCGAAGGAGGCGGCGGTGGATTTCATACTGAAAACGGAAGGCCTTAGCAAGGTGTATCCCAACGGCACCCTGGCCAACAAACAAGTGAGTTTCGGCGTGGCTCCCGGCGAGATCCTCGGCCTCGTGGGCGAAAACGGAGCGGGTAAATCCACGCTCATGAAAGTACTGTACGGCGAGGAGAGTCCATCCTCGGGCAAGCTATTCCTGGAAGGGAAACCTGTATCCTTCGCTTCCTCTCAGGAAGCCATCAAGGCGGGGATCGGCATGGTGCACCAGCATTTCATGCTCGTGCCCAGTCTTTCGCTCGCCGAAAACCTGGTGCTCGGACAGGAACCGCACAAGGGAAGATCCAACATCTTCGATCTCGACAAGGCGGTCGCGATCACCGAGGAGTTGGCCGAGAAATACAACTTCAAGATTTTCGCCCGCGCCCGCGTGGTTGACGTTTCGGTCTCCATGAGGCAGAAGCTCGAGATCCTGAAAGCCCTGTATCGCGGCGCCAAGATTCTCATCCTGGACGAACCCACCGCGGTGCTCACGCCGCAGGAAACGGACGAACTCTTCGTCGAACTCGAGCAACTCCGGAAACATGGACACACCATCATCTTCATCAGCCATAAGCTCAATGAAATATTCAAGCTTTGCGACAGAGTGAGCGTGATGCGCGACGGCCGCATGATCGGAACCCACAAGGTTTCCGAAGTGGACAGCCAGACGATTTCCAACGAGATGGTGGGACGTGAAGTCCTTCTGACGGTCGAGAAAAAGAAGGCCAAGCCCGGCGAAAAGGTCCTCACCGCCAAAGACCTCTCCTATATCGACGATTTCGGCATCACCGCCGTCGACCACCTCTCCTTCGCGCTGCGGAAGGGTGAAATCCTGGGCGTCGTGGGCGTGGACGGCAACGGACAGTCAGAGCTTGTGCGCATCCTCACGGGATCGACGAAGACGCTTTCGGGCTCGGTTGTCGTCCTCGGCCAGGACGTCACCAATAAAAGGCCGGGAGAGATCAGAAAGGCGGGCCTTGCCCATATCGCCGAAGACAGAATGACGGTGGGTACGGCGCAGCCGGCCAGCATCGAAGACAACCTCCTGGCCGACCGATACCTCTCCCCCGAATTCACGGGCGGCGCCGGCTTCCTCAAAACGGAAGCCATATCGAAGGCGGCGGCCGAAATCGTCTCTTCCTTCGACATTCGCTGCAATTCCCCAGGTCAGCTGGTGGCCAGCCTCTCCGGCGGCAACATGCAGAAAGTGGTCATCGGAAGGGAGTTCACCGCGAAGGCGGAAATCCTCGTGATCGCCCAGCCGACGCGCGGCGTCGATGTCGGCGCCATCGAGTTCATCCATAAAAGAATCATAACGATGCGCGACGCGGGCAAGGCCATTCTTCTCGTCTCGTCGGATCTGCAGGAAGTGATGTCCCTCTCGGACAGCCTCGTGGTCATGAATTCCGGCAAGATCGTCGCCTATTTCGAGGACTCCTTGGCGACGACCGACAAGGAACTCGGACTGTATATGCTCGGGCTGAAGAGACAGAGCCCTGAAGAAATCGGGAGAGTGCTCCATGAATAGCAAAAAAACGAAAAGACCGGGATTTTTCGGTTCGATACGTCTTTTCTTCACCGACAGGGACAAGCTCGAGCCAGCCCTCATCACCATTCTTGCCGGCGCTTTCTCCATACTGATGGGCGTGGGGCTCATCTTCATCGTCAGCAAGGATCCCGTCACATCGACGAAGAATTTCCTTCTCGGGCCGGTTTTAAGGACTTATAACTTCTATTACCTCATGATCGCCATGGTGCCCATCACCTTCACGGGCCTGGCTATGTGCATCATCTATAAACTGAGGTATATGAGCCTGATCGTCGACTCGAGCTTCTACATCGGCGCTGTCGTCGCCACGGCCATCGGCGTCAAGCTCAGCCTTCCGCCAGGGATTCATCCCGCGGTGGCGATGATAGCCGCCGGGCTCGTCGGAGGCCTCATCGGCCTTCTGCCCGCCATCCTCAAGATAAAGTGGAGGGCCAACGAGCTTGTCTCCTCACTGATGTTCAACTACATCTTCTACTTTATTGGAAGCTTCATCATCCTCTACTATCTGCGCGACAGGGACCAGACGATTCTCGCATCCCTGCCCTTCCAGAAGAGCTTCAACCTTCCCAAGCTCGTCGAGAACACGCAGCTGCACGCCGGTTTCATCATCGCCGCGGTCTTCGTCGTCATCGTGTCGATTTTCCTGTTCCGGACGCGCTGGGGTTTCGAGATCAGGATAGCCGGCGCGAATCCTAAATTCGCGGCCTACGCTGGCATTCCCGTGGCGACAGTCGCCCTCTATGCCCACTTTGTCGCGGGCTTCATCGGCGGCCTCGGCGGCGCCGTGGAAATGTCAGGGCTCTACAGGGCCTTCATCTGGCAGATGAATCCGTCCTATGCCATGGATGGCGTCATCGTCGCGATGCTCGCGCGAAAGAACCCGAAATTCGTGCCCCTCTCGGCGTTTTTCCTCGCCTACCTGAGGGTGGGCGCCGACTTCATGTCCAGGCGCGGCGACGTGGCTTTCGAGTTCATAACACTCCTCCAGGGCATGATCATCCTCATCCTCGCCTCGGATAAAATCCTTAACTACTTCAAGGCGCGCAGACTGCGCAGGAATGCCCTTCTCGCCGAATCTTCGGCTAACGCCGCGGCGGCGCAAGGAGGCCAGGCATGATCGAATTCATCGTAAACGTATTTACCTCGGCCAATTATTGGTTCATCGTGCTGCGTTCCACGGCGCCGATTCTCCTCGTCACCCTGGGCGCCGTTATCACTGAATCCGCGGGCATCAAAAATATGGCGCTCGAAGGATCAATGCTCTGGGCAGCCCTTGTCGGCGTCATCGTCAGCTCCTGGACGGGCAGCGCCTGGCTGGGCCTCCTCGGGGGCATCCTCGCCGCGGTGGCCATCGCCCTTACCCTGGGGCTCTTCGCCCTCAAGCTGGACGCCAACGCCGTGCTCTGCGGCGTCGCCCTCAACCTCTTCTCGACGGGCGGAACGGTATTCGTCCTCTTCTCCCTCACGGGAGACAAGGGAATTTCCTCTTCGCTGGCGAGTAAAACCCTCCCCTTCATCAAGATTCCATTCATCCAGGATATTCCCTGGCTGGGTAAGGTGATATCGGGACAGAACGTGGTCATCTGGCTCGCGATAGCGGCCGTGGTCGTCGTCCATTTCATCATGAACAAAGCCACAATTGGACGGAGAATCAAGGCGACCGGCGAAAATGTGGAAGCGGCCAAGGCGGCGGGCATCGACCCCGATCATATCAAGTTCTTTACCCTCATCGTCTCGGGCGTCCTCGCGGGCATCGCCGGATGCTTCCTCAGCATGGGATACACCTCCAACTTCACCTCCGGAATAGCGGCAGGCCGCGGCTATGTGGCCAACGCCGCCCAGGTCGTCGCGGGCGGTACCGCCGTGGGAGCGATCTTCGCATCCCTGATCTTCGGCCTCACCGACGCCATGGCCACCTACCTGCAGAACGTCGGCCTGCCGCCCGAACTCATCCAGGCCCTGCCTTATTTCGTGACCATTCTCGGCTTCATCGTCGTTACCCTGATCCGCGACAGGCGCGAGTCCATCCGCAAGAAGAAGCTCTTCGAGGGCAAGCTGCCGAAAGGCGGGCTGAAGCCCGTCATGACGGGCTCGGACGCGGGCGGAGCGACGCCGGTATGAGCGGTCCAGCCGCCCCGGGCGCCCTCGCCGATTTCATCGTCGAGGGCGCCGTCATCCTCTGCCTGGATCCCGAATGGCGAATCTTCGAACCAGGCTACCTCGCGGTGCGCGACGGCCGGATCAGCGCCGTCGGCCCCGCCGAAGAGGGCGCGGCCATCCAGGCCAAGCGGCGCGTCGACGCCGCGGGCAAGCTTCTCATGCCAGGCTTCGTCAACACCCACACCCACGTTCCCATGTCGGCCTTCCGCGGCGCCTGCGAAGACGTCAAGGACAGGTTGATCCGCTTCCTCTTCCCCCTCGAGCGCGACCTCGTGCGGCCGGAGCTCGTCTACTGGTCGACGCTCTACTGCCTCACCGAGATGGCGCGATCGGGCACCACCACCTTCGCGGACATGTACTATTTCGAGGATGAAGTCGCCAAGGCGACGAAAAAAGCCGGCATGCGCGCCCTCCTCGGGGAGACCGTGCTCGGCCAGGCCGCGCCCGACGCAGCCCAGGCCTACGGCGGCATCGACTACGCGAAGGACTTCATCGCCGAATGGAAGAAAGACGGGCTCATCGATCCCTGCTTCGCCCCGCACGCTCCCTACACCGTGGATCGCGCCCACCTGGAACTGCTGCGCGACGAGGCCGAGCGCCTCGACACCGACATCATGATCCACGTGGCCGAGATGGATTTCGAGAACAGGCAGTTTTCGGAGAGCCACGGTTCGGTGCTGCGCTATCTCGATTCGATAGAAGGCCTTCTCTCCCCGCGCTTCCTCGCGGCCCACATGCTCTACGTGGACGATGAGGACATTGCTCTCGCGGCGAAGCGCGGCATGCGCGTCGCCCACTGCCCGGCCTCGAACGCCAAATCGGGCCGCCTCATCTGCCCGGCCTGGCGCCTCGCGAAGGCCGGCGTCCCCCTGGGTCTCGCCACTGACGGCCCCCTGTCCGGAAACGGCATGGACATGGAAGGCGTGCTGGGTCTCTTCCCTAAAATGCAGAAGGTGAGGGAAGGCAGGCGCGAGATAGTGAGCGCCAGGGAAGCCCTGCGCGCCGCCACGTTGGGCGGCGCCGAAGCTCTCCATTTATCCGACAGGATCGGATCGCTCGAAGAGGGTAAGCGCGCCGACTTCGTCATTGTCGACCTGAACGACTTCAACATGCAGCCGGTCTACGATTGGTATTCGACGGTCGTCTACGCGATGAGACCGCACAACGTCGAGTCCGTCTTCGTGGAGGGCAGACAGATCGTGGAGGGGCGCAGGATGACGGGCTTCGACCAGGATGAGGCGATGGCGGAAATGATGAAGATAAAGGGCAACTGTTCGGCCTTCATCGCCGATATCGCCGCGAGGCTTGCCGACTCCGTCAAAGATCCATCGTCGATCGGTACGGCCTGGCGTTCGCCTTGAACTCGGCCTTGGCTGCGGTGAGGATTTCCGGCTCGGTGACGAGCCCGAAGCCCGCGAGCGCCATGCAGGAGCCCGCCCAGCGCATGGCCTTGAAGGCCCATGTAGAACCGGAGGCCGCGCAGGACTGCCAGGTGTGGGCGCCGATGCCGAGAGGCCAGGTGGCCGCGTTCATCTGCCCCACCGGGACGACATAGGACACGTCGCCCGTATCGAGAGAACCGCCTATCCTTTTCCCTTCACCAAAATCGCCCAACGTTCTGTGGATGGGCGATTTCAGTAAATCGAGCGGGGCGCCGATCGGCGCGAGGGTCGCTTTCCTGTCGTCTTTTCCACGGTCGCCTGGAGGCTTTTCGCGAAGGCGAGTTCCTCGGGCGTAGGCACGGGCAGGGGCAGGCTACCCATCGCCCTGTACAGAAGATCCTGGATGGCGTAGTTCGGCCTGTAATCGCACTTTCCGGCTTTTATCTCCGACGTGAAACTCGTCTCCGTCATGAGGGCCGCGCCCTGCGCCGCCTTCATTATGCGCTTCATGACGAGGGGAACGATATCGGCCGTCGGGGCGCGAACATAGAGAAAGGTCGCGGCGTGCGCCGGCACGATGTTGGGCCTGTCGCCGCCGTCGCTGATCACGTAGTGCAGAAGGATGCCGGGGCTGAGATGCTCGCGCATGAATTCGAGCGAAAAATTGAAGAGCTGGACGGCGTCGAGGGCCGATCTTCCCGCCTGAGGCGCCATGCCGGCGTGGCTCGCCCTGCCTTTGAAGGAAAAGACGAGGCTCAGGTTGGCGCTCGAGGTATAGCGGTGCGGCGTGTTCACGTCGGCGCCGTGCCAGGTCATGATGGCGTCGGCGTCGCTGAAGCGGCCGGCCTTCACCATGGGAATGCGCCCGAGCGATTCCTCGGCCGGGCAGCCGTAATATCTGACTCTTCCGGGGATGCCCCGCGCTTCGAGAATGTGGGCGAGGGTCTCGGCGGCGGCGAGAGAGCCAGCTCCGAGAAGATTGTGCCCGCAGGCGTGCCCCGGGGCTCCCTCGTTCGCGGGCTTTTTTTCGATGCCGCAGACCTGGGACATGCCAGGCAGCGCGTCATATTCGCCCATGAAGGCGATGATGGGTCCCCCCGAACCGCGTTCGGCGACGAAGGAATGCTTCATCTCGGGGTACTCGGTCACCGAGAAGCCTTTGGAGGCGAGGCGCTTTTCATAGATGGCCGAAGAGCGCTCCTCGTGGAAGGCGACTTCGGGATGTTCCCAGATGTCGCGCGAGATCGCGTCGTATTCGGCGCCGTGGCGCGCGACGAATTCGGCTATTTCCGCGGCCGCGGACATTGTTGCGGACGGGACCGCGGCCAAGGCCGGCGCCGCGATCGTTTGAGCGTTCTGGAGAGCATTGATCTTCTTCATCGTACAACCTTTGGGTATCGAGAGTTCAGAGACCGGCCTTAGCCTTCACGCGACTGCGTCCATCCTTGGCGAACTGGAAACCCGCGTTGAGTTCCAGTGCCTTTCCGTAGATTTCATAGGCGCGTTTGTACTGGCCAAGTATTTCCTTCACGGCGCCCAGCCTGTACCACCAGTAGTACATGTTCTTTTCCATCGTGACGGCTGTTGAAAAGGCTATGTCGGCGTGTTCGTACTTCTTGAGCCTCATGTAGCATTCGCCCACGTAATAATAGGCGCTGGACATTCTTTCCTCGCGCTCGGGGGCCCGCGCGAAATAATCCGCGAAATATTGAAGCGCTTCCTCGTTGCGGTCGAGGAAGTAGAGCGATTCGGCCAAAGTCTCCATAATCCTGAAATCCTGGACGGTCTGGAGCGCCTTCTGGCCTATGGTCACGACTTCCTTGTGGCGATCCAAGCGAAAAAGGTTCCAGCACTGGAGGCTGATAAAGTCAGGGTTGGCGGAGTCTGAGGGAAGGAGTTTCTCGATCATAGCGAGCGAGGAGGAGAAAACCTTGTCCGCTTCGGCTTCCCTGCCGGCCATCTGGAGCTGGCGTCCTCGCTGATAAAGTTGGGTCGCCGTCTGGTAGGAGGAGCCAGAGGGCGCCGGCTTCGGCGCGGCTGCTGGGTTTGGCGCCGCCGCTGGAGCCACCGGCTTCGGCGCTGCCGTGATTGTGGTCGTAGTCGCGCTCGTGACGTTCGCTTCGGGCACTTCCTGCCTGCCTTGGCCATAGGAGGCGGTGACGGCCGCGAAGGCCAGGACCAGGCAGACCAGCGTGGATTTAGGCGGCAATGCGCGCCGCCGCCTTCGAGTAACCATTATTGCAAAACCTCATTGATTGCCGCGGCAGCTCGCCGCCGCGCTCTTTTCCCAATCATTGTAGTACCTCGTTAATAGCCGCAGCTCGCCGCCGCCTTCGAGTTGCCATTATTGTAAAACTTCATTTATTGCGGCGGCGGCGCGTCTCCCCTCGCCCATGGCGAGAATGACGGTGGCCGCCCCAAGCACGATGTCGCCGCCCGCGTAGACGCGGTCGATGCTCGTCTTCTGTTTTTCGTCGACGAGGATATGGCCCCGCCTATCCACCTTGAGTTCGGGCGTCGTCCTGGATATGAGGGGGTTGGATTCGTTGCCCACGGCCACGATCACGGTGTCGAAGGGAACGACCGTCTCGCTTCCGCGTATGGCCACGGGGCTGCGCCTTCCCGATGCATCAGCCTCGCCTAGTTCGAAGGCCGTCACTTCCAGGCCGATGACCCTTCCGTTCTGGTCGCCGAGGACCCTCGCCGGGCTGCGCAGGAAATCGAAGATGATGCCCTCTTCCATGGCGTGGATCACTTCCTCGCCTCTGGCCGGCATTTCTTCCCTCGTCCGGCGGTAGAGGATATGGACTTCCTCGGCGCCCAGCCTCATGGCCATGCGCGCCGAGTCCATGGCGACGTTGCCGCCGCCGAGGACGGCCACCCTCCTTGAAGGATAGAGAGGCGTCGCGGCTTCTCCTTTCCTGTAGGCTTTCATGAGGTTGGTCCGGGTGAGGTATTCGTTGGCGCTGAAGACGCCGACGAGGTTTTCGCCGGGTATGTCCATGAATTTGGGCAGGCCCGCGCCGGTGCCGATGAAGGCGGCGCTGAAGCCGTCCTCCGTGAGGAGGGCCGAGAGTTTGCGGGTCCGGCCGACGAGGTAGCTCATCTCGAAGCTCACGCCCATGGATTCGAGGACGCCCGCCTCCGAGGCGACGAGAGCCTTGGGCAGCCTGAATTCCGGAATTCCGTACACCATGACGCCGCCGGCCTTGTGGAAGGCTTCGAAGACGACGACCTCGTGTCCCTGTCTTCTCACGTCCACGGCGCAGGTGAGTCCGGCGGGGCCGGCGCCCACGATGGCCACTTTCTTGCCGGTCGAGGCAGCGGCGGGAGGCGGCGCGAGGAGGCCTGAGTTCCGCTCGTAATCGGCCACGAATCGTTCGATCCTGCCGATCTGGACGCCTTTTTCGACGCTCTTGAGCGCCTTGCCGAGAGTACAGGG
Organism: Treponemataceae bacterium; assembly: GCA_963667725.2. GTDB lineage: Bacteria > Spirochaetota > Spirochaetia > Treponematales > Rectinemataceae > UBA11090. The sequence goes on from CAXXHO010000003.1 coordinate 2,015,677, forward strand.
CAGCTGGCACTGCTTTTCCTGGGGACAGACTCTTCCGCAGATCGAGGGCAGGAGGTTCGTGCGCTTGATCACCGAAGCCGCTCCAGCGAAGTCCCCTTCCCTGACCTTCCCTATGAATCCGGGAATGTCGACGCGGACGGGGCAGCCGGCGACGCAGGGCGCGTTCTTGCACTGGAGGCAGCGTTCCGCCTCCACCATGGCCTGATCAGGCGAATAGCCCGTGGCCACCTCGTCCATGTTGCTCCGACGCAGGTCCGGGTTCTGGTTGGGCATCTCCTGCACGGGAATCGCCATCCTGTCCCTGGGCGTCAGCGTCATCGATCGGATCCTGTCGAGTTCGAGTCTCGCGTTATTCTCGTTGTATATGGTGTCCATGTGGCTCATTTCGCGGCCTTCCCTGCAGTCCCCGCCGCGCCGGTGTTTTTCGCTTCGAGGTTTTCTATCGACATTTCCAGGTGGCATCGGTCGTGATCCGCCTGCTCGAGGCTTTTGTAGGCGCCCAGCCTCGTCATCATCTGCGCCCAGTCCACCTCGTGCGCGTCGAATTCGGGGCCGTCGACGCAGACGAATTTCGTCTGCCCGCCCACCGATACCCTGCATCCGCCGCACATGCCCGTGCCGTCGATCATTATTGTGTTGAGGGAAGCGAGGGTTTTAATGCCGAAGGGTTTGGTCGTCGCGGCGCAGAATTTCATCATGACGGGCGGTCCCACCGTCACGACGATGTCGGGCGGAGGTGTCCGGCCGCAGAGTTCGCCGAGCGGTTCGGTGACGAGGGCTTTTCTTCCCGCCGTCCCGTCGTCCGTGACGACGATATTCTCGTCGGCCAGCGCGTTCATCTCGTCCTGCATGATGAGAAGCTCGGCGGTGCGGGCTCCCGAAATAACCGTGACCCTGTTGCCAGCGGCTTTCAGCGCCTTGACGATGGGGTGCAGGGGGGCGAGGCCTATGCCGCCTCCCACGCAGACCGCCCAGCCAAATTTTTCTATATGAGTGGGATTGCCCAGAGGGCCGAGAAGGACGACGCCGTCGCCCGGTTCCTTGAGCGCGAGCTTGTGCGTGCTCGCGCCGACGGTCTGAAAAATTATCGTCACGGATCCGGCTTCCGGATTCGCGTCGGCTATCGTGAGGGGTATCCGTTCGGCGTAGTTCTCGTCGCACTGGACGATGACGAACTGGCCGGCTTTGCGCTCCCTGGCCACGAGGGGCGCCTCTATTTCCATCCTGTATACTTCATCGGAAAGCTTTCGTTTGGAGAGTATTTTGTGTTCACCGTGCATTGGCGTCCCTTTTGCGGATCGTGCCCGCGTTGACGATTATTTTCAGTATGACATTTCTTCGACGATAGTTGAAGAGGCGCCGGCGCATTTCATCACGAGATGAGGGCATCCTCAGGCCAGGTGCCCTTTACCCTCGAGAGCGGAGCCACCCTGCAGCGAGCCCCCAGGATGCTTCCCGGATTCAGGACGCTATTGCATCCCACCTCGCAGGCATCGCCGAGCAGCGCGCCGAACTTTTCCAGACCCGTATCGAGAAGGGTTGGCCTTTCCCGGGCATCGGCGCCGCCTAGGCCTATGGCTGCCTGGCCTGTGACTGCCTGCCCCTCTGCCGCTTCCTTGCCGAGAAGGGCGGCCCTCACGTGACGCTTATCCAGCCGCACGTTGGAGAGTATGACGCCCGCGCCGATATGAGCCTTTACGCCCAGGATGGAGTCGCCCACATAGTTGAAATGCGGCGCCTGCGCCCCTTCGAGCATGACGCAGCGCTTGAATTCGCAGGCATGGCCGAGCACGGCGCCGTCGGCCGCGAGCACGGTCCCGCGCAAATAGGCGCCCTGCCGTATTTCGCAGCGATCGCCGATCCAGGCCGGTCCTCTTATGTAGGCGCCCGTCTCGATGACGCAGTCGGCGCCGATGTGCACGCTGCCTTCGATGTGAACGCCCTGTTCAATGCGCGTCCGCGGGCCTATCCGGAGATCGCCCGTTATCAGCGGGTTGTCCATCGCCGAAGCTTCGCTGCCGGCGAAGGGATCCTCGGACAGAAGCATGTCGAGATAGGCATCGAGGGCGGAAAGCGCCTCCCAGGGCAGATCGAGATAGGCGAATAGCCTCGCGTGGGCGGTCGCCGACGGATCGAAGAGGGCCGGCAATCCCTCCCATCGTTTCATGATCTGGCTCATCGCGGTTTCCTCCCCTCTTTTCCGTATTCGTTCCACAATGGCTCGGAGTATTCCCCGCGCCCGGTACGCTCGGCTATAGCCTTCCTGGCATCCAGAATATCATCGGGATTGGTGAGGCCGAAATACTCCTCGGTCACAGGCAGAGCCATGACCTTTGCCGCGCCTTCATCCATCATGCCGCCGATCACCGTGGGCAGGTAGAATTCGGACCGGCCCCAGTGGGCGGGATCGGAGAGAAACTCCGAAAAAAGCCGCTCGGCGGCGGAGAATACGGCGGGGGTCAGCCCCCAGAGATTCATCGATATGGGCAGTTCGGGCGAAAGAGCCTCCGCCGATCCATCGGACTGGATGGAATAGATAGTCCCCGACCTGATCTCGACTTTGGTATGCTCCACTATTTTTTTCAGCCAGCCCTCGGCATCGATGGCGCAGATGGCCCTGGAGACCGATCCGGAGCCCGGGACGACGTTGCCCAGCCTGTATCCCGCAAGGCAGAATCGCGTCGGAGCGCTTCCGGAAAGGAAGCCATGGACGGCCTTAAAGCCCTGTTTGCCGTAGAAGTCGTCGGCGTTTATCACGGCGAAAGGGCCGTCTTCGAGCAAAGGGCGGGCGCAGAGTAGGGCGTGGCCGGTGCCCCAGGGTTTTGTCCTTCCATTCCGGGATAAATCGGCCCCGAACTTTTCGGGAATCGCCGTATCGGGCGACTGGAAGGCCAATTCCACGGGCAGGGTCCGCGGCAGGCGCGAGAGCACATGGGTCCTAAAATCCTGTTCAATATCCTTCCTGATAAGGAAAACGACGCTGTCGAAGCCTGCCTCAAGCGCGTTGTAGACGTTATATTCAAGCAGGGTTTCTCCCGCGGAGCCGATCGCCGCCAATTGCTTCACGCCGCCGAAACGGGAACCCAGTCCCGCCGCGAGAATCGCTAATTTCATACCTCCACTATAGTCAGGGCGTTTCGTTGGTCAATCACCACAGCGCAGAATTTGAAAGGCTCTTCGCTCGCCGGCGACAATTTGTCAGCGAGTCCTGTACTGTCTATTGAAAATTTCAGGAATTCATTGTACGCTAATGGGGCTTTTCAGGCGGATCTCCGCATTGCAGCATCACAGTCTCCACATTCTTCTTTTTACAGCGAGCGGTGCCCACATGGGGTGCTCTTGACCCGAAAAGCCCATTAATCCCCATCCCCAAATAAGGAACTACAATGGCTGATTCCAAGAACATGGTGATGATCGACGGAAACGCCGCGGCAGCTTATGTGGCACATGCCTGCTCCGAAGTGATCGCGATCTACCCCATCACTCCATCCTCACCTATGGGAGAACTCGCCGACGAGTTTTCCGCCATGGGCAGAAAGAACCTCTGGGGGACCATACCGCAAGTCACGGAAATGCAGTCCGAAGCCGGAGCGGCCGGAGCGGTGCACGGAGCCCTGACGGCGGGAGCGCTTTCCACCACCTTCACCGCTTCGCAAGGTCTCCTCCTCATGATCCCCAACATGTACAAGATCGCCGGCGAGGCGATCTCCACCGTCTTCCATATCGCCGCGCGCGCCGTAGCCGCTCAGGCCCTCTCCATTTTCGGAGACCACCAGGACGTCATGGCGGCCCGCCAGACGGGATGGGCCCTCCTCGCCTCCAACAACGTCCAGGAAGTGATGGACTTCGCCCTCATCGCCCACGCCGCCACCCTCAAGACCAGGGTGCCCTTCGTCCATTTCTTTGACGGCTTCAGGACTTCCCACGAAGTGCAGAAGGTCGAGGAACTCACCACAGCGACGATGAAGAAAATGATCTCCGAAGACCTTGTCCGCGCGCACCGCGCCCGCGGTCTCACGCCCGAGACGCCCTTCATCCGCGGCACCAGCCAGAACCCCGACGTCTACTTCGCGGGACGCGAAGCCGTCAACAAGTTCTATGACGCCACGCCTGGAATCGTCGAAGAGACCATGAAGGAATTCGAGAAACTCACCGGACGCGGCTACAAGCTCTTCGATTATGTCGGAGCGCCCGACGCCGACCGCATCGCCATCGTCATGGGTTCCGGAGCGGACACCGTCGAGGAGACCGTCAACTATCTCGTGGCCCACGGCGAGAAAGTCGGCGCGATCAAGGTGCACCTCTTCCGCCCCTTCTCCGTCGAAAGCTTCATCTCCGCGATTCCCGCCACCGTCAAGTCCATCGCCGTCCTCGACAGGACCAAGGAGCCGGGCGCCATCGGCGAACCGCTCTACGAAGACGTCCGCACGGCCATCGGCGAAGCCATGGGCGCCGGAAAATCCAACTTCAAGAGCTGGCCCACCGTCGTCGGCGGCAGATACGGCCTCGGTTCCTTCGAGTTCACCCCGGCCATGGCCAAGGCTGTCTTCGACAACCTCAAGGCGAAAGAGCCCAAGAACCACTTCACGATCGGCATCAACGACGACGTGACCTTCACCAGCATCGCCTATGACGAGGAATTCACCCTCGACGACGACGGCGTGAAGGAATGCCTCTTCTACGGCCTCGGTTCCGACGGCACGGTCGGCGCCAACAAGAACTCCATCAAGATCATCGGCGACGAAACCCCGAACTCGGCCCAGGGCTACTTCTTCTACGATTCGAAGAAGGCCGGAAGCTATACGATCAGCCACCTGCGCTTCGGCCCCAAGGCTATCAAGAAGCCCTACCTGATCAACCAGGCCGGCTTTATCGCCTGCCATAAGTTCGCCTTCGTCGAGAAGCTGGACATGCTCGCCAACGCCAAGAAGGGCGGCATATTCCTCCTCAACAGCCCCTTCCCCGCCGACAAGGTCTGGGATGAGCTCCCCGTCGAGGTCCAGCAGCGCATCATAGACAAGCAGCTGCGTTTCTACGTGATCGACGGCGTGGCCATCGCCGAGGCCTCGGGCATGGGCGGCCGCATCAACACCATCATGCAGACAGCATTCTTCAAGATCTCCGGCGTATTGCCCGAGGAAGAAGCAGTCGCCATGATCAAGAAGTACACCGAGAAGACCTACCACAGAAAAGGCGCCGATATCGTCCAGAAGAACCTCGTCGCTATCGACATGGCCCTCAACGCCACGCACAAGGTTCAGGTCGGCAAGGCGAATTCGACCAAGCACATGCTCGCTCCGGTTCCCGCCTACGCCCCGAAGTTCGTCAAGGAAACCCTCGGCGAGATGATCGCCATGCGCGGCGAAAAACTCCCCGTGTCCAAGCTCCCCGACGACGGCACCTTCCCCACCGGAACGACCAAGTACGAGAAGCGCAACATCGCCGAGAAGATTCCCGTATGGAATTCCGATATCTGCATCCAGTGCGGCAACTGCACCATGGTCTGCCCCCACGCCGTCATCAGGCTCAAGGCTTACGAGCCCAAGTACGCCGAGGGAGCTCCCGCCACCTTCAAGAGCGTCGACGCCAAGGGCAAGGAACTCGCCGGGCTCAAGGCTACCCTCCAGGTCGCTCCCGAGGACTGCACCGGCTGCGGCGCCTGCGTGAACATCTGCCCGGTCAACGACAAGGTCAATGAAGGACGCAAGGCCATCAATCTCGAGGCGCAAGCGCCCCTGCGCGAGCCCGAAGCGGCCAACTGGGACTTCTTCATGGCCATTCCCGACACGCCCGCCAAGTATCTCAACCTCGCGTTCCCCAAGGGCATCGCGATGAAGCGACCCCTCTTCGAGTTCTCGGGCGCCTGCGCGGGCTGCGGCGAAACCCCCTATCTCAAGCTTATGAGCCAGCTCTTCGGCGACCGCGCCCTCTGCGCCAACGCCACGGGCTGCTCCTCCATCTACGGCGGCAACCTCCCCACGACGCCCTACACCACCCGCCCCGACGGAAAAGGCCCGGCGTGGTCCAACAGCCTCTTCGAGGACGCGGCCGAGTTCGGCATGGGCATGAGGCTCACCACCGAAAAGAAGACCGAATACGCGCGCGAACTCCTCGCCGCGGCCAAGGGCAAGGGCGTTTCCGCCGAGCTCGCCGACAAGCTCCTCGCCAATACGATGGACAGCGACGAAGCCATCGAAGCGCAGCGCGCCTCGATTGAGGAACTCAAGGCGGCCATCGCCGGCGTCAAGGCCGAATGGGCCAAGGAACTCACCAACGTAGCGGGCGCCCTGATCAAGAAATCGCAGTGGATCATCGGCGGCGACGGATGGGCTTACGACATCGGATTCGGCGGACTGGATCACGTGATCGCCTCGGGCAAGAACCTCAACATCCTGGTGCTTGACACCGAAGTCTATTCCAATACCGGCGGCCAGGCATCCAAGTCCACGCCCGTCGGCGCCATCGCCAAGTTCGCCACCGCGGGCAAGGAAACGATGAAGAAAGACCTCGGCATGATCGCCATGAGCTATGGCTACGTCTATGTGGCCCAGATCGCCATGGGAAGCAATATGGCCCAGACAATCAAGGCCTTCAGGGAAGCCGAGAGCTACAACGGCCCATCGATCATCATCGCGTATTCGCACTGCATCAACCAGGGAATCAACATGACGAAGGGCATGAACCAGCAGAAAGCGGCCGTGGATTCCGGCGTCTGGCCCCTCTACCGCTACGACCCGAGACTCAAGGCCGAGGGCAAGAATCCCTTCCAGCTCGATTCCAAGGAACCGGACTTCTCCAAGCTCGAAAGCTACATGTACGCCGAAGTGAGATTCAAGTCTCTGAGGGAAGCCAATCCCGAAAGAGCCGCGACCCTCCTGGCCAAGCAGCGCTCCCTCATAGAGCGCCGCTACAAGGAATACAGGTACATAGCCGACAGGACCTTCTAAGATCCTGAGGCTTCGCGACAAAAAAGGGTGACCCCGAGGTCACCCTTTTTTTATGCGCCCGCGCTTCGCTTTTCTTTATTAGGTTTTATGAATATATTAAAATAGTAAGATTTCCCGGCCACGAATGTGGGAGGTTGCTATGGTCAATAAAAACGTCATTTCCATGCATATTCCAAATCCAGGCCATTCCACGGGGGATGCGGTTCCCCGCTGCATCGATACGAGCGATCTGCTCGAGCTGAACCTGGAATCCGACCGAAGGCTCCTTGTGACGAACGGCTCGCTGTGGGTCACCATACAGAATGACCACAAAGACTATATTCTCGGAGCGCACAGAGCCATGAACATACCTAACCGCAAGCTCGTCCTCGTGGAGGCGACGGAACCGACCTGTTTCCAGGTGGACTGAGGAGAGGGATTGACCGCAGGCCGCCGCTCCGTTATTTTTAGCCTACTCTATGAAAAAAATAGCGGCATATAAGTTTACCGTCATTTCAGCTGTCCTTATCCTTGTGGCCCTTCTCCTTCCTTCTTCCAATTTTTCCTCGATGCCGAAGTTTTTCGGAATAGACAAGATCGCCCATTTCTTCCTCTTTCTTCTCTTCACCCTTTCCTACACCCTCGAGTTCAGGCATTACAACAGGAGACTCCCCGGCATCCTCCACTCCGTCATCTTCGTCCTCATCTTCATCGTGACATCGGAGCTGCTGCAGCTGCTCACGAGCTCAAGGCACTTTGAATTCCTGGATATGGCATTCGACGCGGGGGGAGCCGCCGCGGCATTCCTGGCGACGAGGCTGGGAACGGGATCGCGGAAGGCTTAGCGAATATAGGCAGGCGCATAAAAGCAGCGGCGTTTCCGAAGAAACGCCGCTTTCGTAACACCTTCCTTTCGCCTGAAATTTATATTTTTTTTACATCACATTATTACCTATGAAACATAGACATGCTCATGTTTCATCTATATCATTACCAGCGGCAGAGGGTTTTGCAAGCGAAAATCAATACAAACCTTGTAGACAATTGTCTACTGCCGATTTTTCGGGTTAGTCTGTATGAAAGCCGACCAAGCTTTTTCCAAAAGGGCGACCATGAAAAAGCCGAACGTTGAAAGTCTCTCGCATCCCTCACTGTTCCGGAAAACGGGCTTGCTCTTTTCTGGCATTACGGGAATATATCTGCTTTTCCAGGCCGCGTTGGCGATATTCGAGAAAAGTCCGCTTAGCTCGGTGAGTCCCGGACAACCCTTCCTGATCTTCCTGGGCGTCTGTTTCGTTCTTTTCGTGCTCAGCGCCCTGAAGCCATCGCTGAATTGGCTTCAGCCCCTCATCTTTCTCGTGATGACGCCCCTGCCCATGTTTCAGCACAGCTACTCGATGTTCAGTCTGGGGAGCTTCATCGCGGCAGAAATCCTTCTCTATCGCCTCGGCTTTTTCGAGCATAAAAAATTGGCCAAGTTTCTGGTCTCGATAGCGTATTTCTATACCTGCGAAATACTGATAGGCGTTTCCTCCGGGGCGCGGTTCATGGAAGTCGTGGCGCCCATCGCCTACATGACCGCCTTCCTGGCCTTTCTCATGATCGTGTACGGGAGCAACTGGATCGTCTACCTCAACGCGCCGAAGCCGATTCTCTCCCTCTCGGCCATGAAAATCACGAAAAGGGAAGCCGAGTACCTCAAGGCCCTGCTCGCGGGCCGCTCGATCAAGGAAATAGCGATAGACGGCGGCGTCAAGGAATCCACGGTCAGGAATACCCTCGCCCGTGTCTATAGAAAATTCGACGTGCAGGACAAGTCGACGCTCATGGCGAAATGCGAAAACTATTCCATAGTGGATTGAGAGCGCGCCCTTCCTATTGTATCTTTAGCCCAGATTCCTTATTTTAATCTCCAACAGAGGTTTACATGCACAGTTTCACCCTCGGTCCCGGCGAACTGGCCGGACATAATGCCGATACGATCTTGCCGGCTTCGGCGAAAGCCGCCGACAGTTTCGCCACCTTATTCACCATCATCGCGAGGCTGCGCGCCCAGGACGGCTGCCCCTGGGACCGCGAACAGTCACCTTCATCCATCCGGAACAACATCGTCGAGGAGGCCTATGAACTCGTCGAGGCCATCAACGAAAAAGATCCGGCCCATATCCGCGAGGAGTCGGGCGACCTTTTCATGCTCGCCACCATGGTGGCTTACATGTTCGAGCAGGAAAAGAGCTTTTCCGTGGCCGAGGCGCTGGATTCCGTATCGGAAAAGCTCGTCCGAAGGCATCCCCACGTCTTCGGCGAGTCCGACGCGGGGACGCCCGAGGCCGTGGTCGAGCAGTGGAACAGGATCAAGGAAACGAAGGAAGGACGCCGCAAGAAAGATTCCCTTCTCGACGAGGTGCCCCGCCATCTGCCCCCCCTCGAGCGTGCCTTCAAGATACAGAAAAAAGCCTCCAAAGCCGGCTTCGACTGGACGCGCCTCGACTCGGTCTGGGACAAGGTGGAAGAGGAGCTCAGGGAATCCAGGGAAGCCTTCGACGCGAAGGACGCGGAAGAACTCGAGGCCGAGATCGGAGACCTGCTCTATTCAGTCATCAATCTCTCTCGCTTCAACGGGATAGACCCGGCCATCGCCCTCCAGCGCACGAACGACAAGTTCGCCCTGCGCTTCAGGCATGTCGAGAAGCGCATGAAAGAGGAAAACCTGCCCATGGACCGCGAGCATATGGAAAAAATGGACTTTTTCTGGGAAGAAGCGAAGGAAGGACGATGATCAGGCAGCCCTCGTGGCGAAGGGAAAGCTCAAGGCCATGAAAGATCTGACGAAAGGCAACGAAACCAGACAGCTCATCGACTTCGCCATCCCCATGCTCCTGGGCAATATATTCCAGCAGTTCTACAACATGGTGGACAGCTTCGTGGTGGGCCGCTTCCTCGGCACCACGGCCTTGGCCGCCGTGGGCACGGCCTTTCCCATAATTTTCTTCATGATTGCCCTGATATTGGGCGTGACGATGGGCTCTTCGGTCCTCATCTCGCAGTTTTTCGGCGCCAAAGACGAAAGCAGCCTCAAGAAAGTCATCTCCACCAGCTATATTTTCCTTTTCGTCGCCGGGCTTGGGCTAACTGTCTTCGGCGTCCTCTCGACGGACTTCATCCTCAGGCTTCTCGCCGTGCCCGACGAGATAATGCCCGAGGCATCGGCCTACCTGCGGATTACCTTCATCGGCATGCTCGCCATCTTCGGCTACAACGCCGTGGCGGCCATGCTCAGGGGCCTCGGGGACTCGAAGACTCCGCTCTATGTCCTCATCGCCTCGACCCTCATCAACATCGTCCTCGATCTCGTCTTCGTCATCGTCTTCAAATGGGGCGTGGCGGGCGCAGCCTGGGCGACCATCATCTCGCAGGCGATCTCGTTCGTTGGGGCCCTCGTCATCCTGGACAGGCGGAACCAGTACGCCAGGCTGGACTTCGCGAACCTGAGGTGGGACAAGGCTATCTTCGCGCAGATTCTCAGGATCGGCCTGCCCACGGGCATCCAGCAGACCCTGGTCTCCGTCGGCATGATGGTGCTGTCCAGGATCGTCAACGAATTCGGCCCCAACGCGATGGCCGCCTACACGGCGGCTTCCCGCATCGACTCCTTCGCCATGATGCCCGCGATGAATCTCTCTCAGGCGGTGACCACCTTCGCTGGCCAGAACATCGGCGCGGGGAAGACGGAGCGGGTGCGCCGCGGGCATCTTTCGGCGATCGCCGTCAACACGGCCATCTCGCTCGCGATGACACTCTGCGTAGTCTTGTTCGGCCGCCCGCTGATGGGGATTTTTTCGACCGACCCGGCCGTTGTCGCGATAGGAGCCGAGTACCTTCTCATCGTGGGTATTTTCTACGCGGTCTTCGGGATAATGTTCATCAACAACGGCGTCATGAGGGGAGCCGGCGACGTGTTCATCCCGATGATCAGCAGCCTCCTCGCGCTCTGGATCGTCAGGGTGCCCTGCGCCCTCCTCTTCACGAGAGTCTTCCACATGGGCACCGACGGCATCTGGTGGTCCATTCCCGCCGGATGGGCGGTGGGCTTCGTTTTTTCTTCCTGGTATTATCTTTCGGGACGCTGGAAAAACAAGAGCATCGTAAAGCGAGGCCTTCCGATTTCGGAGGAATGAAGCCCGCGCGGGGCCGCGATCAATTCCCTCGACGTTCAATACATATTATACTGAATCCATGGCAGCACCTCTGTCGCCTAACCGGCTTAGATCCGCCAGGCATAGCTTCAATATATTCAACTTCCTCAATTCATTTTCGTTCGTGTTCGTATCGGGTTCCTTCATCACCCTTTTCGCCATCCGCATGGGAGCGTCCAACGCCATTGTCGGCATCCTGAACGCCATCGCCTATTCCACTTTTTTCATGATGCCCATCGGCAAACGCCTCGTCCATAAAAAACCCATCGTATGGATTTTCGGCTGGGCCTGGGTAGCGCGCTATACGGCCCTTGTGCCCATACTTTTCGCCCCGATCTTCGCCGCGCGGGGGCACAAAGGCGCGGCCATCGGCCTCCTCATCGCCGGAGCCGCGGGTTTTTCCTTCTTCAGGGGAGTGGCTCTCATCGGCAACAACCCCGTCGTAGGATTCCTCGCTTCAGGCGGCGGCGAGAAACCCCGCTCAGACCGCGGCGAGTACATGGTCTCCAATTCCATCATCAATTCCCTGGCTAGCATGATAGGCGGTCTTCTCGTCTCGCTCTTCCTCGGCGAGCAGGCCAATCCCTGGGTATACGCGTTGGGCGTGGGCATCGGCATAGCGACAGGATACGCCGGATGCATACTGCTCCTTCAGACGCCGGAACCCACCGACTATTCACCGGAAAAGTCCAGTTCGCTCATGGAAACCGCCAGGGAGGCCATAAAGGAAGAGCCTTTCCGGCGCTTCATCATCATCTTCATGGCCTTGGCCTTCGTTTCGGGCATGGGCAGGTCCTTCCTGCCCGTCTACGCTAAGGAAGTCTTCGCCCAGGGCGACGACGCCGTCATGCTCTATGCCCTCATGGCGAGCATCGGGTCGGTCGTGATGGGACTCATAAGCAGGCTGGTCGTCGACAGGCTGGGTTCCAAGCCACTGTTCATAATCTTCTCCGCCATCGGGCTCTTCAGCTTCATCCCGATCGCCATGCTGCCCGGCGGCGCTTTCATCGCCTCCAGCACGGTCACGGCCCTCTTTCTGGCCTTCATCCACTTTGTCGCCAATTTCGGTTTCGCCGGAGAGGAGAATTCCGCGCAAACCTACTATTTCACCCTCGTTCCCAAGGAAAAAACCCTCGACCTCTCGGTGGTCTATTATTTTGCCTATGGCCTGGGGGGAGCGATCGGCTCAGGCGTGGGCGGTCTCATTCTGGATGGGTTCATCGCGCTGGGCCTGAACGCGCCGGGTTCGTACCGCCTGCTCTACGCCCTTCTGTGCGTCATTCTCGTCGTCGCTCTCTTTTCTATGCAGAAGCTGAAGCGTCTGGGATCGAGAAGCGTCAGCCAGTCCCTCGGCGTCATGCTCTCGCCTCGCGACCTGAAGGCCTTCGATCTTCTGGCAAGGTTGGACCGCAGCGAGAATCCCAACCAGGAGATAAAGCTTATCCAGGAGCTGGGCCACTCCATGTCCATGCTTTCCCAGGATGAGCTGATCGACTATCTCCGTTCGCCGCGCTTCGAGGTGCGGATGGAAGCCCTTCTCGCCTTCGAAACCATGCCGCATCTTTCGCCCAAGGTTATCCGCTCCCTCATGAGGGAAGCGGAAACGCACACCTTCACGACTTCCTATGTCGCCGCCAGGATACTGGGCAAAAGTCAGAGCCCCGACGCCATACCCACGCTCCGCAAAGCGATGGAAGCCGAAGACTATATGCTCCAGGGAACGGCGATGATCGCGCTGGCCAGAATCGGCGACGTCGACTCCATCCCCCTCATCGAATCCATTCTGACGAGGACCAGGAACCCGCGCGTGAAGATCTCGGCCGTCGTAGCCCTGGAGCTGATGCAGTCCAGGGCTTCCCTGCCCGTCCTCGTGTCGAGCCTGAGCAGGGACGACCCGCCGGCCTTCGTCTCCGACGAGATAATACTGGCCATGGCCAGCATCATGGGCATCATGAAGGAATTCTATCCGCTCTACTCGATGTTTATAGAGGATGAGGCTCAGGGATTGGCCCTCCTGGAATCCACGGCACGGGATATCATCGTCGACGAAAGGACGATGAAAGAATGGAAGGAAGGGGTAACGAGGATTTTCGATCCCGTGGAACCGGACGGAAGGAAGATCGCCGCATTTATCGTCAGGACAGGAAATGATCCCCGGACGGAAGTCGTGCTCGGGGAGGCTATGCTCGAACCTCAGCTATGCTACGGCGGGGGAAGGTTTCTCGCGGCCGCCTATCCTCTCTTCGTCAAGCATAGGGGGCCCTGAGACCGATAAGGGAAATCAGGCGAGCTCTATGGCTCGCTTTTCGGGATCGGGATTCTGTTTGTAGAAAATCGCCGTATTGCCGATAATCCGCACGAGTTCGCTCTTGGTCGAGACGGCCAGTTCGGCCGCTATCGTCTTCTTCTCTTCCTTGAAATCCATGAATTTCACTTTGATGAGTTCGTGCTGCGCGAGGAGCGCGGCAAGTTGCTGGACAAAGGCCGCGGTGGGTCCGCCTTTGCCGAGATGGGTTACAACCGCGTCCGTGGACGCCATTCCGGCGAGATAGCTTCGTTGCTTGGTGCTCAACATATGGGTTCCTCCATGTCAGAAAGGCAGGGAAAGAAGCAGGGAGCCGAGTATCTTCACCAAGGCGCCGCCCGCCGCCCTGAAAAGGATCAGGACGAGGAAGCCGGTGATGAGGCCCTGCAGGTAATCGATGGCCTTGTTGCGATATATGACTTTATTGATGCGATAGAGTATGGGATTGAGGATGGCGTCCACGACTACCCATACGGGATGGAGGCTGTTCCAGCGGGCGACGAATACGATGGTTCTGACGAGGGCGCAGGCGGACACGAAGGAAAGGACAAAGGAGAGGGCTGACCAGCCGGCGCCGAGGATGAGACTGAGAAAGAAGCCAAAAGTGATTTTGCCCGAGAAGGCGATGGTGGTGAACATGTTGTTGGCCACGGAAAGAACGGCCAGAGCCGCGATGGGGCTAAAATCGAATCGTTCCGTCCTGAACAGCTTTATTCCCGAAAACACCCTCAGGAAGGGATCGACGATGGAAGCGAGCAGGTCTCCCGCCCTTCCCATATTCAGGCCTGGCGCCCAGGCCATGAAGACGCGCAGCGCGCAGAGAAGCATATACAGGGAGGTTACCGCTCCCAAAATTTTCGCGATGATGCTGAGAAGCATTGAGCAAGCCTCCGAAAAAAGTGTCGGCCGCGATCATTCCGCGCCGCGGGAAAATTCCCGCCCAAGGCGGAAACAGTTTCGTTAAAAGATATACACAATCCCGCATTTGAGCAACTGTTTCAAAACGCTCCGAAGCATGGTAGAATCGGTCAAGGGAGAGGCTGAATGGAAGGGAACCGCTTCTACATCGGCACATGCGGCTATTCCTACGAAGACTGGCGCGAAGTGTTCTATCCCAAGGACCTGCGCCAGACGGAATTCCTGCGCTTCTACTCCCTCGTGTTTCCCTTCGTCGAACTGGACTTCTCCTGGTACGCGATGCCCAAGCCGGAGAATCTCGAAGCCATGGCCAGGCAGACCAATCCCGACTTTCTTTTTTCGCTCAAGGCGCATAAAAGCCTGACCCATGAGATCGGCGAAGAATGGCAGAAGAGCGCCGATCAGTTCGCGACGGCGGTGAATGTCCTGGCATCGCAGGGGAGGCTCGCCTCCATCCTCATTCAGCTTCCCTTCCGCTTCTCCTATACGGCGGACAACAGAAGATATCTGGGCGAGCTGTGTTCGGCGCTTTCGGCTTTTCCCCTTGTCGTCGAATTCAGGAACGAGGTCTGGTACCAGCAGAGAGTTTTCGATGAACTCGCGAAAAGAAACATAACGCTCGCGATGCTGGACAGGCCCGATCTTCCGGGGCTTCCCCCCGAATCGCAGATTCACACCTCAAGCACGGCCTATTATCGTCTTCATGGAAGAAACGCCGATCAGTGGTGGAATGGAAACGCCACCTCCCGCTACGACTACGACTACTCGGCCCAGGAGCTCAAGGAAAGAGCCCGTTCGCTCATCGCCATCGCGCAGAAATCGGAACAGGTTTTCGTCGCTTTCAACAATCACGCGAGAGGGAACGCGGTAAAGAACGCCCGTGCCCTGATCGCCCTCATTAAGGAACTTTTCATTCAGGCATGAGTTGGGGTGTGTTCAGGCATTTGTCGAAGCTTTCGCGCGATCCGAGATTCTCCTTGCGAAAAATCAGGCAGCCTTCCATGCCGAGCACCATGAGGACGACGCGGTCCAGCGCTTCGGAATTCAGCGAAAGGAGGTTCCAGAGACAATCCCTGCCCCTTTCTTCCTCTATGGTCCTGACGATGAGCTCCAGGTAGCCGCCTTCGTGAAGGACGGCGGAGATCCATCCCGTTTTCTTGACGAATTCGGCGGTGTTCGTCGCGCCAGAAGCGATGGCTGGATGGGAAGATATCCAGGAGCTGTGGAAACCCGGAATTTTGATGACCCTGCCGTCGGGCAGGATCCACGAAGCCCCATGGACCAGGTCGTAAAGTTTGGTGGGAGCCATCAGCGCGCCTCTCTTGTTTTGATATCGATCATCGGGGAATCATTGGATATCGCTAGAGTGTCGGATATGGCCGGGGCGTCGGGGCAGCGCCCGAGAAAATCGGAAAAATGCGGAGGAAGGGAGGAGAGCAGCGGCGGGTATCCCGGAATCTCCAATCTGCATGCCCAAAGGAGAAGATGCTTTACGCCCATTGTCTTTTTCAGTTGCCTGTTCAGGGAGAAATTGCCATACTTGTCGTCGCCGAGGATGGGATGCCCGTGCATGGCTGTATGCCGCCTGATCTGATGAGTGCGCCCGCTGCCCAATTCCAGTTCAAGCAGGGAATAGGCGGGCGCCGCGTTTGCCTCGGTACCGGGCGCCGCGGCAGCCTGCGTCACGCCGAATCGAGCGAGGCAGGCATAGCGGGTCAGTGCGCTCAGGTTTTTCCCTCCGATGGAGAGGTCGTCGGCATAGCTTCCCCTGTCGCGGGAGGGAGATCCAAAACAGATGGCGCGATAGAATTTGCCGATGCTTCGTTCGCCGAGAAGAATCGACCAGCGCGCGGCCGCGGAAGCGTTCTTGGCCAGCATCATGCAGCCGGCGGTTTCCTTATCCAGGCGGTGGAGGGGAAAAGGGCTGAAACCCAGCTTGCTTTCCACGACTGAAATCACCGAACTTCCGACGCGTTCGCCCGGCTGAGCCGGCAGTCCGGCGGGTTTGTCGACAATGAGGATTTCGTCATTCTCGAAAAGGATTGGGATCATCAACGACAAGCGTACCGGAGATGCCGGGCAATTTGCAAGCGTATAACCTATAATCGATCGGGTATTCGGCGTCGCTGGGGACAAGAAGGAAAAGCGGGGCCTGCTGATAGTATCCATAGAACAGTATTTTGCTTATATTACTGTATAGTACTGTATTGCGCATTTAATCCGGTTTCATTACATTTTAAAACAAGAGGCTTAGATGAAAACACGTCGTTTTATCTTGTTGTTCGTGCTGCTGTTCGCCGCCGGGGCTTTGGCCTGGGCGGGAGAGGCGAAAGAGGCTGACCTGACATCGCAGATGACCATCCTCGTGCTTCAGCTCGCCATTCTGATATTCGCGGTGAGGGGAGGCGGGGCCCTCGCCCAGCTGCTCAAGCTCCCCTCGGTTATAGGGGAACTCCTGGCCGGCGTCCTCATAGGACCCTACGCCCTCGGAGCCCTTCCCCTGCCGGGCTTCATCGATGGGCTCTTCCCGCTTACGTCGGGATTCGCCATCAGTCCCGTGCTCTATGCCTTTTCCACGGTAGCGTCAATTATCCTGCTCTTCTCGTCAGGCCTCGAGACGGACATGGACATGCTCATTCATTACTCTCTCGCCGGCAGCGTCGTCGGCCTGGGCGGCGTCATCGCCTCCTTCGGACTAGGCGCCGGCGTTGGAGCCCTTCTCCTTCACCAATCCTTTTTCTCGCCGGCGGCCATGTTCCTCGGCATAATGAGCACAGCCACCTCGGTGGGCATCACCGCGAGGATACTCTCCGACAGGAAAAAGATGGATTCGCCCGAGGGCGTGACGATTCTCGCGGCTGCTGTCTTCGACGACGTACTCGGCATCGTATGCCTGGCCGTCGTGATGGGCATCGTCGCGGCCATGACGGGCCACGCGGAGGAAGGACTGTCCACGATGAGCATCGTGGGCATAGCTCTCAAGGCCTTCGGGATCTGGCTGGGATTCACGGCGCTCGGCCTTGTGTTCGGGAAAAAGATTTCCGCATTCCTTAAAAAACTGGGAGGCGAGGCCACGTATTCGGTCCTCGCCTTGGGTATTGCCCTTCTGCTCGCCGGCTTCTTCGAAATGCAGGGTCTCGCGATGATCATCGGCGCCTACATCGTCGGCATCAGCCTATCGAAGACTGACATCGCCTATCTCATACAGGACAAGACGAAGCCGCTCTACGATTTCTTCGTCCCCATATTCTTCGCCATCATGGGCATGCTTGTCGATGTCAGGCAGATCCTCAACCCCACCGTCCTTATATTCGGACTAGCCTACACGGTGGCCGCCGTTCTCGCGAAGGTCCTCGGCTGCGGCCTTCCCGCCCTCTTCCTCGGCTTCAACATGAGGGGCTCGCTGCGCATTGGCATCGGCATGGTGCCCCGCGGCGAAGTGGCGCTCATCGTCGCCGGTATAGGCCTTTCGGGCGGCATCCTCGATCCCTCGATTTTCGGGGTGGCCATCCTCATGATCATGGTCACGAGCATAGCGGCGCCGCCTCTGTTCAGCGCGAGCATCTCCAGCGGAGGAGCCGGAACGCGCAAGCCAGCCAAGGGCGCGAAAACCGAATCCATCAGCATCCAGCTTCCCGGCAATGAAATCACCGAGTTGGTATCCTCTACCTTTCTCAGGGACCTGCAGCGAGAGGGCTTCTTTGTCCAGCTCATGAGCATCAGGGACGAAATCAGCCACATCCGCAAGGGCGATGTCGCCATATCCCTCGTGACGAACAGGAACGAAATAACCCTCGAAACGGCGCCCGAGGACATGTCCTTCGCCAAGGCGGCCCTCTACGAAACCCTCGTGAAGCTGGACGCTAATTTCGACAAGCTCAAGGAAATCTACGACCCGGAAAAATTCCGCACCGACATCCATGTCGAATCCGGGCGCAAGGACACGACGTTCAGACGCCTTCTCAACCCCCGCTGCGTGACATCGTCGCTCAAGGGGACTACCAAACAGGAAGTGATCGAGGAATTGATAGGAATGCTGGATAAAGCGGGCTATATCAAGGACAGGAACATGATCCTTAAGGATATCATGGAGCGCGAAGCCAGGATGAGCACCGGCATGGAACATGGCATAGCCCTACCCCATGCGAGGACCTATGGCATCACGACGCAGACCTTGGCCATCGGAATCCACAAGGAAGGCATCGATTTCGGCACTATAGACGGCACGCCGGGCAGAATCATCGCCCTGATCGCCAGCCCCGCCGACGACGAGGCGCCGCACATGCAGATTCTGGCCAGCCTGGGCGCTGTATTGGGCGACGACGACACGAGGCGTCGCCTCATCGCCACCGAAACCGACCAGGAAGTCTTCGAGATACTGACCGCCGGCTGAAATTCTATTTCGAAGTCGCCAGATAGACCCCCGCTATCGCCGCTGCCCCTCCCGCCAGCTGGAGGGGGGCGAGCCGTTCGCCCAGGATCAAGAATGAGGCAATGACGGAAACGACGGGGACGAGGTTGACGAAAACGCTCGAGCGGCTCGTCCCCAGCTCGTCCAGGACGATGACATAAAGCCAATAGCCGATCGCCGAGGCGAGGACGCCGAGAAAGAGCACATTCATCACCACGGGGAATGAAAGCCGCAGATCGCTCGGTCCTTCCGCGAAGACAAAGGGAACGCAGCCCACCATCCCGAAAAATATCTGCCAGAAGGTGATCGAAAGAAGCGAGTATTTTCCGGCTATCGGCTTGGTGATGAAGGTGTAGGCTACCCAGGACACGGCGGCCCCGATCATGAAAAAGTATCCATCGGGCGAAGATCGCGCCGCTTCGGAACGGATCACGATCAGGGCGACGCCCACGAAAGACAGCACTATACCGGCCGACACGGCAAAAGTGATCTTCCTGCGGAAAAACACCATGTCGACAAGCAGGGTAAGGATGGGAATCGTGCCCACGATGATGGATGATTCGGAGGCCGAGAGCCTCATGATCCCGTTGTTTTCGAAAAAGAAATAGAGCGAGATGCCCACGAAGCCGCTGGCGGCGATCAGCGGAATATCCTTCCAGCGTATGGTGAGCGTCGTTTTCGTCATCCAGGCTATCGGCGGCAGCAGGAGCGTGGCGATGACGAAGCGCAGGAGGGCCAGGGTCATCGGCCTAACCTCGTCGACGATCACTTTCGTCGACAGAAAAGTCAAACCCCAGATGACGGCCACGGCGACGCCGGCTAGAGGGGCAAGAGAGCTTTTTTTCTTCATTGCGCTACTGTATACCCTTGAGAACAGGGTCTGTCCATACCTCAATCAAACGATCCATCCTGTCCGCGTCGACGCTTTCATGCTATAATTTTCGTATGGATGAAGTACGACTGGACGGCTGTTCCCTCACCCTCGATCAACTCGTGGCGATCTCCCGCGGCGGCGCGAACGTGCGCCTCGACGAAGACGCGATAGTCCGGATGCAGGCATCGCGGGCTGTCGTGGAGCGCTGCGTCGAAGAACAGCTCGTGCGCTACGGCATCACCACCGGATTCGGTAAATTCTGCAATGTGGTCATATCCAAAGAAGACAATACGATTCTCCAGAAAAACCTGATCATGAGCCATGCCTGCGGCCAGGGACAGCCCCTGCCCAAAGAGGCCGTGAGGGCGATGATGACGCTCAGGGCCAATGCCCTGGCCGTCGGCAATTCAGGCATAAGGCCCAAGGTGGTACAGCACCTCATCGACATGATCAATGCCGACATCGTTCCCGTGGTGCCTGAAAAGGGCTCGCTCGGCGCTTCGGGCGACCTTGCGCCCCTCGCCCACATGGCCCTCGTCATCATCGGCATGGGCGAGGCCTTCTACAAAGGCGAACGCATGCCCGGCCTCAAGGCGCTGGCCCTCGGCGGCCTCCACCCTGTAAGTCTCGAAGCCAAGGAAGGCTTGGCGCTGATAAACGGCACCCAGGCCATGACGGCCGTGGGCGCGCTCGCCGTCTACGACGCCGTCAATCTATATAAAACCGCTTCCATCGCGTCGGCGCTCAGTTTCCAGGCCCTTAGGGGCATCATCGACGCCTTCGACCCACGCATCCATGAACTGAGACGCCAGATCGGGCAGAAAACCTGCGCCGCTGACATGAGGCGCCTCGTCGAAGCATCGGCCCTGACCACGAGGCAGGGCGAACAGCGCGTCCAGGATGCCTATGTCCTGCGCTGCATACCGCAGGTCCACGGCGCCAGCCTCGACGCCATCGGCTACGTGCGAAACATTATCGAGAACGAACTCAACGCTGTCACCGACAACCCGCTCATTTTCCCCAACGTGGACAAGGGTCCCGAAAAATCGGCCCCGGGCGCGGGAAAGGGTCAGGGCGCGGAGGCGGGTGATCCCGGCAACATCATCTCCGGCGGCAACTTCCACGGCCAGCCCATCGCCCTCGCCATGGATTTCCTCGCCATCGCCTGCGCCGAACTGGCCAACATCGGCGAGCGGCGGATCGAGCGTCTCGTCAATCCGGCGCTCTCCGAGGGCTTGCCCGCCTTTCTCACGACATCGGGCGGCATCAATTCCGGTTTCATGATAGTCCAGTACGCAGCGGCCGCCCTCGTATCGGAAAACAAGGTCCTCGCCCACCCCGCCAGCGTCGACTCCATTCCCTCCAGCGCCAACCAGGAAGACCATGTCTCGATGGGGACGATAGCCGCTCGCAAGGCTGACGCCATTGTGGAGAACGCCCAGCGCGTGATAGCCATGGAACTGGCGGCGGCCTGTCAGGCCCTCGACCTGCGCGCCATCCAGATGGGCATCCCGACGATAGAGCCCCGGCTCTCTCCCAAGACTGCCGGCGCCTACGCCGTGATCCGCTCCGTGGTCTCGCGCCTCGACGGCGACAGAGTGATGTACCCCGACCTCGACGCGATCTATACCCTTGTCGCCGACGGCATCATCGCCGAGTGCTTCGATTAGCCTTCCCTTTCCCATCAATTTTGAAAAGCCTCACCAGTAGCACTAAATTTTGATATACGTTATTCTTTTTGCACTCTTGCCTTCGGGAGGATCAAAGTGGCAGTGAAACGGGATTTCGGACTACGCCTCAACAGGCTTTCGCCGCAGGAACGGGGAAAACTTATTTCCTATATAAATATCAAGCTTTCCAGCCTCGGGCTTCCGGTCTATTCCAAGGAAGGCACGGGTTTCGTGGAACTGGCCTCTGACATGCTTGAAAGCTTCAGGCAGAAGGATAAGCTGCTGGCCGGCTACCTTTCCCCCGTGGACAGGAGGATTCAGGACTTTCTGGATTCCTACCTGGGAGATCTGGGAATGGCCAGGATTCCGACCCTGCCTTCCATGACCCTCGTCCTGGACCGCTACGGCATGTCGAGGGAGATATCCCTCCCCCCCGGCGGGCACAAGCATGTATCGCCCACGTTGACCTCCTATCGCGTGCGCAACGGCGTGCTCCACAACCCAACCAACGATAAACGCACCACTGAAGGCGTCTTCCATATCGCGGAAGGCGGTCTGCCCATTCCGCCCGACAAGAAGGCCGTTCCCAAGATAGTCTTCGCCCGCCTCCTCGAAGCGGCCTTCAACCCGCCGGCCGAAATGTTGGAACTTCCCTTTACCGCCGATGAAAGCGAAAAGGCCAGGACGATGATTTCTCTGCTGATGCGCCCCGTTGTCCGGCCCGAAGTCCATGGCTACTGCGAAGAACGCTCGATGGAAGTGCGTTTTTTCGCGCCCGGCTCCCTGGCCGCCAGCCTCGATTTCGTCGAGAGCATTTTCGGCAATTCAGGCGACCCACTGATCCCCGACAACGACGCCGCCCTCGACCCCATGCGCTGGAGCGGAACCACGGGCTGCGTCATCCTCGCCACCCACCTCACTACCCTCCTGAAGAAGGATCTCGGATTACCCCATTACGACAAAGCCACCGAACGCCAGAAGCGCGACGGCATGTGCTGGAACGAACCGACGGAACGATACAACGACGGCAAACCCTTCAAGATCTGCGCCCGCGACGCCAGGGGCGTGATCGTATCCATAATCGCCGACAATTACTTCGGCTATTCCAAAAAGGAAATCAAGGCGCATATCTCCTACTCGGCCAACCTCCTGGGCCTCGCCGAAGAGGAACACGCCGGCGGAGCCCTGGTTTTCCCCTCCTATAATCATGGTACCCGCTTCGTCCCCGACACCAACCTCAACTCCCGCGGCCACAACATCCAGAACGTATTCGATCTCATGAGGGGGAGGATAGAGGAAAAGCCCGAAGGCTATGCCGTCGACCTCACCTATCCCAATATCGTCTATGTTCCCGAGAACGCCTACATATCCCTTGAGGACCAGAAGGCCCACTGGACCTGGGAAGGCAAGGAACAATCCCTGCGAATCCTTCCCGGCGAAGTGTACGTCCACCCGACAGGCTATCGAGTCCACATGGAACGCCATCCCGGTTCGGGCGCCTGGAGGCTTATCGGCACGACGGCGGAAGGCCTGCTCTGCCACAAACCCTGCACGGTGTCGGGAGGGGGAAAATCGGAGATCGCCAAGTCGATAACCGACGCCATAACCTATTCGCCCATCACCATCGCCGATTTCCACGAAGACATGAAAGCGGTGAAGGCCATCATCGAAAAGGATTACGGCAACAGGTTCAAGGACGAAAACGAAAATCACGGCAAGGATTCCCGGCAGATTTTCTCGCCGCAACGCTCCCTTGGCTCGGTGATAAAGCTGCTCTCGCCCTCGCCTCTCTACAAGGACGAATACAACGCCTGGCTGAAATCCCTTCCCGAACGGATCAAGAGCCTCGTTTTCCTCGTCAAGCGATTCTATACCCCCGATTGGGGCGACGACTGGATGTCGCATTTTTCCGTCGACGTCGTCAACGGCACCACCGGCAACATCCTGAAATTCGAGGACAGGCCGGTGCTCGGCTCATACCTGCGCGTCGGAAGGGACCCCCATGGCCTGCGCAGGACGTTCAAGCTGCGCCAGGATTACATGCCTGCCGAAAAGAGACAGTGGGAGGACGATATCACCGCTTCCGTGGTCGTGCCCACCAAGGCGCTGAAAAATCTTCCCGCCTGGGCGGAACGCTATTCCAGCCTGAAGTTCTGCCGGAACGCGGAAGCCCGTTTCTTCCAAAGACCGGACGATGCCGTCATCCGCGGCTACGACAAGCAGGCCGAGAAGGATATGTCGCGCCAGGACAATTTCATAAGCAATTTCGAGCCGCTGACCAGGGCTCACGCCGCGCGGTTCATCGAAAAGACGGTCCAGTTCTCCGAATACACCGACGCGATGCGCTTCTTCATCGAAGCGGCGGAGGCTGATCCGCATTTCGAATACTTCGTGGCTTCGGACAACCCAAGGCTTGTAAACGGCTCTCCTTCCAAGAATCCGCGCTATCTCCAGCTGGATCCGAACTATACGAATCCCCAGGCCCGCTATCTAGCCGATCTGGGACCGAGGCTCTACCGCAGAGTGGAAGCCGACAAGCCCCTCCTTCATCCGGTGGGCGCCGTGCTTCCTGGCCGCAGGAACAATCCCGCCGATCCCAAGGCCGGCATCAGGCCGCTCGCCGTCTATGGCCCCATCCATTACCAGGACTTGCCCGAGCTTTTCATGGATTTCGTCTGCTCGCTCACGGGAAAAAGCCCCTCCACGACGGGAGCGGGAAGCGAGGGAGCGCTCACGAAAGGCCCCTTCAATCCCCTCGTGCCCACGACCGACCTCAACAACGCCCTGCTGGCCTTCATCCTGACGGGATACGCGGGCTTCACGACGGCCGCCGGCTACATAGGCCGACAGTACAGGGTGGATCACGACATTTCCCTCCTCATACCCGAGCTTTGGGCGCGCCTTTCCCCCGAAGAGCGTGATCCCGACTTCCTCAAGGAACATGGCTATCTCGAAAGAGTGGAGGACTTCGGCTACGAAGACAGAATGGTACCAGCGTCGCGCCTGGGGTGGAGAATCACCCCGCTTTTCGCGGCCACTTACCTGGGAAGGCTCTT
This sequence comes from Treponemataceae bacterium, assembly GCA_963667725.2. Lineage (GTDB taxonomy): Bacteria > Spirochaetota > Spirochaetia > Treponematales > Rectinemataceae > UBA11090. The sequence continues at coordinate 2,040,033 of CAXXHO010000003.1, forward strand.
CGATACGCCGGCTTCGGTTTTCCCCGAGGAAATGCTGCGCCCCGAACTGCAGTCCCTTCCCGAATTCGTGGATGGCATCGAGAATATCGCCGAGGCGATGGAAAAATCCGCCAAAGCCTATCTGGAAGACGGATCCATAGAAGCCGCCATCCCGCCTCTCAAGGCGGTGCTTTCGGTGATGGCGACAGGCTCCATCGATGGCAAGAGCATTCACGATCCCGAGGTGCGGCGTCTTTTCGACAGGGACTATGTCCTTGCCTCTGACTGGTATAAAAAGAGGCTCGTCGACTACAGGGGGCAGGAAGTCGCCTATATCGAAAAATCCATCGTCTATATTCGCAACTACCTCGCGGAAAAGGCCGAGCCGAAGAGCCTCTCCGCCCGGCGCGCCCAAGTGGAACTGACAAAGGCCAAAGAGCGCCTGGAGCAGCTTATGACGAAGGATTATCTGGAATTCGTAAGCGGATCCATCGGCAAGGACGGGCTGTTCGTCTGAGGCGATGGATCGCGTCCACGAGGCTGGGAGGCTTGAGCGAATGAATGGCACTTTAGTTGTCGTGAATATCGGCGAACTGACAACCCCCCTCGGCGGTCGGGCCAGGCGCGGCGCCGAAATGGGCATGCTCCATGTGGTAAAGAACGCCATAATCGTCGCCGAAGAAGGAAAAATCCTCTATGCAGGCTCGAGGAACAGCCCCGAAGGCGAGACAGCTCTCGCCAGGGCGCGCTCCGGAAACGCATCGTGGATGGACGCGAAGGGCCGCGCCTGCGTCCCCGGCTTCGTCGACAGCCATACGCACTTCATCTTCGGCGGATTCCGCGCCGATGAGTTCTTCTGGCGCGCTGAAGGTTTACCCTATATGGAGATTCACCGGCGGGGAGGCGGAATCCGCCGGACCATGGACGCGACGCGCGGCTCCTCCCTCGAAGACCTGCTCGCCCTCGGCAATGCGCGCCTCGAAACGATGCTAGGCCTGGGCGTGACGACGGTCGAAGGCAAATCGGGCTACGGCCTCGACCGCGACACCGAGATCCGCCAACTGGAAGCCATGGCCGCCCTCGATCGGACCCAGCCCGTCGACATCGTCCCCACGTACATGGGAGCGCATTCGATCCCCCCCGAGTTCGCGGGGCGGCCGTCCGACTACATCGACTTCGTCATAGAGAAAGTGCTGCCCGAGGTGGGAAGCCGCGGGCTCGCCGCATTCGCCGACGTTTTTTGCGAGGAAGGAGTCTTCGGCATCGAGGATTCGCGGCGCTACCTATTAGCCGCGCGCGCCGCCGGCCTCGGCCTCAAGCTGCACGCCGACGAGATAGTGCGCATAGGGGGCGCCGGCCTCGCCGCCGAACTCGGGGCCGCGAGCGCCGACCATCTGCTCAAGGCCTCCAGGGAGGATCTCGCCGCCATGGGCGCGGCCGGCGTCATCGCCACCTGCCTCCCCCTCACCGCCTTCACCCTGCGGGAACCCTACGCTGACGCCCGCGCCATGATAGATTCAGGCCTCGCCCTCGCCCTCGCCTCCGACCTCAATCCGGGCTCATGTTACAGCCAGTCCATTCCGCTGATCTTCGCCCTCGCGACGCTCTATATGAAGCTCAGTTTCGCGGAAACGCTCACCGCCCTCACCCTCAACGGCGCCGCGGCCCTCGGCCTGGCTGAGACTCGCGGATCCATCGAGCCAGGCAAGGCGGCGGACTTTCTCCTCCTGGACGCCCCGACTGCCGAACACCTCGCCTACCACGTGGGCATGAATCTGGTCGCGCGGACGATCAAAGACGGGGAAATCGCGAGTCATCGAGCCTTCTTCCTCGAAAAAACATAGAGGCATACCGCGATCAGCACCCCCGCGAAGGCGACGATGAGGGCGGAAGAAGGCCTTTCGCCGAAGACCACGACGCCGAGAAAAAGCTGGGAAGTCGGAGAAACATATTGTATGAATCCCATCCTCTGGAGCGTGATGGAATTCGCCGCTTTCGCGAAGAAAAGCAGGGGCACGGCGGTGATGACGCCGGCGACCGTCAGGAGCAGGGTTATATAGACTCCCGAGTTCCAGTATGAGCCAGCTCCCGCCCTGTGCCTGGCGATCAGGAATACCAAGGCGAAGGGAAGGGCTATGAGCGTTTCAACGGTAAGGCCGAGCAGGGGCTCGAACCCCAGACGCTTTTTCATCGCCCCGTAGAGAGCGAAACTCAGGCCCAGCAAGATGCTCACCCAAGGCACCGACCCATAGGCGATGGCCGCTCCCACTATCCCAGCTGTCGCTATCAGCACGGCTGCCCTCGTCCAGCGATCCGTTTCCTCCCTGAACAAGAGAGCGCCCAGGATGACGGAGAGCAGAGGATTTATATAGTAGCCAAGAGCTGATTCCATGACCCTGCCCGAATTGATGGCCCATATGTACAGGCCCCAGTTCGCGGTAACCATGGCCGAAGCCCCAAAGGCCATCAGCAATTTTTTTCTATTCTTGAAGAGCCCCAGGATTTCGGGGAGACGGCCTTTGGCGGCTATGAGCAGCAGGCAGAATATCGCGGCCCAAAAAATCCTGTGCATCAGGATCTGCAGAGGTTCCACCGAGGACAGCTGTTTCCAGAAAAGAGGGAAAAGCCCCCACATGCCGTAGGCCGCGAAGGCGGCCAGCGTGCCTCCGCGCGATGCCCTGGCGTTTTTTTCGTTCATTTGCATGGCTGCATAATAATGCCCAAATGACGATTCAGTCGAGCCTTGCATGCGATATGTCAATTATTTTGCCAGATGAAACGAAAGATGTAAAAAATAAAGCGGGATTATATCATCCAACGAATATTCTGTCAAATTTTTTTGAATAAAGATTGACTTCATCGCCGAGGTAGGTTTCTATCAATAAGTACAGACCGGCAAAGGAGCCGCATGGCGGCCCATAGTTTCAAGGAGGCAACATGAAACGTTTTGCTCTCGTACTTGCTCTCATCGCGCTGGCAGCGTCCGCCGCCATGGCACAGGACATCAAGATCGGAGGAGTGGGTCCCGTGACCGGCGATGCCGCGACGTTCGGCGTTTCCACGAAGAATGGCATAGTCATGGCCGTCGAGGAGTGGAACGCGAAAGGCGGCATATTCGGCGGAAGAAAAGCCAAGCTTATCTTCGAAGATGACAAAGGCGACCCGGCAGAAGGCGCCACGGTCTACACCAAGCTCATCCAGCAGGACAACGTCGTCGCCATCATCGGAACGGTCATGTCGAAGGTTACCCTTGCCGGAGCGCCGATCGCTCAGGCTGCCGGCGTACCGATGATCAGCCCGACTTCCACGAACGAGAAAGTCACCCTCGTCGGCGACTACATCTTCCGCGCCTGCTTCATCGATCCCTTCCAGGGAACGGTAGGAGCGAGTTTCGCCTTCAAGGACCTCAAAGCCAAGAAAGCGGCGGCGATCTTCGATCTTGGCAACGATTATACGAAAGGCCTTGCCGAAAACTTCAAGGCTACCTTCGAGAAACTGGCCGGAAAAAATTCGGTGGTCGCCTATGAGGGACACCCCTCCGGCGCCACGGATTTCAAAGCCCAGCTGACCAAGATCGTCATGGCCAAGCCCGATGTCATCTATGTTCCCGATTACTACAATGACGTCGGCCTCATAGCCAAGCAGGCCAGGGAACTCGGATTCAAGGGCCCGATGGTCGGCGGCGACGGATGGGATTCGCCCGAACTCGTCAAGATCGGCGGAACGGCCGTGGAGAATGGATTCTTCACCAACCACTATTCCCCCGCGGACAAGCGCCCTATAGTCCAGGATTTCGTCAAGAAGTACACAGCCAAATTCGGAGCCGAGCCCGACGCTCTGGCCGCTCTCGCCTATGACGCGGCATACATCATGCTCGACGCCATAAAGCGCGCCGGTTCGACCAAGGGAACCGCGATTCGCGACGCTCTGGTCAAGACTTCGCTCGACACGGTTTCCGGCAAGGTTACCTTCGACGCGAACAGGAACCCGATCAAATCGGCCGTCATCATTGAGATGAAGGACGGGAAACAGGTTTACAAGACCACCGTCAATCCTTGACGGAATCAAGTGCCGGCCGGGGCTTCGCCCTCGCCGGCGGCTTTTTTCTCTAGGCCGCCTGTCCCGCTCTGGACAGAGCGGCCTCATCCATATTTAATGGGTAAGGTCTTATAGGGCAAATTCAGAAAAAAACGCCGGAGGATCCAGAAAATCCATCGCGCGGAAAGGGACAACCAGAATGGGATCGATCTTCAACGCCCAACAAATCGTTAATGGCCTGCAAGTAGGCTCGATCTACGCGCTTATCGCCTTGGGCTATACGATGGTCTATGGCATCGTGAGGCTCATCAACTTCGCGCACGGCGATTTCTATATGATCGGGGCATACGCTTCGTACGGGGCATTTTTCCTGTTCAACGCGTTTTTCGCCGGCAAGACAGGAATACTCGCCTTCATCGTCCTCGTGGCTTCCATGCTCGCGGGCGGCCTGATAGCGATGCTCGCCAACCGTCTCGCGTACAGGCCGCTGCGCTACAAGCCTAAGCTCTCCTCCCTCATCACCGCCATCGGCGTCTCCATGTTCCTCGAGTATTTCTTCTCCGCCCTTCCCATGATCGGCCCTTCCTACCGATCCTTTCCCGACATACTGCCGAGGGTGGAGATCAACCTGGGCATCGCCACGATATCCAATTATGTCATCATCGATATCGCCGTCGCCGCCGTCCTCATGGTGGGGCTCACCATCCTCGTCCGCTACTCCGTCCTCGGAAAGGCGATGCGCGCCGTCTCCCAGGACAAGGACGCCGCACGACTGATGGGCATCGACATCGAAAAAGTCATCGGCTATACCTTTATGATAGGCGGAGCCTTCGCCGGCGTCGCGGGGCTTCTGGCCGGGATGACCTATCCCAGGATTTTCCCCTACATGGGCATCCAGCCAGGCCTCAAGGCCTTCATCGCGGCCGTTCTCGGCGGCATAGGCAGCATACCTGGAGCAGTGCTCGGGGCTTATATCATGGGTCTTGCCGAAACCTTCGCCTCGGCCTACAACTCCCTCATCGGCGAGGGAATCGCTTTCGCGATTCTCATCCTCGTCCTTCTCATCAGGCCCAGAGGCCTACTCGGCGAAAAGACCGCCGACAAGATTTAGGAGCGCGCGATGCCAAATCTCAAGACGATAAAACTGCCAAAACTGCTCATATTCGCGGCCGTTCTCTATGCCGCGATAGAAATTCTATATAAGACCGACCTGATGAACGGCTATATCCTCCATATCATAAATCAGTCGCTCATCTACGTGATTCTCGCGGTCAGCCTCAACCTCATCAACGGCATCACGGGCCAGTTCTCCCTCGGGCACATGGGATTCGCCGGCGTGGGCGCCTATGTATCGGGTACTTTGACGACCCTCATTTTCAAGCTCAGCCCCTCGGCCCCGGGCGGGATGCTGGTCTTCATCGCGAGCATCGTCGCGGGAGGCATAGCCGCCGCCATCATCGGTTTTCTCATCGGCTTCCCCTCGCTCAGGCTCAAGGGCGACTATCTGGCCATCGTCACCCTCGGTTTCGGCGAGATCATCAGGACGGTCTTCAATAACATAGACTATGTCGGCGGGCCGCGCGGCCTCCTCGGCATCCCGAAATTTTCCAACTTCACCGTTATCTTCGTCGCCGCCTTCCTGACCATCGTCATCATACGCAATCTCATCGAGTCCTCGCATGGAAGGGCCATGCTCTCCATACGAGAGAACGAGCTGGCCGCCGAACTCGTCGGCATCGATACCACGAAGTACAAGGTTCTCGCCTTTAGCATCGGCGCTTTCTTCGCCGGAATCGCGGGCGGCCTCTTCGCCCATCTCCTCCAGCTCGCGCACCCCACGCAGTTCGGCTTCATCAAATCGGTGGAAGTGTTGATAATGATCTATGCCGGCGGCGTGGGCTCCATCACCGGTTCCACGGTCGCCGCCTTCGCCCTCACCTTCCTTTCCGAAGGCCTCAGGCTCGGCATCCGCTTCGTGGCGGACACCACCGGCCTTCCGATCGGCGGCGAATGGAGAATGGTCATCTACTCGCTGCTGCTCATCTTCATAATGCTCTTCAGAACCGAAGGACTCATGGGAACGAAGGAATCCCGCCTAATCAAAATCGGGGAGGCCGACTGATGTCCGCCCAGCTCAGCATCCAGGGAATGACACACTACTTCGGCGGACTGCGCGCCGTATCCAATTTCAGCTTCGACGTCCCCCAGGGAGCCATTTACGGTCTCATAGGCCCCAACGGCTCGGGAAAGACGACGACATTCAACCTCATCACCGGCATCTACAACCCCACCGAAGGCAAGGTCCTCTTCGAAGGCAAGGATATCACCGGGATGAAGCCCTACAAAATAGTGCGCAGCGGCATAGCGAGAACTTTCCAGAACCTCAGGATATTCTCGAATCTCACCGCTCTCGACAATATTCGGATTGCCCGGCACTATACGACGAAATCGGGAATAGCCTCCTCGATTCTCCGCCTTCCTTCCTTCATGAACGAGGAGAAGACGGTAAAGCGAGAATCGGCCGCTCTCCTCGACTTGATGCACCTCTCAAGCAGGGCAAACGAGGAGGCCAAGAACCTCCCCTATGGCGAACTTCGCCGGCTGGAGATCGCGCGCGCCCTCGCCACCAAGCCCAAGCTGATCCTCCTGGACGAACCGGCCGCGGGCATGAATCCCAAGGAAGTAGAGGAGCTCATGAGCCTCATCGTCCGGATCCGCGATGAGTTCAAGGTCACGATCTTTCTCATCGAACATCATATGAAGGTCGTCATGGGAATCTGCGAATACATCAAGGTCATCGATTTCGGCGAAACCATAGCCGAAGGCATTCCCGATCTCGTCGGCAAGGACCCAAAAGTCCTGGAAGCCTATCTCGGAAAGAGGGGCGCGTAATGCTTGTCGTTAAAAACCTCAAAGTGAACTACGGTAAGATAGAAGCGATAAAGGATGTATCCTTCGAAGTCCCCGACGGAAAGATCGTCACCCTCATCGGCGCCAACGGCGCGGGCAAGACCACCACCCTCCGCGCCCTCTCCGGTCTGGAGAAATGTTCGGGCGGAAGCATCCTCTTCGACGGCAAGGAAATCGCCAACGTGGACGCCCATAAGCTCGTCCCCTTGGGGATCAGCCATGTCCCCGAAGGCCGTAAGATATTCCCCACCCTGACGGTTCGCGAAAACCTCGAGCTGGCCGGATGGACGATCAAGGACAAGAAGCTCGTAAAGCAGCGCATGGAGGAAGTTTTCGAAATATTCCCGCGCGTAAAGGAAAGGGCCGGCCAGCTGGGCGGGACGCTTTCCGGCGGCGAGCAGCAGATGCTGGCGGTAGGCAGGGCTCTCGTGACGGGAGGGAAGCTTCTTCTCCTGGATGAACCTTCAATGGGTCTGGCTCCCGTCCTCGTCGACGAAATCTTCGAGCAGATCGTTGCCATCAACAAGCGGGGCACCACCATACTGCTGGTGGAGCAGAACGCCGCGGAAGCCCTCGACATAGCCGATTTCGCCTATGTCCTGGAAGTCGGCTACACGACGATCAGCGGCTCGGCCAAGGATATCGCCGCCGATCCGCGCGTCAGGGAAGCGTATCTGGGAGTATAAAAAGCAGACAGGATCACAGGATCGCGATGATCGACAGGAAAAAGATATAGCTAAAGAAAGAGGAGAAGATCTAGTTCTCCTCCTTCTTTAGCTTTTTTTTCCTTTTTTCCCGACTAAACCTGACAAGGATTCAGGACGAAAAAGCGGCCCGATACCCCTGCCGGTTTCTATCCAAAAGGACGATATTTTTCTTGCGGAACAAGCCGATTGGTGCTAAATTCTCTTGAACGATAATCCCATTATTATCGATTCAAAAAGCATTATTAGGGGGAAAAAGACTCATGAAGCGTTCAAGAATTTTAGCCGCAGCGCTAATGGCGCTACTGCTGGTCCTTTCGGCATGCACGAATGCGCCATCGGATCAGGGAACCGCGGGTATATATACGCCAGGGACCTATACGGCGTCCGGAAAAGGCTATGGCGGCATGGTAGATGTGACGGTCACCGTGGATACGAAGAAGATTACGGCGGTCAAGGTCCTGGGAGACAAGGAGACCAAGGGAATCGGCTCCAGGGCAATCGACGAACTCCCGGCGATGATCGTGGCAGCCAACGGCAAGGTTGACGCCATAGCGGGGGCTTCCTTCACTTCCGCGGCAATCTTCGAAGGCCTGAACGGCGCTTTGGGCAAGGCTAAAGGCAACATTGCCATCACGGCGCCGATCGCCTTCAAGCCTGGGACATATTTCGGAAAAGCGAAAGGCTACAATGGAGACGTGGTCCTGAAAGTAACCTTTACCGAGACGTCGATCGCCGATATCGCCGTGGACAAATCCAAGGAAACCGAACACGTCGGCGACTCCGCCTATCCCATTATCCTCAAGGATATCAAGGACTTCACCTCCACGGGCGTGGATATCGTTTCGGGAGCCACCTTCACGAGCCGGGCCTCTCTGCTCGCCGTGGAGGACGCCGCGAAGCAGGCCGGCTGCGACCTGGCTGCTCTCCGCAAAGGAGCGAAACCCTTCATTCTTACCCCCGGACCGAAGATCGTCGAGAATTACGACATCGTGATCGTGGGCGCGGGAGGCGCGGGCATGGCCGCCGCCGCCCAGGCAGCGCAGGAAGGCGTCACCGTCCTCGTCATCGAGAAAGCCGTGGAGATGGGGGGCAACACCCTCGTATCGGGCGGCGCGTATCAGGCTGTCCAGCCTTCGATGGTCTGGGATCCGAAGAATCCCGAGGCCACCACGGGCGTCTACGAGCCCACAAACACCGTCGTTCCGAAGTTCAAGAGCGATGTGGGACGCCTCGCCACGCTCAAGACCATACTGAACTGGAGCGAGAAACCGTTTGACGGTACGATACAGGACAAAGCCGCGATAAAGGACGTCGACAGCTACAACCTGCCATCCCGCGGCGTCCACCCCGATTACCTTCCTACCCTCCTCACGCTGAAGGGGCAGATCAAAGAATACATCGCCTACGCCGACAAGCACTTCGCGATGGGGCAGAAGGAAACCGATCTCACCGTGTTCTCAACCCCTGAACTTTTCGTCTTCCAGACCTACTACGGTGGGCTTCGCCTGGACAAGGCCAAAGATAAGTGGATCACGAACGAGTTCGCCCTGGTGGACCAGATCTGCCGCCAGGCCTACAACATCAGGCCATGGCTCGAAAAGCAGGGCGCCATCATAGACAACGCCCAGAGGACCTTGATCGGCTGCTTGTGGCAGCGAATCAACCCCGTGCAGGGCGGCGTCGTGGATGGAGTCAAGTATTCCGGAAAGTGGGGCGCTTATTTCAAGGTTCCCGAGAACACCCTGCTCAAGGCGAACCCGAAGAATAAAATCATGTACCGGACGACCGCGACTTCCTTGCTGACCAATCAGGGGCGCGTAACCGGGGTCAAGGCTAGGCGGTTTGACGGCACCGAAGTCGAGGTCACGGCTGCCAAGGGCGTCATCCTCGCCACGGGCGGCTACGGCGCCAACATAAAAATGGTCATGGACACGAATGAGTATTGGGACTCGAAGTTCCTTACCGCCACTATCAAGACCACCAACCGCAACCTCGCCCAGGGCGAAGGAATCACGATGGGCAAGGCCGCCGGCGCGGCCGTCACCGGTATGGGTTGGACCCAGCTCATGCCTCTCGGCTGGATCGATAACGGGAATCTCGCGGGCGGTACCGGCGAGAACGTCATCTACATCAGCCCCGCTGGCACTCCAAACATCGGCAAACGCTATGTGGACGAAGCGGCCGAGCGCGATGTGCTCAGCCAGGGCGCCTTCGATTTCGGCACCGACGGCGGGCAGTATATAGAACTGAGCAATCCGGGAACCCTTGCCAGTTCGGCGGGAGTCCCTGGGGCGGCGACTAGCAGCGCCAACATCCCCGGGAGAGTCTTCATCGGGACTTTGGACGAAGCCGCCGCGATGCTGAAGATCGATGCCGCGGTCCTGAAGAAAACAATCTCGGACTACGACGCCTTCATCATCGGCTCTACCGACAAGAAACCGGTTCCCAACAAGACCGCATACCGCGGCACGATCGGCAGCTGCGAAAAGGACGCCAAGGGGAATTACCTCATCGATACGTACAAGATCGATAAGGTTATGGTTCGCTGGATGGCGCCATCGACACACCACACGATGGGCGGGCTCGTCGTGGATACAAGCCGTCACGTTCTGAACGCGAAAAACAAGGTCATCCCTGGCCTCTATGCCGCTGGTGAGGTTACCGGCGGTTTCTTCGCCGGGAATCGACTTGGCGGCAACGCTGTGATGGAAATCCTCGTATCAGGCCGGATCGCGGGTACTTCCGCGGCGAATGGAAAGTAACATAGCGCGCATACTGGTTTCATAAGACAATGCGTAAAGAAAGGCTGTCCGTAGCGTATCGAGGACAGCCTTTCTTTTTTATTCGCCTCGGCGCGATATCATGTAAATCCTGTCCATTTCTTTATCTCTGCTATAAATAAAAAAGGCCCCGCGGAATTCCACGGGGCCTTTCGACATAGTATGTTTAGCTTATTTCTTGTTGGCGAGGGTTGCTTTGCAGGTTTTGCAGATCTTGGTCTTCTTGCCTTCGATTTCCTGCTCGTAGAGAACCTTTACGGATTCCCTCTTGCAGATGGGGCAAGTGCCGCGGCCGTGGGCTACCGTCTCGGCAAGGCCTTTCCCTCTATGCGCTTTGGACATGTTATCCTCCTGGACTTCAGTCGGCTTTCTTGGCGGCTGTTGCCTTGGCTTTCTTTTCGGCCTTGCGCTTTTCGCGTTCCGCCTTCTTGTCGTCCTCTTTCCTGTCTACCAGCTCGAGGATCACCATATCGGCGCCGTCGTTGGCGCGAGCACCAATCCTGAGGATCCTGGTGTAGCCGCCGGCCCTATCCTTGAAACGGGGACCGATGTCGGTGAAAAGCTTGGCGAGAATCGCCTCATCGGTGATCTTGCGGCCGATGATCCTGCGATTGTGGACCGAGTCTTCCTTTGCCCTGGTGATCATCTTTTCGGCGAGACGGCGGGTCTCGATAGCCTTGGCACGGGTGGTCTCGATGCGCTCGTGCTTGAAGAGGACCGTCGCCATATTCCTGAGAAGGGCTTTTCGGTGGGCCGATACCCTGTTCAGTTTGTTAAACCCGATTTTATGCTTCATCAGTCTCTTCCTTCTTCATGCTGAGTTTTAGATAGTTTCTCAGGGGCGTGTAATCCGTCATGCCCAGGCTAAGATTCCATTCGCCGAGTTTCGCCTTGATCTCCAGGAGGGATTTCTTGCCGAAATTCCGGGTTTTGGTGATTTCTTCCTCAGTCTTCCTTGTCAGATCGCCAATGGTCTTGATATTGGCGTTCTTGAGGCAATTGGAGGATCTCACGGAGAGCTCCAGTTCCTCGACGGGGGTGTTGAGAATCTGCCGCACCCTTTCTTCTATCTCATCGTTCTGCTCGTCGCCCGAAGCTTCATCCTCATCGAAATTGATGAAGATCGAGAAATGGTCCTTGGCGATCTTGGCCGCCTCGCCGAGAGCGTCCTCGGGGCGGGTAGTGCCGTCGGTCCAGATCTCCAGGTTCAGTTTATCGTAGTCCGAGCGCTGACCGACCCTGGTGGGTTCGATCGAATACTTCACCTTGGTTACCGGTGTAAAAATCGCGTCCATCGGAATGGTGCCCACGATTTCTATATACCGTTCGTTGACTTCGGCGGGCACGTAGCCCCTTCCCAAGTCAACCTGGATTTCTATATCGAGGTGGACATCCTTATCCAGGGTCGCGATCTTGATCTCTGGATTCAATACTTCAATCGGTTTGTCGGCCGAGAAGAAAGATCCGCGGATCTCCTCGATGCCCTGTACCTCGTAGAGGAAAGTGCCCTGTTCCTGGTCGTTGGGCAGGCGCACTCTCAGCTGCTTGAGGCTGTTCAGGAACTCTATAGTGTCTTCCACCACGCCAGGGATGGTCTCGAATTCGCTGGTGACGATATGCTGGGCACCCTCGTCATCGTAACGCACAATCCTGACCGCGGTGATCGCGTAGCCCTGGATGGACGAAAGCAGAATGCGGCGCAGGGTGTTTCCAACCGTTGTTCCATATCCAGGCTCGAAAGGATAGGCGATGAACTTTCCGTACGACGGCCCTGATTCGCTTTGCTCGTAGGTAATGCCCTTCGGCCTCTTGAAACCCTTGAGAAGGTTCTTCCGCGCCATTTCGGCTCCTTATTTCGAGTAAAGCTCGACGACGAGCTGCTCGCGAATATCTGCCATATCGGTGATATCCTGGCGATGTGGGTAAGCGACAAGGCGGCCGGCCATGTCGTCAGGATTGATCTCGATCCAGGGCATGGTGCCGGACTTGCCGACTTCCTGCAGAGCGTTCTTGATCATATCCAGCTTCTTCGCCTGTTCAACCACCGAAACCTTGTCCCCCGCTTTTACGGAGAAGGACGAGATGTTGACCCTCTTGCCGTTCACGGCTATATGGCCATGGCTTACGAGCTGGCGGGCCTGAGCGCGGGAGGTGGCGAGGTGCATTCTATAGACCACATTGTCGAGCCTGCGCTCGAGCAATATGAAAAGGTTCTCGCCGGTCTTCCCGGGCATGGAGAGGGCTTTTTCGAAGGAATTGCGGAACTGCGTTTCCATGAGACCATAGGCTCTCTTGAGCGTCTGCTTCTCGCGGAGCTGAACGGCGTATTCCGACTTCTTGCCCATCCTGGCTTTCGGGGCCTTCCCGGGGGGGAGGCGTTTGCGGTTCACGGGGCATTTGTCGCTCTTGCAGCGATCGCCCTTGAGGAAAAGTTTCTTCTGCTCGGTGCGGCAAAGCCTGCACACGGGTCCAATATAACGTGCCATATGTTTTTCTAACCCCCTGTCAGATACGGCGAGCCTTTCTAGGCCTGCAACCATTATGGGGAATGGGTGTTACGTCGCTTATGGTTTTCACCTTAAGTCCAAGCGCACCCAACTGACGAATCGCAGATTCGCGTCCGATACCAGGGCCCTTCACGAAGACATGAACTTCGCGGAGGCCACTGTTCATGGCTTTCTGCACAACAGTTTCCGCAACAGTCTGAGCGGCAAAGGGGGTAGATTTTTTCGCCCCTCTGAACTGATGCGTGCCCGAACTGGACCAAGCGATGGTATTGCCATTCAAGTCCGTGATCGTGATGATCGTGTTGTTGAAAGTCGCCTGGATATAGACGTTGCCTTCGTAAACACTCTTCTTCTCTTTTCTTTTCTTCGTAGTAACTGCCACTTTGGCGCCCCTTTAGTTATGCAGCCTTTTTCTTGTTGGCGACAGTCTTGCGCTTGCCCTTTCTGGTGCGCGCATTCGTCCTGGTCCTCTGTCCGTTGACAGGAAGTCCCTTCCTGTGCCTTAGGCCACGGTAGCATCCGATATCCATGAGCCTCTTGATGTTGAGGGCGATTTCGGTGCGAAGACGACCTTCGACCTTGAAATCATTCTCAATTACCTTACGAAGCTCGTTGATCTCTTCGTTCGAAAGCTCATTGATCTTCTTGTTGGGATCAATACCGGTGGTTTCGCAAATTTTTCTAGCGCTTGTCCTGCCCAAACCATAAATATATGTTAGGGCAATTTCGACATGCTTGTTGGGGAGGTCAATTCCCGCTATACGTGCCATGAGATTCCTCCTGCCCTTCAGCCTTGCTTCTGTTTGTGCTTCGGGTTTTCGCAAACGATCCTGACAATGCCATTCCTGCGAATGACCTTGCACTTGTCGCATATTTTCTTGACGCTCGTCCTGACCTTCATAGGTTCCCCTTATACGCTCGCGCAAAGCGCGGACACGCAATTAAATACCATATTCCAAAAAAATTCTACAGGTTCCTGGCCTTGATATGGCCTTTTCGGACCAGCCCATCATGGTGATGCATCTTGAGCAGGCCTTCCACCTGGGACATGGTGTCGAGATCGACGCCCACCAGGATCAGAAGCGAGGTACCTCCGAGAAGGTATGCCAGCTCGCTCGGGAACTTGAACAGCTGCTGGACCAGGCTCGGTATCAAGGCGATGAGCGCGAGATACAGCGAACCGGGCAGGATTATCCTGTTCAGTATCCTGGAAAGATACTCTTCCATCTTCTCGCTTCTGATGCCGGGAATGGAGCCGCCATTCTCGCGGATGTTCTTGGAGATTTCCTGGGGATTCAGCGAAACCTGCGTGTAGAAGTAAGCGAAGAAGATGATCAGCACAACGTAGAGGAGGTTGTACCAGAATCCGCTTGGCCTGAGCCAATAGGAGAAGTCCCTGAGCCACTTGGCCTGCACACCGAAACTCTGGGCGATCTGCAGGGGGAATGTAAGAAGGCTCGACGCGAAAATTACTGGAATGACGCCAGACGGGTTGATTTTGAAGGGGATGTAGGTGTTCTGCGCACCGTACATCTTTCGTCCCACGACACGTTTGGCGTAATTGACCGGAATCTTTCTCTGTCCCTGCTGTTCAAGAACAACGAGGGCCACGATGCCTACGAACATGATGAGGACGACGATTGCGTAGACCGCGTTGAGCTCACCGGCCTGGATCTTCTTTATGAGCTCGAAGCTGGCGTTAGGAAGCCTTGCGACGATGCCCGCGAAGATCAGGATCGAGATACCGTTGCCGATACCGCGCTTGGTGATCTGCTCGCCCATCCACACCAGGAACATCGTTCCCGTAGTCACCGTCAGAATAGCGATCAGCGTATAGGCCAGTCTGTTGGACATCACGATGGCGTCCGGTATTCTGTCGGCGTATACCGTACTGGAATAGCCTTGGATCGCGCACACCACGAGGGTGCCGATCTTGGTCCAGCGCGCTATTTTCTTGCGGCCGCCGTCTTCCTCGGCGATGTTCTTCATCTTCGGGAAGACGATGAGAAGGAGCTGAATGATAATCTGCGTACTGATATAGGGCATGACTCCCATCATGAAGAGGGAGAAGTTCTTGAAAGCGCCGCCCGAGAAAAAGTCCAGATAATCAGTAATTCCGCTCGATCCTCCGGCCTGGCTGGCGAAGTAGGACTGAAGCGCGCTGGCATTGATGCCCGGAATGGGCAGGTAAGCGCCGAGTCGAAACACGAACAGCCAGAAAAGTGTGAATAGTATCCTATCCTTGAGTTCTTTTATCCGGAAAATGTCTGTAAGCGGGTTCCCTGCCATGCATTCCTGCCTTTACCGGAGCCTTCAGGCTTCCGTAGCCGAACCCATTGCGGTGGGTGTTTCGACTTTTCCGCCGGCCGCTTCGATTTTAGCTTTGGCACCGGCTGAGATGGCATCGACGCTTACGTTCAGCGCGATGGATATGCTTCCGTTGCCGAGCACTTTGATGAGCTGCTCGGGTTTCCTGATAAGGCCTTTCAGCAGAAGGGAAACGGCATCCACCGTCTCTCCCGTCTTGAATTTAAGGACCAGATCTTCGATATTGACGATCTGCCATTCCTTCCTGAAAGGATAATTGGAGAACCCGCGGTGAGGAAGCCGCCTATAGAGAGGCATCTGGCCGCCCTCGAAACCGGGATAGGTCTTGCCGCCGGAGCGCGACTGCTGGCCTTTGTTGCCTCGTCCAGCCGTCGTTCCCCTGCCGGAACCCGTGCCTCGTCCAATGATTCTCTTCTTCTTGTTGGCACCTTCCGGCGCGTGGAGCAGATAATCGGACATCACTCTACCTCCTTCGCCGAAACGAGATGGTGTACTGTGTTGACCATGCCGAGTATGGCAGGTGTCGCTTCCTTGATGGTCGAAGACCCGATCTTCCGCAGGCCGAGGGACCTAACGGTTGCCCTCATGACCGGCTTCTGATGGATGGTGCTTCGAACAAGGGTTATTTGTATCTTTGCCATGATTAGCCCCACATATCCTTGAGCGATTTGCCGCGGTTTTTAGCCACGGTCTTCGCGTCCAGCAAGTTCTCCGCCCCGTTGAATACGGCACGGACGATGTTCATCGAGTTTCTGGAACCGATGCACTTGGAGATGACGTCGGTGTAACCCGCCGCTTCCATGATGGCGCGTACGGGACCGCCAGCGATGACGCCCGAACCGGAAACCGCCGGCTTGATGAGCACTTCGGTCGCCTTGTACTTCCCAACGATCTCGTGGGGAAGCGTGCCGTTCTTGACGGGCACATGGACGATGGCCCTCTTGGCCTTGTCGACCGACTTGCGGATAGCTTCCGTTACGTCGTTGGCCTTTCCGAAGCCGAAGCCCACATTGCCCTGGTGATCACCAACCACGGTGAGCGCCGAGAATGAGAAGCGCCTGCCGCCCTTGACGACTTTCGCCGTCCTGTTCAGCTGGACCAGCTTCTCCGTAAAATTATCGCGTGGCTGCGAGTCTTCTCTTCTGTTTCTGTCCACGGAAGCCCCCTAGAATGTAATCCCGGCTTTGCGGGCACCATCGGCGATCGCCTTGATAATCCCGTGATACTTGTAACCATTCCTGTCGAACACGACAGTCTTGATTCCTTTCTCAAGGAGCCTTTTGCCGATTTCCTCGCCCAGTTTGCCGGCGCCTTCGACGTTCCTCGCGATTTCCTTGAGGGACTTCTCGACGGTGGATGCGCATGCGATGGTGTTTCCGACGGAGTCGTCGATCACCTGCACGTACATGTGGACGTTCGACTTGAACACGCTCATGCGCGGCCTTTCCGTTGTTCCGGAAATGGACTTCCGGACCGATACCTTGCGCTTCGCGCGCTTTCTCAATTTGTCGTCAAGTTCTTTTACGCTCATTACCTGCGCCTCACTTCACACCGGTCTTTCCGACCTTCCTGCGAATCTTCTCGTCCTCGTACCTGATGCCCTTGCCTTTGTAAGGCTCAGGTCTCCTGAGGGACCTCACCTCGCTGGCAAACTTGCCAAGGAGAGCAAAGTCGGCGCCCGCAATGAGCACCTTCTGGCCGTTCGCCTCGATCGTCACGGAGAGTCCCTGGGGGATCATCACCATGAAATCGTTCGAATAGCCGAGGCTCATGACGAGGAAATTGCCCTGCACTTCGGCACGGTAGCCGACGCCGTTTACGATCAGGGCTTTCTTGAAGCCCTGGGATACGCCAGTCACCATGTTGTTCAGGAGGCTGCGATAGAGTCCGTGGTAGGCTCCCGCCTGCTTGGATTCATGCAGCTTCTTGACAATGATGGCGCCATCCTCAACGACGATTTCGACTTCAGGAAGATACTCCTGAGAAAGTTTTCCCTTCGGCCCCTCTACCGTCACATTGGTGGGAGTAATATTGACTTTAACTCCCTGCGGTATCTGGACCGGCCGTATTCCGATTCTCGACATAGCTGTTCCCCTAGAATTACCAGACCGTGCAGATAAGCTCACCGCCCATCTGCTTCTCGACGGCTTTCCTTCCGGTGATAATTCCGCCGGAAGTGGAAATTATCAGGGTGCCGTAACCGTTGAAAACACGTGGAAGTTCCTTGTACCCGGAATAGACTCGCCTGCCCGGCTTGGACACTTTGTTCATGCCGTGGAGAACGGGATCATTTCCTTCATCGTACTTGAGGAATATCCTGATAATGTTGTAGCCGTCAGCTTGAATCTTCTTGAAATTCTTTATATAGCCCTCAGTCTTGAGTATCTTGACGATTTCAAGCTTGAGTTTGGAGGCCATAATATCGACCTTCTCATGACGGGCCGCACTTGCGTTGCGGATCTTTGTCAGCATGTCCGCGATGGGATCAGAAACGCTCATCGCTACCTCCTACCAGCTCGACTTCGTCACGCCCGGAATCTTGCCTTCGGAAGCAAGCTTCCTGAAGCAAATTCGGCACATGTCGAATTTTCTCATATAACCCCTCGCCCTTCCGCAGATGTTGCAGCGTCGAACTAAACGGGTCATGTACTTCGGCTTTTTTTCAGCCTTAAGAATCATCGCCTTACGAGCCATGTACGCCTTCCTTACTTTCTGAAGGGCATGCCCAACATGCCGAGAAGGCTTTTCGCCTCCCTGTCGGTCTTCGCGGTCGTGACGATCGCGATATTGAGTCCCATCACCTTTTCGATCTTGTCAAAGTCGATCTCCGGGAAAATAATCTGCTCGTTGAGTCCGAGCGAATAGTTTCCATGGCCATCGAACGCGTTCGCATTGACACCCCTGAAGTCCTTAACGCGAGGAAGCGCGACATTCATGAGTCTGTCGAGGAATTCCCACATATAGGCGCCCCTGAGGGTAACGCGGCAGCCGATTTCCTGACCCTGCCTGATCTTGAAGTTCGCGATTGCCTTCCTGGCCTTCGTCTTCACGGCATGCTGGCCCGTGATGATTTCCAGATCGGCGACGGCGGCGTCGAGAATCTTCTTGTTCTCCTTCGCTTCGCCTACACCCATCGAGACGATTACCTTGACGACTCTCGGAACCTGCATGAAGGATTCATAGCCCATCTCCTTGAAGAGTTCGGGAGCTACCTTTTCCTTGTAGATCTTCTTGAGTCTGGGCGGGGTGGCTTTCTCGGTGGTCTTGGGCTCATCCTTGGCTTTGGGCTGGGCCTTCGCCTTGGCTTTGGCATCAGCCTTGGCTTTGCCTTCGGCCTTGGCCTTAGCTAAAGTTTCAGCCTTGTCTTTCTCTTCAGCCATCAGAGCACCTCCCCGCATTTCCGGCACACCCTTTTCTTGGTGTCGCCGTCGATCTTGTATCCGATTTTCACGGGACCACACTTCTTGCAAACGATCATGACATTGGAAATGTCGATGGCCGCTTCGATCTCGGCGATGCCGCCGCGATCCTGCTGGTTCTTCTTCTTCATGGCTTTCTTGATCATGTTGAGACCGGCCACGATGACTCTTCCCTTTTCGCGGTCAATCTTCAGGATCTTGCCCTGCTTTCCCTTGTCCTTGCCGGTTATGACCTGGACAAGGTCCTCTTTCCGGAGCTTGTACTTAACGTCGGCCATATCCTCTCCTTACAGGACCTCGGGGGCCAGAGAAACGATTTTCATATAATCTTTTTCCCTGAGCTCTCGGGCAACCGGTCCGAAGATGCGTTTGCCTTTCGGATTTTTGTTCGCATCGATGACCACGCAGGCGTTGTCGTCGAAACGAATATACGTACCATCAGGGCGCCTGTATTCTTTGTGCGTCCTTACTATTACCGCCTTCTCGATCGTGCCCTTCTTTATGGAAGAATTGGGGAGGGCAGATTTTACGGCCACGACGATGATGTCGCCGACTGAGGCGTACCTGCGACGCGTACCACCCAGCACTTTAATGCACTGGACAGTCTTCGCGCCCGAGTTGTCGGCGACCGTGAGCATGCTTTCCACTTGAATCATATATGTCTCCCGTTCGCCTATTTCGCCCGCTCGACGATTTCGATCAATCTCCAGTGTTTGTCGCGGGAAAGGGGTCTGCACTCCTCAACCCTGACCATATCACCGATATGAGCTTCGTTCTTTTCGTCGTGCGCCTTCACCTTCTTGGACCTGGTCACGTACTTCTTGTACAGCGGGTGAAGCTTGCGCATCATGACTTCGACAACGATGGTTTTATCCATCTTGTCGGACTTCACGACACCCTGAAACACCAGCTTTCCTTTTTTCTCATTCTGAACGTCGGTATCCACGATATTCTCCTCGGGCCCTTACGCCTGTTCGCCGACAGCGGGTGTGCGCTTCGCCTGGTTAATGAGGGTCTCCACGCGCGCTATCTGGCGGCGGAGATTCCTCTTTGCGAGCGGGTTTTCGACATGTCCCACCACCATCTGGAAGCGGAGGTCGAAATACTTCTTCCTGAGATCCTCGCGCTTGGCGAGAAGCTCCTCGAATTTCAGCTCTTTAAACGAATTTTTCATCGTCTTACTCCGTTTCCGCGCGCATGGCAAATCTGGTCTTGACCGGAAGCTTAGATCCGGCAAGCCTCATCGCTTCTTCGGCGATTTTGGGCTCTACGCCGGAAAGTTCAAAAAGAACGGTTCCCGGGCGAACGACCGCGACCCAGTATTCCGGTCCCGGCTTTCCTTTTCCCATACGGGTTTCCAAGGGGTGCTTGGAAAATGGCTTGTCCGGGAAAATCCTTACCCAGAGCTTGCCGCCCCTCTTGATGTAGCGGTTCAAAGCGACACGGGCCGCTTCGATCTGCCTGTTGGTGAGCCATTCGGGCTCGAGGCAGATAAGGCCGTATTCGCCAAACGCTATGGTGTTACCGCGCTGCGCGTTTCCATTCACTCTTCCGCGCTGCTGCTTTCTGTATTTTACTCTCTTGGGTAAAAGCATACCTTAGCTCCTTGCCCTATCGTCAGTTCTGGGAGCATCGCCGCGGGGAGCAGCGGGGCGCCGCGGTCGGCGATCTCCGCCTTCCCTTCTCTCGCCCCTCGGTTCCGCCGAAGCGCCGGCCGGTTCTCTCCTGGCTTTGCGCGCAAGCATGCCGGCATCTTCGTTCTTGTCGGCTGAGTACACCATGCCCTGATAGATCCAGACCTTCACGCCAATCTTGCCGAAGGTGGTCTGCGATTCCGCAAAACCATAGTCGATGTCGGCGCGGAGGGTGTGGAGTGGAATGCGCCCTTCCTTGAGTTCCTCAGTCCTGGACATGTCCGCGCCGCCCAAGCGGCCGGAAACGCGGATCTTGCAGCCCTGGGCTCCGCCCTTGATCGCGTTGGAGATGGACATCTTGAGCGCCTTGCGGAAGGAGCCGCGTCCCTCGAGCTGGCGGGCGATGTTCTGCGCGACGATCTGTGCGTTCGTATCGGTTTTCTTGATTTCCTTGATCTTTATCTGAACCTTTTTGGAGGCGATCTTCTGGATCTCGAGTCCGATTCTTTCTATGTTCGCGCCCTTGATGCCAATAAGCACACCAGGTCTCGCGGTATGAATAATGACGGTAATGCGCTGCGGATGGCGAATGATCTCGATTTCGGCCACGTCGGCGCCCTTTACCTCGGGCAGTTCAAGAATGCGCTTGCGGATATGAAGATCCTCATGGAGGGTCTTGGCATAATCGCGCGGCTCAACATACCACCTGGAACTCCAGTCTTTGTTGATTCCGATGCGCAGTCCGATTGGATTTACTTTATTGCCCACCTTACGCCTCCGACTTCTTGCCGATTTCTTCGACTACGCAGGTAATATGGCACATCCTCTTGATGAGCATATCAGCCCTGCCGCGAGCGCGGAACCAAACCCTGCGCATCTTCGGACCTTCGTCGATCCTCAGCTCCTTGACGTAAAGCATGTCTTCGCCGAGCTTGCGGTTTTTGTTGAGCGCGTTGGACGCAGCAGATACCATAACTTTCTTGATGAGCCTGGCGCCCTTCTGCGGCATATTGTCGAGAATGGCTATGGCATCGGTGTAGGGCTTCTCCCTTATAAGATCCGCCACTGGGCGAATCTTGAAAGGCGATCCCATGAGCCATTTTGCCGTCGCTCGGTAACCGGTCTTTTCAATCATGGTCACACCCCTATTTCTTCTCGGCTTTTTTGTCGCTTCCCGCATGACCGCGGAAAATCCTGGTGGGAGCGAACTCGCCGAGCTTGTGACCGACCAGGTTCTCGGTCACATAGACCGGGACCCACGTCTTGCCGTTATATACTGAGATTGTCTGTCCGACCATTTCAGGAATGATCGTCGAAGTCCTGGAGTAGGTCTTCACCATTTTCTTGTCTCCGGACTTGCTTCCCTCAGTCACTTTCTTGTACAGGCTCTTCTCGATGAAGGGCCCCTTCTTTACGGACCTTGACACGAGTGTGCTCCTCTTACTTGCGGCGCTTCGTGATGAAGCGGCCAGACGGCTTGTGCGTATCGCGCGTCTTGTAACCTTTCGCCGGCTGTCCCCATGGAGACACAGGCTGCTTGAATCCCTTACCACGACCCTCACCACCGCCATGCGGGTGATCGACAGGGTTCATGACCGTACCGCGGACCGTGGGCCTGATGCCCCTCCACCTGTTACGGCCGGCCTTGCCGACGCGCTCGTTCATGTGCTCTTCGTTGCCGACGGTTCCGATGGTGGCGATGCATTTCTTGAACACCATGCGAAGCTCGCCGGAAGGCAGCCTGAGGACGATATAATCGCCTTCGACACCTGCCAGAAGAGCGTTGGCTCCGGCTGAACGGGCAAGCTGCCCGCCCTTGCCGAGGGTGAGCTCGACGTTATGCACCGTGAAGCCCAACGGGATGTTCTCCAAAGGAAGCGCGTTGCCTACCTCTAGAGCGGCCGTCGGGCCGGACATGATCTTCTGTCCGACCTTGAGTCCTTTCGGGCTGATGATGTAGCGCTTCTCGCCGTCCGCATAGACAACGAGGGCGATGTTGGAGCTTCGGTTGGGATCATACTCGATGCCGGAGACGGTGCCGGGGATTCCAAACTTGTCGCGTTTGAAATCGATGACCCTGTACTTCTGCTTATGACCGCCGCCCTGATGTCGAACGGAGATGCGCCCGTTTGAAGCGCGTCCGCCCCTGCTCGACTTACCCTTGGTAAGGGATTTTTCGGGATTGCTCCGATTCTCGGTAATTTCTTCGTTCGTCACCTGTACCCGGTGACGCAGACCCGGCGTTAAGGGTCTGAAAGTCTTAATACCCATATATTCCCCTTACTTCCTTACGCGCCTTCAAAAACACGGATCGTCTCGCCCTTCTGGAGCCTGACGATCGCTTTTTTCCATTCGGCGGTGTTTCCGGGCCGACCCCTGAGACGCTTCGGCTTGGAAGCGACATTGATGATGTTGCAGCTGACGGGATTGACCTTGAAGATCCTCCGCACGGCTTCCATCACCATGAGCTTGTCGGCTCGCGAATCTACCTTGAAAACATACTGGCCAGTCTCACGCATGAGATTGCTCTTTTCGGAGAGCACCGGCTCGATCAAAATCGACTCATATACCATTTTCGGTGCTCCTTATCAGTTCGCGTAGAACTCGTTGAGCTGCTTCGCGGCCGACTCCAGAACCACGATTTTTCTTCCATAGAAAATATCGTGCGCTCTAAGCCTGTTGAACGAGAGGTAACTCAGCCACGGGATGTTCCGCGCGGCTCTCTTGAGCATGGGATCATCATCCTTGAGGATGATGACCGTTCTCTGGGGAGCCTTGGCATCCACGAAGGGCGAGAGCGCCTTGATGAGATCCTTGGTTCTTCCCGACTCGACGGTGAAATCTTCGACTACCGCCAGAGTGCCGTCCTGGGCTTTCATGCTGAGAATCGTCTTCATCGCCAGGCGCTTCGCCTTGCGGGGCATCATGTAGGAGAAGTCGCGCGGCTTGGGGCCGAACGAGATACCGCCGCCCACGTACACGTTGGATTTCGTGTCGCCGTGGCGGGCGCGTCCGGTGCCTTTCTGGCTGTAAGGCCTTCTGTTGGTACCGTGAACTTCGCTCCTGTCCTTGGTGCTTGCCGTTCCGAGCCTCATGTTGGCGAGCTCGTTGTTGATGGCGTAATAGATTACATCTTCATTGATGGGAAGCCCGAAGACGGCTTCGGAAAGCTCAAGAGTCCTGAGCTCCTTCCCCTCGGTGGAAACAACTTTACTTTCCATTGGGTCCTCCGCCTTCAGTTCTTCTTGATCGCTTTACGAACAAGAACATCGCAATTGCGCGGGCCCGGAAGAGCACCGCGTACCAAAACAAAACCTTTCTCGGCGTCGACACGGACAACCCTGAGGTTCAAGACCGTCACGCGCTCGCGTCCCATCCTTCCCGGGAGCTTGATATTCTTGAAGCTCTTGTGGGGGTAGGTACTCTGGCCGGTGGAACCCGGCTCTCTGTGGAACTTGGATCCGTGAGTGCTGCGGCCGCCGGCGAAATTCCAGCGCTTCATGACGCCCTGAAATCCCTTACCTTTGGAAGTGGCCGTTACGTCGACATAGCGGATGCCTTCGAGAAGGGCCACATCCAGCTTTTCGCCGACCTGCACGTCTTTCTCGAAATCGCGCATCTCGCGAAGAATCCTGGTGGGAGCGATGCCTTCGGCGAACTGTCCGCCGTAGGGCTTCGTGACCCTCGTCTTCTTCTTCTCATAGACGCCGACGACGATCGCGTCGTAGCCATCCTTGTCGGTGGTTTTCTTTCCAACGACGACGTTGGGCACGACCTGCACGACCGTTACAGGAATAAGTTTCCCCGTATCGTCGAACACCTGGGTCATCCCAAGCTTTTTACCGATTATTCCGATCATTCGGTTCTCCTGCGTTGAACGCGGCCGGCACTAAGCCGGGCGTTTCGGCATTTCAGCGAGCGAATTCGCTCACTGTTTGATCTCGACATCCACACCCGCGGGAAGTTCAAGCTTCATCAGGGCGTCCATGACTTCGGGAGTGGGTTCCAGAATGTCGATCAGGCGCTTGTGCGTCCTCATCTCAAACTGCTCCCTGCTCTTCTTGTGCACATGCGGCGATCTCAGCACGGTATACTTACTGATTTTCGTCGGAAGGGGAATTGGGCCCGAAACGCGCGCGCCGGCGCCCTGGACCGTCTTCACGATACCGCTCGCGCTGTCATCGACAAGGCGCACATCGAAGCCTCTCAGCCTTACACGGATTCTGTCTTTCATGTGTCCTCCAAAGATCTCTTGCACATACGATTCCGGGCCGTACCCTGGCGGGCGCGCTCGATTCTATGTGCGGCGAGGCACAAGAGCCTCGCTGACCGCGGGTTTTCAGCCCACACGGTCAAAATTCCCGCTCGCGGAAAAACATCACGCGAGCAGGTTATTATCGCAGAATACAAATGGGCTGTCCAGTACCCAAAGGGGAAGGACAGCCCATTTAAAGACTAATCAGACAGCAACTTCGACTACCTGTCCGGAAGCGACCGTGTGGCCGCCCTCGCGGATGGCGAACTTCAGTCCCTTTTCCATGGCGATCGGGTAGATCAGCTCTACGTTGATCGGCGTGTTGTCGCCAGGCATGACCATTTCCTTGCCTTCGGGCAGGGTCACGGTGCCGGTGATATCGGTCGTCCTGAAGTAGAACTGGGGTCTGTAACCGGAGAAGAAGGGGCTATGGCGTCCGCCTTCAGCCTGGTTCAGTACGTAGACCTGGCCAGTGAACTTGGTGTGCGGGTGGATGGTGCCCGGCTTGGCGAGAACCTGTCCGCGCTCGACTTCTTTCTTGTCCACGCCGCGAAGCAGGGTGCCGACGTTGTCGCCAGCGCGGCCTTCGTCGAGAAGCTTGTTGAACATTTCAATGCCGGTTACGACGGTGGACTTGTTCGGTTTGATGCCGACGATGTCTACGGTGTCGTTGAGCTTGACGATTCCGCGTTCGATACGGCCGGTGACGACGGTACCACGACCGGAAATGGAGAAGACGTCCTCAATGGGCATCAGGAAGGGCTTGTCGGTAAGGCGCACAGGGTCAGGGAAGAAGGTGTCCATGGCGTCGAGAAGTTCCTGGATGCAGCCGGTGACTTCGGGATTGTCGGGCTCGGTCATGGCCTTGAAGGCGGAACCTTTGACGATCGGGGTCGTGTCGCCGGGGAATCCGTAGAAATTGAGAAGATCGCGGACTTCTTCCTCGACCAGCTCGATCAGTTCGGGATCGTCAACGAGGTCGACCTTGTTGAGGAACACGAGGACGGAAGGAACGCCGACCTGGCGGGCGAGCAGGACGTGCTCGCGAGTCTGGGGCATTACCGAGTCCGGCGCGGAAACGACCAGGATAGCGCCGTCCATCTGCGCGGCGCCGGTGATCATGTTCTTAATGTAGTCGGCGTGTCCCGGGCAGTCGATATGCGCATAGTGGCGCTTCTGGGACTGATACTCGAGGTGTCGAGTATTGATGGTGATACCACGTGCTTTTTCCTCGGGCGCATTGTCGATATCATCGTACTTCATCACCTTGTCGCCGAATTTGTGGCCGCAGTACATGGTGATGGCTGCGCTCAGGGTCGTCTTTCCGTGGTCGATGTGTCCGATCGTACCGACGTTCATGTGCGGCTTGGTACGTTCGAATTTCTCTTTGGCCATATCTAATTCCTCCTTGGCTTCGTCACCGGCTCTTCACGCAAAAACGCGGATGCCGCATGAAGATAGTCCGCCGGCATCAAAGCCGCCGGATCCTAATGCCATGAATATTCTTTTGTTAAGGCTTTCGGATTATAAAAGAACTTCCAACGGTGATCAAGAGGCTACCGTTGAGATTGGCGGTTTTTCCCTATTTTTTAATGGCTAAAAGGGTTGCCGCAGAGCTTCGTAGCTTTTAGAGCGCGCTTGGAACTGCGCCCGCCCCCTGCTCATGGACCTCAATTCGCCAGCGAAACCGAAAAGACCGCGCATTGGCGCCTGAGCCGAGATCGTTTTACGCCCTATCCCGTCCTCCACCGATTCTATTCGTCCGCCTCTGGTGGAGACGGCGTTGAGGACGGGGCCGAAGTGTTCCTCGGGGCATTCTATGTCGATTTGCATGATTGGTTCCAGTATTTCGGAGCCGGCTTCGAGCAGGGCCCGCCGCGCGGCCATGGCCGTGGCCGCCTCCACCGCGGTCTCCCCGTTTCGGCCGGTGCCGCCCGATGGCGGAGCCAGGTTGACGATGACGACGCGCACCGCTTCCATCGGCCAGCCCTGCAGCGGTCCCGCCGATATGGCCGATTCGGCCCCGCGGCGGGCAGCGGCCATGAACTGGGGCTGAAGCCTCAGTCCCGGGGCGCTGGTCACTTCGTTTTCCGTCCCGTCCCCCCCGGACCGGACGATGATTTCAACCGATACTCTTATTCTTTCGCCGCCGAAATCGTGATCGAAATCTTCCTTTACGGAGGCCTGTCTGACGAGTCTTTCCCGGCAGTTGACCCGCGGATTGCCCGTCCTTATCTTGAGGCCGAATTCGCGCCTCAGTCTTTCGGCGACGATGTCCAGGTGCAGTTCCCCCTGGCCGGAGACCTCGAACCGGCCGGTTTCCCTCTCCTCCCTGACGCCGAGGGATAGATCCTCGACAGCCAGGGATTCCAGGGCCTGCCGGATCGCGGCGACGTCCTGGGCGCTGTTGGGTTCCATGATCTGGCTGACGACGGGTTCAGGGATTTCCAGGGGCTCGAAGAGTATCGGGAAGGTGCGTTCGCAGAGGCTGGCGCCCGGTTCCAGTCTCGCCGTCTTCAGCGCCACGACTTCCCCCGCCCCGGCCTCTTTGAGTTCGGTGAGCGATTCGGCGTGTATGCCGAATATTTTTTTTATGGTTATGTCCTTGGACGAGCGGGCTTCGAACACTTTGCGGCCGGCATGGAGGGTGCCCGACCATATTCTCGTCCAGGCGTAGTTGTCGCCCGCGCTGTCGCGCAGCGTCTTGAATACGAAGGCGGCGAGGTGGGTATTTTCGTCGGGCTGTATCGTCAGCGCGGCTTGGGTTCCGGGATCGGTTCCCGCTGGTACTTTCGCCTCGGCCGGCGAGGGCAGAAGGGCGATTACCGCGTCCAGGAGGAAGCTTACGGAGCAGTCGACGAAGGCGGAGCCGCAGAGGACGGGAACGATGCCGCAGGTCTTCACCGCGCGGGCAGCGGCGCGCGCGAGCAGTTCGGGCGGGACTTCCTGGTTGGAGGCGTAGAGGGCGAGGATTTCTTCGTCCCGCTCCGCGAGTTTTTCAAGGAGGAGGGCGCGCGCCGCGAGAGCTGCAGTCTTCGAAGAAGCGGAGAGGGCAGCTTGGGCGAGGGGCAGCGTATCGCTGCAGTCCGCCGTCTCGAGATTCTCCTCGCCGCTAAAGTAATGGGGTTCCATGCTGATCAGATCGACGATGCCGAGCCATGTGCGCCCCTCGAAGATCGGGCTCTGGATGGCGACGGCATCGGGCTCGAGCATGGCGCGAAGATCCTGGACAACGCTCGAAAAGTCGGCGCCTGTCCTGTCCATTTTGTTGATGAAATAGAGGCGCGGAAGTTTTCTGTCGGCGGCGGCTTTCGCGATGACCTCGGTGCGGGCCTGCACGCCAGACACGGCGCAGAGGGCAATGACGGCGCCGTCGAGAATCCTGAGCGCCCTATCGACTTCGTTTCCGAAATCCACATGGCCGGGAGTATCGATGAGGTGGACAGCCCTCCCCCTCCAGTCGAAGCGCACGGCTGCCGACTTTACCGTTATTCCATGAAGCCTTTCGACGGCAAGATAGTCTGTGGCCGTGGTTCCGTCATCCACGGCGCCCGCTTCCCTTCTCAAGCCCGCGAGGAAAAGCATTTTTTCCGTGATGGAGGTTTTCCCTGCGTCGACATGGGCGAGAACGCCTATGTTTCTTATGCTCTCCATGCCAGCGGCGGAAGGCGGCGAAGCGTTCATGATGTTTTAGTATAGATCGAATGTACCCAATAAAAAAGCCGCCCGATGGACGGCTTGTACTGCTTGCACGGG
Source organism: Treponemataceae bacterium (assembly GCA_963667725.2). Classification (GTDB taxonomy): domain Bacteria; phylum Spirochaetota; class Spirochaetia; order Treponematales; family Rectinemataceae; genus UBA11090. The sequence continues at coordinate 2,068,346 of CAXXHO010000003.1, forward strand.
GCGGCGCCTATGGCCAACGCTCAACTGCGGCGCCTTTGGCCACGCGCGCTTGCAGCGCCTATAGCCAACGCTTGCCTATAGCCAACGCTTGCCTATAGCAACGCGCGCGGTAGCGCGCGAGAGCCAATAAAGCTTTGTCACTAGATTATAAAAAAGCCCCAGCGTAGCTGGGGCTTTAGTTATCAAAAAGCGAGACTTACCACTTGTAGTGGGCGAAAGCTTTATTGGCTTCAGCCATCTTGTGCATGTCTTCTTTCTTCTTGATGGCGGTGCCGGTACCGTTGAAGGCATCGAGCATCTCATCGGCGAGTTTTTCAGGCATGGCCTTGCCGCTGCGGGCGCGGCTGGCGTTGATGAGCCAGCGCATGGCCAGAGCCTCGCGCCTGGAGTCGCGAATCTCGATGGGGACCTGGTAGGTCGCACCACCGACGCGTCGGGACTTTACCTCGACGGCGGGCTTGGCATTCTCGAGCGCCTTGGTGAAAACGTCGAGCGCCGGAACGCCGGCCTTCTGCTGCATGATTTCGAGAGCGTCGTACATGATGCGCGTGCAAGTAGATTTCTTGCCCTGAATCATCATTCTGCAGACGAACTTGGTGATGCTGACGGAATTGTACTTCGTATCGGGCGCGTGGCCGCGATCGATGGATTTCTTTTTTCTGCCCATTTATTTCGCCTCTTTCCTTACGCCTTGGGCTTTTTGGCACCGTATTTGGAACGAGCCTTCTTGCGGTCTTCGACGCCGAGCGTATCTTTGGCACCGCGGATGATGTGGTAGCGCACACCAGGAAGGTCCTTCACGCGGCCTCCCCTGACGAGCACGACGGAGTGTTCCTGAAGGTTGTGGCCTACACCCGGGATATAAGCGGTAACTTCGATACCGTTCGTTAAGCGCACGCGCGCGACTTTTCGCAAAGCCGAGTTAGGCTTCTTGGGCGTAACGGTCATGACGCGGGTGCAGACGCCGCGACGCTGTGGGCACTCATTCAGTGCCGGGGCTTTGGTCCGCCATGTGTTTGTCTTTCTGCCATTGCGGATAAGCTGGTTGATCGTCGGCATATATGCTCTAGACTCCCTTATGTGGTCGCTTGCGCGTCAGCATCGCGCGGACCAGTTTCATTAATCGCGGGTTCGGAAAGCCGGAAAGTGCGGTGGCGCTTCCCAGGCGATCCAAGATACCCCTATAGATCAATCATTGTCAATACCGGCACCCGATCGATTTCCGGATGCCGGATCCTAAAACCCATACGTCCCGAGGGGGACAAATTTACTCTTCGGTAACTGCCTCGAAGCCCGGATCGTTTTCGAACACCGTTTCCTCCTCGAAGGCCGCCGACGAATCGGCTCTGTCCTCGAGCGCGGGAATCGGCGCCATTTCCTTCTCCAGCTTGCGCTTTTCGAGGATTTCGTCGACAAAACCGTCGAGATCCTCATGCTCGCTGTCCGAAAGCTTGATGTTCTTGTAGATTCTCATGCCGGTACCGGCGGGAATCAGATGGCCGATGATGACGTTTTCCTTCAGGCCGCGCAGGCTGTCGACGGAACCGGCGATCGCCGCGTCGGTGAGAACCTTCGTCGTTTCCTGGAAGGAGGCGGCGGAGAAGAAGGAGTCAATCTTGAGGGAAGCCCTCGTGATGCCGAGAAGCATCGGGCGGGCGACGGCGGGCTGTCCGCCTTCCTTGATGACCCTGTCGTTCTCTTCGTGGAACCTGTACTTGTCCACCTGCTGTCCGTAGATGAAACGGGTATCGCCGGGACTGACGATTTCCACTTTCTTCATCATCTGGCGGATGATGACGCCGATATGCTTGTCGTTGATCGTGACGCCCTGGAGGCGGTACACCTGCTGGACTTCGTCCATGAGGTAGGCCTGGCAGGCCTGCTCGCCCAGGATATTGAGGATGTCGTGCGGGTTTCTGTTGCCGTCGCAGAGAAGCTCGCCGGCTTCGACCTGGTCGTTGTCGCGGACAAGAAGGCGTCTGCCCATCGGGACGAGATGCTTGTATTCCTTGCCGAACCTGTCGGTCACGATGATGACGCGCTTGTTCTTGATGTTGCCCTTGATGAAGACCTTGCCGGAAACCATGGCCAGGATGGCGGGGTTCTTGGGCTTGCGCGCCTCGAAGAGCTCGCCGACCCTGGGAAGGCCGCCCGTGATGTCCATGGCCTTGGCGCTTTCCTTGAGGATCTTCGCGATCGTGCGGCCGGCCTTGATGACCTCGCCGTCCTCTATATTGAGGTAGGCGCCGCCGGGGAGGAGGTAGGCGAAGATTTCGTTGCCCGCCTCATCGGTGATGATGATGCGCGGCTGCTTGGAATCGCGTTCGGCCGCGAATTCGGTGATTTTCTTGTCGACGTTGCCGGTTTCCTCGTTGATCTCTTCCTTGAGGGTCGAGCCGGGGATGATGTCCTCGAAACGGGCATAGCCGTCGTACTCGGAGATGATGGGATCGGCGAAGGGGTCGAAGGTGGCCAGGGTTTCGTTCGCGATGGCCATCTGGCCTTCCTTGACCGTGAGCTCCGAGCCGTTCCTGACTTCCAGCTTCTGTTCCTGGGCTATCAGCAGCAGTTTGTTCTTCAGCACTTTGGCGTAGGAAATATCGCTGGAGAGGATTTCGGTGCTGTCGGCCTTCTTTATGATGGCCGATGTTTTCAGTACCCTGGCGCCGTCTTCCACCAGAACCTTGTCGCCCTTTGAAAGATCGAAGGCCGAGAAGATCTTGCAGACATAGAGGTAACCCTTCCTGGTGAACAGGAAGTGACCTTCCTTCGTCGTGACGTAGGTGCCCTGAATCTTGGTGACGAGGACGGGGTATTTCAGATAGATGCGGTTTTCCTCGGAAGCCTTGGTCGCCGCGCCGCCGATATGGAAGGTACGCATCGTCAGCTGGGTACCAGGCTGGCCGATGGACTGGGCGGCGATGATGCCGACTGCCTCGCCGATGTCGACGGTGCGGCCAGTGGCCAGGTTGCGTCCGTAGCATTTGCGGCAGACGCCGTAGCGCGCTTCGCAGGTGAGGACGGTTCGGACGGTCACTTCCTCGATGCCGGCCGCCTCGATGGCGCCCGCTATTTCCTCGGTGATTTCCTCGTTCGAATCGACAATTACCTCTCCCGTGATGGGATGGCGGATCGGGTCGAGGGTGAAGCGGCCTATGATGCGTTCGCGCAGCGGCTCGATGACTTCCTCGCCGTCCTTGATGGCTGTATGGATGGCGCCGTTGATGGTGCCGCAGTCGTCAACGTTGACGACCATGTCCTGGGCAATATCGACGAGCCTTCTGGTCAGGTAGCCGGCGTCGGCCGTCTTGAGGGCCGTATCGGCGAGACCCTTTCGGGCGCCGTTGGTCGAGATGAAGAATTCGATGACCGACAGGCCTTCGCGGAAATTGGCCTTGATCGGGAGTTCGATGATGTCGCCCGACGGTTTGGCCATAAGGCCGCGCATACCCGCCAGCTGGCGGATCTGGTTGCGGCTTCCTCGAGCGCCGGAATAGGCCATCATGTAGATGTTGTTGAAGCCGTCCCTGTCTTTCTCCAGGGTTTTCATCATGACGCCGGTGAGTTCCTCGTTCGTCTTGGACCAAACCTCGACGACGCGGTTGTAGCGCTCATCCTGGGTGATATGGCCGGCCAGGTACTGGTTCTGGATCGAATCGACCTGCTTGTTGGCGTCGGCTATCATCTTGGGTTTTTCGGCGGGGACGATGATGTCGTCCATGCCAATGGTGGCGCCGAAGAAGGTGGCGTAGCGGAAGCCCATGGCCTTGATCGCGTCGAGCATCAGGACTGTCGTATAGGGTCCGTTGAACTTGTAGACGTGCTCGATGAGATTTCGGATGTCTTTATCGGTAAGCGAGTAGTTGACGTAGGGCACTTCGGGAGGCAGGGCTTCGTTGAGTAGCATCCGGCCGGCCGTCGTCTTGATCGTGCGGTTCGCCGGAAGGTCCTGGGCCTTGCCGACCTTGCTCCAGACGATGTCCTTGGTGGCGGGCACGATTACCTCGGCCTGATAGTCGCAGGCGTCGGCTTCGCATGCCAGGATGAGTTCGTTGGAGGAAGAGTAGCGCTTGCCTTCTCCCTTCACTCCATGCTTGGGTCTGGAGAGGAAGTTGATGCCGAGAACCATGTCCTGCGAGGGGTAGACGATGGTCTTGCCGTTCGCGGGGTCGAGAAGGTTGCGGCTGGAAAGCATGAGGGTCCAGCACTCAGCCTGGGCGGCGTTGGTGAGCGGGACGTGGACGGCCATCTGGTCGCCGTCGAAGTCGGCGTTGAATGCCTTGCAGACGAGGGGGTGCAGCTTGATGGCCTTGCCCTCGACGAGGACGGGCTCGAAGGCCTGGATGCCGAGGCGGTGAAGGGTCGGGGCGCGGTTCAGCAGAACCGGATGTTCCTTGACGACCTCGTCCAGGACGGCGAAGACTTCCGGAGTCTCCGATTCGACGAGCATCTTGGCTTTCTTGATGTTGTAGACGACGTCCTTCTCCACAAGCTTCTTCATGATGAAGGGCTTGAAGAGTTCGAGGGCCATCTTGGTGGGGAGTCCGCACTGCCACATCTTGAGCTCGGGGCCGACGACGATGACCGAACGGCCGGAGTAGTCGACGCGCTTGCCGAGGAGGTTCTGGCGGAAACGGCCCTGCTTGCCCTTGAGCATGTCGGAGAGGGATTTGAGCGGCCTGTTGGAGGCGCCCTTCACCACTCTCTTCTTTTTGGTGTTGTCGAAGAGGGCGTCCACCGCTTCCTGGAGCATTCGCTTTTCGTTGCGGATGATGATTTCGGGAGCGTTGAGGTTCTGCAGTCTCTTCAGGCGGTTGTTGCGGTTGATGACGCGGCGGTAGAGATCGTTGAGGTCGCTCGTCGCGAAGCGTCCGCCGTCCAGCTGGACCATGGGGCGCAGTTCGGGAGGAATGACGGGGACCACGGAAAGTATCATCCATTCTGGCTTGTTGCTGGAATTCCTGAAGGATTCGACGATTTCGATGCGTTTGAGCAGGCGTTTGTCGGCCTTGGGGCCCTTGGCTATCATTTTCTCGCGCAGCTCGGCGGCGAGGGCGTCGAGATCGAGGGTTTCGAGGAGGGATCTGATGGCTTCCGCACCCATGCCCGCGGTGAAGGCGCCGCCGAAGCGGTCCTGGGCCGCGTTGTACTCTTCCTCGGTGAGGAGCTGCATCTTCTTGAGCTCGGTTTCGCCCGGATCTATGACGATGAACTTTTCGTAGTAGAGAATGGAGCGCAGCGCCGCCACCGGCAGGTCGAGAAGAAGTCCCATCCGGCTGGGCACCGATCGGTAGAACCAGATATGGGAGACAGGGCATGCCAGTTCGATATGGCCCATGCGTTCGCGGCGTACCCTGAAGTGCGTGACTTCGACGCCGCAGCGGTCGCAGATGACGCCCTTGTAGCGGATGGACTTAAACTTGCCGCAATAGCATTCCCATTCCTTCGTGGTTCCGAAAATCCGCTCGCAGAAAAGGCCGTCCCTCTCGGGGCGGAGCGTGCGGTAGTTGATGGTTTCAGGTTTCTTGACCTCACCGTATGACCAAGCCCTGATCATTTCCGGGCTGGCCAAGCGGATCGCAATACTGTCAAAATCCTGGATATCTCTCATGCTTCCCCCTAAAGGTTAAAACGCACCGGAATTCTTGTTGATGATGTCATCATCGCGTTCGGTAAGCGCGATCTGCTTGCCCTTGGCATCGAAAACCCGGATATCGAGCGCGAGTCCGCGCAGTTCCTGTACCATTACATTGAAAGCTTCGGGAATGCCGGCCGCGGTGTGCGGCTCTCCCTTCACTATCGCCTCGTAGACCTTGGCCCTGCCCGTCATGTCGTCCGACTTGATGGTCAGGAGTTCCTGCAGGGTGTTGGCCGCGCCATAGGCCTCGAGGGCCCAGACTTCCATTTCGCCGAGGCGCTGGCCGCCGAACTGGGCCTTGCCGCCCAAGGGCTGCTGGGTGACGAGGGAATAGGGCCCCGTCGAGCGGGCATGCATCTTGTCGTCGACAAGGTGGTGCAATTTCATGAAGTAAACGACGCCGACCGTGACGAGATTCTTGAACGGTTCGCCTGTCCTGCCGTCGCGCACGGTGGTCTTGCAGCTTCCGGGAAGCTTGGCTTCCTCGAGCTTGGCTTCGATCTGCTCCTGGGAGGGCGACTGGAAAACGTGGCAGGAGAACCACTCGTTCAGCGTGCTGGCCGCCCAGCCGAGCTCCGTCTCCATGATCTGGCCGATGTTCATTCGCGAGGGAACGCCCAGGGGGTTGAGGCAGATGTCGAGGGGGGTGCCGTCGTCCAGATAAGGCATTTCCTCGATCGGCAGAACGCGGGCGACGACGCCCTTGTTGCCGTGGCGGCCCGCCATCTTGTCGCCTTCCTTGAGCTTGCGCTTGGCGGCGATCAGAACCTTCACCACTTCCTCGACGCCGGGGGAGAGATCGTCGTTCGTCGAGCGCTTCAGGCGCTGCACGTCGATGATCGTTCCTTCGATGCCGTGGGGGACGCGCAGGGATGAATCGCGCACGTCCTTGGCTTTTTCGCCGAATATGGAGTTGAGGAGCTTGAACTCAGGGGTCGTGTCGGTGTCGCTCTTGGGCGTCACCTTGCCGACGAGAATGTCTCCGGCCTTGACCTTGGCGCCGACGCGGATAATGCCTTCGGAATCGAGGTTGTCGAGGATTTTCTCGCTCGTGTTGGGAATGTCGCGCGTGATGCGTTCCGGTCCCAGCTTGGTCTCGCGGACTTCGGTCTGGAATTCCTTGATATGGATGGAGGTGAACATGTCCTCCTTGACCACGCGTTCGGAGATGAGGATGGCATCCTCGTAGTTGTAGCCGTTCCAGGGCACGAAGCCGGCCAGAATGTTCCGTCCGAGGGCCAGTTCGCCGTTGTAGGTGGCGGGGCCGTCGGCCACTACCTGGCCTTTCATGATCTTCTCGCCCAGCTTGACGATGGGCCGCTGGTTGTAGCAGGTATCCTGGTTGGTTCGCTGATATTTAACGAGAAGATAGGTGTCCCTGTCGGTGACATCGGCGCCGTCCGGCGCGATGACGACCTTGGAGGCGTCCACGAATTCGACGACGCCGGCCCTCTTGGCCTTGAGCAGGACGCCCGAATCGTAGGCGGTCTTCCACTCCATGCCCGTGCCGACTCTCGGCGGCTCGGGGAAGACGAGGGGAACGGCCTGACGCTGCATGTTCGAGCCCATGAGGGCGCGGTTGGCGTCGTCGTGCTCCAGGAAGGGAATCAGCGAGGCCGAAACCGATATGATCTGTTTCGGGGAAACGTCCATATACTGGAGTTCCTGGGCCGGGCGCATGGTGTAGTCGCCCTGGTGCCTGCAGGAGATGGAGTCGTCGAGGAAGTCGCCGGCCTTGTTGATGCGGGCCGAGGCCTGGGCGATGTAGTACCTGTCCTCGTCGATGGCCGAAAGGTATTCGATCTCGTGGGTAACGAGGCCGTTCTTCACCTTGCGGTAGGGCGTCTCGAGGAAGCCGTAGTCGTTCACCGTCGTGTAGGTGGCGAGCGACACGATGAGACCGATGTTCGGGCCTTCAGGCGTCTCGATCGGGCACATGCGGCCGTAGTGGGTATAGTGGACGTCGCGGACCTCGAATCCGGCGCGGTCGCGGGAGAGGCCTCCCGGGCCGAGGGCGTTGAGCCTGCGCTTGTGGGTCAGCTCGGCGAGCGGGTTGACCTGGTCCATGAACTGGGAGAGCTGGGACGAACCGAAGAATTCCTTGATGGCGGCGACGATCGGTTTGATCGACACGAGATCCTGAGGCCTGACGGTCTCGGTCTCCTTGAGGGCCATGCGTTCCTTGGCGATGCGCTCCATGCGGGCGAAGGCGCTCTTCATCACGTTGGCGAGAAGCTCGCCCACGGAGCGGACGCGCCTGTTGCCGAGGTGGTCGATATCGTCGACGTAGGCTTCGCCGTAGTACACGTCCATGAGATGCTTCATGGTGGCCACGATGTCGGTCTTCGTGAGCGTGAATTCGGAGAAGGGCGTGGCGTAGTTGAATTTCTTGTTGAGCTTGTAGCGGCCGACCTTGCCGAGATCGTACTTCCTCGGGGAGAAGAACATGGAGTTGAGATCTTTTTCTGCGCCTTCCACGGTGATGGGCTCGCCGGGCTGGAGGGTCGAATAGACGGCGGCGAGAGCATCGGCCTTCAGGGGCTCGTCCTGCTCGACCGTTTCCTTCTCGAGCTTGACGTCTTCCCTGTTGAAGCAGTGGAGAATCATCTCGTTGTGCATGGAATCGGGGTGTTCGAAATCGATGATCTCTATGCTGTCGATGCCGAGGTTGGCCAGCTCGTCGATTTCATGGAGATGGAGCTTTTCTCCCGCGCGGAAAAGCTTTTTCTTGTCGCCGTCCACTTCTATATAGATGGCTTTGGCCAGCACCTTGCCCACGACCTGTTCCCTGGAGTCGGCGCTATCGCCCAGCTCTATGTTCGTGGTCTTGTAGAAGGCCTCGATGATCTCTTCGCGGTTCTGGAAGCCAATGGCGCGCAGAAAGAGCGTGCCGAGGAATTTCTTTTTGCGGTCGATCTTGGTGAAGATCAGTTCTTTTTTCTGGTCGATCTCGAATTCGAGCCAGCTGCCCCGGTAGGGAATGAGGCGGGCGGAGAAAACGCCCTTCTCATGGCTGAAAACGACGCCCGGAGAGCGGTGGATCTGAGAGACGACGACGCGTTCCGCGCCGTTGATGATGAAGGTTCCCCTGTCGGTCATGAGGGGAATGTCGCCGAGATAGATTTCCTTCTGACGGATTTCTCCTGTCCTCTGGAAAACGAGATTCACGGTGGCCTTGAGAGGGATCGAATAGGTGAGGCCCTTCTGCTTGCACTCGAGCTCGCTGTATTTCATCGCGCTCTCGTCCAGGCTGTAATGCTCAAACTCGATCACCATGTCGCCATTCTGGCTCTCTATGGGGAAGGTTCCCCTGAAGACTTCCTGAAGGCCCAGTTCATCCGGAGCGAGACCCTGAATCAGCTTGTCTCTTTGAAGGAAGCGCTCAAAGGAAGAAAGCTGAATGTCGATTAGGTCGGGGAGCTCCATCGCCTCCTGGAAATCCTTGCCAATATAGCGGCGCTGGATCTTGTTTTCGGTATATGCCATCCGTTACCCCTCCTGAAGCACGCTGTCGAAGCGCGCGGGTCATTCGGTCTGCGCCGGAACGTCGCCGCGCTGACTGAACGCGCGGCACCTCGCAATGAAGCGCAGCAATACATAAGAAACTTGCGGTCATCCCGAGGCACTCGCCAAGTGTCTCCGGAAAACCGCGCTTCCTTTCCCGACGCGGCGCAGCGCGCCGCATCCGAAAAGGAAGCGCATGGTAGAAACTGTGGACCGTCCCGAAGGCGCCTGAAAGGCGCGCACCGGGAGGCAAGCCAACAGGCCCGCCTCCCGACACGGCTTCGGAGGATCGCGATGCCTTATTTGACTTCGACTGCTCCGCCGGCTTCGACGATCGCCGCCTTGACCTTTTCGGCTTCTTCCTTGGAGACGTTCTCCTTGAGAGCCTTGTCTCCGGCTTCGACGAGGTCTTTCGCCTCTTTGAGGCCGAGACCGGTGATGGCGCGAACGGCCTTGATGATGGAAATTTTCTTGTCCGCGGGAACGTTGCCCTTGAGGACGACCGTGAACTCGGTCTTTTCCTCGACGGGGGCCGCGGCCGCGGCTGCGGGGCCGGCTGCTGCGGCTACGGGGGCCGCGGCGGTGACGCCGAACTTCTCTTCCATGGCCTTGACGAGATCGGCGATCTCGAGAACCGTCATGGAGGCTACTGCGTCGATAATCTGCTCTTTGGTAAGCGCTGCCATATTATCTTCTCCTGGTAAAAACGCTGGATCACCCATACGGGCAATCATAATCAAGACCGACAGGAACGGCAGCAATCCGAAGCCTGACGGTCAACAAACCTAATTAAGCACTGCTATGCAGAATTCACGCTTTGTGTGAATTCTGCATAGCGAAGCACAACCTTGGGTTATGCTTCGCTAGCTTTCTTCTCTTCGATGGCCTTGAGTACGCGCACCAGCTTGGTGGGAATCGCGTTGAGGACATAGACGAGATTCTGGGCGGGACCGTTCATCGCCGACATCAACATCGCGATGAGCTGGCCGCGGCCGGGGAGTTTCGAGAAAGCCTCGACCTGGGCGAGGTCCATGAAGCTCTTGTCCACCACGGCGCCCTTGATCTTGAGATTGGGGACTTCCTTGGCGAAACCAAGGAGAACCTTGGCGACCTCGTTGGAATCGGACTTCACGAAGGTGACGGCCGTGGGTCCGGAGAGTACCGGATCCACATCGTTGGTATATCCCAGTTCCTCGAAGGCGATTCGCGCGAAATTGTTTTTGACGACGTGCAGCTCGGCTCCCTTCTCGCGCAGCTGGTGGCGAAGATTGGTGATCTGCTCGACCGTGAGTCCGCGGTATTCGGCGAATACGAAGTCGCTGGAACCATTGATCATGCTTTTCAGCGCGTCGATGGCTTCGGCTTTGGAGGACTGTATTTTGTTAGCTCTCATCGCCATAGGGTTACCTCTTCTCGTTCTTGGCAATTACGACGCGTACGCTCGGCCCCATGGTGGAAGCCAAATATACGGAGCCCATGAAGTCGCCTTTCGCGTCGGCGGGGCGTTTCCTGTTGATCTCGTCGATGAGGACGGCAACGTTCTCAGCGATCTGGGCGGCTTCCATGGAAACCTTTCCGATGGCGAGATGGACGATGTTGGTCTTGTCGGACCTGAATTCGGTGCGTCCCTTCCTGAGTTCGGCGAGAGCGGCCTTGAGATCGTTGGTGACGGTGCCGGTCTTCGGGTTGGGCATGAGGCCCTTGCGGCCCAGGACCATACCGAGCTTACCGACGTCCTTCATCATATCGGGGGTAGCAACGGCGACATCGAAGTCGAGCCAGCCGCCCTTGATCTTCTCGATGAGTTCGGCTTCGCCCGCATAGGCGGCTCCGTACTCCAGGGCTTCCTTGACGCGTTCAGGCTTGCAGAACACAAGGACTTTCTTCTCGCCGCGGAACTGGTTCGGAAGAACCACCGTGTCGCGGACCGACTGACTCTTCTTGAGGTTGAGCCTGACGTGGACCTCCACGGTCTCGTCGAATTTGGCGAATTTCGCTTCCTTCACGAGAGCGCAGGCCGAGGCCAGATCGTATTCCTGGGCGGGATCCACTTTCTTAGCGGCTTCGAGATATTTTTTTCCGTGCTTCATTTCTTCAGCTCCGTCTCTACGCCCATGGAACGGGCGGTTCCAGCGATGATGCGCATGGCGGCATGAATGTCGTTGGCGTTAAGGTCAGGCATTTTCTGCTTCGCGATCCCCTCGAGCTTGTCGAGCGTAAGCTTGGCGACCTTGTCTTTCTGAGGAATCGCTGAACCTTTTTCGATGCCGCAGGCTTTCTTGATGAGCACGCTTGCCGGAGGAGTCTTCAGGATGAAAGTGAAGGACTTGTCCTGGTAGACAGTGATGATCGCCGGAATCACGAGGCCGGGCTCCATGCTCTTGGTGCGCTCGTTGAACTGCTGGCAGAACATGGGCGCCGAAACGCCATGAGGGCCGAGAGCAGGACCAACGGGCGGCGCCGGAGTCGCCTTGCCGGCGGGGCACTGCAACTTTACGATCGCAGTAATCTTCTTTTTGGCCATAGCCGTTCTCCTTTTGTGGTGTACCCGGCCGCATAAGCGCCCGGGGTAGCGTTCCGCCTACGTGCGGAACTCCCATCTTGTGGAGTTTAAAACCCCTATCTGAGAAGTCTCGCCAAAGTCCTAAAGGACTTTGGCGGGACCGCTTTTCAAAAGAACGAAGGATCGGATGCCGCGCGAGCGACAACCATCCCCCTGAAACGCCTTTACGCCCGCAAAGAGGGCGTTCGGGTCATCAGGTCTTCTCTACCTGGGTCATATCGACTTCCACGGGCGTGGATCTGCCGAATATGCCCACCATCACCTTGAGACGATTCTTCTCGACATTCACCTCTTCGATGGTGCCGGAGAAGGACTCGAAAGGTCCTTCTATTATCTTCACCTGCTCTCCCTGAGAGTAGGTCTGTTTCATTCTTATCTGACGATCGCCCTTGAGCTCGCCGGAACGCTGAAGAATTCGCCTGACTTCCTCGTTGGGAATAGGCTGCGGCTTGTTGCTCACGTTGGAGCCGACAAAACCGGTCACGCCGGTGATCTTCCGTATTCCGGAACAGGTGGCTTTCCAGCCGTTGTCGGGGAGATCCATTTCCACAAGGATATAGCCGGGGAGAATCTTTCTCGTCACCGTCTTTTTCTTGCCGTCCTTGACATCGGTCACCTCTTCGGTCGGAACCTTTATGTCGGACACGATTTCATGGGATAGATCACCCGCGTCGATCATCATGCGGATAGTTTTCTCTATCTTGTTTTCATACCCAGAGTAGACATGAAGAATATACCAGGATTTTGCCATCCTCACTCCGCCTTAACGGAAGACAATTTCAATGCCCAGTACGAGGAGAAAGTCGATCAAACCAAGCAGAAGGGCCATCGCTACCGTCGAGATCACGACTACTTTGGTAGAGGAGATGACATCTTCCCTGCTCGGCCAAACGACTTTGGCCAGCTCTGCGTAACTATCTTTGAAGAACTGAACGATCTTCTTCATGACGGCTCCTTGATACGATAAAAAACGCTGGCAACAGGCCAGGAAGGACTCGAACCCTCAACATCCGGTTTTGGAGACCGGCGCTCTACCATTAGAGCTACTGGCCTAGGGTGAATCACGAAGCCAGAGGCTTCGCGATACCATTATCCCAAAAAGACAAAACCCCTGAGGGCCAGCCTTATTTGACCTTGGTCTCTTTGTGGAGCGTGTGCTTCTTGTCCCACTTGCAGTACTTCATCAGCTCGAGCTTTTCCTGCATGGTCTTGCGGTTTTTCGTCGTGGTATAGTTTCGGCGCTTGCACTCAGTGCACTGCAGGGCGATTATCTCTACCGTCTGTTTCTTTGCAGCCATCGTATTATCCTTTCGTGGCGCGACTTAAAATGCCCCGCGCCTGAATGCTAAAAATATGTAAAAGCCCCCGAACGGAATCGAACCGTTGACCTTATCCTTACCATGGATATGCTCTGCCGTCTGAGCTACAGGGGCGAGGGTTAGAGCATCGGGAATTTATCATTTATAGAGGGTGATGTCAATAGCGTGGAATCGATATTCCACGAAGCTTGGCATCAGGACTGCTTCCGGGAACGGCGGTTTCCGATGGCCGAAGCCAGGGAATAAGCCACCGAATCCTTGGTGACGACGAGGATTGCGACGCCTATAGCGCCGAAAAGCAGGGCGAGAATGACGAAGGGCAGGCCGGCCGCCACAATGCCGGATTTCGACGAGGCGAAGGCGTTGACGAGGGGTGCCTTGAGGAAAAGCACGGGAATGGAGGCGACGAGGGAATAGGCCAGAAGCTTAAGGGCGTAGACGGCGCAGCGCCCTAGGGCCTCGCTCAAGCCCTGTGTTTTGCCCTTCAGCAGGACGGCGACGAGGATGGCTGTGTTCACGGCGCTGGAAAGCGAAAGCGCGAAAGCTATGCCCGGTCCCTTGAATGGAAAAGCGAGAAGGGCCACGAGGGCGATGTTGACGGCGAAGCTGGCTATTCCCGCCAGGGCAGGCGTCTTGGAATCGGACCTCGCGTAGAAAGCGGGGGCTATGACCCTGTTGGCGGCGATGAAGGCGAGCCCCGTCTGATGCCAGAAAAAGGCCGAGGCGGTGAGCCGCACCGATTCGTCGGTAAAGCCGCCGCGCTTAAAAAGCAGGGTGACGATCTGCTCGCCCGTGATCATGGAAAAGACGGCGACGGGGATGGTGGCAATCAGCAGGGTCTGGAGCGTCTTTCCGATGCGCGAGGAATAGAGCGCCCAGTCGCCCCGCTTCACGGCGTCGGTCAGGCCGGGGAGAAGGACGGTGCCGGCCGATACGGCGAAGACGCCGAGGATAAGCTCCTGGAGCCGTATCGAATACTGGAGGCTGGAGGCTATGCCCGTCCCCGCCCGCGAGGCGAAGGCCGTGCTTACGAGATCGTTCAACTGATAGGCGGCCATGCCGATGATGGTCGGGCCTATGAGGGCGAACACCTTCCGCATGCCCGGATCCCTGAAGGCCGCGCGCGGCGAGATGAAGCCGAAGCGGATTCCGGTTTTCAGCACCGCGGGAAGTTGCCACAGGGCCTGGGCCATGCCGCCGGTCACGACGCCGATGGCCATGGCGCGCGCCGGGTTGGGCATCCAGCGGGAAATAGCCCAGGGAACGACGATGAAACAGACATTGAAGAGAATGGGGGCGAAACCGGAAGGGGCGAATACGCCGAAGGAATTGAGAATGCCCTGGAAGAGCGCCGCGATGGAGACGAGGGCGAGGAAGGGAAACATGATCCTCGTCAGCACGATGGTCTCAGCCGGATCGGAGCCGAAGGCCTTCACTATCCAGGGCGTCGCGGCTATGCCCAGGGCCACGACGCCTCCTACGAGGATGAGGAGGACGGTGAGGCTCGAGGAAAGGAACTGTTTCGTCGCCTTTTCGTCTTTTTCGTGCAGATAGCCTTTGAATGTCGGAATGAAGGCCACCGAGATCGAATTTTCGGCGAAGAGGCGGCGCATGAAGTTGGGGATCATGAAGGAAACGGAGAAGGCGTCGGAAAGGACGCCCGTGCCGAGGAAGACAGCCTTGGTCATCTCCCGCACCAGGCCCAGGATTCTGGAAACCATGGTGAGGACTGAGAGCATGCCGGCGTCCCTCACCATCTGCTTTTCCTCGCCTGAGTCGCTCGCCTTCTGATTATCGTTAATTTCGGACATCGTGTTCCTTCGGAAAAAGCGCCGGGTCGGCCGGATCGGCAGGATCTGCGGGACCGGCCAATCCGGCAGATCCCGCCAGACAGGCCGATCCTTTAGCCATCAAGACCTGCGGCTTTCGGCGCAGAAAGAGGCCAGAAGCGAAATCACCTTATCAATATGTTCCTTTTTTATCCAGTAGTGGGCGACAAAACGGGCCAGTCCGCCCTCAGGAGGGCTGATCCTGACGCCCTCCCCCTCCATGTAGGAAGCCAAAGCCTTCCCGTCCACCCCGGAAGGCAGTCTGAAGAAGACCATGTTGATGTCGAGGGCGTCCTTCTCGACGCTGAAGCCGGGCAGGCCGGCCAGTTTCGCGGCCATATAGCGCGCGTTTTCGTGGTCTTCCCCGAGGCGCGTCGTCATTTCGCGCAGCGCGATTATGCCGGCCGCGGCGAGAATGCCGGCCTGCCTCATGCCGCCGCCCATTATCTTTCTTTTGCGGCGCGCCCTGTCTATAAAGGTTTTCGGACCGGCGAGCATTGACCCGACGGGAGCGCATAGCCCCTTGGACAGGCAGAACATCACCGAATCGACATGGGCGGCGATGGCGGCGGCGGGCGCGCCCAGCGAGGCGGCCGCGTTGAAAAGCCTCGCGCCGTCCAGATGGACGGGCAGGCCCTTCGCCAGGGCGAGGGCGGAAATCTCCTTCATATATGAAAGGGGGATGACCCTTCCTGAGGAATGGGCGTTCTCAAGGCAGATAAGCGAGGTGGGTGGATAGTGTATGTCGTCGCCGCGGATGCGCGCTTCGATGGCTTCTGGCGGAAGGATTCCCTTGGGAGCGTCGAGGGGACGGGTCTGGACGCCGGCGATGATGGAGGCTGCCCCCGCCTCGTGCTGGATAATATGGCACTGTTCTCCCAGAATCACTTCGCTGCCCCTGGGGCACCAGGTAAAGAGGGCCAGCTGGTTGCCGAAGGTCCCTGTCGGGACAAAAAGGGCGGCTTCCTTGCCGACGAGCTTGGCCGCGAGCGTTTCGAGCTCGTTCACGGTAGGATCGTCGCCGTAGACATCGTCGCCCACGGGCGCTTCGGCCATGGCCGCCCTCATGGCCTGGGTCGGCCAGGTAACCGTATCGCTCCTGAGGTCTATGTATTGCATGCTGTACATCCTTTCCCACAGAATAGCAGGCTTCCCATAGTGTTATCAAGCTTGCGCGATTATGATATAGCAATGCCAATGAATATTAAGCTTATCGCTCTCGATCTCGACGACACCCTCCTGAAGTCCGACTTGAGCATTTCGGAAGCCAACAGGCTCGCCATACTGGAGGCCGAGAAAAATGGCATAGAACTCGTTCTCGCCTCTGGACGCAATTATTTCGCCATGAAGAAATACATAGAGTTCCTCGGGCTGGACAGGCCGGGCAACTTCCTCATCTGCTCGAACGGCGCGGAGATTCTCGAAGCCGAATCGGGAAAAACAAAGGACATGCTCCGTCTCCCGGAGGCCTTCTGCCACGAGGCGGCGAAGAACATCGAAGCCCATGGTTTCCACTGGCAAGTGTATATGGACGGAAAAATCTACTGCGACGAGCTGAACCCCTGGGCCTTTCTCGACGAACGTCTCTCGGGCCAGCCGGCCACGCTGGCGCCTCCCAAGGATCAATTGTTTCGCGGCGGCCAGCTCAAGTTCGTCATCCCAGGTGAAACCGAGCGCATCGCCGAACTCTACGCGGAATTCGCGGACTATTATAAGGGAAAAGCCGAAGTCATGACCTCCAAGCCATACTTCCTGGAAATCCTGCCCCTGGGCGCCGACAAGGGCTCGGCGCTGAGGCGCCTGGCGTCCATGCTCGGCATCCCCATGGAATCGGTGATGGCTATAGGCGACGCTATGAACGATTTAAGCATGATAAAGGCCGCCGGCTGGGGCTGCGCCCCCGCCAACGCCATGGAAGAGATCAAGGCGATCGCCCGCGTCGTGTCGAAAAAAACGAACGAGGAAGACGCCGTCGCCGATCTTATTTCTTCGATCGCGCTCGAGAAAGGCCATCCAGAAACAGCATGAGGTAATGCTGGACGCTTCCGAAATACTCATCCTGAAGGGCTACTGCGGTTTTTCCGATAAAGCGGTAATGCCAGCTTTCCCAGACATAGCCGGTCACCGCCTCCATGCCTTCGGGATAGGAAAGCGAAAAGCCGAATCGCCCCGCGTTGGCCTTCATCCATCTTCCCGCCTCGGTCTTCGCGAAGTCGTCGGTGATGGAACCGAAATCTGCGGCCGTGCCGAGCTGGTGCTGGCTCGCGCCGGGCACGGCGGAGACCCTGGCCGCTTCCTTTTCGCCCATCTCCGCGACATTGCGGGCGAATAGATCCTTCTGGTAGGCGTAGCTTCTATAGGCCGAAGAAACGACAAGCGCGATGCCATTGGCCCTGGCCGCCTCATCCATGGCTTTGAGGGCATTAACTGTCGGCTTCCTGAGCCGGTGGCCTGGCCGGGACAGCGAGAGGCCGGTATTGTCCAGGACGACGAGGTCGCCGGGTTCGTAGCCGCTCGCGAGCCCCTTCTCCTTGTCAGCTCGCGTCAGAAGAAAAGGATCGGCGGCCATTTCCACCTGGATCGCGTCGATCAGGTCGAAAAAGCGTTCGGGCGCGGCTTCGATCCGTTTGCTGACGGCGGCGGCAGCCGTCGGCTCCATGCCGGAAGCGGTTACGATGGCTTTCATTTCCTTTATCTTGACGCTTTGGGCCGACTCGCAGCCGGCGACGGAGAGAAAAGCGAGGGTACAGGCAAGAACGAAAAGGATGGATTTCATTGGAAGCAGTATAGCAGAGGCTTCCCTTCATGAGGAATGGCCTTGGCGGCCGGGACGCTGAGCTGTTAGGATGAGGGAACGATAAGGCATGAGGAGCGGCGATGACAACTGGGCAGTATGGTGAGTTCGACAGGATACGCGGCGAATTCAGGGAATACGTGGCGAGGCTCTCGAACGAAGCCCCATGGCTGGGCGCCCTGCAGGAGAAACTCCGCCTTTCGATGGGCTACGACGATTACAGCATTGAGACACCCGTAGTCTACAACGAAGCGCTCGACGATATCGGTCCGCGCGACCAGCCGCGATTCATCGTCGTGGCCGACAATCCTGGAAAGAACGAGCAGAAAGCCTCTAACAGACAATATCTCGTGGGGCAATCGGGCAAGCTCGCCCAGGGATGGTTCCTCAAGGAACTGGGCATGGATTTCAGGGCTTCCTCCCTCATCATCAACAAGACGCCCATCCATACGCCCAAAACCGCCGAGATCGGCCGCATGCGCAAGATCGCCAAGGACGAATCCGCGCGGCGGGCCGTCGAGCTGGACCGCCTCCTCGACGAGAGTCAACGCAGGATGGCCCGCTTCGCCTTCGAGATCCACAGCTGCCTGGGAGGAGTCCTCTGGGTTTCCGGATATGGCGAACTGAAGCCGAAGGGACTTTTTTCGGCCTGGGCCGAGGAAATCACGAGCCTGTACGCCGGCGCCAGCCCGGCCTTGCGCGACAGTGTCTGGGTGTTCAGGCATTTTTCCATGAATCAATGCGCAATCGAATACAAGCAGTTCGAAGGAAGGGCCAAGGAACCCATGGCAAAGCTCGCGGCCATCGGCACGGCAAACAGGAAGCGGATTCTGGGCTGGTGAGCGGCCGGGGTCGCGCCCCCCGCAGCCTCACCACCAGTTCAGCACATCTTCGGCGAAGCCGAGGAAGCGGTCGACCTTGAGGACTTGGCCGTCATCCAGGATGACCTTGCCGGTAAAATAACCGAAAACCTGATGCTGCACGGATTTTATCAGGAGGAGGTCGGTGGCGCTGTTTCGGTCCACGATGGGCTCGAAATCCATCTCGAAGCGTCCATCGGAACTTTCGAATTTCCAGGGGGCGAGATAGTCCGCCGTGTTGATGCGGAAGGTCACTTCCTCCAGCTTGTGGGCGCGCCCTCCGTAGAACAGCATGTTTTCCGAAGCGGGGCTCCGGTCCGAAAAGCCGTAGCCGATATTCCAGCCGAAGGGAAGGCCGTCCAGAAACCCCGACGCCGAGCCCCAGTACCATCGGTTCCTGTAGGTCCAGACTCCCCTGCCCCAATCGAGCCCGGCGAAAGCCGTGTCTGGCGCGAATGGATAGCTCCGCGAGCCTAGCTTTACGCTGCCGCTCGCCGGCATGCAGTTTATCTTCCTGTTGTAATAGAAGGCGCGGCGATTTTCCTTCCAGGACGTGGCGATGTTCATGCTGTCGGCGTCGGGCGGCTGATCCAGGATCAGCTCGGCCTCGAGCCCTTTCGCGCCGTCGGGAGCCACGAAACCGGGACAGGAGGCGGAAATCCGCCGTTTGCCCTTTTCCATCGAGAAGGCGATGGAGAGTTTGCCGCTTTCATGCCTGATTACTCCTTCATCTGAAACTTCCGGAAATCCTGTCTTCCCGAGAGGCATGAAGTTCATATCCTGAAACTGGGCGACTTTTCCCGAGGCGAAGTCCAGCCAGGCTATGGCGAATAGCCCCAGATAGCCGAGATCTGATATCGTGAAGGTGATGCCGTATTTTCCGTCGTGGGAAATCACGTAGTAATAATCCCACTCCTTGAGCCGCAGGGCGGATGCCGACACTTTCGATCTGTCGTAGCGCCAGAATGGCTGTCTCGCCCAACCTTCCTCGATGAGTCGCCCATCGTCCCCGAGAAGCTCCAGCGGACGGACGATTTCTTTCTGCGTCATGAATTCCTCCTCGTTTGGCATTATCTGGCCATCAATGAGTCGTCGATAGGATCCAATCGCCCAACGCGGAGAGCGCTTCGGGGGCGATGGTTTCGGAAATAGCCGCGTATTCGTTGGGCAGGCCCGTTACGGCATGCTGGAATAAGTGATTCAGTCCTTCGAGTTCGAGAAGGCTGTAGTTCTTGTTGCCGGCCGCGTCCAGGGCCAGCCCGATAGCCTTAAGGTTTTCATCAGCGGGCACCTGCAGGTCCTTCGTGCCGTTCATGGCGAGCAGGGGAATTCTCAGCGTAGAAAGCGCGACCGAAGGATCGAGCGCCAGAAAGGCCCTAATCCAGGGACTCAAAAGCTGGCTCGCTATAATTTCCGCCGTTTTGCCGCCCATCGCCGCGGGCAGCGCCGATATAATTTCCGCCTTCTTCTCGGTATCCTCTCCCTGCTCCATGGCGATGGCATAGAGTCGGGCATTGAGGAGGTTGGCTTCTTTGATCGTGTTTTCATCCACGCCTGAAGCCTCGGCGAGAGCTCTGTTCTGCGAAAGCAAGAGCTTGTCGCCCCTTATGCCCGGCCCCGCAAGCATGACGACGAAGGAAACAGCGGGATCGCTCGATCCCAGCAGGGCGGCGATTATGCCCCCTTCGCTGTGTCCGACGACCCCGACTTTAGACGGATCGATCTCCGGCCTGGTGGAGATAAAGGCCACGGCCGCACGAGCATCGTCGGCAAAATCATGGGTCGTCGCCGTGGCGAAATTCCCGCTCGAGCCGCCGATGCCCCTGTCGTCGTAGCGCAGAGCCGCTATGCCCCGGCTAGCCAGATAATCGGCTATGACAAAAAAAGGCTTATGACCCAGGATTTCTTCGTCGCGGTTTTGGGGTCCCGATCCCGAAACGAGGATGACGGCGGGGAAAGGCCCTTGTCCCTGCGGAAACGTAAGCGTGCCGGAAAGCCGTACGCCCGCGGCTTGATTCGTGAATTCCACGTCATGGGCGGATTGTGGCGATGCGGATTGGGCAAAGGCGGGCACGATGGCCGCCAAACCCATGACGAGAAAAATGGCGATTCTTTTTATTGATGGAGTTTTCATGCGCCTATTGTGACGCATAACTCAGCCTGTCGCAAGAAAGCCGCCGCCTTTATTCGGCGGCGGCGAAGATCTTCCCGGAAACGCCTTTCAATAAGGAGCGTTTATTTTCCCAGAAGCTTGTCCGTGTGCCTCGTGATGGCCGCGGGATCGGCTAGATCGAGAGGAAGGATAATCTTTGTGCCAGGGGCGGCAAGACCGTTGAGAGCCTCGATATAGGCCTCGGCTACCCTGAGCGAAGCCGCGTCGGCGCCGTTGGGAAGGGACACGGCCTTGGCAATCGTCTCGATGGACTCGGCCGTGGCCCTCGCGATCGCCAGAATCTCGGCGGCATGACCTTCCGCCTCGTTGATCGCGCGCTGCTTTTCCCCCGTGCTCTTGTTGACGGCTTCTTCCATGCTGGCCATGGAGTAGTTGATCTTGCTCTCCATCACGCCGAGACTTTTGGCGACTTCCGCGCGCTTGTCGCGCTCCGCTTTCATCTGCAGTTCCATCGACTTGAGCACCGTGTCCGGCACCTGGATATTCTGTATCTCATAACGCGTCACCTTGATGCCCCAGGGCGCTGCGGCCTCGTCCAGCGCCCGGACGACCGAAGCGTTGATGGCGCCGCGCTCCTCGAAGGTGCGATCGAGCTCCAGCTTGCCGATGACAGCCCTGATGGTCGTCTGGGCGAGGAATATGCAGGCGAGGCGGTAGTCCGTGACGCCGTAGCTCGCCCGCTTCGCGTCCATGACGCGAAGGTAGAGCACACCGTCCACGTGAACCTTGACGTTGTCGGCGGTAAAACACTCCTGGGAGGGCACGTCGAGGGCTTGTTCCTTGAGGGTATGCTTGTATGCCACGCGGTCGACGAAAGGCATGAGCAGATGGAATCCCGCATCGAGGCTTGAGGAATAACGTCCGAGGCGCTCGACGATGCTTGTCGACTGGGCTGGGATGATGCGTATCGAACGGACGAGCTGGATGGCGACAAGGAGACCGAAGGCTCCCGTTATGACGAATAAAGGAAGGAGCGGGTTCATTGCGCATCTCCTTGGCGAGCTGAGCTTTTCATGCCCGCGGAACGCGTCGCCATCGCCATCTCCCTCGCGCGGTCCGACGCGGGTAGCGAAGGCAGGAGCTCAGCCTTCTGCAAGCCGAGAATATCTGCCAGGCCGCGAAGCTCGGCCAGTTTTTCCGGAAGGACCTGCGTGCTCGCCGAACCCAGGATACGTTCGAGTCTATCGATGTACTGATCCGCGAGGCGCAGCGTCATCGCCGACTTGCCCCCGGGAGAGGAAAGCGCCCTGGCGATAAGCCCCAGCCCCTCGGCTGTCGCGTCGCTCACTATCTTGATCGCGCTGGCCTTGCCGTCCGCTTTATTGATCGTGCGCGTCCTTTCGCCGAGCGAAATGTTGATCGCTTCCTCGCGTTCGCCTTTGGAGACATTGATGCGGCTTTCCTTCACGCCCTCGCTGGCGAGAATCTCGGCACGTTTTTCCCGCTCCGCTCGCATCTGCCTTTCCATGGCTTCCGTGATGACCTCGCTCGGCGTTATGGAGCGAACCTCATAGCGCGTAACTTTGATGCCCCAGGGATCGGTCGCCTCGTCCACAGCCTTCACGATATTGTCATTGATGACCTCTCGCTCGGCGAAGCTCTTGTCGAGCTCGATCTTGCCGATCTCGGAGCGCATCGTCGTCTTGGCGAGCTGGACGGTGGCGAAGCGATAATCGTCTATGCCATAGCTCGCGAGGACGGGGTCGAAAATCTTGTAGTAAAGGATGCCGTCGACCGTTACCTGGACGTTGTCCGATGTTATGCATACCTGCGGCTCCACGTCGATCACGTCCTCCTTGAGCTGATGCCTGTAGGCAACCCGCTCCACGAAGGGTATGCGGAGATGAAGGCCCGAACCGAGGGTCTTACGGTACTTGCCGAGCATCTCCACGACATAGGCTTTCTGCTCGGGCACGATGACGATGAAACGGAAGAGCGCCAGGACCGCCGCCAAGGCAAGGGCATAAGCGAGAATGATACCGACCATCACCGATCCTCCTTGATATCTGCCGCGTTCGCGGAATCCTTGTCGAGCAATCGCGGCCCCTCCTCGTTCGGGTCGAGGAAGTCCTTGGTAACGACGAGGCTCAAGCCTTCGCGCGAGACGACTCTCACAGTCCGCCCGGGCTCAAGCGTCTCGAGATATGAGACTGCCCTCCAACTGGTACCATGAAAGCGAACGCGCCCCGGAGAATCGGGGCCGATCCGCTCCGTCACCTCGGCCGCCTCGCCTGATAGCGACTCGATCTCCTCGCCCTCGCGATAAAAAGCCGTGCCCTTCAGGAGCCGCTTGAAACGCTTACGGAGGAAGATTAAGGACATAAGGCTCGAAACTGTCCAGAAAAGAGCCTGTATCGCGGGGCTGGAGGCAAAAGGAGGCAGAACGCAGAGTATGGAGGTCGCGATGGCTCCCAGTCCGAAAAAGATGATGGCGATGCCGGGGATGAAGGTTTCGGCGCCGACGAGGGCAAAGCCGAGGAGAGCCCACCAAAACCAGGGACCGAACATAGACGAATGCCTCCAAAACCACAAAAAGCCCGCGTGTTTCCAGTGATAACAAGATACGCGCGGCTGTCCCGCCGGTCAAGTTGCCGACATCATCCGGCCTTTCCCTACGGCCTCCCTTGACCGGGAAGTCGGGGCTCCTTACGCTTCCGGCATGAACACATACCCTCTCCGCGGCAAAGTAGTGTGGATCACGGGAGCCTCCTCGGGAATAGGCGAGGCTATGGCGCAGGAGGCGGCGCGGCGCGGCGCCCTCCTCATCCTGTCGGGGCGCGGCGAAAAAGCGCTCGAGGCGGTTGCCGCCGCCTGTCCTGCCGGCTCGGCCGCCGTGCTGGCCTTCGACCTGGCCGACAAGGCGCGGCGGCGGGAAGCGGCGGCCAAGGCGACCTCCCTTTTCGGCCGCGTCGATTGCCTCATCCTCAACGCTGGAGTCAGCCAACGTTCCCGCTTCGAAAACAGCTCCCCTGAAGTCTTCGACCTGATCATGGAGACCAATTTCGCGGCATCCGTCGACCTGACCCGGATATTGCTCCCCGAAATGACGAAAAGGAATTCGGGATACGTCGTCTGCGTCTCAAGCGTGGCCGGCCTCATGGGCGCGCCTTGGCGCACGGCCTATTCGGCCTCGAAACACGCGCTCGGCGGATTTTTCGCTTCGCTGAGGGCTGAACTTCAAGGGAAAAAGATTCAGATAACCATGGTATTCCCCGGATTCGTGCGCACCAATATTTCGATCAACGCCCTGGACGGCGACGGCGGAAAACACGGCATTCTCGATCCCCTGCAGAAAAATGGCCAGGATCCAGCGGCTGCCGCCCGCATCATCCTCGACGGAATCGAAGGCGGAAAAGCGGAGATCAAGGTTGCCTTCGACGCCAAAGCCAGGCTCGGTCTTTTCCTTTCGCGGCACTTCCCCGCCCTTTTCGCGAAAACCATAGCCCGACAGGGCGGACTTTAAAGCATGAGACAGCCATGACCTTCATCGAACGCTGAATCGCTCCCGATCTTCCCGCTGGCGTCTTCTCAGGTTATAGTGACGCAGGGAGTATGCAATGCCAGATTTCACCATTGAGACGCTGGGAAATTGTTCGCTCGGTTCGCCCATCGGATTGTCGACGACCATGGGCGATGGCGTTCCCAACTTCGTTTCCGAAAACCGGCTCATCCGCTACAGAATAGACGCGATGCCGGGCGATCAGCCCCCAGTCGAGAGGAAGGACCTTCTCGAACTCGCGGGACCAAGACAGAAAACCTACTTCAGCCCTTCCCATGTCCATGCGGGCATCATCACCTGCGGCGGCCTTTGTCCGGGACTCAACGATGTCATAAGAGCTATCGTCCGCAGCCTCTGGTACCTCTACGGAGTGCGCCGCGTCACCGGCATCCGTTACGGCTACAAGGGCCTGCTCCCCGACTACGGCTACGACGTCGTTCACCTCAGCCCGGAAGTCGTGGATGACATCCATAAAATCGGGGGAACCCTGCTCGGCACTTCGCGCGGCGGCGGGGAACGCAGCTCGGATATCGTCGACACGATTGAACAGCTGAACCTGAATATCCTTTTCGCCATCGGCGGCGACGGCACGCAGAAGGGAGCACTCGCCATAGCCAGGGAAATCGAAAAACGCCACCTCAAGATCGCCATAATTGGAATCCCGAAGACGGTGGACAACGACATCGAGTTCGTCGAAAAAACCTTCGGGTTCGATACAGCCGTGGTCAAGGCATCGGAAGCGGTGGCGGCCGCCCATATGGAAGCCCATTCACAGATCAACGGCATCGGCCTTGTCAGGCTCATGGGACGCGATTCCGGATTCATAGCGGTCCATACCGTGCTTGCCGTTCACGAAGCCAATTTCGTCCTCATACCTGAAGTTCCTTTCGATCTGGAAGGTCCCTCCGGACTCCTCGCCGCCATCGAACGAAGACTCGAGAGGAGAGGCCACGCCGTCATCGTCGTGGCCGAAGGAGCGGGCCAGGAACTCTTCGCCGGACAGACGGGCGCCGACGCTTCCGGAAACAAGAAGTTATGCGATATCGGACTTCTTCTCAAAGAAAAAATTCAAGAGTATTTCGACGCGAGAAAAATGGAAATAAACCTCAAATACATAGACCCCAGCTACATGATACGGTCCGCCACCGCAGAACCCATAGACTCCATGTACTGCGAGCGGCTCGGCAACAATGCCGTCCACGCCGCCATGGCGGGCAAGACGAAACTCATCATCGGCCTCGTCAACAACGAATTCGTCCACATTCCCATGGAGGAAGCGATTTCCAGGCGGAAGCTTGTCGACCCCGAAGGCAGCCTCTGGAGGGACGCGGTGGAAGCGACCCAGCAGCCGCTGAGCATGAAAAACCAGGACGCGGGACTAAAGCCATGAATAAACCTACTCCGACACAGAGACCGGCCGGAGCCGCCGCGGCAAAAGCGATCGTCGTCGGCGCCGGCCTTTCCGGGCTTACCGCCGCGGCCCTCCTCGCGGAGCGTGGGCTCGACGTCACCGTCGTCGAACATCGCGACCGGCCGGGCGGCGCCGCTTCAGCCTTCCGCCGCGGAGACATCACCTTCGACATCGGCGCCGCCATGATGTTCGGTTTCGGCGAGCGGGGCTTCAATCCCCACAACTGGCTCATGACCGAGCTGGGCGAGCCCATCGACCTGTACAGGCACGAAGCCATGTACATGCTCTTTTACGGCGACAGCCCCATCACCTTCCATGCCGACAGGGAACTCTTTATCCGCGAATTGGAGGGTTTGTTCCCTCTGGCGGGAGGGGAGATCAGAGCCTTCTACGACTACATAGGCGGCCTTTACGAGAAAGTCATCGCGCCGGTAAGCGTTTTCGAGGCGCCCAACGACATGCCTCTCTCCGAAATGCGCCGGAACGCGAAAAACAGCCTCAAGGCTCAGCTCACCATGATCGGGCTACTCTTCCGGAACGCCGAATCCATCATGAGCCCCTTCATTCGCGATCCCCAGGCAAGGGCTTTCTTTGACAAACTCACCTCGACTTATTGCTACACAACAATCAAGGAGACGCCGGCCATCCTCGCCGCGACCATGTTCATAGACAACCATGTGGGCGGCGCCTATTATCCGGCAGGCTCGGCGATGGCCCTTAGCGCGCGCCTCGAAAAGGCGATCGAGGCGAGGGGCGGCCGCTTCCTCTACAAAACCAAGGCGAAGAAAATCCTGGGCCAAGCCGGCAGGATCACGGGCATCGCGACGGAGAGCGGCGAGGAACTCCACGCCGATCTCGTGCTTTTCGCGGGCTCATTAAGGGCCTTCGCGGGGTCCATAGACCCCGACAATCTCCTTCCCCGGCGCTGGAAAGAAAAGATACTGAGACTCGAGATGACCATGCCGAGCTTTGTCGTCTACGGCACCGTTAAAAAAGCTGCGCTTC
Source organism: Treponemataceae bacterium (assembly GCA_963667725.2). GTDB lineage: Bacteria > Spirochaetota > Spirochaetia > Treponematales > Rectinemataceae > UBA11090. Next base: position 2,094,941 of record CAXXHO010000003.1, read on the forward strand.
CTGCGGACGCCATGCCCGTGCAGATGTTCGTCGACAACAGGGAAGCGCTCGACGAGGGCGATGTGACTCTCTACCTTCCTTCGCTCGAAGACCCCTCCCTCGCCCCGCCCGAACTCTCCACCTTCCTCATCATAGGCCCTTCGATGAGGCCATGGCCCGAGCCCATGTCTCCCGGCTACGACGGTGAAGCCTATCTGTTGGCGAAAAAAGCCGAGGCTGACAGGATGCTCGCCCTCGTCGAGCGCCGGATGCCGGGCTTCGTGGCGGGAATAGAGGGAAGGATCGAGGCGAGTCCCACCACGATCTGGCGATATCTGGGAAAAACCGGCGGCAGCGTCGCCGGACCCAAACAGAAAATGGGCCAGCATCTTCTCCTCCGCCAAGGCTCCCGCGGTCCGGTTCCGGGTCTCTACTTCGCCGGCGAGTCCACAGTGATGGGCACGGGTACGCCGGCAGTGACCGTTTCGGGCATTTCGGCGGCCAACAGGATACTGCGCACGCTGGGACTCCAGGCCTTTTCGTCGGGCAAAAAGGCGGTATCGTCAGTGCGGATCATCCCGAAGGGGAGCAGGGGCAACCTGCCTGTCGGCGAGGCGGCCGCGCTTTCATCGCGGTGCCGGTGGTGCGAAAAGGCGCCCTGCGCGGCCGCCTGCCCCGCCCGCTTCGACATTCCGGGCATCATGCGCAGGATGGAAGCGAACAACGTCGTGGGAGCCCGCAGGCAACTAGCCGATTCCGCCGGGACCAGAACATTGGCCGTAAGCTGCGCCGACTGCGCCGCCGATATAAAAAAAAGGCCGCCTTGCGAGGCGGCCTGCATAAGAAAAAATAGCGCGGAAGGACCCGTGTCGATTTCGCGTATTATCGCGTCTTTGTCTTGAGGCGAAGATAAACCTGTTTGCCGGAATCGGTAGGGCTCGCCCTCTCGTCGATCTCGAAAAGGCCCGAAGCCTTTATGAGGTCGCCCAGCTTCCTGAAGCCATAGTTGCGGGGGTCGAATTCGGGCTGCCTGTTCGCGATATAGGTGCCGACGGCGCCGAGGTAAGCCCAGCCGAATTCGTCGGCCGCGTCCTCGACGGCGCTTTCCAGCAGGGCTTTCATCCTGCGGTCCGTCTTGATGTCGCTCTGGCTCTGGGTCCGGGACTGCGCGTCCTTTTCCTTCGTGGCTTCCTTTTCCCCTTCATCCTCGCGCAGAATTTCGGTGTAGATGAACTTGTCGCAGGCTGCCACGAAGGGCTTCGGCGTCTTGCGCTGCCCGAAGCCAAGAACCAGTTTCCCGTCCTCCCTGAGCCTCGCCGCCAGCCTCGTGAAATCGGAATCGCTCGACACGACGCAGAATCCGTCCAGGCTTTCGGTGTAGAGAAGATCCATGGCATCGATGATCATCGCGCTGTCCGTGGAATTCTTTCCCTGCGTGTAGGAAAACTGCTGCACGGGCTGGATGGCGAACTCGAGGAGCTTATCCTTCCAGGAACGCAGGTTCGTGTTGGTCCAGTCGCCGTAGATTCTCTTGACGCTGGCCACGCCGTATTTGGCCACTTCGGCCAGAAGGCCTTCTATGATCTTGGCCTGCGTATTGTCCGCGTCTATGAGTACCGCCAGCTTAAGCTGGCTCTGTTCGCTTTTCATCATTCTTCTCCTAAAAGGAAGCCTTTGTGCAGGCTGACCTGCATTACCGAACCGACCCGGATCGAAATGGGGGCGCCGCTCGCCACGTCCTCTCCCTCGAGCACGTAGTCCTTCTCGGTTTTCCGAAGGTTCACCGGCCTTACGGCCACGGTTCTTATCTCGCCATCGATCGCCCATCGTATATCGAGCCTTGAATACTTGGCTTTGAGGGCGGCCTGGATGACGCGCACTTTTCCGTTGAAATCCAGTCCGCGCGCGGAAAGCCCGGCTTCGGAATACCTCGCGACATGGCCCGTTTTGGAGTCAGCGGTTTCCGATCCAACCATAGCATGGAGTTGGGGAAGGGTATAGATCAGTTTTCGCTTCAGCCTTTCCTCCAGTCTTTTCCTGAATTCGGGCGTGATGGGAAGCCTATTTATTTCAGAGACCAGAACAGGTTCCGGGTCTATGGCTTCATCGGCCGCGAAGGCCAATGTGCCCGGCTCGGCGAAATCCATAGTCGCCCCTAGATTCCCGAAATCGGTCTCTGTAACCGCGTCATGCGCTTCGCGCGCGGTGTCGTAATGTGTGGTGTCGTTATGCGCCAGGTCGCCCTGCGCCGCGTCGCCGCGCGCCGCCTCGCCAGCATGGGCAGGAGTGCCCCCCGCGCCTCCCGGCGCGCGGCGGTTCTTCCCCGAAGCCGCCTTCGCCGAGCTGCGCATCGCCGGCGGAGGCAAGCCTATATCGACCAGGGCCTTCTCGATGATCGAAGCCTGGATCGTTCCGAAAAAATAAATCCCCTCGCCCAGCATCTCGTGGGGAAACCGCGAAAGCGTCCCGCTCTGCTCGATGATCTTGGCCGAACTTTTGTCGGCCGAAAGCACATACCCGCGGAAAAGCCTTATGGAATTATACTCCTCTTCCCAGGCGCGGATATCGAAGCTTAAGGCTTGGGGAACAGGCATGCCGCTCATCCTTCCAAGCATTCGCTCGATATCCTCTATGGACCGGCCGGAGGCGAAGGCCCTCCTGATCGAAGCGCGCGTCAAGGTAATTTCCCAGGCTCCCGACGCGGCGACAAGTATTCCAATATCGAGCAACGCGACGATATCGCGTATCGAAGCGGAGGGCAGGATATGAATAAGACCGGAACCATCGACGGAGATCGCGGCATGGGCGTCCTCGGAAGTTATGCGCCATTGAACCGACAACCTCTCGGGTACGCACTGGAGCCCGTCTTCCCTTTCCTCAAGGAGGCCGAAAGTCCTGAGGGCAGTCGCGACGGCCTCGGAAAATTCATCGGAAACGTTGCCATCCGGCAGAAGGCGAATGAACCTGCCAAGCCCCGAAGGCGAGAAGGAAAAACGCTTCCCGAAGAAAGGAGCGAAGGAATGAGCGAGCATGCCGCTCTGCGTGGCGCCCGGATTGCCGGCCGTCAGACCGACGAGGGCAAAAGCGAAATCGCCGGAATGCGAAACGAGCAGTTCGGAAAAAGCCTTGAAATCCGCTGACATCCCATGCTCGTCCCTCGAGGCGATCTTCGCGGCCAGAAGCGCGTGGATAATCGCTTCCACGATGCCGGCGCCGGCCGGATCCCCCGGAAAAAGAAGCGAGAGCCTCTTCCTTGCGCGAATCGAGAGCTGGCCGCTCTTCAGGAGAATATCGCGGTACTCCTTGAGAAGGGCATAGGCTATAAGCCCCAAATCCTGCACCGAAAGCAGCGCGGGCGGCGGCCCCTCGCGGAGGAACTCCCGCGCCTCGGCGGCTTTCCCCGACTCGGCCTCCTCCGTATCGCCCCCCCCCATCGGCCGCTCCCCTGAATCGTTTCCGAAGAGAATATCGGCGCGCGCCGCGCCCGCCCGCGCGGCCGCGGAAAAGAAAGGATTCACCGCGTAGATATTTTCCTTCACGCTGAAAATGAGCAGACGCTCGCCCAGGTTCGCCAGCCTGTAGTCCAGCTCATGGTAGGAAACCTCCCCCGCGAGGCTTTTCTGCAGCAGAAGCCTGTCGGCCTCGCCGGCCACGTAAATCGTTCCGACAATAAGCTTGTCGAGCCTGTCCATCATGGCCACGGCGGCGCGCTGGACCTCGGGAGCCGACAGCATGGCGCCCAGGCTGCTGACAATCTTTTCCTTGTCGGCCGCGACGCGTTCGCTCTGTCCCAGATAATTGCGGGCGAGCCCCTGGAGCCGGCCCGCGTTGTCGTTGAGCATCGTCTCGCGCCACTGCGCGATCCACATTTCATTCATAGTATCGATATTCACTATTTTCACTCATCCCATGTTTCGATCGCATAACGGTACCCTTGTTCGATGAGGAACCGTCTGCGGTTGTCGGCGAACTCTTCTTCCACGCTGTAGCGTGAAACCAGAGAATAGAAAAAGCTGTTCTGCTGTTTGGGCCTCAGTATTCGGCCCAGCCGCTGCGCTTCCTCCTGCCTGCTGCCGAACGAGCCGGAAACCTGGATGGCCACCGAGGCGTCGGGCAGATCGATGGCGAAGTTGGCTACCTTCGAGACGACCAGAAGCCTGATCTCCCCGGTTCTGAAAGCCGCATACAAGGTCTCCCGCTCGGCCTCCGGCGTCGCGCCCGTGATGAGGGGAGCCTTGAGCAGCGCGGCGTAGCGCTTGAGCTGCTCGATATACTGTCCTATGACTAGAATGCCTTCGCCCGCGTGATGCTCGGCCAGCGCGACCACGACATCTTCCTTCATGGGATTCTCCGCGGCGATGCGGATCTTCGCGCGCTGGGTGGCCACGGCGTAGGCAAGCCTCGTATCGTCGTTCATCTGGATGCGAACTTCCCTGCACCATGCTTCCGCTATGAAGCCCTTCTTCTCGAGCTCTTTCCAGGGCACGTCATAGCGCTTGGGTCCTATGAGGCAGAAGACATCCTCTTCCTTGCCGTCTTCCCTCACGAGGGTAGCCGTCAGGCCGAGGCGCCGCACGGCCTGCAGTTCGGCCACCACCCTGAAGACCGGCGCCGGGAGCAGGTGGACTTCGTCGCAGACGATGAGGCCCCAGGGTTCGCGCCGCAAAATGCCGAAATGCGGAAAGTCTGCGTTCTTGTCGGGGCGCCAGGTGAGAATCTGGTAGGTCGCTATGGTGATGGGTTTGATCGTCTTGCTGGCGCCCGTGTATTCCCCGATCATATCGGGGTCTATATCAGTCTTGGCGAGGAGTTCGTCCCTCCATTGGTGGACGGCGGCTATGTTCGTCGTGATGACGAGGGTGGTCCGCCCCACGGCCGCCATGGCCGCCATGCCGACGATAGTCTTTCCCGACCCGCAGGGCAGGACGATGACGCCGTACCCGCTGCCGGGGCGATTGCCCCCGATAAAGGAAGTGACCGCTTCGATCTGGTAAGGACGCATGCTCCAGCCGGTCTCGGCATCCCCGAATTTAAGGGCCAAAGGCAGGGGACTGCCGTCCCTCAGCGAGGCTTCGTCCTGGACTGGCCAGCCACGTTTCAGGAGCTCGATCTTCACCGTTCCTCGGTCGACGAGACGAAGCGAAATCCCTCCTTGCAGGGCGAAAGCCATTTGCCCAGGCCTCGGTCAGAGCGTATCTGGCGCTCCAGTGTCGAATCGCGGCAGACGAGGATGAGGCGCGGCACGGCCTCCGGGGACTCGTCCTTGGCGTCGATCAGGACGAGGGCGCCGAAACGGGCCATGGTGTCCTTCACGATGAAGGGAATGTCCCGCGGCAGATCGTAGCGCGTGAAGCCGGAAAGCGAGGCCACCACGTCATCGGGGGTCAGTCCCGCCGCCGCGGCGTTCCACAGGGAAAGCGGCGTTATGCGATAGGTATGGAGATGCTCGGGGCTCTTCTCGAGCAGGGCGAAGGTGCCCAGGGCTTCCCTCGCCTCTTCGAAACGGGGAGCGTGGACATCGAGAAGGACCGAGAGATCGCTCTGCACGATCATCGGTCCTGAATTCGGCGTTGCGTTCATTCGGGGCGTTTTCCTATGGAAAAATATTCTTTCATCATGGCAGGAGGAGGATCTGCGTATCGCAGACATTGGTGCCGGTCGGTCCGGTCATGAGGAGACCATCGATACCCGAGAAAAAATGATAGGAATCATTGTCGGCGAGAAAGCGCTTCGGATCGAGCCCCGCCGCCCTCGCTTTCTTCAGGAGGGAATTCGAAGCGAAGGCGCCCGCCGCGTCGGTTGGCCCGTCGTTTCCGTCGGTTCCCGCCGAGAGGAAAACCAGATCCTCATGTCCCGGACGGGAAGAATCCAAAGCCGCCATGACAGCCAACGCCATTTCCTGGCTGCGGCCGCCCAGACCTTCGCCCCTCAGGGTAACGGTCGTCTCACCGCCGGCGAGGATGCAGGCGGGACGCCGCAGGGGAAGTCCGTACTGAGCCATGTCTTCCGCCAACGCGACGAAAAGCTTGGCCACTTCGCGCGCCTCGCCTTCTATGCGGGAGGAAAGGAGAAGCGTGCCGTAGCCTCGTTTCCTTGCCTCTTCCTCGGCGCTTTTCAGGGCGAGCATATTGTTGCCGACGAGAACGGTTCTCGTCCTGTCGAAAACGGGGGATCCGGGCTTGGGCGTATCGGCCCTGCCTCCCGCCAGTCCCTCCTCGAAAACGTCGCGCACCGTGACGGGAAGCTTCTCCCAGACGCCGCGCTCGGCCAGGACGCGCCGCGCCTGCGCCCAGGTGGAAGAATCGGGCACTGTCGGTCCCGAGGCGATGGCGTCCAGATGGTCGCCGATCACGTCCGAGAGAATGAGGGAGAGAACCGAAGCCGGCGCGAAGGCTTCAGCCAGCCTTCCTCCCTTTATCGCCGAAAGATGCTTCCGCACCGCGTTCATCTCCTGGATGGTGGCGCCGCTCCCTAGAAGAAGCCTCGTGGCGTCAGCCTTGTCCTCCAGGCTTAGCCCCTCGGCCGGCGCCGCGAGCAGGGCCGAGCCGCCGCCGGAAATCAGCACGATGACGAGTGTGGGTTCGCCCAAAGCCTCATAGCGGCGCGCTTTCGCCGCCAGGTTCAGGATCTCCCTGCCAGCATCCTCCGATCTCGCGTCGGGGACGGGATGTCCCGCCTCGGCGAGGCGAAGCCTGGAACATTCGACGCCCGCGAGCGCCTTGGTCACGACGAAACCATCCTCGATCCGGTCGCCCAGAATGCCTTCAAGCCCCTTGGCCAGCAGGGCGGAAGCCTTGCCCATGCCCGCGACGATTATATGCCAATAGTCGGCGAGAGCATATTCGAAAGAACCTTCCGCGTGACGCAGGGTAAGGGTGTCTCCTTTCAGCGAGAGGGCGTGATCGAGGAGGCGTCGGGGATCGACGCGCTCGACGGCTTTCAGGAATATTCCCCTGGTGTCATCGTAGGGATTCATCACTTCTTTCCTTTCATTCCTTTTGCGATAAGGCGTTTCGCCAGATCCAGATTGCGCGCGAGCTGGATGCTCCTCGAAATATTGAAGGCCCTTTCGAACAGCTCGGCCGCTTCAGCCGGTTTTTTCATGGTATTGAGATAAATCGACCCCGCGTTGTTCAGAGCCGGCCAATTGGTTTCATCCAGCTCGAAGGAACGGAGGAACTCTTCTATGGCCTTTTCGTGGTCGCCCTGGTCGCGCAGGACCTGTGCCTCCCCGAATACTTTCATGGATACTCGGGTTCTGGCGAAGGACTTTTCATCGGCGCAGGCGAGACGCCTTTTCTCGATGAGAGGACGCAGGGCTTCGGCCTTTCCGCCGGGGGCGCATTCGGGCTCGTTCAGGGCGAGAGAGTAGCGCTTTTCGGCTTCCTTTCTCTTGCCCATGGCATAGGCGAGATCGGCGAGGGCGGAATGGCGATGGAAGGTGCGGCCGTAAAGCTTCTCTTCCTTGAGCAGATAGCGTTCGGCGCCCTCGGCGTCCCCCTTGGCCATGAGAATGATCCCTAGGTTTCTGAGTACGCTGATCGAATTCGGTTCCTTGGTTTCCAGCTTGCGGAACCACTTCTCGGCTTTGTCGTAATTGCCGGAAATATAGGCATTAAGGCCAAAACGTTCGTATAGGTTGGGGAAAAATCCTTGCATCCCTATAATGTCCCACAAAAGCCCGGTCAATGTACAGAGCCGAGACCTTCAGCCTCCCTCTCCTTTCGTAATCGTGAGGGCTATGGGAAGATGGTCCGAAAAGCCCGAAAAGCCGTTCCAAGCGGCCGGATGGCCATTTTCGTCGAAAAGCGAAGGATCCTCGTTCACCATGAAGCGGAGAAATTCCGGTCCCTTGCCGTCGAGGAGGGCGGGACCGAGAAGAAAACCGTCGAGACGCTCCTCCTCGCCGCCGAATATGTAGCTGAACCCCTCATTCCCGTACCAGGGTGAATAGAGAACCGTCCCCTCTCCGCCCAGGGAAAGGTCAGACGGTCGTCCCGAAACGCGAATCACCCCATCGAGCCAATCTTCAGGAACGCCGCCGCTTCCAGGTTCCGGGGAGTACGATGATCCGCGGGGATCGGGCATGAAGGCGGTGGGATACCTTCCCCCCGCCCTTTCGAACTCATCGGGCGATTCGTTGAAATCGCCGCAGACGACGACGCAGCGCCCGGGATCGGCGGCGATTATCTCGGCGATCCGCCTCGCGACCAAGGCGGAGGACGCGCGGCGCGCCACTTCTGTCACGGCCGGCCCTTCCCTGCGCGATTTCCAGTGGCAGACGAACAGCGTCAGGCGGCTTCCCTTTGCGTTGAGATCGAAGGTAGCCTCGAGAACGTCCCTGCTCGGCCCGAAGCCCCACGTGTCGGCGAGGGCATGCGCCCTCAGCGAAGCGAAAGGATAGCGGGACAGGATGCCGCACTTGATGGCCGATCCGGCCGGCCCGCCGAGGGCGATCCAGCGATAGCCTCCCGCCTTGAGCGCCCCGCGCGCGAGGTCGGTTAGCACTTTTTCGCTTTCCAGTTCCTGAAGGCAGATAATGTCGGGCGTCCGGTCGCCTTCCGGGAAAAAAGAGCGGAGCGCCGCTGCGGTATTTTCCAGCCTCTTGCCGTAAAGGTCGGCGTTCCATTTCCCCGAACTCAAGGAGAATTCCGGGTACTCGTTTCCGTCATCCACGGCATCGAAAAGGTTGTGCGCATTATAGGATACGATGGTGAGCTCGGGAGATTCGCGGTTCTCCCAGGGCATGGAACAGGTGGATCCCGATAAAAAGGCGATGGCGGCGATGAAAAAAAGGCGAACGCGCATTCCCTTTTTGCCTCCCTGAGGGACAGTCCCTCAAGAATGGAACGCGCGCGGACGGAAATCCTGATTCAGAAATCAGAGAGGCAGTTCGTCCCTCGTGGAGATTGTCTTTTCGATGAGTCCGTAGGCCACCGCTTCCTTGGAGTTCATCCAGTAATCCCTGTCGGTGTCCCTCGAAACGCGCTCGAGACTCTGGCCCGTGGCCTCGGCGATTATCTCGTTGAGCCTTTCCTTCGTCTTTTCGAGTTCCCTGGCGTGGATCTCTATCTCGGTGGCCACGCCCTGGATCCCGGAAAGGGGCTGGTGAATGAGGTAGGAAGAATTCGGCAGGCCATAGCGCCTTTCCTTGGGAACAGCGAGAAGGATGAGGGCGGCGGCGCTGGCGATGAGCCCCATGCCCACGATGCGCACGGGAGCCTTGATGAATCGTATCATGTCAAAAATGGAAAAGCCCGCGTAGACATCGCCTCCGGGCGAATCGATCAGGATCGTGATAGGATCCGGGGAAATGCTCTCGAGCAGCAGAAGGTGGCGTATCACCTTTTCCGACAGGTCTTTGTCGACTTCTCCGGTGAGGAGAATCGTGCGGGTTTTAAGGAAGCGTTCCGACATCACCTCTTCCGGTTTCTGGGGAGTCTTCTTCTCGTCGTTTTCAGGCTCGTCGGCCGCGATAACTGAAGCTATAGCTCTCATAGGAACTCCATGTCTGTTTTTAGGCGCTTAGAACAAGATACTCTTTTTTTGCCTGACGCGACAACCAGCGAGGCGGGAACGCGGCGAGCGAGGGCGGCTGAGTGCCTCCCAAAGGCCCCCTTGCCTTAGGCTATTCATTATATTAGATTTTTCATATCTTTAAGAAAGAGGTCCATTATGGGAAGAAAATATTTCGCCGCCACGGCGGCCGCCCTATTGATAGCGTTGGTCGTCCTGCCTGTTTCGGGAGCATCAGCCAAGCCCTGGTACGCGCCCAGGCTTGAGAAACTCGGATTCTACGTGTTCGATCCGCCCTTTACCTTCCAGGATTTCAAGGTGACGAACCTATCCGGCGCGGAAAAAGCCAGGACCAGCGTCAAAGGCAAGGTGGTCCTCCTGAACTTCTGGGCTACCTGGTGCCCCCCCTGCAAGGAAGAAATCCCCAGCATCGAAGCGCTCTCCAAAACCATGAAGGGCAAGAGTTTCGAAGTCTTCGCCGTCAGCGTGGGCGAAGACGCGGCCACGGTAAAATCCTTCGTGGCGGAGCAGAAAATGACCTACCCCATCTATCTCGACCCCAGGAACAGCCTTTCCGCCACCTATGCCTCGCAGGGCATACCGACCACCTACCTTCTGGACAAGGACGGTCGGTTCATCGCTGGACTAGTGGGCAGCTATGACTACGCCAACGCCGAATTCGTAGGCTTCCTGAATGAGCTGGCCCAGAAATGAACGCGCCGGGGCTCTTCTCCGCCGGCTTGGCCGGGCTGCTTTCCTTCCTGTCGCCTTGCGTTCTCCCTCTGGTTCCGGCCTATCTGTCCTTCATCTCGGGGACGACCGCCGCCGAACTCTCGGGAGGACATTCGCGCGGAAAAATCTTCGTGAGGAGCCTCGCGTTTTCCCTGGGTTTCACCCTCGCCTTCACCATCCTCGGCATCATTTTCTCAGGCGGCGCCATGTTCGTGGGCCAGGGGGGAGCCTCCCGGTACGTCGACATCGCGGGAGGCATCCTCGTCATCTTCCTGGGATTCAACCTCATCTTTGATTTCATGAAGTTCCTGAATGCCGACTCGCGCCTCATCGGGAGATTCACTGGCCAAAAAGGAGGCGGAATCCTGAGCTCCACCCTCCTCGGCCTGGCCTTCGCGGCGGGCTGGTCGCCCTGCATAGGCCCGATATTGGCTTCCATCCTTCTTTATGCCGGTAGGGAAAGAAACATCCCCGGCGCCATGATCCTTCTTCTTTCCTACTCCCTCGGCTTCGCCATTCCATTCCTCCTCACCGGCCTGTTCTTCGACAGGCTCAAGCCTCTTCTTTCTTTTTTCTCGAGGCACGGCAAGGCGGTACGGGGCGTTTCGGGCATCGTTCTCATCCTCTTCGGCGCGGCCATGGCCATGGGGAGTCTGGGTTCCCTGACCTCGCTGGCGGCCAAGGCGGGCTATGGTCTTGAGAGCTTTATTAAAAACCGACCGGATTTCGCCCGCTTTCTCGCCGCGGGAATATGGGCGATCATCGCGGCGGCCATGGCGCTGCCTCTTCTGCTCAGCGGGAAGAAAAAGTTTTCATCGAGACGAAAAATCGTGGTGTCGGGTTTGGCTATAGCGGCTGCCCTGCTGGCCGCCGCGGAACTCGCGGGAATATTCTCCACCTTCGCGCTCGTCGCGCGCTGGCTGACTTTTTCGGGAATCTAGCGGATAGGCGCCTAAACGGTCCCTACCCTGAATGATTTCTTGAAGTGGTTCCTTCTGAATCGCTCAATCCATACGACAAGCGTGGCCAGGACCAGGCGCGGCACGACAAGCCAGAAAATGCTTATGCCGATCGCCGAATAGAGAATCGTGTCCTCCAGGAGGGAATGGGAAATCGCCGCGTGGTGGTTGAAGAGGTCGCCGTCCTGCTTTTTCATCTTGCCCGTTTCGTATTCGGCCTTGATTATGCCAGCCCCATATGAGTAGCCGACGATATTGATGACGATCCAGAGGAAGCTTGCCTCCGCCGGCAGGCCGAAGATCTTCATGAAGGGAGCGAGTATCTTGGATAGCAGATCGATGACTTTGAACTCATCGAAAAGGCTCTGGGCAATCATTATCCCAAGGACGAAGAGTACGATTTTAGCGACAAGCGCCAGTGTCGAACGGCCCCAGCTTCCAAGCATCGCGAGGAAGGCCACTTTTTCGGCGCCGAGTCCAGAGGAGAATACCGTTCCCGCCATGGACTGGGGAAGAAGAAGATTGAGGATGAAGGCGCCGAAGATCGCCATCCCAATGCGCAGCAGCGCCATCTTGATGGCCGAGGAACCCGCCGATTTCATCACCGCCGTCTCCACGATGAGGTTGTGGGCGGTCAGGCACATGAAGGCGAGAATGGTGACATCCCGAAGCGAAAGGCTGAGCGAGCCCATGACGGCTATCGCCGAATAGTTGTTGAGAAGGGCCCCCGATATGAAAACGAAGGCGGCCTGGCCGGGGAGGCCGATGAGCCGCATCAGGGGGGAGAGGAATCCGGCGATTATCTGCAGGAGACCGCTCCATCCCAAAAGCGCGACGACCAGGCTCGTGGGCACCATTATCTTCAGGAGGAAGGTTATTGTGGAAACGGATTTCCTGACGCCCGCCATGAGGGCGTCTCCGATTCTTGCCGTAATTTTCTTATCCATTGATACTTCCGTATTGCTGAACGCAACCGCGATAGTAACACAATCCGGCATCCTATGGGAACCGATGGTCTCTAGGAAGCCAGAGGGGGCTTTCGCGGCGCCCTTAGGATCTGTGGGCGGCGAGCGACGCGATCCTGTCGGCGAATGCCTTGTCGCCCATGAGGTCCTCGAGGCGCGGCTTCATCCTGTACAGCCAATTCGCGTCGCTCATCGTGCCGGGCACGTTTATGCGCTCGTTCGCCGGATTCTCCTCGCGGTAGAGCGCGCTCGCGGCCAGGAGGTCCTGCAGGGGATAAACGACGCAGCGCGAGCGCGCCGCGGCGAAGGCTCCCATGACGAGGAGGGCCGATTCGGGATCCAGCGAAGCGGGAGCGGCATCGGCCAGGGCATATCCCGGCGTCGCCTGTCTGACCATCGCCCATACGGCGGCGCGGTCTGCCTCCTCTTCCCACCACTGGCGCAGATTCGTGGAATCATGAACCGACATGGTGGCCACCGATTCCTCCGGGTAATCCTCAAGCGGTATGTAGGGCGATCCCCGCCTATCCCATGCCCTGTGCCAGCGAAGGACGCGTAGACCAGGAATCCCCAGTTCGCCCAAGACGGCGGGAACGAAGGGAGGCACAGCTCCCAAATCTTCGGCGCAGGCCTGCATTTCGACGCTGTCGGCTAAAATCTTCAGGATATTCCTTCCCGCTCTCTCCCATAAAGCCATGGATTCGCCCTTCCTGCGCGAAATCAGGGCTTCCATAAGGGTTTTCTCGCGATCCGAAAGGCTGCTCCAGGCCTGGGTGCCCCTGAATTCCCAGGTGGCGAGGAACTGCCCTGGCGCGACTTCCAGAAGCGTTCTGTTCCTCCACCAGGAGAGCAATGCGTCGACGCAGGACGAAATCGCCGATTCCGCGGGTTTCTCCCCCGCGAACGCCGCGCAAGTCTCCCGCACGATGCTCGCGATATCGGCGCCGCCCCGAATCGATTGGGCAAAGAGACATAACGGCTCGTTCCCGATCTGGGCGAAGAGCCTCGCGCGCAGTTCTCCGCGGAGCGGCCAGGGCAGCCCCGACAGGGCTTCGTCTATCGCATGCTGTGGCACGTGGGGCTTCGAGAGCCATCGAATCCTCCCCGCGTCGAACCCTATAGCGTCCAGCTCCGGATAGGAAAAAGCGAATTCGGGCACGAAATGCCCGAGAAAGCCATCCAACTCATGCTTGCTTATCGCCCAAATCCTGAAGAATCCCAGCACATGATCGATTCTGTACATGGTATAGAACTGTTCAGCGCTGGCGAGCCTTTCTTTCCAGAATGAATAGCCGCCGCGCTCGATTTCATCCCAGCGATAAAGGGGAAATCCCCAGTTCTGACCATAACGCGAATACATATCGGGTGGTGCTCCGGCCGAGCTTCCCGTATCGAACAATTCCCTATGAAACCAGACATCGGCAGAGTCGGCGTTCATGAGGATGGGAATGTCGCCCATGAGGTCCACGCCGATTTCCCTTGCCTGGGCGCAAGCCGAGGCGAACTGCTCTTCGGCCCTCATCTGGAGCCACGCCCAGAACCTCGTGCCAGCGACATTGTCCTTTTCTTCCCAAAGGCTGTCGATCAAGGCTTCGTCCACCGTCCCAAGCTCCGGCCACTCCCACCAGGCGGCCCCGTCGTGGCGCCTCTTGAGCTCTACAAAGCAGGCATAGGGCTTCGCCCAGGACCTGTCGGCCGTCCATTCCTCAACCTCGGCAATCAGCTTTTGCCCAATCCGATCCGACGAGATTGCCTTCCACAAGGTCTCGAGAATGCTCAATTTTGCCTCAAGAATCCTGGCGTAAGGAACTTGGACCGAAGTTCCGAAATCGACGGCTAGCCTTCTTGCCTGCCCCGCGGCCAAGACCGCGGCCTTTTTAGCCGGACCTTCATTGGCGGCCGCTTGCTCCAGCTCAGGCAGGTCCCCAATCCGCAGATATACCGGATTCAGCGCGAAAGCGCTCAACGCGCTGTATGGCGATGTCTGCCAGCCCGTATCGTTCACCGGAAGAAGCTGCACGACATCCATATTCCAGGAACGCGCAAGCTTCGCCAGATCAGCGATATCCGGGATTTCGCCGCATGGACCGCGGCCGGTCCTGAGGGAAAGAAGCGGCAGCGCGAGCCCGGTCATTCTCTTCGTCGAATTGATGAATTTCATGTCTATCTCCAGAGCGCCCGTATGGAGGCCTTGAGCGAATCGGCCTGAGCCCATTCCGGCTTGGCTCCCGCCTTTCTCGAAGGCGCCGTCTCGCCTTCCTCCCTGTCCCCGTACTTTGCTTCCAATGGACCCAGCACAGCCGTGAAGCCGAGAGCCTTGGCCGCCCTGGCCCTCTTGGCCATCTGCCGGACTGGCCGGACCTCGCCCGCGAGCGAGAGCTCGCCAGCGAGCGCCGATTCCTTGGGAAGAGGCTGGCCTGTCCTGGCCGAATAAAGAGCAGCGGCAAGCGCGAGATCTATGCCCGGCTCGGCCAGGCGCACGCCTCCGGCCACATTGATATAGATATCCTGATCCGAAAGCCGCAGGCCAGTCTGCTTTTCTATGACGGCGGCGATGCGCGCCACTCTTGAGGCGTCGATCCTGTCGGAATATACCCTGGTGATGCCGGCCTTAGCGGGCACGGTGAGGGCCTGTATCTCCACCAGGAGAACGCGCGAGCCTTCGTGGACAATCGCGACGGCTACGCCCGGAGGCAGCTCCCCTGCTCGCTGGATGAGCAGAATGCCCGACGGATCGGCAAGTTCATCGAGCCCCTTGTAGCCCATCCTGTACAGCCCCAGCTCATCAGTCGAACCGAAGCGGTTTTTCGATGCCCGGAGCGCCCGCAGGTCACCTTCGGCCTGTTCGAAGGTGAGTACGGCGTCCACGATATGTTCCGCTGCCTTGGGTCCCGCTATGAGCCCATCTTTTGTCATATGGGCGACGAATATTATGATGGAGTCGTGTGTCTTGGCCCATTCGGTCATTTCCTGGGTGCAGTATTTTATCTGGTTGGCGGTGCCGGGCACGGCGCCGGCGTCGGCCGAATATACGGTCTGTATGGAATCAATCACGGTGAGGACTGGGTGCACGGCTTCAAGCACCGTCATTATCCTATCCAGATCGGAAGCGCAGAACACTTCCAGGTTGTCCTTGAGAGCTCCCACGCGATCCGCCCGCAGGCGAACCTGGGCCGGGGATTCTTCGCCCGAGACATAGAGCACTCTGCCCTTGGACTGCAGCTTGGCGCATACCTGCAAAAGTAGCGTACTCTTGCCTATTCCCGGCTCCCCGCCCAGGAGGATGGCCGAGCCTCTCATGAATCCTCCGCCGAGAACCCTGTCGAGCTCTACGCTGCCTGAGAGGATTCTCGTGCCCGACGCGGGGTCGATGGCCATGATAGGCAACGAATAGGATTCGCCCTTGATCTCGGCCTTCATCGAGCCGGCGGTCACGCTCTGCTCTTTGAGCGTATTCCACTGACCGCATTCCGGGCAGCGTCCCAGCCACTTGGGCTCCGTATGCCCGCAGTTCGAACAGCGGTGCACCGTGGTTTGCTTCTTCATATCCATTCATCGTATCCGAGGAGGGGTCTTGCTTCAATAGCGGAATCCCGATAGCCCTTTCGCCGCCGATTTCCGCGGCGCGACAGTTCGGGATATTCCATGCGGCAAGCAGGCAACGTTCAACGACGCAAGGATCATTATATCAATCGCATAACTTTAACACGAGGACGACAGCGTCTCGATTCGCGGAAAGATTAGACCGAAAAACATCGTAAATTCGGAGACGAACGGGAAATCATCGCATTTATTCTCTTGTCTTTTTTCAATAAAGCATTATGCTATATATATGGAGGACTATCGTGGATAAAAAAGCACTGGCGTCTCTGAAAAAATTATCGAAGAATGGGCACGCTCTGGTTGAGATCATGGCAAAATACTTGATCATCCTGGATGAGTCTATCGCCGAAGAAGCCACGGGAAAGCCTGCCAAAGCGGCCGCGGTGAAAAAGGCTCCGGTCGCGAAGAAGGTGGCCGCCAAAGCTTCGGCAGCCAAGATAGCGGCGGTCAAGAAACCGGTTGCCAAGAAAGCGATCGCGAAGAAACCCGCCGTAAAAGCCAATGAAAAAGCGGCTGCGAAGCCGACGGCGCCCAAGGTCAAAGCGCCAATTTCAAAACCAGTCGTAAAAGTCGAGGGAGCCGCAGCGCCGGCCCAGGTAAAAAGCGTTAAGCGCGGACGCCCGGCCAAGGCGAAGAAATAATTCACCGCGACGCTTCACAGGCGGCCGTTGATCATCCGCATTTTCGTTTCATTTACTTTTGATTGACGGTCCGCCGTGAGAAGGCCATTGGTTTCGCCGCCCACATCGTAAAGCTGCGTAAGGCAGTAGCCGCAGAAAAGTCCTGATTCCACCGCATCGCGAGTATAGCGCTCAATTTTTTCTTCTATCGATCCGTCTTCCTTGATTTGATACCAGCCAAATCCGCCGTATTCGCTTAAAAACCATGGAGACTTTTTTCTTTCCGCTTTTTTTTCGGCCTCGCTATTCAGGAACAGCGTCCTGGTCGTCGTGGCCACTCCGTTTCTCAGATAAAAAATCAACACCCTGCGCAGAGAAAAATCGCTCATTGTCTTCGGATCGCGCGCGGACATCTTTGCGTAGGCGTTAACAGCGAGATCGGCTTTTCCGAGATAATGGTGAAAATCCACGATGTCGCTGTCGAAATGTTCCCATCCGGAATTTTCGATCACCGGCCGCTGCGGATCGAGCGACCTGGTTATGGCGACCATTTTCTCCATGAATCGCCTGGTCGCGGAACCGCGGCGGTACATTCCCCATACACCCCAGGTTTCGTTGAAAAGCACCCAGGAAATCGCCGAAGGATGCATGGAATCTCTTTCGATTATTTCGCGGAACTCGCTCTCGTATACCGCAAAAGCCTTGCGCGAAGGCCAATAGAAAGAGGGCATCTCGAAGGTAGTCAAAAGCCCCAGCTTGTCGCAAAGATAATGGAATCGCGGACTCTCTATTTTTTCGTGGATGCGCGCGCCATTGAAGCCCATGTTTTTCAGGGCAAGAATATCATCCACGAAAGCATCGACGGTTTTGGGGCTGTAGCCGCCTCCGGGGTAGTACCCCTGAACGAGAGCCATGCGAAGGAATACCGATTCGCCATTGAGGAATAGGCCGTTGTCGCGCGCTTCAATGCGCCTCAAACCGAAATAGCTTTCAACGACATCCATCTCGCGCTGGCCCGACAAAAGTCGGTACGTTATGCGATACAGCTGGGGCTTTTCAGGCGACCAGGGGAATTCGCCTGTTTCATCGAAGGAAAGTCCGCACAGGAACGAACCGTCGCCTTCGAGGCCGGCTTCCCTGACAAGGCGCGCGCCGTCGGGCGTCTCTATCTCGACGGAGAGCCTCGCCGCGCCGTCAGCCGGATTCACATTGGCCAATACCGAAAAGCGGCGCGCGCCGAAATCCGCCCTCACCCGGGCGCTTACAAGCCCGATGGGTCCCGTGCGCTCGAGCCAAACCGATTGCCAGATGCCGGCATAACCGGAATACCACACGAAAAAAGGCTTGCGCAGGAAGGTCTGCTTGCCTCTTGCCTGTCCGGGATTACGCGAGTCGCGCACGATTATTTCGAGCCTGTTCTCGCCGGGTTTCGCCGCGGCTGTTATCTCAAAACGGAAAGAGGCATAGCCGCCGATGTGATGGCCTATGCCTATCCCGTTCACGATTACTTCGGTTTCATAATCGGCGGCTCCAACGTTAAGGAAGAGTCTGTCGCCGCCGAAAGCGCCATCCAGGCTGAAGCTTCTGGAATAGGCGAAAGTCCCCGATTCCGGAAAATCGACGCCTGAGGCATCGCTGCCCACGGGGAATGGCACGACTATATCAGCCGCCCTGCCCTTGTGCCGAATCCGCCAGGTTCCGTCGAGGGAAACCCAGTTCGGTCTGGCCCATGCCGGATTGGGATGATCAGGAACAATATCGATATTCATATCGTAACCGCCGGATTTATGTATGTCTTCCATGAAGTCTGGAATTAATCTTTCATCGAGTCGATGGCCTTCCAGCCATCGATCATCGCTCGGTCGGCGGATTTCTGCCTCGCGTCTAAATCGGACAACCTGGACTCGAAGGTTTTCAGCGAATTCTCAGCTTCCCGATAGACAAGGCTCATTCCATCGGCAGCGGGACCACCCTCGGTTCGCCTCACTTCAACGAAATGCCAAGGTTCGAGAATCGCGTCGATTTCCGCGTCCTGCCAGGGCAAGACCCGCCCTATCCTGTCGTAGAAAGTACTCCGAAGGATTTCCTTGTTTTGTCCCGATCGGATAAAAGCGGCGCATATGCCGTGAGCGGCGCGAAACCCGATGCCAAATCGCCTGACCATGGCGTCGGCAAGCTCCGTCGTTGTCACTCCGAACTGGAGCGCTATGGCCCTCGCTCGTTCGGGGTTGGCTTTCATGCCGGCGAAGATCGCTTCCGCGAGATCGATCGCGGAGAGAGCATAGGAAAATGCCTGCAGCAACTGGGACACGGGCGCGTCGGCCGCTTCGTTGACGTCCTGATACGGCACGTTGCGATACAAATCCTCGATGGTCGCGCAAAGCCCGATAGTCTGCCCCGCCTGAATGCGCAAATGCTCGATGATGACGGGGTTTCGCTTCTGCGGCATGATCGAGGATATCTGCACCAAGTCGTCGGGAAAATCGTATAGCCCCACTTCGCACGATGCCTTGTGCGACAGATCGGCCGCGAATCTTCCAAGATCCAGCATGAGGGCATGCAGCGCCTGGGCAGGTTTCGTCAGCCAATGGGAGGTGGCGATCGCCTGGTAACTGTTGGACACGAATCCCCGCGTTCCCAGCAGTTCGGCCACTCTCCCCCTGTCGACGGGAAAGCCCGTGCCGGTTATGGCGCAGGCGCCGAGCGTCGATCTGTCCACGTCCGAGAGCGCCATGAAAAGATCTTCGCCATCAGCGAGCAAGTCGAGGAGAAGGGCCGAAAGGTAATGAGCTGTCGTGGAAGGATTGGCCGGTTGGCCGTGCGTATACAGGACAGTCAATTCCTTTTCGCCCAGACGGCAGCGCCGCAGGAGACGCTCGCAGCCTGCCGTAAAAGTGCGGAGGAATTCGATCATTACGCGTTTGAGTGCGAGGCGGAACACCGTGGTATCCATGTCATTGCGGCTGCGCGCTGTATGGAGCCACGCGGCATTTTCCTCGCCGGCGACATCGCCCAACTCTTTTTCGAAAAGGAAATAGAGGTCCTCGACGCCTTCGGGTATGCGATCGGGAGCGACAAATCCGGCTTCCGCTTTTTCGATACCGATTTTCAGGGACTTCGCCACTTCCGGCGCGATGATCTTCGTTTCGGCCAGCATGCATAGGTGCGCGCGATGCACGCGCAGCGAATCCTCCTGATAGAAGTCTTTCCAGTTTGCGAAGGCAGGGTTCAGGACTCTGTCGACATAGACCTTGGCGAAAGCGCCGCCGCTCATAGTGAAGCCCCTCCGAATCCGAGAAGCGCGGCGGCATTCCGGAAGAGAACCTGATCGCGCTCGTCTTCGGAATAACCGACATCAGCCATCGCCCTTACCTGCACGTCCAGGTAGGCCTGCGCGAATCCTCGGGGAAACCAGGACGAGTCCGTCCCGAAAATTATGCGCGATGCGCCAATCGTCTCTCGATACTTTCTGAAAAGGCTTTCAAGTGTCACCTCGTACGGCATCCAGCGCATCCATTGATTGGATCCGGAAGTGTCGATGTACACATTGGGGCAAGCCCAGCAGAGGTTGAGCGTCTCGAAGACATAACCGCAGCCGAAATGCGGCACTATTATCGGGATTCGCGGAAAGCGCTTGGCCACATCGTGGATTGAGAGCGGATTTATATTCATGTGCGAGGCGATGCCGCCCGCCCCTCCCATTATGCCGAAATGGAAAAGGATCGGGATGCCCAACGACTGCGCGCAGTCCCAGAGCGGATCGAAAGAAGGATCCGATAGCGACTTGTCCACTTTCGGCGCGAGGATCTTGTAACCTTTGAGACCGTCTTTCCTGACGGCGTTTTCGAGTCTCTCGGGCGCGTCGGGAAGCAGGGGATCGTGATGAGCGTAGGCGATGAAATGATCGGGGTGCCTGCCGACGAGTTCGGAAGCGAAGCTGTTGCTTCCCGCGGTGACGAACACCACCGCTTTCAGATAATCATATTTTTCAGTCTCCGAGACCCAGAGCCGCTCACCTTCTTCTCGGCTTACTTTCCGCGAAGCCGAGAAGCGCCAGGCCGCTTCCCACCGAGCCTTCTCCGAATCCAGCCAAGCCTCGGCCTTGCCGGGCGCCGAAAGCGACGCGTCCACGGCCTCTCCCGCAGCCTTCCCCGCGGCTGACGCCGATCGGCCTGATGTATAACCGGTGCCGACGGATTCTCCTCCAGCCTTGCCGTCATCTATAATCTTGTCTTCGGGAAAATGAATATGCGAATCGATCACGCGCATGAATTACCATCCTTGAATGAATCGGGATTGGCCCCAGCCCCAATCTCAGCCCTTGAGGCCGGTCATCGCAATGCCTTTCACGATCTGTTTCTGGAAAATCAGGAAAATGATGACGAGCGGTAGCATCGCCACTGTCGCTCCCGTCATGATGTAATGCCAATCGCTGCCCGCCTCGCCTGAAAAATTGGCGAGACCCACCGGCAAGGTGAACATTTTAGGCCTGGATGCGGCGATGAGAGGCCAGAGGAATGAATTCCAGTTGCCGATGAAATTGAATATCGCCAGCGTAGCCAAGGCCGGACTGACCAGGGGTATGACGACGGTGAGGAATATACGTAGTTCGCCTTGCCCGTCCACGCGAGCCGCGTCGATCAGGTCGTCGGGAATCGTCGACATGAACTGCCGCATCAGGTAAACGCCGAATGCGCTGATCATGCCGGGAAACATTATCGCCCAATATGTGTTGCCCCATTTCATCGCGCGCGACATGGCATACCAGGGAATGACGAGCATTTCGGTGGGTATCATCAGCGTGCTTATTATCAGGAGAAATATGATCTTCTTGCCCGGAAAGCGGAATTTGGAGAGCGTATAACCTAGAAGGGAATCGAAAAAAAGGACGGAAATGGTCGTCGAAACGGCGACGATGGCCGAATTCAAAAACCAGCGCGGAAACTTGGAACCTTCGGAAAACAAGATGTATTTATAGTTTTCCAGCGTAGGGGCCGAAGGAAACAGTTTCATCTGGAATATTTGCGTGACGTCCTTGAAGCTCGACATGAGCATCCAGAGAAAGGGGAATATCATGACGATCGCGAAGAAGACAAGAATGAGATAAGCGGAAGCGATGCCTGCGTTCCGTCGCAGGAATATTCTGTTTTTCATGACCGCCATCTTAGTAGTTAACCTTGCGGTCAAGGAATTTCATCTGAAAAAGCGTGACCGCCATGATGATCGCGAACAGGATTATGCTCGCGCTTCCCGCCTGCGCCATTTCGAAATTGGTGAAGGCTTTCTGATAAATATAGAGCGCCGCGGATTTCGTTGAATCCAAGGGTCCGCCCATGGCCTGCATGGACATGTTGTAAACCTGCGTGAAGATGCGCAGGAACTGGATGCCTTCCATCACGATGAGAAAGAAGGTGATGGGCGCCAATAGAGGAATGGTAACCTTGAAGAGGACTTGATGGGCCTTGGCTCCGTCGATCCTGGCGGCTTCGTTCAACTCTTTAGGAATGGTCTGGAGGCCGGCCAGGAATATCGTGGAACAATAGCCGAGTTCTACCCAGACGTTGACGCCCAATATCGAGGGCAGGGCCTGCGTCGTGCTGTTCAGGAACTCTCCGGCGGGAATTCCTACGGCCACGAGCATCGCGTTGATGACGCCAAGCGGGGGAGCCTGGTACATCCAGCGCCAAACCCAGCTGACCGCCACCACCGGCGTGATATACGGAAGCACATAGATGAGGCGGAACAGCCCCTTGCCTTTCGGAATGAGATCCAGGAGAAGAGCTACGCAAAGACTCAGGACTATGACGATCGGCGCCCCAAAAATCGCATAACGCAAGGTATTGCCCAACGCTTTTTGGAATACGGGATCGGCGATGACCGTCCGGTAATTTTCAATGCCGATGAATTTGATCACCTTGCGCAGCAAGCCCCAATCCGTGAAGCTCATCGCCATCATATAGAGCATGGGGCCAAAACGGACGCATATGAAGAAGACCAAAGGAATGGCGAGGAATGAGTAAGCCGTAACGGATCTGCGGGTAGCCAATGTCATCTAAAATTCCCCTTCGCCGATGCGCTGTCTGTCCGAATTTAAGCGGCGCCCCCTGAGCAATCCGCGTACGCGGCAGGAAGCCGAGTACGCGGCAGGAAGCGTCATTTCCAGAATTCGTCGATAAGTTTCTGCTCTTTCGCGGCGGCGTTTTTCAATGCCTGGAGGGGATCCACTTTCTTGAGGATCACCTCATCCACGGCGTCGACCATGACGTTGCGCTGGCCGGCTTCGTCGATAAAGAGGCTCGCTTTCGCCGAAGCCAATCCATTGAGGAAAGGAAGAATGACGGGATCATTCTTGAATTTCTCAGACAGAGATGGCGTGGCGGGAAGCTCGCCTACGCGCTGAAGCCAGAGCTCCTGCACTTCGGGGGAGGTGATGTACTTGAGGAATTTTATGGAAGCGTCCAACTTCTTCCCCTTGACACCGTCTACGATGCCATGCGTCCAGTACGAAGCATAATTGGATTTTATCCCCTTGTTGCTGGGCAGTTCCGCGACACCCCACTCGAGATCCTTGACGGCGTTGAGGGTGGCGATGCGGAACGAACCGTCGATATTCATCGCGGCCTTGCCGGCCTTGAATGCGGTTACGTCGTCGGTGGCGAAGTTCGGATAGCCGACTTTATCCTTCGTGATGAGGTCGGTGTACCACTTCAGCGCTTCGGCGCCCTTGGCGTCCGCGTAGGTTACCTTTCGGTAATCGCTGCTGTAGGGCACGTTTCCGAACTGGCGGGTAAGCACTTCGCGAATCCAGGAATGTCCCTGCCCGGTAGGCTGCATCGCGAGACCGGCCTGTATCAGGTTGCCCTGGTTGTCGTACTTGGAGAGCTTCCTGGCGTAGGCGGCCAGCTCGTCGAGGGTTTTAGGCGCCGCATTGGGATTCAATCCGGCTTCCTTGAACAATTTCTTGTTCCAGATTAGGGCCAGCGTGCGTACCGCCGTCGGGGCGGAGTAGTACTTGCCGCCGAAATCCACGGACTCGGCCACGAAGGGATAGTAGGTTTTATCGAAATAAGCCTTGTTGAAATCGGTTTTCGGCAGCTCCTGCAGATAGCCGGCCTTTACGTACATGGGCAGCCATCCATAAAAGAGCGTGATCACATCCGGACCTTCGCCCGCGGGGATGGAGGCGGCGACCTTCTGGTTGAAAGATTCATAGGGGAACGTTACCTGTTCAACCTTAATCCCTGGGTTGGCTTTTTCGAAGTTCTTGATGAGTTCGTCGACAAGCTTGACTTTCGACTCGTAGAAATACTGCCAATACGTGATGGTGACGGTTTCCGCGCCGATTCCGGCTACGGCCGCCAGCAGGGCGATGAGCAGGATCGCTGATCTGATTCGCTTCATATTTCCTCCTTGAACAAAACGCTCGATCTAGGCAAACCGGAATCTCCAGCCTGCCGGATTGAGCCAGGGCTGATTATAGTGCAGGCATTCCCCATAAGCAAGTTTACGCGCATGAATGCGCGCGGTGACGATATCTCGCGTGGAGGCCTGCTCCCATTGCCCATGGTGGCGCCCGCGCTGTATTTTAACGGCATGACCATACCTACCATAAAGCTTAAGCCGAGGGAAGAGATTCGCATCCGCCATGGGCATCCCTGGATTTACGATAACGAAATCGCGCTGGTGGAAGGCAATCCTGAAGCCGGAGCAGAAGTAAGCGCCCTGGATTCCAGAGGCAAGCCTTTGGGATTCGGATTTTACAATCCCGTTTCCAAGATACGCGTGCGTCTTTTTTCCAGAAGCTCGGTCAAGGCGGATAAGGAATTTTTCGTCGAGGCTTTCAGGACAGCCCTGGCATGGAGGGCGCGATTTTTCGATACGGAAAAGCAGAGTTTCCGCGCCGTATTCGGAGAGGCCGATTCAGTGCCTGGGCTGATTGTGGATCTCTTTACGGGGATCTCGGAGGGCGATGCTTCGACTGCCGGCTCTGAACCCGGTCTGCCGGGGCGCTGGCTTTCCACCCAATTCCTGAGCCTTGGCGTTGAGCGGCGAAAGACGGAGATCATCGCCGCGCTTCAGGAAGTGTTTTCTCCCGATGGCATAGCGGAACGCTCCGACGCGCCCGTGCGGGCTCTGGAGGGGCTGGCCCCATCATCAGGCGTGATTGCCGGCTCGGTCCCGCAATCGATAATCATGGATGAAAATGGCGCCAAGTTCTCGATAGATATAGCGGGAGGACAAAAGACGGGCTGGTTCCTGGACCAGAGGGCTAACCGCGCCGCGGCGGCCCGCTTCGCCGCGGGCAAGACCGTCCTGGACGTCTTCTGCAACCAGGGCGGCTTCGGCATCCTCTGCGCGCTTTCCGGCGCGAAGAGCGTTACCGCGGTCGATTCCTCGACAGGAGCCCTGGCCGCCGCGTCGCTCAACGCGAGGCTCAATGGCGTCGCCTCAACCTTCGCCACGGTCGAGGCCAATGCCTTTGACCATCTCAGGGCGCTCGAAAAAAGCGGCTCGAAATTCGATCTCGTCATCCTCGATCCGCCGGCTTTCGCCAAAAGCCGTTCGGCGGTGGAAGCCGCCTATCGCGGCTACAAGGAAATCAACGTGAGGGCGATGCGGCTCCTCGGCCACGGCGGCATCCTCGTCACCTGTTCCTGTTCGCATTGGTTCGACGAAAATCTTTTCGATTCGATGCTCGCCGATGCCGCTTTCGATTGCGGGCGCCGCTTCCGCGTCGTGGAAGACCGCGCGCAGGATCTGGATCACCCCATCATTTCGGGATATGGCGAATCGCGCTATCTCAAGTGCAGGATACTCGAGGTTCTATAGCACCATCGTCTTCGACACTTCCTCGAGATAGACCCCGAAGAGGCGCGAGAGCTGCGAGGCATCCGTGTATCTGGTGCCGGCCTTGGTGTTAAAATAATCGATGAAGGCTTTCATCTCATCGGGCTTTTTAGAATATAGAGCCGAAGAAAAAGCGGCCCTGTACAGCCCCTTCTCCGCCAGCTCCATCGTGCTCAGCTTTCCGAATTCCTTTTTCGCCTTTCCGTCGACGACGGCGACCGCCCCTTCAAAACCTATGGCGAATATAAAGTCTTCCCTTGTGATCAAGATACTATCTCCCCCGCGCTTGCGGCATTCGGCAATGTTGCGGCGCGACCACCGCCTGAAAAATAAAAAATGGGGGCCCGACGAAGGCCCCCATAAGTATACCGCGACGTTCGACGCTTAGTCAGCGGGGGAGAATGAATCCTTCCCAGCTCCGCACATCGGGCAAACCCAATCGTCGGGAAGGCTTTCGAAAGAGGTTCCCGCGGGAATCTTGCCATCGGCATCGCCTTCGGCCGGATCATAGATGTAGCCGCACACTTCGCAAACATACTTCTTCATATTTTCTCCTTATAGTGGGATATGATGAGCTTCAGGCCTTCCACAGGCCATGGAGATTGCAGTATTCGCGCGCCGTGGCTTTTTCCGCCTTGATGGGGAAGAAGGCCCTGGGCTGATCTCCGGGCTTCAGTTCAGCCCTGCATACCTTGTCTCCGGCGATGAGTTCGATCCACTGAATATAATGCTTTTCCTCCATGGGATGAAGCACGGAGCCCACGGTTACCCACCAGCCTTCCGCGGATTTTTCCAGAACGGGAACATGTTTTTCCTTGGATGCGTCGACGGTGTTCTCAACCACGAGCTTCATCGGCTTCCCGCAGCAGATGAGTTCGCCTCCGCCGGCGAAAAGCACTTCCACTATATTGCCGCATTCTTCGCATTTGTAAATCTGTTTCTTCTCGATCATGATATCCTCCTACGAAAGGTAAGGAGCGATTCGACGGCAGCTGGATTACCAGTTTTCGCCGAGCACTTCAAAATAGGACTGGGGATGGGCGCAGGCGGGGCAGACCTTGGGGGCGCTTTCGCCTTCATAGATGAATCCGCAGTTGATGCACCTCCAGACGGTCGGCTTGTCCTTCTTGAATACGCTGCCGGCGTCGATGTTGGCGGCCAGCCCTTCATAGCGTTTCGCGTGCTGTTTTTCGGCGACGGCGATCATCTCGAATACCGTCGCGATGGCGTCAAAACCTTCCTCGCGGGCAACCTTGGCGAATCCAGGATACATTTCCTTCCATTCGTAGTTTTCGCCGCCGGCGGCTTCCTCGAGGTTCTGCCTCGTCGTTCCGATGATCCCAGAGGGGAAAGTTCCCGTGATCGTGGCGGTTCCCCCTTCCATAAACTTGAAAAGCCTTTTGGCGTGCTCTTTTTCCTGATTCGCGGTTTCTTCGAATATAAGGGAGATCTGAACGTAGCCTTCTTCCTTGGCTTTCGAGGCAAAATACGTATATCGGTTTCTTGCCTGGGATTCCCCGGCAAATCCTGCCATCAAATTGATTTCGGTCTTCGAGCCTTTGATACTTTTCATTTCCGACCTCCTGGATCAGTTTTGGATAGTTGATGATAGCCTGAAGTCAACGCTCCGTCAGTATGCACAGTATAAAGCCATTATATCGGCTTTGGAATATCATCGCAATAAAATTACCGGGTTTTATGAGAAATAGAATCGCCAGTCCCGTCTATGCGCGTAGTGAGGGTGGAGCGTGCCAATGGAAACAAATTATGTCCTGGAGAAGAGACCTTCGGATAGTCAGGGTAAGGAAATGGGAAAGGGCAAGCGCGAGCCGGATGTCCGAGAAAGGATCCTGCGGGACGGGCCGCGCTCGCTGGCAGACCGCGAGCTTCTCGCGGCCGTGTTGGGTTCAGGCTGCATGGGCAAATCCGTAAGAACCCTCTCCCACGATGTGCTGAGGGTCATCGAGACGGGAACGCCGGAACTGGATATCAACAAGCTCCGAAAGGTGTCGGGCATGGGCGATGCCAAGGTCTGCGCGATAGCGGCGGCCATCGAACTGGGGAGGCGCTTTTACGCCATCAAGGACAAGCGCATCGCGATGCCCAAGGATATTTTCCCTCTTATCTCCCACTTCGCCGACAGGAAGCAGGAGCACTTTCTCTGCATTTCCCTGAACGGAGCGCATGAGGTAATCTCGGCCCGGCAGGTCACCTCGGGCCTCGTCAATAAAACAGTCGTGCATCCAAGGGAAATCTTTGCCGATCCCATAACGGATAGGGCTTGCGCCATCGTCGTGGCCCACAATCATCCCTCCGGGAACGTAGAGCCTTCAAAGGAGGATATCGATATCACGAAGCGCCTGAGAGATGCGGGCGACGTGTTGGGCATTCCCCTTCTCGATCATCTGGTCTTCTGTCAGAACGCTTATTATAGTTTTGTCGAACATGGATTGATCGCTCCCTTCATCGGGGAATGATAGCCGCTAAAAATGAGGCCGCCCAGATAATCCGAGCGGCCCGCATTCTGTTACGTCGTTAAAAAAGTTCGGTATCCGGATCAGATGATGCCGAGTTTTTTCCCCGCTTTCTCGAATACGCCGAGGACTGTCTCGAGCTGATCGCGCGTATGCGTCGCCATATAGGAAGTCCTCAGGAGAGCCATGCCCTGGGGCACGGCGGGAGAAACGACAGGGTTACAGTAGACACCGCTATCGAAGAGCTCCTTCCAGAGCAGGAAGCAGGTTTGGTCATCGCCAACGATAATGGGGATGATAGGGGTCTGCGTGGCGCCAATATTGAAGCCGAGCTCACGGTAGCCTTTCAGCATGAAGCTCGCGTTCTCCCATAGCTTTTCAAGATGCCAGGGCTCGGTTTCCATCACTTCAAGCGCGGCGGCCGCGGCCATGGCGTTGGGGGCGGGAAGCGACGCCGAGAAAATGAATGAACGGGCATTGTGCTTTATGTAATTCACGACATCCTTGTCGCCCGCCACGAAGCCTCCAAGGGAGGCAAAGCTCTTCGAGAAGGTACCCATGGTAAGGTCTACTTCCTTGGTGAGGCCAAAATGCCAAGCGGTGCCATGGCCCCCGCCCAGGACGCCGAGGGAATGGGCATCGTCCACGTAGAGTCTCGTTCCATGCTTTTTGCAGACGGACACGAGCTTAGGCAGGTCGACAATGTCGCCGCCCATGGAAAAGACTCCATCCACCACGACCATTGTGCCCTTATCATCGGAAATCTTGGCGAGAATTCTGTCGAGCTGATCCAGATCGCCGTGCACGAAGCGCTTGATCTCGCCCATGCCCAGCCTGCAGGCATCGACGATGGAGGCATGGTCATCCTTGTCGGTGATGACCACGTCGTTACGTCCGATGAGGGAGGAAATCGCGCCCAGGTTCGTCTGCATGCCGGTGGAGAATACCAGGGCGGAATCCTTGCCCAGGAATCGGGCAAGTCTTTCCTCCAGTTCAATATGCAGCTTCAGGGTTCCATTCAGAAAGCGGCTGCCCGTACAGGAGGGACCGAATTCCTCTAGCGCCTTCATGGCCGCGGCCCTTACCTTAGGATGGGTCGTAAGCCCGAGGTAATTGTTCGAACCGATCATGATGATCTTCCGGCCTTGATAGGAAACAACCGTTCCTTCCATGCCGTCGAGCTCCTGGAAATAGGGATAGATTCCCCTTTCCATGGCCTTCTTGTCGAGATCGTACGCAAAACATTTTTGGAAGATGTCCATATAGGACCTCCGGGACCGCGCTAGAGTTGATCCCCGCGCGGAGAATTGGCCATCACCGGATGATGCCGGGACGGCTCAGGGCACGGGCCGTTTTTCATCGCCTTCGTGCGCCTATCATTCTACCGGGGATACAGCCGCAGGGTCAATTGCGTATTCTGGAATGAAATGCCGTCGATTCGCCGCCGGAATACTCCCTCGTCCGCTATTTCTTCCTCAGGGGCCTGAAGACGGTTTTAAGGATTGTCGATATTGTCGATGTCTTCTGTTTCTGCGTAGGCGCAAGCGGAACGCCGGAGAAGGAAAAGACATCCTTTTCGTTTCCAGCCACAAGGAGGAGGTCATGAGTAACCAACCTGTAATCCCGGTCGAAATTTCTGTAGACGCTGGTATTCTCGGATCGTATGGCGATCACGTTGATGCCTTTTTTTTGCCTCAGGTCAGCTTCTATGATTGTTTTGCCGGTCAAATATTCCGGAACCTTCACTTCAGCCATGACGAGTTCTCCGCCTATGGGCATGAAGTTGTAAAGCGACGTGGACAGGACAAGGGGTACGATGCGCGCGGCAGCCTCGCGGTCAGAATTTACCACTCTTGTCGCGCCGATGACCTTCAGTATCTCGCTTCTCTCGTCGGACTCGGATTTTACGATTATTTCTTCCACGCCCAGCTTCTTCAGCCTATGCGTCACCAGCAGCGAAGCCTCGATGTCCGAGGAAAAATCCACCACCGCGACATCGACCGCTTCGGGAAGTATTCTCTGCAGGGATTCCTCATCGAGGACATCAGCGATATAGGCGGTTTTCACCATATCCTTGACTCTATCGATGAGGAGGGGATCCTTGTCTATCACGACGATTTGATCGGTGACCTGGGAGATGCTCTCGAGCATGCTCATCGCTAAGGGACCTAATCCAATAAACGCGTAGTGCCTCATGGGAACCTCCGAACAATCAAATCAGGATATCGGCAGAAGGGAGTTTGGCATATCCTTCGACATCCCTGTCCGTTTTAGGGAGCGCTAAGGCGAAAAGCCCCACCCTGCCAATGAACATGGTCATTATCAGGACGATTTTTGATACGGTATGAAGGGAAGCGGTGACATTATTGCTCAATCCTACCGTACCGAAGGCGGATAACGTCTCGAATAGGACATCCATCAAAGGAAGGCCGTGGTTCGCTTGAATTTCCGCGGTGACGATGATGACGGAACCGAAAAGTACGATAATGATTGCCTTTATAACGATACCCACAGCCTTATACACCGTTCGCGGCATGATGTTTCGGCCTTCATGGCTGATCTGGTCGCTTCCGTCCTTGTAGCGCAGGGCGGTCATCAGAAGTATGAAGAAGGTGGTGGTTTTTACGCCGCCTCCCGTAGACGCGGGCGATGCGCCGATGAACATGAGGATCATCGTAAGCAGCTGTGATCCTGAGCTGAGGCTGGTCTGGGCTATCGTATCGAAGCCCGCGGTTCTTGGCGTGATCGCCTGAAACAGGCTTGCCATTATCTTCTGCGGGATGCTGAGATTCCGCATCGAAGCGCCATACTCGAGAATGAAAAAAATGATCGCCCCAAGGACGATGAGCGCCGCAGATGTTCTCAACACTATCGTAGAATGATAAGAGAGATGCCTTTTCGCGCCGGTCAGGTATTTTCGCAGATCCTTGATGACGATGAAGCCTATGCCGCCCACTACGATCAACAGCATCGTGGTAAAATTGATGACGGGATCCCCGACGAACGATTCAAGATTGTTGGAAAAAGTTGAAAAACCCGCGTTGCAGAATGCGGAAACGGCGTGGAAGAGCCCATAGAACAGCGGATAACCAAGAGCGTAAAACCGCAGACAATAGACAACGGCGCCAATGCCTTCAAATACAAAGGTATATTTAAGAATAGCCCGAATGATTACTTTAGGCTGATACTCCACTTCCGGAAGCGTATAATCTCCGACAACGCCTTTGCCGAACATTGAAATCCTGCGACGAGGCGATGCCAGGTAAAGTGTCCCGAAGGTTATGATGCCGAGACCACCCGTCTGGATGAGAATCATGATGATGATGTGGCCCAAGCGACTGAACTGGGCGGTATCCACGGTTATGAGTCCCGTGACGCAGACGGCGCTTGTCGAGGTGAAAAGAGCGTCGATGTAGCTTATTTTGCTGGCGGAAAATACGCCAGGCAAGGAAAGGAGGATTGATCCGATAGCGATGACCGAGATGAAGAAAGAGAAAATTAGAATTTTGTCCCGGCCAATTCTGATATTCAAGGCATTGACTCCAGCCAAGGATAATACCACTACGCGTTGTGCGAAGCTATGGGGGGTTCTTTCGATAGGGTGGGCAATCGGCGTCAAGGCAGGCAGGGTCTCATATATTCAAAAGGCTCTCCCGAAGGAGAGCCCTTTGAATAAAAAAAAGCCTGGCGACGACCTACTCTCCCACCCAAAGGCAGTACCATCGGCGTTGAAGAGCTTAACTTCCGTGTTCGGAATGGGAACGGGTGTGGCCTCTTCACAATAGTCACCAGGCATAATTACCTGAAAGAAAGGGAAGAAGGAAAGCAAAAAGAGCCTTTCTTCATCAAGGGAAGCAGTGCGTATCTTGAATTCATCATCGATCGGCCGCCGTATTGCATGCAGCGCGCACTCGTATCATAGAAAAGCGACAAGATTGCTCTTTGTTAAAAAAGTGAAGGATAATATGGTCAAGCCTCACAGCAGATTAGTAGTGGTCGACTGAACGCATTACTGCGCTTACATCTCCACCCTATCAACCAGGTAGTCTCCCTGGTGCTTTCAGGAGGATTAAATCCTCAGGGATGGTTCATCTCGAGGTGGGCTTCCCACTTAGATGCTTTCAGCGGTTATCCCTTCCGAACGTGGCTACTCAGCACTTACCCTTGGCAGGATAACTGATAAACCAGAGGTTCGTCCATTTCGGTCCTCTCGTACTAAAAACAGCTCCTCTCAACCATCCAACGCCCGTGGCAGATAGGGACCGAACTGTCTCACGACGTTCTGAACCCAGCTCACGTACCGCTTTAATTGGCGAACAGCCAAACCCTTGGGACCTGCTCCAGCCCCAGGATGCGATGAGCCGACATCGAGGTGCCAAACCTTGCCGTCGATGTGAACTCTTGGGCAAGATCAGCCTGTTATCCCCAGAGTACCTTTTATCCGTTAAGTGACGACGCTTCCACTCGCTATCGCCAGATCACTAAGACCTACTTTCGTACCTGCTCGTCCTGTCGGACTCGCAGTCAAGCTACCTTATGCCTTTACACTTGCACTCTGATTTCCAACCAGAGTAAGGTAACCTTCGCGCACCTCCGTTACATTTTGGGAGGCGACCGCCCCAGTCAAACTGCCCGCCTACAACTGTCCCCATCCCGGATTTACGGAACAGGTTAGAAACCTAACCTTGCAAGGGTGGTATTTCACCGACGACTCCTCACAGCCTAACGGCCATGGATCAATGTCTCCCACCTATCCTACACATGCAAGACCAAGTCCCAATAGTAAGTTACAGTAAAGGTTCACGGGGTCTTTCCGTCTAACCACGGGTAACCGGCATCTTTACCGGTACTTAAATTTCACCGAGTCTCGCGTTGAGACAGTGCCCAAATCGTTCCACCATTCGTGCGGGTCGGAACTTACCCGACAAGGAATTTCGCTACCTTAGGACCGTTATAGTTACGGCCGCCGTTTACTGGGGCTTCAGTTCAGGGCTTCGCATTGCTGCTAACTCCTCCCTTTAACCTTCCAGCACCGGGCAGGCGTCAGACCCTATACATCCGCTTGCGCGTTTGCAGAGTCCTGTGTTTTTGGTAAACAGTCGCTTGGGCCTGCTCTCTGCAACCTTCTTACGAAGGCCACACTTCTCCCGAAGTTACGTGTGCATTTTGCCGAGTTCCTTAACGCGAGTTATCTCGAGCGCCTTAGATTTCTCATCCCACCTACGTGTGTCCGTTTACGGTACGGTCATGAAAAGACGAACCTTAGGGACTCTTTCTTGGCACCTTGATTACGCCCGCTTCGCTTTGCCGTAGCATCACTCGCTGTCACAGCTTACCTCATGATCCGGATTTGCCTGGACCACTCAACAGCTCGCTGCTTCGACCAGAACAACCGTTCTCTGGCCGGGTTTCACCTCATGCGTCATCCCGTCGAATCTCTTCATGGTGCTGGAATATGAACCAGCTTCCCATCGACTACGCGTTTCCGCCTCATCTTAGGGGCCGACTAACCCTGGGAAGATGACCTTTACCCAGGAAACCTTAGGTTTTCGGCGGACGGGAATCTCACCCGTCTTTTCGTGTACTTATACCTGCATTCTCTCTTCCATTCCCTCCAGCCACCCTTACAGGTGACCTTCACCGGCTTATGGAATGCTCCCCTACCATCCGTACCCTAAGGTACGAATCCGAAGCTTCGGTATACCGCTTAGCCCCGTTACATTGTCTGCGCATCATTGCTCGACCAGTGAGCTATTACGCACTCTTTTAATGAGTGGCTGCTTCTAAGCCAACATCCTGGCTGTCTTTGCAATAACACCTCATTTCACACTTAGCGGTATTTGGGGACCTTAGCTGTCGGTCTGGGCTGTTCCCCTCTCGACTATGAACTTTGTTGCACACAGTCTCACTCCCATACGTTGTGTCTAGGCATTCGGAGTTTGCCTGGGTTTGGTACCCGGTGAAGAGCCCTAGTCCAAACAGTGCTCTACCTCCTAGACATTTGTATGAGGCTGTCCCTCAAGGCATTTCGGGGAGTGCCAGCTATTTCCAAGTTTGATTAGCCTTTCACCCCTTATCACAATTCATCCCTGCGTTTTTCATCACACTAGGGTTCGGTCCTCCACTCAGTGTTACCTGAGCTTCAACCTGACCATGATAAGATCACTTGGCTTCGGGTCTACGACATGCAACTAATTTCGCCCATTTAAGACTCGGTTTCCCTCCGGCTCCAGTGCTTCTACACTTTAACCTCGCTGCATACCGTAACTCGCAGGCTCATTCTACAAAAGGCACGCCGTCAGAAGGTTGCCCTTCCTCCGACCTGTTGTGGGCGTATGGTTTCAGGTTCTATTTCACTCCCCTCGCCGGGGTTCTTTTCACCTTTCCCTCACGGTACTGGTTCACTATCGGTAGTCGCATCGTATTTAGCCTTGGATCGTGGTCGACCCAGCTTCCGACAAGGTTTCTCGGGCCTCGCCGTACTCAGAAATCACATCCACGAAGTCATTACCATGTAAAGTACGGGACTCTCACCCTTTCCAGTCGGCCTTCCCATGCCGTTCCTTTATGATAACGTTCTTGTAACTTCGCGAGGTCCTGCATGTCCCTCTAACGTGACTCTACAACCCCCCGTCAACAACGGCATGCACCTTGGCATTGACGTGAGTTTAGGCTCTTCCCCGTTCGCTCGCCGCTACTAGTGGGAATCTCTTTTGATGTCTTTTCCTCCAGGTACTTAGATGGTTCAGTTCCCTGGGTATTGCTGCACTACTCTATTTTATTCAAGTAGTACTAATCAGCTCTCGCTGATTGGGTTACCCCATTCGGCTATCCATGGATCATCGTATATGTGCTACTCCCCATGGCTTATCGCAGCTTGTCACGGCCTTCATCGCCGTGCGACTCCGTAGGCATCCACCGTACGCCCGTATTCGCTTGACCATATTATGCTTCACTCTTTATCGCTTCTTGATATCGTTTTCATTTGCTCATTCCTCAAAGCTATAAACCAACCTACTCCTAGATCAGTCACTTTAAGAAATGTGCCTGCTTCCCTTCCCTCATTATGTAAAAGAACATTCGAGCGTTCCACGTGTGGCCACGCGGGCCGCCTCGTGGAGATAGGGGGACTCGAACCCCCGACCTACGGCTTGCAAAGCCGCCGCTCTAGCCAACTGAGCTATATCCCCGTTGGTTTCACGAACTGGTATAAAAAAAGGAATAGGATAGAAAGAGGTTTGGGAGAGCGCCCTGTCACGAGACGCTCAAAGTATTACTGCCTTGTATATGATCGTGTACCGTAGTGTGAAGCTTGCGCCTCACGGTCGATACCCTTCTCATAGAAAGGAGGTGATCCAGCCGCACCTTCCGGTACGACTACCTTGTTACGACTTCACCCTCCTCACGAGACGTACCTTCGACGTCGTCCCCCTTACGGTTGGACAAACGGCTTCGGGTACCCCCCACTCGGATGGTGTGACGGGCGGTGTGTACAAGGCCCGGGAACGTATTCACCGCGCCATGCTGATGCGCGATTACTAGCGATTCCACCTTCATGGAGTCGGGTTTCAGACTCCAATCCGAACTACGGATGATTTTCTGCGATTTGCTCCACCTCGCGGCTTCGCGTCACTCTGTCTCACCCATTGTAGCACGTGTGTAGCCCTGGACATAAGGGCCATGATGACTTGACGTCATCCCCACCTTCCTCCGGTTTGTCACCGGCAGTTCCGCCAGAGTCCTCAGCTTAACCTGTTAGTAACTGGCAGTAGGGGTTGCGCTCGTTGCGGGACTTAACCCAACACCTCACGGCACGAGCTGACGACAGCCATGCAGCACCTGTACAGCGTCGTATTGCTACGCTAGATCATCTCTGACCTATCACACTGTATGTCAAACCCAGGTAAGGTTCCTCGCGTACCATCGAATTAAACCACATGCTCCACCGCTTGTGCGGGCCCCCGTCAATTCCTTTGAGTTTCACCCTTGCGAGCATACTCCCCAGGCGGTACACTTATCACGTTAGCTACGGCACTGAAGCATCCGCCCCAGCACCTAGTGTACATCGTTTACAGTGTGGACTACCAGGGTATCTAATCCTGTTTGATCCCCACACTTTCGCACCTCAGCGTCAGTTATTGGCCAGGAGCTTGCCTTCGCCATTGGTATTCTTCCTGATCTCTACAGATTCCACCCCTACACCAGGAATTCTAGCTCCCTCTCCATAACTCAAGCCTCGCAGTTCTCAACGCATTCCCACGGTTAAGCCGTGGAATTTCACGCCAAGCTTACAAAGCCGCCTACATGCCCTTTACGCCCAGTAATTCCGAACAACGCTTGCCCCCTACGTGTTACCGCGGCTGCTGGCACGTAGTTAGCCGGGGCTTATTCGCCGGTTCATGTCATCATCCGGGCATTCCCTCCCAGACTTATTCTTCCCCAGCAAAAGGACTTTACAACCTTTCGGCCTTCATCATCCACGCGGCGTCGCTCCGTCAGACTTTCGTCCATTGCGGAATATTCTTAGCTGCTGCCTCCCGTAGGAGTTTGGGCCGTATCTCAGTCCCAATGTGGGCGTACACCCTCTCAGGCCGCCTACCGATCATAGCCTTGGTGGGCCTTTACCTCACCAACTAGCTAATCGGACGCAGGCTCATCTCCGGCCGGTGCCGTAGCACCTTTCCTCGTCACCCTCACGGTGACGAACGTATTCGGTATTACCCACTATTTCTAATGGCTATCCCCATGCCAAAGGTAGATCACCCACGCGTTACTCACCAGTCCGCCGCTCTAGGGGCATTGCTGCCCTTGCCGCTCGACTTGCATGCTTAAGACACGCCGCCAGCGTTTGTTCTGAGCCAGGATCAAACTCTCCATGATATATTCCAACAGGCTTGCGCCTGCAGGATATCATAAAGAATTTATCTTCGTTGCCAAAGCTAACAAGCTTCGACAACCGGCATTCGATACTTCACCGACCATTCACTGGCGCAAATGATCGATTTTGCCGATCTCACTTCCGTGAAATCAGCCACGCACAACTCGCTAGAGTTGTGCGCCACCAATCGCTTGTGGCGATTGGTGCCTTACCTCTTTCTATCCCTTCCCTATTTACTGTGGTAGATCCCTCGGCTATTCGCCTCAAACCGCTTTGCGGCCTTCGGTTTTCGCCTCCCGCCCCTTTGGTCCGCCGTGGTTTCCCGCAGCCTTCCCCCAGAGCGCTCGATGAAGGTAGCAAACTTCGCTACCTTTTGTCAAGAGCGATTTTTCTTTTTCCGCTCTTTTGCAAATTTTGCTGTTTTGTAGCAATCCTTGCTTTTTCGTTTCGTACATCGCTGCACGTCGCGAGGAGGACATTAACGGTTTGGACAAAGTTCGTCAATAGAAAAGGCGAAAAAATTTAGGAAAATTCGTTCAATGGCTCTACGCCGTCAGTTTCCTGTACTGCGCAAGATAGTCGATGAAGGAAAGAATCGACAGGAGACCGGCGATTATGAAGGCCGCGAGAACGATGACTTTGAGTGCGGGGATAAGGTCAGCCAAGATCGAAAGGCGTTCCAGGCTCACGAGAAGCAGGGCGAGCATTCCGGAGGTCATATAGAGGCCGGCCTTGAGCTTGCCCCCCGGTCTGGCGCCCATGGCTATACCCTTGGAGCTCAGGATCATCCTGAGGAAGGAAATGCTGAATTCCCTGTAGAGGATGATGAGGAATACCCATAGAGGCATTATGCCGCTGAAGGCGAAACAGGTAAAATAGGTGATCCGCGCGAGGACATCGGCGAAGGGATCGAAAAGCTTGCCGAAATCGCTGACTTGCTTCGAGGAGCGGGCGACCTTGCCGTCCACCAGATCGCTGATCTCTATGATCCAGAAAAGGATCCAGAGCAGGATGATCGTCGGTAGAGCCGGCAACAGGGGATATCGATATAATATGAAGAATAGCGGAGCCAGGATGATACGGCTCAACGTAACTTTATCTGCCATGGTCATGTAGCCAGAATACGGATTTGACAGGCCGTATGTCAAGGTTGTAATATTAGATGATTTTGCATATATAATATAGAAAAAAGTAGCGATGAAACGGCGATCGAACGGAGATACAGCGCATGGACGAACCGACACGAGTAAAAAGCCTCCGGCAAAGCATAACGAAAACTATCGTCGCTTACTTCATCACCCAGTGCGCGGTCTTCTGCGCCTTCGCCCTTCCGGGCGGATTTTTTACGGAATTCTGGCGTCAATTCCTCATCACGAGCGGAGGATTCCATGTTTTCCTGTACTTTCTCCTCAACAGATTCAGGGACGACTTCCGCAAGGAAGCCTCGCGGGAAAAACTTTCATCCATAAACCTCGCCAATAGGATAACGCTGATACGCGTAAGCACCCTGCCCACCCTACTTTATCTGGTCATCGCCGCGAAACACTACCGGATCCGATATCCGCTTCTCATCCTCGTCGTCTTCATCTTCATAACCGATTTTCTTGATGGATACGTTTCACGCAAGGCGAACGAGGTGACGAAGGCAGGACGGATGATGGATTCGGCCAGCGACTACTGCCTCTTAATTGTCCTTACCCTCATTTTTCGTTATTATAGACTGATACCAATATGGTTCCTGATACTCGTGCTGGCGAGACTCGGCGTTCAGGTGCTGCTGGTGACGATACTGATCATCATCAGGCAGAAAATCGAGCCGAAGACGACCTTCATGGGCAAGGTCGCGGTCGCTTCCATCATGGTCGTCTACAGCTTCGAGGTTCTCGGCCTGATTGCCGGCGAGCTTCCGCTGGCAATCAAGAATACCATCGAGTGGATCGTGGCCGCGCTGGTTATGGTGAGTATCGGCGATAAGATAATCAGCTTCGTTTCCACATTGAAGGAAGCGAGGCTTGAACGGAGGATTCCTGATGGCAATGATAAAGAGCGCCCTTGAGCTCGCGCTCGAGCGAACGAAAAACCTGGAAGTGGACGAAGTCGCCATAGAAGCGCATAGGATAAAGACGGAAGGCCGGAGGGCGGCGGGGAAATTCCTCGACGATCCCGAGAATACTGACCTGCGGAAAGCCATACAGGGCATAGACAACCAGAACCGCGAAGCGTTCAGGAGATCTATCTTCGACGTCCTAATCGCGCAGATCCAGCTTCCCGGCTCCTACTTCGACGCCGAAAAACTTACCCTCGTCGGCGCGGGACTCGCCGCGCTCGCGGCCGCCGCCCCCGTCAAGGGAGGCATTGCCGGCGCCGTAGCGGAGAAGAAGATCATATCGATGGTTCAGCAGATCGCTTCCTTCATCGCAAAGTACCAGGAGGAAGTGAAGCGCGTGGAGCAGGCGATACGCAGCCAATGGGCGCCGAAGCTGAAGGAAAAGGAAAGGCAGATGGCCGCGCGGATGGGTCAGGATATTCGCCTCGACCCCATGGCCGACCCTGAATTCGCTGCCTTCTATAAACAGAATGTCGAAAACCTCAAGGCAAATTACAGCGACGCGCTGGAGAGGGCGAAGGGCGAACTGGCGGCCCTCAGCGGCATGGCAGAGCCGGAAAGCAACCAATAAATAATCGGGCTTTAAATTTTATCGCGTATGGCGCTGGGCGGCTATAGTTCTTCATTGGGAGCCCCGGGTGGCTATCGATCCTCGCCGGGCGCGGCTCCGCGCAGCAGCGCGACATAGAGTAGCGCCGAATCGGATTTGCGGACACCTGGCACCCGCGAAGCCTGACCAAGGGTGAGGGGCTGGACGGCTTCCAGTTTTTCGATCGACTCGCTGGACAATCCAAGGACACTCCGATAGCTGAAGCCCTGCGGGATTCTCAGACGATCGGAGCGGTCTACTCTGGCCGCTAGGCGTTCTTCCTTCTCAAGATAGCCCTTATAGCGCACATCGAGGGTGGCCGTCTGAATCCATGATTCGGGGTACGCGGCGCTCTCCGGGATGAGCGGAACGAGAAAGGACTTGTTGTCGATCCGCGCGTCCGCCAGAGCGCCGATGCGCGGATCCCTGAGGGCGGTGGCGAGCGATTCCCCGACATGGGGTAAAAAATCCTGATTGTCGCGCGCGTCGGCTGGCGCGATCTTCCTTCCGCTTAAAAGCGCTGAAAACTCATCGATGCCTTGGCGTCTTTTCTCGAAGATTTCCCGGCGTTCTTCATCGACCAATCCCATCTCCATCGCCATCGGCGTCAGCCGCAAGTCCGCGGAGTCCTGCCGCAGCGCCAGCCTTCGTTCGGCCCTGCTTGTGAACATTCGGTAAGGCTCTTTGGGCGAGAGGGTGACGATATCGTCGATGAGGACGCCGATGTACGCCTGATCGCGGCCGAGGATGAGGGCATCGGCTCCATCCAGGTATCGGCGGGCGTTGATGCCGGCCATGAGCCCCTGGGCGGCTGCCTCCTCGTACCCCGAGGTGCCATTCGTCTGGCCGGCTATAAAAAGCCCGGCGACCAGCCTGGATTCGAGGGAAGCATAAAGCGCCGAGGGCGCGAGATAATCGTATTCGACGGCATAGGCGGGCCTTACTATCTCGGCCTTCTCGAAACCGGGAAGGCTTCGGTAGAAAGCCGCCTGCACGTCCTCGGGCAGGGAGCTGGATAGCCCATTGAGGTAGACTTCGTCGGTGTATTCCCCCTCGGGCTCGACGAACACCTGATGGCGCTCGCGGTCGGGAAAGCGCACGACCTTATCCTCTATAGAAGGACAATACCGAGGCCCCTTGCCGACGATCGCGCCTGAATAAAGCGGGGAGCGGTCCAGCCCGGCGCGTATGATTTCATGGGTCGCCGCGCTGGTCCAGACAATATGGCAGGGCAGGTCCGGTCGGCCATAGTCCTTCTCCAGGAACGAAAAGTAGAGCGGCTTGCCCTCGCCGTACTGCGCTTCCAGCCGGGACATATCGATGCTGGAGGCCTTGATGCGCGCCGGCGTGCCCGTCTTCATCCTTCCGACGGGGAATCCCCTAGCGCGGAGAGCGTCGCCCAAACCTACGGCCGCGGGTTCACCGAGCCTGCCGCCAGGTCCCGTCCACTCGCCTATAAAAAGCCTGGCTTCCATGAAGGTTCCCGTGGTCATGACCACGGTTTTCGCGCCGATTTTCCTGCCCCGTCCGGTGAGTACGCCTTCGATTTTCTTTCCTGATGAATCGGTGAGGATATCCACGACCGTGTCCATGAAAATGGAGAGCCGAGGCTGGTTTTCCAGCGCTTTGCGGGCGAGAGCCGAATAGAGGGCTTTATCGGACTGGGCGCGCGGCGCCTGCACGGCCTGGCCCCGGGACTGATTCAGCATCCTCATCTGTATGGCCGTCTGATCGGCGAGGATGCCCATCTGGCCGCCCAGGGCGTCGATCTCGCGGACGAGATTCCCCTTCGCGAGGCCGCCTATGGCAGGATTGCATGACATTTTCCCGATGGTGTCGGGATTCTGCGTAACGAGAACCGTCCGCGTGCCCATCCGGGCGAGAGCGAGCGCCGCCTCGATTCCGGCATGCCCGCCTCCGATCACTATCGCTTCGAAATCGCTCACATTCTCCCCTCTCGAACCTTGCCGCGCGACCTAATTACTTGCCAAGACAGAATGAGCCGAATATCCGGTCGAATACTTCCTCGCCGGCGATTTCGCCCGTGATTTCGCCCAGAAAATCCGCCGCTTCCCTGATCTCGAGGGCCGTGCCGTCGAGCGGCGCGCCGGCCTTGGCGCCCTCTTCGGCCCTGCCGATCGATTCAAGACAGCGGTCTATGAGACCTTTC
The DNA here is from genome assembly GCA_963667725.2 of Treponemataceae bacterium. Classification (GTDB taxonomy): domain Bacteria; phylum Spirochaetota; class Spirochaetia; order Treponematales; family Rectinemataceae; genus UBA11090. The sequence continues at coordinate 2,136,380 of CAXXHO010000003.1, forward strand.
TGCCGGGCGCTGGCGACGCGAATCGACGACTCACGGGAACCTGAGGCCCCCTCCGTCCGCGATGAAGCGGTAAGGAGGCTTTCGATAGCCGCCTCCAGCCGATCCAGGTGATCGCCCTTCTTGGCGCTCAAACCCAGCCATCCCGGAGGAACCGGCAGGCAATCGGAAGCGTCCAGCTTATTCCATAATCTAAGGGCGTCCGGATGGAGGGCGATGAAATCCTCGTCCTCCGGCGTTAGTCCGGCTCTCCCGTCCACGAGATAGACAATGATGTCGGCCTTTCCGCTCAAATCGAGGCTTCGGCGGACGCCTTCGGCTTCGATGCCTTCCTCGGCGAGGCGGAGGCCGGCCGTATCCACGAAGCGGACGGCATAGCCGCCCACTTCTATCCAGGCTTCCAGCCAGTCGCGCGTCGTTCCGGGTTCCGGGCTGACGATGGCGCGCTCCTCCCTCACTACCAGGTTGAAAAGGCTGGATTTGCCGGCGTTGGGCCGGCCGGCTACCACCACCAGCGCGCCTTCCTGCCTCAACCTTCCTCCTATATAGCTTCGCGACAACGCGACGAGGCGCTGTTCGCAGGCCGAGAGCCTTGCCATCCAGGGGAGGGTTTCTTCATCGAGGGCATCGAGGCTCTCAAGGCCCTCGGGGTCTTTGAGGCCTTTTCGGCCTTTGCTATCTTCGTCGGCGCCCTCTTCGGCGGGATAGTCAAGGTGGGCCTCAACGACGGCCAAGAGGTCCAGCATTTCGTTGCGCAGCGCCGAAAACTCTTTGGAAAGGACGCCGCTCAGGCGCAGGAGGGCATCTTCCCTGGCGGATTCGCATTGCGCTCCCGCCAGCTCGTTGATCGCTTCGGCCTTGACGAGGTCGGTCTTGCCGTTGATGAAGGCCCGGAAGCTGAATTCCCCGGGCAGGGCGGGAGCGAAGCCTGCCTTCTCCAGCGCGGCGAGCGCGCGGCTCGTTACCGCCGCCGACCCATGGCAGGAAATTTCCACGGAGTCTTCGCCCGTGAAGGACCGGGGAGCCCGGAAGACGGCGGCCACGACTTCGTCGACGCGCTCGCCGCTGCCGGGGTCGATCAGGAAACCATGGCGCATCGAGTAGCCGGGCGCAGACTCAAGATCCTGACCCGCGGAAAAGCACCGGGCGCAGAGTTCGATAGCCTTCGCTCCGGAAGCGCGGATGACGGCCAGGGCCGAGCGCCCCGGCGGCGTAGCGAGGGCGACTATCGGACGCCCCGTATCAAGGTATGTTCTTGCCATATGAGAAAAAGAACGATAGCGAGAATGGGAGGCCGCATCAAGCCCGCTCGCGCCCCGCCATCCATAATTCTACATCGATTTCCAGAAGCGGTAGAACTTGCGCTCCACCTCATCCAGGTTGAGCAGGGGATAGTATCTGTATTTGCCTTCGCCAGCGAACATGAAGCCGTCCTTGAGCACCTTGTACGAGATTCTGTCGATGGGGCAGTCGAGGGATAAGCCCTTCACGAATTTCCCCGGCGTGGTCCGCACTTCCTGCACGGCGCTGTGGAGCCTGGCCGGATGAATCCCCGGAACAAAGCCCCTGATAAGCGGATTTTCCTCATAATCCCTCATGAAGTCCTCAGTGTTGAATTCCAGCTGGGCGAAGAACATCTTGGGCGCCCCCTTGGAATTGTGGGGATCGGTGATGAAGCGTCCGAATTCGCGAAAATCATATTTGGTGAGCACGATGAATTTGACGGGATTGATCTCCAGCATGATGCGGAACTCTTCGGGATCGTTCTCGGGGTTGAATTCAGCGCTTTTCAGCTCGACGTAATCCCCCATCGAATTGCAGAGATAGAGACTGCCGAGGGCATCGAAATCCAAGTGCTCGAGGACACGGTAGCTTTTGATGAACTTCGTGGCCTTGGGTCTTCCGTCCTCATGGGGGATTAGCTCGGCGTAAGCTCCGTCGATATCGAAATAAGCGTTCCTGAAAGCGGGATCGACTTCGACGAAAATGAGCCTTCCCTCGAAATAGCGCGTCGACCCCTGAACATAGTGCCGTATGAAATGCTCTGGATCCATCTGCGAGGCGATGAGGGAATGATTGGGATGCAGGATCAGGTATAGATGCTTGTCGTCGGACATGTTTACCTCCAGATTACGTGCCATAAAGATCGCCGTCGGAGCTTTCCGGGAATTATTTCCGGAAATTTCCGCATAATCATTGCATAATACGTATAATTATTCACTACCCAGTTGACATACTTTCTCATTTATATTTTATTACTTCTATTCCATTCTGGGAGGAGCATATGAAACGCTCTTATCCTGTCTACCTTCCAACACTTCTCACTTTCGGGTTTGAGCCGCGCACACCGCGACTCTACTCCGTTCGTAGGTAAGGCGTCGACCGCCACCTCCCACAACCACAGACATTATTAGCTCGACCTTCATTTTTTTGAGGGTTATTATCCATAGTGAAAGCCTGGGGGTATTGTTCCCTCGGGAGTTCAGCCCCATCCAGGAGGATTTGGATGATTCAGATAGGCATTCTTGGCGCTTCCGGCTATGCCGGGGCGGAACTGGCCAGGATACTGCTCGCCCACCCGGAACCCAAGCAGCTCCACCTCTCCTCCGTCAGTTTCGAAGGCAAGGCGCTCAGTTCAGTGTATCCCTCTTTCAACAGTCCCGATCAAACGGGCTATGGCAATCCGCCGATGATGCTCGAAAGCGCCGAGACAGTGATTGAAGCCTCCGACATTCTCTTTTCCTGCCTGCCCCACGGCTTCGCCGAGTCAGCGGCCGAACGATGCCTGGCTAAAGGCGGACTTTTCATCGACATTTCGGCCGACTTTCGTTTTGGCGATGACGAAGCCACCTATACAGCGTGGTACGGAAAGAGCTACGCGCGGCCGGAGCTCCACGCCAAGGCTGTCTACGGGCTGCCCGAACTCAACAGGGAAAAAATCCGCAAGGCACGCCTCATAGGCAATCCCGGATGCTATCCCACCACGGCCGAACTCGGCCTCTATCCGGCGCTCTCGGCCGGGATCGCGGACTCGGGCAGCATCATCATAGATTCGGCATCGGGCCTCACCGGGGCAGGCCGCGAACCTAGCCAGACGACGCACTATGTCGATTGCGTCGACGCGATTTCTCCCTATAAGGTGGGCGCCCATCGGCATCAGCCCGAAATTGACCGTTATCTTTCGATTATGGCCGGCGAGGCGGTTTCCTCCGTCTTCACCCCCCATCTGGCGCCCATGAACAGGGGCATCGTCAGCACGATCTATTTCAGCCTGAAAAAAGCCATGGACGCGAAGGGCCTGCGCGATCTCTACGCGTCGTTCTACTCGAAGGAACCTTTCGTACGGGTGCTCGCCCTTGGCGCGACCGCCAGCAACAGGAACGTGAAACTCTCGAACTATTGCGACATTTCCGTCCATCTCTCCTCGAACGGCAGGACGGGAATCGTCGTTTCGACGATCGACAATATGGTGAAGGGCGCGGCTGGCCAAGCCGTGCAGAACATGAATCTCGCCCTCGGTTTCGAAGAGACCGCAGGGCTCAGGATGGTTCCTCCGGCTTTCTAGGGCGGCGGAATTAAAATGATGTTTCTGCCGCGCCGGCGCGCGGCATAAAAGCGAGGTTGAGCATGATACAAATTCGCGGCGGTGTTACCGCGGCTAAGGGTTTTACGGCATCCGGTGTCCATGTAGGCATCCGGAAAAACAAGGAAAAGAAAGATCTGGCTTTGGTCTGGTCTGAAAAGCCCTGCAGCGCCGCTGCGGCGTACACGACGAACCAGGTGAAGGGCCAGCCCCTCCTCGTCACGATGGAGCATCTCGCGGACGGCAAGGCCCAGGCCATCATCGTCAATTCCGGCAACGCGAACACCTGCACCGGCGACGCGGGCATCGCCGCGGCGAAGCGGATGGCGGTCCTCGTGGCCGAACGCCTCCCTGTTTCGGCCAGCGACGTGGTTGTCGCCTCCACGGGCGTGATCGGCCAGCAGCTGGACGTGGGCATTATCGAAGCCGGAATGGAACAGCTGGTGGCGGGGCTTTCCAAGACAGGCAACATAGACGCGCGCGAAGCCATCATGACCACCGATACGGTTAAGAAGGAATTGGCCGTCCAGTTCGAGATCGGCGAGCAGACGGTGACGATAGGCGCCATGGCCAAGGGTTCGGGGATGATCCACCCCAACATGGCGACGATGCTTTCTTTCATAACGACGGACTGCGCCATCAGCCCGGCCATGCTCCAGAAAGCGATCTCCCTTTCCGTCACGAAGACTTACAACCGCGTAAGCGTGGACGGCGACACCTCGACCAATGACATGGTGGTCGTCCTGGCCAATGGAATGGCCGGCAACGCCTTCATCGAAACGGAAGGCGCCGATTACCGATCTTTCTACGAAGGCCTCAACTGGCTCAACACCCAGCTCGCGCGCATGATAGCCCGCGACGGCGAGGGCGCCACGAAGCTCATCGAGTGCACCATCGAGAGCGCCGCGGACGAAGCCAAGGCCGAAGAGCTCGCGAAGGGCGTCATCTGCTCCAGCCTCGTCAAGACGGCCATCTTCGGCGCCGACGCGAACTGGGGAAGAATTCTCTGCGCACTGGGCTATACGCGCAAGGATTTCGACCCCAACAAGGTAGACATCGCCTTCGAGAGCGCTTCGGGCTACATCGAGGTGTGCAAGAACGGCGCGCCCCTTCCCTTCAACGAGGAAAAGGCCAAGAAAATCCTCAGCTACCAGGAAGTGACCATCTATGTCACGATGAATGAGGGCGAGGCGCAGGCCACGGCCTGGGGTTGCGACCTCACCTATGAATATGTGAGGATAAACGGAGACTACCGGACCTGATCCGGAATTAGCCGCAAGTCGGCTATTAACGGTCAGCGGGCAACAGTCAGCGAAAGAACACCCAGGAAAGGGGGAGTGCGTATATGATCAACGATAATGTCAGGGTCGATATTCTGATCCAGGCGATGCCCTATTTCAAATCCTTCGCGGGAAAGATTGTCGTCGTGAAGTATGGCGGCGCCGCGATGATCAACGAGGGCGTCCGCGCGGCCGTCCTCCAGGATCTCATCCTCATGCAGCAGGTCGGCATAAAGCCGGTGCTCGTCCACGGGGGCGGACCGGAGATCGACCGCATGCTTAAGAAACTCGGCAAGGAAAGAGTCTTCATCGATGGAATCCGCTATACCGACGATGAAACCATGGAGATCGTCCAGATGGTCCTGGCCGGCAAGGTGAACAAGGACCTTGTTGCCCACATCGAGCGCCAGGGCGGCTCCGCGATAGGCATCTGCGGCGGCGACGGAGGGCTTTTCCGCGCTAATCGCCTGCAGAAGAACGGCGTGGACCTCGGCATGGTCGGCGAAATCTCCTCGGTGCGGCCGGACATCGTCCGCCACGCGCTGGACGCGGGGTACATCCCCGTCGTATCCACCATCGCGCTCAGGCCGAACGACGAAACCGGCTACTACAACATCAACGCCGACACGGCCGCCGCCGAACTCGCCGGCGCCCTCGGCGCCGAAAAACTCATTCTTCTCACCGACGTGCCCGGCCTCCTGAAGGACGTGGCCGACATGGCCACCCTCATCTCCGTGCTCAAGCGCGAGGACGTTCCCGCCCTCATAGCGCAGAAGATAGTATCAGGCGGCATGATTCCCAAGGTGGAATGCTGCGTGCAGGCTCTTTCACTGGGTGTCAAAACGACACATATTCTGGACGGCCGGTCGCCGCACTCGCTCCTCATCGAGCTCTTCAGCGACAGAGGCATGGGGACGATGATCGTATGAACGACAAAACAATGAATACGTACAAGAGGACCGGCCTGGTCCTGGACCATGGAAAGGGCGCCACTCTCTATACGAATGATGGCGCCGAATACATCGATTTCACGGCGGGAATTGGCGTCAACTCGCTCGGGCACGGGCATCCGAAGCTCGTGAAGGCAATAGCCGACCAGGCCGCCCGCCTCATCCACGTATCGAACTATTTCATGACCGACGTTTCCACGCGCCTGTCCGAAAGACTGGCCGACATGGCCGGCATGGACAAAGTCTTCTTCTGCAACTCGGGCGCCGAGGCCAACGAAGGCCTCATCAAGATAGCGCGCAAATACGGATCGGCAAAAAACCCCGACAAGAACCTCATCGTCACGCTCAAAGGTTCTTTCCACGGCAGGACGGTCACCACCGTGACGGCCACGGGCCAGGACAAGTTCCATCAGTTCTTCGGTCCCTTCACGCCCGGTTTCATCTATGTCGAAGCGAACAACATAGCCGCGCTCGACGCCGCGCTAACCGAAAACGTCTGCGCCTTCCTTTTCGAGCCCATCCAGGGCGAAGGCGGCGTCAACCCACTCAATGCCGACTACCTGAAAGCCGCCGAGGCGCTCTGCGGGAAAAGGGATATCCTTTTCGTCGCCGATGAAGTGCAGACGGGCATAGGCAGAACGGGCGCCTTCCTGGCCTTCCAGAAAATGGGAATCCACCCCGACATGGTCGGCGTCGCGAAAGGGCTCGCGGGCGGCGTTCCCGTGGGAGCCGTGCTGGCCAAAGGGCCCAGCGCCGACGTGCTCCAGCCCGGCGATCACGGCACGACCTTCGGGGGAAACCCCCTGGCCGCAGCGGCCGCCAATGTCGTTCTCGATGAGCTTTCCGCGCCGGGATTCATGGCCGAAGTGGAAAGAAAAGGCGAAAAGATCAGGTCGACGGTGCGTTCCTGGAAGAACCCCCTTGTCAAGGAAGTGCGCGGCATGGGTCTCATGATTGGCATCGGCGTTTCGGTTCCCCCTGGGGATGTCGTCGCCGCCTGCCGCGCCGACAGACTCCTCATTCTCACCGCCGGCGACGACACGCTCAGGCTCCTGCCTCCCCTCGTCATCAGCGATGCCGAAATCGATCGCGGTCTCGAGATTCTCAAGGCGACGCTCGACGGGATGGCGAAGGCAAAAGCATGAAAGATATTTTCCGCCAGCGACGCGAAAAGGTCGCCCAAGCCTTGAAAAGCCGCGGCATCGCCGCCGCCCGCTTCGAGGATTTCGAACATATTCGGAGCCCGGCGGTACGCTATCTCTGCGGACAGCCCGACGACGCTTTCCTCGTCATCGGGGCGGACGGCGCCTCAGCTCTCGTGGCATGGGACCGCAACATGGCCGAAAAGATGGCCCATGTCGACAAGATCTTCGCGTATACGGATTTCGGGCGACGATCGGCCTCGGCCATGCGTTTCGTGCTCGCCGAGCTGGGCGTACCCGCCGGCCAGAAGGTCGAACTGCCCGCGGCGACATCCTATCCATCCTTCGTTGACCATGTCGGAGCCCTCGACGAATGGGACCTCCTCTGCGAAGAAGGCGGAATAGATTCGACCCTGTCCGAAATGCGTTCGGTCAAGGACGAAGGGGAGCTCGCCATCTACGAAAGGGCATCGGCCCTCACCGACCGTCTCATCGACATGATTGAGGAAGGCGTGAAGAAGGGAAGGCTCGCCACCGAACTCGACGTCGCCCTCTTCATCGAAAAGGAAGCCAGAGGCGCCGGAGCCGAGGGCACGGGCTTCGACACGCTCGCGGCAGGACCTGGACGCAGTTTCGGCATTCACGCCTTCCCTAATTACGGCGCTGGCCCCTTCGGAACGAAAGGCTTCTCGATTCTCGATTTCGGCATCGTCATAGACGGCTACACGACAGACGTCACGATGAGTTTCGTGCGCGGCCCCTTCTCCAAGGAACAGGACCTGATGATCCAGCTGGTCAAGGGAGCCTACGAAAAAGGCGTCGCCGGATGCGCGCCCGGCGCCTCGGCCCGCGGCATAGCCCTCGCCGTCGACGAATATTTCTCCGCGGTCGGATTTTCCATGCCGCACGCCCTTGGCCACAGCATAGGATTGGAAGCCCACGAAACGCCCGGCATCAACGTAAGGGAAGAAAACACGGCGATCCTGAAGCCGGGCAACATCGTCACCATAGAGCCCGGCCTCTACCACCCCGAATTCGGCGGCCTCAGGCTGGAAAACGATGTGCTTATTACGGAAACCGGCCACAAGGTGCTCACGTCTTCGAGGATCGTGGAACTGTAACCAAGGCTCTCGGCGGCGCCCGGGGCGCCCTTACGCGGCCCCGGGCGCCTTATACGTAGCCTGCCTGCGTTGCCCTGAGCGCCCGCGGCGCAACGCAGGCAGGCGCTCCGGCCGAGCCTCCGGCCGAGCCTCCGGCCGAGCCTCCGGCTCAGGCCTTTTTTTCTTTCTTAAGCGCGGCCTTTTCTCTTTTCGCCTTCGCCTTGTCTTCCTTCTCCGTCACGCCCTTTTCCGGGTTCGCGAAAGCCAGAAGCGTCTCGGCCGCGTAACTTCTGACGCTAGCGTCGACCGCAAGTTCCAGAGCCAAAGCGCGCAAGGTCTTCGCGTCCACGCTCGTATCGGCGTCGGTCGCGGCCTTGAGGGCCGAACTCACCTGCGCGGCCGTCTCCCCTACCGAATGCTCCATCCCGCGCCTGAAACGTCCATAGAACTCCTCAATTTCGACGGCATCGCCGATCTTCCCTATGAGGGCGCCCATATCCTGGACCGACAGCACCCTTTTCAGCGTAAAAACCGTCAAAAGCAAGGCTATATGCTCCTGGCCGTATTTCTTGCCCTCGGTACGCGGCACGATCTTGGCCTTGGCGTAATTATTTATCATCGATGGAGTTATCAGCCCGTCTTCATTCGTCTTCACGAAGACGCCAAGCTGGCGTTCTAGATACGTGACTACCTGGTCCATGTAAAGCCCGATGTCGGGAAGCGATTCCCATTCGGCCGGAGCCTTCCGCGAAAGCGCACTGAAATATTGGCCTATTGCCTCGACGTTCATATCATCCATGCGAAGAACGATAGCATATGGTTATCAATACTACAATATATGGCTTCCCGGACGTTGACGACTCCGATATCATGTTATATTATTATTACTACTGTGTTACGTGATATATAATATTAGATCACACGATATCGGAGGCTTTGATATGGTTCCAGGGAATGTCTATCTTTTCGGAGATTCGGTGGCAAGGGGCATAATCCTCGACGATGACGGAAGCTATACGCCCATAAAGGAGAGCTTCGCCACGCTCGCCGCCGAGAAGCTCGGCGTCCACCTCGTCAACAAGGCCAGATTCGGCTGCACCGTCACGAAAGGACTCGACATCCTCCGTCGCTTCGTTTCGGGAGAAAGAGCCCCGGAATCCGGTCCGGACAAAAGCAAAGGAGTCGCCATTCTGGAATTCGGCGGCAACGACTGCGATTTCCTCTGGGACGAAGTGGCCGCGAGCCCCGAAACCGACCATATTCCACTGACGCCTCTCGATGTTTTTTCGCGCATATACGGCGAGATGATAGACGCCCTGCGCGCGAACGGACTCCAGCCCGCCATCATGAGCCTCCCCCCCCTCGTCGCCGAACGCTATCTGGCATGGATCACGCGCAACGGCCTGGACCGTGAAGCCATCCTGCGCTGGCTGGGCGGCGTGGAACAGATTTTCCGCTGGCACGAAGGCTACGATAAGGCCGTCAGGGCGGTGGCCGCGGCCAAGAACTGTCCGCTCCTGGATATCAGAAAGGACTTTCTGGCGCAAAGGGATTACAGGGAATATATGTGCGACGACGGAATCCACCCCAACAGGGCAGGACATAGGCTCATAGAATCGTCGCTGGAGAGATACGCCGCTTTGGCTTGAATCAAGCTAAATCAGCTCGAATAAGTCTGAAATTCGCGACGCGGGAGGATCGGAACCGGCCTAGGCCAGGCGCCATGCCAGTTCGGCGCCCGCACACATAGGGACGACACCGTCTATTTCGTCGGGCACCTTCCAAGCTTCGCGGCGGAGTCTTATCGTGCCTGTCGGGGAGGGAAGCCGGTAGTAGCGGGCGCCGTTGCCGGCCAGGAAAGGTCCGAGCGCTTCCAGAGCCCCCGCCGATTCGAAGAGACCGGCAAGCGCGGGAATGGCGGTAGGCGAGGAATAGATGCCTCCCGGCGCGCGGGCGCGCTCTTTGGCCGCGCGCGCGTGCGGCGCCGAGTCGCTTCCGAAGAAAAACTTGGGCGAAGCCGAAAAAGCGGCAGTCCGGAGCGCTTCCCTGTCAGCTGCCGATTTTATGATCGGTTTGCAGAAAAGGTGAGGATTGAGACTGCCGCCCAGCATGTCGTCGATCGTGAAAAGCAGGTGATGGGCGGTAATTGAGGCCGCAAGTCTTTCGGGTCCGGAAGCGACGAAATCCGCCGCTTCCTTCGTGGACAGATGCTCGAGCACAACGCGAAGCCGCGGCCAGCGAGCCAGGATCTTCTCCAGCGTGGCGAGAAAGACGGTCTCGCGCTCCAGCGAAGGGGCGTCGGGATCTTCGCCGTGGATGGAAAGTATGATCCCGAAGGATTCCATGGCGGAAAGGGCTTCGGCCACGCTGTCGGGATTCGAGGGACCATCGGCCGCGTTGGTCGTCGCGCCGGCCGGATAGTATTTTCCCGCGATCGCTCCGGCCGCCCCGCATGCCTCGACCGTCTTCGCGTCCATTCCGGGAAGAAGCTTGAAGGTCATGAGGGGAGCAAAATCCGAAGCTTCCGGCAGGCAGCCGACTATCTTGTTTCTGTAGGCGACGAGCGAGGCGGCGTCGGCTATAGGCGGAAGCGTGTTGGGCATGACGATCGCCCTTCCGAAACAGGCGCTGTGGCGCCTGACATAAAGCGCCAGCGGATCGCCCTGTCTGAAGTGGACATGAAAGTCATCCGGCCTTGCCAGGACTATTTCCTTTGGGTCAATCAAAGCGAACCTCCAGAAGGGATACGTCGTCCTGGAAATGATCGACGGCGGAAAGCGTCGAGAGTTTCTTTTGAAGCTCTTCTATGCTCGTCTTTTCATGGGGAATGCCCGACGCGACCCTTTCCAGCAATTGGATGAAGGCTTCCAGGCCTAGAATTTCCCCTTCCCTGGTAAAAAACTCGTAGATGCCGTCGGAAAAGAGGAAGAGGCGCGATTCTTTCGGCACTTGTATTTCCAGTTTTCTGTAGACGGCATCGGGATCGGCTCCGGCCACCATGCCTTCAGCCTTCAGCTCCACGGCTCCGCCTCCCTGGACGATGAGCACAGCCGGCGGGCTGCCCGCCGACGCGTGGGTGAGGATTCGCGTCTTTTCGTCCCAAACCCCGTACCAGAGCGTGAAGAGCATATTGTTGCGTTCTTCCATGCGAAACGCGTGGTTCAGGCCCCGCATCACCGCCACCGGATCGCTGAAATCCACGTTCTTCAAGCCTTCGGTGCGCAGGACGTCGAAGATGGTCACCGAGTAGAGGGCCGACTGCAGGCCATGACCGCCCACATCGATCATGAAGAAGACCATCCGGCCGTCGTCGAGCCTGTGGTAGCCGAAAAGGTCGCCGCCGAGGCTGGCTGACGGGATGAAGGTCCAGTCCGTCGACATCGTGGCGCCCGAGATCTTCCCGGGCAGGAGACAGCGCACGTATTCGGCGCCCTTTCGCAGTTCTTCCTCCAGCGATGCTCTCGTGCGCGCCAGCGCCGCGATATAAAGCTGCCGTCTCTCCCGCAGCCGCTTCCGCTCGATGCTCGATTCGATGCGCGCGAGCAGGACAGAAGGTTCCACGTCCAGCCTGAAATAGCCATCAGCCCCGAGCTGTATCACGCGGGCAGTGCATTTCGACTCCGAGAAAGGCGAGAGGACGATCATTCTGGTATCGATAAATTCTCCGCAGGATTTCAGGAATTCCTGAAGCTCAAAACCGGCGAAACCGGCTGAGAACATATCCCCGACCAGGACATCGGGCAGGGAAGCCCACCTCGATTCGTCGGAGGCGTGTTTCCTGGAGAGAGTATAGGTGCCAATCGTTCCGCTGGAGATATGGCGCACGACAGCGGCGGGCGTTTCGCCAGCGGTCGGCATTTCGTCCGAAAACCCGAAGGCCGAAAAAAGCTCGGCGGGGGAGGTGGCGATGAGGACCTCATGCCCGAAACGTCTCAATAGCCCGGCCACGTTTTCGGCGAGGGAGGGCTCCAGGGCGAGCAGCACCCTGCCCGGCTTCGCCTGCGCCACCTTCTCCGGCGGCAGGATTTCGCCATCCTGAAGGTTGGTGGAGATCGGGTCCATCTGCCTTATGCCCATTCGCGACGCGAGAGTCCTGGCGTCTTCGATGGCGCGCGACGTCAATGTTCCGGCCGCCTCGAGCTCTTCATCGTCAAAGACCTTGAGGGAGCGGTTCAGAAGGGAAATTATCCTGAAAACAGGGTAGAGGGCGAGGTTCTGTCCGCTCCGCAGGCTTTCGGACAATACCGAGGCGAGAAGTCCCGCTTTTTCGGCGTTCTCGAACGAAGAAGAAACCGCCCCTGAATGAGCGATGCCTGACAGGGCCGTCAAATGATCGGAGATATCGTGTATGAGCGTTTCCGCTTCAAAATCGGACGAAGACTGTCCTTCCTTGGCAATCATTACATTCAATATAACGATTATGACGGCATCAAGTAAGTCCTGCCGATATCGGTTGACCAAACGAAAAACAGACCCTACAGTAGCGCTATGTACAAGTATATCGTCGAAGGCGGCCACCCCGTAAAGGGCAGGGTCGTCGCGTCCGGCAACAAGAACGCGGCCCTTCCCTGTCTCGCCGCGGCGGTCCTCGCCGGAGGCCCCGTAACCCTCAGGAATATTCCCGAAATTGAGGATGTGGCCGTCATGATCGAGGTGCTTAAGCATCTCGGAGCGAAGGTCAACCGCGTCGGTCCCCACGACTGGCTCATAGATTCGAGCACGATAACGCGGCAGGACGTGCCCGCCGAACAATCGCGCAAGGTAAGGGCTTCCATACTCTTCGCCGGCCCGCTTCTGGCCCGCTTCGGCCAGGCCATCCTCCCTCCCCCCGGAGGCGACACCATCGGCCGAAGGCGCATCGATACGCATCTTCTGGCGCTCCAGGAACTGGGCGCCCGCATCACGATGGACGGCGTCCTGCGTTTTTCGGCGGCCAAGCTGAAGGGAGCGCCCATCTTCCTCGATGAAGCCTCGGTCACCGGCACAGAGAACGCCATCATGGCGGCCGTGCTCGCCGAGGGCACGACGGTGCTGCGCAACGCGGCTTCGGAGCCTCACGTCCAGGATCTCTGCCTCATGCTCAATTCCATGGGAGCCCTGATCGATGGCGTCGGCTCCAACATGCTCACTATACATGGCGTCGCCGACCTCAAGGGAACAGACTATAGGATAGGACCTGACTATATGGAGATAGGCTCCTTCATAGGGCTGGCCGCGGTGACTCACGGCGAGATCACGATCGATGGCATAGACCAGGAGGACCTTCCCCCGCTCAGGGTCGGTTTCGGCAGGCTCGGCATATCCTGGGAAGTGAAGGGAGACAGTCTCTTCGTGCCGAGCAATCAACTCATGAAAGTGACGGCCGATCTCGGCGGCCAGATCCCCAAGATCGACGACTCGCCCTGGCCTGGTTTCCCTCCCGACCTCACGTCCATAATGACGGTCGTCGCTACCCAGACCGAAGGCACGGCCCTCATTCACGAAAAAATGTTCGAATCGCGCATGTTCTTCGTCGATAAACTGATCGGCATGGGCGCGCGGATAGTCCTCTGCGATCCCCATCGGGCGGTCGTTTCCGGGCCCGCGCGCCTCTCCGGCGCCCTCCTGGTCTCACCCGATGTGCGCGCGGGCATGGCGATGGTCATCGCCGCTCTCTGCGCCGACGGCGTGAGCACGATCCAGAACGTCTACCAGATAGAAAGAGGCTACGAGCGCATCACCGAAAGGCTCAAGATGCTGGGAGCCCATATCGAGCGAAGCGAGGACTGCTGAGTTTAGGGTTACGCACAGAATCCGCACATAGATTCCACAGCTTTTACTGGGGTTATCCACATCTTGTCAGCGGGTTATCCACAGGTAGCCTAGGCCTCGCGATGAGCGGACGCAGTCCCCAAGGCCGGGGTGAAGCCTCGATAGCTTGGCTTTAAGCCGCGACACCCTCATGGAGAAAGCTCGCGTTTTTCCGTCGCGGGGCAGGGTCGCGGCTCCGGCATAGCGGGTATCCGACGCGACAATCCTTCCGGGAACCGCCAGGAAAAGGCGAAATATTTCCGCTTCCGTCGCCGAGAGGAGTTCGGTGGTTTCGCCTCCCTTCGCGGCCAAATCCTTCCAGACCAGAGCGAGTCCGCGCAGTGCGAGCAAGCCTTCCCCGCAAAGGATCACCGGCTGAACCAAGCGGTATAAGCGGGCTTCCAGCTCGAGTCTCGTCCAGCCTTCGCGCATGAAATCCGACGCGCCTGCCTCATAGCAGGGCAAGGCCAGATCGCTGCTCCCACAGGCTATGACGGGTATCGGAATGATCGACCTTTCCCGCTCGAGCAGAAGGGATCCCGGGATTACGCAGACATCATAGACACCAAGTTCCTCCGATTTTTCGGGAAGGCCTTTCGCTTTTTCGATGGAAAGGAGAGGAGAAGAAAAGGCCGCCTCGCCTTCGGGTGCCGCCTCTGCGCTCAAAAAAGAAAAAGGTTCTTCCCGTTCGACGAGAAGAACCTTTATGGGCAAAAATTTCATGCCAGCCATTTCGGCCTCGGCCGACGCAAGTCCTCAAGGGGTTGGGTTCTGCGACCCATTCCCGGCTCCGGCGTCCGACGTGAGCATCTTGCGCTTCAGGTCCTCAAGGAGGGAATCGGCGGCCATGGGCGAGGATTCAAGCGCCGCGAACTGCTTCTCCAGGGTCGCCCCGCTGGAGGCGTCCTCGAGTTCCTTCTGGGCTTCCGTCCTCGCTTCCAGTTCGTCGATTTTCTTCGCCATGCGGTCGAAGGTATCGAAGGCGCTTTTGTTGCCCTGAAGGGACGACATCGTCTTGTTGATCTTGTCCTGGGCTTCGGCGCGCTTGGCCCGAGCTATCAGGATATTCTTCTTGCGTGAGGCTTCCTCGATCTTCGTCTGCACATCGCGCAGGGAAACTTTTAGCTTTTCGACGGATTCCTTCTGGGCCTGCCACTGCGTTCCCAGCTGGCCGACATAGGACGAGTGTTCTTGCTGCCTAAGGAGGGCTTCCTTGGCAAGGTCATCCCTTCCCGCCCTGACGGCGAGCATGGCCTTCTTCTCCCAATCCTCTGCCTTGGCCCTGTTCTCGACAACCTCGCGCTCGAGCCGCTTTTCGTCGGCGATGGCCATGGCCACCGCTTTCTTGGACTCGATGAGCTGCTCGTTCATGTCGATGATCATCTGGTTGAGCATTTTCTCGGGATTCTCGGCCTTGGCGATGAGATCGTTCATATTCGAAGAGATGACTGTCTTCAACCTGTCAAAGATACCCATATGTTATTCCTCCTTCTTGGCTGCGAACTGCGAAAGCAAGGGATAATGCTGGCTCAAGGCGAAGGCCATCGCTTCGATGGAAGCTCTGAACTCGTTCTTGTCCATAGTCTCATACTCGATGGTGTCGAGGGCTACGACTTCATCGCCATCGAGGGCATAGGCGCCATGGAGGAAATCGGTCCCATTGAGGTGGAGCAGGGTGGAAAACAGTTTTTCACGGTCTTTTTCCGGCACCGGCATGACATCGGCGCGAATGACGACGATGGGGTCGGAATGGCTCACCACCATTTTAGGCAGACCTTTGGCCTCATCTTCGATGAGCCAGGCTCCTTTGGACAATTCCTGATAGGAAATGTCGAGGTCAATAAGATATTGCTCGACTTTAGACAAACCTAACATGCTTTTCCCTCCCTTGGGTTCCGGAGCCCGTCCGTATCGGTCGCGCGGCTTCCGAAAGCCGACATTCAGCCCAATTCCATGTCGCCATCAGGCATGACCGTGATAACGGCCTCGCATATATGGCAACGGCTTCTGCCCGGTCCATCGACCCCGAGCGGCGATGAACATGCGGGACATATAGCTGTCATGGGGAAGATGTCGCGCTTCATCCCCTGAATATACTCCAGCGCATATCGCAGGTCCAAGGCCGTGGAGAAAAAATTATTTAAACCCAGGGTTTCCAGAAAGCGCTGCTGTTTCGGGCGCAGGCTGTACAGTACAAGGTCGCCGCCCCTGGCCCTCATCCGCTTCTGGAGGGCCACAAGGAACCCCGCTCCGGCGGAAGTGATGTCATCGATGCGGGAAAAATCGAGAAAGAGAATTTTGGCGTTTCGGCCCAGGCCAGCCACGATATCAGCGTTGAGCGCTTCCACGCGTCCGGCGTCGAGTATTCCCGCGGGATGGCAGCAAAGACCCTCGGGCATCTTGGGCAGAAGTTCGCAGAGGGAATCGGTTTCCCGTAGCGAAGAATCCGCGGAGGCCGAGAGTTGGGCGCGGGCAAGCAGTCTCGAAGGCATGAAAGCATCGTAGCGCCCCGGGCTTTTCTTGTCAAACCGCCCGCGGGGCGACGGAAGCCGAAGAAAATTTTATCTGGCTCGCTCCGGGACATTTCAGGGCGAAAAACCGGCGTCCAGCGATACGACGGCTCCCGAGGCGATGCAGGGATCCCTGTCCATCAGATCCAGGGCGATGGCGGCCACTTCGGCCGGATCGGAAAGTCTGCCGCCGGGGGCCATCAGGGCGAGCGTCGATGCCTCGGCCGAGCCGATGTACTCGGTGCGGACGATTCCCGGGCATACGGTTACCGCGGCGACATTGTGCGCCGCTCCTTCGATGGCTATCGACTTGGCGAGGACCCCGAGCCCTGTTTTCGCCGCCGCGTAGGCCGCGTTGGAAGTAAAGCCGCGGATGGTGTCGGTGCGCGTCCCGCCGAAAAAGAGCATGCGGCCGAAGCCGCGATCGCACATCGCGGGAAAAAGCCGGCTGGCGAGGGCTCCCGGCAAGGCCAGGTTGAGAAGCGCCATTTTTTCCCAGTCGGAAAGGCTGTAGGCGGCGAAGGGTTTCCTGACGAAAGGTCCGAAGGCCACGACAAGTATGTCGAAAACGTTGTCGGCGCCCAGGACGGCGAGAAGAGGCTCGGGCGAATCCAGATCCAGGGCCAGTCCCTCGGCTTCGCCGCCGCCTTGCCTGATCGCGGCGACGAGATCGCCTACCTTGCCTGAAGTTCTGCCGTGGATAAAGAGGGAAGTGCCTCTGGCGGCGAGATCTAGCGAAACAGCCCGTCCTATGCCGCCCGAGCCGCCCACGACGAGGGCGCGCCGGCCGCGCAGGACGGAATCCCGCCGCGCCACAACTGTCTTTCCTTTTTCGATATCGGCTTGTTTCCTCGGTTCCATGGCGATACTATATGACGCCTCTCGGGTACTAGCAAGGCGATTGTTGGAGGACGGGATGAATCCTGTGGGCGGACAGGGCACGGACCTTTCCATAGTACTCAGCCGGGTGACGGGATCGGACAACGTCGGCTCTATATGCAGGGCGATGAAGGCCATGGGCGTCGAAAAGCTCCTGCTGGCCGGCTGTCCGGAATATGACGAGGAAAGAGTGCGCATGATGGCGGTTCACGCCTACGACATTTTCGAAAAAGCCAGGCGCTTCGCGACGCTGGAGACGGCGCTCGGGGAGTTTTCTCTCGTCGCCGGATTCTCCCGCCGAGGAGGAGAAAAGCGGAAGGAAGGCTCGGAAGCGCTGAGAGATTTCGTCCAAAGCGCGAACAGTCGCGGTCCTTGCGCCCTGGCCCTCGTCTTCGGCAATGAGAAGGACGGGCTCTCAGACGCCGAGCTGAACCTCTGCAGTCTCGCCGTCCACATCCCCACATCGGAATCCTGCCCGTCGCTCAACGTCGCGCAGGCGGTGCAGATCGCCTGCTGGGAGTTTTTCGCGTCGAACGCGGCCGAAAAGTCATCGGCTCGGAAGCCGCCCGCGGTTCCCGCCACGAGGCTGGTCGTCGATTCCGATATCGCGCTGATAGTCGAGGCGCTTTCGAAAAGGGGTTTCTTCAGAAAAAGCGATGACTCGTACGCGCGGCATTTCCTGAGAGATCTTTGCGAGAGGGCCGGGGCCAGCGCGAAGGAAGTCGACTATCTCAGGCGCCTCTTCCTCAAGGCCGACGCCCTCGCCTCGCGACATCCTTCAGACCCGACATGAACACGATATCCTCGGCCTGGATAGCCCCTTTCTGAACGTTCACGCATGCCCGATTTATCACCGATTTGAGTTCCCGCACATTTCCCGGCCACTGATACTCCATGAGCCTGGAGAGGGCGCCCGAACCGAGTTCGCAGTATCCCCTCCCCGTCTGGAGGCAAAAGTGCCGCGCCAGATCGGCCACATCTTCCATATGTTCTCTCAGAGGAGGAATCTTAATGGGGAGGTCGGAGATTCTGTAAAACAAGTCGGCCCTGAAATATCCGCGCTGGATTTCCGTCTCGATGTTGACGCAGGTGGCGCTCACGAGCCTGAAATCGGACTTTTCCGGTTTTTCCGCGCCAAGCTTCCAGAATTCCCCCGTTTCGAGCGCCCGCAGCAGCTTGGGCTGGGTGGAACGCGACATGCTGCCGATCTCGTCGAGGAACAGGGTGCCCCTTGCGGCATTCGCGAGCGCGCCCCTATGCTTCACGGCATCGGTAAATGCCCCCCTTTCCGCCCCGAAAAGTTCGTTCTCGACGAGGTTTTCGGGCAATGCCGAACAGTTGAGCGCTATGAATGGCTCTCCTTTTCTGGAGGAATACTCATGGAGGGCCCTGGCCACGAGCTCCTTGCCGCTGCCGGTTTCGCCCAGGATGAGGACAGGATGGCGCGATTCTGCGTATTTTTGGACAAGGGCCGATATGCCCTGTATGGCCTTGCTTCTTCCGATGAACATTCGGACCGCGTTTTTCTCGTCCTCGTCGCTTTTTTCGATAGCCGCGATGATTCTAAAGCACAGGGAAGAAAGCTCTCCCGAATAGACGAAAATAAAGGCCGCGTTAGCGCTGACGCTAGGATTAATGCCGACGTTTGCGTCGAAGACGGAAGGAATCCGATTCTCGGTCAGCACGAAGATCGGAATTCCCGACACATCAGAAAATATGCCGAGCAGGTTTATTAGGCTTTTCTGATCCGCCGATGGGACGCCTATGATCAAGGCACGGACATCGCGATCGCCCAGACTAATCTTGTGCAGTTCGCCCAGGGTCGCCGCTAGTCTTACTTCGAATCCGGGATGCAGTTCGCCAAGCACTTTCCGGATTCGCTGGCTGTCCACATCCCAATAGGCGATTGCTTTCATACCATCATTATTAAAGATTATTAAACGCCGCGAAAGACATAACTTCAATCCAGGCAGTAGACAATCATCTATTGCTGAGCGATGCGCTCAGGTAATGCCAGGAATTTTTGAGGAAAAAACCATAAAAACGGCTCAGCGGCGTCTAGCTATCGTTTTCCGGCCAGAATCTCCATGATGACGCTTTCATAGAAAAAGATGCCAGACTTCGTATAACGCATATGGCGTGGAATCCAGAGTTCGTTGTCCCTGACCAGGGAACCTACGATGACCATGTCGGGCGTCGATTTCTGCAGCGCGCGCATGATCGCCGCTTCGTCTCTTTCTTGATAATCGCCTACGGTTCGCCCCACCACTCGAAGTTCGGGAAAGGTCGATCGGATATTCGCCTCGGCTTTCTGAAGCGTCGGCAGGGATCCCCCGACGAGGAAAACGGAACCGCGGCGCTGTTCCAGGGCCGAGAGAAAAAGAGAAAGTGTCTTGAGCGGCTGGTAATGGTGGAAAGGGTTCTCTTCCTCTTCCGGGGGACCAAAATAGGAAAGATAGTCCCTGTGTCTGTCCCCGATAACGATCGAACGTTTCAAGACTGCGGCTTTCCCGGCGCCAGCTTTTTTTGCCGCCATGTTCGAGAGCGCCGGCGACGCGGCCAGGATCAGGTCGGCGCTTTCCACCATCGAGGCGTACTCGCTCAG
Source organism: Treponemataceae bacterium (assembly GCA_963667725.2). GTDB lineage: Bacteria > Spirochaetota > Spirochaetia > Treponematales > Rectinemataceae > UBA11090. The sequence continues at coordinate 2,156,216 of CAXXHO010000003.1, forward strand.
CCTTCCGGCGGCATGGAAATCCGAGCTTCGCAGAAAGCATACCTGGTGATTGGCCGTGTCATCCCAGGCCGAAGCCAGCGCGGCTATCTGTTTTTCGGAGGGAAAATCCAGGCGCAGTCGGCCGAGCGCGATGCTTGTTATTTCGATAGTGTCCATGAAGTCCGTTCCGTCATTATGGTTTTCACGGCCGCCAGCGCGAAGAGCGCCGCCGTTTCCGTCCTGAGAATTGTGCCTTCGAAATGTACCGCCTGGAAGCCCATGGCCCTGAAAGCCTCGGTCTCCTCAGGCGCGAATCCGCCTTCGGGTCCCACGAGGATGACTGTCGGCATGGAATCTCCAGCGCAGCACTCATGGAGACTCTTCTCCGCGATGGGGAGTTCGTGGAACATGAGGAGGAGAGAGTTTTCAGGCGGGAATCCCTCGTGGCTCAAGGCCTTGGCGAGGGTGTCGATTGAGGCGGTCGGAAGAATCTTCGTCCTGACCATGGACCCCGACTGCTGAAGGGCTTCCCTGACTATCTTGCGCCTGCGCTCCAATTTCTCGGCGATGTCCTTCTCGTTCCTTTCGCGGACGACGCAGTTGCGCGTCTGAAGGGGAAAAACCGCGGCGGCTCCGGCCTCGACGGCCTGTCTCAGGATGAGATCCATCTTGGGACCCTTGGGCAGGCCCTGAACCAGGGCGATGCGCGCCGCGCCAGGCACATCGGCTGCGCCATCCTTCTCGGGCGCGAGCGAGACGATGGCCACCGCGGCGGAAGCGTCCTCGATCGCGCAGACGAAGCGGTTCCCCGCTTCGTCGAGGGCGGAAAACGAATCGCCCCGCCCCATGCGCAGAACGCGGAGAAGGTAGCGGGAGGTTTTTTCGTCGAGGACGAAGCGTGTATCGCCAGCCCTGTCGCCGGGAAGCACTAGTTGCCGCATCGGAACGCCTTACTTGGCCGAAAGGGCCTGGCTGACCGATTGGCTGTTTTCCAGGAGGAGGGGGAACTCAGGGCTCAACAGGACTTCGATGGCTTTTTTCAGCTGGGTATCGAATTCCAGGTCGTAGACCCTTGAGGGTTTGGCCCTTTCAAGTTCGTCGCGCAGAAGCCTGTCTATATAGTCCTGAGGGAGCGAGTATCCCGATTCCACGATTTCCTTGGCCCTCGCCTTTCGCGCTTCGGGGCTCGCGTCGGGATGCGCTTTCGCGTAGCCCTGAATGAGTCCCGCGGCGTAAAGCTTTTCCAGGTCTTTGAACTGAGCCTCGGTAAATTCCCAATCAGGAACGACGATATCGGGTACGATGCCCGACTTGTCGATATTGACGCCTGAAGGCGTATAGTAGCGGGCCATCGTAAGCTTAAAGCCCGTGGTGTCGAGAGGGAATATCTGCTGGACGGAGCCCTTGCCATAGGTTTTTTCGCCGACGAGAAGAGCGCGCCGCTGGTCCTTCATCGCCCCCGAGAAAATTTCGGAAGCCGAAGCCGATCCCTTGTTCACGAGGACGATCATGTTTATCGAGTCGGGTATCGCGACGGACGCTTTCGCCTTGTACTCGAAATTCTCCTGGTTGTTCCGGCCCCTTGTCGAAACGATCATCCCGGAAGTCAGGAAGAGATCGCTCACGTCCACGACCGAACTGAGCAGCCCGCCCGGATTGGAACGGACATCGACGACGAGATGTGTCATGCCGTCCTTGGCCATCTGGCTCAGGGCATCCTGCATGCGCTCGGCCGTCTGGGGAATCCATTCGATGATGCGGAGATAGCCGATGACGGCCCCGTCTTTTCTGATGATTCCCGTCTTGATGGCGGGTATCTCGATGGTGGCGCGGGTGAATTCGATTTCGAACTCATAGGAAGCGCCCCGCATGAAGCTGAGGCGGACCTGGGTGCCCGCCGGTCCCCTGATCTTGGCCGATGCCTGGTCGACGGTCATGTCGGCGGTGCTCTCGCCGTCTATCTTCACGATGAGATCCCCGGGGAGTATGCCTTGCTTCCATCCGGGCGTATCCTCGATGGGCGACACTACCTCCACGTAATTCGGCTCCCCATCGGGGGAAGTTCCGGGCACCTTCGATATGTACAAGCCTACGCCCGCGTATTCCCCATCGGTTTCGCGCATCAAATCGGAAAGCATGGCTTCATCGAGAAAGGTCGAATGAGGGTCGCCGACGGCGTCGAACATGCCTTTCATCGCTCCCTGGTAGAGCTTGGCGGGATCGACTTCGTCGACATAATTCTGGATTATGAACTGGTAAATAGTCTGGATGAGCTGGGAATAGCGTTTGGCATCGTCGTTCGAGTTCTTTGTCGTCTGCGCCGCCGCTTCGGGGGCCGAAACGGCGAAAAAGCATACTGACAATGCTATCAGACCCGCAAGACTCCATGCGATGGTGGAACGCCCCGGTCCGTTTTTAAAAATTCTCATGACTGAACTATCCTTGTTCGGCGACCTGCTCGTCAATCCTCATACCGCGGCGCCGAGCCGATTCCCGATTATAGTATGGCAGGCGCTTAAGTGAACATCCCATATCTATTGACCCGACGGCGCGCAGCCCACTAGACTGATGTCCGTATGAGAAAGTTGAAATATCTGGCCGCCGCCGCCTTATCGCTCTGCAAGCCTTTTTTCCTCGGCACCATAGCGGTGGGGATAGGGCTTTCCGATTCAGACGGCGTTTCTTCATCCTACCTGCGTTTCCTGATATTTCCCCATGTCATACCGGCAGTCTGCTTTTTCTTCCTCTATCTCGACGAAGACAGATACCGATCGTTCAAGCCTTTGGTTGCGCTTTTCGAGCTGGGCTCCCTGGCCTTTCTCGCCGCCATAATGTTGCCGGCGGCGAAGGATCTGTCCAAGCTCATGGTGGCTACCAAAGACGCCCAGGGGTTTTCGAAAAGCGCGGTGGCGTATTTCGCCTCCCTCCTGATCGATGTTTTTTGCGGATTCATCATCATACTCGGCACGCTCCCGCGCGATGACCGAAAATCCGCGTCCGTGAAAGACGGCGGCGGGTCTACTCTTCCCAACAAGGAACAATGATGGCGGCAATGCTTGAATTCCCTGCCTGGCTTAAGCCAGAGATCATCCCCGGCCTGCCTTTCCGGTGGTACGGCCTCATGTATGTTCTCGCTTTCGGCACGGCCTGGTTTCTCTTCCGCTTCGAGTCGAAGCGATTGGGCAAGCCCTGGTCCGAAGAACTGGCGGCCAATTTCTTCCTCTGGGCCATCGTGGGCGTCCTCATCGGCGGAAGGCTCGCGGGCACGCTCATCTACGAACCGACCGATTATTACTGGCGCCGCCCTTGGTTCATCCTTTGGCCCTTCGACGAGACGGGACGTTTCGTGGGCTATCAGGGGATGTCCTTCCACGGAGGGCTCGCGGGCGTCATCGCCGCGACCCTTGTGTGGTGCAAGGTCAAGAAGGAAAAGTGGCTGGCCTGGGCCGACATCATCGCCATGGCGGCGCCCCTGGGCTACACCTTCGGCAGGCTCGGCAACTTCATCAACGGCGAGCTCTGGGGCAAAGTGACCGGCGCCCCCTGGGGAATGGTTTTCCCTTACGCCGAAAGATTTTCGGCGCGCGAAACCTGGGTTCAGGAGATCGCGGCCAAGGTGGGCATAACGCTCAACTCCATGAACGACGTCGTAAACCTGCCGAGGCATCCCTCCCAGCTCTACGAAGCCATATTCGAAGGCTTGGCGCTCTGGGTCCTCCTCTGGCTCGTCGTCCGCAAGCGGCGCCCCTTCGAAGGTTTCGCCTCCGGCGTCTATATCGTCGGCTATGGTCTCGTGCGATTCGTGATCGAATATTTCCGCGAGCCCGATTCAGGCCTCGGCTACATCATCAAGCTCGGGAATCCCGATGCCCCAACCTATACCTTCACGACCCTTCTCAATTTTTCCATGGGACAGATTCTCTGTTTCCTCATGATCGCCGGAGGGCTGATCTTCCTGAGTACGCAGAAACGACGCAGCCGGAGAGAGCTTGAGGAAGCCCAGCGTAGCGCCAGCAAAATGTCGGCCAGAAAATTGAGGAAGAAAATCAAATGAGACAAGGGGAGCTGTCATGATCGTAACCTTGGTTCAGATGAATTCGGTCATCGGCGATTTTGCCGGAAACGCGCGCAGGATCGTCGAACTCTCGAATAAAGCCATAGCCGATTCGGCTGCCTCAGGCAAGCCCGAACTCCTCATATTCCCGGAACTGGCGCTCTGCGGCTACCCTCCGATGGATCTCCTCGATCAGGAAGCCTTCGTCGAAGGCAGTCTTTCCGCGCTGCGCCTCCTCCAGCGGGAGCTCCCGAAATCGGCGGCCGTCGCCCTGGGCTATGTCGACAGGAACAGGACAGGATCGGGCCGCGCCCTGGTAAACGCTTTTTCCGTCATCGCCGACGGCAAAATCGTCTTCACCCAGGAAAAGACGCTCCTGCCCACCTACGATGTCTTCGACGAGGCCCGCTATTTCGAGCCGGCCAGGACGAGAAAAGTCTACACGCCTTCCTCGGGCAGGATAGGCTTCGCCATCTGCGAGGATTTCTGGTGGGAAGCGCCGCCCTCCCCCTCCTTCAAGTACGCGGTCGATCCGGTGAAAGACCTTCTCGACGCGAACATCGACCTTCTCATCGTTCCCTCGGCCTCTCCCTTCGTCGCGGGCAAACTGAAGACGCGGCTCGCCCTCGCCAGGGGCAGGGCGAAGGAAGGCCACATCCCCGTCCTCTACTGCAACGCGGTCGGCGCCAACGATTCGCTCGTCTTCGACGGACGCTCCTTCGCGGTCTCGCCCGAGGGCGAGACGGTCGCCATGTGCGGATGGGAGGAATCCTTCCTCTCCATCGACACCGCCGCGATGACGACGCGCGTCAGCGACGCGGGGTCAGCCAGCGAAGCGATCGAGGAAATCCACCGGGCTCTCGTCGTCGGCATCCGCGACTACATGAAAAAATCGGGATTCTCCAAGGCCTGCCTGGGTCTGTCGGGCGGCATCGATTCGGCCATGGTGGCCGTCCTGGGCGCCGAAGCCCTCGGTGCCGAAAACATCACCTGCATCACCATGCCGAGCAGGTTCTCGAGCGACGGTTCCATCGATGATTCAGTCGAGCTCTGCCACCGCGGCGGCATAAGGCTCGAGAGACTTTCGATCGAGGCGCCTTTCAAGGCCTACCTCGACCTCCTCGCCATTCCCTTCGCCGGCCGCCCCTTCGATCTCGCCGAGGAAAACCTCCAGGCGAGGATACGAGGAGCCCTTCTCATGGCCTGGTCGAACAAGTTCAACGCCCTATTGCTCACCACGGGCAATAAGAGCGAAATAGCGGCAGGCTACTGCACGCTCTACGGCGACATGTGCGGCGCCCTCGCCCCCATCGGCGACCTCTACAAGACGGAGGTCTTCGCGCTCGCCAGGCACCTGAACAGGCTGGCCGCGGCTGCCGGAAAGCCCGAACCCATTCCGCTGTCCATCATAGAAAAAGCGCCGAGCGCCGAGCTCAGGCCCAATCAGAAGGATCAGGACAGCCTGCCCGAATACGACCTGCTGGACGGCATACTGCGCCTTTATATCGAAGAGGACGCTTCCTTCGAGGATATCGTGGCCAAGGGTTTCGAAAGGGCATTGGTGCTGAAGGTGCTGGGGCTGACGGCGAAGGCTGAATACAAGAGGCGCCAGGCCGCGCCGACGATCAAGGTTTCGAAGCGCGCTTTCGGAATAGGCCGTCGCCTGCCCCTCGCCCGCCACATCCACGAGATAGAGGGTTAAGCCCGCCAGGCCTGGATCCGCTGGGGACAGTTGGAGATGATGCCGGCTGCCCCACAGGCCAGAACGCGTTCGGCGTCGGCCTCCGTGTCGACCGTCCAGGGAAGGACGGGACGCCTTAGTTCGGCGAAGAGCCTCTTGTGCTTAAGAAGGACGTGCTCGGGCTTGAGAACGTCGACGTTGCCTATCCACCGCCCCTCGCCTCTTCTCAGAAAACCGTAGAGATCCTTCGACCTGCACCAGATTATGGCGGTGGGTATTTCCCTCGCGATCGTCTTGAACCTGCGCAAGGCGAAAGGATTGAAGGAAGACACAAGGCAGCGCCTTTCCATGCCGTGACGGGCGATAGTCTCCGAGAGGAGCCGCTCGAGGCCGGCGTCCCCCGTCGTCCTGCTTTTGATTTCCACATCGATATACTGGGTTTTGCCGAATTCCTCGAAAACGTTGTCCAGGAGAGGCATTCTCTCGCCTGAAAAAGCGGGGCCCTTCCAGGAGCCGATATCGAGGGAAGCCAGGAAAGCGTAGTCGGATCCCTCGAGCGAAAAGGCCAGCTCGCCGCTTGGATCGTCGGGCCGCGTGACGATGCGCTTCGTGGTGTCGTCGTGGAACACGACGAGCTTTCCGTCCTTCGTCAGGTGCACATCGAGTTCTATGCCGGGAATGCCGGCGTCCCTGGCGCCCCTGTACGCGGCCATGGTGTTTTCGGGATAGATGGTCGAAAGCCCCCTGTGGGCGAAAACGAGGGGGCGGGGAAAATCGGGCAATAATGGCGGACGCATGTTCGGCATCGGGTTTAGGCGCCTTGCCCCGGCTTTTCCTGGCCGCCTTCAGGGAGGAGGCCCATCCTCCGTTTGAGCGCCTCGAGGGGATCCTCGGAGGAGCCGGCCTTGGCCAAAGCATCCAGTTCGCGCTCCAGCTTGGCCTTATCGGGCTCGAGAGCCTCGCCCGTCATCATGGACAGCTCGGCCTGAAGCTGGTCAGGATCGATGCTCCTCTGCTTGGCCTTCATCCCGGGCATGGCTTCCTTGATCCTCGCCGCGTCGCGTTCCAGCTCAGCCCTCGAGGCCGCTATTTCCGACAACCGGCCTTCCAGCTGGCCTAGCTGTTCGCGGGCGCCAGCCGCGAGTTCGGCCATTCCCCTGCTCTCGGCCAGGCTCACCCTCGAGGTCCAGAGAGTGACGTCCTTCTTGAGAGCTTCGATATCCTTGTTGTGACGCTTGATATCGGTCGTATAGGCGAAAAGCAGTTCCCTGGCTCCTTCGTAGTCGAGGCGGGACAATTCTTCCAGCGTCATTCGCGGCTCCTTAACCACCGGCCTTGATGGCGAGCAGTCTTTTTTTCTCGATTTTTTCGCCGAAGCGCGCGAGGTCGATCACGGCCCGGACATGTTCGGCTTCGCCGATCTTTTCGACCTCGTCCCAGGCTTCGACCTTGAAGGTGAGCATCCTTCCTTCCACCTTCACCAGTTCGGAACGAATCCTGACTTTCATCTCGAGCGGCGTCGGGGCGAGATGCCTCACGCCCATGAAGGCGCCCACGGTGGCGTGGCCGGGTCCCAGCAGGTGGTCGACGGCTTCGCGCGAGGTTTCTTCCATGTGGAGGACCATCGAGGGGGTGGCATAGACGGGCACTCCCCCCGATCCCAAATGCGAAGCGATGTGCTTCGGTTCCACGACGATCGTTTTTTCGTGAACGATGCCCGGTTGCGGTTCCATGGGACTACTCCTCATTGTGTCTTCAGGCGATCGCCTAAAGTATACCATGAAAGCGGGCCCGGGGGAAAATGGGAGCCGGCCGGGGCTTCGCGGTTTTCGAAAAAAGTGTGCGCGCAATTTTTCTGGGGCGCGGCCGCACTATATTAAAATTTTGCAGTATATTATTTTTACTATGTTAGAGAAACAAAACAAAGCGAATGAAGGACGAAAAGCTTCGGGACGATGGCGGGACGAGCATTTCCGTGCCGCTTTCCCTGCGGTCTTCGTTATCCTCGCGGTCCTCGGAGTCTCGCTGATCTCGGTTTCCTGCATGGGGCAGAGGGCGGCGGCCACCGAGCCAGTTTCATTGGAGACGGCTACCGAGCCCGCGCCCTCGCAAGCGACCGTCAACACGCCAGGAGGCAAACTCATGATCTACACCGAAGAACAGGCAGCCACCGTCTGCTATATAGAGCCCACCGAGGAACTCAGGGAAAAACTGAGTCCGGAAGAATACGATGTGCTCGTGCAGGCGGCCACGGAGCCGCCTTTCCAGAACGCATTCTGGGACAACCACAGGGCGGGCATCTATGTGGACAAGATCGACGGCAGCGCGCTTTTCCTCTCCTCGACCAAGTTTGAGTCAGGCACGGGCTGGCCGAGCTTCTGGACGCCCATCGACAACGACGCCGTTCTGCTCGTCGAGGATTTGTCATACGGCATGAATCGGATCGAGGTCAGGGCGAAGAATTCGGGCGGCCATCTCGGCCATCTGTTCAACGACGGCCCCAAACCAAGCGGGCTTCGCTACTGTATTAATTCCGCTTCGCTGGATTTCATACCCGCCGAGGAGATGGCGGATCGCGGCTACGGAGCCTATCTCGATTTGCTGAAAAAGTAGCCCGCGGCGCGAGGCGGCGCAGCGCGGCTCAGATTTTCTTGTCGAAATATTCGGGCTTGGGATTCCATACGCGGCAACGATTGCGCCCCGCTTCCTTGGCGTCGTAGAGGGCCAGATCGGCTCGCCGGATGAACTCGTGCAATATGTCCTGAGGTCCAGGCACGCCGGAAAAAACGCCGATGCTCACCGTCGGGCATGCGTGGCTCCCGTCGACGTCGATGAGGGGAATCTTCTTTCTGAGACGCTCGGCGACGACGAGGGCTTCCCGGGTCGTTGTATCGGGAAGAAGAACGACGAACTCCTCGCCGCCGTAGCGAACGAGATAGTCATTCACCCTCAAACATTGCGAAATGCCCGTGGCCATGGATCTGAGCACCTGATCGCCAAAAGAATGGCCGTAGGTATCGTTGACGATCTTGAAATGATCGATATCGAGCATGAGGATGCCCATAGGCTGATCTTCCTTATAGGCTTTCCCGAAGAGGTCTTGCCCCATCGTCTCCAGACCGTAGCGGTTGGCGACGCCGGTCAATTTGTCGGTTCTGGCTTCTTCCTTGATTATCGTATGCTGCTTGGCGTGCTCGAGGGCCATGGCTATGTGTTCAGCCACGTTGGAAGCGATTCTTACGTGCTGATTGGTGTAGAAGCCGCGTTCGGCGCTGTCGAGAGCCAGCAGCCCCATCGCCCTTCCCTCGTAGACGAGGGGAATGCCGAGCCAGGATTTTACCTGGATGCTGCCTTCGACTTGAACGAAACCTTCGAAATCGTGCTCCACGTCGTTGCATATTATGGGTCGGCGCGAGGCTATCGCTCTTGCCGATGGGTTGTCTATGCCGGTGACAGGAAACCTGAGATCCTGGGTGAGTGCTTCGGTATAGCCATAGCTGCCGATCACCGCTAGAAAATTGCCTTGGAGGGCCTGCACGGTAGCGCGGTCGAAGGGGATTATCCGGTGCAGGTGCTCGATGATCTTGTTGAGGGTCTCATTGAAATCGAGGCTCTTGTTGATCGCGGTGAGAAGATCCTTGAGGGATTCGATCTCCACCAGGCGTTCGCGGATTTCCTCCTGCGCGGCAATAAGCCTGCTAATATCCGTATCATGAATGGCGAGCATGGTTATTTCACCCCTCTCGCCCCTCGCCTGGACAAAGAAATCCAGGGAAAACCAGTTGATCGAGCCATCCATCCCGATCAGCCGGAACTCGCCCTTCCCTACGTCGATTTCGCCCGATTTCAGCTTTTTTATGAGCGATTCAAAACCCTGAAGGTCGGCGGAGAAGATTTTCTCCCTCGGAAAAAAATCCAGCATGGTATCGCTCACGATTCCCAACTGCTTCCATGTATCGCTTAGCAACATATTCCTGTTGACGAAATCGAGGATAGTAAACCCGCTCCCAGTTATCATCTTATCTAGGTTTGGATTCGCCAAGAGGGCTTGCATGAGTAATGGTGGCGGTTCGTGCATGTATTGTAATATAAGCCAGAGACACCCCTCACACAAGGGCCGGTGTCGCAGGTACTGAAAGGAGCGGGAATGAAAGGCATCGGCGACAGAGTTGCTGAGTATTATCCGGCATTGGGGCGGCTTGCCTGTGGCAAGCATGACGCAGGCAAGTATGCCGCGGGGCGGCCTGTGGCATCCGCCCTCGATCGTTTCGGCGCCGCGCTCCTGAGCCTGCAGCGCGGCCTTACGGGCGACAGGCGCCTGGCGGGAGCTTCGTATTTTTCCCGGGCCGACTTGCTGGGCGCGTATCTTTTGTATTACTGGCCCGTTTCCTTCGTCCAGGCATCGCTCGCGCTACGGGAGATCGACATGAGAGGAGCCTTGCCGAAAATTCGCCGCGTCCTCGATCTGGGCGCGGGACCGGGCCCGGCTTCCTTCGCCGCCGCTGAGCTGGGCGCGGAAAGCGTGACGCTCGTGGACGCCAACGGGGAGGCTCTGGAGGCGGCGCTGAGGCTGAAAGAGAATGTCGCCGGCCTGGGCGCCGAGTTCGTAACGGTTCGGAGGAATTTCGAGGAGGACGGCGACATCCCGGCAGGTCCCTACGATCTTATAATTGCCTGTCACAGCGCGAATGAGTTGTGGAAAGAGAAGGACGACGCGGTCGAGCGTCGTGCGGGGCTTTTCGAAAGGGCCTTCGGGCAGTTGGCCGACGGGGGTATTCTTCTCGTGATAGAGCCGGCGGCCAACGTGACGGGCAGGCCGGCGCTCGCCCTGCGAGACAGGCTGCTGGAACGGGGCCGGGAACGAGGGATGAGCTGCGTGGCGCCTTGTCCGGGGTCTTTGGATTGCCCGATCGCGAGCGCCGGCGAGGGGAGAAGCTGCCACTCCTCTTGGCCTTGGGAACCCACCGGCCCCGTGGCCGCCTTGGCCAGGGCTGCCGGGCTCGACCGCGACTCGGCGAAAGCGACCTGGTTCGCCATGAAAAAAGCCCCGCCACCCGAAGCCAAGCCTATCGGCGGCGATCGACTGGCGGGCAGGATCGTCTCCGAATCCATGCTCAACAAAGCCGGCAGGGTACGGTATATTGTATGCACGGCTTCGGGGCTCGCCACGATATCGGCCAAGAGAGGCGATTCAGGCGCCGATGGCGCCGGCTTTTTTTCGCTTCGTCGTGGGGACTGCATCGAAGCCCAGGCTCTGGAAAAGCGGGCGGGCGAAAACAGTTTCGGCTTCGCCGTCGGAACGAGGCTAAAAATCGCGCTGAAAGCCCCCGAAGCATGAAGAGCGCGACGACATAAGGAATATCGTGAAGCGGACACCAAGAATCGTATCCATCATAGGCTGGTCGGGCGCGGGCAAGACCACCTTCATCGAATCAGCGCTCGAGGAATGTTCGAAACGCGGCATAAGCGCCGCGGCAATCAAGAAATCGAGGCATGTGGCCGATCTTCCCCCCGACACCAAGGATTCGGCGCGATTTCATGCCGCGGGGGCGAATCCTTCCATTTATCTGAGCGAATCGGAGATGGTCGTGCTTACCGCGCCTCCCGCCCCGATGGACGCAGGCGCGATTGCCGCGCTTTGCCCCCTGGCGTCGATCATTTTCTGCGAAGGCCTCGCCGCGGAAGGCGCCCTTCGCGTTCTCGTCGCCGGCGCCGAAACCGAGGAGAAGGCCATAAAGCGCCCGCTCGCCGACATAGACATCCTCGTGGCGCGCGAGGCGAGTATGCTGAAACTGGCCAAAACCAGGAATATCAAGGCTTTCAGACCCGAAGATGTCGAGCTTTTTATCGATTACATCATTTCTTGAGGAGGATGGCGATGACCGAAGACGGAAAGGAAATCCACATTTACTGCGACGGCCAGGAACTGCCCCTGGTGCCCTTTGTCTCGAAGCTCTTCTTTGACACGATCGCGGCCATGACAGGCGCGCTGAAAGGCGCGGAAAACGCTTCCACGGTGACGATCACCATCACCAAGCCATCCAAACAGGCATAAGCCGTGTCGGCATAAGGCGGTTCGGAATAAAAAAGGCAGGCGGAATCCTTTCGAGGATTCCGCCTGCCTTTCGTTTTCAGGCGCTGAACCTTCGGCGCCAAACGTTTATTTCAGGAACAGAGGCTTTCCTTCATAGTGGGTATGGAGGAGGTGGTGCGCCTTCGGGCTTCCCGGCGCCTCGAGGAACTCGGCGTATACCTGCTTGATGTAGGGATTGTTGTGCGAGCAGCGGTATTCCTGGTTCTCGTCGTGGTCGTAGAGGGCGCGCATGCGCTTCGTGCGGATCTCGTCGGTGGCCCCATAGGGCTGTCCGCCGCCGCCGATACAGCCGCCGCGGCAGGCCATGACTTCGATGAAATGCCAGGGCGTGTCCTTGCCTTCCTCGCGAGCCTTCCTGACCTGATCCAAAACCTGCTGGATGTTGCCCATCTGGTGAGCGACGGCCACGCGGATTTCGATGCCGGCGATGTGGACGCTAGCTTCCTTGATTCCGGAAATGCCGCGGACGGCGGTGAAGTTCACGTCCTTCAGATCTTCGCCGGTGACGAGGAAATAGGCCGAACGCAGAGCGGCTTCCATGACGCCGCCCGTCGCGCCAAAGATGGCGCCGGCGCCGGTATAGGGCCCCAGCGGGCTATCGGCTTCGGATTCGGGGAGATTGAGAAGGTCGATGCCGGCCTGCTTGATCATCCTCGCGAGTTCGCGCGTGGTGATGGCGACATCGACATCCTGGTATCCCGAGGAATACATGGTCTCGTCGCGATGCGTCTCATACTTCTTGGCGGTGCAGGGCATTATCGACACGGAGAATATCTTGGAGGGATCCACGCCGGCTTTCTGCGCCCAGTAGGTCTTGATCATGGCGCCCATCATCTGCTGCGGACTCTTCGCGGTGGAGAAGTTCGGGACCATGTCCGGATAGTATTTTTCCATGTAGTCGACCCAGGCAGGACAGCAGGAAGTGATGAGAGGCATGGACCTTTCCTTCGTCGCGGCGCCGAGGCTGTTCTGGAGGGCAGAGGTCAGCCTTTTCACGAACTCGGTGCCTTCCTCGAGTATGGTGAGGTCGGCCGAGAAGTTCGTGTCGAAGATGGCGTCGAAGCCCATCCGCCTGAAGGCCGTATAGATTTTCTTGGTGACGTCGGTTCCGGCCGGCAGACCGAAGGCTTCGCCGAGGGCGACGCGGACGGCCGGGGCAATCTGGACGACGCAGGTCTTGGCTTCAGGACCAGTCTTCATGAGGGCGTCCCATACAAGCTGGGTCTGGTCGTTCTCGTAGATGGCGCCGACGGGGCAGTGCGCCGAGCACTGGCCGCACCTGATGCAGGGGCTTTCGCCCAGCTTGACGTCGGCGGCCGGGGCGATGCGCGTGGACTCGCCGCGTCCGAGGAACTCGATGGCCCACACGTTCTGCATCTGCTGGCACACAGTCACGCAGCGGCCGCAGCGGATGCACTTTTCGGGATTGAGGATGATCGATCCCGTGGTGTCGTCGATCGGGAGATCGCGCAGACGCTTCGGGAATGACTGCTGGCGGATGCCGAACTCCTGGGCCAGGGTCTGCAGTTCGCAGTCCTGGTTGCGGGGGCAGGCGAGGCAGTCGTCGGGATGCGTGGAGAGAATGAGTTCTATCACCGTCTTGCGGATCTGCACGAGTTCGGCATCGTTCGTGATGACGCTCATGTTCTCCGAAACCGGGGTGCAGCAGGACCTGAGCATCTTGTTGCTGCCTTCCACCCTCACGACGCAGATGCCGCATGCCGCCCAGGGGGCGAGATCGGGATTGTAGCAGAGCGTGGGTATCTTGACGTTGGCTTTCTTGGCCGCGTCGAGGACAGTGGAGCCTTCGGCGACCTGTACCGCTATTCCGTTAACCTTGCAATTGATCATGGTAGTTTCTCCCCGTCCTTAGCTCTTGACCACTGCGCCGAATTTGCAGGCCTTGAAGCACTCGCCGCATTTCAGACAGCGCAAGGCGTCGATCACATGAGGCTGTTTCTTCTCGCCCGCGATGCAAGGCACTGGGCATTTGCGCGCGCAGAGCCCGCAGCCTATGCATTTCGCCGGATCGATCGAGTAGACGATGAGATCCTTGCATTTTCCAGCCCGGCACTTGTGTTCTTGGATGTGTTCGAGATATTCGTCCCTGAAGTGACGGATGGTCGCCATCGTCGGATTGGCCGCCGAACCGCCCAGCATGCAGAGGGAGGCCTTCGTCATCGCCTTTCCGATCCTCTCCAGGCTCTCCAGGTCTTTTTCCTCGCCCTTGCCCTTGGTGATCTTGTCGAGGAGGGCGTGCATCTGGTTGGTGCCGATGCGGCAGGGGGCGCATTTTCCGCAGGATTCGTCGACGCAGAAGGCCATGTAGAACTTGGAAACGTCGACGACGCAGTCGTCTTCGTCCATGACAATCATGCCGCCCGAACCCATCATGGAACCGAGGGCCACGAGGCTCTCATAGGAAATCGGGACATCGAGGTCTTTCTCAACGATGATGCCGCCTGAGGGACCGCCGGTCTGGACGCCCTTGAACTTCTTGCCGTTCCTGATGCCGCCGCCGATATCGAAGATGATCTCGCGCAGCGTGGTGCCCATCGGGACTTCAATGAGGCCCGAGTTGTTGATCTTGCCGGTGAGGGCGAAAACCTTGGTTCCCTTGGACTTGTCGGTGCCGATGGAAGCGAACCATTCGGGTCCCTTCGTCATGATGACGGGAACGTTGGCCAGGGTTTCGACGTTGTTGATGATGGTCGGCTTGCCCCAGAGCCCCTTGATGGCGGGGAATGGCGGCTTCGGGATGGGCATGCCGCGGTCGCCTTCTATGGATTTGAGCAGGGCAGTCTCTTCGCCGCAGACGAAAGCGCCGGCGCCCAGGCGGATCTCGACGTCGAAGTCGAAACCTGATCCCAGGATGTTCTTGCCCATGAGGCCCATTTCCTTGGCCTGCTGGATGGCTACTTTAAGCCTTTCGATGGCGAGAGGATATTCAGCGCGGATGTACACGTAGCCGCTGTTGGAACCGATGGCCTTTCCGGCGATCATCATCGCTTCCAGGATCGAGTGCGGATCGCCTTCGATCGTGGATCTGTCCATGTAAGCGCCCGGGTCGCCCTCGTCGGCGTTGCAGACGACGTATTTCACGTCGCTCTTGACCTTGCTGGCGGTCTCCCACTTGATGCCGGTGGGGAATCCCGCTCCGCCTCGGCCGCGCAGGCCCGAAGCCTTGATCATATCGATGATCTGCTGGGGGCTCAACTCGAAAAGCGCTTTCTCGAGGGCGACATAGCCGTCGCGGGCGATGTACTCCTCGATGTTCTCGGGGTTGATGACGCCGCAGTTGCGCAGGACGATGCGGAACTGTTTCTGGTAGAATTCGATGTCCTGGACTTTCACGTTATCGGCGGTCTTCTGGTCCTTCTTGTAGAGGAGCCTCTTGACCTCGCGTCCCTTGATCACCTGTTCGGCGATGATTTCCTTCGCGTCCTCGGGCTTCACTTCGACATAGAAGGATTCGGAGGGAAGCACTTTGACGATGGGACCTTTTTCGCAGAAGCCGAAACAGCCGGTCTTGACGATCTGCACGTCATCCTTGACGCCCTGGAGCTCGGCTTCCTTTATCAAGGTGCGATAGATCTCGTCGCTCTTGGAGGATTCGCAGCCGGTGCCGCCGCAGACGAGAATGAAGTTCTTCTTCGCCATCATCTGCCTCCCTTTGCGGCGCCATCGGTTTTAGCGACTATATCTGCCGCCGGGCGGTCGAAAATATGATTGTCGAGCAGGGTATGCTCGATCAAGTGTTTCTGAACGAATTCCTCGGCCGTGTCCTTGGTCATCTTTCCGTAAATGACGGTGGGCATCCCGGGGAACAGCACTTCGACGGTCGGTTCCACATAGCAGAGTCCCATGCATCCGGTCTGTCTGATGAGAACCTTGTTTTCAAGGCCGTGTTTCTGTATCGAATCGACGAGAGCATCGAAGGTTAGCTTCGCGCCGGCGGCGATCCCGCACGTTCCCATTCCGACAATAATCTGGATGTCCTTGCCTTCCACATCCCGCCGCGCCAAGTCCTGACGTTTCGAATCACGAAGCGCCCGAAGCTCGTCGAGGGTCATCCTTGCCATAGGTCTACTCCTTCTTCCTGCGATCGCAAATATTGCTTCAGCAGAGCGAGCGAGGAAACCTCTTCGAGATTCCCAAGCGCCTCTGTCAACTCGCTCTTCTTAAGTTCGTACGAAGACCCGCCCCGCTTCCTGGAGATGGTCATCTCATGCGCTCCGGGCAGGCATAAAATCGTGAGCAGCATTCCCGGCACGTCGCCCAAAGGAGGGCAATCCACGTTTTTCCTGTCGAAACGGAAAGCCACTTCGGTTCCCCGCCCCTTCTCCGATTCGATGAAGAATTCCCCGCCGTCCTGGTCCGTAGCCTGCTTTAAAAAAGGCAGCCCGAGCCCCACCTTTCGGCCGGGATGTTTGCGCCCGTCGGTGACGAAGGGATCGAGGGCACGCCGAAGCTGATCGGCATCCATCCCTTTCCCGTCATCCCTCACCCGGACGCTGACGTACGCTTCGTCTTCATCCAAAGCGACGTCTATGGACCCGGCGCCCGCCTCGCAGGAGTTCTGCACGATGTCGATCAGGAAATCGACGATTTCGTAGTGCATTAAAAAACCTGCCCGACGGCCGCGAGGGCCTTCGTCAAAGATTCCTGTATTTTACGATGATATCCGGAAGCTGATCCTTGGTGACCTTGCCGTATACTTCGTCGTCCACCTGGATGACGGGAGCGAGGCCGCAGCAGCCGAGGCAGCGCACTTCATCGATGCTGAAGAGGGCGTCGTCGGTGACATCGTCCCCGGAGATTCCCAGGATGGATCTCGCCTCTTCGACGATGTCCTGAGCTCCCTTGAGATAGCATGCGGTGCCCATGCACATGGCGATTCTGTGCTTTCCGGGCATCTTGGTCTTGAAGAAATGATAGAAGGTAATGACGCCATATATCTTGGCCAGGGGAAGCCCGACCATTCTGGACAGTTTTTCGGCCGCTTCGCGGGGGATATAGCCGAATTCGTTCTGGATACGGTGAAGCATCATGACGAGCCCACCGGGTTTCTTGCCCCATTCCTCGATAAAGCCGTTCAGTTCGCCCGAAAATTCGATGTTCGCAGCCGGCATGCCACTACCTCCACATTGCTATATATAAGTACAACTATATCGATAATAATATATTGACATTATACAAGTCCTTCATATTTTAGACAAGCCCCGATTGGGCATCAACAGCATTTTATTATAGATAAAAATATATCGTTTAAGAAATAAAGCGTTGCGGCAAACAAATTTGCCCATTCATGGTAATTATAATGACCTTTGTCGAAAAATCCATTATCATTCGTAGGAATAGGGCATTTGTGCCGGGCGCCAGGAACCGGAAACATGCCAGATCCAAGGAGGACGCATATGCAGGCGCAGTCCGATCAGAATCCCGAAATCTCGTCGCTGAACACCAAGGGGATCAGAATGACCGATTCGGGAAGGTACCCCGAGGCGATTGCCGTTTTTACCGAGGCGCTCTCCCTGAATCCGGATCTGCCGGGCATCCTCTTCAACCGAGCCGAAGCCAGAAGGCTGACGGGCGATTTTTCGGGAGCGAGGCAGGACCTGCTGGAAGCGCTGCGCCTCAGCCCCGGGGAGCCTGACTTCATCCACGCCCTCGGCCTCCTTTCCTACGAGGAAGACGATTTCGCGAGCGCCGCCGATCTGTACGGGAACGCCATCGAGCAGCGCCCCGATTTCGCTCAGGCATGGAATGACCTGGGCGTCATACGCTTCAGAAAATCCGAATATGCCGAAGCGCGGAAATGTTTCGAGAAAGCGGTGGCCATCGACCCCGACATGGCCGAAGCCTGGTTCAACCTGGCCGACACCTACGAGGAACTGGGGCTCAGAATGGAGAGAGCCAAGGCGCTCGAAGCGCTCAAGAAAGCGAACATGATAAACGACTACCGGGATGAGTCCAGAGAATAGACGCTCGGTCCGGAAGGAATACCCTCGTTGAAAGAATCGGAAAAAATAGGGGAATACAGACTCATACGGCAGCTGGGGAGAGGAATCTCCGCCTCGACATGGCTCGCCAGCCCTGAGAATCTGGAGTCGGGCAAGCCCCAGGCCGTGCTCAAGGTGCTGGACCTCACCGAAACATCCTCATGGAATATGGTGGACATATTCAGGCGCGAGGCCGAGGCGCTGAAAAGCCTCGCCCATCCCGGAATTCCCGGGTATTTCGACAGCTTCGAGGCTGAGTCGGAAGGCCGCCTGCGCCTCGTGCTCGCCATGGAATATATAGAAGGACAGGATCTCGAGAAAATAGTCAGGTCAGGCAGGAAATTCACCGAGGCCGATGTGGAGAGGATTCTGGCTGAGCTCTCCGAAATCCTCGCCTACCTGGGCTCCCTGCGCCCTCCCATCGTCCACAGGGACGTGAACCCGCGCAACATCATTCTCAGAAAAGATGACACGATCGCACTTGTCGATTTTTCCGGCGTCCAGGATGCCGTGCGGACGGCGCTTTTCCCCGGGGCTACCCTGGTGGGAACGGCGGGCTACATTCCCCTGGAACAGGTGGCCGGCAGGGCGACGCATCGTTCCGACCTCTACGGCGCGGCAGCGACGGCCGTCTTTCTCCTGACGGGCAGAAACCCGGCCGAGCTGCCCACGAGCGGCCTTAAAATTGACCTGAGCGGCATCGTCGACATTTCGCCGAGGCTGGACGGCGTCCTTTCCTCCTGGCTCGATCCCGACGTCAGCCGCCGGAGCCTTCCCGCGGCCAAGGCCGCCGCCATACTGCGCGGAGAGATCGAAGCGCAGAAAGCCGGGCCGAGAAAGCACGCAGGCGCGGCCTACCCCGAAAGCCTGCCCGACGAAAGCAGAGTCGTCATCGAGCGGACGGAGGATAGCACCAGCCTGACGATACCCCGCCCGGGCATCAAGGCATCGTCAGGTCCCGGCGTGATATTCGCGGCGGCCTGGATCGGCTTCATCGCTTTCTGGACGCTCATGACCTTGAGAATGCGGGCTCCCATGATGTTCCCCATGTTCAGCCTCCCCTTCTGGGGCGTCGGCATCTTCATGGGAAAAACCATCCTGGCGCCCCGTTTCACGAAATACGGCATTCTCCTGACGCGCGACGATTTCCATTCCCGCACCGAAATTTTCGGCCGCGAACGCATCGCTTCCTGGCCCCTCAAGGATATCGGCTCGATTCAGGTGGTGACTTCGCGCACGCAGGTCAACAACATCGCGGCCAAGGAACTCAAGATCGAGGCGGGCACGAAACACCTGATCCTGGGTTCAGGCCTCAGCGAACGCGAACTTCAGTATATGGAAAATTTTCTCAGGCAGGAGATTCTTCGCCTGCGCGACTCCTCCAGCGATTCTTCCCGGCCATAAAGAATTTGCGGTATTCGTCGCGCCATGATATTGTTTCGCGGTGCGCATCCGAACGAAATTTCTCGCCGTCCTCCTCGTTGAGCTGATAGGCTTCGTCGGACTCTCGGCGCTGTCGGTAACCACCTTCGCCCGCGTGAGGGAAATGAAGACGGTGGTGGAGAACGGGATGTCCCTGATAGCCCGTTCCCGCAGGGTATACAGCCTCCTCAAGGATGTCGTTTTTGACCTTTTCACCCCCGATTCCTACCAGGCGCTGAGATCGGTGGTCCTGGCTCCCCGGTCCCTGGTGACGGGCAAGGAATTCGCCCACGAAACAGGGCTGTTCCGCGACGAGTACGAGGTTTTCATGCGGGACGACATGATCACCTACATACTTAAGCGAAATCCCGAGCTTTCGTCGGCTTACGAGACGGCCGCTCCCCTCGCCGGCCAGGCCTTCGTGAAGTTCGAGCGCCTTTCCGGCCTTTTCGAGAGAGTCCGCGACCTTAGTCCCATTGAGGGAAAAGACCTCTACATGACGGTGCAGGAGAGCAAGGACGAATCCCTCTACGGGATTTTCGGCGAAATCCGCGATTCCTCTTTCTATCTCAACAATATCTTCGAAAGCTTCCTCAACCGCTTCGTCCGAGGCATAAGGCTCCAGGCTGAGAGCCTCGAGCGCGCCGCCACCCTCACCTTCGCCATAGCCGTTCTCCTCCTCGGAAGCCTCACCGTCATCGTCGTTTACCTCCTGAGCTCGGGAATACTCGTCTCCATACGCAGCCTGCAAAGCGCGATCGGGAAAGTAGCCGAGGGCGATTTCTCCGTCCACGTCCCCATAAGCAGCAAGGATGAGCTGGGAGCTCTCGGCTCGGCCTTCCAGCGCCTGGCCGATGACCTCAAGAAGAACGTCGAATCGATTCCGAGCATCCTGAAGGACGTCAACGAAGCGCTGCCCGAGGCGCCCGATTCCGAAACCATCCTCTCGATACTCTCCGACGCCCTTTTGAGGGAAGGCGGCGCGCGCAGCGTGTGCGTTTTCTCGCGCAAGGGCGGCGACCTGCAGCTCGCCGCGAAATCCGGCTTCGATTCCCTGCCCGCCTGGCCCAAGGGAGAGGCGAGATCGCTGGATGAGTTCCATAGAATCCTGCCGACGCCCAACGCCACCTTCTTCATCAAGGAACTGTCAGCCGAGAATTTCAGCCTCGGAACCTTGGGATTCGCGACCTCCATAGCCTCCCTCCTCGTGGTGCCGATGACGGTGCGCAGAAAAAACGCGGGCTATTTCCTTTTCGCGCGCGACGACCGCGGCTTCACCGACCTCGAGTTCTCGCGGCTCACCGCCATAGCCGACTACGCCGCCCAGGTTCTGGACAGCGTGGAAGTGCACGCCGCCCTCGCTGCCCGACACGACGCGGGCCTGGAGGCGCTGCAGGCCCAGATCCAGCCTCACTTCATATACAATGTGCTCACCTCGCTGATGGCCCTGAACCGCATGGGCGAGTCCGGGAAGCTGGAGGCGGCCATCATCGCGCTCAAGGACATGCTGAGATACGCGCTGGGCCACGACCAATGGACCACCGTCTTTGAGGAATTCGCCTTCCTGGAAAAGTACTGCGAGCTGCAGAAGCTCAGGCACGGAAACCGCTTCGATTTCGTGTTCGAAAGCGACGAAAGCACCGACGACATCCATATTCCCAAGCTCATCGTGCAGCCCCTCGTCGAAAACGCCTTCATTCATGGGTTGGAGCCCAAGATGGGTCCGGGCAGGCTTTTCATCGGGGCCCGGATCGAAAAAAACACCCTCGTCATGAAGGTGGAGGACGACGGCGTAGGCTGCGATCCGACATCGCTCGAGGCTGTAGGGAACGGAAGCCTCCTCCATGAAAGAGTGGGGCTGGGCAACGTGAGGAAAAGGCTGGAGCTCCTGTACAAGGACGCGAGGCTGGACCTGGCGGGCGCCGAAGGCCAGGGTTTCACCGCCATCGTCTCGATGCCGCTGGAGGAAAGCGAAAGAAAATGAAGGTAATCGTTGCCGACGACGAGGCTCCGGCCAGGTTCCTGCTGAAATCTTTTCTGCTGGACGAGGGTTTTACGCCCGAGGACGTAGGGGAAGCGGGCGACGGCCTGGAACTCGTCGACATGGTCATGGCGGAAAAACCGCGGCTCTGCTTTGTCGATATCCGCATGCCGGGAATGGACGGGCTGGAGGCGCTGCGTCGCTGCGTTCCCACGGCCACAGGAACCTCCTGGGCCATCGTTTCCAGCTACAGCGAGTTCGAATACGCGCGCGCGGCGCTGAGACTGGGAGTCACCGAATACCTCGTCAAGCCCGTCGATCCCGGCGATTTTCACGCCTGTCTCGAACGTTTCAGGATGCTGCCATCCTGTCCGGAACAGGATCCGGTGATCGCGCGCGTCCTTGAACATGTGGCGCGCAATTTCAACGCCGACGTGAGCATCGCCGATCTCGCGGAGATGACGGGGTTCACGCCCAACTATCTTTCGGCCTTCTTCCATAAGAAAATGGGCGAAACCTTCATGTCCTACCTCACGCGATTCCGGGTGAACGAGGCCAGACGGCTCCTCCTGGAAGGCGGACTCTCCGTGGCCGAGGCCGCCCGCGCCGTGGGCTATTCGGACGTCCGTCATTTTTCGAGGCGCTACCGCGAACTCCTGGGCGCCTACCCATCGGAATGCAAGCCTGAGGGCAGGCAATAGTCCGGGATCGTAGAACCACCACACCCGAATCGTAGACCCATGCTATTTCGCGTTTCGGGAAACGCCCTCATCATGTGATAGTACTCAAAATCTCCCAGGAGGCTTTTCATGAAAAAAGCATTTCGTTTTGTAGCGTTGCTGCTCGTCTTCGCCCTGTTCGCCTCGGGCGCCGCGTTCGCCCAGCAGAAAATCCGTATCGCCATGGTCGTCAAAGGCCTCGGCAACGGATTCTTCGAAGCCTGCCGCGACGGCGGCCAGGAAGCGGCCAAGGAACTCGGCAACGTCGAGCTCATCTACCAGGGTCCCGCCACCCCGACCGCCGAGGGACAGATCGAGATCATCGACTCCCTGATCGCCCAGCGCGTGGACGCCATCGCGATCTCCGCCAACGACCGCGACGCCCTCGTTCCCATCGCCAAGAAAGCGATGAAAGCCGGTATCAAAGTCATCTCCTTCGACTCCGGCGTGGCCAAAGACGGCCGCCTCGTCGACCTCGTCCCCTCCAAAGAAGACCTCATCGGCCGCCAGCAGGTACAGCTGATCGCCGAACTCATCGGCAAGAAAGGCGAGATCGCCATCCTCTCCGCCACCAGCCAGGCCACGAACCAGAACGCCTGGATCGGCTGGATGAAGGAAGAGCTGAAGAAACCCGAATACAACCAGATGAAACTGGTCGCGACCGTCTACGGCGACGACCTCTCCGACAAATCCTACCGCGAAGCCCTGGGCCTCTTCGAATCCTATCCCAACCTCCGCGGCATCATCTCCCCGACCACGGTCGGCGTCGCGGCGGCCGGAAAAGCCATCGAGGACAAGGGCCTGAAGGGCAAGGTCGAACTCACCGGCCTCGGACTCCCCTCAGAGATGAAGTACTACACCGAGAAGGACATCTCCAGGAAATTCGCCCTGTGGAATCCCATCGACCTCGGCTACTCCGCCACCTACATCGCCTACGCCCTCGTGAAGGGACAGGTGAAAGGTAATGACGGCGACGTGGTAAAGGCCGGACGCATGGGCAACATCGCGATCGGCAAGGACGGCAACGCGGTCATGGGCGTTCCCTTCGTCTTCACGAAGGAAAACGTCGCCAAGTTCGCCAAGATGTTCTGAGTTTCGAAGCAGCTTCGATTTTTTACTGCCTTTGCCGCGGCGCGCCGGGCTTCCCGGCGCGCCGCGCGACGAGGCACTCTTCATTTCAGCGGTTCAACTTTTCAAGGAGGATCTCCAGTGGACTCGAACATTCTCGAGATGCGGGGCATCTCGATGTATTTCCCCGGCATCAAAGCCCTCGACGATGTGGACCTCTCGGTCCGGCCGGGTGAAGTGCACGCCCTGATCGGCGAGAACGGGGCGGGGAAGTCTACCCTCGTGAAAGTCCTCACCGGTCTCTACAGGCCTACGGCCGGGCGTATCGACTTCGAGGGAACCGAGCGGAAATTCTCCTCCACGGTCGAGGCCCAGCTGACGGGCATCGTCGCCATCCATCAGGAACCCATCATGTTTCCCGACCTATCGGTCGCCGAGAATGTCTTCTCGGGCCACATGCTGAGGAAACGGGGCATCGGCCTCCTCGATTGGCCCGGTATGCGAGCCAAAACTAGGGAGCTCTGCGCGCGCATCGAGCTGGACGTCGACCCCGACGCCATGGTTTCCGAACTCTCGGTCGCGCAGCGCCATATGGTGGGCATAGCGCGCGCCCTTTCGATGAACGCCCGCCTCCTCATCATGGACGAGCCAACGAGCGCCCTCTCTATTCGCGAGACGGAGGATCTTTTCAAGATCGTCCGCCAGCTCCGCGACAGCGGTACGGCCATCCTCTTCATTTCCCACAAGTTCGACGAACTTTTCGCCATCGCGGACTCCTACACCGTGCTCCGCGACGGCAAGCTGATCGGCGCAGGCCTCATGAAGGACGCCACGATCGATTCCCTCGTCCGCCTCATGGCCGGCCGGGAGCTGAGCCAGATGTTCCCCAAGCGCAAGGCCGAGATAGGCGAGGAAATCCTCAGGATAGAGGGATTCAGCTCGGGACGCTCGTTCAAAGATGTCGGCTTTTCGCTCAGGAAAGGCGAAATCCTCGGCTTTTTCGGCCTCGTGGGCGCGGGGAGGAGCGAGATCATGAAATCTCTCCTCGGCCTCGACCCCCTCGATTCGGGCGAAATCTTCCTCGAAGGCAAGAAAGTCCGCTTCGCCGATCCCTGCGCGGCCCTCGCCCACGGACTCGCCTATGTGCCCGAGGACAGGCAGGGCCAGGGCCTCGTCCTGCCCCTCTCCATCGCGAACAATATCTGCCTGCCCCAGACGGCGAGCCTCTCCAAGGCCGGTTTCGTCGCCGGCAAAACTGAGGCCGCCCTCGCCCGCGAATACGGCGCAAAGATGGAGATCAGGGCGGCAGGCTGGGATGTCGAGGCGCTCACGCTTTCGGGCGGCAACCAGCAGAAAGTGGTCCTTGCCAAGTGGCTGGCCACCCAGCCGCGCATCCTCATTCTCGATGAGCCCACTAAGGGCATCGACGTGGGGACGAAGGCGGCTGTCCACGAATTCATGTCGAGCATGGCGGCCGAGGGCATGGCCATCATCATGATCTCCTCCGAACTGCCCGAGATCCTGGGCATGTCGGACCGGGTGGCGGTGATGCACGAAGGCGAGCTCGTCGCCCTGATGGACCGGGCCGAGGCGAGCGAGGAGAAAATCCTCAGGGCCGCCACAGGCGCAGGCCGTGGCGATGCCGCAGGCGCGGCCAAGGGCCTGGCGGGGGGAGCGAGATGAAAAAACTATTGAAGCGCAAGGAGACGACGCTCTGTCTCCTCATCATCATCCTCACGCTGGCGGTATCCCTGCGGGCTCCCGGATTCGTGGCGCCCAAGAGCCTCCTCAACATCGTCGTCGACTCCTGCATCCTCATCATCGTGGCCATCGGGCAGTTCGGCGTCATCCTCATCGGCGGCATCGACATCTCGGTGGGCTCGACGATGGCCCTGGCGGGCATGGCGGCTGCCATGCTCAACCAGTTCCAGCCGGGACTGCCCACGGCCTTCTTCATGCCCTTCAGCATCGCGGCGGGCGCGGCCCTTGGCGGCATCGGCGGCATCCTCGTCGCCTTCGGAAAACTGCCCCCTCTCATCGCCAGCCTCGGCATGATGAGCGCCTACAGAGGTCTCGTATTTCTCCTCTCGAAGGGGCAGTGGGTGACGGCCAACGAGATGACGGAAGGCTTCCGCAAAATCCCCGAAGGCTTGAGCCTCGGCCTGCCCCACATGTTCTGGGCGGCTCTCGCCGTCACCTTGCTGGCGCATCTTTTCATGCGTTATACACGATCAGGCCGGGACATTTACGCCATTGGCGGCAACCCGACGGCGGCCCGATTCGCCGGAGTGAGCCAGAAGAAAGTCGAAATCATCGTCTTCGTCATTTCGGGAGCCCTCGCCGGCCTCGCCGGCCTTCTCTACGTCTCGCGCTACGGCATAGCCCAGAACGAGACGGCTTCCGGATTCGAGATGCAGACGGTGGCGGCGGCCGTCTTGGGCGGCGTCAACATCGCGGGAGGCTCGGGGACCATACTCGGCGTCGTCCTGGGCTCCCTCTTCCTCGGCGTCGTCAACAACGCCCTCCCCGTCCTGCGGCTCTCTCCCTTCCTCCAGATGGCCATCCAGGGCTTCATCATCCTGACGGCGGTGGTCGCCAACACGATCATCGACCGACGCAACAAGAAAGCCTTCGCGGCGGGGAGGGCACGATGAGCGACTCCGGCACGGGATTCGTCGAGACGACAAGACTAACAAAGTTGAGCGGCCCCATAAAGTTGGCCGATTTCCTTCTTCGATGGGAATCGATGCTCTTCCTCATTTTTATCTTCGTGTTCGCGGGCAACTCTCTTCTCTCCCCCTATTTCCTCGATCCGGTGAACCTCTTCGACACGACCTTCAACTTCATGGAAAAGGCCGTGATGTCGCTGCCGATGATGTTCGTCATCCTTCTCGGCGACATAGACATATCCGTATCGTCCATCATTTCCCTCTCGAGCCTCTTCATGGGCATGGCGAGCGCGGGCGGCGCCGACACCCCCACCATCGTGGCCATAGGCCTGGGCGTCGGCCTTCTCGCTGGCCTCTTCAACGGCCTCCTCATCACAAAGCTCGCCATTCCCTCCATCGCCGTGACCCTTGGCTCTTCCTCCCTCTTCAGGGGGATAGCGAACGCGGTGCTGGGCGACCAGGCCTACACGAAATACCCCGCGAGTTTCGCCTATTTCGGCCAGGGCTACCTGGGCAAAAGCCTCGTGCCCTTCGAACTCCTCGTCTTCCTCGTGGCGGCAGTCTTCTGCGGCATCATCCTCAACAAAACGGTCTACGGCCGCCACGTCTACGCGGTAGGCAACAACAAGACGGCGGCGCGCTTCTCGGGCGTCCCCGTCGACAAGGTCAGGATGATAGCCTTCGCCGCGAGCGGGCTCGCGGCCGGCATCGCCGCCGTCATGCTCACCTCGCGCATCGGCTCGACGCGGCCCAATATAGCCTCGGGCTGGGATACGGACGTGATCACTATCGTCGTCCTCGGTGGCATCGCCATCACGGGCGGCAAGGGCAACATCGCCGGCGTCATAATCTCGAATTTCCTCCTCGGCTACATGAAATTCGGCATGGGCGTCTTGAATGTGCCCGGAAAAGTGATGAATATAATCACGGGCGTCCTTCTGGTCGTCGCTATCCTCCTGCCCAAGTTCACCGACGGACTTAGGGCTTCCTTGAGGGCGGGACGGGCGAAATCCGGGGCGCGAAGCGGAGTAAAACGATGAACAGGAAGAACGACAAAGCGACCTTTGAAAACGCCGTCGAGCAATACGGGGAACTGGGTGTCGACGCGGAAGCGGCTCTTGTCGCCGCCGCCGCCCTTCCCCTCTCCCTCCACTGCTGGCAGGGCGACGACGTGGGCGGCTTCGAGCGCGCCGGCGCCTCCCTCGACGGCGGCGGCATACAGGTGACGGGCAACTTTCCGGGCAAGGCGCGGAACATAGGCGAACTGCGGGCCGACATCGACGAGATGCGCGCCCTGGTGCCAGGCGCCTTGCGACTCTCCCTCCACGCGATCTACGGGGAATTCGGCGGCAAGGCCATCGACCGCGACGCCCTCGAACCTGCCCATTTCTCAGGCTGGATGGACTGGGCCAAGTCCCGGAACCTTCCCCTCGACTTCAATCCCACTTTATTTTCCCATCCGCTGGCGGCTTCGGGATGGACCCTCTGCAGCCCTGAATCTTCCGTGCGCGATTTCTGGGTCGAGCACGCGAAGCGCTCCCGGCGCGTCGCCGCGTCCATGGGAGCCGCCCAGGGCTCGCCTTGCGTCAACAACACCTGGATTCCCGACGGCTCCAAGGACAAGACAGCCTCGCGCGGAGACTACAGGGCAAGGCTCGTCGAGTCGCTCGACCGCGTCTATGAGGAAAAAATTTCCGCCAGCCTCGTGGAGGATGCCGTCGAGGGCAAACTCTTTGGCATCGGAGCCGAATACTTCACCCCCGGCTCCCACGACTTCTACCTCGGCTACGCCGCCACGCGCCGGATATTCCTCACCATGGACATGGGGCATTTCCATCCGACGGAAAGCGTGGCCGACAAGGTCTCGGCCGTCCTGCCCTTTGTTCCCGGCCTCCTCATCCACCTTTCCCGCCCCGTGCGCTGGGACTCGGATCACGTCCTCGTCAACGGGGACGAGCTGGCCGAAGTGGCCGAAGAAGTAGTCCGCTCCGGCCGCCTCGACCGGATCAGGCTCGGTCTCGATTACTTCGACGCCTCCATCAACCGCATCGGCGCCTGGGCCATAGGGGCGCGGGCGGCGCGCAAAGCCTTCCTCAAGGCCTTCCTTGAGCCGCGCGGGATGCTGGCCGCCGCCGAGGCTCGCGGCGACGGATTCGCGCGCCTCGCTCTCTTCGAGGAGGAACGTGGCCTGCCCTGGGGAGCCGTCTGGGATGAATTCTGCCGGCGCGCCGACAAGCCCGCCGACCGTGAATTCTCAGGCGAAGTGGCTTCATATTCGAAGACCGTTCTCGCGTCGAGGAGCTGAGCGTCATGGCCGACACCAAAAATAATTCCCCGAACGAAAACAGGGCCGCCGCTCGAGCGGCGGCCCTCGCGCGCCTCGTCCTCATCTCGAGACGCTTCGGCGGCGACTCGGCCTGGGTCCTCGCCGGCGGCGGCAACACTTCCTGGAAGACGGCCGACAGGCTCTACGTGAAGGCTTCTGGCTTCGCCCTCGGCTCCATCGACGAATCGGGCTTCTGCGAAATGGACCGCGCCCGCCTCGACGCCATATGGGAAAAGACCTACCCGGCCGACAGCGCCGCCCGCGAGAAGGAAGCCCTCGCCGACCTCATGGCCGCCAGGGTTCCCGGCGAGACGAAACGCCCCTCGGTGGAAACACTTCTCCACGGATTTTTTCCGCAGGCATTTGTCGTGCATACCCATCCGGCCATCGTCAACGGCCTCACCTGCGGCCAAGGCGGCGAGGCTGCCTTCCGGCGCCTTTTCGGCGACGAGGGCATCTGGGTACCCCTGGTCGATCCCGGCTACATCCTCGCGAAAACCGTGAGCGGCATTTTCGCCGAATTTAAAAGTAAGAAAGGCAGGGCGCCGGCCTTCATGTTCATGCAGAACCACGGCCTTCTGGTTGCGGGCGAAAGCCCGGAAGAGGTGGAAGCCCTATCGGATTCGATCATCGCGAAACTCAAGGCCGAAATCGCGGGCCGAAGGCCGAGCGCCGGTGCCGCCGCGAATGCCGAGCCCGACGAAAGAGCCGTGGCCGCTGACTTAGCCGCCGACGCAGCCGCTGACGCGGGCGCCGTCGCCGGATTCCAGGCCGCCCTGGGCGCCCTCGCTGGCGCCGACGCCGCCATACTGCACCGCGCCGACAGGATGATTGTGGGATTCGCCGCCTCGGCCGCGGCTTTCGCGCCGCTCTCCCAGCCCTTCAGCCCCGACCACATCGTCTACGCCGGCCACGAATACCTGCGGGTCGACGAGGTCGAGGCACTCCAGCCCGCCTGGGCCGACTATCTGAAACGGAACGGCAAGGCACCGCGCATCGTCCTCGCCAAGAACATCGGAGCGTTCGCGATCGGCCAGGGCTCGCGCGAAGCGGCCGCCCAAGCCGCGTCACGCGCACTCGAACTCTTCGTGGATTCCTGCAAGGTGGCCATCTACAGCCTAGCTTTCGGCGGCCCCCGCCCCATGAGCCCCGAATCTGTCGCCTTCATAAGGAATTGGGAAGTCGAAAGCTATCGATCATCGATCGCGGCGCGCTGAATGGCGCCCCGCGGCATAACGGTATACAGGAGAAAAGCATGGAACGCAAAGCATTCGTCATGAAACTGAAACCGGGATACGAAGCCGAATATAAACGCCGCCACGATGCCATCTGGCCGGAAATGCTGGCCGAGCTCAAGGCCGCGGGCATATCCGATTATTCCATCTATCTCGACCCGGAGAGCCATTTCCTCTTCGCCGTCCAGACCCGCGCCGACAATTCCACCGCCAACGACCTCCCCGGCAAGGCTATCGTGCGGAAGTGGTGGGACTACATGGGCGACATAATGGAGACGAATCCCGACCATTCTCCGGTATCGAAATCCCTCTCTCCCGTATTTCATATGGATTGAGGCGGTTTTCCGCTTCCGCAAAGCGCGGCGACGCCCTATAATCCAGAAGAAGAGCGAGGCCGCCGGTTCCCTACGACAAAACCACAAGCGGCCAAGGAGACACAGATGAAAAGCTTCCGCATCCTCATCCTGGCGGCGCTGATCGCCGTCCTAAGCATGCCGGCCTTTGCCCAAGCGGCGCCTTCGGCGGCCCCCAAGGCAGCCGGATCGAACCTTACCATAGGCCTCGTCATGGTCGGTCCCTACAACGACCGCGGCTGGAGCCAGGCCAATTACGACGGCATGCAGTATGTCCTCGCCAAGGTACCGGGCACCAAACTCGTCTACATCGACAAGGCCAACTCCGCCGACAGGCCGGGCACCACGGTGTCCCAGCTCGCGGAAAGCCTCGTGGCGCAGGGCGCCAAGCTCATCTGCTTCTCCTCTGACGACATGATGGACGAAGCGGTCAAATTCGCTTCCGCCCATCCCGATATCTTCGTCATCATGACCACGGGCGATCAGCAGTGGAAGGAAGGCAAGGCCTATAAGCCCATGGCCAACATGATCAACATCATGGGCAAGATGGAATACATGAAGATGGCAGCCGGCGTCGCCGCCGCCCTCACCACCAAGACTGGCCAGATCGGCTTCCTCGGCCCCCTCATCAACGATGAGACGAGGCGCCTGGCCGCTTCCGCCTACCTCGGCGCCAAGTACGCCTGGGTCAACTATCTCAAGAAAGATCCCGCCCAGCTTAAGTTCCGCGTCACCTGGATCGGTTTCTGGTTCAATATCCCCGGCGTCACCGCCGACCCCACCCAGGTGGCCGACGAGTTCTTCAATTCGGGCTGCGACGTCGTCATCTCGGGCATCGACACCACGGAAGCCGTGGCCGAAGCCGCCAAGTTCACCGCCCAGGGCAAGCAGGTATGGGCCATCCCCTACGACTATTCCAAGGCCATGGACGAGGGCAAGGGCGTTTCCCTCGGCGTTCCCTATTTCAACTGGGGTCCCGCCTATGTCAAGGCCGTGAAAGAAGCCATGGCAGGAACCTGGAAAGCCCACTTCGAGTGGAACAGCCCGGACTGGAAAAACATCAACAATCCCGACACCTCGGCCGTGGGCTTCAACAAGGGCGCCCTCAGCAAGACCGCTTCCGACGGCGTCGACAAGTTCGTAGGCGAACTCGCCAAGGGCCTGAACCTCTGGAGCGGGCCGCTGAACCTTCAGGACGGATCCGTCTATCTCAAGAAAGGCCAGAAGGCCACTGACCAGCAGATATGGTATCTGCCCCAGCTTCTCGAAGGCATG
This sequence comes from Treponemataceae bacterium, assembly GCA_963667725.2. Lineage (GTDB taxonomy): Bacteria > Spirochaetota > Spirochaetia > Treponematales > Rectinemataceae > UBA11090. The sequence goes on from CAXXHO010000003.1 coordinate 2,187,074, forward strand.
ACGGGACAGAGCGTTTCCAAGTAACGAAAGGATAGAGCGAAACAGAGGCAGCTCGAGGGATCGAAAGGTTTCCTCGGGCTGCCATATTTATTTTTTTCAAAGGTGCCCAATGACGATTGAACTGCGCGGCATAACCAAAACCTTCGGCGCCCTCAAGGCCAACGACACGATTTCGCTGACCATTCCCCCCGGCAGCATCCAGGGCATCCTGGGCGAGAACGGGGCCGGAAAAAGCACGCTGATGAAGATATTTTCGGGCTTTCTACGCCCCGACTCGGGCGAAATACTCTTCGACGGACGGATCCTGCGCATCGACTCCCCCGATGACGCGATAAAGAACGGCATCGGAATGCTCCACCAGGACCCCCTCGACTTTCCTCCCTTCAGGATCATCGACGATTTCCTCCTCGGAAGCCCTGGAGGCCTCGTGCCGAATCGCCGCAGGGCGCTCGCCGACTTCTCCGCCCTCTCGGCCCGTTTCGATTTCAGCCTCTCCCCCGACGCCCGCGTCGCCTCCCTCACGGTCGGCGAGCGCCAGCAGCTCGAGATACTGCGCCTTCTCTGGCTGGGCGCCAGGGTCCTCATCCTGGACGAACCCACGACAGGCATAAGCCAGACGCAGAAGGAAAAGCTATTCGCGGCCCTGCGCAAGCTCGCTTCCGAGGGCATGACGGTTTTTTTCGTCTCCCACAAACTCGAGGATGTGGAAGCTCTCTGCTCGAGGGCCGCCATCCTCAGGCAGGGAGCCCTTGTCGGCGCCGTGGAAGCCCCCTTCGACAAGGCGGCCCTTGTGCGCATGATGTTCGGCAAGGAAGTGGAGCTCGCACCCAAGTCCAGGACAGCCCCGGGGAGGAAAGTGCTCACCGTCAAGACCGGTTCCGTGGACTCCATCCGCCTCAGGATCAAGGACGTGAACCTCGAGGTCAGGGCGGGAGAAATCATCGGCATCGCCGGCATGGAAGGCTCGGGCCAGGATCTCTTCCTGAGAGCCTGCGGAGGCCTCGTAGAGCCCGCGGGCGGGCAGTTCTGCCTCGATGAGGACGAACGACCGATGAACGGCAAAACCTACCACGACTACAAGCGGATGGGCGTCGCCTACCTGCCCGCGGCGCGGCTCGAGAAGGGCCTCGTGCCAGGCCTGACCCTCTCCGAGCACTTTATTTTGTCCACAAAGATGGGCGGAGCCTTCATAGACCGGCAGGCCGCCGGCGCCCTGTCGGAAGCGCGCATTTCGGCCTTCAACATAAAGGGCAGGCCCGACAGCCCCGTGGAATCCCTCTCCGGAGGCAATCAGCAGAGGGCCTTGCTCTCCCTTCTTCCGGAAACCGCCAGCCTCATCCTCGTGGAGCATCCCACGAGGGGCCTAGACATCGAATCCACCATCTATATCTGGGGCAAGCTGAAAGAGCGCTGCTCATCGGGCACGGCCATCCTTTTCCTGTCCTCTGATCTCGACGAAATTCTCCAGTACAGCGACAAGGTCCTCGTCTTCTTCGCGGGCAAGGTCTCTCCCGCCATAGACTCAAAATCGCTCAACGTCCAGAAGTTGGGCGAGCTTATCGGCGGCGTCGGCTGGGAATCATTCGAGGAGGCGAGCCATGCGTGACGACAAAGGCACGAAACTGGCCTTCGGCGCGGGATCAGTCTTCCTCGCGCTTCTTTTAACGTCGGCCATCGTCGCCCTGACGGGCAACGATCCCCTCCAGGCATACGGGAACATCATCCAGGGAGCGGTCGGATCGCCCAACGTGGCGGCCAACGTTTTCGTCTCCTGGGTGCCCCTCATCCTCGCCACGGCGGGACTTCTCTTCACCTTCACCGGAGGCCTGTGGAACATCGGCATCGAAGGGCAGATAACCCTGGGCGCCATATTCTGCACCTGGGCGATGCGCGTCCTTCAGGGCACGGCTCTCCCGCCTGGCGCTGTCATCGCGCTTTCCGTCGCCGCGGGCATGCTGGGCGGCCTCCTATGGGCTCTCCTCGCCGGCGTCCTCAAGACCTTCGGCGGCGTGAACGAGATATTCGGAGGCCTCGGGCTCAACTTCGTGGCCACGGCCCTCAACCTCTGGCTCATCTTCGGGCCATGGAAACGCCCCGGCGTCGCTTCCATGTCGGGCACCCTCCCCTTCGAGCCGGAACTTTGGATGCCGACACTCTCGGCCCAATCAAGGCTTGCCCCGATACCGCTTGCCATAGCCGCGGTCACCATCGTCATCGCCCTGGTACTGCTGAGGGGCAGCTATTTCGGCCTCAAGCTCAAGGCAGTGGGAAAAAACCCGAAATCTGCATACCTCCTCGGCATACCCACTTGGCAGCACATGCTCCTCTCCTTCGCCCTCTGCGGCGCCTTCGCCGGCCTCGCCGGGGCCGTCCAGGTGACTTCGGTCTACCACCGCCTCATCCCTTCGATTTCGAGCGGCTACGGCTACACGGGCCTCATGGTGGCCATGCTCGTCAACTTCAGCCCCGTATGGGCCGGCCCCGTCGCCCTCTTCTTCGCCGCCCTCACCGTGGGCTCGATACAGCTACCCATCGTGCTCAAGCTCGATTCGTCCCTCGCGGGCGTGATACAGGGCTTCCTCGTCCTCTTCGTCCTCATCGGCAACGGCCTGAGGATGAAGTTCCAGAAAAAGAGAGGGAATCCATGACCAACGACGCGCTGTTATTCGGCCTTTCCGGGGTGTTGAGCTCCTCGGCGCCCATCCTCTTCGGCGTCCTCGGCGAGACCATCACCGAAAAAGCCGGCGTCTCGAACCTGGCGATGAACGGCATGATTCTCCTCTCGGCCATGGGCGGCTTCGCCGCCTCCCTCGCCACGGGCAGCCTCGCGCTGGGATTCCTCGCGGGAGCGGCTATCGGCGCGGCCGTAGCCCTCGTCGTCGCCTTCACGAGCATCACCCTCAAGCAGTCCCAGGTGGCCGTCGGCTACGTCCTCGCCATGCTCTGCCGCGATCTCGCCTACTTCCTAGGCAACCCCATCATGGGAATGCCCGGCCCTCGCCTCAACCTCCTGCCCATACCGGGCCTGAGCTCCATCCCCGTGGTCGGCACCCTCTTCTTCCGCCACGACATCGTCACCTACTCGAGCTTCCTCCTCATCATCCTCTCCTGGTTCTACATGGAACGAACGAAGCCCGGCATCATGCTGAAAGGCCTGGGGGAGAATCCCAAGGCGGCCTACGTGCGCGGGGCGAACGTCAACCGCCTGCGCTACGTCTACACGATCCTGGGCGGGGCGATAGCCGGCCTCGCCGGCCCCATCTATTCGCTCTCGGTGAAGGCGGGCTGGAAAGGCACGATTTCGGGCCTGGACGGCATAGGCTGGATCATCCTCTCGATCACCATATTCGGCGGCTGGACGCCCTTCAGGGCCGCGATCGGGGCCTATTTCTTCTCGCTCCTGCAGTGGCTCGGCCTCGTCCTGCAGCCCCTCATGCCCAACGTCCCCTCACAGGTGCTGCAGGTGGCGCCCTTCCCCCTCATGATCCTCACCCTCCTCCTCGTCAACATCAGCAACGCCGAGTGGGTGGAGAGAACACTCTCGCGGCTGCCCGAATCCGTGCGACGCGACGTGGCGAAGGTTCTGATGGCGCTCAACGCCACGCCGCCCGCGGCGCTGGGCATGCCTTTCGATAAGGATGAGTAGATAAGAATTGCTGGAGAGGAGGAGCCGTGCGCGTAGCCCTGGTACAGAACCACCCCGTTTTCGGCGAGAAAAAGGCCAATGTGGAATCGCTCATCGCGCAGATGGAGTCAGCGCCGGTCGACCTCTACATTCTCCCCGAACTTTCCTACTCGGGCTACCAGTTCATTTCCGCGGAGGAAACGGCCAGCCTCGCCGATCCGCTCAAGAGTAAGTCAATTAACGCGTTCAGGAAGGCAGCGCGACAACTTGACGCGGGCATCGTCTTCGGCTTTCCGGAAAAGGCCGCAGACGGCAGGCTCTACAACTCTTCCCTTGCCATCCTTCCCGACGGGCGGGAATACCTGTACCGGAAAACCCATCTTTTCTACAAGGAAAGACTCTTCTTCACGCCAGGCGATCTCGGCTTCACCTTTTTCGAATTCAGGGGAGCTAAGGTAGGCATGGCCATCTGCTTCGACTGGTTCTTCCCCGAGAGCTTCAGGACCCTGGCCCTCGCCGGCGCCGACATCATCGCCCACTGCTCCAACCTGGTGATGCCATCCTGCCAGCAGGCCGACTTTGCCCAAGCCCTCCAGAACCGCGTCTATATCGCCACGGCCAACCGCGTCGGCACCGAGGCTCGCGAAGCCGAAGCCCTCACCTTTACGGGAGAGTCGGTCCTCGTGTCGCCCAAGGGAGAGTACCTCCTGCGCGGCCCCAAGACCGAGGAGGCCGTCCTCGTCGCCGATATCGACCCCAGCCTCGCGCGGAACAAGCGCATCAACGCCATGAACGACGTCTTCGCCGAACGCAGGCCGGAGTTCTACAATACCTGATTCTTCAGTTTTGCCTGACTGAACACTCAAAATCACACATTAGGTCAAGATAATGTGATTTTTTTCACATAATCTTGATCTAATAGTGTATACTCTATAAAACAGGAGAACGGAATGGAACGAGATGTCATGGCATATCTTGTGCGATGGAAGGATTCCCGACACCGAAAACCTCTTGTCATGAGAGGACTGCGTCAGGTAGGAAAAACCTGGATTCTCAAGGAATTCGGCACAAAATACTACGAAAATCTGGCATATTTTAACTTTGAGGAAAGGCCGGAGATAGCCTCTTTCTTCGAAACCACAAAGGATGCAGGAAGAATCATCTCCAATCTTTCCATGTTGCATGGTCAGCCCATCCATCCTGGCAAGACGCTTATCGTCTTCGATGAAATACAGGAATGCAACTCGGCATTGAACTCGCTGAAGTATTTTCAGGAAAATGCCCCCGAATACCATATCGCCTGCGCGGGATCGTTGCTGGGAATCGCGCTATCGAAGCCAAGCTCCTTTCCCGTCGGGAAGGTGGATTTTTTAAATGTCCGGCCTATGTCGTTTTCGGAATTCCTCGCCGCCAATGGAGACAAGAATCTTGTCGAGTACCTGCATGGCCTGGAGTCTATCGGTCCCATTCCAGAAGCTTTTTTCAACCCGCTTATTGAAAGGCTCAAGGCATATTTCGTGACGGGAGGCATGCCAGAATCGATTCTAGCTTGGACAGAACATCGAGATGCGGGGCGGGTTCAGGAGGTGCTGAGCGCAATATTGGATGCCTATGCGCTCGATTTTTCGAAGCATGCGCCGGTAAAAGATATCCCCAAACTCGGCATGATCTGGAATTCCATTCCTTCCCAGCTAGCCAGGGAAAATAAAAAGTTTCTCTATAATGCGATGAGGACGGGAGCAAGGGCTCGGGAATACGAAGACGCCCTCGCGTGGTTATGCGACGCGGGGCTCGCCCATAAGGTGTTCAGATGTTCGAAACCCGGCCTTCCTTTGTCGGCATATGAAGACGGATCGGCATTTAAAATCTATATGGCCGATGTGGGAATACTACGTCGTAAGGCTCAGCTGGATCCATCGGCCTTCGGGGATGGCGTACGTCTTTTCACGGAGTTCAAAGGCGCGTTGACGGAAAACTATGTCTTGCAAGGATTGGTCGCACTGCTGGGCGAGACTCCTCGATACTGGAGTTCTGGTGGACTAGCCGAAGTGGATTTTCTCATACAATGGAAAAACTTGATAATCCCCGTAGAAGTGAAGGCCGATCGAAATGTACGTTCAAAAAGTTTGGCTCTCTATGGCCAGAAATATAGTGCCGACACGCCGATCAAGATACGATTCTCCCTGAATAATCTTCGACTGGATGGGAATATTCTCAATATACCTCTTTTCATGATCGACGAACTGAAAAGACTTCTCATCCTCGCTCTCGAGCAGCAGGCTCAGCCGAACAAAGCCCCCCAACCGAAAGCGTAGAGAAGTCCCGCGGCCAGGAAGAGAAGGCTGAAGCGCCAATTCCAGCGCAGGGCTACGTCGACGGCCTTGGTGTCGATCAACCTGGAAATAGTCATGATGACGCCGGCGAAGGGCGTGACCATGTAGGCCGCCGCCCCGCCGACGGCCAGGGAAAGCGCCACCGTGATGGGCGGGAGGGGAAGGGCTATGAGGGCCAGCACCTTCCCGAACAGCAGGATCGTGATGAAGGGATGCAGCCCGATAATAGAGCCCGCGACGATCCCCAGGGCGATGAAGATGATGGAAGCGGCGCCCAGGGAGCCAGCGGCGGCTTTGAGAAAGGGGGCGGCCCGCTCGAGCAGGCCCGACACCTCGAGAGCGCCCGAGAATACGCCCATGGCGACGAAGAAAGGCGCTATATCGGCCACCTTGAGGGTGCCCTGGAGCCACTGTGTCTTGAGGGCCTCTTTCATGCCCGGCTTCTTGGCCTGGCTTAAAATCCAGCAGATGACGATGAGGGCGCCCGCCAATACCGTCCGCCCCGACGCGGCACCGATATGGAACCATTCCAGAAGGGCGGCAGCCAGGACAAAGGCTCCCGCGACGACGAGGATATGGACGATTCTGCCGCCGCCAGCCACTTTTTCCGGTCCCGGCAGCTGGCCGACCAGGGCTTCGGCGCCGGCGAAGTCCTCGGCATCGCGGCGCTCTGCCGGCAGCTCTTCCTTTTCCTGCTTACCGAAGACTTCCGCGAAATAGGATACTCCCATCCCCAGGCAGGCCAGGATGAAGCCGGGCACGAATACCTTCGACCATGTCAGCCCGCTCGCCTGCACCACGAGGGAGAGGTTCACGGCTCCCGGCGACCAGAGGGCGGCAAGAACATAGCCCCGCGTGGATACTCGGGCGTAAAAGCGCCTCCAGTCCGAGACTCGAGCCTTCAAGGTTTCCTCGAAGAGGCCCACCGTCACGGGGAGAGCGCCCAGATTGAGAAAACAGGCCAGGATGTGGATCGTGAAGGTCATGAAGAGAAAGAGTGAAGATGTGCGCTTGAACCTGCCTTCCATCCAGGATTTGATGGCCATATCGTAGCCGCCCACCTTTATCGGGACGATGAAGGTCTGCATAACGGCCACGATGGCGATGATGTTGGTCATGGAGGATGCCGACTTCATCCAGACATCGAAGGGCTGGCGCCCCAGGGCGAGCATGACAATCCCGAGGGCAAGGAACACGATGGCAGCCTTCTGGAAGCCCTTGCTCATCAAGGGAAAGCCCGATACGAGAGCCGCCGCGGCGGCCAGGAACAGAAGCCAGCCCGACTCCAATCCGAAAAGCGTTCCGCCCAGATTCAGGGCAATAATGGTAAAAACACTGACGCGGAACAGACTCTTCATCGAAATTCTCCCAAGATATGTGCTTGAGAGGATTATAGCAGAAAACCCTTCAACCTTTCGATGCTTTCCGGCGCCGATCCTTCATAATGATTGTTGACGTCGATCCGGACCTCGCGCCCCGACGAGACCAGGTCCGAGACCATCGCGGCAATATGGGGGAGCTCAGGCTTCGGATCGATGATTTTGTCCCAGCGTCCGCCCGAAGCTTCCTCAATCTTCTTCCGGTCGCCGCCGAGCAGGCGAATGATGACGAGATCGTTAAGAAGCCTCGAGTAGCGCGTGTAGAGCTCGACGATGGGCGGCATATACAGCTTTTCCGAGAAGACATGTGAGGCCTTGGCCTCAGCCAGGAAGGAAAACCAAGCTTCGTCGAGGTAAGGCCCGTTGCGCGGCTCCAGGGCGATGGGAATATCCCTGGACACGCGATCGAGGAAGACGCGCAACGCATCGATGAAGGCTTGCTGCCCCGGCATCTTCTGGCGGTTCAGATACTCGAATTCGAGGATGATAGCGCCGACTTGGCCTTTGATCGGCGCGAGCCTCTCGAGGAAGTGACCGAAAAGCTCGGCCGAGAGGAATGCGGGATTCGGCTCCATGCCGCCCCGCTTATGCGTAAGCGTGATATCCCGGGGCGCCTTGACGATGAAGCTGAACCCCGGATCGACGGCGGCCGAGTACTCCTCAACTTCCCTGATGGTCGGAATCTTGTAGAACCAGGAATCGACTTCGACCATCCTGAAGCGCTTCGCGTACGTGGCAAGGTAGTCGATGGATCGCGGTTCAGGCTGGTCGTACACCAGCCCAACCCAGGAGTCATAGTTCCAGGAACAGGTGCCGATGTGGAGTGGCATATATTAAGAATATAGCATTCAAAAAGTGCAAACTAAAGAGCAAAGACTATTGCGAGATTGATATCTTGAGTAATTACGTAAGGATAAATTCTTTTTAAACAAGAATTGAGGCTTGCATGGATTCCGGAGTGGGGTAGAATGATGGCTTAGGAGTTATACGGAACACACGAATTGTTGTTAGAAAGACGCCTCCGGCGCCGGGGATGAAGAATCTACATTGGAGCGTACTATGCATATCAAGAAAATCGTTGGTGACAAATGCTATCTTTCTCCAATCGATCTCGAAGACACTAATCTCTATCTCGAGTGGCTGAACTGTGAGGATGTTTACAAATACCTCCTTGTAGGAACAAGCGTTCTTACCTATGAAACTGAGAAAGAAGCCTTGATTAGGCTTTCAAAAGAGCATGTGTATGGCATTATCGATAAAGAGACTGATACTTTAATCGGCAATGTTGGACTTATGAGTCTCAATCATATTCATAAAACGGCAGAAGTAGGAATCTTCATCGGGAATCAAGACTATTGGGGCAAAGGCTATGGGACTGAAGCATTAAGACTTCTTGTGGATTATGCTTTTAGGATATTGGGACTGGAGAACATAATGTTGAAGACGTATGACTATAATGTACGAGCACAAAAGAGTTATAAGAAAGTAGGGTTTAAAGTAATGGGTGTAAGAAGGAGCTCGCATTACTATAATAATGAACGGCATGATGATATTTATATGGATATAGTAAAAGAAGACTTCTATAGGCAATAAGCAGAAAGAAGCTTCTAACAATCGCTTCAACCCGACTCGGCAACTGGTGGGTTAAGCCAATGTTAGGCATGTGAGCTTGATTACAGGCCAATGGCAGATATTTGTCATGGCCCAGTTTGAAGACACGGAACATATGCACAGTTTTTATCGGATAAATTGATATCAGTTCCCGGCATTATGGAGTTCGAGGTCGTTTACCTGGTGAAGACTCTGAAATTTTCCATGAGCTTCTTTGACTAGGTACAAAAGCATATTGCAGCCATAAACCCTATGGGGTATATTCTTGATATATACCTTATGGGGGATATATGGAGAACTTCGTCTTCACGCCGCAACAGCTTGCACATACCTTGAGAAGCCGGCGAAAGGCACTCAATCTCACGCAGAAAGAAGTTGCCGGGCTTGTTGGGCTACTGCCAAAAACCATCTCCGCTCTCGAGACAGAACCTGACCGATGTTCCGTGAAAAGCCTTCGACACCTACTCGCCGCGTTAAGACTTGAGCTTGTGCTAAATCCCAAAAGCGATGGCGAAGCGACAAAAAGCTCGGCGGAATGGTGAAGAAGATTATTAAGTCATCCTATATCGACGTCGCGGGCATCCAGGTCGAGGTGGTCCGTAAGGTGATAAGACAGCTGCGTATCACCGTCTACCCGCCGGATGGCAGGGTTCGTTTGGCCGTTCCCTTTTGGGTGGGCGCAGAGGCTGTCAAGCTCGCGGTGGTCGAGCGCCTCGCGTGGATCAGGAGTCACCAGGAGAAGTTCGTGGGCCAGGTTCGCCCACCGGAACGCGAGATGGCGGAGGGCGAGACGCATTGGTTTCAAGGGAAAAGATACAGCCTCGCGATCCGGGAAGTCGCGGGACGCGAAAGCGTCGCTTTAAAAGGGCTCGATACGATGGAGCTGGCCCTTCGCGCCGGATCGGAGGTCGGGCATCGGCGAGACCTCCTCGACCGCTGGTACCGCAAGCAGCTGAAGCTTGAGATAGCCCCTTTGATCGCGAAGTGGGAGCCTGCGCTCGGCGTGAAAGCCGCTTCCTGGGGCGTACGGAAGATGAAGACCCGATGGGGCAGCTGCAACGTCAAAGCCAGGCGCCTCTGGTGCAACCTGGAACTCGCGAAAAAACCGCCCGAATGCCTCGAGTATGTCGTCGTCCACGAGCTCGTGCATCTGCTGGAACGGCGCCACGATGCGCGATTCAAGGCGCTCATGACGCTCCATCTTCCTCAATGGAAGCAAATCAAGAAACGATTGAACGCGGCCCCTCTCGCTGATGGGTCGCGCTAGCTTCTAATCCTGGAACATCAAGAAGTTTTTGGTTTGGCACCCGCAAAAAAATGTGCTTGACAATCGGGGGAGCGCGGGCAAAGATTTCTGGAATTCTTAACGATGAAAACACGTGGGGCGTGATGATGATGCAACGATCAAGGTTTTTAGTCCGTGGAACACTGCTGTTGATGATAGGCTTTCTTCTGGCGAGCGCGAGCAACGCTGATGAAGCGTCCAACCTGCTGGCTGTCTATGAAAACCAGGTTCCGGCATGGGAAGCCTGCGACCCTGGCACCTTGAGCGACGACTACAAAGGGCTGCTGACCATGTTCGGCGAGAGGGCGAGCCGAGCCACCATAAAGGTTCCGCTCAACTACGCCGATCCCGAGCGCGGCGACATCGAAGTCGCCCTTCTCAAGGTGGCGGCGGGGGATCCACAGCGGCGCCGAGGCGCCATCCTCATCAACCCGGGCGGGCCGGGAGAGGATGGTCTGCCTTACAGCCTGCTGTTCGGCTATCTATGGGGAGAGGCCAACCCCGCCACGGACAGCGAATCCGGCAAGCTTTTCAGGGAGATCGCGCAATGCTACGACCTGGTCGGCTTCTCGCCGCGGGGAACCGGCTCCAGCACGCGATTGCGCTGTACGTCAGACGAAAAACTGATGCCCGCCGGCATCCTCGTCGCCGACAAGGGCGCGGAAAACGCGCGAAACAACCTGCTCAACGCCCGCCTGAGAGCGGAGGCCTGCCTGAGCAATCCGTTGACGCCCTATATCAACTCCGACGCCACCGCCCGCGACATGGATATCATACGGTGCGCGCTAGGCGACGACAAACTGAACTATCTGGGCATCTCGTACGGGACATGGCTCGGCACCTGGTACGCTGGCCTCTTTCCCGAGCGGGTCGGGCGCATGGTGATGATCGGCAACACCGATATAACCGCGAAGCTCAACGATACGCTGTTGCCGCAGGAAATGGCGATGCAGAGGGTGATGGACGAGATTCTGGCCCCCTACGCCGCCGAAAATCCGGAAGTCTTCAAGCTCGGCGGCTCCGCCGAGGAAGTGCGTCAGGCCTTCCGTTCGCTGCGGGGGAATCTGCTCGATGTGACATCGGCCCTCCTGCACGAGACCATCGCCCAATCCGTCAACGCACACGTCACGTTGTTCACCTTTTATGCCGCGAAGACCGTGCAAGGCTTGCTCGGCGCCTATTCGCCCGAAACGGAGGAATCGCTCAACACCCTGCTCGAGAAGAATGAATGGGGAGTCCCTCCGGACTTCCGCGATCTGGTGCTTGATAGGGCCAAGACGATCGGCAAGGATTATTTCCAAAAGCTGCGGATGGAGACCGGCACCGTCGACATGGATTCATTCGACGCCGTTGGCTGGGCCGTGCAATGCAACGACGCGGGAACCTCGTACGACGCCGACGCCTGGGTTCAGGCAAGCGCTTTCAACGCCGAACTCTACCCCCTTTTCGGCGGCTCAGGCATCGAGAATCCCTGCCTGTACTGGGGCGGTCAAAGGGTACAGCGGCCGCCCGTCGATACCACAGCCCGCGCCGGGGGCTTCGTCATGCTGCAGTCGGAGTTCGATCCCTATACGATCCTGGAAGGGGCATTGAAAACATTCGCGGCTCTGCCCAACGCCAGCCTGATCGTCGTGAAACGCGAATTCCAGCATTTCGTCCTCCTGCCCTACGGGGACGACAACGTCGATAGGCCGATCGCCGAATATCTGCTTTATGGCATCCAGCCGCCGCGCCTGACCGTCTGCGAGGGGAAGCCACTGCCGACTTTCGAGGTACGGAAACCCTGATTCCGAAGTCAAACCTTCAGGCTATGGCTGCGGCCACGATGCGCGCCGCCGCGGCGATATCCTCGGACCTGCTGAACTCGGCCGGGTTGTGGCTTATCCCGTCCTTGCTTGCCACGAAGAGCATGGCCGTGGGCAGGAAGGGGGCGATGATGGCGCTGTCGTGCAAAGCCCCGCTCGAGGCGTCGGGGAGGAGAATCCCCAATTCGGCTCCAGCCTTGCGCAGGCGATCGCAGAGATCGGGGTCGAAGGGCAAGGCCGGCAGGTTCTCGAAACATTCGATCCGGGTTTGAAGGCCCCGCTTTTCCCCGATGGAGGAGAGGAGCTGTCGGATCGAGCCGTCGCCCGAGGCGAGGGCTTCATTGGAAGGCGAGCGGAAGTCGAGCATGAAGTCAGCCCTCCCAGGGACGACGTTCACCGCGTTGGGCGACACGGTCAAGGCTCCTGTCGTCAGGGTCGATCCGGGGTGGACGCGGTCTATTTCCCTTCCCAGAGCCTCAAGGCCGAGAATGAGCTCGGCGGCTCCCGCGAGGGCGTCGAATCGGTCCGACATGGCTGTCGAGCCCGCGTGGTTGGCAACTCCCTGAAATTGCCCCGAGTACTGTCTCCTCCCGTTGACCGTGGTGACCACGGCGAGGGGCAAGCCTTTTTTCCACAAGCCCAAGCCCTGCTCAACATGCACTTCGAGGAGGCCTTTATAGCGGCCTAAGGGAAAGCCGAAGCTCCCGGCGCGGATCATGTCAGGCGCGACGCCCAAATCCTTTCCGGCGGTCACAATATCGATTCCGGCGCGATTCTTCAGTTTTCTGATTTGTTCTATCTCTATCGTTCCCGCCCAGGCACGGCTTCCCAGCATGGCGATGCCGAAGGTGGTACCCTCTTCCTCGGCGAAAATCACGAGCTCCAGGGCGGCCTTGGGCCTTGTCCTCAGGAGTTCGAGGGCCACGACCACGCCGACAACCCCGTCGAATTTCCCGCCGCTCGGCACCGTGTCGATGTGCGATCCGCAGAGCCAGGCGGGCTCATCCCAGGAGAGGGCTGAAGGACGCGCGTGGACGTTTCCGATAGGGTCAGTCCTCACCGAACAGCCCAGTTTCCGGGCTTCCTCGATGACGTAATCGCGAGCCGCCTTCCATGAAGGGGAAAACGTGGGGCGGTCGTATCCGGCGGCGGGGTCGGATTCGTTCCATTCTGCTATGGTTTCGATATCGCGCATCAGCCTTATTTCGGAGATTTCGGTGTTCCGCATGGGTGGAGAGTATACAGCGGAGGCTGGGGGAAGGCGAGCCACTTCATGGGGCTGGTTTCTGCATAAATATTCTTATTGACAGAGCTTTTCCATTGGCGATATTGTCAGTGCAATAAAAATATTTGGACTGCTCTAAACCAGGATCGCGGAGAATCCTCTCCGAAACCGGTTTACCATTCATATTCTGCATTTATATGCAGCAGGAGGTGTCGAATGCTTCGTCGCGGCGGTACAAGTTTTCGTCTAGTCATCATGGCGGCTATCGTGGCAATGCTCTTCGGATCCACTGCCAGCCTCTTCGCGCAGGCAGGGAGCGAGAAGGATCCCCTCGTCGTCATACAGTCCGCTGAGCCCACGGGGCTGGATCCCGTGACGAACCGGACCGTTCCCGCGTACAACGTGACCCTCAACATCTTCGATTCGCTTCTTCTGAAAACCCCCGACGGACAGGTAGTGCCGGCCCTCGCCGAGAGCTATGTCCGCGAAAGCGACACCTCATGGCTATTCAAACTCAGGCCAGGCGTCGTATTCCACAACGGCGAAGCCCTGACCGCCGACGCGGTCAAATACACGGTCGACAAGATCTTCGACCCCGCGAGCAAATCCACCAGGGCCAACGACCTCAACTGGATCGGCCAGGTGAACGTCATCGACAAGCTCACGGTGCGCATCATCGGCAAGCGCCCCTTCCCCCTCGCCGACCACTACTTCTCCGAACTCCAGATCGTGCCTCCCCTCTACAGGGAAAAAGTCGGAGCCCAGAAGTTCAACGAAGAACCCGTCGGCACCGGTCCCTATCAGTTCGTCCGCTGGGACAGGGGCAACAGGATCGTGCTCAGGCGGAACGACAATTACTGGAAGACCCCGGCTCCGGCTCAGTTCGTCGAGTTCCAGACCGTGAGCTCGGCGGCCTCCAGAGTCGCCACTCTCCTGGGCGGCAAGGCCGACCTCATCGTCGATCCTCCCGTCTCCGCGAAGAGCCAGATCGACGCCAATCCCAAGGCCAGCTTCGCCTCCGTTACCGGAACCCGCGTTCTCCTCATCGGCCTGGACACCGTCCAGGACTCACCGCTCAAGGACGTACGCGTCAGGCAGGCCCTCAACTACGCGGTGGACAAGAAGACGATCATCAGCAGGCTCATTGGCCCCGCAAGCGAGGAAACCGCGACCCTGCTCACCTCCCGCGACTTCGGCTTCTCCCCTGACGTGAAGCCCTATCCCTACGATCCCAAGAAAGCCCGCCAGCTCCTCGCCGACGCCGGTTACCCGAACGGGTTCAGCATCAAGATGGACGCCACGAGCGGACGCTACATCAACGACAGCGCCGTGGTGCAGGCCATAGCGGGCTACCTCGGCGAAGTCGGGGTCAAGGCAGAGATCAACACCATGGAATTCGGGGCCTTCAACGGAGCCCTCTTCTCCCACAAGACATCGCCGATGTATTTCGTCGGCTGGGGCAACCCGGTATTCGACGCCTCCTATGTCTTCAACTTCATCACCAAGTCAGGCAGCCTCTTAAGGACCATCGAGGATCCCGCCATCGACAAGCTGTTGACCGGAGCGAACGAGACGGTGGACAAGGCCCTGCGCAAGAGCCTGTACGCCAAGGCGGGAGCCCTGATCTACGAAGCCGCCCCGGCGATCTTCCTCTACAAGCAGCCCGTGCTCTATGGACTATCGAGCCGCATGGACTGGAAGCCGCGATCGGACGAATTCCTCTATATATACGATGCCAAACTTCGCTGAGTGCGCCGGGTGCGGCGGGAACGCTGGAGCCGGTTCAGCGATGTACAAGGGTTTTTTCCCCGATGACGGCGAGCGCTTCGCGACGGGTCGGGCGGCTCTAGGAATAGAGCCGCCCGACCTGATCCTCCGAGGAGGCAGGTATCTCAATGTCTTCACGGGGGAAACGCTCGCCGGCGATATATGGATCAAGGGACGCCTCATCGCCAGGATCACCGAGGAGCCCTGCCTTTTCGAAACGAGGGTGATCGATGTCGGCGGCAAGTTCCTCGCGCCAGGTTTCGTCGAAGGTCACATCCATGTCGAAAGTTCCCTTGCCGATCCTCCGCATTTCGCCGAGGCGGCGCTCCGATGCGGGGTCACCTCGGTCTTCACCGACTTCCACGAGGTCGGCGCGATAGCGGGTGAGCCGGGCCTGAGGGAAATGCTCGAGACCCTGCGCGGCACCGACCTGAAAGTCCTCTTCATGACCCCGATGGAGCTTCCCTTCCTTCCCGAGGTCCAGCACACCTTGAGCACCCTCACCCAGGTCGAAGCCCTCACGCTGCTGCGGGAGGCCGATACGGTGGGGCTCGCGGAAGTCAACGGCCAGGAGATCGTGAAGTTTCTCGCGGAGGGAAGGCCCAGCGATTTGTCCCTTCTCACCCACGCGGTGAAGAACAGGCGGACGCCGGAAGGTCATCTTTTCCATATTCGCGGCGCCGAGCTCGACGCCTGCCTCGCGGCGGGCCTGAGCTCTGATCACGAGCCGCGCAGGCAGGACGAGGTGGCCGAAAAGATCCGGAAAGGGGTCTTCGTCATGCTCCGGAACGGCACGATAGCCCGCGAGGTGGAGAGCCTCGTCGAGGTCCTGCCGCGCGAAGGCCTGCCCACCGCCCGGGTGGGGCTCGTGACCGACGACATGCTGATCACCCACATGAAGCCTGAAAGCTACATGCTGAAGAAGGTGCGGCTCGCGATCAAGGCAGGAATATCAGTGCCGGACGCGCTGCGCATGGTCTCAAGCAACGTGGCGGAACACTACCGGCTAGGAGAGCTCATCGGCGCCCTGCGCCCCGGCGCCTACGCCGACATCCTCGTCTTCGATTCCCCGGAATCCCTGAAGCTCGAAGGCACCTTCGCCTCGGGCAAGCCTATTGACGGCTACGAGAGCCCAAGCCCCCGGCCGGAAGCCCAAGCTTCCAGGCACGCTTACTCCCCGCGGCTGACGCGTACCATCCTCCGTTCCCCGATCACCGAGGCCGATCTCCGTTTCCTGCCTGAAGCCTACGGCGGCGATACTACCCTCATCAGGGCGATAGAACTGGAAGAGGCCACCCGCTTTACCCGCCTCGTCGAGACGAGGGTGCCGGTGCGCGGGGGCGACGTCGATCTTCCCGGTTCGGACGAAAACCTTTCCTATCTCATCTGCGCCAACAGGCGGCATGAGGAACTCCTCGGAAAGGGTTTCCTGCGCAACTACGGACTGCGCGAAGGCGGAATAGCCGTCAGCCAGGCCCACGATCACCACAGCATCATCGCCCTCGGCAGACGGAAGGCCGACATTATCCTGGCGGCCAATCGCGTGATCGAGCTGCAGGGAGGCCTCGTCCTCGTGGAGAAAGGCCGGGTGATCGCCGAGCTTCCGCTCCCCGTGGCGGGGCTCATGTCAGACCTACCCCTCGAAGAAACCGTGGCCCGGATCGAGGACCTGGAACAAAGGCTGCGCTCAGGCGGAGCCACCTGGAACCAGCCGCTCTTCTTCCTTTTCTGGCTGGGAATGGAGGTCGCGCCCTTTTTCCGCATCACGGACCGCGGGCTTTTCGACACCGAGAAAGGCAGGCTGATATCCTGCTTCCCCGAGGCGGTCGACCGTGTTTAGATTCGTACTGCGCCGGGTCATGGAGAGCGTCATCACCATCCTCGTCATCGTGTCGGTGGTATTCCTCGTTTTGAACCTCTCGGGCGATCCTATCAGGATGATGGCTTCGCCGACGGCATCAGAAGCAGAAGTGGCCGAGCTGCGGGCGGCCTTCGGTTTCGACAAGCCGCTTGTCCTGCGATACGGGGATTTTCTCTCGCAAGTATCGCGCCTGAGGTTCGGCGACTCGATCAACACCAGGCAGCCGGCCTTGAAGATGGTGCTGCAGCGGCTGCCGGCGACCCTCCTCCTCGCCTTCACCGCCCTAGCGCTTGCCACGGTCTTCGGCATCCCCTTGGGCATGCTGGCCGCCGTGAAGCGCGGAAAGGCCGCGGATACGGCAGCCGTGCTGGTGAGCATGGTGGGACAATCGATGCCCGTGTTCTGGATAGCCCTCCTCCTCATCTTCGTCTTCGGCGTGATGATCCCAATTTTACCGCCATCCGGCTACGGCACCCTCGCCCATCTCGTCCTCCCCAGCATATCCATCGCCATCTTCCTCCTGGCGGGCATCGTCAGGGTGACGAGGGCGAGCATGCTGGAAGTCCTCCAGCAGCCCTTCGTGACGGTGGTCAGGTCGAAAGGGCTCAACGAGCGCCTCGTGCTGTTCAAGCATGTCCTCAGGAACGCCTCCATCCCAGTGCTGACCCAGCTGACCCTGCAGATGCGCTTCGTCATCGGCGGATCGGTCGTCGTGGAATCCGTCTTCGGCTGGCCCGGCGTCGGGCAGCTGCTGGCCCAGGCCGCCTACGGGCGCGACTATCCCGTCGTCATCGCCGCCACCTTCTTTATCGCTCTCTTCATCCTGGCCTTCAGCATGGTTCTCGACCTGGCCTATGGCATCGTCGATCCGCGGGTACGAATATGGAAATAATGGAAGTTCAGGCGGAAGTTCGGGCGGAAGCCCCTCCCCTGAGGCGGCGGTACTTCGCGACCCTCCTGCGGCACCCCCTCGCGCTCGCCGCCCACGTGGTGCTGGCCCTGGCCGTCATCGCGGCGGTTTTCGCCTCGGTCTACCCCGTAGATCCTCTCAAGCAGAACCTTATGAGTTCCCTCATGCCGCCGAGCCTGAAGGTCGACAGTTTCCCCGGAAGCCAGGCCACTATGCCCGCCCTCATGGGGACCGACGCCCTGGGACGGGACCTTGCCTCCCGCGTCATACTGGCCATCCGCATCTCGCTCGCGGTATCCGGCCTGGCCGTCGTCATCGCCACGGTGGTGGGCGTCTGCCTGGGCCTTGTCGCGGGATATTCAGGCGGCCTGGTGGACAGCGTCATCATGCGGATAGTAGACGCCCTCCTCTCCCTGCCCTTCGTCGTGCTGGCGATAGCGGTGGTGGCGGCCATAGGTCCAGGCCTCACCAACGTGGCCCTCGTGCTCGGCCTCACCGGCTGGGTGACCTTCGCCAAGCTGGTGCGGGGCGAGGTGCTCAGGATCAAGGAATACAGTTTCGTAGAGGCCGCGCATGCCACAGGCTGCAGCGGAACGCGGATACTTTTCCGCCATATACTCCCCCAGACCAGCGGGATCATTCTCGTCAACGCGACCCTCACCCTGGGGCAGATGATCATCTCCGAGGCGACGCTCAGTTTTCTCGGGCTTGGCGTTCCGCCGCCCACGCCCACCCTCGGCGGGATTCTGAGCGACGCTCAGCAGACCTTTTTCGCCGCCTGGTGGATCGTGGTCTTCCCCGGTCTCGCCCTCATGGCGATCATCCTGGCGATCAACATCGCGGGGGATTTCCTGCGCGACTTTTACGACCCGAGCGGCGAGGGCGCGCGATGAGCGGAAAAGTGAGCGATGCGGTGAGCAATGCGGTGAGCGGCAACGTGGGTGGCGCGGCGCGCGGCGCGTCGCCGAAGCCCCTTCTCGAAGTACGGAACCTGCGAACCGTCATAGACACGGCTAGAGGCACGTTCCCCGCCGTGGACGACGTGAGCTTCGTCCTCGAGAGCGGGGCCGTACTCGGCATCGTGGGCGAGTCCGGTTCGGGCAAGTCCATGCTCGCGCTGAGCCTTCTGGGGCTTCTCCCCGGGAAGGCGCGGATCGAGGCTGGGGAAGCGCTCCTGGGCGGCATGGACCTGTGCGCTCTTTCCGAACGCGAGCTGCGCGGCGTGCGCGGACGCCGGATTGGCATGATATTCCAGGAGCCCCTGACATCCTTCGATCCCCTCTACACGATCGGGGATCAGATCGCGGAGAGCGTCCGCCAGCACTCGGGGCTCGGCCCCAGGCAGGCCAGGGCGCGGGCGGTGGAACTGCTTGCCACGGTGGGCATCCCCCGGCCCGATCTGGCCTGCGACGAATATCCCTTCCAGTTCTCGGGCGGAATGCGGCAGCGGGCGATGATCGCCATGGCCCTGGCTCCGGATCCCGAACTTCTGATTGCCGACGAGCCGACCACGGCCCTCGACGTCACCATCCAGGCCCAGATATTGGAGCTGCTCAAGCAGCTCCAGCGCGAACGGGGTATAGCAGTGCTGTTCATCTCCCACAACCTCGGCGTCATCGCCGAGATCGCCGACGAAGTGATGGTGATGTACGGCGGACAGGTGATGGAGCGCACGGAAGTGGAGCGGCTCTTCGACGCGCCCGCCCACCCCTACACACAGGCCCTTCTCGAGGCGCGGCCCGCGCTCGACAGGGAGCGCTCGAGGCTGCGTGCCATTCCGGGCCAGGTGCCTTCGCTGGAATCCCGCCCCGCGGGCTGTCCCTTCCACCCCCGATGCGGCCGCGCCCTGGACATCTGTACGCGCGCCCGGCCGGCCAGATCCTTCCTCGGGCCAGGCCAGGAAGTCGCCTGTTGGCTCCATGGAGAGAAATCATGAGCGCGCCACTCGTCGAGATAGAGAATCTTCGTACATACTTCCATGGCCGCCGCCAGCTTTTCGGCGAGAAAAGGCCTGATGTCCGCGCCGTGGACGGCGTCAGTTTCTCGATAGCCTCAGGCGAAAGCTACGCCCTCGTAGGGGAGTCGGGCTGCGGCAAGTCCACGACGGGACGCTCCATCCTCCGCCTCGTCGAGCCCACGGGCGGGACGATACGTTTCGGCGGCCGCGACGTGAGGGCCGCTTCCAGCGTCGAGATGAGGTCCATGAGGCGCGAGATGCAGATGATCTTCCAGGACCCCTACAGTTCCCTCAATCCGCGCATGCGCGTTCAGGACATCGTCGCCGAGCCCCTCATCGTGCACCGCCTCGCTTCCGGGGCAGAGGCCGCGGCCCAGGCGCGGAAGATCCTCGACCGCTGCGGGATCCCCGAAGGCTCGGCGCGCCGCTTCCCCAGCGAGTTCTCGGGCGGCCAGCGACAAAGGGTCGTCATCGCGAGGGCTCTCGTGACGAAACCCCGCTTTATCGTGGCCGACGAACCCGTGAGCGCCCTGGACGTGAGCATCCAGGCCCAGATCCTAAACCTCCTCCAGGACCTGCAGGCCGAGTATTCCCTCACCTATCTCTTCATTTCGCACGATCTCGCGGTGGTGCGCACCGTGACCGACAGGATCGCGGTGATGTATCTCGGCAAGCTCGTCGAGGAAACCGACACGGCGCGATTCTTCGAGGGTCCCCTGCATCCCTACTCGCAGGCCCTGCTTTCGTCCGTTCCGCGGGACCATCCCAAGCGGGAGACATCCAGGATAATCCTTTCCGGAAGCCTGCCCTCGGCGTCGAATCCGCCGAATGGATGCAGGTTCCACACGCGCTGCCCCGTGGTCGGGGTAAACTGCCAGGCCGATGAGCCAGGGCTGGTTGAAGTGGCGCCGGGCCACCGCGTGGCCTGCCATCGCGCGGCGAAAGCGCGGGACTTTGACCGGCATGGTCTGATCGCGGACAGGCAATGAAGGGCTGAATCGGAGGCATACAATGACTTCCATGAATCATCTGAGAGGCAAGACGATCCTGGCGAACGGCTTCCACATGCCGCGCCGCGAGGCCGTCGACGCGTTCACCGGCGCGCTCATCGCGGTCGACAGGGAGGGCGTGATCGAATCCCTCCTCAGGCCAGGCGATCCCGGCTACGAAGCGAGGCTGCGATCGGCGCAGGATGACGGAAACCTCGTCAGGCTTCCCGAAGGGACCTACCTCCTGCCAGGACTCATCGATACCCACGTGCACGCTCCTCAGTACCCGCAGCTCGGACAGGCCCTCGACGTGCCCCTCGAGGAATGGCTCTACAAGTACACCTTCCCCCTTGAAGCCCGCTACGCGGATATAGCCTTCGCGCGGGCGACCTATTCCCTTCTCGTCGACGACCTCATCGCCATCGGCACGACGACGGCCCTCTACTACGCCACGATCCACCAGGACGCCACAAGGATTCTCGCCGATATCTGCCTGGAAAAAGGGCAGAGGGCTCTCGTCGGGAAGGTCGCGATGGACCACAGGGAGCAGTGCCCCGACTACTATCGGGACGCCTCCGCCGACGAGGCCATCCGCGGCACGGCCGACCTCTTCGACTATGTGAAGGCGAATCCCGACAACGCCGAGGGCAGGGTCCTGGCCGTGGTGTCGCCGCGCTTCATCCCCTCCTGTACGGACGCTTCCCTGAAGGGCCTGGGAGCCCTGGCGAAGCAGCTCGGCTGCCACGTTCAGACGCACTGCTCGGAGGGCGACTGGGAGCATCGTTTCGTGATCGAGCGATTCGGCATGACGGATACCGAGGCCCTGGACAGTTTCGGTTTTCTAGGCCGGAAAAGCCTGCTCGGCCACGCCCCTCACCTCACCGCGGGCGACATGGACATATTCAAGGCCCGCGGATCGGCGGTCTCGCACTGCCCTCTGTCGAACGCCTACTTCG
The DNA here is from genome assembly GCA_963667725.2 of Treponemataceae bacterium. Classification (GTDB taxonomy): domain Bacteria; phylum Spirochaetota; class Spirochaetia; order Treponematales; family Rectinemataceae; genus UBA11090. The sequence continues at coordinate 2,208,777 of CAXXHO010000003.1, forward strand.
CGAGCGCCGTGTTCCCGCTGCGCGCTGCCCTCGAGCGGGGCCTGCACGTGGCCCTCGGCACCGACGTCTCGGGCGGGCCGTCCAGCTCCATGTTCGAGGCTATGCGCGAGTCCATCGCCGCCTCGCGCATGCTGGAGACGGGCAACGACGCGAGGTTCTCGCCGGAGGACCGACGCGGCCGACCCTTCAGCAGGGTCGATTTCCGCGACGCCTTCTACATCGCGACAACAGGAGGCGGCAACGCCCTCGATCTTCCGATCGGCAACTTCAGCCCCGGCTACCACTTCGACGCCATCGCCGTGGACACAAGAGCGCCGGAGGGTTCGATCCGGCTCTGGGACGATCTCGACACGGGCGAGAAAATACTGCAGAAGATCGTCTACACCACGACAAGGCCCAATATCGCGTCGGTGTGGGTAGGAGGGAGACAGATCCGCTAGATCAAGAAATAGGCTTTTGCCTTGCGCGCCTAGGGGAAGTGCGGTACGATATATTCCGTCGTATCGCATCATATTCGCCATAGGAGGTATCATGAAACGCATCGCATTGGTACTATGCGTCGCGCTGCTTTCGCTGTCCGTTTTCGCTCAAGGAACGCCGACGGAAAAGAGCGTTACGCTCACGTTTATCGAGACATCGGACATCCATGGGGCGATTTACCCCTACGATTTCGTCAACGCGAAGCCGATGGCGACATCGCTCGCCCAGATCGCCAGCCTCATCAAAGAGGAAAGGGTGGCCAATCCGAACGTCATCCTTCTCGACAACGGCGACTCCCTCCAGGGACAGCCCACCGTCTACTACTACAACTTTGAAAAGACAAACGGCCCCCATATCTGGTCGCAAGCCCTCAACTATCTCCAGTTCGACGCTATCGGCGTCGGTAACCACGACATCGAAGCCGGCCACAATGTCTACGACAAGCTCTACGAGGAAGTCCAGGCATCGGTGCTCTGCGCCAACGCCGTGAAGCCGGACGGAAGCCCCTACTTCACCCCCTACTCCATCATCGAAAAGAGCGGCGTAAAGATCGCCATCCTCGGCATGATTACGCCGAAAGTCCCCGACTGGCTGCCGCCGCAGTTCTGGACGGGCATGGAGTTCGAGGACATGGTGGAAAGCGCTAAAAAGTGGATTCCCATCATCCAGCAGAAAGAAAAACCTGACGTCATCGTCGGCCTCTTCCACGCCGGCGTCGACTACAGCTACGGCAACGTCAAGAAAGATACCAAATTCAACGAAAACGCCTCGCAGATCGTCGCTGAGCAGGTCCCCGGCTTCGATATGATCTTCGTCGGCCACGACCATTCCGGCTGGGATGGCATGGGATGGGACCCTGCTACCAAGAAAAAGATCGAAGTGAAGGATCCCAACGGCAAGACCGTCTACATCTACGGCGCCCTCAACGCGGCCAGGAAAGTCCCCATCGTCAACCTCACCCTTGACTGGAACGACGCGACCGGAAAATGGGAAAAACGCGTCCGAGGCGGTCTCGTCGATGTTGGCCAGTACAAGGCCGATCCCGACTTCAACGCCCAGTTCCAGCCCGGCTATGACGATATCAAGAAATGGGTCGACCGTCCCATCGGCAAGATGGACGGCGTCATCACCACCCGCGACTCCATGTTCGGCGATTCAGCCTTCGTCGACCTCATCCACAGAATCCAGCTCGATCTCTCCAAAGACCCCGCCATGGGGCTTGCCGCGGCCGACATTTCCTTCGTGGCCCCGCTCTCCGCGGACGCCAAGATACCGACGAGCGCCGACGGCACCCTCTATGTCCGCGACATGTTCAACCTCTACGTGTACGAGAATTTCCTCTACACGATGACGATGACCGGAAAGCAGATCAAGGATTTCCTCGAATATTCCTACAGGTTCTGGTTCGACACCATGCCGAACGAGGGCAACCATCTCATCGCTTTCCAGAAGGACAAGGAAGGGAAACTGGTGTTCGACGCCAGGTATAACACCGCCCAAACGCAGACCCGCTACTACAACTACGACTCGGCGGCGGGCATCAACTATTTCATCGACGTGACCCAGCCTGTGGGCAACAAGGTCAACATCACTTCCATGTCCGACGGCAGAGCCTTCAATCCCGACGCGACCTACACGGTGGCCATCAATTCCTACCGCGGTTCAGGCGGCGGCGGCCATCTCGAGAAGGGCGCGGGCATCGACGCGACGACCATCAGGACGATGAAGCTGGTCAACGGCGCCACCACGAAGGACCTGCGCTTCTTCCTTCTCAAGTGGTTCGAGAGCCAGACCGAAACCGTGACGGTAGCCCCCATAGGCAACTGGTCCGTGGGCCCCGAGGATCTGGTGGCTGCGGGTATCGCGAACGACTATCCGCTGCTCTATCCGAAAAAGTAATGTACCGATTCGATTCCGCTTTGTGATCCGGCCGGCCGCCCTCAGCGAGGGCGGCCGGCTTTTTATTGCTTTTTGATGATAATAATGGTATTTTACAATCGATGAGGCTGTTCCGCCCCAAAGGGAAACAGCCCAAGCCGCGATGGGCTTCGGCCACCGGCGAATAAAAACGGGATGAGCCATACGTATGGCATTCCGGTTTCCTTTAAGGAGGGAAACGATGAAAAGCAACAAAACCTATGTGGACATCGGCTCCATTTTGGACGACGTGTTCGAGGCTGCCAAGGATTTCGGCGAGAAAATGAAAGATTTCGCGCCCGGATTCGACGGCTGCGGTCCCAACCCTATGGGCGGCTTTGGCGCCGGCGGCGAAACCCATGGCGGCGGCGCGACGGGAGGGGCTTGGTTCGACGCCCAGTCCGACGAGAACGCCGATTATTATCCCAATTTTTCCTATCCGCCGATGAACATTTATCTCACCACGGAACGCAGCATCGTGTTCGAGTTCGCCGTGGCCGGCTTCGAGGAGAAAAACATAAGCCTTTCATTCCAGGGCGACTATATGGTGTTTTCCGCCAAGATCGAGATGGAGCCGCCCCTCGAGGGCATCCGCTATTTCAAGCGCAGGCTTAAGCTTAAGGACATCGAGAAGCAGAAGTACTACGTTCCCGCCGACAAGTTCGATCAGGAAAAGGTGAAGGCCGTTTTCAGGAACGGTATCCTGAAAGTGACCGTTCCCCCCAGGGAAGAAGCCGAATCCAACGAAGGCATCAAGATCGAGATCGTGAGGGAAGGCGAATAAGCGACGGCGCGCGGCGACGTCCGCGCACTACGGCGCGGTAGCGCCGGCGCAGAGCTGCGCCACCACGATTTTCCGAATAGAGGTAATAAAAGCCGCCCGGGTCCACGACTCGGGCGGCTTTTTTATTTTCCGGAATGCCATCCTTCGGCGCGGGATGGCGCGGTCAAGGATTCCCGCGCCCGCCCAGAAGGTTGATGGCCAGCATGCAGGCGCCGAAGGAGGCGCTTTCGGCGGGCTCGACCGGTTTCAGGCCGGGGCACTCTGTCTTCAGCCTCTCGAGGATCGAGCCGCGAAGCCAGGGGTTGTGGTCGAGGAGGCCCCCCGACAGCAGGATGGATGGATCGGCGATGCGGCCCTGGGCGCGATCGCGGACGGAGGCGACGAGGCGCACGAGTTCATCGCGGGATTCCTCCATGATGGCTATGGCCAGCGGATCGCCGGCGGCGCGGTGGAGTTCCACGAGGTCGGCAGCGCCGGCGATCCGCGCCTTGTCAAAGCCCTTATAGACGAAGCGCACGAAATCGCCGCCGCTCTCGAGGCCGAATTTTTCCAGGAGCGGCCCGAGCATGGCCGTGGGTAGGTCGCGGCCTTCGGCCGAGCGCAGGGCGCGGCGGATGGCCTGAAAGCCGATGAAGAAAGCAGAACCCTCGTCGCTGAGGTAATGGCCGAGGCCGCCGGCGCGGAATCGCGTGCCGTCGGCCAGGCGCACGATGGCGATCGAGCCGGTGCCGGCTATGAGAAGGTATCCCTCCAGACGTTTCAGGCCGCCCACGAGGGCGATATCCGGATCCGAAAGCATCGCGAGGGGACAGCCAATCCCGAATTCACCCCTGATCAGAGACTCCATCTCGAGACGCTCGACGGGCCGGTCCATTCCCGCGACGCCGAAACAGCCCGCGCCCAGATCCCCCGCGGCAATGCCGGTCGTGCCGAAGGCTTCGGCGAAAAGCTTCCCGAGCCTCTCGACGATCAAGGGCTTCGGGACAGCATTCGGATTGATGCCTTCGCCCTTGCCTTCCCATAGCGGTTTGTTGTTTTCGTCCGCGAGACGCAGGCGCGTGCTCGTCCCACCGCCATCCACCCCCAATACTATGCTCATGGAACTTTTCCTTTCCTCTGGTGGGTCGCGGCCATCGTGCGCTCCAGGGCCGCGATAGACATGTCGAGATTTTTCGAGACGATGATGGAGTAGAGGATATCGACGACCGTCAGCTGGTTGATTCGCGACGTGACGGCGGCCTGCCTGTATATCCGTTCCGAGGCCGGCACGAGCAGCTTGATGTCGGCTACGGCGCGTATGCTGTTCGCGCTGTCCATCGTAAGGCTTATGACCTTCGCTCCGCGCAGTTTCGCCTGTTTCGCCGCTTCCAACATTCCCGCGTTTTCTCCCGAATAGGAAATCACGAAAGCGACGTCGCTCGGCTTGAGCGAGGCGGCCGCCGTCACCTGCAAGTCCAGGTCGGCCGTGAAAAAGGAATGGAGGCCGATGCGAAGGAGCTTCTGCAGGAAATCGTTGGCGACGATGCCAGAAGCCCCTACGCCGAAGAGGGCTGTGGAGGAAGCTCCGATGATGGCGTTGGATGCCGCTTCCATGACTTTCGGATCCAGCAGCGCGCGCAGCTGGGAAAGTCCCTGCTGGGAAAAAGCGATCACGCTCTGGATGACTTGCTCGGGCGGCGTCATGGACTCCAGGTCGAGGTCGGGGATGAATCGTTCGTCGAAATCGCTGAAGACATCCTGGGCGAGTCTCATCTTGAAGTCATTGTAGCTTCCGAGTCCCGTCCTTTTGCAGAACCGGATTACCGCCGCCTGGCTGACGCCGCTCTGCCGGGCCAGTTCGCCCACGTTGTAGTACAGCGTCTTTTTCGGCTCCCGGAAGATATAATCGGCTACCTTACGCTCGGCCTCCGAAAGGCTGGCCAGGCGGACGCGGATGGCCGCCAGGGCGCCGTCGAGATTGCCTATTTCATCCATTGCTTCGCCCGTCTTTCCGCTCTTCGTCCCCGCGGGATGCCTCCATCTCCTTCAGCCATCCGATGCAGGCGAGGAGGTCCCTGGGAATGTGGAAAAAGCCCTTCCACTTTCCGCCCTTGAGCGTGAGCGCCACCTCGCCCCTCCTGTCCAGATAGCCATACCACTCCCCGTGCTCGGGATCGGGAAACCGCTTCCAAGTCCAGTCATGAATTTTCCTGAACCAGGCTTCGCAAGCCGGGTCGCCCGTCAGCTTATATGCGAGGAGGAAGGCGCAGAGCGCCTCGGCGTGGACCCACCACAGTTTCATGCCCGCCTCTATTTTATCGGTGGGGAAGCCCTCGAAGTCCTGATAGTAGTAGATGCCGCCATAGGTTTGGTCCCAGCCGCGTTCGACGGTCCAAAGCATGGCGTCCCGCGCGGTCTCGATCATGGCGACGTCGCCCCGCTTTTCCGCCACGCTCATGATGAACCACAGAGTTTCGAGCGCGTGGCCGGGCGTCAGCAGCCGGCCTTCCATGCAGTCGGGGCGAGTTCCGTCGGCGAATACTCTCTCGAAGAGAGCCTTGCGCTCGCGATCCAGGTGGAGCGTCAGCACCTGCCGTATCGCGGCGTCCACGATGTCGTCCAGCTCGGGCTGGGGCACGATGCCTTCCATCACGCCCGCCATCCACACCTGCATCATCGGGAAGGACATGGCGAGAATCGGGCGGTTCGCGCCAATCTGCTTGTTCCATTGTCCCTTGGGATTGGCCTTGCGCTCCTGTATGCGGTTCCAGGTGGAGACAGCCATTTGCGTCGCCCAGGTTTCGCCCGACGAGCGGCCGTATTCCGCCAAACCCGCCGCGCAGAAACAGTCAGAATAGATATTGTAGGGCTGCACGAGGGGCTTTCCTTCGCGGTCGACCGCGAACCAGAAATCGCCGTTCGGCGCCCTTCCCTTCTCGCGTAGGAAATCGGCGCCCAGCCTCGCCATGTCGAGCCAGCGGGGTTCCCGCCTCACCGTCCTGTAGAGCTGGGAAAATCCCCAGACTTCGCGGCCCTGCATCCACATGAATTTGTCTTTGTCGAAAACTGTCCCGTCGCGATCCATGCAGCTGAAGTATCCCCCGGCCTCACGGTCCGGGCTGTAGCGCTCCCAGAAAGGGATCACGCTTTCAAAGAGTTCTTTTTCATATAATTTTCTGAACGCCGTCAGCTCGTCTTTGGTCATGTAAAGCTCCGTGCTCCGCGCGGTTTCATTTCACGGCGCCAGCCGTCATGCCGCGGATAAAATATTTCGCCATGAACAGATAGAGAATGAGGACAGGGACGACGGCTATGGACAGCCCGGTGAAGCAGAGGCTCCAGTCCGTGCTGTATTGGCCGAAAAAGCTCGTCAGCCCCACGGGAAGCGTCTTCCATTTGTTGTTCTGCAGGAAGACAAGGGGAAAGAAAAAGTCGTTCCAGATGGGGACGGCATTATAGATCGTGACGAGGGTGATGGCAGGGGCCACCACCGGCATGACGATCCTGCGATAGATGGCCCAGTCCGAGCAGCCGTCGATGCGCGCGGCGTATTCGAGATCGATCGGTATGGCCTTCATGAATCCGGAAAGTATGAAAACCGTCGAAGGCAGGCCCATTCCGATGAAGATGAGGATCACCGAGAGGGGCTTGTCCACGAGGTTCATTTTTTTCATGAGGATGAAGAGCGGGATGATCGCGGCCTTGAGCGGCAGCATGATGCCCGAAAGGAAGAGCATGTAGACGAGGGTGGATAATTTATATTTATAGCGGGACAGGCCGAAGGCGGCCATCGAGCCGAAGATCAGCACGAAGACCATCGAAACCGCCGTAATCCAGAGACTGTTGAAGAAGTAGCGCCCGAATCCTTTCTTGACCCACACCGTCACGTAATTGGAAAAATCCCATGTACTCGGCAGGGCGAAGGGCGTGCGCAGGATTTCCCTCGTGGTTTTGAACGACGAGAGCACCATGTTCACGAGCGGGTAGAAGATAAGCAGGGCGTAAAAGGCGAGGACGACTTCTATCGCCGCGATGGCGATTTTCCTTACTGTTCCGGCGCCGCGGAAGCGGAAATCGGTGGTCACAGCTCCACCTCCTTTTTCGAGAGCGCCGATATGGAGAAGACCGACGCGAAAAAGGTGAGGCCGTAGATGATGACGCCAATCGCCGATCCGATGCCGATTTCGGGACTGCCCGAATCCACCGATCCGAAGGCTGTCCTATAGAAAAGCGTTCCTATCGTATCCGTGGAAAAGTTGGGCGAGCCGTCGAGGCCTGCCATTGTGTAGATCTGCTCGAAGACGTTGAGGCTTCCGATGATGGTGAGCACCGTGATGACCGTGATGGACGGGATGATGAGGGGCAGCACGATCCTTCTGAAAACGGTGGATTCCTTGGCTCCGTCGAGGTATGCCGCTTCCAGGCAGTCGGTGGGCACGTTGTCGATGGCGGCTAGGAACACCAGGCTCGGGAAGCCTACCCAACGCCAGATGTTGACTAAAATGATCGTAAATGTGGCGAGAGTTTCGTCGCCCAGCCACGCCCGCATGAGATCGGGCCTGCCGGCGAGCTTCAGCACGCCGTTGAGCAGGCCGTTGGGCCGAAGATAGAGGCTCCACAGGAAGCCTACGGCTACGATGGAAAACAGGACCGGTATAAAAATCACGCGCTTGAAAAACTCATGGCCCGGCACTTTCCGCGATAGCAGATAGCCGAAAAGGAGGCCCAGGCTGTTCTGAATCAGCATCGTGACGATAAACCATTTCGCGTTGTTGCCCAGCGCGTTGAAAAATCTCGTCTTATAGGGTTCGGTGAAGAACACCCTCCTGAAATTCTCGAATCCCACGAAGTCGCTCCGAAGAAGCTGCGTCCAGCTGAAAAGGCTGTTGAAGAGCGACATGAAAAGCGGCAGGAGGATGACGACAGCGACTATCGTCAGCCCCGGCGTCACGAAAAACGCTATCCATAAACCTTTGCGCGCGTCTTTTCTCGTCAAGTTCTTGCTCCTGGATACATGGCCGATCGCTTTCGCCATGGCAATGGCTGAAGGATGCCGGATTGGAAAATGAAGGCGCCGGAGGCTTCCCTTTATTAAAGGGAAGTCTCCGGCCGGAAGTTGATCAGGCTGTTATTTCTTGAAGGGCGCGTAGTAGGTGGCGATGCCTTCCTGAACTTGCTTGGCGACTTCGGCGGCGTCGAACTTGCCGGCCATGAAGCCCTGGAGAGCGGCCTGGATCAGCACGGATCCCGTAGGCTGCTGATACCTGAAACCGACGAGCATGAGGTAGGGCGTGTTGTATTTCTGGAGCGAAAGGACCTTGGAAATATAGGGCGAGGTCGAAGTGTCGACGCCGGGGACGGCCGAGACTTGCTTCAGTTCCTTGATGAAGGCGTTGCCGGTATCCTTGCTGGCGAGGAAACGGAGGAACTTCGCGGCCGCGTCTTTGTTCTTGCCCGCGGCGTTCATGCTGAAGTTGCCGTCGGCGTAGACGGAAACGTAGTGCGGATCGCCCTTTTTGGCGACGGGAGCCGCGAACACGTCATACTCGAGCTTGGGGTTCTGGGCCGAGAAATAGCCAGCTTCGAAGCTGCCGCCGATGAAGTGGCCGGCGACCTCGTTGATGAAGGAGGACTGCGCGTCGGTATAGGCGACGCCCATGTAGAGGTCGGGCATGAAGGGCGTGAGTTCCTTGAGCTTGGCGATGGCGCCCACGAAACGCGGATCCTGGAAGGTGGTCTTGCCCGCCACGACAGCGTCGAAGAAATCATTGGCGCCGTAGAAGTTGGGGCAGATCGATCCCATCATGACTTCGAGCGTCCATCCGTCCTTGCCGCCGTTGGCGAGGGGCTGGATTCCCGCTTTCTTCATGGCCTGGAGGTTGCCGATGAACTGATCCCAGGTCTCGGGCACGGAGAGGCCGAGTTCCTTGTACAGCGCCTTGTTGTAGAATACGAAGAGGGTCTGGCTGGCGAAAGGAACGCCGTAGATCTTCCCGTCCTTGATCGACGTGGCGCCGCGGAGCGGGCCTTTGTCGAAATTCTTGACGTCGGGAACCCATTTCTCGACGGGTTCAAGGAAGCCCGACTGGGCGAAGGTCTCGAGGCCACCGTAGGCGCGGCTCTGGAACACGTCAGGGCCCGAGCCGCCCGAAAGCGCCGCGGAGAGTATGGTGTTATAGTCGGTGCTCTTGTGGGCCGACTGGACAATCTTGACGCCTGGATTCGCTTTTTCGAATATGGCAATCAGCTTGTCGTAGGTTTCGACGTCTTCGGGACGCCAGGTCCAGAAATTGATCGTGGTTTTCTGCGCGAAAACCGAGCTCAGGGCGAGAAGCGCGAGAAGTACCGCCACCGCCGTCCGTTTGAACTGCATAACCGCCTCCTGAAAATTCAAGCTTGAAATTCTATTACACGATATCATGGCAAAACCTGGCTGTAAAGAAATAATCTTTCAGCTTTTACATTGTCCTCGCCACGATGACATCGATGCCCGTGCCCAGGGCGTCGGCGACGGCCACCTGTCCGCGCCGCACGGGAAGTTCCATTTCAAGACCGTAGAGGAGCGTCAAAAGTTCGGGAATTCTCTCACGGGGAAAGGCCGCTTTCGTGCGAAGGGGGATGCGGCGCGGCCGGGAAAGATCCGCGGCGGCATCGATTGGCGCGGGGGCTTTCGCGATCGACGACGGCGCGACCTTGCAGGTGGCGGTCACGACGCGGCGGGGGGAGAGCATTTCCTCCCTCGCGTACTGCTCGCCGCGGGCGCAGCGGTTGCCGGTGACGGCTATGTCATTCTCCGAGAGTCGCTCGATGCTGAGGTGACAGCCCATCGGGCAGGTGATGCATATCATTTCGGTCATATAGTGCTCCATTCCAAGCGCGGCCGCCGCTGCGCGGCGGCCGCGCGACTTTCAGACGATCGAAATTTCGACCTGGGCGTCCATGCCCGCCTGGGCGAATTCCTGGGGTCCAAGGCTCACCGTCAGCATCTCGGATGGCTGAACATGGGGTTTCTTGACGCTCTTGACGACCCGGCCGTCCACCTTCACTTCGAGGACGGCGCCGTTCTTGACGACCATGCTGCGCATGTACAGCTTGTTCTCCCGCTCGGGATCGACGCGCGCGGGGTTGACGTAGCGGACGTTCGGGCCGGTCTTGATCCGGAGTTCCTTCCTCGGGCGCTTGCCGGAAAGCCAGTCAGCCGTGAAGGAGCCGGCGCGGCGCGATTCCTCGGCCACGAAATCCACGAGGTCGTGCACGTGGAGGACGTTGCCGCAGGCGAAGATACCGGGCACGCTGGTCATGAGGGTGGAATCGACCCAGGGGCCGTTCGTGGCGGGATTGAGCTCGACGCCGGCATTCTTCGAGAGCTCGTTTTCGGGCACGAGGCCGACCGACAGGAGGACGGTGTCGCAGGGGATTTTAAAACTTTTATCGAACATGAGGGCGCCGTTTTCGATGGGCGTCACTTCCACGCCTTCGACCCTGTCCCGGCCATAGATTTCCGTGGTCAGGTGGGAAAGGTAGAGGGGAATGCCGAAATCGTTGAGACATTGGACGATGTTGCGCGTCAGCCCGCTGGGATAGGGCAGGATCTCGACGACGGCATGGACCTTGCAGCCTGCCCAGGTAAGCCTGCGCGCCATGATGAGGCCGATGTCGCCCGATCCGATGACGACGACATCCTTGCCGGGAATGTAGCCCTCGATATTGACGAGACGTTGGGCGAGACCGGCGGTGAAGACGCCCGAGGGGCGCGAGCCGGGGATCCTGATATTGCCGCGGTTGCGCTCCCTGCATCCCATGGCGAGGATGACTGCTCGCGCCTCTACGCGGACGACGCCCGAGGCTTTGGAGACGCAGTAAACGATATGGCTGTCGCCCTCCTGCCGCAGATCGAGGACGGTGGCGCCGCAAAGCGCCGGGATGCCGAGAGCCGAGACTTTTTCCTGGACGCGTTGGGCGAACTCGGGACCCGAGAGTTCCTCGTTGAACTCGATGAGGCCGAATCCGTTGTGGATGCACTGCATCAGTATGCCGCCCAACTCTTCTTCGCGCTCTATGATGATGGCCGAATATCCCTTCGCCTTGAGCTCCGCCGCGGCGGACATGCCCGCCGCCCCGCCGCCGATGACGACGGTATCGTATCGCATCTGTTTCATAATTCGCCCTTCAGGACGACGCTCGCGCCGCCACGCTTCGTCACTTCCCCGTAGCTCATGCCCGTCTCGCGCATGAGAATCTTGATGATCTTGTAGGTGCAGAATCCGCCCTGGCAGCGGCCCATCTGGGCGCGCGTCACGTACTTTATGCCGTCAAGGGTCGTGTGCCCGGCGCGGATCGCCTGCACGATCTCCGCCTCGCTCACCCGTTCGCAGCGGCAGACAATGTCGCCGTAGGCGGGGTCGTTCCTCACCTGCTCGTCCAGCTCGAAGGGCGAAAGATCGCGGGTCCTCGGCACCTTGCGCATGCAGGGCTCCCAGTCGGCCTTCTCGACGAGGCGCAAGCCCGTCTTTTTGAGTAGGTCCTTCACGTAGTCGCCTATCGCGGGGCTGGCCGTGAGTCCGGGTGACTGGATCGCCGCTACCTGAACGAAGTTGGGAACCTTGGCAGAAAGGTCGATGTAAAAATCGTCGCCGCATGCCGGCCGCAGCCCCGCGAAGCTCGTTATGACGTCGCTCTCCGATATCGTGGGAACCATGGTTCGCGCGCTGCGAAGTATTCCTTCGAGTTCCGCCCTCGTCGTGGCGAAGTCTTCCTTATCTTCGACGGTCGTGGCGGTGGGTCCTATGAGGACGGTGCCTTCCACCGTCGGAATGATGAGCATGCCCTTCGACACCGCCGTTGGAACCGGGAATATCACCCTGTTGGGTTTCGCCTTCGTCATCTTGTCGAGGAGGTAGTACTCGCCCTTGCGCGGCTTGATCGTGAACTCTTCGCCGCCGAAGGCTCTGGAAACGGCGTCGGCATAGAGGCCGGCCGAGTTGACCACATAGCGGGCGCGCACCTCCCTGCCGTCGGCGGCCTTCACCGCCCAAAGATCGCCCTCGCGTCGCGCCGATGCGACGGCGAATTCGGTTAAAAGGGCTACGCCGTTCTTTCGCGCGTTCTCGACGAGGGAAAACACGAAGCGGTAGGGCTCGACGATGCCGCCCGAAGGCGCGTAGAGCCCGCCCACGGTATCGGGGCTCAGTTTTGGTTCGAGCTCGAGCATGCGCTCGCGCGAGCACATCTCGATGCCGATGACGCCGTTGTCGATGCCCTGCTGGTAGAGCTGCTCAATGGAACGCATCTCGTCCTCGTGGAGGGCGACGACCACGATGCCGCAGCGTTCGAAGGGAAAGTCCAGTTCGTTATGGAGGCGCTCGAACATGAGGGCGCCCTGGAGCTCAAGCCTGGCCTTCAGGTATTTTTTGTTGTCGTGAAACCCGCCATGGACGATGCCCGAGTTGGCCTTGCTCGTCCCGAGCGAAACGTCGATCTCCTTCTCGAGGAGGGCGACCTTCAGCTCGTACTGCGAGAGTTTGCGCGCGACATTGGCGCCGCAGACGCCAGCGCCGACGATGGCAACGTCGTAATACTCAGTCATGAAATGTTCCTTTGCTTTGCCCGACAGGGGTGTAGCGTAATGTACAGAGTCAGGATAGATTATTCTCCCACCGAAACGCAATGACACGGGGAGCGCCCGCCGCCTCCGCAGGAGAAAAATCGTTCACTGCTTGGCGTGCAGCGTCTGCTCGTATTCCATGATGCGCTCGATCTTGGGCGTCGAGGGGCCGTCCTTGAAGAAGGACTCTAGGTATGTTTTCACGATCGATTTAGCCAATTCCAGGCCAATGACCCGCGCGCCCATCGTGATGACCTTGGCATTGTTGCTCTTGGCCGCGCGTTCCGCCGAGTAAGTGTCGTGGCACTGCGCGGCCCGTATGCCAGGCACTTTATTGGCCGCGATTGCCATGCCAATACCGGTGCCGCAGATCAGGATTCCGCGATCCGCCCGTCCTTCGACAACTTCCTCGGCCACGCTCACCGCGATATCGGCGTAGATCACGGGCACCTCGCTGTAACAGCCGCAATCCTTTACATCATGCTTCAAGCTCGCGATATATTCGGCGAGTTTATTCTTCAGTTCGAATCCGGCTTCGTCGCTGCCGATGGCGATTTTCATACATTTCTCCTTGTTCGCGTAAACTGGGTTCGCGAATTTTCAACTGCCCGCGGCTGACGCCGCAGCTGTGGGGGCGGCGGTGGGCGCTATAGCTCCGAGCTCGGTCATGATCTCCAGGAAACGCGCCGGCTCGTCGGTGACGAACCAGGAAATGCCAAGATCGAGCAGCCGTGACAGATCCCTCGGCTCAAATATCTTGGGGTACACCTGGAAATCGATCCCCGCCGCGGCTGCCTCGGCGACTGCCTTGCGCAGGTAATCGGCATCCACCGCGTACTTCCAGCCCTTTCCAAGCGACACAGGGTTCAGGTGCAGCTGAATCTGGTCGATGCCCGCGAAGCCCTCGCCCCGCGCGGCGTCGAATTTCTTCTTGATCTCGAAGGGAGTGCCGCCGCACCAGAGCAAGGTCTTTACTCCAGGCACGCGCGCCTTGATCTCGCGGCATTGGGCGATCGCGGGCGAGGATACGTAGACGCGCCCTTCCAGTCCGTAGGTTTGAATAAGGACGGTAAGCCTCTCGAGCTCATTCGTCTTGAGGTCGAGGAAGATTGACCGCTCGGGGCGCCCCGCCATGCGGGCGAACACTTGCTCCAAGAGGGGCACGCGCTCAGCGGCATATTCGCTTGAAAACTTCGTACCGACGTCCACGTCCGCGATCGCCGCGTAGTCGAGCTTGTCTACGGAGGCCTTGAGGAGGGCGTTTGGCCCCGAGCCCGTACGCTCGAGGGTTCCGTCATGGAGGCATACGAAGACGCCGTCCCGCGTGGGTTGGATGTCCGCCTCGGGAATGCCGCCTAAGGACCAGGCGTATTCGAAAGCCACGATAGTGTTGTCGGGTCGATCGTTCAGTCCGCCACCGCGGTGGGCCATCCATCGGATATCGGCGGCGCCGGCGAGCCCGGCGCCCAGAAGAAGCAGCGCGGCGGCCGCAGCCAGGCGCTGGCGGCTCATCGCCGGGCTCCAGCCGCCAGCCAGGCCTTAACCGCCGCCGAGAACCGCGCGGGCTCGTCGGTGGCGAACCAGCGGACGCCCAGGTCCAGAAGCGCCCGGATGTCAGAGTCGGCGAACTTCCACGGAAAAACCTCGAGATCCACGCCGGCATCGCGGCAACGGGCGAGGGCTCCGGCGAGAATGCGCGGCTCGACAGTGTAGCGCCACTCAAAAGAGTGCGGCGAGACCAGATCGGCTTTCTCGTTGAGGTGGAACTGAATCTGGGCGAGCCCCTGAAAGCCCGCGGCGGCCGAATCCTCGTATTTCGCCACGATATCGGCCCCCGATCCGCCCAGCCATTGCATGGTATCGACAGACGGAAGTATTTTCCGCATCTCGGCGAGATTGGCGCGCTTGGGGCCGGCGACCCATATTCGCCCGTCGAGCCCATAGTCGGCGATCATCTTCGCCAGCTGCCCCAGGTCGATGTTCTTGCAGTCGAGATAGGCACGCTTGCGCGGGTCGGCCGCCATCGCGGCGAAAACCTCGGTCAGCAAGGGCACCCTGGCTCCCATGTACTTGGGATCGAACTTTGTCCCGGCGTCGAGGTCGGCGAACTGTTCGTAGCGCAGCTCGGTGACCGGGATATCGGCGATATCGTCAGGAGCGTTCGTCGTCCTGCGCAGCGTCGGATCGTGGAGACAAACGATCTTCCCGTCCGCCGTCAGGCGTATATCCAGCTCCGCCGCTCCCCCCAAATCCCAACCATAACGGGCCGAAACCATGGTGTTGTCGGGACGCTCGACCCCGCCGCCGCCCCTGTGGGCTTGCCAGAACACAATGCCGCCGATACCCGCCATTCCTTCCGATGTCATACTATGCTTCCTTTCGCTGTCGCCCGGCTTTAGCCTTTGATTCCCGAAGAGGCGACGCCATCGATAAAGTATTTCTGCACGAACATAAAGAGTACCAGGATGGGGAAGGTCACGAAGCAGCACGCCGCCATCAACTGATTCCAGGTGGTTCCCCCGTCGTCGGCGAAGACCTTGAGCGCGATCTGCACCATCCTCAGCTTGTCGTTGTTGATGACGATAAGAGGCCAGAGGGTGCTGTTCCACTCGTCGATGAAGGACAGAAGGCCGACCGTGAGCGCCGTGGACTTGGCCAGCGGCAGGCCGATGGCGATGAGATATCGCATATCGCCACAGCCGTCGACCACCGCCGCGTCGTGGAGTTCGCTTGGCAGGGTAAGGAAAAACTGCCTGAACATAAAGATCGAGAAGGCCCCTGTCATGCCCGGCACGATGAGCGCCCAATACGTGTTGACCCAGCCGAGCTGCTTGACGACCAGGTACTTCGCCACCAGGGTCGTCTCCTCGGGGATCATCATCATCCCGAGCACAAGGATCATGATCAGCTTGGAGCCCTTGAACTTGAAGGTAAGGGCGTAGCCCGCGAACGCCGAGAAGACGATCTTGCAGAGCGGCACGACCGTGGCGATAAAGAATGTGTTCGCGAGGTACCTCGGCCAGTTCGCCGCTTTCCAGGCTTCGACAAAGGTCGAAATGACCGGCTTGAGAGGGAAGACCGTCGGAGGATACTTGTAGACCTCCGTGACTTCCTTGAGCGCTGTCATGACCATCCAGATAATAGGATAGTTATAGATGACGACCAGCGCGAGCAGCGCCGCGAAACCTACCAACTTCCATCCGCTCAGGCGCTTGCGCCGCGCGGCGCCGTTCGACGCGATTGCTGCGTTCATTTGTAGTGCACCTTCTTTTCCCCGAACCTGAACTGGATGATGGTGAAAGCGAGGATGACGAGGAAGACGAAAACGGCTACCGCCGAGGCGTAGCCCATCCGGAAATTCTCAAAAGCTTCCTTATAAATATTGAGCACCAAAACTTCGGTGCTGCTCACCGGGCCGCCTTTCGTCATGACGAGGGGCGAAACCGAAACCTTGAGCGCCGAGATGATCTGGATGATCGTCACGAAGAAAGTGACAGGCGACAGGAGGGGAAGGGTTATGTTCCAGAACTTCTGCCATGGGCTGGCACCCTCCAGGGTAGCTGCCTCGTAGAATTCGGGGGAAATGTTCAAAAGGCCGGCAAGGAATATGACGCCGTTGTAGCCGACGCGTTTCCATATACCGACAATGAGGATGGCCGCCATCGCGCCGCCTTGGGGATCCTTGATCCAGCGCATCCAATGCGGCGCGGTATCGGGAGTTGTGAGACCCAGCGAGTAGATGAGGTAATTAAGGAAGCCTTGCTCGGGATTTAAGATCCAGCGCCAGATCAACGACGCCACAACCATGGAAATAACCACGGGCAGGAAAAAGGCGACACGAAAGAAGCCCCTGCCGACCGTCACGTATTTCAGGACCATGCCGACCAGGAGCCCGAGGATGATACAGCTCGGCACCGCCCAGAAAGCGTAGATAAACGTTACTTTCACCGAGTTCCAGAAGTCCGGATTGGCGAACATCTGCTGGTAATTCCGAAGTCCGATCCATTTTGGCGTCCCGAGCATGTTCCACTTAAGGAAAGAAACGCCCACGCTGAACAGGAGCGGGATATAGCTGAACGCGAAAATGAGAATGAGTGAAGGCGCGAGGGAAGCCGCGATAAAAACGCCCCTGGCGCGCGATGTAGGTATCGCCACATGAACCTCTTATAGAAGGGGGCGCTTCGGGCTCCTGCGCGCATTCAGCGAAGGAGTCCGGAACGCCCTATCCTCGTCTCTTTCGATTAGCTGTTTTCCTTGATCACGTCGTTGGCCTTCTTGGCCGCCTCTTCGAGCGTCGGCTTAACAGGGGCGCCCTGGAGCATAATTTTATCCCAAGCCTCGTTGTAGATCGTCCTGATCTGCAGAAAGTTGGGATAGCCGGTCTCGTTCTCGGGCCTGATGTAGCCGAGCTGCAGGTAGGTCGTGTTGTAGCGGGGATCTTTCTTCAGCAGGCCTTCCTTATCCAGCACTTCCTTCGAGTCCTTTCGGGCGGTGAAGTAGGCGGTAGCCTCGGCCCAGTTGACCTGATTATCCTTGCTCGTCATGAACTTAATGAAGTCCCAAGCGCCATCCTTAACGTTCTGCGGGTTGCGCTTAAAGACGTAGAGACTGCCGCCGCCCAAGGGGACGGACTTCTTCACCTGGAAGGGGAATACCGCGGTCCCCATATCGAAGGTGGCCATGGTCTTCCACTTGGAGATATTGACCGTGGAGTTCATGGCTACCGCGGCCTTGCCGCTCATAAAAGCGGTGTCGCCGCCCTTGTAGATGGCGAGCTTCTCGTCGATGAGCTTCTTGAAGAAGGTCACGGCGTCGATATGGGCCTTATCGGTCCAGAGCACCTTGGAGTTGTCCTTGGCCATCCACTCCGCGCCGAACTGCCAGACCAGGCCTTCGAGGATCCAGCCTGAACCGTAATCGAGGCTGAGCGCGTAGGTGTCCTTGCCGAGGGCGGCGATCTTCTTGGCCGCGACGTAGAACTCTTCCCAGGTTTCGGGGAATTTGTCGGGATTCAAGCCCGCTTTCTTGAACATGTCCTTATTGAAGAACATGATCGGCGTCGAGCAGTTGAAGGCGATGCCGTAGGTCTTGCCCTTGTAGACATTGGCCTGAAACAGGGGCTCGATGAACTGGTCGCGCTGGAAGCTCTTGTCCTTCTGGATGTAGCCGTCGAGCGGCTCGATAGCGCCCGCGTCAATGATCTGCGGCGCGTAGACATGAGCCTGGTGCAGAAGCACCGGGGTATCGCCCGCCACCACGGCGGCGATCACTTTCTGTACCGATTCCTCATAGGAGCCGGCGAAGACGCCTTCGATCTGGTACTTGGTCTGCGAGGCGTTGTATTCCTTGATGCGGGTTTCGATGGTCGTCTTGACGGCGCCGCCCACGGAATACCAGAAGGATACCTTGATCGGGCTCTGGGCGAACGCCATGCCGGCGAGCGCGAGCAAGGCTATGGCGATACCGAATCGTTTCATGAAAAACCTCCCTTACCGAGTGAATTGACTATAGGCAGTATATCATCAATCTGAACATTGTCAAACATTAAAAAACAGTTAAAATATTGTTTATGTTTGATATATTGACAATTGATGTTTGTGTTTGTATTCTTTCGATCACAAAGGAACACGACGAACATGATAAAGCATGAAAACGAAGGAACGATCATCAACCTCTGCGAGGCGGGCGCGCTGGATTCGCTCGCGGGAATAGTCAACAAAACCTTCGGCCACGCTGCGCCGGGCGAGAATGCGCGCTGCCTGATCGTCACCGATGAGACCGTCTGGAAGGCCGTATCGAGCCGCTTTTCCGCCTTCCTGCGGGAAAAGCCCGACACCGTCTTCCATATATTGCCAGGATCCCCGGCGCCCTACGCCTCCGACAATCTCGTAGCCGAGATCGCGGCGACGTTCAAGGCGTTTAAAGGCTTCGTCCCTATCGCCGTCGGCTCGGGCACGATCAACGACGTCGTCAAGCGCGCTTCCTTCGAATGCGGCACCCGCTACGTCTGCGTACCGACCGCGCCCTCGGTGGACGGGTTCACCTCCTACGGGGCGGCGATCACGGTGCGAGGATTCAAGGTGACCCTGGAATGCCCGGCGCCGCTCTGCGTGGTGGCGGACGAGGATATCCTGCGCGAGGCGCCCCTCCCCCTCATCTCGGCGGGCTTCGCCGACCTTCTGGCCAAGCTTCCCGGCGGCGCCGACTGGATCCTTGCCGACGAACTCGGCGTCGAGCCTATCGACCCCTCGACCTGGGAAATCGTGCAGCCAGCAGCTCGGCGCCTGCTCGGATACGGGGCGACGGTCAAGGCGAGGGATCCAGGCGTGATCGCCGGGCTCTACCAGGGACTCATCGCCTCAGGGCTGGCCATGCAGCGTTATAAAGATTCGCGCCCCGCCTCCGGTGCCGAGCACCTCTTTGCCCATACCTGGGAAATGTCCCATCTCGAAAAGGACGGGCGGCCGATCTCGCACGGCTTTAAGGTCGCGCTCGGCTCCCTTATCTCGGCCGCCCTCGCCGAGGAACTTTTCGGGGAGCGCGGTTCCCTGCGCCGCATTCTTGAGCGGCGAAACTTCGCGCCAGAAACGTCCTTAAGTCTAGCGCGCATGAGGAGGGCCGGGGCGCTGCTCGCAGGCTCTCCCTATCTTGACCAAACCCTCGCCATGATCGCCAGGAAGACACCCGAGCCCTCAGCCGTGGCGACGCACGCGGCGCGAGCCCGCGAGGCGTGGCCAACCCTGGCGCTTCGCTACGCCGACCAGATTCCACCCTTCAGGGCGCTCAAGGCAGACCTGCTCGCTGGAGGTTGCCCGACCGAACCCGCCGATATCGGCCTAAGCCGCGCCACCTGCGTCGATAGCCTGAAGATTGCTTCGCTGATCCGCAACCGATATACTGTCCTCGATCTCGTCTCCGAGTTGGGGATACTCGATGAAGCGGCCGAGGCTGTTTTCGCCGAACCCTGGTTCTCGACGTACGCGCCCTGACGGGAATCGACATGAAAAAAGAAGGCAGTATGAGCCGAACCGATTACACCCAGATGCCGGCAGCCCGCCAGGCCGCGATCTACTCTCTGGCACAGCAGAAAGGCGTCGTAAAAGTGGCTGACCTCGCCCAAGAGTTCGGCGTTACGGAGATGACGATCCGCCGCGACCTCGGCGTCCTCGAGCGAAAAGGTCTTCTGGAACGCGCCCACGGGCACGCGATCTGCAACGCCCACATCGGCCTGGAGCCGCTCTACGTACAGAAAAGCGCCCTCCACCAAAGCGAGAAGGCGGCCATCGGTAAGCTCGCGGCAAGCCTGATCAACCGTGGCGACACCGTCTTCGTCAACTCTGGCTCGACGACCATCCAGTTCCTTGAGCATCTCGACATCGACGCCAAGATCGTCACGAACAATCCACTCGCCCCGATCCATATCCGCTCGTCCAAGCTTGAAGTCTATCTCACGGGAGGGGAACTCAGACAGGAATCCCTGACCCTCGTAGGAGAATCGACCGTACGCTCGATCAGGGAGATTATCGCGAACAAGGCCGTGGTCGGCGTCGATGGCTTCAGCATCCGCTACGGCCTAACCAACCCGACCCAGGCCGAGTCCTGGGTAAATCGGCTCATGATCAAGCGAACCCACGGCGAGGTGATCCTGGTGGCCGACTCCTCCAAGCTCGGACGCGTGGCGAATTTCCAGACAGCGTCGATCTCGGCGGTCAACACAATCGTGACGGACAGCGCCATGGACCCGGCCAACGTCACCGAATTCAAGCGGTTGGGCATCAAGGTCCTCATTGCCGATGTCGCCCCAAAGCCCCAAGCGGGCTGAGCCTATGCCTCATCATAGAGACGAAGTCGTCCTGGCCATCGACGCGGGGACAGAGAGCCTGCGCGCGGCGGTGATCGATGCCTCGGGCACCGTCAGGGGCATCGGACGGGCGCCGATCCGCACTTCCTATCCGGCCCCTGGGCGGGCCGAGCAGGATCCCGCTGAATGGGAGATCGCCCTCGGCGTGGCCGCGTGGGCGGCGATCGAATCGTCAGGCTTCCGGGCCGGTGATATCAGCGGCGTCTGCGCCGACGGCACGACCAGTACAGTCGTCTGCCTCGATAGAGCGGGAAAGCCCCTACGCAAGGCTATCCTTTGGTCCGATATCCGCGCCACCGAAGAAGCCGCGCTGATCGGCGCCACCAAGGACCCCGTCCTCGTCCGAGCAGGGGGAGGTAATCCCTCGGCAGAGTGGTTCCCCTGCAAGGCGCTCTGGATAAAGCGGCGCGAGCCCGAGACCTGGGACCGTGCCGCGACCGTATTCTGCTTTACCGACTGGCTCGCCTGGAAACTGAGCGGCCAGCTTACCCTTAACCTGAACACCGCCACAATGCGAGGCTTCTACGATTCCCGGAATGGGGGCGCGCCGAGGGGCCTGTACGAGGCGGCCGGCATCGGCGGCCTCGCGGAAAGGATCCCCTTCAGGGTTGTCAGGCCGGGCGAAGCCATCGGCGGAATCTCCGCGGAAGCCTCGGCGCTCATAGGCCTACCCCAAGGGATTCCCGTGGCGGCTGGCGGCGGCGACGCATTCGTCGGCGTCATCGGGTTGAACGCCCTCGAGCCCGGCCAAGTGGCGATGATTACCGGCTCCTCACACGTGATCACCGCTCACGTCCGCGCGCCAACCCAGGCGCGGGGCCTCTTCGGTAGCTTTCCGGACGCCCTCTACACCGGCAGCGACCTCCTCGAGGGCGGGCTTGCCTCATCGGGATCAGTGCTGCGCTGGTTTACCGAGGGCTTCGTCGGCGAAAAGGTGACCTCGGCGGCGGCAGCCTCGGGCAAGAAAACCCTAGCCTACCTCGACGAGCTCGCCGAGCGGATACCGCCGGGCTCCGAAGGCCTCCTCGTCCAGGAGCATTGGCAGGGCTCGCGCTGCCCCTGGGTGGACTCGGCCTCCCGAGGCGCCATCCGCGGGCTCACTCTCCTTCACCGGCCCGAGCATCTCTATAGGGCCATCATGGAGGGCGTCGCCTTTGGCGCGACCCTTATCCTCGACAGGATGGAGGCGGCCGGCGTGCCCGTGGAGGAACTCCGCGTCTGTGGCGGCCCTTCGAGGAGCGCGCTCTGGATGCAAATCCACGCCGACGTCACGGGCAAACCCATCGCGCTGCCCCGAGAACCTGAATCCGTGCTCTTAGGCTCGGCCATGTTGGCGGCCCTGGGCGCGGGACTCTACTCCAGCCTCCACGAGGCCGCCGCGGCCATGTCCGCCACGGCAAGCCACATACTTCCCGATAGCGGGAAGCACGCCATCTACAGAAAGCTCCTCAAGCGCTATGTCGCCACCTACGAAGCCTTAGGTCCCGTGGCGCGCGCCGAGGCCGCCGAGGCATTGGAAGATACCCTATGAATCATGTTCCGCTCGCTCCCCTGCAACCGCTCCACAAAATGACGGCCGCCCAGGCGCGCGCCGTACTCTACGTCCTCATGGACATCGACGACACGCTCACCACCGAAGGGAAACTGCCGGCCGAAAGTTATGCCGCCCTCTGGAAACTCAAGGAGACTAGCCTCAAGGTTATCCCGATCACGGGCCGGCCGGCCGGCTGGTGCGACCTCATCGCGAGGGAATGGCCGGTGGACGGCGCCGTGGGCGAAAACGGGGCTTTCGTGTTCTGGGAGGAGCCGGAGGGGCGGCACCTCCGCGCCATCACCCACCCCAGCGCCGTGAAGAACGACGCGCCAGCCCTCTCCCGGGTGATGGCGCGCGCGATGGCCGAAGTCCCGGGATGCCGGCCGGCCCGCGACCAGTTCGCCCGGCTCTATGACATAGCCATCGATTTCGCCGAGGAGGAGCCCGTGCTTCCCCTCTCCGACGCGCTGAAAATAAAGACAATATGCGACGAGGAAGGCGCGAAAGCCAAGGTCAGCTCCATCCATGTCAACGCCTGGATGGGTGATTACGACAAGCTTACGATGGCGACGCGCTACCTGACCGCGCGCTTCGGCTATGACGACGCGCGCGATCGAGCGAGTGTCGTCTTCGTCGGCGATTCGCCCAACGACGAGCCCATGTTCGCCCATTTTCCCATGGCCTGCGGCGTGGCTAACGTTAGCCGATATAAGGAACTGATGCGCGAGCTGCCCGCTTTCGTCGCGACGAAGGAATGCGGAGCGGGCTTCGCCGAGATCGCGGCGAAGCTGCTGGATCGACGCATATAAAAGCCGCATGGCACTATACCTGAAATACGACTCCACTATTCAGCCATAACAATACCATGCGCCGATTGTTTCCCTACTATGGGGATCAGGAGGCTTGCGATGAAGAAAAGAATCCCGCATTTATGGTTTGATACCGAAACCCTCGAGGCGGCGAACTCATGTCGCTGGGCGAATACCCATTCAGCGAAAAGCATGGGCTGCTGAAGAGCAAGTTTGGGCTTTCCTGGCAGAACGCGCCTAAAATCCTTGGCGAACTGACGGGAGGCAAAGACCACGTTGGAAAGGGCATATCGATAAAAAGAGGGGCTGTCCACCATAGTGTAGACAGCCCCCGCGGCTTACATCAGTTCCAGCAGGTATTTGAGCGAATTGACGGCGATAGTGTAATAGGGCTCCCTCTTGGAAGAAGACACATAATAATCCAGAATAACGGTCGCCGCGAGAACCTTGCCCGAACCATAGGAGTATTCGACCAAGGATGGCAGGCGATTGCTGCTCTGCACTATCAGCGTTGTCAGGCTGCTGATAGTGCCCGCGGATACGAGGCTGTCAAGATTGCTGAAGCCGCCCGCGCTTGCCTGCGAACCGTAAAAATGAGTGGATGTTATGCCCGCCGTGATCGGGTGCGTACTGTTCACGATATCATCGTAGTTTTCAAAAGCGGAATAACTCTTCAGCACTCCGCCCGGTAACTCTGAATCATATCTCCCCCAAGGCATGCCACAGTCCGAATAAACCCAGAACATGACGCCGCCGGCATTCACGAAGCTGTCGAATGTCGCCTTGTTCGTCCTGTAGGCATCATAGAAGGCGGTTGGCTGGGACGCGGCGATGATGAGGATATCGCCTACCGTCGGCGTATAGGCCGGGATGTCCGCGCTGGTCTTGTATTCATACTTGGCGATACCGGTTCCTTCGGTCATACCTATTTCATTTGCAAGCAGATCTCCATAGGTGGATGGCTGGTTCCACTCGCTTCCATCGTCCCTGAAAATCACCACGTGCTTGGTGACGACATATTTTGTCCATTGAGCGTAGAGCGTCAGGTTACCTTGAATTGTTAGCGTATCCCCTGGCGCGTAGTCAGTTCCCGAGCCCGCCGCGTTTGTGTTCCAGCCGTCGAAGTAGTATCCGCCCGACTTGTAAAGGCTGCCTGTGTTTCCCAGTACGGTTGCGCTAGCCTCGGCAAGGTAGCGGTTCGCGTCGGTCGGTACTGTTCCAGCTCCGCTTCCATTGCCCGAATACGTAACCGTATAGGTGGACAACGCGACCCAATACGCATAGAGCGTCTGGTTGGCGGTGATGGCCACCGTGCTCGATGCCGTGATCTGCGTTCCGCCGCCTCCGGTTCCCGTATACCAGCCTGAGAAGGTATAACCGGTTCTCGTCGTGGTCGCGAGCGTTCCATAGGTTGAAGCGTAGGTCACCGATTTGGACGCCGGGCTCGCCGCCGAGCCAGTCTGCGCGTTGAAAGTCACCGTGTAGGTATTCGCGGTCCACTTCGCGTAAAGAGTCGTCGCCGTTGTGACCGTATCGCTCGCGAAGGTCCAGGCATTCGTCAAGCCCGATTCTTTGTACCAACCCGCAAAGGTATAGCCGGTTTTAGTCGGCGCTACTGGGGCCGAGATCGTGGCGCCATAGCGCACCCCGGTGGTTGAGGAAACCGCAGTGCCGCCATCGCTGGAGAAGCTCACCGTGTACGTGGAGCGGCTATAGTACAGCTTGAGCACGAGGCTCCCATCCGCCGCGATGGTCCCGCTCGCCACGCGGCTCGCGTGGCCAGTATTCTCGGCAAAACCCGTGTAGGACTTGGCCACCGCGGTCGCCATCGTGTCGGTGGTTCCAGAAAGGGATTCCGTTTCAAAGAGCGTGTAGCCGCTGCCGCTAACATCCTGCTTGTAATGCTGCACGCTGTAAGCGGTACCGGTATTCGCGGTCCACTTCGCGTAAAGCGTCTGATCGGTGGTGATGGCCACCGCGCTCGACGATGTGATATTCGTCCCTGTCCCGCCGACGCCTGTGTACCAGCCTGAGAAGGTATAGCCGATTCTCGTGGTGGTCGCGAGCGCCCCGTAGGTGGATGCGTAGGTCACCGATTTAGAAGCAGGACTCGCCGCCGTGCCAGTCTGCGCGTTGAAAGTCACTGTGTAGGTATTCGCGGTCCACTTCGCGTAAAGGGTCGTCGCCGTCGTGACCGTATCGCTCGCAAAGGTCCAGACATTCGTCAAGCCCGATTCTTTGTACCAACCCGCGAAGGTATAGCCGGTTTTAGTCGGCGCTACCGGGGCCGAGATCGTGGCGCCATAGCGCACTCCGGTGGTTGAGGAAACCGCAGTGCCGCCATCGCTGGAGAAGCTCACCGTGTACGTGGAGCGGCTATAGTACAGCTTGAGCGCGAGGCTCCCATCCGCCGCGATGGTCCCGCTCGCCACGCGGCTCGCGTGGCCCGTGTTCTCGGCAAAACCAGTGTAAGACTTGGCCACCGCGGTCGCCGTCGAGCCGGTGGTTCCGGAAAGGGATTCCGTTTCAAAGAGCGTGTAGCCGCTGCCGCTCACATCCTGCTTGTAATGCTGCACGCTGTAAGCGGTACCGGTATTCGCGGTCCACTTCGCGTAAAGGGTCGTCGTTGCCGTTACCGTATCGCTCGCGAAGGTCCAGACGTTCGTCAAGCCCGATTCTTTGTACCAACCCGCAAAGGTATAGCCGGTTTTAGTCGGCGCTACTGGGGCCGAGATCGTGGCGCCATAGCGCACTCCGGTGGTTGAGGAAACCGCAGTGCCGCCATCGCTGGAGAAGCTCACCGTGTACGTGGAGCGGCTATAGTACAGCTTGAGCACGAGGCTCCCATCCGCCGCGATGGTCCCGCTCGCCACGCGGCTCGCATGGCCAGTATTCTCGGTAAAACCAGTGTAGGACTTGGCCACCGCGGTCGCCGTCGAGCCGGTGGTTCCAGAAAGGGATTCCGTTTCAAAGAGCGTGTAGCCGCTGCCGCTCACATCCTGCTTGTAATGCTGCAGGCTGTAGGCGGTATTGCCATTCGCGGTCCATTTCGCGTACAGGGTCAGGCTCTCTCCGGGCATCTGGAAGCTTGCGGCGGGAGCGTAATCGGTTCCGCCTCCGTCGGCGCGCGTATTCCATCCTACGAAACTGTAGCCTGTTTTCCGCAAATCTCCCTGAGCGGTGACGGTCACTTCGGCATTCGCCAGATAGCGATTCGAATCGGTCGGAACGGTACCTTGCGAGGAGCCATTCCCGTCGTAGGTGACCATGTATCGATGAAGCTCGACTTTTATCGTCACGGTGAAGGTCTTGGTTTCCGTCTCCGTGCCTTTCGTAAGCGTCGCCGTCAACGTCACTTCCGCATCCGACTGCCCGGCGGCAGGCCTAGACACGACGCCTGCCGCGCTGACGACAGAGGCGTCGCTCGTCGCCCAGCTGATCGCGACATCATTCGCGCCCGTCAGGTCGAGCGCAAGATTGCCGGTGACCATTTCGGCGGTATCGCTACCCGTAAAGCCGAGAGTCAGGCTTTCTTTGGCGGCCAGTACATCGGCGTGCGAGCTATCGGGATATGCCGCAACTTTTATCTCAAAGGTCTTTATCTCGGTTATACCGTTTTTCGTTATGGTCGCGGTCAGCGTAACCGCCACATCCGGTTGCCCGAAGGCCGGTCTCGTGACAACACCGGTATTGGTGACGACTTGCGGATTGCTGGAAACCCAGCTGATGGAAACGTCTTCGTCGCCCACCGTGGCGAGGGTCAGGGTTTGCGTGACGGTTGTTGCGGTATCGCTGGCGGCGAAACCGATGGAAAGGTTGTTTTTAGCGGTCTCGATGGCGTCGGCCGGGTTGATATCCTTCGCGTTATTTAAAAAGTTGCTGCAGCCGACGAATCCTATCGCCGCGAGTATAACGAGAAGCCCAACGACTGTTGTCCTCAGTTTTTTCATTTCACGGCTCCCTTGACGATATACCTGGCTCCGAGGCTCACGACCAAGGTCTGTTTTGTTGTCATTGGCGTGAAAATGCAGGAGTAAGCCGGAGAAAGCCTTAGGACGACCGCTCCGATACGGTATTCGATACCGACTTTCGGCTCGATGAGGAATCCACCAATGCCGGCTGTCCTGCCAGTCGCGTACACATCCTTCGTGTAGCCGCCGCCGACATCGACGCCGAAGCTGAAGGCGAGAGGGATTCTGCCGGAGGCGTTGCCGCCTTTTACGCCGGAGGCGAGGCTTGCGAAGGGTTCGATGCTCAATCCGCCACCGATAGTGGCGTAGAAGTCCTGTTCGCTGTGTTCGAAGGCATCGGTAAATCCATAAAGAATATTTCCGTTTACATAGGGTACGAAGGAACCCGCGGGTCGATCGAACTCCGCGAGGAGGCCTATACCTGTGGAAATTCCCGTCACGCCCGAATAAAACATGGCTCCGGTCTTCGGCCCGATAGACAGTGAGCCGAAGAAGCTGCCTCTGTCGCTCCCATAGGCGCCGAATAACGCTGCTGCGGCGATCAATGCCGCAAGGGTGAGACGTTTCATTTTTCTCTCCTTCTGTAATTTACGGCCTTGGATAAGGCCTTTGGCGCACCCGTTATGCAGAGCCTCCGGTGTTGTGCGCCAGGAAAGATCATTACACTCGCGACAATGTATCGTCAATGCCAAATCGATCAAAAAAGCTCATATCAATGATATGGAAATAATCGTGGGAATGATGGTATCCTGCTTTCCATGCATTCTATAACAGATATGACGGCGGCCCAGGCGCGCGCCGTACGCTTTGTCCTCATGGATATAGACGACACGCTCACGACCGAAGGCAAATTGAGCGCGGAAAGCTACGCGGCGTTATGGGAACTCAAGGGCGCCGGGCTTGTGGTGCTGCCCATAACGGGCCGGCCGGCCGGCTGGTGCGACCTCATCGCGAGGGAATGGCCGGTGGACGGCGTCGTGGGCGAAAACGGGGCTTTCGTGTTCTGGGAGGAGCCGGAGGGGCGGCACCTCCGCGCCATCACCCACCCCAGCGCCGTGAAGAACGACGCGCCAGCCCTCTCCCGGGTGATGGCGCGCGCGATAGCCGAAGTCCCGGGATGCCGGCCGGCCCGCGACCAGTTCGCCCGGCTCTATGACATAGCCATCGATTTCGCCGAGGAGGAGCCCGTGCTTCCCCTCTCCGACGCGCTGAAAATAAAGACGATATGCGACGAGGAAGGCGCGAAGGCCAAGGTCAGCTCCATCCACGTCAACGCATGGATGGGCGATTACGACAAGCTTACGATGGCGACGCGCTACCTGACCGCCCGTTTCGGCTACGACGATGCGCGCGATCGAGCGAGTGTCGTCTTCGTCGGCGATTCGCCCAACGACGAGCCCATGTTCGCCCATTTTCCCATGGCCTGCGGCGTGGCTAACGTTAGCCGATATAAGGAACTGATGCGCGAGCTGCCCGCTTTCGTCGCGACGAAGGAATGCGGAGCGGGCTTCGCCGAAATTGCCGATACGCTGCTGGCGCTGCGTTCGCCCGCCGGCGCCCATGGCGAGAACGCGCGATGAGCGCCATCGTCATCTATGCGTCGACCACCGGTTTCACGAAAAAATACGCCGAGTGGATCGCCCAGGACTTGGGCGCCGACCTCGTCGAGGCGCGACGCTTACGCTCCGAAACGCTTCAAAACTACGACACGATAATTTACGGCGGCAGCCTCCACGCCGTGGGCATTCGGGGCATAACGTCGCTCAAGAAGAATTTCGCGCTGCTGGAGGGCAAGCGTGTCATCGTCTTCGCGACGGGCGCCACGCCATCGAGGGCCGATGTGCCCGCGGAAGTCATCAACGCCAATTTTTCGCCAGAAGAACGCGAGCGCATCCATTTCTTCTACCTGCGCGGCGGCTTCGACTACTCGAGGCTGGGGCTGGTCGACAAGCTCCTCATGAACCTGCTCAGGCTGAAGCTCGCGCGGAAGAAAGAAAGGACGCCTGATGAAAGGGGCATGCTCGCCGCCTATTCGCGGCCCGTCGATTTTACGAAGAAAGCCTATATACAGGATCTCATCGCCTGCGCGGAGGGAAAAGCATGAAAATAACGCTGCTCGTGGAAAACACGCCCAAAGACATTTCCATAAAAGCCGAACATGGCCTTTCATTTTTCATCGAAACCGGAGGCAAGAAAATCCTCCTCGATACGGGGCAGCGGAGCCTCTTCCTGGAAAACGCGGCCCTCCTCGGATGCGATGTGGCGGGCGCTGACTTTGCCGTTCTCTCCCACGGGCACAGCGACCATTCAGGGGGACTGGCCGCCTTCAGGGAAGTCAACCCGAACGCTCCCATCTACATGGCGAAAGCGGCGACGCGACGCTGTTATCTGCGCCGATTCGGCCTCCTCCATTTCAATGTCGGCATGGATCGATCCTTCGTATCGGATCCGGGCATCGTGCTGCTGGACGAAGATCGAAAGCTGGCGCCCGGCATCGATGTCGTCGTCGGTATTCCCCGAAAGGCCGACTATCTCACGACGAGTTCAAATCTCTATATGAAAAATGGGGTGTGGTATAAACGCGACGACTTTTCCCATGAACTCGCCCTCGTGGTCCGCGAAGGCGAAACGGACACTACCTGCGTCTTCAGTTCCTGCTCTCACACGGGCCTGCACAACATCATGGGCTGTCTCGCGGAAAAGGGCCTGCTCGGCCCGAAAAATCTCGTTTTCGCGGGCATGCACCTCTACCATGCCATGAGCACGCGCACGGAAAGCCCTGCCCTCCTCGACCGTTTCGCGGAGGACCTCGCGGCCTTTCCCGGCACAACCTACTATGCGGGCCACTGCACTGGCCAGGCCGCCTACGAGCACCTGAAGACGAGGCTCGGCGAACGTATCCAGCCCATGCGCTGCGGGGACCAGTTCGAAATCTGATATTGAGGTTGCCCGCGATCGGTGCGATACTTGCCATATGGGCAACCGACGAGGACTATTAGTCTTTTCGGCGGTTCTGGTATTCTTCTTCGCGCTTGTCTCGATTTCGGTGGCTGAAGCGCCCAACGTTGCGAACGATCAAGACTTGAAAGGTTCAGGCTTCGACGTCACCACCGACGAGCTTTTCGAACTATTGGGCTTCCAGCGCTCTGTCCGCCTCGACCCAAGTTCGAAGATACTTGCGGATTGGGATTCCAGGCTGGAGTAGCTAACCTTGAGGGAGCGGAAGAGAAGCGGCAATCCGTCACCTTCGTGCCTTTCCAGGAATGGCAGGCCTTCGCGAAACCGCGGGACAAAAAGGTCTCCCCTTAAGTCCAGGACCGGGCACCTCCCTAGCAATGGATTCTTTCAGAGATCCGAATCCGTGAAGGATCTGGCGGCGCGGACCCGCAGGGAGTAGAGCTTGCTCGTCAGCGCGTTCGAGTTGTACATGTACTCAGAGAGTCCGAAGTCGCCGCTGTATGCCGTGAAGGAATGCGCGAAGCCGACTGACGCGTCCGGATGCGTAGAAGACCAGTAGCTGGCGGCGGCAAAATTTCCTAGATCGTTGAGTCTCAGCTCCCAGTACATCAGCCGCAGTTCTTCCTGCGAGGGGAGAAACCAGTCGCTGTAGCCGCCAAGCGAATAATTCCTGCAAGCTTTTGCCGCGTAGTAACCGTACGACCCCGACCCGTCGAGTATTGTGTCCGTATTGCCTTTTCCCGCCCCAACCCAACTATGGGTACCGTCCATCACAGTGCCCCAGCCTCCCCAGGAGCTTCCCGCGCTCTGATCCTCCGGCGCGGCTTCGAAGTACGTCCACTCATTAGCGAATCTATCGAAGGTCTTCGCGAATATCAGTCCGCCGGCTGGGCCCGTGTCGCCATAGTCGTAGAGGCCGTCGTTCTCCGCGCTCGGTTTCCATTGCGCGTAGAGCATGACGTCTCCCGCGTTCATCGAGAGGCTGTCGCCAGCGGCGTAAGCAGTACCTGACCCGTCGGCTTCGGTGTTCCAGCCGTTGAAATCGCGTCCGGGTTTTGTCAGGTTTCCCGAATTGCCCAGAACGGTAATCGTCTGTCCAAGTGTGTAGCGGCCGGAGTCGACGGGGGCTTCGCCGTCGAGGTTCCCGGTGCCGATGTACCGCACGGTAAAATATTGGGCAGTATCACAGGCTGTAAAAGCGATCATGACCGCCATCGCGAAAGCAAGAGTTATGAGGCCATTTTTTCGGGTACGCATTATCGTTCCTCTGATGAAAAGTTTGAAAAATTTTTAAAGATCTTACCACCGCGCCCGACAGATGGCAAGAAAAAAAAGAATTCCATTCCTTTATTTTACGAAGTGAAATGAATTTTATTGACGATGGGCGACATTAGTTGTCCCGCGGTTTTTCCGAAGGCACGAGGAGGGTTTGGAGCCTGACCGCCGAGATGATGCGCACGGCGGCGTTGATGAGGCCAGCCTTGCCCATCGCGAAGACGACATCGATGATCTCGAGGCGGTAAAGGCGCTCGCGTTGGCTCGGGCTGTGGGGAATGCGCCCCTGGGTGAGTGCGGAGTGCAGGAGTATGGCATGGGGCATCACGATCGCGCCCAAGATTCCCGCCGCCAGGAGGACGCTTTCCTTGCCTTTAAAAAGAGGAATTGCCGCGTGGGGGAAAACACCGCCCCATATCGGCTTTACGAGGATGAGTTCCGTCAGATAACAGAGCGAGATAACGCCGACGAAAACCGCGACCGCGGCGCCGAGGAACTCGGCGAGATCGGTGGCCATGGCCGCCAGCTCCATCACGATCCAAAGGGCGTAGGCGACCGGCTTCGGAAAGGATTGTCCGCAATGCTCGGCCAGATTCTTTCCCGTGGCGATACCGGGTTTCCTGAGCCCGCGCTACCGTCTTCTGGTCCGTCGCCGATGAAGGCATGGGACCTCCCTTTGCACGCTCCGCCTTTTGATGTCCGTCAAGCCCAGCGCATCATTCCCGGAACGAAACGATCGCCCAAGGCGGGATGCTTGGGAAGTATCCTTATGGAGTAGCCGATCTGTCCGGTGAGCTTTCCGTTGACGGCGGCGCCGTACTTCCAGACCGAACCTTCGTTCGAGGCGGCTGTCATTTCGGTTCGTTCGGGTGACTGTATCTCGCCCTTGCTGGTCAGCGGTCCGCGGTAGCATTCGACGCGCACTTCCTCGGGCGATAGGCCGGCGAGGTTCACCGTCGCTTCAACATGGATTTTGGTCCCGCGCACGATGACGGGAGGGGCGTCGTCTCGGATTTCCAGGACGGCCACGGAATTCCATAGCGATCCAGCCCTGTCGAGATAGGCGGACAGCGACCGCGACGAGGCATAGCCCTCGGCCTTCAGCTTGATGCCTTCGGCCATGGCCGGTTTGTAGTAGCCGTCGTAGTATTCCTCGAGCATCCTGTGGGATGAGAAGTTCCTGCCGGTCGACTTGATCGACGCGCGCATTCTGGCGATCCATTCCCTAGGAAGGTTGTCCCTGCCCCGCCTGTAGAAGGTGGGAAGAATTTCGCGCTCGAGAAGGTCATAGAGATTTTCGCTCTCGATCTTGTCCTGCAGTTCCTCGTCCTTGTATTCCTCGCCCTGGCCTATGGCCCAGCCGATGTCCGGGCTGTAGCCCTCGGCCCACCAGCCGTCGAGGACTGAGCAGTTGAGGACGCCGTTCATGCCGGCTTTCATGCCCGAGGTGCCCGAGGCTTCCAGGGGGCGGCGCGGTGTGTTGAGCCAGACGTCGGAACCCGAGGTCATGTAGCGTGACAGGCCCATATCGTAGTCTTCGAGGAACACGAGGCGCCCAAGCACTTCATCCTTGCGCGAGAAGTGCACGAGTTCCCTTATGATTTCCTTGCCGGGAATGTCGTGGGGATGCGCCTTGCCGGCGAAGATGATCTGTATGGGCATGGCGCCGCTGGACAAAAGCCTGATGAGCCGGTCGGGATCGCGCAGGAGAAGGTTTCCCCTCTTGTAGGTGGCGAATCGGCGCGCGAACGAAAGGGTAAAGAGAGAGGGAGATAGGGCGTCGCCTGCCTTGATGAGGGCCGGATCGGTGATGCCGAGGCGCTCCATCGTAGCGCCGAGCCTGTCTCTGCAGGAGGCCACGAGGCGCTCCCTGCGTCGTTCATGGGTTCGCCACAGCTCTTCGTCCGAAACCCGATCCATCCTCTCCCAGATATCCTTGGAGCCAGGCTCGTCGTTGAAGCGCGGGCCGAGGAAACGGTCCAGGAGGGTGAGCATGTCGTGGCTGATCCAGGTCCTGGGATGGACGCCGTTCGTTACATGGCCGATGGGAACTTCGCCGACGGGCAGCTGTGGCCAGAGATTCTTCCACATTTCCCTGCTCACCTCGCCATGAAGGGCGGAAACGCCGTTCGCGCGGGCCGAGAGTTTGAGGGCGAAAACGGTCATGCAGAAACTTTCGTTGTTGTCGCCGGGATTCTCCCTGCCGAGGGCAAGGAATTCGGCCCAATCGATGCCGAGGTTCTGGAGCCAGCGACGGAAATATTTATCGATGAGATCGATGCCGAAGCGTTCATTGCCGGCCGGGACCGGGGTATGGGTGGTGAAAATATTCGTGGGTATGAACGCCTGAACTGCTTCTCTTGCGGAAAGCCCCTGTTCGGTCATGAGTATCCGCACCCTTTCCAGGGCAAGGAAGGCGGAATGCCCCTCGTTCATGTGCGTGGCGGCTACTTCGACGCCGAGGGCGGAGAGCGCCCTGATGCCGCCGATGCCTAATACGATCTCCTGGCGGATCCGCATTTCTTTATCGCCGCCGTAGAGGGTGGCGGTGATTACCCTGTCCTCGGGGGAATTCTCGGGGATGTTGGTGTCGAGGAGATAGAGACTCGCCCGGCCGACTTTCACTTCCCAGATCGCCGCATGCACAAGCTTTCCGGCCAGCTCCACCGAAATGAGGATGGGCTTGCCATCGGCATCAGAGCACTGCTGGACGGGCATATTGTACCAGTCGTTCTCCGGATAGGATTCCTGCTGGAAGCCGTCGGCGTTCAGGTACTGTTTGAAGTAGCCCTGGCGGTACAGAAGGCCCACGCCGACAAGGGGAAGCCCTAGGTCGCTCGAGGTTTTCATGTGGTCGCCCGAAAGGATTCCCAGGCCGCCCGAATAGGTCGGCAGGGAGACGTCGATCCCGAACTCCATGGAGAAATAGGCGGTAACGGGGGTCTTGGGACCCTTGTGCCAAGCTTCTCCCTTCTTGTAACGCTCGAAGCGGTTTTTCACGTCATTGAGGGAAGCGATGAAGGAATCGTCCTGCGCCAGCTGGTCGAATCGTTCCTGACTCACCATGCCCAGCATTTTGATCGGATTCTGGCCGCTCGCCGCCCACGCGTCCGGGTCTATGCGGATGAAAAGCGAGACGGCGTCGAAGTTCCAGGACAGCCACAAATTGCGCGCTATAGGATCGAGGGCGGCGAGTTCGCCTTCCAGCCTTGGTTTTACCGTATGGGTCAGAATTTTCATCTCGATGCCACCTTCTCTTTTACTTATTCTTTCCGGGATCCGAAAAGGTCCTGAAGCCTGCCGAAGAAACCGCGCGGCGTTTCCCCTGCGGGCGGAGTCTCGGTTTTAGGCGACGCAGGCGCCGACGCCGGTGTCTGCGGTTTG
The DNA here is from genome assembly GCA_963667725.2 of Treponemataceae bacterium. Lineage (GTDB taxonomy): Bacteria > Spirochaetota > Spirochaetia > Treponematales > Rectinemataceae > UBA11090. The sequence continues at coordinate 2,243,333 of CAXXHO010000003.1, forward strand.
GCTTCGACGACGGGCTTGTCGGCCTTGGCGGCGTTCACGCCGGGATTCGCTGATGATCCGGCCGCCGGACCGCGACGGCGCTCGGGACTGCGGCGCTCGGGACTGCGGCCTTCCCGATCCTGGCGATCGCTTTCTGGTCGGCCTTTTCGCCGAGGATCGCCCCTGCCCCCATTGGCCGCGGGTTTCTGTTCGATGCGCTTGCCGTACTTTTTCCTGTACAAGGCCATGCGTTCTTCCATGGACATCGCGTAGGGATCCACCACGGGGAAATGTTCGGCTCCGGCCTGACGGGTTTCGGCCTTGCGAGGCTCAGCCTTGCGAGGCTCGGCGCGACGGGGTTCGGCTTGGCGAGGCCTGTCCTGCCTGACCGCGGGCTGCGGCTCGCGGCGGCTTTCATCGCGCCTGTCTTCGTCGCGGCGGTCTTCCCTTCCCGGTCGGTCATCTCTTCCCGGCCTGTCGTCCCTGCCGTGACGGTCGCGATCGAATCTGCTATGGAAGCGGGGTTCAGGCGACTCGATCGTCCGACCGGCGCTCATATCCTTGGGCAGTTCAATGTTCGCGTCAAGGGGCGCGACGGAAAGCGAGGCGTCCACCATGCGCTGGATGGCGGGAATCCCGTACATATAGCGCTCGCAGACGAGGTTGTAGAGAAGGGCATCCGGATCCTCCCGCTTGAGGAAATTGAGACGCTCGAAATAGAACTCGGGTTCTAGAGGAATATCGTAGTTGACGACGTTGAGGAACTCAGGCCTGGTCAGGCCTTTCGCGCCTTCGTCCGTGAGAATGAGGACGAAACTGTCGGCGGGGAAACGCGAATCGGGAACCGCGACTGCGGCGACTTCCGTAGCCGCGGGAGCTTCCGAGACATCTACCTCATCCCCAGCCAGAGCCGGCTCCGGCTCGCCGCGCTGCCCGGTCCAGGTCAGCGCCTTGGTGATTATCTGGTTTTTCCTGTCGGGATTGAGATTGCCGGCGATATAGTCCGCCGTGACGCCGTTCATGGCAAAGCGGGCAGAAAGCTCCGAAGCCATGGATTTCAGGTTGCAGAAAACGCAGATATGGTGATTTTCTCCTTCCTGCAGCAGATGGAGGATGAATCGGATCTTGTCGGCTTCCTGTATCTCGCGGGATATGGTGGAGGTAGTGCCGGCGTAGCCCATCGCCTCGCCCAGCTTTATCTCCTTCGGATTGTCCGCGAAGTCCCAGGCGAAGTTCTTGGCTCTGGGCGTATGCTTGTTCGCGATGACGAGGGATTTCCGCTCCCATGAAGGCAGAAGGCTGCCCTGAAGCTTCCGGAGCATATCGCCCGGCAATTCGGCCATCTGGTCTGCCTGATCGGCGATGACAAAGCCGTAATCCCTCGGCACGAAAGCGCCGGTGGGGATGAGGTCGTGGAAGGTCTGGACCGCGCTATACAGAAGCTGCGCGTTCCTGACCTCATCGCTTCCCGCGTTGTCCCTGTCGAGAAGAACGGGTTTCGCCGTACCAGTCAAGCCTTCCGCCATTCTGAGCGCGGTCCCATGCGCCGCCGCAGCCGAAGCTTCGTCGATACAGAGGTACAGGGCTTTTCCCTTCAGGGCTTCGTGTCCGGCAAGGGTGAGCCAATAAAGGGCAGGGAAGCTGAAAATCTCCTCCCTCTCCTTCTGGATGTCCGTCCTGACGAAAAGATTTTCATTGGCCTCGAAGAGTCCCGCAAGCAGCCTCTCGAAAAAGATCGACCGATATGCATTGGATGCGTCGGCGCCCGAAAACAGCGCCGCGTCGATGGAAAAACGCGATAAGTCCATATACGTTCCTAAACTATAAAAATATGTGCCCGGATCTCCGGGGACGCTTCACTTCACAGATAAGCGCTTGATAATACCTTACCTGCAAGGGAAAGTGAAGATAGAGGCAGGAGCGACGAATGAACGGACCCGGCAGGTCTATCGATGCATCATGGAAGAATGACCCGTATCTTGCAGCCGGTTCTCTCGGCGACGAATATTCTGCCTTCGGGATCGACGGATAGCCCCTGAGGATAATAGAAGGAGGCTTCGAGCGCTTCGCCATCGACCGACAGGGCAATTCCTGATCCGGCGATCGTTGTTACTTCGTTGAAGTGACTCATCCGCCTGATCCTGTTGTTGCCTGTATCGGCGATATAAAGGCATCCGTCCGGGCCTGGCGCGACCCCACGGGGGGCATTGAATGCCGCGAGCGAACCAGTGCCGTCGGCAGATCCCGAAGCCGATCCCGCGAGCGTGAACACATTCCCTGATGAGTCCACTCTGCGTATCCGATGATTGTTGGTATCCGCAACGACAAAAGATGAGGAGTATTCCGGCAGCGCCGACAAACCGCCAGGTTGATTGAACAGGGCGTTCGCGCTGTTGCCATCAGCCCAGCCAGGCGAGTCCGCCGTTCCGGAGAAGGTGGTCACCGCATAGGGGGATGTTGAGCTGATCCTGCGGATCGTATGGTTCAACGTATCCGCGACATAGATATATGTTGCGAGAACCAGAATCCCTTTCGGCGTATCGAATTGGGCCAAGATCCCTGATGTGCTGTTCGCGCTTCCCGCCGTTCCCGTTCCCGCTATCGTGATCACTGTTCCGTTTGAGATCGTTACCTTTCGGATGGCATGATTTCCCGTATCGGCGACATAGAGCGCGGTGTCTCCAGAGATAGCGATCGCCGAGGGCTGGTTGAATGCCGCCCCGGCCCCAAGGCCATCCTGAAACCCCGCCGTCCCGGAGCCAGCGAGCGTGGAGACCACCCCGGCGGGGCTTATTTTACGGATGCAGTGATTGTTCGCGTCAGCTACGTAAAGATTCCCGCTATAATCCATGACGATATCGCTCGGCCAATCGAACCTTGCGTGGGTTCCCGTGCCATTCAACAAGCCGCTGTTTCCGCCCGCGAAAGTCCTGACCCCGGGGCGCAGCATCATCTCGGACGGATCCATGACCCAGTTGACCGTCGTCGTTTTCCCCTGGGCTATGAAGACTCTGGCGAACTTCGTCCACACCGGTTCCGGTCCAAAACTCCCATCCGACATCCTCACTTCGAGATCATAAGCCCCCTGCGAAAAGGACATCGGACCCGCAATCGTGGCCGAGGAATAATCCGTCGACATGGCTATGGTTCTTTCAGCCCCTGAACTCGAGGTCATCACGGCATGGAAATTGGGTTCGCTCATGGCGCCGGCCGGCCACGACAGGTTCATCGCCAGACCTCCCGTTCCATCCAGGGGAAGGCAGGATAATCTCGTGCTGGTTGTCTTGGCCTGAACCAGGGTGGCGATCACCTCCGCTGAATACCCCAATGCATCCCCTACCGCGTTCTTGGCCGTCGCGCTGAGCGTCCAGGGCCCCGGCGTTAGGCCGATTCGCGTATACTGGGACGATGAATGATCAGTCACGGAGAAGCTTTCTCCATTGGGCCCCGTGCCCGCGATGTCATACAGGGAGGCCTCCAGGTCCATGGAGGGAAGGATGATCTTGGCTCCCTCGGGCGGCTCGAGTTCGATGACGAGCGTTGTCTGCTTGAGAACGTCGCTCAAATCGGCCACTAAGTCATCGAGGGTACAGCCCCATGCCGCGAGGACCAACAGGCCGATTGCCGCGAACGCCAACCAAAGGCCGCCTCTTTTCGCTATCCTGTCTCCGTGATTCATGACACCTCCTCCTGAGCCGCTGCTGAAACGCAACACGGAGCGTCCTCGAAAGACGCCCGCGCCCGATATTGGAGATGACTTTTTTTCTGGATGGCCGGCGAATCGAACCGCTTACCTATTCTCTTTATTTATATACGATTATAGGATCAGAGGCGCGCAAAGTAAACCATGATATCCTCAAGGCGTTTCGGGGGATGGAACCTTATTAAGTTGTAGATATATCGATACAAGTATATAGTAATTTTTAGAAACCTGTGCTAGAATCTGTCCGGAAAAATCCAATCTACTATTAAACTGGGAGTTTCTTAATGAGCATTTCCAAGAAAATCCTTATCCTTGGCGGCGGTTACGGCGGCGTCAAAGCGGCGAAGATCCTTGAAAAGCATTTCAGGAAAGAGCCGAATGTCGAGATAACTTTGGTCGATATGCGCCCCTTCCACACCCTCATGACCGAACTGCATGAAGTCGCCGGATGGAGAACAGAACCGGAATCCGTCCAGGTGAGCTTCAAGAAAATCTTCGGCGCGAGGCGCATCAATGTCGCGCTGGACAAGATCGTGAAAGTGGACTTCGAGGCCAAGAAGGCCTTTGGAACCGTGGGCGAGTACGCTTTCGACTTCATCGTCGTGGGCGTCGGCGCCGAGCCCGAATACTTCGGCATTCCCGGCATCAAGGAAAACAGCTTCTCGCTCTGGTCCTTCGAGGACGCCATGAAGCTGCGCAACCACGTCGAGCACATGTACCTCGAGGCATCCAAGGAACTGGACGCCGACAAGCGCAGGAAGATGCTCACCTTCGTGGTGGCAGGCGCCGGATTTACCGGCATGGAACTGATCGGCGAACTTCTCGAGTACCGCGACGTCATGTGCCGCAAGCTCTACATCGATCCCAAGGAAGTCAGGGTCGTCAATATCGAGGCGCTGCCCACGATCCTCCCCATTCTCGAGGAACCGCTGCGCGTGAAGACCGAAAACTATCTCAAGAAGAAGAACTGCGAAATCCACCTCGGAACGGCCATCGTCGGCGCGGAACCCGGCAAGGTACTCCTCAAAGACGGCAGCATCTTCGAGACCGATTCCTTCATCTGGACCTGCGGCGTCAAGGGCTCCAGCTTCGCCGGCTCCCTCGCCCTGCCGATGGGCAAGCGCAACCGCATCGAATGCGACAAGGGCATGCGCTCCACCCAGTACCCCAACGTCTACGTCGTCGGCGACAACGCCGGCCTCATGATGGACAACGGCAAGCCGATGGCGCAAATCGTCGAGTCCGCGCATTTCTCCGCCGAGACGGCAGCCAAGAACATCATCGCCGACATCGAGGGCGGAGAGCGCCACGAGTTCAAGCCGAACTACCATGGCTTCATGGTGTCCCTCGGCGGCCGCTACGGCGTCGCCAACGCCATGAACCTCAAGACCTCCGGCTTCATCGCCATGTTCATGAAGCACTTCATCAACATGTTCTACCTGTTCACCATCGCCGGCTTCAATCAGGTCTGGGAATACTTCAAGCATGAATTCCTCGACATGAAGAACAAGCGCTCCTTCATCGGCGAGTTCATCTCCTACAAGGTCCGCGGATACTGGCCCCTCCTTCTCAGGATGTGGCTTGGACTCATGTGGCTCTTCGAAGGCATCAACAAGATCGGCGAAGGCTGGCTCAATTTCGCCAAAGGCTCCAGCTCCAGCTGGATGTTCTCTCCCGGCGTCGTGCAGAAGGGCGTACAGGTAGCCGAGGCGACTAGCGCCGCCAGCGCGGCATGGGAAGGCGGGGCGGAAGCCACGACCACCACGATCGCCGCGGCGACGAGCGCGGCCAGCGCGATGGCCGACACGACGGCGACCACGATAGCGGCGGCCACTAGCGCTGCATCGGGCGCCGTGACGGACGGAGCCGCGGCTGTCGCCGACACCGCGACCAAGGCTTTCAAGGCCGTCTGGGATCTCACGAAACCCATTTTCGACCCCAGCTCGGGCATAGTCACTTGGTTCAGGACAACCTTCATGGACGGCATCTTCGCCTACCTGCCCTTCAGCTTCTTCCAGATCATGATCGTCGTGATGGAGATGGCCATCGGCCTCGCCCTGTTCGGCGGATGCTTCACCTGGATCGCCGCGGTGGCCAGCATAGGAATGTGCCTCATCTTCACGATGTCGGGCATGTTCGCCTGGAACCAGCTCTGGTTCGTATTCGCCGCCATCGTGATGATGGGCGGAGCGGGCAGGGCCTTCGGATGCGACTACTGGCTCGTTCCCCCCGTCAAGCGCTGGTGGAACGGCACGAAGTTCGCCCGCAACTGGCATTTCTACGGCGACGATCCCACGAAATAAGGGATTCGCCCGCACTCCCTGCCGCAGCACGAACATAATGACCGGACGTCCCCGATACTGGCATTCCGGACGTCCGGTTTTTTTTATGAAATCCTATTGGAAGGCTTTCGAGGTTACATGACTGATATTTGGAAGGATTCCCCGATGATCGGGAAGAGACTCGCCGACGTAGAGGCCATACTGGCCGAGACCTTGAGCGACTCTTCGTACCCCCTCGCGGCCGAAACGAAGGAAATCGTCCTCTCGGGCGGCAAGATGCTGAGACCAGCCTTTGTCCTCATGGGAGCCGGCTTCGGCAAACAAGGCAAAAAATCAGGCGACCGCGACAGGATAAACCACATAGCCGCGTCCATCGAGATGATCCATACCGCCAGCCTCATCCACGACGATGTCCTCGACCGGGCCGATATCAGAAGGGGCGTGCCGACCCTCCATACGCGTTTCGGCGTCACGAACGCCATCCTGGCCGGCGACTGGCTCTTCTCCAGGAGCTTCAGGCTCGTGGCCGACTACGCCGACAATAAAAGCGCGCGGGTGCTCGCCCGATTCATGGGCAGCGTCTGCTCGGCCGAAATCCACCAGGACCTTTCCAAATTCCGCTACGCCACATCGCGCCGCGGCTATCTGCGGACGATTGCGGGAAAAACGGCTGCGCTTTTTTCTCTGTCGCTCCATGTAGGGGCGAGCGAGGCCAAGGCTGGCGCCACCCTGACCCAGGCATTGAGGCGCGCGGGCTACGATATCGGCATGGCCTTCCAGATCATCGACGACATTCTCGACTACGAATCCGACGACAAGACGCTCCGCAAGCCCGTCGGCAACGATATAAAGGAAGGGCTCTGCACCCTCCCCCTGATTTTCGCCATGAAGCGAGATGAAGCCGCTCTGCGTCCTCTTCTCGGAAAAGAAGGCATGAACGACGAGAACGTCGCTCGCGTACTGAAGATCGTCTCCGACACCGGCGCCCTGGAGCATGCCAGGAGCGTCGCGCGTCATTTCACCGCCAGGGCGCTCAAGGAAATAGATATGCTCCCCCCCTGCGCCGCGAGGGACGACCTGCTTTCCATCACCCAAAAACTTCTCACGCGGACCTACTGAGGCGGCCGCGCACTAGGGGCTTTTCGTGCTTACGAATTTCCTGATCGGACTCGCGCTTTCCATGGACGCTTTCGCGGTTTCGGTGTCGGCCTCGATATGCACCACAGCCATCCCGGTGGCGATTGGGCTCAGGGCCGCCTTCTTTTTCGGAATTTTCCAGTTCGCCATGCCCATAGCGGGCTGGCTTCTCGGCGGCACCTTCAAGCAGCTGATTCAAAGCTATGACCACTGGATCGCCTTCGTCCTCCTCGCCTTCGTCGGCGGGAAGATGATCTACGAAGGAATCCGCGCCCGGAACCCCCAGAACTGCCCCGACCCCGACGAGGAAAAAAGCCACGGCATCATGAAGCTGAATACCCTCATCGTGCTTTCGGTGGCCACCAGCATCGACGCCCTCGCCGTGGGCCTATCCTATAGCATGATCAGTTCGCCCATCATGATTCCGGCCATCGTCATAGGCGCGACCACCTTCGTCACCTGCGCCTTGGGCATCCAGTTCGGCAGGAAACTGAAGAACGTCCTCGAAGAGTGGGCCGAAATCGTCGGCGGCTCGGTCCTCGTCCTCATCGGACTCAAGATCGTAATAGAGCATTTAATCAATCATGTTTAAAAAATGCGCATAAATTCGACTCTGAAATTGCTGAATATCAAGCTATACTGTTCCAATGCCGCTGTCGCAAGAGGGAAAAACAAAAATCATGCTTAGGCGATGGATCCTTGCCGCGGGGATCCTTCTTGCCCTCGCATCCATGCTGCTTTTTGTGGTGGATGTTCGGAATTCGCAGCGCCAGCGCAATTCGATGGAGTATGCGGCCGACATACTACAGATGCGCGCGAGACGAACCGCGGAGCTGGCGGAAGCCATCGAAACCATTTCCTACCAGTTCCTCACGAACCAGATACTCAACGACACCTTGTCTTCCTATATAACAGACAGCGAGGATTATGATGTCAGCCGATGGAATGTAATCTTCTCGGAATACATCGAGGGATTAGCCGAAACGGTTCCCGAACTACGGGACGCTGTTTTTTTCGATGCCACCGGAAAAAACCGAATTCCGCTGACGATGAGCGATTCGCTGACGCGCTCGCTGTGGATTCCGGTGAGAGCCGCGATAATGGGTAAAGCGCTCATAGCGGACGGGCGGACAACATGGGGAATACTGAGCGGCGGCGGGGAGTTCGATGAACAGAGCGACGGCCCGACGCCCTCCATCCTCCTCTGCGCCCGTCTCATCAAGCGCAGATCGGACCACAAGGCTCTCGGTGTTCTCATACTTCTCATCGATCCGGACAGGCTTGCCAGGACGGTGAGCGGCTACTCCCAGGACGAGGGCATCGCCGTATCGCAAAAGACCGATTACAGCGTTCTGATGGAGGGGCAAGGAACCATACTCGCCTCCGTGGATCCCGCCTTCGCGATGAAGCCGGTGGCGGAAGCCATACCAGGCTACAAGGAGCACTTCAGCGGCAAAACACCCATTGCCGAGGCTGGAAGCTATAAGTACCGGGCAGTCATGGGCGAAAGCGGGAAGACGGCCTCGTACGGGGTTGTCTATTGCCCCATTCCCGATAGGGAATGGACGCTTATCTCAATATTGCCACTATCGAGCAACGTGCTTTCGATACTAGGGAAGATCGCCCTCGGCATGGGCTTTTTAGGCGCCATCTGGCTTATATACTCAACATTAAGGAATCTGGCAGCGGACAAAACCGTCGCCGTCGAAGCCTCGGCTTTACGCTCCAAACAACTCACCGAACTGCCCCCTTGGTATTCCGCGCTGACGCCCAAGGAGCAGACCATCCTCCTCTTCCTTCTTACGGGGAAGAGCAACAAGGAAATAGCCTATCTGCTCGACATCCGCGAACAGACCGTCAAGAATCACCTTCATGCCATCTACCAGCAGATAGGCGCCAAAGACCGATTCTCCGCCCTCATACTCATGCAGGAAGCAGGACTCACCCTCGAATCCCTGCGTCTCTACACCGAATCGCACCCGGAATTCTGCGCCGATTCGCGTCTTTTCTGCTAAAAAGCCCCAAAAGTACCAAAGTACTCGTTGCCGGTTTCGAAAACCCTCCTGAAAATGAACAATCACGTTCAAGGAGGAATGCATGAAACGTGCACTACTGTTAATCATGGTTCTGCTCTCGGCGGGAATCGTTCCGGCCATCGCTCAGGGAAAAGAAAAGCTGATGGTTTACACCTCGATGAAGGAAGTACTGATCGGCGAGCTCAGGGATGGCTTCGTCAAAAAGTATCCGAATATCCAATTCGACTACTATTCAGCGGGTGCCGGCAAGATCATGGCCAAGATAGCGGCCGAGCGGCAGTCGGGAAAACTCGTGGTCGACGTTCTTTGGACCAGCGAGGTTCCCGATTTCTACGCCCTTAAAAAAGAAGGCGTTCTGCAGAAGTACAAATCGCCTGAGGCTCAGTACGTGGTGAGCCCCCTCATCGACCCGGATTACGAGTTCACCCCCGCCCGCCTCGGCACCTTGGGCGTGACCTACAATACCAACAAGATCAAGACGCCGCCCACCCAGTGGTCCGACCTCTTCGGTCCCGCGTGGAAGGACAGCTTCGCCATCGCCAATCCGGCCCTCTCCGGCACCGCCATGGTCTCCGTAGGCATGATTGCCGAAAACCTCGGTTGGGACTATTTCACCAAGCTGCGCGCCAACGGCGGCAAGCTCGGACAGGGCTCTGGCCAGGTCGTCGATGACACCGCTGCCGGAGACCTTGTCGGCTGCATCGGCGTCGACTATATCACTATCGATAAGATCAAGCTGGGCGCCCCGCTCGGCTTCGCATATCCCAAGGAAATGCTCGTTGTTCCGAGCCCGGTCGCCATTTTCAAAGGCACGAAGAACCTCTCCGCCGCCCAGAAATTCGTCGATTACCTCCTCTCCAAGGAAGGTCAGACGATAATCGCCGGCAACTATACCCTCCCCATCCGGAAAGACGTACCGATCGTCCAGGGCGTCGGCCTCGTGACGCCGGAAGAAGCGGTCAAGAGAGCCATGAAGATCGATTACCTCAAACTCATGGTTGAAAAGCAGGCCACTATCGACAAGTTCACCGCGACAATGCAGAAGAAATAGAGCGGGCGAGCAAGCGCGTCGGGCAGAAAATCCATCCACCCGGCGCGATCCCGCCTACAATCCGGGCAGGCGGCCCAAACCGTAGCGCCGTCCCTCGCCTGGACGCGAATTCACCAAATTTTACAAGGAGACCTAAGCATGGCTGATCTTCAGCTGTCGGGAGTATCGAAATCATACGGGACGAGAAAAGTCCTCGACGGCCTCGATCTCACCATAAAATCGGGGGAGTGCTTTACTCTCCTTGGTCCTTCGGGATGCGGAAAAACTGTGATCTTGCGTCTCATCGCCGGATTCGAAACACCGGACGCCGGAACCGTCAGCATCGGGAGCAAGGTCGTGGCCGACGCGAAGCACGCTCTGCCGCCCGAGGAACGTCATATTGGCGTCGTCTTCCAGGACTATGCCGTCTGGCCTCATAAAACCGTTCATGAAAACATCTCCTATCCTCTCGAAATCGCCAAAACATCCAAGGAAAAGACCGCCGAAGCCGTAAAGAAAGCGATCGACCAAGTAGGCCTCAAGGGCCTCGCCAACCGCTATCCCTACCAGCTTTCCGGCGGCCAGCAGCAGCGCGTAGCCCTCGCCCGCGCGCTCGTGACCGCACCCAGCGTCATGCTCCTCGACGAACCGCTGACGAATCTGGACGCGAATCTGCGCGAAGAGATGCGCTTCGAGATAAAAGAACTCCAGCGCAAGACGGGCACGACCATTTTCTATGTCACCCACGACCAGGAAGTCGCCCTCGCGATCTCCGACCGAATGGCGATCATGGACGAAGAGGGAAAAATCAGGCAGACGGGAACGCCTGACGAGGTCTACGAACAGCCGGTGAACGAATTCGTGCACCAATTCCTCGGTATCCCCAACTACATCCCCTTCGAGATTCGCGACGGCTCGGCCTTCATTTCGGCTGGCGGCCCAAAAGGCGCGGCCGACATTCGCATTCCAGCGGCGCCGCCGGCGGCGTTCCGTGATAAGGCGGGGAAAGCAGCCTGCAGACCGATGGATATTCGAATGGAGAAGAACGCTGAGGCCGCGGACACTCTCCCGGCTAAAGTCCTACGACTCTCTCTCCTGGGGCCTATCATCGACTACCTTGTCGAAGTGGGCGGCGTTCAGCTCCGCGCGCAGATGCAGACCGAGGAAGCCACGGCGCGCGACATGATCATCGCGGAAGGCGATGCATGCGGCCTGCGATTCACCAACCTCATGTGGTTCGGCATCGATGGGGAGGCAGTACGATGAACAGCGGCAAGAAGATCAACACGGCGAACCTCGTCCTGATATTCTCGATTCTCGTCCTCGTCATAGTCGTGGCGGTGCCCGTCATACTCATCTTCATCACCGCCTTCTTCGAGAATGGCAAGTTCAACATCGCCGGCGTGATGAAAATCCTCTCTGATCCCGACACCTACCAGGCACTCCTCAACTCGGTGATTATCGCTGCCGGCGTAACCCTCGTCTCGACGACGATCGGCACCTTTTTCGCCTGGCTCGTCGCCCGCACTGACCTGCCCTTCAAGAAAATCATGAAGGCGCTCTTCCTCGTTCCCTTCATGCTGCCATCCTTTATCGGCGCGCTCGCGTGGAAAGTCCTCCTCTCATCCCGGGCCGGCTACATCAACAAGCTCCTCATCGCCATGTTCGGCCTCGAAAAGGCGCCTATCGACATCATGAGTCTCGGCGGCATAATCGCCATCGAGAGCATGTACCTATTCCCCTTCGTCTTCCTCCAAGTGGCCGGAGCCCTCGAGCGAATGGACCCCACGCTGGAAGAATCCGCCCGCATTTCGGGCGCGGGCCTTGGCACGATCACCCGCAGGATCACCCTGCCCCTCGTCATGCCGAGCATCCTGGCAGGAGCCCTTCTCGTTGCCCTCTACTCCCTCTCGCATTTCGGCGTGCCCTCGATTTTGGGTACCGAGAAAGGCATCTATAACATCCCCACCAAGATCTACGAGCGGATCTACGCCTCGGGAGGCTCCTTCGGGGCGATCCGCGTAGGCACCATCCTGTCCATGATCCTCGTCATCGCGGCAGCCCTCATCCTCAAACTGCAGGACGTTCTCCTCAAAAAAGGACAGTATCAGATCATCGCCGGCAAAAGCATGCGTCCCATGGTACTCAAGCTGCGCGGTCTCAAGATCCCCCTTCTCATCATCAGCGTCATCTATATCGCGATAACGGTCATCCTTCCCACCGTCACGATCTTCATGGTCGGCGGCCTCAAGACCTACGGCCTACCCTTCGCCGCCAAGAGCATGACCTGGGACAATTACCTGAAAATCTTTCAGTGGAAGATGACGAGGGACGCCATCTGGAATTCGATTTACCTATCGCTCGGCGCGGCCTTCGTGACCATGCTGGCGGGGACAATGATCTCTTATGTCATCGTCAAGATGAAGGTGCGAGGCAAATTTATGCTTCAGTTCCTCGGCGTGCTGCCCTTCTCCCTGCCCGGAACGGTCATAGCCCTGGGCGTGATCCTCACCTGGAGCGGCAGGTTCGGCGTGAACCTCTACAACACGCCCTGGATCATCTTCGTGGCATACATTGCCCGGTATATGGCCTTCTCCATCAAATCGAATTCGGCATCGCTTTCGCAGGTCTCGGATTCGCTCGAAGAGGCGAGCCGCGCCTGCGGAGCGACACACTGGCAGAGTCTCAAGGATATCGTCATCCCCTTAATAAAGCCGGGCATGATCAGCGCCTTCTTCCTCATCTTCCTGCCCGCTCTCCGCGAGCTGACGACATCGGTGCTTCTGTATGGACCGACGACAAGGACGATAGGCGTCGCCATCTACGCCCTCAACGAGGACGGCGAGACGGTGCGCGCGGCAGCCCTGGCCAGCGTCGCCCTTCTCATCATATTCATGGGCGAGGCTATCATACGCAAATTTTTGGCCCAGCTGGACAAGCCCAGGGCGAAGGTGGAGGAATAAGGCGATGGTGCAGCTAAAACTCGTAGACGTTACCAAGCGCTTCGGCGAAGTCATCGCGGTGAACAGGCTCAATCTCGAGGTGGAGAAGGGCGAATGCTTCTCCTTTCTCGGTCCTTCCGGATGCGGCAAGACGACGACACTCCGCATGATCGCCGGGTTCGAGGACCTGGACGAGGGGGAACTCTCCGTCGACGGAAAGGTTTTTTCGTCCAGCTTCAAGAAATACTATCTCCCTCCCGAGCAGAGGGATTTCGGCATGGTCTTCCAGGCATTCGCCGTCTGGCCTCATCTGACGGTACGCGACAACGTGGCCTTCCCGCTGCAGATCCGCAGGCGGCCCAAGCAGGAAATCGCCGAGCGTGTAAAGATGGCGCTGCAGAGCACCGGCCTTACGCATCGTGAGGCGAGCTATCCGGGCAAGCTCTCGGGCGGAGAGCAGCAGCGGATAGCGCTCGCACGAGCCATCGCCATCAATCCGAAGGTGATGCTTCTCGACGAGCCACTGTCGAACCTCGACGCCAAGCTTCGCGAGGAAATGCGCTTCGAAATAAAGGACCTGCAGAAAAAATTCGGCTTCACCATCATCTACGTGACCCATGATCAGGCGGAGGCGATGGCGCTATCGGACCGCATGCTCGTCATGGATCACGGCATAGTGCAGCAAATCGGGAAGCCGCTCGACATATACAACAAACCCGCGAACAAATTCGTGTTCTCGTTCATCGGACTGTCGAATTTCATACCGGTGGATATCGCGAGCGGCAAGGCTAGCGTAGCGGGCGCTGAGGGCGCCCTGAGCCATAGGGCTCCCGCGGAATTCGGAAACAGGGCTTTGATGGCATGCAGACCCTCGGACATCGACTTTGTGGGACATGGGGCCATGGATTCCGGCAATGTTGATAATATCGGCGCGGGCGACGCGACGACGGAGGCCCTGGTGGCGAGACGAACCTACCTGGGCGACATCATCGACTACAAGCTCGCGGTCGGCAACATCGAACTGCGGGTGCAGAAACCCCGCCATGAGAAGGGACCGGCCGAGGGCGCGCGCTGCAGGATTCGCATCAACAGGACTCTCTGGTATCCTGCCGTTTAGGGCAGATAGAAAGTCAGGAGAGGGCGGAGACGGAGAGCTTTTTTTCTCTTGCGCTGGCGCCGAGGCTGGCGTCACGCCTCAGTATTTTCGGCGGCGAAGGGCACCCAGCCGCCGACTTCTATTTCTTCTTCGTGCTGAATTTAAAGGGAATATAAAGCGGGCAGGTCCCGATGGCGCTCGTGGCGAGGAATACCAGCGCCAGTATTCCCAGGATGACGGCCGCGGTTCCGACAAGATTCCCGGTTATGATCAGGACGCCCACGACAAGCGCCAATACGAGCCTGATCACTTTATCCACCTTTCCCATATTCTTAATCATGATAGCCTCCAGAAAACTAATCCTGATCAGAACATAACGACAGGCTCAAGATAAGTCAAAAACCTAACCCTCGGAGTATTGCGGCCTCTAGGCCTCGCGACCTTGTCGCCGAAGTGTAGATTGCCGCGCCTCAGTACTTATGGGCGGCGAAGGGCACCCAGCCGCCGGCCTTGACCATCGCTATCTCGAAGTCCCCCAGGACGAAGGGTACGGTCAGCTTCTCCCCGGATGAGGAGGAAAAACTCATCGTTCGGTCTTCGATGTCGAAGGACATTTCAGTGGGCTGGCCCGCGAAGCGCTCGAAAAGCGAGTTGATGCTGGCGGCCGGCAATTCGACGGCCACCATCCCGCAGTTGAACATGTTCCGCCGATAGATGCGGGCGAAACTTTCCGCGATCACCACGTTGATGCCGTTGGCCTCGAGAGCCCAGGGCGCGTGCTCGCGCGAGCTGCCACAGCCGAAGTTAGCCCTCGAGACGATAGCGCCCTTGCCCGGAATGTCGCGGAGCCTGTCGAAGCCCGGCAGCGCCAGGTCCTCGAAACAATACGGCCCCAGAGCCTCCCTGGAATCTTCGTTCAGATATCGGGCCGGGATAATCTCGTCGGTGTTTATGTCGTTCCTGTCGAGGAAAAGTACCGTGCCGCCCAACTGTTTCATGGTGAAAATCCTCCCTATAAGCTTGTGTGAAAGGCCGAGGCGCCGGCGCGCGGCGCCTGGGCAGCCTTACTGCGCCGAGGCTATGTGCCCCGCGACGGCGGTGGCCGCGGCCGTGGCCGGGCTCATAAGATGAATCATGCCGCCCTTGCCCATCCGCCCGTTGAAATTACGGTTCGTGGTCGAGGCGCAGACTTCTCCCGATGCCAAGACGCCGTTGGACATGCCGAGACAGGCGCCGCAGGTCGGATTCGTCACGCAGAACCCCGCCTCCAGAAAGATTTCGATGATGCCTTCCTTCAAGGCCTGCGCGTACACGGCCGGGGTCGCGGGAGAGACGATCCCCCTGACTTCGCGCGCGATCTTCCGGCCTTTGAGCACTTTAGCCGCCGCGCGGAGATCCTCGATCCTGCCGTTCGTGCAGGATCCGATATAGACCTGGTCCACCTTCACCGCCGACATATTTCTGGCCAGGGCCACCTGATCGGGCTTGAAGCCTGTCGTGACGAGGGGCTCGATGTAGGAGCAGTCTATATCCATGATGGAAGCGTAAACCGCGTCCTCGTCGCTGCGCCATTGGGCGTAGTCGGCGAGCGCTTCCTGTTCAGTATCGTAGAGTTTTTCGCCCTCGGGGCCGATGAAAGGCCAGAGGTACGCCACCGTTTTCGCGTCGGGCATGCAGACGCCGCTCGTGCCGCCGGCTTCGACGGCCATGTTGCAGAGCGTCATGCGGCCTTCCATGGACATTGCGTCGACGATGGGTCCGCGGAATTCGATCACCCTATCGGTGGCGCCGGCCACGCCCAGCCGGGAGATCGCGTAGAGGATGACGTCCTTGGCGCAGACGCCGAGCTTCAGCGTTCCGTTCAGGTTCAGCCTGAGGGTTTCGGGTTTCCTGAAGGCGCAGACGCCTCGCAGAACGGCGATTTCGAGGTCAGTGGTCCCGACGCCCGCTGCGAAAGCCCCGAAGGCGCCATGCGTGCAAGTGTGGCTGTCGCCCATGACGAGGGCGTAGCCCGGCCTCACGTAGCCCTTTTCGGGGAAAAGCGCGTGACAGACGCCGTTTCTCCCGATGTCGAAAAAGTCCGCAACCCCATGTCTGCGCGCCCAGGAGCGGAGCGTCTTGCCCTGCTCGGCGGTCTTGGAATCCTTGGCGGGCGAGACATGATCGATGACAACCTTGATCCGGTTGGCGTCGTACACCCTGTCCATGCCCTTTTTAACCAGATCGTCGATGGCGATCGGCGTCGTGATCTCATGGCAGAAAACCGTGTCCAGCCTGAGCACCCAGGTATCGGCGAAGGGCATATCGACGAGGTGAGTCTCGAAGATCTTCTCGGAGAGCGTCTTTCCCATAATCAGCTCCTCTTGGATATTTCGTTCTTGGGCGGGGTTATAACCCAGAAAACGCGAAGCGGCTTCTGGCTCGTGTTGCGGAGAATGTGGGGAAAATCGGAGGCAAAACCCGCTGAATCGCCCTTCTCGAGGCTGTAGGTTTCTTTTCCGATGACGAGTTCGGCGCGGCCTTCCACGACGAGGCCGAGCTCCGAGCCCTTATGGCCGTATTCGTCGCTGCCGGTCTGCGCGCCCGGTTCCAGGCTGATCTCGTAGGCTTCTATGCCGTCGATGCCCGGCATTATGCCATCGAGCTGGGCCAGCCGCTCATAGAGGATGCCCGGCTTGGCGAGGGTCGATCGGTCGGCCGCTTTGACGATCTGCACCGATCTTTCGCGCCTATAGTCGGAGAAGAGGTATTCGAGGTCGATATCCAGGGCGTCGGCGAGGGCCAACAGGGTGTCTATGGCGGGGGAAACTCGATTGCGTTCGATCTGTGAGACCATGCTTTCGCTGATCCCGGCCTTTTCCGCCACTTCCTTGAGCGTGAGACCGCGCCGGTCCCGCACGTTTCGGATTTTTTCGCCGAATTTATACTTCATGGCCACCTTCTTAAGTATAACTTAAGTTACTGAACTATATATTCAGCCAAGAAGGTTGTCAATGTCAACACGGCGGATGCGCGTAGCTGGGCGCGGCTACCGGGGGAGCGGCGCCGCCGCCCGGGCCTCAGCGCTCTATCCCGTCTCTCGCCTCGACGCCCGCGGCGTAGTAGTGGCGGACCTCCTTCATTTCGGTGACGAGGTCGGCGCGAGAGAGGAGGTACTCGGGAGCATAGCGGCCGGTCAGCACCAGCTCGACGTTCTCGGGGCGGGCTTCGAGAAGCGAGGCGAAATCCTCATCGGTGACGAAGCCGAAACGCGAAGCCACGTTGATCTCGTCCAGGATGACGAGGTCGAATTTTCCGGAACGCATCGCCGCCGTGGCTTTTTCGAGTCCTTCGCGGGCAGCCGCCAGGTCCTCAGGCTGGGGTTCGCGGAAGATGAAACAGCCCCGCCCGTACTGTTCGACGACGAGCCTTCCCGCGCCCATAAGCGCGGAGAGCTTTTCGAGCGTGAGGATTTCCGAGTATTTCATTCCCTTGATGAACTGGCCGATGTAGACGGAGAGCCCGGCGCCGAGGGCGCGCATGCAGAGCCCAAGGGCGGCTGTCGTCTTGCCTTTGCCGTTTCCCGTGTATACCTGGACATAGCCGCGCTTCATCTGCCTTCTCCTTGGGAGCCCGCGTCACGGGGCATGGGGGGCCGCGGCGCGTGCAGCCACGGCGGATCGAGGATGATATGGGGCACCGCGACGGTGGGGTGGTTTTTCACGATCACCCTGGCGCCGTAGGCTTTTTCGATGATTTCGGGCGTCAGGACGAGTTCGGGGCTGCCGAGGGCCGCCACCCTTCCCTCCACTAGAAGAAGTATTTCATCGGCGGCCATGGCCGCCTGGTTGAGGTCGTGGACTGAAAAAGCCACCGCTTTTCCGGAACGGGCCAGATCCCGCATGATATCCAAAGTTTCCATCTGATGGGCCATGTCGAGGTCGGCCGTGGGTTCGTCCAAGAGGAGGACGTCGGGATCCTGCACAAGAGCCCTGGCGATCACAACCCTCCTGAATTCCCCGCCCGACAGCTCGGTCACGAGGCGGGAGCCGAGATCGCCGATGCCCAGGCGCTCCAGGCTTCGCCGCACCATAGCCTTCCTTCCGCCCGAATCGCGCCCGAACCAGCCTTCCCTGGCGAAGAGTCCCGCTTCGACGTAGGAATCCACGGGAACGGCCCAAGCCGGCTGTTCGTTCTGCAGGACCCGCGCCACATGGAGCGCCCTTCTGCGCGACGACAATCGGTGGATTTCGACGCGGGTAGCCAAATGCTTTCCTTCCATGAAAAGCCTTACTTTTCCGATGGAAACCGGCAACTCGCCCGAAAGGGCCTTGAAGAGAGTGGTCTTGCCGGCGCCGTTCGGGCCGATGACGGCGAGGATCTTCCCCCGGTCAAGGTGGATGGAGATATCGTGGAGGATGAAGGATTTGGGCCGATAGCCGACGGTCAGTCCTTCGGCGGTGAGGATGGGGGTCTCTATCATAGGGCCTTGCCCTCCCGCGAGGTGGCGAGGAGCTTGAGAAAAAGCGGGGCTCCCAGCAAGGCCGTGACGACGCCGACGGGCAGTTCCAGGGGGGCCATCACCGAACGCGCCACGGCATCGGCCAGCATGAGGAGAATGGCCCCCGTGGCGGCCGAGACAGGGATGAGCCTTTTATGGAGCGAACCGACGAGAAGCCTCGCGAAATGCGGGCCTAGGAGGCCAACGAAGCCGATGACGCCGCCGGCCGCCACGGCCGACGCCGCGCCCAGGGAGGCGACCGCTACGGCGAGGGCGCGCAGGAGGCCCACGTTGAGGCCCAGGATTCCGGCGGCTTCTTCCCCCGCGCCGAGGATGTCGAGCGGGCGGGCGAGAATCAGGGCCGCCACGATCGCGACGAGCGCGGCCGGGAAGGCTGTGCCGAGTTCGGACCAGCCTTTGCCGCCGAAGCCTCCGAGCATCCAGAAAAACACGGCGTGGAGGTCTTTGTCGTTGATAGACACGATGAGGGAGACAATGGCCGAGAGGAAGGACCCCACCGCCGTTCCCGCCAGGAGGAGGGCGGCGGTCGGGGCGGTCCGCCGGTTGACGGTAGCGACGGCGTAGACGATGACGGCCGAGACGACGGCGCCCGCGAAGGCGGCCGCCTCGGTGGCGCCGGGAAAATCGAGGCCGATCTTCGCGCCGAGGGCTATGGCGGCCACGGCCCCGAGGGATGCGCCCGAGGAGACGCCGAGGGAGTAGGGGTCGGCGAGAGGATTCCTGAACAGGCCCTGGAGGACAGCGCCAGAGACGCCTAAAGCCGCCCCAGCCACGCCGGCGAGAAGGGTCCGCGCGAGGCGCAGCTGCCAGACAATGACGAGGGTCACTTCGTCCACGTTCGAAACGATCCCGAATAGCTTTGTGCCGAGTACGGCGAAAATCTGCCCCGGCGTGAGGGCCACCGAGCCGAGGCAGAGGCTGCCCACGAGGGCGATAAGGGCGCCCGCGGACAAAGCTATCGCGAGAAGGACTTTCTTCATGGGAAATATCTCGGATAGAGAGCCTTGGCGGCGAGAAGGACGCCATCGGCTATGCGCGGGCCTGGGCCCGACACGAGATAGGTCGGCAGGAGGAGGACCTTTCCGGAAACCACGGCCGGAATGAGATTCCAGCCCGGCCTGGCCGATACGGCTTTCAGCGTCAGCTTGTCGCCGTGATCGTCGGCGCCCATGATCGCCTGCGGGGCGCGCTTGATCACTTCCTCGGAACTGACCCTGGGCCAGGAGCCTTTCAGGTCGGAGAAAATGTCCTTGCCGCCTGCCGCCTCCACGATGGCATGCTGGAAAGTATCAGAACCGCAGGTCATGAGGGGCTCGTCGTAGACTTCCCAGAAAACGCTCAGGCGCTGGCCGGCGGGAATCGTAGCGACCGTTTTGCGCACTTTCTCGATCTTATCCAGCATCGTGGAAGCGACGAGGGCGGCCTTTTCCTGCCCGCCCGTCAGTTTCCCGATCGCGAGGATTCCGGCCGCTATCTCGTCAAAGCCGCCCGGCGAATACGCGAAGCTCGGGATGCCGTAGCGAGCCAGCTCGTCCGTCACCGAGGCGTGGATCGAGCCCGTGCTGACGACAAGGTCGGGCTTCAGCGAAAGAATTTTCTCTATGGACATGGATTTCGCCGAAAATCCCCCGATCTTGGCGACATTCTGCGCCTCGGGCGGATAGATGCAGTAGGTCGTATCGCCTACGACATTGGCGCCCACCGCGAAAAGCACTTCCGTGGACGCCGGCGCGAGAGATACCACGCGCTGGGCCGGCTTGGCCAATACGATAGTCTTTCCCAGAAAATCGACGGCCTGGACCTGGGTATTCCCCTGACCGAAGGCGATCGTTGCGGCGCAGCAGAGCGCCGCGGCAATCAATGGCAGCTTTTTCATTCTTTTTCGCTCACTCCGGCCGACTCGAAGGTGGCCATTTCGTTCAGGATCTTGCAGGCGCCCGAGCAGATCAACATGGCGAGGGCGGCACCCGTCCCCTCCCCGAGTCTCATCCCCAGCCTGAGGAGGGGCTTGAGTCCAAGAAAATCGAGCATGAGGCTGTGCCCGGAATCGCCCGAGACGTGCGTCCCGATCATGTACCTGGCTGATAATGGCGAAATCGCCTGGGCCAGGAGGGCCGCCGCTCCGGAAATATAGCCGTCAATGAGAACGGGAACCTGGTGGGCCGCGGAGGCGAGAATCACGCCGGCGAGGGCGCCGATCTCGTAGCCGCCCACCTTGGAGAGTACGCCGATGGGATCGGCGCCCTCGGGTTTATGTAGCGCCAGCGCCTTTTCGATGATGCCGATCTTGCGCTCGAGCGCCGCGTCGTCGATGCCCGTTCCCCTACCGACAAGCTCGCGAACCGCATGTCCGGTGAACACTGAAGCCATCGCCGTCGACGCTGTCGTGTTGCCGATTCCCATGTCGCCCGTGGCGGAAATGCCGAAGGGCTTGGCCTTCAACTCGGCTTCGAATACCTCGATGCCGACATCGAGACTCCGGACGGCTTCCTCGCGGCTCATCGCGTTTTCGGCCGCCAGGTTCTTAGTCCCTTTCGCGATCTTTTTATGGTAGATGGGGATGCTTTTGTCGAAATCGTAGGCCACCCCCACATCGGTGACGACGACGCGTGCCCCCGCGTGCCTGCCGAGCACATTGATCGCGGCGCCGCCCGCCACGAAGTTGAGGACCATTTCGGGTGTCACGTCCGAGGGGTAGGCGCTCACGCCTTCCCTGCAGACTCCATGGTCGCCGGCCATGACGAAGATGGCTCCCGGATCCACGACGGGATCGGCCCTGCGTTGGATGCCCGCGATGCGGATCGAAAGTTCCTCGAGATCGCCCAGGCTTCCCGCGGGCTTGGTCAGCGCGGCCTGCCTTGTCCTCGCGGCTTCTTCGGCTTTTCTGTCCGTTTCGATGATGTTGTCGAGTGTCGCCTCGAGCTTTGTCATATGCGTACTCCTTGCCCAACCGGCTGAATGCCGCTTATTCCGATTATTTCGCGAAGCTTGTCCATGTCGAGCGAGGCTTCCACCGCGTCGGCCAAAGCCTCTATGGAAGCGTCGAGTTCGGCCTTCCTGCTCTCCCGCCTGGCGGCCGCGCCGAAGCTGGCGAGCCAGGCTTTCCTGAACTCGTCGGAACTGAAAATGTCGTGCAGATAGGTTCCCCAGACCGCCCCATCCGGCGACCAGGCGCCGTCGGCGGTCGCTGACGCTCCCGAGCGCTCGCGGCCATCCGGTTCGAGCAGGGCGAAGGCCGGACCATCCACCTTCGTCTCGCCGCTGTGTATTTCGTAGCCTTCGAGTTCGATGCCCGCGAGGGTAGCGAGCCGCCCGCCAAGCGCGGCGGCCATATGCCCGCGCCGAGGCGAGACTTTCTTCTCAGCCCCGAAGACGGTGGAAGCGCGCAGAAGCCCCAGGCCTTTGGCCGAACCGCTCTGCCCCTCAACGAGCTCGGGGTCCTCGATAGACTCGCCCAGCATCTGGAAGCCGCCGCAAATCCCCACGACGGAGCTCCCCGTCCTCGCGAGCCAGCGTATCCCGTCGTCGAATCCCCGGCTCTTAAGCCAGGAAAGGTCGGCCATGGTCGATTTCGTGCCCGGCAGGATGATGACGTCAGGCCGGTCCAGGTCGCCCGCGTCCTCCACGAAACGGAGCGTCACGGAAGGCTCCGAGGCGAGGGCGTCGAAATCGTCGAAATTGGCGATATGGGGAAGCTTAATCACGGCTATATCGAGCAATGCCTCGGCTCCGGTATCGTAGCCGCAGGCGCCGGCCGCTCCGCCGGCCGCCCCGTCGTCCGCCCCCCGCACCCGGATGCACGCGCCATCCTCGTCGGGAAGCGCCAGGCCCCTGAGCATGGGCACTACCCCGAGCACGGGCAACCCCGTCAGCTTCTCGAGCATGCCGAGACCCGGCTCCAGAAGGCTGAGGTCGCCCCTGAACTTATTTATGACGATACCGCGGATAAGAGCCCTGTCCTCATCGGGAAGGAGGGCCAGCGTCCCCACCACCTGGGCGAAAACCCCGCCCGGATCGATGTCCGCCACCAGGATCACCGGCGAGCCCAGATGGCGCGCGATGGCCATGTTGACGATGTCTGAGGAAGCCAGGTTGATCTCGGCGGGACTCCCCGCCCCCTCGATGACGAGAAGATCGGCCTCGGCGCTTAAGGTCGCGCAGGCGCTCACGACGGATTTCCAGAGCAATGCCTTCCTTTCGTAGTAATGGACGGCGCCAAGCGTCTCATAGGGCTTTCCCATCAGGATTACCTGAGATCTCGAGTCGCTTTCGGGCTTGAGGAGGACGGGATTCATCTCCACCCGTGGCTCCACGCGCGCGGCCAGAGCCTGGAGATACTGCGCCCTGCCTATTTCCGAACCGTCGGGAAGGGCGGCCGCGTTGTTGGACATGTTCTGCGCCTTGAAGGGCATGACGAGGAGACCCGAGCGCGCGAAAATGCGGCAGAGGGCCGCGGCAATGAGACTTTTGCCGACGGATGAAGCGGTGCCCTGCACCATTATGGCTTTAGCGGCCACAATAAAACGAGGACACTGGATCTTTGGGGGGAATGAGGGAAATGGCAACCTTCATTATTCAACACCCAGTGAATAATCGCGATATCCGCGCGCACGACGCAGCTGTGCGGTCGGTCTCCTGACTCGGAAGCATCCCTCGCTCGGTTCCCGGCCTTCCCACTTTCGCAGTGGCCGTGAACAGGGTTTTACGTTTCCTTACAGTGCCTGGGGGCGTGCCGGTCTTTCACCGACTTCCCGATTAAGCCATATGGCGCCGCAACGCCTAAACTATAAGCATGCCCGCCGGGACTGTCAACCTGTCGGCAGCGCCCAGCGGCGCCGCGCGTCGGAGCCCTCCGGCGGGCCAGGCCGCCGCCACCCTGTCGCCGCCCGCCCGAATCAGGTAGTATCGACGCTGAAGGAGGCGCCTATGATACAGATTTTCGGCACGAAAAAATGCAAGGACACCCAGAAGGCGCTTCGCTTTTTCAAGGAGCGGGGCGTCGAGATCCAGTTCCGCGATATCACGGAAAAAGCCCCGAGCCCCGGAGAGCTGGACGACGTGGCGAGAGCCGTCGGCGGCTATTCCGCCCTCGTCGACCTGAAAGGCCACGAGGCCACGGCCCACGGCCTCGCCTTCATGGATTACGACGCGCGGGAAGAGCTGCTCCAGGATCCCCTTCTGCTTCGCACACCTGTCGTAAGGGCGGGAAAGGGCAAGGCGGCCGTCGGCCTCGACGAAGCCGCGTGGAAGCTTTTCGCGCGGGGCCTCGATTGACCCCTCCATGGCGCGCCGTATATCATCAATTAGACAAGCCGCACGAAGGAGCTGAAAATGAACGAATCGAAGAGCGCTGAACTCGCCACGATCAGGGCGAAAAACGCCTTCATCATCGACATGGACGGCGTCATCTACCACGGTAACAAGCTCCTGGCCGGCGCCGCCGAATTCGTGGCATGGCTCAAGACGAAAGACAAGAAATTCCTCTTTCTGACGAACTCGAGCGAGCGCTCGCCCGCCGAGCTGTCGCAGAAGCTGGCCCGGCTCGGCATCGAGGTGGACGCGAGCCACTTCTACACGAGCGCCCTCGCTACGGCGGCATTTCTCGCGAGCCAGCGGCCCCACGGCTCGGCCTACGCCATCGGCGAGCCCGGCCTCATCAACGCCCTGTATGAAGCCGGCTATACGATGAACAACGTCAATCCCGACTACGTCGTGGTGGGCGAGGCGAGATCCTACAATCTCGATACCATAGAGAAGGCCGTCTCCCTAGTTTTCGGGGGAGCGCGCCTCATCGGGACGAACCCCGACCTCACGGGACCCACGGAAAAGGGCATCATGCCGGCCTGCGGCTCCCTCCTCGCCCCCATCGAGCTCGCCACCGGACGAAAAGCCTACTTCGTGGGCAAGCCCAACCCCCTCATGATGCGCCACGCCATCCGAAAGCTGGGCGTCACCCGCGAGGAGACAGCCATCGTCGGCGACAGGATGGACACCGACATCATCGCCGGCATCGAATCCGACATGGAAACGGTCCTCGTCCTTTCCGGCGTGACGGCCGTCGAGCACCTCGACAAGTTCGCCTATGGACCCCGCCACATACTCCAGGGAGTCTTCGAAATCCCCGACTGAGCGCGAAGTGTTTCCGCGCCCCCGCCTCAGGCTCTTCTGGCACGCCCCGTCAAGTATTCCGCCCCCTCACCTAATGAGCGTCGAACCTCCCCACCTTGTCTTATACAAAAGAGCACCAATTTTTCGCAATATTTTTCAATTTTGCCCTTGCGTTATGAAAACAGACGAAATATGATGTTAAGAAACGAACAGAAAGAAATTTGAAATATTTGATTTCAAACATTTTAATCGCACTGGTTTTTATGGAGCTACGATGGCCGAGATCGATTTGAGATCACTCGCTTCAAACGCAAAGTTGACGCGGAAGGAAATCGTTGTTGTGGACTATCTGCTCGACAATGGCAATACCGCTTGTTTTATGTCCACGGCCGAACTGGCCCGCAAGCTGGAGACGAGCAGCACCACGATCAATCGCACCGCCAAAGCGCTTGGCTACGATTCTTTCAACGATCTGCAGAAAGAAATCCAAGACTCGGTGAGTCGACAAGTAATATTCGCCCAAAGCATTCTCGTATCGCCGCTGGAGCGGCTTAGTCATCATTTGTCGGCGAATCACACGGAGAAATTCATGTCGGATTTCTCCGAACTCATCGCCGACAACATAAAAAGCGCTTTCCAGAAAAACAATCCCGAGGCGCTTGATTTGGCGATCGACATCCTCATCAAGAGCAAGACTAAGTTCATAAGCGGGCAAAGACCAACCGTCTTCCTGGCCGAACGATTCGCTTATCTCATGCGAATCATGCTGCCGGGCGTGATAGCGGTAACGGACAGCAACTACTACGAAAAGATAATCGACATCGGGAAGGATGATTGCTTCTTCATCATCGACTTTAATCAATACAGTAAAAACGCCCTCCAGCAGCTGGAATACGCCAAAACCACGGGAACTAAGATCATCGTTCTGACGGACAAAAGCACGGCTCCTCTCGCTCGTTTCGCCGACGTTCTTCTTGTGGTGGACGTCTTCAATTTAAGCTTTTTCAATTGCGGTTTAGCCCCTCTTTTTCTTCTTGAATTTCTCTGCTTGAGGATCGCCGCCCGCATGAACGATACGGTCAAGGAGCGGCTTAAGTTGCTTACCCCCTATTTCGAAAGCCACCACCTCGCGCACTGATAATTGAAATGTCGAGTATTTTCGGGAGAGAACTCACCGTAAATATATATTTTTGAAGGAGGAGACTATGAGAAGACGTATAGCAATCGCTCTGGTATGCATGCTCGCGATTATACCGACGATGAGCTGGGGACAATCGGCATCAGCCGCGGCTGGAGAGTTGGTGTTCGCCAACACGACCGACATTTCGACCATGGATCCGCGCAACGCCACGGGTACTCCAACCGCGGGGATACTAGCCCATGTCTACAGCAGCCTGCTCAAGACCGATGAAACAGGGAAAATTTTACCGGACCTGGCTGTATCCTACAAAAATATCAATCCCTTGACCTGGGAATTCACGCTCAACAAGAACATTAAATTCCACGATGGGTCAACCTTGACTTCCGCGGACGTGAAATACACTGTGGACACGATTTCCGACCCCAGTAAAAAATTCCGCCTCGCGTCGGATTTTTCGTTCATGAGCGTCGAAATAATCGATGATTTGCATCTCCGTATCACAACCAAGCAGCCCTTCCTCGAACTTCCATTGCGCCTAAATTACATGAAAATCATCCCGAAAGCTTATGTCGAAAAGGTTGGCGACGATGAATTCGCTAAAAAGCCGGTCGGTTCAGGACCCTACACCTTCATCGAGCGCTCAAAGGACGAGAAAGTCGTTCTTCAAGCTTTTACTGGTTACTTCGGGAAGAAGCCTGCCATAAAGAAAGTCACGTATCGAATCATTCCCGAAGCCGCCTCCCGCATCGCGGCGCTCGAATCGGGCGAAGTACAGATCATCGGCACCGTGGCGACGAGCCAGGTTCCCAGGCTGAAGGGCATGAAAAACATTGAAGTCGTGGGAAGCCCGACAACTCGCGTCATGTTCATCGGTATGAACCTGAAAAAAGCGAATAGTCCCCTCCAGGATGTCCGCGTGCGCCAAGCTTTGAACTATGGAGTCGATAAAGACGCCCTCATTAGCGGCATTCTCGACGGATATGGCACCAAGATAGCCTCAGTCTCCACACCTGAGTACTTTGGTTATGATCCTGCGATCAAGCCCTACGAGTACGATCAGAAAAAGGCGAAAGATCTCCTGAAAGCAGCCGGTTACCAAAAAGGGATTGATCTCACATTCTCCGTATCTTCAGGAGGGCTGAACGCCTACGATGTGGTTCAGGCCATAAGCGCCCAACTTGGGGAAATCGGGATCAACTGCACGATCGTCGAGGAGTCGAACACCCAGCAGACAGACAAAATTCGGGCGGGCACCGTCTCCGATCTTTACTTCACGGGCATCGGCGGACCTTACGCGAATATCGATCTCGTGACGAAGCTGTCCTTCTGCACCGGCGAGCGATTCTCCTGCTATTCCGATAAAGTCTTCGATGACCTTCGCGTTAAAGCGGCATCCACCGTGGACATTAGCGAGGCCAAAAAGCTTCTGTCGGAAATACAGCGTTACATGAAAGACAAAGCCCCAGCCATCTTCCTCTATCAGCAGTATGGCTTGTATGCCTATGACAAGAGAGTGACGAATTGGAAGGCTAGAACGGACGAGATGATTCTGGCGAACGACGCCGAGATTAAGAAATAGACGCGTGGGAAACCAATCATGAAAGGAAAGCCGACGCAAAGCCGGTTCTCCTTTCATGCCAAGGATGCGAAATGTTCAGGTATATCGTAAAGCGATTGGCGCAGTCTGTTGTGGCGATTATCGGGATCACATTGGTGGTGTTCATCGTGCTTCACCTATCCGGCGATCCCGTGGAATTGATGGTGCCTCCGAGCGCCTCGCGCGCTGATATGGACAGATTGCGGGAAGAGATGGGCTTCAACGACCCTTTGCTTGTTCAATACAGCCGTTTCCTCATGGGTATCGCGAAAGGCGATTTCGGCATGTCCTACAATTATAACGAACCGGCCTTGGATGTAGTTATGGAACGAATACCAGCCACAGTGAAATTAACCGCTGTCGCCTTGGTGATCTCGCTCCTTCTGGGGATTCCCGCCGGGATCATATCAGCGATAAAACGCAACAGCCGGCTTGACGCGGTAATCAGGAGCCTAGCCCTGCTTGGGCAATGTCTGCCAGCCTTCTGGTTGGGGATAATGATGATAATGCTATTCTCGGTCAAATTAAAATTGCTCCCAACATCGGGCAACGACTCGTGGAAATCCATTATCATGCCCGCCTTCACAATGGGCGTATATACCGCGGCGACCATCACTCGCTTGCTTCGCTCAAATATGATCGAGGTGATGAACAAGGAATATATCGATACCGCCAAGGCAAAAGGCCTCGGGAGGGGATCCGTCGTCATGAAACATGCGTTCAAGAACGCGTTCAGCTCAATCATGACGGTTCTTGGGCTCCAAGTCGCGTCCCTGCTAGGCGGCTCCGCGATCGTTGAGACGGTGTTCGCGTGGCCCGGCATCGGGCGATTGGCTATTCAGTCCATCACCAACAGCGATTTCTATGTCGTGGAGACTATCGTTTTCATGATGGCCATCGCGTTCGTTCTCATCAATTTTATCGTGGATATTTTATATGGGGTCATCAACCCCCGTATAAAGATCCAATAAGGAAACCAGTAATGCTGCAAAGCCTATGGGAAAGCAAAACCGGTCTCATCGGGGCTCTCGTCGTTGTGCTTGTCATCGTCATGGCGATGACGGCAACCCTTATAAGTCCGCAGAATCCATCGAAACAAGATATCCGCAACAAGCTCCTGCCGCCCGTCTGGAGTTCGGGAGGCCGGCAGCAAAACCTTTTAGGGACCGATCAAATGGGCAGGGATGTACTCTCCCGCATTATTTACGGAAGCCGCGTTACCATACTCATCGCCTTTTCGGGAACGATCGTCGCGGGTTTGGTTGGTGTCATCCTGGGGTCGATCAGCGGTTATTACGGGGGATGGGTCGACGCGCTCATTATGCGCATCGTCGATGTCCAACTATCCTTTCCCTTCATCCTGCTCGCGATTTTTATCGCCGCGGTGATCGGGCCAGGCCTTTTCAATATCATTCTGATAGCGGGTTTGAGTAGTTGGGTACGTTATGCGCGACTGGTTCGGGGCGAAATATTGTCGATCAAGGAGATGGAGTACGTCGAAGCCATACGGGCCGTAGGCGGTTCCGATCTGCGCATCATATTCAAGCATATTCTGCCCAACATCATAAGCCCGGTCATCGTCATCGCGACGCTGGAGATGGCGAAGATCGTCCTCATGGAATCGTCGCTGAGTTTTCTCGGTTTGGGCGTTCCCCTAAACATACCGACCTGGGGAAGAATGCTCGCCGATGCCCGCGTTCATCTGGTGACGAGCCCCTGGCTCGCGATAATACCAGGGCTTTTCATAACATTGACGGTCCTTGGGGTGAACCTTCTCGGCGATTGGCTGCGCGATTATCTCGACCCGAAATTGGACATCTGACGGAGTGAGCATGAGCGTATCATTACTATCAGTACACGACCTCGTGGTCAGCTTCTCGACCAAACGAGGGATAGCCCGAGCGGTCAACGGCATCGATTTCACCCTGGGGAAAGGGGAGAAACTTGGCTTGGTCGGAGAATCGGGATCGGGGAAAAGCGTCACCGCCAAGAGTATTATGAGGCTTTTGCAGAGCCCTCCCGCGACGATCGGCGGAAAGATCGAGCTGAACGGAGAGAATCTCCTTTCGAAAACTGAAAACGAAATGTGCAAATACCGAGGAAACAAGATCTCCATGATCTTCCAAGAACCCATGGTTAGCCTCAATCCCCTGTTCTCCATCGGGAATCAGCTTACCGAAGCCCTTCGCCAGCATACGGAGCTAGACAAGAAAAGCATCGAGGAAAGAGTTTTAAAGATGCTCCACGTAGTGGGCATTCCGTCCCCGGAAACCAGGCTGCGCCAATATCCTTTCGAGATGTCGGGAGGCATGCGACAGCGGATCATGATCGCGATGGCCTTGCTCTGCCGGCCTCAGATAATCATAGCCGACGAGCCTACTACAGCCCTGGACGTTACCATTCAAGCGCAGATCATGGAACTGCTCAACGATGTCAATCGCGAGTTTGGTACCGCCATCATTCTCATCACCCACGATCTGGGCGTCATCGCCGAGATGGTGGACAACGTCGCCGTGATGTACGCCGGGTCGATCGTTGAAAAAGCGAAGGTAGGGGATGTTTTCGAAAGTCCGTTGCACCCCTATACGGAAGGACTTCTGCGCTCCGTCCCGACAATGGAGGATAAAGGGGAAGTATTGGAAACCATCGAAGGCCAAGTTCCCAGTCTCTATGATATGCCCGAAGGCTGCGCGTTTTACAATCGCTGCCACAGATCGAAAAAAATATGCCGGGCGCAAATCCCACCAGTATTCGATTGTGACGGGCGACAGGTTAAGTGCTGGATATACTCCCCTAATTGGGACAAAGAGGCCGCGGATGTCGAATAACCTTTCCTCCGAGTATCTTTTGGATGTACGCGGTCTGAAAAAATGGTTCCCCGTCGCCGGATCGCATGGGCGAAAGCATGTAAAAGCGGTAGAAGATGTCAGCTTGAATATCAGACCGGGCGAAACCCTCAGTGTCGTCGGGGAGTCGGGCTGCGGAAAATCGACGCTCGCGCGGCTTATCATGCGACTGATTGAACCTTCAGAAGGCAGCATCCTTTTTAACGGCGACGACATCACGAAGCTTTCACGCGAAAGAATGCGAAAACAGCGACGAAACATCCAGATCGTTTTCCAGGACCCCTATGCCTCGCTGAATCCCCGCCAACGAGTCCATGACATGCTCGGTGAGCCTCTCCTGATCCATCATTTAGCCGATCGGCGACAAGCCCGCGAACGAGCGGTCGAGCTTCTCGGCATGGTCGGGCTCGGCATCGACAGCATGAATAAGTTCCCACATGAATTCTCCGGCGGCCAGCGCCAGCGGCTCTGCATAGCGCGCGCCCTTGCCGTTGAGCCCAAACTTATCATCTGCGATGAGTGCGTCTCCGCCCTGGACGTATCCATCCAGGCGCAGATCATCAATCTTCTGATGCGTCTGCAAAAGCAGCTGAATCTCACGCTACTATTCATCTCACACGATTTACGCGTTGTTCGGCACATCTCCGACAGAGTCATCGTGATGTATCTCGGCAGGGTACTGGAACAAGCGCCCAAAGATGTCATGTTCAGGTCGCCGGCGCATCCGTATACAAAGGCGCTCCTTTCAGCCGTGCCAATTCCCGACCCAAAATTCGAAAAAAAGAGAATCATCTTGATGGGAGACATACCGAGCCCGATAAACAGCCCCTCAGGATGCAAGTTCCGCACGAGATGCTATCAAGCCAAGGAGACCTGTGCCGCGTCGGAGCCGGAACTCCTCCCGATCGCTCCCGAGCACTATTGTCGTTGTCCCTATTGGGACTTAGCCAAAGAGGAGTCGAAATGACGAAGCTAGAACGTATACGGGCGGCGATCGCCGGCGAACAGACGGATCGGATCCCCTATGCCATATGGTCCCATATTCCCGGCATAGATTTGATACCGGAGAGAATCGCCGAGGAAACCTACCTCTTTTACAAACAATACGACGTCGATTTCATAAAAACGTTGAACAACGGAATGTACAGCATCGAAGATTTCGGGGGGCAGGTGGATTATTCAGGAATCGAAAAGGGAGGAGTCGCCGCCCTTACCCATAGCCCGGTCTCCTCAGCCGAGGACTGGGATACGATTCGTCCGGCGGACACAGGCAAAGGCGCGCTGGCGCGCGAACTGCGCTATCTCGATCTTCTCATGAAAAGACTGGATGGGGAACCGGTACCCGTCGTCTTTACGATATTCAGCCCTCTGACGACCGCCTCAAAACTTTCAGAGAACCGGATCATGGAACACATTGAGCGAGGGCAGGGCATTCGTATTCACCGTGCTTTAGAGATAATCACGGAGACTACCTGCAGACTTGTGGAGCGGGCGATCGAGAAAGGAGCCTCCGGTATCTTCTTTGCTACCCAGCTCAGCAATTACGGCATCATGCCCGAAGCGTGGTACGAGGAATTCGGTAAGCCATACGACATTCGCGTGCTCAAAGCATCCAAAGGCTGGTGCAATATGCTGCACGCGCATGGCGACAATATAATGTTCTCGCTGCTCCGCGATTATCCTGCGCAGATTATCAACTGGCATGTCGGTGAATCATTGCCCGATATGGACGAAGCGCTTCTCATGACGAAAAAGTGCGTGATGGGCGGCCTGAAACGGGCCGATATCACCCAAGATCGCCGCAACGCTCTCGCGAACCAGATTTATAGGGCAATACGAGCGACCGGAGGCCGACGGCTGATTCTCACTCCCGGCTGCGTCATCCGTTACCCCCTGAACGAAAATACCATGCATTACGTAAAGCAGGCCAAAGAAGCGATAGAACAAGAATTTTGGAAGGAGGTAATTTAAGATGGAACAAGCGATCATCGTCGTGAAGGGAAGCCCCTATGAGCAAGGTGTCGAGCAAGGGACGCAACTCGTCGATCTTATTCATCATAATACGGAAGTCATTCGGACAAAACTGAGAGATGCTAAATGCGATAATCAAAGGTACTGGGATTTCGTCGAGCGCAATGTCCTCTTCATGAAGGAAAGGCATCAGGAGCTGTACGACGAGATGCGCGGGATCGCGGATGGATCGGGGATATCGTTCAAGGACATTCTCATGATCAATATCCCGGCGTACTTCCTGACAGAACAGTTGAGGCAGGAATGCACCATGCTCTTGGCCCGAAGGAAAGCGACCCTAGACGGCAAGACCTATGTCATCAAGAACCGCGACATGGGCATGGACGTGCGGCAAGTGGTCATCCACCACATTTATGATGACGGCACTTCCATCGTCGAAGTGAATGGCGCCGGCATCGTGACGTATCCCGCGAGCGGAATGAGCAGCCATGGTCTGGGAGTAACCACGACAGGATTCTGGTCGGCTAAGGCCCCCACGGCCATGGACCGGGTCGACGCGGCCCAGATATTCATGAACGTCCATCTGATCCTGGCCAATTGCAAAACCGCTAGGGAAGCGCTGGAATATATCAAGACGACTCCCTGCATGAACGGATTGAGTATCATCGTTGTGGATGAACATGACGCATATGTTCTGGAAATGACGAATGATGGGTATGTCCTCCAGGAGGACGACGGTTCGGGAATCCTTTTCCGCTCCAACCATTATATGACCGATGAACTGAAGCACCTCAATCCCGATCCGGTAAAATTTACTTCGACCTATTTCCGGGCAAAACGTGTCGATGAGCTATTGAAGGAAAGCTATGGGAAATTGAGGTTCCAGGATTTTTTCCGAATCCTCTCGGATCACAAAGACGGAATAAATTGCCTGTGCAGACACCCTCAAGGCGAGGTTTTTGGCAGGACCGTTTCGACGAGCATGTTCGTATTGGAAGACAGGGAAGCATGGACATCCCTAGGCAACCCTTGCATGAATCTGCGATTCGCGAAGCTATGAGCAGAGGCGGCCACGTGGAAATCAACGATCGAGTCAAGGAGCGGATACGACGGCTTCAGGACCTGATGGAAGAACGGTCGATCGACGCCGCCATCATCCTCAAGCCGGAGAACGTGTTCTATTTCAGCAATTTCAATCCGATACTGAATAGTCATCCTGTTTTTTTGGTCGTTCCAAAAAAAGGTGAAGCCAGCCTTTTGGTCCACGCGTTACGCGACACTCATGCTAGGAATGACGCGGCGATGGACAAAATCCTGCTGTATGGGAAATGGGGCGGCAAAAAGACGTTGGCCGATACACCTGAAGAGGCGATCGCCACTTTGCTCGAAAAGAAGATCGAGAGTTTAGGCTTTGAAAGAGATACTCTCAGCATGGCGATGTTCGGCAAGCTAAAATCGAAGGTGGAGTTTCGCGAAGACGTCGACATCGGAGAGATGATCCAGCGGATGAAAATAACAAAGGACGCGTATGAGATAGAATGTATACGCGCCGCTTCGCGCCTCGTGGACACGGGGGTTGGGACGACACTGGAATGGCTGGCCTCCGGGGTCACCGAAGCCGAGGCTTGTACCGAAGGCCAGTACGCCATGCGCAAAACCTGGCAGAAAGAGTTCCCTGACTATGAAGTCTCGGGATTTGGAACTTCCGAAGGCGGCATGATAGACAGCCTTCACTGCTGGTGTCTCAGCAACGAAAGAATCGCCTATGGCTGCGATTGCCCTAAACCCTATCGGCCGAAAAAAGGAGACATGGTACTCCCGATGGCCTGGGCGAAGATAAACGGCTATCACGCGGAGAACGAGCGTTCGATCGTCATGGGGGAACTTTCCGCCGATAGGCAAAAAGCCTATGACGCGATGCTTGAAGCACGGCAGAATATTTTTGATATTCTCAGGCCCGGCGCCTTATTTGAGGAACTCTATGAGGCGGCATGTGGCGCGTTCCGGCGCCATGGCTTCGGAGGCATTCTGCCTGGACGGGTTGGTCACGGGATCGGCAACTCGGCGCATGAATTCGTTTCATTGACCAAGGGCAATAAGATGCCGCTCGCCGAGGGTATGGCTATAACCGTAGAGCCCGGCTTGATGGACGCCTGGGGAGGGGCCCGTCATTCCGATACGGTCATCATCACGGAGAAGGGTTACGAACGTTTGACG
Source organism: Treponemataceae bacterium (assembly GCA_963667725.2). GTDB lineage: Bacteria > Spirochaetota > Spirochaetia > Treponematales > Rectinemataceae > UBA11090. The sequence continues at coordinate 2,277,919 of CAXXHO010000003.1, forward strand.
GTTTCACCGAACCGGCGTATTCGCATTGAGAATGGCAAGGTTCTTTACGAATCCGATTAGGATAGAGTCAAGCGTCGATTTCAAGGAAAATCGGTTTTTCGGGCGAAATCATGCCGTCTTCAAGCGACACGACCTCGCCGGTAAAAAGATCGCGTCCGCGCAGCGGTCTGGGAAACTTGAGCGTCGAGGTCCATCCTTCCAGGTTCACGAGGACGGCGAAGCGCGCGACATCCGACGCCATGCCTGGCGCAGCCACACGTTCGAGCAAGAAGACGCCCTTGCCTACCTCAGTCCAGGAAAAACGCGGTCCCATCGCCTTGGCTTTTTTGCACGCGGCCAAAACCCTGATAAAATAATCGCGGAACGATCCATCGCCCGCGGCCCAATCGACGGGATTCTTCTCGAACAGGTCCGGCTTGCGCGCGATGGCGCATTCCTGCCCCATATAGGCGAAGGTAATCCCCGGGATGAACTGCATGAACAAGGTCCAGGCTTCGAGCCTCGCCTCGCCGCCGTCCCGCGCGGTTCCCTCGCGGCCGAAACGCGCGGGCGCCCTCATCTGGTCATGATTTTCCAGGAACCTGACCTTGCGCGCCCGCGCCGGATACAGCGTTTCCTGAGTATACAGGTAGTCGAGATACTCGGCCGCGCCCCGTTCTCCCGCCCAAACCTTCTCCAGGCGTTCCCAGCCGTCGTAGTCGTAGGTCAAGTCGAAGACGCTGTGTAGCTCAGGCTCGGACCAGGCGCCATGGCCAGCCTCGCGCATTTTCTTCAAAAAATTCGGATGCACGCTCTCGGCGAGCCAAGCCAGCGGATATCGCTCGCGGCGCAGCCCCGGGTCGTACTGGTTCACGCGCTGCCTGGCCTGTTTCCAGAAATCCACCGGCACAAGGGAAGCCACGTCGCAGCGGAAGCCGTCCACGCCCTCCTCCCGCCAGCCGACGAGTATGGACATAAGCTCCACCCAGAGCTGTGGCGAGGAGCCGTAATCCAGATCGACGACGTCTGACCAATCCGCGCATTTACGGCCGAGAGCCCCCGTGGAGGCCTCCCGCAGGAACCATTCGGGATTTTCGCGCGCCAGGACAGAATCGGGCGACGTATGGTTGTAGACGACATCCATCATCACCTTGAGCCCGAGACCGTGGGCGGCGGCCAAAAAAGCCCGGAAATCGTCCATCGTCCCGAGCGAGGGATCGATCGCCCTGTAATCCGCGATGGCGTAGGGGCTCCCTAGAGTGCCCTTGCGCGACTCCACCCCGATCGGGTGAATCGGCGTGAGACAGATCCAGTCGAAGCCCATGGCAGCAACCCCCGCGAGGCGAGGCATCGCGGCGGTGAACGTGCCCTCAGGCGTGAAGTTTCTCAGGAATATTTGGTAGATCGCGCTCGATTCATCGATCATGGTTGCCCTCGGTTGAGTATTGTCAGGATGATATTTATCATTGTGGTCATTTCTTCCGGCTTTGACACCGCAATCAGTAAGGTCAGGGTCGCGAGACCATCATTGCCGATTATACGTTCCCCATCTGCGCGATATAATAATCTGTTCCTTTCCAGGAAATACAAAAATAGAGCGGCGGCAATGCGTTTATTTCCGTCCACGAAAGAATGATTTTTAATGACAAGATACAAGAGCATTGCCGCTTTATGCTCGATCGAAGGATAGAGCTCTTTACCTCCAAAGCTTTGATACATCTGGTTCACTGAGCTATCGAAGCTGTTATCCTTTTGCTGGCCGAAGATGTTGGAATCGAATTCGTTTCTCATTTTCTCAACAACCTGCAGAAATTCATCTTTACTTATGCTAACGGCTTTGATCGGCGATCTTCCCTTTGTCTCGAGTTTTTCGTGGTCGTAATCGTCAAGTATCGCGAGGCCACTGGCGAAATCCGCAAGGATTTTAACGATCGATCTGGCTTCTTCAAAATTTTGAACTTCTGAAAGCAGGCTTCTCTCGACTAGACCTATGGATTCCTTCAACTCCTGTAGCCGGCTTTGTTGTTCCATCAACCTTTTTTGATTGATGGTGTAGCCCTTGACCAGGTGCTCTTTGAGAATACGATTTGCCCAGATGCGAAACTGAGTACCGCGCTTTGAATTGACGCGATAACCTACGGAGATGATCATATCGAGGTTGTAGTGGAGTATTTTACGGCTTACCTTCCTCGATCCTTCCTGTCGAACTTGTGAAAATTTTGCACAAGTTGCCGATTCCTCAAGCTCGTCGGTAGCGAGGATATTTCTGATATGCTTTACCACGGACGTACGATCAGTACCGAACAATTCTTCCATCTGATATTGGGTCAGCCAGAGTGTGTCGGAAGCCAAGCGCACATCGGTTTGAATGCTGCCATCGGGCGCGTTGAAGATAACAATTTTTCCCCTGGAATCGGTGTCTGACATACTCAAACCGCCTCCCGCAAATCAGTCTTTCCCGATTGTGCCTCATCGATCAGGACTGCGTAATTCCCACTGCGCTGACATCGCGTTCTCCTGAGCCGTTTTTACTATTTCTTCGTCATTATACGCTCAGGTCGGCATTCCCGCCAGCTTGGCTCCCATGATCGTGACTTTCGATTTGCCTATATATATTTTCTTTTATATATTATTAATCATACAGTGATCGCAAGGAGATCAAAAATGAGTTCATGGAATACCCTGCCCAGCAGTGAAACAGTAGAAAAAACGGCCGCGGCTCTCAGAGCCAACGGCTTCGATGTCACCATAGCGGCCAATGCCGAGGAAGCCAAGCGCAAAGCGCTTGAATTCATACCGGCCAAGGCCGAGGTCTTCACCATGGCGTCGGCCACCGTCGACTCGATCGGGCTCTCGGCCGCGCTGAACGAGTCCGGCACCTACGATTCGGTGCGCGCGAAGCTGGGCGCGATGAACGGCGCCACCCAGGGCCGCGAGATGCGCAAGCTCGGAGCCGGACCCGACGTATCCGTGGGCTCAGTCCACGCCCTCACCGAGGACGGCAAGTTCCTTGTCGCTTCCCTCACCGGAAGCCAGCTTCCGGCCTATGCCTACGGAGCGGGCACCGCAATCTTCGTCGTCAGCACGAAGAAGATCGTCAAAAATCTCGACGAAGCCTGGAATCGCCTCGTTGAGCATGTCGTGCCCCAGGAAAGCGCCAGGGCGCGCAAAGCCTATGGCCTGCCCGAGAGCTTTAACAGCGGCCCCTCGAAAGTGCTCATTTTCAACAAGGAAGTTCAGCCCGGACGAGTCAAGATCATCCTCATGAACGAGGACGCCGGCTTCTGATTGGACTTGCGTCGCCGCGCTCCGGGACGCTACCATGAGGCCATGGGAAATCTACTGGTAATTTTCGCGGGCGGGGGCTTAGGCGCCCTCGCCCGCTTTTTTCTGTCCCGCGCCGCTGGATCGCGCATCGGCACAGCTCTCCCCTTCGGAACCCTCTTCGTCAATGTGACAGGCTCTTTCCTTATCGGCCTCGTCCTGTCGCTCGTGGAAATGGCGGCCCTGCCCGCCCTATGGCGCCCCCTCGTCGCCGTCGGCTTCATCGGCGCCTACACCACCTTCTCCACCTACGCCTTCGAAACCGTCTCCCTCCTGCAGAAAAAGGCCTACGGTCCCGCTGTCTGGAACTTCTTCCTCAACAATGTCCTATCCATGGCCGCCATCGTGCTTGGAATGCTCGCCGCTTCCCTTCTGGCCGCGGCGCTGAAGGGTCAGCGGCCTTAGGCGCGAAGCCGGTTCAAGTCCTGGGCAAAATGTGCGCGGCTTTCCTGGAGAAGGAGAAGGACACGGTGTCGCCCACCTTGTAGAACTCGCCGTCGATCGGATCGTAGGAAATAGCGAGGAGGGGTTTTTCGTAGCCCGTGTCGATTTCGTATTCGATGACGGAGCCGAGGTAGACCGCCTTCGTCACTTTCCCTTCGCCAAAGACCTTCACGCTTTCAGCTCCGTCTGGGAGCTCGCCCGCCGACGCCTCCTCCGCCTTGCCCAGCCTCAGCGATTCGGGCCTCAGGGTGAGCAGGGCTTCGTCGCCCGCCTTCAGTTCCCGATCGACGCTTCCGGCGAAAAGTTCCCTGCCGCGAGGATCGCGCACCTTCGGCGCGGCGCCCGTCTCGATCACCGTGACGGGGAAGAGATTAACCTTGCCGATAAAATCGGCGACGAATCTGCTCTTGGGTCTGGAGTAGACATCGAAGGGCGATCCCACCTGCATGACGAGTCCTTTTTCCATGACGACGATCCTGTCGGAAACGGTCATCGCCTCAGACTGGTCGTGGGTGACATAGATGCTCGTGATTCCGAAGGTCTGTTGCACGCGCCGTATTTCCACGCGCATGGTTTCGCGCAACTTTGCGTCGAGGTTGGAGAGCGGTTCGTCGAAGAGAAGAACCCGCGGTCTGTTCACGACTGCCCTCGCGAGGGCGACGCGCTGCTGTTGGCCGCCCGAGAGCTGGTCTGGCCTGCGTTTTCCCAGCTCGGTGATGCCCATCACGTCCATGACTTTCGCGGTTTCTTCGCGGATTTCCGCTTTTGGCCTTCCCTTCAGCTCCAGCCCGAATCCCACATTCTGCTCCACCGACATATGAGGAAATATCGCATAACTTTGAAAAACCATGGTCGTGTCGCGTTTGTTGGGCGGCACATCGTTCACCATCTCGCCCGAGATCCATATTTCGCCCTTCGTAGGCGCCTCGAAGCCGGCCACCATACGCAGGGTCGTCGTCTTGCCGCAGCCGGAAGGCCCCAGCAGCGTGACAAATTCGCCTTCCTTTATCTCGAGGTTCATATCACGCACCGCGAGCATTATGCCGCCCGCGCGTTCGGGGTCGGCGAATTCCTTCGTTATGTTGACGAGTCGTACGCTCATGGATTCTCCTCAGAAATGAAGCATGTTGCCGCCGAAACGGCCATATTGGGCTTTCAGTATAAGGCGAATGAGGCTGATCGCCACCCCGACGATGAGAACCAGCAGCACGCTGTAGGCTGCGGCCGCGCCAAGGTTGCCCGATTCCACCTGCGACATGATATGCACGGTCATGAGATTCCACCGCGAGGACACGAGGAAGATAGCCGCGCTCACCGCCGTCATGGCCCTCACGAAGGCGAAGACCAGCCCCGAGAAAAAAGCCGGCACGATCATGGGCAGCGTTATTTTCGAGAAAGTCCTGCGCGCGTCGGCGCCCAGGTCCACGGCAGCTTCCTCTATGGAAGGGTCGATCTGCTGGAGAATGGCCGTCCCCGACTCGATGCCGACGGGAATATACCTGAACACGAAGTTCAAAAGGAGGATGGCCAGCGTTCCCGTGAGCGCGAGCGGCTTATGGTTGAAGGCGAGGATGTAGCCGATGCCTATGACGGTGCCCGGCACGGCGAAGCTCAGGATGCTCATGGTCCCGATCAGTTTCTTGCCGGGAACCTTCGTCCTCACCACGAGGAAGGCTATCACCATGCCGAAGAGCCCCGCTATCGGCGTCGCGATGCCCGCAATCATCAAAGTATCGCGCACCGCCTTGAAGCCGACGCCGAACACGAACTTGTAGTGGTCGAAGGTGAGATGGTGGTCGTATCCCCACACCTTGGCGAGGGATCCGAGAAGGATGGAAAAGTAGATGAGTCCGACGAGGATGGACATGGCGAAACAGAACGCGAAGAGCCCCGTCCGCGCTCCCGCGCTCACGATCTTGCCAGAGGAAGCCTGAGGCTTGCCCGTCACCGTCGTGTATTTCTTGCGCCTTACTATGGCGCGCTGCAGAAAGAAGGCGGCCACCGAAGGCACGAGGAGAAAGACGGAAATGGCCGCGCCCTTGGGCAGGTCGTACATGCCTACGATCTGCAGGTAAGCCTGGACCGAGAGCACGGGAAACTTGCTTCCCGCGAGAATGAGAGGATTTCCAAAATCGGCCAACGTCTCCACGAAGAGCAGAAGAATGGAGCTGGCGATGCCTGGTACGGCCAGGGGAAGCGTGACCCTCGCGAAGACCTTGAAACGCGAGCCGCCGAGGTTGAGCGCCGCATCCTCCAGGACGGGATTCATCGACTCGAGGACGCCCTTCATAGTCAGGTAGGCGACGGGGAAGAATGTCACCACCTGGGCGAGGAAGAGCCCGTTGAAGCCGTAGATCGGGAAGTTGTTGATTTTCAGTAGGTTCCAGGTCACGAGGCCGTTGTTGCCGAAGAGCATGATGATGGCGAGGGCGCCGATGAAGGGCGGCGAAACGATGGGGATGACGGCGATGATGTTGAAGAGCTTTTTTAAGGGCACGTTCGCCCGCGTCACGGCGAAGGCGAAGAGAAAACCAATAAGCGTCCCCGCTACGGCCGTCAGCGCGCTCATCATGAAGCTATTGTAGAAGGCCTTTCGCAGATAGGCGGATTTAACGACATCCCGATAGATGTCGAGCGAATACCCCGCTTCCGTCCTGAAGCTCTGCAGCGCCACGCTCAGGATCGGCCAGACGACGAAGACCACGAGCGAGAGAAGGGTGAGGAGCGCGACGGCGAACAGCAGAGGATCGCGGGCAATCCGCTTGAGGTCGCCGATTGCCCGCGAAAATTTGGAGGTGGTCACGATTTTACGCTTCGATCACTTCGCGGAGAGGACTTCCTGCACCCACTTCTCCACGAGCCGTTTCTTGTTCTCGCCGGCCCAGATGGGATCGACTTCTATCGTCTTGAGGGATTCGAAATCCGGCATTCCTTTCCCGAGCTTCGCGCCGGCGATGACGGGATAGAAATAGGTCTGTTTCTCCGTCATGGAGTTCTGCCCCTGGACGGAGCTGAGCCAGTCGATAAGCGCCTGCGAGGCTTCGAGGTTTTTGGCGCCCTTGAGGATGGAGACGGCTGGCGCCTCGAACCAGACGCCTTCCTTCGGGAATACGACATCGACAGGGAATCCCTTTTCGATAGCTTCGAAGAAGGCGGGCGTGAACTGGAGGGCGATCGCGCACTGTCCTACCTGTACCGCCTTCGAGGGAGCGGTGCCCGAGGAGGTGTAGGTCTGAATGTTCGGGGCGAGCTTCTTCATATAGTCGTAGGCTTTCTGTTCGCCCATGAGGACGACGAGGGAGGCCACGACGTTGTACGCCGTGCCCGAGGACTGGGGCGAGGGCATCTGGATCTGCCCCTTGTAGGCGGGATTGAGCAGGTCGGCCCAGCTTGCCGGTTTGGGAGCGCCGATCCTGGAGAGGACTTCCCTGTTGATGGCGAAGGCCATCGGGTTCATGTAGAAGGATCTCCAGTAACCGTCCAGATCCTTGAATTCCTTGCCCAGCTTGTCGAAGTTGGCGCCCTTGTAGGCCTGGGTGAGTTTTTCCGTCTTGGCGATTATGTGGTTCTCGCTCGGCGCGCCGAACCAGACATCGGCTTGGGGATTGGAGGATTCGGCCTTGATCCTGGCGTAGGCCGGTCCCGAGGAGAGCTGGACGAACTGGACATTTATGCCCGTATCGGCCGTGAAGGAGTCGAGAATTTTTTTGGCGTTCACCTCATCGACGCTGGAATAGACGACGATGGTCTGCCCGGGCTTGGCGACGGCGGGGATGAGGGCGCAGAACAACATAAGCGACGCGAGCAGAAGGGCGATTTTCTTCATAGCTGCCTCCGGCGAATGGATTGGGATTCGTTACGCTTTGAATGGTAGGAGCGTCGTTCGAATATGTCAAGAAAAATCCCCGTCCCCGGAATGCCTTCATTCTTGATTATATATATTATTTCTAATATATTAAATTTATGAATTCTACCCCCACCCTGAAGATATTGAGGGACAATGCCGTCCCGATTGCCGCCACAGTATTTGTCTTTACCGTCGCGATTGGCGGAATATTCATACCCGAGATAGGTCTCGTCCTCGCCGCCCTCATGGCGGCAGCCATTGTCATGACGCTGAGAAAGCCGCGTTCCTTCTGCTCGACAGTCTGCCCGAGGGGAAAGGCGCTGGGGTATATAATGCGCGCGCCCTCGAAAAGGAAGGCCCTCCCCCGATTCATGCTGTCCATCAAGTTCCGCAGGCTTCTGTGCGGCTCGATGATGTTCTGCGTTATCGGCAGCCTTGTCAGAACGGGGGGCGAGATGCGCGAGGTCGGCTCTGTCTTCTGGGCGCTCTGCGCCCTCTCCCTTTCGGCCGGGCTCGCCCTTGGGTACTTTTTCAAGCCCCGCTCATGGTGCGCCATATGCCCGATGGGAACCCTGCAGGACACTATTTCGCGACGCTGATTCACGCTTCTGATAAAAATCCTGTCGATCCAGGAGTCCTGTTATCCTGTCCTCTCTAAATAAGCGGCGGAAGGTCGACCCAGCTCCTCGTCTTCCAGCTCTCAAGGCCCAGCTCAGCCAGCTGTACGCCCTTGGCGCCGGCGAGGAGATCCCAGGGGAAGGGATCGTCCTGGGCGACATGGAGAAGGAATTTTTCCCACTGAACCTTGAAGGCGTTGTCGGCAAGGTCACGCGTGGGCACCGCTGCCCAATTTTCGAGATAATCGATCGAACTGGCGACATCGGGATTCCAGACGGGCTTGGGCGTCATGGCCTCGCTTTGTATGCTGCACTCGCGCAGGCCGGCCACCGCCGTTCCCTTCGTGCCGTCCACCTGCATGACGAAGAGATCGTCGCGCCTCACCCTTACCGCCCAGGAGCTGTTGAACTGGCAAATGACGCCGTTCTTCAGCATGAAGGTTCCATAGGCTGCGTCCTCGGCCGTGCAGGCGTATTCCATGCCCTTCTCGTCGAGACGCTTATCGATATGGGTCGCGCCGAGGGCCGAAAGGGAAGCTATCTCCCCGAAGAGATTGTCGATGACATAGCGCCAGTGGCAGAACATGTCGATCATGATGCCGCCGCCATCTTCTTTCCTGTAGTTCCAGGAAGGCCGCTGGCAGGGCTGCGAATACCCGTCGAACACCCAGTAGCCGAATTCGCCCCGCACAGAGAGGATCTTGCCGAAAAACCCCGTGTCGATGAGGTATTTGAGTTTGAGAAGGCCGGGGAGCCAGAGCTTGTCCTGGACGACGCCCTGCTTTACCCCGGCCGCCTTCGCAAGTTTGTAAAGCTTGAGCGCTTCGGTCGTGGTCGTAGCCGTTGGCTTTTCGCAGTAGATGGCCTTGCCCGCCTTGATGGCGCGCTCGATCCCCGCGGTCCGCTGGGCCGTGGTCTGCGAATCGAAGTATATTTCGTTGTAAGGGTCGGCGAGGGCGGCGTCCAGATCGGTGGTGAAGCGTGAGAGGGCGTAGGTTTTCGCGAGGGCGGCGAGCTTGCGTTCGTCGCGGCCGACGAGGATGGGGTCCGGCAGGAGCCTGGTTCCGTCGCGGAGCCGGACGCCGCCCTGGTCGCGGATCGCCAGAATGGAGCGCGCCAGGTGCTGGTTCGTCCCCATCCGCCCCGTGACGCCGTTCATTATGACACCTATGGTTCTGTCGCTCATACCTTTTCCTCCCAGGCTTTCCTGATCATTCCGAGAAATACGTTCTGATCCATGCTCCAGTAGCGGTCGGAGAAAATCTCCACTTCGACGAAGCCGGCAAAGCCCGCCTTTTCGACCCAGCTCCTGACGCGCGGGATGTCGATGCAGCCCTCGCCCATGAGGCCGCGGTCGTTGAGCATGTCGACGGTGGGCGATTTCCAGTCGCAGACATGGAAGGCGAATATCTTTTCCATGGCGCCGCAGCGCGCGATTTCAGGTTCGAGTTCGGGATCCCACCAGGTATGGTAGACATCGACGGCGACGCCGAGCGATGGGCGATCGAAGCGCTCACAGAGGTCGTTGGCCTGCCTCATCGTGTTGACCACCGATCTCGTGTCCGTATACATAGGGTGAAGAGGCTCGATGGCCAGCTTCACGCCGGCTTTTTCCGCCTCGGGGAGAACGGCCTCGAGACCGGCCTCGACTTGTTCGCGGGCCGCGCCAAGGGGGACGCGGGGATCGGCGCCGCAGACGAGGACGATGAGGGGAGCGCCGAGTTCGGCGCTGTCATGGATGAGGGAGATGTTGTCGGCGATTTTTTGCCGGCGCCTCGCCTCGTCCGCCGCGGGAAAGAAGCCTCCCCGAACCATGGAAACGACGCTCAACCCGGCCTGGCGTATGAGGGCGGCCGCTTTCGCCGGTTTCATGCCCTCGATCGTCTCCTTCCAGACCGAGACGCCCGATACGCCGGCTTCCGCGTACTTGGCCACCGCGGTCTCGAGGGGCCAGGGTTTTGTCGTGAAGGTATGGATCGCGAAGCGCGACAGGTCAGTCATTCAATCCTCCCGCAAGTTTTCATATCGTATAGAAGCGCTGGGGCTCCATGCCTCGCGCGAGCCTGCCGAGGTAGAGAGCCAGTTCGAGGAGATGATAGTCGCCCCACATGCAGGATTCGCCGCGCGGTATGCCGTCTGCTCCCGGCTCGGCGTCCCAGCGGTTCGGGTAATGGTAGACCGCGTTCAGGAGAAGGCCTTCGTGTTCGGCCTTCATGCTCAGGTAAGGCTCAGCCATAAGCGTCCGCGCCGTTTTGCCGCCCGCCCGCAGGTATCTGTCAGCCGATGGGTCGCCCTCCGCCTCGAGGAATCTTCCGAGCCGCAGCAGTCCCTGCGCGGCGATCGCGGCGGCCGAGGAGTCCACGGGTTCGAAGGGATTGTCAGGCGCCGCGGGCTTGTCCAGCCAGTTTCCCAGCTTCCATAGATTGGGCGCTCCCGTGTCCCAGTAGGGTATGCCGTCGGGAGGCGTGTTTTCAATGTAGAAATCGCTCGTTACTCGCGCCACCTGCTTGAAGCGTTCAAGGGCCGCTTTTTTCGTGGGAAAGTAGAGAAGGTCGAGGGCGGTGAACTCGGATTCCGGGAGGGATGCCAGGTATTCCAATTCTTCGGCGAAGCCGAGGATTATCCAGGCTAGGCCTCTCGTCCAGGTGGTGAAGGGCGAATAGCCCTGCTGGCTGGCGGGGCAGCGGTAGGAACGGCTTTCCACGTTGAAGATCGATTCATGGGCTACCCTTCCGGCCACGTCCCAGCGGTCGCGGCCCTCGCCGAAGTAGACATTGTAGCGGGCCGTCGTCTCCGCGTGCCGCAGGAGCCGCGCGAGGAGGCTCACCTTTTTGTCCTGCTCGCCCATGAGAACCTGGCCGAGACTGTGCGCCACGGCGAGCACGCGCAGCGAGCGTATGGTGTCGGCGAAGAGGGAGTGGGCGCCATTGAAGGAATAGATGAAGCCGAGGTCGGGGAAGTGAGTCCATCGCGATGCCTGGACGGCACCCGAAACCTTGAGGGACAAGCGGTAGAATTCGGCTTCCCACTCGTTTCTCTCGATCCGTCCTTCGGCCATCATGCGAAGCAGGTTTCCGTAAGTAGAAATGTTGTTGAAGCCATGGTCGTGGACTCCGAAGTGGGAGACATGGCGTGCCATGGCGTTTACCGTGTTTCGGCGGCCATAATCCAGGAACCAGGGGTCTCCCGAAGCCTCGAAAATCAGGAGGGCGTTGCCGAACTGGAAGCCCTGCGTCCATTCGGTCCAGCCGCGCTGCGTGTAGCGCCCGCCAATCGTGAAAACCGGCGAACCTGATTCGCCTTCCCAATGGGTAGCGAGAAGCTTCGTCTTGCCCGCGGCCAGGGAAAAAACCTTGCCGACCGGTCCGGCGAAGGACGCCCAGTCCGTCGTTTCGTGCAGATCGATCATCGGAACCTCCTGGAAAAAGCCTTTAAAGCCTCGAGATTTGGAATCCGCCGTCTATATTGAAGATATTGCCTGTCGAAAAGGCGAAATCGCCTTCGAGGAGGGATCTGACAGCCCTGCCGACGTCCTCGGGATAGCCCCAGCGTCCCTGGGGAACCACGCCCTCGGCTATCATCGCGTCGTATTTCCCTTTGACGCCCTTCGTCATGTCGGTCTCCATGATGCCGGGGCGGAGCTCGTAGACTTGGATGCCAGAACCGGCCAACCGCGCCGCCCAGAGCTGGGCCGCCATCGAGAGGCCGGCCTTGGAGACGCAGTATTCGCCTCTGCCTATCGAGGCGGTGACGGCCGATATGGAGGTGACGAAAACGACCTTGAAGCCTTGGGGGAGGACGGACTCGGCGCCGCCTGAAAGCCAGCGTCTCGCCACCGCCTGCGTAAGGAAATACGGCCCCTGCAGGTTGGTGCGCAACACTTCCTCGAAGGATTCCTCGCTCGCGTCGATGATATCCGCCCGCACCCTCGGTCCGATGCCCGCGTTGTTCACGAGGGCGTCGAGAGCGCCGAAACGGGCGAAGACGGACTCGACAAGGTCCTTTCGCTGGGCCGAATCCGAGATGTCACAGCGAAAAATCCCGAAACGCTGGGATGATGAGAGCGCGGCTGACTCGCAGAGGGAGAGCGTCTCTTTGGCCGCCTTTTCGTTGCCTGAGTAGTGGATGGCCAGGGAAAAACCGCTTTTCGCCAGCTCGAGGGCTATACCCCGACCCAGGCCTCTGCTCGATCCGGTGACGAGGGCAGCGGGAATTTTCCCGACCGAGTTCGATAAATCCGGCATGGAAAACAGAATGGTGCGGTCATTGAACTTTGTCAAGCCGAATAGATCCGCCGAATGATCCGCATCGAGATAGAGCTCGCGCGCTTGGAAATAATACCTAAAAATTCTTGACATCGCTTTTAAAGCGTACCTATACTGGCTTAGCTATGCGAATATCCTAAGGAGGATCATGCCATGAAACAGTTTGCACGTGGCGCACTCACTATCCTGGCGCTCTTGTGCGTCGTCGCGTCGGGAGTCTCGGCGCAGGCGACCTGGAAACCTACAAAACCGATCACCGTCATCGTTCCTTGGGGGGCCGGCGGCTCCACCGACCAGGCCAGCCGCATCGCCGCGGGTGAGCTCGAAGCCGCGCTCGGCACAAAGATCGTCATCGTCAATCAGCCCGGAGCTTCCGGCTCCGTCGGAACAAAATCCGTTCTCGACGCGCCTCGCGACGGCTACACATGGGCATCGGGCGCCGCTGCCGACCTCGCCACCTATCCGGTGTTGGGATTCCTCGACACGAATATCAGGAAAGACTGGCATCTCTATCTCTCCGTCGCCAACGTCAGCGTCATCAGCGTCAACGCGAATACTCCCTACAAGACCTTCGACGAGCTTCTCGCGGCGATGAAAGCCAATCCCGGCAAGATCACCGTCGCCACCGCTGGCCTGAGCTCAGCTGGACATATCGCCATCGAGATGATCAAGAAGTACACCGGCATCGATTACAAGCACGTCACCTATGACGGCGGCAACCCCGCCGTGATAGCGACCGTCTCCGGCGAGACCCAGCTAACGACCCAGCTCGCTGTCGAGCAAGCCGACATGATCCGCGGCAAGAAACTCCGCCCCCTGGCCGTCCTATCCGACAAACCGCTCCAGCTCGACGGCTATGGAACCATCGCCCCGATCACGAAGTGGATCAAGGAATTCCAGGCCGGCCCCAACTATTTCGGTATTTTCATTCCGAACGGCGTTCCCCAGGAAGTCATCGACACGGTCAACAAAGCCTGGGAAAACACCGTCATGAAGTCCAAGAAGATCCAGGATTACGCCAAATCCCGCGGCGCCGTGTTCGCCCCGTCCTTTGGACAGAAGGCCCAGGACAACGCGTTCGCCTATTATCAGCCCGTCGCCTGGCTCTACTACGATGCCGGCAAAGCCAAGGTTTCCCCGGACACCGTAGGCATTCCCAAACCCTAACGCACCTTCCCTTCCGTGTTTTAAGGAGGTCGCCCGGAAATCCGGGCGACCTCCCTTTCAATCCGATCCATGGAGAATCCGATGACCGAAAAATCTATGGTCAAGGCTGACTTGATCACTTCAATCGTTCTGATCGTGTTCGGTATCGCGATCGTGGCGATTTCCCTTCAGATGCCGACGATGGCTGACAGAAACCAGAGCATCTACTCCGCGCCCGGTGTCGTTCCGGGCTTCATTGGAGTCATGCTCGTTCTCCTCAGCCTCTCAATGCTTCTCAGATCATTCAAGAGGAAGGCGCTCTCGGAATTCCGCGATGGGATCACCCCCAAAGGCGTCCTGGCCCAGGAATCCACGCGGAGAATTCTTATGACCATAGCCTTATGCGTGCTGTACGCCTTTGCTCTCGGCAAGGTATGGTTTCCCCTGGCGACATTCGCCTTCATTTTCATATTCATCGTTCTTTTCGAGTATGACAGGAAGGCGGCTTTTTCGGCGCAGACAAGAATATTGATAGTGGCCGCGATCATAGGCATCGCTACCACAGGTCTGGTTACCCTCGTATTCCAGAAGCTCTTCCTCGTCAATCTACCCTGAGGAGATTTCCATGTTCCAAGGACTTGAACTTTTCGGTGGAGCCATTGTCTCGTTCCTGAATTTCAAATCGCTCTTCAATGTGCTTTGGGCGACGGAACTGGGCATTGTCATAGGGATGCTCCCAGGCCTTACGGCCACCATGGGCGTAGCCCTGCTCACCACCCTTACCTATACGATGAACGCTAACGATGCCATCCTCATTCTCATCTGCATGTACATCGGTTCCATCTACGGAGGAAGCCGCAGCGCCATCCTCCTCAACATTCCAGGCACCCCTGCTTCGGCATCCACGACTCTCGACGGCTTCCCCCTCGCCAAGATGGGACAGGCTGGAAAGGCGATCGGAATCGCCACTACCGGCTCCTTCCTCGGCTCGGTCATCGGCATGATCGCCATGGCGATCTTCACCCCCATGATCGGCAATGTGGCTTTGAGCTTCCAGTCCTTCGAATTCGTGTGGTTCGCGATATTCGGCATCATCATCTGCGGAAATCTCACCGCTCCCAAGGACCCGCTGAAGGGATGGATCGCGGGCTTCATCGGGCTTTTCGTGGCGATGATCGGCATGGAGGGCATACACGCCTACATACGTTTCTCATTCGGAAGCAACAACCTCTCGGGCGGCATTTCGCTGATACCCGCCATGGTGGGCGCCTTCGGTTTCGCCGAGATCATTTCGGTCATGCGCCACTCCAAGGTCGAGGTCATCAAGAACGAAATAGGGAGAATCCTGCCCAAGGCCGGCGAGATCTTTAAATACTGGAAGACGATCATCCGCTCAGGCATCGTGGGCACGATCATCGGGGCAATCCCTGGAGTGGGCGAGGATATCGCCGCCTGGGTTTCCTACGATCTGGCTAAGCGCGGCGCCAAACCCGAGGAAAAAGCGAAGTTCGGACACGGCTCCATCGAGGGGCTCATCGCCTCGGAGACCGGCAACAATGCCTGCGTCCCTGGCGCCATCATCCCCGTCCTTACCCTGGCCATACCGGGATCGGCTCCTGCGGCCGTCCTCCTGGGCGCCATGCTCATCCACGGCGTGAGGCCAGGCCCCCTTATCATGATCGAATCCCCGACCTTCGTGTACGAAGTGATCGCGATGGTCTTCTTCGCCACGATAGCCATGTTCGTCCTGGGGCTTTCCATGGTGAGACCGATGGTGAAGATTCTCCAGGTGCCCCGGCAGAAACTGATGCCTATCGTTTTCATACTCTGCGTCGTGGGATCCTTCGCCTTGCAGTCCAGGCTCTTCGATGTCGGCGTCATGATCTTCTTCGGGGTGGTGGGCTTTATTCTGCGCGAGATGGAATATCCGATGGCGCCTCTCGTGCTGGGCATCATCCTGGGCGACATGCTGGACAAGAACCTGCGCCGTTCGCTCATTCTCTCGAACGGCAACATCGCTCCGTTCTTTACGAGACCCATCTGCCTCGGCCTCTTCCTTTTGACGATGCTCATCGTAGTGAGCCGTTCGAAAACGGTGAAGGCTCTGTTCGGAAAACTGAGGAAGAGCAAAACGGCAGCCTGACAGTTCTTTCGCGCCGGGCATTTCCAATACGTGAAAGAAAAGAGGCCGGTCTAAAAGATCGGCCTCTTTTCTTTCTGTCCTGATTCAGGCCAGCCATTCCTCAAGATGCTCCTTCACAAAATCGTCGTCTCTGAGATGGGGATAGGCTTCGCTGACACGGGCAATTTCCTCGGCCTGGCCGGGGGAGAGAACTTCCTCAGGGTTCAGGCACCATGTTCCGGCGAGAAGGCCCTGACGCCGCAGGACTTCATGAATTCCCGGAATGCAGCCGGCAAAGCGGTTGGCCGCGTCGAAGACGGCGGCGTTCGCGTCAGTCAGTTCCTGGGCGAGAGTCAGGACGTTGGGCGAAACGGCACCGCCGGAAAGCGAGAGCGCGCGCAGTGCCGCGTGCATTTCCGCGGCTTTCTTCGTCCACAGGCACCATTGGCCCAAAAGCCCGCCCACAATCCTGATTTCCTTTTCGCCCGATCCCGTGCGGATTCTATACGGCGTTATCAGATCGACGACGATATTGTCGTCGTTGCCGGTATAGAGGGCGATTTCCTTTTCCCGTCCTATGTCGCATACCGCGCGAATGACGTCGATCGTCCGGTACCTGTTGAACGGAGCCATCTTTATCGCGAGCAGGTTGTCCAGCCGGGCGAATTCCTTCCAGAACTCGTAGGGCAGGACGCGTCCGCCGACGTCGGGCTGGAGGTAAAAGCCTATGACGGGAATCGTCTCGGAAACGCTGCGCGCATGCTCCACGAGGGCTCCGATGGAAGCGTCTTTCATCGCGGCGAGGCTGAGGAGGCCGGCGTGGTAGCCCTGGTCCACAAGATATGCGGCTTCGTCGCAGGCTTGGGTAGTTCGGCCGCAGATGCCACCAATCTTGACGATTGGCCGGGCGCGGGCGGCTGAATGTTCGTCGATCATCCGCGAGACGGCGGCGAGCACGGGCTTGAAGAGGCCGTGGCGCGGCTCGCGGATCTCGAACTGGGTGGTATGCACGCCGACGGCGAGGCCGCCCGCGCCGGCGTCGATATAATAGCGCACAAGAGCCCGTTGGCGCTTTTCGTCGAAGCGTCGGAAGGCATCGAGCGCGAGAGGCATGGCCGGTATCACCGTGCCTTCGCGGATGCGAGCCGGAACAAAAGCGGGCAGCTCACCAATTCTCATAAAAAACCTCCTGGCATGCCTAGGCGAAGCGCCTCAGAATTTTCCGTCCATCTGCTCGAAATGCGTGGGCTTTCCGAGCGATGGACCTCCCGCGCCGATCCACTCGGCCGTCATGTCGATCATCTCGGCTAGGGAAACGCGCGGATATCCGAAAAGAGAGAATGACTTCGCCGCGTTAGAGAGATAGACGGGGTTCGCGGATGATTCGTCGTTCAGGAAAGACGGTTTTCTGCCCAACCTCCTTCCGATTTCCTCCGACGCCCAACGTACCGATATCGTTTCGGGACCGGTGACGTTCAACGCCACTGGCGGCGCTGAACAGATATCGAGGGCGAGGAGAGCGCGTTCCAGGACATCCCCCTGCCAGATGCAGTTGAATGCTCCCGATCCGAGATCCACCAGTTCCCCCGCCGCCACTTTCCGGCCTATGTCGTGAAGGACGCCGTAGCGCAGATCGATAGCGTAGTTGAGGCGAAAGAGGCAGAGTGGCGTGCCGTTCTTCCGCGAGAAATATTCGAAGACGCGCTCTCGTCCCAGGGCCGATTGGGCGTATTCGCCGATGGGCGTCAGTTCGTCGCCTTCGACGCTGCCTCCCGAATCCGGCTTCCTTAATTCGTAGACGCATCCCGTGGAAAACACGACGATGCGGCTGCCTGGGTAACGCTCAGCCACGTTGGCCGGCACAATAGTGTTCATGGCCCATGTCTGGTCCTGCGCCCCGCTCGTGCCGAACTTTTTACCGGCGAGAAAAATAACGTTGCGCGATTCCGGAAGACCAGCGACGCCTTTTCTGTCGAGAAGATCGCAGGCTATGGTTTCGACGCCGGCCGCTTCGCATTTCTCCCGCGCGGCTGAATCCCCGAATCGAGAGACAGCGTACACCTTCCGCTCTTTCCCCGAAGCGCGCACGGCTCTCGCGGCCATCATCGCGAGCGTCACACCCACTTTGCCTGCCGCGCCGAGCAGCATCACGTCCCCATCGAGCCTGCCCATGAAATCGATCACTTTGTCTGAAGGCGTCGACAGATATTCGTCGAGCTCCCGCTCGTTCTTGGGTATCTTGTTCATCTGCCGGCGCTCCTATTGGCTGCCAGAGCCTTCTCCTCAGCCTCTATCGCGATTTCAATGGCGCGGAACACCATGTTCTGGTCCATCGCCAGCGAAGTCCTGTCCATGCAGTCCCTTATGAACCTTCCGAAAAAGGGGAAACCCATCTTGCCCGCGGCGTTGAAATGGTATTCGCCTTCGTGGTTCACGAGGATGACATGGTCGCCCTCGGGATTGGCCGCCACATCGATGTATTTCCGCAGCTCCAGATAGCCATCGGTGCCCTGGATGAAGGTGCGCCCGTCACCCCAGGCCCCCAGGCCGTCGGGGGTGAACCAATGGACGCATAAATATCCCGACGCCCCATTGTCCATGACGAGGGACGCGTCGCCGAAATCCTCGAAATCGGGATATTCCTTGTATTTATAGGAAGTCACCCGGGAGGCGGCGACGGAAGCATCTTTCGCCCCGGTGAAGAAGAGTATCTGTTCGACCTGATGGCAGCCCAGATCCACGAGAATGCCCCCGAACTTCTTCCTGTCGAAAAACCAGGCCGGGCGCTGGGAGAGGCTGATCCTGTGCGGGCCGGTGCCGATAACCTGGATCACCTGGCCTATGGCTCCCTCGGCTATCAGTTTTTCGGCGTATACGGAGGCTTCAACATGGAGGCGCTCACTGTAATAGACTCCATATTTCCGGCCCGTTTTCGCCGCCGTTTTCCTCGCCTCTTCAATATCGGACTGCCTGGTGAAGGGAGGCTTGTCGCAGAAATAATCCTTGCCATGTTCCATCACGCGAACGCCCAGGGCTCCGCGTTCGCAGGGAATGGGCGCCGCCACCACCATTCGGATCGCCGGATCCTCCAGGATGGCGCGCTCATCGGAAACGGCGACCGCATCGGGAAACTGTTTGCGGAAGGCTGCCACTTTCGCCGGATCGGGGTCCCATACTCGCGAGACCTCGGCTCCCGCCTCGGTGAAGCCGTTGCACATTCCGTAAATGTGGCCATGGTCGAGCCCGATCACGCCCAGCTTGAATTCTCCCTTCCCGCAAACCGGCTCGGCTTTGCCCTTAGGAGCGTAGAATTGACCATCGGCTTTTTTCTGCATAGTACCTCCCGTCGCCGCGTTCCTGACGCATGTTTTTTAATTGTACAATGAATTCGCTACTTTTTGGAAAAATTTCTGCGCACCGCCGGATATCGGCCAAGGTTGACCATGGCGCCGCATGCGCGTTACTCTATCCACATACCTACAATGGAGGTCTGTACCAATGAACCGTATCACCATAGCACCCAAAGATTTCATCTTCGACCAATCGATCATATCGAAACGATGGCTTCTGCTCACCGCGGGCGAATTCGCGCCCGGAAAGTTCAATTCCATGACAATTTCCTGGGGAAGCGTCGGCGAAATTTGGAACAAACCCTTTTTCCAGGTAGTCGTGCGCCCCCAGCGTTTCACCAGAACCTTCATGGATTCGGGCAACCACTTCACGCTTTGCGTCTTCCCTGAAAGCTGCAAAGCCGCCCTTTCCCTTCTCGGTTCCAAATCCGGCCGCGACGGGGATAAAATCGGCGAATCGGGCCTCACGCCGATAGCATCGACGATCGCCCCCGCCCCTGGATACGAAGAGGCCGAGCTCATCGTCGAATGCAGGAAGATGTACTGGCAGGATATCGATCCCTCCCATTTCCTCGATTCCGGCATCATGGCGAACTACCCGAAGCAGGACTTCCACCGCGCTTATTTCGGTGAAGTGGTGGCCATAAGCGGTACCGACAAGTACCGCCGCAAGGCATGAGAACCCTCATCACGGGCGGCGTCAAATCGGGCAAATCCAGTTACGCCTTGATATTGGCAGAGGCTTTCATGGAGCCCAGATTTTTCCTCGCCACCGCCGAAGCCTTCGATGACGAAATGAAAGCTAAAATCGCCCATCACAAAGCCGAGCGGCGGGAGTGTTTCGTGACGATCGAGGAGCCGCTGGATATCCACGCCAGGCTTCGCGACAACATGATCCTCGACTGCATTCCGCTCTGGCTCAACAATATGTTCCATTACGGCAGGGAAGACGCGATAGATGCGACGATCGACGCCCTCATTGAAGGGCTGCCCGCGAATATCGTGATCGTGACGAACGAGGTGGGCATGGGCTTCGTGCCGGCCGACTCGCTCTCGCGCCGCTACGGCAATACGATAGGCAGGGTGAACGCCCGACTGGCTTCGGCCTGCGATCAGGTCATCCTCATGGTTTCAGGCATCCCCCTCGCGGTCAAAAAACCGCGATGAAACTCTGCGTCCCTTCCTGGCAGCTGCCGGGTTCCTGGCTCTACAACGCGGAGAAGTTGGTCGATCTTTCCTGGATAGAAGGGATTGAGCTGCTCTTCTTCTCTTTCGACGACGAGACGCGAAAACTCTTCGCCGCGGAGAGGGAAGCCCTCGCCAGCCTCGCTGAACGGTTTTCCTTCAGCCTCCATCTGCCTGATCCGCTGAGGCCGGCCGATCTGGATCTTGTCGAGATGACCGAGTCCTTCGTCGACAGCTACGTCTTCCATCCACGCGGAATCGACAGTTCTTCGCTGGGATACGGCGAAGAACGAGACTGGGCGGCTCTGGTGCGGGAAATGCGGGCGGCCTATGGCCGGGAACGCTTCGCCATGGAGTACACGGGCGAAAAGGCCTTTGAAAAATCCCTGGAACTTCTGCCCGATCTCTCCCTGTGCGCCGATACGGGATGCCTCCTCCGCGACGGGAAGCAGCCCCTTGACTGGATCAGGAGCCATGCCGGCTCATTGAGGGAAATCCATCTCCACGCCGCGCGGGGGAACAAGGACCATTTCGCCCTGGGACCGGATGACGCATGGCTCCCCGACCTGGCGAAAGCAGCCGGAGAGAGCGGTTGGCGCATAGTCCTGGAGACCTTCTCCCTCGAAGAATCCAGGGCTTCCTACGATGAATTGAGGAGGTGGCTTCCATGAAAACGGACAACCCGAAAATCGGCCGCATCGGTATGGACAGGTTCCTCACCATTTTCACCCTCGTCTCCCGGATTCCCGTGAAGCGGAATTTCAAGGCCGATTTTTCGCGAGCAGATTTCTGGCTGCCCGCCGTATCGCCGCTCGTATCCCTGACGGCACTGCTCGGTTTCTGGCTTGGAATCGCCTTGTCCGGCGATATGTTCCTCTCGGCCATCTCGTCGATGACTTTTCAGTATTTCCTCTTCAACATTTTCCATTTCGACGGCCTCGTCGACACCGCCGACGCGATGTTGCCCGCGGCCGACAGGGAAAGGCGCCTGGAAATCCTCAAGGATCCCAGGGTCGGCACGTACGGATTCTTCTGCGGCCTCCTCGCCCTCGCCTTGCGGATAGGCGCGATCAGCCTCCTTGCCGAAGGCGGAATCATTTTTTCGGCGCTCGTCGCGGGCTTCCTTATCGCGCCGCTCGCCGGAAGACTGGCCGCCGCCCTCGTGCCCTTGGTCTCGAAGCCCGCCAGGCCGACGGGGCTGGGCGCCCTGATGAGGGATTTCTCCGCGCGGCGAATCGCCGCGGGCGGGGCGGTAGCCTTCATTCCCGCGTTGGCGTACGGGATTGGGGCAGGCAGCTGGCTCCTGCCTCTTTTCTGCCTCGTCTCGACGGCGGCGGCCGCGGCCGGAAGCGCTTTCTTCGTCTCGAGGACCTATTCCGGAAAGGTGGGCGGTTTCACGGGCGACGCGTTGGGCGCCGCCGTCGAGATAGGGGAAATTTCGGCACTCCTCCTTCTCGGCATAATGATCCGCTTGGCCGGAGGCATTGCCGCATGATTCTCGATCACCTGAACCATGGCGGCAACACGAGGCTCATCGCGGCCGCCTCCGGCCTTCCTGAATCGCGCATCCTCGATTTCAGCGCGAACATCAATCCTTTCGGACCTCCCCCCTGGCTGGCCGAAGCGATGGAAGAAGGCCTGTCGCGCATAACCTTCTATCCCGATCCCGAAGCGACGAAAGCGCGCAACGCGGCGTCTCTCAGGTTTTCTTCCCCCGCCGAACGATTCCTGTTCGCCGACGGCGCCGACTCTCTCCTTTTCGCACTCCCGGGAGCGCTGAAAGCCGATGTCTGCGTCCTTCCCGTTCCGACCTATTCAGGCTACCGACGCGCCATCCGGCACGCCGGCGTTGCGGAAATCGACCTGCCCCTCCTCCCCGAGGAGGGCTTCAGGATGGACAGTCCGCGCTTTTTGGCTTCGCTGAGGGAAGCGCTCAAGGACAGCGGGCGGCTCGAAAGGGCCGGCCGCCTGCAGGGTGTCGCCACGTCGAAACGCGCGATCGTATTTCTCGGCGCCCCCAACAATCCAGCCGGCGGCATGCTACCCGCAGGCTTGATAGAAAGCCTGGCCGGAGAGTTCCCCCGCCATATTTTTGTCATCGACGAATCCTTCCTCGAACTCAGCTTGAGCGGTCAAAGCCTCATAGGGACGGAAATCGCGAACATCGTCGTCGCCAGGTCGCTGACGAAGGCCTGGGCTGTTCCAGGCGCGCGTGTAGGCTTCATCTATGCCAATCCCGAAACCTGCGCCGCCGTCAGGGCGGATATTTCGGCCTGGCCGGTTTCCTCCTTCGCCGAAGCCATCGCGACAAGAGCATTGGGCGACGCGGATTTTCTTAGGCAAACCGTGCCGGCGCTGATGGCGGAAGAAGCCGGCTTTTCGACGGCCTTGAGCGAACTGCGCGGCTTCAAGGTTTTCCGCAGCGGGGCAAATTTCCTTCTTTTGGATGCCGGCGATGACGCGCGCGGCGCCCTGATCGCGAAAAGCCTGCTCGGAATGGGCATAGCCGTCCGCCGCTTTTCCCCGGCCGAGGGCCTGAGCGAACGCTACACGCGCCTTGCCGTCAGATCACCAAGGGAGAATCGGCGCTTCATCGAAGCCTTGAAAACCATACTGGATTCGGAGCGCCCGCGATGACGCCTTGGTACGCGATCGTCGCGGCCCTCGCCCTCGACGGACTCATTGGCGATCCACATTATTCGTTTCACCCGGTCAGGCTCATAGGGCGCGCCGCCGGACGGCTGGAGATTTTCCTCCGGGCGAGGCTGGGCGCAGGGATCGGCGCTGGGCTGGCGGGATGGCTCATCATAGTCGGAGCCGCCTGCACGGCGGGCATCGCGCTGCCCGGCGTCGCGGCGGCGCTCGCCGCACTTGCCTGCGGCGGGTTCGGGCTCGCGCCCGAACCCGCCGCCAAAGCCGCGGCTCTCCTCACGCGGATAATCCTCATTTACACGACGATCGCTCCCCGGGACATGGCCGCCCATGCCCTGCGCGTCGCGACCGCCCTTGAGGCGCCCGGGATGGACGCGCGGAGCCGCCTGGAAGCCGGCCGCGCCGGCGTATCGAAAATCGTCGGACGCGATGTCGCCCGCCTCGACGAGGAAGGCGTCATAAAAGCCGCCGTGGAAAGCGTCGCCGAATCCAGTATCGACGGCGTTATCGCGCCCTTGTTCTGGGCTTTGATCGCCGGCGCGCCGGGCGCCCTCGCCTATCGCGCCATCAACACCCTCGACTCCATGTGGGGCTATAAAAACCAAGACTACCTGCTTTTTGGCCGCGTGGCCGCGCGCGCCGACGATGTGGCTAACTGGCTCCCGGCCCGCCTGGGTTTCCTCTCAGGTCTCGTCGCTTGCCTCCCTCTTTCCCTGGCGTCGCCCGCCCGCTTCAATCTCAAGACCGCCCTCAGCCTCGGCTGGCGGGACAGGCGCAACCACGAAAGCCCCAACTCCGCCTGGATGGAATCCCTCACCGCCGGCGCTCTCGGCATCAGGCTGGCCGGCCCCGCCTGGTATGAAGGACAACGCCTCGAAAAGCCTTTCCTCGGCGAAGCCCGCCGCGCCCCCGAAGTCTCCGATATCGGCCGTTCCGTCGTCATCATGTATTCGGCGACCGCGGTCTTCACGACAGCAGGCTGTCTCGCCCTGTACGCGCTCTCCCGCGCCTGACCCGATCGACCCTTAGCCCACTCGCCGCCTATTCCGCTGATACGCCCGAGAGGGACTTGTCACAACGTAAATCCAGCGGTATATTCTTTTCTATACCCCACCCCTCCAGGGTAGGGTATAGATTCAAGCGAATAGTCCATGGAGCGAACAGATGAACCATTGCAGCGCCGAAAGCCAGAAAGCGATCACCCTTCTCAAGACGGCAAGAGGACAGGTGGACGCGGCCATCAGGATGATGGAGGAAGATCGTTATTGCATCGATGTCTCCAAACAGATTCTCGCCTCCGCCGCCCTCATGAAGAAGGCGAATCTCGTCGTTCTGCGGCAGCATATCGATACCTGCGTGAAGGATGCCGTGAACAAAGACAAGGCCCAGGAAAAAATCGAGGAAATCGCCATCATCCTGGAACGCTATCTAGGCGATTCCTGAAAGTCTGGGCGTTTCCAGAAAGCCCATGCGGTTCCTTATCATAAAGAAGCGACGCGCGCCATACCGACGCGAGGAGGATAAGCACAATGATCAAAACCGAAACGCTGGAACTTCGCGGCATGACATGCTCAGCCTGCGCCGCGGCCAATGAGCGGGCGGTGCGCAAGCTGCCGGGCGTGGCCGAAGCCTCCGTGAACCTGGCCGCGGAAACGCTCAAGGTGAGGTTCGACGACGCAGAAGCCTCCCTGGAAACCATCAAGGACGCCGTCAAGAAAGCCGGGTATGAAGCGGTGGAGCGCGTCACGGCGAGGGAAGTTTCCATACCGGTGGGCGGCATGACCTGCACCGCCTGTTCGGCGGCCATCGAGCGCTCCCTGAAAAAGCTCCCCGGCATCCAGATCGCCGCCGTCAATTTCGCGACGGAAAAAGCCTCGGTGACCTACGACCCTTCCCTGGTGCGTCTCTCCGAGATCAAAGGAGCCATCAAGAAGGCAGGCTACGAGCCTTTGGCCATGGAAGCTGTATCGGCGGCGAAAATCGACGAGCACAAGGCGGCCAAGGCACGCGAAATCCGCTCGATGTGGACGAAATTCATCGTCTCCGCCGCTTTTTCCATTCCCCTTCTCTATATAGCGATGGGCCATATGCTCGGCTGGCCTCTTCCGGCGGCCCTCCATCCCATGGATTATCCCCTCCGCTTCGCCCTCATCCAGATAGCCCTGGCGATTCCGCCCATCATCGCCGGCCGCCGCTTCTACGTGGTGGGAACAAGGTCCCTTCTCCACGGCGCCCCGAACATGGATAGCCTCATCGCCATGGGGACGAGCGCGGCCATCCTCTACAGCCTCTTCTCGGTCTTCAGGATAGCCCAGGGCGATTTCGGCGCCGTGGAAGAGCTTTACTTCGAGACGGCCGGAATCATCATCACCCTCATACTCCTCGGGAAAACCCTCGAGGCGGTGAGCAAGGGCCGCACTTCGGAATCCATCAAGAAACTGATGGGACTCAAACCCAGGACGGCGACGGTGCTCCAGGACGGAAAGGAGATCGAACTGCCCATCGACGAGGTCGAGCCGGGCGATATTCTCCTCGTCCGCCCCGGCGAGCGGGTGCCGGTGGACGGCACTGTCTTGTCCGGAGCGAGCGCCGTGGACGAATCCATGCTCACCGGAGAAAGCATACCGGTCGACAAGGGCCCTGGCTCAGCCGTCACCGGCGGCACCATCAACAAGAACGGTGCCCTTACCTTCCGCGCCGAGCGTGTCGGCGCCGACACGGCGCTTTCCCGCATCATCAAGCTGGTGGAGGACGCCCAGGGATCCAAGGCGCCCATAGCTAGGCTCGCCGACGTGATATCGGGCATTTTCGTGCCTGTCGTCTTTGGCATCGCCGTCCTGTCGGCCGGCGCCTGGCTAATCGCGGGACACTCGGCCGTCTTCGCCCTCACCATCTTCGTGGCCGTGCTCACCATCGCCTGCCCCTGCGCCCTCGGCCTCGCGACGCCCACAGCCATCATGGTGGGCACGGGAAAAGGCGCCGAACTGGGCGTCCTCATCAAGTCCGGCGAAGCCCTCGAGACCGCCGGCAAGATCCAGATCGTGGTCTTCGACAAAACGGGGACGATCACCGAAGGCAAGCCCGAACTCACCGACATCCTGCCCGTCGAGGGCGTCGCCGAGGAAAGGCTCCTCGCGCTCGCCGCCTCAGCCGAGAAAGCTTCGGAGCACCCTCTCGGCGAAGCCATCGTGCGCGTGGCCGAAAATCGCGGACTTTCGCTCCCTGTCCCTGAGAGTTTCGCGGCCCTCCCCGGCCGCGGCATTGAGGCGAAGATCGAGGGAAAGTCCTTCGTTTTCGGGAACACGCGCCTCATGGCGGAACGAGGGGTGGCGCTCGAAAAACTCAGCGCGACAGCCGGCGCCCTGGCCTCCGCGGGTAAAACGCCCATGTTCGCGGCTTTCGACGGCGCCCTCATGGGACTCATCGCCGTGGCCGACATCGTGAAGCCGCAGAGCGCGGCAGCCATCGCCCGCCTTCACGCCATGGGCATCGAAACGGCGATGATCACCGGCGATTCCCGACCGACCGCGGAAGCCATCGCCCGCGAAGTCGGCATCGATCACATCCTCGCCGAAGTTCTTCCCGGCGACAAGGCCGATGAAGTGAGGAAGCTGCAGGCCAGCGGGAAAAAAGTGGCCATGGTGGGCGATGGGATCAACGACGCTCCCGCCCTCGCCCAGGCCGATGTGGGCATCGCCATCGGCACGGGGACCGACGTGGCCATGGAAAGCGCCGACATTGTCCTCATGCACAGCAACCTGATGGACGTGCCCACGGCTATCTCGCTTTCAAAAGGCGTGATGCGAAACATTAGGCAGAACCTCTTCTGGGCTTTCGGCTACAACGTTCTCGGCATCCCCGTCGCGGCGGGCCTGCTCTACGCCTTCGGCGGTCCCCTGCTTTCGCCCATCATCGCGGCCGCGGCCATGTCGATGAGCTCGGTTTCCGTCCTGACCAACGCGCTCAGACTTCGGCGCTTCCGGGCCGGCAAGATTCAAGCCCCGAGCACTTGAATCGGCCCGAAAATTCCTTATATTTCAGGTAGATGGCAAGAAATGGAAGTATCTGGTTTCGGCCGGAATAAATGCGAATAAACAAGGAGAGAGTATGCGAAAATTATTGAAGATTGAAGGCATGTCCTGCGGGCATTGCGTCATGCACGTCCAGTCGGCGCTGGAAGCCGTCCCGGGCGTCAAATCGGCCAAGGTCGACCTTCTCGAACGCTCCGCCATGGTCGAAGGCGATGCGTTGAGCGATCAGGCGATGAGGGCCGCCGTAGCCGACGCCGGCTACAAAGTGGTTTCCATAATGCCCTGAGGGCTTCCCGTAAAAATGAACCCAGTTTATCTCCGTACATGAAAAGTCCGCGCCTTGCCGCGCGGACTTTTTTTTTATACATTTCAACGATACACAATACAATAAGGCGATATCGATAATGGCCGATCCGTACACGATTCTTGGAGTCTTGCCCGACAGCTCCGCTGAGGAAATCTCGAAAGCGTATCGCAAACTGGCAAAAAAATATCATCCCGATGTCAATCAAGGCAACCCGGAAGCGGCGAAAAAGATGAGCGAAATCAATGCCGCCTACCAACAGATCAAGAGCGGCTCTCTGTCTCCCGATCAGCCGAACGAACCCTCCGATTTCGGCTTCGACCCATTCGAGACGTTTTTCGGCGGCTTCGGTTACCGGGGAAGCGGCCAGGGGCAAGCGACGTTTCAAATGGTGGAGAACTACATCCGCTCGGGTTATTATCCGCAAGCCCTTGCGATCTTGGACGCGATCGCCGATAAAGACGCCCGATGGTACTACTACAGCGCGGTGGCGAATTCTGGCATCGGCAATATGACAGCGGCGCTGGAGCATGCCAGGATAGCCGCGCGGATGGAGCCGGACAATCAGGAATACCGGCGCGTGCTGGAGACGATACAGAACAGCCCATCGATGTACGGACGGAGGGAAAGCCCTGTCGGCAAACCCCTGCACATTGTACGAAACATCGCTTTCGCGATACTCATCTGGAATTTCCTGACCCTGTTTTTCGGTCGACTTTTCTTCTGAATTCGATAAAAGTCATCGCGTTCGCGGTACATCATTAAGGAGTTTTGGGGATGGATAAAATCAGGTACGCGCTGACGCGTTTCATGGCCGGAAGATATGGCGTCGACGAGCTGTACAAGGCTTCGAATGCCCTATGTCTCGTTTTGATCGTTGTCGGCGCGTTTTTCAGGTCGCCCATTTTAAGCACGGTCCTATGGCTGTTCATGCTCTGGTCGATCTTCAGGTCGTTCTCGAAAAATATCGAGAAAAGACGACGCGAGAACGAAAAATACCTGTCTCTCACGAAGCCGGCGAGAAAGCGGCTTTCACGTCTGGAACGAAGGATCAAGAATATCCGAGCATTTCGTTTCCGCACCTGCCCGCGCTGCAAAGCCTTTATCCAAATGCCGCGCGCGAAGGGAAAGCGTCTCATCAATTGTCCCCGCTGCCATAATGAATTCGAAACGCGCATAATTCTATAGCGATAAAAAAGCCCGCACATATCGTGCGGGCTTTTTTTGCCAGGCTCTTAGTAATGCAAAGCCGGCAGGGCATGCCCCTTCAGGCTATTCGAGCCAGGCTGTTCAGGCGCCGGCCACTTCCGAAAGCTTCACGGCCTGAGGTTCGGCGTTTTCGCCTTCAATGCCGCGCAGCTCCTCGAGAAGTTCCTTGCCCTTCCTCGACAGGCGCGCGGGAATCTGCACGAGAACCTTGATATAGAGATCGCCCTTGCGGCCCGACGAACTCGGTACTCCCTCCTCCCTTACGCGGAGAAGTTTGCCATGCTGCGTCCCGGCCGGAATGCTCAACTTGATCTTCTTGCCGTCGAGCGTGTTGACGACGACATCGCCGCCCAAGGCCGCCGTGGTCATGTCGATCCGAACGGCGCAATAGAGATCCTGTTCGTGTCGTTCAAAAAATTCATGACTGCGGACATGAATGAATACATAGAGGTCGCCGGGGGCTCCCGCGTTGGGCCCAACGTCGCCCTGGCTGGGTATCGTCACGCGCTTGCCGTCGTCCACCCCGGGAGGGATGGTCACCTTGATTTTCTGCTTTTTCTTGGCGATACCCGATCCGCTGCAGTCGCGGCAAGGCTTGTCGATGACGGAGCCCTCGCCGTTGCAGGTGGGGCAGGGCTGGGAGATGGAGAAGAAGCCCGAGCTTCTGCGCACCTGTCCGGAACCCTTGCACATGCCGCAGACCTTGCGGCCCGAACCATCGGCCGAGCCTGAGCCGCCGCAGGTCTTGCAGGTATCGTCCCTGGAATAGGCGATTTCCACGGTCGTGCCGTAGATGGCCTTTTCAAAAGGAAGCTCAATATCGTACCTGAGATTCGATCCGCGGTGAGGCCGGTCCGATCGGCGATCCCCGGCGAATCCACCGCCGGAGTTTCCGAAAATGGAACCGAAAATCGAGGAAAAATCCCCGAAGCCGCCAAAAATATCCTCAAAATCCCTAAAGATCGTGGAATCAGGCTGACCGCCGCCCATACCCTCGACGCCAGCGAATCCAAACTGGTCGTAAGCCGGCCTTTTCTGTTCGTCGCCGAGCACCTCGTAGGCTTCGGTGGCTTCCTTGAACTTTTCCTCAGCCGCCTTGTCCCCGGGGTTCTTGTCGGGATGGAATTGTATGGCTAGCTTCCTGTACGCCCTTTTGATGTCGTCCTTGGTCGCGTCTTTCTGTACTCCAAGAACCTCGTAATAATCTCGCTTCGCCACTTAAGCTATCCTCGACTGAAAGAGTTTAAAAACATGGCGCCCCCTCTCGGGGCGCCCATTTATGTCTATTTCTTGTCCTCGTCGTCCACTACTTTGTAATCGACGTCGTCCGCGGTCTTCGTGCCCTCGTCCTGGCCGGGTGAGCCCTGACCGTCGGCCGGGCCGCCGAAACCGGGGCCAGCGTTCGGTCCCTGGCCCTGGCCTGCCGCGCCCTGAGCGCTCTGCGCGTTCTTGTACAGTTCCTCGGAAAGCTTGTAGGAAGCCTGCTTCAGCGCCTCGGTCTTCTGCTTGAGCGCCTCGACGTCGGAACCCTCCATGGCCTTCTTCAGGTCCTTGACCGCCGTCTCGATATTCTGCTTCTCGCCGGGACCGGCCTTGTCGCCGTATTCCTTGAGAGCCTTTTCGGTCTGATAAATCAGCGCGTCAGCCTCGTTCCTCGCGTCCACGCGCTCGCGTTCCTTCCGGTCCTCGTCGGCATGGGCTTCGGCTTCGCGCACCATCTTCTCGATATCGCCTTCGTTGAGGCCGCTGGAAGCCTCGATCCTGATTTTCTGTTCCTTGCCGGTGCCCAGGTCCTTCGCCGACACGTGCACGATGCCGTTCGCGTCGATATCGAAGGTGACCTCGACCTGCGGAATGCCGCGGGGGGCCGGGGGGATGCCCACAAGATCGAATCTGCCCAGCGTCCTGTCCTGGCTGGCCATTTCGCGCTCGCCCTGGAGGACATGGATGGAAACCGCCGTCTGTCCATCGGCAGCCGTGGAGAAGATCTGGCTCTTGCGGCAGGGGATGGTCGTATTACGGGGAATGAGCTTGGTGAAAACGCCGCCCAGGGTTTCGATGCCGAGGGAAAGCGGGGTCACGTCGAGAAGGAGAACGTCCTTCACGTCGCCGCCCAGGATGCCGCCCTGAATGGCCGCGCCGACGGCGACGGCTTCATCCGGGTTGACGCCCATGGAAGGCTCTTTGCCGAAAATTTCCTTGACTACCTGCTTGACCTTGGGCGTCCTGGTGGAGCCGCCGACGAGGATGACCTCGTCGATCTTGTCCACGGTGAGCCCCGCGTCGGCGATAGCCTTGCGGCAGGGTTCCTTGGTCCTCTCGAAGAGATCTTCGCACATCTGCTCGAATTTGGCCCTGGAAAGGGATTTCTGGAGATGCTTGGGACCAGAGGCGTCGGCGGTGATGAAGGGCAGGTTGATATCGGCCTGCATGACGTTCGAGAGCTCGATCTTGGCCTTCTCGGCCGCTTCCCTCAGGCGCTGCAGAGCCATGCGGTCCTTGGAGAGGTCGATGCCTGAATCTTTCTTGAACTCATCGACCAGCCACTGGGTGACCCTGAGATCGAAGTCGTCGCCGCCCAGGTGGGTATCGCCGTTGGTCGACTTGACCTCGAAGACGCCCTCGCCCAGTTCGAGGATGGAAATATCGAAGGTACCGCCGCCGAGGTCGTACACGGCGATAGTTCTTTCTTTCTTCTGGTCCTTGTTGAAGCCATAGGCGAGGCTGGCCGCCGTCGGCTCGTTGATGATGCGCTTTACCTCGAGACCGGCGATCTTGCCCGCGTCCTTGGTAGCCTGACGCTGGGAGTCGTTGAAGTATGCCGGAACCGTGATGACGGCTTCGGTGACGGGCTCACCCAGGTAATCCTCGGCGGTCTTCTTCATTTTTTGGAGAATGAAGGCGCTGATCTCCTGGGGACTGTATTTCTTGCCCTGGATATCGACGCGCACGTCGTTGCCGTTGTCGGAGACATTGAAGGGAACCATCTTGATTTCCGACTGGACTTCCGCGAAACGGCGTCCCATGAAACGCTTGATGGAGTAGACAGTGTTCTCGGCGTTGGTGATCATCTGGTTCTTAGCCGGCTGACCTACGACGCGCTCTCCCTTCGCGGTGAAACCTACGATAGACGGCGTTGTCCGCTGCCCCTCGGAATTGGAAATGACGATCGGCTCGCCGCCCTCCATCACCGAGACGCAAGAGTTTGTCGTTCCAAGATCGATGCCTATAATCCTACCCATATTATTTTCTCCTTCCTAAAACTTTCTTTATCAAGCCTGGTCTGCCTTGGCGGCTGAACCGGCGCCATCGCTTCCCGCTTTCTCGCCCGCCGCATCGGAGGGGCCGGCGGACCTTCCAGGAGCGGGAATTCTCACCCTCACCTTGGCAGTCCTCAGGATCCTGTCGTGCAGGGAGTAGCCCGGAAGATACTCGTCCGCGACCATCGGATCCTCGATATCGGCGGGCTCGGCGAACACCGCCTCATGACGGTTCGGATCGAAGAGGGTTCCCTTCGATTCGAATCTCTTTAGAGCATACTTATTTTCCAGCATCTGCGACAACTGTTTTCTGATGAGGATGACGCCTTCGCTGAGCTGTTCGTAGTTTTTCGTGCTCTCGACGCTGGCGATTCCGCGGTCGAAATCGTCCAGAACGGGAATCAGGTCGCCGAGTAGGGAAGCCACGGCGTATTTCTGCGCCTCTTCCTTTTCCCTGATCATGCGCTTTCTGAAATTCACCTCATCGGCAAGCTTTCTGAGGTATTTCTCGTTCAGCTGATCCACCTCCTCGCGCAGCGAGGCAACCTGGGCGCGGGCAGCTTCCAGCTCGGCGGTCAGGGAAGCGGAGGGATTTTCGCTTCCCGAGGGTTCGTTGACCCTGCTTTCAGAAGCGGGGCCAGCGGTCGGCTGGACTGAACCCGCGGCGGCATCGGGAGCGACCGAGGCACCCTTCGGGTTCTCGGAGGAAGCGGTATTCTCCCCATGCATCTTTGAATCATTTCTGTGTTTGGACATCTTCCTACCTTGCGGAGTATTGAATTGTAAATCAAGCGTACGCCTATAAAATAATAAGACTTGGCGCGACCGTCAATAATCCGCGACCGATATCGGAGCGCTTCCATACGGAACACTGGGCTTGTCGGCAGGTTGCATCGAAACATCTCGGCTTCATATTGACATTGTCGCATTGTACCTTACATTTACAGGTATAGGAGAATTCAGTGCAGGTACAACGACCGGTTCTGGTCGCGGAACAGCGTCAGAAGCTCAACCCCCGAATGCTTCAGTCGATCAAGATCCTCGCGATGCCGATCGCGGAATTGACCGAAGAAATCCAGGCGGAACTTGAGGTCAATCCCGCCCTCGAAATTCTCGACGACAGGACCGAAGTCTCTCTCGAAACCTTCGCGGAGGACAAGGCGGAAGCCGCCCCCGACGCCTGGGAAGACGAGAATGCCGATTTCAGCTACACCTCATCCTACGAAAACGAAGATTCCAAGAGAAAGTTCCTGGAAGGCGCCATCTTCCTGCCGGAAACCCTCCAGGACCACCTTCTCGCCCAGCTTCGCATCCTCCCCCTGCCCCCAGCGAAAAGAGAACTGGGCGAAAGGCTCATCCAGAACCTGGACGACAACGGCTTCCATCGCAGCGATCCGGCGGAGCTTTGCCCCACCTGCTCAAGTGAGGAGATCGAAGAGGCGATGGACATCGTCAGGAGACTCGATCCCAGCGGGACCTGCGCCACCGACTATAAGGAAAGCCTCCTCGTGCAGGCGGCCCAGGATCCAGAAGCGCCGAAAGGCACCATCGAAGCCCTGCGCGACCACCTCGACAACCTCGAAAAAGGAAAATACGCGGAGATAAGGAAAAGCCTCAAGCTCAAGGATTCCCAGTTCGACACCGTGCTCGCCTACATAAAAACCCTTTCGCCCTTCCCCGGAAGACTGTTTTCCACCGAAAGGACGCGCTATGTCATACCCGACCTGGCCATACGGATCGAAGACAACGAATTCGTCATCGAACTCAACGACGAGATAATCCCCGTTCTGGGCATAAACCCCTTTTTCTCGGAGATCTCGGCGAAAAAAGGCGGCGAAAAGGACACGGTCAGCTTCGTCAAGGAAAACATAGAAAAGGCGAAGTTCTTCATCGGCAGCATCCAGCAGAGAAACGCCACCCTCATCAAGGTGGCCAAGGCCATCGTGAAGTTCCAGACCGAGTTTTTCATCGAAGGACCGATGGCCATGAAGCCGCTTACCCTCAAGGATGTGGCCGAAGAAGTGGGCGTGCACGAAACCACGGTGTCGAGATTGGCGAACGGCAAGTATGTTCAGACGGAATGGGGTATATTTGAACTGAGGCGCTTTTTCACGAACGCCGTTTCCTCGACCTCGTCGACATCGGGCACGCATTCGAAAGAAGGCGTCAAGGCTACACTCAGGGAAATCCTGGAATCAGAAAGCGGCGACAATGCCGCCCTTTCGGACAGGGAACTGGTGGAGATTCTCGCCGGGCGCGGCATAAAGATAGCGCGCCGGACGGTGGCTAAATATAGGGGCGAGCTGGATATGGATTCATCGTTCAGCCGCCGGAAACACTGAACGCGGCTTGAGCCGCGCGACTATCACAGGAGGTGCCCATGAACATCGACGTTCGATCCGTACATTTCGATCTCAGCGAGGAAAGCAGACAGTATCTGGCAACAAGGGCGGAGAGGATCGGGTACGCGAAGGATATGATCGTCGATCTTCTGTTCGTGATTACGAAGGATTCTAAAAACTATAAACTGGAGGTGACCGTCAACTTCCGCTGGGGCGTACAGGCCCACCTTCTGGAAACTTCCTTCGAGGTCAATCCGGGAATAGATCTGCTCATGGATAAACTGGATCAGAAAATCTCCAAGGAGAAAGACAAGATACAGGAAAGGAAATAGATACCCCGAGCCTTCCCCCCGCCTGAAAAGGCGGTTTCGGGAAGGCTTTTTCATAGGCATTGGCGCATTTACCTTGTTGGCCGTTCGTAGTACACTTGTCCGCGTGATAGGAAACGAACCGGCGGTATTTACCGTCCTCGATCTCGTCGATCTGGACCTCAAGGAACAGAACGCCCTCAGCCTCAAATGCGTAGCGGGCAGGGCAGGATTGGGAAGGCAGATCACCGTGCCCGATCTCAACCGTCCGGGCCTGGCCCTCGCGGGATTCTATGAATCCTTCGCGTGGAGCCGCCTTCAGATCTTCGGCCGGGGCGAATGCGCCTACCTCGAGAAACTCGAGGCGGAAAATTCTCTCCAATCGATCAAGACACTTTTTTCCTATAAAATCCCCTGCTGCATATTCACGAATTCCCTCCAGCCCTCAGAGAATTTTCTCGCCGAGGCGGAAGCTGCCGGTTGCGCCATCCTCACCACTAGCCTCAATTCGAGCGAGTTCTCGAGCAGGGTGATCCGCGTGATCTCGGACATATTCGCTCCCAAAACAAGCGTGCATGGCGTCCTTGTGGAGGTTTTCGGCATCGGGATCCTCCTCACCGGGGATTCCGGCGTCGGGAAGAGCGAAACGGCGCTCGAACTCATCGAACGCGGCCACCGCCTCGTGGCCGATGACGTCGTGGAAATACGCTGCGTGAACGGCTCCATCCTCATGGGACAAGGCGCGAACAAGGTAATCGGCCATCATATGGAAATCAGGGGACTGGGCATCATAAACATCACCCACCTCTTCGGCGTCGGCGCCATCCGCGACAAGAAACAGATCCAGCTGGTCTGCCAGCTCGAAGACTGGAACCCCGAAAAGGTGTACGACAGGATAGGCATGGACGAACTCACGACCGAAATACTGGAAGTGAAGGTTCCCAAGCTGGAAATCCCCGTGAAGCCGGGACGGAACATCCCCATCATCGTGGAAACCGCCGCGATGAACGAAAGACTCAAGAAAATGGGCTATCACTCCGCGAAAGAGTTCAACCAGAACATCATGCGCTGGCTTGAAAGCGAAAACGCGAGAGCCTTATACTTTTCACGCGACGACTACTGATCCTACCACCGGAGCGAACCATGATTGAGATTGAGACGACGATCAAAAATAGGGCGGGTATCCACGCGAGACCATCGGCGCTCATCGCGCAGACCGCCGTGAAGTTTTCTTCGAGGATTTTCCTGGAGAAAAACGGCAACCGCATCAACGCCAAATCCATCATGGGCATCATAACCCTCGCCGCCAGCTATGGTTCGAAGATTACGATCAGCGCCGAAGGCGCGGACGAGCAGGCCGCCGTCGACGCGATTAAAAACCTTTTCGAAACCGGTTTCAACGAGGAACTGGGCTGAAGCCGGTTCCTTCGCGGTCTTGCCTACGGGCAGGATTTCTTAGGGCGCGAAGATAAAAGCTGATCGCAAAGAGAATCGTAGATGGGCTCCGCGCCTAAAAACTCAGAAATAAGAACGGCGACCACCGAAACCAGAATGAAAGCAGGAAAATGCCCCAGGCTGCCGGCCATTTCCGTTATCAGGACCGCCCCGGTTATCGGAGCCCGAACGACGGCGACAAAGAAGGCCGTCATTCCCAGCAGGATATAATTGGCGAGAAAATCGCCCTCTATGCCGAATTCGGGCAGAAGTACCTGCGCGGCCGCGCCAATCAAGGCGCCGATCGTCAACATCGGGAGGAAAATGCCGCCCGGAGCCCCCGAAGCGTACGAAAACAAGGTAAAAACAAATTTCCCCGCCAGAAGCAGGCCAATCGTTCCTAAAGGAATTCCGGGAACGGCGATCATCTCGACGAGCTGGCTCCCCCCGCCGGTGATCGAGGCCATGAAAAGGCTGACAACCGCTGCCGCCGCGAAAGCTATGACGATCCGCCGGCTTTCTCCGGGCACCAGCCTGCCGAAACCTTTCTGGAAGGCGAGCAAGCCGCTGTTGAAAAGGCTCCCGAGTAAGCCCGAGGCTATGCCTATCATCAGCACCGCGCTGAGATAATGCCGCAAAGGCAAAATTTGAAGCAGATGGATGTTGAAAACGGCCGAACTCCCGAAAAACAGCCACATGACGGCGTTGGCGCAGAATGAAGCTATGAGGGTGCTCGTCAGCATCGTGGGGGAAAAATTCTTGTGCAGTTCTTCGATACAGAACAGTACCCCGGCAAGCGGGGCGTTGAAAGCCGCGGAGATGCCTGCCGCCGCCCCCGCTGTCACCAGATAGTGCCGATAGTCATGCTTTTGGGTAAGGCTGTCCACCGCATCCCCAACCAGGGCGCCCAGTTGTATGGAAGGACCCTCCCTTCCAAGCGATAGACCAGCGCCGAGCGCGAGAGACCCGCCGATGAATTTGAAAGGCAGTTCCTTCTTCCAGTCGAAGGCGAGCTTGCGCATGAGCAGAGCTTTTACCTGAGGGATGCCTGAACCCTTGATGAGCGGCGATCGCTTTGTCATCGTGGCGGTCAGCAGCCCCGCCGCGATGGCCAAGGCCAGCCAGGCGACAAGAAGTACGGCGGAACCGAGAATGGCGTCCATGGAAGCTTCGCGGTACTTTTCCAGGAGAGAAATTGCGGCCCTATACGCTACGACGACAAGGCCCGAGAGGATTCCGACCAAGGCACTGCCGCCGTAGATGATGACCTTGGGTCTTCTGCTTAATAATTCCTTCAACGTCTTCGGCACCTTCATATATTTTGCGGATTGTATCCGTTTTAATTTTTTTTGAATACTCGTGGCGATCCTTTCTTGCGTTTGCGCTTGCATGACGGGAATTTTCCGGTTACACTATACAAAAGAATAGGTGTTTCAAGCATTATTCCGGTATAATGAAGCATAAACCCAAGGATAACGATTCGCGATGAAGCAACTGACCGACAGGCAACAGGAAATTCTGGACTTTCTCACCAGCTTCATCGAGAAAAACTCCTATCCCCCTACCGTGCGCGAGACGGCCAAGGCTTTTTCCATTTCCATCAAGGGCGCCTATGACCATATCAAGGCCCTGGAAAAGAAGGGCGCCATAAAGCTTCAGGAGAACCGCTCCAGGGCTCTCGAGATCGTCTCAAAAAAAGAAGCCGACAACTCTATCGCCGAAGTTCCCATCCTGGGCTCCATAGCGGCCGGCAATCCCATCCTGGCCGAAGAAAACTGGACGGGGACGATTCGCGTTCCTTCCGAATACGTACGCTCGGGCAAGTGCTTCGCCCTCCGCATCCAGGGAGACAGCATGAGGGACGCGGGCATCCAGTCCGGCGATATGGCCATAATCGAGCAGCGTCCCACCGCGGAAAACGGCGAGATCGTCGCCGCCCTCATCGACGATTCGGCCACGCTCAAACGTTTCTTCAAGGAAAACAACAGAATTCGCCTCCAGGCGGAAAACCCCGACTACGCCCCCATCTACACCCAGGATGTACGCATCCTCGGCAAGCTCAAAGCGATAATCCGGAGTTACTGAACCTCATGCCGCCATCAGCACGCCATCCATCGACCTATATCCTCGCCGGTCCCGAAACGGGCAAACGCGAGGCTTTCGTTCACGAAATCCGGGAGTCTCTCGCGGCGAAGGACGGCAGCCCGCCAGAATACGGCAGGTTCTACGCGGGCGAAGTCTCGCCCGAACAGCTCGTGGGACTTCTGCAGAACGCTTCGCTCTTCTCGTCGAGACGGGTGATCGAATACCGCAACGCCGAGGCCATCACCGGTAAAGCCGCCATCACCGCCCTCGAAAACTACATAAAAAACCCGGCGGACGATGCCGTCCTCATCCTCGTCACCGAAGGCTATTCCCTCCCCAAGGCGATTGAGGCGGCCGTCGGCCCGGCGAACAAAAAAATGTTCTGGGAACTCCGCGACTCGGAAAAACCAGCATGGATAAGGGAAAAATTGTCGAGGGACAGGCTTTCGGCCGACGACGCGGCCATCGACGTCATCCTGGAGCTTGTCGAGAACGAGACATCGGCGCTGGAGTCGGCATGTCTGGTGCTGGCCGCCTGTTTTCCCGAAGGAACCCGTCTGAGCGCCGAAGAAATCGAGGCGGTGCTCTCGAAATCGCGGCAGGAAGACGCCTTCAGCCTTTTTGACAGAATGGCGGGAAGCGATCTCGCGACGGCCCTTGGCGTGCTCGACACGCTGCTTGCCGACAGGCAGAGCGAACCTTCGCAGATTATCGCCGCTCTGGTGTGGAGCTTCCGCAAGCTCGAAAAGCTGCAGCGGGGCGTCTCCGAGGGCTTGAGCCCCGAGGAAATCTTCAGGCGCGAAAAAATCACGAGCAAGGCCGGACAGAAAAAATTCAAGGCGGCCATGCACCGCTACGCCGTCGAGGACTGCGAACGCATCGTGAGGGCAGCCTCGGAGACGGAGGGAGCCCTGCGCGGCGGATTCCCGGCATCTTTCTCCCGCCCCCTCCTCCATCTCTTCATACGTTCGGCCATGGTCTTAAAAGGCCGAGGCCTCATCTTGTCGGGATGGAAGGAACAAGAGTACTATCTTTCCGATTGAAGCCAAAGGATGGATGATGTCGAACACCATTAGAAAGATCGAACTGTCGAACCGTGCCATCACCCTGGTCGGGACCGCCCATATCTCGCACGAAAGCGTGGCCGAAGTCTCGGCCATCATCGAGCAGGAAAAGCCGGGCCATGTCTGCGTGGAACTGGACAGCAGCCGTTACCAGTCGATGACCCAAGGTTCGCGCTGGGAAAACCTCGACATCGGGAAAGTGCTCAAGGAAGGCAAGGGCTTTTTTCTCCTGGCCAACCTCGCCCTCTCGGGTTTTCAGAAACGCATGGGAGAGGGAATAAACGCCAAGCCGGGAGAGGAAATGCTCGCCGCGGTTCAGGCCTCCGAGGCAGCCGGCATCCCCTGGTCCTGTTGCGACCGGGACGTCCAGATCACGCTGAAACGCGCCTGGGCGCGGTCCAATCTGTGGAACAAGTCGAAGCTTCTCGCCAGCCTCATCGGCTCGTCTTTTTCCAACGAAAAACTCTCGGAAAGCGAAATAGAGCAGCTGAAGGACAAGAACGAGCTGGAACAGATGATGAACGAGCTCGCCGACTACCTGCCTTCGGTCAAGGAAGTCCTCATCGACGAGCGCGATCGCTACCTCGCGGCTAAAATATTCGAGAAAAAGGAAGAGAACGTCGTCGCCATCGTGGGCGCCGGCCACATGGCGGGCATTGAGACCTGGCTGCGGAAGCTGGATAAGGGCGAGGCGAATCCCGACGTATCCGAAATCGACATGGTGCCGCCACCCTCGAAACTGTCCAAATACATAGGGTGGATAATCCCGCTCGCCATACTCGCCCTCATCGTCGTCGGTTTTTTTCGCTCCGGCGGACAGGCTAGCCTTGAGCTGATGCTCAGGTGGGTGCTGCTGAACGGCTCACTCGCCGCCATCGGCTCGGCGCTCTGTCTCGCCCATCCGCTGACGATAGCCGTATCCTTCCTCATGGCGCCCATAGCCACGCTCAATCCCCTCGTGGGAATCGGGCTCTTCGCCGGCGTCGTCGAGGCATACTTGAGAAAGCCCAAGGTTCAGGATTTCGAGCGGCTCGCGGACGATGTCACGAGCGCCAAGGGATTCTACAAGAACAGGGTCACCCACATTCTTCTCGTGTTCTTTCTCTCCAGCATCGGGGGAATGATAGGCAACTTCATAGCCCTGCCCCTGCTGGCCTCGGGCGCGATCGGCTAAGAATCAGCGTTCCTGGGCTTTTTCCACCATCTCGAAAATCGTGGGCATGAGCTGCTTCTTTCTCGAAAGGACGTCCTTCAGCATGTAGATTCCCTTCTTGGGTGAAGGATAATTCACGTAGTTGTAGAGATCGCTCTCGGCGTCGAGGAAGAGAATGCTCTCCAGCTTGGTGATGTCCGTCGCCATAAGGGCGGCGAGGTAGGATCCCGTCTCGGCGCGCAGATGAGCGAGCCCCTCGAGAATCTCGGCGCCGCGATCCATGATCTCCGCCGTGCTCGTCAATTCGATCTGGCTTACCGAAAGCTTTTTCCCCGACGACTCGTACTCCTTCCTGTCCACTCTCACCATCTTGTCGGCTGGCAGACGCGCCGCTTCCGAAGCCGAGGTCATGATGTCGAGCCCCACAGCCTCTATCGAAAGATCGGTAATGTTGGAAAGGTATTCGGCCATGTCCCTGTCGATATCAGTCGTCGTGGTGGATTTCAGGACCAGGGTGTCGGAGAGAATGCCGCAGAGAAGGATGGAGGCGAATTGCTTCGTCAGCGGCGTATGGGTTTCCCTGAACATCGAGGCGACGATGGTGCTCGTGGATCCTACGACCTTGTTGATGAAGGTGATCGGATAGGGCGTGGAGAAGGAACCCAGCCGGTGATGGTCGATCACTTCCTGGATGCGGTAGTGGTCGATACCCTCGACGGCCTGCGAAAACTCGTTGTGATCGACCATGATCACTTCGATGTTGGCTTCCTTGATGAGATCGCCCTCGGTGAACAGCCCGATCACCTTCCCTTCATCGTCCACGACCGGCACCGACCTGCTCGGGGATTTGGCGATGGCCTGCTTCGCCGTCTTTATCCAGTCGCGGCGGCCAAGCGGAACTATCCCCTCGTCAGCCACCGTGATGACCGGCGCCGAATAGAGCACAAGCAGCGACGTGGAAGAAGTGTCGTAGGGCGAGGTGAGGATGGAGACCCCTTTCTTTTCGGCGAGATCCTTCACTTCCTTGCAGGGCAGGATGCCGTTCGTGATAATGATGGCCTTCGCGCCCGCCTCCACGGCGATGCGCTGCGCGTCTTCCCTGTCGCCCACGAGGACGATCTTGTTGTCCGCCGGCTCGGCATGGATATAGTCCCGGAATTTTTCCGTGCTCAAGGCCACCACCACGATTCTGGCGTTGAACACCGTATCCTTGTCGAAGACGACGAGGGGCTGGGCTTTGATCGTCGCTATAAGGTGGGACAAGGATGTGGGGATCACTGCTTTATGGCGGGGATTGATCTTGGTGAGGATATTCTGCGCGAAGGCGCTGTAATGGAGCATGGCGCGGTACTTGCCCTGGGCGTCGACGATGGGCAGGACCTGGCGGTTGGCCTTTTCCATGATCGAAAGCGCTTCCCACAGCGGCACCATCTCGTCGACGCAGACGGGAGCCTCGCCGAGATAGTAGTCGACCTTGGGAACGAGATCGGGTATGAATTCCGGGAGGGGAACATTGAATCGGTGAAAAATATACTCGGTCTGGGGATTGACCGCGCCGGCTCTTGCCGCGAGGGTGTTGCCGAAACCGAGGGCGCGTTTCAGGGCCGCGTAGGCTGAGGCCGAGACGACGGAATCCGTGTCGGGGTTTTTGTGCCCGATGACATAGGTGATTTTTTCCATTGAGCGTCCAGTATAAAGCAGCGGCGCGGCTCTGGCAATCTTCTGACCGCTGATTTATGCCATCGCCGCCGTAATGAAGCCTCAAGTCCGAGGCAGGCCGAACAGCACTATGGTACGGGCGGGCGCGATCGCCGGGGTCGATTCTCCCAACGGCGACTCGGTTTCCAGCACCTGGGTCCTGTCGGACAGATTAATGAGGCCGTGCAGCTCGCCGTCCCTGGAGAAGAAGCGGTAGATATCGGGGTTCGACAACGAATAGCGCTCAACGC
The DNA here is from genome assembly GCA_963667725.2 of Treponemataceae bacterium. Classification (GTDB taxonomy): domain Bacteria; phylum Spirochaetota; class Spirochaetia; order Treponematales; family Rectinemataceae; genus UBA11090. Next base: position 2,319,989 of record CAXXHO010000003.1, read on the forward strand.
CGAAATCCCTGGTCCCCAGCTTTTCGAAAAGGGCGAGCAGTTCGCGCGTGAACTCGGGCTCGGAGAGACCGCCGGCTTCGGCGCCCGCGGCATGTGTGGCATTAGCGCTACCGCCCGCGGCTTCGGCGCGCTCCACGCCGAACTCCGAAGGATCATCCGACATGAGAAGCTGCGACGCGAACATCCGCCCCGCAAGGCCGATGAGGAACTTTTCGTTATCGACCAACGTTGTTTTTCTGGTGCGGCAGAAAATAACGTCGGGATCGTTGAGAAGGAGGGTTCCGTCGAGGAAGGACCGCGCGAGCGTGTGGCTGATATTAACCTTGGCCGAAGGCCTTCCCTGGTGGCCGATGAGCTTTAGGAGCGGCCAATCCCAATGTTCCCTCGTGTCGGCGCCGACGCGCATCAGCGGCATGAGCGGCGCCGTGCTCTCCACGGGAGCCCCGCAGGAGAGCCACGCGACCGGCCGGCCATCCTTCGCGCGCTTCATAGACGTTATGCGTTTCAATACGCGGACATAGTGTTCCCAATGCCCGCCCGGCAGGCCCGCGTGAATGCCGCGTAGCATGCCAGCATACAGGAAATCGAGCTTGAGGTAGCGAAAACCCCACTCGTTGACTATGGCGTCGAAAAGACCGACGAGATACTCTTCGACATCGGGAAGCGAGAGATCGAGACAATAGACATCGCCGCCCCAGCCAGGATTCCATCCGGCGAGCACAAGCTTGCCCCTTGAGTCCCGCAGCAGCCACTCGGGATGCTCGCGCGCCGCGGCGCTTTCGGGCATGACGAGGAATGGCGCCACCCACAATCCGGGGATGAAACCTTTCTCCGTTATGCGGCCCGCGAGCGGCGCGACGCCATTCGGGAATTTCGCCGCGTCGGGAATCCAGTCGCCGACGCGTTTTTCCCAACCGTCGTCGATCTGAAATACAACCGGTTTCCCCTTTTTAAGGAACATGACATTCATGAGATTGTCGTTCTCGCCCAAGGCATCGAGATCGCGAAGAATGATGCCCTCGTCGATGGCGAGGTAATGATTGTACCAGGTTTCGAATCCGCCGATAGGTTCGCGCATCGCGACGTTTCCGCCCAGGAAGGAAAGTTCCCCGAAGCGGCCGGCCGCGCCAAAGAGCTTCGCCAACCTATCTTTGAGGCCGAAATAGCCCGACGCGGGTATGATCGCGATGCGCGCCACGACCTCACCCGCGCGGAATGATCCGCCTTCGGCGAAAACGGCGATCCTCAGGCTTTTCGATCCGACGAAAAATGTGACCGGGGGGAGAACTCGGCTTCTATCGGCGGTGGCGTTATGCGAAACCAATGCAAGCCTCGCGTTTCCGGCGCGCAGGACGACAAAAAAATGCGAGACCATATCGGGCTTCCATGAACCAAGAAGGCTGCGGCGGCCATTTCCAGCCAGAGCCTGAACCGCCTTCTCCGCCGGATGGTCGACAAAAAGATTCAGGGAAGGTTTCAGGATTGCCCGCCTCGGACGCTCGTTCCACCGCAGCTCACCCGAGAAGGACCAGGACTGCCAGCCGTTGACGAGGACAAGCCTCGAGCGGGCATCGGCAAAATCCCCCGACTCGCATAGTTCTTCTATGGGTATATCGGCCACGACCTGCATAGGTGAATCAGCGGTAAAGTCGCGCGCGCAGCGCAGGACCAGGAATATGGCGCCCGCGGCATCGGCGCCCGAGCTGTCTGCGCCCGCAGCCTCGCGCTCGTATCGTTTTTCGAAATCGATGGCATCCATCTCCGCCTACCTCTCGTGATCGGGAGCGCCGGGCCTTCATCAAGGTGGCGCCGATGGGATATAGTAACACCCACACGATATTCGAGGAATCACGGAATGATCAGACTTTACGCTTTCCTTGGCAATTACGGAAAAGAATACTCAGGCAACAGGCATAACGTGGCGTGGCAGTTCCTCGACTCCCTCCGGCTGAAGGGCGACCTTTCCTGGGAACACAAGTACAAAGGCAGAGTGGCGTCCAAGGAGATAGGAGGCGAGCGCGTCTGGTTCCTCATGCCCGAAACCTACATGAACAATTCGGGCGAAAGCATCGGCGACCTGATGCGCTTCTACAGGATGGAACCGTCCGAAGTGCTCGCGATCCACGACGACCTGGAGATGGCCTTCGGAACTTTCGGCTTCAAGTTTTCGGGAGGCCTGGGTGGCCACAACGGCCTCCGCTCCATGGAAAAGCACCTGGGCACCCGTGATTTCGCGCGCCTGCGCTTCGGGATCGGCAGGCCCGACCATAGCGACGTAGCGGGATACGTCCTCTCAGACTTCAAAAAGGACGAGAAGGAAATCCTGGACACGGCCGTTTTCCCGCGCGCCGAAAAAGCCCTGCAGGAATGCCTGGACAAGGGTTTCGAGGGCATGGCGGAGCAGTACAAGAAAGTCCTCTGCCTCTGACTTCGCCGTGACGGCGGCGCCGGAATGGCGCCGCCGCGGCAATCTAGAAAATCAGCGAATCCAGCCTCTTGTCGTCATGTTTCCATGAGGAATCCACGCGTACCTGGAGCCTGAGCTTGACCGTATAATCGAAAATATCCGCGAGGTCGGCCTCGGCTTCCTCGCGGATTTTCTTTATCAGCGATCCTCCCTTGCCGATCACGATCCCCTTCTGGCTTTCGCGCTCCACCACGATATCGTAGGAAGCCTCCAGGCCGCCGTCCTCCAGCTTGCGCGAATCGGTGAACTCGACGAAAAGCGCGTGAGGCAATTCTTCCCTCGTATGCATGATCGCTTTTTCCCTGATGATCTCGGCGATGCGGAAAACCGGTTCCTGGTCCGTGTAGTACTCTTCGGGATACCAGGTCGGCCCCTCAGCAGCCTTGTCCAGAAGGAAGTCAAGAAGTTCCTCGAGCCCCAGCTTTTCCTTCGCGGAGATCCGCAGCACGGGAACCTTGGGAAGATGCTCGGCCACGAAAGCTATGGCGCGTTCCGGCAGGGCCTCGGCATCGTCCACCTTGTTCACCACGGCGACAAGAGGAAGCTTCGAGCCCGCCAGAGCCTTGACCATGGCTTCCTCTTCGGGCCCAGGCTCCCGCGTCGCGTCGATGATGTAGACGACGATGTCGGCGTCGCCCAGGGCGCGAAGCACGAGATCCCTGAGCCGCAGATTGAGTTTCTTGTCCGAGATATGGAAGCCCGGCGTATCGAGGAAAACAAGCTGGCCAGCCGGCCTGTTCACTATGCCGCGGACCGTGTTCATCGTCGTCTGGGGCACCGGCGACACGATCGAGACCTTGGCGCCGCAGAGGGCGTTCAGCAAGGTGGATTTGCCCGAGGAGGGCCTTCCCACGATCGCCACAAAAGCTGATTTGGACATTTTTTCTCCCGAATCTCTTCGATTCTCTTTCAATAACAACCCTGGGGCGGCATTTCGCCCATCCAGCGCCTGTACTGACCGGCGGCCTGGTAGCGGAGCATCTTGTAGCCGTTCGAAACCCTGCAGCCCGCCTGCTCCGCCCTCGTGACCAAAACCGTCTTCACTGGTCTGTAGATGAGGTCAAAAACCATTTCATGACCGTCGAACTCATAGAACTCGAGGGGATCGCCCGGGATTCCGCCCGTCATGCCCACGCTCGTCGCCTGGATGATCAGATCCGAAAAGTTGCTCACGACATCGATGGACCTGTCGTCGAGAGGACCCCATATAAAACCGTATTTCCTCGCGAGGGCCCTCGCGGTCGAAATCGTCCGGTTGAGGATCACGCAGGCGGCTCCCCTGCGGTGAAGCGAAAGCGCCACCGACTTGGCCGCTCCGCCCGCGCCGATCAAAGTCACCTTCATGCCCTTGAAATCCTCCCTGCCCAGAAACTCGAGGGCGCTGAGCTCGAAGCCATCGGCGTCGGTATTGTAGCCGGCCCATCCCCCGCCGCTCGTGATGAGCGTATTGCAGGCGCCAATCCGCTGCACGTCGGTGGACTCGAAGGAAAGGTAAGGCAGGACGTCTTCCTTGAGAGGGACGGTGATGGCGGCTCCCTTAATGCCAAGAAGCTTCATGTTATTGAGCGCGGACTCTATCGATTCCGAAGGCAGAGGAAATAGCAGAGCGTCTTTCCCCATGGTCCTGAAAGCGGTGTTGTGGAGAGCTGGCGAAAGCGAATTCAGGATGCTCTTTCCGCCGAGCAGGGCGTAGAGTGTCGTATCCTTCCCCGTTTCCTTTCCGCGGTAGGTATCGATGAAGGCTTCAGGCGTGGTCTCCCCCGGGCCGGCGAAAGGCATGTCGGCCAAGCCAAGGCTGGTATAGGTGAAGAGCGAACCAAGGCTCTGGGCGAGGACTCTGGTGGCCAGCCCGTATTCCCCCATGCCGATGATGAGCCGCTCCCGGGGAGGAAGCCCGATCATCCAGGCAAGAAGCCGGTACAAATCGGAAGCGTTACGCGGCGTCACGGCCAGTTTGGGGATTTCGTCATCTTCCTCGGCGAGGGGCTCCCAGGCGGCGTCGAGATCGTCGGGCATGCCGTCGAGGTAATGCCGCGAACGGATGATCCTCGTGCCGAAGGTGCGGCAGGCTTCCTCTATCGCCGTCATATGAAAATCTTCCTCGAGATCCACATAGGCGAAATTGGCGCTCGTGTCGGAGCGGGCATAGGAGAGAGCCTTCGCGATCATGACGAGGCGAACCCCCTCGCCTTCCTCGAAGTAACCGCCGTCGCTACGCCTTCGCACCGTCAGGATGCAGGGCAGACCAGCCTTTTCGGGAAATGATCGCAGGAGAAATTTTTCCGAAGGATCGAGACAGTCGGCTCTCAGTTCGACAAGATCGACGCTCGCGCGATGGGCATCGAGGGCCGCGAGATCGGCCTCGATCGTTTTACCGGTGAGACAGAGGCAAACCGGAAAAGATTCCAACGACATGCAATACTTCCTTTCTGATATCGGCCGGAATTTCCTGGTTCGGGGCCGTTATCCCAATGCTCTCGTTCATTCTACTCCATAGGCGCCGCCGCCGGCTACCGCTCGATTCCGGCGGCGCGGCGCTTTAAATCTCCGGAAATCCCCGCTTATCTGCTTGTCCTGATTGTATCTTTGCTGCACAATGTATCCACTTCGCGTCACGGTTTAAGGAGAACCATGTGCCAACTGAATCAGCACCGAACAAAATACCCGAGGAAGCCCTGAACGCTTTCCTCGACGGCATCCTCGAAGAACTCAAGTCTCCGCCCGACCCCGCCATTCTCACAAAGGTACGGTCGATTTTCCGGAAGCGCATCCCTCTCAATATGCGCTCCTACGCGGCGGCCCTTCTCATCCTGCGAGCCGCGGGAATAACGAGGAATCAGCCTCCAAAGACCATCGCCGCTTCCGCCAAAGCGCTGAGGGAATCCACGCCTCCGCGAGCGCCCAAGCCCGCGACGCCGGCAGACCTCGCCGAGAAGGCGAAGCCTATCATCCGGAAAAACGCCGAAGGCATGGTGCCCCTCTTCGTATCGATGGGAAAACGCCAGCGCCTCCGCCCCCAGGAACTGAGAACCCTCATCAGCGAAAAGACAGGTCTCACCAACGACGAACTCGGCAGGGTCCATCTCTTCGACAATTATTCCTTCATCGATGTTCCCGAAATCCACGCGGAAAAAATCATCGGAGCCTGCGACGGATCGAACTTCAAGAACAGGACGATAGAGATCAAACCGGCTAAAAAGCGCGGCGACCAACCCGAGGAAAAGGAACAGAAAGAGTGATTTCTCGCATCGAGCGCCTCCGCGTCGGACCTATCGGCGAAAATGTCTATGCCGTACAGACGAAGGAAAGCGGTTTCCTTGTCGATCCCGGCGACGATCCCGAGGCGATTATACGGTTCCTGTCCGAAAAGGAAATCAAGATTTCATTCATTGTCCTCACCCACGGTCATCTGGACCACACGGCGGCGATTCCCGAACTCATGGACGCATGGAGCGGGGATCTTCCCGGGATAGCCATCCACAGTCTTGACGCGGTTTACTTGGGCGACAGGGGCGAGGAAACAAATCGCGTCCTTTTCGACACCATCGGCGTGCCAAGCTTTTTTCATGGCTACTGGAAGAAACTGCCCGAGCCGACTCTCCTGCTTTCCGAGGGCGACACGATACCGGGAACAGGCTTCCGGGTACTGCATACGCCTGGGCACAGCGCCGGTTCCATTTGCCTTCACGACAGCGACTCGGGCCAACTCATTTCGGGAGATACGCTTTTCAGGGATGGAGTCGGACGGACCGACGGACCGGATTCGGATCCTGTCGCCCTGAGAAAAAGCCTCGAGCGGCTCGCACTGCTCCCCCCCGAGACCGTCGTTTTCCCCGGCCACGGCCCGCGCACCACGATAGGCCGGGAACTGTCTCGCTGAGACAGTCCATCATTGAAGAGGTACATAGCATGAAAGGTTTCCTTGTCGCGGCGATGGCCGTCATTCTTTTTTCGGCCTGCGCTCCCGCCGCCCAAAGCGAAATAACCCGCACCGATTTCGTGCTGGGAACGGTCTGCTCGGTAAGGCTCATCGAAGGCGGCTCGAAGAAAACCACCGACGAGATTTTCCAGCGGCTTGCCGAGATTGAAAACAGAATGAGCGCCAACAAGGACGGCACCGAGATCGCCGCCATCAACGATGCGGCGGGCAAGGAAGCCATCAAAGTGTCCGAGGACACTTTCTACGTCATCTCCAAAGGCATCGAATACGCGAAACTTTCGCAGGGGATGTTCGACATCTCCGTCGGCCCGCTTTCCAAACTATGGAACATTGGCACCGATTATGCCGCCGTGCCGCCGAACAGCGAGATCGCCTCAGCCCTGAAACTCATCGATTACAGAAAAATCGAACTCGACGCGAAGAACTTCGAGGTCAGGTTGGCGACGGCTGGAATGCGGCTGGATTTGGGAGCGATCGCGAAGGGATATTCGGCCGACGAAGTGGCGAGAATCCTGGCTAAACATAGAGTGAAGGCCGCCGTCGTGGACTTAGGTGGCAATGTCCTCGTCTACGGCAGGAAAAAAGACGGCTCGGCCTGGCGCGTCGGCGTCCAGGACCCCCGCTCGGAAAGAGGCGACTATCTCGGCCTCGTCACGGGAACGGCCATGACCGTCGTGACATCGGGCATCTACGAGCGCTTCTTCATCGAAGACGGCAAGCATTACCATCATATTCTGAGCCCCAAGACAGGCTTTCCCGTCAACAACGGCCTCGTCTCGGTATCCATCATCGCCGAAAAGAGCATCGACGCCGACGCGCTTTCGACATCGGTCTTTGCCCTGGGTCTGGAAAAGGGCATGGCCCTCGTAAAAAGCCTGCCTGGAATCCACGCCATTTTCATCGACGATGAGAACAAGGTATATCTCAGCCCGGGGACGAACAAGATTTTCAGTCTATCGAATTCGGCCTATACGTTGAGCGATTGAACCTCAGAGGCTTTTTCGGCCAGGGGCCTCGGCTCCAGGGCGATCAGCTTCAGTTTCAGGAAACACCAGGGGCCCCCGTAGGCGACCCAGAAACCGATGATGCCGTAGCGCAGAAAACGGATCAGCGGTTGCTGGGTACCGAGGGATTCGCCCAGAATCAGCTTGGGCCCAAGATAGAGAACGACGAGTCCGACAATGCCCACGACATAGCGGGTGATTTTTTGCGTCAGCGCGCCGCCGGCCTTGAAGCGGAGATTCTTGCTGGCCAGGGCGAAGCCGGCGGCGCTTCCGAAGAAAGCCCCCGAGAGAAGCGTGTCGGAGGGCATGAGCAGATTCATCAGAAGCGAGACGGCCGAAACGGCTACTAGCCTTTGCCGGAGATTCAACTTGCCGAGCGCGCTTTCGATCCTGGCGCTGAAACCGTAGTATAATCCGAGGACTATTCCCCCGAGCAGCCAACCGCCCAGAAGATCGGTGGGAAAATGGACGCCGAGATACAGCCGGGAAAGCCCGACAACGAGGGGAAGCGTCAGGACGAGAAAGATGCCGACAACCCGCGGAAGAAGGGGCATCATGGCTCCCCAGAAGGTAATGCTCATCTGCGCATGTCCGGAGGGCAGGCCGAAGGTGTTTTCCCGGAGAAGACCGACTGTAGAATCAAAATCATAGGGGCGGGGCTGTTTGAAGAGGATTTTGCACCAAAGATTGAGGAAAGCGGAAAATAAAACCGCTATGCCTATCCGGGCGCCTTTTTTCCTATCTACGCACCAGTAGATGAGAGGAAGCGCGGCAAGCGCGAAAAATTCAGACCCCAAAATAGTGACCATCCGCATCGGCACCAACATGGCAGGACCGAAAAAATTCTGCACGCCCCGGACAAAATCCAATCCCCACGATAATACTGGGCTCACCGCTGCACTCTCCCCCGGATCGGCTTTCGCGTAGTACGCTGAAATATTATTTTAAACGCTGGAACGGCGGGCCGCAAGCCAATACTTTGCTTCCTGGCTCAACTTTTTGGGATTATCGCGCGGTAAGATCGAAATATCGTCTATATTGACTAGGCCTGGTTATTATAGTACAAGTTTCCCCTGAGCCGGCATGGTGAAATGGCATACACGGTAGACTCAAAATCTGCTGCTCGCGAGGGCGTGTGGGTTCAAGTCCCACTGCCGGCATAAGGGCTGTCTGCCGTACATCGGCAGACAGCTTTTTTTTTACGAATCGATGACAGGACAACATGACCTGCAGGATCCACAGGCAGGACCCACGAGCCCTGCTTCGGATTGTATCCCGTATATCATGAAAATCCTGTCGTCCTGTCCAGCTATAAAATCCAGCTATAAAAAGGGCCAGCCAGGAATCGCTTCCCAGCTGGCCCATTCATCCACATCGCGACGAATTCAGCGAAGGCTGTTAGCCTCCGCCCCTGGATTAGAAATTCACCAGGGCGTCAGCGATCGCCATTTTATAAGCGGTCTGGAGTTCCAGCGAATAGTGCTGGAAATCGGAATAGGTGGCGCCGGTAACGGCGTCGGCGACGACGTACACGCTGTCTTCGGCGGCGACATAATCGGCGGCCTTGGCATTTGCATCGACGTCCTTGTTCTCGAGAACGGCAATCCTGACCTTCTGGATCTTGGCGGCGCCGAAGTCCGCGGCGGGATTGGCCTTGAAGAAGTCGAGGGTGGCCGCGTAGTTATAGCGGTAGCCAATGGAATCCTTGGTGAGGGGCATGTAGGTCGCGTTCTTGTCGGCCTTGTTCATGGCGCCGTAGTGAACGGTTTCGGAAGCCTTCTTGCCGACGATGACTTTGGTGCCGTCGATTTTCACGTTGACGAGCTTGTCTTCCCTGGCGGCTTTCACATAAGCGGCAGCCCTGAGGGGATTGGACATGAGTCCTTCGAAATCGCGTTCATACTGGCGGGCGGGACGCGCGAAACCCTTGGCGCCGGGGGTGAACTGCGACCATACGCCAGGACCGCCCTGCACCTGATTCCAGATATAGAACATATAGCCCTTGATCTCGGGATCGCTGCTCGTGAGATTGGCGAAGGGATCGGGAGCGCGGACAACGGCGCCATCGACGATGGATTTGCCGTCCGCCGAATTGTTCTCGGCCCAGCCGCCCGGACCCTGCCACTCTTCGAGAGAGGCCGACAGCACTTCGCCGGATTTTCCGACCGAGACCGTGGCCGCGCCGACATAACCGCCCTGATGGGCCACGAAGTATTTGGTGGCGGTCTGCGCAAAGGCGACTGATCCCACGAGAGCAAATACTGCGAGGAATGCAATGAGTTTACGGTTCATTCAATTTCCCTCCTACAGACTTCGCCCTACCACAAGGTAGGGTCGAAGTAGATAATATAGTATATATACCTTTCTGACAATATACAAAAAGCTGAATTTTATCGATAATTTTCTAGCGATAAAGCTCAGCCCAGGAAAGATCTGTCAGAAATGCAGGAGGAAGGTAATATTCCAGAAGAAACGCTCCCCGCCCGGGGTATAGAGGGCATAGAGGGGATCGTCCACCGGGAACTTATAGCCAGCGCGCGCTCCTATCTGGGCGAAATCGAATACGTTGATGGCGGCGCCCGCTCCGGCCGAGAATATCAATCCGTTTTTGTCGCCGCCCGTGGCCGCGTCGGGGCATTTGTAGAGTCCGTCGAAATAGCCGGCGTCCCCGAACAGATAGGCCATGGGCCTCAGGCCGGCGAGGCCGAAGAGTCCGGGTCCAATGAAGCGCAGGTCGAAGCTGGCCTCGGCCTTGGTGGTCGCCTCGTAGCCCCAGGTGCGGTATCCGCGTATGGAATCGCCCAGACCGTCGCGTATGGCGCGGCCGCCGAAGCTCGTGAGGACGTAGAGGGGGATATTCGATCCGCCGGCGTAATCGCCGGTGAGATAGCCCGCGGCAAATATCGAGACGGCGTCCAGATCGCTCTTTCCGGAGGAGAAGAGGGGCAGATAGCCTTCGATGGTGGCCGTGGCTCTATAGAAGTCGGTATCCCCGGAAAAGGCGAGGGCCGCGGGCGCGTACTCGAAGGAAATTTCGCCGGCGTACCCGCTCTTGAGGCGGCTGGGGCTTTTCTCCACCGCGTCGACGCCGATGCCGCCCAGGAATGATACGGAGAGCAGGCCTTGAGCGTCGGGGAAATATGCCGTCGAGAGGTCGGCCGAGTTGCTTTCCCATCGTCCTCTCGCCAGGCCGAAGAGCTCGACCTTGGGGCCGACGTCGCCTGGAAGCAGACGATAGAGGATGCCCGTATCCACTTCGGCGTTCGGCCAGTGGAACCAGTACGGATCGGGAAAGGAGGCCGGTTTCGCGATGGGGCTTCCGTCGCTGTCGTCGCGAAGGATGAGTCTATCCTCAAAGCCGCCCGCCAGCCTGATGGTGTAAAGGAGGCTGTCTCCCAAGACGGGGAACCGCAGTTCGATGTCGGCGCCCGTCGGCACGGGAAGGAAGCCCAGCAAGGCTCCGTTGAACCTGACTCCGTTGAGCGTGAATTCCATGCCCGCCGCCCCGGCTGACAGGGGGGCTCCAACCAGACAACACAGCGCGATAACCACGGCGATAAGCCTTCTGGTCTTCATCAATGCCTCCAATTTTCGGTCCTGCTTGCCAAACCTATCATAGATCATTATATATTTCAAACATGAAAAATGAGTGCGTCGAGAAGGAAGATGGCAATGCTTCCTCTCCCAAACTGATAAAGAGCGTTTTCCTCGCGCTTCTCGCGGGACTCCTGATCAATGTCTTCATGGGACTTCTCGTCGATTTCAGGGAGCTCGGCACGGCATTCAAGGAAGCGTCGATCCTGAGCGTCGTGGCGCCCTTTCTCCTCATTTTCATGATCTATCTGATAGATACCTTACGCTATCGACTGATATTCCGAAAGTTCGACATCAAGCTATCGTTCAGGGATGGTCTTTACAACAATGTCATCGGCTACTTTTTTTCCAACATCACGCCCGGTTCTGTGGGCGGTCAGCCTTTCCAGGTATACCACTTCGCCAAGCTGGGGCTGGATTCGACGGTTTCCTCAAATATCGTCTTCTCAAGGCTGATCGAGAGCAATTTCGTCCAGCTCCTCATCGTGATTCTTTTTTTCAATAAGGGCATCGGCATGATGTCGGGCATAGGAAAAGGCGCCTACCTCCTGGGCGCCGGCATGATCATCACCCTCGTGGCGACGGTCGTCCTCGTCCTGGGTTTCCTCAATCCTCACTTCCTGGGTGTCATCGCCCTCAAGCTGGAAAAATCCTGGCTTGGCAGACTTATTGCCAGGCTCACCAAGGACTCCTGCTGGGCGGAAAAAATGTCCGTTTGGAGCCAGGGGCTGGGAGAGGGTTTTAAAGTATTGTGGAGCAAGAACATGGCCACGATGCTGCTCGATATTCTCATCTTCATGGTGGAACAGATGCTCTGGGCCATGACGCTCTATGTGCCGCTCTGCATTCTTACCGGCGCGGCACAGCCGTTTCCGGAATTTCTTCTGTCGTTCATCCTCTGCGGTCTTGTTTCGCTCTTCATCCCAACGCCCGGCGCTGCGGGAAGCATCGAGGCTTCCTACCTTCTCGTCCTGAGCGCCCTGACGGGAAAACCCGCCGCGACGATGAGCGCCATCCTCATCTGGCGTTTCGGCGCCTACTACATACATTTACTGGTGGGTGGGCTCACCTACTTTTTCATACCGACGAGAAAAGCTGTCTACACCCTTGGCGAGGACGGCGTGCTCTGCCACATCAGACCCGATCGCCGCCGTCATTAAAGGATCTCAGGCTAATCCGCCCAGAAGCAGGCCCATGCCATAGGCAGCCGCCGCGGCGATGCCTCCGACAAAGAGCATTTCCAGTCCCGACACGAGCCAGCTTTTGCCGGTGATCGTCGTCTTGAAAGCCCCAAGGCCGAAAAGCGTGGCGCCGGTGAGCAGGCACGCAAGGGTAAACTGCGCGCTCTTGAGCGCCGGTATGAAAAGAGCGAGTACATAAGCCGCGATCGGCAGGAAGCCGAATATGGCGAAGGAAAGAAAGGTGGCGAGCGCGTTCCCCATGGGGGATTCATCGTTCGGCATGATTCCCAGTTCTTCCACCATCATCGTATCCACCCAGGATTCCTTGTCCTTAGCGATGATCTCGACCACTGCGCTCGCGTCCTGGGCCGACATTCCCCTCGCCTCATAGATCTCCATCAATTCGCGCTTTTCGCCTTCGGGATAGTTTTCCACTTCCCAGGCTTCGCGTTCCCTCTCGGCGGCTTCGTATTCGCTTTCGCTCTTGGAAGAGAGGTAGTCGCCGATCGACATCGAAAGTCCGTCGGCCACCAGGTTCGCGAGCCCCATGATGAGCACGATTCCCGGGGAAAGGGCAGCTCCGGCCACGCCGGCGACAGCCGCGAAGGTGGTGATCGTGCCGTCCAGGCCGCCGTAGATAACGCTCTTGATGTATTTTCCGCGCCCTGTCGTGTGCTGTTCATTCGCGCTGCCCGAAGGCATATGGGCCTTTTTGGCCGCGGCGGCGTCCTTGGTTTTCCAGGCTTCCCTGGCTTCGTCCAACCTTCGTGTCAGCATCAGCGTTTCTCCTTGGGAGCGGGCGTCTCGATGAGTCCCAGCCCCTGGCGAAGCGCTCCGAGATGCCAGGCCGCGTGGGCGATATTACCGATCATGCCGAAGACTCTCTTGTCCGAACTCCATACGGCGGGGTCGGATATAGCCGTCTTGAGCGTTTCGAATTCCAGCCTCAGGGAGTCCTGGAACTCCTTCCACATCGTTTCGCTTACGGCTGTCGCCGCCCAGCTGCCTTTCCAATCAGCGTCGCGATAGGGATTCTCTCCCTTCATCGCCCTGTTGGCGAGGCTGAGGGCGTAATGGAGATGCGAGGCGTGCGATGCCGCCGTGGCGGCGTCTCCCGCGGTGAGCGGAACCGAAGCCTCGGCCGCGGAAAGATTTTTCAGCGTGCCAAGTATCCCGGAATCGGGATCCTCATCGGTGAACCAGCTGCCCCCGCCGGAGGGACCAGCGAAGGCTTCGTTGAGAAGGAGGGCGACGCCTTGAGAGAGCAATTCAGCATTGACGATTCCCATTTTTATCCTCCACTGCGAATATACTGCCTCGAGGCCGCATTTGGAACTCCCGCGAATGATTCCCGACTCGCCCGCGACAGCGCCCGCGGCGACGCCGGGGTCTTGAGGAAAACACTTGTGGCCTCGAATCAATGGAGCTACCATATATGAACAGGCGCCCTTAAAAATGACGGAAAAAATTCAATACCAATTTGTTCCTTACCTGATTCCTCTGGCCGCGTCGGCGCTGATGAGTCTGGGCCTGTCGCTTTATGGGTTTGCCCATTGGCGGACCCATGGCGCCAGGGAATTGACGCTCTGCACGATGGTGAGCGCCATGTGGGCGGGAGCGAACGCCTTCGAGATTGCCGGCATCGACCTTTCGACCAAGCTTTTCTGGGCTAACCTTCAGTACACCGCGTTTTCCATGGTTCCGCTTACCTGCCTCGCCATGGTCCTGCGTTTCTCGGACAAAGATCGGTTCCTGACATGGAGCAGGTCCTTGCCTGCCCTGATAATCCCCATCGCGACATCGATCCTTGTTTGGTTCGATCCGCTTCTGGGCCTTGTGAGGCATTCGTTTTCTCTCGATACGCAAGGCGCCTTCTCCGTAATCGCCAAGGAATTCGGACCGTGGTTCTGGATACATTGCGCTTATTCCTATGGGGTCATGCTGTCCGCAATACTCGTGCTGATCGGAACGCTCCGCGAAAAAGGCACCTGCTACCGCCGACAGGCAGCCGTCTTTCTTATAGGATTCGGACTCGTATTCATGGTGAATATTTCCTATGTCCTGAGGCTGGGTCCGATCCGGCGATTCGATCTCACGCCGATCGTGCTCTCCCTCTCCGCCATGATCTTCTGGCACGGGATATTCCGATACAGGCTCTACACGATTCTTCCGGTCGCGCGGAATACGGTCTTTGAGAGAATTGCTAATGGCATCCTGGTCATCGACAAGGATGGAGTTTTGATCGACTGCAATGACGCGGCCCAGCGGATATTCAGTCTGGATGTCGGGACCTGCATCGGGCAAAACCTTCGCGAGCTTCACCCTGAGCTTCTCGCGACGGTGGACGCCAACAAACCTTTCAGCGATGGAAGTTTCCTGACGTTCCAGAACGAGCTGCGCGTCGTCAATGGCGAAAGCGAGAATTTCTACAGTCTATCTGCTTCCCATCTCCTCGACTCGCGCGACTCCGACGCGTTGGTGCTGGTCGTGACGGATATCGGCGAGTTCCGGAATGCCCACAATCAGATACTCAAACAACGTGAGGAATTGGCCGCGGCCGCGGAGAAAGACAAGCTTGGACAGGAAATGCATGACACCATGGGTCAGATGCTCAATTTCGCCCTAATTCAGTGTGACGAAGCCCTGCGGGAAATGGAAAAGAACAACCTCAAGGCGGCTTCGGCCGCCATGACGCGGCAGCGGAGACTGTTGACGACGTCGCAGGGCGATCTGCGCAATTTCGTCCATGAAACGCGCGAAGCCAAATACCTGAATGTCTCCCTTTCCGGCCTCCTCGAGAAGGAAGTCGCCAGCTTCTCGCAATGCTGCGATATTCCGGTTTCCATAAGGATTTCGCAGGCGATGAGAACCTATCCCTTTTCCATATTCCAGAAAATCAACATGGTCAGAGCGGTGAAGGAAGCGCTCAACAACATCGCCAGGTACGCGAACGCCACGAATATAATCATCAGTCTTGAATCAAGCGCCGAAGGAATCAACCTCAGCATCGAAGACGATGGCATTGGCCTCGATCTCGAAGGGAAGGATCGGCTGTGCCGTGATGGCCTGGATATGATAGAAGAGCGGGCTCTCGCGCTTGGCGGGAAGCGGGTGATCGAATCGAAATGCGGGGAGGGCACGCGCCTAACGCTGGTGTTTCCCATGACTGCCTTGGCCAAACCGTGAAAATGGGATTACAATAGATAAAATTCGGACTTCTCGAGTCCCAACAAGGAGCATTCATCATGAAAGCGCTGAAGGAATCCACGACCGTATTGGTCCTCAACTGCGGCAGCTCGTCCCTGAAATACGAGGTGTTCCGCATGCCGGCACGCGAAAGCCTCGGCAAGGGACTCGTGGAACGCATCGGCGAGGCGGGAAGTTTTCTGGCGCAGAGTTCCCCTAAAGGGACGATCAGGGTCGAGGAGCCGATGGCCGATCATGGGCTCGCCATGGCCAGAGTCGCTAAAGCGCTCATCGATCCCAAATATGGAATTATCGGCGACATAGACGAAATCGACGCCGTCGGCCACAGGGTCGTGCATGGAGGCGAGAGGTTTTCGTCCTCCGTCGTCATAGACGAGACGGTATTGAAGGCCATCGAGGCGAACATCGAGCTCGCCCCCCTCCATAATCCCGCCAACCTCACCGGCATCCGCGAGGCGATGAAGATGCTTCCCGGCAAGCCCAATGTTGCCGTCTTCGACACCGCTTTCCACCAGACCATGCCGCCGGCGGCCTACCTCTACGGCCTGCCCCGCGAGCTTTACGAAAAATATAAAATCCGCCGCTATGGGTTTCATGGCACGAGCCACCGCTACGTGGCGGCGCGCGCCTGCCAGCTCATGAAGCGCGCCCCCGAAAACACCAATCTCATAACCTGCCATCTGGGCAACGGCGCCTCGATCACGGCGGTGGAGAACGGCCGCTCGGTCGAGACCTCGATGGGCTTCACCCCTCTCGAAGGCCTCGTCATGGGCACGAGATGCGGCGATATCGATCCAGCCATCCTCGGTTTCCTTGAAGAGCGCGGCTACAGCTCCAAGGACCTAACGACCTTGATCAACAAGAAGAGCGGCCTCCTGGGTCTCTCGGGCATATCCAACGACCTGCGCGACATCGAAGGCGCCGTCGACCTGGGCAACAAGAACGCGATCGAAGCCCTCGACGTCTACGCGCACCAGGTGAGGAAGTACATCGGCGCCTATTCGGCTGAGCTCTTCAAGGTGGACGGCCTTGTCTTCACGGGTGGCGTAGGCCAGCATGGCGTGCGTATGCGCGAACGCATCTGCCATCGCCTCGAGAACATCGGCATCATCATGGATTATGCCAAGAACGATTCGAACGGCTCGCGGGAAGGCATCGTCTCGACCCTCTATTCCCCCACCACAATCCTCGTCATCCCGACGAACGAGGAACTGCAGATCGCCCTCGATGTCGTGACGATCGTCTTCCCCGAACTCGCGGCCAAGGCAGGGTGCTGAATGGACGATATCCTGAACCAATTGCTCGAACAGGAACGCGCGCTCCAGTTTTCCACCTTCGACGAGAACACGGCATGGGAACTTGGCTCTGCGATCGTCGCCGAAGCCAGAGCCCGCGCCCTTCCCATCGCGATCGACATAAGGCGCGGGGAACGGCAACTCTTCCACGCAAGCATGGAAGGCGCCTCGCTCAACAACGACAAGTGGATAGAACGAAAAATCCGCACCGTCAACCTCGTCGGCCACAGCTCATTCTATGTCGCCAAACTGCTGGAGAGCCTCGGCAAGACGATCGCGGAAAAATATTTCGTCTCTCCCCTTGAATACGCGGCCGCAGGCGGCTGCTTTCCCATCATCGTGAAGGGCACAGGCATGGTGGGAACGGTGGCCGTCTCCGGGCTGCCCCAGGAAGAAGATCACCGACTCGTGACGGAGTGCGTGGCGGCCTTGATCCAAAAACAGAAAGCTTTAGGCTGAGCGAATCACAGGAATCCGCCTAGCAGCCTTTCCATGTTGAGCCTGAGTTCGTCGAAGCGCGCGGGATCGGCCAGGGCGGCGTCGGGGTCTTCGCATCCCGGGCCGCGCGGAAGGGCGTCGCGCTCCTCGCCGAAAGCCCAGGCCATGTGTTCGTATGTGAATTCGAGATGGAACTGGATCGCCAGAACCTTCTCGCCGTAGGAGAAGGCCTGGTTGGGCCAGTTGGCGCTCTCGGCGAGCCGCGTCGCGCCCGCCGGGAGATCCCAGGCGTCGCTATGCCATTCGAGGGCGAGGAAGTCGCCTGAGGGTTTGGCGGGTAAAACGGAGGGCGGCGGCGCGCCGAGAAGCGCCGCTATCGCGGGATGCGCCGCGCCCTCCGGCGTCGGACTGATGCGCTGGAAGCCGAATTCGGGCGCTGGGCTGCGATAGACGCGGGCGCCGAGAAGCCTCGCGAGGAGCTGGGAACCGAGGCAGATGCCCAGGACTTGTACCCCCGCCTTCATGCATTTTTCGATATAGCGCAGTTCGTCCGCGATCCAGGGATGGCGGGCGTCGTCGTAGGCGCTCATGTAGCCGCCGTAGACGATGACGGCCCCGAAGACGGCGGGATCGGGACAAGGTTGCCCCGCGTAGATGCGCAGATCCTCCACGCTGTCGCCCCGGCGCGCGAAGTAGGGGGCGTTGTCATATGGAAAACGAGCCGGCCAATGCTCTATTTGAAGAATTCTCATCGCTGCGTGTCCTTGCGTTTCCTTGGGTATCGCTTTTATTTCGCTTCATCGGCCTTGGACGGCCGGCTTTCTTACGTGCACCCTGCCTCCGAAACGGCACCAGGCGACTTTCCCCGAATCATCGCGGATGAATTCTCCCACGGCGCCTTTTTTCGGATCGTCGAGGACCAAAAAGCGGTCGCCCGAACACAGCCGCGCCCTCATCGGCGGTTCCGGATCGCCAGGAGGGCTGTCCGGCCGGGGAAAGCCTCCCCTCGGCAGGTCCACGACCAGGAACCCGCCCTTTCGCGCCGCGAGATCGAAGGCCGAGATGGGCAGATCGTAGCGGCCGACATATTCCTCCAAGGCTGAGGCTTTTGGCCGGGCGACAGGCTCGGGAGACGCGCTCTCGACGCCGAACCATAGCTTGGCCGCCCATCCCAGCATGGCGTCGGTGAGCACGGTGCCCGACTGGGAATTCGTGAGAAGAACGATCGCGAAATCCTTCCCGGGCGCGAAATGAAGGACGGCCTGCTGGCCATTCGTGGCTCCCCCATGTCCGCAGAATCTGATGCCGCCGATATCCCGTACGTTCCAGGTGAGGGCCATCCACTTGCCGAAGCCCGCCGGTATTCGGGGCTCGAGCATTTCAGCGACGGATTCGGGCATCAGGACCCTTTTCCCCTCGGGGCTTTCGCCGCCCGCCATCATGATACGCGCCCAGCGCAGGAGGTCGCCGACGGCGCAGACGCCGCCGCCCACGCAGTTGCCAGCCCTGCCTATGGCCCAGGGCCGCGACACGATCGTTCTGCCGGCCGCTTTTTCGTGGCCGGAGGCGAAGCGATACGTGATGAGGACATCGTCCGGATAGAATCTGGTGCGGGAGAGTCCCGCTGGCTCAAGAATAAGCTCGGCGAGGGCCTTCTCGTAAGTCTTTCCCGAAAGAACCTCGACGAGGCGCCCCGCGATATTGAATCCCGCGTTGTTGTAGGACCAGAAAGCCCCGAGCGGCGTTACTTGGGGCAATTTTCCGATGGAGGCGACCATCTTCGCCAGCGCGTCGTCTCCGTTTCCGAAATCGTCGAAGTAGTCGCCCACCCAGCCGCCCGTATGGGTTACGAGGTGGCGGGGAGTGAGGCGGGCGGTCACCTCGGGATCAGCCATGGAAAAGCCGGGCAGCATGGAAACGACCGGCGCGTCCATGTTAATTTTGCCGAGTTCGGCGAGGCGGAGAAGGGCCGCCGTGGTCATTGTCTTCGTTATTGAACCGATCTGGAAATAGGTGTCGGGGTGTACGGGAAGAGGATTTTCGATGCTCGTGCGGCCGAAGCAGGCCGTCATTTCCCTGCCCGCGCTCCAGACGCCGAGAGAGGCGCCCGGTACGCCCAGACGCCTCATGCCCGCCTTTACGCGCGCGGCGAGCGCGGCAAAACGCGGCTCGACGCCGTCAGTCGACGATATGGATCCAGCCCTCGGGAGCTTCCACGTCGCCATACTGGATGCCGACGAGGGTGTCGTAGAGCTTCTTGGTAACCGGTCCCACTTCCTTTTCGGAATGGAAGACATGGAGCTTGCCCTTGTGGAAAATGCCGCCGATGGGCGTGATGACGGCCGCCGTGCCACAGGCGCCGGCTTCGGCGAATTCATCCAGATTGTCGATGTAGACATCGCGTTCTTCCGTCTTCATGCCGAAATAGGTCTTGGCCACTTCGAGGAGGGAATACTTCGTTATGCTGGGCAGAATCGAGGGCGAAAGCGGCGTGACGAAGGCACCCGCCTTGGTGATGGCGAAGAAGTTCGCCGCGCCCACTTCCTCGATCTTGGTGTGGGTGGCCGGGTCGAGATAGATGCAGTCGGCATAGCCGAGCTTGGCCGCTTCCTCGTGAGGCATGAGGCTGCCGGCGTAGTTGCCGCCTACCTTGGCCGCGCCTGTGCCCCTGGGCGCCGCGCGGTCCCAGGTTGAGACCATGAAGTTGACGGGATTCATGCCGCCCTTGAAATAGGGTCCCACCGGCATGCAGAAGACGCCGAATATGAACTCGGGAGCGGGATGCACGCCGATGTTGTCGCCCACGCCGATGACGAAGGGACGCAGGTAGAGCGTGGCTCCGGTGCCGTAGGGCGGCACGTATTTCCAGTTCGCCTTGACCACCTGATCGCAGGCGTCGATGAACTTTTCGGTGGGAACCTGGGGCATCAGGATTCTGTCGCAGGTAGCCTGCATGCGCGCCGCGTTTCGGTCCGGGCGGAAGAGCTGCGTCCTTCCATCTTTTCTCGTATAGGCCTTGAGGCCTTCAAAACACTGCTGCCCATAGTGGAGCGCCGTGGAGCCTTCCGCTATAGTGAGGGTGTTCTCGGTGACGAGCTTGCCCTCATCCCATGCTCCGTTTTTCCAGTGCGATACATAGCGAAAGTCGGTGTTCATATAGCTGAACGACAGTTTTCCCCAATCGAGCGCCGCTTTTTCCATTGGATACACTCCCTTTTCTCTTCCATATTTCGCAGGAGTCCTGCGCGCGGACAGCGCGTATCTTCCTTCGTTTGCAAAGTGATTGAATACTTATACAATCAGCAAAAAACTGAGTCAACACGCCAGCGGAGAATCGCCGGAAAAGCGCCTGGAAGTGCTTGATCTTATCCCCAAGCTCGAGAACAATAGAACAGCGCCTATAGTCGCGAGGTGAAAAGCATGGGATCGCGTAGAATAGCCATCATCAATGGCCCCAACCTGAATATGCTCGGCAGAAGGGAAGTCGGCATTTATGGTGAAAAGAACCTGGACCAGATATGTGACGAAATCAGGCATGAAGGCGAAAAATACGATATCAGCCTCGATTTTTTTCAGTCGAATGTTGAAGGTTTTATAGTCGATTACATTCATTCCTGCGTTGGAAAGGTCAGGGGAATCGTCATCAACGCGGGTGCCTTTACCCACTATTCCATAGCGCTGCGCGATGCCATCAGCGCCGTAAGGCTGCCAGTCGTCGAAGTGCATATTTCCAACATCTACAAGCGCGAGGCCTTTCGCCATGTCTCTTTCATAGCGCCGGTATGCCTTGGCCAAATATGCGGCTTCGGATCCTACAGCTATATCCTCGGGCTCCGCGCCCTCATGGAAACACTCGATGAAGCGGATCGGGAATGCTGAAGACCGCGGCGCATCGCGACAGGAGACGCCTTTGATGAAAAAAATTCTGGTGATTTCAGGACCGAATCTCAACTTTCCGGATACGGGGGAAACATCGACATACAAGGAAAGCTCGCTTGAGGAGATCCATGTCAGACTGAAGAAGAAAGCCGCCGAGCTTGGAATGGAGGTCGACTGCGAGCAGTACAACTCAGAGGGCGATATCATCGACCGCATGCAGCAGGTGCCCGGAACCTATGCGGGCGTCGTCCTGAACGCGGGAGCCCTCGCCCATTACAGCTACTCGCTGAGAGACGCCATCGGAACCATGCGCGTTCCCTGCGTGGAGGTATTCATGTCCAACGTACACGCCGGGGAAGAATTCAGGCATAAATCGGTAGTCGCCGAGGTCTGCGTGGGCACAATTTCGGGTTTCGGCGCGCACAGCTATGTGCTGGCGCTGGAAGCCCTCGCGAATCTCACCTAGGCGATGCAGGGACGCGCGGAACGCATAGTTTAAAAGATTCCGCCCACAAACCCCATATAGATAGGAATCGTTATCATGCTCAAAACCGTCGTAAGCGAGGTGCCAATCCCGGCGTATTCAGCGTCGGCGCCGTAGGCTTCGGCCAGGATGGGCGTCTGCGTCATGGCGGGCATGGCCGAGGTGATCAGGAATACCTGCTTCATGAGAAGAGGCAGATCGCGCCCGCGCATCAGCAGGAATATCAGAAAGGGCGTCACAAGAAAGCGCCCCGCGAGCACGAAGGCGATATCCAGCCCGAACCTCATCTTTTTCAGCTCGATCCGGGAGATGACGATGCCGACGAAAAGCATCGACAGAGGTGTCGTCATATTGCCGAGATACTTGCAGAGATCCATGATCGATTTCGGCAAAGAAATCCCCGTCATTATCATAAAAATCGCGGCGATGAAGCCCAGGAGCGGGGGCGAGAGAATCCGCTTAAGTCCGGCGGCGGAAACGGGCGAGGGCTTGGCCCTTCCCGATCGTATGGCGCCGTCGCTGGCGATTAAGTAGGTGCCTAGGGTCCAGAACACCGTGGTATTCGCTATGTAATAGAGGAGAGCGAAAGGAAGGCTTTCGTCGCCGAAGAGAAGCAAGTTGACAGGCAGGCCGATGAACACCGCATTCGCGAGGGAGAACATGGAGGCGAAAGTGCCTCTCCGCCCTTTCGGCACCTTGAGGACGACAGCCAGACCGGACGCTACGAGAAAACTTCCCAGCATCGCCAGGAAAGGGATGGGAAGGCCGGGAAGCATGGAAATCAGTTTCGCCTTGTCGTAGCTGGTCATGAGATTCGAGATCATGTAGGCCGGCAGCGCCACCGACACGACGAGTCGCGAGATGAGGGCGCTGGAATTGCCTTCGAACCATTTCCTTTTCGCCAGAAAAAAGCCCAGGGCTATCATGGCAATGACGGAAAAGACACTCTGGAGGGCGTTTAGCATGACTCCATCCTAGCGAGTACGGGGGCTTCGGCACAATACGGGTTCAATAGGCCGAGCCAACGATTCCCGGCACGATTTTTCGCCACGCTTCCATGAAGCGCAGAAAGGTCTCGGCCCTCGCGTGCAATTGCCGCGCCGGAGGCGTTTCGGCGAGCACGGCATTGTTGAGGAATTCCCTGAACTCGTCGCGGTCGCTGTCGACGAACTGCAGCGCGCCGGAAATGCTGGACGAGACTGCCTTGTACTCCAGATCGTCCTGCGTAAAGTACTCCAGGAAAATGCCCAGGGATTTAGGATCGAACCCGAAAAGACGGGCTTTTTCGCGGATATATTTGAAGCGGAAAATATCCTGACGCTGGCGCGCCCAATACTCCCCCTTTCGTTTCGGCGGCAAATGCAGGAGAAGAAGATCCTGATCGAAGAAAAACGGAAATCCGCAGTACCGCGCGTTCAGGACATAGTCGTCGTCTTCGCCGCGGGTCCCATAGGGATCGAAGGGTACCTGGGTGAACATTCCCCTGTTCAGGACCATGTTTCCGCCGAATGCCACACTACATTCCGACAGGCGGTTTTCCGTTTCGAGCGATTTCCTGACAAGCGCGTTGAAAAGCTCATCCTTAGGCCAATTTTCCAGAACGAAGGATGCCTGGCCATCGTAGAGCTTCCTGCCTTCCTCGTCGACGACGCATCCGGTCTTGCCCAGGACTTCGCGACTGTCGATGCGTTCTCCCATATAGCGGAGCGCCGACGACCGGTATCCCTCATCGACGCACTCATCGTCGTCTATCATCACGATATTCTCGAATCCATGGAAAGCCGCGTACAGCAGTCCCATGTTGCGAACGCCTCCGTAGCTGTTCAGGTCGACGGCCTGCAGCAGTTCTACGGGGAAACCCCGCCGCTCCAGCATCGCGCGGATCGCCGCGAGGTCGGCTTCGGAAAACACGCGGATATCCAGCGATCGTCCCGCGGCGATCCCTTTCACCCTTGCTTCGATCGCGGCATTGGCCGGCGAAGGGAAGAGAATGACGGCATCGGGATAGCCAAGCTTCTCCAGATTGTCCAGGGTCCGCTCCAGCGTTCCTTCCTCCTCAATAGGCACAGGGTGGTCGAATACTTTCCAGGAAGAGATGCCCGGTGTGGACCAATACGTCGGTATGATCATGCAGTCTGCCATTTTCTCTCCCATACATATAAATGACTATGTTAGTTGATTTATGAACTAACTAATAGATCGCATCCTTTTTCGCATCTGTCAAGCATGAACGCCTCTCTCCGTCGAAGGAACCACCGTTAACCGATTATCGAGACCATCATATATAGTATGATTTAATAACTATTTAAACAATATCAAGCAATACAGTGAACTTCGCCCCTCATTCCATGGCCCCCTTCCATGTGGATTGCGCGGAATGTCGATTATTTCCTTGACAGCTGGCAGTATTCATGCTAAACAAGGTTATTAGTTGAATATTTCAATTAATGAAAACGCGCTCAAGCGAGGAGTCATATGGCCACGATAAAGAACGCCACACGGATCATCCGTACGCTATGGCAGTCCCCCAACATAAGCCGCGCCGAGATAGCGAGCCGTCTCGGTTTCGATAAATCGACGGTCACTGTCGAAGTGAACAGCATGATCGAGCAGGGGCTCATCATTGAACGTTCCGAAGGACAGCCCGGCAAGAACGGCGGCAGGAAGCCCATTCCGCTAACGATCAACAAGGACTACGGCTACATCATCGGGATCGCCATACAGAGCGGACATTATTCGGTGGTGGCGGTCAATCTGGCCGGCGACATCCTGGAAATGAAGGAAGAAGACGAGTCCATCACGAAAGACAACCTAGCTTTAAGCGTGCAGCTTATATACTGGGAATTCCGCAACAGGCTAAGCAAATATCCGGGACGCCTCCTCGGTGTCGGGGTGGGAGCCGGAGGCCTTATAGACCCCAAAGACGGGACCATCATTTTCTCCGTGCCCCTGCGGATATCCGAACCCTTCAATGTCGTTGAGGAAATCTCGCGCAAACTGGATGTCCCCTTCTTTATCGAAAACAACGCCAATTGCTGCGCCTGGGGAGAACTGGCCTTCCATAAAAACACCGAACTCAAGAACATCCTGTTCGCCCTCGTCGAGTTCAAGCAGGCTGTCGTTCCCCACGCGGAGTACGGCGGCGTCGGTGTGGGGTTCGGAATCGTCATGAACGGAAAAGTCCACTATGGCAGCAATTCCTTCGCGGGAGAATTCCGCAGCGTCCTATGCACGGAAGACAACGGCATACAGGTCGCGCTTTCAAAGGAAGACCTGAGCAATATTTTAAAGGACCCTTCCGTGTTCGAACGTTTCGCATCCGAACTCGCCAGAAACATGGCGATGCTCGTCAACACCCTGGACTTCAGCCGGATTTTCATCGGCGGCGATATAGAAACCTGCGGCGTCGACTTCTGCCATATCCTCGAAAAAGCGATCGATAAGAACTGGATGTATCCGGTCAAGCGGCAGATAAAAATACAGTACTCCTCGCTCGGCTCGCAGGCGGTCGCGTTCGGGGCGGCAGGCATGCTTATACACAACCTTTTTTCCCTGAACAAATTTCCGGTCAGTCGGGAGACCAGCTGAATTGTTCCCGTTCATTGGGATCCTACATATTCCCTTAGGGAATATATCTCGAGATGGAGGCCTTGGAATGCGAAAAGCGATGTGTTTCGCTGTCTTGTTTTCGGTCATCTTCTCTATGGGCGCCTTCGCCCAGAAGACGAATCTTTTCGTTCTCAACTACATCGACGCCACGGCGCCGGGCTATGCTGAGGATCAGGCGATCTGGCAGAAGTTCATGGATGACAACCCCGACATCACGATGGTGAAAGAAGAGCTGTCCAACGAGCCCTTCCACCAGAAACTGGCCGCCTATGTCGCCGCGGGCACCGTCCCCGATGTCATGTACATGTATCCGTCCGGAAGATCCACCATTCTCCACGAACAGAAGCTGGTGAAGGATCTGGCGCCGCTTCTCGGAAAGGAGTACCTCTCCAGTTTCATGGCTTCAGTCGTGGATCCCTCCGGCCAAAAGGGCAAATACCTGGCTGAGCTGCCGCAGAGTGTCTGCTATTCCACGGTGATGTACACCAACACCAAGCTCCTCGCCGACCTGGGTTTGAAGGTTCCCACGACCTATCAGGAAATGAAGGCCATGCTGCCCAAGCTCAAGGCCAAGGGGATCCGCCCCCTGCTCATGGCCAACAAGGACGACTGGGTCATGCAGTCCTGCCTCTACTCCACCATCGTAGGCCGCATGGTCGGGGACGAATGGATCGATAAGGCGCTGGCCGGAAAAGCCAAGTTCACCGATAAAGAATTCGTCAAATCCCTGGAATTCGTCGAAACGATGTACAAGGACGGCGTACTCGGCCGCGACACCATCCAGATTTCCTATGGAGAAGCTCCGGCATTGTTCGCCGCGGGAAAAGCCGCGTTCTTCATCGACGGCGATTGGCGCCAGAACGCCTTCATCACCGACAAGGCTTCAGGCATCGCTCTCATCGATCCCAAAAAGCAGGAATCCGATTTCGAATATTTCAACTTCCCCGCCATCCCCGGTGAGAAAAATCCCGGCGTCGTCTCCGCCATTCTCGGCTGCGGCTACGGAATTTCCTCGGCCATCCCCGCCGGCTCCGCGAAGGAAAAAGCGGCCGTCAGGCTTCTCAAGTATCTATATTCGCAGGACGTTCAGCGCCAGTATCTCGAACTGGGCAAGTACATCACCTCCCGCAAGGACGTAAAGAGCGACAAGCTCGAGCCCTTCACCACGAAAATGTCGCAGTACTATGCCTCCATCGGGAAGACCAGCTACGTGCTCGACGGTGCCATGGACACGAGCATCTACACCCCGCTCAACCTAGGACTCCAGCAGATCGGCCTCGGCACAAAAACGCCCATGCAGGTCGCGGAGAGCGTTCAGGCCGCCACGGACGCCTGGCTCGCCTCGCGCAAATAAGGCTTTGGGACCATCGTCGCGATGGTCCCTATTTGCCGGCGGGTTTCGGACCCCGCAATCATATAGAACATTCTGTTTCAGGCTCAAATCCAGGGGGCAGTCAGTGATAGGCAGGCATCGAAAAGAATCGGAACGAGGCAGAGCGTATTGGTCCATGGTTCTGCCTTCATATCTGCTGTTCCTTTTCGTATTCGCCTTCCCTATCGTGCTCGCCGTCATCCTCTCACTGTCCGATTTCGGCGGCGGCAAGATGTTCGGGGGTGAGCCCTGGAAGATCACCGGGTTCCAGGAGTACAGAAAGCTTTTCGCCGATCCGTACTTCTGGAACGCCCTCAAGAACAACATCTATATCGTCTTGATCTCGGTACTGGGACAACTGCCGCTCGGTTTCCTGTTCGCTTACCTAATCTATCGCAAGATCGTCAAATTCGGGTCATTCTGGCAGGGCATCCTCTATGTACCGGCCATAATCTCGACGATCGTCATCGGCATAATGTGGAGCATCATATTCTCTCCTTACGGTCCAATAGCCGATCTGGCCAACCGTCTCTACAGAAGCCTGTATTCAGCCAAGCTGAGCGAGCTGTTCAGCTCAGCCGGCGCCCTCAGCGTTACGGACAACCTCGTCGACAAAATCATAGGGATAAGTCCGCAGACGATAGGAGCGATTTTTTCCAGCCCCCGCGTCGAGCTCAAGGATTTCCTGCTCAGCTACAGCCCGGATCAGCTGATCATGGTTCAGCAGGACCTCGTCAATCTTCTCGCGCCCAAATGGAGCGCGGAATTCCTCAGCCAGCGCGATTTAGCCATGATTCCCATTTGCTTCGTCACGCTCTGGATGTGGACGGGGACCTACCTGATTCTCTTTCACGCGAATATGCAGAAGATCGACATTCAGATTCTCGAGGCGGCGGAAATCGACGGCGCTTCGGAAATGCAGGTGATGCGCTTCGTCGTCGTGCCCAGTCTTTCCGGCGTGATTCTCAACGCGACCATTCTCTGCATTTCGGGATCCTTGAGCGGGTTCGCCCTCATCCTCGCGATGACGGGCGGAGGTCCCGCCCGCGTCACGCAGGTACTTTCCATCTATATGTACGACTCGGCATTCATGGGCGCCCCGAATTATCCCCTAGCCAATGCCATCGCCATTATGATCGTGCTGTTCAGTCTCGCCCTGATACTGATCATGTTCGCCCTCGAAAAGCGGTTCGGCGGAAAGGAGTAGGGCGATGGAATCCCAGTACAGACGAAACCAACGCACGAGACCGTCCGCGGTAATCGGGAGAATTCTCGCTTACGCGGTCATGGGACTCTTCAGCTTCATAACGATCTATCCCCTCGTATGGCTCTTCCTGAGTTCCTTCAAGACCACGAACGAATTCAGGATGAATATGCTCGGGCTGCCATCGGCCTGGACCCTGGACAACTATGTCGGCGCTTGGAGGATAGGGGAATTCGGCAGGCTGATCGGCAACTCGGTTTTCTACACGGTAGGAGCCACGGCGGGGATCATTTTCTTCTCACTGCGGACGGGTTTCGCCTTCGCGAAGATAAAATCAAAGGCCACGCCGCTGCTCTATGGCAGCCTCATACTCGGTATCCTTCTGACCATTCAGTCCCTTATGGTTCCCCTGTTTCTGGAAGTCACGATGCTCGACCGCCTCCTCGGCGATTTCCTGCGTACGCTCGGGCTTTTCAAGGGCGGGGAATTCCGGCTTTTCCACAATACGCGGCTGGGTGTCCTGCTCGTCTATATCGGATCGGCGCTCCCTGTGGGAATTTACCTGGCCACAGGC
The DNA here is from genome assembly GCA_963667725.2 of Treponemataceae bacterium. Classification (GTDB taxonomy): domain Bacteria; phylum Spirochaetota; class Spirochaetia; order Treponematales; family Rectinemataceae; genus UBA11090. The sequence goes on from CAXXHO010000003.1 coordinate 2,348,237, forward strand.
TACGTAAGAAGCATTCCGGACGCCGTCATCGAGGCGGCGCAGCTGGATGGCGCCGGGTACTCGCGGGTTTTCCGCACCATCATTGTCCCGATGTCCGTCCCTATTGCCATGACCTTGGCGATACTGAACATACCCTCGCTCTGGAACGAATTCGCCCTCATCAATATTCTCGTCAGCAACACGGGCCTGAAGTCCTTGCCGCTAGGCATCTACCGCTTCTCCGGCGCCCTTTCCTCCGATTACGGAAAGCAATTCGCCGCCCTCGTCATAGGCATGCTCCCCATGATCCTGTTCTACGTCGGCTTCCGTAAGAAAATTACGGCGGGCGTGGCCGCGGGGGCGCTGAAAGGCTGAGCGCTCCTTGACAATCGTCCGCGCAAGTTATACTAGTTATACTGTTCATACTAGTTGAACAGGAGCAACCATGGAAGGAAAGCTGATGAGCATGGTGAAGGTCGGCCAGAAGGGGCAGATCGTCATCCCGAAGGATATGCGGGACATGATGGGAATCAAGAGCGGCGACACTCTGCTCATCCTCGCCGACAAAGAACGCGGCATCGCCATTCCCGACAAGGCCGATATCGAGAAAATCTACCGGAACATCGTGGCGCATGAAGGGAATTCCAATGCCTGAAAACAACAAAAAGGTCGTCGTCATCGGAGCGGGAGTCGCCGGGCTCAGCGCTGGCATCTATGCCCTCAAGGCAGGGTATCGGGTGGAGCTGTTCGAGAAGAACGCCGTTCCAGGCGGGGAATGCACCGGATGGGACCGCGGCGGCTACCATATCGACAACTGCATCCACTGGCTCATGGGCACGACGCCTGGCAGCGACCTGTACGATCTGTACAGGGAGACACGACTCATAGACGATTCGATCGGCGTGCTCAGAAATGACGTCATGTATACCTCCTGGCTGAACGGACAGAAGCTCTCCCTGTACAGCGACCTCGAAAAGACGCGAAAAGAATGGATCGCCCTGTCGCCCGAGGATGAGGAAGAGATCAACACGCTGTTCGGCAATGTCGCGCTCGGCACATCCACCGTCGTCCCGGCCGGCGTGCCAAGTGAACAACTCGGCGGCATCTCCGGGATTTGGCTGCTCATGAAGTCGCTGAAGATGTTCAAACTGTTCGCACGGTATCCCCGCGAAAGCACGCAGGATCTGATGAACAAGTTCAGGCACCCGCTCATCCAGCGCTGCCTCAGCGATTTCTGCCCCAGGGAATCCAAGGCGTATTCCTTCCCTATCGCCTACGGCAATTTCGCGAGCGGGGACGGCGGCGTTCCCATCGGAGGATCCAGGGCCGCGGCGCTGCGAATGAAGGAGCGATTCGAGGAATTGGGAGGCGTCTATCGCGGTTCGGCGCCGGTGCGGAGCATCGAGATCGCCGGAGACAGGGCGACCGGCATCGTCCTCGAGGACGGCTCGCGCGTCGAGGCTGACTACATCATTCCCGCCTGCGACGCCGACTTCACCTTCACCCAGCTGCTCGACAGATCCTACATGCCCGAAAAGCTCAAGGAGTATTTCGACAATCCGGACACCTACCCGATCTACGGCATGTTTCAGGCGGCCTGGGCAGTCGACGATGAGCGGGACCTGCTCGAGCACGAGATCAACCTCGACGCGCCCGAACTTAAGGTCGAGCCTTGGCTCAACGACCGCGTCACGCTGAAGACCTTCGCCTATGAACCTTCTTTCGCGCCCGCGGGCAAGCAGATCATCCAGGTTCTCTGGGGCATGGATCGATCCAGCTGGGCCTACTGGAAGGCGCTGGGCGAGGACAAGGAAGCCTACAAGGCGAAAAAATTGGAGCTCGCCGCCCTGGTGAAGGAAAAAATCGAAAAAACCTGGCCGGAATACCGCGGCAAGCTGACCCTGCTCGACGCCTGGACTCCCTGCACCTACAAGCGGTACTGCAACGCGCACAACGGATATAACCAGGCCTGCATCCTCCCGAAGGAGGCGAGCATGAGAACGGCCTACCCTTCCCCCTTCGTCAAAGGCCTCAAGAATGTTGTGCTGGCCGGACAGTGGATCTCGCCCCCCGGGGGCATCCCCGGCGCCTGCATAACAGGCAAGTTCGCGGCATACAGGGTGGACTACCTGGAGCACAAGGCATGGAGGATCGCTAAGAAAATATTCTGGAGGAGCGTGGCGCCAACGGCGGTCGTCCTGGCACTTATGTGGCTGCTGTAGCACGGCACCCGAAGAACTATATTTTTTCGCAGTAACTCTTTTTCTGCTTGACAACAGAAAATTTTCATACTATCATCAAAGTATGGCAGAAACCAGATTACTGCTAAAACGAGAATTGCGACTCGACGAAATCGCGTCGATCAACCTCGGTGTGGCGTTTCGCGATCGCGTTGAACCCGACCCGGCTGGGATTATAACGGTCATTCAGATGCGCGACCTCACCGAGGACCAGCGCGTGGAATTTCGGGACGCGGCACGGATCAGAGACCAAGGTTTTACCGAAGCGCATCTTCTTTCGCGCGACGACCTTATCTTTAGATCGAGAGGGCTCAACAACACGACCGCTATAGTGAAAGATATACCGCAGGGAACAATCCTTGCGGCTCCTCTCTTCAGGATCCGGGTTTCATCCGCGGATGTGCGTCCGGCTTACCTGCAATGGTTCATCAACCACCCTATCGCGCAAACATATTTCGCGAGCCACGCCAGAGGGACATCGGTCCGCATGGTGCCGAAAGAATGCCTGGCAGGATTGCCGGTAATCTTACCTTCATTGGAAATACAGGAAGAAATCGTCGAATTCTCAAGCCTCGCGGACCGGGAGGAGCTGATCCTCCGACGTCTGGCGGATCTCAAGAGGAATTATTACCAGAGACTTATGGAAGTTTCGGTGCTCGATAAAAGAAGGAATGTATATGACATCAAAGATTGACCAGAACGACATCAACAGCGCGGCCTGGGCCGCGTGCGACAGTTTCCGCGGCGCGATGGACCCGGCCCAGTACAAGGACTATATCCTCGTCATGCTCTTCCTCAAGTATGTATCCGACATCTGGAGAAATCATTATGAGCTGTACAAGAAGCAGTACGGCGACGATGACCTGCGCATCCGCCGCCGCCTCGAGCGCGAGCGGTTCAGCCTTCCCATCGTCACCCTCACCGAAGAAAACAAGAAGACCAAAGAAATCAAAGTGGTGAACAGCTTTCTCGCCGATTATTACTCGCTCTACGAAAGGCGGACCGCCACCAATATCGGCGAACTCATCAACATCGTCCTGGAGCACATCGAGGATGCCAACAAAGCCAAGCTCTCAGGGGTCTTCCGCAACATCGACTTCAACTCGGAAGCCAACCTCGGTCAGACGAAGGACCGAAATCGGCGGCTCAAGAATCTTCTGGAGGACTTCCACAAGCCTGAACTCGACCTGAGCCCGAATCTGGTTTCCGAAGATGTCATCGGCAACACCTACATCTACCTGATTGAGCGCTTCGGCGCCGACGCGGGGAAAAAGGCCGGGGAATTCTATACGCCCCATAAAGTTTCGGAACTCGTCGCCCGCCTCGCCGCCCCCAGGTCGGGCGATACGATATGCGATCCCGCCTGCGGCAGCGCCGGCCTCCTCCTCGAAGCGGCCAAGGCCGTCGGATCAAACGATTACGCGCTCTACGGCATGGAAGTGAACGGCTCCACCTGGGCACTGGCCCGTATGAACATGTTTCTCCACGGCGTGGATTCGGCCAGGATTGAATGGTGCGACACCCTCACGAGCCCCGCCCTCGTGGACGGGAACCGTCTCATGAAATTCCACGTTGTCGTGGCCAATCCTCCTTTCTCCCTGGACAAATGGGGCGCCGAGGAAGCCAAGGACGACCGTTTCGGAAGGTTCTGGCGAGGCCTTCCTCCCAAGAGCAAGGGTGACTACGCCTTCATCACCCACATGATAGAATCGGCCATCGAAAAGGAAGGCCGCGTTGCCGTGGTCGTCCCCCACGGCGTCCTTTTCCGCGGTGGGGCCGAAGGCCGTATCCGCCGCAAGCTCATCGAGGACAATCTGCTCGACACCGTTGTCGGCCTTCCCGCCAACCTCTTTCCGAGCACTTCGATTCCCGTGGCCGTTCTCGTCTTCAACCGCGGCCGCGAAAAGGGGGGTCCACTCTCGGCGCGGAAGGACATTCTTTTCGTGGACGCGAGCGGAGATTTCCAGCCGGGCAAGAACCAAAACATCCTTCTCGACAAGCACATCGCCAAGATCCTCGCCGCGGTCGGCGAACGAAAGGACCACGAAAAGTACGCCCATCTGGCGACGGTCGAGGAGGTCGCGGGCAACGACTTCAACCTCAACATCCCCCGCTACGTGGATACCTACGAAGAGGAGGAAGAGATCGATATCGTGGCCGTTGAGGCGGAAATCGAGAGACTTGAAGACGAACTCGTTGAAGTCAGGGCGAAGATGAAAGCGTACCTGCGGGAACTTGGTGTATAGGAATTGCTTTACGAGGAGGTATTTATGGATAAGGAATTGATTCAATCCCTCAACACTTCCTTTGAACTCGCGGTACAGAGAGAAGAAGGCGTCGAATTCTGGCTCGCAAGGGCTCTCATGGCACTCCTGGGGTATGATCGATGGGAAAACTTCGCCAAAGTCATCGATCGGGCCAAAACATCATGCGAGAAGGGGGGAATCCCCATCACCGATCATTTTCGCGAGGTCACGAAAATGATCGCCCTTCCCAAGGGCGCGACAAGGGCGATCGACGATATCATGCTCACACGATACGCATGCTATCTCATCGCCCAAAACGGCGATCCAAGAAAGGAACAGATAGCCTTCGCCCAAAGCTACTTCGCCCTACAGACCCGCAAACAGGAGCTCATAGCAGAGCGACTGGCCTTATCGGAGCGACTCTCGGCCAGACAGAAGCTGGTGGCCACCGAGACGGAACTATCGAAGATGATCTACGAACGTGGGGTCGACGATAAAGGTTTCGCCAGAATAAGGAGCAAAGGCGACTCGGCCCTCTTCGGCGGGCGCAGCACCCTCACGATGAAGAAACAGCTCGGCGTGCCCGACGGCCGGCCTCTCGCCGATTTTCTCCCCACAATCACCATCAAAGCCAAGGACCTCGCCACCGAGATGACGAACTTCAACGTCAAGAAAAACGATCTTCGAGGCGAGAATGCCATCGCCGGCGAGCATGTCCAGAATAACCTTGATGTCAGGAGTGTCCTCACCCAGCGGGATATCAGGCCAGAAGAACTTCCGCCTGAGGAAGATATCAAGAAACTCGAAAGGCGCATAAAGAGTCAAGACAGGAAGAGCTTGGGATCGGGTAAAGGGCTGAAGAAGGCTGGGGGTTCAGAATGAGCATAACTGCTTGGATGAATCTAGGAGAAAAGAATTGAATACTTGGCATAATAAAAAGCTTAAAGATATAGTCACTTTTGTATCTGGCAATACACCTGACACGAAAAATGAAGCCTTTTGGAATGGGAAAATTCCTTGGGTTTCCGCAAAAGATCTAAAGCAATTCCATATTAAAAGCTCAATCGATTCTTTATCAGAACAAGGGAAACAAGTAGCCTCACTTGTACCGGCTAATACTATTCTTATTCTTGTTCGCGGAATGATGCTACACCGAGATTTTCCTGTTTGTATTTCCTCGACTGAATTAGCAATTAATCAAGATTTGAAGGGGTTGATCCCTAAAGAAGCGGTGGACCCACTTTATCTGGCATATGCGCTTAAAAAAGACAAGAAGACGATCTTGGATCATGTTGAATCTTCAGGTCACGGAACAGGGAAGCTTGATACTTCATTTTTAAAAGAACTAAAGATTTCATACCCAAATATTCAATTACAAGAAGAAATAACCTCCATCCTTTCTGTATGGGCTTCTTTCATTGAGAAAGTTGAGAAGCTTATTACAGAAAAAGTAAAGCAAAAAGATTGGATAGTTAGCCATATATTGAAAGCACATCAGTATGAGTGGAAATCCGTCAATTTGGGCGAACTATTCAGTATAATTTCAGATAAAAATCATCCGATAGAACAACTTCTCTCTGTAACCCAAAACCACGGTGTTATTCCAAGGACAGAATTATCTGGACGGGTCATGTCCCCAGAAGGCGAAGTTAATGCATATAAATTGATCACTCCTGGTGATTTTGCTGTAAGCCTCCGTTCATTCCAAGGAGGCCTTGAGTATTCCAAATATCGCGGCATCATTAGTCCTGCGTACACAGTACTCCGCCCTAAAGCGAATATTGATTCTTTATACTTCAAGTACTTTTTCAAAAGTAGAATATTCATTGATAAATACCTCTCTCTCGCTGTCATCGGTATCAGAGATGGGAAACAGATAAGCATCCCAGATTTGATGCTTACAAGAATCCCGTTGCCACCGATTGTAAAGCAAAAAAAGTATGGAGAAATACTCTCAACCGCCAATAGAGAAATTGATATTCTGAACCAACATCTAATACGCCTAAATGCAGAAAAGTCCTTCCTCATGAACAAGCTCCTCTCCGGTGAATGGGAGCCGCCCGAATTGGAAAAGGAGGCCTCGCTATGAGTAGCATGCCCTTCACCGAGAAATATCTCTCTCAGATTCCGGCGATAGCCCAACTCATCAACCTTGGGTACGAGTACCTGACGCCCGAGGAGGCGCGGCACCAGAGAAACGGCAGGCTTGGGAATTTTCTGCTCGAAGGGATTGTGCGCGATCGGCTCAAAGAACTCAATCGTATCCGATACCGCGGCGGCGAATACCGTTTCAGCGAAGAAAATATTCAATCAGCCGTACAACGTCTCAAGAACGTGAAATACGATGGACTGCAGCGAACCAACGAGGTGATCTATGACCTCCTCACCCTTGGGTTTTCCGCCGAACAGACGATAGAAGGCAACACGAAGAGCTTCCCCCTCATCTACATCGATTGGGCACATCCCGAAGCCAACCGTTTCCATGTGACGGCGGAATTCCCGGTGGAGCGGGAGCGGAGCGACGAGACCGCGCGACCCGATATCGTGCTCTTCGTGAACGGCATTCCCTTTGCCGTCATCGAGTGCAAGGCGCCGGGCGAGGATTTGAACCAGGCTGTCTCACAAATGCTGCGCAACCAGGGCGAGGAGTATATCCCCCGCCTCTTCGCCTATGTCCAGCTCGTTCTCGGCGTCAACAAGAACGGCGCCACCTATGCCACCGCGGGAACGCCGGCAAAGTTCTGGTCCATATGGAAAGAAATCGGCGGTAGGGATAAGGCTGTCGCGGAATCCATCCATCGGGTACTAAGCCCATCCGAAAAGACAGCCTTCTTCTCGGGTGACTTTGTCCGCGCAAGGTCCTGGTTCGAGGGACTCGAAGCCGAGGAACGGATGATCACCGACCAGGATCGGGCTATCCACAGTCTCTGCAGGCCGGAACGGCTCCTCGAACTCGCGTACAAATTCACGGTGTTCGAGGCGGGGATCAAGAAGATCGCCCGCTATCAGCAGTATTTCGTCGTCAAATCCACCCTCGCGCGCGTTCTGGATTTCGATGGAGAGGGGCGAAGGAGGGGCGGCATCGTCTGGCACACCCAGGGCTCGGGCAAGTCGCTCACCCAGGTTATGCTCGCGCGAAGCCTCGCCCTGGGCTCGATCGCCCCAAATCCACGCATCGTCCTCGTCACCGACCGCGACGATCTGGACAAGCAGCTCGGCAACACCTTCGCGGCCTGCGGCCTCGCCCCGGCCAGGGCGACGTCCGGGAAAAACCTCCTCGAGCTCCTCGGCAGGGGCGAGGCCGCGATCGTCACCACCCTGATCCATAAATTCGCCAAAGCTTTGGAGGCGCAGAACTTTATCGACGACTCCAGCGATGTTTTCCTCCTCGTGGACGAGGGGCACCGCACCAATTACGGCAGCTTTGCCGCCCGGATGCGCCAGATGTTCCCCCACGCATGCTATTTAGGGTTTACGGGCACTCCCCTGCTCAAAAAGGAGAAGAACAGTTTCGCCAAATTCGGCGGCCTCATCGAACCGCATTATTCCATCCGCCAGGCCGTGGAAGACAAGGCTGTCCTTCCCCTCCTCTACGAAGGACGCCTCGTCGAGATGCGTCAGGACAAGGAAGCCATCGATCTTTGGTTCGAACGCCACACGGCGGGATTGAGCCCAGAGCAGAAGGCTGATCTCAAGCACAAGTACTCGCGCTCCGAGATGCTCCAGAAGGCCGAACGGGTCGTCTACATGAGGGCTTTCGACCTTTCGCGCCATTTCGCGGCGAACTGGAAGGGAACGCCTTTCAAGGCCCAACTCGTAGCCCCGAGCAAACTGACTGCTCTTCTCTATAAGGACTATCTGGACGAATTAGGCGAAGTATCCTCCGAAGTCATCATCTCCCCGCCCGACGTACGCGAAGGTTTTGAGGAGGCCGAAGGGGAGCCGGAGGACAAGGTAGTGGCTTTCTGGCGGAAGATGATGCAGCGCTACGGTAAGGAAGAAGAGTACACCAAGTCTATCATCGATCAATTCAAATACGGGGAGGACCCCGAGATTCTCATCGTGGTGGACAAGCTCCTCACAGGTTTTGACGCCCCGAGAAACACCGTCCTGTATCTTTGCAGAACACTGAGAGAACACTCCCTCCTTCAGGCCATCGCGAGGGTCAACCGGCTCTGCGAAGGTAAGGAATATGGCTATATCGTGGATTACTCGGGCTGCCTGGGCGAACTGGACAAGGCCCTCACCATGTACGAGGCCCTCGAAGACTACGACGAGTCCGATCTGTTGGGCAGCCTGACCGATATACAGGAAGAAGTAAAAAAGCTGCCCCAACGCCACTCCGATCTATGGGATGTTTTTAAAACCATGCGGAACTCGGACGACGAAGAAGCCTTCGAACGCCACTTGGCCGACGACGCGAGGCGCGAAGAATTCTACAAACGTCTCACCGCTTATCTGAAAACGCTCACGATCGCCTATTCTTCCGAACGCTTCCTCACGGAGACCAGCAAAGCGAAGCTGGATGAATATCAGACCGACCTGAGACGTTTCCAGAATCTCAAGTTCGCCGTACAGCGACGCTACGCCGAAGCGATCGATTACAAGGATTACGAACCCCGGATCAAAAAGCTTCTCGATACGCACATCTCCGCGGATTTGGTCACCCAACTCAATGAGCCGGTGAATATCTTCGATAATGTCGCTTTTTGGGAAGTGAAGGCGGAGCAGGGTGTCTATGGCGAAAACGCGGCCGGGGCAAAGGCGGACCGGATCGCCTATTCGACCAAGCACACGATCCACGAAAGGATGGGGGAAGATCCCGCATTTTACAAGCGCTTTTCGGCCTTGATCCAAGAGACGATCGACGACTTCCGCGCCCAGAGAATTTCCGAGCTGGAGTATCTGGACAAGGCGACTTCAATCCGCGAAGCCGTGGAAACAAAGCGGCACGAGAATGCCCCCGAGCGGCTCGCCGGGCGGGACAACGCGCTGGCTTTCTATGGCGTAGTTATGCAGAGCCTCGCCCCCGACGGAAAACCCTCCGATGCCGCGCTGAATAGTTCCATCGATTCGGCTCTTGCCTTCGACGACATTCTCAAACGGCACTGGAAGGTGCATTTTTGGGACGATCCCGACGCGGAGAAACGTGTACGGAACGATATGGACGATTTTCTCTTCGATGTCGTACGAGGTTCCTATGGTATCGAGCTCGCTCCTGATGCCATGGATACTGTCATGGACGAGGTATTGCGGGTCGCCCGGCATAGAATGCGATGAAGATGATCGATTTCGAATACCAGGTCGAATGGGTTGCGAGGAAAACCCTGGGCATCGCGGTTCAGCTGGACGGTTCCGTCCATGTCCGGGCCCCTCTCGGCACAGAACGCGGTCAGATCGAACGGCGATTGCTCGCGCGTTCGGACTGGATCAAGCGGCAAATAGATTATTTCCAGGGTTTCAACCCGCGTTCAACCCCTCGAAGCTACGTGGCGGGAGAGAGCCATCTCTTCCTCGGCAAGTCGTATCGGCTGAAGATTTTGGATAGTTCGGAAAAGCCTGTCACGTTACAAAGCGGGTGGCTCATGGTTTCCACTTCCGACCTTGATCCAATGACGATTAAAATCTTGCTTCAGCAATGGTACCGGAACCAAGCGAAGCGGATTTTCCCCCCGCTATTAGAGCGAGAATGGAAGCGCGCTTTTCCCGGGGGAGGGATTATGCCGAGGTTGGTCGTCAAGACGATGGGGCGTCGCTGGGGAAGTCTCTCGCGCGGCGGGATCCTCACCCTCAACCTCGACCTCATCCGCGCTCCAAGGCATTGCGTCGAATATGTGCTTTGCCATGAACTCTGCCATCTCGAACACAGGGATCATGGCCCCGAATTTTATGCTCGGTTGTCCCGCCTGATGCCCGATTGGGAAAAGAGAAAAGCGCGTCTGGAATCAACGTTAAAGTAAAGGGCCGTCCCTTTTAGAACGGCCCTCGCTTTTTGCTAAACTAAGGTCATCTCGTTCAGAAGTCACTGTACAGAATCAGCCGCGGACGTTGTAAAATACCTTTTTACCCCAATACTCAGCGATGCCTTCCATCTCGTCCTCAATGCGCATGAGCTGGTTGTACTTGCAGATGCGGTCGGTGCGCGACATGGAGCCGGTCTTGATCTGCCCGGTTTCCATGGCCACGGTGAGGTCGGCGATGAAGGTATCCTCGGTCTCGCCCGAGCGATGGGAAACGACGGCGGTGTAGCCGGCGCGTTTGGCCATGTTGATGGCTTCGATCGTCTCGGTGACGGTGCCGATCTGGTTCAGCTTGATGAGGACGGAGTTGCAGGCGCCCATCGCGATGCCCTTTTCGAGGCGCTTGGTGTTGGTGACGAAGAAGTCGTCGCCCATGATCTGGATTTTCTTCCCCAGGGCCTTGGTGAGCTTCACGTAGCCTTCCCAGTCGTTCTGGTCGAGGCCATCCTCGATGGAGATGATGGGATACTTGCCCACCCACTTCGTATAGAGCTCGATCATCTCGTCGGCGCTGAAGAGCTTGTCGGGGTTGGTCTTCCAGAACTTGTAGCCCTTGCGTCCGCCTTCGTCGAAGAGCTCGCTGGAGGCGCAGTCGAGGGCGATGGCGATCTCCTCGCCGGGCTTGTAGCCGGCCTTCTCGATGGCCTTCATGATGAACTGCAGGGCTTCCTCGTTGTCGAGGTTGGGGGCGAAACCGCCCTCGTCGCCCACGGAGGTGTTGTGGCCGGCGCCTTTCAGGAGGCTCTTGAGATTGTGGAAGACCTCGGTGTTCATGCGCACTGCTTCGCGGAAGGATTCGGCGCCCACGGGCATGATCATGAATTCCTGGAAGTCGATCTTGTTGTCGGCGTGCTTTCCGCCGTTGATGATGTTGGACATCGGGACGGGAAGAAGCGTGGTGTGAGCCCCGCCGAGATATTTGTAGAGGGGAATGCCGAGATAATCGGCGGCGGCCCTGGCGACGGCCATCGAGACGCCGAGCATGGCGTTGGCGCCCAGCTTGCCCTTGTTTTCGGTGCCATCGAGCTCGATGAGGGTCCTGTCGATGTCGACCTGCTCGAGAGCGTCGAGTCCGCAGATTTCGCCGGCTATGGCCGTGTTCACGTTCTCGACGGCGGCGAGGACGCCCTTGCCGAGATAGCGTTTCTTGTCCCCGTCGCGGAGTTCCACGGCTTCATATTCACCGGTGGATGCGCCCGACGGAACGGCGGCGCGGCCCAGGGTGCCGTCCTCGAGGACGACATCCACTTCGACAGTGGGATTGCCGCGTGAATCCAGGATTTCGCGCGCCTCGACGTATTCGATAACACTCATGTATTTCTCCTTATGGAAAGGCTCTGGATAAAAGGATATCTGTTCGCGCGGACAGCGTCAAGGCGCGTCAGTCTCCCATGGCCTCGACGCGGGAGCTTCGGCCGCGGGGACGGCCCGTGACCAGAAAAAGCCTTGCCCATAATCAAAACCTATAGCCTTTACATAGGCCACCTCTCGCTCAGTCTCAACGCCCTCGGCCACGGTGAGGAGACCAAAGCCCGAGCAGAATCGCACAAGCCCCTCGACGAGAACTCCAACAGAGGCCTCGTTGGCCGCTCTCTGAATAAGCGACATATCGAACTTTACGATATCGATGGGAAAGTCGAGAAGTCGTGAGTAGTTCGAATACCCCTTGCCAAAGTCGTCGATGGCGATAAGGCATCCGGCCGTCCGAAGCATCCTTACGACCTTGAGTTCCTCATCGGAAAGATACCCCGTATCAGTCTCAAGAAGCTCAAGGATGAGTCTGCAGCCATGTTCGCGGGCCAGGGCTCCCCCTTCGACGGCTAGACTCTTAAATCCTTCTCTCCCTAAGTCGATGGCTCCGATGTTGACTGAAACCGACCCGAACCCGGACTTGATCCGTTCGATCGCGCGCGCCAACACGAAATCGGTGATCCCGCCCCAGTACCCCGCGGATTTCGCCAGCTCCAGATAGGCGGAGGGCTCCTCCAGCTTTCCCGTATCCCCTCTCACTCGAAGGAGCGTCTCGTACCAGGCCCGTCGGCCGTCGGTCAGAGACAGCACAGGCTGAAAATGGGCCTCGAGACCTCCTTCACGGACGCATCGGGAGAGCGTGGCAAGCCGGGAGAAGGCGAGATCCACAGCCGCCGTATCCACAGAATCTTCGTGCCTATACACGCCATGGCGGCCTGATCCGCGCCAGAGGACAGCGCCCGCCTCGTTGAGCGCCTTGGCCGCCTTCCCATCCCTAAAAAAGGTATACCCAATGGAGTATTGAATCTCCACGTTCTTACCCTTCAATGCAACCGGGCCGCCGATGGAGGCATGGAATTCCTGGACATATCGATCTGCCTTGGTTTCGTCCATTCCCTCCCAGGGCAACATGATACCCAAATCCCTCCCGTGGAGTTTGAAGCACCGACCTCCAAGCCTTCGAGTCGCGTCCTGGAGGCGGAAGGCCGCGTACACTACGATTTCATCGCAGAACTCATAGCCGAAGAACGCCGCGAGCTCATAGAAATTGTCTATCGATACGACACAGAGGATGCCAACATCAGAGGTCCGCAGGGCCTCCCCCAAAGCGGCTGCGGTAGGCAGCCCCGTGGCTTCGTCTCTGACGATGCGGTATGCCTGAGCTTCGAGGTAATGAACCATCTGCCTGTCTCTAAGGTAGCTAAGCGCGGCGACGATGGATGTGGCGGAGTGGAAGACTATGATATCGCTGGCAGAGAAGTCGCGCACCCACGAGGTCGTGATACCAGCTGCGGCAAGTACATTCGCCACGACGATGAAGAAGCTCGAGTAGAAGAGCCATAGCAGCTTCTGCCCGCGGGGAGAGAGAACTTCGACGATGGGCGGCATGGCGATGAGGAGGATAACGTACGTATGATGGCTGTATGGGGATAGAACAGCGACAAGGTAGGCTAGAGGATAGAGAGTAAGGACGAGATGGGAAAGAGAGGCCGATCTGCTTTCGGGAAGCGTTCAGCGATACGACCAGCCCGATGGTCAGGAGGACCTCGGCGATTGCCAACGAAACCAAATTG